>NZ_CP172421.1:0-4012682 GCF_050813845.1 Burkholderia sp. F1 | reverse complement strand
CTGGATCGCGGCGGCGCGCGCGAGCTGGTTCGCCTTGCCGGTCACGAAGTTGTCGAACGTGAGCACCGGGTTCAGCTTCGAGCGCTCGTACATCGAATCGGTCTCGCCGGCGGCGGCCGGCGCGGCGCCGTTGCCGGGGCGCCACGTGCGGCGGCCCGCGGCCGCTTCATGCGCGGGCAGGCTCGGCAGGTCGATGTCGGCGTCGTCGGCGCTCAGGTGCACGGCAGCCTGCGCGCTGATCGGCGCATCAACCGGCGCGGGGGCGGCAGTTGCGGCAGCGGCGAGGTTCGCGGCAATCGCGGCCACCGTTGCAGCCGGGCCGCTGGCCGGCGCCAGCGGCGCGCGTGGGGCCGCCGGCGCGGCGCTGGCCGCGCTGCGCATGCCGGCCTTCGGATCGAGGACGAACAGGACTTCGATCGGCGCGTTCCAGAAATCGCGGGCCAGATCGGAGATCCGCCCCGAAAACTGGCTCTTGACCCAGTCCAGCTTGAAGCGGTTCGGCGCGGCGATGGACAGCGTGTTCGCCGCCGCATCGAAGGCCACCGGGGCCAAGGGTTTGATCCACGTCACGTACTGCTGGGGCGTCAACTCGCGCTCCAGCAGGGCGGAACAGTGTTGCCAGAAATCGTTCATCAAGTAACTGTCGTTTTTTGCGTGCACAGCGGCTCGCCGGCGCCCTTGTCGCGAATGCGCAACAAGGCCCGAAGCGGTCGTGCGAGCATGCGTCGGACCCCTGCGTCACAGCGGTGGAGAGGCAGGCTTGGGCCGAGGCGGCGTGCGGGATTCTTGGAGATAAGGCGAGATTCTACCCGCAAAAGCGGCCACAGCGTGAGTTATCCACAGGGGTGCGCTGTGGGTCGCGGGGCCGGATCACAGGACCCCGGCGCGCCTGGATAGCTTCTAAAGTATTGACCGTCAAGAGAAAAACGGTTTAAATAGCGGGTTCCGCGAAAACCAATCCTGTATTTCCGGCGATTGCGTTCGCCCGAAGGCCTGTTGGTAAGGGTGCGCGGTCCCTGAATTCCGACATTCTCAACCAAGAGAGAGCATCATGAAACGTACTTACCAGCCGTCCGTGACGCGCCGCAAGCGCACCCATGGTTTCCGTGTCCGCATGAAGACGGCAGGTGGCCGCAAGGTCATCAACGCTCGCCGCGCGAAGGGCCGCAAGCGCCTCGCGATCTAACGCGGGTTGCGCGCTGTGACCGCCGTCCGCAGTGATGCGGAAGGGGCCGTCGAGCCGGGTGCGAATCCGTTGCAGACGAAAGCCGTCTTCCCCAAAGCTGCGCGACTTCTGAAAACGGATGAATTTTCATCCGTTTTTCGTTTGCGCCCGTGGCGGCGCTCCGCGCACTTCGTGATTTACGGCAAGCCGACCGGCCAGCCCGCGCGTCTGGGGCTCGTGGTCGGCAAGAAGTATGCGCCGCGCGCAGTGGCGCGCAACCTCGTGAAGCGGCTCGCACGCGACGCGTTTCGCCTGCGCCGGGCCGAGTTCGCCGGTTACGACCTGCTGCTGCGGCAGCACACGCGCTTCGACAAGAAAGCGCTGCCGAGCGCGGCTTCCGCCCCGCTCGCGGCGATGTGCGCGGCCGAGATCCGCGAGCTGCTCGACAGGGCGGCCCGCGAGATCGTCCGTCGCGCGTCGAAGCCCGCGTCCGAGTGACGCACCCGTTAGCCGTGCGGCGTTCGCGCCTGCGCGGCCGGCTTTGAAGCGGCGCTGAACGGCGCCGCGTTGGGTATGCAAACGGTATTGATCGCCTTGCTGCGCTTCTACAAGGTTGCCGTGAGTCCACTGCTCGGCAACCGTTGCCGTTTTTATCCTTCCTGTTCGGATTACGCGCGCGAGGCAATCCAGTATCATGGCGCCGCGCGCGGCGCATATCTCGCCGCCAGGCGCGTGTGCCGATGCCACCCGTTTTCCGCGGGCGGCATCGACCTCGTTCCGCCGCCCAACTCCGACACACGCGCTTCCGGCCAGGCCGACGCGCGGTCCCATCGACTCTGAGACAACGCATGGATATCAAACGCACCGTCCTATGGGTGATCTTCTTCATGTCAGCTGTCATGCTCTATGACAACTGGCAGCGGTCCCATGGACGCCCGTCGATGTTCTTCCCGGGCGCCACGCAGACGGCTCCCGCAGCCGCCGGCGGCGCTTCCGGCGCCGGCGCGACCGGCGCCAGCACGACGACGGCCAGCGACGTGCCGGCCGCGGCAGCCGGCGCCACGCCCGCGACGACGGCGCCTGCCGCGCAGGCGCAGCTCGTGAAGTTCTCGACCGACGTGTATGACGGCGAGATCGACACGCGCGGCGGCACGCTCGCGAAGCTGACGCTGAAGAAGCAGGGCGACGGCAAGCAGCCCGACCTCTACATCACGCTGTTCGACCACACGGCCGGCCACACGTACCTCGCGCGCACGGGCCTGCTCGGCGGCGACTTCCCGAACCACAACGACGTCTACTCGCAGGTCAATGCGGGCCCGACGACGCTGTCGGGCGACCAGAACGCGCTGAAGCTGTCGTTCGAATCGCCGGTGAAGGGCGGCGTGAAGGTCGTGAAGACGTACACGTTCACGCGCGGCAGCTACGTGATCGACGTCGATACGAAGATCGACAACGTCGGCACCGCGCCGGTGTCGCCGACGGTCTACATGGAGCTCGTGCGCGACAACACGGCAGTCGAAACGCCGATGTTCTCGCATACGTTCCTTGGGCCGGCGGTCTACACGGATGCGAAGCACTTCCAGAAGATCAACTTCAGCGACCTCGACAAGAACAAGGCCGACTACGTGAACTCCGCCGACAACGGCTGGGTCGCGATGGTCCAGCACTACTTCGCGTCGGCGTGGATTCCGAAGCAGGGCGTGAAGCGCGACATCTACGCGGAGAAGTTCGATCCGACGCTGTACCGCGTCGGTGTGAAGCAGCCGGTCGGCGCGATCGCGCCGGGCCAGTCGGCCGACGTGTCGGCGCGCCTGTTCGCGGGTCCGGAGGAAGAGCGCATGCTGGAAGGCATCGCGCCGGGCCTCGAGCTCGTGAAGGACTACGGCTGGGTGACGATCATCGCGAAGCCGCTGTTCTGGCTGCTCGAGAAGATCCACGGCTTCGTCGGCAACTGGGGCTGGGCGATCGTGCTGCTGACGCTGCTGATCAAGGCGGTGTTCTTCCCGCTGTCGGCCGCGAGCTACAAGTCGATGGCGCGCATGAAGGAAATCACGCCGCGCATGCAGGCGCTGCGCGAGCGCTTCAAGAGCGATCCGCAGAAGATGAATGCCGCGCTGATGGAGCTGTACAAGACCGAGAAGGTCAATCCGTTCGGCGGCTGCCTGCCGGTCGTGATCCAGATCCCGGTGTTCATCTCGCTGTACTGGGTGCTGCTCGCGTCGGTCGAAATGCGTGGCGCGCCGTGGATTCTGTGGATTCACGACCTGTCGCAGCGCGATCCGTTCTTCATCCTGCCGGTGCTGATGGCCGTGTCGATGTTCGTGCAGACCAAGCTGAACCCGACGCCGCCGGACCCGGTGCAGGCGAAGATGATGATGTTCATGCCGATCGCGTTCTCGGTGATGTTCTTCTTCTTCCCGGCGGGTCTCGTGCTGTACTACGTCGTGAACAACGTGCTGTCGATCGCGCAGCAGTACTACATCACGCGCAAGCTGGGCGGGCTCAAGAAGAAACCCGCCTGACGATCGGCCGGGGCCGTGGGCGGAAGCTGTCCGCCCGCGGCGCCGGTCGTCGCGACGATGCACAAAAAGCCGCATGGCCTTCGGGCCCTGCGGCTTTTTTACTGGTGCGGCGCTCAGCGTTTCGACGCGTCGCCGTAGAACTGCTCGATCAGTTCCTGGACCAGGTAGCGATGGTGCGGCGACAGCGCCTCGATCTTCGACGCGAGTTCGATCGTCTCGGGCGTCGGCGGGTAGCGCTCGTCGCGCGGCAGCGGTTGCGGCGTCGAATGCGTCGCCGTGTTCGGCGGCGGGCCGTAGTGCAGCCAGTGGAGATCGACGCGAAGCCACTCAGCGAGCGTGCGCAGCTTGTCCTGCGTCGGGATCGTGCGCCCCGTCAGCCATTTGTGCGCCGTCTGCGGTGACACCGGATGCTCGCCGTGGTGTCGAAGATTGAACTGGTTGGCAAGCTCCGTCGCGCCCGCGATCTTGTGCGGGTTGCGCTGCAAGGCGAATTTTAGGCGTACGGAGAACGCCTTTTTCTCTTCGGATGTCGGCATGGAAGAGATTGTGCATTTCGACTAACGGCTTTCAGACAACCACCTGGGATAAACATATCTCATTCGGATGAGTCTTAAGCTATCATCATATGAATATCGCGCTATATCGACATCGCGCGAGTCGCCCTGATTGGGCGTACTTATCCGAAACTGATGTCGGCTCGCGCGGTTCGATTAGTATTTATCTTATCTCTAACGGGATAAATTAATTCGAGTCCTAATTGCGGCTGGGGCGGGCGCGGTGACGGGCGTGTCGTCACGCTACAATGCCGTCGTCCCGACGCCCGTGTGTCGTTCCGCGCGGGTTGGCCGTTCCACCGTTGATTTCCGATTGCCATGCTTGCTACCGATTCCGATCCGATCGTCGCCATTGCCACCGCTGCCGGCCGCGGCGGGATCGGCGTCGTCCGCGTGTCGTTCGGGCGAGGTGGCGAGGCGGCGGCGCTGCCGCTGATCGACGCGTTGTGCGGGCAGCGGCTCGCGCCGCGCCACGCGAGCTACGTGCCGTTCCTCGATGAGCATGGCGCGCCGCTCGACCGCGGCATCGCGCTGCATTTCCCGGCGCCGCATTCGTACACCGGCGAGCACGTGCTCGAACTGCAGGGGCACGGCGGGCCGATCGTGATGCAGCTGCTGCTGCAGCGCTGCCTCGACGCCGGTCGCGGCTTGGGGCTGCGGCTCGCGGAGCCGGGCGAGTTCACGCGGCGCGCGTTCCTGAACGACAAGCTCGATCTCGCGCAGGCCGAGGCGGTCGCCGACCTGATCGAGGCGAGCACCGAGGCGGCCGCGCGCTCGGCCGGCCGTTCGCTCGACGGCGCGTTCTCGCGGCAGATCCATACGCTCGTCGACGACGTGATCACCCTTCGGATGCTGGTCGAGGCGACGCTGGATTTCCCGGAAGAGGAAATCGATTTTCTCGAGGCGGCGGACGCGCGCGGCAAGCTCGCGCGCATCCGCGAGCAGCTCGCGCACGTGCTCGGCGATGCGCGGCAAGGCGCGCTGCTGCGCGAAGGGCTGTCGGTGGTGCTCGCGGGGCAGCCGAACGTCGGCAAGTCGTCGCTGCTGAACGCGCTGGCGGGCGCCGAGCTCGCGATCGTCACGCCGATCGCCGGCACGACGCGCGACAAGGTCGCGCAGACGATCCAGGTCGAGGGGATTCCGCTGCACATCATCGATACGGCGGGGCTGCGCGAGACCGAGGACGAGGTCGAGCGGATCGGCATCGCGCGCACGTGGAGCGAGATCGAGCGCGCGGACGTCGTGCTGCATCTGCTCGATGCGCGCGGCGGGATGACGGCCGCCGACGAGGCGATCGCTGCGCGGTTCCCGGCGAGCGTGCCGGTCGTGCGTGTGCTGAACAAGACGGATTTGACCGGCGCGCCGGCGTCGGTCGCGCATCCGGCGGCGGAAGGGGATCTCACCGAGGTGCATCTGTCGGCGAAGCGCGGCGACGGGATCGACCTGCTGCGCGGCGAACTGCTGCGGATCGCGGGGTGGCAGGCGGGGGCCGAGGGCGTGTATCTGGCGCGCGAGCGGCATCTGATTGCGTTGCGTGCCGCGCAGGAACATCTCGCGCAGGCCGCCGATCACGCGGAGCAGCGCGCGCAGTCGCTCGATCTGTTTGCCGAAGAACTGCGGCTCGCGCAGGAACAGCTCAATTCGATTACCGGGGAATTTACTTCGGATGACTTGCTGGGGGTGATTTTCAGCAGGTTTTGCATCGGGAAATAGCGATTCCCGGATCGAAGGGCGGAGGGGGATGGGCGGCCAGTCTGGAGCGGTGACAGGACGTCGCGACGGCAATTCACTGTACATAAAAACAGTGTTCAGGACTACAATGACCTGCGATCACGACCCGTTGCCCGTTAGCCCCTCCCGCAGCCCGAGGTAGGCGATGCCGAACCGCCGCCCCATCGAAGTGCTCCATCATCGAACCTTCGAGAGCATCAAGCAGCTCAACGAAGACGGTGCGGAATTTTGGTTGGCGCGAGACCTTGCGCCTTTGCTCGACTACCCGCAGTGGCGCAACCTCTTGCCGGTGCTGGAGCGAGCGCGTGCGGCATGTCGCCAAAGCGGGCAGCGAGTGGAAGACCATTTTGCGGACACTCGCAAATTGGTCGAGATCGGCTCCGGCGCGCGGCGCTCGGTCGAAGATTGTTGCCTGTCTCGCTACGCCTGTTACCTGATCGTTCAGAACGGCGATCCGTCAAAACCGGTCATCGCGAACGGGCAGACTTACTTCGCGATGCAGACACGGCGTCAGGAACTTGCTGACGACAGCAAGTTTGCTCAGCAGGACGAGGACGAAAAGCGCCTGGCGATCCGCCCGTCCCGCTCGAATCAATCGAACCGGGCAACCCACTTTTCCGCCTCTTCCCTCGCGATCATTGGCGGGAACACCTTGAACAGCGCGCCTGTCGGTGCGTAGCGGACCGGTTTCGTCAGCTTCGCAACCTTGCGATAGGAGGCCAGCGCGCTCACGTCGCGATAGGTATCCCCGAGTTGCGGCAACGGTCCGGCCTGAATCACGATTCCGCCGTCGTATGCGTGCATCAGGCAATCGGGTTCGAGCGCGGCCCGCAGCGTGGCCTTCCCGCCCAGTTCGTCCACGATGCCATCGTCCAGTACCGTGAGCCAGTTCACCGTCTTGATCCGGTCGTGGATCTCCTCGACATCCAATGCAAAAGACGACGGGGTATGGATGTCGAAGCCCGGAAAGCGCTGAAGGAGTGGGTAAGCGTACTTTTCGCCGCTGGTGTCATTGGGTTCCATCACGACGCAGAAACCCGCGTTGCCATGCGCGGGGCGGAGAATCGCGCACCAGCGCAGGAGCGCATCCAGCAAAAGCGAGAAATTCGGCTTTCCGTCAGGCGCGCCAACCGGCATGTAGCAATCGTAGGTGGACAACTCGCGATGGATGTCCGCCTCGACCAGAAACTCGGACAGGTACGGCGTGACCGTGTTGGCGTCGGCAATGAAGGCCTGATGCGTATGACTTCCGAACAACATGTGGGTGTAGCCGTTGTCTTGCGGCCACGCGATACACGCGTTGCGCAACCGTGCGAACATCGACTCGTCGAACGGCTCGAACTTGCCGTCCGTCTTCGGATCGTCGGTAAAGCACCTGTCGATATGCGCGTTGAATAGCCGATAGTAGTCCTCCTGCACTGAAATCATGTCTTGTCGCAATTGAGCACGCGCACGGGGCTTCACATAGAGCTCGGCGCCGAGGCCGAACATGCCCATCAGCTTGCCCCGGTCATTCGTAATGGCAAACGTATCGAGCCGCGTCGGGTCGCCTTTGTCGAAGTCTGCGTCAATGGTGTTCATCGTTTGCTTGTTCCTGTGAATTATCGCGATCCGGGCCACTCAGAGCGCTGCCCCGGCAAGCGCAAGGCCGCCCGCCACTTCTGATACGCCTGTGAACATGCCGATCACGAACAACGCACCCAACGCGACGCCCCCGGCAACCAGCCAGGGATTGACCGAACTCGATTGAGAAGGGGCTGTCGCAGGAGCGGTGGCCGGTTTCGACGCCAGCGCCTTCGCGCGCTTGCGTTTCAGTTCCGGGTCGTCACAGTCGTCGCACCGGTCGGCGACATCGAAAATATCCAGATTGTCGATATCTCCCGTCAATTTTTTCGTGATTCGCTGGTAGTCCCTCAATTTTTTGGGATCCATGTTCCCGCCCGCCTCGGCGTCGGTCGGGAACTTGAAGTCGAACAGCTTCTTGATCTCCCCTTTGGCGAGCTCGACCAGGTCGAGTCGGCGGGAATTGGGGCGGATGTAATTGCTGGTCGGTATCCCGTCCTTGGCCGATCTTTCGATCATGTCCCAATTGCTGCCCCGGTCGAACGGGACTTCACGCCAAAGATTGCTGTCCGGCTTCGGATACTTCCCGTCGTAGTACTTTTCCTCGATCTTCTTGTTCATGCAGTCCTGAAAGGTTTGCCCTTGCCCGAGCGGCTCCAGCCCACCGGGCTTGTGCTTATTCCAGCATTCGCAGGCCATCTCGCACAATTCCTTGGTCAACTCGTCCTGCGGGAGATTGTCCTGGGATTCGCCGGCAAGATTGACCGTGTTTCGATGATTCATGAACATCTTGTCGGTCAAGCGACACGCCGGCTTGCCCTCGATGAGCACGTCGAACGAATGACTGATCCAGTCCGCTTCGGCCATGTTCGTGCCAGACGCGATCCCGCCCATCGAGCCCGCCTCGTCGAATACGCTGCGGGCGAACTGGCTGCCGTAGTTCGCGATGCTGTTGCGGCCGTCCGCAACAACGGTCGTCGTACCCTTGACCAGATCGCGAGAATACGCTTCGTTCTGGTACGGAACGGGCGTGCCGTTTCCGGGCGTCTTGCACACGTCCGGCATGGTGTTATGGGTAACGCCACCGCTGCCCCTGTGGCACAGACTCAAGCCATTGACGTTGATGGTGATCGCCATGCACGAATCTCCGGTAGGGCGGGATGCGGATCGATTGCGCCGAGGACGGCCGCGCCGCGCAGCGCATCGTCGGAACTGGACAGCACCAGGTAGTGAGCATGCGAGCGCCGTTGATGCAGTGCATGTGCCGCCAGGGCAACATGGGCGATCGCGCTGGCGGCGTGCAGGTCGCCGCTGGCGAGGGGCGGCGCGACTCGCCGCCAGCCTGGCGCCAGATAGCGCGCCAGACGCAGCGCCGTGAAACCGAACTGGTCGGCGCGATAAGGTTCGTCGTTCAAATCGAGCACGACCGTGCCGACCTGGCCGGCCATATCCCGGCCGCACTGACTCAAGGCGGCGTGTGCGGCCCGGGTCAGCCCCACGCCCGTACACGGCTCGCCGGATGCGTACGTTCGATGTTCATCCGCCACGCCGACACCCGGCAGCGACGCCCATGCGGACTTCCCGCCGTCCGGCAGGCGATGCGTCAGGGCGACGGCTGCAGCGCCTTCGCCGGGCACGCGGCCATATGGATTCGTGCGCGCGCTTCCGTGCGAAGGGCTATGCGTACCGTGCAACAGGCGCAGGCACTCGAGCCACGTCAGTGCCTCGCCCGAAAGCATGCTTTCGACACCGAATACCAGCGCAAGCCGGCCAGGCTCGGCTTCCAGATAAGCCCGAGCCTGCTGCAAGGCCACCATGCCCGATGCATGACCACCGCGTACGACCGCCACGCCTTCAACCCCATCGTTTGGCCAACCTCGGCGCACGACGTCGATCAGCGGCTCGACAGGATCATCGGGGATGCCGGGCCGGCTCGATCGGGCTGGAAGAACCAGCCACGCATGCGCGGCTGGCGCGAGCAACCGACGGCTATCGAGCTGCGTAGCCAGTTCATGAATGACCGCGCGCAACAGATCCTGCGCGCGTTGCGGGGAGGATAGTTCGTCGTCCGGAAAACGGCTGACCTGCACCGGAAACCCGCAGCGGTCGCGGTAGCTTGGGTGATGGCGGAACTGGTTCAACGCCGAGCGCACGGCGGCATCCGCCAGTTCGATGCGCGGGCCGGACGGGAAACAGCATGCGGCGCCGACCACGAACGGATTCATGCCTGCCCCTCGGCGGTTCCTGTACTGGCAGGCGTCGCCCCTTCTTCGCCGCGACCGGACCGGCGATCGAGCGGGCGGCTTTTCACGATGATGCGCGTATGACTGAGCCGATTGACCAGCGGGTGGCACGGCAGGCTCATGTGATGGACGACACTGACGCGCGGGAAATCCGGCTCCAGAATCAGGCTGTGTATGACCCCCTGGCTGCGTTGCATCGGATCGCCGTAGAAGTGCGTCTGGAATCCCAGCGAGATCTTGGGCAACGTGAAGGCCAATCGCCCGCCCGCCGCGTAACCGGGCGGTGTGAGATTCAGGAGCGAGATGCGTTCGCCTCCTTTCAGGTGCGGCACTTGCTGCTCGGGCGGCGCGCATTGCCAAAAGCGCGCGTCGAGGTCGGCCGGCGGCAAAGGGAAGCGCTCATCGAGCCACGCCTGGTCGTAGGTGCCGGCGTACTGTCGACGGATCGCCCAATGCGACGGTATCGGCGCGAAGCCGACGACCGGCGGCCGGTCTTTGAGGCGTTCAACGGGGTATTCCGGCGACTCGATATTGGGTAACCGGATGCGCCCTCGTTCGTCCGGCAGGATTCCGCGTCCGACGGGATTCGGCGCGGCGTCATCGCTTGCCGATCGTTTTCCGCCGAAAGCCCGTTCGTAGACAAGTGGCATGCTCAGAAACGGCGCGGGCTTGCTCGATTTCCAATGAAAGGTCTTCTTCTCCCAAATGCGGTCGCCGATGACCTTTGCCCGTCTCGTCAGCGAGCCGACCGTGAACTCGATCGCCAGTTCGGTGGCGGGCTGCCCGGCCGGCGCCCACGCGTGGCCGTTCAGCACGATATCCGTTGCGGGTTTGGCGGGGCCGAGATCGGCGTCGTAAAGCAGACCGGCAGATTCGGGATGCGGAACCGGGCCGGCGTGCACCGGAACCTGCTCGGGCGACAGGCTTGTGCTGCCGTCAGGCAGGATGTCGTATGTCGCCTTGACGGCGACCACCCAGACCTCCGCGCCGTCCCTGTCGCGAATCCATGCGCGCTGCGCGGCGAAAGGCGTCCGATTATCGAGTTCCCACATGGGTTCAGTTCAGTTCGACCTGACCACCGGCGATACGATTGATGCCCTCGGCATCGCTCAGAATGTACTCGCCGCGCAGCACGATCTTGCCATTCGGATAAAGCGTGATGCTGGACTTTCCGCAACGCAGGGTGATCCGGCGTTTTGCCTCGAACACCCACTCCTCTTCCATCGCATCAGGCGGTTGCGCCGGTGCAGGGTCGGTGCCTGTCGGTAACGGCATGAGCAAGTCGATTTCGTCATTCACGATGCCTCTCCAAAGAACCCTGCGAACCTGGCGCGCTGGGCGTGTGCGGGTAAGTTCGCCGGAAACAGCGGGCCGTGCGTCATGCGCTGCCAGTGTTCGGCGGCGAGATGCCGGAACGGCAGCGGTCCGCTCGTCATGACGACGGCAAGCCAATGCGCGGTGAGCGGCGCACCCAGGAAATGGCGCGAGCCCGCGTCAAATGTCGACCCGGCGCGATGCCACCATCGTGCGAATGCGTCGGCGTCCGGCCACGCCAACGGCTTGTCGGGATCGATCGCCGGGAGCCTGTCGTGGCCGTCCACGGCGTCGCTCGACGGCATGGACGGCTTTGGCGCGTGCCAACCGTGCAGGTCCGGGTCCGAGCCCGTGATCCACGTAAGGGCAGTGCCAGCGAGCCGTGCGACAGCGCGATTCCCGAGATACGCGATCAGGGTGGGAACGCCGTCGAGTCGACCGGACCAGCCGGACGCCTTCACCCTGAGTCGCAGCGTGGCCGGCCCGTCCAGCATCGCGAGCGCCTCGTCGGTGGATTGCGGCGCGTGCGCGACCAGGCATCGCGTAGCGGCTTCGGCAAGTTCCGGATCGGCGTCGCTCACCAACGCCATCAGTACCTCGACGGCCACCGGTGCGTGATCGGCTGTTGCCAGCAATAGCAGGATTCGCGCGGCTTCGAGCCGCACGCGCGGGGCTTCGTGACGAAGGTATGGCTGCGCGGCTGGCGCGAGGTCGGCGCGCCCGAGATGGCTGAGCAACTCAAGGGCGGCGCGGATTTCGTCAGGTTCGGGATCGAGTCGGGTTTGCAGGTCGGCCAAGGCCGATTCGCCAATGCCGTCGAAATCGTGATATCGCAGACCGACAAGGCGTAGCCGATCCACGAGGGGCAATCGGTCGATACTCGTCTTGAGCAACGCCGACGGGGGAGCCCATTCGAGCGCATCGAAAAGCGGCAAGCGAAGCGTGGGCACGGCGACCGATAACGATTCACAGGCGTCCCACATCGAGGAGTCGTTCACCGTCAACGCATACAGCGCAGCGGCGAACAATTCGCCTTGGCGTACCGTGTCTTCTTTCAGTAGACCGTACAGATGCGTGCGCGCGGCGGCTTCCGAGACCCGCAGCGCTTCCATTGCGGCCGACAGGCGGTCGTCGAATGTGGCGAGGTCGAGAAAATCCCATGCCGGACGCGCCAGAAGCGCCGGCCGCCGACGCCATCCGATGGCGAGGCGGTCCACGTAGTGGTCGACAAGCTTCGGATAGGTATCCGTCAACCACGCCGGACGTGACGAGGCTGACGATATCTGGTCGACGGATGACACGGCGGCCCTCTCGTTGTCTGTCCGGGGCAGCAGGGCACCGGATCGCAAGTCAGACCGAGCGAGCCGTGCGTTCCCCGTCACTGATGAAAGCCAACGTAGCAGCCAACCGAATGCGCGTCAATCTTCCGTCGAATCTGGATTATTTCGAAAGCATTACTTGTCGAGACTCAATCCCAATCCCGATGATGATGGTGATGGTAATACCCATCACCGTAATAACCGTCATACGGCGCAACGATGCAACCGCTCAACAACGCGGCGACGCCGGCAATCAACAACAGGGTTTTCATGGCGCTCACCTGCCCAGGTTCAAGATGAGCCCAGCATAGCGAGCGCCCCCGGCAGCGGCTGTAAGGAATCGTTTCCCAACCGTGCATTGCGTAACGGCGGATTATTCCGGTCAAAACACCCGATGGAAAAGACGCCTCACACCGCCATGATCCGGTTGCGTCCGGCATCCTTCGCACGATACAGCGCGGCGTCGGCTGCTTCGATCAGCGCATCCGGCATCGTGAATTCGTCGGGCGACGCCGTCGCACAGCCGACGCTGACCGACACGCGCCCGGCCGGCCCGCGCGTCGGCAGATTGAGCCGCAGCACCGCCTCGCGCGCTTCTTCCGCGACGAGCCGCGCGCCGCGCGCGCCGGTGTTCGGCAGCACGATCGCGAACTCTTCGCCGCCGTAACGCGCGACGAGATCCGCGGGCCGGCGCACGACGCCCGTCAGCGCATTCGCGACCGCGATCAGGCACGCGTCGCCCTTCACGTGGCCGAACGCGTCGTTGTACGCCTTGAAGTGATCGACGTCGACCATCAGCAGCGACAGCGGCTCGCCCTGCCGACGCGATTGCAGGAACAGCAGGTGGAAATGATCGTTGAAGTGGCTGCGGTTGTAGACGCCCGTCAGCCCGTCGCGCGCGGACGAGCGCATCAGCGTCGTGTGCGCTTCGAACAGGCGCTGGTACAGCATCGTCACTTCCCACGCGAGCACGCAGACGAGCACGCCGGGCGTCAACATGCTGAACACGCGCGCGACGTACCAGCCGACCGTGAAGCGGTTCGTGCTCAGCAGGTTCAGCGTGGTATCGGTGAGGCACGCGAGCACGGCGATCGCGAGCCACAGGTCGAGCGTCGTGCGCAGCCGGCCGGTGAGCAGCACGGCGGCGAGCGCGAGCGCGTTGAGCGTCCAGACGACGAGCGCGGCCGCGTTGACCGGCAACACGGCGGCGTCGCCGGGCGGACGGAACGCGGGCGGCAGCGGCACGTTCAGCGCGAGCACGCACAGCAGCGCGGCCGTGGCCGCCGGCCCGCCGATCAGCGCGATCGTCCATCCGCGCATCCGCTGCGCGCTGATCGCCTTGCGCACCATGCGCTCGCGCGCGAGCAGCGCCAGCAACACGAAGGACGGAAAGCCCGCGTGCCAGAAGATCCACATCCACGCGGCGCTTTGCGGCAGTGCGCCAAGCAGGCCGTGCGGCGCGAACACGCCGGGAAACGTCAGCAGTTGCAGCGCGACGGCGAGTGCGGTGAACGCATAGGCGCCGCCGAGCGCCCCGAGCACCGGCTGGCGCGTGACGGCGAATTGCGCGCCGAGGAAGAACGCCGCGATGCCGGCTGTCGTGAACACGGTCAGCGCGCACATCGGCATGAACGGCTCGACCACGGGCAGCGCGACGTTCGCATGCGGCGCGGCAATGCCGAGCGTGACCAGGATCACGAGTGCCGACAGCGCGGCGAACCAGAATTGCCGTCGCGTGGTGTGCTGGATCAGGATGCCTTCCATGAGGTCTCCGAGGCGTTCGTGCGCGCAGCCGCCCGGCCGCCGCGCGACCGGTGCGGCCCGATCCTAGCGCGTTATTTGCGCGCGCTCAAATCCCCAGCCCCGGCCCGTAGTTGCCGGCGACCCAGCGCGTGACGGCGTCGATGTCCGCATAGTCCTGCTCGGGCAGCCCGTCGAGCATCGACAGCACTTCGTTGCTTGCGCCCGCAACACGCGCGGCGTCGACGATCGCATCCTTGTTCGCGGGGTAGGCGACGCCGGCGAGCACGTCGGCGATCTGCAGGTCGATCGCCTCGTGCGGGATATCCGGCTTGCGGGAGGAAGGGGTGTCGTTCACGTCAGCGCCTCGCAATGGAATCGAAACGACCCGCGCGCCGGCAATGGGCGCAAACGCACACGGCCGGCGCGGGGCATCCTGAGTCCGGCCGACGCGGGATCATCAATGCCCGCGCCGCACGCGGCGCCACGGATGCTTCCAGTCGATATGCGGAGCGTTCTCGTCGCGCGGATGCTGACGCCGGTGTTCCTGCCAGAGTTCATCGGAAAACAGCACAGCCACGATCACGAGCGGCAGCACCAGGAAGACACCGAGTATCACTTGCTCGATCACGATAGCCTCCTCGCGGTGGCAGGAACCCTTAACCCATTCTAGGCTCTCAACTTCGCCCACGTTCATTTTCTTACCGTGTGCACCGGGAGCAATCGGGACTGCGCGTGACGGCGCGGCCCCGCGCGCCATTGCGCATCACGCAAGGACCTTACGATGCAACTACAAAACGAAACTCACACGCTCGCGCTGAGGCCGCTCGAGCGTCAGGACCTGCGCTTCGTGCATGAACTGAACAACGACGCGAAGATCATGCGCTACTGGTTCGAGGAGCCGTACGAAACCTTCGCGGAGCTGTCGCAACTGTATGACCGCCACGTGCACGACCAGCGCGAGCGCCGCTTCGTCGCGGTCGACCCGCAGGGCGAACTGGTCGGGCTCGTCGAACTGATCGAGCTCGACTACATCCACCGTCGCGGCGAATTCCAGATCATCATCGCGCCGCACTGCCAGGGCCGCGGCTATGCGGGCCACGCGACGCGTCTCGCGGTCGAGTACGCGTTCAAGGTGCTGAACCTGCGCAAGCTGTACCTGATCGTGGATACGTCCAATGCGGCGGCCATTCACGTTTATGAAAAATGCGGGTTCCGGCGTGAAGCGGAATTGATCGAGGAATTCTTCGGCAACGGCACATATCACAACGCTTACCGGATGTGCCAGTTCCAGAGCGATTATTTCGAGCGGCAGCGCACGGCCTGACGCCTTTCGCGAAGCCGCTTCGGCGAGTTCGGGCGCCCGCCGCGAAATACGGGTAAATGCCAGGTATTCGATGCCTGGCATTTTTCTTGTATGCGCTTGATGGCGTGGCGCAATGCGGAAAAACCGCTGATATTCCGGATGACTTTATGTGCGATGCATCAAAATCGTCCGGATATCGAAATGAATTATCCAAACCGTTCAGCCGGCGTCGTGACGATTCGGTGAAAGCCTTGCCGGACAAGGCATTTCGGCCGACGTCCCGTACCGGCGTGTCGCGTACGAGTTGGTTGCCGCGCCAGCGACAGGTCGCCGAATGGCATGGCTCGCGAAGTGCGACAATTCGCCGCTATTGCGGCTGCACAACAAATGTGCTTGCTATCGCTTGTCGGTCTCCTAAGCTGAAAGACGTTGCTTCACGCTCACCTTTAAACACATAGCTAACCCAGCGCTGATGCCAGCGCGCATGGGAGACTGAACATGATGAAACGAACCGGTGTGTTTGTTGCGCTTGTCGGTGCATTTGCCTTGGTGTCGATTGCCCGGGCCGGCGGCGATGCCGCCGTGAAGCCGCGGCAGGAGATCCAGTTGACGAAGAACGCGTGGGGCTGCCTGTCGAAAGATAATCTGGATTCCGTACTGGATCACGAGCGCGGCGGCCACTCGCAGGCGAAGCAGCAATACTTCGACGACTTCCGCTGCCTGTCGGTGCCGGAAGGCCAGCGCTTCCGCGTGGTGTCGGTGGACAACGGCGACGTGCAGTTCGTCAGCGCCGACAACAGCGACCAGCAAGGTCTCTGGGCCGATTCGCGCTTCATCAAGCAATAGCGCGCCGTTCAACGGGCGCATGCGCGCGCCGGCGCAAGCCGGCGGCGCGAACCGATACGGCCCGGCTGCCCGCCGGGCCGTTTTGCTGTGCGCGTCATGCAGCGGACGCCGGGCTTTCGGTATCATCACGGCCCGACCTGAACCGATGCCCGCCCGGGCACTACCCGCATGGCGCTCAAATCCACGATCTACAAAGCCGAACTGCAAATCGCCGACATGGATCGGCACTACTATGGCGACCACGCGCTGACGGTCGCGCGCCATCCGTCGGAAACCGACGAGCGGATGATGGTGCGGATCGTCGCGTTCGGGCTGTTCGCGCACGAGCGGCTCGAGTTCTGCAAGGGGCTGTCGGATACCGACGAGCCCGATCTGTGGCAGAAGGACCTGACGGGCGCGATCGACGCCTGGATCGAGGTCGGCCAGCCCGACGAGCGGCGCATCTCGAAGGCGGCGGGCCGCGCCGCGCAGGTGACGGTGATCGCGTACGGCGGCAAGACGTCGGATATCTGGTGGCAGGGCGTGCGCAGCAAGGTGGAGCGGCTGCGCAACGTGCAGGTGCTGTCGCTCGACGACGGCGTCGCGACGGCGCTCGGGCGGCTTGCCGAGCGATCGATGCGCCTGCAGTGCACGGTGCAGGACGGCGCCGCGTGGATCTCCAGCGCGGATCACGATCCGGTGGCCGTCGAATGGACGGTCCTCAAGGCGCGCGCCGGCGCCTGACGTGCGCGCCGGCCGCACTCACGCGATCGCGGCCGGCGGCCCCTTGAGCTCCAGCATGTTGCCTTCCGGGTCGAACAGGTAGATCGACGGGCCGTAGCCGTCGGCGCCGTAGCGTTCCTCGGGCGCGCCCGGCGGCGCGCCGTGCGCGGCGAAATGCGCGGCGAGCGCCGGCGGGTCGAACGGCTCGACGCGCAGGCACAGGTGATCGAGGTTGCGCCCGGCGCCGGGCGGCCCGCTGTCGGGCCGGTCGAGCGTCCCGCCGACGGCGAGCAGGTCGATCAGCGCGTCGCCGGCGCGCAGCTGCACGAGGCCGAGTTCTGGCTGTTCCCTTTCCACACGGCAGCCGACGGCGTCGCAGTAGAAGCGCGTCATCGCGGCCATGTCGGTCACGCGAAGCACGACGTGATCGATCCCGCGGAGGATCGGTTTCATAGGTGAACGCTCCTTGGCAAGCGAGGTTCATCGAGTGTAGACCAAGGAGTCGGCGGCGCCCGCGCGAACGCGGCAAAACCGGCGGACGAAAAAAAAGCCCGCTCACGTGGAACGGGCTTAATCCATATCAGGAGGAGACATGGAGGAGACAGGTCCAACTATACACACGGCGATGGTGCGACGCAATATTGTTTGTGTAAAAAAACGTCAGGACGGCGTTTTGCCGCACCCGCACTGCAACATGAATGTGACGGAACAGTGGCCAATGGGGCTGAGCGTTGATCGTTCGTGCCCGATTTTCTGATGCACGCCTGTTTTGCTGGCGCGAATCACAGAGCAAGATTCAGGGCGCGTCGGTGCGTGCGGCTGGCTAGAGTAGGCACCGTCTACACTGAGAGTGCGAGGTTCCGATGAAATCCGCCTATCCGACCGACGACGCCCGCTGGAATGCCGTGACCGCCCGCGATCCGCAGGCGGACGGCGCGTTCTTCTACGCGGTGCGCACGACCGGCGTGTTCTGCCGTCCGACTTGCGCATCGCGGCTGCCGCGGCGCGAACACGTCGCCTTCTTCGACGATCCGGCCGCCGCGCGCGCGGCCGGGTTCCGTCCCTGCAAACGCTGCCAGCCCGAGGGGCTGCCGCGCGAGCTCGAGATCGTCAATCGCGCGTGCGCGGTGCTCGATGCGCATCCCGAGCGGCTCACGCTCCAGCAACTGAGCGATGCGGTCCACGTGAGCCCGTTCCACCTGCAGCGGCTGTTCAAGCGCGTGGTCGGCGTGTCGCCGCGGCAATACCAGGCCGCGCAGCGCGGCGCCGCGTTGCGGCAGGCGCTGCAGAGCGGCCGGCCGGTCACGCAGGCGGCCGTCGACGCGGGCTTCAATTCGCCGTCGCGGCTTTATGCGTCGGTGCCGCGCGAGCTGGGGATGGCGCCGTCGGCGTTCCGCCGCCAGGGCGCGGGGCTGCGGATCGACTTCGCGACCGCGCCGACGTCGCTCGGCACGGTGCTGGTCGCCGCGACCGCGCAAGGCATCTGCCGGATCGCGTTCGGCGACGATCCCGCGCTGCTCGTCGCCGCGCTGAAGGACGCGTTCGCGCGCGCCGAGCTGGTCGAGTCGCCCGAGCAGCTCGCGCCGTTCGTCGCGCAGATCGGTGCGTACCTGGACGGCACGCGCCGCACCTTCGAACTGCCGCTCGACATTGCGCCGACCGCGTTCCAGCAGCGCGTGTGGGAGGCATTGACGAACATTCCGTACGGCGAAACCCGCAGCTATTCGGAGATCGCCGAGGCGCTCGGCGCGCCGCGCGCGGTGCGGGCCGTGGCGTCCGCGTGCGCGTCGAATCCGGTGGCGCTCGCGATTCCGTGCCATCGCGTCGTGCAGAAGGGCGGCGCGCTGGCCGGCTATCGCTGGGGCGTGCGCCGCAAGGAGACGCTGCTCGCGGCCGAGGCGCGCCATGTGCACGACGCGCACGACGATAAGGCCGACGTCGCCGTCGCGGAGGGCAGCGCAGCTTGAAGATCGCAACGCCCATCGCAACCGTGGACGGCGGCGGCGTGCCGCCATCCGCGCAACTCGAGCTGCGCTTCAAGGCGCCCTACGACTGGGCGCGCGTGCTGCGCTTCTTCAGCGGGCGCGCGATTCCGGGCGTCGAGCAGGTCGCGGGCGGCGTGTACCGCCGGATCGTCGACCTGAAGGGCGAGCCCGGCCGGCTCACCGTCGAGCGGCATCCGCGCCGGCATTGCCTCATCGCGACGGTCGAGGGCGCGGCGGCGCGCCACGTCGACGACGCGTTCGCCGCGCGCGTTGCGTCGATGTTCGACCTGCGCGCCGATCCGGCCGCGATCGGCACGGAGCTCGCGCGCGATCCGTGGTTCGCGCCGCTTGTCGCGGCCGCGCCCGGGCTGCGGGTGCCGGGCGCGTGGTCGGGCTTCGAGCTCGCGGTGCGCGCGATCGTCGGCCAGCAGGTCAGCGTGAAGGCGGCGACGACGATCGTCGGCCGGCTCGTCGAGCGCGCGGGCGAGCGTGTGGTGCACGACGACGGCGTGCACGCATGGGACGGTGCGCCCGCGTGGCGCTTTCCGGCGCCGGACGCGCTCGCCGCGTGCGATCTCGCGAAGATCGGCATGCCCGGCAAGCGGGCGGCGGCGCTCACCGGCATGGCGCGCGCGGTCGCGGCGGGCGACGTGCCGCTCGATCCCGCGCAGGCCGACCTCGCCATGTTGCGCCAGGCGTGGCTCGAGCTGCCCGGCATCGGCCCGTGGACTGTCGAATACATCGCGATGCGTGCGTGGCGCGACCCGGACGCGTGGCCCGCGTCCGATCTCGTGCTGATGCAATCGATCACCGCGCGCGATCCGTCGCTCGACCGGCTCGCGAGCCAGAAGCGCCGCACGGACGGCTGGCGTCCGTGGCGCGCGTATGCGGCGCTCCATCTGTGGAACGAGGTGGCCGACCGCGCGGGCGCGGCGCGCGGCGGGTGACGCGACGAAGCGGGTCGTCTGCCGGCCGGCGCATCCCGTCATCCGGCAGACGAATCCCCGCAGCCGGGCGTGGCAGCGTGTGCGCGACGGCCCGCGTGCGCCCTTCGGTTGCCCGAAAAGACGCCTTCCCGCACGATCCTTTCCGCGCGTTCCGACGCGCCCGCCCAGGTGCGAGGCCACCGCAAGCGCGTGTTTCGGCGAGATGTTAAAGTGCCCGCTACCAACGAAGCGACCAACAATCCTGCCGGCCGCGCGCGAGCGTTCCGCGCGCGGCCGTGCCCGCACTTGCGCATCAATGTCGAACACCATGACCATCCGCCAGACCGAATTGCTGCTGGATCGCCTCGACGTGCTGAGTTCCGGCCCGACGCGGCAGCATCTGCCCGATGGCCTGCGCGGCATCGAAAAGGAAAGCCTGCGCGTGACGCGCGACGGGATGATCGCGTTCACGCCGCATTCGCGCGCGCTCGGTTCGGCGCTCACGCATCCGTCGCTGACGACCGACTATTCCGAAGCGCTGCTCGAACTGATCACGCCGGCGGAGCCCGACGCAGCGCTCACGCTCGAACGCCTCGACGAGCTGCATCGCTACGTGTACGCGTCGATCGGCGACGAAATGCTGTGGAACGAGTCGATGCCGGGCCTGCTGCCCGCCGACGACCAGATTCCGATCGCCGACTACGGCACGTCGAACATCGGTCGCCTGAAGATGGTGTACCGGCTCGGCCTCGCGTATCGCTACGGCCGCACGATGCAGTGCATCGCCGGCATCCACTACAACTACTCGCTGCACGAGGAGGTGTGGCGGCGCCTGCACGCGGAGGAAGGCTCGACCGCGACGCTCGTCGACTACCAGTCCGAGCGCTATCTCGCGCTGATCCGCAACTTCCGCCGCACGAGCTGGCTGCTGATGTACCTGTTCGGCGCGTCGCCGGCGCTCGACCGGCGGTTCCTGCGCGACCGCCCGCACACGCTCGACACGTTCGACGCCGACACGCTGTACCGTCCGTACGCGACGAGCCTGCGGATGAGCGACCTCGGCTACTCGAACACGACCGCGCAGGCGGCGCTGCAGGCGGACTACAACACGCTGTCGGGCTATCTGGACGCGCTGTCGAAGGCCGTGAGCGAGCCGTATCCGCCGTACGAGGCGATCGGCACGCATCGCGACGGCGAGTGGATCCAGATCAACACGAACGTGCTGCAGATCGAGAACGAGTTCTATTCGACGATCCGGCCGAAGCGCGTCACGTATTCGGGCGAGCGTCCGCTGCATGCGCTCGCGTCGCGCGGCGTGCAGTACATCGAAGTGCGCTGCCTCGACATCGATCCGTTCGCGCCGACCGGCATCGCGCTCGACACCGCGCGCTTCATCGACGCGTATCTGCTGGCGTGCGCGCTCGACGCGAGCCCGCCGCTCGATTGCGACGCGTACCGGGAAGCGAACGCGAACTTCGGCGCCGTGACGATGGAGGGCCGCAAGCCGGGCCTCGCGCTGTCGCGCGACGGCAGCCCGGTTGCGCTGCAGGCATGGGCGGACGAGCTGATGGCGAAAGTCGAAGCCGTCGGCCGTCGTCTCGACGAGATTCGCGGCGGCGACGAGCACGCGCGCGCGATCGCCGCGCAGCGCGAGAAGCTCGCCGACCCGGAACGCACGCCGTCCGCGCGCGTGCTGCGCACGATGCGCGACAACGGGCAATCGTTCCTCGCGTTCGCGCGCGCGCAAAGCGACGCGCATGCCGCGCATTTCCGCGCGCGGCCGCTTCCGGAGGCCGACGCCCGCGCCGCGGCGGCGCTCGCCGAGCGCTCGCTGGCCGACCAGGCCGAACTGGAAGCGAAGGAAGCCGGCTCGTTCGACGCTTTCGTCGCCGCCTATCGCGCGTACACGCTGAACCGCTTCAGCGTCTGACGGCCGTGCACGCGGCCGCACGCATCGGCGTGCGGATCGCCCCTGCGCGATGACGCCGGCGGAATCCGGCGCACGCGCGGCGGCGCGTACAGGGCAACCGGCGCGGACCGGCGGCGCTGTTGCGTTCCGGCGTCGGCGCGCCGGGTGACGCATCCACGCGGTTCATCGCGCGCCTGCTTCAGTGATGCGAATAGGTCGACGGATCGACGGCCGGCGCTGCGTCCCGCTTGCCGGATTCGACCGTCGCACGGCCGTTGCCGCCGTAGCCGGCAGCGTCCGCGCGCGCTTGCGCGACGCGCTGCGTGATCGCCTGCACGTTCTGCGGATAGTCCGGGCTGCTGACGATGGCGGGTCGGTAACCCGCCGCTTCGTACTCGGCCAGTTCCTGTCGGACCTGGGCCCGCGTCAGCGGTTGGGAGGAGGCTTGCACCTGGGCCGCGGCAGCGGCGCCCATCATCAGGATGCCGATACAAGCCGCACGTATCATCGTCTTCTTCATGTTGCACTCCGGGTTGGTCGAGCGTCGCGTACTGACTCGTCGCGGCGTGAATCGATGCGTGCAGTCTAGGCTTCGGACACCCGGGGAAACATCCCGCTCGCGGATAGGCACCTTTGTTGGCAGTGCAAGATTGCAGCCATGCGTTGCGGGGGCGGGAAGGGGCGCCGGCTGCCCCGTCGCCCGGATTCGTCATATCGGGCTTGCCCCTCCTTGTACAAGCGGCGCGTGCCGCCTAACCTTTTTAAGTGACCGATCGACTGGCCGCGGCGATGTCGTTGCGCCGGCAAGCGACGGGCTGCCCGGTGCGACTTCCGGGCTATTGCGGCCGCAGCGCTGAAGCGCCAACCCGGATCGACCGCGAAGCATGGGACCGGAGTAAGCGCTGAAGCGCCAACTCCGGTCGACAGGAGACAAGATGCCCCCCTCATCGTCCCTACCCGCCGGCGCCGTCTTCGCCCAGCCGCTCACGCCAGTCGGCCACTCGCTGTTGCTGTCGTTCCTCGTCGCGGTGATCCCGATCGCGGTCGCGCTGATCGCGCTCGGCGTGCTGCGCCGCCCCGCGTGGCAGGCGTCGCTCGCGGGACTGATCGCCGGCCTCGCGGTCGCGATCGGCGCATGGGGGATGCCCGTCGGCCTCGCGTTCGACGCGGTCGCCGCGGGCATGGCGCTCGCGCTGATTCCCGTGATGTGGATCGTCTTCAACGCCTTGCTGCTGTACAACATCGCGGTGAAGTCGGGCCGCTTCGACCAGTTCCGCCAGTGGATGCTCGACCACCTGCCCGACGACCGCCGGCTCGTGCTGCTCGTCGTCGCGTTCTCGTTCGGCTGCCTGCTCGAAGGGATCTCCGGGTTCGGCACGCCGGTCGCGATCACGAGCGCGCTCCTGATCGCGCTCGGCTTCCCGGCGATCGACGCGCTTACCTACACGCTGCTGTTCAACACCGCGCCGGTCGCGTTCGGCGCGCTCGGCGTGCCGATCACCGTGCTCGGCGCGGTCACGTCGCTGCCGGCCGCGACGCTCGGCGCAATGGTCGGTCGCCAGCTGCCGTTCATCGCGCTGGTGCTGCCGTTCTATGTGGTCGGCGTATACGCCGGCGCGCGCTCGATCGCGCGGTTGTGGCCCGCCTTGCTCGTGTCGGGCGGCAGCTTCGCGCTCGCGCAGTTCGTCACGTCGAACTTCCTCGGCTATCAGCTCACCGACGTGCTGTCGTCGCTGACGTCGCTGATCGTGACGATCGGCTTCCTGAAAGTGTGGAAGCCGCTGCCCGATCCGCAATTCGCGATCGCGCGCAGCACGCCCGCGAACGGCGCGGCGGGCGGGCGCGTCGGCTACGGCGGCTGGCTGCCGTGGCTCGTCGTGTCGGTGATCGTGATCGTGTGGGTGCGCGCGAACATCGCGGCGATCGGCGACGTGAAGATCCAGTGGCCGGGGCTGCACAACGCCGTGTACGTCACGCTGTACCAGAAGCCGTATGCGGCGGTCTGGGACTTCCAGCCGCTCGGCACCGGCACCGCGATCCTGCTCGCGGCGATCGTCACGGCCGCGTGGACGCGCACCGGCGCCGGCGATGTCCTCGGCTGCGTCGCGAAGACGTGGCGGCAGACCCGCATCGCGATCGCCACCGTGATGATGATCGTCGGGCTCGCGTATCTGCTGAACTACTCGGGCATCAGCTACACGCTCGGCACCGGCGTCGCGTCGACGGGCGCGCTGTTCCCGCTCGTGTCCGCATCGCTCGGCTGGATCGCGGTGTTCCTGTCCGGCAGCGACACGTCGGGCAACGCGCTGTTCGGCAACCTGCAGGTGGTCGCCGCGCGGCAGCTCGGCCTCGACCCGGTGCTGATGGCCGCGACCAACTCGTCGGGCGGCGTGATGGGCAAGATGATCTCGCCGCAGAACATCGCGACCGGCGTGTCGACGACGGACCTGAAGGGGCAGGAGGGTGTCGTGTTCGCGCGCACGTTCTGGCACAGCGTGATCCTCACGCTGCTGCTCGGCGTGCTCGTGTTCCTGCAGCAGCACGTACTGACGTGGATGATCCCGGCGCTGCCGAAGTGAACGCGCGGGCCGTCCGCGCTCAGCGCGCCGTTGCGCGGCGCGTCTTCCGTTCGGCGGCGGCCTCGCCGCCCGCCGGCATGATGCACGCGAGGAACGCGTCGATCGCGGGGCTGTGGCGGCGCGCCTTCAGGTAGTACACGTATTCGTCGATCGTCGTGTCGACGCCGCGCAGCGCGACGATCCGCAGGTCGGGGTGGCGTTCGGCCTCGCCGCGCGGAAACAGGCTGCCGCCCACGCCGTGCAGGATCGCCTCGCGGATCGCTTCGCGGCTGCCGATCTCCGCGACCGACGCCGGCGCAACGCCGGCCGCCGCGAGGATCGTCTCGGTGCAGCTGCGCGTGACCGAGCCCTGTTCGCGAATCAGCAGCCGCACGTCGGCGAGCTGCGCGGCGTCGATCGCGTCGAAGCGCGCGAGCGGATGGCTGCGATGCACGACGAGCACCAGCGGGTCGGTCGAAATCACCTGCCGCTCGAGGCCGTCCGCGTCGTTGCGTTGCGACGAGACGGCGAGATCGATGCGGAACTCGTGCAGCGCCTGCAGCATTTCTTCCGAGTTGCCGATCCGGCACGTGAGCGCGATCGACGGATGCGCTTTCGAAAAACGCCCGACCGCTTCCATGATGTAGTACGGCCCCGTCGCGCCGATCCGCAGATGGCCTTCGAACAGGCCGCCGACGTTGCGCAGCATGATGTCGGCCTGCGCTTCGAGCGCGATCATCTGCTCGACCAGCGGCAGCAGCCCGACGCCGGTTTCGGTGACTTCGAGCCGCCGGCCGCTGCGGTGGAACAGCTCGACGCCGTACACCTGCTCGACCTGCCGGATCTGCGCGGCGATGGTCGGCTGGCTGACGCCGAGATGCCGCGCCGCGCGCGTGATGCTGCCCTGCCGGACGGTCGCGTGGAATGCCTTCAGCTGATCGAACACGGATCGGCGTCTCCCCCTTTCATCGCGCGTCAGGCTAACGCAAGCATGTGTCGGCCCCGTGAAACCGGCATCGTGCGCCGCTTCGAAAAAAAGCTGGGGATGACCGCAAGAAACCTGCGGGAACCGGTCACGGCCGGGACATGCGCTTACGGACTAATAACGGCATCGTCACCGTACCGAACCGTCGGCCCCGCTCGCGCCGGCTCCATCCCTACCGACCCATAGGATCCTTTTCATGTCCTCGACCAACCGACGCGATTTCCTGCGCCTTGCCGCCCAGTCAGCCGGCGCGATGGCCGCCTACGCGGGCTTTCCGCCCGCGATCCGCAAGGCGCTCGCGATGCCTGCCGCCTCGCGCACCCGCTCGATCCAGGACGTCGAGCACGTCGTGATCTTCATGCAGGAAAACCGTTCGTTCGATCATTACTTCGGCGGGCTGCGCGGCGTGCGCGGCTTCAACGACCCGCGTCCGCACCTGCTGCCGAACGGCGCGCCGGTCTGGCGGCAGCCGCCGGCCGCCGTGCACACGAAGAACTACCATGCGCGCGGGCTCGACCCGGCCGCGCCGTACGTGCTGCCGTTCTACCTCGATCCGAAGCAGACGACCGAATTCCAGCCGGGCACCAACCACGGCTGGAGCAGCGGCCACCTCGCGTGGAACAACGGCCAGTGGGACCAGTGGGTGAACCAGAAGCAGGACGTGCTGACGATGGGCTACCTGAAGCGCCAGGACCTGACCTATCACTACGCGCTGGCCGACGCGTTCACGATCTGCGATGCGTACTTCTGCTCGGCGCACGCCGACACCGCGCCGAACCGCGTCTACCTGTGGACCGGCACGATCGATTCGCGCAACGTGTACGGCACGCAGCCGAACGGCCCCGGCATCGGCGAGCGCAACAACGTCAACGGCTATACGTGGACGACCTATGCGGAGCGGCTCGAGAACGCCAACGTCAGCTGGAAGGTGTACCAGGGCGGCACCGGCATCCCGGGCGACCCGACCGACAACTACACCGACAACTCGCTGATGTTCTTCAAGCGCTTCCAGGTGAAGGAAGGCGCGAGCGGCCCGCTCGTCGACAAGGGCGCGTCGAACCACACGCTCGCGGAGCTGAAGGCCGACGTGCAGGCGAACCGCCTGCCGCAGGTGTCGTGGATCGTCGCGCCGTACAAGTACAGCGAACATCCGCAGGCGTCGCCGACCGACGGCGCGTTCTACATCAACATGGTGCTCGAGGCGCTGACGTCGAATCCGGACGTGTGGGCGAAGACCGTGTTCATCCTCAACTACGACGAGAACGACGGGCTGTTCGACCACGTCGTGCCGCCGGTGCCGCCCGTCACGAGCGGCGTGAACGGGCAGGGCGTCGTGTCGGCGAACCTGCTGGGCAATCTCGGCGACGAGCTGCTCGACCTGAACAAGTATCCGGGCGAGATGAGCCCGCTCGTGCCGGGCGCGGACCCGGGCGGGATCCAGCCGATCGGCCTCGGGCCGCGCGTGCCGCTGATCATCATTTCGCCGTGGACGAAGGGCGGCTGGGTGTGCTCGGAGACCTTCGACCACACGTCGGTGCTGCGTTTCCTCGAGGCGCGCTTCGGCGTCAAGGAGCCGAACATCAGCGCGTGGCGCCGCTCGGTCTGCGGCGACCTGACGTCGGCGTTCGATTTCTCCGGCAAGCCGGATGCGTCGACGGTGAGCTTCACGGTGCCGCAGCACCTCACGACGGCGGGCCAGGCGTACCAGGTGCCCGCGCAGCAGACGATGCCCGCGCAGGAAGCCGGCACGCGGCCGGCGCGCGCGCTGCCTTACGAGGTCTTCGTGCACAGCCGCGTGAACAGCCACGACGGCAACGTGTGGCTCGATTTCGCGAACACCGGCGATGCGGGCGCGGCGTTCTACGTGTACGACCGCCGCAATCCGTCGAGCCAGCCGCGCCGCTATGCGGTGTCGGCGGGCGACAGGATTGCCGATAGCTGGAGCACGTCGGTCGCGCAGGGCGACTATCACCTCGCGGTGTACGGGCCGAACGGCCATCTGTGCGAGTTCCAGGGCAACGCGACGCGCGCGATGGACGGCCATCACGCGAACCCGGAAGCGAAGCTCGGCTACGACGTGCGCAACCGCCACGTGTACCTGCAGCTGCGCAACAGCGGCCGCGCGACGTGCCGCGTGGTCGTCGACAACGCATACAGCCATGCGCATGCGCGGACCTATGTGCTGGAGCCGGGCGAGCGTGTCGAGGATCACTGGGAGCTGAGCTCGAGCCACGGCTGGTACGACCTGAACATCGTCGCGACCACGACGGGCGGCGCGAGCGACAAGGTCGTGCGCCGCTTCGCCGGGCACGTCGAGACGGGCCGGCCGAGCCAGAGCGACCCGGGGCCGGTGAAGCGCTGACGCGCGCGATGTTGTGCGCCGCGATGCCGGAGGGCATCGCGGCTGCCGGGATGGGGTTTGGAGACTGAAAACTGTTGACAATATGCGGGGCTAAGGGTATACAACGGAGCATTCGCCGACATGGCGCCTCCGTTCCTCACCGCAGTCCCGCTGCCTGCCCGACCATGACTTCCCCGAACGCGCTCAACGCCATCGAACTCCTGCAGAGCCAGTCGCTCGCGATGATCGTCCAGGACATGCTCGAGCGCGCGATCGTGTCCGGCGAATACGCGCCCGGCGAGAAGCTCAACGAAGTCGACATCGCGACGAAGCTGAACGTGTCGCGCGGCCCCGTGCGCGAGGCGTTCCGCGCGCTCGAGCAGGCGGGCCTCTTGCGCAACGAGAAGAATCGCGGCGTGACGGTGCGCGTCGTGCCGCTGCGCGAGGCGGAGGAGATCTACGAAGTGCGCGCGATGCTCGACGAGTCGGTCGCGCGCGCGCTCGCGAAGCGCATCTCGCCCGACACGCTCAAGGCGCTGAAAGGCATCATCCAGTCGATGAAGGCGGCGGCGAAGGCGCACGACGTGACGCGCTACACCGAGCTCAACGTGCAGTTCCACGACGCGATGGTCGTCGGCGTCGGCAACACGCACCTGACCGACACCTATCGCCGGCTCGTGCGGCAGCTCGGGTTGCTGCGGCAGGCGGCGATCGAGGCCGAGGAGGATGCGCTGTCGGTGTCGGCGTCCGAGCACGAGAAGATCGTGCAGGCGCTCGGCAGCGGCGACGAGGAGAAGGCGGTCGCGCTCGTGCGCGAGCATCTCGCGCACGGCCTCGCGCGGATGCGCCGCACGCACGAGCAGGGCTTGCCGGTGACGGGCAAGGCCGCGCGGCAGAAGGCGGAGCGGGCGTAAGCCGCGCGTGACGGCTGCCGTTCCGGCAGCGTCACCGATGCCGGGAAACCGAACAGGGCGCTGCGAAGCGCCCTTTTTTCATCACGCGGGTTGCACCGCCCGCGCGACCATCGTCCCTACGCCTTGTCCGCCTTCCCGGCCGCGCCGGCCAGGCGGCTCAGCCACGTGTCGACGCGCCACGGCCGGCGGTGCGCGTCCTCCGCGCGCTCCTTGCGGCGGATCGCGTTGCGCACGACATGCGAGCCGACGTAGCGCAACGGCTCCGGCGGGAACTGGCCGAGCGGGCCGCGCGTGAGCGGGCTGCGCGTCCAGGCGTTGTCGAGGCCGAGCACCAGCGACGACAGGATCTGCCCGCCCATGTAGGTCGGCCCCACGCCGTTGCCTGAATAGCCGAAGCCATAGAACACGTGCGGCGCGCCGTCGAGGCGGCCGAAGAACGGGAAGCCCGTCACCGAGCGGTCCGACGGGCCGTTCCAGCTCGCGGTGATCGGCACGCCGGCGAGCGACGGAAAGAATTCGCGCAGGCTCTGCGTGAGCTGCGCCTCATAGGGCGAACGCTGGTCGAACACCGGCGCGATGCGCCCGCGCCACGCGAACGTGTTGCCGCCCTTGCCGAGCATCAGCCGCCCGTCCGGCGTGCTGCGGTAGTAGTACACGAAGATCCGCGAATCGAGCACCGACACGCCGTCGGCGAGCCCCGTCCGCGCGAGCAGCTCCGGACACTTCTCGGTGATGACCATGTCGCTCGACACGACCGCGATCGTGCGCGCGAACTGCGGGAAGCGGCTCGCCATCCACGCGTTGATCGCGAGCACGAGCCTGCCCGCGGTGACGCTGCCGGCCGGCGTGCGCACGACGGCCGGCGGCCCCGGCGTGAAGTCGAGCATCGGCGTGCGCTCGTGGATGCGGATGCCCATCGCGAGCGCGACGCGGCGCAGCCCGCGCACGAGCTTGCCCGGGTGCACGGTCGCGGCGATCGGCGAGTACACGCCGTCGAGGTTGCGCGTCGAGCCCGAGCGGCGCGCGACTTCCGCCGGCGGCAGCGGCGCGTAGCTGTGGATGCCGCACGCGGCGAGCGCGTCGAGCACCGGCGCGAGCGTGCCGACCTGCGCGGGCGACGTCGCGGTGTACAGCGTGCCGTCGACGCGCAGTTCCGCATCGATGCCGTGTTCGCGGCAGAAATCGGCGATGTGCTGCACGGCCGCCTCCGACGCCTTCACGAGCCGGATCGCCTCGGCTTCGCCGAACAGGCGCCGCAGCGTCAGGAATTTCGCGGACCACGTGAGCAGGCAGCCGCCGTTGCGGCCGCTCGCCCCCGCGCCGCACAGGTCATTTTCGAGGATCACGACGTCGAGCGCGGGGTTTTGCTGCTTCGCCTGAATCGCGGTCCACAGCCCGGTGAAGCCGCCGCCGACGATGCAGACGTCAGCCTGCGTCGCGCGTTGCAGCGCAGGGGCGAGATCGCCGTCGTGGAACAGCGCTTGTTCGATCCAGAAGGGACGCATCAGTCGTTTCGCAAGAATGGAAAGGCGGCCGTGTCGCGCACGGCCGGCTACAGAAGGTAGCCGCGCTTTTTGACCACCCGATAAAACATGCCGAAGTCGTCGCTCGGACCACCCGGCACATTGCATTCTGTTCTCTGCATGTTGTTGACAATCTACAAACCATCGATTTTAATGTCAAGCATCGAAAGCGCGGCCCGGCACGGACGCCGGCGCCGCGATCGCTCCGAATCGAAAGGACAGTCATGACTGAAACGCCTGTTTCCGTGGAAGTGAACGGCCGCTGCTACAACTGGATGAGCCGACCGGTGGTGGTGGTATGCGTCGACGGTTGCGCGTACGAATACCTGGAGCAGGCGGCCGAGGCCGGCGTCGTGCCGTTCCTGCGCACGCTGCTGAAGCCCGGGACGGCGCTGAAGGGCGAGTGCGTGGTGCCGAGCTTCACGAACCCGAACAACCTGTCGATCGTGACGGGCGTGCCGCCGTCGGTGCACGGGATCAGCGGCAACTACTTCTACGATCGCGACAGCGGCGCCGAAGTGCTGATGAACGATCCGAAATACCTGGTCGCGCCGACCGTGCTCGCGGCGTTCGCGGACCGGGGCGCGCGCGTCGCGGTGGTGACCGCGAAGGACAAGCTGCGCCGCTTGCTCGGCAACGGGCTGAAGGGCATCTGCTTCTCATCGGAGAAGGCCGACTGCGCGAGCATCGCGGAGAACGGCATCGACCACGTGCTCGAGCTGGTCGGCAAGCCCGTGCCGGGCGTGTACAGCGCGGACCTGTCGGAATTCGTGTTCGCCGCGGGCGTGCGGCTGCTCGAGACGCGCCCGATCGACCTGATGTACCTGTCGACCACCGACTACGTGCAGCACAAGTGCGCGCCCGGCACGCCCGGCGCGAACGCGTTCTACGCGATGATGGACGGCTACCTGAAGCGGCTCGACGAGCTCGGCGCGATCCTCGCGATCACCGCCGACCACGGGATGAACGCGAAGCACGACGCCGCGACCGGCGAGCCGAACGTGATCTACCTGCAGGAGCTGTTCGACGACTGGCTGGGCGAGGACGCCGCGCGCGTGATCCTGCCGATCACCGATCCGTACGTCGTGCACCACGGCGCGCTCGGTTCGTTCGCGACGGTTTACGTGCCGGCTTCGGCCGATGTCGACGCGCTGCGCGCGCGGCTCGCCGCGGTCGACGGGATCGAGCTCGCGCTGACGGGCGCCGAAGGCTGCGCGCGCTTCGAGTTGCCGCCGGCCCGGCTGGGTGACCTGATCGTCGTCTCGCGGCAGGACGTCGTGCTCGGCACGCGCCGCAGCAGGCACGACCTGTCGGGCCTCGACGTGCCGCTGCGCTCGCACGGCGGGCTCTCCGAGCAGATCGTGCCGCTGGTCTTCAGCCGGCCGGTCGCCGCTGGCGTGGCGGAACGCGCGCGGCTGCGCAACTTCGACATCATCGACATCGCGCTCAATCATCTGCAGTGACGCGCGCGCATCCGGACGAGGACTCATTCTTGACGTCCTCCTCCGCCTGAAGGCGGAGGATTCCCACCACTGGCGATGCACGTCCGCATCGGAGAATGTTCAACGCAGCGTTGGTATCACGATCATGCACGACACCACAGTCACTGCAAGTCCACTCTCTTATTCGCAGTCCCGCGATACCTTTCGGCCGCGTCGTGCTGTCTTTCGACCCGCACGCCGAACAGGACTGGGTAGAACCGCTTTCGTCCACTTCCTCGAACGTGGCTCCGTGCGCGATCGCTTTGTAACGGAGCTTGTCCCGGAAGGACGACCAGGATGCGTCGTAGACGCTTTTCGCCATCCGGGTTCTGGCGAGTTTCACGGCCGACACGTTGCCGACCGCGATGTAATCGAAGCGTCGCACCAGATCGAGCGCGAGCTTGTGCTGGAAATCGGCGCGGGCGTTCGCCACCTTGGCGTGCAGCTTCGCGATATGCCGCTTGTGCTTGCGGGCCCGTTGCGCCTTCGCCAGCTTGTCGGCCGCGCGCCGGCCGAAGCGGTCATTGGGCAGCTTCTCGCCGGTCGAAAGTGTGGCGAAGTCTTTCAGCCCGAGATCAATGCCGACGCCGGAGCGGATCGGGCGCGCCGGAACATCGGGCATCTCGATCACGATGTTGAGGAACCCGTTGCCGCGCGCATCCTGCGCGAAATTGGTGCCGTCCTTGGTCTTGCCGTCGGGAAGCGGGCGACTATTGAATACGCGGAAGGTGTTTCCGGCGAAACGAAACGCGTCGCCCTCGCGTTTCAGGTCGCGGCCCTTCAGCGGCACCCAGCCGAGCGACTTTCTGCCGCGATAGCGCAGGTAAGTGCGACGGCGCTGGCTGCGCGATTTCGCGTATTGCTCGCACGTTGCATTGACCGTGCCGGAGTGGATGCCGAGCGCCTTGCTGCTGCCGGTCGTGAGCACGTTCAGGTCGAAACCCGTCGGCCACTTCTTGCCCCACTTGAGCGCGTGCTTCTGCGTGTCATTGCAGAAGTTCCACACATAGTTCACCGCACGGCTCTGCTTGTTAAGGAGTCCGTTGAGCGACTTCACCCGGTAGCGGTAGACAAGAATCATGCCGGCCATCCTAACCCGTGGAAGAAGCTGCCTGTCAAGAGCACTCCTTTCCTCCCCGCCATGCGCCCCGAAGGAAGTCCCCTTGGAGGAAATGGCGGGGTTTCTCGGAGCAAAGTCTGATGAACGACATGGCAGCATCGACGGACGTCGGCGAGATCCGCCACGAAGCGTTGCGGATCGACGGCGAACGGATTCGTCGCGACGCGACGATCGACGTGCGCAATCCGTACGACGGTGCGCTGGTCGGCACCGTGCCGAAGGCGACGCTCGACGACGTGCGGCGCGCGTTCGCGGTCGCGCGCGCGTACCGGCCGCAGCTCACGCGCCACGACCGCGCGGCGATCCTGCGCCGCGCGGCCGACATCGTGCGCTTGCGCACCGCCGAGATCGCGCGGCTGATCACCGCCGAAGCCGGGCTGTGCATCAAGGACTCGACGTACGAAGCGGGCCGCGTCGCCGACGTGCTGACGTTCGGCGCGGGCGAGGTGCTGAAGGACGACGGGCAGATCTTCTCGTGCGATCTGACGCCGCACGGCAAGAAGCGCCGCGTGTACACGCAGCGCGAGCCGCTGCTCGGCGTGATCTCGGCGATCACGCCGTTCAACCATCCGATGAACCAGGTCGCGCACAAGATCGTGCCGGCGGTCGCGACCAACAACCGGATCGTCGTGAAGCCGTCGGAGAAGGTGCCGCTGTCGTGCTATCTGTTCGCGGACATCCTGTACGAAGCGGGCTTGCCGCCGCAGATGCTGCAGGTGATCACCGGCGACCCGAAGGAGATCGCCGACGAGCTGATCACGAACCCGGCGATCGACCTGATCACGTTCACGGGCGGCGTGTCGATCGGCAAGTCGATCGCCGCGCGGATGGGCTACCGGCGCGCGGTGCTCGAGCTCGGCGGCAACGATCCGATCATCGTGATGGAAGACGCCGACCTCGACGAGGCGAGCACGCTCGCGGTGTCGGGCTCGTACAAGAACTCGGGGCAGCGCTGCACGGCGATCAAGCGGATGCTCGTGCACGAGGCGGTCGCCGACCGCTTCACCGAGCTGGTGGTCGAGAAGACGCGCGCGTGGTCGTACGGCGATCCGGCCGATCCGTCGATCGACATGGGCACGGTGATCGACGAGGCGGCCGCGCGGTTCTGCGAGCAGCAGGTGAACGACGCGCTCGCGCGCGGCGCGCGGCTCCTGGCCGGCAACGTGCGCGACGGCGCGCTGTATGCGCCGACGGTCGTCGATCGCGTGACGCCCGACATGCCGCTCGTGAAGCACGAGACGTTCGGGCCGGTGTCGCCGATCATGCGCTTTCGCGACATCGACGACGCGATCCGGATGTCGAACAGCACCGACTATGCGCTGTCGTCGTCGATCTGCACGAACCGCTTCGACTACATCACGCGCTTCATCACCGAGCTGGAAGTCGGCAGCGTGAACGTGCGCGAAGTGCCCGGGTATCGGCTCGAACTGACGCCGTTCGGCGGGGTGAAGGATTCGGGGCTCGGCTACAAGGAAGGCGTGCAGGAAGCGATGAAGAGCTTCACGAATACGAAGACGTACTCGTTGCCGTGGTGAGCGTGGCGTCGCGCGCACGCCGCGTCGGCGGCGGCGCGCGGCCGCAGGCGGCGGTCAATCGTCGTCATCGTCGTGATGGTGATGGCGCCAGCCGCGATGCCAGCCGTTGTCGTGCCAGCGGCGATAGCGGTATTCGCCGTAGTACGGGCCGTAGTAGGCGGGCGCAGGTTCGTAGTAGACGGGCGGCGGCGGCGCGTAGACCACCGGAGGCGGCGCTTCGATCACCGGGCCCGGCACGCCGAGGTACACGCCGATGTCGGCATGCGCGAATGCGCTTGCCGACAGGCAGGCCGCCGCGATGCCAATGACGCCGGACAACAGGATTCGCTTCATCTTCCTTCGCTCCGTTCGCGGCCGATCGGCCTGCGAACCATCCATTTCATCTTGGCTCCATGGTACGTGGCGCCCACGGCACGGGTGATACCGCGTTGTCGCTTCTGTAACCACCCGTAACGCAACGTCGCGCGAGGTTTCGTCCGACGTTCGGACGGAGCGGCCCGCGCGTTATTCGACACGCTCATATCGTTAGCCGATTTGCGTTTTTGCCGGCCGTCGGGCCGTCGGTAGAATTCGCGGACCGCTCGCGCGGCAAGCCGTGCCGGCGAGATCGATCACGTTGTCCAATCATTCGGGGTCCGTGCCATGAAACTCATCCGCTCCATGCTGCTCGTCGCGTTGCTGCCGATCGTGGCGGCTGCGAACGCCTTCGCTGCAGACGACCTCTCGCACATCAAGTCGTCCGGCGTGTTCCGGGTCGGCACCGAAGGCACGTACGCGCCGTTCACGTATCACGACGAGACGGGCCGGCTGACCGGCTTCGACGTCGATCTCGCGACCGCGATCGCGCAGCGTCTGGGCGTGAAGCCGCAGTTCGTCGAAGGCAAGTGGGACGGGCTGATCGCGGGCCTCGACGTGAACCGTTACGATGCCGTCGTCAACGAAGTGGCGATCACCGACGCGCGCAAGGCGAAGTACGACTTCTCGACGCCTTACATCACGTCGCGCGCCGTGCTGATCGTGCGCTCGGACAATGCGGCGATCCGTTCGTTCGACGACCTGAAGGGCCGGAAGTCGGCGAACACGCTGACGAGCAACTTCGGCAAGCTCGCCGCCGCGCACGGCGCGGACGTCGTCGCGGTGCAGGGCTTCAACGAGGCGATCGACCTGCTGACGTCGGGGCGCGTCGACGCGACGGTCAACGATTCGCTGTCGTACCTGGATTTCCGCAAGCACAAGCCCGACGCGAAGCTGAAGATTGCCGCGACCGACACCGCCGGCGCGGGCGACCAGTCGGGCGTGCTCATCCGCAAGGGCAGCCCCGAGCTGCGCGCGGCGATCGACAAGGCGCTCGCCGACCTCAAGGCGGACGGCACTTACGCGAAGATTTCGCAGAAGTACTTCGGCCGCGACGTGTCGCAACAGTGACGCGGGGTTGAGCGATGCCGGCGTGGCTGCACCTGATGGGGCAATCGCTGTGGCCCCTGCTGTACGCGGGGCTGGTGTTCACCGTCCCGCTGACGCTCGCGTCGTTCGCGATCGGGCTGCTGCTCGCGTTCGGCGCCGCGCTCGCGCGCCTGTTCGGGCCGCGCTGGGCGCAGGCGGCCGTGCGCTTCTACATCTGGCTGTTTCGCGGCTCGCCGCTGCTCGTGCAGTTGTTCGTGATCTTCTACGGGCTGCCGAACGTCGGCATCGTGCTCGATCCGTTGACGGCGGCCGTGATCGGCTTCTCGCTGAACGTCGGCGCGTACAACGCCGAGGTGATTCGCGGCGTGATCGAATCGATCCCGAAAGGACAGTGGGAAGCCGCCTACTCGATGGCGATGACGCGCGCGCAGGCGCTGCGCCGCGCGATCCTGCCGCAGGCGGCGCGGGTCGCGCTGCCCGCGCTGTCGAATTCGTTCATCTCGCTCGTCAAGGACACGTCGCTCGCGGCGGTGCTGACCGTGCCGGAGATCTTCCAGGCCGCGCAGCGTATCGCGGCCGTGACCTACGAGCCGCTGATCCTCTATACCGAGGCCGCGTTGATCTACCTGCTGTTCAGCTCGGTGCTGTCGACGCTGCAGCAGCGCCTCGAAACGCATTTCGGCCGCCATGCTCGGTTTCACGCGGAGCTGCGATGATCCGGCTCGAACGCATCGACAAGTCGTTCGGCGCGCAGCGGGTGCTCGCGCAGGTCGAGCTCGCGCTGAAGCCCGGCAGCGTCACCGCGCTGATCGGCCCGTCCGGCAGCGGCAAGAGCACGCTGCTGCGCTGCGTGAATCTGCTGGAGACGCCGGAATCCGGCGTGCTCACCGTCGGTGGCGCGCGCGTCGAATTCTCGGCCGGCCGCCGGCCGTCTCGCGACGCGGTGTTCGCGGTGCGCCGGCAGACCGGCATGGTGTTCCAGAATTTCCAGCTGTTTCCGCATCTGACGGTCGTGCAGAACGTGATGGAGGGGCTCGTCACGGTGCAGAAGTGGCGCCGCGAACGCGCGCGCGAGCGGGCGCTCGCGCTGCTCGCGAAAGTCGGCATCGCGGACAAGGCCGACGCGTGGCCGGCGACGCTGTCGGGCGGCCAGCAGCAGCGCGTCGCGATCGCACGCGCGCTCGCGCCGTCGCCGCAGGTGCTGCTGTGCGACGAGCCGACGTCGGCGCTCGATCCCGAGCTGTCCGTCGAAGTGGTCGAGGTGCTGCGCCAGCTCGCGCGCGAAGGCACGACGATGCTGATGGCGACGCACGACCTGCGGCTTGCCGCGTCGATCGCGCACGACGCGGTGTTCCTTGCGGACGGGCGGGTGGTGGAAAGCGGGGCATCGCGCGACCTGTTTACGCGGCCGCGTGATGCGCGCACCGCGCGGTTCGTCTCGACGCTTGCGCAGGGGGCGGTGGTGGTCTGAGCGGCGAGGGCAGGTCATCAACGCGTTGCCGCGGTCTTCAAGGCATCCGCAATTCCCTGGCGGTAGTTAAGGGGGATATCTTCTCCGGATAGCCCTTCCAGAATTTCCGCATATACGACGCGCTCATCGATTGTTCCGGCGTTCACGTTGTCTTGCACGAACTTGGCATATCGGCTTCGTGTATCGAATCCGAGGGCGGAACCCAAAAATAACAATGGCGCGCCCATGAGAATCATGAGGGACGGTTTGGGCAGCGTCGCCAGCGCGAAGATGTGTTCCCTGGTCACGCACGACTCCAGGCGTCGGAGTTCTTCCACAAAGTACTGACGCGTCGGCATGTTTGCCGACCGCCTGATTCGCGAGATCAGGTAATCCAGGAAGGACGCGTTGTTCCGGACGGCTGCCGGGCAGACAAGATCACTTGCTCGGTGAACCGCTCGGATGCACGACGGTTTTTGGCGCGCCATCTCGATGAAGCCATTGTCGGTGGCGACGCATGCCAGATGCAGGACATACGAGTCGCACAGGCCCGAGATATTTTCTTTGACGATCGTCGCAAGCTCGTCAGTCATCGTTGAAGCGGATCCTTGTCGTTGATATTGAGCCTCGCGTCGCCCGGCACCCTTCATGGACGCTGATACATGTCGCCGACGCAGCGAGGGCAGATGAGGACAGCGGCTGGCGCAATGGGCGACGGCATAAGCACGGCGCATGGCCCACCTTCAGGCTGCATTGCACAATTGTCTGTAGAATCGCGCAAGAGAGTTCTGTTGGCTAATTGACGGAAAAGTAGGCAAAAAGTAAAAAAAGATTGTGATGAGTGTGCAAGACATCGTGAGGGCGATGCAAGGGGCACTGCTCCAGCAAGATCGACTGCTGAAACTCGATATCCCACTAGGGGACAATGTGTTGTTACCCCAACGCACCCTGGGCCGGTCCCGGATCGGCCGGCATTTCGATTTCACGCTCGACGTGCTGTCGACGTGTAGCGACCTCAAATTGAAAACGCTGATCGGGCAACCCGTTACGCTCTGGATTCAGCAGGCAGATCAGTCCTGTTAGAAAAATAATGAATAAAGCTTTATCTCTTTCACTGATTCTTGGAGTGATCCTATTTGGTGTCGCGTTGACTGCGCACTACTGGAGTCCTCGCTCAATAATCGACCATGGTAAAGACATGGATTTATCACCGACACATATCCGGCTTGGTGACCCTAAAGGCTCTGATCTTAACGGACCGGGTTCGTCTGTCGATAACCATCCATCGGGGGCGAAGTTTTATCAGCGTGATTGGATGAGAGGCAATCTAGGCACTGTGGAGTTCGTGCACGGAAAGCACAGCTTCATGATCGACAACGTGCTATCGGCAATGGGGTCCGCCGATAAGGATGTGTCGGGAGGTATTTGCAAGTGGAGTGTCAATTTCGGGGTGAGCCGTGAGCAAGCCGATACATATGAGGCTGCTCTTGCTCGTATGAAGAGGTTGTTCTCAGAATTACGTGAAAGAGGCTGGATGCGATATATCGATATAGGTAATCCGCGTCTGACTGGCAAGCAGGCGTGGGACTATATGAAAATCTATTCAATATACTCGCTGGATTCGAATTATACGCCGACCTTAGAGGAGTGGAAGGGCGCAGTAAAGGAGATGCCGCGATGGATATTTTACGCGGATGATGTTTATCTCGAGGTATCGCTCAATGAAAGTAACATGGGCGGATTTGTCGGGAAGACGACCTATCTTCTATCTGTTCGTATGAAGGATGAGTATGCCTTTTACGGCTTGGGATATTTTCCTGGCGATGCCGAGAAAATTCAAAACTGGAAGGCGTTGCTCCCGGCGGAGCTGCAGAAGTACCACGCAAAGCGACTCAAGACAGAGGCGGCCCTGAAAGAGCAAGGCTACACGATCGATTCGGCCTACCGGGACCCGCCGATCAGGGCTTTGCAGGGATCGTCCGCCAATCCGCGATGAGATTATGTGACGATGCGAGCAACAGTAGGCGGCAAGGCGCAGATCGTGGTGTCCGATGTTGCCTGCCGGGCAACGGTGAGCGAAGCGCATCGGGGCGCTGACACAATGAGTCGCTCAGGCCGGCAAGCTGTATCGCGCGCGGCGTGCCGGAAAGCAAAAATCAGCCAAGCATCGCGCTCGATGCACGAGCCGTTGATCCCGGAGTCGGGGGCGCGTGACGATAAATGTCTCGGCCAAAGCAAAAAGCCCGGTCAGCTTTCGCTAACCGGGCTTCGGAATTCCTGGTGGGGCGTGAGTGACTCGAACACTCGACCTACGGATTAAGAGTCCGCTGCTCTACCAACTGAGCTAACGCCCCCAACAGAAGTGAAATTATGCACGGGTTTTTTACCCCTGGCAAGCCCTTTCTGCAAATTTCTCGAAAATATTTCGTCACGAACGCTCGGGCCGGTTGGCGTCTCAACGAGTGATCGCAGTTTGCGCGCTCCCGGTATGATGACGCCCACACCTGTTGCGCGGCGGTCGCGCAACATTTCCTGGACATTCGAAGATGGACGAAAACGCAGTCCGCGAATTGCTGGACCGGCTGCTGGCCCCGTGGGTCCGCTCGCTCGGTCTGGTCCCCGTAACGATCGCCGACGACAGCATCACGCTGCGCTTGCCCTTTTCCGGCGAATTCCGTCATTCCGGCGGCGTGATCTGCGGCCAGGTGTTCACGGCCGCCGCCGATACCGCGATGGTGGTGGCCATCTCGTCCGCGCTCGGCGAGTTCCGGCCGATGACGACCGTCTCGCTCAACACGAACTTCATGCGGCCGGTGCGCAAGGGCGACGTGCTCATCACCGCGCGCGTGCTGCGGATGGGGCGCAACCTGGTGTTCGGCGAGGTCGAGCTGTTCGACGAGGACGGCAAGATGGCCGTCCATGCGACGTCGACCTACGCGCTCGTCAGCTGAGCGGCGCGCGATGTTCGACCAGATTGTGTTCGCGGGCGGCGGCAACCGCTGCTGGTGGCAGGCCGGCTTCTGGGACGTTGCGCAGCCGGCGCTCGCGCTGCGGCCGCGCGTGATCGCCGGGATCTCGGCCGGCGCCGCGACCGCGTGCATGCTGTATACGCGCGACGCGGCATGGGTGATGCGCTATTACGAGGAGGCGCTGCGCCACAACCGGAAGAACGCGTACTGGGGCAACCTGTTCGGCCGCGAGCCGGTGTTTCCGCACTACCGGATCTACCGGCAGGCGCTGCTCGACATCTACGGCGAACCGTTCGCGAAGCTCGCCGACGCGCCCGAGATCCGCATCGGCGTGTCGCACGTGCCGCGCTGGCTCGGTGCGCGCAGCGCGGTCGCGGTGGGTCTCGTCGCGTACAACATCGAGAAATACGTGCGCAAGACGCTGCACCCGACGCTCGGCCGCGCGCTCGGTTTCCGGCCGGAATTCGTGCGCGCGCAGGACTGCGCGCGCGTCGAGGATCTCGCCGACCTGATCCTGCAGTCGTCATGCACGCCGCCGTTCACGCCGGTTCTGCGCCGCGACGGCCGGCCGGTGCTCGACGGCGGGATGGTCGACAACGTGCCGGTCGGCGCGCTCGACGCGTCGCCGGGCCGCGTGCTGGTGCTCGTCACCCGGCTGTATCCGCGGCCGCAGATGTTCACGGTCGCGCACGGCGAACAGCAGCGCCTCTACGTGCAGCCGTCGAGCAAGGTGCCGATTTCGAGCTGGGACTATACGAGCCCGTCGCAGATGCGGCATGCGTACGATCTCGGCCGGCGCGACGGCGAGCACTTCCTCACGCGCATCGACGCGATGACGGGCGGGCGCGCCGCCGCCTGACGGTTGGCTGGCGGTTCAGGGGCGGGCGCGGCCGGGGCCGGTCAGCGCTTGCGGATCGGCGTCAGCGCTTCCGGGTTGGCGACGTTCGACATGTCGCCCTGGTCGAACGCGAGGATATTCTTGAACGCCGCGCTGAAATACAGCTCGTAGCTTTCGCGCTCGACGTAGCCGATGTGCGGCGTGCAGATCACGTTCTCCATCCGCAGCAGGCTGTAGCCCTGCAGGATCGGCTCGCTCTCGAACACGTCGATCGCGACCATCCCCGGACGGTTGTGCGACAGCGCGTTGACGAGCGCATTTTCCTCGAGCAGCTCGGCGCGGCTCGTGTTGACGAGCAGCGAGGTCGGCTTCATCCGCATCAGGTCGTCCTGCTTGACGATGCCGCGCGTGTCGTCGTGCAGGCGCAGGTGCAGCGACAGCACGTCGCTCTGCTCGAACAGCGCCTCGCGGCTGTCGGCCGCGGCATAGCCGTCTGCGCGCGCTGCCTCGAGCGAATGCTCGCGGCCCCAGACCAGCACGTTCATCCCGAACGCCTTGCCATAGCCGGCGACGATCCGGCCGATCTTGCCGTAGCCCCAGATCCCGAGCGTCTGGCCGCGCAGCACCTGGCCGAGGCCGAAGTTCGGCGGCATCGCCGACGTCTTCAGGCCCGACTGCTGCCACGCGCCCTGCTTCAGGTTCGCGACGTACTGCGGAATCCGGCGCTGGGCGGCCATGATCAGCGCCCAGGTCAGCTCGGCGGGCGCGATCGGCGAGCCCGACCCTTCGAGCACCGCGATGCCGCGCTCGGTGCAGGCCTCGAGATCGATATGGGTCCCGATGCGGCCGGTCTGGCTGATCATGCGCAGATGCGGCAACTTGGCTAGCAGTTGCGACGAAATCGGGGTGCGTTCGCGAATCAGCACGAGCGCCTCGACTTCCGCCAGGCGGCTCGCGAGTTGTCCCAGGCCGCGCACCGTGTTGTTGAAGACCTTCACGTCGTGGTCGGCGAGCATCTGGAAGCAATTCAGCTTGCGGACGGCGTCCTGGTAGTCGTCGAGGATGGCAATTTTCATGGTTTGCGGGAGTCGCGCGTTGAAAGCAGGGGCGGCGGCGCGCGGTCGCGCCTCGTCCCGCCCGGCCGGGGCCGACATGATGCAATGTCGAGCGGCCTCATGGTGTCTTTTTAACAGGTTGTTACGCCCTGCCGCAATTGGCGTCAGCCTGCTCCGGCGCCGTGTTTGCGCCGCCCGGCCGGCCCCCGATGCCGTGCCGCATCAAATACGTCCTTCCTGAATCCGTCGCTTGGGCGACGAGGTTCACCCAATTGTTGCTCCAATCAGAATAATTAGGTCATTTTTCCGGCAGCGGCGAGGATGTTTGACTGTTTTTGTCGGCTACAGGGGGCTTGTTGAGCAACTCTGCATCAATTCCGCTGTCGTAGGAGAATTACGCATTTGCTTCATCTTTTTGAAGCGGTAACAGCGGCAGGAGTCGTTTATGGATCATTTGCAGTCGATGCGAGTGTTCGTCAAGGTTGCGGATCTCGGAAGTTTCGCGCGGGCCGCAAGTGCAATGGATATCTCCAACGCGGTCGCGACCCGTCACGTCGCCGATCTGGAAGGCCGTCTCGGCACGCGCCTGCTCAATCGCACCACGCGCAGCCTTTCGCTGACGGAGTCCGGCCAGGTGTATCTGGAGCGCGCGCGCCAGATTCTGGACGAACTCGAAGACGTCGAGCAGATGGTCGTCGCCCGTAACCACGAGCCGGTCGGCACGCTGCGCATCGTTGCGCCGGTCGTGTTCGGCCTGCATAACCTCGCGCCGGTGCTGCAGACCTATACCGAGCAGTTTCCGAAAGTGGTGCCGGATCTGACGCTGGTCGACCGGCAGGTCGACCTGGTCGAGGAAGGCTTCGACGTCGGCATCGTGGTGACGCGCCAGATGCGCAGCGCGAGCATCGTGACGCGGCGGCTGACCACCGGCTGCATGACCGTCTGCGCGACGCCGAGCTATCTGGAAAAGCACGGCGTGCCGACGCATCCGGAACATCTCGCCGAGCATCCGAGCCTGAGCCTGCCGAGCGAATACTGGGGCGACGACCGGGTGTTCACGGGGCCGGACGGCGAAGTGCGGGTGCGGCCGACCAACGTGGTCGTCGCGAACAACACCGCGATGCTGCGCCAGTTTGCGCTGCTCGGGATGGGCGTCGCGATCCTGCCGAGCTACCTGATCGGCAGCGACATCGCGCGCGGCGCGCTCGTGCGGCTGCTGCCGGATTTCCGGCTGCCGCAGGTCGAGATCAACATCGCGTACCCGAGCCGCCGCCACCTGCCGGCGAAGGTGCGCACGTTCATCGACCACCTTGTCGAGCATTTCAGCCATTCGACCGATGCGATGATGGGCGAGCAGTGGGCGGCGCAGGGCGTCGCGCCGGCGCCGATCGGCGTCGAGATGCGCCCCGAGCGGCCGGATGCGGTCGATTCGAAGGTTTCGTCGCGCCTGCCGCGCTCGCCGCGGTCGCGGGTTGCCGTGCCGTCGCCGCTGTAACGCGGGGGCGGGGCGGCGATCGAATCGCCGCGCAATGAAAAAACGCGGATCGATCGCTCGATCCGCGTTTTTTGTTGGCGGGCCCGGCGCCGGGTGCGCCGGGCGGCAAGCCCTTACGAGCCGGTCTTGCGCGTCGTCGTCTTGCGCGCGGCGGTCTTGCGGGCCGGCGCCGGCTTCTCGTCGGCGCCTTCCGTCACGGTTTCGGCTTCCTTCGTCGCCGATTTCGCCGTCTTCTTCGCCGCTGCCGCCTTCGGCTCCTTCTTCTCGAACTCGAAGCCGATCTTGCCGTCCGGCTGCTTCACGAGGTACGCCTTGAAGTTGCGGCCGGTGCGCGACGACTTGAAGTTCGGCAGCAGGTCGGTGCGGCCGTCGGCGAGCAGCTTGCCCATCTGCTCCCGAGTGATTTCCTGCTGCAGGATCACCTTGCCCGAGCGGAAGTCGCAGGTCTTCGGGTTGGCGACCGAGTGCTCGCACACGTAGCTCATCCCGTGCTCGAACACGCGACCCTTGCACTTCGGACAGGCGCCGACCGGCTCCTGCGCGGAGAAGTCCGGCGCCTCGCCTTCCTCGCCGCCCTGGTCCTGGCCGAAATCGAACTCCAGTTTGTAGTTCTTCGTCTCGTCGTCGAGCGAGAGCTTCAGGATTGCCGAGAACGGCCGCCCCATCTTGCTGCGGAAACCGGACAGCGGGCCGATTTCCTTCTTCTGCAGCAGCTCCTCGACTTCCGCGATCTCGAACTGCCGGCTGCCCGGAATCTTCGAGATCGAGAACTCGCACTTCGTGCACGCGAAGCGCCGGTAGTTTTCCTTCACCTGGCCGCCACAGTTCGGGCACGGCGTCTCGAGCGTCGCGTAATCGCCGGGGATCGTGTCGGAATCGTATTCCTTCGCGCGCTTGACGATCTGCTGCGTCATGCGGGCGATTTCCTGCATGAACGCGTCGCGCGCGAGGTGCCCGCGCTCCATCTGCGACAGCTTGTATTCCCATTCGCCGGTGAGCTCCGGCGCGGTCAGTTCCTTCACGCCGAGCCCGCGCAGCAGGGTCATCAGCTGGAACGCCTTCGCGGTCGGGATCAGCTCGCGGCCTTCGCGCACGAGGTATTTCTCGCCGAGCAGCCCTTCGATGATCGCCGCGCGCGTGGCCGGCGTGCCGAGCCCCTTCGCGGCCATCGCCTCGCGCAGCTCGTCGTCCTCGACCAGCTTGCCCGCGCCTTCCATCGCGGAGAGCAGCGTCGCTTCCGAGTAGCGTGCCGGCGGTTTCGTCACGAGCGCCACTGCGGCGATCTCGTCCGTCTTCACCTTCTCGTCCTTCTGCACCGGCACGAGGTTCGCGTCCGCGCCTTCGGCGTCGCGGCCGTACACCTGCAGCCAGCCCGGCTCGACGAGCACCTTGCCCTCGGTCTTGAAGTGATGGCCGGCCACCTCGGTGATCCGGGTCGTGACCTTGTATTCCGCGGCAGGGAAGAACACGGCGAGGAAGCGCTTCACGACGAGGTCGTAGAGCTTCTGTTCCGGCTCGGACAGCGATTTCGGCGCCTGCAGCGTCGGGATGATCGCGAAGTGGTCGCTGATCTTCGAGTTGTCGAAGATCCGCTTGTTCGGCTTCACCCAGCCCTTGTCGAGCACCTGCTTCGCATGCGGCAGGTAGTTGTGGCTCTCCTTGAGCATCTCCATCGTCGACTTGACCGTCGCGATGTAGTCTTCCGGCAGCGCGCGCGCGTCGGTACGCGGGTAGGTCAGCACCTTGTGCTTTTCGTACAGCGCCTGTGCGAGACCGAGCGTGTTCTTCGCGGAGAAGCCGAAGCGGCTGTTGGCTTCGCGCTGCAGGCTCGTCAGGTCGAACAGCAGCGGCGACAGCTGCGTCGACGGCTTCGATTCCTCGCTGACGGTGCCGATCTGGTCGCGGCAGGCCGCGACGATCGTCTCGGCGGCAGGCGGGCTCCAGAGCCGCGAGTCGCGCCTTTCCGGATCGAATTCGTCGCGCTTGAATTTCGGGTCGTACCACTTGCCTTCGTAGAAGCCGCCCGCGCACGCGAACGCCGCCTTCACTTCCCAGTAGTCGCGCGGGACGAAACGGCGGATTTTCTCTTCACGTTCGACGACGATCGACAAGGTTGGCGTCTGAACCCGGCCGACCGTGGTCAGGAAGAAGCCGCCGCCCTTGCTGTTGAACGCGGTCATCGCGCGGGTGCCGTTGATCCCGACGAGCCAGTCGGCTTCCGAGCGGCAGCGGGCCGCGTCGGCGAGCGGCTGCATGTCGGAGTCGCTGCGCAGGTGCGCGAAGCCGTCGCGGATCGCCTGCGGGGTCATCGACTGCAGCCACAGGCGCTGGACCGGCTGCTTCGCCTTCGCGTGCTGCGCGATCAGGCGGAAGATCAGCTCCCCTTCGCGCCCCGCGTCGCATGCGTTGATCAGGCGGTCGACGTCCTTGCGCTTCATCAGCTTGGTCAGCACCTTGAGGCGCGACTCGCTCTTGGCGATCGGGTTCAGGTCGAAATGCGGCGGAATGACGGGCAGGTGCGCGAAGCTCCACTTGCCGCGCTTGACCTCGTACTCTTCCGGGGCCGCGATTTCGAGCAGGTGGCCGACAGCGGACGACAAGACGTACTCGTCGCTCTCGAAGTATTCGTCATGCTTCGTAAAGCCACCCAAAGCGCGCGCGATGTCGTTCGCGACAGAAGGCTTTTCCGCAATGATCAGAGCTTTGGACATGACTGTGTGTGTGGTAGACCGGGTTTGCCGGTTGTGGGTCCCTTTTACGACGGCTTTATAGCACACGGCGCCGCGACGGCGGCTCGGCGTGCAAAAAGCGGCTCATCATAGTGGGGGGCCGTGACGGCGGCAAGCGTGCGGCGCAGCAGGACACGCTTTCGCGCGAAATACCGTGGCACCGGCACTCGGTTCAGGCCTCGACGTTCAGGATGTTGCGCAATTTCGGTGCATGCGGCACGCCCGGCAGGGCGGTCAGGTCGGACAGCATCCGCTCGACGATGGCCGCGTGCGGGAGCACCGTGCCGAAGAAGCGCGCGGCGTTGGCATCCTCGATCAGGATCGTCGGGAAATTCTCGACGTCGAGGTCGTCGAGCCTGTCGGCATGCGCTTCGATGTCGATCCACGCGAAGCAGGCTTCGGGATGCGCGTCGGCGAGCTGATTGAAGGCGATGCGGTATTCGCGGCAGGTGCCGCACCAATCGGCGCACAGGCAGGCGACGAGCAGCGTGTCGGGATGGCGGAGGCGCTCGGCGATCCGATCCGCGTCGGTGTCGAGATTCAGCGCAGGCATGGGTTTCCTTGCATGAAGTCGGCGGGCGGCGCAGCCGCCCCTATGCGGGGGAATGTAGCACGCCGTGCGCAAGCTGCGGCGCGGCGGGGCCGCCGAGCCGGACGAAGCGGCCGCCCGGCAGGCTCGCGACGCGGCCGGCCAGTTCGAGCGCGAGGAGCGCCCGGTGCAGCGCGTCGTCGGACAGGCCGCTGCGCTCGGCCAGCCATTCGTAGGTAACGGGGCCATATCCTAGCGCGGCGAGGACGGCCTGCTCGGCCGCGTCGCCGGATGTCGCCGCTGCCTGCACAGCATCACCCGGCGATTCCGTGCTCAGCCCATATTCGTCGAGGACGTCCTCGGGCGTCGCGGTGAGCTTCGCGCCGTCGCGGATCAGCGCGTGGCAGCCTTGCGCAAGCGGCGCGTGGATCGAGCCCGGCATCGCGAACACGTCGCGGCCCAATTCGTTCGCGAGCCGCGCGGTGATCAGCGAGCCGGAACGCGGCGCGGCCTCCACGACGAGCGCGCCGCTCGCCAGGGCGGCGATCAGCCGGTTGCGTTGCGGGAAGTGCGCGGCGCGGGCCGGCGTGCCGAGCGGCCACTCGGAGACGATGGCGCCGTGCGCGGCGATCTCGTGCGCGAGCGTGCGGTGCCGCGCCGGATAGACGAGATCGGCGCCGGTGCCGATCACCGCGATCGTGCTCGAGCGGCCGTCCAGCCCGCCCCGGTGCGCGGCGCCGTCGATGCCGAGCGCCAGCCCGGAGACGATCGCGAGCCCGGCGTCCGACAGGATGCGTGCGAAGCGCGTCGCATCCGCGAGGCCCTGCGGCGTGGCGTGCCGGCTGCCGACGATCGCGATCCCGCGCGCGTGCAGCAGCGCGACGCGCCCCTTTACATATAGCAGCGGCGGCGGGTCGTGCAGGTCGCGCAGCCGCGGCGGATAGGCGGGATCGCCGAGCGGGACGATGCAGTTGCCGGGCGCGTCGCGCCACGCGAGCGCCGCAGCGGCCCGTGCGTCCAGGTCGGCACGCTCGCTCGCGCGCACGGCCTGCGCCGCCGCCGGGCTGCTCGCGGCGGCGATCGCGTCGTCCGGCGCGTCGATGAGCGCGCGCGGCGAGCCGAACGCGTCGAGCAGCACGCGCAGAACCGCGGGCGTCAATCCGGGCGCTTCGGCGAGCTGCAGCCAGGCGCGCAGCGCGGCGGCGCTCAGCGGGTGCGGCGACATGAGGAAACCGTCGAATGCGACCGCCAGCGAGACGCGTGTCGCCATGTTAAAATTTTCATCATCCGAAATAATCCGATGAGGCTGCGCGCAGGCGCGCGGCCGGTTGCAGGTCGCGTGATCCGCGGGCGTTGATTCGCCACGCATCCGCCTCATCTTCGTTGCATCCTCGCGGCTGGACCAGTCGGCCGGATGGCCGAAGCGAACCGCCGATTTACCGATTACCGAACGCCATGGCTTTGCTGAACATCATTCATTACCCCGACAAGCGGCTGCACAAGGTCGCCAAGCCCGTCGACAAGGTCGACGACCGGATCCGCAAGCTCGTCGCCGACATGGCGGAAACCATGTACGCCGCGCCGGGCATCGGCCTTGCCGCGACGCAGGTCGACGTGCACGAGCGCGTGATCGTGATCGACATCTCGGAAGACAAGAGCGAGCTGCGCGCATTCATCAACCCCGAGCTCGTGTGGTCGAGCGACGCGAAGCAGGTCTACGAGGAAGGCTGCCTGTCGGTGCCGGGCGTCTATGACGAAGTCGAGCGTCCGGATCGCGTGCGCGTGCGCGCGCTCGACGAAAAGGGCGAGACGTTCGAGCTCGACTGCGAAGGCCTGCTGGCCGTGTGCATCCAGCACGAGATGGATCACCTGATGGGCCGCGTGTTCGTCGAATACCTGTCGCCGCTCAAGCAAAGCCGCATCAAGTCGAAGATGAAGAAACTCGAACGCGCGATGTGACGCGTGTTCGCCCTGCCTGACCCCGATCCGTTGTCATGACACATTCGTTGCGCGTCATTTTCGCCGGCACGCCGGAATTCGCCGCGGCTGCGCTCGCCGCGATCCACGAGGCCGGCTTTCCCGTGCCGCTCGTCCTCACGCAGCCCGACCGCCCCGCCGGGCGCGGAATGAAGCTGCAGGCGAGCGCCGTGAAGCGCTATGCCGTCGAGCACGGCATGCCCGTCGCGCAGCCTTCGTCGCTGCGCCGCGCGGGCAAGTACCCGGCCGAGGCGGCCGAAGCGATCGAGCTGCTGCGCGAGACCCCGCACGACGTGATGGTGGTTGCCGCATACGGCCTGCTGCTGCCGCAGGAGGTGCTCGACATCCCGCGCCACGGCTGCATCAACATCCACGCGTCGCTGCTGCCGCGCTGGCGCGGCGCCGCGCCGATCCATCGCGCGATCGAGGCGGGCGACGCTCAGACGGGCGTCACGCTGATGCAGATGGACGCCGGGCTGGACACCGGCGCGATGCTGCACGACGCGCGCGTCATGATCACACCCGACGACACGACCGCGACGCTGCACGACCGGCTCGCCGCGGAAGGCGCGCGCCTCATCGTCGACGCGCTGGTTCAGCTTGAGCGGACCGGCAGCCTGCCGGCGGCGCCGCAGCCGGCCGACGGCGTGACGTACGCGGAGAAGATCGGCAAGCACGAGGCCGCGCTCGACTGGCGCGAGCCCGCGGACGTGCTGGCGCGCCGGGTGCGCGCGTTCGATCCGTTCCCGGGCGGCGTCGCGACGCTCGACGGCGCGGCGCTCAAGCTGTGGGCGGCGGCGCCCGTGGACGCGCGCGGCGACGCGGCGCCGGGGACGATCGTCGACGCGGGCCCGGACGGCGTGATCGTTGCGTGCGGCAGCGGCGCACTGTGCGTCACGCAGCTGCAGAAACCGGGCGGCAAGCGGCTGCCGGCGCGCGAATTCCTGGCCGGCGCGCCGCTGGCCGCGGGCCAGCGGTTCACGCTTCCCGACGCATCATGAGCGTCATTCGACACGGCTTGCCGGCGGCGCGCAATCGGCCGAACGGCCGAGTCGCAACGCACGGCGCGCGCGCGTAGAATTTCCTTGCGCTTTCCCGGCTCCGAGGTTTCCATGCTTGGCATCACCCATTTCGGCTTCTTTCTCCTGGCGGTGTTCCTGCTGAACGTCACGCCGGGGCCCGACACCGCGTACATCATCGGCCGCAGCGTCGCGCAAGGCCGCGGCGCGGGGCTGATGTCCGCGCTCGGCATCTCCGCCGGCTGCTGCGTGCACGCGCTCGCCTGCGCGTTCGGCCTGACCGCGGTGCTGGCCGCGTCGGCCACGGCGTTCACGGTGATCAAGCTGGTGGGCGCGGCCTACCTGATCTACCTGGGCGTGCGGATGATCCTCGCGAAGCCGGCGGCCGGGGCCCACACGGCGCAGGCTGCGCCGGTCGCGGCCGCCAAGCCGTTGCGCCAGCTGTTCATGCAGGGCTTCTGGACGAACGTGCTGAACCCCAAGGTCGTGCTGTTCTTCGTGTCGTTCTTCCCGCAGTTCGTGTCGGCGGACAGCGCGCACAAGGCGCTGGCGTTCCTGACCCTCGGCGCGGTGTTCGTCGTGATGAGCACGATCTGGAACAGCCTGCTCGCGTGGGTCGCGGGCAGCGTGACGCGCCGTTTTTCCGGCAAGCCGGGCGTGAAGAAGTGGCTCGACCGCACGGTCGGCAGCGCGTTCGTCGGGCTCGGCCTCAGGCTTGCGACTTCGCAGCGCTGAGATTGAATTTTTCCAATACGCACTTATCTAACAGATCGCTTACAATTTTTTCGCCGCGCCCTCTTGAGGCATCCGGCGGGTGCTGCATTCGGATAAGGAGTGGACGTATGTTCAATTGGGTCAAAACCGCGATGCTGATGGCCGCGATCACGGCCCTGTTCATCGTGATCGGCGGGATGATCGGCGGTTCGCGCGGCATGACGATCGCGCTGCTGTTCGCGCTCGGCATGAATTTCTTCTCGTACTGGTTCTCCGACAAGATGGTGCTGCGCATGTACAACGCGCAGGAAGTCGACGAGAACACGGCGCCGCAGTTCTACCGGATGGTGCGCGAGCTGGCCACGCGCGCGAACCTGCCGATGCCGCGCGTGTACCTGATCAACGAAGACGCGCCGAACGCGTTCGCGACGGGCCGCAACCCCGAGCACGCAGCCGTCGCGGCGACGACCGGCATCCTGCGCGTGCTGTCGGAGCGCGAGATGCGCGGCGTGATGGCGCACGAGCTCGCGCACGTGAAGCACCGCGACATCCTGATCTCGACGATCACCGCGACGATGGCGGGCGCGATCTCGGCGCTCGCGAATTTCGCGATGTTCTTCGGCGGGCGTGACGAGAACGGCCGTCCGGCCAATCCGATCGCGGGCATTGCGGTCGCGCTGCTCGCGCCGATCGCCGGCGCGCTGATCCAGATGGCGATCTCGCGGGCGCGCGAGTTCGAGGCGGACCGCGGCGGCGCGCAGATTTCCGGCGATCCGCAGGCGCTCGCGTCGGCGCTCGACAAGATCCATCGCTACGCGGCGGGCATCCCGTTCCCGGCGGCCGAGGAGCATCCGGCCACCGCGCAGATGATGATCATGAACCCGCTGCACGGCGGCGGCCTGCAGAACCTGTTCTCGACGCACCCGGCCACCGAGGAGCGCATCGCGCGCCTGATGGAAATGGCGCGCACGGGCCGTTTCGACTAAGCCTCCCTGTCGCCTCGTGCGTGGCCACTGGACGCGCACGCTCGACCTCACCCCGCATGCGTTGCGCTGCGGGGTGTTCCATTGGTGCGTCCCGAAAAGGGGCGTGCATGCTCCCACGCTACAATGCGCGGTTTGGGATCGCGGCGGCCACGCAGCCGCCGCGGCTCCCGTTGCTTGCCGACGCCTCGATCCGATGACACGAAACCGCACCTCCGCCAAACCTTCGTCCGGCCGCCTGGCTCGCCTGTCCGCACTGCATCTTGCGCCCGAGTCGCTCGGCTTCGCGCTCGATGCGGCCGCGCAGGCGGTCGATGCGGTGCGCCGCGGCAACGCGCTGCCGGCCGCGCTGGCGATGGTGTTTGCGGGGATGCCGTCCGGCGCGCAGGCGCTGGCGCGCGGCGCGACGCAGGACGTCGCCTACCGGACGATGCGCCGCCTCGGCAGCGCCGACTGGCTGATTGGCCGACTCGTCGGCAAGGCGCCGCCCGCGCATGTCCATGCCATCCTCGCGTGCGCGATCGCGCTGCTGCTCGATGAAGGCGACGCCGCCGCGTATCCGGCATTTACCGTCGTCGACCAGGCCGTGACCGCGATCGGCGCGCGTCGCGAAGTTGTGTTCGCGAAAGGGATGGTCAACGCGGTGCTGCGGCGTTTCCTGCGCGAGCGCGATGCGCAGGTCGCGGCGATGCGGGACGATCCGGTCGCGCGCTGGAACTACCGTGCGTGGTGGCGCGACGCGGTACAGGCCGCGTGGCCCGACGGCTGGCAGGCGATTCTCGCGGCCGGCGACCGTCCCGGTCCGCTGACGCTGCGCGTGAATGCGCGTCGCACGACCGTCGACGCGTATCTCGACACGCTGCGCACGCACGGCATCGACGCGGCCGCGATCGGCAAGCATGCGGTGCGGCTCGCCACGCCGCTGCCGGTCGAACGAATTCCGGGCTTCGCCGACGGCGTCGTCTCCGTCCAGGACGCGGGCGCGCAGCTCGCCGCCGAATGGCTCGGCGCGGCCGACGGGATGCGCGTGCTCGACGCCTGTGCAGCGCCCGGCGGCAAGACCGGGCATATCCTCGAGCTCGCCGACGCGGAAGTCGTTGCGCTCGAAAGCGACGCCACCCGCGCGACGCGCATCGGCGAGAATCTCGCGCGGCTGTCGCTGGTCGCGGACGTGCGCGTCGGCGACGCGGGCGCGCCCGGCGAATGGCATGACGGCCGGCCGTTCGACCGCATCCTCGCCGACGTGCCGTGCTCGGCGTCCGGCATCGTGCGCCGTCATCCCGACATTCGCTGGCTGCGCCGCGAGGCCGACATTCCGGCGCTCGTCGCCGAGCAGCGCCGCATCCTGTCGGCGCTGTGGCCGCTCGTGAAGCCGGGCGGCGAACTGCTGTACGTGACCTGTTCGATCTTTCCGGAAGAGGGCGAGCTGCAGGCGCGCTGGTTTGAAGCGGCCAGTGAAGATGCGGTACGATTGGACGCGCCCGGCCAGCTGCTGCCGCGCGCCGCCTCGGGCGGGGCGCAGGCAGGCGCGGCCGGTCCCGACCAGAACACCGATCACGACGGATTCTTCTACGCGCGGTTTCAGAAACGGTGACGATCAAACACCTTTTTCCACTTCGGCTCGCGGCCGTGCTGATGGTCGCGCTGGCCCTGTGCCTCGCAGTCGCGAGGCCGGCGCGCGCCGAATCGATCGCCGTGCAGCGCGCGTCGCTGCAGTCCGACGGCAGCGGCTGGAGCCTCGACGCCCGCTTCGACTTCGAGCTGAATTCGAACCTCGAGGACGCCGTCAACAAGGGCATCCCGCTTTACTTCACGACCGATTTCGAGCTGGGCCGCGCGCGCTGGTACTGGTTCGACGAACAGCCGGTGTCGGTGTCGCAGACGATCCGCCTGTCGTTCCAGCCGCTCACGCGCGAATACCGCGTATCGACGGGCGGCCTGCAGCTCGGCTTCGGCACGCTGAAGGACGCGCTCGCGGTCATCAAGCACGTCACGTCGTGGCACGTGATCGACCGGAACCAGGTGCATCAGGGCGAAACCTACACGGCCTCGGTGCGGATGCAGCTCGATACGGCGCTGATGCCGAAGCCGTTCCAGGTCGACGCGGTGAACAACCGCGACTGGACGCTCGGGTCGGACTGGAAGCGCTTTACCTTCACGGTGACCGAACGTGCTAAATAAAGTGCGCCGCGCGGCCAGCGGGAGGAGCCTGCTCGTGCGCGTGATCGTTTCTACCGTTGCACTCACCGCGCTGCTGCTGCTCGTGCTGCTGGCGGCCGCGAGCGCGAACACCGAATTCTTCGACCGCTACTACTCGTGGCTTTACGCGACCAACATCGTCGTCGCGCTGGTGTTCCTGCTCGTCGTGCTCGGCCTGATCGGCATGATCGTCGTGCGTCTGAGGAAGGGCAAGTTCGGCACGCGGCTGCTCGCGAAGCTCGCGGTATTCTTCGCGCTCGTCGGCGTCGTGCCGGGCGGCATCATCTACATCGTGTCGTACCAGTTCGTGTCGCGCAGCATCGAATCGTGGTTCGACGTGAACGTCGAAACCGCACTGACCGCCGGCCTCAACCTCGGCCGCGGGATGCTCGACGCGTCGCTGTCCGACCTGCAGACGAAGGCGCGCCTGATGTCCGACCAGCTCGCGAGCGCCGATACGAACACGAACGGCACGACGCTCACGCTGCTGCGCCTGCGCGACCAGTTCGGCGTGCAGGACGCGACGATCGTCGAGCCCGGCCGCAGCGGCCCGGGCGCCGCGCCCGACCTGCACATCGTCGCGCAGGCGTCGGGCAATTTCGCGGCACTGATCCCGGACGACCTGCCGACGCCGCTGATGCTGAACCAGGCGCGCGAACGCGGCGTGTACGCGGCGATCGAGGGCGAGGTCGACGGCGATCCGCATGCGCACGGCGCGAAGGGCGCGCTGCGGCTGCGCGTCGTGCGGCCCATCCCGGATGCGTCCATGTCGCTGCTGCAGCCGGCCGAGCGCTTCCTGCAGCTCACGCAGCCGGTGCCGCCGACGCTCGCGCACAACGCGGACGCCGTGCAGCGCGCGTATCGCGAATACCAGGAAAAGGCGCTTGGCCGCACGGGCCTGCGCAAGATGTACATCGGCACGCTGACGCTCGCGCTGTTCCTCGCGACCTTCATCGCGATGATGCTCGCGCTCGCGCTCGGCCAGCAGCTCGCGCGGCCGCTGTTCCTGCTCGCGCAGGGGACGAAGGAAGTCGCGGAAGGCGACTACACGCCCAAGCGCGAGATCAAGTCGCGCGACGAGCTCGGCTTCCTCACGCAGGCGTTCAACGCGATGACCCGCCAGCTGTCCGAGGCGCGGCTCGCGGTCGAGAACAACCGCATCGCGCTCGAGCATTCGAAGACCTATCTCGAGAGCATCCTCGCGAACCTGACCGCGGGCGTGTTCGTGCTCGACCGCCAGTTCCGGCTGACGACCGCGAACCGCGGCGCCGAGCGGATCTTCCGGCAGCCGTTCGATGCGCTGATCGGCACGACGCTCGACCAGGTCGGCGTCGTCGCGGAATTCGGCGCGATGGTGCGCAAGGCGTTCGCCGATCGCGAGGCGGCGTCCGACGGCGGCAGCGGCGATCATGGCCATTGGCAGCAGCAGTTCGCGGTCGAAGTGCCGGGCGAAGCCGATCCGCTGACGCTGCTCGTGCGCGGCACGCGTCTCGTGTTGACAGTGGAAGGACAGGCGGACGATCCGCAGACGTCCGGCTACGTCGTCGTGTTCGACGACATCTCCGACGTGATTTCCGCGCAGCGTTCGGTTGCGTGGGGCGAAGTCGCGCGGCGGCTCGCGCACGAGATCAAGAACCCGCTGACGCCGATCCAGCTGTCGGCGGAGCGGCTGCAGATGAAGCTGTCCGACAAGCTCGCGCCGACCGATGCGGACGTGCTGAAGCGCGGCGCGACGATGATCGTCAACCAGGTTGCGGCGATGAAGCGGATGGTCGACGATTTCCGCGAATATGCGCGCACGCCGCCGGCGGTGCTCGCGAACCTGCAGCTCAACGAACTGGTGAGCGAGGTGCTCGGACTCTACGGCGTCGGCGAAGGCAAGAGCACGATCGTCGTCGAGCTCGCGCCGCTGCCGGTGATTCGCGGCGACGCGACGCAACTGCGCCAGGTGATCCACAACCTGCTGCAGAATGCGCAGGATTCGGTTGCGGAAGTCGCGCAGCCGCGTGTGTTGATCGAAACCAAGACAGTAGAATATGGCGATCCCGACACCGAGGGCAAAACGCGTGTCGCGGTTCGCCTGACCGTGTCCGACAACGGCCCGGGTTTTCCGGCGCGCATCCTGACCCGCGCGTTCGAGCCTTACGTGACGACGAAGGCGAAGGGCACGGGCCTCGGGCTGGCTACGGTGAAGAAGATCGTCGACGAGCACGGCGCGCGGATCGATCTGCGCAATCGCATGCACGGCGAGGCCGTCGAGGGTGCGCAGGTGTCGATCCTGTTCCTGCAGCTGGCGAGCGATGCGCCGGACGCCGAGCGTGGCGTGCAGGGCGGGACGGCCTCCGGAAGGCCCGCCCCCGGAAGGCCGGCCCCCGCAAAGACAAAAGCAAGTGTGCAGACAAAGGCAGCGTAAATGGCAACCATCCTGGTGGTAGATGATGAAATGGGCATCCGGGAATTGCTCTCGGAGATCCTCAGCGACGAAGGACATGTCGTCGAGGCGGCGGAGAACGCGCAGGCCGCGCGTGACTACCGCCTGAATCAGACGCCCGATCTCGTGCTGCTCGATATCTGGATGCCCGATACCGACGGCGTCACGCTGCTCAAGGAATGGGCGGCGCAGGGGCTGCTGACGATGCCCGTGATCATGATGTCCGGGCATGCGACGATCGATACGGCCGTCGAGGCGACGAAGATCGGCGCACTCGATTTCCTCGAGAAGCCGATCGCGTTGCAGAAGCTGCTGAAGGCGGTCGAGCACGGGCTCGCGCGCGGCGCGGCGCCGGCGACCGTCAACGCGGTGGCGAAGGCGGGAGCAGGGCCGGCTGCGGGGCCCGCGATGATCGCGTCCGCGGCCGCGTTGCCGACGCTCGGCGACGACATGGCCGCGACGCTCGGCCTCGCGGGGCAGACGGCGGCGATTCCGTTCGACATCCCGTTGCGCGAGGCGCGCGACGCGTTCGAGCGCGCGTACTTCGAGTATCACCTCGCGCGCGAGAACGGCAGCATGACGCGCGTCGCGGAGAAGACGGGCCTCGAGCGCACGCACCTGTATCGCAAGCTCAAGCAGCTCGGCGTCGAGCTCGGCAAGAAGCCGCCGGAAGGCCTCGTGTAAAAAACTTCACGAAAGTCCTTGCGCAACGCCAGATACCTCGATATACTTTCTCTTCTTCGTTGGCCCGGTAGCTCAGTTGGTAGAGCAGCGGATTGAAAATCCGCGTGTCGATGGTTCGATTCCGTCCCAGGCCACCAGCATTTCGAACCCCAAGAATCGCCAGATTCTTGGGGTTTTTCGTTTGTGGTGGCGCGCGTGTCCGGCGGCATTCACGGTGACGTGATAAAATCCGTGCCCGCTCAATGACTTAGCGCGTCGCTTCGCGTGCATTGCGAAGCGGGCGGTCCGGCATCGCGCCGGTGTGCGGCGCCGATGCCGCTCGATGGGCAGCATAAGCATCCGTCGTCCTTGACGCAGGCGGCCCCGCCTATACTGGTCGAGCCGCCTGGCGACAGCCGGTCGCAGCGCGGCGCGAGCCTACACATTCACGGAGTATCACGGTGATTCGGACAGACGCTAAAGACGGCGCGCTCGTGTTGTTTTCCGGCGGACAGGACTCGGCCACGTGCGTGGCCTGGGCCCTCGAACGCTATCAGACGGTCGAGACCCTCGGCTTCGACTACGGCCAGCGCCATCGCGTCGAGCTGGAGTGTCGCGAAGGCGTGCGCGACGCGCTGAAGCGCCAGTTTCCCGCGTGGGCGGGCCGGCTCGGCGACGATCACATGATCGACCTGTCGGTGCTCGGCGCGATCAGCGACACCGCGATGACGCGCGCGATCGAGATCGAGACGTCGGCGAACGGCCTGCCGAACACGTTCGTGCCGGGCCGCAACCTGCTGTTCATGACGATCGCCGCGGCGATCGCCTACCGCCGCGGGCTGCGCGTGCTGGTCGGCGGGATGTGCGAGACCGACTTCTCGGGCTATCCGGACTGCCGCGACGACACGATGAAGGCGCTGCAGGTCGCGCTGAACCTCGGGATGGACACGCGCATCGTGCTCGAGACGCCGCTGATGTGGCTCGACAAGGCGCAGACCTGGCAGCTCGCCGAGCAGCTCGGCGGCCAGGCGCTCGTCGAGCTGATCCGCGTCGAGACGCATACGTGCTACGTCGGCGAACGGGCGGAGCTGCACGACTGGGGCTTCGGCTGCGGCGAATGCCCGGCGTGCAAGCTGCGCAAGCGCGGCTACGAGGCCTACCTGAAGGGCGAGCGCGTGACCGAAGCGCCGCTGTGACGCCCGCGCGCCGGCGGCGCACAATGATGAACTGATCGAGAACGAGCGGCGCGAGCCGGATCCAGGACGATGACTTACGCGGTCAAGGAAATCTTCTACACGTTGCAGGGCGAAGGCGCGAACGCGGGCCGTCCGGCCGTGTTCTGCCGGTTCGCCGGCTGCAATCTGTGGTCGGGCCGCGAGGAAGACCGCGCGGAGGCGGCGTGCCGCTTCTGCGACACCGATTTTGTCGGCACCGACGGCGAGAACGGCGGCAAGTTCAAGGACGCGGCGGCGCTCGCCGCGCAGGTCGCGAGCCTGTGGCCGGACGGCGAGGCGCACCGCTTCGTCGTTTGCACGGGCGGCGAGCCGATGCTGCAGCTCGACCAGCCGCTCGTCGACGCGCTGCACGCGGCGGGCTTCGAGATCGCGATCGAGACCAACGGCTCGCTGCCGGTGCTCGAATCGATCGACTGGATCTGCGTGAGCCCGAAGGCCGACGCGCCGCTCGTCGTCACGAAGGGCAACGAGCTGAAGGTCGTGATCCCGCAGGACAACCAGCGGCTCGCCGACTACGCGAAGCTCGACTTCGACTATTTCCTCGTGCAACCGATGGACGGCCCGTCGCGCGACCTCAACACGAGGCTCGCGATCGACTGGTGCAAGCGCCATCCGCAGTGGCGCCTGTCGATGCAGACGCACAAATATCTGAACATTCCCTGATTCACCGGCTTTTGACATCGTGCTGATTACCCGAAAACTCGAATTCGACGCGGGACACCGCATTCCCGATCACCGCAGCCAGTGCAGGAACCTGCACGGCCATCGCTACGTGCTCGAAATCACGTTGCGCGGCGATCTCGTCGATACCGAGGGCGCGCCCGACCGCGGCATGGTGATGGATTTCGCCGACGTGAAGGCGCTCGCGATGGAGCATCTGGTCAGCAAGTGGGATCACGCGTTTCTCGTCTACGCGCGCGACGAGGTCGTGCGCTCGTTCCTCGAGCAGATGGCCGATCACAAGACCGTCGTGATCGACCGGATTCCGACCGTCGAGAACCTCGCGGCGATCGCGTTCGACATCCTCGCGAACGTCTACGACGCGCACTACGGGATCAACCTGCGCCTCGAGCGCGTGCGCCTGTACGAAACGCCGAACTGCTGGGCCGACGTCGAGCGCGAGCCCGGCCGCTGAGCTTCCTGACGCGGCAGTCCCGCCCGGTCGGCGCGGACTGCCGCCACGGCGTACCGCGGCGGTAATCCGCTGGCGGTTTTCCGTTCCGCCCGTTCCCACATTCCGCCGTGTGCCGCGCTATGATCGTTGCGTGGCGTCGCAAAACGCGTCGGCGTCCCTGCGCCGGCGCAGCCCGGCGCGTCCGCGCCCTGTCCCGCCCGTTGCTTGTCCCTTTCGAATGCCCGTCCGTCTGGAGGCCGTTTCGATGAGCACGCTCACCAATTCCCTCAAACAACGCCTGCACGACGGCGACGACCCGCTGTACGGCCTGTGGCTGACGCTCGCGAGCGACGCCGCCGCCGAAGCGCTCGCGCACGCCGGCTACGACTGGCTCTGCATAGACATGGAGCACGCGCCGAACGACAGCCACGACGTCGCGTCGCAGCTGCGGGCGCTGGCCGCCGCCCATCTGCCAAGCGAACCGGTCGTGCGCGTGCCGGCGCGGGAGCCGTGGCTCGTGAAGCGCGCGCTCGACGCGGGCGCGCGCACGCTGATGTTTCCGAACATCGAAACCGTGGACGACGCCGCGCACGCGGTGCGGCTCACCCGCTACCCGTCGCCGGAATCGCCGGACGGGCTGCGCGGCGTGGCGGGCATGGTGCGTGCGGCGGCATTCGGAATGCGGCGCGATTACCTGCAGACGGCGAACGCGCAGGTTGCGGTGATGGTGCAGATCGAATCGGCGCGCGGCGTCGACGAAGTCGAGCGGATCGCCGCGATACCGGGCATCGACTGCCTGTTCATCGGACCCGCCGATCTCGCGGCGAGCCTCGGGCATCTCGGCGACATCCGGCATCCGGTCGTCGAAGCCGCGATGGCGCGCGTGCTCGCGGCGGGCCGGCAAGCGGGCGTCGCGGTCGGCATCTACGCGGCCGATACGGCCGCGGCGCGGCAATACCGCGACGCCGGCTACCGGGTCATTTCGCTGTCCGCCGACGTCAGCTGGCTGCTGCGCGCGACGCGGCAGGCATTGCAGGAGGTGCGGTCATGAACGCAAGCGCCGGCGTGTGTCGCCGCACCTGCGCGCGCGCGCTGCGGGCGGGCGTAGCGGCGCTCGGCCTATATGCGGCCTGCGGCGCGGCGCTCGCACAGGGCGCGCGAGCGCAGCCGGAGCCGGCGCGCGAGACGGAGTCCGCGATCGCCGATTACAACGCGGGCAATTTCCGGGCGGCGCTCGTGCAGTTTCACGATGCGGCCGAGCGCGGCAACCGTCTCGCGCAGTTCAATTACGCGATGATGCTGATCACGGGCGAGGGCGTGACGGCGAACGTCGACGAGGGGCTGCGCTGGCTGAGGCGCGCGGCCGACGCGAACATGTCGCACGCGCAGTACGTATACGGCCGGATGCTGGATGACGGCGAATTCGTCGCGCGCAATCCGGCCGAGGCGCATCGCTGGTTCCTGAAGGCGGCGAAGCAGGGCCACGTGCAGGCCGCGCTGGCGCTCGCGAACCAGTTCCTCGACGGACGCGGCACGCCGCGCGACAACCGCCAGGCGTTCGTCTGGTACAAGCAGGCCGCCGACGCGGGCGATCCGACCGCGCAGTACGTGACCGCATCGTTCTACGAGCGCGGCGGCGACGGCGTCGAGCAGAACCTGAACATCGCGCGCGCGTACTACGCGGCGGCGGCCGCGCAGGGCGACGAGACCGCGGGACTCAAATTCAAGGAGCTCAGCGAACGCGTGAAGGCGCAGGGCCCGGCGAGCGGCGGCGGTGCCGGCGCGGCGCCGGAAGGCGGCCAGCGCGGCGCGCCGCCGCAATGACAAAGCGGCGCACGAGGCGCCGCTTCGATTTGATGTTCCGCGCGGGTCAGCTCTTCATCAGCCGCCTTTGCCGGCCGACGCTCATGATCATCCCGATCGCGATGCCGAGCGTCGTGAGCGCGGTGCCGCCGTAGCTCATGAACGGCAGCGGCACGCCGACGACGGGCAGCACGCCGCTCACCATCCCGATGTTGACGAACGCATAGACGAAGAACGCCAGCGTGAGCGACCCGGCGAGCAGCCGGCCGAACTGCGTCGCGCCCTGCGCGGCGATGTACAGCCCGCGCGCGATCAGCGCCATGTACAGCGTGAGCAGCACGAGGCCGCCGGCGAGGCCCCATTCCTCGGAGAACACCGCGAAGATGAAGTCGGTGTGCTTTTCCGGAATGAATTCGAGGTGTGCCTGCGTGCCCTTCAGGTAGCCCTTGCCGAGTGCGCCGCCCGAGCCGATCGCGATCACCGCCTGGATCGTGTGAAAGCCCTTGCCGAGCGGGTCGGACGTCGGGTCGAGCAGCGTGCAGACGCGGTGCTTCTGGTAGTCGTGCATCAGCGGCCACTGCACTTCCGGCTGGCAGATCCGCTCCTCGAACACCGCGATCGAGCCGACCGCGATCACGCCGGCGACGAGCACCGGCACGATCAGCTTGAACGACAGGCCCGCGAGATAGATCACGAAGAAGCCCGCCGCGAACACGAGCAGGCCGGTGCCGAGGTCCGGCTGCTTCGCGATCAGCCCGACCGGCACCAGCAGGATGCCGAACGCGGCGATGAAGTCGTACCAGCGCACGCCGCCTTCGCGGCGCTGGTAGTACCACGCGAGCATCAGCGGCGTCGCGATCTTCAGGATCTCGGACGGCTGGATCACGACGCCGACGTTCAGCCAGCGCTTCGCCCCCTTCTTGGTCATCCCGAACAGCGCGACCGCGATCAATAGCGCGACGCCGAACGAATACAGCGGGACCGCGAAGCGCATCAGCGTCGTCGGCGGGATGTTGGCGATCACCCACATCAGCACGAACGTCAGCAGGATGTTGCGCAACTGGTCCTCGACCCGGCCCGGCATGTCGATGCTCGCGCTGTACAGCGTGACGATGCCGACGCACAGCAGCAGGAACACGATGAGGGCGAGCGGGCGGTCGAAGCCCGCGAACATCTGCTTGATCTTGTCGAGCCAGGCGCGCTTGTCGAATTGCATGCCTTTCTCCGTCAATGAGCGGTGCCCGCGTCCGCCGCTTTCGCGGGGGGCGCTGCACGGTTGTCGTTGCGCGGCGCGGCGGCGAGCGGCTGCGCGTCGCCGGCCGGCTTGTGCGGCCGATGCGGCATGCGCCGGAATGGCGGCATGCTCGCGGCGGCCGGCGCCGCGGCGCTTGCCACGACGGGCGCGGCAACCCCGGCGGCGCTCGCGCCCGGCGCCGATGCGCCCGACGCCGCTTCCGCCGCGCTGGCCGCGCCCGGCACGACCGGCTGCGGCAGCATCCTGAAGCCGGCCGCGACGGTGACGGCTTTCGACACGTCGCCGACCACCGGCGCGTTGACCGGCTCGGTCGCCGACGCCGCGGCGGCCACGGCGGCCGCCTCGTTCTCCGGTTTCTGGCGCTCGACCAGGTAGAAGTCGAGCACGCGGCGCGCGATCGGGCCCGCGGACTGCGCGCCCCAGCCGCCGTTCTCGACGATCAGCGCGAGCGCGATCTGCGGATGGTCGACGGGCGCGTACGCGATGAAGAGCGCGTGATCGCGCAGGTGCTCGGCGAGCAGGTGCCCCTTGTAGTTGCCGCCCTGCAGCGAGAACACCTGCGCGGTGCCGGTCTTGCCGGCGGCGAGGTACGGCGCGCCGCGGAACACCTTGTACGCGGTGCCGGACGGGTTCTCGATCACGTTCTCCATCCCGCGCTTCACGACCTCGATGTCCGACTGCTTGAGCGGAATCGTGTCGCTTTCCTTCGGCACGGTCAGGTGGCGCCCGCGCGAGATCGGATCCTCGACTTCCTTCACGAGGTGCGGCTTCATCACGACGCCGTCGTTGGCGAGCGTCGCGGTCGCATGCGCGAGCTGCAGGATCGTGAACGAGTTGTAGCCCTGGCCGATCCCGAGGCTGATCGTCTCGCCGTCGAACCACTTCTGCTGCGCGGCCTTCTTGAAGGTCTTGCGCTTCCAGTCCGGCGACGGCAGGATCCCGCGCGCCTCGCCCTGGATGTCGATGCCGGTGATCTGGCCGAAGCCGAACGGCTTCATGAAGTTCGCGATCGCGTTCACGCCGAGGTCGCGGGCGAGCATGTAGAAGTAGGTGTCGTTCGACACCATGATCGCCTTGTTCATGTCGACCCAGCCCTGGCCCGAGCGCACGTCGTTGCGGAACGTATGGCCGCCGAACGTGAAGTAGCCGGGATCCTGGAAGCCCCAGCCGGGCGTGCGCTTGCCGAGCGTCAGGCCCGCGAGCGCCATGAACGGCTTGTAGGTCGAGCCCGGCGGGTAGGTGCCGTGCAGCGGCCGGTTCAGCAGCGGCTTGTCGGACGAGTTGTTCAGCTCGTCCCAGGTCTGCTGGTCGATCCCGTCGACGAACGAGTTCGGGTCGAAGCTCGGCGACGACACGAACGCGAGCACGTCGCCCGTCTTCGGCTCGATCGCGACGAGCGCGCCGCGCTTGCCGGCGAACGCCTGCTCGGCGACCTGCTGCAGCCCGATGTCGAGCGACAGCACGAGGTTGTTGCCGGGCGTCGCCTGCGTGCGCGACAGCGTGCGCACCGGTCGGCCGCCCGCCGTCACCTCGACTTCCTCGAAGCCGGTCAGGCCGTGCAGCTCGGTCTCGTAGCTCTGCTCGACGCCGATCTTGCCGACGTAGTCGGTGCCCTTGTAGTTGTTCGCGTCGCGGCGCGGATCGTAGTGCTCCGGGTCGCTGTCGTTGTCGTCGCTCATCGCGTCGATCCGGTCCTGGTCGCGCTTCGAGATGCGGCCGATGTAGCCGATCACGTGCGCGGCCGTCGTGCCGAGCGGGTACTGGCGGAACAGCCGCGCGCGCACGTCGACGCCGGGGAAGAGGAAGCGCTGCGCGGTGAAGCGCGCGACTTCGTCGTCGGTGAGCCGGGTGCGGATCGGCAGGCTCTCGAAGTTCTTCGAGTCTTCCTGCAGCTTCTTGAAGCGACGGCGGTCGCGCGCGTCGATCTGGACGATCGTCGCGAGCTTGTCGATCGTGTTCTCGAGCGTGTCGGTGAGCTTCGACGGCGTGATTTCGAGCGTGTAAGCGGAATAGTTCTTCGCGAGCACGACGCCGTTGCGGTCGGTGATGATGCCGCGGTTCGGCACGATCGGCGCCACCGAGATGCGGTTTTCCTCGGCCTGCAGCGCGTACTTGCCGTGCTGCCAGAGCTGCAGGTAGAAGAAGCGGCTCGCGAGCAGCCCGAAGCAGACGAACACGAACACGCCCGCCGCCGCGACGCGCAGGCGGAACTTCGAGAGCTGTTGTTGGGTGTCGTTGAATTCGGTCATGCGGTTACGGTCGATCGGACCCGCGCGCGGCACGCTCGCGCGACGGGCATGGCGCCGCCCCGTGGCGCGGCCGGCGGGCGAAAGGGCGGCGGGAGTTCAAGGCGGGGTCCTGGCGGCGCGGCTGCGGCTCAGATGGGGCGCGTGTCGTCCGGATCGACCGGGCGGCGTTGCGGCATCAGCAGCAGGTGGCTCGCGATCGGCCACAGCGCGGCCTCGACGAAACCGTCGACCAGGTAGCGCCAGCCCGGGAACGCGGCACCCATCAGCAGGCGGATCACGAACGGCACGAGCTGCGCGACGACGAGGAGCGGCGTGACATACAGCACCTGCACGCCGATCGGCATCCACAGCACGCGGCGGTGGATCGTGATCGCGCCGTACGACAGCAGCGTGTAGGCGAGCGCATGCTCGCCGAGCAGGCCCGCTTCGTGCACGTCCATCAGGATGCCGAGCGCGAATGCGACGCCCATCCCGACCTTGCGCGGCTGGTGGATGTTCCAGAACAGCAGCACGAGCGCGACGAAATCGGGCACGCCGGGCAGGTGGCCCCACGGCATCAGGTTCAGCAGGAACGCGGCGGCGAGGCTGAAGACGATGAAGTACGGGTTGACCGGCTGCAGGATGTATTGCGGGCGATTCATCGCTGGGCTCCTGATTGCCCGGCGGCGGGCTTGGCCGTTGCGGCAGGGGCCGCAGGCGCAGCCGGCGCGGGCGTCGCGCCGGGCTGGGCCGCGGCGCCGGTCGCCGGCTTCGCGCCCGCGTCGGCCTTGTCACCCTTTTCGCTCTTTTCGCTCTTTTCGCCCTTGGCGGCGCCCTTCGCGGCCTTCTTGCCGCCCTTCGCGTTCTTGTCGGCCGATTCCGGCTCGGCCGGGCGCGGCGGAATGGCGTTCTGGTAGTGCAGCACCAGCATCTGGCGCGCGCCGCGCACCGCCGCGACCGGCGCGCAGATCACGCGCGCGAACGCGGTGTCGGCGAGCTTGTCGACGCGCACGACCTTCGCGACCGGCAGGCCGGGGGGATAGACGCCGTCGAGGCCGCTCGTGACGAGCTCGTCGCCGGCGACGACGTCGGCGCTCGTCGGCACGAAGCGCAGGTCGAGCGAATCGCCGCGCGGGGTGCCGTAGATCACGCTGCGCAGGCCGGTGCGCAGCACCTGGACCGGAATCGCGAGATCGCGGTCGGTGATCAGCGTGACTTCGGCCTGCAGCGGGAACACGCGGGTGACCTGGCCGACCACGCCGTCCTCGCTGACGACGGGCGCGCCGTCCTGGATGCGTTGCTGCATGCCCTGCCCGATCACGATCTTCTGCGTGAACGGGTCGGCGGTGTCGTACTGGATCTCGACGGGCGTCGACTGCGTCGCGATATGCTGGCGCAGCTCGAGCACCGCGCGCAGATGCGCGTTTTCCTGCGTGAGCACGGCGGCCTGGTTGGCCTGCGTCGACAGTTGCAGGTTGCGGGCGCGCAACTGGTCGTTCTCGTGACGGAGCGTGGCGCCGCTGGTCGCGATTTCGGCCGCGCCCATGAACAGGTCGCGCGGCACGAGCGCCACGCGCTGCAGCGGATACAGCACGGTGCCGAGCACCCCGCGGACGATTTCGAGCGTGTTGAAGCGCGCGTCCGACACGAGGAGCGCGATGGCGACCGTGACGAAGAAAATGAGCCGCGCGAGGGCGGGCGGACCTTGCTTGAAGAGGGGCGGCGGACTGTATTCCATGGTCGGCGCCGGGCGCGAATGATCGGTTAAATGATGCTCAGACGCGCAAACGGCGCGGCGGTTCGTTCTAAACGAGCGAGCCGGCCACGCCGCGGGTGCGTCATGTCAGGAAGACTGCCTAGACGATCACTCGTACGAGAAGATGCTGCCCAGCTTGTCCATGCGCTCGAGCGCCATGCCCGAACCGCGCACCACGCAGGTGAGCGGATCTTCGGCGACAAGCACCGGCAGGCCGGTCTCTTCCGCGAGCAGGCGGTCGAGGTCGCGCAGCAGCGCGCCGCCGCCCGTCAGCATCATCCCGCGTTCGGCGATGTCCGCGCCCAGTTCCGGCGGGGTCTGCTCGAGCGCGATCTTCACCGACGACACGATCTGGTTCAGCGGATCGGTGAGCGCCTCGAGGATTTCGTTGCTGGAGATCGTGAAGCTGCGCGGAATGCCTTCCGACAGGTTGCGGCCCTTCACTTCCATTTCCTTGACTTCGGAGCCGGGGAACGCGGAGCCGATTTCCTTCTTGATCGCCTCGGCCGTCTGTTCGCCGATCAGCATCCCGTAGTTGCGGCGGATGTAGTTGACGATCGCCTCGTCGAACTTGTCGCCGCCGACGCGCACCGAGCCCTTGTAGACGATGCCGCCGAGCGAGATCACGCCGACTTCGGTCGTGCCGCCGCCGATGTCGACGACCATCGAGCCCGTCGCTTCCGACACCGGCAGGCCGGCACCGATCGCGGCCGCCATCGGCTCCTCGATCAGATAGACCTGCGACGCGCCCGCGCCGTGGGCCGCTTCCTTGATCGCGCGGCGCTCGACCTGGGTCGAGCCGCACGGCACGCAGATGATGATGCGCGGCGACGGCGAGAACATGCGCGACTCGTGGGCCGTCTTGATGAACTGCTTGATCATCTGCTCGGTGACGGTGAAGTCGGCGATCACGCCGTCCTTCATCGGGCGGATCGCCTCGATGTTGCCGGGCACCTTGCCGAGCATCTGCTTGGCTTCCTTGCCGACCGCCTGGATCGTCTTCTTGCCGTTGGGGCCGCCTTCCTGGCGGATCGACACGACGGACGGCTCATCGAGCACGATGCCCTTGCCGCGCATGTAGATCAGGGTGTTTGCGGTGCCGAGGTCGATCGCCAGATCGTTGGAGAAGTAGCTGCGCAAAAAACCGAACATTCAGAATCCTGTTTCGCTCTGGGCCGACCCTGCATAGCGAGCGCTGAGGGCGGCAGCGGAAAAAATAACAGCCTCGGATCGTGGCGGAAGCGGCCGCCGCGGCGCTCGAAGCTGCGAATGAAATCTACCGGGAGTCGCTTGAAGCCCGCACGGCCTGCCGACAGGGGGCTCAGCGGTACGGGAAAAGGCTGCCGGGTTTGGGTCGAACGCGTAATGATACCTTATAATTTCGCGGTATTTGAATCGAAACGGACGGTATTTTTCCCGCTTCGTACCCGATTTTTGAGGGTGGGATCGCACCCTCCAACCCCCGCCGCAGCGCCGCTTCTCGCGCGCTGCGCCGCCTTGTTTTCCGGTGATTGCATGGCTCTGACCCTGACCGACGTGAAACGCATCGCGCACCTTGCGCGCCTCGAAATGGCCGATGCCGACGCCGAGCATACGCTTGGCCAGCTCAATGAATTCTTCGGCCTCGTCGAGCAGATGCAGGCGGTCGACACCGCCGGCATCGCGCCGCTCGCCCACCCGATCGAACAGATCCAGGAAGTCGCGCAGCGCCTGCGCGACGACGCCGTCACGGAAACGGTGAACCGCGACGACAACCAGCGTCCGGCGCCGGCCGTGCAGGACGGCTTGTACCTCGTGCCGAAGGTGATCGAGTAAGCGTTCGATGACAAGCGTGCGCGCCGCTTCATGCCGTTTCGCGCCGCACGCGCCCCAGAATTCCCAGGAAAACCACTCAATGCACGCAAAAAGCCTGACCGAACTGCGCGCCGCGCTCGCCGCCAAGGAATGCTCGGCTGTCGAGCTCGCGCAGCACTATCTGAAACGGATCGACGCCGCGCAGGACCTGAACGCGTTCGTCCACGTCGATGCCGATCTGACCCTCGCGCAGGCGAAGGCCGCCGACGCCGAGCTCGCGCGCGGCGCGGCCGGCCCGCTCGCCGGCCTGCCGATCGCCCACAAGGACGTGTTCGTCACGCGCGGCTGGCGCTCGACCGCCGGCTCGAAGATGCTCGCGAACTACGCGAGCCCGTTCGACGCGACCGTCGTTGCCCGCCTGTCGGCGGCCGGCATGGTCACGCTCGGCAAGACCAACATGGACGAGTTCGCGATGGGCTCGTCGAACGAGAACTCCGCGTTCGGCCCGGTGAAGAACCCGTGGGACACGAAGGCCGTGCCGGGCGGCAGCTCGGGCGGCAGCTCGGTCGCCGTCGCCGCGCGCCTCGCGCCGGCCGCCACCGGCACCGACACCGGCGGCTCGATCCGCCAGCCGGCGTCGTTCGCCGGCGTGACCGGCATCAAGCCGACCTACGGCCGCGTGTCGCGCTACGGGATGATCGCGTTCGCGTCGTCGCTCGACCAGGGCGGCCCGATGGCGCAGAGCGCCGCCGACTGCGCGCTGCTGCTCAACGCGATGGCGGGCTTCGACGAGCGCGACTCGACGAGCCTCGAGCGCGACGACGAGGACTTCACGCGCCACCTCGGCCAGCCGTGGACGCCGGGCAACGACGCGGGCAAGCCGCTCGCGGGCCTGCGCATCGGCCTGCCGAACGAATACTTCGGCGACGGCCTCGCCGCCGACGTGCGCGCGGCGGTCGACGCGGCGCTCAAGGCTTATGAGGCGCTCGGTGCGACGCTCGTGCCGGTGTCGCTGCCGAAGACCGAGCTGTCGATCCCCGTCTACTACGTGATCGCGCCGGCCGAGGCGTCGTCGAACCTGTCACGCTTCGACGGCGTGCGCTACGGCCACCGCGCCGCCGAATACGGCGACCTGCTCGACATGTACAAGAAGTCGCGCGCCGAGGGCTTCGGCCCCGAGGTGAAGCGCCGCATCCTGATCGGCACCTACGTGCTGTCGCACGGCTACTACGATGCGTACTACCTGCAGGCGCAGAAGATCCGCCGCATCATCGCGCAGGATTTCCAGGAAGCGTTCAAGTCCTGCGACGTGATCATGGGCCCGGCATCGCCGACGGTCGCCTGGGACCTCGGCGCGAAGGGCGACGATCCGGTGCAGATGTATCTCGCGGATATCTATACGCTGTCGGTGAGCCTCGCGGGCCTGCCCGGCATGAGCGTGCCGTGCGGTTTCGGCGCGGGCGCGAATGCGAAGCGCCCGGTCGGCCTGCAGATCATCGGCAACTATTTCAACGAAGCCCGGATGCTGCAGGTCGCCGACGCGTTCCAACGCGCGACCGACTGGCACAAGCAAGTTCCGGCGGGGGTGTAAGCAATGACTCAGTGGGAAGTCGTCATCGGTCTCGAGACGCACGCGCAGCTGTCGACCGTCTCGAAGATTTTCTCCGGCGCGCCGACGCAGTTCGGCGCGGAACCGAACACGCAGGCTTGCCCGGTCGACCTGGCGCTGCCGGGCGTGCTGCCGGTGCTGAACCGCGGCGCGGTCGAGCGGGCGATCCGCTTCGGCCTCGCGATCGGCTCGACCATCGCGCCGCGCAGCATCTTCGCGCGCAAGAACTACTTCTACCCGGATCTGCCGAAGGGCTATCAGATCAGCCAGTACGAGATTCCGGTCGTGCAGGGCGGCCAGATCACGATCCAGGTGCCCGCCAATGAAAAGGCCGGCAAGGAAGCGTATTCGAAGACCGTCAACCTGACCCGCGCGCATCTGGAAGAAGATGCGGGCAAGTCGCTGCATGAAGACTTCGCGGGGATGACGGGCATCGACCTGAACCGCGCGGGCACGCCGCTGCTCGAGATCGTCACCGAGCCGGAAATGCGCAGCGCGGCCGAGGCGGTCGCGTACGCGAAGGCGTTGCACGGGCTCGTCGTGTGGCTCGGCATCTGCGACGGCAACATGCAGGAAGGCTCGTTCCGCTGCGACGCGAACGTGTCGGTGCGCCCGGTCGGCCAGGAGAAGTTCGGCACGCGCGCCGAGATCAAGAACCTGAACTCGTTCCGCTTCCTCGAGGAGGCGATCAACTATGAAGTGCGTCGCCAGATCGAGCTGATCGAGGACGGCGGCGAAGTCGTGCAGGAAACCCGCCTGTACGACCCGGACAAGCGCGAGACGCGCTCGATGCGCAGCAAGGAAGACGCGCACGACTACCGCTACTTCCCCGATCCGGACCTGATGCCGCTCGTGATCGGCGCGGACTGGGTCGAGCGCGTGCAGGCCGGCATGCCCGAGCTGCCGGTGGCGATGCAGCAGCGCTTCGTCGAGCAGTACGGCGTGTCCGCGTACGACGCGGGCGTGCTGACGTCGAGCAAGGCGATGGCCGCGTACTTCGAGGCGGTGGTCGCGAAGGCGGGCGCTGCGAACGCAAAGATCGCCGCGAACTGGCTGATGGGCGACGTATCGTCGCAGCTGAACCGCGACGGCATCGAGATCGACGGGATTCCCGTGTCGGCCGCGCAGCTCGCGCTCGTGCTGCAGCGGATTGCGGACGGCACGATCTCGAACAAGATCGCGAAGGAAATCTTTGCGATGATCTGGGACGAGAAGGCGACCGACGAAGCCGCCGCCGATCGCATCATCGACGCGAAGGGCCTGAAGCAGATCTCCGATACCGGCGCGCTCGAGGCGATCATCGACGAAGTGCTCGCGGCGAACGCGAAGTCGGTCGAGGAATTCCGCGCGGGCAAGGAAAAGGCGTTCAACGCGCTGATCGGCCAGGCGATGAAGGCGACGAAGGGCAAGGCGAACCCGCAGCAGGTCAACGAACTGCTGAAGAAGAAGCTCGGGTAAGCGGCGCGCGCGCCTGACCCGCGCTTGATCACGGGCCGCCGCCGAACCTGTTCGGGGCGGCCCGTTGCAACTGGTGCGCACGCGGCGTGCGCGCCGTCACACGGAGGAACGCATGGCGAAACAACCGTCGCTCGACGATTACCGGGTGCCGTACCACACGCGCGAGAAGGACGCGGCAGCGTTCTCGCTCGGCGCATACGATCCGTCCGCGAAGCCGTTTTCGTCGGGCGCGAAGGAAGCCGACCGCGAGCGGCTGTCGTCGGTCTCGATGGAGCTCGACGTGCAGCAGGAACGGCTGCACACGCAGCAGAAGAAGCGCGTGCTGCTCGTGCTGCAGGGGATGGACACGAGCGGCAAGGACGGCACCGTGCGCGCGGTGTTTCGCGAGGTCGACCCGCTCGGCCTGCGCGTCGTGCCGTTCAAGGCGCCGACGCCGATCGAGGCCGCGCACGACTTCCTGTGGCGCGTGCATGCGCAGGTGCCGGCAGCCGGCGAGCTCGCGATCTTCAACCGCAGCCATTACGAGGACGTGCTCGTGCCGCGCGTGCTGGGCGCGATCGACGAGAAGGAATGCGAGCGCCGCTACCGGCAGATCCGCGACTTCGAGACGATGCTCGTCGAAAACGGCACGACGGTCGTCAAGTGCTTCCTGCACATCTCGAAGGACGAGCAGCGCGACCGGCTGCAGGCGCGTATCGACGACCCGGTCAAGCACTGGAAATTCGACATCTCGGATCTCGACGCGCGCAAGCACTGGGATGCGTACCAGGACGCGTACCGCGACGCGCTCGCCGCGACGTCGGCCGAGCATGCGCCGTGGTACGTGATTCCGGCGAACTCGAAGACCCACCGCAACGTGATGATCGCCGAGCTGCTGCTGCGCACGCTGACCGACATGAAGCTGGAGTTCCCGCCGGCCAAGCCCGAGCTGGAAGGCGTGAAGATCCGGTAAGCGCGGCCGGCGAGGCGCTACGATCCAAACTTGTGAGAATACAGAACGGAAACCCGACATGATGCGTGTGATTACCGCCAACCTGAACGGCATCCGCTCCGCCGCGAAGAAAGGCTTCTTCGAGTGGCTCGGCGAGCAGAACGCCGATTGCGTGTGCGTGCAGGAGATCAAGGTGTCGGCCGACGACCTGCCGGCCGAATTCGTCGAGCCGCACGGCCTCAAGAGCTATTTCCACCACGCCGAGAAGAAGGGCTACAGCGGCGCGGGGCTGTACAGCCGCCGCGAGCCCGATGACGTGATCATCGGCTTCGGCAGCAGCGAATTCGATTCCGAGGGGCGCTACGTCGAGGCCCGCTACGGCAAGCTGTCGGTCGTGTCGGTGTACGTGCCGTCCGGCTCGAGCGGCGACGAGCGCCAGCAGGCGAAGTACCGCTTCATGGACGAGTTCATGCCGCACCTCGCCGAGCTGAAGAAGAAGCGCGAAGTGATCCTGTGCGGCGACGTGAACATCGTCCACAAGGAAATCGACATCAAGAACTGGAAGAGCAACCAGAAGAACTCCGGCTGCCTGCCGGAAGAGCGTGCGTGGCTCACGCAGTTGTTCGACGACGTCGGCTACGTCGACGTGTTCCGCACGCTCGATCCGCGTCCCGAGCAGTACACGTGGTGGAGCAACCGCGGCCAGGCGTATGCGAAGAACGTCGGGTGGCGGATCGACTACCAGATCGCGACGCCGGGCGTCGCGGGCACCGCGAAGCGCACGTCGATCTTCCGCGACATCAAGTTCAGCGATCATGCGCCGCTGACGGTGGATTACGACTACAAGAAGTGACGCGCGCCGCGCGTGGCGCGGGCGCCGGATGCAAAACGGGCTGCGAAATGCAGCCCGTTTTGTTTGCCCGCGTCGGCATGCATGGTCGCCGCGCGAGGGTGTGCCGCTTGCCGCTTACGCCTTGATCGACGCCATATCGATCACGAACCGATACTTCACGTCGCTCTTCAGCATCCGCTCGTAAGCCACGTTGATCTGCTGCATCGGAATCGTTTCGATGTCCGACGTGATCCCGTGCTCCGCGCAGAAATCGAGCATTTCCTGCGTCTCCGCGATCCCGCCGATCAGCGAGCCGGCCAGACGGCGGCGCTTGAAGATCAGGTTGAACACCTGCGGCGACGGATGGTCGTGCTCCGGCGCGCCGACCAGCGTCATCGTGCCGTCGCGCTTCAGCAGGTGCAGGAACGGGTTCAGGTCGTGCTGCGCGGCGACCGTGTTCAGGATGAAGTCGAAGCTGTTCAGGTGCGCGCTCATCTGCGCGTCGTCCTTCGAGATCACCACTTCGTGCGCGCCGAGCCGCTTGCCGTCCTCGACCTTCGACGGCGACGTCGTGAACAGCACGACCTGCGCGCCCATCGCGCGCGCAAGCTTCACGCCCATATGGCCGAGGCCGCCCAGGCCGACGATGCCGACCTTCTTGCCCGGGCCGACGTTCCACTGGCGCAGCGGCGAATACGTGGTGATCCCCGCGCACAGGAGCGGCGCCGCGCCGGCCGGGTCGAGCGTGTCCGGCACGCGCAGCACGAACGCCTCGTCGACGACGATCTGCGTCGAATAACCGCCGTACGTCACGTCGCCGCTCACGCGGTCGCGGCCGTTGTAGGTGCCGACGAAGCCGTTCTCGCAATACTGCTCGAGCCCTTCCGCGCAGCTCGGGCAAGTGCGGCACGAATCGACGAGACAGCCGACGCCGACCAGTTCGCCGACCTTGAAGCGCGACACCTGCGGGCCGGTCGCGCTCACGCGGCCGACGATTTCATGGCCCGGCACGACCGGGTAGATCGCATTCTTCCATTCGTTGCGCGCCTGATGGAGATCGGAGTGGCAGACGCCGCAATAAAGAATCTCGATCTGCACGTCGAGATCGCGCAGCGCGCGGCGCTGGAATTCGAACGGGGCAAGCGGCGACTTGGCGTCGGTCGCTGCGTAGGCATAGGTTGTGCTCATGCGGGGCTCCTTGTTCGGCAAAAGTCGCTGCCGTCGCGCCATGTGACGGCGCGGCGAGGCAGGACGCCATCGTACGGAGCGCGGCGTCGCCGTGAAATACCTGAAGGTCTCGAAGATTTGCCTATTTATCTCGAAATGTGGCCAACATCCCGATAAAGCAGCGCCAGAATGCTACATTGCAAGCCTGATTCTCTTGCCGTCCAGGATTGCGCCGATGAGCTTCCAGCCCCTTTTTGCCGATGCCGGCGACCGTGTGCAGCGCCGCATGATCGAGCTGCTCGCGCGTCTCGCGCCGAACGAGGGCTTTACGCATGCGGATATGGAAGGCGTGCGCTTCATCCGCGCGAACCGGCCGGTGCCGCGCATGCCGGTGCTGTACGAGCCGAGCATCGTCGTCGTCTGCCAGGGGCGCAAGCACGGCTATCTCGGCGATCAGTCATTCATCTACGACGCGCAGCAATATCTCGTGCTGTCGGTGCCGCTGCCGTTCGAGTGCGAGACGTTCGCGAGCGAGGACGAGCCGTTTCTCGCGATCTCGATCCGGGTCGATCTCGCGGTGATCGCCGAACTCGCGATCCTGCTCGACGAAACCCGCGGCGTCGCCGTCAGCGAGCCGCGCGGCGTGTATTCGACCCCGCTCGACGCGCCGCTCGCGGATGCAGTGCTGCGCCTGCTCGAAGCGCTCGCGTCGCCGCACGACACGCGCGTGCTCGGGCCGTCGATCATGCGCGAGATCGCCTATCGCGTGCTGACCGGCGCGCAGGGCGACGCGATCCGCGCGGCGCTCGTCCAGCAGCATCAGTTCGGCCGCATCGCGAAGGCACTGCGCCGCATTCACGCGGACCTGACCAGCGACCTCGATGTCGAGACGCTCGCGCGCGAGGCCGGCATGAGCGTCGCGGTGTTCCATGCGCAGTTCAAGAGCGTCACCGCGACGTCGCCGATGCAGTACGTGAAGACGACGCGCCTGCATCAGGCGCGGCTGATGATGGTGCAGGACGGCATGGGTGCGGGCGTGGCGGCGGCGCGGGTCGGCTATGCGAGCGCGTCGCAGTTCAGCCGCGAGTTCAAGCGATTGTTCGGCCGCAGCCCCGGCGACGAGGTGCGCTGGATGCGCGAGACGGGCAGCCGGACGATCGGTGGCGAGGCAGTCATCGACTGGGCGGACGAGCCGAAGGTCGGCGCGTAGCGCGGTAAGCGAGATCGGGTTGGCCGGCGTCGGCGCATGCACGCCGCGCCATCCGCTCAGCGCCGCGCGACCTTGCGCCGCTGCGCGCTGATTCCCGCGTAGTCGGGCAGCGCGTCGACGCGCCTGGCCGTAGCCTTCGCGTACAGCGGCAGCAGGTCCGGCAGGCGGTTCAGCAGGTCCTGGCGGCGCGCGGCGTCGTACGGGTGCGTGTAGATGAAGCCCGATTCCCTGTTCGCGCGGGTCGCGGCGGCGAGCTTGTCCCACAGCGTGATTGCGGCGCGCGGGTCGAAGCCGGCGCGGGCGGCGATGTCGCCGCCGATCACGTCGGCCTCGGTTTCGTCGGTCGGGTCGTAGCGCATCGTCTGCAGACGCTCGTCGAGGTTCAGCGGCTGCGGCAGCGGATCGCCGACGCCGAACAGCGGCGGCAGCGCCGCCGCGCGCAGCGATGTCTGCGACGTATCGCTGAAGCTGCTGCGCGCGTGTTCGCGCAGCGCATGCGCGATGCCGTGCGCGAGCAGCACGCCGAGCTCGTCGTCGCTCAGGCGGACGCGGTCGAGCATCCCGCCATAGACGAGGATCTTGCCGCCGGGCAGGCACGATACGCGGATGTCGCGCGAACGGATCGCGTTGACGTCCCACGCCCACGTCTTGACCCGGTCGTTCCATTTCACCGAATACGGCGCGAGCTTCGCGACGATCGCGTGCAGGCGCTTCACGCGCGGCTGGTTCGCGGGGAGCAGGCGGTTGTTCTGCGCCGCCGCCTGCACGATCTGCGCGTATTCGTTCGCGGTCAGCTGCTCGAGGAGCGGCGACGGAATCAGCGTGCGGAACGCCACCGCATTGCCGAAGCGGACTTGCTGCGGCGTCGGCGTATAGGCTTTCGCGGACGCGGCGGCGCCCGTCGGCTGCGCCGGCTCGGCGGTCGCGGACGGGGTGGGCGACGGCGCGGGCGTGGCCGACGGCGCCGAGCCGGGCGCCGCCGCGGAACCTGTGTCGCCTGCTTGCGCGGCGCCCGCGCCGAGCGCCGCGATGCCGACGCTCAGCGACGCGGCCAGGTGCGCGATGCGGCGCAAGCGGTCACTGCGCACGGGTCGCCTCGCCATTGCGCGCGTCGCCGTGCCACGGCGCGATCTTGAACAGCAGCATCATGCCGGGGATCGCGAGCGCGGTGCACAGCAGGAAGTAGTCGAACCAGCCGGTCTTCGCGACGATGAAGCCGCTCGCCGCGGACGCGAGCGTGCGCGGCACCGACGCGAGGCTCGTGAACAGCGCGAACTGCGTCGCGGTGTAGCGCGGGTCGGTCGTGCTCGCGATGTAGGCGACGAAGGCGGCCATCGTCAGGCCGGTCGTGAAGGTTTCGAAGCCGTAGACGAGCGCGAGCGCCACCGTCATCGGGCTGAGCTGCGGCGTGACCTGGATGCCGACGACCGACAGCACCGACGCGATCGCGTGGCTCGCGGCGACCGTGAAGTCGTAGAGCGTCGCGAGCGCCGCCGAGCCGGGGCCGACCTGCGCGAGCCACGCGAAGCCGAGCGTCGACACCATCTGCAGCGCGCCGAAGATCCACAGCCCGCGGCCGATGCCGATCTTCACGAGCCAGACGCCGCCGATGATCCCGCCGGCGACGCTCGCGACGAGCGCGGTGGTCTTCGCGACGATGCCGATTTCCGTGCGCGAGAAGCCGACGTCGAGGAAGAACGACGTCGACAGCGTCGTCGCCATCGTGTCGCCGATCTTGAACAGGAAGATGAACGCGATCACGAGCAGCGCGCCGGCCCAGCCGTCGCGCTGGATGAATTCGCGGAACGGCAGCACGATCGCGTCGCGCAGGTTGCGCGGCGGCGCGCCGACCACTTCCGGCTCGCGCACGAGCAGCGTCATCAGTATGCCCGGCAGCATGAACGCGCCGGTGATCGCGAACACGACGTCCCACGGCAGGTGATCGGACAGGATCAGCGCCAGCGAGCCGGGGATCAGCGCGGCGAGCTTGTACGCGTTCACGTGCACCGCGTTGCCAAGGCCCTGCTCGGTGTCGCGCAGCAACTCGCGGCGATACGCGTCGATCACGATGTCCGCGCTCGCGCCGAAGAACGCGACGAGCGTGGTGAGCGCGGCGACCGTCCAGATCGAATCGCGCGGCGACACGAAGCCGAGCGCGGCGATCGCGCCCGCGACGAGCACTTGCGTGAGCAGCATCCAGCCGCGCCGGCGCCCGGGCCGCCAGCCGGGCAGGCGCGGGAGGTAGCGATCCATCAGCGGCGCCCACAGGAACTTCCACGTATACGGGAACTGGATCAGCGCGAACAGGCCGATTTCCTTCAGTTGGACGCCTTCCGAGCGCAGCCATGCCTGCACGAGATAGACGAGCGTGAAGAGGGGCAGACCGGACGTGAAGCCGAGAAACACGCAGATCAGCATGTGCGTGTTCAGGAAGGCTCGCCAGCCGGGGTGATCCTCGTGAGCGGTGAGTGCGGGCGCCTCGTGTGGCGTTTTCGACATGGAATGGAACTGGGTAGCGTTGACGTTATGGCGGCGGCAGCGTGCGGCAGCCGCCCGCGCGGCGCGGGCTGGGCTTGACCGGCCGTGCCTGACCGGCCATGCCGTTCGTCAACGGCGCCCCGGCTCAGCTGCGCTTGACGCGGTAGACAGCAAGACTACCACGCCAGTTCGCTCCCCATCGAATCGGCTGCCCTTCGTGCAGCACGACGCGGTCGAGGATCGTGACGCCGACCTCGGGCGCGAGCGCCTCGAAATCCTTGATCGTCAGCACCCGGACGTTCGGTGTGTTGTGCCACTGGTAAGGCAGCGACTTCGACACCGGCATCCGGCCGCGCAGCACCGACAGCCGGTGCGCCCAGTAGCCGAAATTCGGGAACGACACGATGCATTCGCGGCCGACGCGGGCGGTCTCGCGCAGGATCGCGGCGGTCTGGTGGATCGTCTGCAGCGTCTGCGACAGGATCGCGATATCGAAGCTGTGGTCCTCGAACAGGCGCAGGCCGTCCTCGAGGTTCTGCTGGATCACGTTGATGCCGTTCTTCGCGCTTGCGAGCACGCCGGCGTCGTTCAGTTCGATGCCGTAACCGGAAACGTCGAGTTCTTCCATCAGCAGCGACAGCAGCGAGCCGTCGCCGCAGCCGAGATCGAGTACGGTCGAGCGCGGCTCGACCCAGCGGGCGATCGTGCGGAAGTCCGCGCGTGCGGACAGGGAGTTCAGCGCCTGCTGGTTCATGCACCCACCTCGTTGGCGATTCGTTCGTAATACGCGCGGATCAGGTTGTGATAGCGCGCGTCGTCGAGCAGGAACGCGTCGTGGCCGTGCGGCGCATCGATCTCCGCGTAGCTGACCGTGCGCTTGTTGTCGAGCAGCGCCTTCACGATCTCGCGCGAGCGCGCCGGCGCGAAGCGCCAGTCGGTCGTGAAGCTCGCGATCAGGTATTTCGCCTTGGTGTGCGCGAGCGCGGCCGTCAGGTTGCCGTCGAACGCCTTCGCCGGATCGAAGTAGTCGAGCGCGCGCGTGATCAGCAGGTAGGTGTTCGCGTCGAAGTAGTCGGCGAACTTGTCGCCCTGGTAGCGCAGGTACGACTCGACCTCGAATTCGACGTCGAAGCTGAAGTTGTACGCGTCGAGCGCGCCGTCGGCGCGGCGCAGCGCGCGGCCGAATTTCTCGGCCATGTCGTCGTCCGAAAGATACGTGATGTGGCCGATCATCCGCGCGACGCGCAGCCCGCGCTTCGGCTTCACGCCGTGCGCATAGTAATCGCCGCCGTGGAAATCCGGGTCGGACAGGATCGCCGAGCGCGCGACTTCGTTGAACGCGATGTTCTGCGCGGACAGCCTCGGCGTCGATGCAATGTCGATGCAGTGCGCGACGCGCTCCGGATACATCAGGCTCCACGCGAGCGCCTGCATCCCGCCGAGGCTGCCCCCCATCACCGCGGCGAAGCGCTCGATGCCGAACGCGTCGGCGACGCGCGCCTGCGCGTGCACCCAGTCCTCGACCGTGACGACCGGAAAGCGCGCGCCGTACGGTTGGCCGGTCGACGGATCGATGCTCATCGGGCCGGTCGAGCCGAAGCACGAGCCGAGGTTGTTCACGCCGATCACGAAGAAGCGGTTGGTGTCGAGCGGCTTGCCGGGCCCGACCATGTTGTCCCACCAGCCGGTGCTGCGCGGATCGTCCGCGTAGACGCCGGCGACGTGATGCGACGCGTTGAGCGCGTGGCAGACGAGCACAGCGTTCGAACGCGCGGCGTTGAGCTCGCCGTACGTCTCGACGACGAGCTGATAGTTGCCGATCACGCTGCCGCTTTGCAAGCGCAGCGGTTCGGCGAAGTGCATGGTCTGTGGAGCGACGATGCCGATCGATTCCATTCGTTCCGCCTTATGCCATATGACTGGGCGGCTAAATGGTGTCGGCGAGGCGCGGAGTCGGAGATGCGCGGCTGACGACCTCTTTAGCCGCATTTGTAGTGAACCGCCGGGACGAGGCCCCGGCCGGTTCGCGCGCCCGCAATCGAGTCAGCAAATCGGCGCGCTTCCGACCTGCCGCCAGGGTGGCGGCAGTCGGCAGAGTATAGCGGAAATTGCGCGACGCGCGGATTCGATGCAGCAGGGCGCGGACTTCGGTATGTCACGCGAGCGGCACGGCCGGACCGGTCGGCATCACCAGCGGTACTTCGCTGCCAGCTCGCCCGTGACGACCGCATGGTCGAACAGGTTCGGCCTGGATGGAATTGGACGAGTCCGATTTGCGATGCCGGTGGAGCCGGCATCGTGCGCGCGGTGGCCGCGCGCATCGGGTGCAGGTCACTGCAGGATCAGCCGCAGCTGCGCGTCGGCCTGTTCGCCGGGCGCTTTCGCGAAGCCGCTTTTCGCGAAGCGGTGCCAGCGTCCGATCACGTAGCTGACGAGCAGGCTCGCGCGCACGGCCGGATCGTAGTCGGCCGGCAACGGCACGGCGCCGTCGGCATGCGCGTTGCCGTCGCGGCGCGCATTCGCTTCCATCACCGCCACGCGCAGGCTCTGGCGGACGGTCGCTTCGATCCGGTCGATCATCCGGTCGACCCGCTCGACGAGCCGTTCATGCTCGCCGACGAGCGCCTCGCCCGTCAGCACGCGCGTCATGCCGGGGTTCTTTGCCGCGAAATTGAGCAGCATCAGCGCGATCGCGCGCGCCTGCAGCACGCCGTCGGGCTCCTTCGCCGCGATCTGGTTGATCAGGCCGAAGAACGTGTTCTCGATGAATTCGATCAGGCCCTCGAACATCTGGGCCTTGCTCGCGAAGTGCCGGTACAGCGCGGCCTCCGATACGTCGAGCCGGGCCGCGAGCGCGGCCGTCGTGATCTTCTCGCGCTTCGGCGCCTCGAGCATCGCGGCGAGCGTCTGCAGGATGTGCACGCGGCGCTCGCCCGGTTTCGGGCGCACGCGGGTGCGGGTGGGTGTGGCCTGGTCGTCCGTTACCGCTTGGTCCTGCGGGTGAGTCGGCTGCATTTCTGTCGCCCCGATCGAGTGCCCAGTCGGAGCGATTTTAGCGAACGAATCCGCTGGTCGACATAATGCGGGCGGCCGGTGCCCGGCAGGTGGCCCGGCAGGTGGCCGGTGATCCACACCGTGCCGATGCCGAGGCGCTTGTAGCGCTTCAGGTGGCCGCGCGTGTCCTCGACGAGGATCGCGTCGGTGGGCCGCGCGTGCGCGGCGCGCAGCGTCCGGCGCAGCATCGTGTGGTCGGGCTTCGCGCGCCACGCGCGGCGGTCGCGCATGTGCTCGATCGCGATCACGCGCTCGAACAGCCGCTCGATGCGCAGCTCGCGCAGCACCGCGCGCGCGTAGTTCTCCGGCGCATTGGTCAGCACGAACTTGCGGCCGGGCAGCGCGGCGACGATCCGTGCGAGGCCGCGCTCCGCGCGCAGCATCGCGGGCAGGTCCGCGAACGTGTGGACGACGCGCAGGAAGTCGTGCGGGTCGATCGGGTGGTGGCGGGTGAGGCCGAGGAGCGCCGCGCCGTAGCGTTCGGTGTAGTCGTTGCGCAGGCGGTCGGCTTCGGCGCGCTCGACCTGGAGCGCGTCGATGATGTATTGCGTCATCGCGCGGTTGATCTCGGGGAAGATCGCGTGCGATGCGTGGTGCAGGGTGTTGTCGAGATCGAACAGCCACACCGGCGCGCCGGCGCGGGGCCGGCTGCGCGAGATGCGCCGGCGCCGCAGGGCGGCCGGCAGGTCGGGGGAAGGTGGCTGGCGGCGGGCGCTCAATGCGAGCGGATCATCGTGCCGAACGGCTGCTCGGTGAGGATTTCCAGCAGCACCGAGTGCTCGATCCGGCCGTCGACGATGTGCACCGACTTCACGCCGCTCTTCGCGGCGTCGAGCGCCGACGAGATCTTCGGCAGCATGCCGCCCGAGATCGTGCCGTCCTCGAACAGCGCGTCGATCTCGCGCGCCGACAGGTCGGTCAGCAGGTTGCCGTCCTTGTCCATCACGCCCGGGATGTTGGTCATCATCAGCAGCTTCTCGGCGTTGAGCACCGTCGCGAGCTTGCCGGCGACCAGGTCGGCGTTGATGTTGTACGAGAGGCCGTCCTCGCCGAAGCCGATCGGCGAGATCACCGGAATGAACGCGTCGTCCTGCAGCGCCTTCACGACCGCCGGGTTGATCGCCTCGACCTCGCCGACCTGGCCGATGTCGACGTACTGGCCCGGATTGTCGCGGTCCGGCATCAGCAGCTTGCGCGCGTGGATCAGGCCGCCGTCCTTGCCCGTCAGGCCGACCGCGTGGCCGCCGAAGTGATTGATCAGCATCACGATGTCCTGCTGCACTTCGCCGCCCAGCACCCACTCGACGACTTCCATCGTCTCCTCGTCGGTGACGCGCATGCCCTGGATGAAGGTGCCCTGCTTGCCGATCTTCTTCAGCGCCTGGTCGATCTGCGGGCCGCCGCCGTGGACGATCACCGGGTTGATGCCGACGAGTTTCAGCAGGATCACGTCGCGCGCGAAGCCTTGCTTGAGCCGTTCTTCCGTCATCGCGTTGCCGCCGTATTTGATGACCACGGTCTTGCCGTGATAGCGGCGGATGTACGGCAGCGCCTCCGCGAGGATTTCGGCTTTCAGCGTGGGGGCGATCTGCGAGAGGTCGATGGGCTCGGACATGGCGGCGGCTCTGGCTGGGAACGGTTGAAACAGGGCGAATTGTACAGGAGTGGCGCAGCGCAGCATCGGGATTTTGGGCGGGCGGGGACGGGTGGCGGCAGGGGGGCGCACCGGGCGATCGGGCTGCGCGGCCCGGCCGGCGCGGGAAAGCCGGAGGTGGAAGTGGCGCCGGGGAGGGCGCGAAACGCGCCGTTCGCATGCTCTTCCCGCGACATCGGCCGTTCGGCCGACCCGCAAAATCCGGCCGCCGCGTTATGCTTGTTTCGTTGGGTGCCGCCACGCCCGTTCTTCGCCGCCCCGTCATGACCGAAACCGCCGCCGATCGCCGCTCCGCCCCGCGCAGCGCGCGCTGCCCGCGTTGCGGCCGCAGCTTCGACTGCGGCGCGCGCACGCAGCCGTTCGACTGCTGGTGCATGTCGATGCCCGGGCTGCCCGACGGCGCGCAGCCGGCCAGCGGCGCACGTTGCCTTTGCCCGGAATGCCTGGCTGACGAGATCGCCCGGCGCGTCGCGGGAAAGCCGGCATAGTGGAGGATGGCCAGGGATACGCGATGTCCGGCGCACGCGTTCTGGCCCCTTGCTAGGGTCGTTCCCGGTTAAACGGGTAAACTGGGCGAATGCAACGAATCACCACTACCGGCCGCGTCAACCTCAGCCACCTGTTCTGGCTGCGCAACCTCGCGATCATCGGCCAACTCGCGACGATCGGCGTCGTCCAGACCTATTTCGGCGTGCATCTGCCGCTGCCGGCGATGCTGATGGTCATCGCGCTCGAAATCGTCTTCAACGCGCTGACCTGGGTGCGGGTACTGCGCGCGCGGCCCGAGACCAATTTCGAGCTGCTCGGCCAGCTGTGGGTGGATCTCGGCGCGCTGTCGGCGCTGCTGTTCCTGTCCGGCGGCACGACCAATCCGTTCGTGTCGCTGTACCTGCCGTCGCTCGCGATCGCGGCGGCCGTGCTGCCGTGGCACCTGATGATCTGGCTCGCGGCGTTCGCGGTCGCCTGCTATGCGGCGCTCGGCTTCGATTCGGTGCCGCTCAACATGGACAATCCGGCGAACCTGTTCGACTACTACCGCACCGGGATGTGGGTGAACTTCATGGTCAGCGTGGGCCTGATCGCGTGGTTCGTCGCGCGCATGTCGAACGCGCTGCGCCAGCGCGACGCGGCGCTCGGCGAGGCGCAGCAGCGGCTCTTGCGCGACGAGCGGGCGGTCGCGCTCGGCGTGCAGGCGGCGACGGTCGCGCACGAGATGGGCACGCCGCTGTCGACGATCGCGATGCTGACCGAGGAGCTGCGCGACGCCGCGCGCACCGATGCCGGCCTCGCGCGCTACGACGCCGACCTGAAGGTGCTCGACGAGCAGATGACGCTCTGCACGTCCGCGCTCGCGCGCCTGCGCAGCCGCGCGAGCGCGCCGGCGAGCCGCCAGCCCGTCGACGACTGGCTCGACACGTTCGTCGAGCACTGGCGGCTGCGGCATCCGCACGTGCAGTTCGAGCTGCTCGGCGCGCGGCCGGCGGGCGTCGCGCTCGACGACCCCGTCGCGGCCGGCCAGATCCTGACGATCCTGCTCGACAACGCCGCACGCGCGAGCCCGCAGCACGTGACGCTCGCGGCGAAGGTCGCGCACGACGGCAAGTCGGACGAGATCGAATTCGAAGTACGCGACGACGGTCCGGGCATTCCGGCCCCGCTGCGCGAGTCGCTCGGCGCGATGCCGGTCGACAGCACGCAGGGCGGGCACGGGGTCGGCCTGTACCTCGCGTTCAGCGCGGCGGCGCGGCTCGGCGGCCACATCGAGCTGTCCGACGCGAAGCCGCGCACGGCGGCGGCAGCCGCAGCGGGCCTGCCGGGCGGCGCGTCCGACGGTCACGCGCCGGACGCGGCCAACGGAGCAGGGCGCTCCGGCGGCCGCCTGGCCGGGGCCTCCCCGGGCCGCGGCACGCGGGCCGTGCTGCGCCTGCCGGTGACGCGCCACGCGGCGTAGTTCGCCGCCCAACCAACATGTAGACGGAGAAACCACATGAGCGACAACAACTTCCTGGTGATCGACGACAACGAGGTGTTTGCGGGCACGCTCGCGCGCGGCCTCGAGCGCCGCGGCTATGCGGTCCAGCAGGCGCACGACAAGGAGACGGCGCTCAAGCTCGCCGCGGCGGGCAAGTTCCAGTTCATCACCGTCGACCTGCATCTCGGCGACGACTCGGGGCTGAGCCTGATCGCGCCGCTGTGCGACCTGCAGCCGGACGCGCGGATTCTCGTGCTGACGGGCTACGCGAGCATCGCGACCGCGGTGCAGGCCGTGAAGGAAGGCGCCGACAACTATCTCGCGAAGCCGGCGAACATCGAGTCGATCCTGGCCGCGCTGCAGACCAACGCGAGCGAAGTGCAGGCGGACGAAGCGCTCGAGCACCCGGTCGTGCTGTCGGTCGACCGGCTCGAATGGGAGCACATCCAGCGCGTGCTCGCCGAGAACAACAACAACATTTCGGCGACGGCCCGTGCGCTGAACATGCACCGCCGCACGCTGCAGCGCAAGCTCGCGAAGAAGCCGGTTCGGCAGTAAGCCGCGCCGGGATCGGCGGGGTCGCCCGGCGATTCATCCGGGCGGGCGCCGGTCCCGTGCAATGCGAGCGACGATTTCGCGCTTCAGCAGGCGCGCGATCAGCGCCGAGTAGAACACGTTCCCGAGCTGCGGCGCGATCGCGCCGACCACGACGGCGACGGCCATTGGCCATGGCTTGGCCGACACGCAGCGTGCGGCAAAGTGGATTCCGGCATAGATCGACACGGCCGTGAGTGCTGCGCCCGCCAGCGAGCCCAGCCACGCGAACGCAAACGCGACGTTGTAGCGGCGCAGCGAATCCCGCTTGATCCGCTGCATGACCGAACGGATGTCGGCGCGCGAAAGGGCGCGCAATGCCGGCACGAATCGGCCGGCGATGGACGGGTAGATGATCATGGGATGGCGATGGTTGCGTCAGTTCGTGGACGAGGGCATCCCGATTCTAGTGACTCCGTTGGGGACTGGCCATCGGACGCGTTCCAATGTGCAGGTACCTGCGCGGCTTCGAGCGCACCAATAAAAAACGGGTGGCCCCGCCGGAGTCGCCCGTTTCCCGTTCGATGCCGCGTGGCGCTTACAGCACGTAGCGCGACAGGTCCTCGTCCTGCGACACCTCGCCGAGCGCACGGTCGACGTATTTCGCGTCGATCGTCACGCATTCGCCGGCGTGGTTGCCGGCCGCGAACGACACTTCCTCGAGCAGCTTCTCGATCACCGTGTACAGGCGCCGCGCGCCGATGTTCTCGGTCTTCTCGTTGACCGCGTACGCGATCTCCGCAAGGCGGCGGATGCCGTCTTCGACGAATTCGAGCTGCACGTCCTCGGTCGCGAGCAGCGCCTGGTACTGCTTGACGAGGCTCGCGTCGGTCGCGACGAGGATCGCTTCGAAGTCCTTCACCGACAGCGATTCCAGTTCGACGCGGATCGGGAAGCGGCCCTGCAGCTCCGGAATCAGGTCGCTCGGCTTCGCGAGATGGAACGCGCCGCTTGCGATGAACAGGATGTGATCGGTCTTCACCATCCCGTACTTCGTGTTGATCGTCGTGCCTTCGACGAGCGGCAGCAGGTCGCGCTGCACGCCCTGGCGCGACACTTCGCCGCCGCTGCCTTCGTTGTTGCGCGACGTGATCTTGTCGATCTCGTCGAGGAACACGATGCCGTTCTGCTCGACGTTCTGCACGGCCTTCGTCTTCACTTCCTCTTCGTTCAGCATCTTCGCCGCTTCCTCGTCGGTCAGCAGCTTCAGCGCTTCGCCGATCTTCACCTTGCGGCGCGTCTTCTTGCCGGAACCGAGGTTCGAGAACATCGAGCGGATCTGCTCGGTCATCTCTTCCATCCCGGGCGGCGCCATGATGTCCATGCCGATCGTCGGCTGCTCGAGGTCGAGCTCGATTTCCTTGTCGTCGAGCTGGCCTTCGCGCAGGCGCTTGCGGAACGTCTGGCGCGTCGCGTTGTTGTCGTCGTTCGCATGCTCGGCGTTCGCGCCGAAACCGACCGCGCGCGGCTGCGGCAGCAGCAGGTCGAGGATGCGGTCCTCGGCCTGGTCGGTCGCCTTGCTGCGCACCTTGCGCATCTCGGCTTCGCGCGTCTGCTTGACCGAGATATCGATCAGGTCGCGCACGATGCTGTCGACGTCGCGGCCGACGTAGCCGACTTCGGTGAACTTGGTCGCTTCGATCTTGATGAACGGCGCATCGGCGAGCTTGGCCAGACGCCGCGCGATTTCGGTCTTGCCGACACCCGTCGGCCCGATCATCAGGATGTTCTTCGGCGTGATTTCCGTGCGCAGCGGATCGGCGACCTGCTGGCGGCGCCAGCGGTTGCGCAGCGCGACGGCCACCGCCTTCTTCGCCTTGTCCTGGCCGATGATGTGCTTGTCGAGTTCCGAGACGATCTCGGCAGGGGTCATGGTGCTCATGTTTCGTTCCTTACTCGATCGTTTCGATCACACGGTTGTGGTTCGTGTAGATGCACATGTCGCCGGCGATCTCGAGCGATTTCTCCACGATCTCGCGCGGCGACAGCTCGGTGTTGTCGACGAGCGCGCGGGCCGCGGCCTGCGCGTACGCGCCGCCCGAGCCGATCGCGCAGATGCCGCCTTCCGGGTCGAGCACGTCGCCGTTGCCCGTGATGACGAGGGTGGTGCTCGCGTCGGCCGCGATCAGCATCGCCTCGAGGCGGCGCAGCATCCGGTCGGTGCGCCAGTCCTTCGCGAGCTCGACGGCCGCGCGGGTCAGGTTGCCCTGGTGTTTCTCGAGCTTCGCCTCGAAGCGGTCGAGCAGCGAGAACGCATCGGCGGTGCCGCCCGCAAAGCCGACCAGCACCTGGTTGTTGTAGATCCGCCGCACTTTCCGCGCGCCACCCTTCATGACGATGTTGCCGAGCGTCACCTGGCCGTCGCCGCCGAGCGCAACCTGGTTGCCGCGCCGGACCGAAACGATGGTCGTGCCGTGAAATTGCTCCATCTGCGTTCCTTGAGAAAAACGGGGAAGAGGCGGCGGCGCGCCGCGCCGCCGCGTGAATCGCGGTGCGCCGGGGAGCGGCCCGGCGCGCATGCGTTTCATTTTAGGGCGCACGCGGGGATATCAAGAGCGGAGGGCGGAATTCGCCCGGCCGGAAAAACAAAAAGCGCGCGGAAGGCCGCGCGCTTTCGTGAAGCAGCGTGTCTGGGCGGAACGCCGGCTGCTCAGTCGCCGAACAGCTTCTGGCGCAGCTCGCGGCGCTCCTGTGCCTCGAGCGACAGCGTCGCGGTCGGCCGCGCGAGCAGGCGCGGAATGCCGATCGGTTCGCCGGTTTCCTCGCACCAGCCGTAATCGCCGGAGTCGATGCGGGCGAGCGACTGCTGAACCTTCTTGAGGAGCTTGCGCTCGCGATCGCGCGTGCGCAGCTCGAGCGCGTGCTCTTCCTCGATCGTCGCGCGATCGGCAGGATCGGGCACGATCACCGTCTCGCGGAGGTTCTCGGTCGTCTGGCCCGCATTGTGGAGGATTTCCGCCTGCAATTGTTCGAGCCGAGCTTTGAAGAAGGCGAGCTGATCCTCATTCATGTAATCCTTGTCGCTCATCTTCAGGATTTCGGCTTCGGTCAAGAGTTTCTTCGTCATCTGCTTGCTTCTTCAATGTGCGGCAAACGAAACATATTGCCTGCACTTTGGGATTACCCGCAACTGCGCTTGCAATCATTTGCGTTTGGCGACTGCGGGGCCGAAAGCCTCTGGAAAAACCGGTTCTCAAATACCAGGACGGGCCTGGCGCCGACTTGCGCGCGCGGCGAACCGGTTTGCTGCGCGGCTGATCGCATCGGACGCGGCCTGGCCGGATGCGGAGCTGTTGCGATGCCCGGCACTGCGCTTCTGCAAGAACCGGGCCTGTCTTTTACCGTACTCCAGCGGGCACGTATTGTAACTGAATCGCAAGTCTGCGCCGTATCGGGTCGATCCCCGTCGGCTGCGCCGATATCTTGAAAATATAACCTGCAAATCGCGAAAAAGCGATGACGGCAAAACCCTTGCAGGAAGCGGCTCCCGGCCGCCGCCGACGGCCCGTTGGCGGCCGGCGGCGAAGCGGCGCGGATGCGCGCTCAGGCGAGGCAGGCGTCGAGGCCGTCGGTGATCAGGTCCTGCGGCAGATCGACGCCGATGAACACCATCTTGTTGGTTTTCTTCTCGATCGGCAGCCATTTCGCGGCCAGGTCGCTGCCCATCATCTGGTGCACGCCCTGGAACACGACCTTGCGGTCGACGCCCTTCATGTACAGCACGCCCTTGTAGCGCAGCATCCGCTCGCCGTAGATCTGCAGGATGCCGCCGAGGAAGTCCTCGAGCTTGTTCGGATCGAACGGGCGGTCGTTGCGGTACACGAACGACTTGATCTTGTCGTCGTGGTGCGCGTGGTGGTGGTGGCCGTGCGCGTGATCGTGGTCGTGGTCGTGGCTGCAGTGGCCGTGATCGTGGTCGCAATGCGCGTGGTCGTGATCGTGGTCATGGCCATGGTGCGCGTGCTCGTCTTCGGCGAGGAAGTCCGGATCGATCTCGAGCTTGGCGTTCAGGTTGAAGCCGCGCAGGTCGAAGATTTCCTTGATGTCCGCGTCGCCGAAGTTCACGACCTTGATCGCCGCCCGCGGGTTCATGTGCACGAGGCGGTGCTTGAGCTCGGCGACCGTCTCGTCGTCGACGAGGTCCGACTTCGTGATGAACAGGCGATCGGCGAAGCCGACCTGGCGCTGCACGACTTCGTGCTCGTCGAGCTGCGCGTCGGCATGCTTCGCGTCGACGAGCGTGATGATCGCGTCGAGCAGGAAATCGTCGGCGATCTCGCTGTCGATGAAGAACGTCTGCGCGACCGGGCCCGGGTTCGCGAGGCCGGTCGTCTCGATCACGATGCGGTCGAAGTCGAGCTTGCCGTCGCGCTTCTTCGCGGCCAGGTCGCCGAGCGCGCGCGCGAGGTCGCCGCGGATCGTGCAGCAGATGCAGCCGTTGCTCATCTGGATGATCTGTTCGGTCGTATCCTGCACGAGGATTTCGTTGTCGATGTTCTCTTCGCCGAACTCGTTCTCGATCACGGCGATCTTCATGCCGTGCTGTTCGTTCAGGATGCGCTTGAGCAGCGTCGTCTTGCCGCTGCCGAGGAAGCCGGTGAGGATGGTGACGGGAGTGGCCATGTCGGTCGCCTGTGGTTCGTGAATCGGGGTCAAAACCAGGATGTGCGTCGCGCCCGGCAATCCGGGCGCACAACCATTCATTGAAACATATCTGTCAAGCCCCCGCCCTTCGGCCAACCGGCCGGCGGGAGCGGCTGCGCGCGAAGATCGGGGCGATCAGACGATTTGCAACAGCAGGCCCTTCAGATATTCGCCTTCCGGGAACGCGGACAGCAGCGGGTGATCGACGCCCGCGCCGAGGCGCTTCAGGATGCGCGCGTCGACTTTCGCGTCGGCGGCCGCGCCGGCGACGATCTTCTGGAACAGGTCCATGTCGATCGCGCCGGAGCACGAGTAGGTGAACAGCAGGCCGCCCGGGCGCAGCAGCTTGAAGCCGCTCAGGTTGATGTCCTTGTACGCGCGGGCCGCCCGGTCGACGCTGTCGCGGGTTGGCGCGAACTTCGGCGGATCGAGCACGATCAGGTCGAAACGCTCGCCTTCGTCGACGAGGCGGCGCAGCGTCTTGAACGCGTCGGCGTCGAGCCAGCTCGCGCGGGCCGGGTCGAAACCGTTCGCGACGACGTTCTGCTGCGCGAGCGCGAGCGCGTCGCCCGACGAATCGATCGACACCACGCGCGCAGCTCCCCCCTTCAGCGCGGCGAGCGAGAAGCCGCCCGTGTAGCAGAAGCAGTTCAGCACGTCGCGCTCGTTCGCGTACTGCGTGACCAGCGCGCGGTTGTCGCGCTGGTCGACGTAGAAGCCGGTCTTGTGGCCGTTCGGCACGTCGACGTGGTAGCGCACGCCGTTTTCGTTCGTGATCAGCGTCGCGGGCGGCGGGTCGCCGGCGAGCACGCCGGTCGTCTGCTCGAGGCCTTCCTTCTCGCGGATCGACACGTCCGAGCGCTCGTACACGTTCGGGCAGCCGGTCGCGCCGACGAGGGCCGCAACGATCGCATCCTTCCAGGCTTCGACGCCGGCCGCCATGAACTGGCAGACGAGCTGGCCGCGCGGCGACGCGGCGCCCGAGTCTTCGACGTAATGATCGACGATCAGCCCCGGCAGCCCGTCCGCCTCGCCGAACACGAGCCGCACCGCGCCGGTGCCCGAGACCATCGTGTTGCGATGCGCGACTGCGCGCTGCACGCGCCGCTTGAAGAACGCGTGGTCGATCGGCTCGTTCTCGTCGAAGCTCCACACGCGCACGCGGATCTGCGAATGCGGGCTGTACGCGCCGCGCGCGAGAAAGCGGCCGTCGTGCGCGCGCACGATGACGGTCGCGCCGGGCGCGGGCTTGCCGTCGACGCGGTCGATCGCGTTGGCGTAGATCCACGGATGGCGGCGCAGCAGCGATTTGTCCTTGGACGGCTTGAGTGTGACGGTTTGCATGGCTTGATCGAATTGGGCCGCGCCCCGCGGGGACTTCGTCCGGTCGTCGGGCGCGGCGGGTAAACACGGAAAGCGCGGGTCAGTCGCGCTTCTTCGCGCGCGGATGCGCGCTGTCGTAAATCTTCGCGAGGTGCTGGAAGTCGAGCGACGTATAGACCTGCGTGGCGGCGACGCTCGCGTGCCCGAGCAGCTCCTGCACCGCGCGCAGGTCGCCGCTCGACTGCAGCACGTGCGTCGCGAACGAGTGGCGCAGCACGTGCGGATGGACGTGCGCCGGAATGCCCGCGGCGAGCGCCGCGCGCTTCACGCGCTCGCGCACCACGCCGGGCGACATCCGGTTGCCGCGCACCGACAGGAACAGCGGATGCGGATCGTGCTTCACGAACTCGCCGCGCACCGCGAGCCACGAGTTCAGCGCGTCGATCGCCTTGCGGCCGACCGGCACCTTGCGCTCCTTGTTGCCCTTGCCGCGCACGGTCACCTCGGCCTCGGCGAGATCGAGCCAGCCGGCCGAGCGGTAGCCGTCCGCCTGCGTGTACATGACGTCGAGCCCGATCAGCTCGGCCAAGCGCAGGCCGGACGAGTAGAACAGCTCGAGGATCGCGTGGTCGCGCAGGCCTTCGGTCGTGCCGGGCAGCGGCGCGTCCATCAGCGCCGTCGCGTCGTCGACCGACAGCGCCTTCGGCAGCGTCTTCGCGCGCTTCGGCGCGCGCACCGCGGCGACCGGGTTCGCGGGCATCTCGATGCGCTGCGCGAGCCAGCGGTAGAACGCGCGCCACGCGGACAGCCGGTGCGAGATCGAGCGCGCGGACAGCCCGGCCGCGTGCGCGCGGGCGACCGCGCCGCGCATGTCGACGGCGGTCAGCGCTTCGAGCGGCCGGCCGGCGGCCAGCTTCTTCAGTTCGTCGAGCTCGTGCGTGTACGCGCGCAGCGTGTGATCCGACAACTGCCTGACGTGCTTCAGGTTCGACAGGTAGGCGGCGATCGGATCGTCGGACATCGCGGGAATCAGTGCGGCAGCAGGCGCGTCAGCGCGGCGCTCGCGAGCGTCGCGATCTGCGCGAGGAAGTCGGTGGCCATGCCTTCGTGGAAGCGGCGCGGGTCCGGCGAGCCGAGCACCAGCAGCCCGAACGCGGGTGCGGCGGCGCCGGCCTGCGGCGCGCGCAGCGCGAGCAGCGCGACCGACGCGGCCGCGCCGTCGCCGGCCGGGGCCGTGTCGCCGCCGTCCGTCGCGTTCGCGGACGCGGCGACCACTGGCGCGAGCCACTGCGCGGCCTCGAAGCCCGTGTTCGCGCCGCAGTACGGCGTCGCGAGCCCGTTCGTGAAGAGGCGCACTTCCTCGCCGACCTGGCGCGCGAAGTCGGCCTGCGCGTAGGTGTCGGCGACGTCCCACACGCGCAGCGCGGTTTGCGGCACGTCGAACACGTCGGCGAGGCCGTCGGCGATCGTGCGCGGCAGCGCGTACGGATCGCGCTCGGCGATCACGCGCGCGGTCCAGCGGCTGAACTTCGCGGACAGGCTGTCGTTTTCGTGGCCGTAGCGCACGAGCTCCGCGAGCCTGCGCTCGAGATGCTTGTTCTTGTCGCGCAGCATCTCCATCTGCCGCTCCTGCAGCGAGATCGCCGCCTTGCCGTGCGGGTTCGCAAGGCGGATCGTGGCGAGCAGTTCGGCGTGCTGCGCGAAGAATTCGGGATTGGCGAGCAGGTAGTCGGCGACTTCGCGATCGTTCATGGGACAGGAGCGTTCAATCAGGACAGTGAATGGGTCAGGCGGCCAGGTCGATCTCGCCTTCGAAGACAGTCGCCGCGGGGCCCGCCATCATCAGCGGCGCGGCTTCGTCGCGCGCGCCGTCCCAGCTGATCGTGAGGGTGCCGCCATGGGTGTGCACGGTCACGGGCGAATCGAGCAGGCCGCGCCGGATGCCGGCCGCGACCGCCGCGCATGCGCCGGTGCCGCACGCGAGCGTCTCGCCCGCGCCGCGCTCGTAGACGCGCAGCTTCACTTCCGAGCGCGACACGATCTGCATGAAGCCGGCGTTGACCCGCTGCGGAAAGCGCGCGTGGCGCTCGATCAGCGGGCCTTCGGCGAGCACCGGATAGCGTTCGGCGTCGTCGACGATCTGCACCGCGTGCGGGTTGCCCATCGACACGGTCGAGATCCAGCGCGTGGCGCCGTCCACGTCGAGCGGCCAGAGCGTGTCGCGGCCTTCCGCGCGGCCCGCGAGGCCGGACGCTTCGAACGGCACCTGCGCCGGCTCGAACACGGGCGCGCCCATGTCGACGACGACCTCGCCGTTCTCCTGCATCGTCAGCGTGATCAGGCCCTTCATCACTTCGACGCGCACGCTGCGCTTGCCGGTCAGGCGCTTGTCGAGCACGAACTTGACGAAGCAGCGCGCGCCGTTGCCGCAGTGTTCGACCTCGCCGCCGTCGCAGTTGAAGATCCGGTACTTGAAGTCCGCGCCGTCGACGGTCGGCTTCTCGACGAGCAGCAGCTGGTCGGCGCCGACGCCGAAGTGGCGGTTGGCGAGTGCGCGCACCTGCGCTTCGGTGAGCGGCGGCAGCGCGCGGGAGTAGCCGTCGAGCACGACGAAGTCGTTGCCGGCGCCATGCATCTTGGTGAACGAAAGCTTCACGGGTCCCGGGATTCCATTGCAAACAGGGTGCTCAGCGCGGCAGGCTCGTCGCGGCGCGGTGCCGGAAGGCCGTTTGCGTCACGCTGATCTCAAGCGCGAATGATACATGCAGCCGTCATGGCCGTCCCGTGCGGTCGGGGCACGGCGCGTGTCGTGATGGCCGATTGGCCGTCTTGTTGGAGGAGGGGCGGCGGTTTTAGGCTGGCTGGGCATGGCGTGCTGGTGCGTGCGGCGAAGGGGTCATCGATCCCGGCGCGTTTGACATGTCAGGCAGACGATGCGTATAGTGTGGCTATACGCTATACAGGCGAGGCCGGCGGCCATCGCGACTCGAGTGTAGGAGGTCCATGATCAAGTCATGGCAACACAAGGGGCTGGAAGCGTTTTTTCTCGGCGGGAGCAAGGCGGGCATCCGGCCCGATCATGCGCCCAGACTGGGGCGGCAGCTTGCCCGGCTCGATCTGGCGAGCGCGCCGCTGGACATGAACGTGCCGGGATGGCGGTTCCACCGGCTCGAGGGTTCGCTCGTCGGCCACTACGCGGTCAGCGTCAACGGCAACTGGCGGTTGACCTTCAGGTTCGACGGGCCGGACGCCGTCCTGGTCGATTACCAGGACTACCACTGAGGTCGCTCAAAGGCATGACACGCATTTTCAATCCGCCGCATCCGGGCGAGGCGCTGCGGGAGGATGTGCTTCCGGCGCTTGGCCTGACCGTTACCGAGGCCGCGGCCCAGCTCGGCGTGACGCGCGCGGCGCTGTCCCGCGTGCTGAACGGTCACGCGGGCATTTCGCCGGAAATGGCGCTGCGCATCGAAGGGTGGCTCGGCGTGGAGAACGGCGGGCGCGCGGATCTCTGGCTGGCCCAGCAGGCCGCTTACGACCTCTGGCAGGCGCGCGCGAAAGGCATGCCGAAGGTCGTGCGGGCGCACGCGCGGGCGTGACGGCCGGGCGTGCGAGCCGGATCAGTACAGGCCCGGCTCGCCGGGCGGGCGGGTCTTGAAGCGCTTGTGGACCCAGTAGTACTGCTCGGGCATCAGCGGAATCTGCTCTTCGAGGAATTCGTTCATCCTGCGCGCGTCGAGATCGTCGTCGCCGGTCGGATACTGGGCCCACGGCTTGAATACCTTCAGCCGGTAGCCCTGGTAGTTCGGCAGCACCTCGCCGATGAACGGCACCACCTGCGCGCGGCCCGTCTGCGCGAGCCGGCCGACTGCCGTCAGCGTGCACGCGGGCACGCCGAAGAACGGCACGAACGTCGAATTGCGCAGCCCGTAATCCATGTCGGCGCCGAGCATCACCGGCTTGCGGTCGCGCAGCCAGCGCAGCACGACGCGTGCGCTGTCCGCGCGGCCGACCATCTCGGCGTCGAAGCGGCCGCGCGCCTCTTTCGCCGCTTCCTCGAGCACCGGGTTCGTGAACGGCTGGTACAGCGACCCGCAGCGGCGCTGCAGCGAACGGTTGAGCCAGATCGAGCCGGCCTCGATGCCGACGAAGTGCAGGCCGAGGAACAGCGTCGGCGGCAGGTCCGGATCGGTGAGATCGATCGCGCTGTCGACCTGGATCAGCTTCTCGAGCTTTTTCGCGGAGCCGAACCACTGGACGCTGCGCTCCACGTAGCTGCGGATCGCGTGGCGGAAGTGCTGCCCGGCGACTGCCTCGCGGCGCGCGTCGCTCCAGTCAGGAAAGCAGAGGGTCAGATTGGTGTGTACGATGCGCTTTCGCCGGCTGGGAATCTGGTAGAGCAGCCAGCCGAGGCCGTCGCCGAGCCGCGCGGTCAAGCCGTACGGCAGCAGCGCGAGCAACTTCAGGAAGCCGATGGCGAGATGCGTGCAGAGGCGGCCTAGCATGCGAAACCTCCGTGATTCCGGCGGGCCGGCACATTGGGAACAGGGTTGAAGGACAGCGGAACATGCGGCACGGGCAACGCTCTGTGACAATTCTGGAAAGCCGCTATAATACGGGCTTCGCCGAGTTAACTGACAACTTGCGGGGCGAAGCCGGCTGGCGCGAAGCGCGCTGCCCGGTACTGGTAATCCGCTAAAGCGTCGCCACTTCGGGCTGCTAGAAGATGGCTACGTGAAGCCAACCGTAACCACACAAGGAGCCTCAAAAAGTGGCAAACGATTATCTCTTTACGTCCGAATCCGTCTCCGAAGGCCATCCGGACAAGGTCGCGGACCAAATCTCGGATGCGATTCTCGACGCCATCCTCGCTCAAGACAAATACTCGCGCGTTGCGGCCGAAACGCTGTGCAACACGGGTCTTGTCGTCCTGGCCGGTGAAATCACCACGACGGCCAACATCGATTACATCCAGATCGCGCGCGACACGATCAAGCGCATCGGCTACGACAACACCGACTACGGCATCGACTACAAGGGCTGCGCGGTGCTCGTCGCGTACGACAAGCAGTCGCCGGACATCGCGCAGGGTGTCGACCGCGCGCACGACGACAACCTCGACCAGGGCGCGGGCGACCAGGGCCTGATGTTCGGTTACGCGTGCGACGAAACGCCGGAACTGATGCCGCTGCCGATCTACCTGTCGCACCGCCTCGTCGAGCGCCAGGCGAGCCTGCGCCGTGACGGCCGCCTGTCGTGGCTGCGCCCGGACGCGAAGTCGCAGGTGACGGTTCGCTATGTCGACGGCAAGCCGGATTCGATCGATACCGTCGTGCTGTCGACCCAGCACGCGCCGGACATCGACCTGCCCGCGCTGCGCGAGGCCGTGATCGAGGAAATCATCAAGCCGACGCTGCCGGCCGACCTGATCAAGGGCGACATCAAGTTCCTCGTGAACCCGACCGGCCGGTTCGTGATCGGCGGCCCGCAGGGCGACTGCGGCCTGACGGGCCGCAAGATCATCGTCGACACGTACGGCGGTGCTGCGCCGCACGGCGGCGGCGCGTTCTCGGGCAAGGATCCGTCGAAGGTCGACCGTTCGGCTGCCTACGCTGGCCGCTACGTCGCGAAGAACATCGTCGCGGCCGGCCTCGCGTCGCGCGCGCTGATCCAGGTGTCGTACGCGATCGGCGTCGCCGAGCCGACCTCGGTGATGGTCAACACGTTCGGCACGGGCCGCGTGTCGGATGCGACGATCACGAAGCTCGTGCGCGAGCACTTCGACCTGCGTCCGAAGGGCATCATCAAGATGCTCGACCTGCTGCGCCCGATCTACGAGAAGACCGCCGCCTACGGCCACTTCGGCCGCGAAGAGCCGGAATTCTCGTGGGAAGCGACCGACAAGGCGCTCGCGCTCGCGGAAGCGGCCGGCGTCGAGCCGGCGGTGCGCGTCGCGTAAGCGTTCGCCGCTCCAAACGAAAAACCCCGGCCATGCCGGGGTTTTTTTATTGCTGCCGTCGCGGCGCGCGGGCGCGGCGACGTTTGCGTGCGACGGTTTGCCGCGCTGCGATCAGCGTGCCGCGAACGCGAACCAGCCGGTGCTGGCGGCCAGGCGGCGCGGACGGTTGACCCGGCGCTGCGGGCCGCCGGCGCGGCGCAGCGCGAGTGCGCGCAGCGACGACGGCTTCTGCAGCAGCGAGCGCAGCCCGGTGCGGCGCGCGAGCGCCTGCGCGCTCATCAGCGAGAAGAACGCGTGGAACCACGCGCGGATGCCGTCGAGCCGCGCGGGCTGTTGCGTGCGCACGGCGAGCGCCTGCGCACGCGCGCGGTGATGGCGCAGCGGGCGAAGGGGAACGGAGGGCACGACGTGCTTCGCAGCGCGGCTGAGACGGGAAGTCAGACGGAATGGCATGTAGATTGTGATGCTTTGCTCGAATGGATGGCGCCCTTGACGAACGCACTGGTATGTAACGGCCTCGGATGGCGCAGCGCATCGTATCCGAAGCGGCTGCGCGCCGCGCCCGCCAGAACTGACAGGCCGCGTCAGGCTACAGGGGATTCATGACGGGCAAAAGTCGCGGATAACCCTTGTGCCGCAAGGCCTGCATTACATACCGCCTGTCGCTGAGGCCACCGCGGACGCGCACAGTTCCCTTGCTCTGGATCAAATTGCCGAACGGCAATTCCCTGCGCACGACAATGGTGCTGCACACGTCATCCGGCGCCGTTTTACAATCGAAACATTCACAAGAAATATTTCGAGCGTCCCATGTCTTCTTTGCAGTCGGATTCGATTCGCGCGCAGGTGGCGGAACTGCGCGAGCAAGGCTTCGTCGTCGCCCGCGGGCTCGTGAGCGCCGAGCAATGCGCGGCGCTGAAGCGCGTCGCCGAGCGCCAGTTGCAGGAAGCCGCGCAGCCGATCGAGTTCGAGGCCGACCTGCGCTATCCGGGCGCGCCCGAGTCGAAGCATGCGCCCGGCGGCCACACGGTGCGGCGGCTGCTCGATGCGTACACGCGCGATCCGGCGTTCGCCGAGCGCGCGATCGCGCCGGAGATCGGCGCGTGGATGCGGGAGTATTTCGGCGAGCAGCCCGTGCTGTCGCGCGCGCATCACAACTGCATGATGACGAAGCATCCCGCGTACGGCAGCCTCACCGGCTGGCACCGCGATTTCCGCTACTGGTCGTTCGAACGCGCGGACATGGTGTCGGTCTGGCTGGCGCTGGGGACGGAAACGAACGAGAACGGCGCGCTGTGGCTGGTGCCGGGCTCGCATACCGCCGAATTCGGCGGGCAAGCGTTCGACGACGCGAAGTTCTTCCGCAGCGACCTGCCGGAGAACCGGAAGCTGATCGACGCGGCCGTGTGTCCGCCGCTCAACGCCGGCGACGTCGTGTTCTTTCACTGCAACACGCTGCATTCGGCGGGGCAGAACCGCTCGGATCAGGTCAAGTTCTCGCTCGTGTTCACCTATCACGGCGAGAGCAACCGGCCGATTCCGGGCACGCGTTCGGCGGCGAAGCCGGAAGTGCGCTTCTAGGCGCAGCGCCGGCCGTGCGGCCGCTGCGTTGGGTGGTTCGTCGCCGCGGCGAATGCGTCAGCGCTTGCCGCCCGGCGTCGCGAGGCCGATCAGGCCGATCAGCGACGCGACGGCGCCGCCCGCGATCAGCAGGATCGTCTTCGTCGCCGGCGAACCGGTGAAGAAGCGCGATACGTTGTCGTTGATCGAGTGGAACGACTGCCCGCCGAAATACAGCAGCACGACGCCGCCGACAAGCAGCGCAACCGAGATGACCCGGGGCATACAAACCTCGCTGAAACGGTGATTCGAGACGCCGCAGTGTAGGCGAGCGCCGCGGCCGCGTCCATCGCCGTGCGCGCATCGGCCGCGTTCGCTACCATGTCCGTCGTACGTTTCCTTCGCCGCCGGCGCGCCTCGCGCGGTGCCGGCGCGCGTCCGCCCTCCGACGTCCTGACGGGATTACTCATGGCCTACGAAGCAGCTTCCGAACGTTATGCCGACATGCAATACCGCACGTGCGGCCACTCCGGGCTCAAACTGCCCGCCCTGTCGCTTGGCCTGTGGCACAACTTCGGCGATGCGACGCCGATCGCGACGCAACGCGAGATCCTGCGCACTGCGTTCGATCTCGGCATCAACCACTTCGACCTCGCGAACAACTACGGGCCGCCGTACGGCAGCGCCGAAATCAACTTCGGGCGGCTCCTGAAGGAGGATTTCCGGCCATATCGCGACGAACTGCTGATCTCGACGAAGGCCGGCTGGGACATGTGGCCGGGGCCGTACGGCAGCGGCGGCGGCTCGCGCAAGTACGTGCTCGCGAGCCTCGACCAGAGCCTCGCGCGGATGGGGCTCGACTACGTCGACATCTTCTATTCGCACCGCTTCGACGCGCATACGCCGCTCGAGGAAACGGCCGGCGCGCTCGCGTCCGCGGTGCAGCAGGGCAAGGCGCTGTACATCGGCATTTCGTCGTATTCGGGGGCGAAGACGCGCGAGATGGCCGCGCTGCTCGCGCAGTACAAGGTGCCGCTGCTGATCCATCAGCCGGCCTACAACCTGCTGAACCGCTGGGTCGAGCACGAGCTGCTCGACACGCTCGACGAGATCGGCACGGGCAGCATCGCGTTTACGCCGCTCGCGCAGGGGCTGCTGACGTCGAAATACCTGAACGGCGTGCCGGCCGACGCGCGCGTCAACCGGCCGGGCGGCGGCTCGCTGAAGGAGGACCACCTGAGCGCGGACAACCTCGAGCACGTGCGCAAGCTGAATGCGATCGCCGAACGGCGCGGGCAAAGCCTTGCTCAGATGGCGCTCGCGTGGGTGCTGCGCAACGGGCGCGTGACGTCCGCGCTGATCGGCGCAAGCCGCGCGGAACAGGTGCGGGAAAACGTCGGAGCACTGAAGAACCTCGCGTTCTCGGCAGAGGAACTCGCGGAGATCGATCGCTACGCGACGGAAGGCGGCGTCAATCTGTGGGAAAAGCCGTCCACCGATCAGGCGATCTGACCGGTATGCGATGCGGCGCGCGACGCAGCCGCCGCATCGGGTCGACAGTCCGTTCCGCCGGCGCGGCGGAGCGGCGCATACGCAGCGCCGCTAGATCAGAGCAGGCAGCCCTTCGACCAGCAGCACCGCGACGCCGACGCCGAGCATCGCGCCCAGCACGCGCAGCAGGTTGTGACGGAAGTTGGTTGCGCACGGCACCGCGCCGAGGAAGAGCGCGCCGGCGAGCGCCATCGGGATCAGCAGGATGAAGTCACCAATCGTGAAGTAGGTGGTCATATGCGTGTCTCCTTGTCGACCGGAGCTGCACTTGCTCCGGACCCATGCCTGGGCAGTCTCGTTTTGCTCTGACCCGATTGAGAAAGGGGTGGTCAGTACGAGTATAGGAAACGCCGCACGCTTTTCGCTATCCGAACCATTAAAAAAGCACCAGAAATCTCAAGAAAACACCGGTTCGAACGCGAATTGGACGGCCGTCTTGCGGGTTTCTTTCCGTTTCCTTTCTGTTTTCGCGGGTTTGCATGCCGTTCGAATGAGCGGGGTCACCCGCCGTCGCCGGCGGGCGGCCGGTCAGGTCACGCGCGACGTGCAGGCGAACGGAACACGAGCACGAGCCCCGCAATGATTGCACCCATCCCGGCCAGCGCGAGCGGCTCGGGGCGATTGCCGAGCCAGACGGCATCCATCAGCGCGGTGACGACCGGCACGAGATAGAACAGGCTCGTCACGTTGACGAGATCGCCGCGCTGCATCAGCCGATAGAACAGCAGCTGCGCGACCACCGAGATCACGATGCCGAGCCACACGAGCGGCACGACGAACGCCCAGGTCGCGTCGAATGCGATCGGCCGGAACGGCACGATCGCCGCGCACAGTGCGAGCCCGATTGCGTTCTGCAGCGGCAGCACGTCGGCGGGCGCCGAGCGCACGCGCTTTTGCAGCAGCGCGCCGACGGTCAGCGCGACGAGCGCGGTGAGCGCGCAGGCGATCCCCGCGACCGGCACGTCGGCGCCGCCGACGCCGCGACAGACCACGAGCGCAAGCCCGGCCAGCGCAAGCGCGAGCCCTGCGATGCGCGTGGCTTGCCAGCGCCGTTCGACCCACGCGAGCGTGAGGACCGGCTGCACGCCGAGGATCGTCGCGAGCACGCCGGGCGCGATCCCGCGTTCGAGCGCGAGCAGATAGAAGATCGAGTAGCCGCCCATCAGCAGCACCCCGGTCACGGCCGCGATGCGCCGCTCGCCGGGCGCGGGCAGCCAGCGTCCGCGCGCGGCGGACAACGCGAGCAGCACGAGCGACGCGAGCGCGAAGCGCGCGGCGAGGAAGACGAATGCGGACGCGTGCCGCAGACCGAGTTCGGCGAAGATCGCGCCGCTGCTCCAGAGCAGGACGAAGAGCGACGTCGCCCCATGCGCGGCGAGCGCGCGTTTGAACGAAACCATGTGAATCCACCTGTCGAACGGATGAGAACGTTCCATGCGCACGTGCGCCGCGCCGTGCGTCACGACGCACGAACGGCGGGCAGGCGAATGGAAGACGGAACGCCGCCGGCGGTCAGCCGGCGAACGCCGCCGGAGGAGGCGGCGCCGCGACGACGAGCGGCGGTGCGACAGGGGGGGGAGGCGCCGCAGGATGCGCGCACGCCCGCGGCCGCGCGTCGAGCGGCGGCCGTGAAATCGGAAGGGCGGACGGTTGCGAATGCATCGTGGGCGAAATGCGCTGGAAAGCGAATGAACGTCAAAGGTACTGCAACAACGGCCTGCGTGGCAATCGGTGCGCGGGCGTCACGCGCCGCCCGGCCCGCCGTGCGAGCCCCGGAAGCGGCCGCCGGAGCGCCGGGCGCCGGATCGCCGGACGGTCACACTCGACAGGGTATGATGGGGGTGTCGCCCGTGCAAGCGCGCGGGGCGGCGCAGTGGTTGATTGGAGACATGCGACGAAATCGCGGCGCTTTGCCCGCCTCTTCCGCTTTTCGCGCTTCGATAAACCGTGAACAATGGGATACGCGCGGCCGCCATCGAAGCGGCGGCGCGTGTCGTGCATTTGCCGGCCGCGCAGGTTGGCCGGATCTCAAGATTCAAGAACGAGTGGGGAAACATCATGCATGTCGGGTCGATTGTCTGCACTACCCATATCGCGGTGCCGAAGGGCGCGCGCGGCATCGTCCAGCGCATCCTGGGCGACATGGCGATGGTGACCTGGTACGCGGGCGTGCCGGGCGAGTCGAAGGAACTCAACACCGAGCCGTTCTTTCTCGAGGACCTGATCGACACCGGCGAATCCGTGCTGCCGGCCGGCGCGGCCGTTCATTGAGCGGGCACGCCGCACCGAACGCTCGTCTTTCGGCCCGGCTGGCGGCACAATGCGGGGCATGAACGAAGTCACTTCCGCCTCCCCCGTCCCGTCCGGGCCACCGTTTGCCGGCCTCACGCCCGAGTGCGTGCTCGACGCGCTCGACAGCGTGCTGATGCCGGCCGGCCTGCGCACCGACGGGCGCCTGCTCGCCCTCAACAGTTACGAAAACCGCGTCTATCAGGCCGGCATCGAAGACGGCCCGCCGATCGTCGCGAAGTTCTATCGCCCGGCGCGCTGGTCGGACGACGCGATCCTCGAGGAACACGCATTCGTCGCCGAGCTCGCCGCGCGCGAGATTCCGGCGGTGCCGGCGCGCGTGTTCGACGGCCGCACGCTGCATGCGTTCGACGGCTTCCGTTTCTCGATCTTCGAGCGGCGCGGCGGCCGCGCGCCCGATCTCGACCGCGCCGATACGCTCGAATGGCTCGGCCGCTTCATCGGCCGCATCCACGCGGTCGGCGCGACCCGGCCGTACGTCGCGCGTCCCACGCTCGACATCCGCACATTCGGCTACGAGCCACGCGACTATCTGCTCGCGCACGATTTCATTCCGGATGACGTGCGGCCGGCCTACGAGACGGCGGTCACGCTCGCGCTCGAAGGCGTCGAGGCGGCATTCGAGCGCGCGGGCGAACTCCGCCTGCTGCGCACGCACGGCGACTGCCATCCGAGCAACGTGCTGTGGACCGACGCGGGGCCGCACTTCGTCGACTTCGACGACAGCCGGATGGCGCCCGCGATCCAGGACCTGTGGCTGCTGCTGCCCGGCGACCGCGCGGGCGCGTCGCGCGCGCTCGCCGATTTGCTCGCCGGCTACGAGGACTTCTGCGAATTCGAGCCGCGCGAGCTGCATCTGGTCGAGGCGCTGCGCACGCTGCGCCTGATCCACTACGCCGCGTGGCTCGCGCGGCGCTGGGACGATCCGGCGTTTCCGGCCGCGTTTCCGTGGTTCAACACGCATCGTTACTGGGAAGCACGCGTGCTCGAACTGCGCGAGCAGATCGGCGCGATGCAGGAAGGGCCGCTCTGGCCCGTGTGACGGACGTCACGGGCGCGCTCGCGCGGCCCGCGTCGCTCAGAACTTCAGCATCAGCTTGATCAGCGCGGCGAAGCGCGTGCCGTAGGGCGGCGCGAGCAGGTTGCGCGCGTTCAGGCGCGCCTGCGTCAGCACCGGCTTCATCTTCGAGAACGTCACGAAGCCGTCGTAGCCGTGATACGCGCCCATCCCGCTTGCACCGACGCCGCCGAACGGCAGGCTGCCGCACGCGATGTGCATCAGCGTTTCGTTGACCGAGACGCCGCCCGAGATCGTTTCGCACATCACGCGGTCGACCGTGCCACCGTCGTCGTCGAACAGGTAGAGCGCGAGCGGCCGAGGCCGCGCGTTCACGTAGGCGATTGCCTCGTCGAGCCGTTCGTACGGCACGAGCGGCAGCAGCGGGCCGAAGATCTCCTCCTGCATCAGTTGCGACGCGGCCGGCACCTGCGTGAGCGCGCACGGCACGAAGCGGCGCGACGCCGGATCGGACGTCGCGTCCGCAAGCGGGTGCAGTTGCGCGCCGGCCGCCTGCGCGTCGTTCGCGAGCTGCTGCAGCCGCGCGAAATGGCGGTCCGACACGATCGTCGTGTAATCGGCGTTGCGCGAGAAATCCGGATACATCGTCGCGAGCCGCGTGCGCGCGCGCTCGATGAACGCGGCTTCCATCCCGCGCGGCAGCAGCACGTAGTCGGGCGCGATGCAGGTCTGGCCGGCGTTCAGCGTCTTGCCCGCGACGATCGCGTCGACGGCCGCGTCGAAGCGCGCGTTCGGCCCGACGATCGCCGGCGACTTGCCGCCGAGCTCGAGCGTGACGGGCGTGAGGTTCTCGGCCGCCGCGCGCATCACGTGCCGGCCGACCTGCGTCGAGCCGGTGAACAGCAGGTGGTCGAACGGCAGCGCGCTGAATGCGGCGCCGATTTCCGCGTCGCCGTTCACGACCGCGACGTGGTCGCGCGAGAAGCACTTCGCGATCAACTGCTCGAACAGCGCCGAGGTGCGCGGCGTCAGTTCGGACATCTTGACGATCGCGCGGTTGCCGGCCGCGAGCGCGCAGATCAGCGGGCCCACCGCGAGCAGCACCGGGTAGTTCCACGGCACGACGATCCCCACCACGCCGAGCGGCTGCGGAATCACCTTCGCGCGCGCGGGCCGCAGCCACTTGTTCATCGGCTTGCGGATCGGCTTCATCCAGCGCTTGCCGTGCTTCAGCGCCTCGTCGATCTCTTCCTTCGCCATCCAGATTTCCGACAGCAGCACCTCCTGCTTCGCGCGATGGCCGAAGTCCGCGCTGATCGCGTCGGCGAGCGCGTCGGCATGATCGATCAGCATCGTGCGCAGCGTGCGCAGATGCTTCGCGCGGGTCTCCCAGTCGGGATACGGCGCGCGCAGGTAGGCGGCGCGCTGGCCGTGCAGCAGGGACGTCAGTGCGGCGAATTCGGGCAGGTCGTTCTTCATGTCGTCTCCTCCGGTTGGGCGTGGCGCGTCGGCCGGCAGTCGGGCCGCAGGCGCCCGCTTGACGCGTGCGGCGTAGCGGATCGGGGTGGGGGCGTTGCTGCGAGCGTCGCATCCGCGCGACGGTCGGTGCGCATCGACATGCTGCTGCCGGCGATGCGCGCTGCCTGTTTGCGCTGCGTTGCAGCGCGCGAAACGGACGCACGAACCGCCGCGTGCGGCGTCGCCGCACGCGCCGGCGCGATGCATCGCGAGACCGTCGCCGCCGGCTTCGGCAGCCTGCCGAACGATGCCGACGATGCGCGTTCCAAACACGCCGGCGCGACCCGCGCCGTTCGATCGTCACGCGTCGTCCGCATCGCGGCGCAGTCGCGCGCACCGGGCGTCGTTTGAAACGAAATGCCGGGCAGCGGCGGCGCGGCCGGAGCACCCGGTCGGCGCACGGCCTGCGGAACGTGTCGCTGCATGACGGTCACTCCCATTTCGCGACAGATCGGCTTCTGGCGGCCCGGTGCGTCGCGCCAAGCATCCACTAATCTTAAATTTAGTTCACGCGCGCGTTTAGAGGAATCGCTCTTGAATCCGCGCGCCGCGTGCGCGGCGGCGATTCCTACAATGCCCGAACACTACAAGACCCGGACCGCACGGCCGCGCCGGGCGCCATTCGTGACACGAAGGAGACGTGCATGCAATACGACTACCTCATTGTCGGGGCAGGTTCAGGCGGCGCGAGCCTCGCGGGCCGGCTCGCCGACGCATGCCCCGATGCGACGATCGCGCTGATCGAAGCGGGCGCGCACACCGAGCGCAACCTGCTCGTCAACATGCCGGTCGGCATCGCGGCGCTCGTGCCGTTCAAGCTCGGCACCAACTACGGCTACGAGACCGTGCCGCAGCCGGGCCTCGGCGGGCGCCGCGGCTACCAGCCGCGCGGGCGCGGGATGGGCGGCTCGAGCGCGATCAACGCGATGATCTACACGCGCGGCCATCCGCTCGACTACGACGAATGGGCGCAGCTCGGCGCGACGGGCTGGGGCTGGCAGGACGTGCTGCCGTATTTCCGGCGCGCGGAAGGCAACCAGCGCGGCGCGAATGCATGGCACGGCGCGGACGGCCCGCTCACGGTGTCGGATCTGCGCTTTCGCAATCCGTTCTCCGAACGATTCATCCAGGCCGCGCACGCGGCCGGCTATCCGCTCAACGACGATTTCAACGGGGCCACGCAGGAAGGCGTCGGCTTCTACCAGGTCACGCATCGCGACGGCTCGCGCTGCAGCGTCGCGCGTGCGTACGTCTACGGCCGCAACCGTCCGAACCTGCATGTGATGACCGATGCGACGGTGCTGCGCGTCGGCTTCGACGGCAAGCGCGCGGTCGGCGTCACGATCGCGCGCAACGGGCGCGTGGAGACGCTCGGCGCGCGCGCGGAAGTGATCCTGTCGGCCGGCGCGTTCAACTCGCCGCAACTGCTGATGTGCTCTGGCATCGGCCCGGCCGACCAGCTGCGCCGGCACGGCATCGCGGTCGTGCAGGATGCGCCGGACGTCGGCGCGAACCTGATCGACCACATCGACTTCATCATCAACACGCGCGTGAATTCGTCGGAACTGGTCGGCGTGTGCGTGCGCGGGCTCGCGAAGATGACGCCCGCGCTCGCGCGCTACTTCTCGAGCCGTACCGGGATGATGACGAGCAACGTCGCGGAGGCGGGCGGCTTCATCAAGAGCGATCCGTCGCTCGAGCGGCCCGACCTGCAGCTGCATTTCTGCACGGCGCTCGTCGACGATCACAACCGCAAGATGCACTGGGGCTTCGGCTATTCGCTGCACGTGTGCGCGATGCGGCCGTTCAGCCGCGGCACGGTGACGCTCGCGAGCGGCGACGCGCGCGATGCGCCGCTGATCGATCCGCGCTTCTTCAGCGATGCGCGTGATCTCGACCTGCTGGTGCGCGGCGCGCAGGCGATGCGCCGGATCCTGTCGCAGGCGCCGCTCGCGTCGCAGGGCGGGCGCGAGCTGTACACGCGGCCGGACCAGACGGAAGCCGAACTGCGCGCGACGATCGTTCAGCATGCCGACACGATCTATCACCCGGTCGGCACCTGCCGGATGGGCACGGACGCGCGCGCGGTCGTCGATCCGGAGCTGCGCGTGCGCGGCGTCGAAGGGCTGCGGGTGGTGGATGCGTCGGTGATGCCGACGCTGATCGGCGGGAATACGAATGCGCCGTCGGTGATGATCGGCGAGCGCGCGGCGGACTTCATCGTCGCCGCGCGCCGGGCGGGTGCGCCGCGCGCGGCTGCGGCGGCGCTGCACGGCCGCTGAGCGGCGCGCGCGGATGCTCAGGCAAACGTATCGACGAGGCCGACGCGGCTTGCGGTCGCGACCGTCGCCGCGGGTTGCGCGGCGTCGAGCGTCGCATCGGCGCCTGACGGTGCGCCGCCGCCGCGTCGCGCCGCTTGCCCGCCGGCGAACGACTGCTGCGGGTTCTGCTGCTGCGAAGCGAAGCCGCCGTCGCTGACGGTCGCGCTGCCCAGGCCGAGGCCGCCGGCTTCCATCGCGTCACGCAGCTTCGGCAGCGCGGCTTCGACCGCGTCGCGCACCTGCGGGTGCTGCGACACGAACAGCGCGTGCGCGTGATTGTCCGCGACCCGCAGCACGACCTGCAGCGGACCGAGATCCGGCGGATTGAGCGTCAGCTCGGCGCTCTGCTGGTGCGCGTTCGACAGGAACACGACCTTCTGGCTCAACGCGTCCGTCCAGTCGGCGGTGCCGACGTGCGGCGCGAGCACGTGCGCGTTCGCGGCGGCGATGCCGTTCGCGGCCGCCGCCACCGGCGCGTTCGCTTGCGCGGCGGCCGTCGCGGCAGCCAGCGCCGCACCGGCCGGAGCGGCGGCGTCCTGCGTCGCTGCGAGCGCATGTGCCGCATCGGGTTTCACCGCATCGGCCTGGACCGGCTGCGTGGGCGACGGCTGGGCCTGCCCCTGTTGCGAGGCGAGCGCGCCCTTCGCGTCGGTCAGCGTCTTGTCGAACGTCGGGGCTTTCGGCGTCAGCGGCACGGCGGCCGCGGTCGACAGGGCCGGCTGCGCAGCCGTACCCGTGGCCGCGTCCGCAGCCGGCATCGCAGCGGCGTTCGCGTCGCCGGTGAGCTTCGCGAGCGCGGCATGCAGCATGTCGCGGCTCGTCGCCGGTTCGTCGGTCGCGACTGCCGGCTGCGCATCGCCCTTCGTCGCGTTCGCGGCCGCCGCGAGGGCGGCCGATGCCGCGTCGCCGGCGCGCGACAGCGTATCGGCGGACGGCGCGTCGGTCGCGACCGGCTTGGCGTCGGGACGCGCCTGCAATTGCGCCTGCACGGCGGCCGCGGCGGCGAGTGCGGCCGCATCCGGGTTGACGGCCGCGGTGGCGTCGTCGCGGGTCTTGTCGTCGGACGAGCCGGACGGCTTCGCGTTGCCGGCGACGGTCGACGGCGAGCTCGATGACGTCGAAGGCGTCGTCGTCGACGACGACGACGCATCGGCCTGCGCCGACGACGTGCGCTGCGACGCGACGCTTTGCTGCAGCGTCTGCGCGAACGGCAGCGCCGAACTGGCGGCATCGGTCGCATTGCCGGCCGCATTGCCGGCCGCGGATGCATCCGCGGCGGCTGCCTTGCGGCCGGCCTTGAGGGCGGAGCCGGCCGTATCGATCAGTGCGCCGAGCAGGGACAGGGAGGGCATGGCGTATCTCTCGTTCGATTGCGTTGGACGGTTACGTCGACTTTGCCGCGTCGGCCCGCATCCGCAGGATCTTCGCGGCATGCTCGTCGGCCTCGCGCTGTTCGCGCTTCGCGGTGCGGACCGCTTCCTGCGCGACGCCGCGCGCCTGCAGGATTTCATACGAGCCGACGGTGCGTTTCTTCAGCTGCCAGTGGGGGCGGGCTTCGTCGATGCGCGCGTCGGCGGCGGCCAGCACGTTGCGCTGCTGGGTGATCGCCGCGTCGAGCGTGTCGAGGAAGGCCTGGAAATTCCGCCAGTTGCCGGCGGGCATCCCGTGTTGTGCGGATTGCGCGAAGCGCGCGTGATATTCGTCGCGGTAGCGCAGCAGCGAGTCGAGCTGGTTGGCCGCGTCGGTGCGTTCGCGCTGCGCGACGCCGAGCTGCCGGGTCGCCGCGTCGAGATCCTCGTTGGCGCGGTCGAGCAGGATCTGCAGGGGAAAGCCTTGTGCCATTTAGCGTCAGCCTCCGTGGATGAACAGCGCATCGAGGCCGGCCAGGCTCGCGTCGTACGGCGCGCATTCGCGGAAGCCCTGCTGCAGGAACGCTTCGATGTGCGGGTAAAGCGCGATCGCGCGGTCGAGCTGCGCGTCGCGGCCGGGCGCATAGGCGCCTACCGCGATCAGGTCCCGGTTGCGCTGGTAGCGCGACAGCATCTGCTTGAACTGGCGCACGTGGTCGAGGTGGGTCTCGTCGATCAGCGCGGTCATCGCGCGGCTGATCGACGCCTCGATGTCGATCGCCGGATAGTGGCCGGCCTCGGCGAGCGAGCGCGACAGCACGATGTGGCCGTCGAGGATCGCGCGCGCCGAATCGGCGATCGGGTCCTGCTGGTCGTCGCCTTCCGTCAGCACCGTGTAGAACGCGGTGATCGAGCCGCCGCCTTCCGGCCCGTTGCCGGTGCGCTCGACGAGCGCGGGCAGCTTCGCGAACACCGACGGCGGATAGCCCTTGGTCGCGGGCGGCTCGCCGATCGCGAGCGCGATCTCGCGCTGCGCCATCGCGTAGCGGGTCAGCGAATCCATCAGCAGCAGCACGTGCTTGCCCTGGTCGCGGAACCATTCGGCGAGCGCCGTCGCGTACGCGGCGCCCTGCATCCGCAACAGCGGCGACACGTCGGCGGGCGCCGCGACCACGACCGAGCGCGCGAGGCCGTCCTCGCCGAGGATCTGCTCGATGAACTCCTTCACTTCGCGGCCCCGTTCGCCGATCAGGCCGATCACGATCACCTCGGCGCTCGTGTAGCGCGCCATCGTGCCGAGCAGCACCGACTTGCCGACGCCGGAGCCGGCGAACAGGCCCATCCGCTGGCCGCGCCCGACGGTGAGCAGCGCGTTGATCGCGCGCACGCCGACGTCGAGCACATGGTGGATCGGCTCGCGATCGAGCGGGTTGATCGACGCCGCGGTGAGCGGCGCGTCGACCTTGGACGCGAGCGGGCCGAGGTTGTCGAGCGGGCGGCCCGATGCGTCGACGACGCGTCCGAGCATTTCCCAGCCGACCGGCAGGCGCTTGGCGCCCGCGAGCGGATCGGCGACCGGCGCGCGCTCGAGCGGCCAGACGCGCGCGCCGGGCAGCACGCCCGCGACGTCGGTGGTCGGCATCAGGAACAGGCGGTCGCCGGCGAAGCCGACGACTTCCGCCTCCGCCACCGGCAGCGTGCTGCCGGGCGGCAATTCGATCGTGCATTCGGCGCCGACCGACAGGCGCAGCCCGATCGCTTCGAGCACGAGGCCCGCCGCGCGGGTGAGGCGGCCGCACGGGCGCAGCGGCAGCGCGTGGTGGCTGCGCGCCGCCAGGCCGTTCAGGTGCGTGCGCCAGTGCGCGAGGTGAGGGTTGTGCGGCGCGCGCGGCGCGGCGTCGGCGGCGGAGGCCGGCGCGGGCTCGCGCGGGGTGTCCGGGCCGAACGACGCGAGCGCGAGTTCGCGCTCGAGCGGCGTCATGCCGTCATGCGCGAACGATTCGGGCGTGGGCGTCACCATGCGCTCACCTTGCCGATCGCGGCGGCGACGCGCTGCCAGCGGGTCGGCAGCGTCGCGTCGACTTCGCCCGTCGCGGCGTGCGCGCGGCAGCCGCCGCGCTCGATCGTCGCATCGGTGCGCACGCTCCAGCCGAGCGCGTCGAGTTCTTCCTGCAGGTACGCCTCGACGACCGGCAGGTCGGCGGGATGCACCGCGAGGTGAGGCGCGCCCGACAGCGCCGGCTCGGCCGCGAGCACGTCGCGCACCGCGGCGACGAGGGCGGCCGGGTCATGCTTCACGTGCTGGCGCACGACCTGCTGCGCGATGTCGAGCGCGAGCTGCGCGACGTCGGCGGCGAGATCGTGCTCGGCGGCGGCCAGCGCCTCCCGGAACGACGCGGCGAGCGCCGCAAGCTGCGCGGCCTGCTCGCGCACCTCGGCCTGGCCGGCCTCGAAACCCTGCTGGTGGCCCTGCTCGTAGCCGGCCTGGTAGCCGTGCGCCTGGCCCTCGACGTGACCGGTCGACAGGCCTTCCGCGTGCGCGGCGTCGCGCACGCGCTGCAATTCCTCGGCGAGCGCGGCGGCCGCCGCCGCCGCGGTGTCGGGCGGCGGCGGGGGAGGCGGCGGGTCGAACGACGCCATCTCCCAGCGCTGGTAGGCGCTGACGTCTCCCGCGCGTTCGCTCGCCGGATCAGACATATGCGTCTTCCGCCTTGCCGCCGATCACGATCTGGCCGCCTTCGGCGAGGTTGCGCACGATCTGCAGGATGCGGCGCTGCTGCGTCTCGACTTCGGACACGCGCACCGGGCCGCGCGCGTCGAGATCCTCGGCGAGCAGTTCGGCCGCGCGCTGCGACATGTTCGCCAGGAACTTCTGGCGCAGCGCGGGCGGCGCGCCCTTCAGCGCGATGATCAGCGTTTCCGACTCGACTTCCTTCAGCAGCAGCTGGATCGCGCGATCCTCGAGGTCGAGCAGGTTCTCGAACACGAACATCTGGTCGATGATCTTCTGCGCGAGGTCCGGATCGTACTGGCGGACGTTCTCGAGCACGCCTTCCTCGTGCACCGACGTCATGAAGTTCAGGATCTCGGCCGCGGTGCTGATGCCGCCCATCGGGCTGCGCTTCAGGTTGTCGCTGCCGGACAAGAGGCCCGACAGCACGTCGTCGAGCTCGCGCAGCGCGGCCGGCTGGATGCCGTCGAGCGTCGCGATCCGCAGCAGCACGTCATTGCGCAGCCGCTCGGTGAAGCACGACGCGATCTCGGACGCCTGGTCGCGGTCGAGATGCACGAGGATCGTCGCGACGATTTGCGGATGCTCGTTCTTGATCAGCTCGGCCACCGCGCTCGAATCCATCCACTTCAGGCCTTCGATGCCGCTCGTATCGCTGCCCTGCAGGATGCGGTCGATCAGCACGCCGGCCTTGTCCTCGCCGAGCGCCTTCGTCAGCACCGAGCGGATGTAGTCGTTCGAATCGAGCGACAGCGCGGTGTGCTGTTCGGCTTCCTTCGCGAACTCGTTCAGCACGTTCTCGACCTGCTCGCGCGTGACGTTGCGCAGCGCGGCCATCGTGGCGCCAATCTTCTGCACCTCGCGCGGCGCGAGGAATTTGAATACCTGCGCGGCCTCTTCCTCGCCGATCGACATCAGCAGGAGCGCGCTCTTGGTCAAGCCTTCAGCGTTCATCGTTCACCCAGCTCTTCACGACGGTTGCGACGATCTTCGGATCCTGGCGGGCGATCGTGCGTGCGTAGTCGAGGTTGCGCTCGTAGCGGTGCTTCTCGTTTTCGAAGCCGAGCAGCAGCGCGTCGGCGTCGTCGTTCGCGGCGGCCTTCTCCGGCGCGGGCAGGCCGTCCAGCGCGACCGCGTCTTCCGGCGCCGGCAGCGCGGGCGCGGCCAGCTCGGGCGGCGGGAACGCGCGGCGCATCGCCGGGCGCACCACCGCGAAGTACAGCACCGCCGCGACCGCCGCGATGCCGAGCCACTTCGCGGCTTCCTTCGCCATGTCGATCATGTCCGGCTGGCGGTACCACGGCAGGTCGGCGTACGGATCGCCGGCGGCCGTGAACGTGCTGTTGACGACGTTCACCGAGTCGCCGCGCTTCGCGTCGTAGCCCATCGCGTCCTTCACGAGCTGCTCGACCTGCGCGAGCTTCGCGGGCGGCAGCGGCTGCATCGTCACGTGGCCCTTCGAATCGGCGACCGGCTGGTAGTTGACGACGACCGCGACCGACAGCCGCTTCACGCTGCCCATCGGCTGCTCGACGTGGCGGATCGTCTTGTCGAGCTCGTAGTTGGTCGTCGAATCCTTGCGGTCGCTGACCGGCGTCGTCTGCGGCCCGTTCTGGCCGTTGCCGGCGACGATCGGCGCGGAGGCCGGCTGCGGCGGCGTGTTCGACAGCGCGCCCGGCACGCCCGACGCGCCGCCCTGCGCGAGCTCGGTCGCGGTGCTGGTCTGCTGGCTGCGGATCGCGGTCTGCTGCGGCGTGCCGTTCGGGCCGTAGCTTTCCGAGGTCTGCTCGAGCCGCGCGAAATCGATGTCGGCGCTCACCTGCGAGCGTGCGTTGCCGGTGCCGAAGATCGGCGCGAGGATCGCGTCGATGCGCTTCTGCGTGTTGCGCTCGACCTGCTGCACGTACTTGAGCTGGCTCGCGTCGAGGCCGGTTGCCGACGCCGGCTGCGTCAGCAGGTTGCCGTCCTGGTCGACGATCGTGACGTTCTTCGCGGGCATGTCGGGCACGCCGGACGACACCATCCGCGTGATCGCCAGCACCTGGCCCTCGTCGAGCACGCGGCCCGGGTAGAGGTCGACGAACACGGACGCCGACGGCGCCTCGCGGTCGCGCACGAACACCGACGGCTTCGGGATCGCGAGATGCACGCGCGCCGTGCGCACCGCGTTGATCGATTCGATGGTGCGCTGCAGCTCGCCTTCGAGCGCGCGCTGGTAGTTGATCTGCTCGGCGAACTGGCTGATGCCGAATTTCTGGTTGTCCATCAGCTCGAAGCCGACCGAGCCGCCCTTCGGCAGCCCGAGCGCCGCGAGTTTCAGGCGCGTTTCGTGGACCTGGTTGGCCGGCACGAGGATCGCGCCGCCGGCGTCGGCGAACTTGTATGGAACGTTTGCCTGCTGGAGCGCGGTGATGATCGCACCGCCGTCGCGGTCCGACAGGTTGCTGTACAGCACGCGGTAGTCGGGCGCGCGGGTCCACAGCACGAGGGCGACGATCACGGCGACCGCGAAGGCGGCGGCGATGATGAACGGCAGCTTCGGGTTGCCGCGCATCCGCGCGATGCCCGGAATCCGTTCAGCGAAGCCGCCGAGCCCGAAGTCCACGCCTGCGCCGCCGGCCCCCGGCAGCGCCGCGGCCGCGGCGGCGCCGGGCGCCGGGCTGGCGAGGCCAGTGCGGGCGTCGGGATTGATCAGCGAATTGGCCTGCGAATCCATGCGTCGAGGTTCTCCGGAGCGGGACGACTGAGCCGCTCGGACGAGCGGGCGGACAATGACACGATGCGATTATCGTGACGCCGCCCCCGATCCGATCGCCCGAAAAGAGCCGGGTTTTCCCCGTACTTTCACGGCTTTGCCGGACGGTGCGCTGCTATGCTTTTTCGCGATCCGGTATGGCGGGCGCGCGCGACACGCGCCGACGGCCCGCCCGGCCTGGCCCGAACGGGCCCTCTTTTTTGGATGCGGAGACAGCATGACGGCGAACGTCGGCGGAATCGGTTCGGTATTGCAACAGATGCAGGCGATGGCGGCGCAGGCGGCGAGCGGCGCGGCCAGCCCGACCGCGGCGGTCGCCGGTTCCGGCGCGGCGACGGCCGGGACCTTCGCGAGCGCGATGAAGGCGTCGCTCGACAAGATCAGCGGCGACCAGCAGCACGCGCTCGGCGAGGCGCACGCGTTCGAGGTCGGCGCGCCGAACATCTCGCTGAACGACGTGATGGTCGACATGCAGAAGGCGAACATCGGCTTCCAGTTCGGGCTGCAGGTCCGCAACAAGCTCGTGACCGCGTACAACGAAGTCATGCAGATGCCGGTCTGACCGGCCGGCGATCCGGGGGCCGGCCATCCGGGGGGGGCGGCCGTCCGGCGGGCCCTCGGTTCTGCCTAAAGCTTTTAACTTCCTTTCCGATAACTCCGGGAGTCAGCCGCGTCGCGGGCGCAGGCTATCCAGATCCAACGCATCAACAAGGAGAAGCGCATGTTTTCCCCAGGACACGCTGGAGCCAATGCGTACGCGCGCGTCGGCGTCGAGACGGGGGTGATGGGCGCGTCCCCGCATCGCCTGATCGCAATGCTCTACCAGGGCGCGCGGCAGGCCATCGCGCTCGCGCGCATGCATCTGCAGCAGGGCAACATCGCGGCGCGCGGCGAGGCGATCGGCAAGGCGATCCGCATCGTCGAGAGCGGCCTGCAGACGTCGCTGAACCGCGATGCGGGCGGCGACATCGCGGTGCGCCTCGATGCGCTGTACAGCTACATCGGCAAGCGCCTGCTGCAGGCGAACATGCAGGGCAGCGAGGCCATGCTGGTCGAGGTCGACGGGCTGCTCGCGACGCTCGAGGAAGCGTGGGTCGGCATCGGCCCGGACGTTGCGCGGATGGCCGCCCAACAGGCCGCGGACCAGCAAAGATGAACCGGAAGGACGAGTACTTCGCGCGCTACGAGGCGATCGCGGCCGTGTCCGGCCGGATGCTGCACGCCGCGCGCGGCGCCGACTGGAACGCGCTGTCGGGGCTGCAGGAGGAATACCTGCAGCTCGTCGACGGGTTGAAGGAGGCCGGGCAGGGCATCGCGCTCGACGAGGCCGAACTCGCCCGCAAGCTCGACCTGATTCGCCGCATTCTGGCCGACGACGCCGCGATTCGCGATCTCGCGAGCCCGGAGATCGCGCGGCTGTCCGCGCTGTTCGAGACGCAGCGCTCGACCAAAGTGCTGACCGACCTGTACCGCGCGCGCGCGCGCGGCTGACCGCGCGGGTTGCGCGCGCCCGGCGCCGCCGGTTTCCGAATTCGCATCGATGTTGCAAAGGTGAGCAGGTTCCGATCATGACCGGTATCGACACCGTAGCCGCCGCGTTGCTGGCCAGCCGCCTCGACAGCCTGCTGACCGGCGCCGTGTCGCCGCCGTCCGGCGGCGGGGCGGCCGCGCAGGTCGGCGCGCAGGCCGCCGGCGCCTCCGCGGCGCCGGCGCCGGCGCCGCCTGCGGCGTCGATCCCGCAAGCGTCCGCGCAGACGGCGCTGTCCGACGTCGGGCTCGTGCTCGACGCAATCTCCCGTTTCGGCGGCGACGCGACGCCGGCAGTCGTCGGCCGGACGCCGCTGCTCGCCGATCCGACCGTGCTGCTGGCCGATCCGGCGGCGCAGGCGCCAGGCGGTGCGCGCGCGGCCGTGCCACAGGACGCGGCGCGCCAGGCGGCGCTCCCGTCCGGCCAGGCCGCATCGTCCGCGCAGGCCGCGCGCGATGCGTCGGCCGCGCCGCCAGTCGTGGCGCTGCGCGCCGCGCTCGCGCAGGCCGTGAGCGAAAGCGGCCTGTTCTACGAATCCCATCTCGCGCAATGGCTGGCCGGACAGCGGCCGCTCGCGGCGCTCGCGCGCGAGCCGCAGGCGCGCCTGCTCACGCCCGCCGACGCGCATCCGCCGGCGGCCGACAGCGCGCTCGACGACCTGCTCGACGCCCGCTTGCCGCTGCCGTCGCCCGCGCCTCGCGCGGCGGCCCAGCAGACACCGGGGCAGGGCGTGCCGGCCGGCGCGCCGCCGCGCCCGCCTGCGCATGACTTCCTCGGGCCCGACGCGGTGCAGGCGCGCGGTGCCGGCGCTGCCGACGCGCGCCCCGAAGCCGCCGATTCCCGCTGGACCCCCGCGCGCGCCGCGCTGGCCAACGCAGCGGCGTCCGACGCGCAGGGCGCGGCGCCCGTGACCGTGCATCCGGCCGCCGTGCCGCTCGTGCGCCAGCAGCTCGACGTGCTCGCGACCGACCAGTTCCGCTGGATCGGCGAAGCGTGGCCGGGCGCGCGGCTCGACTGGACGATCGAGCCCGACGACTCGGGCGGGCACGCGGCGCGCGGCGACGACGCCGGCGACGGCATCGCATGGCGCACGCGGCTCACGCTCACGCTGCCGTCGCTCGGCACGGTCGATGCGGAGCTGGTGCTGAACGGCGAGCAGCTCGTCGCGCGGCTGCGCGCGAACGAGGCCGGCGCCGGCCGCCTCGCGCGGCACGAGGCCACGCTGCGGCAGCGGCTGGAGGCGTCGGGGCTGCAGCTCGGCGGGCTGTCGATCCGCGCGGTCGACGGCGCGCCGGACGGCTTCGACGCGATCGCCGCGAAGGCGGCCGCGGCTGCCTATGCGCGCGGCGGCGGCGCCGACGACGACGGAGGCGCGCGATGAGCGGGCCGTCCCGCAAGCGCGCGGCCGCGCTCGTCTATGACGCGAAGGGCGGCGACGCCGCGCCGCGCGTGATCGCGAAGGGCTACGGGGCGGTCGCCGAGATGATCGTCGCCCGCGCCCGCGACGCGGGGCTCTACGTGCACACCGCGCCGGAGATGGTGTCGCTGCTGATGCAGGTCGATCTCGACGATCGGATCCCGCCGCAGCTGTACCAGGCGGTCGCGGACCTGCTCGCGTGGCTGTACGCGCTCGAGCGCGCAGACGCAGGAGCGGGCGGCGCGCCGCCGGACTTCCCGCTGCCGCCGCTGCGCTGATGCGGCCCGGCCTGCGCGGGCTCGCCAATTGAGCCCGGTCGCAATTTATGTAATGATATCCATTCTCATTTTCATGTCCTGCGGGCGGCGCGCTTTACCGGCGCGCCGCCCGTCGTTTTGAACGAATGGAATTCCCTGCGTGAACGCGCCCGAAACGATCGATACGCCCCAGGCGGGTATGCCCCAGGCGGGCACGCCCCGTGCTGGCGTCACCGTGCTGCCCCACCCGGCGGCGGCCCGCCGGCTGACCGGCGACGAGCTTGCCGCGCGCCGCCAGCGTTCGCGCCGCGCGACCTTCATCAAGTGGCTGCGCAAGGTGCATGGCTGGGTCGGCTTGTGGGGCGCGGTGCTGGGGCTGCTGTTCGGCGTGACGGGCATCGTGCTCAATCACCGCGCGCCGCCGCTCAAGATCCCGACCGGCGAACCGCAGGTCGAGGAGATGCAGCTCGCGCTGCCGAACCCCGCGCCCGCGACGCCCGCCGCGATGACGAAGTGGCTGGCGCGCGAGCTGCGCTTCGACGGCCGTCCGGGCCGGGTGCGCAAGGACCCCGCGCAGCCCGTCGCATGGGGCGACCGGCGCGTGATGCAGCCCGAGCACTGGCAGTTCGGGCTGTTCGGGCCGCACCAGAACCTGCAGGCCGAATACTGGGTCGGCAACGGCTACGTGTCGGTGAAGCGCACGGGCAACTCGTTCCTGACGACGCTGAACAACCTGCATCGCGGCGTCGGGATGAACCTCGGCTGGGTGCTGCTGATGGACACGATCGCCGGCTCGCTGATCCTGCTGTCGCTGACGGGCGTGCTGCTGTGGACCGAGCTGAACAAGCGCCGCACGGTCGGCGTCGTGCTGGTGGCCGGCTCGGTCGCCGCAGCGCTCGTCGCGGGGCTCGTCTAGGGCCGCGGAGGTCGCGGCTCAGATGCCGCAGGCCTCGCCGCCGCGCGCCGCGATCTCGCGCGCGGCCTTCGCGCCTTCGACCTGCAGGATCGTCGGCAACGATACGTGGTTCTTCGCGGCCGTGACCTCGGCGAGGATCGAGATCGCGATTTCCGGCGGCGTCCGGCTGCCGATGTAGATGCCGGCCGGCCCGTGCAGCCGCGCCAGTTCCGTGTCGCTCAGGTCGAATTCGCGCAGCCGCTCGCGGCGCGCCGCGTTGTTGCGCCGCGAGCCGAGCGCGCCGACGTAGAACGCGGGCGTCTTCAGCGCTTCCATCAGCGCGAGATCGTCGAGCTTCGGATCGTGCGTGAGCGCGATCACCGCCGAGCGCGCGTCGAGCTTCATGTCGAGCACGGTGTCGTCGGGCATCGTGTGCACGACGCGCGTGCCCGGCACGTCCCAGGCGTCCGTGTATTCGTCGCGCGGATCGCACACCGTCACCTGGTAGTCGAGCCCGACCGCGATCTGGCACAGGTAGCGCGACAGCTGCCCCGCGCCGATCACGAGCATCCGGTAGCGCGGGCCGTGGATCGTCACGAGCCGTTCGCCGTCGAACGCGACGCCGTCGGTCGCCTGCGCGGGCGACAGCGACGCGCGGCCCGTCGCGAGCGTCATCGTGCGGGTGACGAGGCGGCCCGCCTCGACCTCCGCGCACAGCGCGGCGACGCCGCTGTCGCGCGTCAGCGGCTCCAGCACGAGCTGGATCGTGCCGCCGCACGGCAGCCCGAAGCGGTGCGCCTCCTCGGCCGTCACGCCGTACTTCACCGCTTCCGGCCGCGCGTCGGCCGCGATGCCGCTCGCATGCACGCGGGCGATCAGGTCGTCCTCGATGCAGCCGCCCGACACCGAGCCGACGACGAGTCCGTCGTCGCGCACCGCGAGCATCGCGCCTTCGGGGCGCGGCGACGAGCCCCACGTCCTCACGACCGTCACGAGCAGCACGCGGCGGCCTTCTTCGATCCAGCGCGCGCTGGTTTTCAGTACATCGAGATCGACGCTTTCCATCATCTGTTTCCTGTTGCTGGACGGTCCCGCTGGTGCGGGCCGCCGTTCGATGGCGGGATTATGAACCGCGCGGCGTGAGCATGCAGGCGGCTATGCCGCCCGGCTGGGCGAATCTGGAGGAATGGGCAAAACATCGCGACGATCGGACAAGGAGCGATCGCGGGAACGACACGGCGGGAGGGGGATCCCCTGCGGGGAACGCATGGGCGCAGCAGCGGATTGCGGCGGGGAAGAAGCCCGCCGCGCGCAGGGCCGGCATCCGGCCCTGCGGGGCGTTGCACCGCAGCGCGCGGCGTTCAGTGCACGTCGTGACCGTGCGCGAGCTTCGAATGACGGCGCGAGTATACGAAGTAGATCGCGAGGCCGATCACGAGCCACACGCCGAACGCGGCCCACGTGACGGGCGCCAGGTTCAGCATCAGGAACAGGCACGACGCGACCGCGAGGATCGGCACGACCGGGACGCCGGGGCAGCGGAACGCGCGCGGCAGTTCCGGATGGGTGCGGCGCAGCACCAGCACCGCGATCGACACCATCGAGAATGCGGCGAGCGTGCCGATGTTGATCAGCTCGGCGAGCACGTTGAGCGGCACCAGCGCGGCGATCAGCCCGAAGAACAGGCCGACGAGCCAGGTCGTCAGGAACGGCGTCGCGAAGCGCGGATGCACGCGCGACAGCATCGCCGGCAGCAGGCCGTCGCGCGACATCGCGAAGATGATGCGGGTCTGGCCGTAGCTCATCACGAGGATCACGGTGAGCATGCCGAGCACGGCGCCCAGGTCGATGAAGCCCGCGACCCATTTCTCGCCGGCGATCTGCAGCGCGTACGAGATCGGGTGCGAGATGCTCGCGAACTGCGCGGACGGCACGATGCCCGTCGCGACCGCCGCGACCGCGACGTACAGGAATGCGCAGACGGCGAGCGACGCGATGATGCCGATCGGCAGGTCGCGCTTCGGGTTCTTCACTTCCTCGGCCGCCGACGACACCGCGTCGAAGCCGATGAACGCGAAGAACATCACGGCCGCAGCGCCAAACACGCCGTTCCAGCCGTGCGGCATGAACGGCTGCCAGTTCGCCGGCGTCACGTGGAAGATGCCGACCGCGATCACGAGCAGCACCACCGACACCTTGATGAACACCATGACGTTGTTGATGCGGGTCGATTCGCGGATGCCGATCGACAGCAGCGTCGTGATCACGATCATCACGAGGAACGCCGGCAGGTTGAACCACGTGACCACGCCCGGCACCGCGCCGGGCGCGGCGGTCAGCACGGTCGGCAGCGTGAGGCCGAAGCCCTGCAGCAGCGACTGCAGGTAGCCGGACCAGCCGACCGACACGGCGGACGCGGCGAGCCCGTATTCGAGCATCAGGTCCCAGCCGATGATCCACGCGACGAGCTCGCCGAGCGTCGCATACGAATACGTGTAGATCGAGCCGGCGACCGGAATCGTCGACGCGAACTCGGCATACGACAGCGCCGCGAGGCCGCACGCGATCGCGGCGATCACGAACGACAGCATCAGCGCGGGGCCGGCCTGCACGGCGCCGGTGCCGGTCAGCACGAAGATGCCGGTGCCGATGATCGCGCCGATGCCGAGGAAGGTGAGGTCGATCGCGCCGAGCGCTTTCTTGAGCCCGGCGGCGTGCGCGCCGGCGATCATGCGATCGACGTTTTTCTTGCGGAAGAGAGACATTGCGGATGAGATCGCCTGCCCGCGCGAACGCGGGGGGCGCTGAGTGAGTGAAAAACCGGACATTTTAGCCGATTTGGCCGGGGCGACCCGCCGCGGCGCACCATCGCGCGGTGGAATCGCCCGCTAAAACAAGCGCTTGCACGCAGGGGCGCGCGGCCGTCAGGCGCCTGGCGCGGGCGCCATGTCGACGAGCCGGTTGCTCATCACGTAGAAGGTCAGTTCCGCGTTGTTCGACAGCCGCATCTTCTCGAGCAGCCGCGTGCGGTAGACGCTCACCGTCTTCACCGACAGCGACAGCGTGTGAGCGATGTCGGTGAGCCGCTTGCCGGACGCGAGCATGCACAGCGTCTGGTATTCGCGGTCCGACAGCTTCTCATGAGGCAGCGGCTCGTTCTCGAACGACACGTATTCGGCGAGCGCCTCGGCCATCGCCGGGCTCACGTACTTGCGGCCCGCGGCGACCTGCTGGATCGCGGAGATCATCTGCGCGGCGTTGACCGTCTTCGACAGGTAGCCGGCCGCGCCGGCCTTCAGCGCACGCACCGCGTACTGGTCCTCGCGATACATCGAGAACATCAGCACCGGCGTGCGCGGCAGCTTGCGCTTCAGGCGCTTGAGTACCTCGATGCCGTTCATGTCGGTAAGCGAGATGTCGAGCAGGATCACGTCGAATTCGCGCTTGTCGACGGCCGCCATCGCTTCGCCGCCGGTTTCCGCCTCGATGACTTCGCGGGCCACGCCGCGGTCGACCAGCAGGTGCCGGATGCCTTGCCGGACGATCGCGTGGTCGTCGACGAGCAGGATGTTCAGACTCATGGCGCCCTCACGAAATCGGGAAGGCGCGGTGCGCCGTTGCCGGCGCCGCGAACAGCGCGTCCCACGCGAACCGCGCGGCGAGCCGGGCGCCGCGGCCGGCGGCCGGCGCGGCCAGTTCGAAGCCGCCGCCGAATGCCTCGCAGCGGGCGCGCATGCCGGCGAGGCCGTAGCCGTGGCGGTGAGCGCGCGAGAAACCGATTCCGTCGTCGGCAACGATCAGCGACACGTGCGTGCCGTCCGCTTCGATTCGTACGTCGACCGACGTCGCGCGCGCATGCTTCGCGACGTTCGACAGCGCTTCCTGTGCGACGCGGAAGATCGCGAGCGCGCCCGGGCCGGCGAGCTGCGGCAGGCGCGCGTCGGCGGCGCACACGAAGCTCGTGCGCAGGCCGGTGTGTTCCGCATGACTGTCGATCCAGGCCGACAGCGCGCGCACGAGCCCGCCGTCGAGCGCCGGCGTGTCCTGTTCGGCGATCAGCCGGCGGTTCGCGTCCGTCGCGGCGTCGAGCGCGCGCTGCGCGAGATCGAGCGCGCGACGGCAGCCTTCGGGCGCGTCGGCGGGCAGCCAGGTGTCGATGTTCGCGAGCGCGAAGCGCGCGGCGGTGAGTTCGGCGCCGAGCCCGTCGTGCAGCTCGCCGGCCAGATGGCGGCGCGCCGCCTCGTCGGCGGCGAACAGTGCGGCGGACAGTTCGGTGATCCGCGCGGCGAGCGCATCGCGGTCGGCGGCGGACGTGCAAGGCAACGGGGCGGGGGCGCAGGCCGGCGACGGCTGCTGCGACGGGAACGGGGCGTGGGCGCTCTCGGGCGCGTTAAGCGACGTATCCATGACTCTCCCTGCTCTCAGAAGGCGATTCAGACACCGGTCGGCGGCGTATGCCGGAAGCCGCCGAAAGAGCGGCTCCCTGACGGAATTTGTCACCGCCCAGGGTAACAATATTTACATCTTGTAACACATAGATCCGACCCTTAAATGCGCATCCGAATTGCAACCGCGCGCCGCGCATAATATCTCAAAATTTCGTGAAAAGTCATGATGGGCGGGACATTTAAGGGTAAATGTGAACAATCTTGGCGAACCTGTTGTAGGAAAAACACTGACACGCGAGCCGCCACTTGCGCCGTGTCCAAATGTAACTATTTGAGATAGATGGTCGTCGATTGTTACGAATTCGCCAAGCGCGGGCGAAAAAAAACCGGAGCTTTCGCTCCGGTCTTTGATGGTGCGCAACTTTCGGGGGCAGATCAGTCGACGAATGCGCGCTCGATCACGTAGTGGCCCGGTGCGCTGTTCTTGCCTTCGACGAGGCCGGCCTGCTTCAGCAGGTCGGTCGTGTCCTTCAGCATCGCGGTGCTGCCGCACAGCATCACGCGGTCGTGTTCCGGCGAGAACGGCGGGACGTCGAGGTCGGTGAACAGCTTGCCCGACGCGATCAGGTCGGTGATCCGGCCTTCGTTGTCGAATGCCTCGCGGGTAACCGTCGGGTAGTAGACGAGCTTTTCCCTGATGATGTCGCCCAGGTACTCGTGGCCCGGCAGGTCGTGCTTGATGTAGTCCATGTACGCGAGCTCGCCCTTCAGGCGGCACGTGTGCGTCAGGATGACCTTGTCGAAGCGCTCGTAGATGTCCGGATCGCGGATGATCGACATGAACGGCGCGAGGCCCGTGCCGGTCGACAGCATCCACAGCGTCTTGCCGGGCAGCAGGTTGTCGGCGACGAGCGTGCCGGTCGGCTTCTTGCCGATCAGCACCGTGTCGCCCACCTTCAGGTGCTGCAGGCGCGACGTCAGCGGGCCGTTCTGGACCTTGATGCTGAAGAACTCGAGGTGCTCCTCGTAGTTCGGGCTGACGATGCTGTAGGCGCGCGCGAGCGGCTTGCCGTCGACCTCGAGGCCGACCATCGTGAATTCGCCGTTGTTGAAGCGCAGGCTCGGCTCACGGGTGCAGGTGAAGCTGAAAAGCGTATCGGTCCAGTGGTGGACGGATTGGACGGTGGCGGTGTCGTATTTGCTCATGACTGTGAAAACGGACGCGCGTAGCAGACGCGTGCAATGGGCGAAAAACGAGGGCGTCGACCCGATCCGGGGATCGGCCGGCCGGCGCGCCGAACACGCGCCTTCTCGATGACAGACGTTTGAAGAACTGTTTATTTTACCTTGACTGCGCCAATCGCGCGCTTGCCTCCGGCGGATGCGCGGATTTGGCACAACGTTGTCTTTCGATTTGCTTTCATCGATCGGTGGCGAGCTTCGCGCCGAGGCCGACGAGCGCGGCGCCGCACAGCGCGTCGAGCGGGCGGCGCACGCGCCGGTAGCCGCGCTGCGCGCGGGGGCTCGCGAACAGGTACGCGACGCTGCAGTACCAGCCGACCGACATCGCGCCGATCGTCAGCAGCGCCGCGCCGTTGAACCACAGCGGCACGTGCGCGGGCAGCATCGCCGCGAACACGCTGGTCCAGAACGCGCACGATTTCGGGTTCGTCAGGCACGTGACGAGGCCGGTGCGATAGGCACGCAGATGGGCGCGCGTGTCCGGCGGCGGGAGCGTCGCGGGGGCGGCAGACGCGCTGTCCGGGGCCGGATCGCGCCGCGCGCTCGCGCGCAGCAGCTTGAAGCCGAAATAGACGAGGTACGCGGCGCCGCCGATCCGGATCGTGTCGTACAGCCATTCGACCTGGTGCAGCACGGCGGCGAGGCCGAGCATCGCGAGCGTCGCCCAGGTCATCGACGCGGTGCCGACGCCGAGCGCCGACACGGCGCCGAGGCTGCGCCGGCCGGACATCGACAGCTGCGAGATCATGAAGATGTTCGGGCCCGGCGTGACGAGCGCGACGAAGTAGACGGCGGCGATTTGCAGCAGGATCGGCAGGTAGGTCATGGCGGCGCGGACTCGGGCACGGATACAGGCCGCTACTGTAGCGCGGGCGCCGCCGCGCCGGTCAGGTTTGCTGCGGATCGAGGCGCAGGCGGGCGATGTACGGCAGGTGGTCGGACAGCCACGCGGTCTCGCCGGACGGCGCGTTCCATTCGAGCGGCGTCATCCCGCGCACGAACATCTTGTCGAGCGCGAGCGCAGGCGAAAACGCGGGGAACGTGCGCCCCGACTCGCCGAGCAGCGTCGCGACCTCGGTCAGGCCGATCTCGCCGAACAGCGGAATCGAGTCATTGCGCCAGTCGTTGAAGTCGCCGGCCAGCACGAGCGGGCCGTCCTTCGCGTGGCGCATGATCCAGTGCGCGATCCAGTGCATCTGGCGCAGCCGCGCGGCGCGCGTGAGCGCGAGATGCGCGCACAGCAGCGTGACGGGGCGCGAGCCGGCGAGCGTCGCGCGCGCGACCAGCAGGCCGCGCCGCTCGAAGCGGTGCGCGGAGATGTCCCAGCGCCCGCCGAGGTCGAGCGGATGCGGCGACAGGATCGCGTTGCCGTGCCGCCACGACGGCTTGAATACGTTCGGGCCGAGCGCGATCTGCCAGTCGAGCGCATGCGCGATCTCGGTGGCCTGGCAATGCCAGACGTCGTCGTACGCATCGTTCATCGGCGCGCCGAAGCCGGGCGCGAGCACGGGCCGCGGCAGCCGCCGCGCCATCGCTTCCTGCAGGAAATACACGTCGGCGTGCGTCGACTGCATCCAGTCGCGCATCGCGTTCCACGCGGTGAAGCCGAGCGGCGTGCGGCCCTTGTGCAGGTTCCAGCTCACCGCGGTGAGTTCGTCGGGCGCGGCGTGCGGCTCGGCGAACGGGATGGACAGGGCATCGGGCGCGTGCATGTCGGCTCAGTCCTTGCTGACGTGCGCGCGCAGGCGGTACACGAGTTGCGGATGCTGCTCGACGAGCGTCCAGTCGGTCCAGTTGTCGCCGCCGACCGACAGCCCCGGATGGCTCGCGACGATTTGCCGCGGCGAGCTCGGCAGGCACGGATCGCTCGGCTTCGCGCCCGGGTCGTCGAGCGTTTCCTGCACGTCGAGCGCGAGCGAGATCGCGTTCGCGTCGACGGCGAGCGGCGCGACGGTGACGGAGCGCGAGCGCTCGGTCGGCACGACGCGCGCCTGGTCGCCGCAGCCGACGGGCACGGCGGACGGATAACGATGGGTGTCGGTGCGGGTCTGACCCACGGTGGTCTTCTGCTGGAACGTGTCGATCGTCTGACCGTCGCGCACCACCTGGATCTCCCATGCGACGACGGCGGGCGCGGGGCTCTGCGCATGGGCGGCGAGCGCGGCGCTCGCCAGCAGGACGGCCAGGCCGTGTTTCAGCATGAAGCCTCTCCGGAATCGCGGTGTAGCGGGAAACGGACGCACATCTTACGCCCGATCGGCATCGACGGCGATGCGACCGGAGGTGGCGCGACGCGTGTGTCGCACGATGCGGTCCTGCTTGAAAGGTAAGTGCGCGTCACGCGTTTTCAAGCAAAAAAACGCGTGAATTCGGAGACGGGCGCGCGCTCGGTGACGAGCCGGTTTTCGATCGCGTCGGGGGCCGCATGGCCGAGCGACATGCCGCACACGAGCTGCTCGTTGGCCGGCATGCCGAGGTGCTCGGCGATGATCCGATGGAACGGCACGAACGCGGCCTGCGGGCAGGTGTCGAGGCCGCGCGCGCGGGCGGCCGTCATGACGCCCTGCAGGAACATCCCGCAGTCGAGCCATGCGCCGTGCGTCATCACGCGATCGAGCGTGAAGAACAAGGCGACCGGCGCATCGAAGAAGCGGAAGTTGCGCGCATGCTGCGCATGCATGCGCGCCTTCTCGTCGCGGCCGATGTTCAAGAGCCCGTACAGGTCCCGGCCGACCTTGCGGCGCCGGTCGAGATACGGCGAGATCCATTCGCGCGGGTAGTAGTCGTATTCGGCGACGTATTTCTCGTCGCGCGCGGGGTCGTCGTAGGCCGCGACGAGCGCGGCGGCGAGCGCATCGCGGGTCGCGCCCGTCGCGACGTACACGTGCCACGGCTGGATGTTGGTGCCCGACGGCGCGCGGCTCGCTGCTTCGAGGATCGCCTCGAGCGTGGCGCGCGGCACGGGTGTCGGCAGGAATGCGCGGATCGCGCGGCGCGACGTCAGCGCGGCGTCGACGGCGTGGATTGCGTCGGCGTCGACGCGCTCGGAAGGGGAGGGGACGGACATCGGCGTTCCTTCGGGGCGGGAGTCGGCGGCGGCGCGCGGCGGCGCCGCCGCCGGCAAGCTGTCGATCATACGCGCCGTCGCCTGAATCCGCAGCGCGCGCCCGCTGTTAGCAGCACACGCGCGTGGCTGCTTGCTTGCACCGGGATTTTGGGCCGCTACACTGAAATCGAAGGGGTCTGATGGTGCGGCAAGCAAGCGGGTGCGAGGTTGGTATGACGACGGCGATGGTGAAACAGGAACTGGCGGTGGCGTCCTTCAGCACGGTGTATGACCTCGAGCAGGTCGAGACGGCGCTGAACGACCTGAACGACGGCGCGAGCGACGCGCTGCGCGCCACCTACGAGAGGATGCTCAAGACCGGCAATCTGCGCTTTTGCGTGAAGCCGAACCGGATGCCGTCGTTCGACGCGCTTGGCGAGGCGCTGCCCAATTTCACGGAGCCGCTCGGCGACGTGCGCAAGCAGGTCGCGCTGTGCCTCGAAACGGACGACCGGCTCGAGCTGATGCCGATCCTGCTGCTCGGCCCGCCGGGCATCGGCAAGACGTATTTCGCGAAGGCGCTCGCGCAGCTGCTCGGCACGTCGTATCACTACGTGCCGATGAGTTCGCTGACGGCGGGCTGGATCCTGTCGGGCGCGTCGTCGCAGTGGAAGAACGCGAAGCCGGGCAAGGTGTTCGATGCGCTGGTCAACGGCAGCTACGCGAACCCGGTGATCGCGGTCGACGAGATCGACAAGGCGGGCAGCGACGCGCAATACGATCCGCTCGGCGCGCTTTATGCGTTGCTCGAGCATGACACCGCGCGCGCGTTCGTCGACGAATTCGCCGAGGTGCCGATCGATGCGGGCAACGTGATCTGGGTCGCGACCGCGAACGATGCGCAGGCGATTCCTGAGCCGCTGCTCAACCGCATGAACGTGTACGAGATCGCGCCGCCCGACGCGGCCGGCGCGCGCCGCATCGCGCAGACGATTTACGACGAGATCCGCACGTCGCACGCATGGGGCCGACGCTTTCCGGACACGCTCGGCGACGACGCGCTCGACGTGCTCGCCGCGACGCCGCCGCGCACGATGCGGCGCGCGTTGCTGCACGCGTTCGGCGCCGCGCGGCTCGACGGGCGCGATGCGATCGAGGCGCGCGACATCCGCGCGGACGAAGGCGCGACGAAGCGCCGCCCGATCGGGTTCTGACACTCGGGATACAGGGAGAGGCGTTGTCGGCGACGCGGGAGCGGCGAGATACATCCGGCTACACATGTGTCCTGCATGCGTGCGGGCCGGGACGTACAATCGTCTTCTCTCCCTCGACGCGATAACGACGCGAAAAGCCATGGAGCAGACGGACTGTGTGGTGATCGGCGCGGGCGTCGTCGGGCTCGCGATCGCCCGCGAGCTCGCCGCGCGCGGCCGCGAGACGCTGGTGCTCGAGGCGGCCGACGCGATCGGCACCGGCACGAGCGCGCGCAGCAGCGAGGTGATTCACGCGGGCCTCTACTATCCGCGCGGCTCGCTGAAGGCGATGTCGTGCGTGCACGGCCGCGACCTGCTGTACGAATTCTGCGAAACGCATCACGTCCCGCATCGCCGCGTCGGCAAGCTGCTCGTCGCGACGTCCGCCACGCAGGTGAAGCAGCTGAAGGCGATCGGCGCGCGCGCAGCGGAGAACGGCGTGCTCGACCTGATGCCGCTCACGCGCGGCGAGGCGCAGACGCTCGAGCCCGCGCTCGAATGCGTCGAGGCGCTGTTCTCGCCGAGCACGGGCATCGTCGACAGCCATCAGCTGATGCTCGCGCTGCTCGGCGATGCCGAATGCAACGGCGCGATGTGCGCGCTGAAGTCCCCGGTCGAATCGATCGACGTGCTGCGCGGCGCGCGCTTCGTCGTGCGCACCGGCGGCGACACGCCGGCCGAGATCGAGGCGGCGTGCGTGATCAACAGCGCGGGGCTCGGCGCGCAGGCGCTCGCGCGCCGCACGCGCGGCCTCGATCCGCGCTGGGTGCCGCCGCTCTATCTCGCGCGCGGCAACTACTTCAGCCTGTCCGGGCGCGCGCCGTTCTCGCACCTGGTCTACCCGATGCCCGACCGCACCGGGCTCGGCATCCATCTGACGCTGGACCTCGCCGGGCAGGCGCGCTTCGGGCCGGACGTCGAGTGGATCGACACGCTGCGCTACGACGTCGATCCGGCGCGCGCGGAGGCGTTCTACGCGCTGATCCGCGCGTACTGGCCGGCGCTGCCCGACGATGCGCTGCAGCCGGCCTATGCGGGCATCCGCCCGAAGATCGCGGGGCCGGGCGAAGCGCCCGCCGACTTCATCGTGCAGGGCGCGGCGCAGCATGGCGTGCGCGGCCTCGTGAACCTGTTCGGCATCGAGTCGCCGGGGCTGACCGCGGCGCTCGCGCTCGCGCAGCGGGTCGGCGAGATGACGGCGCGCGGATGATTTCGCGCGGCTGATGGCGGCAGTGTGGCGGCCGCGTGGAGCGACTTTGCGAAATTTCTTATCTCCGGCATTTCGGGCCGCACATTCGTGTGCGCGAGCGTTATGCTGTCAGACGGCTGTCGCTAGAGCAGCTTTCAAATCGATAACATTGGAGCGAGTCCCCATGAAAACCTCCCGTCGGAGTTTCCTGATCACGAGCGTCGGCGTCGTCTCGGCCATGGCGCTGTCGCGCGAAGCGCTGGCCGCCGATCTGCCGATGCTGTCCGAGAGCGACCCGACCGCGCAGGCGCTCGGCTACAAGACGGACGCCACGAAGGTCGACAAGGCGAAGTACCCGAAATACGCAGCGGGCCAGGACTGCGCGGCCTGCATGCTGTACCAGGGCAAGAAGGGCTCGGCATCCGGCCCGTGCGGCGCGTTCCCCGGCAAGCAGGTGTTGGCCAAGGGCTGGTGCAGCGCGTTCACGAAGATGGCATAACGCCCACGCGGCCCACGGGGCATCGTGCGGTGCCGCAATTCCGCGCGATCCGAAACACGCCCGCCATCGTTCGATGGCGGGCGTTTTTTATTGCTTGAAATCGGTTCCGCGCCTTTCTACACTCGCTGCAAACCGGCGCGTCGCAGCGGCACCCGGCGTCGCACATCCGCACAGAACCATTTCACGAGGGCGAGACACGCATGGCGACGATTGCGGGTTCAACGAAAACGGTCGGGCCCGAGCGTGCGCTGAACCGGCGCGCGGTGGCGGCGGCGGTCATCGGCAACGCGCTCGAGTGGTACGACTTCACGGTCTTCAGCTTCATGGTGGTCGTGATCGCCGACCTGTTCTTTCCGACGACCAGCGAATATTCGTCGCTGCTGCTGGCCACCGCGACGTTCGGCGTCGCGTTCTTCATGCGGCCGATCGGTGGCGTCGTGTTCGGGCTGTACGCGGACCGCGCCGGCCGCAAGGCCGCGCTGTCGCTCGTGATCCTGCTGATGACGGCCGGCATCTTCCTGCTCGCGGTCGCGCCGCCGTACGCGGCGATCGGCATCGGCGGCCCGCTGCTGATCGTGTTCGGCCGCCTGCTGCAGGGCTTTTCCGCGGGCGGCGAGTTCGGCAGCGCGACCGCGCTGCTGATCGAAGCCGCGCCGTTCTCGAAGCGCGGCTTCTACGGCAGCTGGCAGATGGCGAGCCAGGCGGCGGCGCTCCTGATCGGCGCGCTCGTCGGCGCGGCCGTCACGCGCGGCCTGACGCCGGACGCGCTGCGCGCGTGGGGGTGGCGCGTGCCGTTCATCATCGGGCTCGTGATCGGGCCGATCGGCTTCTACATCCGCCGCCATCTCGCCGATTCGGAAGCCTTCCTGCATGCGCAGCAGAGCGCGCGGCGCGCGACGCTCGGCGAGGTGTTCACGCGCCATTCGCGCGAAGTGCTCTGCGGGCTCGGCGCGGTGATCGCGCTGACGGTGACGATCTACGCGCTGATCGCCTATCTGCCGACCTTCGCGGTGAAGCAGCTGAAGCTGCCGTATGCGCAATCGTTCTACGCGGTGATCGTCGGCAACCTGCTGCTCACCGTGCTGTCGCCGCTCGCGGGTGCGTGGTCGGACCGCATCGGCCGCAAGGGGCTGTCGCTGTGGTCGCTCGCGATCACGTTCGCGCTGATGTATCCGCTGTTCGCGTGGCTCGACGCCGCGCCGAGCATCGCGCGGCTGATCGCCGTGCAGGCCGTGCTGTCGGTGACGCTCGCGGGCTACTACGGCCCGTTCGGCGCGATGATCGCCGAGCTGTTTCCGGCCAACGTGCGCTCGACCGGGCTGTCGATCGCGTACAACGTCGCGGTGATGCTGTTCGGCGGCTTCGGGCAGTTCATCGTCACGTGGCTCATCAAGGCCACCGGCTCGCCGCTCGCGCCGACCTGGTACGTGATGGCGGGGCTCGCGCTGTCGATCGTCGCGGTCGCGTTCGTGCCGGCGCGCAGCGCGGATCTCGACGCGCGCCGCTGAGCCGCCGGGCGTCGCGCCGCCGTCCGCCGCAGCGCGGATGGTGTTTAGTTGCCGAAGGAAACACGCGCTGCATCACCGGAACCGCCGCTCGCGCGCGCCCGCGCGCTGTCATGCGCGGGAAACCTCCACGCAAACCCGCGCCGTCGCGCCGGGACGAGTTTTTTCTCCAGCTTGTTGCAGAATCGATAGCTCAAGTAATATCCGCGTACGCCGGCCCCTACTGAAGGGTCGGTTCCGATCTGGAGACCTGGAGGAAACATGGAATACAACCGTCTGTTGCACACCCTGCGTGTTACCGCCATGGCAGGCGTGGCAGCGGCATCGTTCGGCATCGCGGGATCTGCATTCGCACAGATCCCGAACAAAACGCTCGTCTACTGCTCAGAAGGCAGCCCGGCGGGCTTCGATTCCGCGCAATACACGACCGGCGTCGATTTCACGGCGTCCACGTTCACCATCTACAACCGCCTCGTCGAATTCGAGCGCGGCGGCACCAAGGTCGAGCCCGGCCTCGCCGAGAAGTGGGACGTGTCGCCCGACGGCAAGGTCTACACGTTCCACCTGCGCCACGGCGTCAAGTTCCACACGACCGACTTCTTCAAGCCGACGCGCGAATTCAACGCGGACGACGTCGTGTTCACGTTCCAGCGCATGCTCGATCCGAACCAGCCGTTCCGCAAGGCCTACCCGGTGTCGTTCCCGTACTTCACCGACATGGGCCTCGACAAGCTGATCACGAAGGTCGAGAAGGTCGATCCGTACACGGTGAAATTCACGCTGACGGAACCGAACGCGCCGTTCATGCAGAACATGGCGATGGAATTCGCGTCGATCCTGTCGGCCGAATACGCGGACCAGCTGCTGAAGGCCGGCAAGGCCGCCGACATCAACCAGAAGCCGATCGGCACGGGCCCGTTCATCTTCCGCAGCTATACGAAGGACGCGACGATCCGCTTCGACGGCAATCCTGACTACTGGAAGAAGGGCGAAGTGAAGCTCTCGAAGCTGATCTTCTCGATCACGCCCGATCCGGGCGTGCGCGTGCAGAAGATCAAGCGCAACGAGTGCCAGGTGATGACCTATCCGCGTCCGGCCGACATCGCGACGCTGAAGGCCGACCCGGGCGTCGACATGCCGTCGCAGGCGGGCTTCAACCTCGGCTACCTCGCGTACAACGTCGAGCACAAGCCGATGGACAAGCTCGAGGTGCGCCAGGCGCTCGACATGGCGATCAACAAGAAGGCGATCCTCGAATCGGTGTACCAGGGCGCGGGCCAGGCTGCGAGCGCGCCGATGCCGCCGACGCAATGGTCGTATGACAAGAGCCTGAAGATGCCCGCGTACGACACCGCGAAGGCGAAGGCGCTGCTGTCGAAGGCCGGCTTCCCGAACGGCTTCGAGATCACGCTGTGGGCGATGCCGGTGCAGCGCGCATACAACCCGAACGGCCGCCTGATGGCCGAGATGATCCAGGCCGACTGGGCGAAGATCGGCGTGAAGGCGAAGATCGTCACGTACGAGTGGGGCGAGTACATCAAGCGCGCGCACGGCGGCGAGCAGGACACGATGCTGATCGGCTGGACCGGCGACAACGGCGATCCGGACAACTGGCTCGGCACGCTGCTCGGCTGCGAGGCGATCAAGGGCAACAACTTCTCGCACTGGTGCTACAAGCCGTTCGACGAGCTCGTCCAGAAGGGCCGCACGACGAACGGGCAGGATGCGCGCACGAAGATCTACACGCAGGCGCAGCAGGTCTTCGCGCAGCAACTGCCGTTCTCGCCGATCGCGAACTCGACCGTCTACCAGCCGGTGCGCAAGACCATCGGCGACATGCGCATCGAGCCGCTCGGCTATGTACGCTTCGATGGTGTGAGCGTGAAGTAACGCGACGGGCGTAAGCTGTCACGAACACCGGTTTGAAAACACCCGGCGGCGAGGGGCCACGAGCTCCTCGTCGCCGGTCGCACATTTCCCACAAGAAAATACGAGACGCATCATGTTCCGATTCGTATTGCGCCGCGTGGGCATGGTGATCCCGACCTTCATCGGCATCACCATCCTCGCGTTCGCGCTGATTCACCTGATACCGGGCGACCCCATCGAAGTGATGATGGGCGAACGCGGCGTCGATCCCGCGATGCACGCGGAGGCGATGAAACGCCTCGGGCTCGACCAGCCGCTGCCCGTTCAGTACGTCCACTACATCGGCCGCGCGCTGTCGGGCGACCTCGGCACGTCGATCATCACCAACACGAGCGTCGCGGGCGAATTCTTCGCGCGCTTCCCGGCGACCGTCGAGCTGTCGCTGTGCGCGCTGTTCTTCGCGCTCGCGGTCGGCCTGCCGGCCGGCGTCGTCGCGGCGCTGCGGCGCGGCTCGATCGTCGACCATGGCGTGATGGGCACCGCGCTCACCGGCTATTCGATGCCGATCTTCTGGTGGGGGCTGATCCTCATCATGGTGTTTTCGTCGTACCTGGGCTGGACGCCCGTGTCCGGGCGCATCGCGGTCGAATACGAAATTCCGCACGTGACGGGCTTCATGCTGATCGACGCGCTGCTCGCGCCGGACGAAGGCTCGTTCAAGTCGGCGGTCAGCCACCTGATCCTGCCGGCGATCGTGCTCGGCACGATTCCGCTCGCGGTGATCGCGCGGATGACCCGTTCGTCGATGCTCGAAGTGCTGCGCGAGGACTACATCCGCACCGCGCGCGCGAAGGGGCTGTCGCCCGTGCGCGTCGTCGTCGTGCATGCGCTGCGCAACGCGCTGATCCCGGTCGTCACCGTGATCGGCCTGCAGATCGGCACGCTGCTCGCCGGCGCGGTGCTGACCGAGACGCTGTTTTCGTGGCCCGGCGTGGGCAAGTGGCTGATCGACGCGATCGGCCGCCGCGACTATCCGGTCGTGCAGGGCGGCATCCTGCTGATCGCGACCCTCGTGATCGTCGTGAACCTGGTCGTCGACCTGCTGTACGGCGTGCTGAACCCGCGCATCCGCCATACGAGGTAATCCATGAGCAACCTGCAAAACACCCTGCCGCGCGAAACCGCGCCGGTCAGCGGCCGCATGCTCGCGCTGCGCGAGTTCTGGAGCAACTTCTCGCGCAACCGCGGCGCGGTCGGCGCGGGCATCGTCGTGCTCGCGCTGATCGTCATCGCGCTGTTCGCGCCGCTCATCGCGCCGCACAGCCCGGTCGAGCAATACCGCGACTACGTGAAGATCCCGCCCGCGTGGCTCGACGGCGGCAACTGGAAGTTCGTCCTCGGCACCGACGAAGCCGGCCGCGACATCCTGTCCCGGCTGATGTACGGCGCGCGGATGTCGTTCTGGATCGGCTTCGTGTCGGTCGTGCTCGCGCTGATCCCGGGCATCGTGCTCGGGCTCGTCGCCGCGTTCTTCCAGACGTGGGCGGATACGGCCGTGATGCGCGTGATGGACGTGCTGCTCGCGCTGCCGTCGCTGCTGCTCGCGGTCGCGGTCGTCGCGATCATCGGCCCGGGCCTCACCAACACGATGTTCGCGATCGCGATCGTCGCGCTGCCCGCGTACGTGCGCCTGACGCGCGCATCTGCGCTCGGCGAGCTGCAGAAGGAGTACGTGACGGCGTCGCGCGTGGCGGGCGCCGGCACGCTGCGCCTGATGTTCTCGCAAGTGCTGCCGAACTGCACGGCGCCGCTGATCGTGCAGGCGACGCTCGGCTTCTCGTCGGCGATCCTCGATGCGGCCGCGCTCGGCTTCCTCGGCCTCGGCGTGCAGCCGCCGACCGCCGAGTGGGGCGCGATGCTGGCCTCCGCGCGCGACTACATCGACAACGCATGGTGGATCGTGACGATGCCGGGCCTGTCGATCCTGATCTCGGTGCTCGCGATCAACCTGCTCGGCGACGGGCTGCGCGACGCGCTGGATCCCAAACTGAAACGGATGGCCTGACATGAGCGAGAACCTTCTGACCATCCGCAATCTCGCGGTGAATTTCAACGGCCTGCCCGCCGTCGACCGGATCAACCTGTCGATCGCGCCGGGCGAGGTGGTGGGCGTCGTCGGCGAATCGGGCTCGGGCAAGAGCGTGACGATGATGGCGCTGATGGGCCTGATCGACGCGCCGGGCAAGGTGACGGCCGACGAAGTCACGTTCAACGGCGTGGACCTGCTGAGGGCGTCGCCGAAGGCGCGGCGCAAGATCATCGGCAAGGACATCGCGATGGTGTTCCAGGACGCGCTGACGAGCCTGAACCCGAGCTACACGGTCGGCTACCAGATCAAGGAAGTGCTGAAGCTGCACGAAGGGCTGCGTGGCGACGCGCTCCACCGCCGCGCGCTCGAGCTGCTCGACCAGGTCGGCATCCCCGACCCGAAGAGCCGCATCGATTCGTTCCCGCACCAGATGTCGGGCGGGATGAACCAGCGCGTGATGATCGCGATGGCCGTCGCGTGCAACCCGAAGCTCCTGATCGCCGACGAGCCGACCACCGCGCTCGACGTGACGATCCAGGCGCAGATCATGGATCTGCTCGTGAAGCTGCAGAAGGAGCGCGGGATGGCGCTCGTGCTGATCTCGCACGATCTCGCCGTGGTGTCCGAAGTCGCGCAGCGCGTTGCCGTGATGTACGCGGGCGAGATCATCGAGACCAACCGCGTGCCGGACATCTTCGCGCAGCCGCACCATCCGTACACCGAAGCATTGCTCGCGGCGATTCCCGAGCACAACAAGGGGGCGCGGCGGCTTGCCGCATTGCCGGGGATGGTGCCGGGCCGCGATGATCGCCCGTCCGGGTGCCTGTTCGCGCCGCGCTGCAAGTACGTCGTCGACGATTGCCGCAAGGCGCGTCCGTCGCTCGACACGCTGGTGGCGGGCAACGACGCGATGCGCGCGCGCTGCATCAAGCCGCTCAATCTGACGAACCTCGACCTGACGGGAGGCGCACGATGAATGCTGTCAACGAAACGCGCCACACGGCGCACGACGAGGATGCGGTGCTGGTCGCCGACCAGCTCGCGAAGCACTACCAGGTGAAGCGCGGCATGTTCGGCCAGGGCACCGTGAAGGCGCTCAACGGCGTGTCGTTCACGCTGAAGCGCGGCCGGACGCTCGCGGTCGTCGGCGAGTCCGGCTGCGGCAAGTCGACCCTCGCGCGCCAGCTGACGATGATCGAGACGCCGACCTCCGGACACCTGACGATCGACGGCAAGGACGTCGCCGGTGCGGACCGCCAGACGATCGCCGAGCTGCGCCGCCGCGTGCAGATGGTGTTCCAGAACCCGTTCGCGTCGCTGAATCCGCGCAAGACCGTCGAGCAGACGCTCGCCGAGCCGCTCGAGATCAACACGAACCTGACGGCCGCCGAGCGCGCGCAGCGCGTCGCGCAGATCATGCGCACGGTCGGCCTGCGGCCCGAGCATGCGAAGCGCTATCCGCACATGTTCTCGGGCGGCCAGCGGCAGCGCGTCGCGATCGCGCGCGCGATGATCCTCGATCCGCGGATCGTCGTCGCCGACGAGCCGGTGTCCGCGCTCGACGTGTCGATCCAGGCGCAGATCCTCAACCTGTTCATGGACCTGCAGGAGCAGTTCAAGACCAGCTACGTGTTCATCTCGCACAACCTCGCGGTGGTCGAGCACGTCGCCGACGACGTGATGGTGATGTACTTCGGCAGCGTCGCGGAGCTCGGCGACAAGGCGACGATCTACGCGCGCCCGCGCCATCCGTACACGCGTGCGCTGATGTCCGCGACGCCGGCGATCTTCGAGGAAGACCGCCGCGTGCAGATCAAGCTGCAGGGCGAGCTGCCGTCGCCGCTCAATCCGCCGTCGGGCTGCGCGTTCCATCAGCGCTGCCCGTATGCGGTCGAGCGTTGCCGTGCCGAGGAACCGCAGCTGCGCGACGTCGATGGCCGGCGCGTCGCCTGCCATCGCGCCGAGGAGGTGGGGGAGGCGAATGCCTGAAGGCCTGGCGGCGCGCGAAGCCCCTGCGCGCCGTGAGCGCATCGGCGGTACGCGCGTGCGTCGCGCGTACCGCAATGCACGCCGCTGGAGCGTGCGCACGGTGACCGGCGCGGCGCTGGCCGGTGCGTGCGCGGTGGCCGGCCTCGCCGTACCCGTCGAACTCGCGCGGGCCGAGGCTCGCGCGCCGGCGACGGCGCCGCTCCATCCTTCGCAGGTGCCGCCGCCCGGCATGACCCTGCCGGGCTTTCACCCGCCGCCGCCGGTGTCGAACGGCTCGGTCGCGAGCGGCGCGGTGCGCGCGCAGCCGGCGCGGATGCCGTTCTACGTCGCGACCAAGGGCAAGGTCACGATCTACGTGCTCGGCACGCTGCACATCGGCGATCCGTCCGACTACCCGAGCGCGCAGCCGTTCCGGCCGGGCATCCTCGCGGCGCTCGCCGCGTCGCCGACGCTCGCGCTCGAGCTGTCGCCGGACGACCTGCTCGAATCGCAGGACGACGTGTCGAAGTACGGCGTCTGCAATTACGCGTGCCTGCCGCGCCTGCTGCCCGCGCCGCTGTGGCAGCAGCTCGCCGGCCGGCTGCGCGGCAATGCGGCCGCGCTCGCCGAGATCCGCAAGATGCGGCCATGGCTTGCCGCGCTCGTCGTCGAGACCTACGATTCGCTGTCGGCCGGCCTGCAGACCGAGTACGGCACCGAGGCGCAATTGCAGAACGTGTACCTGAAGAAGAGGGGCGGCCGGGTGGTCGGGCTCGAGACGCTCGCCGAGCAGATGCGCGCGTTCACCGGCCTCACGCTCGCCGAGCAGCGCGAGATGCTCGCGCAGGACATGGTGCAGACGCCCGCGCAGAACGCCGCCGACGTGAAGGCGCTGCACCGGCTGTGGCGGATCGGCGACGCCGATGCGCTCGCCGCGTGGGCGGTCGCGAAGAGCGAGCGCCTGGCGCGCTCGAAGGCGCTGTCCGCGTCAATGGACAACAAGATCCTGTACGAGCGCAACCGGCGCTTCGTTGCACGGATGACGGCAATCGCCGCGCCGAACCGGCCGCTGTTCGTCGCGATCGGCGCGCTGCATCTGGGCGGCCTGCGCGGCGTGCTCGAATTGTTGCGCCAGCAAGGTTACCGGGTCGACGCGAACTGATCGCGCGGATGCTGCGTGCCGATCCTTCCCCGTTTGATCGACGATCCGCGTGCGGCGTTTCCTCGTAAGGAAAACCCTCGATTCATCAGAAAATAGCGTTTCAAACGATTGACATCTCGTTCGGGCAATCTCTATTCTTCATCCCACAAGTTGAAAAATTGAAAAGAACAGATAAGTTCTACGGGGTAGCAAAAAAAAGCGCGGGGTGAGCGTTGCCGGCACGTGTATCGCGTGCCGGCCGCGGAGTGTCTGCATGCACGGCGGGGCCAACCATCGTCCGATCTCAATCGCATGCGGGCCGACTTGCGGATAAGCAGCGTTCCGTCGTCCGGCCGGGGGATGCAGCAGCGGGCGGCGGCGGACGTATTTTGATCCGGAGCAGGTCTTTCCGGACGCCGTCGATAGACGGCTTCACCGTTGACGGTCGGCCGCAGGCCGCATTCAGCCAACAGCAAAGCGCCTCATGGGCGCTTTTTTGTTTTGGGGCGTCGTGCGCTCCGATGCTGCGGTCCGTTGCTCGAAGGCGCGAGATTGCCCAGGGGGCGCTACGTCGCATCGACGGATGGGTGAGCGTTGCCGGTGTGCCCGCCGGCTTGTGATCATCTCGAAGGCACACGAATACACGAGGAAAGCGAGTGCCCCCGTGCTCCATTTGAACAGCGACCATGTGCTCGGCACGTCAAGCAGTAACGCGTATCCGACTGCAAATACGAGTGGTTATTGTCCCGAATTGAAGGTTCGACGGGAAAGACGCGGCGCGCGCCCGCGCTAAGCGCCTTCGTCCGCGTGCAGCGCGCCCGGCGCGACGACATCGATGCCCGCGGCTTCGAGCGCCGCACGAATCCGCGTTGCAAACGCCAGCGCATGCGGCCCGTCACCATGCAGGCAGACCGTCTGCGCATTGAGCGGCACCCATTCGCCGCTGACCGCGCGCACCCGCCGGTCGCGCACCATGTCGAGCGTGCGGGCGATCACCTCGTCCTCGTCGTCGACCAGCGCGCCCGGCTCGCTGCGCGGCACGAGCGCGCCGTCCGCGCGATAGCCGCGATCGGCGAACACCTCCTCGATCGCCGCCAGCCCCGCGTGCCGCGCGGCCGCGACGAACACGCTGTTCGCGAGGCCGAACACCGCGAGCGACGGATCGAAATCGTGAATCGCCGACACCACCGCGTCGGCGATCAGCGGATCGCGCGCGGCCTGGTTGTACAGCGCGCCGTGCGGCTTCACGTGCGCGATGCGGCCGCCTTCGGCCTGTGCGATTGCAGATAGCGCGCCGAGCTGGTAAAGCACGCCTGCGTAGATGTCGGTCGCCGGCAACTGCATCTCCTTGCGGCCGAAATTCTCGGGATCGAGAAAACTCGGATGCGCGCCGATCGACACGCCCTTCTGCACGGCCCAGCGCACGCAGTCGCGCATTGCGTTCGCGCCGCCCGCGTGCCAGCCGCACGCGATGTTTGCCGACGTAACGAGGTCGAGCAGCGCCTCGTCCGATCCGTATCCTTCGCCCAGGTCGGCGTTCAGATCGATTTCCATGATGTTCCTTGTCCACCCATTGCGTGGCGCGCCGCCTGTTGCCGCATCGTCACGCCGCGCGCGATTGCGCGCGCTGGCGCGCTTCTTCGCGCATCGCGATCGCGACGTCGATCTGCCGCAGGTAGGCCCGCTGCGCGGCCAGTGCGTCGCGCGCCGCGTCCGGCGTCGTGCGCACGAAGCGGATCGGCAGGTTCAGGCGCGCCTGTGCGAGCTTCCACAGGTCCGCGCGAATCACCGTTCCGATCTTAGGATACCCCCCGGTCGTCTGTGCGTCGTGCATCAGCACGATCGGCTGGCCGTTAGGCGGCACCTGGATCGTGCCGGGGAGCACCGCGTGCGACAGCAGTTCCACCGGCCGTTCGCGGATCAGCTCGACGCCGGCGAGGCGGTAGCCCATCCGGTTGCTGTTGGCCGTGACGAGCCATTCGTCATCCCAGAAAGCCTGCTGCGACTCCACGCCGAACGACGCGTAGTCCGGGCCGGGCAGCACGCGCACCGGCATCGCCCACGGCGCGTGCGCATGGGCGGGCCGGTGGCGGCGCGGCGGCTCGTCGACGCGCGCGAAACTGCACCAGGCCGGCGCCTTCACGCCGAACTCGGGCGCGTCGGCCGCGAGGCAGCCGAGGGTCGCCGGCGGCACGCCGACCGGCAGCCGGTCGCCGTCGCGCAGCGCGCGGCCGCCGAGGCCGCCGAAGCGCGACGCGAGATCGGTGCTGCGCGAGCCGAGCATCGGCAGCACGTCGATGCCGCCGGCGATGCACAGATAGCCGCGCATCCCGCGCTTCGCGGCCGGCATCGTCAGCGTCTGGCCGGCCTCGACGGGCAGGCTCCACCACGAATGGACGGGCTTGCCGTCGAGCGTCGCGCCGAATTCGGTGCCGGTGACCGCGATGCGCGTCGCGCGAGGGAAGCGGAAGGCGGCCGGGCCGATCGTGATCTCGACGGCGGCCGCGTCCGGGCGGTTGCCGACGAGCCGGTTGCCGACCTCGAGCGCGAGGCTGTCGAGCGCGCCGCCCTGCGCGACGCCGAGATGGCGCGCGCCCTGGCGGCCGAGATCCTGCACGGTCGACAGCGGGCCGGCCCGCAATACCTCGATGCTGCCCGGCGCTTTGCTCTGGCTCATGTCGCGTGGACCCCCGCTATGGTGAAGCGCACCCGGTCGCCGGGCAGGAGCAGCGTCGGCGGCTGCCGGGACGGATCGAACAGCACGTGCGCCGTGCGGCCGATCAGCTGCCAGCCGCCGGGCGACGTGGCCGGGTAGATGCCGGTCTGCGCGCCGCCGATGCCGACCGACCCGGCCGGCACCTCGAGGCGCGGCGCCGCGCGGCGCGGCATGTGCAGCGCGGCGTCGAGGCCGCCGAGATAGGCGAAGCCCGGCTGGAAGCCGAGGAAGAACACCACGTATTCGGCGGCCGCATGGCGCGCGACCACCTCGTCGGCCGTCAGCCCGGCATGCGCGGCGACCGCCTGCAGGTCGGGGCCGGCCGTGCCGCCGTATTCGACCGGAATCTCGATCTCGCGGCCGGGCGCATGCTCGACGTCGGCGGTTTCCCATGCGTCGAGCAGCGTGTCCGACAGCGCGTCGGCGGACGCGGCAAGCACGTCGAACACGATCGTCAGGTTGTTCATGCCCGGCACGACGTCGATGACGTGCGGCCACGCGCGCGCGGCCTCGGCAACGGCCCAGACGCGCCGCTGGCAATCGAGCGTGGCGGGGGGCGGCACCTCGCAGACGAGCGCGGCGTCGCCGAGCGGATAGATGCGTGGATGCGTCATCGGTCTGGCACGGTTCGGGCGGCAATATTAACGTACATTGTCAAGAAGATATCGATAACTTGCCAGTGCGCGTTTTTGCCTAGCTGGTGCGCGCGGGCTTCTGACGTACACTCGGCACACCCTGACATCCTGCGTGCGCCGACTGTCCCATGAAGCGTCATCCGACCAAGATCGTCTCTTCCGAACACCTGGTTTCCGATTCGAGCGCGGAACTGTCCGAGCTCGAATACGGGCTCATCATGGCGGGCAACGCGTTCAACCGCTGGATGGTGCGGTGCATGTCGGCCGCGGGCGCGAAGGACATGACGGCGGTCGAGGTGTCGCTGCTGCATCACGTCAGCCATCGCGAACGCCAGAAGAAGCTCGCCGACATCTGCTTCGTGCTCAACATCGAGGATACGCACGTCGCGACCTACGCGCTGAAAAAACTGATCGCCCGAGGCTACGTCAAGAGCGAGAAAAGCGGCAAGGAAGTGTTCTTCTTCGCGACGGAGGCCGGGCGCGCCCTGTGCCTGAGGTATCGCGAGGTGCGCGAACACTGCCTGATCGAGACGCTCAAGGACAGCGGCCTCACCAACGAGCAGATCGGCGACGCGGCGCAGCTGCTGCGCCACGCGTCCGGGCTGTACGACACGGCCGCGCGGGCGGCGGCGTCGCTGTAGCCGGGCGCGCGGCGGCCCGCGGTGCCCCGGCAGTGTAGGCTGCCGATTGCGACGGTTTATTGACGCCCCGCGAACGGCGGGCGGCTTTCGGGGATCTTTCGGCGCGCGGCGGCGCGCTTACGCGTCGGCCACGTAGGTTTCCTCGTCCGTCACGACCCAGCGCATCGCGAGATCGTGATCCTCGGCCGGCAGCGCGTCGACCTTGCACGCCTCGTACGCGATGCCCACCGTCACCGGCAGCGACCCGCCCGGCCACGCGGCGAGCGTGCGGTCGTAATATCCGCCGCCATACCCGAGCCGGTACAGCCACGTATCGAATCCCACGCACGGAATCAGCAGCAGGTCCGGCACCACGATCACGCCGGACGCCGGCTCCGGAATCCGGTGGTGCCCTTCGCGCATCGGCGTCGCGTCGTCCCATGCATGAAACTCGAGCGGCGCGCGCTGCTCGCGGATCACCGGCAGCGCCACCTGCCTGCCGGCCTGCGCCGCGCGCCACGCGAGCACCGCCGCGCGCGCGTCGAACTCCCCCGGCAGCGGCCAGTAGAACCCGACCGTGCGCGGTGCGAGCCGTTCGAGCAACGCACGCAGCCGCGCATCGAGCGCGTCGTTCGCCGCGGGTTGCGACGCGGCGTCTCGGCGGGCCTCGGACAGCGCCCGGCGCAATGCCAGCTTCCGTTCGGCCAGATGGTTGCGTGCTATGCTTTCGCTCACTCCGTGCTCCATTCAAAACGATGTCGAACAGCCTTTTTCGAGTATATCGCGCGGTCGCGCTGACGCTTTCGGCCGCCGCGCTCGTCGCGGGCACGGCCGCGTGCGCCGCGCCGTCCGACGACACGCTCTCCGGGGACGACCAGACCTTCATCCAGCTCCGTGAAGCCGCGCGCCGCAACGACGCCGCGAAGGCCGCGCAGCTCGCCGCGATGATCCCGAACTATCCGGTTCCGTCGTACCTCGAGTATTTCCAGATCAAGCCGCAGCTGTTCGATGCCACGGGCCGCGCGCGCGTCGACGCGCCGGACGCGCCCGTGCTGTCGTTCCTGCAGCGCTACGACGGCCAGGCGATCGCCGACCGCATGCGCAACGATTACCTGCTCGTGCTCGGCGCGCGCCACGACTGGCGCAAGTTCGACGAGCAGTACAAGCGCTTCGTGCTCGACGACGACACGCAGGTCAAGTGCTACGCGCTCGAATCGCGGGCCGCGCGCGGCGAGAACGTCGGCGACGCGGCGCGCGCGCTGCTCGTCGAGCCGAAGAACTACGGCGACGCGTGCGTCGACCTGATCACCGCGCTCGCGGTCAACCAGCAGTTCACGAGCGACGACGTGTGGCAGCAGGCGCGCCTCGCGTTCGAGCAGAACTACACGACGCTCGGCGGCAAGATCGTCGATGCGCTCGGCCCGCGCCCGGTCGCGTTCGACCAGGCGACGAGCGCGCCGCCGCTGTTCCTCGCGCGCGGCGTCGGCCCCGACGCGGTGTCGCACCAGCTCGCGCTGATCGCGCTCGGCCGCATGGCGCGCAACGATCCGGACCAGGCCGCCGGCATGGTCACGTCGCTCGCGTCGTCGCTGACGAAGCAGGAACAGGCGATCGCGTGGGGCGCGGTCGGCTACCAGGGCGCGCTGAAGCGCTCGGCGCTCGCGTCGGTCTGGTATGCGAAATCGGCGAACGCGCCGCTGTCGAACTCCGCGTACGAATGGCGCACGCGCAGCGCGCTGCTCGTCGGCAACTGGCCGATGGTGCGCTGGTCGATCGAACAGATGCCGCCGTCGCTGCGCGACGATCCGGCGTGGGTCTACTGGCATGCGCGTGCGCTCAAGCAGAGCGGCGACACGCTGCAGGCGAACCAGGAATTCGAGCAGATCGCCGGGCAGTTCAATTTCTATGGGCAGCTCGCCGGCGAGGAGCTCGGCCAGCGCACGAAGATCCCGCCGCGCACCACCGTGAGCGACGCCGAGATCGGCGAGATGGGCAAGGTGCCGGGCTTCGCGCTCGCGCAGCGCTTCTACGCGCTGAACCTGCGCCTCGAAGGCAACCGCGAATGGAACTGGCCGCTGCGCGGGATGACCGACCGCCAGCTGCTCGCGGCCGCCGAGTACGGCAAGCGCGTCGACCTGCTCGACCGCACGGTGAACACGGCCGACCGCACGAAGGCCGAGCACGATTTCACGCTGCGCTACCCGTCGCCGTACCGCAGCATCGTCGAGCGCTACGCGCAGACGACGGGCCTCGACGTCGAATGGGCATACGGGCTGATCCGCCAGGAATCGCGCTTCATCACGAGCGCGCGTTCGTCGGTCGGCGCGGGCGGCCTGATGCAGCTGATGCCGGCGACCGCGCAGCTCGTCGCGAAAAAGCTCGGGCTCGGCACGATCTCGCGCGCGCAGATGCACGACATCGACACGAACATCCAGCTCGGCACCTGGTATCTGGCGGACATCTACAACAACTTCGACAGCTCGCCGGTGCTCGCCACCGCCGGCTACAACGCGGGCCCGGGCCGGCCGCGCCAGTGGCGGCAGGTGTTGACGCAGCCGGTCGAAGGCGCGATCTTTGCGGAGACGATCCCGTTCAACGAGACGCGCGACTACGTGAAGAACGTGCTGTCGAACACGACGTATTACGCGGCGCTCTTCGAAGGGAAGCCGCAGTCGCTGAAGAAGCGGCTAGGCATGATCTCGCCCTGATCTGCAACCTGCACACTGCCGCGCGAGACGCGGCAGTGTGCTTTTGGGGCCTGCCATCCGCGTGAGCGCGGGCGGGCCGGATGGAGGTTCGAACATGGATCAGACCGTCGCGCTGCTGGGAGGGACCGGCTTCATCGGCAGCCGGCTCGTGAGTGCGCTGATCGATGCCGGCAAGCGCGTGCGGATCGGCACCCGCCGCCGCGAGCATGCGCGCCACCTGATGACGCTGCCGGTCGAGATCGTCGAGCTCGAAAACCTCGACGAGCGCGGCCTGGCCCGCTTCGTCGCCGGCGCGCACGCGGCCGTGAATCTCGTCGGCGTGCTGCACGGCGGGCACGGCACGCCGTACGGCGCCGGCTTCGAGCGCGCGCACGTCGCGCTGCCGGCCGCACTCGCGAGCGCGTGCATCGAGACCGGCGTGCGGCGCCTGCTGCACATGAGTGCGCTCGGCGCGAATTCGCACGGCCCGAGCATGTACCAGCGCTCGAAGGGCGACGGCGAGGCCGCGCTGCACGCGGTCGCGGCCACCGATTCGCTCGCGCTGACGATCTTCCGGCCGTCGGTCGTGTTCGGGCCGGGCGACGCGTTCCTCAACACATTCGCGCGGCTGCACCGCACGCTGCCGGCGATTCCGCTCGCGATGCCCGACGCGCAGTTCCAGCCGGTGTTCGTCGGCGACGTCGCGCGCGCGTTCGTCAACACGCTCGACCTCGCGGCCGCGCGCGGCAAGACCTACGAGCTCGGCGGCCCGAAGGTCTATACGCTCGAGGAACTGGTCCGCTATTGCGGCACGCTGGTCGGCCGCGAGGCGCCGATCGTGCGGCTGCCCGACGCGATCGCGCGGCTGCAGGCGGCGTTCTTCGAATGCCTGCCGGGCGAGCCGGTGATCACGCGCGACAACCTCGCATCGATGTCGGTGCCGAACGTGCTGTCCGGCCCGCTCGCGCCGGAACTCGGCCTCCAGCCCGTGAGCCTCGAGAGCATCGTGCCCGCGTATCTCGGCGACGCGGCGCTGCGGTCCCGCTTCGACTGGTTCCGCTCGCGCCGCTAGTCCGGCTTTTTTTCCCTGCGTTTTCCTGGAATTTCGTCATGAGACTCGTCATTGGAGACAAGAACTACTCGTCGTGGTCGATGCGGCCCTGGGTGCTGCTCGCGCATTTCGGCATCCCGTTCGACGAAATCGTCATCGAGCTGCGCCGCGACGACACGAAAGCACGCATCCTCGAGCACTCGCCGTCCGGCAAGGTGCCGTGCCTGATCGACGACCACGGCGTCGCGATCTGGGATTCGCTCGCGATCGCCGAGACGCTCGCCGAGCGCTATCCGCAGCACCCGATGTGGCCGGCCGATCCGCTCGAGCGCGTGCATGCGCGTTGCGTGTCGGCGGAGATGCATGGGGGCTTCGCGGCGCTGCGCGAGCAGATGGGGATGAACGTGCGCGCGTCGATGCCGGGCCGCGGCGCGACGCCCGACGCGCTCGCCGACGTCGCACGCATCGACGCGCTGTGGAGCGAATGCCTCGAAGCGTCGGGAGGGCCGTTCCTGTTCGGCGAATTCGGCATCGCCGACGCGATGTACGCGCCGGTCGTGATGCGCTTCAACACATATGCGCCGGGCCTGTCGCCGGAAGCGGCCGGCTACGTCGAGCGCGTGACCGCGCTGCCGGCGGTGCAGCGGTGGATCGACGGCGCGCGCCGCGAGACGCACGTGATCGCCGACTACGAGCCGACGCCATGAGGGTCCACGCATGAGGGTCTATGCAGTAGGCGGCGCGATCCGCGACGAGCTGCTCGGCGTGCCGGTGCAGGACCGCGACTACGTGGTGGTCGGCGCGACGCCGGAGCAGATGGTCGCGCAGGGCTTCAAGCCGGTCGGCAAGGATTTTCCGGTGTTCCTGCATCCGCGGACGCACGAGGAGTACGCGCTCGCGCGCACCGAGCGCAAGACGGCGGCCGGCTACCACGGCTTCCAGTTCTACTACGCGCCGGACGTGACGCTCGACGACGATCTCGCGCGGCGCGACCTGACGATCAACGCGATGGCGCGCGAGATGAGTCCGGACGGCGCGCTGGCCGGGCCCGTGATCGATCCGTTCGACGGGCAGGCGGACCTGCGCGCGCGCGTGTTCCGGCACGTGAGCGACGCGTTCGTCGAGGATCCGGTGCGGATCCTGCGCATCGCGCGCTTCGCCGCGCGCTTCACCGGCTTTACCGTCGCCGACGACACGCTCGCGCTGATGCGGCGGATGGTCGACGCGGGCGAAGTCGACGCGCTCGTCGCGGAGCGCGTGTGGCAGGAGGTCGCGCGCGGGCTGATGGAGGCGCGGCCGTCGCGGATGTTCGAGGCGCTGCGCGAATGCGGCGCGCTCGCGCGCATCCTGCCCGAGGTCGATGCGCTGTGGGGCGTGCCGCAGCGCGCCGACTATCACCCGGAAGTCGATACGGGCGTGCACGTGATGATGGTGGTCGACCGCGCGGCGAAGCAGGGCTATTCGCTCGCGGTGCGCTTTGCGGCGCTGACCCACGATCTCGGCAAGGCGACGACGCCCGAGGACGTGCTGCCGCGCCACATCGGCCACGAAGGCCGCAGCGTCGATCTGCTGAAGCCGCTGTGCGACCGGCTGCGGGTGCCGAACGAGTGCCGCGACCTCGCGCTGGTCGTCGCGCGCGAGCACGGCAATATGCATCGCGTGATGGAGATGGGCGCGGCGGCGCTGGTGCGGCTGTTCGAGCGCACCGACGCGCTGCGCAAGCCGGCGCGCTTCGCCGAGATGGTGCAGGCGTGCGAAGCCGATGCGCGCGGCCGGCTCGGGCTGGAGACCCAGCCGTATCCGCAGGCCGAGCGGCTGCGCGTGGCGCTCGTGGCGGCGCGCGGCGTCGATGCGGGCGCGATCGCGCGCGGCGTCGGCGCCGACACCGCGAAGATCAAGGACGCGGTGCATCGCGCGCGGATCGAGGCGGTCGCGCGCGCGCTCGACATCGGCGAGTAGCGCCGGGCCGCACGCGGCGCGTGTCGGTCGCCGCGTGCGGCCCGGCAACCGTGCCCGCGCCAACGGCGCCAGCTGCTCGGCAAGCGACACTTGCGTGCGCGTCGCCGGAGCCGTAGCGGGCCGGGAGAGCGGCCGGCCCGAGGGGGTTATTTCTTCGCGCGTGCGGCGCGCTTGCGGACCGGAGCGGCGGCGCTCGCCGGCCGCTTGCCGGCGGGCGGGCGCGGCTTGGTGGACGCAGGCTTGTCCACTGTCCTGGCTTTCCCGGCGGCAGGCCGCACCGCGCCCGACTGCACCGGGTCCCCGGCGCGGCCGCGCTTCGGCGCCGGCAGGCGTCGGCTCACGCGCGGCTCGCCCGGGAGCGGCTTGGCGTCGCTGTCGGGCTGCCGGATTCCAGTCGATGCGGACACGAATTCGGCATGGCTGTCGTCGAAGAGCGGCAGCGTGCCGACCACGATCAGCTCCGCGGGCCCGGCGCCCACGTTGGCGACGCGGTGCTTCTGGTGTGCGTCGAAGTGGATCGAATCGCCGGGCGACAGTGGATAGTCCTTCTTGCCGATGGTGTAGCGGACCTGCCCCGACAGGACGTAGACGAATTCGTCGCCGCCGTGCGCGACCCATTCCGAGCAGTAGCCTTCCATCATCTGAACCTTGACGGCGTTGATGAGACTGCCATCGAAGGTCGTGGAGAGACGCTCGTAGCGCTGCGACGTCCGGTCGACCGCATACGACTCCCGGTTGCCCTGGTGCGAATCGGGCTGCGGCTGGCGCGGCTGGTCGATCAGCGCACCGAGCGGCACGTTCAGTGCCTTGGCGACGTTGACGAGCGACGAAATGGAAATGCCCGTGAGATTGCGTTCGACCTGGGACAGGAACCCGACCGACAGTTTTGCCTGGGTCGCGATTTCCAGCAGCGTTTTCTTCGATTCCCGGCGCAGGCGCCGAATGCGCTGGCCGATACGCATGATGTCTGAATCCATGAATCTCTTTCGTGGCAACGAGTGGAAGGCGACCGGAGGCGGAGGTGCAGTCGCCTGGACGTACCTGTTCCGCGAATCGCACGAAGCACGACCGTTCGGGTGATGATGCCGGCGCATTGTACCCCGCAGCGTCGCGCGGGCAGCCGCTCGCCTTGATTTAAGTGATGCCTCAATTTAAGCTTGACGTAAATTTGGTCGAGCGGTAATTTGGGGCGCGCTGGCCGCGGGTTTGCGCGCCGCGCGCGCTCCCTCCGACAACAATGAACAATGTGGGCATCCGATGATCGATCAACTGCAATACAGTTTCTCCGGCCTTCCCCCCTACGATGCATCCGTTGACGAGACACACGCAGGGCTGTCGCGCCTGCTCGACGCCGCGCAGCTCGACGCCGTGGTGATCACGTCGCAGGACGAATTCATCACCGAGTACCTGCCGCGTCGCAACAACCAGCGCTACGCGCTGTCGGGCTTCGACGGCTCGGCAGGCTCCGGCATCTTCCTCAGCGCGACGGCGGCGCAGGCGCTCGGCGTGCCGCAGTTCCTGCTGTTCGTCGACGGCCGCTATCACCTGCAGGCCGAAAAGCAGTGCGATCCGGCGCGCGTGCACGTCGAGAAGCTCGGGTTGAACGAGACGATCTGGCCGGCGATGGCCGACTGGCTCGTCGCCCAGGCGGGCCGGCTCAAGCGGGTCGGCTACGACGGGCTGCGGGTCAGCGTCGCGCAGCGCGACCGGCTGCTCGACAGCACGCAGGCGGCGCAGTTCGACTGGACGAGCCTCGTCGGCCGCGAAATCGACCGGGCGATCGCGCTGCCGGGCTGGGTCGTCGAGCGCCCGATCTTCGAGCTGCCGGAATCGATGACCGGCGTGAGCGTCGCGCAGAACATCGCGACGCTGAGCCAGCGGCTCGCCGCGCACACCGGTGCGGCAAAAGGAAAGACCGCGTTCGTCACCTGCCTGTCGGACGACCTCGGCTATCTGCTGAACAGCCGCGGCTATCACATCCCGAATGCGTCGTCGCACCTGGGTTTCCTGTTCGTGGTCGGCGCGCAGGTCGTGCTGTTCCTGCCGGAAGGCTGCGACCGCTGCCCGGTCGACCTCGAATCGTATCCGGTGCTGCAGGTGATCCGGCGCGACTTCGACGAGCTCGAACGCTTCCTCGCGCAGTTCGTGGCCGAACATGTGTGCTACGGCTTCGAGTCGGTCAACTGCGCGCTCGTCGAGACGGTGAGCCGCGTGTGGCCGCAGGCCGGGCATGCCGATTTCAGCCCGGTCGAGGCGATGCGGGTCGCGAAGACGCCGGAAGTGCTCGACCAGTTCCGCGACGCGTTCGCACGCAGTTCCGCGGCGATCGCCGACACGATGCGCTGGGCGAAGACGGGCGAGCCGGGGCGGCGGCATTCCGAATACGACCTGGCCCGCGTGATCAACGACGCATACGGCGCGCGCTCGGCGGTGGCGCTGACGTTCACGACGATCGCGGCGAACGGCGCCAACAGCGCGTCCGCGCACTACACGGCGGCGAGCCCGGAGGTCGAGCTGACGGAAGGCGAGCTGGTGCTGCTCGACAGCGGCGCGTACTACGAAGGCGGCTTCGCGACGGACTGCACGCGCGTCGTGCTGCGCCGGACCCGCCCGGACACGGTCGCGCAGCCGTGGCAGCGGGAGATCTACACGGTCGCGCTGAAGGCGTGCATCAAGGGGCTCGTCACGCCGTTCCCGAAAGACGCGACGGGCGGCGACGTCGATGCGGCCGTGCGGCAGGTGTGTCGCGATCACGGCCACGATTTCGGCCACGGCACCGGGCACGGCGTCGGGATCCACGTGCACGAAGGCGGGGTGCGGTTCGCGCCGGGTTCGAAGTACGGCCTCGTGCCGAATGCGGTGATCTCGGTCGAGCCGGGCATCTACGTGCCGGGCAAGGGCGGCGTGCGGATCGAGAACATCGTGATCATCCATCCGAGCGAGCATGAGCCGGACAAGATGACGTTCGAGAACATCGTCGCGGTCGGCTACGACTGGGACCTGATCGATCTCGACCTGCTGACCGACGACGAGCGCGATTACCTGCGCGACTACGAGCGGCTGTGCGCCGAGCGCGGCACGCAGGTGACCGCGTGCCCGCTGCTGTAAGCAACGGCGCTGGCGATGCCGCCGCGGGCCGGGCCCGACGGCGGTGACGCGGATGAAGGCGGCCTGGCCGCGCGCGGCCCGCCGCCTGCGTCGATCAGTTCAGCAAACGTGCGCGCACGAACGGCGCGACCTGCTCGGCGAGCCACGCATGCGTGCGCGTGGTCGGGTGCAGCGTGTCCCAGAACACGAAGCGCGCCGGGTCGCGGCAGTCCGCGCGCGGCGTCTGCGCGGCCATGTAGGTGAACGACGTCGGCTTCGGAATGTCGAGGCACGAGCGCTTCGCCTCGTCGAAGCCGTATTTGGCCGGGTGGCTCAGCAGGTCGTCGAACAGCGCGTACGCGTCAAACACCTCGAGCCGCAGCGTCGCGCCGTAGCGGGCGCGCAGCGCGGCGGCCGCGTCGGCGAGGCGCTTGTTGTAGTCCTTCACCTGCGCGGCGACGCTCGCGGTGTCGGTGCGGGTCGCGAACACCGGCGCGCGCGACACGTCCGGCAGCGTGACGAGCATGATCCGCGTCGCGCCGGCCGCGGCGAGCCGGTCAAGGCTGTCGCGCACCGCATTGGCCGCCTGCTCGGGCGAGCGCCCGTAGTTCACGAGATCGTTGCCGCCCGCGAACACCGCGAACAGCGTGTTGCCGGGCCGGTAGTCCGGCGCGCGCTCCATGTATTCGCGCCACGAGTCGATCTGCTGCACGAGGCCCGGCACGACGAGGTGCTGGTCGGTCGCCGCGCCGCCGATCGCCCAGTTGTAGAACGGCAGCCGCAGCGCGTTCGCGAGGTATTCGGCCCACACCGGGCCGTTGCTGAAGCGCCCCGCATGCCAGCTCGTGCCGTTCGGCAGCTTCCACTGGCTCGCATTGAACATGTTCTGGGTGTCGGACAGGCTGTCGCCGAACACGATCAGCTTGTTGACGCGCGCGTCCTGCTGCGCGGAATCGATGGTCCACACCGTGTAGTTGAACGACAGCGCGTTGTTGGCCGCGACCGCCTGCGTGAGGTCCGACTTGATGCCCTTCGCGGCGAGCGTCTTGCGGCACACGTCGGCGAGCGTGTCCTGCGTGGTCGTGCTGTAGAACATGTTCTTCCACTGCGTGATGCCGTCCGCCCACCAGTAGCCGGACACGCGATACCAGTCGCCGCCGGCGGGGTCGCGCGCCCATTCGTAGGTCGCGGCCGGCTTCAGCGGGTCAGCGTCGATCCGGTACCAGCAGCGCAGGTAGGTGTAGGTGTCCGAGCCGCGGCGCGCGGTGCGCGGCGTCACGCCCGGCGCGGTCGAGGCGGCGGGCGGCGCGACGTCGGGGCCGGCCGGCGACAGCGACATGTCGCCGGTCGGCGTGGGCAGCGGTGCGGGGCCGGCGGCGTGCGCGGGGGCGAGCGTCAGCGCGGCGCTCAGCGCCGCGACGGCGGCGATGCGGTGTGACGGGGGAATGCGGAAATGTTGCATGAGGCCCTCTTCTGGTTCTTGTGATTGGACGGCCGCGCGGCTGCGCTGCCGTGTATTGGAAGGGACCGTGGGCGCCGGGTTCGAGCCCGGTCTGTTGAAACGTGAACTGCGAAAACGTGAGCTGCGGAAACGTGAGCTGCGGTGAAACTCGGCGGCGCGGGCCGCCGCCGGCGCGGTCAGCGCACCAGCGTCGACACGCGTCCGTCGGGACCGTAGAAGCCGACCCGCGCGGGTGCGTCGCGCAGCACCGCGAGCGCGCGTTCGTTGTAGTCCATCCGGATGCGGATCAGCATGCCGTTGTTCGCATTCGCGCGGCGGGCGCGATCGGCGGCCTGCTGCAGCAATTGCCAGCTGCCGGACAGGCGCGTGTCGCGCTCGGCGGCCTGGTCCATCCCTTTCTTGCCGCCGGGAAAGCCGAGCGCGGACAACTGCGTGTCGCGGGTGCGCTCGAGCTGCGCGAGCCGGTCGATCAGCGTGGTTTTCTTCTCGATGATGTCGGGCAGCACCTCGAGCGGCTCGGGCGTCGTCAGCGCCTTTTCCTCATAGGCGAGCAGCGACGCGAACGCTTCGATCGTCGCGTGTTCGTCGTTGACCGTGGCCAGCAGCTCGTCTCTCATCGCCATTCGCTCTTCAGGCCGGCGCGCGGATGGGCCGCGCGCCGGCAAACCGGTTGGGCCGGCCTTGCGGGCCGGATCAGGCGCCCTGCGGACGCTGCTGCTTCAGCAGCTCGCGGGCGGTATTCAGTACGCCGTCGGCAATCTTGCTCGCGTCGATCGTCAGCGTGCCGTTGCTCAGCGCGTCCTTGATCGACTGGACGAGGCCCGTGTCGATGTCCGTGCTGCCGGACGCCGACAGCGTGCGCAACTGCCCGGACAGGCCCGACAGGTTGACGGTCGCGTCGCCGCCGGCCGCGCCTGCGGCGCCCGCTTGCGGGCCGGACGCGGCAGGCGCGTCGTCCTGCGCACGGGCTGCGCCGTTGCCGGAAGCGGCAGGCGCGCGGGTATTCGGGGTAGGCGTCGAATCGATTTTCACGATGGTGTTCCTGTGCGGTTTGACCCAGATAACGGCATGGCCGGGCCAAACTTTAGCACCTCGCGGGCGACGCAAACCTCCGAAGAATCAGAATCTTGTCCCGTCAGAGCGGAATCTCCACCGTGCCGGCGTCCTTGACGATCGCCGTGACGATCTGCCCGGCGGCCATCCGCACCCGCACCGACTGGCCGGGCGCCGCGTTGGCGAGCGCGCTGCCTTCGGCCGAGATCGTGAAGCCCGGTCCGGCCGCGACGACCCGCACGGTCTGGCCGGCCGACACCGACGCCGCGCTCTTCAGCATGTCCTGCCGCAGCGGCAGCCCCGCGGCGACGCGCGCGAGCGCGGTCGAGCCGACCGCCTGCGACGGGTCGGTGATGACCGCGAGCGGCAGCAGGGTCAGGTCGCCGTCGCGCGCGACGAGGTCGGCCGCGGTGAGCACCTCGCCCGGCGCGATCTGCCGCGCGGCCGCGTAATAGGTGGCCTGCACGGTGACCTTCGCCTGCAGGTAGACGGTCCACGGCCGCTCGCCCGCGCAGCGCACGCCGACCGTCGTGCGGCCCCACAGGCGCGCGCCGGTCGGCAGGAACGGCTCGAGCGTCGTGCACGCGGCAAGCCCGCGCGGAAAGGCGGGCGCGACGGTCGCCGCCGGCTTGCCGGGCAGGCCGGCGATCTGCTGCTGGAGGAATGCGAGCGCCGTGCGCCGGATCGTGTCGGGGTCCTGCTGGCCGGGCGGCGTGGCAACGGCGGCCGCGGCGGACGCGCCGGCGGCGGGGCCGGTGCGCGAGGCCGGCGCGGCGATGGCCGCGTTGGCGCGCCAGGCCGGTTGCCGCGGTGCGAGCGCGGGGCGCATCGCCGCGGCGGGCTCGCCCGCGACGACCGTGGCGATCCGGCCCTGATCGGCGGCCGCGACTGCCGACGGAGCCGGACGCGCCGCGCCGTAAGCGGCGTTGGGGTTGCGCCGGCCGGCATCGGCGCGGCCAGGCGGGCGGGGGCGGGCGCCGGGAGCGGCGCCTGCGGGCGCGCGGCCGGTGCCGCCGGAACGGTGGTCGGGGGCAGGGCTGCCGCGGCGTGCGGCGCGTACGCCGGCGTGCCGGCGGGCAGGCCGCCCGCGATCGCCGCCGGGTTAGTCGCCAGGTTCGCGCCGGCCGTTTCCGCGGCGTTCGTCGCCGGCATTCCGCCCGGATTCGGGTTCCCCGCCGGGCGCCCGGTGCTGGCCGCATTCGCGTTCGCGAGCGCGGTCTCGGCCGACTCGCCGCGACCGGGGATCACGATCATCCCGTCGTCCGCGGCCAGCGCGGTCGTGGCGCACGCCCACAGCGCGGCGGCGAGCGCGAACGCCAGCCGCGCGTGCGGCCGTCGCCCGTTGTCGCTGCGAAGTGCGCTGCCGGTCATCGTCGTGTCCTCGATCCGTTGATCCGATTGGCATTCTAGGGAGCGGGGCCGCCGCGCAAACGATGAATAGAGGGGGGCTTTGCCGCGTTATTCGTCCGATTGCCCATTGCGGGCGCCGCCTACCATGCGTGTCATGGAAAAAAGCCTCTTTGGCCGTCGTGCGGCGAAAGAGCGGTGCAGCGCTTCAAACGGAGAGACGCACAAATGCTGGACAGACTCGATGCCGAATTCGCGTTCGGCCGCCAGGCGCTCGACGTGCGCGCCTATCGGCAGGAACTGCTGTCGTCGAACATCGCGAACGCGGACACGCCCGGCTATCAGGCGCGCGACGTCGATTTCTCGTCGACGCTCGCCCGCTCGCTGAAACAGGTGAACGGCGGCGTCGCGCCGAGCAACGCCGCGCAGCTGCCGCTCGCGCAGCCGGCCGGCGTGACGAGCGGGATGACGATGGCGTCGACGGCGCCCGGCCACATGGCCGGCAACGCGAAGCTGATCCCGACCGGCGGGCCGACCGACGACTACGGCCGGCCGCAATACCGCCAGCCGACGCAACCGGCGCTCGACGGCAACACGGTCGAGCTCGACGTCGAGCGCGTGCAGTTCGCGAACAACGCGCTGCACTACGAAAGCGGGATGACCGTGATGACCCAGCAGATCAAGTCGATGATCGCCGCGATCACGTCGAACTCGTGACCGCAATCTAAGGAGCCCCCATGCCCTCGTTGATGAACATCTTCGGCGTTGCCGGCTCGGCGCTGTCCGCGCAGTCGCAGCGCCTGAACGTCACCGCGTCGAACATCGCGAACGCCGACAGCGCGACCGGCCCCGACGGCAAGCCGTACAAGGCGAAGCAGGTCGTGTTCGCGGCCGATCCGCAAGGCCGCGCGCGCACCGCGTCCGGCCAGGGCGTCGGCGGCGTGCGCGTGGCGAAGGTGATCGACGATCCGTCGCCGATGAAGTCGACCTACGACCCGGCGAACCCCGCCGCCGATTCGAACGGCTACGTGCAGATGCCGAACGTCGATCCGGTGCAGGAAATGGTGAACATGATCTCCGCGTCGCGCTCGTACCAGGCCAACGTCGAGACGCTGAACACCGCGAAGCAGCTGATGCTGAAGACGCTGACGATCGGCACCTAAGCACGCGACTCCCCTCTCACCCGACAGAAGGCACGACCGAATGGCATCCTCCTCCACCACGATCGGCGACAACGGCACGAGCACATCGACGCTGCCGGTCGACACGATGAACACGAACAAGGTGTCGACCACCGGCACCTTGTCGACCACGTCGGCGAGCGACCTGCAGACGACGTTCCTGAAGCTGCTCGTCACGCAGTTGAAGAACCAGGATCCGACCAGCCCGGTCGACAGCTCGCAGATGACCTCGCAGCTCGCGCAGATCAACACGGTGAGCGGCATCGCGCAGCTCAACACGTCGCTGACGTCGCTGTCGACTCAGCTCACGGCGGGCCAGCAGACCCAGGCGGCGCTCCTGATCGGCTCGAACGTGCTCGCACCGGGCAACGGCGTCGCGGTGAAGGGCGGCGTGGCGTCGCCGTTCGGCGTGCAGCTGTCGAACGACGTGTCGAACCTGACCATCACGGTGAAGAACGACGCGGGCGTCGTCGTCAACTCGATCAACGCGGGCAAGCAGTCGGCCGGCACCGTGCCGTTCAACTGGACGCCGACCGACGCGGCGGGCAACACGCTGCCGGACGGCAAGTACACGGTCAGCGCGCAATACGTCGGCAGCGACGGCAAGACCTATACGGCGACCGCGCTGTCGGCCGCGCAGGTCCGCAGCGTGATCAAGCAGGCGGACGGCACGGCGGGGCTCGTGCTGTCGAACGGCACGACGGTGGGGCTCACCCAGGTCGCGTCGATTTTCCCGAACGCGTCGTCGTCCACGTCGGCCGGCACGACTACCACCAACTGATTCAGCTTCCACGAAACGGAGACCGAAATGGGTTATCAACAGGGTTTGAGCGGCCTCTCGGGTGCGTCGAACGCGCTCGACGTGATCGGCAACAACATCGCGAACTCGAACACGGTCGGCTTCAAGTCGAGCACCGCGCAGTTCGCGGACATGTACGCGAACTCGGTCGCGACGTCGGTCAACACCCAGATCGGCATCGGCACGCGGATCTCGTCGGTGCAGCAGCAGTTCGGCCAGGGCACGATCAACACGACGAGCAACGCGCTCGACGTCGCGATCAACGGCAACGGCTTCTTCCAGATGTCGAACAACGGCGTGGTCACGTATTCGCGCGACGGCACGTTCCAGCGTGACAAGAACGGCTTCATCGTCGATTCGCAGGGCCGCAACCTGATGGGCTATGCGGCAGCCGCGGGCGGCGGCGTGATCAACACCGCGGCGACCGTGCCGCTGCAGGCGCCGACCGCCAACCTCGCGCCGACCGCGTCGACCAAGATCACCGGCCAGTTCAACCTGAACTCGCAGGACACGGTGCCGGTCACGACGCCGTTCAGCCCGACGGACAACACGACGTACAACTACTCGACGTCGATCCAGGTGTACGACACGCTCGGCGGCACGCAGCAGGTCAACATGTATTTCGTGAAGAGCGCGACGGCCGGCCAGTGGGAAGCGTACGCGGGCGTGCAGGGCCAGCCGACGACCGACCTCGGCAAGGTGACGTTCAGCCCGACGGGCCAGATCCAGAGCACGGCCACCCCGGCCGGCGTGCCGACCGCGTCGACCGGCAAGTTCCCGTTCACGATCACGACCACCGGCGGCTCCCTGACGCCGCAGAACCTGACGCTCGACCTGACCGGCACGACCCAGTACGGCGGCAAGGACGGCGTGACCAACCTCGCGCAGGACGGCTTCGCGAGCGGCACGCTGTCGACCTTCACGATCGGCGCGGACGGCAAGCTGACCGGCAACTACTCGAACGGCCAGACGCAGACGCTCGGCCTGATCGCGCTCGCGAACTTCAACAACCCGAACGGCCTCACGAACCTCGGCGGCAACCAGTACGCCGAGAGCTCCGCGTCGGGCGTGCCGCAGATCTCCGCGCCGGGCAGCACGAACCACGGCGTGCTGCAGGGCAGCGCGCTGGAAAACTCGAACGTCGACCTGACGGCCCAGCTCGTCAACCTGATCACCGCGCAGCGCAACTACCAGGCGAACGCGCAGACGATCAAGACGCAGCAGGCCGTCGACCAGGCGGTCATCAACCTCTGACGCGCGGATAACGGGCAGCCATGGACCGACTGATATACACGGCGATGACGGGCGCGTCGCAGGCGCTCGACCAGCAGGCGATCGTCGCGAACAATCTGGCGAACGCGTCGACGACCGGCTTTCGCGCGCAGCTCGCGACCTATCGCGCGGTGCCGATGAATTTCGGCGACGGCAGCGCGATCGACCCGACGACGACGCGCACCTATGTGCTGTCGTCGACGCCCGGCGCGGACTTCGCGCCGGGGCCGATCTCGCGCACCGGCAATCCGCTCGACGTCGCGGTGCAGGGCGCCGGCTGGCTGTCCGTGCAGCTGGCCGACGGCAGCGAGGCGTACACGCGCGACGGCAACCTGCACGTCAACCAGGACGGTCAGCTCGTCAACGCGAGCAACCTGCCGGTGGTCGGCAACGGCGGCCCGATCTCGGTGCCGCCGAATGCCGAGGTGACGATCGGCAAGGACGGCACGGTGTCCGCGCTGATGCCGGGCGATCCGCCGACCGCGGTCGCGATGATCGACCAGATGAAGCTCGTCAATCCCGATCCGGCGACGATCACGCGCGGCAACGACGGCCTGTTCCGCACCGCCGACGGCAACCCGGCGGACGCCGACCCGAACGTCGTCGTCGTGCCGAATTCGCTCGAAGGCAGCAACGTCAACCCGGTGAACGCGATGGTCGCGATGATCGACAACGCGCGCGCGTTCCAGCTGCAGTCGAAGATGATCCAGACCGCCGACCAGAACGAGCAGTCGGCGAACCAGCTGCTCAATTTCAGCTGACGCCAGTCAACGAAGGAGTCAATTCAAAGTGAACCGTTCGCTCTACATCGCCGCTACCGGCATGAATGCGCAGCAAGCGCAGATGGACGTGATCTCGAACAACCTCGCGAACGTCAGCACCAACGGCTACAAGGGCTCGCGCGCGGTGTTCGAGGACCTGCTGTACCAGACGATCCGCCAGCCCGGCGCGAACTCGACGCAGCAGACCGAGCTGCCGTCGGGCCTGCAGCTCGGCACCGGCGTGCAGCAGGTCGCGACCGAGCGCCTGTACACGCAGGGCAGCCTGCAGCAGACCGGCAACTCGAAGGACCTCGCGATCGATGGCGCAGGCTTCTTCCAGGTGCTGATGCCGGACGGCACGAACGCGTACACGCGCGACGGCTCGTTCCAGACCAACGCGCAGGGCCAGCTCGTCACGGCGAGCGGCTACCAGGTCCTGCCGGCGATCACCGTGCCGCAGAACGCGACGGCGCTGACGATCGGCAAGGACGGCGTGGTGTCGGTCAAGCAGGCGGGCTCGAACAACGCGGTGCAGATCGGCTCGATCCAGATCGCGACCTTCATCAACCCGGCCGGCCTCGAGGCGAAGGGCGAGAACCTGTTCGCCGAGACCACGTCGTCGGGCGCGCCGAACGTGTCGCAGCCGGGCCTGAACGGCGCGGGCTCGCTCAACCAGGGCTATGTCGAAGCGTCGAACGTGAACGTCGTGCAGGAGCTCGTCAACATGATCCAGACGCAGCGCGCGTACGAGATCAACAGCAAGGCCGTGACGACTTCCGACCAGATGCTGCAGAACGTCACGCAGATGAAGAGCTAACCGGATTTCCCGTCGCCGCAATGAAGCAGGTTCGTCCCTTCCCGTTCGTCACCGCCCGCGCCGCCTGCGTGCTCGCGGCGGCGGCGCTCGCGGGCTGCGCGCAGATTCCGCGCGAGCCGATCATCCAGCAGCCGATGACGGCCCAGCCGCCGATTCCGCCGTCGATGCAGGCGCCCGGCTCGATCTACAACCCGGGCTATGCGGGCCGGCCGCTGTTCGAGGATCAGCGCCCGCGCAACGTCGGCGACATCCTGACGATCGACATCGCCGAGAACATCAACGCGACGAAGTCGTCCGGCGCGAACACCAACCGCTCGGGCAACACCAACTTCGACGTGCCGACCGCCGGCTTCCTCGGCGGGCTGTTCAACAAGGCGAACCTGTCGGCCGCGGGCGCCAACAAGTTCACCGCGACGGGCGGCGCGAGCGCGGCGAACACGTTCAACGGCACGATCACGGTCACCGTGACCAACGTGCTGCCGAACGGCAACCTGGTCGTCAGCGGCGAGAAGCAGATGCTGATCAACCAGGGCAACGAGTTCGTGCGCTTCTCGGGCATCGTGAACCCGAACACGATCTCCGGCGCGAACTCGGTCCTGTCGACGCAGGTCGCCGACGCGAAGATCGAATACTCGGCGAAGGGCTACATCAACGAAGCCGAAACGATGGGCTGGCTGCAGCGCTTCTTCCTCAACGTTTCGCCGTGGTGATGACGATGCGTACCTTGCTCGCGCACATGATGCGCCATCTCGCCCGATCGAACCGACTTGAGGCTGCGTGCCGCGTGCTCGCCGCCTGCTGCGTGCTGGCATTGGCGCCGGCGGCCGCGCACGCCGAGCGCCTGAAGGACCTCGCGCAGATCCAGGGCGTGCGCGACAACCCGCTGATCGGCTACGGCCTCGTCGTCGGCCTCGACGGCACCGGCGACCAGACGATGCAGACGCCGTTCACGACGCAGACGCTCGCGAACATGCTCGCGAACCTCGGCATCTCGCTCAACAACGGCTCGGCCAACGGCGGCGGCTCGTCGCTGTCGAACATGCAGCTCAAGAACGTCGCGGCGGTGATGGTCACTGCGACGCTGCCGCCGTTCGCGCGGCCGGGCGAGGCGGTCGACGTCACCGTGTCGTCGCTCGGCAACGCGAAGAGCCTGCGCGGCGGCACGCTGCTGCTCACGCCGCTCAAGGGCGCGGACGGGCAGGTGTACGCGCTCGCGCAGGGCAACATGGCGGTGGGTGGCGCGGGGGCGAGCGCGAACGGCAGCCGCGTGCAGGTGAACCAGCTCGCGTCGGGCCGTATCGCCGGCGGCGCGATCGTCGAGCGCTCGGTGCCGAACGCGGTCGCGCAGATGAACGGGATGCTGCAACTGCAGCTGAACGACATGGACTACGGCACCGCGCAGCGCATCGTGTCGGCGATCAACGGCAGCTTCGGGCCGAACACCGCGACCGCGCTCGACGGCCGCACGATCCAGCTCGCGGCGCCTGCCGATTCGGCGCAGCAGGTCGCGTTCATGGCGCGCCTGCAGAACCTGGACGTGAGCCCGGACAAGGCCGCCGCGAAGGTGATCCTCAACGCGCGCACGGGCTCGATCGTGATGAACCAGATGGTCACGCTGCAAAGCTGCGCGGTCGCGCACGGCAACCTGTCGGTGGTCGTCAACACGCAGCCGGTCGTGTCGCAGCCGGGGCCGTTCTCGAACGGGCAGACGGTGGCCGCGCAGCAGTCGCAGATCCAGCTGAAGCAGGACAACGGCTCGCTGAAGATGGTGACGGCGGGCGCGAACCTCGCCGACGTCGTCAAGGGGCTCAACTCGCTCGGCGCGACGCCCGCGGACCTGATGTCGATCCTGCAGGCGATGAAGGCGGCCGGCGCATTGCGCGCGGACCTGGAGATCATCTAAATGGCGAATTCCGCGAATCTGTCCAACGCGAACGACCTGTCGCAGCGCTTCGCGCTCGACGTGCAGGGCTTCGACGCGCTGCGCGCGCAGGTCAAGCAGTCGCCGCAGGCCGGCGTGAAGCTCGTCGCGGGCCAGTTCGACGCGATGTTCACGCAGATGATGCTGAAGAGCATGCGCGACGCGACGCCCGACGGCGGGCTGTTCGACTCGAGCACGTCGAAGATGTACACGTCGATGCTCGACCAGCAGCTCGCGCAGCATATGTCGTCGCGCGGGATCGGCGTGGCCGACGCGCTGATGAAGCAGCTGATGCGCAACGCGAACCTCGGTGCGGGCGCGGCCGGGTCGGCGGACGCCGAAGCGGCCGGGCTCGGGATGGCCGGCTCGGGCATCGCCGGCAACGAGGGCGGCATGGCCGCGATGAACGCGATGGCCCGCGCCTACGCGAGCGCGGCCGGCAACAACGGCGCGCTGGCGAGCGGGCGCGGCTATTCCGCCGGCAGCGCGCTGACGCCGCCGGTGAAGGGCGCGGGCGGCTCGCCCGACGCCGACGCGTTCGTCGACCGGCTCGCCGCCCCGGCGCAGGCGGCCAGCGCGACGACCGGCATCCCGGCCCGCTTCATCGTCGGCCAGGCCGCGCTCGAATCGGGCTGGGGCAAGCGCGAGATCCGCGCGGCCGACGGCTCGACGAGCTACAACGTGTTCGGCATCAAGGCGACCAAGGGCTGGACCGGCCGCACGGTGTCGGCGCTGACGACCGAATACGTGAACGGCGAGCCGCGCCGCGTCGTCGCGAAGTTCCGCGCGTACGACTCCTACGAGCACGCGATGACCGACTACGCGAACCTGCTGAAGAACAATCCGCGCTACGCGGGCGTGCTGAGCGCGAGCCGCAGCGTCGAGGGCTTCGCGCACGGGATGCAGAAGGCCGGCTACGCGACCGACCCGAACTACGCGAAGAAGCTCATCTCGATCATGCAGCAGATCGGCTGACCGGGCCGCCGGCGCCGCCGTCGTCCCCCCCTGATGTCCCGCTCCTTTCGGACCGCGCCCGGCCCCGCCGCGCGCGGTTTGAACGTTTGCGCGAAAAAAATCGGAAAATCGATCTAAACTTTCGCGCAGCACTGCCGCTAAGTGTGAGAGACCTGCGACCGGGCCTGCGATCTGGCCCGGTTTTTTGCGCACCGGTTCCCGGGCGCTCATGACAAGAAAGACCGGCAAGCCATGAATATCGAACTGTCGACGGACCCGAGCCAGGACGCGGGGCACTCCGGGCCCGACTACGCCCGCCGCAATCCGCTGGAAATCGGCGTGCAGCTGCGCAACCTCGTGAACCGCGGCGATTTCCTGACCGTCCAGTATCCGGGCGGCCAGCTGGTCACCCGGCTGCTCGAGGTCGACGTCGGCGCGCGCACCTTCACGTTCGACTGGGGCGCGCTCGCCGAGCAGAACAACGGCATCCTCGCAGCTTCGCACTGCACGTTCTCGGCCTCGCCGGAAGGCGTGCGCGTCGAGTTCGGCACCGGTGCGCCGCGCGAGACCCGCTACGAGGGGCTGCCCGCGTTCGAGGCCGACTTTCCGGAAGTGCTGTACTGCATCCAGCGGCGCGAATATTTCCGGGTCGACGCGCCGATCATCGATCCGTACCTGTGCCGCGGCAAGCTGCCGGACGGCGAGAGCTTCCTGTTCGAGGTGCACAACCTGTCGCTCGGCGGGGTCGGCCTGCGCACGGCCGACGAGCGCGTCGCGGCGCTCGAGCTCGGCACGGTGCTGCCCGACGTCGAGCTGGAACTGAACGGGCACGGCAAGCTGTCGCTCGACCTGCAGCTCGTGTCGCAGCGCTCGACCGAGGTGCCGAACGGCACGCGGCGCTACCAGCTCGGCTTTCGCTTCATGTCGCTGCCGGGCAGCGCCGAGAACACGCTGCAGCGCCTGATCACCCAGCTCGAGATGAAGCGCCGCCAGCTCGCGCGCGCCTGACGTTGCTCGTCGCGCCCGCCGGTCGGCAGGGCGCACACCCGGTTCGGCAGCGCGCACGCGCGCCGCGCCGCGACTGGCCGGCCCGCCGCTTTGCGCGCACCATCCGGCGCGCGCCCGGCCGCCCGCTGCAATTGCGCACGGCGGCCCGCATTTTCCCCTCAATTTTTTCGATCCGCGGCCGTTATACCGGGAGTCACGCAACCCGGCGGCCGCAGCGCGGCCGACCCTTCAGGATCGCGCATGTCCAATACATTGATGAACCTCGGTATCAGCGGCCTGAACGCCGCCATCTGGGGCCTGACGACGACCAGCAACAACCTCTCCAACGCGGCGACGCCCGGCTATACGATCGAGCGTCCGGTCTACGCGGAGGCGAGCGGCCAGTACACCGGCAGCGGCTACCTGCCGCAGGGCGTGAACACCGTCACCGTCCAGCGCCAGTACAGCCAGTACCTGAGCGACCAGCTGAACAGCGCGCAGACCCAGGGCGGCGCGCTGTCGACCTGGAATTCGCTCGTCGCGCAGCTGAACAACTACGTCGGCAGCCCGACGGCCGGGATCTCGACCGCGATCACCAACTACTTCACCGGGCTGCAGAACGTCGCGAACAAGGCGGCCGATACGTCGGTGCGGCAGACCGCGATGAGCAACGCGCAGGTGCTGGCCGACCAGCTGAAGGCGGCCGGCGCGCAATACGACGCGCTGCGCCAGAGCGTCAACACGCAGCTGTCCGCCACCGTCGGGCAGATCAATACGTATACGACGCAGATCGCGCAGCTGAACCAGCAGATCGCGACGGCGGGCAGCCAGGGGCAGCCGCCGAACCAGCTGCTGGACCAGCGCGACCAGGCGGTGTCGAACCTGTCGAGCCTCGCGGGCATCCAGGTCGTGCGCAACGACCAGGGCTACAGCGTGTTCATGGCCGGCGGCCAGCCGCTCGTCGTCGCCGACAAGAGCTATACGCTCGCGGCCGTCACATCGTCGTCGGACCCGAGCGAGCTGTCCGTCGTGTCGCAGGGCATCGCCGGCGCGAACCCGCCGGGCCAGAACCAGGCGCTGCCTGATTCGTCGCTGTCGGGCGGCACGCTCGGCGGCCTGCTCGCGTTCCGCCGCCAGACGCTCGACCCCGCGCAGGCGCAGCTCGGCGCGATCGCGACCAGCTTCGCCGCGCAGGTCAACGCGCAGAACGCGCTCGGCGTCGACCTGTCGGGCAATCCCGGCGGCAACCTGTTCTCGACCGGCAGCTCGACCGTGTTCGCGAATCAGGCGAACACCGGCAACGCGACGCTCAACGTGTCGTTCGCGAACCCCGCGCAGCCGACGACGAGCGACTACACGTTGTCGTACGACGGCACCAAGTACACGCTGACGGACCGCGCGACCGGTGCGATGGTCGACCAGAAAAACGCACCGATGCCGGTCACGCTCGGTGGGGCAAGCGGGCTGAAGATCTCGCTCGCGTCCGGCACGATGAACCCCGGCGATTCGTACACGTTGCTGCCGACGCGCGGCGCGCTCGGCGGGTTCTCGCTCGCGACGGCGAACGGCGCGGCGATCGCGGCGGCGTCGCCGGTCGCCGTGTCGGCGTCGGGGACCAACACGGGCACCGGCAAGATCACGCAAGGCGCGGTGACCGCCGGCTATCAGATCCCGGCTGGCGGCACGACGCTGACCTACAACGCGTCGACTGGCCAGCTGTCCGGCTTCCCGGTCGGTACGACGGTGACGATCGCGGGATCGCCGCCGACCTCGACGACGATCAACGCCCCGACCGACACGGTGCCGTACAACCCGGCGACGGGCGCGACGATGACGTTGACGGGCACCGCGGCGACCGCGATCAACGGTGTGACGATCACGCTGTCGGGCGCGCCGAGCACCGGCGACACCTTCAAGATCGGCCCGTACTCGGGCGGCACCAGCGACGGCAACAACGCGCTCGCGCTTGCGCAGCTCGTGACCGCGAAGCAGCTCGCCGGCGGCACGACGACGCTGACCGGCGCGTATGCGAACTACGTCAACGGGATCGGCAACACCGCGAGCCAGCTGAAGTCGTCGAACGCCGCGCAGACCGCGCTCGTCGGCCAGATTTCGAAGGCGCAGCAGGAGGTGTCGGGCGTGAACCAGAACGAGGAAGCAGCCAACCTGATGCAGTACCAGCAGCTCTACCAGGCGAACGCGAAGGTGATCCAGACGGCGTCGACGCTGTTCCAGACCGTGCTTGGCCTGTTCAACTGACCGGATTTCGAGGATTGAAGCGATGCGAATTTCCAGCGCCCAGTTTTTCCAGCTGAACGTCGCCACGATGAACGACCAGCAGGCGCAGCTCGCGCAGCTGTACCAGCAGCTGTCGAGCGGCGTGAGCCTGACGACGCCCGCGGACAACCCGGTCGGCGCCGCGCAGGCCGTGCAGCTGTCGATGACGTCGGCGACGCTGCAGCAGTACACCAGCAACCAGAGTGCGGCACTGTCGTCGCTGCAGGCCGAGGACCAGGCACTGACGAACGTCAACAACGTGCTGACCAGCATCCAGTCGACGCTGGTGCGCGCAGGCGACGGTTCGCTGTCCGACAGCAACCGCGCGGCGCTCGCGACGCAGATCCAGAGCGCGCGCGACCAGCTGATGACGATCGCGAACTCGGACGACGGCGCGGGCAACTACCTGTTCGCCGGGTTCAAGAACGGCAGCCAGCCGTTCACGAACCAGGCGGGCGGCGGCGTGAATTACGTTGGGGACACCGGCACGCGCAACGTGCAGATTGCCGATTCCCGCACCCTGTCGCAGGGGGACAACGGCGCGTCCGTGTTCATGTCGGTGCCGACGTTCGGCAGCCAGGCGGTGCCGGCCGGGAGCGCGTCGAACACCGGCACGGGCACGATCAGCCCCGTCACCGTGACGAGCCCGTCGGCCGCGACCAACAACCACCAGTTCACGATCCAGTTCGGCGGCACCGCCGCCGCGCCGACCTATACGGTGACTGACAACTCGCTCGTGCCGCCGGGGCCGGCGCCGACCGCGCAGCCGTACACGCCCGGCGCGGCGATCGCGCTCGGCGGCGGCCAGACCGTCTCGGTGTCCGGCGCGCCCGCGAACGGCGACAAGTTCACGGTGTCGCCCGCGCCGCAGGCCGTCGGCGGCGCCGACGTGTTCTCGACGCTCGATGCGATTGTCGCCGCGCTGAATACGCCTTCCGTCAACAACCCGGTAGCCATGGCGACGCTGAAGAACGCAATGACGGCCGGTTCGACGAAGCTCGCCAACACGATGCTCAACGTCACGACGATCCAGGCGGACGTCGGCGGCCGCGAGCAGGAAATCAAGGCGATGCAGACGGTCACGCAGACCAACTCGCTGCAGGTTTCCAGCAATCTCGCGGACCTGACGAGCACCAACATCGTGTCGACGATCAGCCAGTTCACGCAGCTGCAGAACGCGCTGACCGGCGCGCAGAAGGCTTTCGTGCAAATGCAGAACCTGTCGCTGTTCCAGTACATCAACCCGTAATGCAGCCTGCGCCGGACGCGATGCGAGCGCACGCTCGCGTCGCGCGGCGCGCCGTCCTGCGTCAGCTGGACAGGAACGGGCGCGCCTGCTCGAGATCCGGAAACACAAGGGCGCCGCGCGCGGTCAGGACGTCCGCCTTGGGCGGCGTGCCGACGCCGACGAATTCAAGGCCGAGATGCCGGGCCACGTCGAGGTCCCAGCGCCCGTCTCCGACCGAAACGATGCGGCAGGCCGATTCGACGCGATAGTGCCGCCGGGCGCGCTCGACGGCGGCCGCGACAAGAACCGTCCGTGAAGGGTATTCCGACGCCGTCACCAGCAGATCGTCGTCGAACGGGATCCCGACGGCACGCAGCTTCCGCTCGCTGACGCGCCTCACCCCACCCGTCGCAAAGACGATTCCCCACCCCGACGCCACCGCCTCCCGCACGAACGCGCCGGCTCCGCGAATTTCGCTGAGTGCCTGGCGGGAAAGCGCGTCCACGAAATGATGATCCACGTCCTGCTCGAAGGACGCCACGGCCGATGCGCTCATCGGGCGCCAGCCGTTGGACGACAGCGCGTGCGCGAGGATGCCCGTGTCGGTGTGATGCGGATAGCGCCCCCAGTCGGTGTCGAGGGCCGGCAGCCTCAGGGCCAGCATTGCCGCGAGGAACGCGGACTGGTGCATGGCGACCGAGTCCGTCAGCGTGCCGTCGATATCCAGGACAAGTATGCGTTCGGCTTTCATTGATCACCAGCACGTAAGGGGCGGGAGGACGGGAAGGCGCAGGCCCGAAGTTCAGGCCAGCGGCCATTCTACTGTTGAATATCGATGACCGGCGCCGGCCGAAAGCGGAAGGTCGGCGTTGCGTTCCGCGAGCATTCGCGATGAACCAAAAAAAGGCCGTTCGGGCGGGGAGCGCGAACGGCCAACGGAGAGTGCGGAACACTGCCGCGCCTGGTGCACGGCAGTGCTGCTACTTTAGGGAAACTCGCCGCCGCCGTGAATGGGACGAGTCAGATTCTGCGGCGGCCCGGCGAGCGCCGGCCGGGCGCTAGGAAATCGACGGCGAGACATTTGCACCGGCGTTGATTTCGGCCGCACGGACCTTGATCTTGCGTGTCGACAACGTCGCGAACGCCAGCATCGCTGCCGCCACGAAGCAGATGATGCGAGGCTGCGGGCACGCCCAGAGCAACGCTTGCGCGCCGGCTTCCCCGATCGCGCCGGCGACCCAGATGAAGCCGAAGTAGCGGCTCCGGGCATGCGCGGGCGCGTGTTCGGAGACCAGATGGTAGAGCACCGGGATCGACATGAGTTCGCCGATGCTCAACACGGCAATGCCCGCTCCGACGAGCAAGCCGGTTGGCGCCGCCCCCACCAGCGCGACGCCGGCGACGGTCAGCGCGAGTCCGGCCGACACGCCGGGCCACGAGATGCCGGTCCTTGGCGGGCGGCGCAACGTCCACAGATACGCGAGCAGGACCGTGGCCGAGTTCACGCCCAGCCAGACGTTGCCTTGCGTGCGCAACCCGAGTTCGGCAGCAATCAGCGGGGCGCTGGAGAAGATCATCGTGTAGCACGCCCAGATCGCGCTGAACAGGATGAACACCCTCAGGAAGACAGGGTCGTGCAGCGGCGCGAACCAGGACGCGGATTGATGTTGCGTCGGCATCGCGCGCGCGCCTTCCGGGGTCGCGAGCACGCCCGCCAGCGCGACGCCGGCGGGAAGCAGGAGCCACAGGCATGCGTTGCCGAAGCCCGGCCACAGGAGCAGCGGGCCGGCCAGCGCCCCGACGTTGATCAACAGGTAGTGCGTGGAAAAAGCCCGGCTGCCGGCCGGACCCGATACCTGGCTCAGCATCGAATAGATCGCCGGGTTCAGGATCCCGCCGCCGATTCCGACCAGCCCGCCCGCGCCGAACAGCGCCAGCGGCGAGTTGGCCTGACACAGTGCCGCCAGCCCGAGCGCCTGCAGGAGCGAGCCGAACGCGAGCGTCGCGCGTTTCGAATGCCGGTCCGCGAGGAATCCGCCCAGCAAAGGGAAGAGCCGGTAGCAGAAGATCTGGATCACGAAGAACAGCGCGAGCCCCGCATCGTCCAGCCAGCCTGCCTGCCACGCGGAAATGGGCTTGTTCGGCGTAATCGAGAAGAACAGGAGCTTGTCGAGCGCGTGAAAGGCGAGCAGCGTCAGCAGCGGTCGATTCATTTTGCGATCCTGACGACGACATCGCGCAGCACGGTCTGTACCCGCTCGGCAGCGATTTCGGCCGTCTCGCCGGTCACGACGACGAATGCGATCCGGTCCCCGGAGCTTTCGGGCGGGCGAATGCGGTCCCCCGGTTTCTTTTCCAGTCCGGCATGGGCGACGTAGTCGCGCTGCTTGACGTCGTCCCAACCGTCCAGCGCTTCCAGCACGCCTTCGCGCGGGGCAACGACGAACCCCACGGCGGCCGCGGCGGCTCGAGCGGGGGGCGTTGCCCCGGAATCGCCCAGCAGCGCGCGCAGATGGAGCTTGAACAGGTCGACGCCGGTCGCGAGCGGGACCAGGTGGGTCGTGATGTGATCGCCGCCGGGGCGCGGATTGGTCTCGATGATGCGGGGGCCGGTGGAGGTCCAGCGCAACTCGATGTGAAATACGCCGGTATTCAGGCCGAGCGCCTGCGTCGCGGAGCGGGCCGCGTCGAGCAGCGCCTGTCGTTGTTGCGCCGGGATGCGCGCGGGGAACACGTGACCGAGCTCGACGAAAAACGGCGGCGCCGTCACCCATTTCTCCGTCACGCCGGCAAACCGGACCGTTCCGTCGACCAGCGCCAGTTCGACGCTGAATTCGCGACCGTCCGCGAACGCCTCGAGCAAGTACTCGGTGCGGCGCGCCAGGCCGAACATGCCGAAGTCCGTTTGCTGCAGTTGCCGATATGCGGGTTCGAGCGCGGCGGCATCCTGCAACAGCGTGACCCCTTTGCTCGACGCGGCGCTGGTCGGCTTGATCACGAGCGGGTAGCCGATTCGGGCGGCCGCGGCTTGCGCGTCGTCGAGGCTCGCCACCAGCGCGTACTCGAGCGACGGGGCCCCCGCCTCCCGATAGGCGTGCCTCGCGAGATCCTTGTGCACGCCGCTTTCGGCCGCGAGCGGCGGGACGCCGCGCAGTCCCAGCAGGGACGCCAGTTTCGCGGCCGTCACGGTGACGAACTGATTGCCGGCGACCACGGCCGCGATGGATGACAGCAGGCCCGCATCTTCCAGTGCCCGCTTGACGGCTTGCGCGTCGTTCACCGGGCACACCAGCACGCCGTGCACCAGCTCCCGATACCCGTGCTGGTCCGGGAGCGACGCGTCGCTGGTTGCCACCCAGCATTCCAGATCGAGCGCCCGGGCGGCCTGAAGGTAACCGAGGCCGAAGAAACAGGGCTCGATGATGAGAATCTTCATGTGTGCTTGCTCCTCGAGTGGGGCGCGTGACCGTTGCCGTTCACGCGCCCTCTGGATCACGGACGGTCAGGCGTCGCTGTATGCGTGGCAGATCTCGACGATGTGCGTCGCGAGGTCGTCGATGTCCGGCATGGTGTGGGTCGGCGAAAAGGAGATGCGAATCAGGCTGTTGAGGTGCTCGGGCGGCACGCGCATGGCCGACAGCACCCGGGACGGCTCCAGCGAATGGCTGCTGCACGCGGACCCTTGCGACACGCAATATCCCGACGCCGCCAGATCGGCGATCATCTGCCGCGACGGCACGCCGGGAAAGGCCAGCGCAAGGATGTAGGGCGAGGCGTCGGCGGCGGGGATCAACCGCTCGAAGGCGATGCCGGAGCGGGTCAGCCCATCGATCAGGCGTTCGCCGAGCGCGCCGACATGCGCGAGCTTGCCGGCGGGGTCGCGCACGGCTTCCTGGAGCGCGGCGCCGAGCAAGCCGATGCCGAACACGTTCTCGGTGCCGGGACGATAGGTTTGTTCCTGCGCGCCGCCGTACATGAGCGGCGTGAGCTTGTATCGGCCATTCAGGTAGAAGCAGCCGATCCCCTTGTCGGCGCCGATCTTGTGGCCGGACATGAACAGGGCGTCGACGACGTCCAGGTCGATCGGCCCGTTCAATTTGGCGAAGTGCTGCACTGCGTCGCACACGACGAGGATGTCGGGATCGGCGCGTTTGACGGCGCGCGCGACTTCATTGACGGGTTGGACGGCGCCCGTTTCGTTGTTGACGGCCATCAGGCAGAGCATCGCCGTGCGCTCGCTGATCGCTGCGTCGACGTGCTCGATCGCGACGACGCCGTTACGGTTCACCGGCAGCTCGCGGACGGTGTACCCATGCTTCTTCATGGACATGACCGTCTGGTACACGGCGGGATGCTCGATCGCCGACACGACGATTTCCGAACGCGTGCTTTCCTTGCGGCGCAGCGTCGCCAGGTAGCCCTGGATCAGAAGATTGGCGGATTCGGTGGCCCCCGACGTGAAGTAGATGCGCTCGGCGCGACACCCGAGATGGGCGGCGATCCGGTTGCGGGTGTCGCCGATGATGCGGCGCGCCTGCTCTCCCGCGTCGTGGGCGCTGGACGGATTGCCGGGGCCGTAGACGGACAGCGTATCGAGCCAGGCCTTGGCAGAGACCTGCATGGACGCAGCGTGATCGAAGTACTTGTTCATGTTGGCGTGCTCTCCGAGTTTTTCCGTTCCACATACGGCGTCATGCGGCTGAAGACGTCCCGCGACTCCAGTGCGCTCGCGAACGCCGCCCATGACATGTCCGGCCGTTTCAGGCGGGAGGAGTCGAGCAGCGAGATTTCCGGGGTGCGGGAGATTTCCGGAAGCACGATCTGCAGGAAGGTCCGCGACATGTCGCGGCTGACCGCATTGGCCGCGATCACGCCGCGCAGGATCTTTTCTCCGATATGCGGATCGTCGCTGCGTGAATAGATGCAGATGTGATCGCTGGATTCGTCGTAATTGAGCAGCAACCCGCCATAAGTGGCCGGGCAGAGAATGCCGGAGCTTTTCTCGTAAAGATTGATGAAGCCGCTTCTCAGCAGGCGGGTCATCGGTCTCGCGATAATGTCTTCTTCTCGATCGATATGGTCCGGGCTTCTCCAGTCGTCATTTTCGTAATAGGCGTCTTCGCTCGCGCATTCCATCAGAAACGGCGTGCTGATGGCCAGGCGATCGCCGTCGAAACTGGACAGCAGCAGGCTTCCGGATTCCCGGTAAAAGATTTCGGACGATGTGGTGCGGGCCGCCGTGGTTTTGAATTTCTTCAATGCCGCGGAAAAGCGATTGCTGTTTCTCGTCTGAAGGGTCACGGTTATCTGATCGAATTCGTCCTGCGAAAGCCGATGCAGATATTCGGACGGCAAAATGGCGGACCAGCGCCGTTCCGCAATGGCGGCTGCCAGCACTGCGCGCTCCTTGCTGTCGCCAAGCAGGCGCGAGGTATCGGACAGGCATAGGCTGAGCGTCGCCTCGCGGCCTTCGGACGCCAGCCGGCGGCGCAGCGCCACGCCGAATTCAAATGTCTCCAGCGTCGAGGCGCTCGGTCCTCCGCGCCCGCCAAACGAGAAACCCTGCTGGTCGCTGCGCACTGAAACATGGCCGCAGTCAATAACGACGCGCTTTCTCAGGTCAGAAATCGATTGCTCGATCTCATCCCATCGAGATGTCTCCTCGATTATCAATTTTTGTCTCTCTCAGTTTCTTGTTGACATTCGGATGCATCCGCTTTCCGGTGTGCCGGAATAAGCGGAATGCAAGCGCCGGATGTGGGCTTTCTTGTGTTGATCTATTGTTGAAATTCGATGGAGCGTTAGCCGATCGATTTCTGTTGTAGCGTCGATATTAGCGTAAGATTTTGTTCCTGTCCTTCAGACTTTAGATATTTCTGACGCGATCGCGACTCGTTGACCCAGGACAATCGAACGAATTTCCCGAGACGGTAAGTGGCGACGCGGGCTGATCCGTCCCCGCCTTGCGCCGGGGCCCGCCGCTTGCCAGCGCCATCCCCGCTCCGTACACTTCGCGCCAGATTTCAGACCGGCGCATCCCTCGCAGCCGGCGACCGACAAGACTGGAGCGTGTGCCGATGTCCGATTCCTATTTCCCGCGCTGGCGGGTGCAACCGCCCGGCGCGGCCGCGCGCGTCGTCGGCCTCGACGAACGCCTGTCGTGGCCGCAGATGATCGCGATGGGCGTGCAGCACGTCGTCGCGATGTTCGGCTCGACCGTGCTCGCGCCGCTCCTGATGGGCTTCGACCCGAACCTGTGCATCTTCATGTCCGGCGTCGGCACGCTGCTGTTCTTCGCGCTGGTCGGCGGCCGGGTGCCGAGCTACCTCGGCTCGAGCTTCGCGTTCATCGGCCTCGTGATCGCGGTGACGGGCTACGGCGGCAGCGGCCCGAACCCGAACATCGCGGTCGCGCTCGGCGGCATCATCGCGTGCGGCGTCGTGTATGTCGCGCTCGGCGCGCTCGTGTCGGCGGTCGGCACGCGCTGGATCGAGGCGCTGATGCCGCCCGTCGTCACGGGCGCGATCGTCGCGGTGATCGGCCTGAATCTCGCGCCGATCGCGGTGAAGGGCGTGTCCGCGTCGACCTTCGATTCGGTGATGGCGCTCGTCACCGTGCTGTCGGTCGGCGGCGTCGCGGTGTTCGCGCGCGGGATGCTGCAGCGCCTCCTGATCCTCGTCGGGCTCGTGATCGCCTACGCGATCTACGCGGTCGCGACCAATGGGATGGGCCTCGGCAAGCCGATCGACTTCGCGATCGTCGCGCACGCCGCGTGGTTCGGCATCCCGACCTTCCATGCGCCGGCGTTCGATCCGCACGCGATGCTGATGCTCGCGCCGATCGCGGTGATCCTCGTCGCGGAGAACCTCGGCCACATCAAGGCCGTGAGCGCGATGACGGGCCAGAACCTCGACCGCTACGTCGGCCGCGCGTTCATCGGCGACGGGCTCGCGACGATCGTGTCGGGCAGCGTCGGCGGCACGGGCGTGACCACCTACGCGGAGAACATCGGCGTGATGGCCGTCACGCGCATCTACTCGACGCTCGTGTTCGTCGTTGCCGCGCTGATCGCGATCGGGCTCGGCTTCTCGCCGAAGTTCGGCGCGGTGATCCAGACGATTCCGGGCCCGGTGCTCGGCGGCGTGTCGATCGTCGTGTTCGGGCTGATCGCGGTGACGGGCGCGCGGATCTGGGTCGTCAACAAGGTCGATTTCTCCGACAACCGCAACCTGATCGTCGCGGCCGTCACGCTGGTGCTCGGCGCGGGCGACTTCTCGCTGAAGTTCGGCGGCTTCGCGCTCGGCGGGATCGGCACCGCGACGTTCGGCGCGATCCTCCTCTACGCGATCCTGCGCAAGGAAAAGGAGCCGGGGCCGGTGGTCTGACGCCCGGCGCTTGCCCGTCATGGGCAAGGACGGATCACGGCGCGGGCGGCGCCGCACCGCCCGCCGCTGAACGCCATGTCACGCGCCGGCGTTCGCCTGCGCCTCGAGCCACGCGCAGAACTGGGCGACGAGCGGCTCGCCGGCGTGCTCGCGCGGCGTGATCCACCAGTAGCTGCGCGTCGCGATGCGCGGGCCGGGGAGCGGCATCACGAGCCGGCCGCTCGCGAGCTCGTCGTCGATCAGCGGCAGCGGGCCGAGCGCGACGCCGAGCCCGTCGACCGCCGCCTGCAGCGCGAGGTAGAAGTGGTCGAACGACTGCCGCTTGCGGCCCTTCATCGTCGCGCCGGCGGCCGCGAACCAGTCGCGCCAGCCCTCCGGGCGCGTATCCGAATGCAGCAGCACGTGCCGCGCCAGGTCGTCGACGCGCGCGATCGGCATGCGCTTCGCCAGCGCCGGGCTGCAGACCGGGATCACGCTTTCGTCGAGAAAGCGGCCGCTCGCGCAGTTCGGCCAGTGGCCCGGGCCGCGGCGGATCGCGACGTCGAAGCCGTCGAGCGCGTCGAGCGGCGCGTTCGACGTCGACAGCTTCAGCTCCACGTTCGGCACGTCGCGCTGGAAGCGCGACAGGCGCGGCAGCAGCCATTTCATCGCGAAGGTCGGCAGCGCGTTGATGCGCAGCACGCGCGCGGCGCCGGTGCGCCGCAGCCGCTCGGTCGCGAGCGCGATGCTGTCGAACGCGGCGCGCACGGTGTCCAGGTACTGGCGGCCTTCGTCGGTGAGCTTCACGCGCTTGCCGATGCGGTGGAACACCGGCCTGCCGAGCCACGCCTCGAACCCGGCGATCTGCCGGCTGATGGCACCATGAGTCACATGCAGCTCGTCGCCGGCGGCGCTGAAGCTTTCGTGTCGTGCCGCGGCTTCAAAGGCCCGAAGCGCGGAAAAGGGCGGGAGATCGCGTGCCATGCTTGTGATTCTAGATCACAAGCGAGCGCCGATGAAATCGTTTTGCGGGCGCGCCGCGCGGCGGTAATCTCGACCTGTCGTTTATCGAGGACTCCCATGCAATCCGTTTCCCCGCCGCCCGCCGGCGCGCCGCGCGACGTCGGCCTCGCCGAGCTGTTCACCGGCTTCCTGTCCCTCGGGCTCATGTCGTTCGGCGGCGCGCTGCCGTTCGCGCGCCGCACGATCGTCGAGGAGCGCAAGTGGCTCTCCGCCGACGAGTTCACCGATCTGCTCGGCCTGTGCCAGTTCCTGCCGGGCGGCAACGTGATCAACCTGTCGGTCGCGGTCGGGATGCGCTTTCGCGGCGTGCCGGGCGCGTTCGCCGGCATTCTCGGGCTGATCGCGGGGCCGACGCTCGTCGTCGTCGCGCTCGGCGTGCTGTATGCGAAAACCGAGAGCGATCCGGCCGTCCGGCACCTGTTCGCCGGGTTGTCGGCCGCCGCGGCCGGCCTGCTCGCGGCGATGGCGGTGAAGGTCGCGAAGCCGCTGCGGCATGCGCGCGCGGCGGCGGGCATCGCGGCGCTGGCGTTCGTCGCGATCGCGGTGCTGCGCATCCCGCTGCTCACGACGATGCTGGTGCTGACGCCGCTCAGCGTGTGGCTCGCCGCGCGGCGCGGTGCCGCACCGGCCGCCGCGCCCGGTGCGCGGCCGGGGGCAGCCGACGCCGTCGCGCCGCACGACGCGCAGCAGCGCGGCACGCATGACGGAGGCGCGCGATGAACGACACGCTGATCGCGCTCGCGACCATCTTCACGCAACTGTCGCTGCTCGCGTTCGGCGGCGGCAACACGATCCTGCCGGAGATGCAGCGGCAGGTCGTCGACGTGCACCACTGGATGAGCGCGCACGAGTTCACCGCGCTGTTCGCGCTCGCGCAGGCGGCGCCGGGGCCGAACATGATGATCGTGTCGCTCGTCGGCTGGCACGTGGCCGGCTGGTCGGGGCTGCTCGTCGCGACGCTCGCGAAGTTCGGGCCGTCGTCGGTGGTCACGGTGCTCGCGCTGCACGCGTGGGAGCGCTTCCGCAACCGGCCGTGGCGGCGCTACGTGCAGCAGGGCATGGTGCCCGTCACGGCGGGGCTCGTCGTCGCGAGCGCGGTGCTGATCGCCGACGCGTCGAACCACATGGCCGTGCAGTGGGGCATCACCGCCGCGTGCGCGGTGCTCGCGTACCGCACGCGCATCCATCCGCTGTGGCTGCTCGCGGCCGGCGCGCTGATCGGGCTGACGGGCTTCGGGCAGTGAACGCCGCCGCGCACGGGCAGCCGGCCGGCGGGCGTCATTCGGCAGCGCTTTGAGATGCGGCAGGGCGGGCCGGCGCAACGGGCCGGTATACTTCCGGCTTTCAATCAGCAGGACCCAGCATCATGTCGACGATTCCCGCCTGTCCGCAATGCGCGATGGAGAACACCTACCCCGACGGCGACCAATATATTTGCCCCGACTGCGGCCACGAGTGGCCGAGCGCCGCACCGGCGGCGGCCGATGACGACGCGGCGCGCGTCGTTCGCGACGCGAACGGCAACGTGCTGGCCGACGGCGATTCGGTCGTGCTGATCAAGGACCTGAAGCTGAAGGGCTCGTCGGTCACGCTGAAGATGGGCACGAAGGTGAAGAGCATCCGCCTCGTCGACGGCGATCACGAGGTCGACTGCAAGGTCGACGGGATGAGCGTGATGCTCAAGGCCTGCTATCTGAAGAAGAATTGAGCTCCCCCCCGCGCGACGAAACCGGAGGATCGATGGATCTCGACGGCGCCAGCCGCAATCTGACGGTCGCCGCACTGCTGACGCTGTCCGGCGGCTATCTCGACGCGTACACGTACGTCGGCCACGGCCACGTGTTCGCGAACACGATGACCGGCAACGTCGCGCTGCTCGGCATCAACCTGTCGGCCGGCGAGTGGGCCGCGGCGCTGCACCACGTGCCGCCGCTCGTCGGCTTTGTGATCGCAGTGCTCGTCGCGCACCTGCTCGGGCTCGCGGCGCAGCGCGGCTGGATGCGGCACACCGCGTTCGCGAGCCTGATCGTCGAGATCGCGTTTCTCGGCATCGCCGCGAGCGGCCTCGTCGGCGCGTCGAGCGCGTGGCTGATTCCCGGCATCTCGTTCGTCGCGACGCTGCAGACGCTGTCGTTCACGCACCTCGAGGAACTGTCGTACACGTCCGTGATGACGACCGGCAACCTGCGGCGCGCCGCGCAGAAGCTGTTCGTCGGGCTGATTCCGCGCTATGACGCCGGCGCGCTGCACGATTCGGCGCTGCTCGCGACGATCAGCTTCTGCTTTCTCGCGGGTGCCGTGGCCGGCGGCCTCGTCACGCGGCTCGTGCCGGACGTCGCGCTGTGGGGCGCGGTGCTGCTGCTCGCGGGCGCGTTCGCCGAAATCGTGCGGCGCGCGTGGCGGCGCGCCGACGCGGGCGCAGGCGCGGCCGGCTGACGGCGCGGCGCGGCGCGGCCGTGCTGCGGCGCGGCATCCGTAGCCGGTATGGAACCGGTCCGCGCCCGTCACGCCGCCGCGTCATTGCCTTGCCGTCTCGCGCACCGTCTCGCGGCCCGTATGCTGCGCCGCATCAGCCACATCTCCGCTCACTCCCGCCGATCTCCCCGCCGCCTGCCCGAATCGTGACGGATTCCTGCCGAATTGCCCGCCCGGCGCGGAAACCGGCCGTCATCCGGCGCTCGTCGCGCAAGCCCCGCGCGCCGGGGCGTTGTGCGCTGACGACAATCGAACCGTTACCACGCATTTCAATTTCTTTCGGGATTCGGACTCGTCTTATGATTCTCGCCACATCGCGCGCGCCAAGAGCGCGCGCGATCGTCACCCGGCCGCGCATGCGGCCGGCCATGTAAGGAGACACCAACAAATATGGGATCGCTCATGAAGCAGACCACCAGACTCGCAGCACTCGCAGGGGGCGCCATGCTGGCCTTCGCCAGCCAATACGCAACGGCACAAAGCTCGGTCACGCTGTGGGGCGTCGCCGACGTCAGCGTCCGCTACCTGACCAACGCGAACGCCAAGAACGACGGCCTGCTGTCGATGACGAACGGCGCGATCACGAACAGCCGCTTCGGCATCTACGGCACGGAAGACCTTGGCGGCGGGCTGAAGGCGCTGTTCAAGCTCGAAAGCGGCGTGGACCTGCAAAGCGGTGCGTTCTCGGACAGCGGCCGCATGTTCAACCGCGCCGCGTACGTCGGCCTGTCGAGCCCGTACGGCACCGTGACCCTCGGCCGCCAGAAGACGCCGCTGTTCGACCTGCTGTCGGACACCTACGATCCGCTGACCGTCGGCAACTACTTCGAGAACGCGTGGCTGCCGGTGGCGCTCGGCGGCGGGCTGTACGCGGACAACCAGATCAAGTACACGGGCACGTTCAGCGGCCTGACCGCGAGCGCGATGTACTCGACCGGCACGAACTACGAGAAGACCGGCCCCGGCGGCTTCTCCGGCCAGATCCCCGGCTCGCTCGGCAAGGGCAATGCGTGGGGTATCTCGCTGTCGTACGTGATGGGCCCGCTCAGCATCGCGGCCGGCGCGCAGCAGAACAGCGACAACTCGGCACGCAAGCAGACCATTTATCACGCGAACGTCGTCTACGCGTTCAGCACGGTGAAGGTCTACGCGGGCTACCTGCGCTCGAAGGACGATACGGGCTTCGTCGACAGCCTGCTCGCGCAGCAGAAGATTCCGGCTGCGAAGGGCACCGGCCGGATCGACGACGGTCCGTTCGCGGGCGTGAGCTGGCAGGCCAGCGCGCCGCTGACGCTGACGGGCGCGTTCTACTACGACCACATGCGCAACGCGATGACCGCGAACGGCACGCTCGCGAGCGGCAACCGCTACGCGATCGTCGGCATCGCCGAGTACGCGCTGAGCAAGCGCACGGAAATCTACGGCACGGTCGACTTCAACAAGACGAACGGCGCGGCCAACGTCGAGCTGCCGGGCCGCAGCAACCAGACCGGCATCGCGATCGGTCTGCGCAATATCTTCTGATCAATCGCCTGCGCCGGACCGGCGTCCGGCTCGCGACGAAGAGACCCCCGCGGGGGTCTCTTTTTTTTCGTCCGCACGAAGCGCACGAAGCGCGATCCGTAAGCCGTTCGTCGGCATTCCGGAACAGTTTTTTACAGTGCGTGCGCAGGCGTTCCGCTAAGCTGCATGCATCGCTCGCCGCATGCCGGCGCGTCGGTAAATTGTGTATCCGGTGATGACAAACGCTGTCAGCCGGTTTTTTTCGTGGAACGATGCGCTTCACGAGTTTCCTGAAAGGAGAGGGCGATGGGTATCCTGAACACCGTTGGCGAAATCGCGGGCGCCGTGGCGGCCGTCGAGGCGGCAGAGAAAGTCGATCCGGATGCGGGTCTCCTGACCAAGGCGGCGGCGGCCGTCGCCGGCTTCAAGGGCGCGGAAGCGCTCGAAGGCATGCTCGAGAAGAAGGAAGAGCAGCCGGCGGACGACACGCAGGCGACCGACGGTGGCGACACGTCGCAGGCATGAGCATGGCGGCCGGCTCGGCCGCGCCCGCGCAAGCCGCGCGGACGGGCGAGCCGGCGTCGCGCGGCCGGCGGGTCGGGCATGCGGTCGATCGGTGACGCATGGCGAACCCGGCAGCCGGATTGATCGGCGAGAGGCAAGGTCTCTCGCCGTTTTTTTTTGCGCGGGCGCCGCGCGCCGCAGGAAAACCGGAATCTTGCTATCGTGCCGTCATCCGAACTCCGATGAGGGCATGCGATGGAATTCGACTACGACCTGTTCGTGATCGGCGCCGGCTCGGGCGGCGTCAGGCTGGCCCGGATGTCGGCGCAATACGGCGCGCGCGTGGGCATTGCGGAAGAAGAGCAGATCGGCGGCACCTGCGTGCTGCGCGGCTGCATTCCGAAGAAGCTGCTCGTCTATGCGTCGCATTACCCGCATGAAGTCGAGGATGCGCAGGGCTTCGGCTGGACCTTCGGCGCCGGCGCGCTCGACTGGCCCGCGCTGATCGCCGCGAAGGATCGCGAGATCAACCGGCTGAGCGGCATCTACGTGAACCTGCTGCGGCAGTCCGGCGTCGAGATGCACGCGGGGCGCGCGTCGCTCGTCGATGCGCACACGGTCGCGCTCGGCGAGCGCCGCGTCACCGCGCGCCACATCGCGATCGCGACGGGTTCGCGCCCGTCGCTGCCGCCGCTGCCCGGCATCGAGCATGCGATCACGTCGCGCGAGGCGCTGTCGCTCGCGACGCTGCCGGCGCGCGTCGCGGTGGTCGGCGGCGGCTATATCGCGGTCGAGTTCGCGGGCATCTTCAACGGGCTCGGCAGCCGCGTCGACCTGTTCTATCGCGGCGCGCAGATCCTGCGCGGCTTCGACGACGACGTCCGGCAGTTCCTCGCCGATGAAATGACGAAGCAGGGCGCGACGATCCATACCGGCGCGTCGGTGGACGCGATCGAGCGTGCACCCGACGGCACGCTCGCCGTGCGCGTCGGCGGCGCGCACCACGGGCCGTACGACGCGGTGCTCTATGCGACCGGACGCGTGCCGAACGTCGAGCGCCTCGGGCTCGAGCAGGCGGGCGTCGCGCTCGATGCGCGCGGCGCGATCGCGGTCGATGCGTATTCCGCGACGTCGGTCGCGTCGATCCACGCGATCGGCGACGTCACGTCGCGACCGCAGCTCACGCCGGTCGCGACGCGCGACGGCGGTCTGCTCGCGCTGACGCTGTTCGGCGGGCGGCGCGTCGCGGCCGATCACGAATGGGTGCCGTCGGCGGTGTTCAGCCAGCCCGAGGTCGCGACGGTCGGCCTCGCCGAGGCGCGCGCGCGGGACGTGCACGGCGACGTCGACGTCTACCGCACGTCGTTCAAGGCGCTGCGCCACACGCTGTCCGGACGCGACGAGCGCACCTTGATGAAGCTCGTCGTCGCGCGCGACAGCCAGCGCGTGGTCGGCGCGCACATGGTCGGCCGCGACGCGGGCGAGATCATCCAGGGCATCGCGATCGCGATCCGCGCGGGCGCGACGAAGGCGCAGTTCGACGACACGATCGGCATCCACCCGACCGCGGCCGAGGAATTTGTCACGATGCGGCAGAAGGTGGACTGAGCGACGACGCGGGCCGGCGCGCGCAGCCGCCGGATGCGCGCCGGCGATCGATCCGTGCGCGCCGCGAGCGCATGGCCTCTACAGAATGCGACCCGATTGCCGATATTACGAAAAGCAAGGTTCCGAACGACGGCTTTCGATTCACGACGGAGCGTATTCGACAACGCGTTTGGTATCATCCGCAAAAAACCAAATACGGGGCCGACCATGCGCGATCAACAGCGCAGCAATCAAAACAACGGGGTAATCGCACCGCGCGCGAATCGTGACGATTTCGCCGCCTGCCTGCCATTCGCCGTGACGCGTCCGTCACGCGCGCATCCGCTTTCATTTCCCTCATAGCGCCCAAGGCGACGCCTGCCGCGTTGCGTGACGCGCGTCGCGTCGAGCGGCGCATCGACGCACGCGTTCGCGTCGCCGCCGCCTTGAAGTCCGGCTCGCCCGCGAGCCGGCGCGCCCGTTACGGGCATTCTTTCCACGCAAGGAGATCAGCAGTGAACATCCAGACACGACGCAACGTCCTCGTCGCCGCGGCCCTCGTCGCGGCGCTGACCGGCTGCGCGACCGAATCGTCGCGCACGCTCGACGTGCCGGCCGTCAGCAGCGCGCAGCGCCCGTACTCGGGCAAGCCGGTCGCGATCGCGGTCGGCAAGTTCGACAACCGTTCGAGCTATATGCGCGGCATCTTCTCGGACGGCATCGACCGCCTCGGCGGCCAGGCGAAGACGATCCTCGTCACGCGCCTGCAGCAGAGCCGCCGCTTCAACGTGCTCGATCGCGAGAACCTCGAGGAGATCAAGCAGGAAGCCGGCTTCATGAAGAAGGCGCAGGCGGTGAAGGGCGCGAACTACGTGGTGACGGGCGACGTGACCGAATTCGGCCGCAAGGAAGTCGGCGATCACCAGCTGTTCGGCATCCTCGGCAGCGGCAAGACGCAGGTCGCGTACGCGAAGGTCAACCTGAACATCGTCGACACGACGACGTCGGAAGTGATCGCATCGAGCCAGGGCGCGGGCGAATTCAGCCTGTCCAACCGCGAAATCATCGGCTTCGGCGGCACCGCGAGCTACGACTCGACGCTCAACGGCAAGGTGCTCGACCTCGCGATCCAGGAGGCCGTCAACCATCTCGTCGACCAGGTCGACGCCGGCGCGCTGAAGCCGGCGAAGTAAGCGCCACTGCTTCACCGATTCACCCTATCAACCAGAAGAGAAATGACCATGAAACGGGGTATCTGGCTGCCGGCAACGGCCGCCGCATTGCTGCTCGCGGGCTGCGCGGCGCCGACCACGCCGCCGCTCTATCAATGGAACGGCTACCAGCCGCAGGTGTACGAGTACTTCAAGGGCAAGACGTCGCCGCAGGAGCAGATCGACGCGCTCGAAAAGGCGCTGCAGCAGATTCGGGCGAAGGGCAACACGCCGCCGCCGGGCTTCCATGCGCATCTCGGGATGCTGTATGCGAGCGTCGGCAGCGAACAGCAGGCCGAACAGGAACTGCAGGCGGAGAAGCAGCTGTTTCCGGAATCGTCGCCGTTCATGGACTTCCTGATGAAGCACAAACCGGCGGCGAAGAAGCCGGCCGAGCAGAAAACGGCCGAGCAGAAGCCGGCCGATCAGAACACCGCCAAACAGTGACGCACCTGCCATGTTCAAGACCATTTCATTCAAGCTGCTGTCCGTGCTGTCGATCGTCGCGCTGCTGAGCGCATGCGCGCAGCCGGTGAAGCACGCCGACTACACGGCGTTCAAGAAGAGCCAGCCGCGCTCGATTCTCGTGCTGCCGCCGGTCAACGAAACCAACGACGTCGCGGCGACCTACGGGATGCTGTCGCAGATGACGCTGCCGCTCGCCGAGGCCGGCTATTACGTGGTGCCGGTCGCGGTGATGGACGAGGCCTTCAAGCAGAACGGCCTGACCAACGCCGCCGAGATCCAGAACACGTCGCCGGCCAAGCTGCGCGAAATCTTCGGCGCGGACGCCGCGCTGTATTCGAAGGTCTCGAAGTACGGCTCGGTTTACCAGATCATCGACAGCACGACGGTGGTGACCGCGTCGGCCAAGCTCGTCGACCTGAAAACGGGCGACGTGCTGTGGCAGGGTCAAGGCAGCGCGAACGGCAAGGAACTCGGCAACAATGTGAACGTCGGCGGGTTCGGGATCGTCGGCATGCTCGTGCAGGCCGCCGTCAAGCAGATCGCGCATTCGCTGACCGATGAAGCCCACGACGTGGCCGCGCTGACCAGCAATCGCCTGTTGTCGGCCGGCCCGCCGACCGGCCTGCTGTACGGCCCGCGTTCGCGCAAGTACGGCACCGACTGACCGGCTGCCATGCCCGCACGCCACGGCGCGCGTCATGCGCGCCGTGTGTGTTTCAATGCACGCCAAACGCATCCAGCAGCCGATACCAGCTCATCGCGAGCACCAGCGCCGGCGTCCGCAATAGCGCGCCGCCCGGGAAATCGCGATGCGGGATCCTGCCGAACAGGTCGAAGCGGCTCGCCTGCCCGTCGATCGCCTCGGCGATCAGCTTGCCCGCCAGCGCGGTCGTGTTCACGCCGTGCCCCGAGAATCCCTGAGCGAAATACAGCGTCGGTGCGACGCGCCCGAAATGCGGCGCGCGGTTCATCGTGATGTCGACGAAGCCGCCCCACGCGTATTCCACCTTCACGTCCGCGAGCTGCGGGAACGTCTTCAGCATGTCGCCGCGCATCGCCTGCGCGAGATCGCGCGGCTGCCGCGTCGAGTAGCTGACCTTGCCGCCCCACACGAGCCGCGTGTCCGGCGCCGGCCGGAAATAATCGAGCACGAAGCGGCTGTCGCAGACCGCCGCGCGCGCCGGCATCAGCGCGGCGGCGCGTGATTCGCCGAGCGGCTCGGTCGCGATCACGTAGGTGCCGACCGGCATGATCTTCCTCGCGAGCGCCGGCGCGAGCGCGCCGACGAGTGCGCCGATATAGGCATTGCACGCGAGCACGACGAAGCGCGCGCGCACGTGCCCCTGGTCCGTCTCGACGAGATGGCCGGCCGGGATGTCGCGCACGCGCGTCACGCAGCTGTGCTCGTGGATGCGCACGCCGGCCCCGGTCGCCGCGCGCGCGAGGCCGAGCGTGTAGTTCAGCGGATGCAGGTGGCCGCTGTCGGGGTCGTACAGGCCGCCCCGGTAGCGTGACGACTGCACGTAGCCGCCGAGGTCGTCCGCTTCGACGAACTGCAGGCGGTCGTAGCCGAAGCGCTGCGCGGCCTCATCGCGCCAGCGCTTGAGCGCATCGGCGTCGCGCGCGGTGTTCGCCGCGCTCAGGTAGCCGGGCACCAGCGCGCAATCGATGTCGTGCTGCGCGATGCGCGATTTCACGAGCGACAGCGTTTCGAGCCCCATCTCCCAGATGCGCTTCACGTCGGCGTCCGGCAGGTGGCGCGCGAACGTGTCGATGTCGCACGCGTAGCCGCCGATCAGCTGCCCGCCGTTGCGGCCGCTCGCGGCCCAGCCGACCCGCGACGCTTCGAGCACGACGACCGAATGGCCGCGCTCGGCGAGATTGAGCGCGGCCGACAGGCCGGTCAGGCCCGCGCCGATCACGCACACGTCGGCGTCGACGGCGCCGGCGAGCGGCGGATGACGCGTCGCATCGTTGGCGGTGGCCGCGTAGTACGACGCGGCATGCGGTTGGTTCGCGAAATTCTGCATGGTCAGGAACACGAATGAAGGGCTCAGAACAGCTCTCGGACGCGGTGATACAGCATCCCGAGTTCGAGTGCGGGCTGCCGCCACGCGTCGCCGCCCGGGAAGCGGCGATGGCGCAGGCGCGCGAACAGGTCGAACGCGCGCGCGTCGCCCGCGATCGCGCCGGCGACCGCGCGCCCGGCGATGCCGGTGAGCGCGACGCCATGCCCGCTGAAGCCCTGGACGTAGAAGAAGTTCGGGTCGATTGCGCCGAAGTCCGGCGCGCGGTTGCGCGTGACGTCGACGAAGCCGCCCCATGCGTAGTCGACGCGCACGTCGGCCAGCTGCGGGAACACGCCGGTCATGCGCCGCCGGATCGCGCCGGCGAGCGCGGCGGGCGACGCGCCCGCGGAACTCGCACGGCCGCCGAACAGCATCCGGTGGTCGGCGGACAGCCGGAAGTAGTCGAGAAAGAAGTTGTTGTCGCACACCGCTTCGCGTCGCGCGATCAGCGCGTCGGCGCGGGTCTTGCCGAGCGGCTCGGTCGCGATGATGTACGACGCGACCGGCGCGATGCGCGCGGCCGTCGCCGCGGGCAGCACGCCGCCCGGCCCCGCGTTGCAGCACGACACGACGAAGCGGCAGCGGATCTCGCCGGACGGCGTGCGCACGACGGGCCGCGCGCCGCGCACGACGTCGAGCGCCGGCGTGTGCGCGAACAGCGCGACGCCTTCGCGGCGCGCGGCGTCGGCGAGGCCGAGGCAGTACTTGAGCGGATGCAGGTGGCCGGACAGCGGATCGTGGACGCCTGCGAGATAGCGCGTCGACGCGATGCGCGCGCGGATCGCGTCGGTGTCGAGCCAGGTGAGCGACGGATGGCCCCAGCGCGACGTCGCCGCGTCCATCCACGCGCGCAGGTCGCCGATGCGGCGCGGCCTGGTCGCGACGGTCAGGTAGCCGCGCGTGAAGTCGCAGTCGATCCCGTAGCGCGCGATCCGCTCGGCGATCAGCGCGACGCCGTCGAGCGACAGTGCCCACGCCGCGCGCGCGCCGTCGGCGCCGAGCTGATGCTCGATCGCCTCGTCCTTCGCGAAGCCGGCGATCGCCTGCCCGCCGTTGCGGCCCGACGCGCCCCAGCCGGGCCGGTGCGCGTCGATCACGGCGACGGACAAGCCGCGCGCGCGGCAGTCGAGCGCCGTCGACAGGCCCGCGAAGCCGGCGCCGATCACGCAGACGTCGACGTCGAGCGCGCCGTCGAGCACAGGGTCGTCGGCCTCGGGGCGCGCTGTGCTCGCTTCGTAGTACGAGTCGCGCGCGAGCGCGTCGGCGCGGCGGATGAAAGACTGGCTCATGAAACCGACTCCCTCCATGCGGCGCGCAACGCGCCGGATTCCTGTCCGAAGCATCGCGCGGGACGCCGCGCGCTGCACGGCGTCCCGCGCGGCCGGCATCAGAACGAGTAGATGAACTGCGTCGCGAGCAGGTCGTTGGACTTGCCGTACGAGCCGTCGTGGCGCAGGAACACCTTGTTGTTCGCCCAGTCGTGCCGGTATTCGACCTTCACGGTGATCTGCTGGGTCGGATAGAACAGCAGGTCGAGCGCGACGTCCTGGCGCACCGCGCCCTTGCACTCGAAGCCGAGCCCGCCGCCGGCCTTCGACATCGCGAGGCAGTCCGCGTCGACGCCGAAGCCGTTGTTCGGGTCCATCCCGTTGCCGTTCAGCGCGATGCCGCCGCCGCCGCCGCCGTTCTTGCTGTTCGCGAGCAGATCGTAGCGCAGCGTCACGCCCATGCGGCCGACCACCGGCGCGTTGAACTTGCGGTGCGCGAGCAGCGACAGCCCGTACCACTGCGCGAGGCCGCCGTTGAACGCCGCATGCCGCTGCTGGCCGTAATCGACTTCGGCGTTGTACTGGACGTCGGCGAGCGTATAGGTCGCATCGACTTCGCCGAAAAAGAACATGCCGTACGGGCTCGGCGCGGCGCCGCCGGGGCCGAAGTGCACGTTGCCGCTCGAATCGGTCGCGCTCGACAGCGTCTGGCGGCCGATGTTGAACGAACCGCCGAGGTCGAGCGCGCTCGACCACGTGTAGTCCGCGCGCGCGGTGAAGGTCGGCACCTTGTTGCTGGTCGTGATCGGGTCGCCGAGCGCGTTGGTGCCGGTTTGCGTGACCGAACCGGAGGTGCGGTATTGCTCGTTGCCGACGAAGAACTTCCACGCCCAGTTGCCCTTCGTGTAGTTCGCGCCGGCGCCGATGTAGCTGCCCGGGTCGGAGAAGTCGTACAGCAGGTTGTGCGTGAGCGTCAGCATCTGGTTCGACTGCTGCACCTCGTAGCCGCCGAAGCTCGGGATCAGGCCGGCGACGAGCGTCGTCGACGCGCTGATCGGCACGTTGACCACCGCCGTGTTCAGGATGTTGTTGCCGATGTTGCCGCGCGAGTTCGAGAGCAGCGTGATGCCGTTGCCGCGGTTCGGCATCAGCGTGATCTCCGCCGACGGCGCCATCGGGCCGACGCCGAAGGTCTTCTTGATGTCGAGGTACAGGTCGCCGAACGTGCTGTTGAAGTAGTTGTACACACTCTCGTGGTTCGCGAACAGGAACGACGACGTGCCCGGCGCACGGTTGTAGATGTAGGTCGGATCGATGTAGCCGGTGATCGACAGGCCCGCGATCGGCCCGGTGTTGGCCGCGTCCGTCAGCGAGTCGACCTTCAGCTGCTGGTTCGCGATCTGCTGCTTCATCTCGGTCACGTCGTCGTTGCTCAGCATGGCGGGCGCCTTGCCGTAGTCGGGCGACGACGGATCGGCGGCCACGACGGCGACCGGCTTGCCGCCGGACGTCGCGCCGGCCTGGGCGGTCGCGCTCGCGCCGCCGCCCGGCCTCGCGGCGAGCTGCGTCTGCATCGCCTTCATCTGCTTCTGCAGCGCGGCGACCTGCGCCTGCAGCGCCTTGATCTGGGCGGACGTCGAGTCAGCCAGCGCGATGCCCGGCAGCGCGCCGGCCACCAGCAGGCAGATCAGTTTCTTCTTCATCACGGATTCTCCTAGCGGTCGTATGTCGGCAAAAGTGCGATGAGCGCAGCGCGGCGCCCGTGCGGCGCATCATTCGGAACGCACGGGGCCGCGTCATTGTTTTGGTGGATGAGCGGTGAGCGGGGCGGTCAGGAAAACGCGAGCCGCATGTCGGCCACGCGCCGTCGTTCGCGCGCGATCATCATCTGGTTCACGGCGATCACGCCGATCGTGACGGCCGTGATGAACAGCGTCGCGAGCGCGTTCATCTCCGGATTCAGGCCGAGCCGCACGCGCGAGAACACGACGAGCGGCAGCGTCGTCGAGCCGGGGCCCGACAGGAACGCCGACAGCACGAGGTCGTCGATCGACAGCGTGAACGACAGGAGCCACCCCGACAGCAGCGCCTGCGAGATCAGCGGCAGCGTGACCACGAAGAACACCTTCAGCGGCGTCGCGCCGAGATCGAGCGCGGCCTCTTCCAGCGACTTGTTCAGCTCCTTCACGCGCGACTGCACGATGATCGCGACGTACGACACGCACAGCATCACGTGGCCGATCCAGATCGTGACCATCCCGCGCCCCTTCGGCCAGCCGAACATCTGCTCCAGCGCGACGAACAGCAGCAGCAGCGAGATGCCCTGGATCACCTCGGGAATCACGAGCGGCGCGTTGATCATTCCCGTGTACAGCGTGAAGCCGCGGAAGCGGCCGAAGCGCGCGAGCACGAAGCCCGCCCACGTGCCGATCACGACCGACGCGGTGGCGGTCAGCAGGCCGATCTTCAGCGACAGCCATGCGGCCGACAGCAGCTCGTCGTCCTGCCACAGCGACGCGTACCACTTCAGCGAGAAGCCCGACCACACGGTGACGAGCTTCGACTCGTTGAACGAATACACGACGAGGCTGATGATCGGGATGTACAGGAACAGGAATCCGAATGCGAGGACGCCCGTCGACAGCGGTTTGCTCGGCTTGATCATTTCGCGCCCTCCAGTTCCTTGACCTGGTAGTACTGGAACAGCGCCATCGGCACGAGCAGCAGCAGCACCATCGCCACCGTCACCGCGGACGCCATCGGCCAGTCCATGTTGTTGAAGAACTCGTCCCACATCACGCGGCCGATCATCAGCGTGTCCGCGCCGCCGAGCAGCTCCGGAATCACGTACTCGCCGACCGCCGGGATGAACACCAGCAGGCTGCCGGCGATGATCCCGTTCTTCGACAGCGGCAGCGTGATCTGCGTGAACGCGACCCACGGCCTGGCGCCCAGGTCGTATGCGGCTTCGAGCAGCGTGAGGTCCATCTTCACGAGGTGCGCGTAGAGCGGCATCACCATGAACGGCAGGTACGAATAGACCATCCCGATGTAGACGCCCGCGTCGCTGTGATAGAGCCGCAGCGGCGTGTGGATGATGCCGAGCGCGATCAGCGCATGGTTCAAGAGGCCGTCGTCCTTCAGGATGCCGATCCATGCGTACACGCGGATCAGGAACGACGTCCAGAACGGCAGCATCACCGCCATCATCAGCACGTTGCGCGTGCCCGGCTCCGAGCGCGCGATGTAGTACGCCATCGGATAGCCGATCAGCAGGCAGAACAGCGTCGACACGGCGGCCATCTTCAGCGAGCTGAGGTAGGTCGCGACGTACAGGTCGTCCTTCAGCAGGAACGCGTAGTGGCCGAGCTGGACCGCGAAGTGCACGACGCCGTCCTGGATCTGCATCAGCGCCGAATACGGCGGAATGCCCATCACCTGGTCGGCGAAGCTGATCTTGAGCACCAGCACGAACGGCAGCGCGAAGAACAGCGCGAGCCACACGAACGGCACGCCGATCGCGACGCTGCGGCCGGACGGCAGGAAGCGCGACAGCGCGGCGAAGCGCCGCTTGCGCGCGGGGGCCGCGCTCGCGGCCACGGCGCCGGGCGACGCCGGCGCGGAGGAGGAGGGAGCGGAAGTTCTCATTGCGTCAGCACCACGCCGCTGGCGGGCGACCAGGAGACGAACACGTCGTCGTTGTAGGCGGGCGCACCGTCGTGCATCAGGTGCGAGCTGGACAGGTTCGACACGACGGTCTTGCCGCTCGGCAGGCGCACGTGGTACAGCGAGTAGCTGCCCATGTACGCGATGTCGGTGACGACGCCGCGCGCCCAGTTGTGCGGCGAGCGCGGCTTCTCGCGCGACACGTGGATGCGCTCCGGCCGCACCGAGATGCCGACCGGCATCCCGAGCGGGCCCGTCACGCCGTGGCTCACGTACATGCGCGCTTCGAGGTCGTCGCTTTCGACGAAGATGTGGTCGGGCTCGTCCTCGACGACGCGGCCCTCGAACAGGTTGGTCGAGCCGATGAACTCGGCCGAGAAGCGGCTGTTCGGGTATTCGTACACTTCGCCGGGCGAGCCGATCTGCACGATCTTGCCTTCGCTCATCACCGCGAGGCGGCTCGCCATCGTCATTGCCTCTTCCTGGTCGTGCGTGACCATCACGCAGGTCACGTCGACCTTCTCGATGATGTTCACGAGCTCGAGCTGGGTCTTCTGGCGGATCTTCTTGTCGAGCGCGGACATCGGCTCGTCGAGCAGCAGCAGCTTCGGGCGCTTGACGAGCGAGCGCGCGAGCGCGACGCGCTGCTGCTGGCCGCCCGACAACTGGTGCGGCTTGCGCTTCGCGTACTTGCTCATCTGCACCAGCGCGAGCGCATCGGCGACGCGTTCCCTGATTTCGTGCTTCGGCGTGCCTTCCTGCTTCAGGCCGAACGCGACGTTCGACTCGACCGTCATGTGCGGGAACAGCGCATACGACTGGAACATCATGTTCACCGGGCGCCGATACGGCGGCAGCGACGCGAGGTCCTCGCCGTCGACGTAGATCTTGCCGGCGGTCGCGGTTTCGAGCCCGGCGAGCATGCGCAGCAACGTCGACTTGCCGCAGCCCGAGCTGCCGAGCAGCGCGAACAGTTCGTTTTTCGCGACCGTCAGGTTCACGTTGTCGACGGCCGTGCTGTCGCCGAACTTCTTCACGACGTTTTCGATGCGCACGAACGCGTCGTGCTTCGTGCGGGCCGCAGCGGCCGGCTGCGCATGGCGCTCGGCCGCGGAAGAGGGTATCGATTGCATGGGTTTCACCATTCGTTCGTCACGGATTGCAGGCGTGAGCGTCCCCGCGCGAGGCGCGGGACGCGACTCGCGAGCAACGGCTCGTGCCGGGTGGAGCGGTGCGCGCGTGGCGCGCGCGGACGTCAGGCCGCGGCGGGCAGGAATCGGCTCATGCCCGCATCGCGGCCGGCGTCGCGATCAGTGGCCGGTCTTCAATTGCGCCCACAGACGGTTCTGCAGGCGCAGGATGTCGGCCGGCATCGGCCTCATCAGCGTCATCTTCTTCAGCACGTCCTCGGACGGATACACGGTCGGGTCCTGCGCGACGGCCGGCGTTACGAACGGATGCGCGGCCTTGTTCGCGGTCGGATAGAACACCGTGTTGGTGATCGCCGCGTTGACCTTCGGATCCTCGATGTAGTTGATCCACTTCAGCGCGGCCTCGGCGTGCGGCGCGTCCTTCGGGATCACCATCACGTCGAACCACAAGAGGCCGCCCTCCTTCGGATTCGCGAACCTGATGTCGTAGGAGCGTTTCGCTTCCGACGAGCGGCGGTGCGCGATGCCGACGTCGCCCGACCAGCCGAGCGCGACGCAGATGTCGTTGTTCGCGAGGTCGTTGATGTAGCCGGACGAGTTGAACTGGGTGATGTACGGGCGGACTTTCTTCAGGACCTCGAACGCCGCCTGGTAGTCGGCGGGGTTCGTGCTGTTCGGGTTCTTGCCCATGTACTGCAGCGTCGCGGCGAACACGTCGACCGCCTGGTCGAGGAACGATACGCCGCAGCTCTTGAGCTTCGACATGTTCGCCGGGTCGAACACCAGCGCCCAGCTGTCGACCGGCGCGTTCTCGCCGAGCGCCTTCTTCACCGCCTGCACGTTGTAGCCGATCCCGTCGGTGCCGTACGCCCACGGCACGCCGTACTGGTTGCCGGGGTCGGCGTCCGAGATCATCTTCATCAGCAGCGGATCGAGATTCGCGAGGTTCGGCAGCTTCGACTTGTCGAGCTTCTGGTAGACGCCGGCCTGGATCTGCTTGGCCATGTAGTTCGACGTCGGCACGACGATGTCGTAGCCGGAGCTGCCGGCGAGCAGCTTCGCCTGCAGCGTGTCGTCGCTGTCGTAGTTGTCGTACTTGACGTGGATGCCGGTCTGCTTCTGGAAGTTCGGGATCGTGTCGGGCGCGATGTAGTCGGACCAGTTGTAGACGTTCAGCTCGTCGGCGGCTTGCGCCGGCGGGCTGGCGACCGACGTGAACGCGGCCGCGGCGGCGAGGGCGGCGGCGGAACAGGCTTGGCGAAGAGTGCGAGCACGCATGGTGGAGTTCCCCTGGTAAGGTGGGCCGCGGCGCGCGTGCCGCGGCCCGTAGGCAAAGCCGTTACGAAAGGCCCAGCTGCTGGGCGGTCGCGTCGACGGCCTTTTTCGCCTTCGACACGAGTTCGTCGATTTCCTGACGCGAGATCACGAGCGGCGGCGACAGCAGCATCCGGTCGCCGGTCGCGCGCATGATCAGGTTGCCGTTGAAGCAGAAGTCGCGGCAAATCGTGCCGACGTCGCCGCCGTTCGCGAAGCGGCGCCGCTCGGCCGGCGCTTGCGCCAGCTGCAGGCTTGCGACGAGGCCGGCGCCGTGCACTTCGCCGACGATCGGATGGCGCGCGAAGGTCTCGCGCATCAGCGCCTGGAAGTACGGGCCCGTGTCGGTCTTCACGCGCGCGACGATGCCTTCGTCGCGCAGCAGCTTCAGGTTCGCGACCGCGACCGCCGCCGCGACCGGATGACCCGAGTAGGTGAGGCCGTGGTTGAATTCGCCGTTGTCGATGATCGGCCGCGCGACGCGCTCGTGGATGCCCACCGCGCCCATCGGCACGTAGCCGCTCGTCAGCCCCTTCGCCATCGTGATCAGGTCCGGCTCGAAGCCGAAGTGCTGGTGTGCGAACCATTCGCCGGTGCGCCCGAAGCCGCCGATCACCTCGTCGGCGACGAGCAGGATGTCGTACTTGCGGCAGATCCGCTGGATCTCCGGCCAGTACGTCGACGGCGGGAAGATCACGCCGCCCGCGCCCTGGAACGGCTCGCCGATGAACGCGGCGACATTCTCCGCACCGAGTTCGAGGATCTTCGCTTCGAGCTGCTGCGCGCGCGCGAGGCCGAACGCTTCAGGCGTCTCGCCGGCTTGCGCTTCGCCGAAGAAGTACGGCTGGTCGATGTGCACGATGTGCTCGACCTTCGACGGCATCTGCTCGTGCATGTAGCCCATTCCGCCGAGCGTGCCGCCGGCGATGGTCGAGCCGTGATAGCCGTTCTTGCGCGAGATCACATACTTCTTCTGCGGCCGGCCCTGCACGCGCCAGTACTGGTGCACGACGCGCAGCACGGTGTCGTTGCCTTCCGAGCCGCTGTTGCAGTAGAAGAAGTGGTTGAACCCCGGCGGCGTGACTTCGGCGAGCATGGCCGACAGTTCGATCACCGGCGGATGGGTGGTCTTGAAGAACGTGTTGTAGAACGGCAGCTCCTGCAACTGCCGGTACGCGGCATCGGCGAGTTCCTTGCGGCCGTAGCCGACGTTCACGCACCACAGGCCGGCCATCCCGTCGATGATCTTGTTGCCGTCCGAATCCCACAGGTAGACGCCGTCCGCCTTCACGATCACGCGGCTGCCCGCGCGATTGAGCGCGCCCATGTCGGAGAACGGGTGGATGTGGTGCGCGGCGTCGAGCGCGCGGTATTCGGCCGTGGTGCGGGCCTGCGTGATGTGGGCCTGCGTCGCGCGGGCCGCGGGCGCGGCGGGCTGGATCCAGGCCGATTCGTTGCGATAGGTCATGTTTCCTCCGGAGTGCGGTGGTGCACGCTCACACGTGCAGCAGCAGGTGCTTGCGTTCCCACGAGCTGATCACGCGGAAGAACGCTTCGTATTCGGTTTCCTTCAGCGCGAAGTACGCCTTCAGGAACTTGTGGCCGAGGATCTCGCCGATCGGCTCGCACGCGGCCATCAGCGTCAGCCCTTCCTCGAGGTTGCGCGGCAGCTGGTACGGCAGGTCGTAGCCGTCGCTGACGAGCGGCTCGGTCGGCTCGAGGCGCTGCGTCATCCCGAGATAGCCGGCGGCGAGCGTCGCGGCGAGCGCGAGGTACGGGTTGCAGTCGACGCCCGGGATGCGGTTCTCGATGCGGCGCGCGGCCGGGCCCGAGTGCGGAATGCGGAAGCCGACCGTGCGGTTGTCGTAGCCCCACTGCACGTTGATCGGCGCGGCCATGAAGCGCGACAGCCGGCGGTACGAGTTGATGTACGGCGCGAACATCGGCATCAGCGCCGGCGTGTACTTCTGCAGGCCGGCGAGGTAGTTGTAGAACATCGACGTCGCGCCGCCGGTCTCCTTCGACGTGAACAGGTTGTGGCCCGTTTCCTCGTCGACGATGCTCTGGTGCACGTGCATCGCCGAACCGGGTTCGTCTTCCATCGGCTTCGCCATGAACGTCGCGTACATGTTGTGACGCAGCGCGGCCTCGCGCACCGTGCGCTTGAACAGGAACACCTGGTCCGCGAGCGACAGCGCGTCGCCGTGCATGAAGTTGATCTCCATCTGCGCGGCGCCGACTTCGTGGATCAGCGTGTCGATGTCGAGATCCTGCATTTCGCAGTACTCGTAGATGTCCTCGAACAGCGGATCGAACTCGTTGACCGCCTCGATCGAATACGACTGGCGGCCCGTTTCCGGGCGGCCCGTGCGGCCGACGGGCGGGCGCAGCGGCAGGTCCGGGTCCTTGTTCATGTCGACCAGGTAGAACTCGAGCTCGGGCGCGACCACCGGCTTCCAGCCCTTCGCCTTGTACAGGTCGAGCACGCGGCGCAGCACGTAGCGCGGCGAGATCTCGACCGGCGAGCCGTCGAAGTGCACGCAGTCGTGGATCACCTGCGCGGTCGGGTCGACCGCCCACGGGATCAGGCGGATCGTCGACGTGTCGGGCACGCACACCATGTCGGGGTCGGTCACGCCGGTCAGCGAGCCGTCTTCCGGATATTCGCCGGTGACGGTCTGCACCATCACGGCCTGCGGCAGGCGCATCGATTCGCCGGACGTGAACTTGTTGCGCGGCGTGATCTTGCCGCGCGCGATGCCGGCCATGTCGGGAATGATCGCCTCGATCTCGGTGATCCGGTGTTTCTTCAGGAATTCGTCTATGTCGTGCATGTTTGTTCTCGTTGGTTGGTCGGCGCGCTCACGCGAGCGCGGCGGCGGCCCCGGCGCGCGTGCGGGCGTCCCGGCGGGCGCGGCACGCGCCGCCGAACGCGCGAAAGATCGCGGTCGACAGCGGGTCGTGCGCATGCCGCCATTCCGGATGCCATTGCACGGCGAGCGCGAATGCGGCGGCGCCGGCGACGCTCACGGCCTCGATCAGGCCGTCCGGCGCGACCGCCTCGATCGCGAGGCCGGCGCCGAGTTGCGCGATGCCCTGCTTGTGCAGCGAATTCACGCGCACTTCGTCGCGGCCGTCCGCGAGCAGCTGCAGCACGCCGCCGGGCGTCAGGCGCACCGTGTGTGCGGGGCCGTATTGCGTGTCGAGCGGCGCGTCGTCGTCCTCGCGGTGATCGGCGAGGCCCGGCACTTCGTGCACGCGCTGATGCAGCGTGCCGCCGAAGGCGACGTTCAGCTCCTGGAAGCCGCGGCACAAGGCGAGCACGGGCACGCCGGCTGCGATCGCCGCGCGCAGCAGCGGCAGCGTCGTGGCGTCGCGCGCGGCGTCGTGCTTCGTGCCGGGCGCGCTCGGTTCGCCGCCGTAGCGATGCGGCTCGACGTTCGAATAGCTGCCGGTGAACAGCAGCCCGTCGACCGCATCGAGGATGTCGTTGACCGACTGGCGCTCGCCGAGCGCGGGCAGCACCATCGCGAGCGCATGTGCGCCGTCGACGACGGCGGCGACATACTTGTCGCCGACCGTATGCGACGGATGCGAGCCGATTTGCGTCATGTCGGCGGTGATGCCGACGAGGGGTTTTCTTTCCATTGCGTCGATCAGGTTACCTAAGCAAGCCGTGAAGCGCGGCGAGCGGCGCGGCAAGCATGGCTTGCGCAAATCGCAGGCGCGACACGGCCCTGCAGGCGTGCGCTGGGCGCATGGCCGCTGACGAAGGAGCGCAGCACGAGGTTGGTGCTGCACGCGACGATCAGGCCGACGTTCGTTTCGTTGTGCGGCGCAGTGCGCGGCAATGCATGCGCGAGCGCCATCCGTCACCGGTCATGCGACACGGCGGACGGGATGCGGGCGAAACGGACGACGTGAGAGGGAAAGAGGCGCTATGGCAGCAGCGACGCCACTTCGTCGGTGTGAATGGCGACGAACGCGCGTGCGGAGACGGCGTTGTGACGCCGGACGGAACGACGGGACAGGATGGTGTAGATGGACAGATGCAGCAGGCGAGGACTATGCCAGCCGCAACTGCCATCGGCGATGGTGGATGTCGCGCTGCGCTTACTTCGCGCATCGCCACGATCCCACCTCACCAGAGGGCCACGGACTCTCACGATTACACTCGACTGGTTCGTTGAAAGTATTGAACGCCTGATTGCCTGAACGCGCGGGGCGTTTAAATAATCGAGACGCCGGCCGGGCGACACGAACCTCTGCGGGCATCGATTTTTGCGTTGCAATAACGCATTTTGATGTGCGTGACGGTTCAATGACGCTGACCTGAGAGCCAGCATATACGAGCCAAAAACGGCGTCAAATGTTTTTTTACGGGCCATCATCAGGGCTTACCCCAAGCACTGCGAATAAAATATGCGTAAATGGAATGATGGGGAGGGTGTCGATTATTTCGAACGCCTTTCGGGGTTTTCCCCATCAATATACGCGATAAAGTGATTAGAATATTCAACGGCCGCTCCACGCGTCGTTTCATTCTTTCATCGCACTTATCGTGTCCGAAACCGAATCGATGTCCACCGAAGTCGCCGAGCGCCTGCGTTTCGTGCGCAACAAGCATGGCCTGTCGCAGCGCGAACTCGCGAAGCGGGCCGGCGTGACCAACGGCACGATCTCGCTGATCGAGCAGGGCCGCGTGAGCCCGTCGGTCGGCTCGCTGAAGAAGCTGCTCGAGTGCATTCCGATGAGCCTTGCCGAGTTCTTCACGTTCGAGCTCGTCGAGTCGCGCACCGTGGTGTCGCGCCGCGACGCGATGCCGAACCTCGGCAACGACGCGCTCGCGTTTCATCTCGTCGGCGCGGGCGTGAAGGACCGCAACATGTGCATCATGCGCGAGGTCTACCAGCCGCACGCCGACACCGGGCCGGAGATGCTCGCGCATGCCGGGCACGAAGGCGGCGTCGTCGTGTCGGGCCGGCTCGAGCTCACCGTCGACGGCGCGACCTGGCTGCTCGATCCCGGAGACGGCTACTACTTCGAAAGCCGTTTGCCGCACCGTTTTCGCAATCCCAGCGCGGAGCAAGTCTGCGAGGTCGTCTCGGCCAACTCGCCGCCGACCTTCTGACCCGCCTTCCGGCCGCGCTTCACCGCATTCGCCACCGGCTGCGCGACGTGCGCTGCCGCCCGTGCGCGGCGAATGTCACAACCATTGAGGCATCCTGATGAACAAGTTGACTTTGAAGGATTGGCAGGACAAGGCAGCGTCGCTCGCGATCGAAGGGCGCGCGTTCATCGACGGCGCGTCGCGCGATGCGCAGTCCGGCAGGACGTTCGACTGCGTGAGCCCGATCGACGGCCGCGTGCTCGCGAAGGTCGCCGATTGCGGCGAGGCGGACGTGAACGCGGCCGTCGCGGCCGCGCGCCGCGCGTTCGACGCGCAGGTGTGGGCCGGGCTGAACCCGCGGGCGCGCAAGGCGGTGCTGCTGCGCTGGGCCGCGCTGATGCGCGCGCATCTCGACGAGCTCGCGCTGCTCGAAACGCTCGACGCCGGCAAGCCGATCGGCGACACGACGACGGTCGACGTGCCGGGCGCCGCGTATTGCGTCGAATGGTTCGCCGAAGCGATCGACAAGGTCGGCGGCGAAGTCGTGCCGGCCGATCATCACCTGGTCGGGCTCGTCACGCGCGAGCCGGTCGGCGTCGTCGCGACGGTGGTGCCGTGGAATTTCCCGATCCTGATGGCCGCGTGGAAGTTCGGTCCCGCGCTCGCCGCCGGCAACAGCGTCGTGCTGAAGCCGTCGGAGAAGTCGCCGCTCACGGCGATCAAGGTCGCGCAGCTCGCGCACGAGGCCGGCATTCCGGCCGGCGTGTTCAACGTCGTGCCGGGCGCGGGCGAGCCGGGCAAGCTGCTCGCGCTGCATCGCGACGTCGATTGCGTCGCGTTCACCGGCTCGACCGCGGTCGGCAAGCTGATCATGCAGTACGCGGCGCAATCGAACCTGAAGCGCGTGTGGCTGGAGCTCGGCGGCAAGTCGCCGAACATCGTGCTGCCGGACTGCCCGGATCTCGATCGCGCGGCGCAGGCCGCGGCCGGCGCGATCTTCTACAACATGGGCGAGATGTGCACCGCGGGCTCGCGCCTGCTCGTGCATCGCGACATCAAGGACGTGTTCATCGAGAAGCTCGTCGCGGCCGCGCGCGCGTATGTGCCCGGCAATCCGCTCGATCCGTCGGTGTCGATGGGCGCGATCGTCGACGGCATCCAGCTCGAGCGCGTGCTCGGCTATATCGACGCGGGGCGCAACGAAGGCCGCCTCGTGACGGGCGGTGCGCGCGTGATGCAGGAGACGGGCGGCTTCTACGTCGAGCCGACGGTGTTCGAGGTGAAGCCCGCCGCGAAGGTCGCGCGCGAGGAAATCTTCGGGCCGGTGCTGTCGGTGATCGCGTTCGACGACGTCGACGAAGCGGTGCGCATCGCCAACGATTCCGAGTATGGTCTCGCGGCGGCGCTGTGGACGTCGAACCTGACGACCGCGCACGAGGTGTCGCGACGCCTGCGCGCGGGCACCGTGTGGGTGAACTGCTACGACGAGGGTGGCGACATGAACTTCCCGTTCGGCGGCTACAAGCAGTCGGGCAATGGCCGCGACAAGTCGCTGCATGCGCTCGAGAAGTACACGGAGCTGAAGTCGACGCTCGTGCGGCTGCGGTGAGGCCGCGCCGCCGGCTCCGCTGCGCTGCGGGAGCCGGCGGTGCGCGTTATGCGGCGCGCAGTGCGGGATGGAAGCCCGCGGCTTCGATGATCGACTGCACGCGCTCGGCGGATTGCGCCGATTCGACCGTCACGCGCTTCGCCGCGACGTCGATGTCGAGCTTCGCGCCGGGATCGGCCGCGGTCACCGCGCGGGTGATCGCGTTCGCGCAGCCGCCGCAGGTCATGTCCTGAACTTCGAATTCCATCGTTCTCTCCAGAGTTGACGAACCCGCACAGCATGAAGCTTGCCACCGTGGGAAGGTCAAGCGTGCGCGCACCGGTGCGCAGGATAACCCGCGCGCCGCTTTCGTGACGCGAAAGCAATTCGTCAGCGTGTAATCGGACAAATAAGAATTTCGGGCGGATCGTCAGTCGGTATTTAGCCCGATTGACCGTTCAGGGTCGGACGCGACGGTCGCAAAATTCCTTTTGAGACAAAGGCTTGCGAAACGGTGTGAAGCGCGATCCCCATTCTGCGATCAAGGGTAATTGATGCGGAAATGCGAATCGCTCTTAATATCAGTTTTCCTTCCGCATTTCTTTCTACTCCTGATCATGAATCGTTTCGCTTTCGGCTTTGCGCTGGCCCTGCTGGGCGCGTCGGCCACCTCCGCATTCGCGGCCGACGACGTCGTCAACCTGACCCTGAAGGACCACAAGTTCTCGCCCGAAGGCGTGACGATTCCCGCCGGCACGAAGGTGAAGTTCGTCGTGAAGAACCTCGACGCGACGCCCGCCGAATTCGAAAGCGACGACTTCAAGGCCGAGAAGGTGATTCCGGCCGGCAAAACGGCCGAGATCCTGGTCGGGCCGCTGAAGGCCGGCACCTACGAGTTCCACGACGAGTACCACGAAGCTCAGTCGAAGACGAAGCTCACCGTCAAGTAAGCGCGTACCGCCATGTTGTCTACCGCCCTGATCGTCTTTCGTGAAGTGCTCGAGGCCGCGCTGGTGGTCTCGATCGTGATGGCCGCCACGAAGGGCGTGCCGCGGCGCGGCTGGTGGGTCGGCAGCGGGCTGGTCGGCGGCGTGATCGGCGCGGGCCTGATCGCCGCGTTCGCCGACGTGATCTCGCAGTGGGCGTCCGGGATGGGCCAGGAGGTGTTCAACGCGGGCGTGATGTTCGTCGCGACGCTGATGCTCGCGTGGCACAGCATCTGGATGAGCAAGCATGGCCGCGAGATGGCGCTGCACATGACCGCCGTCGGCCGGGCCGTCGCGGCCGGCAGCAAGCCGCTGACCGGGCTCGCGATCGTCGTCGGCGTCGCGGTGCTGCGCGAAGGCTCCGAAGCCGTGCTGTTCCTGTACGGCATCGCGGCGGGCGATCCGGGGCAGACGCCGCAGATGATCGCCGGCGGGCTGCTCGGCGTGCTCGGCGGCGCGGGGCTCGGCTATGCGATGTATGCGGGCCTGCTGCGGATTCCGCTGAAGCGCCTGTTCTCCGTCACCAACGGGCTGATCGTGCTGCTCGCGGCCGGGATGGCGAGCCAGTGCGTCGGCTTCCTGCTGGCGGCCGGCCTCGTGCCGTCGTGGGGCGACGCGGTGTGGGATACGTCGTGGCTGCTGAAGGATTCGAGCCTCGTCGGCAAGGCGCTCCATACGCTGATCGGCTATACCGCGCGTCCGGCGGGCGTCCAGATCGTCGCATACCTCGCGACGCTGGCGACGATCGTCGTGCTCGCGCGGCTCGTCGGCCGGCCGCAAGGTGCGATGCGGCCGCCGCGACCGGTCGCCTGAACAACCCGGGTTCGCATGCACGAGGGGGCGTCCATGACGCCCCTTCGTTCGTTTACCGGCCGGTGCCGCGCTCAGCGGTGGTTATCGATCCACGCGCGCGCCCATTCGAGCCCGGCGACGCGCGCCTCGTCCTCGGTATCGAATACGCCGAGCACGCCCGAGGCCTCGACGAGCTTGTTGTTCTGCGTGATCGTGCCGCTTGCCGCGAAGCGCTCGGGCTGCATGATCTCGTCCTGCTGCAGGATCGCGTGGCCCCAGATATGGTAGCCGTGGTAGGTTTCCGCTTCCATTATCGTGTCACCTTGGCGGGGCCGTTGCGGGTGCCGACGCGCAGCACGTTGCCGTCCGGCGTATATTGCCGCGGGATGTCGGTGAAGGCGAGACCATGCGGCGAATCCTGCGCGTCCGGCTGCATCACCGTCAGCCGGCCCGGCGCGGGCCGGGCGACGGGGCGCGTGGCGGGCGCGGTGGGCGTGGCGGACGGGGTGCCGGGTGCCGGCATGCGATGCGCGCCCGTCCTCAGCGTCTGCGTGGCGGGCGCGACGTGGCGCTTGTGCGGCTTCGCGGCCGTTTTCTGCTGGGCGGCGGCATGCTTCGCGGGGGCCGTCGCGTGCGCGTCGGGGGTGTGCGCCGCCGGCGGCCGCGGCGCAGCCGTGCGCGCCTCGGGCGGATTCCACACCTCGACGTAATGGTCGGCGGCCATGCCGGGCGTCGCACACGCCAGCGCCAGCAAGCCGCATCCGATCAGTCTCACCATGCTTTCTCCGTTTGTCTCGTCGGCGGCCCGCTGCGCCGCTTACTCCACCGTCACCGACTTCGCGAGATTCCGCGGCTTGTCGACGTCGGTGCCGCGCGCGCAGGCCGTGTGATACGCGAGCAGCTGGAGCGGCACGACGTGCAGGATCGGCGACAGCTGGCCGTAGTGCTCCGGCATCCGGATCACGTGCAGGCCGTCGTCGTTGACGATCTGCGTGTCCGCGTCCGCGAACACGTACAGCTCGCCGCCGCGCGCGCGCACTTCCTGCATGTTCGACTTCAGTTTCTCGAGCAGCGCGTCGTTCGGCGCGACCGTGACGACCGGCATCGCTTCCGTGACGAGCGCGAGCGGCCCGTGCTTCAGTTCGCCCGCCGGATACGCCTCGGCGTGGATGTACGAGATTTCCTTCAGCTTCAGCGCGCCCTCGAGCGCGATCGGGTAGTGCAGCCCGCGGCCGAGGAACAGCGCGTTTTCCTTGCGGGCGAATTCTTCCGACCACGCGATGATTTGCGGCTCGAGCGCGAGCACGCTGTTCAGCGCGGCCGGCAGGTGGCGCAGCTGCTTCAGGTATTCGCCTTCCTGTGCGGCGTCGACGTGCCCGCGCAGCTTGCCGAGCGTCGCGGCCAGCACGAACAGCCCGACGAGCTGGGTCGTGAACGCCTTCGTCGATGCGACGCCGATCTCGGTGCCCGCATGCGTGAGGAACTGCAGCTCGGTGAGGCGCACCATCGCGCTCGTCGCGACGTTGCACACCGCGAGCGTGTGCGCATGGCCGAGCGACTGGGCGTGCTTGAGCGCCGCGAGCGTGTCGGCCGTCTCGCCCGACTGTGAGATCACGACGACGAGCTGGCGCGGGTTCGGCACCGATTCGCGGTAGCGGTATTCGCTCGCGATCTCGACCTGGGTCGGGATCTTCGCGATCGATTCGAGCCAGTACTTCGCGGTCAGGCCCGAGTAGTAGCTGGTGCCGCACGCGAGGATCAGCAGGCTGTCGATCTCGCCGAACGCGGCGGCCGCGGCGTCGCCGAACAGCGTCGCGTCGAACGCGTCGGCCTGCGGGATCGTGTCGCTGATCGCACGCGGCTGCTCGAAGATTTCCTTCTGCATGAAGTGCCGGTACGGTCCGAGCTCGACCGCGCCGCCGTACGCGCTGACGACGCGCACTTCGCGCTGCGCCGCCGCGCCGTGGCGGTCGACGATCTTCACGCCGTCGAGCGACAGCTCGCACACGTCGCCTTCCTCGAGGAACGTGAAGTGGTCGGTGCTGCCCGCCAGCGCGAGCGCGTCGGATGCGAGGAAGTTCTCGCCGTCGCCGTAGCCGACGACGAGCGGCGAACCCTGGCGCGCGCCGACGACCGTGTGCGGCTGGTCCTTGTGGATCACCGCGATCGCATACGCGCCGTGCAGCTGCTGCACCGCCTCGCGCACCGCGGCGAACAGGTCGCCGCGATACAGGCTGTGCACGAGGTGCGCGATCACTTCGGTGTCGGTCTGCGACACGAATTCGTAGCCCTGCGCGCGCAGCGCGTCGCGCAGCGCCTCGAAGTTCTCGATGATGCCGTTGTGGACGAGCGCGAGCGCGTTCGACGAGAAGATCGGGTGGGCGTTGTGCGTGACCGGCGCGCCGTGCGTGGCCCAGCGCGTGTGCGCGATGCCCGTGACGCCTTCGAGGTGCGACTCGCGGACCTGCGCGTCGAGGTCGGCAACGCGCGCGACGCTGCGCGCGCGCTTCGGTGCGTCCGGTTCGAGCACGGCGACGCCGCACGAATCGTAGCCACGGTATTCGAGGCGCCGCAGACCTTCGATCAGCACCGGAACGATATTACGCTTTGCAACTGCACCGACAATGCCGCACATGAAAACAGTCCTGTAAGTCGAAGCGGGCGCAACGACGGCGCCCGCGGGGTATTCAGCTTTTCTTCTTGACCGGGCGGACGTAGCCGCTCTTCGCGGTCTGCGTCTTCTCGTTCAACGCGAGCATGCCTTCGGCCACGTCCTTCCAGATCGTCGTGCCCGCGGCGATCGTCACGCCGCGCCCGACGCGCACCGGCGCGACCAGCTGCGTATCCGAGCCGACGAACACGTCGTCCTCGATCACGGTGCGGAACTTGTTCGCGCCGTCGTAGTTGCAGGTGATCGTGCCCGCGCCGATGTTCACGCGCGCGCCGATGTCGGCGTCGCCGATGTACGTGAGGTGGTTCGCCTTCGAGCCGTGGCCGATCACCGCGTTCTTCACCTCGACGAAATTGCCGACGTGCGCCTCGTCGGCGAGCCGCGCGCCCGGGCGCAGCCGCGCGTACGGGCCGATCACCGTGTGCGCGCCGAGCTCGGCGCCGTCGATGTGCGTGAACGCGTCGATGCGCGTGCCCGCGCCGACCGACGCGTTGCGGATCACGCAGTTCGCGCCGATCGTCACGTTGTCGGCGAGCGTCACGTTGCCTTCGAACACGCAGTTCACGTCGATCGACACGTCGCGGCCGCAGCGCAGCGTGCCGCGCACATCGAGCCGCGCCGGGTCGGCGAGCGTCACGCCGTCGGCGAGCAGCGCGTCGGCGAGGTTGCGCTGGTGGACGCGCTCGAGCTCCGCGAGCTGCGCCTTGCTGTTCACGCCGAGCGTTTCCCATTCGGCGTCCGGCTGCGCGGTGACGACCTCGAAGCCGGCGTCGATCGCGAGCTCGACGACGTCGGTCAGGTAGTACTCGCCCTGCGCGTTGTCGTTGTTCAGCGCGCCGAGCCACATCGCGAGCTGCGCGGTCGGCGTGACGACGATGCCGGTGTTGATCTCGGCGATCTTCTGCTCGTCCGGCGACGCGTCCTTCTGCTCGACGATGCGCGTGACGAAGCCGGCCGGGTCGCGCACGATGCGGCCGTAGCCGGTCGGCTCGTCGAGCGTGACCGTCAGGATGCCGTAGCGGCCTTCGCGCGCGGCGTCGACGAGGCGCTCGAGCGTGGACACGCGGGTGAGCGGCACGTCGCCGTACAGCACGAGGGTCGGCTGCGCGGGATCGAGGAGCGGCAGCGCCTGGCGCACCGCGTGGCCGGTGCCGAGCTGCTCGGCCTGCACCGCGAACTGCACGTCGGGCGCGCCGACGGCAGCCTGCACCTGCTCCGCGCCGTGGCCGACGACGACCACGAGCCGGGACGGCTGCAGCGCGCGCGCGGTGGCGATGACATGGGAGAGGAGGGGCCTGCCGGCCAGAGGATGAAGCACTTTCGGCAGCGCGGAACGCATGCGCTTGCCGGTGCCTGCCGCCAAAATCACGATATTCATGGCGCCAGCTTGTCAGAAGAGTTCGAAGCTACACATTCTAGCATGGGGCCCCGCCCGCCGAGCCCGGCCGGGCGGGGCTGGCGGGCCCGCCCGGCGGGCGTCGCCGGGCCCCGCGCTGGGCGGCTTACAGATCGTCGAACTGGACGATCGAGATCGGTCGGGCCGCGTCAGGCCTGGCGGTGCCGTCGTCGCCGCTCGAGCACGGTTCCTCGTCGAACGCGATGTCGCCCTGCGGATCGGCCTCGCCGGTCGCGCGCAGCGACGTGAACGGGAACAGCGTGGTATCCATCAGGTGCGACGGCACGACCTTCGCGAGCGCGTTGAACATGTTGTCGACGCGGCCCGGGAAGCGCTTGTCCCACTCGCGGATCAGCGCCTTCATTTCCGCGCGCTTCAGGTTCGGCTGGCTGCCGCACAGGTTGCACGGGATGATCGGGAATTCGCGCAGCTCCGCGTACTTCTCCAGATCCGTTTCCTTCACGTACGCGAGCGGGCGGATCACGACGTTCTTGCCGTCGTCCGACTGCAGCTTCGGCGGCATCCCCTTCAGCTTGCCGCCGTAGAACATGTTCAGGAGCAGCGTCTGCACGATGTCGTCGCGGTGATGGCCGAGCGCGATCTTGGTCGCGCCGAGCTCGCCCGCGACGCGGTACAGGATCCCGCGGCGCAGCCGCGAGCACAGCGAGCAGGTGGTCTTGCCCTCGGGCACGAGGCGCTTGACGATGCTGTAGGTGTCCTGGTTTTCGATGTGGAACGGCACGCCGATCCGCGTCAGGTACTCGGGCAGCACGTGCTCCGGGAAGCCCGGCTGCTTCTGGTCGAGGTTGACGGCGACGATGTCGAAGTCGATCGGCGCACGCTCGCGCAGGCGCAGCAGGACGTCGAGCATCGCGTAGCTGTCCTTGCCGCCCGACAGGCAGACCATCACCTTGTCGCCGTGCTCGATCATGTTGTAGTCGCCGATCGCTTGGCCGACCTGGCGCACGATGCGCTTGAACAGCTTGTTGTTCTCGTACGCTTCCTTCTGCTCGCGGCGCGTCAGCGCCGGGCGGCCGGCGTCGGCCGCCAGCTCATTCGGATTGGGGGTATGGGGGGCGTTCATGCTCGCTCCTCGTCCTTGATGCGAAAGACTTCGACGCCGACGGCGTCGCAGTCCGGATAGGCGTCCGGTTTCTCGGTACGGACGCGTACCGCGCGCACGGCGTCGTGCGCCAGCAGGCGCGCGGCGATCGCGTCGCACAGCGTTTCCTGCAGGTGGATGTGGCCGCGCGCCACGCACTGCGCGACGCTCTGCTTCATCAGGTCGTAGTCGACGACTTCATGCAGCCGGTCGTCGACGGGGGTGGACAGCGCAAGCGGCACGAACAGGTCGACATTGATGACGACGCGCTGCTCGCCGCGCTTCTCGTGCTCGAATGCCCCGATGTTGATGTGCACCTCGTAGTCGCGCAGGTAGAGCCTGCGGCAATCCGCGAGGCGGGGGTGCAGGAGAGCGGAATGCATGGTCGTTCCAGTCAAATTGGCGTGCGCGCACGCAAAGCGGCGCGGGCGGCGGCCGTCATGGCGCGCGCCCGTGCGGTTCATTCGGGCCGGCGGCAGGCGGCACCAGGTGCTCGCCGCCGTCGACGGTCAGCGTCGCGCCGGTGATGCCGGGCGCGTCCGCCAGGTAGCAGGCCGCCGCCGCGATGTCGTTCGCGTGCGGCGCGCGCCCGCGCACGAGCGCCGCGATGCGCACCTTCGGTGCGAGCGTCAGCGCCAGCGCGGCGGTCGCGCGGTTCAGCGCGGCCTGCATCAGCGCGTGCGACAGCTGTTCGGGCGCCGGGTGGAACAGCGCCTGGTCCAGCACGTGGATCGCGCACGCGCGCAGCGCTTCGTCGGCGCGCGCGGCGTCGGGCGTCGCGGCTTCGAGCGCGCGGGCCAGCGCGAGCGGCGCGGCGACGTTGCGGGCGAGCGCAGCGGCGAGCGCCGCATGGCACACCGAGTGCGCGTCGTCGGCGCCCGTCGGCGCGCTGTGGAACACGACGCATGCCGGCCGGCCGAGCGCCGCGTCGCAGGCCGCGACGAGCCCGGCCGCCTCGGCTTCGAGGGCCAGATCGGCGTCGAGCACGGCCGCGCGGCGTCCGAGCGCCCGGACCTCGGCGACGAGCGCGTCGGCCACGGCGGGCGGCGCGTCGCGGCCGCGCTGCAGCGCGACGTCCCAGCCGCGCCGGGCGAACCCGGTGGCGAGCGCGCGGCCGATCGACGCGGCGTCGGCCGCGCTGTCCAGGGCGCCCGCGACGAGCACCACGCGCGCGGTCGACGTATCGGCTGAAACGGTCATTTACAATGCCGGGATGAACCCGAAAGCTCACGAACCCGCTAGTTTACCTGCTCCCGGCCCCGACGCGCTCGCGCAGTCCGAAACCCTCGCCGCGCAGCTGCGTGACGAGATCGCGTCGGCCGGCGGCTGGCTGCCGTTCGACCGCTTCATGGAGCGCGCGCTGTACGCGCCCGGTCTCGGCTACTACAGCGGCGGCGCCCGCAAGTTCGGCCGCCGCGCCGACGACGGCAGCGACTTCGTCACCGCGCCCGAGCTGTCGCCGCTGTTCGCGCAGACGCTCGCGCGGCCCGTCGCGCAGGCGCTCGCGGCGAGCGGCACGCGCCGCGTGATGGAATTCGGCGCGGGCACCGGCAAGCTGGCGGCGGGGCTGCTCGCGGCGCTCGACGCGCTGGCAGCCGAACTCGACGAATACCTGATTGTCGACCTGTCCGGCGAGTTGCGCGAGCGGCAGCGCGACACGATCGCCGCTGCTGCTCCCGGCCTCGCGTCGAAGGTGCGCTGGCTCGACGCGCTGCCCGAGCGCTTCGAGGGCGTCGTGGTCGGCAACGAGGTGCTCGACGCGATGCCGGTGCGGCTGTTCGCGAAGGCGGACGGTGCGTGGCGCGAGCGCGGGGTCGCGCTCGACGCGCGGCAGGCGTTCGTGTTCGAGGACCGGCCGGCCGCGCCGGCCGACGTGCCGCCGGCGCTCGCCGCGCTCGACGCCGGCGACGGCTACGTGACCGAGACGCACGAGGCCGCGCTCGCGTTCACCCGCACCGTCTGCACGATGCTCGCGCGCGGCGCGGTGCTGCTGGTCGACTACGGTTTTCCCGCGCACGAGTACTACCATCCGCAGCGCGACCGCGGCACGCTGATGTGCCACTATCGGCACCGCGCGCACGATGACCCGTTCCTCTATCCGGGCCTGCAGGACATCACCGCGCACGTCGAATTCTCGGGGATCTACGAGGCCGGCGTCGCGACCGGCGCGGACCTGCTCGGCTACACGTCGCAGGCGCGCTTCCTGCTCAATGCGGGCATCACCGATGCGCTTGCCGCGATCGATCCGTCCGACGTCCGCGCGTTCCTGCCCGCCGCGAACGCGGTGCAGAAGCTGATCTCGGAAGCGGAGATGGGCGAGCTGTTCAAGGTGATCGCGTTCTCGCGCGGCCTCGACGGCCCGCTCGACGCGTTCGCGCGCGGCGACCGCTCGCACGCGCTCTGACGGGAGCGGCCGATGCTGCGCTGGCTGATGGCGTCGTTCGTCGCGGTGATGATCCTCACGCGCTGCTGGCCGTGGCTCGGCAAGCTGGGCGTCGGGCGGCTGCCCGGCGACGTGACGCTGACGCTCGGCGGGCGGCGCTACCCGTTTCCGTTCATGTCGACGCTGGTGATCACGATGCTGGTGTCGATGGCGGCTCGGCTCGTCTGACGCGCAGCGCGCATCACAGCTCGATCTCGCCGAGGATGCGATGGGCGAGCGCCTTCGCTTCGTTGAACGCCTCTTCCTCGTTCGGGCTCGTGCTGCCGACGTCGTACACCGTGTTGTCGGGGGTCTCCCCTTCGTCCCGGCTCAGGATCACATAGCCCTGGAACTGGCCGTGGCCGGCATGCCGGGTATGCGCCTTGGCCGTGTAGATGCCCTTCGTGAACGTGTTGGTGTCCATGATGCCTCTCCCGCAAAAGGACACTTCATCGTAGCACCGCGCCGCAACATGTACAGCACCGCTTCGTGCCGGGTTGTGCCGGACAGCGGGCTAGCGCTCCAGCAGCGCGACCACCTCGTCGAGCGTCGGCGCGTGCGCGCCGGTGTGGCGGCACGCGGCGGCGCCCGCGGCGAGCGCGAACGCGAGGTGCGCCGGCCACGGCCGCTGCGGCGCCGCCATCAGGCTGAACAGCATCCCGCCGATCGACGCGTCGCCCGCGCCGACCGTGTCGACCACTTCGACGCGCGGCGGGCGCGCTTCGTACGCGCCGCCGTCCGCATACAGCGTCGCGGCGTCCGCGCCGCGCGTCACGAAGAGCGCCGCGCGCGGATTCAGCGCGCGCAGCGCTGCGATCGCAGCGGCCTCGCTGCCGCCGAACAGGTGCCGCAGGTCTTCGTCGGACGCCTTGATCAGGTCCGCGAGGCCCGCCATCTTCTCGAGCGTCGGCCGGTACGCGGCCGTCATCAGGTTCCGGTAATTCGGGTCGAAGCTGATCTTCACGCCGCGCGCGTGCAACTCGGCGGCGAGCGCGATCAGCGTGCCGGCGAGCGGCTCGCGCACGAGGCTGATGCAGCCGAAGTGCGCCCATTTCACATGGTCGGCCCAGCCGGCCGGCAGCCGCGCCGGATCGAACGCGAGATCGGCGCTCGCTTCGCCGATGAAGAAATACGCGGGCGGCCGCGTCTCGTGGACGATCGCGAGCAGCGGCGGGCGCGCGACGCGCTGCAGGAAGCGCAGGTCGAGCCCGGCCGCGTCGCTCGCGCGCCACAGCGTGTCGGAGAAGCAGTCCTCGCCGATCGCGCCGGCGAGCGCGCTCGGCACGCCGAGCCGCGCGACCGCGCGCGCGACGTTCCAGCCGGCGCCGCCCGGCACCGACGTCCAGTGCGCGTCGCCCGCTCGCACCATGTCGGTCAGGATGTCGCCGGCGGACACGAATGCCGGAAAGCCGCCGCCGCTCATTGCGTCGGTTCGCTGCGCGCCGCGCGCGCGAGCGTCGCGAGCACGTCGTAGCACGCGCCCATCGTGTGGTAGTCGGTCTTGCCGGCGGGGCTCTTCTCGTCGCTGTACTTGCGGTTGTCGCAGGTCAGGATCCGGTACCACGCGCCGTAGCGGTGATCGACGAAATGCGTCCAGCTGTAGCGCCAGATCTCGTCGTACGAGTCCCAGTAGCGTTCGGCGCCGGTGCGCGCGCCGAGCATCGCGGCCGCCGCGAACGATTCCGCCTGCACCCAGAAGTACTTGTTGTGATCGCAGATCGTGAAGTCGGGGCCGAAGCCGTAGCAGAGCCCGCCGTGATCGGCGTCCCACGCGTGCGCGAGCGCCGCGTCGAACAGCTCGGCCGCGCGCGGCGCGAGCCAGTCGAGCGGGCGGTGCCGCTCGAGGATCAGCAGCAGCTTCGCCCACTCGGTCTGGTGGCCCGGCTGGAAGCCCCACGGCCGGAAGATGTTCGAGCTGTCTTCCTTGTTGTAGTCCCAGTCGACCGACCAGTCCGCGTGATAGTGCTCCCACACGAGGCCGCCCGACAGCGCTGCCTGGCGCCGCGTGATGTGCGTCGCGAGCTTTTCCGCGCGGTCGAGATAGGTGAGGTGGCCGGTCGCCTCGTACGCGGCGAGCAGCGCCTCCGTCATGTGCATGTTCGCGTTCTGGCCGCGGTAGCTCGACACGATCCAGTTCGGCGTCGCGTCGTCCGCGTAGAGTCCCGCGGCGGCGTCCCAGAAGCGGTGCTCGGCGAGCTCGTAGGTCGCGGCGATCAGCGGCCGCGCCTCGTCGACGCCCGCCATCGTCGCGTGCGCGGCGGCGAGCAGCACGAACGCGAGGCCGTAGCAGTGGCGCGTGCCGTCGAGCGTCGCGAGCTTCGCGCCGTCGCGCCAGTCGAGCTCCCAGTCGTAGCCTTGCAGCGCGTCGTCCCAGTGCGCGTCGCGCAGGAAGCGCAACCCGTGGCGCGTGTAGTCGAGATGGCGCGGATCGCCGAAATGCCGGTACGCCATCGCGTAATTGAAGACGAACCGGCAACTGCTGACGAGGTGCCGCGACGTGCGGTTGTACACGCTGCCGTCGTCGCGGAAATAGTGGTAGAAGCCGCCCGTCGGATCGAGCGCGTTCGGTGCATAGAAGCGCAGCGTGTCTTCGACGTGCGACAGCAGGAACGACGGATCGCGGAAGCTCGCGACGAACGGGGCCGGTTGGGCATGCGCGGCCGGCGTCGCCGGGGCGGGTTGGACCGGGGGCGTAGTCATGATTCGGTGCTCGTGGCGGTGACGGGGGCCCGTGTCGCGGCGGGCCGGCTGCTGGCCCGCACGATCAGCTCGACGGGCAGGCAGATCTCGATGTGCTCGGGGGATTCGGCCAGCAGCAGCTCGACGCCGCGGCGGCCAAGCGCTTCCTTGTCGACGGAGAGCGTCGTGAGCGGCGGGCTCGCGTGCGCGGCGGCGGGGATGTCGTCGAAGCCGACGATCGCGATGTCGTCCGGCACCCGCAGCCCGCGCGCGAGGCACACGCGCTGCGCGGCGAGCGCGGCCGCGTCGTTGTACGCGAACACCGCGTCCGGGCGCGGGCCCGGCGCGTCGAGCAGTTGCTGCATCGCGCGCGCGGCGCCGGTGTCCGGGTCGAGTCCGGCGTCGATCGTCACTTCGTAGGCCGGGTCGAACAGCCGCCCGGCCTCGAAGAACGCGCGCCGGTAGCCGATCGCGCGCTGCGTGATGCTGTAGTGCGCGGGCGAGCCGCCGATGAACGCGATGCGCGTGCGGCCGGTGGCCAGCAGGTGGCGCATCGCGAGCGCCGCGCCGGTCGCGTTGTCGATGTTGACCGAGCGCAGCCCGGGCGCCCACAGGTCGATCAGCACGAGCGGGCGGCCGGTCGCGGCGAGCGCCTCGATCGTCTCCGGCTCCATGAAGCCGGCCACCGCGATTGCGTCGGGCGCGTGCGGGCGCATCTGGCGCAGCACGTCGTCGTTCGGGCCGACGGTCAGGAGCGTCGGCACGATGCCGCGCTCGCGGCACGCGTCCTCGACGCCGTGCAGCACGTGCGAGAAGAACGGGCTGGCGGGAAAGCGGTTGTGCTGGCGGTGCAGCAGGAATGTCAGCCGGCGGATGCGCGGCCGCAGTTGCGCGGGATCGTAGCCGAGGCGCTGCGCGATCTCGACGATGCGCGCGCGCGTGGCTTCGGACAGGCCGGGCTGGTTCTTCAGCGCGCGGGACACGGTGCCGATCGAGACCTCTGCCGCCCGCGCCACGTCGCGAATGGTGGTGCCCATCGTTCGGAAATCCGGTTTGTTTAGGGTGACGGCGATTGTATAGTAAAACGCATCGAGAAAATCGCGCCGGATTCCCGGGGAATACCCGTAAATACGCGAATTTAAAGCACTAATCTGCGCCGGCGCTTTTACTAAAAATACTAAACAGGCGCGGCAAAAGGCAAGGTATCCGCGCGTGGCGCTCAGTGCCGTGTCGCGGGCGGTTCGCCGCGCGCGAGCAGCGCCGCGCGGCCCGCGTCGAGATCGACGACCGCGAGCCCGTCGGGCTGCTGCTTCGCGCGCCGTTTCGCGAGCGCCGCGACCGACGCGATTTCGTCGCTGCCGTAGCGCATCGCGCGGTGCGCGCCCGCCGGCACGCCGACCGCGCCGATCGCCATCGTCACGAAGCCGAAGAACGCCGGGTTGCCGTGGCGGTCCTCGCCGCGCAGGCCGCCCGCGCGCTGGTCGGTCAGCGTGTAGAAGCGCTGCGCGCCGTCGTTGAAGCGACCGATCGCGGCGGCCGCGCGCGCGTGCCAGTCGTCGCTCTGGAACAGCACCAGGAAATCGTCGCCGCCGACGTGGCCGAGGAAGTCCCGCTGCGGATCGCAGATGCCGGCCAGCACGGTCGCGGCGTACTTCAGCACCTCGTCGCCCTGCCAGTAGCCGTACTGGTCGTTGAACGGCTTGAACTGGTTCAGGTCGACGTAGCACGCGTGGAACCCGGCGTCGCGCGCGAGCAGCCGGTCGATGTGCGCGCTGATCGGAATGTTGCCGGGCAGGAACGTCAGCGGGTTCGCGTAGCGCGCGGCCTCGATGCGCATCTCGGTCACCGCGCGCACGAGGCTCTCGCCGGTGCCGAGCCCGACGTAGCGGCCGTGCTCGGTGATCACGAAGCCGTCCGCGAGATAGCGCTGGTCGTTGTTGGCGAGCAGCAGCGCGAGCTGTTCGACCGTCGTCGCGTTCTCGATCATCAGCGGCGCGTCGTTCGCGAACTGCAGGCACGGCTTCTTGCCGAACACCTCGCGGTGGTACGGCAGCGCGAAGCGGTCCATGAAGCTGCGGCGGTTCACGAGCGCGACGGGCCGCTCGTGCTCGACGAGCGCGACCGCGTGCAGCTCGGGCATCCGGTTGAACAGCGCGAGCACGTCGTTGCTGGTCACGTCGCGCGGCAGCGCAGGCGCTGCGACGAGCATCTTCGCGGCGACCGTGCCGCTCGGGCGGGCCGCGCGCGACGCGTCCGGAAACACCGCGATGTGCGGCGCGCGGATCGCGTCGCGCGCGGCGGGCGCGACGACGCGCTCCGGCTGTGCATGCGGGCGGCCGAGCAGGAAGCCCTGCACGCAGCAGATGCCCATGTCGCGCACGACGATCAGGTCGCGTTCGTGCTCGATGCCTTCGGCGATCAGCGTCGCGCCGCTCGCATGCGCGAAGTGCTGCATCGCCCTGACCGCCTCGAACTTCAACGGGTCGCGGGCGATGTCGTGGATGAAGAAGCGGTCGATCTTCACGACGTCGGGATGCAGGCGCAGCCACAGGTTCATGCTCGCGTTCGCGGTGCCGTAGTCGTCGAGCGCGAACTGGATGCCCGCGTCGCGCAGCGACGCGATGGCCGGCACGACCTGCGCGAGATCGGTCGTCGCGTTCTGCTCGGTCAGCTCGATCACGATGCGCTCGGCGGCGATCTGCGCGCGCTCGAGCAGCGTGCGGGCGTGCTTGCGTTCGCGCGCGAGCTGCAGGATCGCGCCCGCGCTGAAGTTGAGGAACAGCTTGCCGTCACAGCCGAGCGCCGCGAACGCGTCGAGGCAGGTGATGGCGGCCGCGTGTTCGAGCGCGATGGTCGTGCCTTCGCGCGCCGCCTGCGCGAACAGCGCGGCGGGCGGCTCCAGGTCGGTGCCGCGCGGGCCGCGGATCAGGCCCTCATAGGCGATGACCGTGCCCGAGCCGAGGTCGACGATCGGCTGGAACACGGCGGCGAGCGCACGATCCGCGATCAATCGCGCGGTGCGGGCGGCATCGGGAGCGGCGGGGGTGGCGGGCATGGCGGGACGGCCAAAACGTCGGAACGCCCGGCTTAACGGCACCGCGCAGGAGAATTGAATGAATTTTCGTGAAACGATGCGCCATGTCGGTGCATCGCCGCGAATCATGGCCGCCGCGTCAGCGCTTGCCGGCGCTCAGCGCGCCCGGCGCGGACGCGATCCGGCCCGGCGTGGCGCCCTCGTCGCCCGGTTCGTCCAGGCTGCGCGCGCCCCAGCGCTGCGCGAGCGCCGCGCAGGCCATCAGCTGGATCTGGTGGAACAGCATCAGCGGCAGCACGATCGCGCCGACCGCGTGCGCGGAGAAGATCACCTTCGCCATCGGCACGCCGGCGGCGAGGCTTTTCTTCGAGCCGCAGAAGATGATCGTGATCTGGTCGGCGCGGTTGAAGCCGAGCCGCTTGCTGACGAACGCGGTCAGCAGCAGCGCGATCGCGAGCAGCAGCAGGTTGACGGCCAGCAGCCCGGCGAGCGCGCGCGGCGGAATCTGGTGCCAGAGGCCCTGGTCCACGGCCTCGCTGAACGCGACGTAGACGACGAGCAGGATCGAGCCCTGGTCGACGAAGCGCAGCACCGCGCGGTTGCGCTCGATCCAGCCGCCGATCACGGGCCGCAGCAGCTGGCCGGCGACGAACGGCACGAGCAGCTGCATCACGATGCTGCCGACCGTGCTCCACGGCGACGCGCTTGCCGCCGACTGCGTCGTGATCATCAGCCCGACGAGCGCCGGCGTGACGAAGATCCCGAGCAGGCTCGACGCGGACGCCGCGCAGACCGCGGCCGGCACGTTGCCCTTCGCGATCGACGTGAACGCGATCGACGACTGGACCGTCGACGGCAGCGTGCAGAGGAACAGCACGCCCGCATACAGCGCCGGCGTGACGAGCGGCTGCAGCACCGGCTTCAGCGCGAGGCCGAGCAGCGGGAACAGCGCGAAGGTGCTGAGCAGCACGACCGCGTGCAGCCGCCAGTGCGTAGCGCCCGCGACGATCGCCTCGCGCGACAGCTTCGCGCCGTGCAGGAAGAACAGCAGGCCGACCGCGATGTTGGTCGCCCAGTTGAACGCGTGCGCGGCCGGGCCGCGGCACGGCAGCAGGCTCGCGAGCACGACGGTGCCGACGAGGGCGAGCGTGAAGTTGTCGGGGAGGTAACGGGGGCGGGCCATCGGAATCTCGATCGGGTCGATAGGAACGCGTGCCGCGCACGCGTGGACGCCGCACGCGCGGACGCCGCTATTTTCCCGGCTGCCGATTCAAACCACAAATTCATTGTATGAATCGATTGATGAATCGAGTGAATGCCGTTCGGCCGATCCAGCCTGTCGCGCAGGTGACGAAAACAGCAGAAGAATGTGCTGCGGCGATCCGTCCCCGACGTGAAAAACCTAGCAGTAACATGGTGTTACACCGATGCCCCAGACCTAACACTTTTTGGCTCGACACGATTTCGCCTCGCTCATAAATTACTGCTGAAAGGCTTGCGCCCGCCCTGGACGGGGCTCGCGGCAGGCAAAACCAGGCTCTGAACAATGACGGATCGGGTGAAACGGAAGATCGGACGATGGGCGGCAGGCGTGCTCGGCGTGCTGCTGGTGCCGCTTGCGCTCGCGCAGCCCCCGCACGGCGGACACGGGTTCGGCGGCGGCGATCGCGGCCCGCGCGCGTTCGGTCAGGCGTCCGGCGGCCCGCCCGTCTGGCGCCATGGGCAGTGGGGCGGCAACCCGGGAGCGCGAATGGGGGCGGCCGGCGCAGGCGTGAAAGGCTACGGCCCCCGCTGGGGCCTGCGGCCGACGCCGTCGTACGGCCACTACGCCGCGCAGAGCCCGTATCGCCCGATCAGCGCCGACGCGCGCCAGGTGCCGCGCCCGTCGGGCGGCGGCAACATGCCGCTGCGCGCCGGGTCGATCCGAGCCGACGTCGCCCGCTACAACGAGGAGCGCGGCGGCCGCCCGCTGCCGCCGCCGCGCGTGCAGGAAGAGCCCGCGCATTCGCCGTATTTCTCGCCGTTTTATCGAAACTGAGCGCGCCCGCGTTCTGTCCCCCGCCGACTGATGCGAATTCGCCACAGTCGCGCATCGATTTCCGCTGATTTTCCCGCCGCATTGCGCTATCTTTCGCGCCCGGTTCGCGCGTGACGCGCCGCCGAGCCGCCGCGTGACGAGCTCGCGCGTTGCCGCCGCGCCCCGTCTGTTCCCGAACCGCCGCCGCGAAGTTAATGCCGCTGCTATACCCGCAATAAGCACACGCATTTTTGACCGGAAAAATGATCCGCAAAGATGGCTGCGCCCCAGCACGACGCAAGCGGCGGCCCCTATAACAACGCTCGCGCCGCCCGATTTCTTATCGACAATACCTGGAGATCCCATGAAAGCATTTGCCCGCCGTGCGTCGAGCACGTCCGCCGCGCTGGTCGCGGCCGCCGCCTGCGTCGCCGCCGCGCCCGTCCACGCGCAATCGAGCGTCTCGCTGTACGGCCAGGTCGACGAGTGGGTCGGCGCGACGAAATTCCCGGGCGGCGATCGCGCATGGAACGTGTCGGGCGGCGGGATGTCGACGTCGTACTGGGGCATGCACGGCACCGAGGATCTCGGCGGCGGCTACAAGGCGATCTTCACGCTGGAGAGCTTCTTCCGCGCGCAGAACGGCCAGTTCGGCCGCTTCAACGGCGACACCTTCTTCGCGCGCAACGCGTACGTCGGCGTCAGCTCGCCGTACGGCACGGTGACCGCCGGCCGCCTGACCACGCACCTGTTCCTGTCGACGATCCTGTTCAACCCGTTCTTCGACTCGTACGTGTTCTCGCCGATGGTCTATCACACGTTCCTCGGCCTCGGCACGTTCCCGACCTATCCGAGCGACCAGGGCGCGGTCGGCGATTCGGGCTGGAACAACGCGGTGTCGTATACGTCGCCGGCGTTCGGCGGCGCGAACTTCGGCGTGATGTACGCATTGGGCAACCAGGCGGGCGACAACGGCGCGAAGAAGTGGAGTGCTCAGTTCAACTACGCGAGCGGGCCGTTCGCGGCGACCGCGGTGTACCAGTACGTGAACTTCAACAATGCCCCGCGCGACCTGGGCTCGCTTCCCGGTGTCACCGGCATGAAGAGCCAGGGCATCGCGCAGGTCGGCATGACCTACGACCTGAAGCTCGTGAAGCTGTTCGGCCAGTACATGTATACGAAGAACGACCAGGTCGCGGGCAGCTGGCACGTGAATACCGGGCAGGGCGGCGTGACGGTGCCGCTCGGCGCAGGCTCCGCGATGGCGTCGTACGCATACTCGCGCGACGCGGGCGGCCTGAACCAGACGCGCCAGACGTGGGCCGTCGGCTATGACTATCCGCTGTCGAAGCGCACCGACGTCTACGCGGCGTACATGAACGACCATATCAGCAGCCTGTCGAACGGCAACACGTTCGGCGCCGGCATTCGCGCGAAGTTCTGACCCCGCGGGCGAGCCGCTCGCCCCCTGTTTTTGTGCCCGAAACGGCGCCGCTGTGTGCGGCGCCGTTTTGCTATTGTTGACCTTTCAGTTTCCCAGCCTTTGTTACTCTGTTCGTAATTGCACGGTTTATTTCAATTGCGAGCCAGTTCGATGGATACCCTCGTCAGCATGAATGTGTTTCGCTACGTCGTCGAAGTCGGCAGCTTCGTCGGCGCGGCCGAGCGCATGCAGATGTCGGCGGCGATGGCGAGCAAGCACGTGATGCATCTCGAGCAGCAGCTGGGTGCGCGGCTGCTGCATCGCACGACCCGCCGCGTCGCGCCCACCGAGGCGGGGCGCGAATACTACGAGCGCCTCGTGCAGGCGCTGTCCGAACTCGACGAGGCCGGGCAGGCGGTCGGCGCCGCGAGCGTCGTGCCGCAGGGCCGGCTGCGCGTGACGTCGCTGTCCGCGTTCGGGCTGCGCCACGTGATGCAGGCAGTCACCGACTACGCGGACCGCTACCCCGACGTGACGGTCGAGATCACGCTGTCCGACCGCGTCGTCGAGCTGATCGACGAAGGCTACGACGTCGCGGTGCGCGCGGCGCCGAGCGGGCTGAAGTCGTCGTCGCTGGTCGCGCGGCAGATCGCGACCGCGCACATCATGCTCGTCGCGTCGCCCGACTATCTGGACAAGCGCGGCACGCCGCAGACGATCGCCGATCTCGCGAACCACAACTACCTGCGGCGCGACACGAACGCGACGATGCTCGATGCGATGGTGACCGACGCGGCCGCCGCGTCGCGCGTGAATCTCAACGGCAACTTGATCGTCAACCATCTCGAAGGGCTGCGCGCGGCCGTGCTCGGCGGCGCGGGCATTGCGCTGCTCGGCACCGAAGTGGTCGGCGACGACCTCGAGGCCGGGCGTCTCGTGCCGGTGCTGCTCGACGCGGTGCCGCCGCGCGAGCTGCCGATCTACGCGGTATACGCGAGCCGCCGCCATGTGTCGGCGAAGGTGCGCTCATTCGTCGATTTCCTCGCCGCGCGGTTCGAGAACGAGTCGCTGTGCCCGTCGATCGAGGCGCGCCTGCGCGTGCTGCCGATCACGCGAATCAAGCGCACCGGCTGAGCGGCGCGCTTTCGTCGAAGGAAAGTCGCAGCAAACAAAAAGCGCGAACGCCGTGAGGGGTTCGCGCTTTTGTTTTGCGTGACGCGTCCGGGTTGCGGTGACGCGCCGCGTCAGCGCGCGATGCCGAGCCGCGCCTTCGTGTCGTCGTACTCGCGCTTCAGGCGCTCGACGAGCGTCGCGACGCTCGGCAGGTCGTCCATCAGGCCGACGCCCTGGCCCGCACCCCAGATGTCCTTCCACGCCTTCGTCTTGTCGCCGCCGAAGTTCATCCTCGTCTTGTCGGATTCGGGCAGCGCGTCCGGGTCGAGCCCCGCTTTCTCGATGCTTTCGCGGATGTAGTTGCCGTGCACGCCGGTGAACAGGTTCGTATAGACGATGTCGGCGGCCTTCGCGTTGAGGATCGCGTGCTTGTAGTCCTCGACCGCGTGCGCTTCCTGCGTCGCGATGAAGCGCGTGCCCATGTACGCGAGGTCGGCGCCCATCGCCTGCGCGGCGAGGATCGAGCCGCCGTTGGCGATCGCGCCGGACAGCACGATCGGGCCGTCGAACATCCTGCGCACTTCGCCGACGAGCGCGAACGGCGACGTCGTGCCCGCGTGGCCGCCCGCGCCGGCCGCGACGAGGATCAGCCCGTCGACGCCCGCTTCGAGCGCCTTCTGCGCGTGCCGCAGGTTGATCACGTCGTGCAGCACGATGCCGCCGTAGCTGTGCACCGCGTCGACGATCTCGCGCGCGGGCGCGCGCAGGCTCGTGATGAAGATCGGCACCTGGTGGTCGACGCACACGCGGATGTCGTGCTCGAGCCGCGCGTTCGACTGGTGGACGATCTGGTTGACCGCGATCGGGCCGATCACCGCATCCGGATGCTTCGCCTTGTGGTCGGCGAGTTCGGCCTGGATCTGCGTGAGCCATTCGTCGAGCAGTTCGGCCGGGCGCGCGTTGAGCGCCGGGAACGAGCCGACGATGCCGGCCTTGCATTGCGCGAGGACGAGTTCGGGATAGCTGACGATGAACATCGGCGACGCGATGACGGGCAGCGTCAGATGCTGAAGGACGGCGGGCAGTGCCATGTGGTGTCTCCTGATACTGATCCTGATCGTGGCTGTACGCGGCAGCGCGAACGGCGCTTCGAGTGTAGCCGGTGCGGCCGCCGCGCAGGTCTGTCGCACATATTAATACGAACGATCGTGCGTTTGCATGCGAGCTTAGCAAAGCGTGCCGCGCTCAGGCAATCGAGTGAGTGCTCTCTTTCTACGAATTCGGGTATCCACGTCGCTGTGCGGTTGCGAACGCGCTCCTACAATAGCCGCCTATAACAAACCAACGAGAAACAAACCATGTCGTTCGAGACATTCGCTCCGTTTCGCGTAACGGTGCAGGACACCGACATCTTCGGTGTCAAAGGAGGCGCGGGGCCGCCGCTTCTGCTGCTGCATGGCCATCCGCAGACCCACATGATCTGGCATCGCGTCGCCGCGACGCTCGCGAATCATTTCACGGTGATCGCGACCGACCTGCGCGGCTACGGCGCGTCCGGCAAACCCGCGAGCGACGCGCAGCACGCGCCGTATTCGAAGCGCGCGATGGCGGCCGACCAGGTCGCGGTGATGCGGCAGTTCGGCTTCGAGCGCTTCTACGTGTGCGCGCACGATCGCGGCGCGCGCGTCGCGCACCGGCTCGCGCTCGATCACGCCGATGCGGTCGAGCGGATGATGCTGCTCGACATCGCGCCGACGCTCGCGATGTACGAGAAGACCGATCGCGTGTTCGCGACCGCGTACTTCCACTGGTTCTTCCTGATCCAGCCCGAGCCGCTGCCGGAGACGCTGATCGGCGGCCACACCGACGCGTACATCGAGCGCGTGATGGGCAGCCGCTCGGCGGGCCTCGCGCCGTTCGCGCCCGACGCGCTTGCCGCGTATCGCGCGGCGCTCGCGCAGCCGGGCGCCGTGCACGCGATGTGCGAGGACTACCGCGCGTCGGCGACGATCGATCTCGAGCACGACCGTGCGGATCTCGAGCGCGGCACCAAGGTCGCGTGCCCGCTGCGCGTGCTGTGGGGCGCGAACGGGATCGTCGAGCGCTGCTTCGATCCGCTCGACGAATGGCGGCACGTCGCGCGCGACGTCAGCGGCCGCGCGCTCCCTTGCGGGCACTACATTCCGGAAGAGGCGCCGGTCGACCTGATCGACGAGATGCTCGCGTTCTTCGAGGCGCGCGACCCGGCGGCCTGATGCTGGCGGCGCGCGCGCGTCACCGTTGCGCCGCGTCGTCGTCCGAAAGCGGCGGCAGCCGGCGCGGCACCGGCGTCGACTTGACGATCGCGGTGCTCGTCTCCGCGCGCTCGGTCACCTTCGCGAGGATGCCGTCGAGCTGCTCGATCGAGCGCAGGTAGAGCCGGCAGATGAAGCAGTCGTCGCCGGTCACCTTGTCGCATTCGACGAATTCGGGGATGCGCCGCAACAGCTCCTCGACGAGATGCAGCTGGCCGGGCAGCGGCTTCACGCGGACGATCGCCTGCAGCGTGTAGCCGAGCGCGCGCGGGTCGAGCTCGACAGTGAAGCCGGCGATCACGCCTTGCGCTTCGAGGCGCCGCACGCGGTCCGCGGTCGCGGGCGCCGACAGCCCGATCTGCCGCGCCAGCTCGCTGGTCGCGATGCGCGCGTCGTCGGCGAGCGCGGCGAGGATCGCGCGGTCGGTCGCGTCGAGCGCGGCGACGGACGGCGGGGAAAGGCGTTTCGTCATGATCACTTTGCTTTCGAAGGTGAATCGGAAGATTCGCTTCAGTTTATCCGTGGAGATCGCGAAAGCAAGTTTCTAGAATCGAAGTCATCCGATCCTTCAACGGGAACATCATGGCTTCGAACGAAATTCGCCGCGGCGCCGCCGAAATGGTCGTCGCGATGCTGATGTCCGGCACGATCGGCTGGCTCGTGATGTCGTCGCGGCAGCCGCTCGCCAACGTCGTGTTCTTCCGCTGCGTGTTCGGCGGCGCGACGCTCGCGCTCGTCTGCGCGGCGCTCGGGTTCCTGCGCCGCTCGCTGTTCTCGTGGCGCATGCTCGGTCTCGCCGCGCTCGGCAGCGTCGCGATCGTCGCGAACTGGCTGCTGCTGTTCGCCGCGTATTCGCGAGCGTCGATCTCGATGGCGACCGCCGTCTACAACACGCAGCCGTTCATGCTCGTCGCGCTCGGCGCGCTCGTGTTCCGCGAACGGATCACCGCGTCGACGCTCGTGTGGCTGCTGCTCGCGTTCGTCGGCCTCGTGTGCGTGGTGCGCGTCGAGCCGGCCGTGCTCGCGGTGCCGGGCGAGTATCTCGAAGGCGTCGCGCTCGCGCTCGGCGCGGCGTTCCTGTACGCGGTGTCGTCGATCATCGCCAAGCGCCTGAAGGGCACGCCGCCGCACCTGATCGCGCTGCTGCAGGTCGGGCTCGGCGTCGTGATGCTCGCGCCGTTCACCCGCTTCGACACGCTGCCCGCGACGCCGTCGCAATGGTTCGACCTCGTCGTGCTCGGCATCGTGCACACGGGTGTGATGTACGTGCTGCTGTACGGCGCGATCCAGAAGCTGCCGACCGCGATGACGGGCGCGCTGTCGTTCGTCTATCCGGTCGTCGCGATCGCGGTCGACCGCGTCGCGTTCGGGCAGACGCTCGCGTGGACGCAGGTGCTCGGCGCGCTGTTGATCCTGCTCGCGGCGGCCGGCGTCAATCTCGGCTGGCGCATCGTGCCGGCGCGCCGCGCGGTGGCGGGGCACTGAAACGGTCGTGCGATTCGGCTTGCCACGATGGCTTGCCGCCACGGTTCGTCGCTACGGAGCGAAAAACGTGCCGCGCGCGCACGTGAAACAGGCTGTAAGAAGTTGTAGGGAAACACCCGATGCGATGCAGTCGACGTCGCTCGTATGATGCGTGCTGTGACGTTGATCACGTTCACAGGATTCCGATTCGAGATGCCGTTCGCCCGTCAGGTTGAACGGCATTTTTTTATGCGTCGCTTGCCGCGAGCGTGCGCCGTGCGTCGAGCCGCGCGAGCACCGCGCGCTTCGCGTCGTCGTCCGACGCGCGCCATCCCTTGATCTCGTCGCGGGTGCGCAGGCAGCCCGCGCACCATTCGGTGCGCGGATCGATCTTGCACACGCCGGTGCACGGCGATGCGACGGCGCTTTGCGGCACGTCGCTCATGCGGTCTCCCGCAGCGCGACGTCGGCAACCGGCGCGCCGGTCAGCGTGACGAGCTCCTGCGGCGACAGGTTGAACACCGCATGCGGATGGCCGGCCGCGGCCCACAGGCTGTCGAGCGCGAGCAGGTCGGCGTCGATCAGCGTGACCGGCTCGACCAGATGGCCGATCGGGCACACGCCGCCGATCGCATAGCCGGTGTTGTCGCGCACGAACTTCGCATCCGCGCGGCCGACCTCGCCGACCTGCGCGGCGACCTTGTGCTCGTCGACGCGGTTCGCGCCGCTCGCGACGACCAGCACCGGCGCGCCGTCCGACCGGCGGCGGAACAGGATCGACTTCGCGATCTGCGCGACCGAGCAGCCGAGCCCGGCCGCCGCCTCGGCGGACGTCTTGCCGGTTTCGGACAGCATCACGATGCCTTTCTCATGGCCGCGCTCGCGCAGCAGCGTCGCGACGCGTCGCGCGGAATCGGGAAGGGAGTCGGGTGAAGTGGGTGTCGTCATGTGGGGGAATCCGTGGAAAGTCAGGTCAGGCACAGGTCGAGGCGTCCGCCGCGCTCTGCGCCTTCGCGAGCAGCGCGCGGCCGGCGCGCGACACGTTCGCGCGGCCGATCGCGTTCGAGATGAATTCGCCGGCGGCGACCACCTGCGCGAGATCGACGCCGGTGTCGATGCCGAGGCCCTGCATCAGGTACAGCACGTCCTCGGTCGCGACGTTGCCGGTCGCGCCCTTCGCGTACGGGCAGCCGCCGAGGCCCGCGACCGACGCGTGGAAGATCTCGATCCCCTCGAACAGCGCCGCGTAGATGTTCGCGAGCGCCTGCCCGTAGGTATCGTGGAAGTGGCCCGACAGGCGCTCGCGCGGGAACACGCGCGTGACCGCCGCGAGCACCTCGCGCGTGCGGTGCGGCGTGCCGACGCCGATCGTGTCGGCGATGTCGATCTCGTCGCAGCCGAGCGCCGCGAAGCGCTCGACGACGTCGACGACCGACGCGACCGGCACGTCGCCCTGGTACGGGCAGCCGAGCGCGCACGACACGCTGCCGCGCAGCCGCAGGCCCGCGTCCTTCGCGGCTTTCGCGACCGGCTCGAAGCGCGCGATGCTCTCGGCGATGCTGCAGTTGATGTTCCGCTGCGAGAACGCCTCGCTTGCCGCGCCGAAGATCACGACCTCGTCCGCGCGCGCGGCGAGCGCGCCCTCGAAGCCCTTCAGGTTCGGCGTGAGCACCGAGTAGACGGTGCCGGCGCGCCGTTCGATGCCGGCCATCACGTCGGCGCCGTCGGCCATCTGGGGCACCCATTTCGGCGACACGAACGACGCGGCCTCGATGTTGCGGAAGCCGGCGCGCGACAGGCGGTCGACCAGCGCGATCTTCACGTCGGTGGGCACGAAGGTCTTTTCGTTCTGCAGCCCGTCGCGCGGGCCGACTTCGACGATCTTCACGGCGGTGGGGAAGGGCATGACTGTCTCCTTGTCTTTGGAATGCGCGATTCAGTAGCCGCGCGCGTAGTCGACGATCCCGCTGACGGGCTCGCCGCGCTCGAACGCGCGGATCTTGCCGGCGATCTGCTCGACCGCTTCCGCGCGCAGCGTCTCGGCGGCGTTGTGCGGCGTGATCGTGATGCGCGGCGCGCGCCAGAACGGATGGTCGTCCGGCAGCGGCTCGTGCTGGAACACGTCGAGCGTCGCGGCGGCGACGCGGCCGCTCGCGAGCGCGTCGAGCAGGTCGGCTTCGACCAGATGCGCGCCGCGCGCGACGTTGATCACGTATGCGCCGGGTGCGAGACGCGCGAACGTGCGCGCGTCGAGGATGCCATCGGTGTCCGGCGTGCTCGGCAGCAGGTTGACGAGCACCTTCGCGCCGTCGACGCACGCGTCGAGGGCGCCGTCGCCCGCGAATGTCTCGATGCCGTCGAGCTGCTTCCGGCTGCGGCTGTAGCCGCGCACCGGCAGGCCGAGCCCGGCGAGCGCGCGCGCGACCTGCGCGCCGAGCACGCCGAGGCCGAGCACGGCGACCGCGAAGGTCGCGCGCGGATGCGGCTCCAGCGCCTGCCAGCGGCGCGCACGCTGCTGTTCGGCGTATTCGTCGAAGCGGCGCAGGTAGCGCAGCACCGCGTGCGTCACGTACTCGACCATCTGCTGCGCCATCCCGGAATCCTCGAGCCGCACGAGCGGCACGTGCGGCGGCAGCGTGCCCGGATGCGCGCGTTCGAGCGCGAGCAGCGCGTCGACGCCCGCGCCCAGGTTGAAGATCGCGCGCAGGCCGTCGCGCGGCGCGAACAGCTCGCGCGGCGCGCGCCACACGAGCGCGTAGTCGGCGGCGGCCGTGTCGCCCGGCTGCCACGCGCGCAGCTCGGCTTCCGGCAGCGCCTGCGCGAGCTCGGCGCGCCATGCGCCGGCATCCTCGTACGTCGAATGGAACAGGACCTTCATGGCGTCACTTCGCGAACAGCTGGCCGATGTCGGCGAACGCCTTGAATTCGAGCGCGTTGCCGCACGGATCGAGGAAGAACATCGTCGCCTGCTCGCCGACCTCGCCCTTGAAGCGGATGTGCGGCTCGATCACGAAGCGCGTGTGCGCGGCCTTCAGCTTGTCCGCAAGTGCGTGCCATTCGTCCATCGCCAGCACGACGCCGAAATGGCGCACCGGCACGTCGTCGCCGTCGACCGGATTGACCGCGCTCGCGCCCGTTTCGTGCGGCGCGAGATGCGCGACGAGCTGGTGGCCGAAGAAGTCGAAATCGACCCAATGATCGGAGCTGCGGCCTTCCGGGCAGCCGAGCAGGCCGCCGTAGAACGCACGGGCGTCTGCGAGGCTCGACACGGGAAAGGCAAGATGGAACGGGCGCAGCGCGCCGGCGGGCGTAGCGGGCATCGGGTGTCTCCTTTCTGGAACCTCACATTCTACGGTTTCGCGGCGGGTTGCGTCGGCGGGCGGGGGCGCGATCCCGCCCGCCGAAAAGCAAAGCACAAAATATTGGTTCGGCCGCCGCGAACCGCGCGCCACAATCGGACCTCGTCTTCAAGCCAGCGAGGGCAATCATGGGCGCATGCAGCAAATCGGTCTGGCCGCCGCGGCTCGTCACCGTTCCCGGCCTGCACGGCAGCGAAGGCGCTCACTGGCAGACCTGGCTCGAACGGCAGTTCCCGCGTTCGCTGCGCGTCGAGCAGGCGGACTGGGATGCGCCGGATCTCGCGGGCTGGGCGCAGTCCGTGCGCACGCTGCTCGAACGCGAGCGCGGCCCGTTCGTGCTCGCCGCGCACAGCTTCGGCTGCCTCGCGGCCGCGCACGCGCTCGCGCAGTGGCCGCATGCCGGCGAAGTCGCCGGCGTGCTGCTGGTCGCGCCGGCCAGCCCGCGGAAATTCACGTTTGCCGGCGCGTTCGACGCGCGGCGCCTCGCGGTGCCGTCGATCGTGATCGGCAGCGAGACCGATCCGTGGATGTCGCTCGGCGACGCCCGCACCTTCGCGCAGCGGCTCGGCAGCGCGTTCGTCAACCTCGGCGACGCGGGCCACATCAACACCGCGGCCGGCTTCGGGCCGTGGCCGCGCGCAAAGTACTTCGTCGACACGCTCGTGCATTGCGCGGCGCCGCTGCGCTTTCGGGAGGAGACGGGGGAGTTCGATGCCGCCTTCGCCGGCAGGGTGTTCGCGCACGCGGTCTGACGCATTGCGGATCCGCGAATCCGCGATGCCCGCGCGCCACCATGAAAAACGCCCTGCGGTGCGGGCCGGGGCCCGCCCTGCAGGGCGGCGTCGTTCGACGCGCGGCGCGAGCGGCGGCCGGCCGCGCCGCCGCCGTTACGCGGTGACGGGCTTCACCGCCGCCGGATCCGAATAGCTCGGCCGTCCGTTCTCGACGTGGCCTGCGAAGCGGCGCGAGAACGTGCCGTTCGCGCCGTCGCTCACCGTCACGTCGTACCACTGGTGGCTCGACGCGAGCAGCCATTGCTCGACGCGCTCGTCGCCCGCGTGCAGCGTCACCTGCCGCGCCGGCGCGCCGTACGCGTTGTCGGCCAGCGTCAGCGTGACGTGGCCCGTCCCGTGATTGCGCAGCTTCAGGTACAGGTTGCCGTTCGCGACGTCGTAGCCTGCCTTGACCTCCGGCTGCGCGTGGTTGCGGCGATGCGCGGCCGCGGCCGACGCGTTGCCCGAGAAGATCCGCACGAAGCCGTTCGGCCCGTACACCGAGAACGCATACGCCCCGTGCGTCGCCGACAGGTCGAAATCCGCGTGCAGCGTGCGGTGCGCGCCGACCGTGTAGCGCCACGGCCCGTCGGTGCGATGGGTCGCATACACGTTGAAATGCGCGCCCTGCTCGCCGCGGTTCGCGAATTCGATGCGCAGCCGGTTCGCGCCGTCGAGGCGCGCGTTCACATGCAGTTCGTACGGCAGCGCGCGCGCCGGGCGCACGCCCGGTTCCTGCGGATCGATCGGCACCGGTTGCGCGGGCACGGTCGGCGCGGGCTGCGACGTGCACTGCTGGTCGGCGATCGAGCGGTACTGGCTCGTGTCGGGCAGCGGCGGGAACGTCGCGTCCTGCGTGCGGAAATCGAACGCGGCGCTCAGGTCGCCGCACACCGTGCGGCGCCACGGCGTGATGTTCGGCTCGTCGACGCCGAAGCGCTCGCCGATGAAGCGGATCACCGACGTATGGTCGAACACCTGCGAGCACACGTAGCCGCCCTTGGTCCACGGCGACACGACCGTCATCGGCACGCGCGGGCCGAGGCCGTACGGCAGGCCGTCGGCCGTGTAGCTGCCGCCGCGCCCCGGGTTCACGACGGTGTGCAGCTCGCCGTCGGTCGTGACGGTCGACGCGCCCTGCGCGGCCGACGTCGGCGGCTGCGGCGGCACGATGTGGTCGAAGAAGCCGTCGTTCTCGTCGTACATGACGAACAGCACGGTCTTGCTCCACACGTCCGGGTTCGCGGTGAGCGCGTCGAGGATCTGCGACGTGTAGTTCGCGCCGTACGCGGGCGTGTATTTCGGGTGCTCGGAGAACACCGCGGGAGGCAGCAGCCACGACACCTGCGGCAGCCGGTCGTTGATCACGTCCGACTTCAGGTCATCGAGCGTGCGCACCGTCTGCGCGCGCTGGTACAGCGACGAGCCCGGCTGCGCGTGGATGAAGTTCGCGAAGTTCTGCAGGATGTTCGTGCCGTAGTTGCCGTTGTACGGATCGGCCCACGTGAGCCCCTGCTGGTAGACCTGCCACGAGATGCCGCGCGCGTCGAGCCGCTCGGGGAAGGTCTGCCACGTGAGCAACTGGTACGCGGGCGGCAGGTCGCCGTCGACGTAGTCGGCGTTGTCGAGCAGCGGGCCGCCGAACTTGCCGGTCGGGTCGATCGTGCCCGTCATCAGGTACGCGCGGTTCGGGTGCGTCGGGCCGGGCAGCGAGCAGAAGTAGTGATCGCAGACGGTGAACGCATCGGCGAGCGCGTAGTGGAACGGGATGTCCTCGCGCACGTGGTAGCCCATCGTCATGTCGGTCTTGTTCGCGGGCCACTGGTCGTAGCGGCCGCCGTCGATCGCCGCGTGGGTCTTCGCCCACGAGTGGTCGAGCGCGCCGAGGCACTGCGCGCTCGTCGTCTTCGTGTCGAGCCGGAACGGCAGCACGGGCTTCGCCGGGTCCGCCTTCGACGGCTGGTACCACACCGGCTTGCCGTTCGGCAGCGGAATCGGGAACCGGTCGTTGTAGCCGCGCACGCCGCGCAGGTGTCCGAAGTAATGGTCGAACGAGCGGTTCTCCTGCATGAACACGACGATGTGCTCGACATCGCGGATCGTGCCGGTGCCGCGCGCGGCGGGAATCGCGAGCGCGCGGCGGATCGATTCGGGGAACGCGCCGAGCGCGGCGGCGGCGCCCGCGGATTGCGCGACGGTATGCAGGAAACGGCGGCGGCTGGATGACGTCATGTTTTTCACCTCGGTTCTGCGAACGGGGACGGAAACGGCGGATCAGCCTGGCGTCGATGCCGGGGCGGCCGGCGCCACGCCGGTCGCGCTCGCCGCCGGCTTCGCGCCGCCGTCGTCGTCTTCCGGCGGATAGTGGACGACGGGCGGCGCGAGCGGCGCGGCCTCCGACGCGGCGTTGCCGGCAGGCGCGGCGCTGTTGAATGCGCTTGCCGTGCCGGCGGACCCGCCGGCCTGCTGCGCGCCGTCGGCCGGGTGCGCGCCATGCGATGCGTCGTCGCTGCACGCGGCGGCGGACAGTGCGGCACAAAGGGCGAGGGCGGTGGCAAAGCGGCGCATCACATGTCTCCTGCGGGACTGATCTCGGACGTCGTCGAGTATGACGAATCGATGAGGCGTTTCGATGAATCGTTTGCGACCGGCGCGTGATCCCGGAATGCTTTCGGCGCGGTGACGAATGGCTTTCGACGGTGCGGGTCGTGCGTCAGCGGCGCGGCGTGCGGCGGCGCACTTCGCTGCGCAGCCAGTCGAGCCACGTGCGGATCGCCGCTTCCTTCGGATGATCGGGACGCCACACGACATAGTGCGCGTAGACGTCGGTGATGCGCACCGTCGACACGCGCACGAGCGTGCCCGCCGCCAGCTCGGGCCCGATCAGCGAGCGGCGCGCGAGCGCGACGCCGCGCCCCTTCAGCACCGCGTCGATCAGCGCGTTCGCGTCGGTGAACCGCGGCGCGCGTGCGGATTCGGTGAGGTCGAGCCGCGCGGCCTGGAACCACGGCTCCCACGGCTGCGCGGGATGCCGCAGCAGCGTCGCGCGCGCGAGGTCGGCCGGCGCGCGCGGCGCGATGCCGTCGCGGTTGCGGTACGCGGGGCTCGCCACCGGAAACACGGTCTCGTTCATCAGCTTCTCGGCGACGACGCCGGGCCACGTGCCGGGGCCGTAGCGCAGCGCGACGTCGATGCGGTCGCGCTTGCGCAGCGGCGCGAGCGCGGCGTCCGGATGCAGTGCGATGTCGATGTGCGGGTGCGCGGCCGCGAAGCGCGGCAGGCGCGGCGCGAGCCAGCGTTCGGCGACGCTCGGCAGCACGCTGACCTCGAGCGTGACGGCGCGCGTGCGCGGCCGGCCGCGCGTCGCGAGCGCCGGCTCGAACGCGCGCTCGAGCACGCTCAGGCCCTGGCGGACCTGCAGCGCGAGCGCGTGCGCGGCGTGCGTCGGCGTCGCGCCGTTGCGTTCGCGCGTGAAGAGCGGATAGCCGAGCTGCGCCTCGAGCGCGCGAATGTGCTGGCTCACCGCGCCCTGCGTGAGCGCGAGCGCGTCGGCGGCGCGCGTGAAGCTCTGCAGCCGCACGGCGGCCTCGAACGCGCGCAGCGTCTGCAGCGGAGGAAGATGGATCGGTCGCATGGCGGGTATTAGTAGCACTAATGCCCGAGCACGACAATTCATCGTTTGCCGGCGCCGCCGCCGCGTTCCTACACTCGGTGCCTGTCTTCCACCGGGCCCGGCGGGCCACCCCATCATGAACGCCTATCGTCTCTACCTGTCCCCGGGCGCCTGTTCGCTCGCCTCGCACATCGCGCTCGAGGAAACCGGCGCGCCGTTCGACACCGAAGTCGTCTCCGTGCGCGAGCGGGACAACTACAGCGACCGCTATCTCGCGATCAATCCGAAGGCGCGCGTGCCCGCGCTCGCGATTCCGGGCGAGCCGCGCGTGCTCACCGAAACGCCAGCGATCCTCGCGTATCTCGCGCGCCGTCATCCCGACGCGCGCCTGCTGCCGCTCGACGATCCGCTGCGCGAGGCGCGCTGCCACGAATGGCTCGCATGGCTCGTCGGCTGGGTGCACGGGGTCGGCTACGGCGCGCTGTGGCGGCCGGGCCGCTTCGTCGACGATCCGGCGGTGCACGGCGCGATCAGCGCGCACGGGCGCGCCGTGATCGACGCGGCGAGCGCGACGATCGAAGCGAGCCTCGCCGACGGGCGCGAGTGGGCGGAGCCGGGCGGCCATTCGATCGTCGATCCGTTCCTGCTCGTGCTGTATCACTGGGGCGCGGCGATCGGGCTCGACATGACGCGGCACGCGGCGTGGAGCGCCCATGCGGCGCGTGTTGCCGCACGGCCCGCGGCGCAGCGCGCGCTGGCGGCCGAGGGGCTCCGGTCAGCGTGAACCGCCCTGGGCAGCGGGCCGCGGAAACAGCGGCCACGTTGCCAGCGCGCACGCGGCCGTCGCGAGCCAGACGACGCTCCACGACGCGTGCGCGAGCAGCGGCGGGATCGCGAGCGGCGTCGCGAACAGGCCCAGGTACACGCAGGTGTTCGCCATCCCGAGCGCGGTGCCGGCTTGATTCGCGCCGGCGAGCGTCGCGAGCTCGGTATACGCGACGCCGTGCCACGCGGACACGCAGACGCCGGCGAACACCAGCAGCGCGACGATCGCGGCGGGCGGCACGTGCGCGGAAGCGGCGGTCACGGCCGCGAGCAGCGCGAACGACGCCACCGCGACGAGCACCGAGCCGCGCAGGTACGCGCGCCGGTTGCCGCGCCGGTCCGTATGGCGTCCGCTCCAGACGCGCATCGCCATCGCGCCGGCCTGAAGCGTGACCATCGCCGCGCTGATGCCGGCGAGCCCGAGCCGGATGACGTCGTGCAGGAACACGGTCGCGAACGTGACCACCGCGAACTGCGGCGCGCACAGCAGGCCGATGCCGAGCACGATCCGCCACACCGGGCCGCTCGCGAGCGGGCTGGGTGCGCGCGGCGCGGGCTGCCCGCCCGCGTGCGCAACGGCGGTCGTGCCGCGCTCCGGCGGCTCGTGCAGCCAGCGCCAGGCGAGCACGGCCGACACCGCGCACAGCAGCGCGAGCGCGCCGTACACGGCGGCGAAGCCGACACGCGACGCGAGCGACGGCAGCAGCGCCGCGCCGACGCCGCCGCCGAGCGGCACGGCGGTCTGGCGGATGCTCATCGCGAGCCCGCGCTCGCGTTCGCCGAACCAGCGCATCACCGCGCGGCCGCTCGAGCCGTTGACGCTGCCGCCGAGCAGCCCGACGACGAACATCGCGGCGGCGACGCGCATCAGCGGCGGCACCGCCTGCGCGGACGGCGCGATCGCGAACGCCATCAGCGCGAGCATCGCGGCGGTCGCGATCAGCCCGGACAGCAGCATGCGCCGGTCGCCGAAGCGGTCGGCGGCGATGCCCCACGGCAGCTCGGACAGCGCGACGCCGAGGCCGAGCGCGCCGAGCACGACGCCGAGCGCGCCGTTGTCGAGCCGGTAGTCGGCGCGCATCCAGACGGCAGTGGTCGGGATGCCGGTCGCGGCGGCGGAAAAGCTCATGTTCGCGGCGACGCCGGCCGCGAGCACGCGCCAGCGATGGGCCGGGCCGTGCGCGTGACGCGCCGGCGACGAGGAGGCGAGGGTGGCGCAAGTATCCATGACGGGGGACGGGGAGGTGGCTGTTGACGCACACAGTCTCGCGCCGTACATTCATCCTGAAAATCGGAAAGTTTTTGATGAATCGTTCGATAAAACGGGATGATTGACATGTCTGAAAGCGATGCGGCGCGATCTGCCGCGACCCAACCCAACTTCGACATCGCCGCGCTGCGCAGTCTCGTCGCCGGGATGGATCTCGGCAGCTTCGCGAAGGCGGCCGACCGGGTCGCGCGCTCGTCGTCGGCCGTGAGCGCGCAGATCCGCAAGCTCGAGGAGCAGGCGGGCACGCCGCTGTTCGTCAAATCGGGGCGCGGGCTCGCGCTGACCGATGCCGGCGACGCGATGCTGCGCTACGCGCGGCGGATGATCGAGCTGAACGACGAGGCTGCCGCCGCGGTGCGCGGCGTGAGTCTCGACGGCTGGGTGCGGATCGGCCTGCAGGAGGATTTCGGCGAAGCGATCCTGCCCGGCGTGCTGGGCCGTTTCGCGCGCGCGCATCCGAAGGTGCGGATCGAGGCGCGCGTTGCGCATAACGCGGAGTTGCTCGAACGGCTCGAAGCGAACCAGCTCGATCTTGCGCTGGTGTGGGGCGATCCCGCGTCGGCGGCGTTCGTCGCGCGGACGGGGATCGACAGCGAGGAGATCGCGCGCGCGCCGATGCGGTGGATTGGTGCGGCCGGCTCAGGCGCGGCCGGCTCAGGTGCGGCCACGGCGGGAGACGGTGACGCGGGCGAGCCGTCTGTTCGCATGCGGGACGAACCGCTGCCGCTCGTCGTGTTCGACCGGCCGTGCCGTTTTTTCGGCGCGGCGACGGCCGCGCTCGATCGCGCGGGCGTGCCGTGGCGCGTCGCGTTCACGACGCCGAGTCTCGCGGGCCTGTGGGCCGCCGCCGCCGCGGGCCTCGGGCTGACGGTGCGCTCGCATTACGGGCTGCCCGCGTCGGTGCGGCTGCTCGACGCCGCGCCGCTTGGCCTGCCCGAATTGCCGAGCGTGCCGCTGGTGTTGCTGCGGCGCGCGTCGTCGGCGACGCCGACCGTCGATCGGCTCGCGCGGATCATGACGCAGGCGGTGAGCGGGGTGACGGAAACGCCGGTTGCGGCGTTCGTGGCCTGATCCCGATCGTCCAGCATGCCTTCGGTTAGCCGATCGGCCAACTGGAGCGACTTGCCGAATCTCGCGACAATGGTGGTCACTCAATGGAGCCCATCATGCAGAACGCAAACCTCCACGACGCCGCGCTCGATCTGTCGCGGCTCGTCGATGCCGCGATCGCAGGCGAAGACGTCGTGATCTCGCAGGACGGCAAGCCCTCGGTCCGGCTCGTGCCTCTCAAGCCCATCCATCAGTTTGGCCTCCTCAAGGGCCAGATATGGATCGCCGACGACTTCGATGCGCCGCTTCCCGACGACTTGCTGGATGCGTTCGAAGGGAAGTAATGCGGTTGCTGTTCGATACGCACATCTTTCTCTGGATGTTGGCCAATGACCCGAAACTGAGCGTTCGCGCGCGCAGGCTGATCTCCGCCGCCGATGAAGTGTTCATCAGCAGCGCGAGCATCCGGGAAGTAGCAATCAAGGCCGGAAAGGGGAAGTTGGACGTCGATGTGGATCGGCTGGTCGATGCGATCAGGACGAGCAAGTACAACGAACTGCCGGTTCGGGCCGCGCACGGCGCGGCAGTGCGCAATCTGCCCCATTATCATCGCGACCCGTTCGACCGGTTGCTCGTCGCGCAGGCGTGGTGCGAGCCGCTGCTGCTTGTCACCGCCGATGGCGACCTCGCGCAGTACGGCTCGTCCCGAATCCTGACGGTTTGAAACAATCTCGGGAGCGAAATCCTACGCTGCCGCGACAGCCGGCGTGGAGGCTTCCAGCGCCGCACAGAGCTCGACCACCTTCGCCCGCAGCGCGTCGCTCGCCGGCACGAACGGCAGCCGCAGGCCATCCTCGCACCAGCCCTGCGCGGCCAGCAGCGCCTTCACGGGCGCCGGATTCGGCTCAGCGAACAGCGCCGCGACGAGCGGCTGCAGTGCGACCGCCAGGCGCCGCGCGTCGGCGAGCCGTTCGTCGCGCAGCAGCCCGAAGATGCGCACGTGCCACTCGGTCAGCACGTGCGCGCTGCTCGCGATCGTGCCGTGCGCGCCCGCACATAGCGCCGCGAAGTTCTGGTTGTCGTCGCCGGACAGGATCGCGAGCGGCGTCTCGTGCACGAGACGCGTCATCCGCTCGACGCTGCCGCCGCACTCCTTGACGCCCGCGACGCGGGCGTCGCGCGCGAGCGCCTGCAGCGTCTCCAGCTCGACGTTCACGCCGGTGCGGTACGGAATGTTGTAGACGAGCACCGGCCGGTCGGCGGCTTCGACGATCGCCTCGAAGTGCCGCCGGATGCCGTCCTGGGCCGGCCGCACGTAGACGGGCGGCGTCACGAGCAGGCCGTCGGGACCCAGCGCCGCGAGCTCGCGCGCGCGGGCCGCGGCGAACTGCGTCGCGCTCGCGGTCAGCCCGACGACGATCGGCAGGCCCGGCGCGGCGTCGCGCAGCGTCGCGAACACCGCATCCTGCTCGCGCGCGTCGAGTAGCGCGCCTTCTCCCGTCGTCGCGCCCGCGACGAACCCGGCGATGCCGGCGGCCGCGTAGCGGCGCGCGAGGCGCGCGAGCGCCGGGTGGTCGACTTCGCCGTGGTGAAACGGCGTGATGAGCGGCAGCCAGATACCTTCGAAACGTGTGTGCATGCAAAGCCTCATGGTGAAAACGGATGTGGAGGGAACCGTTCCGCCGACAGGGTGCCGGAGCGAGGCTTGCGAGCGAGGAGAAAGAAACGACCTGCGGGCATCCCGTCCGGCATTCGCCTGACGGGACGCGACATCCCCGTCAGTCGAGGAGTCGTTTTTTCAGTTTCAGCCCGGCCGCGCGCGCGCCTGCCGCGACGGCGGCGAGGATCGGATGCGGGCGCAGGGCAGCGGACATGGATGAACCGTGAAAAGGGCTGAACGGTGATCTTAGCATCACATCCGGCGCGTGCGCGAGCGGTCGCCGTCGCTTATCCGAAATCCTGCTTTGCTTTCCACGACTGATTGGAAGGCGCCGCGCGGCCCGCCCGTAGAATGCCCGCTTACGTTTCGATGACGGCGCGTGCGCGCGCCGGCACGCATCAACCACTGGAAGCGGGGCATTCAAGATGGGATACACGAACGGAATCGGCCACCGGCTGCTGAGGAGCGTCGCCGCGGCGGCGCTCGTCGTCTCGACGGCGGCCGCGCATGCGGACACGTCGCTGCTGAACGTGTCGTACGACGTGACGCGTGAACTGTACAAGGACATCAACGCGGGCTTTGCCGCCGCCTACAAGCAGAAGACCGGCGAGACGGTTGCGATCAAGCAGTCGCACGGCGCGTCGAGCGCGCAGGCGCTGTCGGTGCTGCAGGGCCTGCAGGCCGACGTCGTGACGATGAACCAGCCGAACGACATCGACCTGCTCGCCGAGCGCGGCCAGCTGCTGCCGAAGGACTGGCGCGCGCGCTTCCCGGACAGCAGCTCGCCGTACTCGACGACGATGGTGTTCCTCGTGCGCAAGGGCAACCCGAAGGGGATCAAGGACTGGAGCGATCTCGCGAAGCCGGGCGTGCAGGTGGTCATCGCGAATCCGAAGACGTCCGGCAACGGCCGCTATGCGTATCTCGCCGCGTGGGGCTACCAGAAGCAGAAGGGCGCAACCGACCAGCAGGCGCTCGACTTCGAGAAGGCGATCTTCCGCAACGTGCCGGTGCTCGATTCGGGCGGCCGAGGCGCGACGACGACGTTCACGCAGCGCGGCATCGGCGACGTGCTCGTGACGTTCGAGAACGAGGTCGCGCTGATGGACAGCGGCGCGTCGGGCGCGCAGTTCGACGCGGTTTATCCGTCGGCGAGCATCCTCGCGGAGCCGCCGGTCGCGGTCGTCGACAAGGTGGTCGACAAGAAGGGCACGCGCAAGGTCGCGCAGGCGTATCTCGACTACCTGTACACGCCGGACGCGCAGGAGATCATCGCGCAGCACCATCTGCGCCCGCGCGACCCGAACGTGCTGAAGAAGCACGCGGCCGAGTTCAAGCCGCTGAAGACGTTCAGCGTCGAGCAGGTCTTCGGCAGCTGGGCGAACGCGCAGAAGACGCACTTCGCCGACGGCGGCACGTTCGACCGGGTGATCGTCGACCGGAAATGACGGTGGCCAGACGCGGCGCGGCGCGCCACGCGAGCGCGCCGCATCACGGCTTGCCGTTGATCGTGGTCAGGTAGCGGGTGAGGTCGTCGATCGCATCGGGCGGCAGCGGCGCGCCATACACCGCGCGCATCTTGACGACTTCCGCCTTCCACTCGTCGAACGACAGCGGCGGCTGGCGCGTCACCATGCCGACCGAATGGCAGGTGAGGCAGTGCAGGTTCGCGAGATCGGCGCCCGGGCCGGGCGGAAACTTCTGCGTATCGCCGGGCAGCGCGACCTCGACCGTGCGAGCCTCGATGTTCCGGGCTGCCGCGGCGCGCGCCGGCCCGGTCGCTTCCGCCATCGCGACGCTTGCCGTGCACGTCGCGGCGGCGAGCAGGAGCGTGGCACAAGTCTTCGTCATGATCGGCTCCTCACGCGATGACCACGTTCGTCGTTTCGACCACGTTGCGCATGTAGCCGGCCGGGTTCCAGTTCGGCGCGTCGGGCTGCTCGACGCCGTCGGCGTTGACCGCCTTGACCTGCAGCACCGCCTGTCCGGCGCGCTGCGGCGTGAACTGCGCCTCCCAGCGGCGGAAGCTGTATTTGCCGTAGTCCTTTCCGAGCCGCGCCGCCGTCCAGGACGCGCCGCCGTCGGGCGAGAACAGCACCTTGCGCACGCCCGTGTCGCCGCCGAACGCGATGCCCCGGACCGTCTGCACGCGATCCAGCGCGATCACGCTGCCGTCGGCGAGGTTGGTGATGAACGAGCGCGGCACCATCCGGCCGATCGGCACGGTCGCAACGCCGGCCTGCCCGGGCTGGATGCTCGCGTGCGGGGTGTCGGGGATCCGGTAGGCCTTCGCCATCCAGAAGTTGTCGTCGCGGCGGTCGATGACCTCGATGTCGTGCAGCATCTTCACCCAGTACGTCGAATACCAGCCGGGCACGACGAGACGCACCGGGAACCCGTTGAGCAGCGGCAGCGGCTGCCCGTTCATCGCGAACGCGACGATCACTTCGCCGTCGCGCGCGCGATCGACGTCGAGCGCCTTCACGTAGGCCGGCGTGGCGGGCAGCACGCCCGTGTCGAGGCCGTTGAAGCGGACCTGGACCGCGCCCGCCTTCACGCCCGCCCGGTCGAGGATGTCCTTCAGCCGCACGCCGGTCCAGCGTGCGTTGCCCATCGCGCCGTTGCCCCATTCGCCGCCGGCCACGCGCGGCTTGAAGAAGCCGCGCGAATTGCCGGCGCACTGGTTGACGGCGGCGACCTCGACGTGCGGAAAGTCCCGCGCGAGCTCGCGCAGGCCCAGCTCCAGCGGACGCTCGACGAGCCCGTGCACGGCGAGCCGGAACGCACCGGCGTCGATCCGCGTCGGGATGCCGGCCAGGTGCCAGCGCACGAAGAACCGGTCGTTCGGCGTGAACACGCCGTCGTCGAACACGGAGAACGGCGTCTCCAGCAGCGGCGGGCGGGTGCGCACGAGCAGCATCTCGCCCTTTTGCGGAAAGGCGCGCGTCAGCTCGCGCAGCCCGTTCTCGAACGGCAGCGAGACCGCGTCGGCGGCGTGTGCGCGGCGAAGCCAGCCGCTGCCGACGGCCAGCAGGCCGCCCGCGGCGGCGGCCTGGATCAGGTGGCGGCGTTGTGGATCGAGTGGGGCGGCCATGTCGACTCCCGGGTTAGCCGATCTGTCTGTGGATAGCGCAACCGTTCACCCGGCCGGGGGGACGCATGCGCGCCGGGGCTGCATTCATATTAGGCGCTATCCGGCGCCCTATCCGGTCGGGCTGCACCATGCATTTCCGCTTCCGCGACCCGCGTGCTACGCTCGTCGCCTCCCCGTCTGCGGCGCCGCGCGATGAACCTCGATCCTTCCGCTTCTCCCCCTCGCGGCCGCGGCCGCAAGATCTGGTCGGGCACTCGCCACGTGATCGCGTACGGGATGCCGCCGCTTGGCTGGCGCGACCTGTACCACCGCGCGCTGACGGTGAGCTGGCCCGTGTTCTTCCTGTCGCTCGCGATGCTGTTCCTGCTGATCAACGGCGGCTTCGCGACGCTGTACATGCTCGGCAACACGCCGATCGCCAACCAGTCGCCGGCCGGCTTCGGCGGCGCGTTCTTCTTCAGCGTCGAGACGCTCGCGACCGTCGGCTACGGCGACATGCATCCGCAGACTGTCTACGCGCACGTCGTCGCGACGCTCGAGATCTTCGTCGGGATGTCGGGGATCGCGCTGGCCACCGGGCTCGTGTTCGCCCGTTTCTCGCGGCCGCGCGCGAAGATCCTGTTCGCGCGCTACGCGATCGTGCGGCCGCTGAACGGCCGGCTGACGGTGATGGTGCGGGTCGCGAACGCACGCCAGAACGTGATCGCCGAGGCGCGCGCGAAGCTGCGGCTGATGCGCGTCGAAGGCACGCACGAGGGCTATACGCTGCGCAAGATCCACGACCTGCCGCTCGTGCGCAGCGAGCACCCGATCTTCCTGCTCGGCTGGAACCTGATGCACGTGATCGACGAGTCGAGCCCGCTGTTCGGCGAGTCGGCCGAGTCGCTCGCGGCGCGCGACGCGTCGCTGCTGATCACGATCGAGGGCTCGGACGAGACGACCTCGCAGGTGATGCTGGCGCGCCACTCATGGGAGCATGGCGAGATCCGCTGGTTTCATCGCTACGTCGACCTGATGCACGACGAGGGCGGCATCACGCACATCGACTACACGCACTTCCACGAGGTCGTGCCGGTCGACGCCGACACGGACGGCGGCATGCCCGGCGCGACCGCCGTGTCCCGCGAAGATCGCGCGCCCGGCCCGGCCGCGTCGTCGACGTAGCGCCCGTTCGCGTCAGGGATGCAGCAGCCGCGCCGCTTCGCGTTGTTCGATCGCGACCGCGCGGCGGAAGCCGTCGCGGTCTTCCGCGCGCGCGACGTAATCGCCGAGCACGCCATCGTGCGGCAGCAGGTGCGCGTCGAACGCGATCTTCAGCGTGCTCGCGAGCAGCAGGTCGGCCGCGGTGAAGTGCGCGCCGACGAGCCACGGGCTTTGCGCCAGCGTCTGCGCGAGCGCGCGTTGCACGCGCGCGATGTTGCCCCAGCCGAACGCGACCGGGTTGCCCGACGCGCCGGTGAATTTTTCCGCCATCGCCGGTTCGAGGCAGGTCGGTGTGAAGAACAGCCATTGCAGGAACCGGCCTCGCAGCGGATCGTCGGGCGCGATGCCGAGCTGCGCGTCGGGAAAGCGGTCCGCGAGATAGAGCAGCACCGCGCCGGATTCGGCGAACGGCACGCTGCCGTCGTCGAGCGCGGGCAGCTTCGCCATCGGATTGACCTGCACGAACGCGTCGCTGCCCTGCTCGTGCGAGCGCAGGTCGATCGGCGCCAGCTCGTACGGCACGCCGATCTCCTCCAGCATCCACAGCGCCCGGAACGCCCGGGTCTTCGGCCAGTAGTAGAGCTTCATCGTGTCTCCGCGTGTCGGTGTCGGTTGACGGTCAGCGTACCCGAGCCGGGGAGGTTCGGACAGGGGCGCCCGGCCAGGGGCGCCCGGCCAGGGGCGCCCGGCCAGGGGCGCCCGGCCGGGGGCGGGCGATCAAACGGGCGTGATCAGGATGAGTGAGGCTATAACTAGTTTTTTAATAACTAGTCAGCGCCTGACCGCACTTTCCGGACTCCGGTACGGATCTGCGCCAGCGCGTTGTCCGCACTGCCATCAAGACGCGCTTCAATGGCGCCCACGACGGTCGCCATTGATCTGACCAAGCTCATCGCGAGGCGCTTGGCCGCTGCGCAACTTTCCCACTGGGCCGCGCCATCAATGTGACGCTGGTGATACGGCGGGCACGCCTGCATGGGGTGATGTCCGCAATTCATGCCGTCGAGCGCGTTGTGGATATCGCGCCCCGGAACGACTCGAAGCCCTGTGCATTTCACAGGTGAGGATGACCGGAGGCGTCGTTCCGGTTGTGGACAACCGGCCCCCGGTGCGACTCGAAACGCTGTGCATTCCAATGGTGAGCGCGAGACGAGCGGCGCTTGCGGATACGACGCTCCCGCTTTCATCCTTCCCGTCTCCCGGCTTCGTTGTCATAGGCCTTCCGTTCCGCCCTTTGCATGACGTGTGCCACATTGTTCGCGCGTTGCGTGCAACGCAAAGTGGACGCACCGGACGGCACAACGGAGCGCACGCCTGCCGGTCTCCCCGGCGGGGTACGCCGGTCTCATGCAAAGGACGTTTGCCATGCCGCTGTCCAACCCGATTCCGCAAGATTACAAGACCAGCCTGGTCATCGACAACGCCACGCCCCATGACATATCGCTGAGCGCGACCTACGCCAATGCGTCGGATTGGGGGAGCGCCAACAAGCCAGCCTTCCAGAACATCGCGCTGCCCTCGCGCCAATCCGTTTCACAGGAACTGATCGTTGCGGGAAGCGCCAAGTCGGCCGTCGTTGTCGTGACCTTCACCGTGTCGCTCGATCAGCAGAAGTCGGCGAGCATCGTTGCGAAGATCAATCAATGCGACGCGAAATCGCCTCCCGCGGCCTTGTCCGATCCGGACAGCAAGAGCGCAAAGGACTTTCTGCAGATCGCGGAGGACTGCTATCTGTCAGATGTGGTCCTCTACGCGGATGTGCAATGCACGCCGCCGAACACGTTCAAGCTCCTGCAATTCGTTTCAAGCAAGGATGCGGCGTACCTGAATGGTTTCACCATCGTGAAAAACTGAAAGAGAGGGTATCGACATGTGGATGACCCAGCTATTCGCGAACTACTTGCAGAATCGGTCCCTGAGCGCGATCACGCTCCCCGGTACGCACGACAGCGGCTGCTATATGGAATCCATGCCGCTCTTGGGGCGTATGGCGCGCACGCAAACCGCGGACATGGCGGCGCAACTCGCCGGCGGCATACGCTATTTCGATCTGCGCCCGGCGATTGCGGGCAACGGCACCTATTGGACCTATCATGGTCCTGGTCCTTTGTACTGGGGCGACTCGTTCGACAATATCCTGCGTGCGATCATCAACTACTTCACGACCATTCGAGCGGCGGATTGCGAACTCGTCATTCTGAACATCTCGCATTTCGCCGGCGTGTGGAACGATGCGATGCACGTGCGCTTCATCGAGTACCTGCGCAATACCCTCGGCGATCGACTGGTCCAGTACACCCAGAACAGCGCGACGGCCGCCAGCAACATCAATCTGTTCAACGCCAATTACGGACAACTCCTCGTCAACCCCGACGACAATTCCGTGAAATCCAGAGTGGCCATTCTGTACGATGGCGCCATGGATCAGGCCAGGGCCCCGTATCTTTCCAATAATCGGGCGTTGACCTTGCCGAGAGGGTTCTTCCTCATCAACAAATATGAAATCAACCAGACGGCGAACAGCTTGACCTTGTTCGATCAGTATTCGTTCGAGAGCGGCTTGGACGAAATGATGACCACGCAGTACAGGAAGCTGACGCAGCGCGCCAATCGTACGATTGCGCCCGCGCAGTTCGACATCAACTATCCCCCGAATCCGGTGGGCGGCGCGCCGAGCACGCTGCATCTGTTCTCGTGGACCTGCACGTATTGGGGACGATCGTTGATCAGCAGCATCGTCGACCGTGCAGCGAACGACATTAATCCTCATCTGAAGCGATTCTTCGTTCGCGATCCGCTCAACCGGGTTCCAAGCTGGTCGTATCATCCGGAGCGCGACCCGAAGATCAACATCATTTATACCGACCATTTTGCGTCGGCGATGTCGAACACCTTCGCCGCCGGACATCCGGACCAGTGTTTGGGCCAGATGGCCATGCCGGTCGCGCTGGCCGCCAAGCTGAACAAGTACGGCGCCGGCGCACAGGCGTGGAGCGGATGGGAAGGGTGGTGATGCGAAGCCGCCTGTCGAGCCCGGCGTTCAATCGAGCGTCGAGCCGAGACAGGCGGCGCGTCAATCGATGATCCGCAAAGCGATCGCCTTGAAGAACCCGGGCATCTCGTCGACCAGCACCGCTTATCCGCCCCCGAAACGACGCGAAACGCCGTGAATTTCAACGGTGAGCGTGCGCGGCCGATCGAACGTGCCGCCGATTCCGATGTGGATATCCGGCCTCGGAAGCAACTCGGAACGCTGTGAAATTCAAGGGTGAGTGTGGGCACCGGGGCGAACGTGCCGCCGATTCCGATGTGGATATCCGGCCTCGAAAGCGACTCGAAAGCGACTCGGAACGCTGTGAAATTCAAGGGTGAGTGTGGGCACCGGGACGAACGTGCGGCCGATTCCGATGTGGATATCCGGTCTCGGAAGCAACTCGGAACGCTGTGAATTTCAAGGGTGAGTGTGGACACCGGGACGAACGTGCTGCCGATTCCGATGTGGATATCCGGCCTCGGAAGCAACTCGGAACGCTGTGAAATTCAAGGGTGAGTGTGGGCACCGGGGCGAACGTGCTGCCGATTCCGATGTGGATATCCGGCCTCGAAATCGACTCGGAACGCTGTGAAATTCAAGGGTGAGTGTGGACACCGGGACGAACGTGCTGCCGATTCCGATGTGGATATCCGGCCTCGAAAGCGACTCGGAATGCTGTGAAATTCAAGGGTGAGTGTGGACACCGGGACGAACGTGTTGCCGATTCCGATGTGGATATCCGATATCCGGGGCAACTCGAAAGGCTGTGAATTCTACAGGTGAGTGTGCGAACCTGCTCGACGATGGCTCCGACTCCGACGTGGAAACCCAATCCCCGAAGCGACTCAAAACGCTGTGCCCCTCAACGGTGAGCGTGAGCGCCTGATCGACCGCGTCGAGTCAACGCTTGCGTTGTGGATATTCGCTTCCTCGAGCCACTCGAATCGCTGTGCATTCCAACGGTGAGGAGGCACGCCTCCGGCCGGCCGGACCCGCGTCGCACGGAGCGCGGGCGGCGGCCGCCTGTCCGCGAACGACCCGCCCGGCAACATCCCGCTGCTTCAGCAAACCGCAAGCCCGCCACGAACCCCGGCCAATCCGCCATCCATCCGCCATACGCAAGAACTCTCTCAAATCTCGCGCAAAGGCTGCGTAGTTTTTCCCGCCAACGGACCATCCGCGCAAGATGAGAAAAAACATTCTTCTTTCCGCGCGAAAAAATAGAGCCATTCCGCTGCCGCCGGCACTGCGTCGCCCGACGCGCCGCCGCGGCAGCCAAGAACAGCAGAAATCCGCACAAATCAGGAGACAGCCCCATGACCGCCCGCTTGCCCATCGACGGCACGCCCGTCCTATCCGACTACCGTCTGACCGACAACCTGACCGCGACGCGCGGCCGGATCTTCCTGACCGGCACGCAGGCGCTGGTGCGCCTGCTGCTGATGCAGCGCGCGGCCGACGCCGCGCAGGGCCTGAACACGGCCGGCTTCGTCAGCGGCTACCGCGGCTCGCCGCTCGGCATGGTCGACCAGCAGCTATGGAAGGCGAAGAAACTGCTCGACGGCGGCGGCGTGCGCTTCCTGCCCGCGATCAACGAGGAACTCGGCGGCACCGCGGTGCTCGGCACGCAGCGCGTCGAGGCCGATCCGGAGCGCACCGTCGATGGCGTCTATGCGATGTGGTACGGCAAGGGCCCGGGCGTCGACCGCGCGGGAGACGCGCTGAAGCACGGCAACGCGTATGGCTCGTCGCCGCACGGCGGCGTGCTGGTCGTCGCGGGCGACGATCATGGCTGCGTGTCGTCGTCGATGCCGCACCAGAGCGACTTCGCGATGATCGCGTGGCACATGCCGGTCGTGAATCCGTCGAACATCGCCGACATGCTCGAATTCGGGCTGTACGGCTGGGCGCTGTCGCGCTACTCCGGCGCGTGGGTCGGCTTCAAGGCGATCTCGGAAACGGTCGAATCGGGCTCGACCGTCGACCTCGACGCACTGCAGACGCACTGGCCCGCGCCGCAAGGCTTCACGCCGCCGTCGGGCGGCCTGCACAACCGCTGGCCCGACCTGCCGAGCCTGACGATCGAGGCGCGCCTCGCCGCGAAGCTCGACGCGGTGCGCCATTTCGCGCGCACGAACAGCATCGACAAGTCGATCGCGCCGAGCACGCACGCGAACGTCGGCATCGTCACCTGCGGCAAGGCGCACCTCGACCTGATGGAAGCGCTGCGCCGCCTCGACCTGACCGTCGCCGATCTCGACGCGGCCGGCGTGCGCATCTACAAGGTCGGCCTGTCGTACCCGCTCGAGATGACGCGCATCGAGACCTTCATCGACGGCCTCGCCGAAGTGCTCGTCATCGAAGAAAAGGGCCCGGTGATCGAGCAGCAGATCAAGGACTACCTGTACAACCGCACGGACGGCGCGCGCCCGCGCGTGCTCGGCAAGCATGACGCGCAAGGCGCGTGCCTGCTGTCCGAGCTCGGCGAGCTGCGCCCGTCGCGGATCCTGCCGGTGTTCGCCACCTGGCTCGCGCGCCACAAGCCGGCGCTCGACCGCCGCGAGCGCGTCGTCGATCTGGTCGCGCCGCAGATCCTGTCGAACGAGGCGGACGCGGTGAAGCGCACGCCGTACTTCTGCTCGGGCTGCCCGCACAACACGTCGACGAAGGTGCCGGAAGGCTCGATCGCGCAGGCCGGCATCGGCTGCCACTTCATGGCGTCGTGGATGGACCGCGACACGACCGGGCTGATCCAGATGGGCGGCGAGGGCGTCGACTGGGCCGCGCACGCGATGTTCACGAACACGCGCCACGTGTTCCAGAACCTCGGCGACGGCACCTACTTCCATTCGGGAATCCTCGCGATCCGCCAGGCGGTCGCCGCGAAGGCGAACATCACGTACAAGATCCTCTACAACGACGCGGTCGCGATGACGGGCGGCCAGCCGGTCGACGGCAGCATCTCGGTGCCGCAGATCGCGCGGCAGGTCGAGGCGGAAGGCGTGTCGCGCTTCGTCGTCGTGTCCGACGAACCGGAGAAGTACGACGGCCATCACGGGCTGTTCCCGAAGGGCACGACGTTCCATCACCGCAGCGAGCTCGACGCGGTGCAGCGCGAGCTGCGCGAGACGCCGGGCGTCACCGTGCTGATCTACGACCAGACCTGCGCGGCCGAGAAGCGCCGCCGCCGCAAGAAGGGCGAGTTCCCCGACCCGGACAAGCGCCTGTTCATCAACGACGCGGTGTGCGAAGGCTGCGGCGACTGCGGCGTGCAGTCGAACTGCCTGTCGGTCGAGCCGCTCGAGACGCCGCTCGGCCGCAAGCGCCGCATCGACCAGTCGTCGTGCAACAAGGATTTCTCGTGCGTGAACGGCTTCTGCCCGAGCTTCGTGACGGTCGAAGGCGCGGCGCTGAAGAAGGCCGCGGGCGCGGCGTTCGACGAGGCGGCGCTCGCCGCGCGCGTCGACGCGCTGCCGGTGCCGGCGACGCACCTCGACGCGGCGCCGTACGACATGCTCGTGACGGGCGTCGGCGGCACGGGCGTCGTGACGGTCGGCGCGCTGGTCAGCATGGCCGCGCACCTCGAAGGCAAGAGCGCGTCGGTGCTCGACTTCATGGGCTTCGCGCAGAAGGGCGGCTCGGTGCTGTCGTTCGTGCGGATCGCCGCGCGCGATGAATGGCTGAACCAGGTGCGCATCGACACGCAGCAGGCCGACGTGCTGCTCGCGTGCGACATGGTCGTCGGCGCGAGCGCGGATGCGCTGCAGACGGTGCGTCACGGGCGTTCGCGGATCGTCGTCAACACGCACCGGATCCCGAACGCGTCGTTCGTGCAGAACCCCGACGCGAACCTGCACGCGGACGCGCTGCTCGAGAAGATGCGCCACGCGGCCGGCGACGGCTTCCTGTCGAGCTGCGACGCGCAGGCGCTCGCCGCGAAATTCCTCGGCGACTCGATCGGCGCGAACATCCTGATGCTCGGCTATGCGTGGCAGCTCGGCCTGGTGCCGGTGTCGCACGCGGCGCTGATGCGCGCGATCGAGCTGAACAACGTCGCGGTGCCGATGAACAAGCTCGCGTTCGCGGTCGGCCGGATGGCGGCGGGGGACCCGGCCGGGCTCGACGCGCTGTGGAACGCGCGGCATGCGGTGGCGGCGCACGTCGCGCCCGAGACGCTCGCCGAGCTGATCGCGGATCGCGAGGCGCGTCTCGACCAGTACGGCGGCGCGCGCTATGTCGAGCGCTACCGCGCGCTCGTGAACGCGGCCCGCGTGCTGGGCGACGATGTGCTGACGCGCGCGGTCGCGACGACGTTCTACCGCCTGCTCGCCGTGAAGGACGAATACGAGGTCGCGCGCCTCTATGCGGACGGCGCGTTCCGCACGGCGCTCGAAGCGCAGTTCGAAGGCGTGCCGGGGCAGGACTATCGCGTGAAGTTCAACCTCGCGCCGCCGACGGTCGCGAAGGCGGGCAGCGACGGCGGCGTGCCGAACAAGCGCGTGTTCGGCCAGTGGATGTGGCCGGTGCTCGGCGTGCTGGCGCGCGTGCGCAGCCTGCGCGGCACGTGGCTCGACCCGTTCGGCCGCACCGTCGAGCGCAGGATGGAGCGCGCGCTCGCCGACGACTACGAGACGACGCTGTCGCGCGCGCTCGCGGCAATGACCGCGGACAACACGGCGCGCGTCGCGCAGCTCGCCGACCTGCACGCGCGCGTGCGCGGTTTCGGGCACGTGAAGCTGCGCAACCTGGCCGGCGTGAAGCGCGCGGAGCGCGAGCTCGCGCTGCAACTCGGCATCGACGCGGCGACGAGTGCGCACGTGCAGCTTGCGCTCGACGAAGTGAAGGGCGCGGGGACGCTGAAGGGGATTCCGGTCGTCGTCGCGAAGTAACGCGGCGTTCGGTACGGCAGACGGCAAAACGGCGACGCTGCGGCGTCGCCGTTTTGCTTGGGCGTGCAATCAGACCAGCCCTTTCTTCCGCGTCGACAGCGCCGTTTCCGACAGGTCGATTTCGCGGATCAGTTTCGCGAGCGTTTCGTCCGAAATCCTGCGCTCGCCGCGCAGCCGGTACAGCACGGAGCGTTCCGCGCGCACGGCCGCGATCCGCATCTGCAGCTCCATCGTCTCGGACTGCTTCGCTTCCGCGCGCGGCGTGGGGCCGTCCTCGGCGAGCGCGGCGAGCCGGCGGCGGTACTGGTCCATCACGCGCGCGGAGATGTCCGCGCAGCGCGCCGCGCCCGATTCGTCGAGATCGGTCGAGATCGCGTCGTGCGACGAATCGATCGCGCGGATCGCGGCCTGCGCGGCAGCGGCGCGCGCGTGGCGTTCCTCCTCGGCGAGCGGGTTGCGGGTCGAGCGCACGCCGCGCAGCAAGAGCGGCAACCCGATCACGGCAAAAACCAGCGAACCGAGGATCACGGCCGACGCGACGAAGATCGCGGTGTCGCGGCCGGGCAGCGGCGTGCCGTCGGCGAGCGCGACCGGAATCGACAGCACGCCGGCGAGCGTCACCGCGCCGCGCACGCCGCCGACCGTCATCACCGCGATCGTGCGCAGCCCGGCCATCGTGCCGGCGAGGCCCTGGCGCGCCGCGCGGCGGCTCGCGATCCAGCGCAGCAGCCAGACCCACATGAAGCGGATCGCGTAGAGCGCGAGCATCATCGCGAGCACGTTGACGATCATCCGGCCGACGAGCGCGTCGCTCGTGTGATGCGCGTCCACGAGCGCGCGGCCGATGATGTGCGGCAGCTGCAGGCCGAGCATGATGAACACCATGCCGTTGAACACGAACTCGATCATCGCCCACGTGCTTTCCGCGCGCACGCGCGACGCGACGGTGCTTTTGCGGGAGAAGCTCGTGTAGTTCATCATCATCCCGGCCGAGACGGCCGCCAGCACGCCCGACAGGTCGAGATGCTCGGCGATCAGGTACGCGGCGAACGGCACGAGCAGCGTCATCACGATCCCGGGCGCCGGGTCGCCTTCCTGCTCGGCGTTCAGGAAGCGCGTCGACAGCGCGCCGAAGATCCACGACACGGCCGCGCCCGTCGCGAGCCCGCCGGCCGCGACGATCACGAACGTGATCGACGCGTCGCGCAGCGAGAACATGCCGGTCAGCGCGGCGGCGACCGCGAATTTCAGCGCGACGAGGCCGGACGCGTCGTTCATCAGCGCCTCGCCCTCGAGGATGTGCATCAGCTGCGGCGGGATCCGGCCCTTGCCCGCGATGCCCGACAGCGCGACCGCGTCGGTCGGCGACAGCACCGCGGCGAGCGCGAACGCGATCGGCAGCGGCAACTCGGGAATCAGCCAATGCGCGAAGTAGCCGACTGCGAGTACCGTCATGAAGACGAGCCCGAACGCGAGCATCAGGATCGCGCGGCGCTGCAGGTACAGCTCGCGCTTCGGAATCCGCCAGCCGTCCGCGAACAGCAGCGGCGGAATGAACAGCAGCATGAAGATTTCGGGGTCGAACGTGACGTGCAGGTTGAATTTCGGCCACGCGAGGATCGCGCCGAACGCGATCTGCATCAGCGGCAACGGCAGCCGCAACGGCAGCACGCGCGTGAGCGCGCCGGACAGCGCGACGGTGAGCAGCAGGACCAGGACGGTGAAGACAATTTCCATCGATACGTCGAAAGCGGGGCATGAAACGGTCGTACGGAGTGTAGCGTGCCGCTCGGACGGCTGCGTTCGAGCGGGCCGGTGCGCGCGCACCGGAATGGTGCGCGCGGTGTGCGCCACGGCGGTGCGCCGGTCGCGCGGGCGTGCGCGGCGGGCCGGCGCAGCGTGCGCACGAAGCTTGCTTGATGCTTGCCGACAACCGACAACTACCGAATATCCGAGGGCCTGTTCATGACAACCCGCATCACACATCACGCGCCGTCCAGTCCGTCAGCCGCCGCGTTCGCCAGCATCAGGAGGAAGGGGGTATGACGATCGTGCAACAGGAGCGTCCGGCCGCCGCGTCGCCGTACCGCTTCGAGCGGGAGGTGACGTCCGGCTTCGAGCGTCTTGCGACGCAGCATCACGACCTGACGCTCACGAGCGTGTTCCAGCCGATTTTCAGCCTGTCGCACCAGCGTGCGGTGGGCTACGAAGCGCTGCTGCGCGCGCACGACACGCTCGACCGGCCGGTGTCGCCGCTCGACGTGTTCGGCGACGCGGCGCGTCACGGCGAGCTGCTGCAGCTCGACCGGCTCGCGCAGGCGCTGCATCTCGAGAACTTCGCGCTGCTCGGCGCGGAGCGCGAATGGCTGTTCCTGAACGTGCATCCGGGCGTGCTGACCGATCCGTTCCAGGCCGCGGCGCTGCTCGCGAACCTGAAGCGCCTCGGGATGCCGCCGCGCCGCATCGTGCTCGAAGTGCTGGAGCAGCGCGCGGACGACCTCGAGCGGCTTGCCGACGCGATGCGGGAATTCCGCGCGCAGGGCTTCCTGCTCGCGCTCGACGATTTCGGCGCGGGCCATTCGAACCTCGAGCGGATCTGGCAGCTGAATCCGGACATCGTGAAGCTCGACCGCATCATGCTGTCGCACGCGGCGCACCGCACCGGGCTCACCGCGATCCTGCACGGTCTCGTCACGCTGCTGCACGAGGCCGGCAAGCTGGTGCTGGTCGAAGGGATCGAGACCGAGCACGAAGCGCAGATCGCGCTGTCGTGCGAGGCCGATTTCGTGCAGGGCTACTTCTTCGGCCGGCCGGCGCCGGGGCTGCCCGACGGCGCGGCCGCGACCGCGTGCATCGGCGAGCTGACCGAGCGCTTTCGCCTGCAGACCGACGCGCGCGAGCGGCGCGAGGCCCAGCGGCTCGCGCCGTACCTGCGCGCGTTCGAGCGCGCGGCCGAGCGCCTGGCGGCCGGCGAGCCGCTCGACGAGGTGTGCTGGAATTTCCTCGCGCTCGACGGCGCGGCGCGCTGCTTCCTGCTCGACGCGCAGGGCCGGCAGGCGGGCCGCAACGTCGTGCTGCGCGCCGATCGCGCAACCCGCGAGACGCGCTTTCTGCCGCTCGCGGACGCGCAGGGCGCGAACTGGCTGCGGCGGCCGTACTTCCGCACGGCGATTGCCGAGCCGGGACGCGTGCAGGTGACGCGGCCGTACCTGTCGATCAACGAGGCGCAGCCGTGCGTGACGCTGTCGGTCGCGATCCGCGTCGGCGACGCGCTGCGCGTGCTGTGCGGGGATCTCGACTGGGGCGACGAGGGGGCGGACGGCAGCTAGGACCTGTTATTGGCGTGAACAGGCCCTGGCGGGCGTTGTGTTTCCGGCGGGCTTCTCCGACAATGGCGCGATCGCGGCCGCCGTGGCCGCGGTCGCGCCGCCCGGGGGCCCAGTGGCGGCATTTTCGGGGAAAACACAATGAAAAGACCGATTTCGCTGACCATTCTCGCGTGGGTGATCATCGTCACCAGTGCGTTCACGCTCATCAACACGCCGTTCTCGCTGCGCAATCCGATGGTCATTGCGCTCTACCAGCAATGCCTGCTGCCGATATGGGCGACGATCGGGTTCGGCGTCGTCTCCGCGGCGCTGAACGTCGCGATCGGCATCGCGATCCTGCGCGCGCGCGGCTGGGCGCGCACCGCGTACATCGCGGTCTCCGCGGTCGGGATCGTCGTGTCGCTGATCAACTTCCCGTACCGCATGGTCCTGATCCCGGGCGTCCTGCTGTGCGCGCTGTTCGTCTACCTGCTGTACCGGCGCCCGGCGACCGCGTATTTCTCGCAGGCCCGCGGATGAGCGCCGTGCGCAACGGGCTCGCGGTCACGCTGTTCGCGGTCGCGGATTTCTGGCTGACGGGCGCGCAGGGCATGGCGTTTTTCAACCTCGGGCACCCGAACCTCAAGCTGGCCATGGTGTGCGCGCTGTTCGCGATCACCGCGGTGTTCCTCGCCGCCGGCGCGTTCACGGGCACGTTCCGGCCGCGTGCGCGCGGCGCGGGCGTCGCGCTCCTCGTCGCGTCCGGCATGACCGCGCTCGCGGCGATCGGCGTCGCGAGCCTGCTGCTGTCGCCGGATTTCGTCGCGCTGGCCGGCCAGCACGGCGCGCGGCTGTCCGCGTCGATGTTCAGCGTCGCGCCGGGGCTCGTCGCGACAGCCTTGCCCGCGCTCGCCGGCGCGTGGCTCGTGCGGCGGCGCTGACGCGGGGCGCCGGCGGCCGATCTGGCGTCGCCCGCGCCGGTCGGCTAGGATGCGAATCGTCTACAGATTCGTGAGCCGCCGATGAAGCCGACCGCCGCCCCGTCCGTCCTGCTCGAAGTGATCGCCGCGACCGTCGGCGACGCCAAGGCCGCCGCCCGCGCGGGCGCCGACCGTCTCGAACTCGTCACCGCGATCGGCGAGGGCGGGCTGACGCCGAGCGTCGGCCTGGTCGAAGCCGTCGCCGCCGCGGTGCCGATTCCCGTCAACGTGATCGTGCGGCCGCACAGCCGGTCGTTCGTCTACGACGCCGACGATCTCCGGGTGATCGAGCGCGACGTCCGCGCGGCGGTCGCGGCCGGCGCGAACGGCGTCGTGTTCGGCGCGCTCGATGCGCGCGGCGACATCGATCTCGGTGCGCTCGCGCGCATCGCCGGCGCCGCCGACGGCCGCGCGCTCACGTTCCATCGCGCGTTCGACGTCGCGCGCGACCTCAACGCCGCATTCGATGCGCTGCTGCGCGTGCCGGCCGTCACGTCGGTGCTGACCTCGGGCGGCCATCCGTCGGTGCTCGATGCGGCCGCGACGATCGCGCGGATGGTGCGGCGCGCCGAGGGCACGTCGTGCACGGTGCTGGCGGGCTCGGGGCTGACCGCCGACGCGGTCGGCGACTTCGTCAGGACGACCGGCGTGCGCGCGGTGCATTTCGGCTCGGGCGTGCGCCCGCGCGGCGAGGTGCTCGCACCCGTCGACGAGCGGCTGGTCGTGAAGGTGCGCTCGGTGCTGGACGGGAGCGAGAAATCCGCGCGCTGAGCGTGCGGACGGTTAGCGTGCGATACGCGCAGAATGAAAAAAAAGCCGGGGCATGCCCCGGCTTCTGCATTGCGCGGTGGTCGCGCGCTTACGCGTCCGTGCCGAGCGCGTCCGGCTGGCTCGCGCGAATCCCGAGACGCTCGAACAGCGCGCGGTCGCGCTGGGTCTGCGGGTTGCTGGTCGTCAGCAGCTGGTCGCCGTAGAACATCGAGTTCGCGCCGGCAAGGAAGCACATCGCCTGCAGCCCGTCGTCGAGCTGCTCGCGGCCGGCCGACAGCCGCACCACGGCCTTCGGCATCGTGATCCGCGCGACCGCGATCGTGCGGACGAACTCGAGCGGGTCGAGCGCCGCGGTGCCTTCGAGCGGCGTGCCCTCGATCGCGACCAGGTTGTTGATCGGCACCGAATCCGGATACGGGTTCAGGTTCGCGAGCTGCGTGATCAGGCCCGCGCGCTCGCGGCGCGACTCGCCCATCCCGATGATCCCGCCGCAGCACACGTTGATGCCCGCGTCGCGCACGCGGTCGAGCGTGTCGAGGCGGTCCTGGTAGGTGCGCGTCGAGATGATCTGGCCGTAGAACTCCGGCGACGTGTCGAGATTGTGGTTGTAGTAGTCGAGGCCCGCGTCGGCGAGCTCCTTCGCCTGCTCGTCCTCGAGCATCCCGAGCGTCATGCAGGTCTCGAGCCCCATCTCCTTCACGCCGCGCACCATCTCGGTCAGCGCCGGCATGTGGCGTTCCTTCGGGTTGCGCCACGCGGCGCCCATGCAGAAGCGGCTCGCGCCGTTCGCCTTCGCGGCACGCGCGGCGTCGAGCACCGCGACGACGTCCATCAGCTTCTCGGCCTTCAGGCCCGTGTCGTGATGCGACGACTGCGAGCAGTAGCCGCAATCCTCTTCGCAGCCGCCCGTCTTGATCGACAGCAGCGTCGACAGCTGCACCGCGTTCGCGTCGAAGTGCTCGCGGTGCACCTGCTGCGCGCGGAACATCAGGTCGTTGAACGGCAGCTCGAACAGTGCGACGACGTCGGCGACGCGCCAGCGCTGCGCGGCCGGAGCGGCCACGGGGATTGCGTCGGTTTGCACGGCAGCGGTCTGGGCTTGGGTCATATCGTTCATCCTGGATTCGCGTGGGGGAATGTTGGGGTCAATGCTGCGCGGCGCGCAGCGTGTCGATGAGCGCGGCGACGTCGAGCATCGCTGCAGCGGATTCGGGGGCGGCCGGCGCCAGATGCGGAATGCGGCCGATCAGCGGCGCGCGGTGCTCGCGCGCGAGCCAGTCGCGGAGCGTCGCGACGTTCTCGTCCGGGTACGACATCGCCGGATCGACGTGATTCGCGACCCAGCCGGCGAGCGTGAGGCCGCGCGCGGCGATCGCGTCGGCGCTCAGCAGCGCATGGCTGATGCAGCCGAGCCGCACGCCGACCACCATCACGACCGGCACGCCGAGCGCGACCGCGAGGTCGGCCATGTCGTGCGTGTCGTTGAGCGGCACGCGGAAGCCGCCCGCGCCCTCGACGACGACGATGTCCGCGCGCGTCAGCGCGTCGCGATGGCACGTGACGATCGTGTCGAGGTCGAGCGTCACGCCTTCCTGCGCGGCGACGATGTGCGGTGCCGCGGGCGCCTTCAGCAGGAACGGCGTACGCAGCTCCGGCGGCAGCACGACGTTCGCGGCCGCGTCGAGCTGGTCGGCGTCCTCGTTGCGCCACACGCCATCCTGCTCGTACGCGCCGGCGGCGACCGGTTTCATCGCGGCCGCGCGCAGGCCGAGCCGCGCGAAGCCGTGCAGCAGCGCGGCGGACACGAAGGTCTTGCCGATCTCGGTATCGGTGCCGGTGACGAACAGCGACAACGGGGTGCTCATGCGGCCTCCCGCCGATTCGCCTCGACGGAGGCCGCCGCCCCGTCGCTGGCGTCGATCAGCGCGGCTTCGAGCCGCGCGAGATCGTCGAACGAATGCGCGGCCGACAGCGAGATGCGCAGCCGCGACGTGCCGGCCGGCACCGTCGGCGGCCGGATCGCGGGCACCCACAGGCCGTGCGCGTCGAGCGCGCGCATCGCGGCGAGGGTCGCATCGTTGCTGCCGATCACGAGCGGCTGCACGGCCGTGTGCGAATCGACCGGCTGCCAGCGCGTGTTGCGCAACAACGCGCGGGTGCGCTCGATCAGCGCGGCGAGGTGCGCGCGCCGCGCGTCGCCTTCGTCGCCGGCGATCACCTTCAGGCTCGCCGACACCGCATGCGCGACCGCGGGCGGCGCGGCCGTCGTGAAGATGTAGCTGCGCGCGCGCTGGATCAGCCATTCGATCACCGTCTCGTGCGCGACGACGAACGCGCCCGCGACGCCGGCCGCCTTGCCGAGCGTGCCGACATACACGAGGTTCGGCGAGCGGAGTGCCGCGGCCGCGAGCGCGCCGCGCCCTTGCGGGCCGAGCACGCCGAAGCCGTGTGCGTCGTCGACGACGAGCCACGCGCCGTGCCGCTCGGCCAGCGCGACGAGCTCGGGCAGCGGCGCGAGGTCGCCGTCCATGCTGAACACGGTGTCGCTGACGATCAGCTTGGTTTGCGCGTCGGACGCTTCGAGCAGCGCGGCGAGCGCGGCCATGTCCGCGTGCGGGTAGACCTGCACGTGCGCGCGCGACAGCCGGATGCCGTCGATCAGCGACGCATGGTTCAGCGCGTCGGAGAAGATCGTTGCGCCCTTGCCCGACAGCGCGGTCATCGCGGCGAGGTTCGCCATGTAGCCGGTGCTGAAGTACAGCGCGCGCGGTGCGTCGGAAAAGCCGCCGGAAAAGCCGGCGAGCTCGTCCTCGAGCCGCGCGTGCGCGCGCGAGTGGCCGCCGAGCAGGTGCGAGCCGCCGCTGCCGGAGCCGTAGCGCTGCGCGCCTTCGCCGAACGCGGCGACGAGCGCCGGATGCGCGGCGAGGCCGAGGTAGTCGTTGCTCGCGAAGCCGACGATCTCGCGGCCGTCGACGGTCATGTGCGCATCGCACGCGGTGTCCGCGGTGCGGCGCGCGCGGCGCAGGCCTTGCGCGTCGAGCTCGGCGAGGCCGCGCTGCAGGGCGTCGAGCAGGGTCATCGGGCGATCTCCTCAAGGGTGGCGTCGAGCGTGTCGCGGGTGCGCTGCGCGAGCCATGCGATGTCGTCGCGGCTCATCACGTACGGCGGCATCAGGTAGACGGTCGTGCCGATCGGGCGCAGCAGCAGCTCGCGTTCGAGCGCGCGTTCGAAAAAGCGCCGCGAGAAGCCGCGCGCCGCGTCGCCTTCGAGCGCGACGTCGAACGCGAACAGCGTGCCGCGCTCGCGCAGGTGGCGCACCTGGGGATGCGCGGCGAGCGGCGCGAGCGCGTCGCGCAGCGCGGCGGAGTTGCGCGCGTTGCGCGCGAGCACGTCGTCGCGCGCAAACAGGTCGAGCGTCGCGACCGCCGCGCGGCACGCGAGCGGGTTGCCGGTGTACGAATGCGAATGCAGGAAGCCGCGCGCCGTGTCGTCGTGGTAGAACGCCGCGTAGATCTCGTCGCGCGACAGCACCAGCGACAGCGGCAGGTAGCCGCCGCTGATGCCTTTCGACAGGCACAGGAAATCGGGCCACACGCCGGCCTGCTCGCACGCGAAGAAGGTGCCGGTGCGCCCGCAGCCGACGGCGATCTCGTCGGCGATCAAGTGCACGCCGAATTCGTCGCACAGCGCGCGCAGCCCGCGCACGTACGACGGATCGTGCATCGCCATGCCGGCCGCGCACTGCACGAGCGGCTCGACGATCAGCGCGGCGATCCTGCCGTTGCGCTCGACGAACAGGCGCCGCACGTCGGCGAGCGCGCGGCCCGCGACGTCGGCGGCCGTCTCGCCCGGCTGCGCGAGGCGCGCGTCGGGCGACGCGACGACGTGCGCGTGGCGGATCAGCGGATCGTACGCGTCCTTGAACAGTGCGACGTCGGTGACGGCGAGCGCGCCGATCGTCTCGCCGTGATAGCTGTTCGCGACGCAGACGAATTCCTGCTTGCCCGCGTGGCCGCGATTGCGCCACGCGTGGAAGCTCATCTTCAGCGCGATCTCGACGGCGGACGCGCCGTCCGACGCGAAGAACGCATGGCCGAGCGTGTGCTGCGTGAGCGCGGCGAGCCGCTCGGCGAGCTCGATCGCGGGTTCGTGCGTGCAGCCCGCGAGCATCGCGTGCTCGAGCGTGTCGAGCTGGTCCTTCAGCGCGGCGTTGATGTCCGGGTTCGCATGGCCGAACAGGTTGACCCACCACGAGCTGATCGCATCGAAATAGCGCTTGCCGTCGCGGTCGTACAGCCACAGGCCCGCGCCGCGCGCGACGGGGATGAGCGGCATCCGCTCGTGGTGCTTCATCTGGGTGCAGGGGTGCCAGACCGCGCGCAGGCTGCGCGCGACCCAGTCGTCGGTCGCTTGCGTACTCAAAACGGCTCCGGTGAGAAACAGGCGGCGCGCGGCATCGTGCGGGATGCTGCGCGGCCGATATCGGGTGACGGCCATGCAAGCCGTCAGGGCGGCATGCAAAACGCGAAAACGCGCTGAGATTAGCGTGTTCCGCTGCGCCTTGCACTACCGGTTACAAACGCCGCAAAGCCTTGTCGGGCGGGAGTTCGGCGCAGATCAGGACGACTCGGGACGGTACGGCTCAGAAGTCCCGAAATGCGTGCAGATGACGACGTCCGAGTGACGCCCCCCAGTAGAAAAAAATCAAGCTCCGGCGGTCCTGAACGCGCAGGAAAACGGGGTGCGATGAGCGTCGCGCGGGCCGACGTGCGGCCGCGTCAATACGCAAGCGAACGGGAAATGAAACGGGGGACGGGGTGGATCAGGCGAACGCGCGATCAGCGCGACGCGAGCGAGCGCGCGGCCTGCGCATCGTCGTTGTCGGCCGTCTGCGACGCGTTCGCGTTCCACACGACGCGATCGTTGACCGCATACAGCCGGCACGCGCCGGCGCCTTGCTTCGCGCAGTTGTCGAGCGCGAGCGCCATCGGATCGTCGCCGCCCTCGGCCCACGACCACGCGCCTTCGGCCGACACCGCGAACGCGCGGCTCGGATGCTGGTTCAGGAAGCGGCGATAGCCGTCGCGGCCCGCCGCGTCGATGAACGGCACCGCGTCGACCGCGTCGATCGACGCATAGCCCGACGCCTTCGGCTCGTGCGGGTTCGCCACCGCGTAGCGCACCGCGGTCGGCAGGTCCAGCTTGGCCAGGAACGCGTGGACGGCGGGCCACCAGACCGGCACGCCGTCGCGGTCGACGATCAGCCGGTGCGCGTCGTCCTTGTAGCGGCCGAAATCGACGAACTGCGCGCGGGTGCCGTGCGACGCGTACGCGTCATGCATCTGCGCGACGAGCGCGGGCGTCCACACCGAGTCGTTGTCGCCGTAGAGCCACAGCGACTGCACCGCGGTGCGCGCGCCGTACTGGTCGAACGCGTCGACGAGGTTGCGCTGCCAGCCGTCGCACAGGTCCTGGCGCAGCCCGCCGGAGAAATTGATGATGCCGCGCACGCCGGCCGCCGCTTCGGTGCCGTAGGCGATCGATGCGAGCCCGCCGTGCGACGTGCCGGCGACGACGATGTGCGACGCGTCGACGTACGGCTCGCGCGACATGTAGCGGATCGTCGCGCCGATGTCGGCTGCCTGCGCGAGACCGTTCTTCGCGACGTTGCAGCCTTCCTGCTGATAGGTGCCGCTGGAGCCGGCGAAGCCCTGGCGGTTCGGCGCGATCACCGCATAGCCGCGGCGCACGAATTCGCGCGCGAACGCGAGCGGGCGGCTGCGCGGCTGCTGATGGAGGTCGCCGGGATTCTTGCCGTGGTTGAACACGACGAGCGGGAACGGGCCGGGGCCGTCCGGCTTGAACAGCGTGGCTTCGAGCGTGACGGCGCCGGACGCGTCGGCCGGGATGCGGATGATCCGTTCGTTCAGGTCGGCGGCGATCTGGGGCAGGCTCGAGTCGCCGTAGTCGAAGCGTTCGGCGCGGGCGAGCGGGCCGCTCGAGGCGCCGGCGTTCGGCAGCGTGTCGGCCAGCGCGGCCGACAGCGCGCAGGCTGCCATCCATCCCACCAGTACCTTGCTGAACGCCATTCGTAAGCCCTGCCATGCAACTGACCAAACCAGGGCTCATCGTAGCCTGACAATTTTGGGTTGTGCAATGCAGGAATTACCCGGCGTCTGACACAGCAAGTATTTGTCAGCGCTCGCTTACATCGCCGTCGACATAGCGCCAGAAACCGCGCTCGTCGCGCTCGAAACGGCTCGTCTCATGGAGCCGGTACGCGCGCCCGCCGACCTTGTAGCGGGCCACGAACTCAACCTCCGCGTGGCGTTCGTCGAGCGGCGCGTGACGTTTCACCGCGAGGCCGAGCCAGCGCGGCGCGTCGGGCGCAGTGGGGTCGGCATCCAGATCGGCGGGGCAGGTGCGGGCGGCCCATGTTGCGCGCAGGTAGTCGGTCGCGCCGAGCACGTACGCGCTATACCGTGAACGCATCAATTCGAGCGCGGTCGGCGCCGCCTCGCCGCCGTCGATGAAGCGGCCGCAGCACGCGGCGTAGCGGGGCGCCGGCGCGCGGCCGGCGGGAAGCGGGGACGCGCCGCCGCACGGGCACGCGTCAGGTCGGGACAAAATCATGCGTAACGGGAATTAACGACGTGAGGTTGTGATCGGTTACCAGGCCAGCTCGACGCCGTCGTACTGGAAGAAGCGGCCGTTCGCGAGCGCGACGTCGGCGGCGGCCTCGGCGATCACGCGCCGCATGCCGGTCACGCTCGTCTCCGGATCGAGCGCCGCTTCCGCGCCGCCCATGTCGGTGCGCACCCAGCCCGGATGCAGCGACACGCACGCCGCGTGACGCGTCTGCAGCGACGCGATGCGCAGCACGTCGTTGAGCGCGGCCTTGCTCGCGCGGTAGAGCCAGCCGGTCGTGCCGGTCGCGTCGGCGATGCTGCCCATCCGGCTCGACACGACGGCGAGCACGCCGCGCGCATCCTCGACGAGCGGCAGCAGGATCGGCAGCAACTGCATCGGGCCGCGCACGTTGGTGTGCATCACCGCGTCGAAATCCTCGGCGGCAATCGTCTCGACCCCTTCGGTGCGCGGCCCGTAGACGCCCGACACGACGATGGCGACGTCGAGCCGCTCGCCGTCGAGCTTCCCGCCGAGCGCGGCGATCTGCTCCGGTTGCGCGATGTCGAGCGCATGCGCGTGCGCGCCGAGCTCGCGCAGCGCGGCCAGCGACGCGTCGTCGCGCGCGGTGGCGATCACGTTCCAGCCGTCACGCCGGTATTGCCGGACGAACTCGCGGCCGAGGCCGCGCGATGCGCCGATGATCAATGCGGTTTTCATGTGCGACGCTCCTTGGCAGTCATGCGGTTTGATCAGAGGAGTTCGATGCCCATCGCGGTCGCCTCGCCGCCGCCGATGCACAGGCTCGCGACGCCGCGCCTGCCGCCGCGCGCGCGCAGCGCGCCGATGAGCGTGACGAGGATGCGCGCGCCGGACGCGCCGATCGGGTGGCCGAGCGCGCAGGCGCCGCCGTTCACGTTGACGCGGTCGTGCGCGAGGTCGTGCTCCTTCATCGCCGCCATCGCGACGACCGCGAACGCCTCGTTGATCTCGTATAGATCGACGTCCGACCCGCGCCAGCCGTTGCGCTCGAACAGGCGGCGGATCGCGCCGACCGGCGCGGTCGTGAACTTCGCCGGCGCCTGCGCGAACGTCGCATGGCCGACGACGCGCGCGAGCGGCGCGACGCCGAGCCGCGCGGCGGTGGACGCGCGCATCATCACGAGCGCGGCCGCGCCGTCGGAGATCGACGACGCGTTCGCGGCGGTGACGGTGCCGGTCTCGCCGAACGCGGGCTTCAGCAGCGGGATCTTCGACGGATCGGCCTTGAACGGCTGCTCGTCGCGCGACACGACCCTGTCGTCCTTCCCGCCCTTCCTGCCGGCCACCGTCACGGGCGCGATTTCCCAGCCGAACGAGCCGTCCTCGTTCGCGCGCTTCGCCCGCGCGAGCGACTCGATCGCGAACGCATCCTGCGCGTCGCGCGAAAACGCGTACTCGGCCGCGCATTCGTCGGCGAACGTGCCCATCAGGCGGCCTTTGTCGTACGCGTCCTCGAGGCCGTCGAGGAACATGTGGTCGAGCACCTGGCCGTGGCCCATGCGCATCCCGCCGCGCGCCTTCGGCAGCAGGTACGGCGCGTTGGTCATGCTTTCCATGCCGCCCGCGACGATCACGTCGGCCGAGCCGGCGGCGAGCATGTCGTGCGCGAACATCGCCGCGCGCATCCCCGAGCCGCACATCTTGTTGATCGTCGTGCAGCCGGTCGCGAGCGGCAGGCCCGCGCCGAGCGCCGCCTGGCGCGCGGGCGCCTGGCCCTGGCCGGCGGGCAGCACGCAGCCCATCAGCACTTCGTCGATCCGGTTCGGGTCGAGGCCGGCGCGCGCGAGCGCCGCTGCAATCGCGGCGCTGCCGAGCTGCGGCGCGGCGAGCGACGCGAAGTCGCCCTGGAATCCGCCGATCGGGGTGCGCGCCGCCGACGCGATGACGATCGGATCGTCGTGATCGATAGCTGACATGTTCATCTCCCGTTGAACGGGGCGAGCGCTCCGGCCCTTACTCCGTTCCCGTGCAAGGCTTCAAGGTATCCGCGACGGACTGCGCGACTTCGGTGAGCTGCGCCGCATCGGCCGCGACCATGTCGTTGCCGCGTGCGTGGTCGCCGCGCGCGCTCAGTGCGGCCACCGCGCGGCGGTAGGTGTCGTCGAGCGCGTCGGCGTTCGACACGGCCATCCCGAGGTCGCGCATGCGGCCGTCGTGCACGCCATACACGAGCGCGTGCACGGTGAGCTGCTGGCCGCGCGCCCACGCGTCGTTGACGATCGTCGTGCGGCACACGTTGACCACCTGCTCGATCGCGTTCAACTCGATCAGGCGGCGGTAGCGCGCCTCGCCGACCGGCCATTCGTCGAGCAGCGCCGCGTGCCGCTCGCGCACGTCCTGCACGTGGTGCAGCCAGTTGTCCGCGAGGCCGACGCGGCGGTTGTGCAGCGCCGCGTTCACGCCCGAGCAGCCGTAGTGGCCGACCACCATGATGTGCTTCACGCGCAGGATGTCGACCGCGAACTGGATCACCGACAGGCAGTTGAGGTCGGTGTGCACGACGACGTTCGCGATATTACGGTGCACGAACACTTCGCCCGGCGGCAGGCCGATGATCTGGTTCGCCGGCACGCGCGAATCCGAGCAGCCGATCCACAGGTATTCCGGCGCCTGCTGGTCGGCGAGGCGCGAGAAGTATTGCGGATCGTCGGCGAGCTTGCGCTTGACCCAGGCGTCGTTGTTGTCGAACAGGTGTGAGAGCGGGTGGTCGTTGGTATTCATCGGGTTGGGATTCCGGGTACGGAAAACGGGTCGGTATCAGAGCGGTTTCGGGGCGTTTCAGGCGGCGCGCTGCGCGCCGCCCTCGTCGTCGTCCGCCGCGTCGAAACGATCGGGGTAGCGCACGCAAAAGCGCAGCGACGCGTCGTACGGATGGAAATCGGGCAGTTCGCCCTGCAGCAGCCGGTCCTTGCTCGCCTGCCACAGCGCCGGCTCGAAGAAATCGGCGTGGTATTTCAAGAATACGTCGCGCACGCGCGGATCGCCGAGCAGGAACGGCCCGTAGGTTTCGGGAAAGATGTCGTGCGGGCCGACCGAGTACCACGGCTCGCCGGACAGCTCGTCCTCCTCGTGGCGCGGCGCCGGCACGCGGCGCACGTTGCAGTCGGTCAGGTATTCGATCTCGTCGTAGTCGTAGAACACGACGCGGCCGTGGCGCGTGACGCCGAAGTTCTTGTACAGCATGTCGCCGGGGAAGATGTTCGCCTTCATCAGCTCCTTCACCGCGTTGCCGTACTCCCGCACGCCGTGCTCGATTTCCGCGTCGGTGCCGTTCTGCAGGTACAGGTTGAGCGGGACCATCCGGCGCTCGATGTACAGGTGCTTGATCACGAGGTCGTCGCCCTCGTATTCGAGCAGCGACGGCACTTCCTTCTCGAGCTCGCGCACGAGCGCGTGGTCGAGCCGCGCGAGCGGCAGCGCGACGCTCGAATATTCGAGCGTGTCGGCCATTCGCCCGAGCCGGTCGTGGCGCTTGACGAGCTGGTACTTCTCCATGATCTGCGCGCGCGTCGTTTCCTTCGGCGGCGGGAAGCGGTCCTTGATGATCTTGAACACGTACGGGAACGACGGCAGCGTGAACACGAGCATCACGAGGCCCTTGATCCCGGGCGCGACGATGAAGCGGTCGCTCGAATGCGACAGGTGATGCAGCAGGTCGCGATAGAACAGGTTCTTGCCCTGCTTCTGCAGGCCGACCGACGTGTAGGTCTCCGCCTTCGGCTTGCCCGGCATGATCGAGCACAGGAAGTTGACGTACGCGGACGGCACGTCCATGTCGACGAGGAAGTACGAGTGCGAGAAGCTGAAGATGACCTGCAGCTGGTCGCGGCGCAGCAGCACCGCGTCGAGCGCGAGCAGGCCCGGGCGCGTGTGGCGGATCGGCACCCCGAACGGCAGCACGCGGTCGCCGTTGATGATGCGGCCGATCACGTACGCGGACTTGTTGCGGAAGAACAGCGACGACAGCACATGGATCTGGAAATTCGGCGCTTCGTCGAAGCGGCCGAACTCGTCGTGGATCGCCTGCATCACGCACGCGATGTCGCGCTCGAGATCCTCGAACGGCGGATCGAGCTGGAAATTCGTGATGATGCGCTCGAGCGTGACCGCGAGGCCGTCGGTGCCCGGGTAGTACGCGCGGTAGGTCGGCTTCGCGGCCGGCTCGTCGTTCTCGAGGTATTCCGTCGAGATCGCCGGGCGCACGAAGATGAAATCGTTGTTGAAGTACGAGCGGTGCAGGATCTTGCAGCACACCGAGTTGAAGAACGTTTCCGCGCACTCGGGCTGGCGGTGGGACGTCAGGAGGCCGATGTAATGCAGCTTGATCTGCTGCCAGACCTCGTCGTCGATGTTCTCCGCGTCGTATTCGTCTTCCAGCACCTCGACGCATTCCTGCACGCGATCGTCGTACGACGTGATGCGCTCGCGCGCGAGCCGCTGCAGCCCGTGCCAGTCCGCGCGCTCGAACAGGGTCTTCGCCTCGATGGCCGCCTCGCGGAAGATCCGGTAGTGGCGGTCGAAGTTCTCGAGCATGGTCTGCGCGACGTCGAAGCCGATCTGCGACGACAGCAGTTTGGGGAAGTGATTCATTGCGTGCAGGCTCATGGGCTGTAAGCACTCGGTATTTTAGCGTCCGGGCGCCGGATTCAGCGCATCCGGAGGCGGGCCGGGCTGCGCATCATCGGGGGCGTTGCCCGGCGTTCCGAGACGTTCGGGGCTTCTTCGCGTAAAGATACAGGTACGGAACCGAATCTGGCGCGAACTTTTTTTGATGCGCCGGCGGCCCGGACGACGCCCGCCGCGAGACGGCGATAGAATCGGCGGAACGCCCGCGGCGGCCCGGCCGCCGGCCCCGCATGCATAACGACGAGACGCCCCCACCGATGAACGCACTGGAACACCAACTCGACTATCCCTTCGCCGATACGCTGCCCGCCGCGGGCGACGCGTTCGAGGTCGCGCCCGGCGTGCGCTGGCTGCGCATGCCGCTGCCGTTCTCGCTCGACCACATCAATCTCTGGCTGCTGCGCGACGAGATCGACGGGCAGGCCGGCTGGACGATCGTCGACTGCGGGATCGCGTCGGATGCAATTCGCGAGCACTGGGAGCGGATCTTCGACACCCGTCTCGACGGCTTGCCGGTGCTGCGCGTGATCGTCACGCACTGCCATCCGGACCACTTCGGGCTCGCGCACTGGCTGTGCGAAGGCGGCGAGCGCGCGCGCTGGAAGGCGCGCCTGTGGATGACGCTCGGCGAGTACCTGTTCGGCTGCCTGATGGCCGCGGGCAACGGCTCGAACGCGGGCGGCCCGGGCGCGGCCGAGCACTTCGCGCGCCACGGCCTGACCGATCCGGCGGCGCTCGACAAGCTGCGCAATCGCCGCAACTACTACTCGGAGCTCGTGCCCGCGGTGCCGCCGCGCTATCGCCGCCTGCGCGAAGGCAACGCGCTGACGATCGGTGGCCGCACGTGGCGCGTCGTCACCGGCTACGGCCATTCGCCTGAACATTGCGCGCTGCACTGCGAGGCCGACGGCCTCTTGATCTCCGGCGACATGGTGTTGCCGCGCATCTCGACGAACGTGTCGGTGTTCGATCTCGAGCCGGAAGCGAACCCGCTCGCGCTCTACCTCGAATCGCTCGGTCGCTACGAGACGATGGCCGCCGACACGCTCGTGCTGCCGTCGCACGGCAAGCCGTTCCGCGGCGTGCGCACCCGCATCGCGCAGCTGCGCGCGCACCACGACGCGCGGCTCGACGAAGTGCGCGCGGCGTGCGCGGAAAAGCCGGCGAGCGCGGCCGACATCGTGCCGATCATGTTCCGCCGCCGCGAGCTCGACATCCACCAGATGACGTTCGCGCTCGGCGAGGCGATCGCGCACCTGAACCTGCTGTGGCTCGCGGGCGAGCTCGTGCGCGAGCAGGGCGACGACGGCGTGCTGCGGTTCCGCACCGCACGCTGACGCGGCTTCGTCGTCGTCACGCGACAGGTTCGTAGCGCCACCCGTCGCGATGCCATTGCATCGTGTGCGTCGGCTCGAGCGCCGCGAGAAACGCGGCGTCGTGCGACGCGACCACGAGCGCGCCCGGGAAGCCGGCCAGCGCCGCTTCCACCGCGCGCACCGATTCGAGATCCAGATGATTGGTCGGCTCGTCGAGCAGCAACAGCTGCGCGGGCGTGCCGCGCCACAACGCGCAGGCGAGCGCGGCCTTCAGTCGTTCGCCGCCGCTCAGCTGCCGCGCCGGCTGCGTCGCACGCTTGGCGTCGAGCTGCAGCAGCGCGAGCCGGCTGCGCAGGTCGCCTTCGGCGAGCGGCGTATCGAGCAGCCCGAGCTGCTCGACGATCGAGCGGTCGGGGGCGAGCAGCGCGAGCCGCTGGTCGAGATACGCGGCGCTCACGTGCGTCGTGCATGCGCCCGAGCGCGGTGAAAGTTCACCCGCGAGCATCCGCAGCAGCGTCGACTTCCCGCAGCCGTTCGGGCCGGTGAGCGCAATGCGCACGGGCCCGCTCGCCGACCACGTGAGCGCGCCCGCGTCACCCGCCGCGCGCCACGGCAGTTGCGCGCATTCGAGCGCGAACAGCTGGCGGCGCGCGCTGACCTCGGTGCCCGGCAGCGACACGAGCACGGGCGCGTCGGCGTCGACGCGCGCGGCCGCCTGCTGAACGCGTTCGTCGAGTGCCGTCTTGGTGTCGTTCTGGTGGCGGCGCACCTGTCCCATGATGTTGCGCGCCGCGCCCTTGCGGCTCTCGCGCGCCATCGACGACAGATTGGCCGTCTTCGCATCGCGAAGCGAGCCGGCCGCATGGCGCTGGATCGTGTCGTGTTCCTGTTCGAGGCGGCGCCTGACGCGCCCGCGCTCGGTGCGCGCATGATCGAGCGCGGCCTGCGCCGCATCGTGCTCCGCGTCGCGCTGCGCGCGGTAGAACGCGTAGTTGCCGCCGTATGAGCGCATGCCCTGCGGCGACAGCTCGACGATCCGCTCGACGCCGGCGAGCAGCGCGCGGTCGTGGCTGACGACGACGAGGCCGCCGCGCCAGCCGTCGAGCGCCGCGCGCAGCCACGCGCGGCCCGGCGCGTCGAGATGGTTGGTCGGTTCGTCGAGCACGAGCAGGCCGGCGTCCGACAGCAGCGCGCCGATCAGCGCGATGCGCGCGAGCTGGCCGCCGCTCAGCGATTGCGCCGGCGTCGCGGGCTGCACGTCGTGCAGGCCCGCCGCATCGAGCTCGGCGCGCAGGCGGTCGGCCAGATCCCAGCGCTCGCCGATCACGTCGAAATCGTGCGGCTCGGCGCTGCCGCTCGCGAGCCGCGCGAGCGCCGCGAGGGGCGCGTGCAGCCCGGCGGCTTCCGCGACGGTGCGCGGATCGGGCGACGCGTCGATGCGCTGCTGCGCGACGTAGGCGACCGGCGCGCGGCGGTCGATCGTGCCGGCGCTCGGCGCGCGCTGCCCCGCGATCAGCTGCGCGAGCACGCTTTTGCCGATGCCGTTGCGGCCGACGATGCCGGTCGGCGTGCGATCGAGCGTGAGGTCGAGCGAATCGAACAGCGTGATGCCGTTGTCGAAGCGGAAAGAAACGTGATGAAGCGCGACGAGCGCCGCGTTGGACGTGACCTGAGCCATAAGCTCCTCCGAAAATGCGTGAAACCGTTCGCGCGGCGTGCATGACGCGGCGGCGAAGACATTCTGGGAAGGCTTAGTTGTTCACTTTGGCTGGAGTCCGGCGAGAGAAAAGATGGGCGGAGTGTAGCAAGCGCGGCGCGCGCGTCGCAAGCGGCGGGCGGTCACACCCGTCGCTTGCGCGCCACGGTCGGGGGCGAGTTACTGCACCGACACCGTCGCGAAGTTCTGCCGTCCGAACGGACTCACGCGATAGCCGCTGACGTTCGCGCGCGTGAGCGCCGCCGCCGTCGGATAGCCGAGCGGAATCCACAGCGCCTGGTCGTGGATGAGCTTCTGCGCGGCTTCGTACAGCTTCGCGCGCTTGCCCTGGTCGGCCGTTTCCTTGCCGTCGGCGATCAGCTTGTCGAGCTGCGGGTCGCAGTAGCGCGCGAAGTTGATGCCGGACTTCACCGCGTTGCAGCTGAACTGCGGCGTCAGGTAGTTGTCCGGATCGCCGTTGTCGCCGGCCCAGCCCATGAACAGCAGGTCATGCTGGCCGAGCTTCGCCTGCTTGATCAGCTCGCCCCATTCGATCACCTTGACTTCGGCCTTCACGCCGATCTTCGCGAGATCGGCCTGCAGCAGCTCCGCGCCGGCCTTCGGGTTCGGGTTCAGCACGCTGCCCGTCGGGCGCACCCAGATCGTCGTCGAGAAGCCGTTCGGAAAGCCCGCCGCGGCAAGCAGCTGCTTCGCCTTCGCCGGGTCGTACGCATACGGCGCGACGTCCTTCGCGTAGCTCCACGTGTTCGGCGGATACGGGTTGTTCGCGGGCGTCGCGGTGTTGTCGAACACGACCTTCAGGTAGCTCGCGCGGTCGAACGCGAGATTCAGCGCCTGGCGCACCTTGTCGTTGTCGAGCGGCTTCTTCTGCGTGTTCAGCGCGACGAACGCGGTCATGAACGCGGGCGTCTGCACGACCTTCAGCGTGCTTTCGCTTTTCGCTGCGAGCACGTCCTGCGGCTTCGGCGACAGCGCGATCTGGCATTCGCCGGCCTTTACCTTCTGCAGGCGCACCGACGCGTCGGGCGTGATCGCGTAGATCAGCCGGTCGACCTTCGGCTTCGCGCCCCAGTAGGTCGGGTTCACGTCGTAGCGGATCAGCGCGTCCTTCGTGTAGCTCTTCAGCACGAACGGGCCGGTGCCGACCGGCTTCGCGTTCAGGTCCGCCTGCTTGCCCGCCTTCAGCAACTGGTCCGCGTATTCGGCCGAATAGATCGACGCGAAGCCCATCGTCAGGATCGGCACGAACGTCGCGTTCGGCTCGTTCAGCACGAACTTCACGGTGCCGTCGTCGACCTTCGACACCGATTTCACGAGCTTGATCAGCCCCATCGACTGCGCATGCGGGAAGCCGCTCGCGCCGGCGACCTTGTGCCACGGATTGCCGTCGTCGAGCATCCGGCTGAACGTGAACACGACGTCGTCCGCGTTCAGCGGGCGGGTCGGCTTGAAGGTGTCGGTGGTCTGGAACGCGACGTTCGGACGCAGGTGGAACGTGTACGTGAGGCCGTCGGCGCTGGCGTCCCACGTGTCCGCGAGCGCGGGAGCGACCTTCTTCGTCGCTTCGTCGTACGACACCAGCGTGTTGAAGATCACGTCGGCCGACGCGTTGGTCGTGACGAGCGAGTTGTACTGCACGACGTCGAAGCCGTCCGGGCTCGATTCCGTGCAGACGGTGAGCGGCTTGGCGGCGACGAGGACGGGAGCCGCGGCCAGTGCGACCGCGGCGAACAGCTTGACGTGCATAGGTTCTCCCACGTGGCGTGTGTTTTTTGCTGGATGACGGGATGCGTATGCGCCGCCCGGAGGCGACGCGGCCGGCGGATAGCATACCGTCAAAGCGCGCCGTGCGTGGAAAAAGGCGACGGAACGCGGCGAGTTGAGCGAAAAACGGCTGCGATGACGACGGAATGGCCGTTTGCGCGCCGGGCGGCCGGCGTTCGAGGCGGGAGAGAGGGGGCGGCGGAGAGGAGACAAGCGCGCGGCGGCGGCGCTCGAAAGCGGTCCGGCCGTGCGGCCGGACCCGGGGTGCTCAGTGCGTGCTTGCCTTCGGCTTGCGCGGGGCCTTTTCAAACAGGCGGTCGTACAGCCAGCGCGGCATCACGTGCAGCACCTTCGCGACGACGCCCATCTGCCACGGAATCACGCGAAATGCGCGCTGCTGCGCGATCGTTTGGGCCGCGCGCGCGGCGAAGCGGTCGGCGTCCATCAGGAACGGCATCCGGTACGGATTGTGCGCGGTCATCGGCGTGCGGATGTAGCCGGGCGCGATCGTCACGACGCCGACGCCCGCGGGGCGCAGCTCGACGCGCAGCGACTCGAGATACTTGATCGCGGCCGACTTCGACGCGCTGTACGCGCCGGAGCCCGGCAGCCCGCGCACGCCGGCGACGCTCGCGACGCCGACGAGCGTGCCGTGCCGCGCGGCCGTCATCGGGCCGACGAACGGCTCGAAGGTCGCGACCATCCCGAAGTAGTTGATGTCCATCACGTCGCGGAACGCGGCCAGGTCGCCCTGGCCCGTCACCGCGCCCTGGCTGATGCCCGCGTTCGCGATCACGACGTCCGGGCAGCCGTGCGCGGCGATGAACGCCGCCGCGGCGCCCGCGAGCGCCTCGGGGGCGCGCACGTCGGCCGAATAGACGGAGATGGACAGCGCGGGAAAGCGCCGCGCGAACGCTTCGAGCGCGTCGGTGCGGCGCGCGACGAGCGCGAGCGTCGCGCCCTGGCGCGCGTATTCCTCGGCCAGCGCGAGGCCGAGGCCGCTCGACGCGCCGGTGATGAAGACCTTCAGCGGAGTTGTCATGCAGGCGTCGGGACGGGGATCAGAGCTTCTTGTCCTGGACCTGCTTCACGAGGTAGTCGAGGACTTGCGCGGTGCCTTCGAGGCTGTTCGTGTAAGCCGGGCCCGTCTTGTACTTGCCCTGCACGACGATCGTCGGCACGCCGTCGATGTTGTAGCTCTTCAGCAACTCGGCCGACTGCTTCACCTGGCCCTGCACGCTGAACGAGTTGTACGCGTCCATGAACTTCTTCTTGTCGACGCCCTGCGTCGCCAGGAAGTCGGCCTGCGCCTGCGGCGTCAGCAGGTAGTTCTTCTGCTTGTGGATCGCGTTGAAGATCGCCGGCGTGACCTTCTCGGAGATGCCGAGCGCGGACACCGTGTAGAACAGCTTCGAGTGCGGGACGAAATCGTCGCGGAACGCGACCGGGATGCGCTTGAAGTCGATCTTGTCGCCCTGTTTCTTCACCCAGGCCTCGACCGTCGGCTCGAACTCGTAGCAGTGCGGGCAGCCGTACCAGAAGAACTCGATCACCTCGACCTTGCCGGCCGGTGCGGACACCGGCTGCGGCGCCTTCATCACCTCGTAATCCTTGCCGGCGACCGGCGCGGCCGGTGCGGCCTGGGCGAAACCGGCCGCAAGGCTCAGGGACAGGAGAAGCGTGCTCAGCAGTTTTTTCATGTTGTGTAGTCGGATCTTTGCTCGGGTAGCGAAACGTGACAGGGGCGGCGGTGCGGCCGGTCTTACTGCTTCGTGAAACGGATCACCGCCGTGTCGACTCCTGCATCGGACAGGCGCTGGCGCGCCGAGTTCATATCCTCGAATTTCGAGAACGGGCCCACGCGCACGCGGAAATACGTGACGCCGCTGACATCGCGCTTCGACACCTTCGACTCGAAGCCCTGGAAGCCGAGGCGCGCGCGCTGCTGCTCGGCGTCCGATTCCGTCTTGTACGCGCCGACCTGCAGGAAGTAGCCGGTGTTCGCGTCGGCCGCGTTCGGCGCCTTCGCGGCATTGCCGGCGTTGTTCGCGACCGTCGTCGACGACGTCGGCTTCGCCGGGTTCGCGGCCTGCTGCTGCGCCTTCTGCGCGGCTTGCAGCTGCGCCTGCTTCTGCGCGGCAAGGCGCGCGAGGTCGTCTTCGCCCGCGGGCTGCTGCTGATGTTGTTGCGGCGGCTGTTGCGGCTTCTTCGGCGGCGTATTGTCGGCCGCCTTCGGCGGGACGGCGACGCCGTTGTTCGCAGAATTGTTCGACCCGTTCGACCCGTTCGACCCGTTCGAACCGTTCGAACCGTTCGAACCGTTCGAACCGTTCGAACCGTTCGAACCGTTCGAACCGTTCGACGCGTTCGACGCGTTCGACCCGCTGGAACCGTTCGACCCGCCGGTCGACGGCGGCACTTCGACGATCTGCGGCTCGGGCAGCAGGCCGCCGCCCTGCGTCTGGTTCGCGGCCTGGCCGGGCGCGGTGTTCGGCGGCGCCGGCTGCGCGGCCTGCGGCACCGGCTGGCCGGGCGTCTTGCCCTGCAGCGCGCGGTTCGGATCGAACTGCTGCGGCTGGCTCGCGCCGGTGTCGGCCGGCGGCGGCGCGACCTTCGACACGAACGGCGACGGCGAGCGCGTAATGTAGAGCGCCACCACCACGGCGATCGCGAGGCCGACGATCAGGCCCAGCACGATGCCCAGAAATGTTCCTCCGGCTTGTTTCGATTGCTTCGACGTGCGGCGTGGTTGTGCCATTGCTTGAGTCACCTGCAAAAAGAATCGTGAAAAGGCCGCGGCGGGCGCAGCCGCGGCCTGTCTGCCCGCTCGGGCAAGTTACATCTTGGCGGGCGCGGAGACGCCGAGCATCGCCAGGCCGTTCTCGAGCACCTGCCGGGTCGCGGCGAGGAGCGCAGCGCGCGCGGTGCGCCGCGCTTCATCGTCGACCAGCACGCGCTCCGCATTGTAGAACGAGTGGAATTCACCAGCGAGGTCGCGCAGGTAGAACGCGACGGCGTGCGGCGCCAGCTCGTTCGCGGCATGCGCGAGCATGTCCGGATACTCGGCGAGCTTCTGCATCAGCGACGCGGCCTGCGTGCTCGTGAGCTGCGACAGGTCGGCGCCCGGCAGCTGCGCGGCGTCGCCGTTGTAGCGCGACTTCAATTCGTTGAGCACCGAGCAGATCCGCGCGTGCGCGTACTGCACGTAGTAGACCGGGTTCTCGTCGTTCTGTTTCAGCGCGAGGTCGATGTCGAACACGAACTCGGTGTCGGCCTTGCGGGAGATCAGGAAGAAGCGCACCGCGTCGCGACCGCGCGTGATCGTCGCCTCGTCGATCAGGTCCGGCGCCGCCTCCTGGCCCGGCGCCGCGCCGCCCGACCATTCGATCAGGTCGCGCACCGTCACGTAGCTGCCTGCGCGCTTCGAGATCTTCACTTCCTGGCCGTCGCGCATCACGGTGACCATCTTGTGCAGCACATAGTCGGGGTAGCCCTTCGGGATGCCGATGTGCAGCCCCTGCAGGCCGGCGCGCACGCGCGCGATCGTGCCGTGGTGGTCCGAGCCCTGGATGTTGATCACCTTCGTGAAACCGCGCTCCCACTTGGTCACGTGGTACGCGACGTCTGGCACGAAGTACGTGTAGGTGCCGTCCGTCTTGCGCATCACGCGATCCTTGTCGTCGCCGTCGTCGGTCGTGCGCAGCCACAGCGCGCCGTCCTGCTCGTAGGTCACGCCGGCCTTGATCAGCGCGTCGACCGTCCGCTCGACGCGGCCTTCCTTGTACAGCGACGATTCGAGGTAGTACTGGTCGAACTTCACGCCGAACGCCTGCAGGTCCATGTCCTGCTCGTGGCGCAGGTACGCGACCGCGAACTTGCGGATCGCTTCGAGATCCTCGACGTCGCCCGCGCCCTTGACCGGCTCGCCGTCCTTCGCGGCGACCGTCTCGCCGTTCAGGTAGTCGCGCGCGATGTCGGCGATGTACTCGCCGTTGTACGCGGCTTCCGGCCAGCCCGCGTCGCCCGGCTTCAGGCCGCGCGCGCGCGCCTGCGTCGAGATCGCGAGGTTGCCGATCTGCACGCCGGCGTCGTTGTAGTAGAACTCGCGGTGCACCGCGTAGCCCTGGCTCGCGATCACGTTCGCGAGTGCGTCGCCAAGCGCGGCCTGGCGGCCATGGCCGACGTGCAGCGGGCCGGTCGGGTTCGCCGACACGAATTCCAGCAGCACTTGCTTGCCGTGTTCGCGCGTGGACTGGCCGAACCCGCAGCCTTCCGCGAGCACCGCGGCGATCACGGCCTGCTTGGCCGCCGCCGTCAGGCGCAGGTTGATGAAGCCGGGGCCGGCGATTTCGGCGGCCTCGACGAGGCCTTGCGCGCCGGGCTGCGCGGTGAGGGCCGCGACGATCTGCTCGGCGAGCTGGCGCGGATTCGCGCCGAGCGGCTTGGCGAGCTGCATCGCGACGTTGCACGCGACGTCGCCGTGCGCGGCAACCTTCGGGCGCTCGAGCGTGATCGCGGGCGCGACGAATGCCGCGTCGGCGCCCTTCAGGGCGTGGGCAACCTGCGTCACGCTATCCGCGAGCAGGGCTTCGAGGGTCTGTTTTTGGGCTGGCAGCATGCTGGTAGAAGGCTTCGTTGGTGGCAGCCGGGAAAGCCGGCGGGCCGGCGCGCTCTTTTAAGCGCGCGTTTCAGGGATCGCAGAATTTTAACAGGTGCTAATATGCCGCTCAGGCGCCACGCGTCCGCGAGGGCGGACGCCGGTCCGCCGGCGGCCCCAGCCGGCCAGGCGGGCACAACAAGATGAAAAGGGAATAGTCATGATTACGTTCAAAAGCAAGGCGGCACAGGATCTCGACGTGCTGAAGGATTTCGCCGTCTACGTGCTGGGTCTCGTCGGCAAGCAGCTCGGCGAGCGCGGCGTGATTACCCACGACGAGCTGGATCACGCGATCGCGAAACTGGAAGACGCCGTCACGCAGGCGAAGCAGGAGCGCGCCGAGCACGCCGGCCATTTCCACGAGGACGACGCGGATCACGCGCACCACGAAGTGCCGCCGAGCCTGGCGCAGCGCGTCGCACCGTTCCTGTCGATGCTGCGCGACGCGAAAGCAGGCGAAGCCGACGTTCACTGGGGTTTCTGAGCCGAATACGGCCCCGAACACGGCCGACCGCCAGCAAAAAGCCCGCGTCTCGCGGGCTTTTTCATATTGTCGGATCAACGGCCGGTCGCACATGGCCGGCCGCGCCGCTCAAAGTTGCGGCGCGAGCGCGCGCCGCGCGTCGTCGAGCGACAGCGCCATCCGTTGCGCGTAGTCCTCGAGCTGATCCTGCGCGATTTTCCCGACCGAGAAGTACCGGCTGTCCGGGTGCGCGAGGAAGAAGCCCGACACGCTCGCCGCCGGCAGCATCGCCAGCGACTCGGTGACCGTCATGCCGATCTCTTCCGCATGAAGCGCTTCGAACATGTCGCGCTTCACGAGGTGGTCGGGGCAGGCCGGATAGCCGGGCGCGGGGCGGATGCCGACATACTGCTCGGCGATCAGCGCGTCGTTGTCGAGCGTCTCGTCGCCCGCATAGCCCCACAACTCGCGGCGCACGCGCGCGTGCATCGCTTCGGCGAACGCTTCCGCGAAGCGGTCCGCGAGCGCCTTCAGCATGATCGCGCTGTAGTCGTCGTGGTCGGCTTCGAACTGCTTTTCCTTCACGTCGACGCCGAGGCCGGCCGTCACCGCGAACATCCCGATGTAGTCGGCGACGCCCGATTCCTTCGGCGCGATGAAGTCGGCGAGCGAGCGGTTCGGCCGCATCACGCCGTCGACCACCGGGCGCACGCTCTGCTGGCGCAGGTTGCGCCACGTGAGCAGCACGTCCGTGCGCGATTCGTCGGTATAGATCTCGATGTCGTCGTCGTTGACCGTGTTTGCCGGCAACAGCGCGATCACGCCGTTCGCGGTCAGCCAGCGGCCCTGGATCAGCCGCGCGAGCATCGACTTTGCGTCGGAGAACACGCGGCGCGCCGATTCGCCGACGATCTCGTCGTTCAGGATCGCCGGGTAGGGGCCCGCGAGATCCCAGGTCTGGAAGAACGGGCCCCAGTCGATGTAGTTCGCGAGCTCGTTCAGGTCATAGTTCTTGAACACGCGGCGGCCGATGAACTTCGGCTTCACGGGCGTGTAGCTCGCCCAGTCGACCTTGGCCTTGTTCGCGCGCGCGTCGGCGAGCGTGACCATCGGCTGCGCCTTCCGGTTCGCGTGCTGGTCGCGGATCCGCTCGTAATCGGACTTCAGCTCGTCGAGATACTTCGCCGCGCCTTCGTCGGACAACAGGCTCGACGCGACCGACACCGAGCGCGACGCGTCCGGCACGTAGACCACCGGGCCTTCGTAGTTCGGTGCGATCTTCACCGCCGTGTGCACGCGCGACGTGGTCGCGCCGCCGATCAGGAGCGGGATCTTCTTCACGCGGAAGTAATCGTCGCGCTGCATCTCGGCCGCGACGTACGCCATTTCCTCGAGGCTCGGCGTGATGAGGCCCGACAGCCCGATGATGTCCGCGCCCTCGACCTTCGCCTTCGCGAGGATCTCGTTGCACGGGACCATCACGCCCATGTTGACGACTTCGAAGTTGTTGCACTGGAGCACGACCGACACGATGTTCTTGCCGATGTCGTGCACGTCGCCCTTCACGGTCGCGATCACGATCTTGCCCTTCGCGCGCACGTCGCCGCCGGCTTCCGCGAGCAGGCGCTTCTCTTCCTCGATGAACGGGATCAGGTGCGCGACCGCCTGCTTCATCACGCGCGCCGATTTCACGACCTGCGGCAGGAACATCTTGCCCTGGCCGAACAGGTCGCCGACGACGTTCATCCCGTCCATCAGCGGGCCTTCGATCACGTTGATCGGGCGGCCGCCCGCCGCGGCGATCTTCGCGCGCGCTTCCTCGGTGTCCTCGACGATGAAGTTCGTGATGCCGTGCACGAGCGCATGCGCAAGCCGCTTCTCGACCGGCTGGTTGCGCCACTCGAGGTTCTCTTCCTTCTTCGCGGCGCCGGTCTTGAACTTGTCGGCGATCTCGAGCAGGCGGTCGGTGGAATCCGCGCGGCGGTTCAGGATCACGTCCTCGACGCGCTCGCGCAGCTCCGGGTCGAGCTCCGCATACACGCCGAGCTGGCCCGCGTTGACGATGCCCATGTCCATCCCCGCCTGGATCGCGTGGTACAGGAACACGGTGTGGATCGCCTCGCGCACCGGGTCGTTGCCGCGGAACGAGAACGACACGTTCGACACGCCGCCGCTCACCTTCGCGTGCGGCAGGTTCTGCTTGATCCAGCGGGTCGCCTCGATGAAGTCGACCGCGTAGTTGTTGTGCTCCTCGATGCCGGTCGCGACCGCGAAGATGTTCGGGTCGAAGATGATGTCTTCCGGCGGGAAGCCGACCTCGTTCACGAGGAAGTCGTACGAGCGCTTGCAGATCTCGGTCTTGCGCTCGTACGTATCGGCCTGGCCGGTCTCGTCGAACGCCATCACGACGGCCGCCGCGCCGTAGCGGCGGATCAGGTTCGCATGGTGGCGGAACGCTTCCTCGCCTTCCTTCAGCGAGATCGAGTTGACGATCGCCTTGCCCTGCACGCACTTGAGGCCCGCCTCGATAACGTCCCACTTCGACGAGTCGATCATGATCGGCACGCGCGCGATGTCCGGCTCCGACGCGATCAGGTTCAGGAAGCGCACCATCGCCGCCTTCGAATCGAGCATCGCCTCGTCCATGTTGATGTCGATCACCTGCGCGCCGTTCTCGACCTGCTGGCGCGCGACGGCGAGCGCATCGTCGAACTGGCCGTTGAGGATCATCCGCGCGAACGCCTTCGAGCCGGTGACGTTGGTGCGTTCGCCGACGTTGATGAAGAGCGTTCCGGACGTGACGTTGAACGGCTCGAGGCCGGCAAGGCGCATCGTGTGATCGGTCATGGCGGTGCGAATTCGTGTGGTGTGGGACGGGCGTGGAATCGGTCGGGTCAGGCGGCGTCGCTGTACTGGGTCGGCCAGCGGCGCGGCTTCACTTCGGCGAGCGCCTTCGCGATCGCCGCGATGTGCTCGGGCGTCGTGCCGCAGCAGCCGCCCGCGAGGTTCACGAGCCCGGCCTGCGCGAATTCCTTCAGCAGGCCCGACGTGACGTCGGGCGTCTCGTCGAAGCCGGTGTCGCTCATCGGGTTCGGCAGGCCCGCGTTCGGGTAGCACGACACGTAGGTGTCGCACAGCTTCGCGAGCTCGGCGATGTACGGGCGCATCAGCGCCGCGCCCAGTGCGCAGTTCAGGCCGAACGTGAGCGGCCTCGCGTGGCGCAGCGAGTTCCAGAACGCCTCGACCGTCTGGCCGGACAGGATGCGGCCCGACGCGTCGGTGACGGTGCCCGAGATCATGACCGGCAGGCGCTCGCCGGTGTCCTCGAACAATTGGTCGAGCGCGAACAGCGCGGCCTTCGCGTTCAGCGTGTCGAAGATCGTCTCGACGAGGAACAGGTCGACGCCGCCGTCGAGCAGCGCCTTCGCCTGCGCGTAGTACGCGTCGCGCAGCTCGTCGAACGTGACGTTGCGCGCGCCCGGATCGTTGACGTCCGGCGAGATGCTCGCCGTCTTCGGCGTCGGCCCGATCGCGCCCGCGACGAAGCGCGGTTTGTCCGGCGTCGCGTATTTCGCGGCCGATTCGCGCGCGAGCCGCGCCGATTCGACGTTCATCTCGACCACGAGGTCTTCCATCCCGTAGTCGGCCTGCGCGACCGTCGTCGCGCCGAACGTGTTGGTTTCGACGATGTCCGCGCCGGCCGCGAAGTACTGGTCGTGGATCTCGCGGATGATCTGCGGCTGCGTGAGCGACAGCAGCTCGTTGTTGCCCTTGATGTCGCGCGGGAAGTCCTGGAAGCGCTCGCCGCGATACGCGGCCTCGTCGAGCTTGTAGCGCTGGATCATCGTGCCCATCGCGCCGTCGAGGATCAGGATGCGCTGCTTCAGCAGCGCGGGCAGCTGGGCGCCGCGCGTGTACGGGGCGTCGAGCGCGGCTAACGGAGCGGAACGAACGGCGGATGAAGTCGCAGACATGGCGGATGACCGGCGAATCGGGAAAAGCGCCATTGTAGCCGGTGCGGCCGCGCACCGTCCGGCGTTGCGCGGCGCCAAATGAAAGCCCCCGCGCGGCGGACCGGGCGGGGGCGGGATCGGAGTGCTTGCGGCGAACCCGGCGGCGTCAGTCAGTATCGGGCGCCGGGCCGGCGTGTCGTCAGTGCAGGACGACCGGTTGCGTCATCAGGCTGTCGAACTGTCCGAGGAATTCGTCGACTTCGTCGAGCGACGGCTCGTCCTCGATCAGCTGCTTCACGTGCTCGCGAAACCGGGCGGCGAGTTCGCCGTCGATGAAGATCTCGCGCTGCGCGTTCTTGTCGACGATTTCGTAGCCACCCGAATTCATCGCATGATGGCCGACCTGCGGCGGGAACTCGACGACGCAGTAGTTGGGGCTGTTGTAGATCATTTGCATGGCGGCACTCCTCTTCGCAGTGGCTTCTGGCCTTGTTGTTCCCCTAAGTGGGGTAGACCTCGCCGGTTTCAAGGGGCTTGCGCTGCACACCCCGTTCCCTCTGCATGGGGTGTATCGGTTAGAAGCCGATATCTCCGAAACGTTTCCTATTGTCGGCCGGTGTACCGAAATAGTTGTTAAAGAGTGTCATGCCTGATATTACGGCGTGTCACCGCCAATCTTTATGGCGGATAACCATCGGTCGAATTTGCCGATTCGCGGGCGCGGCGCGCTGCGTCACGGCGCAGCGGGCGGCGGCGACGGCGCCGAAGCGGGTGCCGAAGGCGGCGCAACGGGCGTGTCCGGCGCGGTCGCGCCGGAGGTTGCGGCCGGCGTGCCGCCGGTGTCCGGCGCCGCTTCGGCGGGCATGTCGGGGGCGGCGAGCGGGCCGTGCCACAGCAGCTCGATCTGCGCGCCGTTCGGTTCCGTCTGCACGAGCCGTGCGGGCAGCCAGCCGAGCGACGGCGCGAGCCACATGTCGATGCGCCGCGTGTCGCCGGCGCGGCGCGGCAGGCGCATGAAGTGCCGCGTCTCGATGAAGCCGGCGGCGGTCTGCACCTGCTCGTCGCCGATGACCGTGATCGGCCAGGTCTCGCCGCTGTTGTTGTCGATCACGAAGAACTGCTGCGTGACGCCCCGCTTGTATGCGTCGGGATTGCCGCGCACGAGGCCTGACAGCTGCATCAGCATGCTGAAGCGGTCCTGCGCGCCGTCGGGCAGCGGCGCGTTGTCCGGCGTGCGCGTGAACACGACCTGCCGGATCTCGCGGTTGAAGATCGCGATGTCCTCCGGGCGCTTGCCGCGCTGCTCGACGTACCGGTCGGGCGCGATCCCGTATGCATCGACGCGGCCCTGGCTCCGGTACCTGAACGGGCCGATGAACGGCACGGGCATCGTCACCGACAGCTCATACGTTTGTCCGTCGGTGCGCCAGTGGATCGTCCCCGTCGAGTTCTGCATGCCGTTGAAGAGGGCGTCGTACCGCAGGTCGCCGGACGGCGGCGCGGCGAACTTCACGCCGTTCGACGCGGGGCCGGCCGTCGCGGCGCCGCTTGCGCCGCCGGCCGCCGCAGCCGACGCGCCTGATGCGCCTGATGCGGTGCCGCCGGAGGAGGCGGCCGGCGGCACGCCTTCCGCGGCAGCCTGCGTCGACGTCAGCACCGGCTCCTGCGGCGCCGGATGCGATGGCGCGGCCGCCGGCTTCGCGGGCTTCGGCGCGGCCGGCTCAGGCGCGGCCGGCCTTGCAACCGGCTTCGGCGCGGGTTGCGCCGGCTGCCGCTCGATCGGCCGCGGCTTCAGCAGCTCGATCTGCACCGGCACTTCGGCGGGCGCCGGCGGCGTGAACGGTTCGCGATGGCGCGTGAACCACAGCGCGGCGAGCGCATGCAGCACGAGCACCACGGCAAGCGCGACGCCCGCGCGCAGCCAACGGCGGGGCGGGGCGTAGCGGGGGGGGGCGTCGGAAGGCGGCATCGTCGGGCAGCGAAGGGTTCGGGGCGGTTGCGCAGCGTCGGCGCGCGGCGCGCCGGTCGGCAGGTTGCGTCTGGATTCGGACCGCCGGGTGCGCCGCGCGTTCATGCGGCGCGTCGAGCGCCACGCGTCAGGCGTCGCGCGCGTCCGGACTATAGCCGAGTTCGTACGACAGCTTCTGCGCGCAGGCGCGCAGCGCGGTGTCGATCTCGCCGCCCCATGCGATGTCGAACGTGCCTTCGTGGCCGAGCGCGAGGATCGCGAGCGCCAGCTCGCCGACCGCGTCGAACACCGGCATGCAGAACGCGTGGATCGTCGGCAGCAGCATCCCTTCGACGCGCGCGGCCGCATGGGCGCGCACGTCCGCGAGCGCCGCGTCGACCTCGGCGAGCGTGCGCGGCCCGCCGTGATGCGGCGAGCGGCGCGTGTCGGCGAGCTCGCGCTCGATCATCGCGGCGGTCTTGCCGCGCGGCAGGTACGCGGCGAACAGCAGGCCCGTCGCCGAGCCGAGCAGCGGCATCACGTCGCCGAGCTTCAGCGACGCCTTTGCCGGATGGCTCGATTCCATCCAGTGCACGATCGTCGGGCCCTGGTTGCCCCACACCGCGATGCCGACCGTCTGGTCGAGCCGGTCGCGCAATTCGGTCAGCGCGATCCGCGCGAGCTTCACGCCGTCGACCCGCGCGAGGCGCGCGAGGCCCATCTGCAGCGCGAAGCCGCCGAGCTCGTAGCGGCCGGAGACAGGGTCCTGCGACACGACGCCGAGCCGCGAGAAGCTGACGAGGTAGCGGTGCGCCTTCGCCGGGCTCATGCCCGCGCGCTGCGCGAGATCGCGCAGCATCATCGCGCGCGGCTCGCTCGTCAGCACGTCGAGCAGGCGGAAGCCGACCTCGATCGACTGGATGCCGGAGCGGACCTTCTCGCCGTTGTCGCCGGCGGCTTCGTCGGCGGTGTCGGGGTCGGCGAGATCGTCGTCTGGGAGCTGGCTGGCGGACATGGGGCAACGGCGCGCGGCGCGCGATCTGGAGGGAAGGGTCGAATCGGCCGCGGCGCACGCAAGCGCGGTGCGCGGCACGGATTCACCATCGTAAAATAGATTCCTTCCATCGTCACTACAACGGCAGATTCCCCCTATGAAACTTGCTTCGCTGAAGGACGGCACGCGCGACGGCCAGCTGATCGTGGTGTCGCGCGACCTGCACACCGCGGCGATCGCCGACGCGATCGCGCCGACGCTGCAGCGCGTGCTCGACGACTGGGCGTTCTACGCGCCGCAGCTGCGCGACCTGTACGACGCGCTGAACCACGGCCGCGCGCGGCACGCGTTCCCGTTCGATCCGGCGAACTGCATGGCGCCGCTGCCGCGCGCGTTCCAGTGGGCCGACGGCTCCGCGTACGTGAACCACGTCGAGCTCGTGCGCCGCGCGCGCGGCGCCGAGATGCCGCCGGAATTCTGGACCGATCCGCTGATGTACCAGGGCGGCAGCGACGATTTCCTCGGGGCGCGCGACGACGTCGTCTGTCCGTCCGAGGAATGGGGCATCGACTTCGAGGCGGAAGTTGCGGTGATCACCGGCGACGTGCCGATGAGCGCGTCGCCCGACGACGCGCTGAAGGCGGTCCGGCTCGTCACGCTCGTCAACGACGTGTCGCTGCGCAACCTGATTCCGGCCGAGCTCGCGAAGGGCTTCGGCTTCTTCCAGAGCAAGCCGGCGACGGCGTTCGCCCCGGTCGCGGTCACCCCGGACGAGCTCGGCGAGCACTGGCGCGAAGGCCGCGTGCACCGGCCGATGATCGTCCACTGGAACGGCAGGAAGGTCGGCCAGCCCGACGCGGGCACCGACATGGTGTTCCATTTCGGCCAGCTGATCGCGCACGCGGCGAAGACGCGCAACCTGCGCGCGGGCTCGATCGTCGGCTCGGGCACGGTGTCGAACAAGGATCCGAAGCGCGGCTACTGCTGCATCGCCGAGAAGCGCTGCCTCGAGACGATCGAGCACGGCAAGCCGCAGACCGAATTCATGCGCTACGGCGACACCGTGAAGATCGAGATGTTCGACGACGCGGGCAAGTCGATCTTCGGCGCGATCGAGCAGTCGGTCGCGCCGCCCGACGGCGCCGCATGACGTAACGTAGCGCGCGCGGGCGCAACCCGGTTGCGGCCCGCGCGCCGGGTTTCGCCCGATGTTTGCCCGCGCGGGCTTGGCTACACTCGACTCATGGGTTTTCCGCAAGGAGTTGCGCATGTCCGATACCGCCATCTACAGCGGTTATGAAGCACTGAAGGTGCGGCGCCAGCCGCACGGCATCCTCGAGATCGTGATGAGCGGCGAAGGCGCGAACAGGAGCGGCCTCGCGACCGCCAACGAGCGCATGCACCGCGAGCTGGCCGACATCTGGCGCGACGTCGATCGCGATCCCGACACGCGCGTCGCGGTGATCCGCGGCGAAGGCAAGGGCTTCTCGGCGGGCGGCGACCTCGCGCTCGTCGAGCAGATGGCGAACGATTTCGACGTGCGCGCGCGGGTCTGGCGCGAAGCGCGCGACCTCGTCTACAACGTGATCAACTGCAGCAAGCCGATCGTGTCCGCGATGCACGGCCCGGCCGTCGGCGCGGGGCTCGTCGCCGGGCTGCTCGCCGACATCTCGATCGCGTCGAAGAGCGCGCGCATCATCGACGGCCATACGCGGCTCGGCGTCGCGGCGGGCGACCATGCGGCGATCGTGTGGCCGCTGCTGTGCGGGATGGCGAAGGCGAAGTACTACCTGCTGCTGTGCGAGCCGGTGAGCGGCGAGGAGGCCGAGCGGATCGGCCTCGTGTCGCTCGCGGTCGACGAGCCCGATTTGCTGCCGAAGGCGTACGAGGTCGCGGAGAAGCTCGCGCACGGCTCGCAGACGGCGATCCGCTGGACCAAGTACGCGCTCAACAACTGGCTGCGCTCGGCGGGGCCGACCTTCGATGCGTCGCTCGCGCTCGAATTCATGGGTTTTTCGGGGCCCGACGTGCAGGAGGGGATCCGCTCGCTGCGCGAACGGCGAGCGCCCGACTTCCCCGGCGGCGCGCCGTTCTGACGCGCGCGCTATGATCGACCCAGGCGGCCGGGCGATCCGGCCGCTCCCACAGTCAACCAGGATGCCCGCATGACGATCGATACCTCCGGCTCCAATCCTTTTTCCGGCTTCGCCGGCTTCCAGCCCGCAGACATGCTCGAACGCATGTGGGAAATGATCCGCCTGTCGCCGTTCGGCAGCATGGGCGCGTTTCCCGGCGCGACGCACGGGCTGCCGCCGTCGCTGTCGAGCATGTCCGACATGATGGCGCCGCTCGCCAGCGTCGAGGAGCTCGACAAGCGCATCACCGACCTGCGCGCGGTCGAGCAATGGCTGAAGCTGAACCTCGGGATGCTGCAGTCCGCGATCCAGGCGATGGAAGTGCAGCGCGCGACGCTCGCGACGCTGCGCGCGTTCGGCGCGTTCGCGCAAACCTCGATGTCGGCCGCAGAGGATGCGGCCGTCGCGGCGGCGAAGGCGGCCGCGACGCCGCTCGGCGATGCGCCGGAAGGCGCGCAAGCGGACGCGCCGCCCGAGGGCGAGAGCGCCGCGCAGAACGCGGGCTTCGACCCGGCCGGCTGGTGGAACCTGCTGCAGACGCAGTTCAACCAGCTCGCGAGCCTCGCGATGGCGCAGCCGGGCGCGCAACCGGCCTCGCCGGCTGCGCCGGCTGCACCGGCGGCATCGGCCGCGGCGCAGCCCGACGCAGCCGACCCGCCGCCGGCCGCGCCGCGCAAGCCCGCCGCGAAGCGCGCGAAGCCCGCCGGATCGTCCGGTTCGGCTGCGGCGCGCGCGGCGGCCGCGTCGACGCCCGCGAGCCGTCCGCCGAAGCGCTCGACGTGACGGCGCGGCGGCCCATGTAGCAGGCCAGGCGATGCGGCTCTCGCTCGTACTGATGGGCGGCGGTGCGCGCGCCGCATATCAGGTCGGCGTGCTGAAGGCGCTGGCCGAGATCGCGCTCGAGGCCGATCCGCAACGGCGCACGCTGCCGTTCGGCGTCGTGTGCGGGTCGTCGGCCGGCGCGATCAACGCGACGTCGATCGCGAGCCACGCGGACGATTTCTCGCACGGCGTGCGCCGCCTGCTCGAATTCTGGGAGCACCTGCGCGCGGACTACGTGTACCGCACCGACTGGCTCGGCATCGCCGCCGCGGGCGCGCGCTGGCTCGCGGCGATGAGCTTCGGCTGGGCGGCCCGCCGCTCGCCGCGCGGCCTGCTGGACAACGCGCCGCTCGCGCACCTGCTGCAGCGCGAGCTGAGCTTCCACCGGATCGAGCAGATGCTCGAGGCGCGCACGCTGCACGCGCTCGCGGTGACCGCGCTCAGCTATTCGAGCGGCCGCCATCTGACGTTCTACCAGGCCGCCGAGCCGATCCAGGCGTGGCGGCGCGCGCAGCGCACCGCGCGGCTCGTCGACCTGTCGGCGTCGCACCTGCTCGCGTCGTCGGCGATTCCGTTCGTGTTCCCGGCCGTGCCGCTCGTGCTCGACGGCCAGATCGAGTATTTCGGCGACGGTTCGATCCGCCAGATCGCGCCGCTGTCGCCGGCGATCCACTTCGGCGCGGACCGGATCGTGGTCGTCGGCGCGGCCGACCCGCGGCCGGAGATTCCGGTGAACGGCGGCGGCTTCGTGCGCGGCTATCCGTCGCTCGCGCAGATCGGCCAGCAGGTGCTCGCCAGCGTGTTTCTCGACTCGATCGGCTCGGACATCGAACGGATCGAGCACATCAACCGGATGATCGCGCACCTGCCTCACCAGGTCGAAGTGGACAGCGGCTGGCGGCACGTCGACGTGCTGGCGATCGCGCCGTCCGAGCGCATCGAGCTGATCGCCGCGAAACACCTGAAGCAGCTGCCGCTCACCGTGCGCGGGCTGCTCGGCGCGGTCGGCGGCAGCCAGCCGGCGGGGGCGTCGTTCGCGAGCTACCTGCTGTTCGAGGAGGCGTTCACGCGCGAACTGATCGAGCTCGGCTATCGCGACGGCTGCGCGCAGCACGCCACGCTCGCCGGCTGGATCGCGCACGCGGACGGCGCGAGCGCGTCGCCGGCCGACGGGCAGGCGGCCGGGGAAATGCGGGTCTGATGCGGATCGGTGGCGGTTTCGCGACGCCGGCTGCGACGCTTCGCCGCATGCCGGCTGTCGGGAAGCGACCGGACGGCTGTCGCGGAACCGTCATGCGTGCGTGCTATCATGGCCGCCGCCGAATACATCAAATCGAGCAGCTCGCCGGACCGGCGCCCGCAAGGGGCCGCGACGGGCTCGCCAGCGAAGCCGGCCAGCGCCGGCCCCCACTCAGGCACGCGCGGTCGGTTCCGTTCGAGCGGAGCGCGGCACGCGGCTTGCCCCCAGCGAGCGGCTTACGCGGCCGCGCGGCTGCCGGACGCGGAACACGCGGCCGGGGGCTGGTTTCACGCGTAAAATTACAGTCTTGGTTGCAAAAAGCGCATCCGCACGCGCGTTGCTGCAACGGTCACGTTTAAGAGAAGTCGCATTGCGCAGAACAGGGGTGGGACCATCATGAACACCATGCTTTATCCGGAACTTTACAGGTCGCTCGAAGCCGTCCGCTGGGACATGGAGAAGGACATTCCATGGGACAAGTTCGACGCTTCGCTGCTCACCGACGAGCAGGCGAAGACGATCAAGATGAACGCGATCACCGAATGGTCGGCGCTGCCCGCGACGGAAATGTTCCTGCGCGACAACCAGCACGACAGCGACTTTTCCGCCTTCATGAGCGTGTGGTTCTTCGAAGAGCAGAAGCACTCGCTCGTGCTGATGGAGTACCTGCGCCGCTTCAAGCCGGAAATGGTGCCGACCGAGGAGGAACTGCACGCGGTGCGCTTCGAGTTCGACCCGGCGCCGCCGCTCGAGACGCTGATGCTGCACTTCTGCGGCGAGATCCGCCTGAACCACTGGTACCGCTGCGCGGCCGACTGGCACACCGAGCCGGTCATCAAGCACATCTACGAAACGATCTCGCGTGACGAGGCGCGTCACGGCGGCGCGTACCTGCGCTACATGAAGAAGGCGCTCTCGAACTGCGGCGACGTCGCGCGCGCGGCGTTCGCGAAGATCGGCGTGCTGATGGCGTCGGCGCGCCGCACCGAGAAGCCGCTGCACCCGACCAACCTGCACGTGAACCAGGCGCTGTTCCCGCGCGACACCGTGCAGTCGCGCCTGCCGGATCCGGAGTGGCTCGAGCGCTGGCTCGACGAGCAGATCCGCTTCGACGGCGAGTGGGAGAAGAAGGTCGTCGAGCGCATCCTGCACAACCTGTCGATCCTGTTCGAGCGCACGTTCGCGACCGCGCAGGAGCTCAACCGGTATCGCAAGGAAGTCACCGGCCGCCTGCAGGCCGAAGGCGGCCAGTCGGCTGCCCAGCCGGCCTGACGACGAGACGCGCGCCCGGCGAGGGCGCGCGCGACATGAAGCCCGCCCGGCCCTCCGGCGGGCTTTTTCTTGGGCATGCGCGCCGCGCACGCCGTTCGCTTCCGCCAGTCACCCATCATGCCCGCTACCTTCGAACGTAAGCTGATCACCCGCGACGCGCTCGTCGCACTGCGCGCGTCGCTGCGCGCGCCCGTCGTGTTCACGAACGGCGTGTTCGACATCCTGCATCGCGGCCACGTCACCTATCTCGCCGACGCGAAGGCGCTCGGCGCGTGCCTGATCGTCGGCGTCAACAGCGACGCGTCGGTGCGCATGCTCGGCAAGGGCGACGACCGCCCGATCAACCACGAGGACGACCGGATGGCGCTGCTCGCGTCGCTCGAAAGCGTCGACTGGGTCGTGAAGTTCGAGGAGCAGACGCCGGTGTCGCTGATCGAGGCCGTGCGTCCGGACATCCTCGTCAAGGGCGGCGACTACGACATGGATGTGCTGCCGGAATCCGCGCTGGTGCGCGGCTGGGGCGGCCGGGCGCTGGCGATTCCGTTCGAGCACGAGCGTTCGACCACGGCGCTGCTGAAGAAGGTGCGCGCGCAGCAGCCGTAAATTCGCGCCGCCGCGCGCGGCGTCAGGGCGCGGATGCCGCGAGCGGCTCCGCCGGCACCGCCGGTGCCGCGATCGGGCCGCCCGTGAGCGCCTGATCAGCAGCGTGCGCGAGCGGTGTGACGCGCAGCGCGTCGGGATGCACCTGTCGCGACAGCATCCCCGGGTCGCGCGGACCGGCGGCCGGCAGCGGCCCGAACACCCCGCGCGCCACCACGAGCGCGAGCATGTTGGCGAGAAAGAGAACAGCGATCAGCCAGCGCAGCATCGTCGACACCCCTTTTCGTCATCCAGTCAGGCCAGCCGCGGGGCTGGTCATTCAGTTCGCCCGGCTCACCCGCGTGTGAGAACGCGCGTGCGTGCCGTTTCAACCATTCGCAACCATTTCCGCCGCAATCAGCGCCAGTCCGGACAGGATCAGCGCATCGTGGCGCGTATGCGGCACCGTCAGCGCGCGCGCGACGTCGTCCGCCGCGCCGCCCGCCAGCACGAGCCGCACCGGCACTTGCCACGCGGCGCTCAGGTCGCGCCATGCGCGCTCGATCAGCCCGGCCTGCGCATACAGGCAGCCCGCCGACAGCGAGCGCGGCGTGTCGAGCTGGAACGGCTCCGCCTGAGCGAGCGCGAGCAGGCCGCTCGCGATGTCGGTGGTGAGCGTCGGCAACTGCGCGGTGTGCGTGCCGAGCGAACGCATCATCAGCGCCCAGCCCGGCGCGATCAACCCGCCCGTGAAGTGCCCGTCCGCGCGCAAGGCCTCGAGCGTCGTCGCGGTGCCGAACGTCGCGATCAGCAGCGGTTCGCCAGGAAACGCCGCACGCGCGCCGATCAAGCTGGCCCAGCGGTCGCTGCCGAGCTGGTCGGGCATCGTATAGCCGTTCGTCACGCCGCACTGCGCGGCACACGCGCGGATCGTCGTGCGCGGCAGGCCCGGCCAGCGCGCATCGAGCAGCGCGTCGAGCCGTGCCGCCACCTCCGCGCCGGCGACGTTCGAAATCCACGCGCCGCGCGGACGCGGCACGTGCGACCAGTCCGGATCGGCGCCGCCGTCGCGTGCGTGGCCGAACGCGCCCGTCTCGACCAGCCCGCGCCGGGCGTCGGCGAGCGCCCACTTGATCCGGCTGTTGCCGGCGTCGATCAGCAGGTGCGGTGCGCTCATTGCGCCTCGCGCAGCGACACGTCGCCGGCCGCGATCGCCTGCACGCCGCCGGGCGTGTCGAGCAGCAGCTGGCCTGCCGCGTCGATGCCGGTCGCGATGCCGCGCGCGCGTTCCGCGCCTTGCTCGATCAGCACCACTTCGCGGCCCGCGTAGGCGTGCCGCGCGTGCCAGCGCGGCACGAACGGCGCGAGCCCGTCGGCCGCGAACTGCGCGAGCGCGGGCGTGAGCGCGTTCAGCGACGCGGCGAGCGTATCGGTGAGGTTCGCCGCCGCCCACGCGGACGACAGTGCCGCGGGCGGCAGCGCGCCCGCGGTCGACGCTTCGCGCGCGCGCTGCGCGTCGACCTGCGCGGCGACGGCTTCCGCGCCGCGCACGTTGACGCCGAAGCCGATCACGATGGCCGTCGCGTCGGGCGTCGTCCACACCGTTTCGATCAGGATCCCGGCGAGCTTGCCGACGATGCGGACACCACGTTGCGCGCCGGCGTCGGCGGCGGTCAGCAGCAGGTCGTTCGGCCACTTGAGCGCGACGCCGGAGCGCGCGTCGAGCGGCAGCGCGGCGAGCCCTTCGGCGAGCGCGACGCCGATCGCGAGGCTCAACCCGCCGAGCGCGTCGACCGGGCGCGGCACGATGCAGCCGACCGAGCAGAGCAGCGCGTTGCCCGGCTGCGCAAACCACGGGCGGCCTTGCCGGCCGCGGCCGGCCGTCTGCTCGAACGCGACCCGCACGAGCGGCGCGGGCAGCGCGTTCGCGGTGCGCGGCAGCGCCTTCAGGCGGGCGGCGAGGTCGGCGTTGGTCGAGCCGGTCGCGGCGACAATGTCGAGCGGCCACGCGCGCGGCGCGGCGTCCAGGTGCGCGTCGAGCCGGCTGCGCGCGATATGCGCGTCGCCGGAGTCGGGCTTGTCGGAGGAGGTGGGGGCGTTCATGGCGCCTATTGTAGCGACAGGGGGAAGAGGCGGTGCTCGGGAGACGGGCGGCGTGCCGCGCAGCCGTCGGCGCTTTCTTCAGGAGAACGACGAGGCGTCGCGCGAGCAGCGCCGTCGTCATCTTGATCTTCCCGACCGGCGAGACTACGTTCGATATATCCGCTTTGGCGGCGCGTGTGGCGAGTGCCAACCGGTTCTCGTCGTTGCCGCATCGAGGGAAATGGCGATGAGCAAGCTTCATTCGTGTGCGAGCCTGTCCAGCCTGCTCGAGCGCTTCCACCGCAACACGACCCGGATCTCCGACGCCGTCGGGCCGCCGATGATGCGTGCCTGTCACCGGCTGTCGGAGTCGCTCGCGTCGGCATGGTCGGCGGTGCGTTCCGGTACGTCGCATACGCACCGGCATTGACGCGGCGGCGGACCGTTTTCAAGGAGATCGCCATGCAGCTCCACATGCATTCGCACCATTACGCGCGCCGCATTCCGGTGTGGCGCGCCGCCGTGATCGGCGGGTGCGTGGCCGGCGCGGTGTTCCTCGTCATCCAGGTCATCGCGTCGGCAATCATCGGACAGGACGCGTGGGCGCCGCTGCGCATGATCGCGGCCATCTATTTCGGCGACGACGCGCTCGCGCCGTCGACCACGGTCGAAGTGGGAACCCTGCTGGCGGCGCTGGGCGTGCACTTCGCGCTGTCGATCGTATTTGCGCTGATCCTGGCCGTGATCATCGCGTGTTTCAGCCTGGATTCGAGTGTCGGCATGGTCAGCGTGGCGGGGGCCGTATTCGGCGTGCTGCTGTACGTCGTCAATTACTACGGCATGACGCAATTGTTCCCGTGGTTCGCCGACGCGCGTGGCTGGGTGAGCGCACTCGACCACATCGTCTTCGGGCTGATCGTGTCCGACGCGTACATGCGTCTGGAACGGCCCGCGCGCAGCAGCGCCGCCTGACGGGATGTCACGGCGGCGCTTGGCCGGCTCAATGCTGTTCCATCTGCTCCAGCGCCTTGATGTCTTCCTCGGACGTCATTTCGCAGGCAAGCAGCGTCTTGCCCTTCAGCGCCGGGCCCTGGCGGGCCGAAACGAGGATCAGGGCGCCCCCCGGCCCCCGGAAGGTCAGCCGGCGGGAATAGCCGACGGACGACGCGCCCAGCAGGTGGCCCTTCTCGGGGGCGAGCTTGTAGCGTTGCGCGAGCTGGTCGGCGACTTCGCCTTCCACGAGCACGCCGATTCCCGTACTGGTGAACACGACCTTCTGCGTCGTGAAGCCGTCCCGGCGGATCGGCTCCGGCAGGCGAAAGACCGCGGCGCCCAGCATCGATTCGTCCGGCTTCGGATCGGTCGCCTTGACGGTGTCGTAGATCGCGCTCATGAGGTCCGACGTAAACGGCGGCTTGCAGATCGCGGCGTTGAAGATATCGGGATGGGCGGGCGGCGCGGCGAGCGCGACGAACGGGGCGGCGACGACGGCGCCGAGGGCGGCGCGAAGGCCGGACAGGCGATGCGACATGGACGCGGTCCTCTCAGGTTTTGTTGTGAGGCGGCATGATAAGGCATCGCCGCGCGCATGCCCGCGTCTCGCGATCGATCCCGGTTCCAGGCGGTCGATGCGCGGGGCGCCGGGTCATGCGTGTCAGGCCACCGCGGTCCTGCCGGCTTGCACTTCCGCCGCACCCTTACGGCGCGACGACCGGATGCTTCAGCGCGTGCGCGGTCTCGATCCACTGCGCGTGGAATTCGTTCGCATCCGGCGTGAGGCCCAGCTCGCCGTTGCGATACGCCATCGCGAGCGTCTGCACCGCTTCCGGCAGTTCGTGCTCGGCCGCGCGCCGGTACAGCGCGAGCGCGCGCGCGTCGTCGCGCGGCACGCCGCTGCCGTCGCGATACGCGTTCGCGAGCATGAAGTCGGCGGCCGGGATGTCCGCGCGCGACGCCACGTCGAACCAGCGTGCCGCCTGCTCAGGATCGGCGGCGATGCCGTAGCCGCTGCGGTAGATCAGCCCGAGGTAGTACGCGGCGGCCGGGTCGCCGTGTCCGGCGGCGGCGGCCAGCAGCGTCCGGGCGCGCGCATAGTCCTTCGGCAGCCCGCCGCTGCCGAGCAGCAGCGCCTTGCCGAGCGCGAGCTGCGCGCGGCGCGCGGCCGGCGCGTCCGTCGCGCCGTTCGCTTGCGTGGCGGTTTCGAGCCAGCCGCGTCCTTCGTCGCGCAAGCCGGGCTCGCGCGCGTCGACGAGCGCACCGCCAAGCGCCGCCTGCGCATCGGCGGACCCGGCGCGCGCGAGGTCGCGCAGCCGCGCGAGCGCGTGCGGCTCGCCGGCCTGCGTGACCATCGCCTGCCATTCGTCGAGCTGCGCGGTGCTCGGCGCGGGGCCGGCGCTGCGCCAGCTGCTCGCCGCGACGGCGGCGGCGGCGATTGCCGCCACCGCCGCCAGCAGCACGGCGGGCGGCAGCTTCACGCGCAGCAGGCGCCGCGCGGCCGGCGCGAAGCCCGCCGCGGCGGGCCGCATGGTGCGGATCGGTTGCGTCGCGTGTCTCATTGCGTCAGGTCGATCTCGTAGGTGGCGAGGTTCTTGCCCGAGCCGTCGTCGGCCGCGACCTGCGTGATGCCGGTCAGGCCGGCCGCCGCCGCATCGGCGAGGCGGTTCGGCGCGGACGCGAACTGCACGTGCGCGACCGAGCTCGCGAGCTTCGTGAAGCGCCAGCTGCGCTGCGCGCCGTCCGCCGCGCGCGTGATCGCGCCGCGCTTCTTGATGAACGCGATCAGCACGTCGCGGTTCGCGTCCGGCGACGCGAAGATCGTCTTGCTGCCGTCGAGGCCGGGGAAGTTGCCGCCGCCGCTCGCGCGGTAGTTGTTGGTCGCGACGATGAACTGCCCGTTCGGGTCGATCGGCGCGCCCTTGTACGTCAGGTTCCTGATCCGGCTGCCGACCGGCTGCGTGACGTCGATCTCGTACGACAGATCGGCGGACGTGAACATGTCGAAGTTGTAGCCGGGGAAGCTGCTGACGAGCTTCTGCACGGTCGCCTGCGTCGGATCGATCCGGTTGAAGCGCTTCGCGGCGGTCTCGAGCCAGTTCTTCACGTCCGCACCGCTCACCTTCGTCGCGTAGACGGTGTTCGGATACAGGTACAGGTCGGCCGCGTTGTTGATCGCGAGCGCGCCCGGCGCGACGTCGGTGAAGTCGTTGCCGCCGCCGAAGCCGCTCTTGAACGGCGCGCTGACCGACAGCACCGGCAGCGACGCGTACTGCGGCAGGTTCGCCTGCACGTAGGTCTTCACGTAGTCGGCCTGCGCCTCGTTGACGATCTGGATCGCGCCCGGATCGCCGACGTCGGCGAAATACGAGGTCATCCGGTAGTCGGTCGAGCCGATCGGCGTCTTCACGTAGTTGATCGTCGCCTGGTGCTCGGCGGCGATCGCGGCCGCCACCGACGGGTCGGCGGCGACGTAGCTCTTGTCCGCGTTCTGGATCGGGCGCGCCTCGACGGTCGTGAGCGACTTGTCGACGCTCCACGTCTTGCCGTCGAATGCGAGGCCGAGCTTGATCACGCCGAGGTGCTTGCCCCAGTAGTTCGCCATCACGGTCGGCACGCCGTTGACGGTGCCCTTGACCTTGTCCACGCCCGGCAGGTTGAACTGCGGCACCGTGCTGTTCGCATCCGGGAACACCTGGTGCGAGTGGCCGATCAGCATCGCGTCGATGCCCGGCACGGTCGACAGCCACCAGCTGCCGTTTTCCATCGTCGGCGAGTACGCCGAGTTGTCGAGCCCGCCGTGCGAGATCGCGACGACGAGGTCCGCGCCCTTCGCGCGCATCTCCGGAATGTACTTCTCGGCCGCTTCCTTCAGGCCGGTCGTGTAGACCTTGCCGTCGAGCCAGCGCTTGTCCCAGTTCATGATCGCGGGCGGCGTGAAGCCGATGATGCCGACCTTCACCGGCGCGCTGACCGTCTTGCCGTCCGGCGTGGTCGCGGTGATCGTGCGGGTCAGGATCGTATACGGCGTGAAGAGGGGCGCGTTGGTCTTCGCGCTGATCACGTTCGCGAGCACCTGCGGGAACGCCGGGCCCGCGCACTTCTTCTGCTGCGCGGGCATGCCGTCGACGTCGAACGTGCTGCCGGTCACCTGCGACAGGTACGGCAGCCCGTAGTTGAATTCATGGTTGCCGATCCCGCCGCCGTCGAACTTCGCCGCGTTCATCACCTTGTAGATCGCGAGCGTCTGGTCGCAGCCGACCGGGTTCACGAGCGCCTGGTAGTCGGCGAGCGCGGTGCCCTGGATCGTGTCGCCGTTGTCGAGCAGGAGCGTGTTCGGGTACTGCGCGCGCGCCTGCGCGATCAGCGTCGACACGCGCTCGAAGCCGAGCGAGTTGTCCGCCGCGAGCTTGAAATAGTCATACGAGAGCACGTTCGTGTGCAGGTCGGTCGTCTCGAGCAGCGCGAGGGTCGCCTTGGTGCCGACGGGCGCTTGCGCCTGCCGCGACGGCGGGGCGATCACGTCGTCGCCGTTGCACGCGGCGAGAAAGGCGAGGCTCGCGAGCGCGGCGGCTGCCGGCGCGCGATGGCGGAGAAGCGAGGGGAATCGCATCGGTTGTCCTGTTTGGTGTTCTGTTGTCGTGGTCTGCACGGAATGCGACGCGTGGCGCGCCGACGGCCGGTCGTGCAGAGCGTGAGAGTATCGAAAGGAATCGTGACGGTGGAATGAAAGGGCTGCGACGGCTGGCGGAAAGGGGGGGCGGCCATCCGCGGGCGGCCGGCAGCGGGCGGCGAGTTGCGGGCGTCCGGGGAGGGCGGCGCTGCGGCGGCGCGCCGCGGCCGGCGAGCCTCCCGACCCGGCGGAAATCCTCGCGTCGCGGAAGCGGACGGTTCGTTACAATGGCCGGTGTCATTCATTTGCAAACAAGCCGCTTTGGATTTCGACACTCCTCCCGGCCTGTCGGTCGATGCCGGCGGCCAGGGCCCGACCGTGCGCCTGTACGGACAGTGGACCGCGCTCGCGCTGGCGCGCAATCGCGGCGCCGTCGCGCGCCGCGTCGCGGGGCTCGCGAAAGGCCGCGTGCGCGAATGGGACCTGTCCGGCATCGAGCGGATCGACCACGTCGGCGGCCAGGCGCTGTGGCGGGTCTGGGGCCGCAAGCTGCCGGACGGCATCGCGCTGACCGAGACCCAGCGCACGATCTTCGAGCGCATCGAGCGGCTCGACCGCCAGCGCGAGGCGCCCGAGCGCATCGAGCGCATCGATCCGGTCACGCGCCTCGGCCGCGCGCTTTTCACGTTCGCCGAGCACCTGCAGGGCGGCATCTCGATGTTCGGCCGCGTGGTTCTCGACGCGCTGTCGGTGCTGCGCCGGCCGAAGACGATGCCGTGGAAGGAGACGTCGGCGAACGTCTACAGCGCGGGCGCGAAGGCGCTGCCGATCACCGCGCTCGTCGCGTTCCTGATCGGCATCGTGCTGAGCTACCTGTCCGCGCAGCAGCTGCAGATGTTCGGCGCGAACCGGTATATCGTGAACATCCTGGGGCTGTCGGTGATCCGCGAGCTCGGGCCGGTGCTGTCGGCGATCCTCGTCGCCGGCCGCTCGGGCTCGGCGATCACCGCGCAGATCGGCGTGATGCGCGTGACGGAGGAACTCGACGCGATGCGCGTGATGGGCATCCCGCACGGGCTGCGGCTGGTGCTGCCGCGGGTGCTCGCGCTCGGCGTCGCGATGCCGCTGCTCGTGATGTGGACCAACGTCATCGCGCTCGCGGGCGGCGCGCTCGCCGCGAAGCTCGCGCTCGGCATCGACTTCAGCTTCTTCGTGCGCTCGCTGCCGGGCGTCGTGCCGATCGCGAACCTGTACATCGGGCTCGGCAAGGGTGTCGTGTTCGGCATGCTGATCGCGCTCGTCGCGTGCCATTTCGGCTTCCGGATCAAGGCGAACTCGCAGAGCCTCGGCGAAGGCACGACGACGTCGGTCGTCACGTCGATCACGGTCGTGATCCTCGCCGACGCGGTGTTCGCGATGCTGTTTCAGAACGTGGGGCTCGGATGAACATGCTGAACCTGCCGACAACCGATGCGGCGCCCGCCGGCGCCGGGGCGACCGGCGCCGCGCCGGCCGGCGACCTCGTGATCGAGGTGCGCAACCTGACGAAGCGCTACGGGCGCAACATCATCCACCAGAAGCTCGATTTCGACGTGCGGCGCGGCGAGATCGTGTCGATCGTCGGCGGCTCGGGCTCGGGCAAGACGACGCTCGTGCGGCAGATCCTCGGCCTCGAGCGGCCGACGTCGGGCACGATCAAGGTGTTCGGCGAGGACACGTCGACGATCGACGCGGCGAGCGCGCGGGCGATGCGCACCCGTTCCGGGATGCTGTTCCAGCAGGGCGCGCTGTTCTCGTCGATGACGGTGTTCGACAACGTCGCGCAGCCGCTGCGCGAGCTCGGCCGCGTGCCGGCCGACCTGCTGCACGACATCGTGATGCTCAAGCTCGAGATGGTCGGGCTGCCGTGCAAGCATGCGTCGAAGATGCCGGCTGCGCTGTCGGGCGGGATGGTGAAGCGGGTCGGCATCGCGCGCGCGATCGCGCTCGAGCCGGAGCTGCTGTTCCTCGACGAGCCGACGGCGGGGCTCGACCCGCAGGCGTCGGAAGAGTTCGTCGAGCTGATCGCGACGCTGCATCGCACGCTCGGGCTGACCGTCGTGATGGTGACGCACGATCTCGACACGATGGTCGCGCTGTCGACGCGCGTCGCGGTGCTCGCCGACCGCAAGGTGCTCGTCGCCGCGCCGGTCGAGGAGGCCGCGAACGTCGACCATCCGTTCATCCACGAGTATTTTCTGGGGCTGCGCGGCCGGCGCGCGCTGCAGGCGCTGCCGCCCGAGCGGCGCGCGAAGCTGCCGCCGGCAGCCCTCGAACCGGCGCTGGCGAGCGTCGAGCTGTAGCAAGGAACCCGCGAATGGAAAACAAATCTCATGCGTTCTGGGCCGGCCTGTTCACGATCGCGCTGACGCTCGTGATCGCGGGCGCCGTGTTCTGGTTCAACGTCGATCGCGCCGTGCGCATTCCGTACGACCTGATCGCGCGCACCAACGTCACCGGGCTGTTTCCGGACGCGGCGGTGCGCTTTCGCGGCCTCGACGTCGGCAAGGTGCAGTCGATCGGCTTCGACCGCTCGCGCCCCGGGCAGATCCGGATCCGCATCATGGTCGACAAGGACGCGCCGATCACGCAGTCGACGTTCGGCAGCCTCGGCTTCCAGGGCGTGACGGGCATCGCGTTCGTGCAGCTCGACGACACGGGCACCGACCTGTCGCCGCTGCCGTCGTCGGCGAAGGCGGTCGCGCAGATCCCGATGCACCCGAGCCTGTTCGACCAGATCCAGCAGCGCGGCGACGTGCTGCTGCGGCAGCTCGAACTGGCGGCGAAGAGCGCGAACGAGCTGATGTCGCCCGAGATGCGCGAGCAGTTGCGCGCGACGGCGGAAAGCCTGCAGCACGCGGCGGACGGCGCGGCGACGCTGTCGAAGCAGCTCGGCCCCGCGGTCGCGGCGCTGCCCGACACGATGCACGAGGTGAACCGCGCGATGGCGTCGGCGAACACGCTGCTGCAGCCGAACGGCCCGCTCGTCGCGAACCTGAACAAGGCCGGCATGGCCGCCGAGCATATCGGCGACGCGCTGAACGAGCTGAATGCGCGCGTGCAGTACGACACGCTGCCGCGCTTCAACGCGCTGGCGACGAGCGTCGGCGACGCGTCGCGCCAGCTGAAGGACGTCGCGGGCGAGCTCGGCCGCAATCCGCGCAGCCTGCTGTTCGGCTCGCCGGGCGCGGCTCCAGGGCCCGGCGAGGCGGGCTTCGTCTGGCCGGGCGCGACGGCCCACTGATCATCGAATCCGGAATTTTCATGCAGGAACACGTCATGCCCCGAATCCTCGCCCGCGCGCTGCGCCCGGCCGCCGCCGTGCTCGCCGCGCTGACGCTCGCGCTCGCGGCCGGCTGCGCCAGCGAAAACGCGGCGCTGTCGAACGTCCGCTACGACCTCGGCCCGGCCGCACCGGTCGCGACCGCTGGCCCCGGCCCCGCGCTGAAGGTGCTCGACATTGTCGCGCCCGACGCGCTCGATTCGGACAAGTTCGTCTTCCGGCTCACGTATGCGGATGCGCAGCGCATGGCCGTCTACCGCGACAGCCGCTGGACCGCGCCGCCCGCACAACTGCTCACGCAGCGGCTGCGCGGCGCGCTGTCGTCGCGCGGCGCGGTGCTCGAGGGCGCCGACGGCGTGCGCGCGCCGACGCTGCGGGTCGACCTGAGCGAGTTCGAGCAGGTGTTCGACGGCCGGTCGCAGAGCCACGGCGCCGTCACCGCGCGCGCGACGCTCACGCAGGACGGCAAGGTGCTCGGCCAGCGCACGTTCGTCGCGCGCGCGCCGTCGAGCACGCCGGACGCCGCCGGCGGCGCGCGCGCGCTCGCGATGGCGAGCGACGATCTCGTCGCGCAGATCGCCGCCTGGGTCGGCATGCAGGCCTACGCGGGCACGCCGTAATGCGCCGGCGCCCGCGATGAGCGTGCACGGCTCGTCCCGCGCATCGACGCTGGCGCGGCAGGCGCTCGCCGCGTACACGGCGCTCATCGTCTACGCCTCGCTCTATCCGTTCGACGGCTGGACCGCGCTCGGCATCGGCCCGTTCGACTACCTGTTCGCGCCGATGCAGCGCTACGTGACCGCGTTCGACGTGGTCACGAACGTGCTCGGCTACCTGCCGTTCGGCGGCCTCGCGGTGCTCGCGCTGCATCCGCGCTGGCGCGGCGTCGGCGCGACGCTGATCGCCGGCGTGCTCGGCGCGCTGCTGTCCGGCGCGATGGAGGCGCTGCAGACCTACCTGCCGACGCGCGTCGCGTCGAATCTCGATCTCGCCGCCAACGCGCTCGGCGCGCTGCTGGGCGCGGCGCTCATGGCGCCCGCGACCGGCGCGCTGCTCGATCGCGGCGCGCTCAGGCGGCTGCGCTTCGCGTGGTTCGAGCCGGACGGCGCGACGCCGCTGTTGCTGGCCGCGCTCTGGCCGTTCGCGATCCTGTTTCCTTCCCCGTTCCTGTTCGGCATCGGCGACTGGCCGGCCGCGCTGTGGGAGCGCGCCGACGTGTCGATGCAGGACGCGCTGCTCGCGTGGCTGCCGGCCGCGTGGCACGTGTCGGCATGGCCCGAGCGGGTCGACGGCTGGCTGTCCGATTCCGGATGGGAGGCCGTGCTCGGCGGGCTGATGCTGTTCCCCGCGCTCGCGATCGCGTCGCTCGCGATGCGGCCGCGCGCGCCCCGCGTGCGGCTCCTGATCGTGCTCGTCGCCGCGACGCTCGTGCTGAAGTCCGCCGCGACGTTCATGCAGTCGGCCACCGGGCTCGTCGTCGTGTGGGCGACGCCCGGCGCGCGGCTCGGCATCGAGCTCGGCTTCGCGGCGGCGCTTGCCGCGCTGTACGTGCCCGGCGCGTGGCGGGCGGCGCTCGCCGCCGCCGCGCTGCTCGCGGGCGTCGCGCTCGTCAACCTGCTGCCCGTCAACCCGTTCTTCGACTTCACGCTGTCCGGCTGGCGGCAGGGGCGCTACGTGCACTTCAACAGCCTCGCGCGCTGGCTCGCGTGGATCTGGCCCTATGCGGCGCTGATCTGGCTCGGGCTGCGCGTCGAGCGCGCGTGGCTGCCGGCCGCCCTGACCGGCCCGCCGCGCCGGTGACGGGCGGCGGGGCGGGCAGCGGGGCGCGCCGCTCGCTATAATCGTCCGCACCATTCACCTGCCACCGCCGGTCCGGCCTCGTCGCCGGGCCGCTCGCCGTCACCATCATGGATTCCTACTACCAGCACCACGTCTTCTTCTGCCTGAACCAGCGCGAGCCCGGCGCCGAACGTCCGAGCTGCGCGCAGTGCGACGCGCAGAGCATGCAGGAATACGCGAAAAAGCGCGTGAAGGAGCTCGGTCTCGCCGGGCCGGGCAAGGTCCGCATCAACAAGGCCGGCTGCCTCGACCGCTGCGAGGAGGGGCCCGTGATGGTCGTCTATCCGGAAGGCACCTGGTACACGTACGTCGACCAGGCCGACATCGACGAGATCGTCGAGTCGCACCTGCGCGACGGCAAGGTCGTCGACCGCCTGAAGATCTGAGCGGGGCGGTCGAAAGCATGAACGTTCATACGCAGAAATCGCTGATCACCGGCCCCGTCGGCCAGATCGAGATCGCCGTCGACCTGCCCGACGCGGTGCGCGAAGGGAGCGCCGCGCCGCGCGGCATCGCGCTCGTCGCGCATCCGCACCCGCTGTTCGGCGGCACGATGGACAACAAGGTCGCGCAAACACTGGCGCGCACGCTCGTGCAGCTCAACTACGTCGTCTACCGGTCGAACTTCCGCGGCGTCGGCGCGACCGAAGGCGTGCACGACAACGGCCTCGGCGAAGCCGACGACTTGCTCGCGGTGCTCGCGCACATGCGCGCGCAGCCCGCGTATGCGGACCTGCCGCTGGTGCTGGCCGGCTTCTCGTTCGGCACCTTCGTGCTGTCGCACGTCGCGAAGCGGCTGCGCGACGCGGGCGACGCGATCGAGCGGATGGTGTTCGTCGGCACGGCCGCGAGCCGCTGGCAGGTTGCCGACGTGCCGGAGAACACGCTCGTGATCCACGGCGAGACCGACGACACGGTGCCGATCGCGTCGGTGTACGACTGGGCGCGGCCGCAGGAATTGCCCGTCGTCGTGATTCCCGGCGCCGAGCATTTCTTCCATCGCAAGCTGCATGTGCTCAAGCGCGTCGTCGTCGACGCGTGGCGCTAGTCGGCGTTCCGCCGCGGGGCAGCGCAGCGCCGGTCCGTCGGCGGTGCGTTTCGCCCCTTTTTTTGGGCGCGCTTGCATGCCGCCTGCGCGCATCTTTCGTCTTCCTTCGATAGTGGTCCTGCGCATTCCCGTCGCGCTATCCTCGCGTCGCCGATCTGTGCCTGCGCGACGCCGGATTCACGAAAACGCCCGTCGCGGCCACGTATAATGGCCGGATTTCGCGTCGCCCGCGGCCCGGCCGGGCCCATGCGGCGCTCGATTCGCTGCCCGTCGCAGCACGCGCTGCGCCGGCCGCGAACCGAACGCGTCCGCACGAGTCCAACCGGCGCGTTTCGCATCGCCTGACGTTTCAGGCGCAGGCCGAAACGCCCGCCGCCTTGCCATTCAACCGTGCGTGTTTCGCGCCCGTACTTTCTGCCATCAGCCTGAATCGATCATGCGTTTGTCCTCCCAAGGCCTCAAGTCCCTCGCTTCTTCCATCGCCTTCAGCACCGCCGCGCGCAACGTCGCGCTCGGCGTGATGCTGCCCGTCGCGCTCGCGTCGACGATCGTCGCCGCCGAGGCGAAGCCCGCCGCCAAGGCCCGGGCCGCGCATGCGGCGCCGGCCGCGCCCGAGGCGACCGGCGCGCCCGCGACCTACATGCCGGGCGCGGTGCCGCCGCCGGGCGTGAACGCGCGTTCGTGGGTGCTCGTCGACGCGACCAGCAACACCGTGCTCGCATCGGGCAACGCGGACGAGCGCGTCGAGCCGGCGTCGCTGACGAAGCTGATGACCGCGTACCTCGTGTTCGAGGCGCTCGACAAGAAGAAGATCTCGATGGAGCAGATCGTCACGCCGAGCGCTGCCGTGCGCCGCGTCGGCACCGACGAGTCGCGGATGTTCATCGAGGCGGACAAGCCGGTGTCGGTGCACGACCTTGTCTACGGGATGATCATCCAGTCGGGCAACGACGCGGCGATCGCGCTCGCCGAGCTGGTCGGCGGCAGCGAGGCGCAGTTCGTCAACATGATGAACGACGAGGTCAAGCGCCTCGGCATGAAGGGCACGCACTTCGCCGACGTGAACGGCATGCCCGACCCGAACCACTACACGACGGCCGGCGATCTCGCGACGCTGTCCGCACACCTGATCCGCGATTTTCCGCAGTACTACAGCATCTTCTCGGAGAAGGAATTCAAGTACAACAACATCCGCCAGGGCAACCGCAACCGCCTGCTGTGGCTCGACCCGACGGTCGACGGCCTGAAGACCGGCCACACGCAGGCGGCGGGCTTCTGCCTGATCGCGTCGTCGAAGCGGCCGATGCCGGGCACGGCGGATGCGCCGCGCCGCCTCGTGTCGGTGATGATGGGCGAGACCAAGGAAAGCGACCGCACGCAGGACAGCATGAAGATGCTGAACTACGGCTACAGCGCGTTCGATGCGGTGCGCCTGTTCAAGGGTGGCCAGGCGATCTCGACGCCGCGCCTTTACAAGGGCAAGAGCAACAACGTGCAGGTCGGCGTGAAGGGCGACCAGTGGGTGACGGTGCCGCGCGGCCTCGGCGACAAGGTGAAGACCGAGGTCGAGGTGAACGCGCCGCTGATCGCGCCGCTCGCGGACGGCCAGCCGGTCGGCACCGTGAAGATCGTCGCCGACGGCAAGACGCTGTCGCAGTTCCCGGTTGTCGCGCTGCAGGCGGTGCCGGAAGCGGGTATCTTCGGTCGTATCTGGGACTCGATCCTGCTGATGTTCAGCAAGAAGAAGTAAGCGGGCGCGGCCTTTGTTTCGACGACTTCATCCCCATCTGACATAGCCATGAGCCAAGCCGAATTCGAACCGATCGTCTACCTGAGCGTCTCCTCGCAGGAAGAGATGGTGCCGCTGTCGCAAGCCCGCATCCCGGTGCTCGACCGCGGGTTCATCTTCGGCGACGGTGTGTATGAGGTCGTCCCCGTCTACGCGCACGACGGCGCGCACGTGCCGTTCCGGATCGCGCAGCATCTCGCGCGGCTCGAGCGCAGCCTGAAGAAGATCGGCATCGCGAACCCGCACGACGACGCGCTCTGGCGCGCGCTGATCGAGCGCGTCGTCGCGGCGAACGCCGACGGCCTTGGCGCCGGCGACGCGCTCGTCTATATCCAGGTGACGCGCGGCGTCGCGAAGCGCGGCCACGCGTTCCCGGCGAACGTCGTGCCGACCGTGTTCGTGATGACGAGCCCGCTGCGCGTGCCGTCCGAGCAAGAGCGCGCGGCCGGCGTGCGCTGCGTGACCGCCGAGGATCGGCGCTGGCTGCATTGCGACATCAAGTCGACCTCGCTGCTCGGCAACGTGCTGATGGCGCAGCATGCGGTCGAGCACGACGCGTTCGAGACGCTGCAGCTGCGCGACGGCAATCTGACCGAAGGCTCGTCGTCGAACGTGTGGATCGTGAAGAACGGCGAGCTGCTTGCGCCGCCGCGCAGCAACAAGATCCTCGAGGGGATCCGCTACGCGCTGCTCGAGGAGCTGGCCGACGAATGCGGGATTCCGTTCGTCGCGCGCGAAATCAGCGAAGTGGAGCTGCGCGCGGCCGACGAGATCATGATCACGTCGGCGACGAAGGAAGTGCTGCCCGTCACGGCGCTCGACGATTTGCCGGTGCAGGGCGGCAAGCCCGGCCCGGTATTCGCGGCGTTGTACGACGCGTACCAGCGCGCGAAGGCGCGCGAGTTTGAACAGTTTGACCTAACCCGGAGAAAGTGATGAGCGAACCGTCCAAAACCGTCGAGCTGACCGGCGCGATCGATACCCGGAAGGAATCGCTGCTGGAGTTCCCGTGCGATTTCCCGATCAAGATCATGGGCAAGGCGCACCCGGAGTTCAAGGACACGATTTTCAAGGTCGTGAGCGTCCATGACAACGAAATCGACCTCGAGAAGATCGAGGAGCGTGCATCGAGCGGCGGCAACTACACCGGCCTCACGATTACCGTGCGCGCGACGAGCCAGGAGCAGCTCGACAACATCTACCGTGCGCTGACCGGCCATCCGATGGTCAAGGTCGTGCTCTGATCCCTTCCTTGCGCGCTCACGCGGCGGCGGCTCTCTCCGCCGCGCGGCGCGCGTCCAGTTCGTCGCACAGCAGCTTGAATTCGGCGACTTCCCGCAATATCCACGTCCTGAACGCCTGCACGCGCGGCGTACCCAGCAGCGGCGGCGGGCACACCAGGAAATAGTTCCACGGGCTCGGCCCGTCGATGTCGAACAGGCGCACGAGGCGCCCCTGCCGCAGTTCGTGCACCGCGAGCGAGCGCCGCACCAGCGCGATGCCCTGGCCGTCGATCGCCGCCTGCAGCAGGTTCGACGAATCCTGGTACAGGATCCCGCGCTTCGGCTCCGTCAGCGTATCGAGGCCCGCTGCGTCGAACCACGGCCGCCACAGCTCGTCGTCCGAGCGCAGCAGGTTGTAGCGGACCAGATCCGCGGGCGTCTTCGGCAGCACGCCGCCGTTCAGCGTCGGCGCGCAGGCCGGGAAGAACGCTTCCTCGAGCAGCGGCTCCACGTGCAGCCCCGGATAGGTGCCGAACCCGAAGCGGATCGCGAGGTCGACGTCGTCGCGCGCGAAATCGGTGAGGGCGTTGGTCGACTGCAGCTCGACGTCGATTTCCGGATGCCGCTCGATGAACGAGCCGATGCGCGGCGTCACGAAGCGCGCCGCGAACGACGACAGCATCGAGATCACCAGCCGCCGGTCGCGGTCGCTCGCGCGGACTTCGCGTGTCGCCTCGACGAGCATCATCAGCGCGGTGCGGACCTGCTGCGCGTAGCGGATGCCGGCGTTGGTCAGGCACAGGCGCTTGCCGTTGCGCGTGAAGAGCTGCACGCCGAGCTCCTCCTCGAGCGCACGCACCTGGTGGCTGACCGCCCCGTGCGTGACGAACAGCTCGTCGGCGGCGCGCGAGAAGTTTTCGTGGCGGGCGGCGGCCTCGAACGCGCGAATCGCGTTCAGCGCGGGGAGCTGGCGCAGGTCCATTTGCTAATTTTCCTCACATCGACGTGAAAATTGGTCGTTTGGTCGGACGCCTTGAGATGACTACGATTGTAGCCATCGAAGCATTTTTGGCGGAGCGCATCATGCAAGAAATTTCTTCAAGCATCACGTTCGAGATTCCCCCTGGCGAAACCGTCCCGATGCGGGTGCAGCGCAGCACGCGGCTGACGGTCCAGTGCGGGCCGGTGTGGGCGACGCGCAGCAACGACGTCGGCGACTACTTCCTCGCGGACGGCGAAACGCTGCGGCTGCGCCGTGGCGAGCGTCTGTGGCTGAGCGCCGAGGGCGCAGGCAGCGCGTGCGTCGCGTTCTCGGTATCGCGGCCGCCGAAGGAAGTCGCGCTGACGGGGCTCGCCCGGCTGCGCGAGCGTGTCGCGGCGCTGTTCCAGAACGCGTGGCGCACCGTCTGATGTCGCTTTGATCCGACGGATGCCATCGATCCGTCCCTTTCGATAGCCGGCGAGACCCTTGGGTTTTCGGTAAACTACCGCCCATGTTCGTCTCGCCGGTTTCCACTGTGTCCACGCCTGTCGCCGCACCCGATTCGCCCGCAGCCCTTCCGGTCCCGCCGGTGACGGTACGCTGGCGCGGCGTCGAGCCGTACGACGCGAGCTTCGACGCGATGCGCGCGTTCACCGACGCGCGCACTGCGGGCACCGGCGACGAAATCTGGGTGGTCGAGCATCCGCCCGTCTACACGCTCGGGCAGGCGGGCGATCCGGCCCACCTGCTGGTCGCCGATAGCGGCGTCCCGCTCGTCCGGGTCGACCGCGGCGGGCAGATCACCTATCACGGCCCCGGCCAGATCGTCATGTACCTGTTGCTGGACTTGCGCCGGCGCAAGCTGATGGTCCGCACGCTGGTGTCCCGGATCGAGGAGGCCGTGATCGAAACCCTCGCGGCGTATAATCTCGCTTCGGTCCGCAAGGCGGGCGCGCCGGGCATCTACGTGGCGTCGGGCGCTCACGAGGGCGCGAAGATCGCGGCCCTCGGCCTGAAGATCCGCAACGGCTGCAGCTATCACGGGCTGAGCCTGAACGTGAAGATGGATCTGCGCCCGTTTCTCGCGATCAATCCGTGCGGCTATGCCGGACTGGAAACCGTCGACATGGCGAGCCTCGAGGTTGCCGCCGACTGGAACGACGTCGCCCGAACGCTGGTGCGCCGTCTGATCGCCAACCTCGACGGCGCATCCGCGGCCGCCGACAAGCCGCAGGCACTGGAACATTCGAATGACTGACTTGACCGCTTCCCCCGCACCGGCCGATTCGGCCGCGACCCCTGCCTACGATCCGACCGCCAAGCAGAAGGCGCAGGCGAAGACGGCGCGCATCCCGATCAAGGTCATTCCGATCGAGCGGCTGAAGAAGCCCGAGTGGATCCGCGTGAAGGCGGCCACCGGCAGCTCGCGCTTCAACGAGATCAAGACGATCCTGCGCGAGCACAACCTGCATACGGTGTGCGAGGAAGCGAGCTGCCCGAACATCGGCGAGTGCTTCGGCAAGGGCACCGCGACGTTCATGATCATGGGCGACAAGTGCACGCGCCGCTGCCCGTTCTGCGACGTCGGCCACGGCCGTCCCGATCCGCTCGACGCCGACGAGCCGAAGAACCTCGCGCGCACGATCGCCGCGCTGAAGCTCAAGTACGTGGTGATCACGAGCGTCGACCGCGACGACCTGCGCGACGGCGGCGCCGGCCACTTCGTCGAATGCATCCGCGAAGTGCGCGAACAGTCGCCGGAGACGCGCATCGAGATCCTGACGCCGGACTTCCGCGGCCGCCTCGACCGCGCGATCTCGATCCTCAACGCCGCGCCGCCGGACGTGATGAACCACAACCTCGAAACGGTGCCGCGCCTGTACAAGGAAGCGCGCCCGGGTTCGGACTACGCGCACTCGCTGAAGCTCCTGAAGGACTTCAAGGCGCTGCATCCGGACGTCGCGACGAAGTCGGGCCTGATGGTCGGCCTCGGCGAGACCGAGGAGGAAATCCTGCAGGTGATGCGCGACCTGCGCGCGCACGACGTCGACATGCTGACGATCGGCCAGTACCTGCAGCCTTCTGAGCACCACCTGCCGGTGCGCGCGTACGTGCATCCGGACACCTTCAAGATGTACGAGGAAGAAGCGTACAAGATGGGCTTCACGCACGCGGCCGTCGGCGCGATGGTGCGTTCGAGCTATCACGCCGATCTGCAGGCGCACGGGGCCGGGGTGGTCTGAACGTCGTCGCCTCGTTGCCGCTTCGTCGTCGGACGAGCCTGGAAAAGCCCGCACGCCGCGGGCTTTTCATCTTTCAAACTTCATTTGGCCATTCGGCAACGGAAATGACCGCAGCCCCAAAGCAGGCAGCGTCATTTCACCGGTTGTGTCGACACTGTGGTCATACAGGCCGTCGCCCGCAGCGCCGCCATGTTTCTCGTCGCCGGACCCCGACGGCGCGCTGACCCATTGCAGGGTCAACTCGAACCTCGCGGCGTCCCTGCTATGGCCACTCGAAGTGAATACGCTCAGCGGTATCTGTCCCGAGACCGTCACCGATTTCGGCCATCGGCTGCCGTCGGCCGCCCCGACCGTAAGGTCACATCGCCGAGAAGCGCCGTAAGCGAAGACGGGCGAGCGTTTGCAGCGATCAAAGCGATAGACGACGACCGAAGCTGCAGCATTGGGGGCATTTTCGAGGTCTGTCGTCCCGAAGGTCGAGATGGTGACGGCGGTCTGAGTCACGCCGCACGCGTCGAGCACCGTACCATACGCGGTTGCGGAGACCCGGCTGAAGGGAGGCCGGCCAGCCTGTGCATCTGCGCGGAGTGGCGAAGCCAGAAGCACGATGGCAAAGGCCGCTGCAACCAGCCGACCCAACGCATGTTCGATCTTGGCGCGCAGACGGGCCGAACCAGGACTTATCACGAGACGCGCCTCCGGTTTCGTTCTTCTGCAGGCCGATTGGTTTGCCCGGGCGCGGATCGAACGCGAGACGGCGCGGGCTTCCGGGGCGCCGCATATATCGGGCCAGGCCAGCGAATAGGCGGCTCTCGGCCTGTCGGCGGCGCGTCCGGTAGCGACGTGGCCGGGTGAACGTTGCGGAATTGAATCGTGGCGTTGCCGGGCCAGGCTGCGTTCTGGCGAAGCGGGCTCCCGGACCCGCAACGGGCGCGTGTCCGGAGCGCCGGATGGACCGATTCATCGTTGACACGTGCGGTTCCGCCAGAGGCGGCTGGCGCACGACAATCGCCACCCGACCGGACGCGCGATCCAATCCAGCGTGGAAAGCAAAGCTGAAACGTCGTCGATAGCTTCGCAGGATAAGTTCGCTTCCGCCGCGCGCAAACCTCCTATAGTCGGCTCTCTCGTTGAATCGCCAGAATGCCGAAGGAGAGCCGCATGCCCCGTTTCAGCCTCATCCGCCGCGCCGCTGTCGCACTGACCGCGCTGACCGCGCTCGCCGCCTTTGTAGCGCCCGGCGCGGCGCACGCCGAATCGCGCGAGGTCGTGATCGCGTACCAGGACATGGTCGTCCCGTGGCGTTATGCGCAGGCGAGCGGCGAGGTCGAGAAGGCGACCGGCTACAAGGTCACGTTCCGCAAGCTCGACAGCGGCGCGGACGTGATCCGCGCGCTCGCATCGGGCTCGGTGCAGCTCGGCGAGGCGGGCTCGAGCCCGATCGCGGCCGGCCTGTCGCAGGGGCTCGACATCTCGCTGTTCTGGATTCTCGACAACATCAACGACGCCGAAGCGCTCGTCGCGCGCAACGGCTCGGGCGTGACGAGCGTCGCCGCGCTCAAGGGCCGGAAGATCGGCGTGCCGTTCGTGTCGACGTCGCACTTCCACACGCTCGTCGCGCTGCAGGCCGCGGGCGTCAACCCGAACGACGTGAAGATCGTCAACCTGCGCCCGCCCGAAGTCGCGGCGGCCTGGACGCGCGGCGACATCGACGCGACCTACATCTGGGATCCGGTGCTCGCGAAGGTCAAGCAGTCCGGCACGGTGCTGACGACGTCGGGCCAGGTCGCGAAGCAAAGCGGCAAGGCCACCTTCGACGGCTTCGTCGTGAGCCGCAAGTTCGCGCGCGACAACCCCGAGTTCGTCACGCGCTTCGTCAAGGTGCTCGCGGCCGCCGACGCCGATTACCGCGCGCACGCCGCCGCATGGAAGGTCGGCACGCCGCAGGTCGCGGCCGTCGCGAAGGTGTCCGGCGCGAACGCGCAGGACGTGCCGGCGAGCCTCGCGCTCTATGCATTCCCGACGCCCGCCGAGCAGGCGTCGCCGACGTGGCTCGGCGGCGGCGCGCAAGCGGGCGCCGCGAAGTCGCTCGCGGCGACGGCCGCGTTCCTGAAAGCGCAGGGCACGATCCAGACGGTGCTCGCCGACTACTCGGTCGGCGTCGATCCGCAGTTCGTGCAGAAAGCCGCGCGCTGAGCGCGGCAACGCATCGCGGAGCCAGACATGAGCACGCTCGAAGTCCGTCAGGTATCGGTCGCCTATCCGGGCGAGCGCGGGCGTCCGACGACGCAGGCGCTCGCGCAGGTCGACCTGCGCATCGACGCCGGTGAATTCGTCGTCGCGCTCGGCGCGTCGGGGTGCGGCAAGACGACGTTGCTGAACTGCATGGCCGGCTTCGTCGCGCCGACGACCGGCGACGTGCGGGTCGACGGCGTGCCCGTGGCGGGCCCCGGCGCGGACCGCGGCGTGGTGTTCCAGAAATACGCGCTGCTGCCGTGGCTCGACGTGCTCGACAACGTCGCGCTCGGGCTGCGCTTCGCGCGCGTGCCGAAGGCCGAGCGCGCGGCGCGCGCACGGGAGATGCTCGCGCTCGTCGGGCTCGAGCGCCATGCGCATGCGCGCGTCTACGAGCTGTCGGGCGGGATGCAGCAGCGCGTCGGCATCGCGCGCGCGCTCGCGAGCGAGCCGCGCGTGCTGCTGATGGACGAGCCGATGGGCGCGCTCGACGCGATGACGCGCGGCACGATGCAGGCGCTCGTGCTCGACGTGTGGGCGCGCACCGGCAAGACGGTGTTCTTCATCACGCACGACGTCGAGGAGGCGCTGTTTCTCGCGACGCGGCTCGTCGTGATGACGCCCGGCCCGGGCCGGATCGCCGAGACCTTCGACCTGCCGTTCGCGCGCCGCTACGTCGAATCGCGCGACGCACGCGCGGTGAAGTCGTCGCCCGATTTCATCGCGTGGCGGGAGCGGCTGATCGCGTATCTGCATCGCGACGAAGCGGGCGGAGAAGCGGTTGGAGAAGCCGCGTGATGCGCGAGCTGGCGCGGCAGGGCGCGTCCAGCGGGCGCGGTCGGAACGGCACTTTGCACAGGCAGGACAGCATGAGCACACAGGATTCGTGGGCGGCCGATCGCGCGGCCGCCGGTTTCGAGCAGGATGAACGCACCGCGCCGCCGCGCGCCGGCGTTGCGCGGCCCGCGCGCGCATCGCGCCGCTACCGGCTGCCGGGGCAGGGGAAGACGGGGGCGCTGAGTGCGGCGACGGTCGCGGCGCTCGCGGTGCTGTGGTGGGTCGCGACGGACCGGCAATGGCTGCCGCCGCTGTTCCTGCCCGCGCCGGAAGCGGTGTGGGCGGCGTTCGTCGACGCGTGGCACGGCCGCATCCAGGGTGGGCTGCCGCTGTCCGAGCATCTGCTGTGGAGCGCCGCGCGCGTGTTCGGCGCGTTCGTGCTGGCGACCGCGCTCGGCGTCCCCGCAGGGATCCTGATGGGCGTGAGCCGCGTCGCGCGCGGTGTGCTCGATCCGCTGCTGGAGTTCTACCGGCCGCTGCCGCCGCTCGCGTACCTGCCGCTCGTCGTGATCTGGTTCGGGATCGACGAGACGGCCAAGCTCGTCGTGATCTTCCTCGCGTGCTTCGCGCCGGTCGCGATGGCGGCGCGCGCGGGCGTGCGGGCCGCGACGGTCGAGCAGATCAACGCCGCGTATTCGCTCGGCGGCAGCTTCGCGCAGATCGTGCGGCATGTGGTGCTGCCGGCCGCGCTGCCGGAAATCCTCACCGGGCTGCGGATCGCGATCGGCTTCGGCTGGACGACGCTCGTCGCGGCCGAGATGGTCGCCGCGACGGCCGGGCTCGGGCAGATGGTGTTGAACGCGTCGAGCTTCCTGCGCACGGACATCGTCGTGATGGGAATCCTGATCATCGGCCTGATCGCGTGGCTGTTCGACCTCGGGATGCGCTGGGTCGAGCGGCGGGTCGTGCCGTGGAAGGGCAGGGGGTAAGCGGGGTGCCCGGCGCCGCGAGCGGGCGGCACGCGCAACCCACGCGTGGCTCGCGCCAACTCAGATGTGCTGATACACGATCGTCAGCGGCCGGCCAAGCGCCGCGCTGAATTCGGCGATGAACGCATCGCTCAGCAGCCAGTTCCGGAAGCAGAAGCCGAGATTGCCGAACGCCCACGGCGGGTCGTAGCGCCACTGCGTCACGGGTTGCTGGTGGCCGCATGCGCCGCACACGAGCGGGGCGTCGTCGTCGCCTTTGAACCAGCGTGAGAACGCATCGCTCCACGCGTCGCCGAGCGCCGTCTGCTCCTCGTTGCAGGCCGGACAGAAGATCTCGATGCCGTTCCCTCCGGCATCGAAAACGCGGCGCGCAACGATGACTTCCAGCCAGTTCGGGATCGGCGGGGGCAATCGCGCGCGGGCATCGCATGCGCTCGCATAATGCGGGCCGAACGGATAACCGATGTCTTCGATTTTCGTCAGTTCGCCCTCTTCCAGTTCGTTGCACCAGTTGCGATACAGGTCGCCGACCCGCGTCGCGGCGCCGACGATCCCGCGCGCCTGCAGCCATGCGATCATCCGCTGCGCCTCTGAGGGCGCGGCATCGAGAGAAATCGCGGGGTCGACCAGGTAGGTGTGGTTGTCACTCATTTTATGTAGGTGAAATCAAGGCTCGCCGTGCGAGACGTCGTCGGGCGGCATGCGCGCGCCGCTCGACGTCCGCCGCTCAATCCCCCAGCGCGACCCCTTCGCGCCGCGGGTCCGCGCCGCCGAACCACACCGTCTGCCCCTGCACGTTCAGCCGCTGGATGCCGTGCAGCCCGGAGTTCATCTCGACGACCTGCACGGTGTGGCCGCGACCTTTCAGCGCGTCGACGAGCGTGTCCGACACGCGGCCGCGCTCGAGCTGCGTCGGCCCGTTCATCGACCCGAAGTTCGGGAGCGCGATCGCCTGCTGCATCGTCATCCCCCAGTCGAGCACGCCGACCAGCGCCTTCGCGACGTGGTTGATGATCGCCGGCCCGCCCGCGGAGCCGACGACCAGCGTCACCTGCTTCGTCTTCCGGTCGAACACGAGTTCCGGCGACATCGACGAGCGCGGCCGCTTGCCGGCCTGCACGCGGTTCGCGACCGGCCGGCCGTTCTCGCTCGATACAAACGAGAAATCGGTGAGCTGGTTGTTCAGCATGAAGCCGCGCACCATCATGCGCGAGCCGAACGCATCCTCGACGCTCGTCGTCATCGACAGCGCCTGCCCGTAGCGGTCGACGATCGCGATGTCGGAGGTCGACGGCAGCTCGGGGCTGCGGTCGTCGGCCATCGCGAGCGTCGCGCCCTTGGGCGTGCCGGCCTGCGCGGCGCCCATGCTGCCGTCGCCGATCAGCCGCGCGCGCTGCGCGAGATAGGACTTGTCGACGAGGCTCGCCCAGCTGCCGCCGGGCAGCGAAACGAAGTCCGGATCGGCGACGTAGCGCGCGCGGTCCGCATACGCGAGGCGCCCGGCCTCGCTGAACAGGTGCGCGGCGAACGGCGTCGGCTCGAAGCCGACGTCGTTGCGCACCGGCTTCTGCGCGCCGATCTGCTGCCAGTCGGGCATCGCCTCGAGGATGCCGAGCATCTGCGCGATCGCGAGGCCGCCCGACGACGGCGGCGGCATTCCGCAGACGACCGAGCGGCGGTAATCGGCGCACAGCGGCTCGCGCACCTTCGCCTTGTAGCGCGCGAGGTCCTGCAGCGACAGCAGGCCCGGGTTGGCCGGATGCTTCCTGACCTTGGCGACGATGTCGCGCGCGATCGCGCCGGTGTAGAACGCGTTCGCGCCGTGATCGGCGATCTGGCGCAGCACGACCGCGAGCGCCGGGTTCTTCAGGACTGTGCCGGCCGGCTTCGGCGTGCCGTCCGGGTTGTAGAAATACGCGCGCGCGGCCGGGTCCTTCATCAGGTAGCGGTCGTTCGCGATCAGCGTCGCGAGCCGCGGGCTGATCGTGAAGCCGTGTTGCGCAAGCGCGATCGCCGGCTGGAACAGCCGCCGCCACGGCAGCCTGCCGTGCGCGCGATGCGCGGCCTCGAGCATCCGCAGCACGCCCGGCGTGCCGACCGAGCGCCCGCCGACGACGCCTTCGTAAAAGCTCATCGGCTGGCCGGTCGGGCCGTAGAACAAGCGGTCGGTCGCGGCGGCCGGTGCGGTCTCGCGGCCGTCGTACGCCTGCGTCGCCTTGCCGTCGAAATACAGGATGAACGCGCCGCCGCCGATGCCCGACGATTGCGGCTCGACGAGCGCGAGCACCATCTGCGTCGCGATCGCCGCGTCGATCGCGGTGCCGCCCGCCTTCAGCATCGTGTAGCCGGCCTGCGCCGCGAGCGGATTCGCGGCGGCCACCATGTAGCGCTGCGCGGTCCAGCCCGGCTTGTCGGCCCAGCCCGACGACAGTTCGGGCGCGTGCGCGGCGGGCGCGACGGCGCCGGACGCGGCAACGGGTGCGTTGGTACTGGCGGCGGCGCCGGCGGGCGGCGCGGGGGACGTGCAGGCGGCATTGAGCGCGACGAGCGCGGCGGCGGCAAGCATCGCCCACGAGCGCGGGCGCGGACGAATCCGGTCGGACATTGAACCCTCGGCAGGAGTGAAGGCTGAAACGGCGCAACAGGGAGCGATAGGGAGCGACAGGCTCCGGCGCGCTATTGTCGCCGCGTCGCGCGCGGGCTGTCATCCGACAGGAAACCCTGACGCAGCGCGTCCGGCCCGCCCCGGCCGGCCTTGCCGGCCTGTTCGAGGACGAACTCTATGAACGTCGCGGTCGCGCGCGTGTGGTGCCGGTTCGGCATGTAGAGCATGTACATGTGCGTGCCGAAGATGGACAGCCGGTACGCGTCGAGCGACGTGACGACCGCGCCGCGCCGCACGTCGTCGTGCACGACGTAGTCCGGGACGATGCCGACGCCGAGCCCGGCGAGGATCGCCTGCCGCAGGAACAGGAAGTTCTCGGAGATCAGTGTCGGCTCGAGCAGCACCTCGTGGCGCTCGTCGCCGAGATACGCGGCGATGCGCAGTTGCCTGCCCATCACCGTCGCGGTGATCACGGGCGCGCCCGCCAGCGCGTCGAGGCTCGCCGGCATCCCGTGCGCGGCCGCGAACGCGGGCGACGCGCACGCGACGTAGCGCACCGCGCCCATGTCGCGCGCAACGAGGTTCTGCGGCGGCTCGGACATCACGCGGATCGCGATGTCGACCTCGTCGCGCACGAGGTCCTCGACGCGGTTCTCGAACACGACGTCGAGCACGATGCCCGGATGCAGTCGCTTGAACGCGAGCAGCCATGCCGACATCACGAGCTGCCCGTAGCCGCTTGGCACGGACAGCCGCACGCGGCCCTGCAGGTCCTGGCCGAGCGTCGTCACCGACTCCTGCGCGGCGAGCAGCTCGTTGCGGATGCGCCGGCCGTGCTCGTAGAGCTTCAGGCCGATCTCGGTCGGCTCGATGCGGCGCGTCGTGCGCCGCACGAGCTGCTGGCCGATCGAGCGCTCGAGCTGGTTCAGCCGGTAGCTGACGTTCGCGCGGCTCATCTTCAGCCGCTGCGCAGCCTTGCTGAGATTGCCGGCGTCGAGGATCTCGACCAGCAGCGTCAGCGCGTTCAGGTCCATGCCGAAGGTCTCCTCATCGATCCCTTTTAATGATTCGCAAGCATTCAGTGTCAAGTCGGATTTGACAGCTTGTTAAAGCACGCTGGAATTGTCAATGAATCTCGATCAATCGAGAATCGTGTCATACCCGGCGGCTCGCCGGAGACTTCTACCGTTTTGCATGGGACCCGAGACACGATGAATGCATCCACCTCTCCCGATACCGGCACGGTCACGCACGAACGGCGCGACAAGGTGCTCGTCGTCACGATCGACCATCCGCCCGTCAACGCGCTGTCCGCCGACGTCCGGCGCGGCCTTGCCGACGCGCTCGATGCCGCGCAGCGCGACGCCGCGATCCATGCGGTGCTGATCGTCGGCGCCGGGCGCAACTTCATCGCGGGCGCGGACATCCGTGAATTCGGCAAGCCGCCGGCGCCGCCGTCGCTGCCCGACGTGTGCGAGCGGATCGAGTCGAGCGCGAAGCCGGTCGTGGTCGCGCTGCACGGCGCGACGCTCGGCGGCGGCCTCGAGGTCGCGCTCGCCGCGCATTACCGGCTCGCGGTGCCGGGCGCGAAGCTCGGGCTGCCCGAAGTGACGCTCGGCCTGCTGCCGGGCGCGGGCGGCACGCAGCGCGCGCCGCGGCTGATCGGCGCGAAGGCCGCGCTCGACCTGATGCTGTCCGGCCGCCACGCGGGCGCGGAAGAGGCGCTCGCGCTCGGCCTCGTCGACCGCCTCGCGCACAGCGACGACACGCTCGCCGAAGGGCTCGCCTACGTGCAGGAGCTGCTGTCGCTCGGCGCGAGCGCGCGGCGCACGCGCGACGCGCAGGGGCTCGCGGATCGCGCGGCCGCACAAGCCGCGATCGATGCGGCGCGCGTCGAGCTCGCGAAGAAGTCGCGCGGGCTGTTCTCGCCCGCGAAGATCGTCGACGCGGTCGAGGCCGCGCTCACGCTGTCGTTCGACGCGGGGATGAAGCTCGAGCGCAGCCTGTTCCTGCGGTGCGTCGACAGCCCGCAGCGCGCGGGCCTCGTGCACGCGTTCTTCGCGGAGCGCGAGGCCGCGAAGGCGCCGGAGGCGCGCCGCGCGAGCGCACGGCCGGTCGAGCGGATCGGCGTGGTCGGCGGCGGCACGATGGGCGCGGGCATCGCGGTCGCGGCGCTCGACGCGGGGCTGCCGGTGACGATGATCGAGCGCGACGATGCGTCGCTCGCGCGCGGCCGCGCGCACGTCGAGAAGGTGTACGACGGCCTCGTCGCGAAGGGGCGCATGACGCCCGCCGCGCATGCGGCGCGGATGGCGCGCTTCAAGGGCGGCACGTCGTACGACGCGCTCGCGCAGGCCGACGTCGTGATCGAGGCCGTGTTCGAGGACATGGCGGTCAAGGAGGCCGTGTTCGCCGAGCTCGCGCGCGCGTGCAAGCCGGGCGCGGTGCTCGCGACCAACACGTCGTATCTCGACATCGACCGGATCGCCGCGAGCATCGACCGGCCGTCCGACGTGATCGGCCTGCATTTCTTCTCGCCGGCCAACGTGATGAAGCTGCTCGAGATCGTCGTGCCGGCGCGTGTGAGCCCCGACGTCGTCGCGACCGCGTTCGAGCTCGCGAAGAAGCTGAAGAAGACGCCGGTGCGCGCGGGCGTGTGCGACGGCTTCATCGGCAACCGCATCCTCGCCGTCTACCGCACCGCGGCCGACTATCTGATGGAAGACGGCGCATCGCCGTACCAGATCGACGGCGCGGTGCGCGCATTCGGCTTCCCGATGGGGCCGTTCCAGGTCGTCGACCTCGCGGGCGGCGACATCGGCTGGGCGACCCGCAAGCGCCGCGCGGCGACGCGCGATCCGCGCGCCCGCTACGTCGGGATTTCCGACCGGCTGTGCGAGCGCGGCTGGTTCGGCCAGAAGACCGGGCGCGGCTACTACCTGTATCCGGACGGCGCGCGCACCGGCACGCCCGATCCGGAAGTGGAGGCGATCGTCGCCGACGAGCGCGCGACAAAGGGCGTCACGCCGCGCGCGTTCACCGATGACGAAATCCTGCGCCGCTACCTCGCCGCGATGATCAACGAAGGCGCGAACGTCGTGCACGAGCGGATCGCGCTGCGCCCGCTCGACGTCGACGCGGTGTTCCTGCACGGCTATGGCTTCCCGCGCCATCGCGGCGGCCCGATGCACTACGCGGACACGGTCGGCCTCGCGAACGTGCTCGCCGACATTCGCGCGTTCGCGAAGGAGGATCCGCTGTTCTGGAAGCCGTCGCCGCTCATCGTCGAGCTCGTCGCGCGCGGCGCGAACTTCGCCAGCCTGAACCGCCTCGACTGAACGTCGTCCCGAATTCGTTACGGATACCCGATGGATCTCAATTTCACTCCCGAAGAAGAAGCGTTCCGCGCCGACGTGCAGCGCTTCCTGCATGAGCGGCTTCCAGAACGCATTTCCCGCAAGGTGAAGGGCGGGCTGCGCCTGACGCGCGACGACATGCGCGAATGGCACGCGATCCTCCACGCGCGCGGCTGGCTCGCGAGCCACTGGCCGCGCGAGTACGGCGGCCCCGGCTGGAGCGTCGCGCAGAAGTTCCTGTTCGATCACGAGTGCGCGCTCGCGGGCGCGCCGCGCATCGTGCCGTTCGGCGTGAACATGCTCGGCCCGGTGCTGATCAAGTACGGCAGCGACGCGCAGCAGCGCTACTGGCTGCCGCGCATTCTCGACGGGTCGGACTGGTGGTGCCAGGGCTACTCGGAGCCGGGCGCGGGCTCGGACCTCGCGGCGGTGAAGACGAGCGCGGTGCGGGGTGTCGATGCGCAGGGCGACCACTACGTCGTCAACGGCCAGAAGACGTGGACCACGCTCGGCCACTACGCGAACATGATCTTCTGCCTCGTGCGCACCGCGACCGACGTGCGCAAGCAGGAAGGCATCAGCTTCCTGCTGATCGACATGAACTCGCCCGGCGTCGACGTGCGTCCGATCATCACGCTCGACGGCGAGCACGAGGTGAACGAGGTGTTCTTCACCGACGTGCGCGTGCCGGCCGGGAACCTCGTCGGCGAGGAGAACCGCGGCTGGACCTATGCGAAATACCTGCTGACCTACGAGCGCACCAACATCGCCGGCGTCGGCTTCTCGACGGCCGCGCTCGACCGGCTGCGCACGGTCGCCGCGACGGTGCGGAAGAACGGCCGGCCGCTCGCCGACGATCCGTTCTTCGCGGCGCGCGTCGCGCGCGTCGAGATCGAGCTCGAGAACATGAAGACGACCAACCTGCGCGTGCTGGCCGCGGTTGCGGGCGGCGGCGCGCCGGGCGCGGAAAGCTCGATGCTGAAGATCCGCGGCACGCAGATCCGCCAGGAGATCACCGCGCTGATGCGGCGCGCGATGGGGCCGTATGCGCAGCCGTTCGTCGACGAAGCGCTCGACGCCGGCTACGACGACGAGCCGGTCGGGCCGGAAGGGGCCGCGAGCGCCGCGCTGCAGTACTTCAACAACCGCAAGCTGTCGATCTTCGGCGGCTCGAACGAGATCCAGAAGAACATCATCGCGAAGATGATGCTCGGCTTGTAAGGAACGCTAATGGACTTTCGACATACCGAAGATCGCCGGATGCTGGCGGATACGCTGAACCGCTTCATCGGCGAGCAGTACGCGTTCCCGGTGCGCGACCGCATCGCGCAATCGGCGGCGGGCTTCGACCGGACGATGTGGGAGCGCTTCGCCGAGCTGGGCGCGATCGGCGCGCTGTTTCCCGAAGCCGACGGTGGCTTCGGCGGCGCGGGCTTCGACATCGCGGTCGTGTTCGAGTGTCTCGGGCGCGGGCTCGTCGTCGAGCCGTTCCTCGGCGCGCTGCTCGCGGGCCGCGCGCTCGCGCTCGCCGGCGGCGACGCGCATCGCGACAGGCTCGCCGCGCTGCTCGACGGCCGCGCGAGCGCCGCGTTCGCGCACGACGAGCCGGGCTCGCATTACGAACTCACGACGGTGCGCACGCGCGCGGAGCAGCACGGCGACGCCTGGGTGCTGACGGGTGCGAAGGGCGTCGTCGACCAGGCCGCGCAGGCGGCGTTCTTCGTCGTCAGCGCGCGCACGGCCGGCAACGACGACGATGAGGACGGCATCGGCCTGTTCGTCGTGCCGGCCGATGCGCCGGGCGTGTCGCTGCGCGATTACCGGAAGATCGACGGCGGCCGCGCGGCGGAAGTGCGCTTCGACCGTGTCGCGCTGCCGTCCGACGCGGCGCTCGGCGATCCGCATCAAGGGGCGGCGCTGCTCGAACGCGTGCTCGGCTACGGGCTGCTCGCGCTGTCGGCCGAAGCGCTCGGCGCGATGGACGTCGCGAAGGAGCACACGCTGGAATACCTGCGCACGCGCAAGCAGTTCGGGCTGCCGATCGGCAGCTTCCAGGCGCTGCAGCACCGGATGGCCGACCTGCTGCTCGAAGTCGAGCAGGCGCGCTCGGCGGTGATCAACGCGGCCGCGCAGCTCGACGCGCCGCGCGCCGTGCGCGAACGCGCGCTCGCCGCGGCCAAGTACAGCGTCGGCCGGATCGGCACGCTGGTCGCGGAGGAGAGCATCCAGCTGCACGGCGGGATCGGCATGACGTGGGAGCTGCCGCTGTCGCACTATGCGAAGCGCCTCGTGATGATCGATCACCAGCTCGGCGACGAGGATCACCATCTCGCGCGCTACATCGCGTTGTCGAAACCGCTGTTGAAACCGCTGTTGAAACAATAAGCCGACGATGGAGGAGACGACGATGGACCACGACACGCCACGCGCGTTGCCGCTCGCCGGCGTCAAGGTGCTCGATTTCTCGCGCGTGCTGGCCGGCCCGTGGTGCGCGATGGTGCTCGCCGATTTCGGCGCGGAGGTGATCAAGGTCGAGCACCCGGCGCGCGGCGACGATACGCGCGATTGGGGCATGCGGATCGGCAACACCGAGACGACGTACTTCAACAGCGTGAACCGCAGCAAGCGGTCGATCTGCCTGGACCTGCAGACGGACCAAGGGCGGCGCGTCGCGCGCGAACTCGCCGCGCAGGCCGACGTGCTGATCCACAACTTCAAGCTCGGCGGCGCGGAGAAGCTCGGCCTCGGCTACGACGCGCTGGCCGCGCTGAACCCGCGCCTCGTGCACTGCGCGATTTCCGGCTATGACCGCTCGGGCCCGGAAGCGGGCCGTCCCGGCTACGACCTCGTCGTGCAGGGCGAGGCGGGGCTGATGGCGCTGAACGGCGAGGCAAACCAGCCGCCGCTGAAGTTCGGCGTCGCGGCGGTCGACCTGTTCACCGGGATGTATTCGGCGCAGGCGATCCTCGCCGCGCTCTACGAACGGCACGCGACGGGGCGCGGGCGGCGCATCGAGATGGCGCTGTTCGACTGCGGGCTGATGATCACCGCGTACTACGGGCTCGACGCGCTGCTGATGGAACAGGATCCGCCGCGCTACGGCAACGCGCATCCGTCGATCGTGCCGTACGGCGTGTTCGACGCGGCCGACGGCCCGCTCGTGATCACGGTCGGCAACAACGCGCAGTTCGCGCGCTTCTGCGCGGCGATCGAGCGGCCCGATCTCGCCGCGGATGCGCGCTACCAGACCAACCTCGGCCGCTCGGAGAACCGCGCCGCGCTGCTGCCGGAAATCCGTCGCGAGCTCGCGCGCCGGCCGCGCGCAGCGCTGCTCGCGGCGCTCGCCGATGCGGGCATCCCGTGCGGCGAGGTGCTCGGCCTGCATGAGGCGCTGACGTCCGAACGCGCGCGCGGCGCGGGGCTCGTCACGCGGCAGCCGCATCCGGTCGCGGGCGGCGTCGACGTGCTTGCGCCGCCGTACCGCTTCGACGGCGCGCGGCTGCCGGTGCGCGGCGCGCCGCCCGTGCTCGGCGCCGATACGGACGACGTGCTCGGCGGCTGGCTCGGGCTGTCGGCGGACGACGTCGCGAAGCTGCGCGCGGAGCGCGTGGTCTGAATCGATTTGTGCCGCCGCGGCGCGGGCGGGCTGGAACACGCGCCGATCGATTACACGACAACCTCGCCAATCGAGCGAGCAGGAGACACCATGGAGACATCCGTCATCGAACAGGTCACGGCGCGCCGTGACTACCAGCAGCTCGTGCGCGCGCGGCGCCGCTTCAGCTTCGTGCTGACGGCGCTGATGATCGCGACGTACTACGGCTTCATCCTGCTCGTCGCGCTCGCGCCGCACGTGCTCGCGACGCCGCTTTACCGGGGCGCGACGACGACGGTCGGGATCGCCGCCGGCGTCGCGATCATCCTGGTCGCGATCGGCCTGACCGCGTGCTACGTGCTGCGCGCGAACCGCTCGTTCGACCGCGCGGTCGACGCGATTCTCGAACGTTCGTGACGGAGGCCGCGATGCGTCGTTCCTCATTCGCGCTTGGCGCGCTTTCCGTTTTCGTTCCCGCTGCCGCGCACGCGGTGTCCGTCGCCGGGCCGATGCCCGACAAGGTCGAGCTGAACCCCGTCGCGATCGGCATGTTCTTCGCATTCGTGTTCGCGACGCTCGCGCTCACGCGCTGGGCCGCGCGCCGCACGCGCTCGGCGCGCGACTTCTACACGGCCGGCGGCGGCATCACGGGCCTGCAGAACGGGCTCGCGATCGCCGGCGACTACATGTCGGCCGCGTCGTTCCTCGGGCTCTCCGGGATGGTGTTCATGTTCGGCTTCGACGGGCTCATCTACTCGATCGGCTTCCTCGTCGGCTGGCCGTTCGTGATGTTCCTGATCGCCGAGCCGCTGCGCAACCTCGGCAAGTTCACGTTCGTCGACGTCGTCGCGTACCGCTTCGCGCAGCGGCCGATCCGGCTCCTCACGTCCGCGAACGCGCTGACGATCGTCGTGCTGTACCTCGTCGTGCAGATGGTCGGCGCGGGCAAGCTGATCCAGCTGCTGTTCGGGCTGTCGTACGGCACGGCCGAGCTGATCGTCGGCGTGCTGATGGTGGTCTACGTGTTCTTCGGCGGGATGACCGCGACCACCTGGGTCCAGGTGATCAAGGCCGTGCTGCTGCTATGCGGCGCGACGCTGCTCGCGTTGCTCGCGCTCGGCGAATTCGGCTTCAGCGTCGACGCGATGTTCCGCAGCGCGGTGGCCGTGCATCCGGGCGCGCTCGGCATCATGGGGCCGGGCAAGCTGATCCGCGATCCGGCCAACGCGCTGTCGCTCGGCATCGCGCTGATGTTCGGCACGGCCGGCTTCCCGCACATCCTGATGCGCTTCTTCACGGTGCCGAATGCCAGGGAGGCGCGCAAGTCGGTGCTCTACGCGACGGGCTTCATCGGCTACTTCTACCTGCTGACGTTCGTGATCGGTTTCTCGGCGATCGTGCTGCTCGCGCAGCATCCGGAGTTCTTCCGGCTCGGCGCGGGCGGCACGTTCAACCTTACGCATGACCTGCTCGGCGGCTCGAACATGGTCGCGGTGAAGCTCGCGCAGGCCGTCGGCGGCAACTGGTTCTACGGGTTCATCGCAGCGGTCACGTTCGCGACGATCCTCGCGGTGGTCGCGGGCCTCACGCTCGCCGGCGCAACGACGATCTCGCACGACCTGTACGCGCAGATGTGGGCGCGCGGCAAACCCGACGAGCGCCTGGAGATGCGTATCTCGCGCGCGGCGACGATCGCGCTCTCCGCGATCGCGATCGGGCTGTCGATCCTGTTCGAGCACGTCAACGTCGCGTTCATGGTCGGCCTCGTCGCGGCGGTCGCGGCGAGCGCGAATTTCCCGGTGCTCGCGATGTCGATCTTCTGGCGCGGGATGACGACGCGCGGCGCGGTGGCAGGCGGCAGCCTCGGGCTCGCGTCGGCGGTCGTGCTCACGCTGCTGTCGAAATCGGTGTGGGTCGACGTGCTGCATCATGCGCACGCGCCGGTGTTCCTCGACAACCCGGCGCTCGTGTCGGTGCCGCTCGCGTTCGTCGGCATCGTCGTCGGCTCGCTGGCCGACCGCGGCGAGCGCGCGCGCCGCGAGCGCGACGCGTTCGCGCGGCAGGAGTTCTATGCGCAGACCGGCGTGCTGGCCGGGCAGGCCGTCCGGCATTGATTCGTCTGATGAAACAATGAATCCGTCCGGATCGCCGGACGGATTCATTCCGGATTTCCGGAAACCCGGATTTACTTGCTTGCCGCATTGTGGGAAGTTCAACGAAAACAACGGCTTGAATGCTTTCGTGTGGCTGGCATCGACCTTGCAATATAAAAGGCACGGCCACCCGCGGCCGAACTACTACAGCAAGCAAGGAGACAACCGATGACCGACGCCTTCCTCCCCCTCCGGATGTCCTGAGGCATCGCTTGTTGCGGCACGGCAGCCGCGCGGGCGACTGACTTCCCCTGGCATTCGCTCGCGCGCGTGACGCCGCTTCCCGGCTCATCTACCCTTCATCAGGAATCATCGTGAAGAAGAAACCGTTCTACAAAGTGCTCTACGTGCAGGTGATCTTCGCCATCGTCGTCGGCGTGATCCTCGGTCACTACTATCCGTCGCTCGCCACCGAGATGAAACCGCTCGGCGACGGCTTCATCAAGCTGATCAAGATGGTGATCGGGCCGATCATCTTCTGTACGGTCGTGACCGGCATCGCCGGGATGGAGGACATGAAGAAGGTCGGGCGCGTCGGCGGCAAGGCGCTGCTGTACTTCGAGGTCGTGTCGACCTTCGCGCTGGTGCTCGGCCTTGCGGCGACGCACATCCTGCGCCCGGGCGTCGGCTTCAACATCGATCCGGCCACGCTGAACGGCAAGGAAGTCGCGTCGTACGCGGCGAAGGCGCATGGGCAGTCGACGGTCGATTTCCTGATGCACATCATCCCGAACACGATGGTCGATGCGTTCGCGCAGGGCGAGATCCTGCAGATCCTGCTGGTCGCGCTGCTGTTCGGCAGCGTGCTCGCGCACCTCGGCGAGCGCGGCAAGGTCGTCACCGACTTCATCGACGGGATCACGCGCGTGCTGTTCGGCATCGTGCACATCGTCACGAAGCTCGCGCCGATCGGCGCGTTCGGCGCGATGGCGTTCACGATCGGCAAGTACGGCGTCGGCTCGCTGGTGCCGCTGCTCAAGCTGATCGGCACGTTCTACCTGACGTCGGTCGTGTTCGTGCTCGTCGTGCTCGGCACGATCGCGCGCATCACCGGCTTCTCGATCATCCGCTTCGTCGGCTACATCAAGGAAGAGCTGCTGATCGTGCTCGGCACGAGCTCGTCGGAAGCCGCGCTGCCGCAGCTGATGGAAAAGCTCGAGAAGGCCGGCTGCTCGCGCTCGGTCGTCGGCCTCGTCGTGCCGACCGGCTACTCGTTCAACCTCGACGGCACCAACATCTACATGACGATGGCCGTGCTGTTCATCGCGCAGGCGACCAACATCGAGCTGACCTGGATGCAGCAGCTCACGCTGCTCGCGGTCGCGATGCTGACGTCGAAGGGCGCGAGCGGCGTCACCGGCGCGGGCTTCATCACGCTGGCCGCGACGCTCGCCGTCGTGCCGACCATTCCGCTGTCGGGCATGGTGCTGATCCTCGGCATCGACCGCTTCATGAGCGAGTGCCGCGCGCTGACCAACATCGTCGGCAACGGCGTCGCGACGGTCGTCGTGTCCGCTTGGGAGAAGGAGCTCGACCGCAACAAGCTGCGCCAGGCGCTGAAGGGCGGCGGCGAAGTCGCCGCCACCGAGACGGCCGGCGTCTGACGCCATGAAGGAGCAGGCGGCGCCGCCCGCGGGCGCCGCGCCGCGCGGCGGCAGGGCGGAGGGGGACGGCTATGACACAATAGTCGATCCGCATCGCCAGGAAGCCGTCACCTTGAAGCGCCGTCTGCTCGTCCTCGTCGCGCTCGCCGCCGTGCTCGCCGCGGCGTGCGCGCTGACGTGGACCGTAACCTGGCAGCGCGGGGTCGGCGAACTGCAGCGCAATGCCGCGGTGCGCGTCGACCGCACGACCAACGCGCTGAAGAGCACCCTCGACCGCTACGAATCGCTGCCGTACCTGCTCGGCAGCCATCCGTACGTGCAGGAGCTGCTCGCCGAGCCGAAGCGCGCCGACTACGCCGCGCGCGCGAACCGCTACCTTGAAGACCTCAACCAGCACGCGCACGCGACCGTCACCTATCTCGTCGGCGCGGACGGCCTGTGCGTCGCCGCGAGCAACTGGCGCGCGCCCGACAGCTTCATCGGGATCGAATACCGTTTCCGCCCGTATTTCATCGACGCGATGAACGGCCAGGTCGGCCGCTTCTTCGGCATCGGCACGATCTCGCGCGACCCCGGCTACTACATCTCGCAGCCCGTGTGGCGCGACGGCCGGATCGTCGGCGTCGTCGTCGTGAAGCTCAACCTCGAATGGTTCCAGGGCGCCGACGCGTCCGAGCCGCTCGTCGTCGCGGACGATCACGGCGTCGTGTTCCTGTCGTCGGTGCCCGCGTGGAAATACCACACGCTCAAGCCGCTCGAGGGGCCCGTCGCCGCGTCGATCTTCGAGACCCGCCAGTACGCGCAGCAGCCGGTCACACCGTTGCCGCTCAGGGTCGAGCAGGTGCTCGATCCCGATGCGCAGATCGTGCGGCTCGGGCCGGGCCGCCGCGCGCCGCGCTATCTCGCGACGCAGCGCCGCATCGGCGAGCCGGACTGGCTGCTCGTCACGCTCGCGCCGATCGCGCCGGTCGACGCCGACGCGCGCAACGCGACGATCGTCACCGGTTTCGGCTTCGTGTCGGTCGCGCTGCTCGCGTTCTACTGGCGGATGCGCCGCGCCCGCGTGCGCGAGATGATCCGCAGCCGCGCGCTGCTGCAGCAGGCGTACGCGGAGCTGAACCGGCGCGTCGAGGAGCGCACGGCCGATCTGTCGGAAGCGAATGCGCAGCTGCAGAAGGAGGTCGGCGACCGGATTCGCGCCGAACAGGACCTGCGCGCCGCGCACGACGAGCTGATCCAGGCGAGCAAGCTCGCCGCGCTCGGCCAGATGGCGGCGGGCATCACGCACGAGCTGAACCAGCCGCTCGCCGCGCTGCGCAGCTTTTCCGACAACACGCGCGTGCTGCTCGACCGCGGCGAGCAGGCGGCCGCGCGCGAGAACCTCGAGGCGATCGCCGCGCTCACCGAGCGGATGGGCAAGATCACCAACCAGCTGAAGCTGTTCGTCGGCCGCGCGCGGCCGCGCAACGAGCAGGCGCTCGTCGTGCGCGCGCTGCGCAGCGTGCTCGGGCTGCTCGGCGAACGGCTGCGCGGCGTCGAGCTGGTGCTGACGTTGCGGGATGCCGCGGTGTCGCCCGCGCGGGATGCGTCGCTCGATCTCGCGAACGATCATCCGGAGCTCGTCGCGCGCTGCGAGGACCTGCGTCTCGAACAGGTGCTGATCAACCTGCTCGGCAACGCGCTCGACGCGGTCGCGGCGGGGGCCGCCCCTCGCATCGACGTGACGATCGAGGCGTCGGCCGCGACGCTCGCGATCCAGGTGCGCGACAACGGCCCGGGCATTGCCCCCGACCTGCTGCCGCGCCTGTTCGAGCCGTTCTTCACGACGAAGGAAATGGGGCGCGGGCTCGGCCTCGGGCTCGCGATCTCGTCGTCGATCGCGAGCGACGCGGGCGGCTCGCTGACCGCCCGCAACGCGCCGGGCGGCGGCGCGCTGTTCGTCTTGACGTTGCGGCGCGCCCGCACGCATCATCCGGACTCCGTGTCCGAGCGGACGGGCTCGCGCTAGGGCCTGTTCACGCCAATAGCGGGCTTGCGCTGGCCGCCCGCGGCGCGCCGCGGGCCGAATCGACGGACAATCGGCGTGAACCGACCCGCGCCCGCCCATCAGGAGCAAGTGAGTACGATGGCCAACCGGCTGCAAGTGATCTATATCGAAGACGACGCGCTCGTGCGCCGCGCGAGCGTGCAGAGCCTCCAGCTGGCAGGTTTCGACGTGACCGGCTTCGAGTCGGCCGAGGCTGCCGAGAAGGCGATCGTCGCCGACGCCGCCGGCGTGATCGTCAGCGACATCCGCCTGCCCGGCGCGAGCGGGCTCGACCTGCTCGCCCAATGCCGCGAGCGCGTGCCCGACGTGCCGGTGATCCTCGTCACCGGCCATGGCGACATCTCGATGGCGGTGCAGGCGATGCGCGACGGCGCCTACGACTTCATCGAGAAGCCGTTCGCCGCCGAGCGGCTGATCGAGACGGTGCGGCGCGCGCTGGAGCGGCGCGAGCTGGTGCTCGAGAACCATGCGCTGCGCCGCGAGCTGGCCGAGCAGAGCGTCGTCGCGCCGCGCATCATCGGCCGCAGCCCGGCGATCGAGCAGGTGCGCAAGCTGATTGCGAACGTCGCGCCGACCGATGCGTCGGTCCTCATCAACGGCGACACCGGCGCCGGCAAGGAACTGATCGCGCGCAGCCTGCACGAGCTGTCGCCGCGCCGCGACAAGCCGTTCATCGCGGTGAACTGCGGCGCGCTGCCCGAGCCGATGTTCGAGTCGGAGATGTTCGGCTACGAGCCCGGCGCGTTCACGGGCGCGGCGAAGCGCCGGGTCGGCAAGCTCGAATACGCGTCCGGCGGCACGCTGTTCCTCGACGAGATCGAAAGCATGCCGCTCGCGCTGCAGGTGAAGCTGCTGCGCGTGCTGCAGGACGGCGTGCTCGAGCGGCTCGGCTCGAACCAGCCGATCCGCGTGAACTGCCGGGTCGTCGCGGCCGCGAAGGGCGACATGAGTGAACTTGTCGCGGCCGGCACGTTCCGGCGCGACCTGCTGTACCGGCTCAACGTCGTGACGATCGCGCTGCCGCCGCTCGCCGAGCGCCGCGAGGACATCGTGCCGCTGTTCGAGCACTTCATGCTCGATGCGGCCGTGCGCTACGACCGCCCGGCGCCGGTGCTCACCGACCGGCAGCGCACGAGCCTGATGCAGCGTGACTGGCCGGGCAACGTGCGCGAGCTGCGCAACGCGGCCGACCGGTTCGTGCTCGGCGTCGCGGACATGCCGCAGGATGCGGGCGCGGCGGGCGACGACGCGAACGAGCAGACGCTGAAGGAGCGGATCGAGGAGTTCGAGCGCGCGGTGATCGCCGAAGCGCTGAACCAGACCGGCGGCGCGGTCGCGGCGACTGCCGACCGGCTGCACGTCGGCAAGGCGACGCTCTACGAGAAGATGAAGCGCTACGGGCTGTCGGCGAAAGGCGAAACGGACCGCTGAAACGAAACGGACCGCGGAACCGGTGCTGTCCGGTCATGCGGTCCGTCCTGGGGGCCTGCTTGCGGCGAGGCGTCGGCCGGGTATCGGGCGGGCGCTCAGGCGGCGCTGCCGAGCGCCTTCTTGAGCAGCGCGTCGAGCTCCGCGAACTGCGGCGCGCCGACATAGCGCTTCAGGATCTTGCCGTTCCTGTCGACGACGAAGGTCGTCGGCGTCAGCTGCACGTTGCCGAACTGCTTCGCGGCGCTGCCGTCGTCGAGTGCGACCTTGAACGGCAGCTGGCGCGTCTGCGCGTAGTTCGCGACGTACATCGGCGGATCGTAGTTCATCGCGACCGCGACGAATTCCAGGCCCTGTCCCTTGAAGCGGTTGTAGGTTTCGACCATCTGCGGCATTTCCTGCATGCAGGTCGCGCAGCTCGTCGCCCAGAAGTTGACGAGGTAGACCTTGCCCTTCAGGTCGGACGCGGTCGAAATCTTCTGGCCCGACAGCAGCGTGAAGGTGGCGTCCGGCGCGCTGGACTTGCCGTTGAACGCGAAAAAGCCGGCCACGGCGATCGCGGCCACGACGACGGCGGCCGCGACGTAGCGCATCGGGCTGGCGCGGCGGCCCTGGGTGGGAGGCGTGGAGTTCATCTGCGGGGCTCTCGGAGTCGGTCGACGGCGCAGGACATGGCGGTCGAAATTCGGCAGTCATTTTAGCGCGAATGCGGCGCGCGCACCGGAGGCCGCCGCGCATCCGCGGATGGCCGTTCGACGCATAATGCACGCTTTGCCTGCCTCGATCCGCGTCATGCCGAAGGAACTTGCCGATTCGCTGCGTCCCCTTTTTCGATCCTTTCGTCGTTTTCGTCCGCTGCGGCAGTTCGCCGCAGTCGTCTGCGCGAGCGCCGCGCTGGCCGCGTGCTCGCCGTCCTTCGACTGGCGCACGCTGCACAACGACGCCGGCTACACGATCGACCTGCCCGCGAAGCCGACCGTCGAGGAACACACGGTCGCGATCGGCGGCACGCCAATGAAGATGCGGATGCAGGCCGCGCACGTCGCCGGCGCGGTGTTCGCGGTCGGCACGGTGATGCTGCCCGACGACCGCGACGACACTCGGCGCGCGGTGCTCGACTACTTGCGCGCGGGCTTGTCCCGCAACCTCGACGGCGCGCCGCAGACGGCCGCGGTGCCGGTGCCGCTCGCGGCGGGCGGCGCGGTGAGCGGGCTCGAGCTGCGCGTCGCCGGCGCGTCGGCCGGGCAGGAGCGCGCCCGCAAGACGATCGTGGCGCGGCTCGTCGCGCGCGGCAAGCATGCGTACCAGGCGGTCGTGATCGCCGACGCGCCGCTTGCGCCGGAACAGCTCGATCAGTTCTTCGGCTCGTTGAAACTCGACTGAACGTGGCGGGCGAGGGCGCCTCAGAGCGTCTTTGCCGACTGAAAGTTCCTTCGCAGCATTCGCCGCTAATCGCCGGATTTTGCTGGGCTTTTTCGGCTATCCACAGCACGTGTGGATAACTTTGTTGAAAAGTTGGCCGAACCTGCCGCCTACCCGCGCCGGACGGCCTTCCAGCCTGCTTGCGCGGCTGCTTGACGTTCAAGAAAAGTCAATCAAAACAAGGGCATGCAATTCGACCGTCAAGTATTGCCCGTCGCGACGCAATCCGGGCCCGGATACGCGGAATTGTGCATAAGTCAAGTCTTGACAGCCAATTTTGTCCTCAAAGCGCGCTCAGCGCGCGCCGGTAGCGGATCGCCTCGGCGATCTGCGCGGCGGTCGGCAACGGGTCGCCGGCGAGATCGGCGATCGTCCGCGCGACCTTCAGCACCCGGTAATACGCCCGCGCGGACCAGCCGAACCGCTCGCCGGCCTCGCGCAGCAGGCGCTCGCCTTCGTCGGTCGGCCGGCACAGGTCGTCGGTCTCGCGGCCGGTCAGCATGTGATTGGTCTTGCCCTGGCGGTCGAGCTGCAGCGCGCGCGCCTGCGCGACCCGCGCGGCGACCGCCGCGCTCGGCTCGCCGGGCGCCGACGCCCGTGCCGCGAGCTCGGCCGGCGTGAGCGCGGGCAGGTCGATCTGGATGTCGATGCGGTCGAGCAGCGGCCCGGACAGCTTGCGCAGGTAGCGCGCGGCGACATCCGGCGAGCAGCGGCAGCGGCCTGACGGGTCGCCGTGCCAGCCGCACGGGCACGGGTTCATCGCGGCGATCAACTGGCACGCGGCGGGGAAATCCGCCTGCATCGCCACGCGGGAAATCGTGATGCGGCCCGCTTCGAGCGGCTCGCGCAGCATTTCCAGCACGTGCCGGTCGAATTCCGGCAACTCGTCGAGGAACAGCACGCCGAGGTGCGCGAGCGTGATCTCGCCCGGCTGTGGCGGATTGCGGCCGCCGACGAGCGCCGCGGCGCTCGACGAGTGATGCGGCGTGCGAAATGGCCGCTGCCGCCACTGCGCGGGCGAGAAGCCGGCGCGGCTCGCCGACAGCAGCGCGGCCGACATGAGCGCCTCGTCGTCGGTCAGCGGCGGCAGCAGCCCCGGCAGCCGGGCGGCCAGCATCGACTTGCCCGCGCCGGGCGGCCCGACCATCAGCATGTGATGCCCGCCCGCGGCGGCGACTTCGAGCGCTCGCCGCGCGCCGCGCTGGCCGATCACGTCGGCGAGGTCGGGCGCGGCCGACGCCGGCCGCCCCTCGAGCCGCGGCGCGGCGACGGGGGCGAGCCGCCCGTCGGGCGCGTCGGCCAGGTGCGCGCACAGCGCGGGGAGATCGGGCGCGCCGAATACGGTCACGCCCGGCACGAGCGCGGCTTCGGCGGCGCTGTCGAGCGGCAGGTAAAGCTCGGGGTCGCGGGACGGCGCGGCCGGCTCGGCGCCGCCGGCATGCCGGTCGCGCGCGACGCCGCACGCCATCGCGAACGCGCCGCGCATCGGCCGCAGCGCGCCGGTCAGCGACAGTTCGCCGGCGAATTCGCGGCCGATCAGCGCGTCGGCCGGGATCTGGCCGTTCGCGGCGAGGATGCCGAGCGCGATCGGCAGGTCGAAGCGGCCCGATTCCTTCGGCAGGTCGGCGGGCGCGAGATTGACGGTGATGCGGCGGACCGGAAATTCGAATCCGCAGTTCTGCAGCGCGGCGCGCACGCGCTCGCGGCTTTCGCGGACTTCGAGATCGGGCAGGCCGACGATCGAGAACGACGGCAGGCCGTTGGCGAGATGGACTTCGACGGTGACGTCCGGCGCGCGGCCGGCCGCCGGGGCGCGGCTGCGCACCACGGCAAGCGACATGGCGAGGCTCCTGTTGAGCGGTCGGGCAGCGGGTCGGGCCGCCTGCCGCGGGAAAGGGAGGGATCGGTGCGCGCTTGCCGGCGTGGCGCGGAAGAAAGAACGACGCGAGTACTACATATCAGCGCAAGGCATGACCGGCAGGCCGCGGCACGCGGCCTGCCGGTCATGCCTGCGAAATCATCAGGCTTGTGACATTACGCTTGTGAAGCGGCGAGCTTCTGCTCGAGTTCCGCGACGCGCTTTTCCAGCTCCTCGAGACGCACGCGGGTGCGGGCGAGCACCTGCGCCTGCGTGTCGAACTCCTCGCGGGTGACGAGGTCGAGCTTCGAGAAGCCTTGCGACAGCATGGCCTTCACGTTGCGCTCGACATCCTTGGCCGGCGAGTTTTTCAGCAGGTCGCTGACGCGCGACTGCAGATCGTTGAAAACATCGCTGGGTTGTTTCATGTGATTCCCCTTCATTGCACAAAAAATGTGCATCGTCAGTTGCATACGTGCCCATGAAGCACGCATGACCGGAAATGGTGCGCGTCGCGCGCGATTTCCGGGCATGGCGCCCGCATGGGTGAAAGTCCCTGCATCCCGGGACGTGCGTGCACTCTAGCAACGATCGTCGCCCGGCGCCAGCAAACCCGGCCCCCGTTGGCCGTTCGGCCGGGCTTCGACGTCTTTTCGCACGGGATGCGACCGCTCACCGCGCGGCGGAATGCGTCACCTGGACGCACATGGCATGCGAGTTGCTGAAGAGAGCCCGGTACACATCCAACCAATTCGACGGGACAACCCAGCGAGAGGACTTCATGAAACTCATTACCGCAATCATCAAGCCGTTCAAGCTCGATGAGACGCGCGAGGCGCTCTCCGCCCTCGGCGTCTCCGGCATCACGGTGACGGAGGTGAAAGGGTTCGGCCGCCAGAAAGGGCATACCGAACTGTATCGGGGCGCCGAATACGTGGTCGATTTCCTGCCGAAGATGAAGATCGAGGCGGCTGTGTCCGACGATCTCGTCGACCAGGCGGTGGAAGCGATCGAGCGGGCCGCGCGCACCGGCAAGATCGGCGACGGCAAGATCTTCGTCACGCCGATCGAGCAGGTGATCCGGATCCGCACCGGGGAGACAGGCGCGGACGCGCTGTAACAGACAAGACGAGCGACAAGAGGAAAACCAAGATGCGCAAACTTCTGATGACCCTGCTGATGGCCGGCTCGCTGATCGCGGCCGGCGTTGGCCCCGCGCTCGCGGACGACGCGGCGTCGGCCGCGGCTGCGTCCGCGCCTGCCGCATCGGCTGCCGACGCGTCGGCAACTGCGGCCCCGGCCGCTTCGGCGCCGGCTGCGTCGGAGGCTGCCGCCCCGGCCGCTTCGGCCGCCGCCGCGCCGGCTTCGGGCGCCGAGGCATCGGCCGCCGCGGCCGCGTCGGCCCCGGCCGCGCCCGCCGCGCCGACCGCGCCGTTCTCGGTCGATTCGTCGAAGATCAGCGCGGGCGACACCGCGTGGATGCTGACGTCCACCGCGCTCGTGCTGTTCATGACGATCCCGGGCCTCGCGCTGTTCTACGCGGGCATGGTCCGCAAGAAGAACGTGCTCGCGACCGTGATGCAGAGCTTCGCGATCACCGCGCTGATCACGGTGCTCTGGACGGTGGTCGGCTACAGCCTCGCGTTCACGCCGGGCAACGGCTTCATCGGCGGGCTGTCGCGCGTGTTCCTGCACGGGATGAACTACATCCACGGCGACAAGGCGACGACGCTGACCGTGAGCCATCTCGCGACGACGATTCCGGAATCGGTCTACTTCGTCTACCAGATGACGTTCGCGATCATCACGCCGGCGCTGATCTGCGGCGCGTTCGCCGACCGGATGAAGTTCTCGGCGATGCTCGTGTTCATGACGCTCTGGTCGCTGATCGTCTATGTGCCGATCGCGCACATGGTGTGGGAGCCGACCGGCTGGCTGTCGGCGGACGGCGTGCTCGACTTCGCGGGCGGCACGGTCGTGCACATCAACGCCGGCATCGCGGGCCTGATGTCGTGCCTCGTGCTCGGCAAGCGCGTCGGCTACGGCCGTGAATCGATGGCGCCGCACAACCTGGTGCTGACGATGATCGGCGGCTCGATGCTGTGGGTCGGCTGGTTCGGCTTCAACGCCGGTTCGGCGGTCGCGGCCGACGGCCGTGCCGGCTTCGCGATGCTGACGACGCAGGTCGCGACGGCCTGCGCGGCGCTCGGCTGGATGTTTGCCGAATGGATCGCGAAGGGCAAGCCGTCGGTGCTCGGCATCGTGTCGGGCGCGGTCGCGGGTCTCGTGGCGATCACGCCGGCCGCCGGTTTCGTCGGCGTGGCGGGCGCGCTCGTGATCGGCATCGCGGCGGGCGTGGTCTGCTTCTGGTCGGCGACGTGGCTCAAGTCGAAGCTCGGCTACGACGATTCGCTCGACGCGTTCGGCGTGCACGGCGTGGGCGGGATCCTCGGCGCGCTGCTGACGGGCGTGTTCGCGGTCAAGGACATCGGCGGCGCCGACGGCAGCCTGCTGCTGCAGGCGAAGGGCGTCCTGATCACGCTGGTCTACAGCGGCGTGCTGAGCTTCATCCTGCTGAAGCTGATCGACCTGACGATCGGCCTGCGCGTGTCGGAAGAGGAAGAGCGCGAAGGCCTCGACGTGATCCTGCACGGCGAGCACGTCGAATAAGACGGAACGATGGACGGCGGGCGGCCGCGACGCCGCCCCCGCGACGAATGAGCGCAGCGACTTCGGCCCGCCTTCCCGGCGGGTTTTTTTTCTCCTGCAACCGGGCCCGGCAGCGGGTAACCCTGCGCGCTATCGGGTCAATAGCCAGAAACTTCCTCCAAATCCTTGCGATCCCGGGAACAATCCCCAAATGGGCAATGCAATTGCTCTACAATCTTCATTCTCCCGCTCGCGAGTGATTCATGGTTCCCCACCTCGTTACGGCGTTAAACGGTCCGCTGCTTGAACTCGAGCAGAAGATCCTCGACGCCACGCCTGCGATCGAACGCTGGTTCAGGCTCGAATGGCAGGAACACACCCCGCCGTTCTACTGTTCGGTCGACCTGCGCAACGCCGGCTTCAAGCTGGCGCCCGTCGACGCCAACCTGTTTCCCGGCGGCTTCAACAACCTGCCGTCCGAAGTGCTGCCGCTCGCCGTGCAGGCGGCGATGGCCGCGATCGAGAAGATCTGCCCGGACGCGAAGAACCTGCTCGTGATTCCCGAGCTGCCGACCCGCAACGCGTTCTATCTGGAAAACGTCGCGCGGCTCGCGACGATCATGCGCCAGGCCGGCCTCAACGTGCGCTTCGGCTCGCTCGACCCGAGCATCACCGACATCACGCCGATCACGCTCGCCGACGGCCAGAAGATCGTGCTGGAGCCGCTCGAGCGCACGCCGCGCCGGCTCGGCCTGAAGAACTTCGACCCGTGCTCGATCCTGCTGAACAACGACCTGTCGGCCGGCATCCCGCCCGTGCTGGAAAACCTGCACGAGCAGTACCTGCTGCCGCCGCTGCACGCGGCCTGGGCGGTGCGCCGCAAGTCGACGCACTTCTCGTGCTATGACGACGTCGCGAAGAAGTTCGCGAAGATGGTCGGCGTCGATCCGTGGATGGTGAATCCGTATTTCGCGCACGTCGAGGGCGTCGACTGGCAGGGGCATGAAGGCGAGCAGGCGCTTACCGACGCGATCGACGGCGTGCTGAAGAAGATCGCGCGCAAGTATCGCGAGTACGGCATCAGCGAGAAGCCTTACGTCGTCGTGAAGGCCGATGCCGGCACCGCCGGGCGCGGCGTGATGACCGTGCACGACGCGGCCGAGATCGGCCGGATGTCGAAGGCGGAGCGCGCGCAGATGGCCGAATCGAAGGCCGGCGTCGCGGTGCGCGACGTGATCGTGCAGGAAGGCGTGTACACGTTCGAGCGGATCGGCGACGAGGTCGCGGAGCCGGTCGTCTACATGATCGACCGCTACGTGGTCGGCGGCTTCTACCGCACGCACGGCGGCCGCGAGCGCGACCAGAACCTGAACGCGCCGGGCATGCACTACGTGCCGCTCGGCTTCGAGCACACCGCGCTGCCGGATGCAGGCGCCAAGCCGGGCGCCGCGCCGCCGAACCGGTTCTACATGTACGGCGTCGTCGCGCGGCTGTCGCTGATCGCGTCGTCGATCGAACTGGAAAAGACCGATCCGGAAGCCATCCAGGTGTAACGGCCGCGCTGCCGGCACCGCAAAGACAGGACCCGCATGGACATTCTCTTTATCGCCGACCCGCTCGAGCGCTTCAAGATCTACAAGGATTCGACCTACGCGATGATGGCGGAGGCCGCGCGGCGCGGGCATGCGGTCTACGCATGCGAGCCGCACCAGCTCGCGTGGACGGGTTCGGGCGTCGAGGCGGACGTGCGGCGCGTGACGATCGTCGGCGACACGGCCGACCTGCACCGCCATCCGTGGTACGAGGCGGCCGCGCACGAGTCGCGCCTGCTGACGTCGTTCGACGCGGTGCTGATGCGCAAGGATCCGCCGTTCGACATGGAGTACGTGACGGCCACGTGGATGCTGGAAGTGGCCGAGCGCGCCGGCGCACGCGTGTTCAACAAGCCGCAGGCGATCCGCGATCATTCGGAGAAGCTCGCGATCGGCGAATTCCCGCAGTTCGTCGCGCCGACGCTCGTCACGCGCGATGCCGCGCGGCTGCGCGCGTTCCATGCCGAGCACGGCGACGTGATCGTGAAGCCGCTCGACGGCATGGGCGGGATGGGCGTGTTCCGCGTGAAGGCGGACGGGATGAATCTCGGCTCGATCATCGAGATGCTCGGCCACGACGGCACGCGTTCACTGATGATCCAGAAGTTCATCCCCGAGATCAAGGCGGGGGACAAGCGCATCCTGCTGATCGCAGGCGAGCCCGTGCCGTATTCGCTCGCGCGGATTCCGCAGGGCAGCGAGGTGCGCGGCAATCTCGCGGCGGGTGGCATCGGCGTCGCGCAACCGCTCACCGCGCGCGATCGCGAGATCGCCGAAACGCTTGGCCCGGTGCTGGCCGCACGCGGGCTGCTGCTGGTCGGGCTCGACGCGATCGGCGACTGGCTGACCGAGGTGAACGTGACGAGCCCCACGTGTTTCCGCGAGATCATGGAGCAGACGGGCTTCGACGTTGCCGCGATGTTCGTCGACGCGCTGGAGCGCGCGGCCGCGTAAGCCGCGCTGTTCGCGCAACGCCGGCGGCGGCCGCGCAGGTCCCCCGCCGCCGGAATGGCTCGGCCGGACAGGCCGACCGGCCTGCTACAATGCCCGCTCGCCCGGCGCTGCGTTTGGACGCGCCGAAGGCCCGGCGGCCGGGCCGAACCGTTGCAAGGCTTGAACATGAATCGATCCTCTCAATCGCGTTGCTCGTTGCCCGGCTCGGGGCGGACAGGCGGGTGCTGACATGGCAGGGATTCTGATCATCGCGCATGCCCCGCTCGCGACCGCGCTGCGGGACTGCATCGCGCACATCTACGGCGGCGTGCCCGCGCGCATCGGCTGCATCGACGTGCAGGCCGACAGCGATCCCGTCCAGGTGATGGCGTTCGCGCACGCGGAGCTCGCGCGGCTCAGGGAAGAAAACGGCGCAATCGTGCTGACCGACATGTACGGTGCGACGCCTGCGAACATCGCCGGCCAGCTCGCGAAGGTCACGGACGTGCGGGTGCTGGCGGGCGTCAACCTGCCGATGCTGGTGCGCGCGGTCTGCTACCGCACGTTGCCGCTCGACAAGCTCGTCGACAAGGCGCTGTCCGGCGGCGCGAAAGGCGTTCACGAAGTCGCGGCGGGCACGCCGCCGCCGCCGTCCGAGGTCGGCTGCGGCGCATGCGCGCCGATTCCGCCGGAGCCGTGCCCGCGCACCCGGTCGACGTGACCGGATTGCGTTCCCCGTTTTAGACCCGTTCGCCGGCGCTGGCCGCCGGCGGCCTCGACCGACCGAGAACCATGCTTCAACAAGAAACCACCATCGTCAATAAATTGGGGCTGCATGCGCGCGCATCGGCCAAGCTCACGCAACTGGCCGGCAATTTCCAGTCCGAAGTCTGGATGTCGCGCAACGGGCGCAAGATCAACGCGAAGAGCATCATGGGCGTGATGATGCTCGCGGCGGGCATCGGCAGCACGATCACGATCGAGACCGAAGGGCCGGACGAGAATGAAGCGATGGACGCGCTGCTCAAGCTGATCGCCGACAAGTTCGGCGAAGGGCAGTGACCCGCAGCACAGAATCGCTGCCGTTTCCAGTGAGAATGCCGCGCCTATCGCGGCATTTTTTTCGCAGGCACGATTGATGCGATTCGCGCAATGCTGCGCTGCATGCAGTCAGCAGCCACGCGCGGAATTTATAATCGCTATCGGGGTCATAAGCGCATCGCAGCGGTGCGCCGCGGCTGTTCATGTAAAGAGGAGGTGCGCGTGTCGTTCACGCTGCATGGCATTCCCGTCTCACGTGGTATCGCGATCGGTCGTGCGTATCTGATCGCGCCGGCGGCGCTCGACGTCGCCCATTACCTGATCGAGGCGAACCAGATCGACGTCGAGGTCGAGCGCTTCCGCGCGGCGCTCGCGGCCGTGCATCGCGAGCTCGACGCGCTTCGCGCGGACCTGACCGACGATACCCCGACCGAAGTGGGCGCATTCATCGACGTGCACGCGATGATCCTGAGCGACGCAATGCTCGTGCAGGAAACCATCGACCTGATCCGCACGCGCCGCTACAACGTCGAATGGGCGCTGACCGAGCAGCTCGACCTGCTCACGCGCCATTTCGACGACATCGAGGACGAATACCTGCGCGAACGCAAGGCCGACATCGAGCAGGTGGTCGAGCGCGTGCTGAAGGCGCTCGCGGGCGCGCCGTCCGCGTCGCAGGCGCTCGACGGCGCCGCGAAATCCGGCACCGACGAGATGATCGTCGTCGCGCACGACATCGCGCCGGCCGACATGATGCAGTTCAAGAGCCAGTCGTTCCAGGCGTTCGTCACCGATCTCGGCGGGCGCACGTCGCATACGGCGATCGTCGCGCGCAGCCTCGGCATTCCGGCGGCGGTCGGCGTGCAGCACGCGAGCACGCTGATCCGGCAGGACGATCTGATCATCGTCGACGGCGACCAGGGCATCGTGATCGTCGATCCGGCGCCGATCGTCCTCGAGGAGTATTCGTACCGGCAGTCCGAAAAGGCGCTCGAGCAACGCAAGCTGCAGCGTCTCAAGTTCTCGCCGACGCAAACGTTATGCGGCACCAAGATCGACCTGTACGCGAACATCGAGCTGCCCGACGACGCGAAAGCGGCGGTCGAGGCGGGCGCGGTCGGCGTCGGGCTGTTCCGCTCCGAATTCCTGTTCATGCACCAGAAGGCGATGCCGGAGGAAGAGGAGCAATTCGCCGCGTACAAGCGCGCGGTCGAATGGATGAAGGGCATGCCGGTGACGATCCGCACGATCGACGTCGGCGCCGACAAGCCGCTCGAAGCGCTTGACGAAGGCTACGAGACCGCGCCGAACCCGGCGCTCGGCCTGCGCGCGATCCGCTGGAGCCTGTCCGAGCCGCAGATGTTTCTCACGCAGTTGCGCGCGATCCTGCGCGCGTCCGCGTTCGGGCAGGTGAAGATCCTGATCCCGATGCTCGCGCACGCGCAGGAGATCGACCAGACGCTCGACCTGATTCGCGAGGCGAAGCGCCAGCTCGACGACGCGGGCCTCGCATACGATCCGAACGTGCGGATCGGCGCGATGATCGAGATTCCGGCGGCGGCGATCGCGTTGCCGCTGTTCCTGAAGCGTTTCGATTTCCTGTCGATCGGCACCAACGACCTGATCCAGTACACGCTCGCGATCGACCGCGCGGACAACGCGGTCGCGCATCTGTACGACCCGCTGCATCCGGCGGTGCTGCACCTGATCGCGTACACGCTGCGCGAAGCGAAGCGTGCCGGGGTGCCGGTGTCGGTATGCGGGGAGATGGCGGGCGATCCGGCGCTGACGCGCCTCTTGCTCGGCATGGGCCTCACCGAGTTCTCGATGCAAACGAGCCAGTTGCTCGTCGTCAAGCAGGAGATCCTGCGCGCGCACCTGAAGGCGCTCGAAAAGCCGACGGCCGATGTGCTCGCGGCGTTCGAGCCCGAGGAAGTGCAGTCGGCGCTGCAGCGCCTGTCGACCGCCGAGCCGCACGCGGACGCGGCCTAGGGCGTGAACACGCCCTAGGGCGGTTTCACACGCCCACGTTCCTGCACGCGGGGCGTGGGCCGCGCGTCAGTGCCGCCCGCCGCACACCGGGCAGTCCGCCTGGCGTGCGATCTTCATCGTCGTCCATTCCATCCGCAGCGCATCGAGCATCATCAGCCGGCCGTTCAGCGTCGCGCCGATGCCGCCGATCACGCGCAGCGCCTCGGCGGCCTGCATCGCGCCGATGATTCCGACCGTCGGCGCGAACACGCCCATCGTCGCGCACGCGACTTCCTCGAACGGCTGGTCTTCCGGAAACACGCACGCGTAGCAGGGCGCATCGGCGCGCCGGAAGTCGAACGTGCTGATCTGGCCGTCGAAGCGCAGCGCCGCGCCCGACACGAGCGGCACGCGGTGCGCGACGCACGCGCGGTTGATCGCGTGGCGGGTCGCGAAATTGTCGGTGCAGTCGAGCACGACGCTCGCCTGCGGCACGTGCGCGTCGAGCCACCCGCCGTCGACGCGCTCGGCGACCGCGTGCACGGTCACGTCGGGGTTGAGCTGCGCGAGCGTGTCGCGCCCCGACTCCACCTTCCTGCGGCCGACCGATGCGGTCACGTGCAGGATCTGCCGCTGCAGGTTCGTGAGATCGACCGTGTCCGCGTCGACGAGCGTGATCGTGCCGACGCCGGACGCCGCGAGGTACATCGCAGCGGGCGAACCGAGCCCGCCCGCGCCGACGACGATCGCATGCGCGTCGAGAAAGCGCTGCTGCGCTTCGATGCCGATTTCGTCGACGAGGATGTGGCGGGAGTAGCGGAGAAGTTGATCGTCGTTCATGAGCGGGGGCGGGCGAAGAGCGGGGCGGACCTGCTTATTCTAGGGCCTGCCCGCACGGGTGGCGGGCAGGCGAACGTGCTGTGCCGGCCGGGGCGGCATCGATCTGTGCGCGGCGGCGCGCCCAAACAAAACGGGCCATCGCGGGGTTGCCGCGATGGCCCGTCGGGTGCCGGCCGGCGCTTACTGCGGTGCCGGCGCGGGCTTCGGCGCGGATGCCGGCTTGGCGGCGGACGCCTTCGGCGCCGGCTTCGCAGCCGACTTGCCGGCCGGGGCCTGCGTGCTCTCGGCGAGCAGCGACTTCGATGCCAGCACCGGCTTGCCTTCGAGCTTCGCGAGCGCCTGCTGCATCATGAAGTCCTCCGGGCTGCCGAACTCGATCGGCTTGCGATCGCGGTCCTTCTGGCGCTGCTCCGGCGTCTTCTTGTCGTTCTGCTCCTCGAGAATGCGGAGCTGGTCCATCCGGCGCTGCTCGCGCTCTTCCTGCTCCTTCTTCTCGTTCGGATCCTGCGTGTTCGCGAGGTGGTTCGTGTAGTCGACTTCGCGCGTCACGAGCACGTCGTCCGGATCGCCGTCCGCGTACTGGTCGACCGGCACGTCCGGCGTGATGCCCTTGTTCTGGATCGAGCGGCCGCTCGGCGTGTAGTAGTAGGCGGTCGTCAGCCGCAGCGCGGTGTCGGCCGTCATCGGACGGACCGTCTGCACCGAGCCCTTGCCGAACGTCGTCTTGCCCATGATGGTCGCGCGCTTTGAATCCTGCAGCGCGCCCGCGACGATTTCCGACGCGGAAGCCGAATACGCATTCGTCAGCACGACGATCGGCACGGTCTTGAAGACCGGCGGCAGGCTCTTCAGCGGATCGCCGTCGAACGACGGCAGGCGGTAATTGTCGTAGGTGTCGCGGTAGACCTGCTTCGAATCGGGGATCTGGCCGTTGGTCGACACGACGACGGAATCCGGCGGCAGGAACGCGCCCGCGACGCCGACCGCGCTCTGCAGCAGGCCGCCGCCGTTGTTGCGCAGATCGAGGATCAGGCCCTTCACGTTCGGCTGCTGGCGCGCGATGTCCTGCAGCCTTGCTGCGAGATCGGGCGTCGTGCGCTCCTGGAAGCTCGTGATGCGGATGTACGCGTAGCCCGGGTCGAGCATCTTCAGCTTCACGCTCTGCACGCGGATCACCGCACGGGTGACCGTGATCGGGAACGTGCGGTCATCGCTCTTGCGGAAGATCGTCAGCGTGACCTTGGTGCCCGGCTCGCCGCGCATCTGCTTGACCGCCTTGTCGAGCGTCATGCCGCGCACCGGCTTGTCGTTGATGCGGGTGATCAGGTCGCCCGGACGGATGCCGGCGCGAAACGCCGGGGTGTCCTCGATCGGGGAGATCACCTTGACGAGGCCGTCTTCCTGCGAGATCTCGATGCCGAGACCCGCGAAGCGGCCCTTCGTCTGCTCCTGCAGTTCCTCGTAGTCGGTCTTGTCGAGGAACGACGAGTGCGGGTCGAGGCTCGACACCATGCCCTTGATCGCCGCCGTCAGCAGCTTCTTGTCGTCGACCGGCTCGACGTACTCGCGCTTGATCTGGCCGAACACCTCGGCGAACAGGCGCAGCTGGTCGAGCGGAAGCGGCGCCGTGACGGTCTGCTCGGCCGACGCGGAGATTTGCAGCGTGGCGAACACGCCCGTGGCAAGGCCCGCGGCAATCAGGCCGATGTTCTTCAATTTCATACGCATAGAGATCTGGTGCGGTCGGGAAGCGCGTGGCGGTAGCGGGGGTTGAGCGGACAAGTATAACTGTTCGTCCGGCGGGGCAGTGGAAAGGACCGAAACCGGTTCGACCGCGCCCGGGCGAAGAGGTTCGCGCGGGCGCCCGCCGCGCCGGCGCGGGGCCGGCACGGCGGGGCGGGATCAGCCCGCCTTGCCCTGCTTCGCGACGGCGGCCTGGGCCTTCGCGATCGCGTCCTGGTCGCCGAGGTAGTAGCGCTTCACCGGCTTCAGGTTTTCGTCGAGTTCATAGACGAGCGGCACGCCGTTCGGGATGTTCAGCCCGACGATGTCGCTGTCCGAGATGCCGTCGAGATACTTGATCAGCGCGCGCAGCGAGTTGCCGTGCGCGGCGATCAGCACCTGCTTGCCGCCCCTGATCGCCGGCGCGATCGACTCGTTCCACAGCGGCAGCACGCGCGCGACCGTGTCCTTCAGGCATTCCGTGAGCGGCAGCTGCTCGCGCGGCACGCGCGCGTAGCGCGGGTCCGCGAACGGCGCGCGCTCGTCGGTCGGCTCCAGCGCGGGCGGCGGCGTGTCGTAGCTGCGGCGCCAGACGAGCACCTGCTCGTCGCCGAACTTCGCGGCCGTTTCCGCCTTGTTCAGGCCCGACAGCGCGCCGTAGTGGCGCTCGTTGAGGCGCCACGAGTGCACGACGGGCAGGTACATCAGGTCCATGCGGTCCTGCACGTGCCACAGCGTGCGGATCGCGCGCTTGAGCACCGACGTGTACGCGATGTCGAACGTGTAGCCGGCTTCCTTGAGCAGTTCGCCGGCCTGGTAGGCCTCGTTGCAGCCTTGCTCGGTCAGGTCGACGTCGACCCAGCCGGTGAAGCGGTTTTCCTTGTTCCACGTCGATTCGCCGTGGCGGATGAGGACGAGCTTGTACATAGATGCTTGCGGTCGGTAGTGAAGGAAGCGGTGCGCGTCGCACGGCGCCCGGGACGGGCCCGCCATCGCGCAAGGCGGTTATTTTATAATGGCCGGATTGTCCTTTTCCGATTTCTCTCTTTCCGGCGGAATTCCGTGAGTTTCTTTACCGATTACACGAACCTGGCCCTTGTCGCGATCCTGCTGGTGTCCGGCGGCCTGCTTGCGTTTCCGGCGCTGCGCCGCGGCCGCGGCGGCCTGTCGGCCGCGGAGGCGACCCAGCTCATCAATCGCCGCAACGCGGTCGTGATCGACGTGCGGCCGGCGTCCGAGTTCGCCGCCGGCCACCTGCCGTCGGCGCGCCAGGTCGAAGCCGGCGAGATCGGCGCGAAGATCGCGCAGGTCGCGAAGAACAAGAGCACCCCGGTGCTGCTCGTGTGCCAGAACGGCCAGCAGTCGCAGAAGGCGGCGCGCGCGGTCGAGGCGGCGGGCTATGCCGAGGTGCACGTGCTCGAGGGCGGCGTCGCCGCGTGGCAGCAGGCCGGGATGCCGGTCGTCAAACAAGGAGTGGCGAAGTGAACAAAGTGGTCATGTACAGCACCCAGGTGTGCCCGTATTGCATCCAGGCCGAGCGGCTCCTGAAGCTGCGCGGCGTCGAGCAGATCGAGAAGGTGCTGATCGACAAGGATCCGGCGCGCCGCGAGGAAATGATGTCGCGCACCGGCCGCCGCACGGTGCCGCAGATCTATATCGGCGACACGCACGTCGGCGGCTACGACGATCTGTCGACGCTCGACCGCGCAGGCGGCCTCGTGCCGCTTCTGCAAGCCGCCTGATTAGGGCAGAATGGCCGCCGGTCGCGCGGCCACGCGCGCAGGATCAACCGGGGCGGCCGGCGCAGGCCGGCCGCCTCGTCACCACATTTAGGGAAACAACATGTCCGACGTCGAAAACCAACCGTTCTTCAACATCCAGCGCGTCTACCTGAAGGATATGTCGCTCGAGCAGCCGAATTCGCCGGCGATCTTCCTCGAGCAGGACATGCCGTCGGTTGAAGTCGAAGTCGACGTGAAGGCCGAGCGTCTCGCCGAAAGCGTGTTCGAAGTCGTCGTGTCGGGCACCGTGACCGCGAAGGTGAAGGACAAGGTCGCGTTCCTGATCGAGGCGAAGCAGGCCGGCATTTTCGACATTCGCAACATTCCTGACGAACAGCTCGACCCGCTCGTCGGCATCGCATGCCCGACGATCCTGTTCCCGTACCTGCGCTCGAACATCGCCGACGCGATCACGCGCGCGGGCTTCCCGCCGATCCACCTCGCCGAGATCAACTTCCAGGCGCTGTACGAGCAGCGTCTCGCGCAGCTCCAGCAGCAACAGGCTGGTGCGGCCGGCGCGCCGAACGGCTCGGCGCTGAACTGAGGGACGAGCAAGGACCGGTGCTGGGTATGAAAGTAGCCGTTCTCGGCGCCGGTGCCTGGGGCACCGCGCTCGCGGGCCATCTGGCCGCGCGGCACGATACGCTTCTGTGGGCGCGCGACGCCGCGCTCATCGCCGGGCTGCAGGCCCGGCACGAGAATTCCCGCTATCTCGACGGCATCGCGCTGCCCGATGCACTGCGCTACGACGCGGATTTCGCCGCGGCGCTCGCGCACGGCGCCGCGGACGACGCGCTGTGCGTGATCGGCGCGCCCGTCGCCGGCCTGCGCGCGCTGTGCCGCGCGATGCGCGACGCGGGCTGCGTGCCCGCGCACGTGATCTGGGTCTGCAAGGGCTTCGAGGCGGACACGCATCTGCTGCCGCATCAGGTGATTGCCGCCGAACTGCCGGAACAGCGCAGCAACGGCGTGCTGTCGGGCCCAAGCTTCGCGCGCGAGGTCGGCCAGGGGCTGCCGGTCGCGCTGACGATCGCGAGTGCGTCGGCCGCCTGCCGCGACCGCACGCTTTCGGCGTTCCATCACGGCGCGATGCGGATCTATACCGGCGACGACGTGGTCGGCGTCGAGGTCGGCGGCGCGGTGAAGAACGTGCTGGCGATCGCGACCGGCATCGCCGACGGCCTCGGCCTCGGCCTGAACGCGCGTGCCGCGCTGATCACGCGGGGCCTCGCGGAAATGTCGCGGCTCGGCGTCGCGCTCGGCGGCCGCGCGGAGACCTTCACGGGCCTCGCGGGCCTCGGCGACCTGATCCTCACCGCGACGGGCGACCTGTCGCGCAACCGCACGGTCGGCCTGCAACTGGCCGCCGGCCGCTCGCTGAACGACATCCTCGCCGCGCTCGGCCACGTCGCCGAAGGCGTGCGCTGCGCGCAGGCGGTGCTTGCGATCGCGCGCGAGCACGCGATCGAAGTGCCGATCACCGAAGCCGTGTGCGGCGTGCTGTTCGACGGCGTCGCGCCGCGCGACGCGGTCAGCGGCCTGTTGCGGCGGGACGCGCGCGCGGAGTAGCGCGGCGGTCGCATCGCCGCGCAAAGCGGATTACGCTTGAACCATCTCCGGCATTCGAGGAGGTCGCCATGCTGCAGATCGGTTCCACCACGCTCGACGCGCAGGTCGTCGACATCACGACGCTCGCGGTCGACGCGATCGTCAACGCTGCAAACAGCTCGCTGCTCGGCGGGGGCGGCGTCGACGGCGCGATCCATCGCGCGGCCGGCCCGGGCCTCGTCGCCGAATGCCGCACGCTCGGCGGCTGCCAGACCGGCGACGCGAAACTCACGCGCGGCCACGGGCTGCCGGCCAGGTACGTGATTCATGCGGTCGGCCCGGTGTGGCACGGCGGCACGCAGAACGAGGCCGAGATGCTCGCGTCGTGCTACCGCCGCGCGATCGAGCTGGCCGAAGAGGTCGCGTGCACGTCGATCGCGTTTCCTGCGATCAGCTGCGGGGTTTACCGTTATCCGGCCGCGCAGGCAGTCGACATCGCCGTCGATACGGTCGTCGACATGCTGCCGCAGGCGCCGAACCTCGCACGCGTGGTGTTCGCGTGCTTTTCTCCCGACATATACGAGCTGTATCGCGTGCGGCTCGCACGTCGATAGCTCAGGCGCCGCCTTCGAAGCCGGCCTGGCGCCACGCCTCGAACACGACCACCGCGACCGTGTTCGACAGGTTCAGGCTGCGGTTGCCCGGCCGCATCGGCAGGCGCACGCGCTGCTCGTTCGCGAACCGCTCGAGCAGCGGGGCGGGCAGGCCGCGCGTTTCCGAGCCGAACACGAACCAGTCGCCCGGCTGGAACGCATGGTCGTGGAAGCGGCCGGAGCCGCGTGTCGTGAACGCGAACATCCGCGCGGGATCGGGCGTCTCGGCCGCGACGAACGCATCCCAGTCCGGATGCACGCGCATTTGCGCGTATTCGTGATAGTCGAGGCCCGCGCGGCGCATCTTGGCGTCGTCGAGCGGAAAGCCGAGCGGCTCGATCAGGTGCAGCCGCGCGCCGGTATTCGCGCACAGGCGGATCACGTTGCCGGTGTTCGGCGGAATTTCGGGGGCGACGAGGACGACGTTGAACATGTTTCGGTTTCGGATGGCGGTTTCCGGCGCGCCCCCGTTGCGGGGCGGCGGCCGGACCGGCCGGTTTGTCACGAGCGCGGCCGCGGGTGGGCGGCCGGCTTCTCTCTAATTAATCCCTGGCGGTGCGCAGCGCAACCAGATTCGTCACGCGCGCGGCGCCTGCCGCCTTGAGCGCGTGCGCCGCGGCGGCCAGCGTCGCGCCCGACGTCATCACGTCGTCGACGAGCGCGACATGGCGGCTGGCGACATCGTGCGCGACCGTGAAGGCCGACGCGACGTTGTCGCGCCGCGCACGCCGGTCGAGCCGCGACTGCGGCGCCGTTTCCACCACGCGCGCGAGCAGCGTCGCGTCGGCCGGCACGCCGAGCCGGCGCGCGAGCGGCCGCGCGATCGCCCACGCCTGGTTGTAGCCGCGCGCGGCGAGCCGGGCATGCGCGAGCGGCACCGGCGCGATCACGTCGAAGCCGCCGTCCGCGCCGCGCGTGTCGGCGAGCAGCCGGGCGAGCCGGCCGGCGAACTCCGCGCCGAGCGCGAGCCGCGCGTGGAATTTCAGTCCGCGCGCCAGGCCATCGAGCGGCGCCCGGTAATCGGCGAGCGCGAGTGTCGCATCGAACGGCGGCGGCGTGGCGCGGCACGCGTCGCACCGGTACCCGGCCGCGCGCCGCGCGTGCCCCGGGGCGAGCGGCGCCGCGCAGACAGCGCAGCGCAGGCGCGCTTCGTTCCAGTACGCCGCATCGCATCCGGCGCAGATCACCGCGCGTGACAAATTGCCGCACAGCGCGCAGCGGTTCGGCAGCGCGATCGCCGCAACGCGTGCAAGCTGCGCGACAGCCTGCGACATAACGACGCGGATCGGCGGCGGAAACGGGCGGCGATTCATCGGCAGGCTCCTCAATCTGGCCTCAATGAAGCTTCCGGGGCGAGCGAGTATACTTCGGGCTCTTCGCCAGTTTGCCCGACATGTCCCCACCTTCGACCATCTCCGGCCGTCCGGCCTATGACGCGAGGCGCTTGCGTCGGATCTTCGACCGCCGCGCGGCCACGTTCGACGCGGTTGCGTTCCTGCCGCGCGAGATTGCACACCGGATGTGCGAGCGTCTCGAATACATCAAGGTGAGCCCCGCCGCCGTGCTCGACGCGGGCTGCGGCGCGGGCGACGACCTGCCGGCGCTGCGCGCGCGCTTTCCCGAGGCGCCGGTGTTCGGCGTCGACCTGTCGGGCGCGATGCTCGCGCGGGCGGGGCAGCGCGAGATCGACCAGACGAGCTGGCGCCGCTGGCTGCCCGCGTCGCTCGGCAAGGCGCTCGGCCAGCGCGGCCCGCGCGTCGCGCAGGCTGACTTCTCGGCGCTGCCGTTCGCGGCCGGCGCATTCGACCTGATCTGGTCGAATCTCGCGCTGCACTGGCATTGCCGCCCCGACACGGTGCTGCCCGAGTGGCAGCGCGTGCTGCGCGTCAACGGCCTCCTGATGTTCAGTACGCTCGGCCCCGACACGCTGCGCGAGCTGCGCGCGGCCTGCGGCGAGGCCGAGGCCGCGCTCGGCATGGCGCCCGCCGCGCCCCGCGTGATCGATTTCGTCGACATGCACGACCTCGGCGACATGCTCGTCGAGAGCGGATTCGAGATTCCCGTGATGGACCAGGAAGTGCTGACCGTCACCTACAAGTCCCCCGATTCGCTGCTGGCCGACGTGCGCCGCTGGGGCGCCTATCCATTCGAGCGCGCGGCGCCGCAGCGCGCGACGCGGCGCTTCCGGCAGGCGCTCTGCGACGCGCTCGACGCGCGCCGGCGCGCGGACGGCACGATCCCGCTGACCTTCGAGGTGATCTACGGGCACGCGTGGAAGGCCGTGCCGCGCACGACCGCGGAAGGGCACGGCATCGTCCGCATCGAGGATATCGGAAAGGGGCGTCCGAAGAATCGGTAAAGCGGTAAAGAGGGGTTTTGTTATGTCTGAGATTAGCAGCGCAAGGCGCGGTCAAAATTGCCCCGAAAACGGCCGGAAAGCTTGTCGCGCTTGGCTCGCGGGGCGATAGGCGTTTGCTTGTGGATGCCATTGAACCCGCCTATAATGCGTCAGCTTGTCGCCCCGGGGTCCCCGCAATACGGGGTGGCGAGTCCGATGCAGGCATGCATCGCATGCCATTCGCGTGAGGCGGCGATGGAAGCAGCGCGTGTTTCGACTGATTCGGCGGATGCCGTAGTGGTTGCGGAACCTGTCCTCGAGGACTGGCTCATGAAGCGCAACTGTTCGATGTCGCCGCGCCAGTTCGTGCTGTTTTACGCGTCGCTCGCAGGCTTTTCGCTGGCGATCGCGGCAATGCTGATGTGGCGGGGGGCATGGCTCATCATGCCTTTTACCGGAATCGAGCTGCTGGCGGTGGGCGTCGCGTTTGCGATCTACGCGCGGCATGCGGTCGATTACGAGCGCATCAGGCTGTTTCCGCACCGGCTCCTGATCGAGCGGATGAATGCGGAACAGCTCACGCAGATCGAATTCAACCCGCGCTGGGTGCGGGTCGAGCCGGGCGCGACGCCACGCGATCCGATTCGGCTGGTATCGCGCGGGCAGACCGTCGTGATCGGGCAGCATCTCGCGCAGTACAGGCGCGCACAGTTCGCCGACGAACTGCGCGCGTCGCTCCGGCGCTGCGGCTGAGCAGGTTGGCCGGCGCGGCGCAGGCGGCTGGCGACGGGGGAGGGTTTGAATGGAAATTTTGGGTAAGGATGCTATGAAAACAATCAAGCGAGCCCTCACGGGCGTGCTGGCATGCAGCGGACTGCTCTTTGCCGGTGCCGCTCTGGCGGTCGGTGACAGCCCGGGCGGTCCCCGCGTCAACGAGATCAACTTTCAGCCGCCTGTCACGAAGATCGCCGAGGAGCTCTACGACCTCCACACGATGATGCTGATCCTCTGTACGGTGATCTTCGTCGGCGTGTTCGGCGTGATGTTCTATTCGATCTTCGCGCACCGCAAATCCAAGGGCCACAAGGCCGCCAATTTCCATGAAAGCACGACCGTCGAAATCATCTGGACGATCGTGCCGTTCATCATCGTCGTGCTGATGGCGCTGCCGGCCACCAAGGCCGTCGTCGCGATGAAGGACACGACGAACGCCGATCTCACGGTCAAGGTCACCGGCTACCAGTGGAAGTGGGGCTACGACTACGTGAAGGGCCCGGGCGAGGGCATCAGCTTCCTGTCGACGCTGTCGACCCCGCGCGATGAAGTGATGGGCAAGAAGCCGATCACCGACACCTATCTGCAGGAAGTCGACAACCCGCTCGTCGTGCCGGTCAACAAGAAGGTCCGCATCATCACGACCGCGAACGACGTCGTCCACTCGTGGTACGTGCCCGCGTTCGGCGTGAAGCAGGATGCGATCCCGGGCTTCGTGCGCGACACGTGGTTCAAGGCTGACAAGGTCGGCACCTTCCGCGGCTTCTGTACCGAACTGTGCGGCAAGGAGCACGCGTACATGCCGGTCGTGGTCGAAGTGCTGTCGGACGAAGACTACGCGAAGTGGGTCAGCGCGCAGAAGGCCAAGCTGGCCGGCGCGGCGGTCGACCCGAACAAGGTTTACACGATGGCCGAGCTGGTGTCGCACGGCGAGGAAGTCTACAAGGCGAACTGCGCGGCGTGCCACCAGGCGAACGGCAAGGGCGTCGGCGCGTTCCCGGCGATCGACGGCGGCAAGATCTCCAACGGCCCGATCGCCGGCCACCTCGAGCAGGTGCTGAAGGGCAAGGGCGCGATGCCGTCGTGGGCGTCGCTGTCGGACCTCGACATCGCGTCGGTCATCACCTACGAGCGCAACTCGTGGGGCAACCACAAGAACGACCTGCTGCAACCGAAGCAGGTGGCGGACGCGCGTAACGGCAAGCTGCCGGAAGAAACCGCGGGCGCAGCGCCGGCGGAAGCAGCTTCGGCGCCGGAGCAGGCGGCCTCGGGCGCAGCCGCGCCGGCGGCCACGGCCGCGCTGTCGACGATCTATTTTGAAACGGGCAAGAGCACGCTGCCGGCCGACGCGCAGTCGGCGATCGCGGCGGCGGCGGACTATGCGAAGGCGCATCCGGACGCAAAGCTCGCGCTGTCGGGCTTCACCGACAAGTCGGGCTCGACCGACGCGAACGCCGAACTGGCCAAGCACCGCGCGCAAGCCGTGCGCGACGCGCTGAAGGCGGCGGGCGTGGCGGAAGACCACATCATTCTGAAGAAGCCGGAAACGATCACGGGCGGGGCGGACGCGAAGGAAGCCCGGCGTGTCGAGATCGGCCCGGCGGCCTGACGTGTCGCTGTGTTTGTCGACGTATTCGCATTAGGAGATTCTCATGTCTAGCATCGGGCACGACGTAGCAGCGGGCCACGCGCACGACGACCACGCGCACGAAACCCCGCACGGCTGGCGGCGCTGGCTGTTCGCCACCAACCACAAGGACATCGGTACGCTGTACCTGCTGTTCTCGTTCATCATGTTCCTGTCGGGCGGCGTCATGGCGCTCGCGATCCGCGTCGAGCTGTTCGAGCCGGGCCTGCAGATCATGCGTCCCGAGTTCTTCAACGAGCTCACGACGATGCACGGCCTGATCATGGTGTTCGGCGCGATCATGCCGGCGTTCGTCGGCTTCGCGAACTGGATGATCCCGCTGCAGATCGGCGCATCCGACATGGCGTTCGCGCGGATGAACAACTTCAGCTTCTGGCTGCTGCCGGTCGCCGCTGTCCTGCTGGTCGGCTCGTTCTTCGCGCCGGGCGGCGCGACGGCCGCGGGCTGGACGCTGTATGCGCCGCTGTCGACGCAGATGGGCCCGGGCATGGACTTCGCGATCTTCGCGGTGCACATCATGGGCGCGTCGTCGATCATGGGCGGCATCAACATCGTCGTGACGATCCTGAACATGCGCGCGCCGGGCATGACGCTGATGAAGATGCCGATGTTCGCGTGGACGTGGCTGATCACCGCGTACCTGCTTATCGCGGTGATGCCGGTGCTCGCAGGCGCGATCACGATGGTGCTGTTCGACCGCCACTTCGGCACGTCGTTCTTCAACGCGGCAGGCGGCGGCGACCCGGTGATGTACCAGCACATCTTCTGGTTCTTCGGCCACCCCGAGGTGTACATCATGATTCTGCCGGCGTTCGGGATCGTGTCGCAGGTGATCCCGGCGTTCGCGCGCAAGACGCTGTTCGGCTACAGCTCGATGGTGTACGCGACGGCTTCGATCGCGATCCTGTCGTTCATGGTCTGGGCGCACCACATGTTCGCGACCGGCATGCCGGTGACGGGCCAGCTGTTCTTCATGTACGCGACGATGCTGATCGCGGTGCCGACGGGCGTGAAGGTGTTCAACTGGCTCGCGACGATGTGGCGCGGCTCGATGACCTTCGAAACCCCGATGCTGTTCGCGATCGGCTTCCTGTTCGTGTTCACGTTCGGCGGCCTGACGGGCCTGATGCTGGCAATGGCGCCGCTCGACATCCAGTACCACGGCACCTACTTCGTGGTCGCGCACTTCCACTACGTGCTGGTGGCCGGTTCTCTGTTCGCGCTGTTCGCGGGCTGGTACTACTGGTCGCCGAAGTGGACGGGCTGGATGTACAACGAGACGCGCGGCAAGATCCACTTCTGGGCGTCGATGATCTTCTTCAACCTGACGTTCTTCCCGATGCACTTCGTCGGTCTCGCGGGCATGCCGCGCCGCTATGCGGACTACCCGGCGCAGTTCACGGACTTCAACCAGGTCGCGACGATCGGCGCGTTCGGCTTCGGTCTCGCGCAGGTGTACTTCCTGTTCGCGGTCGTGCTGCCGGCATACCGTGGCGGCGGCGAGCTGGAAAAGGCGTCCGACAAGCCGTGGGACGGCGCGACGGGCCTCGAGTGGACGGTGCCGAGCCCGGCTCCTTTCCACACGTTCGAGCACCCGCCGACCGTCGAGTAAGTTTCACCGGATGTTCCGCCTTCGCCTGCCGCCGCAGGCAGGCGAGGCGGAATGTTCTACAGCAGGTTTCAGATGAACCGGAATCCACAACAAAGACGCACGCCCGAGCAGATCCGCGCGGGCAACAAGCGGCTCGGCCTGATTCTGCTTGCGATCGTCGCCGTCTTTTTTGTGGGTGTCGTGATCAAGCAGTGGTGGCTGTCCACACACTGACGCAGTAGCGAGGAAGCTGTCGTATGTCGAAGCCGGAAGCGGAGAGCACGGATCGCGCGTTCAACCGTTCGATGCTGATGAAGCTCATCGTCGTGGCCGGGCTGATGTTCGGCTTCGGTTTCGCGCTGGTGCCGATGTATCGCGCGATTTGCCAGATCACCGGCATCAACAACCTCGTGCAGCGCGACGTCAGCGAGCGCGAGGCGAAGAACACGCAGGTGGACAAAAGCCGCACCGTGTCGGTCGAGTTCGACGCGAACGCGCGCGGCCCGCTGGGTTTCAAGCCGGAGCACAACAGCCTCGACGTGCATCCGGGCGAGTTGACGACGATCGTGTACGACGTGACGAACGGCCAGAACCATCCGGTCGTCGCGCAGGCGATCCCGAGCTACGCGCCGAAGCAGGCGACGGAGTTCTTCAAGAAGATCGAGTGCTTTTGCTTCACGCAGCAGACGCTGGCCGCGAACGAGTCGCGCAAGATGCCGGTGGTGTTCGTGATCGATCCGAAATTGCCGAAGGACGTGAAGACGATCACGCTGTCGTACACGTTCTTCGAACTGAATACGCCGGCCCAGGCGGCAGCCGGCGCGGCGAAGCAGTCCGGCTCGACGAAGCCGGGCGCATGATGATGGAGGCGGGGCGATGATGGAGGCGGGGCGATGACGGAGGTCAAGCGTAGCGGCTCGTTCGGCCAGGCAGTGAAGGCGGTGCTGTGGTCGTTCTTCGGCGTGCGCAAGCGGCGCGACCTGGAAGCCGACGCGACGCAACTGAACCCGCTGCACGTGCTGATCGTCGCGCTGATCGCGGCCGGCGTGTTCATCGGCGTGCTGATCCTGATCGTGCGCGCCGTCGTGGGCTGAGGCCTGCGGCAGCAACAGAATGCAAGCGGCGCGCCCCTGGCGGGCCGCGAAGGAAAGAGCGGCGGCCGTCGCGCCGCGCGAGAAATAAAGCCGGAGTGGTTTCCGGGACACAAATTGGACTGAAGTGGAGAATCAAGCATGAGCGGTCAAAACCAGACCCCGTACTATTTCGTGCCGCATCCGTCGCAGCATCCGATCAGCGCGGCCGTCGGCCTGCTGGTCATGCTCGGATCGTTCGCACTGTGGCTCAACGGTCACGACTGGGCGCCTTATACCGCGCTGCTCGGCCTGCTGTGGTTCCTCTTCACGCTGTACCACTGGTTTGGCGATGCGATCGCCGAGTCCGAAGGCGGGATGTACGGCAAGCGGGTCGACGTGTCGTATCGCTGGAGCATGAGCTGGTTCATCTTCTCCGAAGTGATGTTCTTCGGCGCGTTCTTCGGCGCGCTGTTCTATGCGCGTGAAATCGCGCTGCATCAGCTCGGCAGCCTCGACTACAAGCTGATCTGGCCGGATTTCTCCGCCGTATGGCCGAACGAAGGCCCGGCCGCGCTCGCCGGCCACTTCAAGACGATGGGCCCGTGGCCGATCCCGACGCTGAACACCGCGCTGCTGCTGTCGTCGGGCGCGACGCTGACGATTTCGCACCACGCGCTGCGCGACGATCACCGCCGGAAGGCGATCGCGTGGCTGGCCGCGACCCTCGTGCTCGGCGTCTGCTTCCTGTTCACGCAGGGCTTCGAATATTTCCACGCGTACAACGAACTGAACCTGACGCTCGGCTCGGGCATCTACGGTTCGACGTTCTTCCTGCTGACGGGCTTCCACGGCTTCCACGTGTTCCTCGGCGGCACGATGCTCGCGGTGGTGCTGGTGCGGATGATCCGCGGCCACTTCAAGCCGGAACACCACTTCGCGTTCGAAGGCGCCGCGTGGTACTGGCACTTCGTCGACGTCGTCTGGCTCGGCCTGTACGTCGTCGTCTACTGGCTGTAAATGAAATGCGGCCCGCGCAGCGATGCGCGGGCCGTTTGTATTGAGGCCGCCGGACGGCGCGAGCGCGCTACCGGCAGCCAGCAGCACCCAGGCGCCGCCGCGACTTTGTCAGGCGGCGCTTTTGCTTGGTGGCCCGGCCGTGTGGCGAAATGCCGCATCGGCCGCGGCGGAAACCGCGTCAGCGCCCGATCGGAATGCCGGTCGAATGGATCCAGCCCATCCAGTTCGCGAACAGGATGAACAGGAACAGCGAGATCGACAGGCCGACGCGGGTGGCGAGCGACCAGACCATGCGCTTCGTGTGGCCGCGGTCGTGCATCATGAAATAGAGTGCCGAGACCATGCTGGCAATGATGAGGACGAAGGCGACAGGGACGAGGATGTGCATGGAGCGAACCGGACGACGGCAATTCGAAAGGAAGAGGATAATTATCGCACTTCGCTTTCGCGACAGCCTCTGCGAGGCGGCACGATGAAGATCCGCTGGCTTCCCGCGCTGCTCGTGCTGGCGGTGGTCGCGGTCACGATCCGGCTCGGTTTCTGGCAGCGCGACCGCGCGCACCAGAAGGAGGCGCTGCAGGCGAGCATCGTGCGCTACGAGCACGCGGCGCCCGTCGAGATCGGCGCGCAGCCGATTCCGCTCGCGTCGATCGAGTTCCATCGGGTGCGCGCGACCGGGCGCTTCATGCCGGAGCTCGCGGTGTTTCTCGACAATCGGCCGTATAACGACCAGCCGGGCTTTTACGTCGTGATGCCGTTTAAACTCACGGGCGGCGGCTACGTGCTCGTCAATCGCGGCTGGCTGCCGCGCAATATGGCCGAGCGCACCGCGATCGCGCCGTTCGCGACGCCGGCGGGCGACGTCGAGCTCGACGGCATCGCGCGCGCCGACGCGACGCGCGCGTTCGAGCTCGGCGAAGGCGGCTCGGCGCCGCACCAGAAGATTCGACAGAACCTGGACGTCGCCGCGTTCGCGAAGGAAACCGGCCTGCCGCTGCAGCCGTTCGTGATCCAGCAGACGAGCGACGACGGCGACAAGCTGGTGCGCGACTGGCCGGCGCCGACGACCGGCGTCGAGCGCAATTACGGTTACATGTTTCAGTGGTGGGGCATGGCGGCGGCCGCGCTCGGTTTCGGCTTGTACGCGGCGCGGCGCGCGGCGAAGAAGCCGTCCGGCGCATGAGCGGCGCGATGCCCGTGCGCGGCGGTGACGCCGCGAGTACGTTTCGAGAGGTCTGATTTGTCCATCCAATCTTCCCGTCAGGGCGCGGCGCCCGTCTCGCCGGCCGCCAGAAAGCGTGGCCGCTGGACGCTCGTGCTGCTCGGGCTCGTCTGCGCGGCGCCGATGATCGCGTCGTACTTCACCTATTACGTGATCAAGCCGAAGGGCGGCTCGACCAACTACGGCACGCTGATCGAGCCGCAGCGGCCGATTCCGCCGGACCTGACGGTCACCGACGAAACCGGCAAGACCATGCCGCTCGCGTCGCTGCGCGGCGTGTGGCTGTTCGTGATGACCGACCGCAGCGCGTGCGACGAAGCGTGCGCGAAGAAGCTTTATTTCATGCGCCAGGTGCGCGTGACGCAGGCCGGCGAACGGCACCGGGTCACGATGGTGTGGCTGCGCAGCGATGCGGGCGCGGTTCCGGACAAGGTCACCGCCGCGTACCCGGACACGCGCAGGCTCGTCGCCGATCCGGCCGCGGTCGCCAGGTGGCTGCCGGCCGACGCCGGCACGCAGGATACCGACCACCTCTACCTGGTCGACCCGAACGGCAACCTGATGATGCGCTTCCCGAAGGACCCGAACCCCAGCAAGATCAAGGCCGACGTCACGAAGCTGCTGAAGTGGTCGAGCATCGGCTGACGCGAGACTAACGAGGCAAAAATCCGATGTCGTATCTACTGCAACTCGGCCTGATCGGCTTGTGCATCGCGCTGCTGCCGCTGTCGTACGTGTGGGTGAAAGCCGACGACGACAAGTTCCGCAAGCTCGTGTGGATCACCACATTCCTGACCCTCGATCTCGTGATGTTCGGCGGCTTCACGCGGCTGACCGATTCGGGCCTCGGCTGTCCGGACTGGCCCGGCTGCTATGGCACGTCGTCGCCGTTCATCGCGCATGCGGCGATCACGGCCGCGCACCAGGCGATGCCGAGCGGCCCCGTCAGCATGACGAAGGCGTGGATCGAGATGATCCACCGCTATTTCGCGATGGCGATCGGCGTGCTGATCATCGCGCAGACGGTGATCGCGTGGGCCGCGCGGCTGCGCCGCCGGCCGCTGCATGTGTCGCCGTGGTGGCCGACGAGCCTGCTGCTGCTGATCCTCGTGCAGGGCGCGTTCGGCGCGTGGACGGTGACGATGAAGCTGCAGCCGGTGATCGTCACGATCCACCTGCTGCTCGGCCTGACGCTGCTCGGCACGCTCGGCTGGCTCGCGGCGCGGCAGACGCCGCTGCCCGCGTACGATCCGCAGGCCGGGCGCTATCGCGCGACGGCGCTCGCGGCGCTCGTGCTGCTGGTCGTCCAGATCGCGCTCGGCGGCTGGGTCAGCACCAACTACGCGGTGCTCGCGTGCACCGACTTCCCGACCTGCAACGGCCAGTGGATTCCGCCGATGGATTTCGGGCACGGCTTCCATCTGTGGCGCGCGCTCGGGATGACGAAGGACGGCGAGGCGATCACGCAGGACGCGCTCGTCGCGATCCACTGGACGCACCGCACGTTCGCGTTCGTCGTCGTCGCGTACCTGGTCGCGTTCGCGCTGAGGATGCGCCGCTTCGAATCGCTGCGGCGGCCGGCGAACGGCGTGCTGCTGGTGGTCGTGCTGCAGTTCGTGACGGGTTTGACGAATATCGTATTACAGTGGCCTTTGCCGGTCGCGGTGGTCCATAACGGGGGTGCCGCGATCCTGCTGCTGCTCGTCGTCATGTTAAACTTTCGCATCCTTTCAAGCCGCCCCGGCCGTGTCGCGCTGCCTGCGCGCGACGCCGCCCCGGCGTGACCGTCCCCATGCAAAGCACCCTTTCCCAATCGCCCGGTAGCCGGTTTTCCCAGTACATGGCGCTGACGAAGCCGCGTGTCACGCAGCTCGCCGTGTTCTGCGCGGTGATCGGCATGTTCCTCGCGACGCCGGGCATGGTGCCGTGGCGGGTGCTGATCGGCGGCACCATCGGCATCTGGCTGCTGGCGGGCTCGGCGTTCGCGATCAACTGCCTCGTCGAGCAGAAGATCGACGCGATGATGCGCCGCACCGCGTGGCGTCCGTCCGCGCGCGGCGAGATCACGACCGTGCAGATCCTGCTGTTCTCGGGCGTGCTCGGCAGCCTCGGCGCATGGACGCTCTACACGTTCACGAACGCGCTGACGATGTGGCTGACGATCGCGACGTTCGTCGGCTACGCGGTGATCTACACGCTGTTGCTGAAGCCGATGACGCCGCAGAACATCGTGATCGGCGGCGCGTCGGGCGCGATGCCGCCGGCGCTCGGCTGGGCCGCGGTGACGGGCGCGGTGCCCGGCGACGCGTGGATCCTCGTGCTGATCATCTTCGTGTGGACCCCGCCGCATTTCTGGGTGCTCGCGCTGTACCGCCGCAAGGACTACGAGAACGCGGGCCTGCCGATGCTGCCCGTCACGCACGGCGAGAAGTTCACGCGGCTGCACATCCTGCTCTACACGGTGATCCTGTTCGCGGTCACGATGATGCCGTTCATCTCGGGGATGAGCGGGGCCGTTTACCTGACGAGCGCGGTGCTGCTCGGCGCGGTGTTCCTCGCGTACGCGTGGAAGATCCACCGCGAGTACTCGGACGAACTGGCCCGCAAGGCCTTCCGCTACTCGATCGTCTACCTGTCGCTGCTGTTCGCGGCGCTGCTCGTCGACCACTATGCACGCCCGCTGCTCGGCGTGTAACCGCACGGTTTGAATACGATGCTTCGTTCATGGTTCGGGCGCCGCGCGCGCCAAGGCTGGATGCTCGGGTGCGCATTCGCGGCTGCGATGCTGCTCGCGGCGTGCGACAACGCGCCGAAATTCCAGAATCTCGACATCACCGGCAACACGCAGTTCGGCAGCGATTTCGCGCTGCCCGACACGGCCGGCAAGGTGCGCACGCTCGGCGACTTCAAGGGCCGCGCGGTCGTGGTGTTCTTCGGCTATACGCATTGCCCGGACGTCTGCCCGACGACGATGGCCGAGCTGTCCGAAGCGCTCAAGCAGCTCGGGCCGGACGCCGCGAAGCGCGTGCAGGTGCTGTTCGTCACCATCGATCCGGAGCGCGACACGGCCGCGCTGCTCGGCCAGTACGTGCCGGCGTTCGATCCGTCGTTCATCGGCCTGCGGCCCGCGGACGAAGCGCAGCTGAAGAAGGTGACGAAGGATTTCCGCGTCTATTACGCGAAAGTGCCGGGCAAGGCGCCCGGCAGCTACACGATGGATCACACCGCCGCGAGCTACGTGTTCGACACGAACGGCAAGCTGCGCCTCTTCGTGCGCGACGGCCAGGGCCCCGGCCCGTGGGTGCACGACCTGAAACTGCTGCTCGGCTGAGCCGCAGGGCGGGGCGGCGCGCGCCGTTCCGCGCATTCTCTTTTCCCGCCTGTTCTCCGTTTCGCATGCGCAGGCCGTCGCCCGGCAGGCGCCGGCGCGTCACGTCACGGCAGTGCCGGCAGCACGACGCCCGGCGCCGCGCGCGTCATCCGGAATTCGGTCACGCGGTAGTTAGCGAGGCCTTCGGTGACGAACGGATCGGTCTGCAGGATCGCTTCCAGTTCGTCGCGATCGATGCGCGCCGCGAGGATCATGCCGCCGTCGCGCGGCACCTTCGGCCCCGCCGCGATGAAAATCCCCTTGTCCAGCAGCGGCTGCAGATATGCGCGATGGCGCTCGAGCGCGTCGTCGATGCGATCGAGCGGCGCGGTGTAGTGAATGTCGATGACGTACATGGGTGGCCTCGGAATGTCGCCGGGACGCGGTGCGCCGGCAGGCAATCTTGTAGCACAGGCCGCCCTGCGTGTCGCGTTGCATTCAAGTTGTAAGCGTCGCTGCCGTCATTACGTGTGCAATCGATTGCGCGCGGCGGGCCGTTCGCGCGCGCGTTGCGTCACCCATCGACATCGATAACAAGGCACGGACGATGAGCAGAATGAGTTTGAACCGCAAGCTGTGGCTCGCACTGGCGCTGGTATGGATCGGCCTGCTGGGCGTCGGCGCATGGAGCGCGTTCGAGACGCGCGCGACGATGCTCGCGGAGCGCAAGGAGGGCATGGCCAACCTCGTCGAGGCGGCGGCCGGCATCGCGAAGTCGTACCACGCGCTCGCGCAGGCCGGCACGCTGCCCGAGGCCGACGCGAAGCGCGATGCGCTCGCGAGCCTCGCCGCGATGCGCTACGGCGAGTCGGGCTACGTGTTCGTGATGGATTCGAAGCCGGTCGTGCTGATGCACCCGACGCTGCCGAAGCTGGTCGGCACGCAGGTCGGCGACTACAAGGACCCGGACGGCAAGCCGCTGTTCGTGACGATCCTGAACGCCGCGAAGGCCACCGGCAGCGGTTTCGCCGAATATCGCGGGCGCCTGCCGCACAGCGAGACCGCGGTGCCGAAGATCAGCTACGTCACGCGCTTCGCGCCGTGGGACTGGAACATCTCGAGCGGCGTGTACGTGAAGGACATCGATACGGTCTACTACGAGACGCTGCTCGGCCACCTCGCCGTGGTGCTCGTGATCGGCCTCGTGATCACCGCGGCGATGGTCGTGATCATCCGCAACGTGCGCGGCAGCCTCGGCGGCGAGCCGGACGAAGCCGCGGCGCTTGCGGCGCGCATCGCGGGGGGCGACCTGACGCAGCCGGTGCCGGTGCGTGCGGGCGACCGCACGAGCATGATGGCGGCGATGCACACGATGCAGGATCGCCTGCAGGCGACGATCAGTGGCATCCGCCAGTCGGCCGAATCGATCGCGTCGGCGAGCCGCCAGATCGCATCCGGCAACGACGACCTGTCGCAGCGCACGGAGGAGCAGGCGGCGTCGCTGGAGGAGACGGCGGCGAGCATGGAGCAGCTGACCGCGACCGTGAAGCAGAACGCCGACAACGCGCGGCAGGCGAGCGGGCTCGCGAACAACGCATCGGAGATCGCGCGCGCCGGGCACGACGTCGTGAACCGCGTGATCGGCACGATGGGCGAGATCGACGACAGTTCGCGCAAGATCGCCGACATCATCGGCGTGATCGAGGGCATCGCGTTCCAGACCAACATCCTGGCGCTGAACGCTGCGGTCGAGGCGGCGCGCGCGGGCGAGCAGGGCCGCGGCTTCGCGGTCGTCGCGGGCGAGGTGCGCTCGCTCGCGCAGCGCAGCGCCACGGCCGCGAAGGAGATTCGCGCGCTGATCGTCGATTCGGTCGACCGGGTGCGCAACGGGTCGACGCTGGTCGGCCAGGCCGGCACGACGATGGGCGAGATCCTGCAGGCGGTCGCGCGCGTGACGGACATCATGGGCGAGATCGCGGCGGCGTCCGAGGAGCAGGCGAGCGGCATCACGCAGGTCGGCCGCGCGGTCACGCAGATGGACCAGGTGACGCAGCAGAACGCGGCGCTCGTCGAGGAAGCGACCGCGGCCGCCGCGTCGCTGCAGGAGCAGGCGGCGCGGCTGCGCGACGCAGTGGGGGCGTTCCGGGTCGTCGGCGCCGGCGCGGCGCGCGCCCGGCCGGCGGCCGCGCCGGTGTTCCGCGAAGAGACGGCGGTCGAAGCGACGCCCGCGTGACGTGGGGGCGGCGCGGACCGACGGGCAGCGCAGATTAATGCAACTAACGGCCTGTCCCGCCGTCCCCCGCGCAACGCATACCCATATGAGCGGGATGTATTTCACTTCCCGCCGATCCTGTGACACCATTTGCCCCTTTCCCGCGAGCCGGGACATACCCGCATCGCGCCCTTTTATAGTTAGCAAGAAAGCGAGAAACAGATGAAGCGTCGCAGTCTCCTGAAAGTGTTTTCCGTGCTGGCAACCGGCGCCGCGCTGACGATGTCGGCGGGTGCGCATGCCGACGACAAGGTGGTCAAGGTCGGCACGGTGGCCGGTCCGGACGCGGAAGTGTGGCAGGTCGTGCAGAAGGTCGCGAAGGAGAAGGAAGGCCTGAACGTGAAGGTCATCGAGTTCAACGACTACGTGCAGCCGAACGCGGCGCTCGACGCGGGCGACCTCGACGCGAACAGCTTCCAGCACCAGCCGTACCTCGACAGCCAGGTGAAGCAGCGCGGCTACAAGCTCGTCAGCGCGGGCCTGACCTACATCTCGCCGATCGGCGTCTACTCGAAGAAGTTCAAGGCGCTGAAGGACCTGCCGCAAGGCGCGAAGCTCGCGGTGCCGAACGATCCGTCGAACGAGAACCGCGCGCTGCTGCTGCTGCAGGCGCAGGGCGTGATCAAGCTGAAGGCCGGCGCGGGCACGGGCGGCAACAACGCGACGGTGCTCGACATCGCCGACAACCCGAAGAAGCTGAAGATCTCCGAGCTGGACGCGGCGCAACTGCCGCGCGTGCTGTCGGACGTCGACGCGGCCGTGATCAACACGAACTACGCGATCGCCGCGAACCTGCAGCCGACGAAGGACGCGATCGCGCTCGAATCGCTGACGAGCCCGTACGCGAACCTGATCGCGGTGCGCGCGAAGGACAAGGACCAGCCGTGGGTGAAGAAGCTGGTCAAGGCGTACCAGTCGCCGGAAGTGAAGGAATTCATCAAGAAGCAGTTCAAGGGCTCGATGGTCGCGTCGTTCTGAACGCGCCGGATCGACTCCGGAATGCCGAACGGGGCCTGCGCAAGCAGGCCCTTTTTTCTTGCGCGGCGCATCGGGCGATGCGCGCTACATGTCGCCGCGCCGCGAGCAGATCGTCAGGATCTCCCGGATCGCGACGTTGTCCCGGACGCCGGGCAGCGACTGCAGTATGCATTCGTGATATCGCCTTTCGCGCGGCAGCAGCATCGCGTTGTTGAGATAGAGCGCATCGCAGGACTGTCGGATCAGGCGCGCCGCCGCGGGGTTCCAGCTGTCGCGCAGCGACAGCAGCACGCATTCGTCGTATTGCGCGTAACCGTCGGTCAGCGCGGACGCGGCGACCGGCATCACCGCCAGCATGACGCTCGCGATCGAGCGGACAGCCCACGACATGTTGGCTCCAGTCGGTTGGATTGTGCTGCAACCAGCATAGTGCATCCGCGGTGGTTCATCCGGCGGGTCACGCCGCCCCGGCGCGCGTAAGCGGACGGTCAGGAAGTGGTCTGCGGAAATGGTATGCTCGCTTTCGCCGCCGCGCACCGTTGCAGGTGCGCCGCCGCAGCGGAGACACCATCAACCAGAACCGAGAATACGGGGAGACACACCCATGAAGCGTTTCAAGACTTTCGCGATCCGTTCGATCACGGCCGGCGTTGCCGCGCTGGCGCTGGCCGGCGCCGTGCAGGCGCAGACCGTCAAGGTGCTGTCGATCGTCGATCACCCGGCGCTCGACGCGATCCGCGACGGCGTGCGCGCGGAACTGAAGGCCGAAGGCTACGGCGACGACAAGCTCAAGTGGGAATACCAGAGCGCGCAGGGCAACACGGGCACCGCCGCGCAGATCGCGCGCAAGTTCGTCGGCGACCAGCCCGACGTGATCGTCGCGATCGCGACGCCGGCCGCGCAGGCGGTCGTCGCGTCGACGAAGAGCGTGCCGGTCGTCTACTCGGGCGTGACCGATCCGGTCGCCGCGCAGCTCGTGAAGGGCTGGGGCCCGGCGGGCGCCAACGTGACGGGCGTGTCCGACAAGCTGCCGCTCGACCGCCAGGTCGCGCTGATCAAGCGCGTGGTGCCGAAGGCGAAGACGGTCGGCATGGTCTACAACCCGGGCGAAGCGAATTCGGTCGTCGTCGTGAAGGAGCTCAAGGAGATCCTCGCGAAGCAGGGGATGACGCTCAAGGAAGCGGCCGCGCCGCGCACCGTCGACATCGGCCCGGCCGCGAAGAGCCTGATCGGCAAGGTCGACGTGATCTACACGAACACCGACAACAACGTCGTGTCCGCGTACGAAGCGCTCGTGAAGGTCGCGAACGAAGCGAAGATCCCGCTCGTCGCGGGCGACACCGACAGCGTGAAGCGCGGCGGCATCGCGGCGCTCGGCATCAACTACGGCGATCTCGGCCGGCAGACCGGCAAGGTCGTCGCGCGCATCCTGAAGGGCGAGAAGCCGGGCGCGATCGCGTCGGAGACGAGCAGCAACCTCGAGCTGTTCGTGAACACGGGCGCGGCCGCGAAGCAGGGCGTGACGCTGTCGCAGGATCTCGTCAAGGACGCGAAGACGGTCATCAAGTAAGCCGCTGCCGGCCGCCGCGCTTGAAGGCCCCGATCCGGGCCTGAACGAAACCGCCGGACGCTCGGCCCTTACCGGGGCCGCTCGTTCGCTTCGCCCGGCCGCACCCGTCCGGCCGGGAAGCAACAGGATTTCCCCACCATGTCTCTGTTCTCGTTTCTGGGCGCACTGGAGATCGGCCTGATCTTCAGCCTCGTCGCGCTCGGGGTGCTGATCTCGTTCCGCATCCTCAACTTTCCCGACCTGACCGTCGACGGCAGCTTCCCGCTCGGCGGTGCCGTGGCCGCGACGCTGATCTCGGCCGGCTTCGACCCGTTCGCGGCGACCGGCTTCGCGATCGTCGCGGGCGCCGTGGCCGGCTTCGTCACCGGCTGGCTCAACGTGCGCCTGAAGATCATGGATCTGCTCGCCAGCATCCTGATGATGATCGCGCTCTATTCGGTGAACCTGCGGATCATGGGCCGGCCGAACGTGCCGCTCATCACCGAGCCGACGCTCTTCACCGTGCTGCAGCCGGACTGGCTGCCCGACTACGTGCTGCGCCCGGCGCTGCTCGCCGTCGTCGTCGTGGTCGCGAAGCTCGGCCTCGACTGGTTCTTCTCGTCGCAGCTCGGCCTCGCGATGCGCGCGACCGGCGCGAACCCGCGGATGGCGCGCGCGCAGGGCATCGCCACCGGCCGCGCGACGCTCGCCGGGATGGCGCTGTCGAACGCGCTCGTCGCGCTCGCGGGGGCCCTCTTCGCGCAGACGCAGGGCGGCGCGGACATCTCGATGGGGATCGGCACGATCGTGATCGGGCTGGCCGCGGTGATCATCGGCGAGACGCTGCTGCCCGCGCGCCGGCTGGTGCTGACGACGCTCGCGGTCGTGCTCGGCGCGATCGTCTACCGCTTCTTCATCGCGCTCGCGCTGAACAGCGAATTCATCGGCCTGAAGGCGCAGGACCTGAACCTGGTGACCGCCGCGCTCGTCACGATCGCGCTGGTGCTGCCGGCGACGCGCAAGAAGCTGTTCGCGCGCAAGAACGGAGGGGCATGACATGCTGTCCGCACAAGACCTGAAACTCACGTTCAATCCCGGCACGCCGATCGAGACGCGTGCGCTGCGCGGGCTGTCGCTCGATATTCCGGACGGCCAGTTCGTCGCGGTGATCGGCTCGAACGGCGCGGGCAAGTCGACCTTCCTCAACGCGATCAGCGGCGACCAGGCGGTCGATGCGGGCCGCATCGCGATCGACGGCGCGGACGTCACGCGCCAGCCCGCGTGGGACCGCGCGCACCTCGTCGCGCGCGTGTTCCAGGACCCGATGGCCGGCACCTGCGAGGCGCTGACGATCGAGGAGAACATGGCGCTCGCGATGGCGCGGGGCGGGCGGCGCGGCTTCAAGGCCGCGCTCGATCGGCCGTCGCGCGAGCTGTTTCGCGACAAGCTGCGGCTGCTCAATCTCGGCCTCGAGAACCGGCTGACCGACCGGATCGGGCTGCTGTCGGGCGGCCAGCGGCAGGCCGTGAGCCTGCTGATGGCGTCGCTGCGGCCGTCGCGGATCCTGCTGCTCGACGAGCATACGGCCGCGCTCGACCCGAAGACGGCCGCGTTCGTGCTGGAGCTGACCGCGCGCATCGTCGCCGAGAGCCGGCTGACGACGATGATGGTCACGCACAGCATGCGGCAGGCGCTCGACTACGGCGACCGCACGGTGATGCTGCACCAGGGGCAGGTCGTGCTCGACGTGTCGGGCGACGCGCGCAAGGGGCTCGACGTGCCGGACCTGCTGCAGATGTTCGAGAGGGTGCGGCACGAGCAGCTCGACGACGATGCGCTGCTGCTTGGCTGATGCGCGGCGCGTGGGCCGGCCGGCACAGCCGCGCCGGCCGGTCGCTCCGAGTCGGTTGATCAAGCCGGGCCGAACCTGGCCGGGCCGAACCTGACCGGGCGCGTCGCCTCGTGACGCCCGGCCCGGCTTGCTCCCCGTCCTTCGTCTGATGAAAAGCCGGTTTCGCACCGGCGCTGTGCGACGCGAGCGCATTGCCATATACTGTATATCCATACAGTTGTGGGTGGCGTCATGCTCGCATCCTCCATTTCTCCTGAATCCCTTCATCCGTCGCTATGGCGCGGCTCGCAGCTCGCGCGCGGCGGTCCGCGCACGATCGACACGGGTTTCGCGTCGCTGTCCGCCGAGTTGCCGGGCGGCGGCTGGCCGGTCGGCGGGCTCGTCGAACTGCTGGCCGCGCAGCCGGGCTGCGGCGAGATGCGGCTGCTCGCGCCCGCGCTCGCGCACACCGTCAGCGCCCGGCGGCCGCTCGCGCTCGTCGCGCCGCCGCAGTCGCCGCATGCGACCGCGCTCGCCGGTCTCGGCGTGCCGGCCGACGCGCTGCTGTGGCTGCGCGCCGGCAGCCGCACGGACGCGCTGTGGGCCGCCGAGCAGGCGCTCAAGACAGGCTGCTGCGGTGCGCTGCTGCTCTGGCAGGACGCGCGGCCCGATGCGCTGCGGCGCCTGCATCTCGCGGCCGCGCGCACGGGCGACACGCTGTTCGTGATGCTGCGCCCGCTGCCGGCCGCGCGGCAGCCGTCGCCGGCCGTGCTGCGCGTCGCGCTGCATCCGGTGCCGGGCGGCGTGTCGATCGACATCGTCAAGCGTCGCGGCCCCGCACGCAGCGAGCCGCTCGTGCTCGACCTGCCGTCGCCCATCGTGGAGAGCCGCTATGCGCGTCTTGCTCGGCATCCATCTGCCGCGCCTGCCGCTCGACGTGCGCGCCCCGCCGCCGTCTGACGGCGAGGCCGGCTGTGCGGTGCTCGAGCAGGGCGTCGTGCTGATCGCCGACGCGGCCGCGCACCGGCAGGGCGTGCGCGCGGGCATGAAGCGCGGCGGCGTGCTGACGCTCGCGCCGCACACGCAGCTCGTCGAGCGCGACCCGGCGCGCGAGGCCGATGCGCTGCGCGCGGTCGCGCTCGCGCTGCTGCGCTTCTCGCCGTGCGTCGCGCTCGACGACGAAGCGACGCTCGTCGTCGATGTCGGCCCGAGCCTGCGCCTGTTCGGCGGCCTGCCGTCGCTGTGCCGCCAGGTGCGCGCGACGCTCGCGGCGCTCGGCTATGCAGCGTGCCTGTCCGCCGCGCCGACCGGGCGCGGCGCGTGGCTGCTCGCGCGCGCGTCGGCCCGCTCGCGCAGCCGGCGCCGGGTGGCCGGCCATGCGTCGCTCGTCCGCGCGCTCGACGCTCTGCCGTGCGTGCTGCTGCCCGACGCGCGTCCGTATGCGGACTGGTTCGACGGCCTCGGCTGCCGCACGCTGGCCGACCTGCGCGGCCTGCCGCGCGCGGGGCTGCAGCGCCGCTGCGGTCCCGCGCTGCTGGCCGCGCTCGACCGCGCATACGGCGATGCGGTCGAGCCGCTGGCGTGGATGCCGGTGCCGCCCGTGTTCGACGTGCGGCTCGAATTGCCGGAGCGCGTCGAATACGCGGAGGCCGTGCTGTTCGCCGCGCGGCGACTCGTCGTGCAGCTGTGCGGCTGGCTGTCCGCGCGGCAGCTGTCGCTGGCCGCGATGACGTTCGGTCTCGAGCACGAGCGCGGCCGCCAGGCCGTGCCGCCGACCCCGCTCGAACTCGCGTTCGCGTCGCCCGTGCGCGACGAGGCGCACTTCATGCGGCTGCTCGGCGAGCGGCTTGCCCGCGTCGAGCTGCCCGCCGCGGTGATCGCGGTGCGCCTGACGGCCACGCGTGTCGAGTCAGTCGCGCCGCCGGCCGATGACCTGTTTCCCGAGCCGGGCGGCACGCGCGAGACGCGTGCGCGGCTCATCGAGCTGCTGGTCGCGCGGCTTGGCGCGGAGAACGTATTGCGCGCGGCGCCCGTCGCCGATCACCGGCCCGAGGCCGCGAACCGCTGGCTGCCGCTCGACGCGCAGGCCGGCAAGCCGGCTGCCGGGCCGCCGGCCGCGCCGCCGCGTCCCGTGTGGCTGCTGGCCGAGCCGCAGCCGCTGCTGATGCGCGAGAACCGGCCGGTGTTCCATACGCCGCTCAGGATGATGTCGTCGCCCGAGCGGATCGAGGCGGGGTGGTTCGACGGTCAGCTGGCTGCACGCGATTACTGCGTTGCGCAGGACGAGGCCGGCGCGTGTTACTGGGTATTCAAGGAGCGGTCGGGGAGCGAGTCCGAACCGCGCTGGTTCCTGCACGGCCTGTTCGGGTGAGTGGTGATGGTTGCGGAATTCAAGTTGCTGCCCGATTACGCGGAGCTGTTCTGCCGTTCGAACTTTTCGTTCCTGCATGGCGCGTCGCATGCGGAGGAGCTGGTCGAGCGCGCGGTCGAGCTCGGCTATCGCGGGATCGCGATCACCGACGAATGCTCGCTCGCGGGCGCGCCGCGGATGCATGTCGCGGCGCAGGCGAAAGGGCTGCCGCTGATCGTCGGCGCGTACTTCGAGGTGACGCCGGATGATGTTCCACCCGGCCACGATCCGGGCCCCGGCGCGTTCGGGCTCGTGCTGCTAGCGCAGAACCGCGAAGGCTACGGCAACCTGTCCGAACTGATTTCGTGGCGGCGGATGGAAGCGCCGAAGGGTACGTATCGACTGACGCCGCGGATGTTGTCGGCGCCTCCCGCGAAATTCGCGCACTTGCGCGGGATGCCCGACTGCTTCGCGATCCTCGTGCCGGCATATCCGGTTCGCGCGAACGTGCTCGATGCGCAGGTCGCATGGTTTCGTGCAACGTTCGGCGAGCGTGCGCGGCTCGGGCTCGTGCAGTTGCAGCGAGCGCTGGACGGCGCGCAACGCGAGGAGATTCGTGCGGCGGGCGAGCGGCGCGGCGTGCGCATCGTCGCGCTCGGCGACGTGACGATGCACAAGCGTTCGTGCAAGCCGCTGCAGGACGTGATGACGGCGATCCGGATCGGGATGCCGGTCTCGGAATGCGGCTATGCGCTCGCGCCGAATGCGGAGCAGCATCTGCGCGCGCGGAACCGGATCGCGAAGCTGTTCTCGTCGGACGAGATCGAGGAGACGTGCGCGATTCTCGACGCATGCGGTTTCTCGCTAGGTGACCTGCACTACGAATATCCACTCGAACTCGTGCCGGAGGGGCATACGCCGGCCAGCTACCTCAGCCAGGAGGTTTGGGCGGGGGCGCACCGGCGTTATCCGCACGGCGTGCCGGAGAAGGTGGTGAAGCTGATCGAGCACGAACTCGGGCTGATCGAGGATCTGCACTACGAGCCGTTCTTCCTGACGGTCTACGACGTCGTCACCTATGCGCGCAGCCGGGACATCCTGTGCCAGGGGCGCGGCTCGGCGGCGAATTCGGTGGTCTGCTACTGCCTCGGCGTCACCGAGGTGGACCCGGAGCGCAGCACGCTGCTGTTCGAGCGCTTCATCAGCCGCGAGCGCGGCGAGCCGCCCGACATCGACGTCGACTTCGAGCACCAGCGGCGCGAGGAAGTCATCCAGTACCTGTACGAGAAATACGGCAAGGACCGCGCGGCGCTCGCGGCCGCCGTATCGACGTATCGTCCGCGCGGCGTGCTGCGCGAGACCGGCAAGGCGCTCGGTGTCGATCCGATGCTGATCGACCGCGTCGCGAAGGGGCATCGCTGGTTCGACGGCAGTCGCGATCTGCTTCAGCAGTTCGCGACGGTCGGGCTCGATCCCGATACGCCGCTGATCCGCGCGTGGGCCGATCTTGCCGCGCGACTGCTCAATTTTCCGCGCCATCTGTCGCAGCACTCGGGCGGTTTCGTGATCAGCCGCGGCAAGCTCACGCGACTCGTGCCGGTCGAGAACGCGGCGATGGACGGGCGGCGCGTGATCCAGTGGGACAAGGACGACCTCGAAGCGCTCGGGCTGATGAAGGTCGACGTGCTGGCGCTCGGCATGCTGTCGGCGCTGCATCGCGCGTTCGACATGGTCACCGCGTGGCGCGGGCCACCGAAGCGGGCCGGCCGGCCCGGCGACGACAGGCCGTTCGGGATGGACGACATTCCGCAGGATGACGAAGCGACCTACGACATGATCTGTCGCGCCGACACGGTCGGCGTGTTCCAGATCGAATCGCGCGCGCAGATGTCGATGCTGCCGCGCCTGAGGCCGCGCAACTATTACGACCTCGTGATCGAGGTCGCGATCGTGCGGCCGGGGCCGATCCAGGGCGGCGCCGTGCACCCGTACCTGAAGCGGCGGCAGGGGATCGAGAAAGTCAGCTATCCGAAGGAGGACCTGAAGCCCGCGCTCGAACGCACGAAAGGCGTGCCGATCTTCCAGGAGCAGGTGATGCAGATCGCGATGATCGCGGCCGGCTTCACGCCCGGCGAGGCCGACGAGCTGCGGCGCGCGATGGCCGCGTGGAAGCGCAAGGGCAATCTCGAGCAATATCACCGCAAGATCGTCGACGGCATGCGGGAGCGCGACTATCCGCCCGAATTCGCCGAGCAGATCTTCGAGCAGATCAAGGGCTTCGGCGACTACGGTTTTCCGGAGAGCCACGCGGCGAGCTTCGCGCATCTCGTGTACGCGAGCAGCTGGCTCAAATGCCACGAGCCCGAAATCTTCCTCACCGCGCTGCTGAACAGCCAGCCGATGGGCTTCTACGCGCCCGCGCAGCTCGTGCAGGACGCGAAGCGCCACGGCGTGACGGTGTTGCCGGTCGATGCGACGCACAGCGGCTGGGAAGCATCGCTCGAAGCGCTGCCCGGCGACGCGCCGCCGCACGGACGGCCCGCGGTGCGGCTCGGCCTGTCGCTCGTGCGCGGCCTCGGCGAGGCGGCCGCGCGGCGGATCGAGGCCGCGCGCGCGGCAGGGCCGTTCGAGCGCGTCGACGCGCTCGCGCGGCGCGCGCAGCTCGAGCGCCGCGACCTCGAGGCGCTCGCCGCCGCGAACGCGCTCGCGACGCTCGCCGGCCATCGTCGCGATGCGTTGTGGCAGGCCGTCGCCGCGGCGCCGGAGCGCGACCTGCTCGCGGCCGCGCCGATCGACGAACCGGAGATGCCCGCGCTCGGCGCGCCGTCGGAGGCCGACGACATCCTCGCCGATTACCACACGACGGGCCTCACGCTGAACCGCCACCCCGTCGCGCTGCTGCGGCCCGTGCTGCGCGCGCGGCGGCTGTCGTCCGCGGCCGAGCTGCGCGACCGTCCCGACGGCCGGCTCGCGCGCGCCTGCGGGCTCGTGATCGCGCGGCAGATGCCGGGCACCGCGAAGGGCGTGATGTTCATGACGCTCGAGGACGAAACGGGTTGCGTGAACCTGATCGTCCGGCCCGAGCTGCTCGCGCGGCAGCGCCGCGAGACGCTCGATTCGCGGCTGCTCGCGGCGTCGGGCGTCTGGCAGGTCGTGAGCGACGTGCGGCACCTCGTCGCGCAGCATTTCGAGGACCTGACGCCGCTGCTCGGCGGCCTGCGCACGTCGAGCCGCGAATTCCACTGAGCATCCGCCGCCCTCGCCCCGTTGCGCGATGCATACCAGTACGCGTAACTGGTTCTATTCCGGTCTCATTTCCGTCGCGATTCTCCCGTCCGGCGGCATCGAGAAACCATCCCATTGCATACCACCTCGGGTAAATCCCTACCCCGTATCGCATTGTAAACAAAGGCTTTGCCGCGACTAAAACGCTTGCGTGGCAAGGCTTCCGGCGATTTTCACGACACTAATACCAGTTCGTTGACTGGTATTATTGTGGTTATATAATGCGTTCACTTTCCGACGGCCCGCGTCCGTCGTCCGACTCCCCGGAGGCTCATGGAAACCGGCTGTTCCGAACTGGCGCCCGATCCTCACCGCGATACGCCGCTCTATCTGCAGCTCGCGCGCAATCTGGCGAGCGCGATCCACGACGGCGCATGGCAGGCCGGCGAGGCGCTGCCGTCGGAGCGGGTGCTGTCGGCGTCGGTCGGCGTGTCGCGGATCACCGCGCGGCGCGCGCTGGCGCTGCTGGTCGAGCAGGGCCTGGTCACGCGGGCGCGCGGCGCGGGCACCTTCATCACGCCGCGCGTCACCGATCCGCTGTCGCGCCTGGTCGGCTTCACCGCGAAGATGCGCCAGCGCGGCTTCGCGCCGGATTCGGTGTGGCTGTCGCGCAAGCTGCGCGCCGCGAGCCGCGACGAGATCACGCATCTCGGCCTGGCGCCCGGCGCGCTGGTCGCGCGGCTCGAGCGGCTGCGCCGCGCGGACGGCATCGTGATGGCGGTCGAGCACTCGACGCTGCCGGCCGCGGTGGTGCCCGATCCGCACGCGCTCGGCGCGTCGCTGTACGAGCACCTCGAAGCGCGCGGCAAGGTCGTGGTGCGCGCGCTGCAGCACTTTCGCGCGGTGAACGCGACGCGCGACATCGCGAAATGGATGGCGGTGGCGCCGGGCGCGGCGCTCCTCGTGATCACGCGCATCGGCTACGGCGCCGACGAGCGCGCGATCGAAATGACCGAAACGTATTGCCGCGACGATTACTACGACTTCGTCGCCGAACTGAAACGCTGACGCGGGAGACTGCACCGGCGCGCGACGACCGGCGCACCCTGCGGATTTTGCACATCGCGACGCGGGGCTCGCCGCGTCACCAGATCATCAAGAGAATGTCATGCTGACTGGAAACATCCTCACCCCCGACGGCTGGATTCACGGTTCGCTCGATTGCGAGAACGGGCGCATCACGGCGCTCGACGGCGCCCCTGCCGATCCCGCGAAGAACGACGCGCCGTACATCCTGCCCGGCTTCATCGACCTGCACGTGCACGGCGGCGGCGGCGCCGACGTGATGGAAGGCGGCGACGCGATCGAGACGATCGCCCGCACGCACGCGCAGTACGGCACGACGAGCCTGCTCGCGACGACGATGACCGCGCCGCGCGACGAGCTGATGAAGGTCGTCGGCAACCTCGGCAGCGTCGCGCGCACCCGCACGCCGGGCGGCGCGCGCGTGCTCGGCGTGCACCTCGAAGGGCCGTACATCAACCCGGGCAAGCTCGGCGCGCAGCCGGACGCGGCCGTGTCGGCCGTGCTCGACGAAGTGCTGAAGTACCTGTCGATCGCGCCGATCCGCGTCGTCACGCTCGCGCCGGAAATCGCCGGCCACATCGAGATCATCGGCGAGATGGCCGCGCGCGGCGTGCGCGTGCAGCTCGGCCACTCGCTCGCGACCTACGACGACGCGGTCGCCGCGCTCAAGCACGGCGCGTGCGGCTTCACGCACCTGTTCAACGCGATGTCGCCGCTGCATCACCGCAACCCGGGCCTCGTCGGCGCGGCGCTCGCGCATGCCGAATACGCGGAGATCATCCCCGACCTGCTGCACGTGCATCCGGGCGCGATCCGCGCGGCGCTGCGCGCGATCCCGCGCCTGTACGTCGTGACCGACAGCACGTCGGCGACCGGCATGCCCGACGGCGAATACCGGCTCGGCAGCCAGCACGTGACGAAGTGCCTCGGCGGCGTGCGGCTCGCCGACGGCACGCTCGCCGGCAGCACGCTGACGATGGACCAGGCGCTGCGCAATCTCGTGTCGCTCGGCCTGCCGATCGCCGACGTGTCGAACCGGATGTCGCGCTACGCGGCCGACTATCTCGGCATCGCCGATCGCGGCCGCCTCGCGCGCGGCGCATGGGCCGACGTCGCCGTGTTCGATCGCGACCTGAACCTCACCGCGACCTACGTCGAAGGAGAATCGATTGTCGAATATGCTTAAGGAAGCGCGCGAGTCCGCCCAGGTCGTCGCCGCGCAGCTCGCCGACACCGCGCGCGTCGAAGCGCTCGCCGGCCAGTTGCAGGATCATCCGCCGGCCGTCGCGCTGACGGTCGCGCGCGGCAGCTCGGATCACGCCGCCAGTTATTTCGCAAGCCTGACGATGAGCCGCCTCGGTGTGCCGGTCGCGTCGCTGCCGATGTCGGTCGCGACGCTGCAGCAGGCACCGCTGAAGGTGCGGGACCAGCTTGCGATCGCGTTCTCCCAGTCGGGCAAGAGCCCCGATCTCGTCAACACGATGGCCGCGCTGCGCGAAGCCGGCGCGCGCACCGTCGCGGCGGTCAACGTGCTGCCGTCGCCGCTCGCCGACGCATGCGAGCACCAGCTGCCGCTGCTGGCCGGCCCGGAGCTGTCGGTCGCGGCCACGAAGAGCTATATCGCGATCCTGTCGCTGTCCGCGCAGATCGTTGCGTTCTGGCAGCGCGACGCGGCGCTCGTGACCGCGCTGCGCGGGCTGCCCGACGTGCTCGCGCAGGCGGGTTCGCTCGACTGGTCGCCGGCCGTCGCCGCGCTTGCCGACGTCGAGCGGATGATCGTGATCGGCCGCGGCCTCGGCCTCGCGATCGCGCAGGAAGCCGCGCTGAAGCTGAAGGAAACCTCCGGCATCCAGGCCGAGGCGTTCTCGAGCGCCGAGGTGCGTCACGGCCCGATGGAGCTGATCGACCGCGACTACCCGCTGCTCGTGTTCGCGCCGCCGGGGCCGGAGCAGGCGGGCCTCCTGCAGCTCGCGGCCGACATGCGCGCGCGCGGCGCCGCGGTGCTGCTCGCCGCGCCGGCCGGCACGCCCGGCCTGTCAGGCACGGTGTTGCCGCTCGCGCAGTCCGCCCATGCGGCGCTCGACCCGATCGCCGCCATTCTGTCGTTCTACGTGATGGCGGCGGATCTCGCCGTCGCGCGCGGCCGCAATCCCGATACGCCGCGCCACCTGAACAAAGTCACCGAAACGCATTGATGAGCCGAGAACGCCGATGAGACGCGCCGAGGAGTCCCAGTTGAAGAGCCCCACCCACGATCAGATCGTTCTGCTTGCCCCGTTGACGGGGCCGATCGTTCCGCTGGCCGATGTGCCCGATCCGGTGTTCTCCGGCGGGATGTTCGGCGACGGCATCGGCATCGACCCGCTCGCCGGCAAGCTCGTCGCGCCGTGCGCCGGCATCGTGTCGCATCTCGCGCGCACCGGCCACGCGGTGACGATCACGACGCCGCAGGGTGCGGAAGTGCTGCTGCACATCGGCATCGACACCGTCGAGCTGAACGGGCAGGGCTTTACCGCGCGCGTCGAGGCCGGCGCGCGCGTCGAGGCGGGCGACCTGCTGATCGAGTTCGACCAGGACGCGGTCGCGCGCAGCGCGCATTCGCTCGTGTCGGTGATCGCGATCGCGAATTCCGATGCGTTCGACGTGATCGACCGCGCGCAAGGGTTCGCGACGGCGGGCGAGACGCCGCTCCTCACGCTGCGCGGCAAGGGTAACGCCGCCGTGCAGGCGGCCGCGGCCGGCGCCGCGGCGATGAACGAGGCGCGCCGCGCGATTCAGCTGACGCAGCCGGGCGGCCTGCATGCGCGGCCGGCCGCGCGGGCGCGCGAGGCGGCGCGCGGGCTCGACGCGCATGTCGACGTGCATTTCGACGGCCGCAAGGCGCCGATCGAAAGCGTGGTCGGGCTGCTCGGCCTCGGCGCCGGCGAACAGGCGACGATCGAGCTGGTCGGCCGCGGCGCGCAGGCGCAGCAGGCGGTCGACGCGGTCGCGCACGAGCTGCTGCGCGAGGCGCACGGCGAAGTCGAGGAGAAGCCGGCGCGCACGCTGTCGCCCGCGCCGCAGGCGGTCGTGCGCAGCGCCGGCGCATCGCTGGATCCGAACACGCTCGCAGGCGTGTGCGCGGCGCCCGGCATCGCGGTCGGCACGCTGGTGCGCCTCGACGATGCGGACCTCACGCCGCCCGAGCAGGCGAGCGGCACGCCCGCATCGGAAAGCCGCCAGCTCGACCAGGCGCTGAAGGCCGTCGACGCCGAACTCGACGTCACCGTGCGCAACGCATCGGCGCGCGGCGCGGTTGGCGAGGCGGGGATCTTCGCGGTGCATCGCGTGCTGCTCGAAGACCCGACGCTGATCGACGCGGCGCGCGACCTGATCAGCCTCGGCAAGAGCGCGGGCTTCGCGTGGCGCGCGACGATCCGCGCGCAGATCGACACGCTGTCGAAGCTCGACGACGCGCTGCTCGCCGAGCGCGCGGCCGACCTGCGCGACATCGAGAAGCGCGTGCTGCGCGCGCTCGGCCACACGAACGGCGCGGCGCGTGCGCTGCCCGACGAGGCCGTGCTCGCGGCCGAGGAATTCACGCCGTCGGACCTGTCGTCGCTCGATCGCGAACGCGTGACCGCGCTCGTGATGGCGCGCGGCGGCGCGACGTCGCACGCGGCGATCATCGCGCGCCAGCTCGGCATTCCGGCGCTCGTCGCGGTCGGCGACGCGCTGTACGCGATTCCGGACGGCACGCAGGTCGTTGTCGACGCGAGCGCGGGCCGTCTCGAACACGCGCCGACCGCGCTCGACGTCGAGCGTGCGCGGCATGAGCGCCAGCGTCTCGCCGGCGTGCGCGAAGCGAACCGCCAGACCGCGGGCGAAGCCGCCGCGACCGCCGACGGCCGCGCGATCGAGGTCGCCGCGAACATCGCGACGCTCGACGACGCGAACACCGCGGTCGACAACGGCGCGGACGCGGTCGGCCTGCTGCGCACCGAGCTGATGTTCATCCATCGCCAGTCGGCGCCGACGACCGTCGAGCACCAGCAGAGCTACCAGTCGATCGTCGACGCGCTGCAGGGCCGCACCGCGATCATCCGCACGCTCGACGTCGGCGCGGACAAGGAAGTCGACTACCTGACGCTGCCGCCCGAGCCGAACCCGGCGCTCGGCCTGCGCGGCATCCGCCTCGCGCAGGTGCGCCCCGATCTGCTCGACGACCAGCTGCAGGGCCTGCTCGCGGTGAAGCCGTTCGGCGCGGTGCGCATCCTGCTGCCGATGGTGACCGACGCGGGCGAGCTCGTGCGGCTGAAAAGGCGCATCGACGAGTTCGCTCGCGCGCAGGGGCGCGCCGAGCCGATCGAGGTCGGCGTGATGATCGAGGTGCCGTCGGCGGCGCTGTTGGCCGACCAGCTCGCGCAGCATGCGGACTTCCTGTCGATCGGCACCAACGACCTCACCCAGTACACGCTCGCGATGGACCGCTGCCAGGCCGATCTGGCCGCGCAGGCGGACGGCCTGCATCCGGCCGTGCTGCGCCTGGTCGACATCGCGGTGCGCGGCGCGCAGAAGCACGGCAAGTGGGTCGGCGTGTGCGGCGCGCTCGGCGGCGATCCGCTCGCGGTGCCGATCCTCGTCGGCCTCGGCGTGACCGAGCTGTCGGTCGATCCGGTGTCGGTGCCGGGCATCAAGGCGCGCGTGCGCCGACTCGATTACCAGCTGTGCCGCCAGCGCGCGCAGGATCTGCTCGCGCTCGACTCGGCGCAGGCGGTAAGGGCAGCAAGCCGCGAGATCTGGCCGCTCGACTGAGCGTCGGCGGGGACTCGCGTGCGGTTTCAGCAGCAACGCAAATTCACTACGAAAGCAATCAGGTCAACGAAGAGACAAGGATTGGAGGACTGAATGGACGGGAATCCGTTTCTGAAGATACAGAGCCTGGGAAGGGCGCTGATGCTGCCGATCGCGGTGCTGCCGGTCGCCGGCATCCTGCTGCGGCTCGGCCAGCCGGACGTGTTCAACATCAAGATGATCGCCGACGCGGGCGGCGCGATCTTCGACAACCTGCCGCTGCTGTTCGCGATCGGCGTGGCGGTCGGCTTCGCGAAGGACAACAACGGCGTCGCGGCGCTCGCGGGCGCGATCGGCTACCTGATCGAAACCGCGATCATGAAGGACATCGATCCCAAGCTGAACATGGGCGTGCTGTCCGGGATCATCGCGGGCGTGGTCGCGGGCTTGCTGTACAACCGCTACAAGGACATCAAGCTGCCCGACTACCTCGCGTTCTTCGGCGGCAAGCGCTTCGTGCCGATCGCCACCGGCCTCGCGTGCGTGATGCTCGGCATCGTGTTCGGCTACGTGTGGCAGCCGGTCCAGCATGCGATCGACGCGGCCGGCCAGTGGCTGACGACCGCGGGCGCGATCGGCGCGTTCGTGTTCGGCTTCCTGAACCGGCTGCTGCTCGTCACGGGCCTGCACCACATCATCAACTCGCTCGCGTGGTTCGTGTTCGGCAACTTCACGCCGCCGGCCGGCGGCGAGCTCGTGCACGGCGACCTGCACCGCTTCTTCGCGGGCGACCCGAGCGCGGGCACCTTCATGGCCGGCTTCTTCCCGATCATGATGTTCGGCCTGCCGGCCGCGTGCCTCGCGATGCTGCACGAAGCGCCGAAGGAACGCCGCGCGGTGGTCGGCGGCCTGCTGTTCTCGATGGCGCTCACGTCGTTCCTGACCGGCGTGACCGAGCCGATCGAATTCAGCTTCATGTTCCTCGCGCCGGTGCTGTACGTGATCCACGCGGTGCTGACGGGGCTGTCGCTCGCGATCTGCCAGCTGCTCGGCGTGAAGCTCGGCTTCACGTTCTCGGCGGGCGGCATCGACTACGTGCTGAACTACGGGTTGTCGACGAAGGGCTGGGTCGCGATTCCGCTCGGCATCGCGTACGGCATCGCGTACTACGGGCTGTTCCGCTTCTTCATCCGCAAGTTCAACATGGCGACGCCGGGCCGCGAGCCGGCGACGGCCGAAGCTGCGGCCGAGTCGTATGAATCCGGCGGCTACGTCGCGCCCGCGGGCGCCGCGGCGCCGCGCGCGCAGCGCTACATCGCCGCGCTCGGCGGCGCGGGCAACCTGACGGTCGTCGACGCGTGCACGACGCGCCTGCGGCTGACCGTCGCCGATCCCGACAAGGTGTCGGAACCGGACCTGAAGGCGATCGGCGCGCGCGGCGTGCTCAAGCGCGGCGGCAACAGCGTGCAGGTGATCATCGGGCCCGAGGCGGACATCATCGCCGACGAAATGCGCGCGGCGATCGGCGGTGGCGCGACGGCGACGGCATCGACCGGCGCCGCCGTGGCGCCGGCCGCGACGGCAGACGGCGCGGCGGGTCCGCTCGATCCCGATCCGGCGCGCTGGCTCGCGGTGTTCGGCGGCGCGACCAACGTCGCGTCGCTCGGCGCGGTGGCGACCACGCGGCTGCGCGTCGCGGTGCTCGATCCGTCGGCGGTCGATCGCGAGCGGCTCGCGTCGCTCGACGTCGCGTGGGTCGGGGCCGATACGTTCCACATCGTCTGCGGTTCGTCGGCGTCGCGTTATGCGCAGCTGCTGGCGGCGCGTCTGCCTTCGGCGGGCGGTAGCGCGGCGGCCCAGCCCGCGTAGTGCGACCGGCGCCGGCGTGAATCCCGGTGACGGGTTCGCGCCGGCCGGGAAACAAAAAACGGCTTGCGATGATCGCAAGCCGTTTTTGTTTGAGGCGGGTTGGGCGCGATTGCGGGCGCCAGCGTACCGGGGGCGCGCGCGAAGCGCGCACCCGGCCGTCGCTCACTCGTTCGTCAGCGTGAACGTCGGCTTCCGATAGCCGATCCCCGCGCGTTCGAGCTTCGGCAGTTCGCGCTGCTGGAGCAGCGTCGCGAAGCCCGCCCAGTCGCGCTGCAGCGCGGCCGTGTCGACGTGATGCGTGTCGCCGAGCTTGTAGCGCACGCCCGCCGCGTACGGCAGCTCCCAGTCGGCCTTGTGCCATGCGCGCTCGGCGAGCGCGAGCAGCCGCGGATACACCATGTATTCGAGCAGCCGGTCGTTGCGCATCACTTCGCCCCACGCTTGCCCCTGGATCCCTTCGAGGCGCGGGGCGGGGCCGGCGCTCGTCACCTCGAACGGATTGCCGTCGCGGTCGCCGATGACTTCCGCGTTCTGCGGCAGGTTCTCCGGCGCGAGCGAGAACACCTTGTACTCGTCGGTCGCATGCGAGCCCCAGTAATAGCCGCGCTCGCGCGGATTGAGCGTGTACGGGAAATCGAAATACAGGTAGTCGGGCAGCGCGAGCACCGTCCGGTATCCCTTCGCGCTCAGGTCGCGCGCGCTGTCCGACGCGCCCCAGAAGATCGTGTCCCACAGCGACACCATCACGTTGCGCGTGCTGAAGTCCTGCGGACCGTTCGCGTGCTTGATGCCGTCCTGCCACGCGGCCATCGTGCCGATCCCGTTCGCGTTCACGACCGCGCTGACCTGCTTCGCGAAGCGGGTCGGCAGCTCGTCGATCGACTTGACCTCGCCCCGTTGCAGCAGCGCGGTGCACGCCGGCGAGCGCGCCCACGGCTTGTCCTGCGCGGCGAGATCGATGCGGCCCTTGCCCGGATCGGCGCCGTTGAGCGGCTGGAAGCCCGCGCCGAGCAGGATGTTCTTCGCCTCGTCGCCACCGTAGTGCCAGGTGCGCAGCGGCACTTGCGCGTCCGCGTGCATCGACGCGATTTCGCGGATCACCTTCGTCGCGAAGTTGAGCGCGCCGGGCACGCACGGGTTCAGGTCGCTGCGCCGGTCGTAGAACTGCACCGTCAGCAGGTTCGACGTGTCCTGCGGATCGAGCAGGCGGTACGCGTTCGCGTCCTGCTCGCGGCCCGCCGCGTGCAGGCGGCGATAGCGCGCCTCCATCGACACGACGGCCGCGCGAGAGTGCGCGGGCATGTCGATTTCGGGAATCACCTCGACGTAGCGGTCGGCTGCGTAGCGCAGCAGCGCCACGTAATCGGCGCGCGTCAGGTAGCCGCCGCCCGACTGGTCGTTGGGCCCCGAGCCGAGCTGCGGCAGCAGGCAGCGCGTTTCGGACGGATCGTGGCAGCGGCGCGCGCCGACGTCGGTCAGCTCCGGCAGGCCGGGAATCTCGATGCGCCAGCCCTCGTCGTCGGACAGGTGCAGGTGCAGCCGGTTGAGCTTGTACGCGCTCATCTGGTCGATCAGGCGGCGCAGCGTCGCCGGATGCTTGAAGTTGCGCGCGAGGTCGACGTGCATGCCGCGATGGACGAAGCGCGGCGCGTCCTCGACGAGCATCGCGGGAAGCGTGCCGCCGCCGACCGGCGCGAGCGAGAACAGGGTCTGCACGCCGTAGTAGAGGCCGGCGCGATCGTAGGCCTCGATGAACGCGCCGCGCGGCCCGATCGCGAGCCGGTAGCCGCCGGGCGTCGCGATATCGGCCGGCAGCCGGCGCGGTGCGACGACGCCCCACACCGGCACGCGCGCGCCGTCGAGCCCGAGTGTGCCGGCGCGCTCGCGCAACGCCGCCACTTGCGCGGACGGGAGCTCCGGCAGCGTCAGGTCGACCCCGCGCAGCTCGAGCGTGCCGCCCAGCGTGCGCTGCCGCTTCACGCTCGGCAGCGCGCGGCTGGCGTCCGGCCGCGCGGCGACGGGCGGTGCGTTGCCGGGTGAGTTGTTCTGCGCGTCGGCGGGCAACGATTCGACATAGCGCAGCTCGTCGTCGGTGTCGTTGTAGCGCAGCACCGCGGGCGGCGCGCCGTCGACGACCACGTAGGGCCGCGGAATCACGTCGCTGTAGCGGCGCAGCCAGTATTCGGCGACGACCGGCAGCTCGATGCGCTCGCCCGGCGCGAGCCTGAGCGAACCCGGCTGCGGCGTCAGTTCGTACAGGTCGCCCGTCAGGCGGCGCAGCGCGAAGCCCGGCCGGTCGATCCGCAGCAGGCGGCGGATGCTGTGCAGGTAGAGCCGCCAGCCGCCGTCGGCGATCGGCTGGTGGCCGCGGTTCTGCAGGATCAGGCGGCCCGTCGCGCAGCTCGCCCAGTCCGCGCCGAGATCGGCGCACGGCACGCCGGCCGACGCCGCGTGATTGTTGTCGACGGCGACGCGCAACGCGAGGCCGTTCGACAGCAGCGTCGCGAGCCCGGCGGGCGTCGGCGGGGCGGCGTTCGCGGTCGCGCCGGGCGCCGCGCGCGCGGGCGTCTGCGCAGGCGACGCGGCCGGCGACAGCGCCGCCGCGATCAGCGCGCCGGCGCACAGGGAATGCAGGATTCGATTCATGGGGATTCCTCAAAAAAAGTTCGGCGATACGACGCCGTGGGATTACGTCGCTGCGATCGGGTCTTTCAAGGAGGCTGCGGGGAAGGCTGGGGGCCGCGCGCGGGCGAGGGGGCACGAAGTGCGCAAGGCGTGCAAGAGGCGTGCATAAGGCCGTGCATAAGGCGCGCGGGGCCGAGCGCTACGGATCAGGTTCGCGGCACGCGCGCCGGCCGTGCGCTTTCATGAGCGGCGCGCGTCGACGGGCGCGGCGGCGCGGCCGGACTTCGGACGCTCACGGCTCGGCGTGGCGCCGCAGGGGCCCAAGCGGTGATCTTTCATGTCTCCTCCACCCAAGTGGACGCGGCCTGTGGACGGCCGCGTGAAAGATCATATGAAACCTTTGGGTGGTATTCAAGTGGTATTAATTTGGTTCCAGAATGGCATTGAATTTCGAGATGGGGCGGCGCGAGGCAGCGGGCCGCAGGCGAAAAAAAACCTCGCACGAGGCGAGGTTGGCTGCTGCGGGACGGACGATCCGTCCGGCGCGCCCGGCGCATGTCGTCCGGGCGTGCGCGGCGGCTGCCGCCGCGGCGCTAGGCCCGGTCGGTTTTCGCGCCGGCCGGCGCGAAGCGCTTCGGCTGCGCTTCGAGCCACATTGCGTTGACGATGCCGAACGCGAGCGCGACGCCGATACCGAGAATCCAGCTGAAGTACCACATGATCCGACTCCTTGCGAAACGTGGGGCAAGGGCGCGTGCGCGCCCCGCCGGGTTCAATACATCGAGTGCTTGTTTTCCTCGAGCGCCTCGCGCGTGACCTTGCCGCGCATCACGCGGTAGACCCAGCTCGTGTAGAGCAGGATGAGCGGCAGGAACACGATCACGGCGAACAGCATCACCTGCAGCGTCATGTGGCTCGACGTCGAGTCCCACACGGTCAGGCTGCTCTTCGGGTCGAGCGACGACGGCATGATGAACGGGAACATCGAGAAGCCCGCGGTCAGGATCACGCCGACGATCATCAGGCCCGTGCAGAAGAACGCGGTCTTCTCGAGGCGCGAGCCCGCGAGCAGCAGCGCGAGCACGCCGCCGGCGATGCCGACGACCGGCGCCGCGACCATCCACGGATACTCGCCGTAGTTCGCGAGCCACAGGCCCGAGCCCGCGGCGACGTCCTTCAGCAGCGGGTTCGCGACCGTGTCGGTGGGCGCCGCGTGCGTGATGTGATAGCCGCCGACATACGACGCGATCAGCACGCCCGCGAGCACGAACAGCACGACGGCGAGGAACGCCGACACGCGCAGCGCGACCGACGCGCGGCGCGCGATCACGCCGTCCGTCTTCATCTTGATGAACGCGGCGCCGTGCGCGACCAGCATCGTCAGGCTGACGAGGCCGCAGAGCAGCGCGAACGGGTTCAAGAGCGCCCAGAAGCTGCCGTGGTAGCTGACGCGCAGGTCGGTGTCGAACTGGAACGGCACGCCCTGCAGCAGGTTGCCGAACGCGACGCCGAACACCAGCGCCGGCACGAAGCCGCCGACGAAGAGGCCCCAGTCCCAGCCCGCGCGCCAGCGCGGGTCCGGCCGCTTGCTGCGGTAGTCGAAGCCGACCGGCCGGAAGAACAGCGCGAACAGCACGAGCAGCATCGCGAAGTAGAAGCCGGAGAACGATGCCGCATAGACGAGCGGCCACGCGGCGAACATCGCGCCGCCGGCGGTGATGAGCCACACCTGGTTGCCTTCCCAGGTCGCGCCGACCGTGTTGACGATGATGCGGCGCTCCTCGTCGGTCTTGCCGAGGAACGGCAGCAGCGCGGTCGCGCCCATGTCGAAGCCGTCGGTGACGGCGAAGCCGATCAGCAGCACGCCGACGAGCAGCCACCAGATCAGCTTGAGAGTTGCGTAGTCCATAGCGATTCCTTGTTCGGTATCTGGGCCGGGCTCAGGCCGGGGCGCGCTCGGTGGCGGCCGCCAGCTCGTGGTGATAGCGGCCGGTATGCAGCGACGACGGGCCGAGGCGCGCGTACTTGAACATCAGCGTGATCTCGATGATGAAGAGCACCGTGTAGAACAGGATGAAGCCGGCCAGGCTCAGGTACAGGTCGGTCGGCGTCAGGCTCGACGCAGACAGGTGCGTCGGCAGGATGCCCGCGATCGTCCACGGCTGGCGGCCCAGTTCGGCGACGACCCAGCCGAATTCGATCGCGATCCACGGCAGCGGGATCGCCCACACCGCATAGCGCAGGAACCAGCGGCGGTTGTCCTGCAGCAGCTCGCGGCGCGCGCAGAACCAGAACGCGGCGACGAACGTCGCAAGGAACAGGAAGCCGAGGAACACCATGATCCGGAACGAGAAGAACACCGGCGCGACAGGCGGGATGGTCTTCTTCGCGGCGGCCTTGATCTGCTCCGGCGTCGCGTCGGTGACCTTCGGCGTGAACTGCTTGAGCATCAGCCCGTAGCCGAGATATTCCTTGTGCTTGTCGAACAGCTCGTGGGTCGCGGCGCTGGTGTCGCCTTCCTTGATCTTCTGCAGCGCGCCGTACGCGATCATCCCGCTCTGGATGTGCTCTTCGCTGCGCTTCGCGAGATCACGCAGGCCGATCACCGGCTCGTCGATCGAGCGCGTCACGATCAGGCCGAGCGCATACGGGATCTTGATTGCGTAGTCGGTGCGTTCTTCCTTCTGGTTGGGCAGCCCGATCAGCGTGAATGCCGCCGGCGCCGGTGCGGTCTCCCATTCGGATTCGATCGCGGCGAGCTTCATCTTCTGCACTTCGCCGGTCGTATAGCCGGATTCGTCGCCGAGCACGATCACGCAGAGCGTCGACGCGAGGCCGAAGCCGGCCGCGACCGCGAACGAGCGCAGCGCGAAATCGGTGTCGCGCTTCTTCAGCAGATACCACGACGACACGCCGAGCACGAACATCGCCGCCGACACGTAGCCGGCCGACACGGTGTGCACGAACTTCACCTGCGCGACCGGGTTGAACACCACGTCGAACAGGTTCGTCATTTCCATCCGCATCGTCTGGTAGTTGAACTCGGCGCCGACCGGGTTGTTCATCCAGCCGTTCGCGACGAGGATCCACAGCGCGGACAGGTTCGAGCCGAGCGCGACGAGGAACGTCACCATCAGGTGCTTGACCTTCGACAGGCGGTTCCAGCCGAAGAAGAACAGGCCGACGAATGTCGATTCGAGGAAGAACGCCATCAGGCCTTCGACCGCGAGCGGCACGCCGAAGATGTCACCGACGTAGTGCGAGTAGTACGACCAGTTCGTGCCGAACTGGAATTCGAGCGTGATGCCGGTCGTCACGCCCATCGCGAAATTGATGCCGAACAGCTTGCCCCAGAACTGGGTCATGTCCTTGTACACCTGCTTGCCGGTCATCACGTAGACGGCTTCCATGACGACGAGCAGCCAGGACAGGCCGAGGGTCAGCGGAACGAACAGGAAGTGGTAGAGCGCTGTGATGCCGAACTGCAGACGCGACAGATCGACGACTTCGCTACTTATCATGGTGGTCTCCCTCGGTAGAGGCGGTGGCCGGCACCGAGAGCAGCTTCTCGGCGACGGCGGCAGGCGGCAACGACATGTGCTTGGCCTGCGGGTGATTGAAAAATGCGTATTTGAGCGCCATCAGCAGTGCCAGCTTGACAAGCAGCACGATGGTGATGTCGCGGGCGAGGGTCGGGCCGCGGGCCCACGCGGCGAGGCGACCGCGCCAGCCGGTCGCGCCGGTCGTGGGCGCGGGCTTTTTATCGATCGAGATCAAGGCCATTATCCTGAATCGGTTTTAAGCAGGTTTGGGGCGACTCTACGTCGGATTGATGACGGCCGTTAAGCAGTTTTTAATCCTATTGCGCCTGACGCATCAATTTTAAGAGGACGCTCGCGACGTGCGGAGTGCCGCACTGCGGCGGACCGTCGCGAAGGGATCGTCGAAACTTGAGCCAGATCAAGCATCAGCGGAACAGGCGGCGTTTTGGTGAATACCCGATTGAATTGGTCAATTTATGGGCGAAAAAAAACCGCTGCCGGGCGGGCAGCGGTTTTTGATGAAGCGTTTTGAATCAGCGGGATTTACGCATAGGCGGCGAGGGCCGTGCGCATTTTCTTCATCGCGCTCGCTTCGATCTGGCGGATGCGCTCCGCCGACACGCCGAATTCGGCGGCCAGATCGTGCAGCGTCGAGCCGCCCGAGCCGTCGTCGTCGACGTGCAGCCAGCGCGCCTCGATGATGCGGCGGCTGCGCGCGTCGAGCGCGTCGAGCGCCTGCGCGATGCCGTCCGTCTGCAGCATGTCGCGCTGACGCGCGGCGAGCACGGCGGTCGGCTCGTTGTGCGAATCGGCGAGATACGCGATCGGCGCGTAGCTTTCCTCGCCGTCCTCGACCTGCCCCTCGAGCGCGATGTCGCCGCCGGACAGGCGGGTCTCCATCTCGGTGACTTCCTCGCGCTTGACGTTGAGTTCCTGCGCGAGGCCGTCGATTTCCTCGGGCGTCATCGCCTGCATGCCCTTCTTGTGGCTGCGCAGGTTGAAGAACAGCTTGCGCTGCGCCTTCGTCGTCGCGACCTTCACCATGCGCCAGTTGCGCAGGATGTATTCGTGGATCTCGGCCTTGATCCAGTGGATCGCATAGGACACGAGGCGCACGTTCTGCGCCGGATCGAAGCGCTTCACGGCCTTCATCAGGCCGATGTTGCCCTCCTGGATCAGGTCGCCGTGCGGCAGGCCGTAGCCGAGATAGTTGCGCGCGATCGACACGACGAGCCGCAGGTGCGACAGCACGAGGCGGCGGGCCGCATCGAGGTTGTTCTGCTCGCGGAACTCGGTGGCGTACTGGCGTTCTTCCTCGGCCGTCAGCAACGGGATACGATTGACTGCCTGGATATAGGCGTCGATGTTGCCCAGCTGGCCCGGCAACATCGAATGGGTTGCGAGCGCCAGCGAGCCTGCCGATTCGGCCTTAGCGGACGCCGGGCTCAGGGTGTTCGGAAGGGTCAGTGCGTTGCTCACTTAAGAAAACTCCTTTGGAATCAGGGATGAACCCCGGTCTCGGATGATTCCGCGGTCAATCTTAGCACTCCCGCCAACTGAGTGCTAATTCCTTAGAGAGGGTGCGGGCTTTGGAGTTCCCGGATTTCTATCGATCCGGCGATATCGATAGCATTAGGCGTGACCGCTCGAATGTTCGCAAGTTCCGTAACCCGTTGTTTTTCATGAGAATCAGTAGACGATTCCGATTTTTGTAGTTTCGGCAGCAAACCATTTCGCTTTATGATGCCGATCCGAAAAGTCCTTTACCATACCATTCTGTTCGCTCGAGTCCAGTCGTCTGGCGGCTGGCTCCGTTCAACCCACAAAGTTGGAGTGTCAGATGAACAATAAGAACGGTCGGCGGCGGAGCCGGCTTGCGTTGCACGTGGTCCTGGCGGCGTCGCTGCTGGGCGGTTCAGGGGCAGCGCTGGCGGATCGCTGGGGGATCCAGGCGGGCGGCGGGTTCTCCGATCGCCACAGTATCGACAAGGGCAATCTCGGCGTGGTCTGGGATCCGGGCTGGACCTGGTGGGAAATCGGCGGCTGGCACTTCACGTTCGTGATGGAGGGCAACGTCGGCTACTGGCATACGAACGGCAACATTCACACGAGCATCTGGGAGGTCGGCGCGACGCCGGTGTTCCGCTTCATCAAGGGAGCGGGCGAGGTCCGGCCGTACGTCGAAGGCGGCGCGGGCATCCGCGTGCTGTCTCATCCGACGATTGCAACGGATCTCTCGATGTCGACCGCGTTCCAGTTCACCGAAATGGCGGGCGTCGGCCTGCAGTTCGGGCAGCGGCAACAATACCAGGTCGGCTACCGCTTTCAACATGTGTCTAACGCGGGTATCAAAGAGCCGAATCCTGGTATAAATTTCCACCAGTTCTATCTGCAGTACAACTTCTGATTCGCACGCCTGCGCACGGCGTGCGCGTTGCCGAGGAGTCAGGCGATGGCGAAGGTGGTCGATGCGATCCGCGCGCTCGAGCGCGATCGGTTCCGGGCGATGGTGGACGCCGACGGCGAAGTGCTCGACGCGCTGCTGTCGGACAAGGTGTTCTACGTGCACACCAACGGCAAACGGGAAACCAAGCAGCAGTTCATCGACGCCATCGCCGCCGGTCGCCGCCGCTATCGCCAGATCGAAATCCAGTCGCAGGACGTGCTGCCCGTGGGCGACGATACCTGCCTCGTCACCGGGCGCGCGCTGATCGAGATGGAAACGAACAACGGCGGCCTCGTGTTTCCGATTGCGTACACCGCGGTGCAGACGCAGGAGCAGGGGCGCTGGCGCCTGCTCGCGTGGCAGGCGACGCGGTGTGCGACCGACACATGAACGCGCGTGGCGCTCCGTTTCGTGTCCCGTGCGAAGCAGCCTCATGGGCCGCTTCTCGCCGGCCCGCGCAGCGTGGATCGCACGCTGCGCGGGCGGTCTCGCACCGCTCGCTGGTCTTCTTCAAACCCTGATCCGAACCCTGATTCAAGCAGTCAAGCCGCCGCACGACGGTCGGCGCAGTGCCACGCCGAGCGGTTGATCGCGCTGACGACCGCGTCGAGCGCGGCGCTCGCCGCATCGGCGTGCACGCCGACGCCGTGCCGCGGCGGCGCGTCGCCGACCCGGCAGCCGACCGATACCGCGATGTGTCCGTCGACCGTGCGCGCGTGTTCGCACGACGCGACGTCGACCGCGACGCCCGCAGCGGCCGCGAAGGCCGCCGCTGCGCACCGCGCCGCCTCTTCGGGCGTTGCGCCGGCTGCACTTGCGCCGGCGACGTCGCGGTTCTGCCAGCGTGCGCTGCCGCCGTTGCGCGCGGCCGGGCCGTCGGTGTCGAAGAATTCGCGTGCGAACAGCGCGCAGATCGCGTCGCCGGTCACTTCCTCGCCGGATGCGTCGGCGAGCGTCTGCACCGCGTGGCTGAACTCGATCTGCACGCGGCGCGGCGGCGTGAAGCCCATTCCGCGCTCGAGCAGGAACGTCGCGCCGCCCTTGCCGGACTGGCTGTTCACGCGGATCACCGCGTCGTAGCTGCGGCCGAGGTCGGCCGGATCGATCGGCAGGTACGGCACCTCCCAGATCGCGTCGGGCTGCTGCCGCGCGAAGCCCTTGCGGATCGCGTCCTGGTGCGAGCCGGAGAACGCGGTGAACACGAGGTCGCCCGCATACGGGTGGCGCGGATGCACGGGAATCTGGTTGCAGCGCTCGACGACGCGGCGCACCGCGTCAATGTCGGAAAAGTCGAGGCCCGGATCGATGCCCTGCGTGTAGAGGTTCAGCGCGAGCGTGACGAGATCGACGTTGCCGGTGCGCTCGCCGTTGCCGAACAGGCAGCCTTCGATGCGGTCGGCGCCCGCGAGCAGCGCGAGCTCGGCGGCGGCGACGGCGGTGCCGCGATCGTTGTGCGGATGCACGGACAGCACGATGCTGTCGCGATAGCCGAGGTTGCGGTCCATCCATTCGATCTGGTCGGCGAACACGTTCGGCGTCGCGGCTTCGACGGTCGCCGGCAGGTTGACGATCATCTTGTGGTCGCGGGTCGGCCGCCAGGTCTGCGCGACTGCGTCGCACACTTCGCGCGCGAACGACAGCTCGGTCATGCTGAAGGTCTCGGGCGAGTACTGGTAGGTCCAGTGCGTGTCCGGGCGCGCCGCCGCGTATGCCTTGATGACACGCGTTCCCTCGACCGCGAGCGCCTTCACGTCATCCTTCGACATCCCGAACACGATGCGGCGGAACGACGGGCAGATCGCGTTGTACAGGTGCACGATCGCGCGCGGCACGCCTTCGAGCGCATCGAACGTGCGGGCGATCAGGTCTTCGCGCGATTGCACGAGCACTTCGATCGTCACGTCGTCGGGAATGCGCTTCTCGTCGATCAGCCTGCGCACGAAATCGAAGTCGGTTTGCGACGCCGACGGAAAACCGACTTCGATCTCCTTGAAGCCGATCGCGACGAGCATCTCGAAGAACTCGAGCTTCTGCTCGATGCTCATCGGCTCGATCAGCGACTGGTTGCCGTCGCGCAGATCGGTGCTCATCCAGACCGGCGCGCGCTCGATCGTGCGGGTCGGCCACTTGCGCCCGTTGATGCGGACGGGTTCGAACGGTCGGTACTTTTCTTGCGGGTTGCGCTTCATCTTCGGGACCTCGGGTCTCAAGTCGCGAGCGAAGACGGGCAGCATGAACGTCGGTTGACGCGGCCTCGCACCGTGGCGCCAAAACGCGCTGCGGATGCGGATGATCTTCGCGAATCGGCCGACGGATAGACGGACGAAAGCTGACGACTTCGGTTGTAAAAACTGCGAGAGGGGTACTGCGAGGAACTGCTGGGAGGGACCGTGCGGACAGCACACGGCGCTACGACAGCCTTAGGCTAGTCGTAGCGATAGCGGCCGCGCTAGGCGGCCGGAGGTAATTCGGAGGGTGTTCGGAAAGGAACGCATGAGGACAACTCTATGCGAAGTCGCCTGCGCCTGTCAAATGGGCCGTTTCACGGGGCGTTACAGAACGGACGTATTCGGGGGCGGCGGTGGCGCCACGCGCCCGGCGCGCCGGCACGAAGCCGCGCGCCGAGGCGCAGGCACGGACTCACGCGCCGATGCGCGCGATCCGCACGATCGTGTCAACCTGCCGCGCGACCGTATCAGGCACCGGCATCTCGCCGCGCAGCACGGCGTCCGTCCAGGCCGCGGTCGTGGCTGCGTCGCGCGATTCCGGCAGCGCGACGGGCGGCGCGTCGGCCGACGAGCGCTCCGCTTCGATCAGCGTGTCGCAGACGCCGTCATGCAGCCAGTCGACCTGCACCTGGCGCCGCGTGTCGGCGACCGCCTCGCCTTCGGTGCCGCGTGCGAGCAACGCGCCGCCCAGCGCCGCGTCCGGATGGTCGCGGAACAGCTGCGCGAGACTGTCGCGGTACGGCGGATGCGTGTAGTTGACGAGCCGCAGGCCGGCGGGCGCGAACGGCTGCAGGATCTTCACGAGCGTATGCGTCGAGTTGCGCACGCCGAGCACGCTGCGCATCGCCAGCAGGCGCGCGAGCTGCGGCGCGAGCGTGTCGATCGGCGCGAACGCGACGCGGCGTTCGGCGAGCATGTCCTCGATTCCGTCGTGCGACGCCGACGGCGCGATCGACAGCGCATCGAAGATCTCGGCGCTCGTCACGCGGCCCGGGTCGCGCGTGACGCCGTGCACGAGCACCGGCACGCCTTCGCGCGCGAGCAGGAGCGCGAGCAGCGGCACGAGGTTCGGCTGCTTGCGTGCGCCGTTGTAGCTCGGGATCGACACCGCGCGGAACGCGCCGTCGCGCGCGTGCACGGGCTCGAACGACGCGTGCGCGGCGGCCAGCATCGCGGCCAGCTCGTCGGCGGTCTCGCCCTTCAGGCGATACGCGATCAGGATCGCGCCGAGTTCGAGGTCCGACACGCGCGCGTCCAGCATCGCCCGATACAGCTCGAAGGTGTCTTCGGCGGACAGTGCGCGCGCACCATGCGGGCCGCGCCCGATTTCCTTGATGAAGCGGGCGCTGTGGAACGGCTCGGCCGGGCGTGCGGCGGGATCGTGGGAAGCGGTCATCGAAGCGGGGTGGGGCGGCCGGCGTCGGGGCCGCGCATCTGATGTGAGGAACCTTCCCAGTATCGCATGTGCGCGGATCCGGCAAGCGCGGGGGCGCGGCGCCGCGCGCTACACTGATGCATCCGGCGCCGCGTGCGTCGGCCCCTGGCGGCCGGCCCGCTGCGTGCTGCCCGTGCCGCGCACGCCGGTTTCCGGCCTGCGCGTTCGCCGGCCGATCATGACAACGAGAGACATCCGATGAAGCTTTACAGCTATTTCCGCAGTTCCGCGTCGTATCGCGTGCGGATCGCGCTGCACCTGAAGCAGCTGCCGTTCGACTACATGCCGGTGCACCTGCTGCGCGACGGCGGCCAGCAACTGAAGGACGAATATCGCACGCTGAGCCCGGATTCGCTGGTGCCGACGCTCGTCGACGGCGACGCGGCGCTGCAGCAGTCGCTCGCGATCGTCGAGTACCTGGACGAGACCCACCCCGAGCCGCCGCTGCTGCCGAAAGAGCCGATCGACCGCGCGTACGTGCGGTCGATCGCGCTGCAGATCGCGTGCGAGATCCACCCGCTCAACAACCTGCGCGTGCTGAAGTACCTGAAGCACATGCTCCAGGTGCCGGAAGAGGCGAAGAACGACTGGTACCGCCACTGGATCGAGGCTGGGTTCGAGACGCTGGAAGCGCGCCTCGCGAACGATCCGCGCACCGGCAAGCTGTGCTTCGGCGACACGCCGACGCTCGCCGACATCTGCGTCGTGCCGCAGGTGTTCAACGCGAATCGCTTCGCGATCGACACGTCGCGCTTCCCGACGATCCAGCGGATCCACGATCATGCGATGACGCTCGACGCGTTCAAGGCGGCTGCGCCCGGCGCGCAGCCCGACGCCGAGTGAGGTAATGCCGGCCGCATGAAAAAGAGCGCCCGAGGGCGCCCTTTGTACGGGACGGTGCGCGGCGTTCAGCCGAGCAGCGCGTCGGCGAATTCCACTGCGCTGAACGGCTGCAGGTCCTCGACCTTCTCGCCGACGCCGATGAAGTAGACGGGCACCGGGCGCTGCCGCGCGATCGCGGCGAGGATGCCGCCCTTCGCGGTGCCGTCGAGCTTCGTGACGATGAGGCCGGTCAGGCCGAGCGCGTCGTCGAACGCCTTCACCTGCGTGAGCGCGTTCTGGCCCGTGTTCGCGTCGATCACGAGCAGCACTTCGTGCGGCGCGCCGTCGTGCGCCTTCGAGATCACGCGCTTCACCTTCTTCAGCTCTTCCATCAGGTGCAGCTGCGTCGGCAGGCGGCCGGCGGTGTCGGCCATCATCACGTCGATGCCGCGCGCGCGCGCGGCGCTGACCGCGTCGAAGATCACTGCGGCCGGATCGCCGCTTTCCTGCTGCACGACCGTCACGTTGTTGCGCTCGCCCCAGATCGTCAGCTGTTCGCGGGCGGCCGCGCGGAACGTGTCGCCCGCGGCCAGCAGCACCGACTGGTCGAAGCTCTGCAGGTGCTTGGCGAGCTTGCCGATGCTGGTCGTCTTGCCGGCGCCGTTGACGCCCGCGATCATCATCACGAGCGGCTGCGCGCGGCCGAGCATCAGCGATTTCTCGAGCGGCTTCAGCAGGTCGACGAGCAGGTCGTGCAGCGCGGTCTTGACCTGCTGCGGATCGGTGAGCCGGTTCGTGCGCACTTTCTCGCGCAGCGCGTCGAGCAGGTATTCGGTCGCGTCGACGCCCGCGTCGGACATCAGCAGCGCGGTCTCGAGCTCCTCGTACAGGTCCTCGTCGATCTTCGTGCTGACGAACACGCCGGTGATGCTCGAGCTGGTCTTCGCGAGCCCGGACTTCAGGCGCGCGAGCCACGATTTCTTCGCGTTGGGCTCCGCCACGGGCGGCGGGACGATCTCGACCGTCTCGACGACCTCGCCGCGGCCGCCGTCGGCCGGGGTGACCGTCATCACGACAGCGGGCGCGGCCGGTTGCGGCGCCGCGCCGCTGGTCGGGGGCGCGGATTCGCGCGGGGCCGGCGCCGGCTGCGGCGCGGGTGCATCGGCGGGCTGCGCGTCCGCCTGCGGCTCGGCGGCCGACGGCGCTTCCGCGGGCGTCGGCTCCTGCGTTTTCTTGAATCGTTTGAAGAAACTGAACATGGTCTGGCGTCGGGAAGAGGGCGGTCCGTCGCCGCTGAAGGCGCGGACTGCGTGCGGGCTGCCGCGCGCGACAGCCGAAACGTCGCATTTTATCAGGCGCAGCGCGGTGCTCGCGCCAGCGCGCGCCGCCGCTGTGGTAACGTGCGCCTGTTTGGCGGCGCGCCCTGCGCGCGCCCGGTCCTCCGTTCGATATTCCTCCCGTATGTCCCGTTCATCCTCCGGCCGCTCGGCGGCCCCCACCAGCCGCGGCAAGCCGCATACGATCCGCATCATCGGCGGCGACTGGAAACGCACGCCGCTCGCGGTGCTGGATCTCGACGGCCTGCGCCCGACGCCCGACCGCGTCCGCGAGACGCTGTTCAACTGGCTCGGCCAGGACCTCGACGGGCAGCGCTGCCTCGACCTGTTCGCCGGCACCGGCGCGCTCGGCTTCGAGGCCGCATCGCGCGGCGCGGCGAGCGTCGTGATGGTCGAGCGCCATCCGCGCGCGGCGCAGCAGCTGCGCGCGATCCGGGACAAGCTCGGCGCGCGCACGGTCGAGGTCGCGGAGGCCGATGCGCTGCGGCTCGCGGCCGGCCTTGCGCCGGGCGCGTTCGACGTCGTGTTCCTCGATCCGCCGTTCGGCGACGCCGCCGTGCTCGCGCGCGCGATCGCGCTCACCGCGCCGCTGGTGGCGCCGGGCGGCGTGCTGTACGTCGAGACGGGCGCGGAACTCGACCCCGCCGCGCACGACGCGCTCGCCGGCTGGGAGATTGCGAAGCATGGCAAGGCGGGGGCGGTGCACTATCATTTGCTGCGACGCGAAAATGATGAATAATGCGCGTTCCAAGCGAGGCGGCGAGCCGGAACGGCGACGTTTGCCCATCTCGGCAGTGGCGTGCGCGTCGCACGGCTGCACCCCCATTTGCGTGATGACAGGAGGAGCGACATGGTAGTCGCCGTGTATCCGGGTACGTTCGATCCGCTGACGCGTGGCCACGAAGATCTCGTGCGGCGCGCGTCGAGCATTTTTGATACGCTGGTTGTCGGCGTCGCCGACAGCCGCGCGAAAAAGCCGTTCTTCTCGCTGGAGGAACGTCTGGAGATTGCGAACGAGGTGCTCGGCCATTACCCGAACGTGAAGGTGATGGGCTTCACCGGCCTGCTGAAGGATTTCGTCCGCACCAACAACGCGCGGGTGATCGTGCGCGGCCTGCGTGCGGTGTCCGATTTCGAATACGAATTCCAGATGGCGGGGATGAACCGCTATCTGCTGCCGGACGTCGAGACGATGTTCATGACGCCGTCCGATCAGTACCAGTTCATTTCCGGGACGATCGTGCGCGAAATCGCCCAGTTGGGTGGAGATGTCAGCAAGTTCGTGTTCCCGTCGGTCGAGAAGTGGCTGACGGAAAAAGTGGCCGCAATGGGCCAGGGCCCGGCCGAGTGATTCGGCGCCGGCCGGTTTCTCCCCGAAGCCGGCCGCTGGCCTGAGCAAGTGAGATCAGTATGGCTTTGATGATTACCGACGAGTGCATCAATTGCGACGTGTGCGAGCCTGAGTGCCCGAACGGCGCGATTTCGATGGGCCCGGAAATCTACGTGATCGACCCAGGCAAGTGCACCGAGTGCGTCGGCCATTTCGACGAGCCGCAGTGCCAGCAGGTGTGTCCGGTCGAATGCATCCCGCGCGATCCGCAGCATGCGGAAACGCACGCGCAGTTGATGGAGAAGTACCACGCGCTGATCGCCGCGAAGGGCGACGACGCGCAGCAGTGACGCAATGAAGGGCCGGGCGGCGCGTGCCGCCCGCGCCGTTTTCAGCCCAGCAGGTCGCGCAGCGCCGCGACGAGCGCGTCGCACTCGGCATCGGTGCCGACGGTGATGCGCAGATGCTGGTCGATCCGCGGCAGCTTGAAGTGCCGCACGAAAATCTCCCGTTCCTTGAGCCGTGTCGCCAGCGTGGCCGCGTCGTGCGCCGGATGGCGCGCGAACACGAAATTCGCGGCCGACGGCACGACGTCGAATCCCATTGCTTCCAGCGCCTGCGTGAGCCGTGTGCGGCTGTCGATCACGCGCCGGCACGTCGCGTCGAAGTACGCGTCGTCCTCGTAGGCGGCGCGCGCCGCGACCTGCGCGAGGCGGTCGAGCGGGTACGAGTTGAAGCTGTCCTTCACGCGGTTGAGCGCGTCGATCAGGCCGGCATCGCCGAACGCGAAGCCGACCCGCATCCCTGCGAGCGAGCGGGCCTTCGACGTCGTATGGACGACCAGCAGGTTCGGATAGCGGTCGATCAGCGAGATTGCCGACTGCGCGCCGAAATCCACATACGCCTCGTCGATGACGACTGCCGACGACGGGTTCGCGGCGGCGATCCGCTCGATGTCCGCGAGCGGCAGTGCGCGGCCCGTCGGCGCGTTCGGGTTCGGGAACAGCACGCAGCCCGCGTCGTCGAGGTAGTCGTCGACGCGGATCGAGAAATCGTCGGCGAGCGGCAGTGTCGCGTATGGCACGCCGTACAGCCGCGCATAGGTCGGATAGAAGCTGTACGTGATGTCGGGGAAGCGCAGCGGCCGGTCGTGCTTGAGCAGCGCCTGGAACGTGTGCGCGAGCACTTCGTCGGAGCCGTTGCCGACGAACACCTGGTCCGGCGCGATGCGGTGACGGGCGGCGACCGTCTCGCGCAGCTGGCGCGCGAGCGGATCGGGATAGCGGCGCAGCGTGTCGCCGGTCTCGCCGAGTTCGTGCGCGATCGCCGCGACGACGCGCGGCGAAGGCGGATAGGGATTCTCATTGGTGTTCAGCTTGACCGGATGCGCGAGTGCGGGCTGTTCGCCCGGCACGTAGGGCACGAGTTGCTGAACGACGTCGCTCCAGTAACGGCTCACCGCTTGGCTCCTGACGGGTAAAACGACGAGATTACCTCATGCGCGGCAAGCGGTGCGTTCAGCCGTTGCGATGCAGCAGCATCGTCGCGCGGTCGAGCTCGCCCTTGACGACCATCGGCATCACGGCGAGCGCACGCTCGATCGACGCGTCGATCACGTCCTGCTCCTCGCGGCGCGGCGGCTTCAGCACGAAATTCGCGACGTCCGGCTTCGCGCCGGCGCGCGCGCTTTCGGGGATCAGGTCGCGCGGGTGGCCGATGCCGATCCGCAGCCGCCAGTACTGCTGCGACGACAGGTGCGCGGAAATGTCCTTCAGGCCGTTGTGGCCGCCGCTGCCGCCGCCGCGCTTCAGCTTGACGGTGCCGGGCGGCAGGTCGAGCTCGTCGTGCGCGACGAGAATCTGGTCGGGCAGGATCTTGAAGAATTGCGCGAGCGCGACGACCGACTGGCCGGAGCGGTTCATGTACGTCTGCGGCTCGAGCAGATGCACCTCCTCGCCGTGCAGGCGGGCCTTCGCGTAGAAGCCGTGGAAGCGGCGCTCGTCGCGCAGCGTGGCGCCCGCTTCGCGGGCCAGCTGGTCGATCAGCCAGAAGCCGGCGTTGTGGCGCGTCGCGGTGTATTCCGCCCCGGGATTGCCGAGGCCGACGATCAGTTTGATCATGACGTTTCGATGGCGGCGGCAAGCCGCCTGGGCGCAAAAAAGAAAAACCCGCCGGGCAAGCCGCGGCGGGTTGCGTCGACCGTTTCGGAAAACGGATCGAAAGGGCGCTTAGGCAGCCGGCGTTTCGCCTTCAGCCGCGTCCGACACGGCGCCAGCCGGCAGAGCTGCCGACGCGACGACCGGGTTTTCAGCGTCGACGTGCGAGGTCAGCGCGACGCCCTTCGGCAGCACGATGTCCTTTGCGTGCAGCGACTGGCCCGCTTCGATCTTCGACAGGTCGATTTCGACGAATTCCGGCAGGTCGGCCGGCAGGCACTCGACTTCGATTTCCGTCACGACGTGCGCGATGATCGCGCTTGCCAGCTTCACGGCCGGGCTCGTTTCGGCGTTCACGAAGTGAACCGGCACCTTCGTGTGCAGCTTCTTCTTCGCGTCGACGCGCTGGAAGTCCACGTGCAGCACGAGTTGCTTGAACGGGTGATACTGAACGTCACGCAGCAGGACTTGCTGCGATGCGCCGGCCACTTCGAGGTCGAGGATCGACGAGTGGAAGGCTTCCTTCTTCAGCGCGTGCCACAGGGCGTTGTGATCGAGTTCGATCATTTGCGGGGCTGCTTCGCCACCGTAGACGATACCCGTGGTCTTACCAGCGTTGCGCAGGCGGCGGCTCGCACCCGTACCTTGCTGTTGGCGCTCGAAAGCGACGACTTTCATGTGATTCTCCATGTGCTGCCCGCGACCAGGCAGTAAGACGGGCCGTCATAACGGCAGCCCCTGATGAAACGGCCGGGTTTCGTACGTCCCGGCCGATTGTGCAAAAAGCGAAGCGCTGCCGCTTCGCTTTCTGCGCATGCTTTGCTTGTCGGTATCCCGATCAGGATTCCGCGAACAGCGACATCACCGAATCGCCGCGGCGGATCCGCGAGAACGTCTCGGCCAGAAGGCTCGCGCTCGTCAGCGAGCGGATCTTCGAGCAGGCCAGCGATTCTGCGGACAGCGGGATCGTGTCGGTGACGACCAGCTCGTCGAGCGCCGATGCGGCGATGCGCTCGGCGGCGCCACCCGACAGCACCGGGTGCGTCGCATACGCGAACACCTGCTTCGCGCCGCGATCCTTCAGTACTTGCGCGGCCTTGCAGAGCGTGCCGGCGGTGTCGACCATGTCGTCCATGATCACGCAGGTGCGGCCTTCGACTTCACCGATGATGTTCATCACTTCGGCGACGTTCGCCTTCGGGCGACGCTTGTCGATGATCGCGAGATCGCAGTTGAGCTGCTTCGCGAGCGCACGGGCGCGGACCACGCCGCCGACGTCCGGCGACACGACGAGCAGATCCGAGTAGTTCTGCTTGCGCAGGTCACCCAGCAGGATCGGCGTCGCGTAGATGTTGTCGACCGGAATGTCGAAGAAGCCCTGAATCTGGTCGGCGTGCAGATCCATCGTGATGATCCGCTCGACGCCGGCGATTTCCAGCATGTTTGCGACGATCTTCGCCGAGATTGCGACGCGCGCCGAACGCGGGCGGCGATCCTGGCGGGCGTAGCCGAAGTAGGGGATGGCTGCGGTGATCCGGCCGGCGGATGCGCGCTTGAGCGCATCGACCATGATCATCAGTTCCATCAGGTTGTCGTTGGTCGGCGCGCACGTGGATTGCAGGACAAAGACGTCCTTGCCGCGCACGTTTTCCTGGATCTCGACCTGAATCTCGCCGTCGGAGAAACGGCTGACCATTGCCTTGCCGAGGGGGATACCAAGGATATTGACGACTTCCTGAGCAAGCGCGGGATTCGCGTTGCCAGTAAAAACCATCAGGCCGTCATGGCTGCTCATCATGCACCTGCTTCGGGCTTGGGCGGGAAAATGCGGGAAAATTTTTGGCAGGGGAGGAAGGACTCGAACCCTCGCATGCCGGAATCAAAATCCGGTGCCTTGACCAACTTGGCGACTCCCCTACACTTAACTGATAACTTCACCGGACTGTAGGTCATCCGACAAAGTAAAACTTCATGACGCGAAAGCGAAGAGCGGATGCTCGTTCAAGCTCTCGGCAACTGCACCGTTCCAACCGGCGGGCAGCTTGGCTTTCACCGCTTCTGCCTCGTGCTTGCTGCGAAACACTGCAAACACGCTTGCTCCGGAGCCGGTCATCCTCGCGGGGGTCACATCATACAACCATTTGACCACCTGCGCAACTTCCGCGTACTTACTTGTCACAACTTGCTGCATGTCATTCCGACCGAAACTGTCTGGCCATCCTGCGTCGCTGCTTTGTCGTGCAAGAAAGTCTGTAATTGTGACTGGCTTTGAATCTCTTGTCAACAACTCATCTGAAAATATTTCAGCGGTCGGGACATGAACGCTTGGCGTCACAACCAAGAACCAGCGAGTCGGCAATTGTACCTCAGCTAATTCTTCTCCGATACCCTCTGCGAACGCATTTTTTCCAAAAATAAAAAACGGCACGTCCGCGCCGAGTTTCACCGCGAGCGATTGCAATTCCGCGCGCGGCAGATTCAGCTGCCACAGACGGTTCAGCGCGAGCAGCGTCGTCGCCGCGTCGGAGCTGCCGCCGCCGAGACCCGCGCCCATCGGCAAGCGCTTGTCGATCTCGATGTCGACGCCGGCCGTCGTGCCCGTGTGCGCCTTCAGCAGGTTGGCGGCGCGCACGACGAGGTCGCTTTCCTCGGGCACGCCCGGCACGTCGGTCGCGCGCGCGACCTTGCCGTCGTCGCGCAGCGTGAAGTGCAGCGTGTCGCCCCAGTTCAGCAGCTGGAACACGCTCTGCAGGTCGTGATAACCGTTCGGGCGGCGGCCGGTGATGTGCAGGAACAGGTTGAGTTTCGCGGGCGCAAGGCAATTGCGCAGCGAGCGGGTCGAGTCGGTCATGCTGGTGTCGTGTCAGGCTAGGCGCGCGTGCTCACTGGTCGAGCACGAGCTTGATGTCGAGCGGCGGCGTCGCGCGCACGAGGTTCACGCGCTTGACGCCGGTGGCCGGCGCATCCGCGTACGAGAGGTAATCGATCGTCCAGCCGTCCTGGCGGATCTGCTTGATGCGGGCGCCGTCTTCGGCGTCGCGCACGGTCGCGGCCGGCGAGGCGGGGGCGGGCGTCGGCTGCAGCCAGTAGCGCAGCCCGGCGAGCGGCAGCGAAAAGCCGAGCGTGTTCTGCATCAGCTGGTCGACGTCCGTTGCGAACTGCGGCTGGCGGTTCGGCAACTCGAGCGACGCCGTGCTCGGCGACGACTTCACGATCGCGAGCGTCTGGCCGAGCGGGCTGCGCAGTTCGAGCGATACGTCGTCGCCGCGCTCCTGCCAGTCGAAGTTGCCGTACACGTTCTGCTGCCTGCCGAGGCGGTCGTTGTACTGCACCGCGAAGCGGCCGTGATAGGCGTGCGTCGCGGCGGTCTGCAGCACACCGCCCGGCGCGCTCGCCGACGGCGGCGTGCTCGCGCAGCCGGCGAGCGCAAGCGCAGCGCCCGCCGCGGCGATGCCGCGCGCCGCGCGTGAGGACAGGGAAAACATCCGGGCCATCCGCATCAGAGGCCGTTGATCTGGAGGCGCTTGAGCGTCTGCACGAGCGTGTCGTTGTCCGGTTCGAGCTTCTGCGCCGCGCGCCACGCGGTGCGTGCCTCGTCCTGCGCGCCGCTCTTCCACAGCACCTCGCCGAGATGCGCGCCGATTTCGGCGTTCGGCTGCAGGTCGTACGCGCGCCGCAGAACCTTCGTCGCGCCGGCGGTGTCGCCCATCCGGAATTTCACCCAGCCGAGGCTGTCCATGATGTACGCGTCGTTCGGCGCGAGCGCGACGGCCTTCTCGATCAGCTTGCTGGCTTCCGGCAGGCGCTGGTTGCGGTCGGCGAGCGAATAGCCGAGCGCGTTGTACGCCTGCGGGTTGTCGGGCTGCGTACGGATCAGTTCGCGCAGCTGCTTTTCCATCGTCGTGTAGTGGCCGGTCTTCTCGGCCGCCATCGCGTAGTCGTAGCGCAGGTCCGGATCGTCCGGGAAATCGTCGACGGCTCGCGACAGGCGCGTCTCCGCTTCGCCGTAGCGCTTCGCGGTGAACAGGATCGACGCGTCGGTGCGCGCGATCACGGCGGCGTCGCGCGGATCGTTGACCGGCAGGTTGTCGAGCACCTTGCGCGCTTCGTCGGTCTTGCCCTGTTTCTGCAGCAGCTGCGCGCGCGTGATCTGCGCGGGCAGGTAGTGCTGGCTCGTCTGGTCGACCTTGTCGAGCCATTGCGACGCGGCCGCGTCGTTGCCCTGGTCGATCGCGATCTGGGCGAGGTAGATGTAGCCCTGGCCGACGTCGGCGTTCGGCTGCTTCCCGCCGAGCTGCACGTACTGCTTCAGGTAGGACGTCGCGTCATCGAGCTTCTTCTGCTGGATCTTGATCAGCGCGAGCGCCATCAGCGGCGTCGGATCCTTCGAGTCGAGCTTGCGCATCGTCTCGAACTGCTTCTGCGCGTCGTCGAGGCGTTCGTCCGCGAGATACAGCTGCGACAGCGCGAGCCGCGCGTCGCGCGACTTCGGATTCTGCTGAACATACTTCTCGAACGACGCGATGCCGGCCGCGCGCTCCGCAGGGCCCATCTGCGACAGCATCAGCGCCGCGGGCAGGTAGTCCGGCCGGATCTGCAGCGCCTGTTTCAGCGATTGCGCGGCGCCGTCCTTGTCGTCGATGGCGAGCTGCTGGCGGGCGATCGCGAGTTGCGCTTCCGGGCGGTTCATGTCGTTCTTCAGCATGTCCCGCAGCACCGCGAGGCCGCCGACGCGGTCGGCGCCGCGCGCGAGCAGCGCCTGCAGCGCGAGGATCGCGGGGCCGCGCGTGTCGCCGGTCGCGCGCGCGAGTTCGCGCGCGAGCATCGGCTGCGCGTCGGCCGGCTTGCCGGCGAGCACCAGCAGCGCGGCGTCGACCTGTGACGCGCGATTCGAATCCGGCGCGTACTCGCGCCACAGGTTCGCCGCGGACAGCGCATCGGCGGGGCTCTGCGCGGCGAGCGCGATTTCGGTCGCACGCTGCGCCATGCGCGGGTCGCGCGTGTCGCGCGCGAGCGCGAGATAGGTCTGGAAGGCCGGCGCGGGCTGGTTGCGCTGGAGCGCCACTTCGGCGGCCAGCACCTGGTAGACGATCTGGCTCGTCAGCGGCACGCTCGGGAGATTCTTTTTCTCGTCCGGCAACACGTGGTCGAACGCGCCCTGCGGTTCGTCGTCGTCCGGCGCCGGCATCTGCGCATGGGCCGGAACGGCGGCGAAGGTCCATGCGACGATCAGCGCGGCGCCAAGCACGCGGCGGACCGGGAAGGCGCGCAAGCCGCGCGCGTCGGCGGCGGGGCGCTTCTGAAGCAGCTTCAAGGGCAGGGTCATGGAAATCCGTTCGATGTTTCGGTCGATTGTAACGCGCTCGCTACAATACACGCACAATCACGACTACCAGCTTGAGACCCGCAGAACATGCCAGAGTTGCCAGAAGTCGAAGTGACGCGCCGGGGTATCGAACCCTTTGTCGCGGGGCGGCGCGTCGAGCGCGTCGACGTCCGTACCGAGATGCTGCGCTGGCCGGTGCCGGCCGGGCTCGCGGAGCAGTTGCGCGCGCGCGAGGTGCTCGGCGTCGAGCGGCGCGGCAAGTACCTGCTGTTCGAGGTCGACGCCGGCTGGTTCATCGTGCATCTCGGCATGACGGGCACGCTGCGCGTGCTGCCGACCGCCGGCGCGCTGCCCGCCGCCGCGAAGCACGACCACATCGACTGGATCTTCGATGAATTCGTGCTGCGCTACCGCGATCCGCGCCGCTTCGGCGCCGTGCTGTGGCATCCGCGCGAGGCCGGCGACGTACACGCGCACCCGCTGCTCGCGAGCCTCGGCGTCGAACCGTTCTCGCCGGCCTTCAGCGGCGCGCTGCTCCATGCGCGCACGCGCGGGCGCACGGTGTCGGTGAAGCAGGCGCTGCTCGCGGGCGACATCGTCGTCGGCGTCGGCAACATCTATGCGTCGGAGAGCCTGTTCCGCGCCGGCATCCGGCCGACCACCGCCGCCGGGAAGGTGTCGCTGCCGCGTTACGAGCGGCTGGCCGATGCCGTGCGCGCGACGCTCGCCGACGCGATCGAGCGCGGCGGCAGCACGTTGCGCGATTTCGTCGGCAGCAACGGCGAGAGCGGCTACTTCCAGCTCGACTGCTTCGTCTACGATCGCGCGGGCCTGCCTTGCCGCGTGTGCGGCACGCCGATCCGGCAGATCGTGCAGGGCCAGCGGTCCACCTATTTCTGTCCGACGTGCCAGCGTTGAAACCTTTCGCCATTTTTTTTCATCTTGAAGCCGCCCCGTACCGCTCCCGCTCCGTTTCCCGTCACGCCGCTGCACCGCACGTTCGCCACGCGCCTGATCGCGTGGCAGCGCGCGCACGGACGCCACGACCTGCCGTGGCAGAACACGCGTGACCCATATCGCATCTGGCTGTCGGAAATCATGCTGCAGCAGACCCAGGTGTCGACCGTCGTGCCGTACTACCTGCGCTTTCTCGAGCGCTTCCCGGACGTCGCCGCGCTCGCCGCCGCGCCGGCCGACGACGTGATGGCGCTATGGGCGGGCCTCGGCTACTACTCGCGCGCGCGCAACCTGCACCGCTGCGCGCAGGTGGTGGCCGCCGACCATGGCAGCGCGTTCCCGGCGACGCCGGACGCGCTCGCCGAACTGCCCGGCATCGGCCGCTCGACCGCGGCGGCGATCGCGTCGTTCGCGTTCGGCGCGCACGCGACGATTCTCGACGGCAACGTGAAGCGCGTGCTCGCGCGGGTGTTCGGCGTCGAAGGCTTCCCGGGCGAGAAGCGCGTCGAGAACGACATGTGGGCGCTGGCCGAATCGCTGCTGCCCGATGCCGCGAATGCCGCTGACGTGAGCGCGTATACGCAGGGCCTGATGGATCTCGGCGCGACACTGTGCGTACGCGGCAAGCCGGATTGCGCGCGCTGCCCGTTCGCCGGCGATTGCGTCGCGCAGTCCACCGGCCGGCAGCGCGAGTTGCCGGCCGCGCGTCCGAAGAAGAAGGTGCCGACGCGCAAGACCTGGATGCTCGTGCTGCGCGACGGCGACGCGGTGCTGCTCGAGCGGCGGCCGCCGGCGGGCATCTGGGGCGGGTTGTGGAGCCTGCCGGAAGCCGACGGCGACGCCGCGCTTGCCGACCGCGCGCGCGGCTTGGGCGGCGGCGGGCCGGTGCCGCTCGCGTCGCTGACGCACACGTTCACGCATTTCAAGCTCGAGATCGAGCCGCGGCTGAGCGAAATGGGCGGGCGCGGCGACAGCGCCGTCGTCGCGCAGGACGCGCAAACCGCATGGGTGCCGCTGAGCGGACTCGACGCGTACGGCGTGCCCGCGCCGGTGCGCAAGCTGCTCGACGCGTTGAGCGGGTCGCTGCTGTAACTCGCGCGGAACGCGTGCGGCGGGCGGTCAGAGCCAGCCGTGCCGGTTCAGCACATGATGCACGGCGTCGATGCGCGCGCCGACGTCGGGAAACTCCATCAGCTTTTGCCGCGCGCGCAGATCGAGCGGCAGCAGTTCGGCGAGACGGTTCGACACCCAGCTCGGATCGTCGAGCCGGAACGGCTCGCAGAACGGCAGCTTGTCCGGCTCGTTCTTCTGCTTCAGCGCATCGATGATGCGCTCCAGCACCTCCGCGCACGCGCCGAACTGCGCGAGCGCCTGCTCGCCTTCGAGCGGAATGTCGTCGGGCAGCGGCTCCGCGATGCCGACGAGCAGCCCGTTCGCCTCGACGCGGTGCGACAGCAGTTCGAAGCGCTGCGTGCCGATCGCCTGCAGAAACAGCATCCCGAATTCGCCGGTGTCGCATTCGACGATGCGCGCCATGCAGCCGATCGTTTCCGGTACCGACACCGCGCCTTCCTGCGCGACTTCCGGTCCGCTCTTCAGCAGGCAGACGCCGAACGGCGCGTTGTCGCGCAGACACGCACGCGACATGTCGAGGTAGCGCGCCTCGAACACCTTGAGCGGCAGCAGCCCTCCGGGAAACAGCACCGTATGCAGCGGAAACAGCGGCAGGTCGAGCAGGGTGGTAGAGAGAGAGGACATGGCGCGCTGATGGGGAAGCGGCGTCGCTAGGGTCTTGCGACCGCGGTCACGAGCCGCGACGACGCGCCGACATCCACCGGTGCGTCACGATGCCGCACGATCACGTTCGCCTCGGCCGCGAGGCGTGTGGCGAGCGTTTCCGCGATGAAGACCGAGCGATGCTGCCCGCCCGTGCAGCCGATGGCGACGGTCAGGTAGCTGCGATTGTCTTCGCGGAAGTGCGGCAGCCATTTGATGAGAAACGCATGGATGTCGTCGATCATCTGGTGGACGATCGGCAGTGCGTCGAGAAACGCGATGACCGGCTGGTCGAGCCCGGTGAGCGGGCGCAGCTCGTGGTCGTAGTACGGATTCGGCAGCGCGCGCACGTCGAACATCAGGTCCGCGTCGAGCGGCACGCCGCGCTTGAAGCCGAACGATTCGAACATCAGCATCAGGTCGTCGTTCTTCTGCTCGATGAACCGCTTGACCCAGCTGCGCAGCACGTTCGCGCGCAGGTTGCTGGTGTCGATCTGATGGCCGAATTCGGCGAGCGGCGCGACCAGGTCGCGCTCGCGCTCGATCGCCTCCTCGAGCGACGACAGCAGGCCGACGTCGGCGTCGTGCGACGGCGAGCCGGACAGCGGATGGCGGCGGCGCGTCTCGGAAAAACGCTGGATCAGCGCCTGGGTGCTCGCGTTGAGGAACAGCACGCGCACGTCGTGCTCGCGCGACAGCGCGCGGATCAGACCGGGCATTTCGTCGAGCGACGCGCTCGAGCGTGCGTCGATCGCGACCGCGAGCCGCCCCTGGCCTTCCTCGGCCAGGTAGCGGGCCAGCTCGGGCAGCACGTGCGGCGGCAGATTGTCGACGCAGTAGTAGCCCGCGTCCTCCAGCGCGTTCAGCGCGACGGACTTGCCGGAGCCGGAAATGCCGGTGATGAGAACTATGCGCATGGGAAGCAGAAAATCCTGACGTTTCATCATAGCACCGGCACGACGCGCCCGCGCCGCGCGCCCGCACCGGTGCCGGTTACACGAGCTTGCCGGGGAACTGGCTATCGGGATCTTGCATCGCGAGTCGTTGCCGATCCATGAAATCGCGCAGCGTGTCGATGCCGCGCAACTGCAGGATCGTGTTGCGGACCGCCGCCTCGACCAGCACCGCGAGGTTGCGGCCGGCCGCGACCTGGATCGTGACCTTGCTGATCGGCAGGCCGAGCACGTCGACCGTCTGGCTTTCGAGCGGAAGGCGCTGGAACTCGCCGTCGGGGCGCCGCACCAGTTGCACGATCAGCTTCAGCTTCATTTTCCGCCGTACGGCGGTCTCACCGAAGATCGTCTTGATGTCGAGCAGGCCGAGGCCGCGCACTTCGAGCAGGTTCTGCAGCAGCGGCGGGCAGCGCCCTTCGACGAAATCGGGGCCGAGGCGCACGAAGTCGACCGCGTCGTCGGCGACGAGGCCGTGACCGCGGCTGATCAGTTCGAGGCCGAGTTCGCTCTTGCCGAGGCCCGAGTCGCCCGTCAGCAGCACGCCCATCCCGAGGATGTCGAGGAACACGCCGTGCAGCGTGGCGCGCGGCGCGAGGATGCGCGACATGTAGAGGCGCAGGCTGTCGATCACCGCGGCGGCGGACATCGGCGTCGTGAACAGCGGCGTCGACGAGCGCGTGCAGCGCAGCACCAGTTCGGGCGGCGCCGCGGCGCCGCCGGCGACGACGAGGAACGGCGGCTCGAGGGCGATCAGTTCGGCCATGTGGCGCGAGCGGTCTTCGTCGGTCTGCCGCTGGTAGTAGTCGATCTCGGCTTCGCCTAGCACCTGGATCCGGTTCGGGTGGATCAGGTTCAGGTGGCCGACGAGGTCGGCGCTCGACGTCGCATTGGCGACGGTATCCGCGGAAAAGCCGCGTTCCCAGCCTTCATGCCCCGTCAGCCAGCTGAGCTTCAGCGTGGCCGCGTTGTCGTCGAAGATGCTCTGGGCGTTGATGCTGGACGTATCCATGAGTCCGTCACTCCAGTGAGCCGGTGCGCGCGCGTGGCGGCGACGGTCGTCGCCACGCCGGGCCGGCGCCGGGCGGCCCGGGACGGCGGCGCGTGCCGCCTCGTTCGGGAAAATGTACCGCCCGGATCAACTCAAGGTTGCCACTGAGTGAGCAGGCTGTGCAACTCGGCGCGATCCGGTTCGTTGTGCAGACGCTCGCGCGCATCGCGGTCGGACAGCAGCTGTGCGATTTCCGACAGGATCTCGAGATGCTGCTGGGTGGCTTGCTCGGGAACGAGCAGGAAGATCAGGAGCGAAACGGGCTGGCCGTCGGGCGCCTCGAACGGAATCGGATCGGCGAGCCGCACGAACGCGGCGAGTGGATGCTTGAGGCCCTTGATGCGCCCGTGCGGAATCGCGACGCCTTCGCCGAGCCCGGTCGAGCCGAGGCGCTCGCGCGCGAACAGGTTGTCCGTGACGGTGCTGCGGGCGATGCCGTTCTGATTCTCGAAGATCAGCCCGGCTTGTTCGAAGACGCGTTTCTTGCTGGTGACGGAGAGGTCGATGACGACGTTCTCTAGGGGCAGGATTTTGGCTAGGCGATTCATGTTGGCAGGCGATAGGGCGGCCTGGGGTCTCCTCGCGGCGGCAGACTGATTTTCCATGTTTGGCAATATCAAGGCGTTAGGCGATGGAGACCTGCAAGGCACGGCGACCGTACCCAACGCCCCCCGGCAATAACCGAAGCATTATAGAACACGGGCGCGAGCGTGGCGCGGATGCGGGCGGCGCTGCGCCGGACACAAAAAAAACCGCCCGGCGAACCGGGCGGCGTGGCGATGCGGCATGGCAGGTTATTGCGGCGGCACTTCGATCTGTTCGAACTGCTCGACCGCCGGCTGAAGCTTGATCGGATCATGCGCATGCGTTTGCAGGCGCTCCATGTGCTTCACGACCTGGCGGTCCAGCTTGTCGATCAGCAGGTCGATTGCTGCGTACAGGTTGCCGTTTGCGCTTTCGACGAAGATATCCTTGCCCTTCAGATGCAGATTGATTTCCGCGCGTTGCTGCTTGTCCTTTTCCTTGTGGTTGTCGACCGAGAGGATCACAGTGCCATCGATCACCTGATCGCTATGCCGTAGCACCCGGTCCAGCTTGGTGATCACGTATTCGCGAATTGCAGGCGTGACTTCGAGATGATGTCCACTGATCTTCAGGTTCATAGTGCTTCTCCAAGCGAGTGACCACGCGGCCGCATCGAGGCGGCGCTCCGGTCGACATGCCCGTGCCGCACGGTGCGGCAGATGGCGGACAGGTCGCCCGGCCAGTTCCCCGTATGCGCGGTGGCCGGAACACGCCTGCCGCCGGGCAGGCAGCAGGCTTAAAGAGACTTGCGCAGATTTACTGCCGGGATCTTGAGGGCTTCGCGATACTTGGCAACCGTGCGGCGCGCGACCACGAAGCCTTGTTCTGCCAGCAGTTCGGCAATTCGGCTGTCCGAAAGAGGCGATTTTGGGTCTTCGGCTCCTATCAGTTGCTTGATGAGGGCACGGATGGCAGTCGACGATGCGGCGCCACCTGTGTCGGTCGAGACGTGAGATCCGAAGAAGTACTTAAATTCAAGCGTCCCGAACGGGGTCAGCATGTACTTCCCGGTTGTCACACGGCTGACAGTCGACTCGTGTAGGCCCAGCGTATCAGCTATTTCCCGCAAAACCAAGGGGCGCATGGCGATTTCGCCGTGCGCAAAGAAATTCTTCTGACGTTCGACAATAGCCTGTGCAACTCGCAGGATCGTGTCGAACCGCTGCTGGATATTCTTGATCAGCCAGCGCGCTTCCTGCAGCTGCTGCTTGAGCGAACCCGCGGACGGATCGCCGCGGCTGTTGCGCAGGATGTTCGCGTAGAGATTGTTGATCCGCAGGCGCGGCACGACTTCGGGATTCAACTCCGCCTGCCAGCCCTGGCCGACCTTCTTCACGATGATGTCGGGCACGACGTAGTCCGCTTCGGCCTTGCCGTACGCGGCGCCGGGGAACGGCTCCAGCGAGCGGATCAGCGCGTGCGCGTCGCGCAGCGCGTCGTCGTTCGCCTTCAGGTGCTTGCGCAACCGCGTGAAGTCGCGCGCGGCGAGCAGCTCGAGATATTGCGACACGATCTCGAGCGCGAGCGTGCGCGTCGGGGACGGATCGAGCCGCAGCAGCTGCAGCTTCAGGCACTCGGACGCCGAGCGGGCCCCGACCCCGGCCGGGTCGAAGCTGTGCAGCAGCGCGAGCGCGGCGTTCAGTTCGTCGCAATCGACTTCGAGTTCGGGCGGCAGGTCGGCGAGCACCTCGTCGAGCGTTGCGGTCAGGTAGCCGTCGTCGTCGAGCGATTCGATCAGGAACATCACGAGCGCGCGGTCGCGCGGCCCGGCCTGCGTGACGCGCAGCTGCGCGGACAGGTGGTCGCGCAACGACGTCGCCGCTTCCTGGACCTGCAGCGGCGGCAGGTCGTCGTCATCTGACGCGCCGCTCGCGCGGCCGAATTCGTCGAGGTTCCATTGCGGGCCGTCGCTGTCGCCGGACGCGTAGCCGTCATAGTCGTCCGCAGCGGCCGGCTCGTCGCGTTCGGTGCGCTCGCCGGTCTGGCCGGCGCCGTTCGTGGCCGCCATCGGCTCGGGGTTCGACGCGGGCGGCGTCTGCGCGATCAGCGAACCATCCGCGGCAACGCGCAGCGGGCTCGCGATCCATTCGTCGTCGCTCTCGAGCAGCGGATTCTGGGCGACCGCCATCGCCACTTCCTGTTGCAGTTCGAGCGTCGACAGCTGCAGGAGCCGGATCGACTGCTGCAGTTGCGGCGTCAGCGCCAGGTGTTGCGACAGGCGGAGTTGAAGGCTGGCTTTCATGGCAGGGAGGGAGTCATACCGGGAGTTTGCCACGACCCAGGCGCCTTGAGCCATCCGCGATTACGCGCGGCGTCAGTCCTGCCGGGAATGGACCGCGAACGGGACTGTAAAACGGGGCGCGGCCCCGCGCGGCGTGACCGGGCGGGGCGCGTTCTCGACAACGGGTTACATGCGGAAATGTTCGCCGAGATAGACGCGGCGCACGCTTTCGTTCTCGATGATTTCGCTCGGCGCGCCGGCGGCGAGCACGGTGCCGTCGCTGATGATGTACGCGTGGTCGCAGATGCCGAGCGTTTCGCGGACGTTGTGGTCCGTGATCAGCACGCCGATGTTGCGCTGCTTCAGGAACTTGACGATCTTCTGGATCTCGAGCACCGCGATCGGGTCGACGCCCGCGAACGGCTCGTCGAGCAGGATGAAGCTCGGGTTGGTCGCGAGCGCGCGCGCGATCTCGACACGGCGACGTTCGCCGCCGGACAGCGACAGCGCCGGATTCTCGCGCAAGTGGCCGATCTGCAGCTCGTCGAGCAGCGCCTCGGTGCGCGACGCGATCGCGTCCTTCGACAGGCGCTTGCCGCCGTCGTCGTGCTGCAGCTCGAGCACCGCGCGGATGTTCTCCTCGACGGTCAGCTTGCGGAACACCGACGCTTCCTGCGGCAGGTACGACAGCCCCAGCGACGCGCGCTTGTGGATCGGCAGCAGGCTGATCGAGCTGCCGTTCAGCGAGATCTCGCCCGCGTCGAGCGGCACGAGCCCGACGATCATGTAGAACGACGTGGTCTTGCCGGCGCCGTTCGGGCCGAGCAGGCCGACGACTTCGCCGCTCTTCACGTCGAGCGACACGTCCTTGACGACCGTGCGCGAGCCGTAGCGCTTCTTCAGGTTGCGGACGACGAGCGAGCTGCTGGTGCCGGCCGGCTGGCGGTTCGGTAACGCATTCATTGGCCCGGCGCCCCCTGGATCGTGGTCGACGGCGCCAGCTTGGCCGGCGCGCCGTTCAGCGGGGCGGGGCCGCCGCTGCGCGGCGACAGCATCGCGCGCACGCGGCCGTTCGGGTTGCCCGGCGCCGCGACGTCCTTGCCGCCGCGCGCGGTGTAGAAGTCGCGCTGGCCGTCGTAGGTGACCACGCTGCCGTGCACGGTGTCGGCGATCGTCGACGTGCCCTGCAGGCGGCGCACGGTCGCGGCGGTCGTGAGGGTCGTCAGGTCCTGCTTGCCGTCGTAGTCGATGCGTTCCGAGTCGCCGTCGATGTATTCGTCGAGCCCTTCGCGCTTCTGGCGGAACGACGCGTGCTTCTTGCCGCTGCCGTATGAGGTCGCGTACTGATAGCCTTCCGGATCCTGCCGCACTTCGACGCGATCACCCTTGATGATGATCGTGCCCTTCGTGATCACGACGTTGCCGGTCGCGATGGTGACCTGCTTCAGGTCGTCGTAGGTCAGGTTGTCCGCTTCGACGTTGATCGGCTTGCCCTGATCGGCCTTTTCGGCATGGGCGAGCGGCGCCAGCCCGACCAGCGGGAGCGCCACGAGCGTCGCGGCGAGCGCGGCGCGGGCGACGCGCCGGGCGCCGCCGTAAATCTGACACGGGAACGATTCGTTCATGCAGTCACGCGTGGGATGAGTTACTTGGGTTGACCTTTCGAGCCGCCGGACGCGTCCGACGCGGCGATCGTGCCGCGCACGTTGCCGTAAAGCTCGATGACCCGGGTGACGTTGTTGTACTTCATGCCGTCGGTCGCGTTGACGAGCGACAGGCCGCGCTGAAGTTTAACCGGCTTTTCGGTCTGGATCACATCGTCATTGACGAAGATCCGGAAATGCTGGGAATCCGCCTGCATCTGCGGATCGCCGCCGCCCGCGGCGCGCAGGATGCGCGCGTCGTCGTACAGGTCGACGATCGACACGTCGCCGTTGACGGTGCCGCGCTTCGAGGTGGTCGTCACGACCGGCTTGCCGGGCTGGAACGCACGCATCGCCGGGGTGGTCAGGTCGCTCGACTCGGTGTCCTCGTAGTGGATCAGCTTCGCCGCGGTCAGCCGGTACTGGGTCGTGCCCGACTGGTCGAGCTCGGTCACCGAGAAGTTGTCCGCGAAATAATCGGGCGTGTGCTGCTTCTGCTGCGCGGCGCCTTCGCTGGGCGGCGGCAGCGTCGCCTGCAGCAGCCACCACGTGATGCCCGCGAGCGCCGCGACCGCGGCGAGCGGCAGCAGCTGGGTCCAGCGGAATTGAGGATTCATCCGTCAGGCCCCGCAGGCTTGCGCGAGCAGCGCGTCGTAGCGGCGCTGCGCGCGCAGGATCGTGTCGCAGACCTCGCGCACCGCGCCTTGGCCGCCGCGGGCCTCGGCGACCCAGTGCGCACGGGCGATCACCTCGGGGTGCGCGTTCGCCGGCGCGGTCGCGAAGCCGCAGCGCAGCATCACCGGCAGGTCGGGCCAGTCGTCGCCCATGTAGCCGCATGCGTCCGGCGCGATGCCGAGCGACGCGGCCAGCTCGCCGAACACGGCAAGCTTGTTCTCGACGCCCTGGAACAGGTGCGCGATCTTCATTTCCCTCGCGCGCGCGGCGACGATCTCGGACTTGCGGCCCGTGATGATCGCGGTCGCGATGCCGGCCTCGCCGAGCAGCTTCACGCCGTGCCCGTCGAGCGAATTGAACGACTTCATCGCGTCGCCGGCGGCCGTGAACAGCAGGCCGCCGTCGGTCAGCACGCCGTCGACGTCGAAAATCATCAGCTTCACACGGCTCGCGCGCTCGGCTGCAGTCAGCGCAGCGGTCATCAGATCACCTTCTTCGAGAACAGGTCGTGCATGTTCAGCGCGCCGATCAGCGCACCGCCGGCATCGACCACCAGCATCTGGTTGATCCGATGGCGCTCCATCAGTTCCACCGCCTCGACCGCCAGGTGATCCGGCCCGATCGTGCGCGGCTGGCGCGTCATCACGTCGACGATCGGCAGCCGGCGGAAGTCGCCGTCGCGCTCGAGCACGCGGCGCAGGTCGCCGTCCGTGAAGATCCCGGCGACCTTGCCGTCGGCGTCGACCACGGCCGTCATTCCCAGCCGCTTCGCGGTGATCTGGAACAGCGCGTCGGACAGCGTCGCGTCGAGCCCGACGGACGGAATCTCGTCGCCGGTGCGCATCACGTCGCGCACATAGGTGAGCAGGCGCCGGCCGAGCGCGCCGCCCGGGTGCGAGCGCGCGAAATCCTCGGAGCCGAAGCCGCGCGCGTCGAGCACCGCGACCGCGAGCGCGTCGCCGAGCGCGAGCGCGGCGGTCGTGCTCGCGGTGGGCGCGAGGTTGAGCGGGCACGCTTCCTTCGCGACCGCGGCGTTCAGGTTGACGTCGGCGAGCTGGCCGAGGCTGGATTCGGCGCGGCCCGTGATCGCGATCAGCTTCGCGCCGATTCGCTTCACGAGCGGCAGGATCGCGACGAGTTCTTCCGACTCGCCGGAGTACGAGATGCCGATGAACACGTCGTCGGCCGTGACCATCCCGAGGTCGCCGTGGCTGGCCTCGGCCGGATGGACGAAGAACGCGGGCGTGCCGGTGCTGGCCAGCGTGGCCGCGATCTTGCGGGCGATGTGCCCCGATTTGCCGATCCCGGAGACCACCACACGGCCGCCGCAGCCGAGCAGCAGCGCGACGGCCTTGACGAAGTCGCCGTCGAGCTGGTCGCTCAGCGCGCGCACGGCGTCCGCCTCGATGTCGAGCACGTCGCGGGCGAGCGCGAGCGCCCGATCATCATTGATTTTCGCTATCATGCGCGGAGTATAGCAAAGGCGTTTGTTCGCCGCGCCGGCCGTTCGGACTCGTCCGATGTCGCCTGTCTCCCGCCACCATGCCGCGCCTGCTTTGCCGTGGCCCCGACGACCGAGGACGCTTCGCCCGTGATTTCCCCGCTCGAAATGACGCTTCTGCTGCTGCTGGCTTCGGTGGTGGGCGTCGTCGTATTCCGTTCGCTGAACCTGCCGCCGATGCTCGGCTACCTGACCGTCGGCATCCTGGTCGGCCCGCACGCGTTCGGCGTCGCGGCGGACCTCGAGCGGGCCGAGCATCTCGCGGAATTCGGCGTGGTGTTCCTGATGTTCTCGATCGGCCTCGAGTTCTCGCTCGCGAAGCTGCGGGCGATGCAGCGGCTCGTGTTCGGCCTCGGGCTGCTGCAGGTGGTCGCGACGCTCGTGCTCGCGCTCGTGCTCGGCGCGCTGTTCGAGCGCTGGATGCACATCACGTGGCAGGGCTGCATCGCGCTCGGCGGCGCGCTCGCGATGTCGTCGACCGCGATCGTGTCGAAGATGCTCGCCGAGCGCCTCGAGATCGAGACCGAGCACGGCCGCAACATCTTCGGCGTGCTGCTGTTCCAGGATCTGGCCGTCGTGCCGCTCCTGATCGTGATCGCCGCGTTCGGCGCCGAATCGTCGAAGGACCTGATGCTGACGCTCGGGTTCGCGGCCGTGAAGATCGTGATCGCGCTCGCGCTGCTGCTGATCGTCGGGCAGCGCTTCATGACCCGCTGGCTCAACGTCGTCGCGCGGCGCCGCTCGCAGGAGCTGTTCGTGCTGAACCTGCTGCTCGTCACGCTCGGCGCCGCGTTCTTCACCGACAAGTTCGGCCTGTCGCTCGCGCTCGGCGCGTTCATCGCGGGGATGCTGATTGCCGAGACGCCGTTCCGCCATCAGGTCGAGGAAGACATCAAGCCGTTCCGCGACGTGCTGCTCGGCCTGTTCTTCGTGACGACCGGGATGCTGCTCGATCCGCGCGTGATCTGGGAGCATCCGCTCCTCGTGTTCGGCTTCTTCGTCGGGCAGATCCTGTTCAAGGGCACGATGATCACGGGGCTCGCACGACTGTTCGGCGCGACGCCGGGCGTCGCGATGCGCACCGGCATCGGCCTCGCGCAGGCCGGCGAATTCGGCTTCGTGCTGCTGAACCTGATCCTCGACCGGCACCTCGTCGATGCGACGCTGCTGCAGGCGATCCTCGCGTCGATGCTGCTGTCGATGCTCGCCGCGCCGTTCCTGATCCAGAACGCCGACCGGATCGTGATGCGGCTGTCGTCGACCGAATGGATGCAGCAGTCGCTGCAGATGACCCGGATCGCGACGCAGAGCCTCAAGCAGCGCGGCCACGTGATCATCTGCGGCTACGGCCGCGCGGGCCAGAACCTTGCGCGGATGCTCGAGCAGGAAGGGATTCCGTACGTCGCGCTCGACCTCGACCCCGATCGCGTGAGCGCGGCCGCGGCCGCGGGCGAGTCGGTCGTGTTCGGCGACGCGGCGCGCCGCGAGTCGCTGCTCGCGGCCGGTATCCACCGCGCGGCGGCGGTCGCGATCACCTATGCGAACACGCCGTCGGCGCTGCGCGTGCTGCACCATGTGCACGAGCTGGAGCCGACGCTGCCGGCGATCGTGCGCACCGTCGACGACGCCGACCTGGAGAAGCTGCTCGCCGCCGGTGCGACCGAGGTGATCCCCGAAATCGTCGAGGGCAGCCTGATGCTCGCGTCGCATACGCTGGTGCTGGTCGGCGTGCCGATGCGCAAGGTCGTGCGGCGCGTCGAGGAGATGCGCGACGAGCGCTACAGCCTGCTGCGCGGCTACTTCCGCGGCGCCGACGACGCGGACGACGACGACCACGAGCAGGTGCGGCTACAATCGGTGCCGGTCGACGCGCGCGCGGACGCGGTCGGGCGCTCGCTGGAGGAGCTCGGGCTGTTCGCGCTCGGGCTCGAGGTCACGGCGATCCGCCGGCACGGGATTCGCGGCGTCGAGCCGGATCCGCAGACCAAGCTGCGCGCGAGCGACATCGTCGTGCTGCGCGGGCTGCCGGAAGCGCTGGCGCTCGCGGAGGAGCGCCTGTCGCGCCATCGGCGCGAGCCGCCGGCCACGGCCGCGTGAGCGGCGATCCATAACCTGACCCGTATTTTCTGAACGGTGCCCGAAACGTCGCGCACCGTTTTTTTCGGAGAGTTTCATGCCGCATTCGTCGTCGGGGGCGCCGGTCGATCCGGCCGCCTTCATCCACAGCCAGATCCGCACGGTGCCCGACTGGCCGCAGCCGGGCGTGCAGTTCCGCGACATCACGACGCTGCTGCAAAGCCCGAAGGCGCTGCGCGTGCTGGTCGACCTGTTCGTCGAGCGCTACGTCGACGCGAAGCTCGACTACGTCGCGGGCCTCGACGCGCGCGGCTTCATCATCGCGCCGATCGTCGCGTATGAGCTGAGCGTCGGCTTCGTGCCGATCCGCAAGGTCGGCAAGCTGCCGTACAGGACGCAGCGCGAATCGTACGACCTCGAATACGGCAGCGCGACCGTCGAGATCCACGAGGATGCGTGCCGGCCCGGCGACCGCGTGATCATCATGGACGACCTGATCGCGACCGGCGGCACGATGATGGCGGGGCGCAACCTGCTGCAGCGGCTCGGCGCGGTCGTCGTCGAGGGCGCGGCGATCATCGACCTGCCGGATCTCGGCGGCTCGGCGCTGTTGCGCAATGCAGGGCTGCCGGTTTACAACGTCACCGAATTCGCCGGCCACTGAGCGCCGGCTTACGCTGCGAGGTCACGATGCCGAACTTCATGCTGTTTCTCGCCACGTCGATCGCGATCACGTTCGCGCCCGGCCCGGACAACCTTCAGGTGCTCGCGCGCGGCATCTCGCAGGGCCGCGCGGCCGGCCTCGTCGCCGCGCTCGGCTTCGCCGCCGGCGTGACGTTCCACACGACGCTCGCCGCGCTCGGCGTCGCGGCGGTGCTGCGTTCGTCGCCGGTCGCGTTCCAGATCCTGAAGCTCGCGGGCGCCGCGTACCTGATCTGGATCGGCATCAAGGCGCTGCGCAGCCAGGGCCTCGCGACCGCGCACGCGCGCCCGCCGCAGCCGCTGTGGTCGATCTTCCGCCAGAGCGTGATCGGCAACCTGATGAACCCGAAGGTGACACTGTTCTTCGTCGTGTTCCTGCCGCAGTTCGTCGATGCCCACGGCACGCAGAGCGTGGCGCTGCAGATGTTCGAGCTCGGCGCGTTGTTCATGCTGCAGACGGCCGCGATCTTCTCGCTGTTCGGTGTGTGCGCCGGGGCGATCGGCACGTGGCTGAAGCGCCGGCCGAAGGCGGGCGTGTGGCTCGACCGGCTCGCCGGCGCGACGTTCGTCGCGATCGGCATCCGCGTCGCGCTGAAGGACTGAAGGGGGCCGGATGACGTTTCCTTGCATTGCCGCCGCGCGCCGCTTCGACCCGGCTGCGCACCTGCGTTTCGTGATCGCCGGCCAGGCCGTAGGCTGGGTGCGTCGTTCCGACGCAGCGCGGCTGACCCGCTGGCCCGACGTGTTCGATCTGTCGGACGACCGCGTCACGCTGTCCGACCGCTACGACACGGTCGACGCGCGCAGCATGGCGCTCGCGAGCGCGATCGGCGCGCTCGCGGCCGAAGGCGCGATTCCCGGCTGGCGCGACGAGATCTATGCGATCCGCAACCGCTTCGACGATCCGCCGCTCGCGTACATCGAGCGGGCCGCGTCGCGGTTCTTCGGCACGCAGACTTATGCGGTGCATTTGAACGGCATCGTAGAATATGCGGCTCGGCCGGGAGCGCCGGCCGCGCCGCAGATGTGGCTCGGCCGCCGCAGCGCGACCAAGGCGACCGACCCCGGCATGCTCGACAACGTCGTCGCGGGCGGCATCGGCTGGGGGCTCGGCGTTCACGAGACGCTGGCCAAGGAGTGCTGGGAGGAAGCCGGCATTCCGCCCGAACTGGCGGCGCGCGCGATCGCGGGCCGCGCGGTGCAGGTGCTCTGCTCGCTGCCGGAGGGCACGCAGTCGGAACTGCTGTTCGTCTATGACCTGCCGCTGCCGCGCGACTTCGCGCCGCACAACCAGGACGGCGAAGTCGCCGAGCACCTGCTGGCCGGCGTGCCCGAGGTGATCGGGTGGCTGCGGGACGGCCAGGCGACGCTCGATGCGAGCCTCGCGATGCTCGACACGCTGCTGCGCCACCGCTGGCTCGCGCCGGAAGACGCGGCGGGCATCGACGCGCTGTTCGCGCCGGCGGCCTGACGCGACGCGCGGCGCCGGCTGCGCGCCAGCTGCGCGCGCCAGCATTTTCACGAATACGGAAACGAAGGGAGTACGGTCATGTCGGCCGATCACAGCTTTATCCTGAAACTGTCGTGCCCCGACCGGCACGGCATCGTCCACGCGGTCTCGGGCTTCCTGTTCGAGCGCGGCAGCAACATCCTCGACTCGGCGCAGTTCGGCGACAGCCGCACCGGCGAATTCTTCATGCGCGTGCACTTCGACCAGAACGGCAGCGGCGCGGACGTCGCGACGACGCTCGACACGCTGCGCGCGCAGTTCGCGCCGCTCGCCGAGCAGTTCGCGATGCGCTGGGAGCTGCATGACGCGGCGGTGAAGCCGCGGGTCGTGATCATGGTGTCCAAGATCGGCCATTGCCTGAACGACCTGCTGTTCCGCTATCGCACGGGCCAGCTGCCGATCGAGATCCCGGCGATCGTGTCGAACCACAAGGACTTCTACCAGCTCGCCGCGAGCTACGACATTCCGTTCCATCACTTCCCGCTCGTCGGCGGCTCGTCCGACGCCGCGAAGGCCGCGCAGGAAGCGCGCGTGCTGGAAGTGATCGACGAGCACCAGGCCGACCTCGTCGTGCTGGCGCGCTACATGCAGATCCTGTCGCAGAACATGTGCGAGCGGCTCGCCGGGCGCGCGATCAACATCCACCATTCGTTCCTGCCGAGCTTCAAGGGCGCGAAGCCGTACTACCAGGCGTTCGACCGCGGCGTGAAGCTGATCGGCGCGACCGCGCACTACGTGACGACCGACCTGGACGAAGGCCCGATCATCGAGCAGGAAGTGGAGCGCGTCGATCACAGCATGACGCCGGACCAGCTGACCGCGATCGGCCGCGACGTCGAGTGCGTGACGCTCGCGCGGGCGGTGAAGTGGCACGTCGAGCACCGGATCGTGCTGAACGGGACGAAGACGGTCGTGTTCCGCTGAGTCGCCGTTCGCCTGAGCAACAAGCAAAACGCCGCGCCCTGCAAAGGGCGCGGCGTTTTTTCCTGGCGGACGGGCCCGGGCCGTGCGAATCAGATCAGCCGAAGCGTGTGCAATTCGCGCTTCAAATACGCGTAGAAGATCGGCGCGGCGATCACGCCCGGCAGCCCGAACGCGGCTTCCATCACGAGCATCGCGAGCAGCAGTTCCCACGCGCGCGACTCGATCTGGCCGCCGATGATCTTCGCGTTCAGGAAGTACTCGAGCTTGTGGATGATCACGAGGAACGCGAGCGACGCGATCGCGGTGCCCATGCTCACCGACAGCGACACCGCGACGATCAGCGTGTTCGAGATCAGGTTGCCGATCACCGGCAGCAGGCCGACGATGAACGTGACGAGCACGAGCGTCTTCGACAGCGGCAGCCGCTCGTGGAAGATCGGCAGCGCGACGAGCAGGTACAGGCTCGTGAAGAACGCGTTGATCGCCGAGATCTTGATCTGCGCGAACACGATCCGGCGGAACGCGTCGGCGAAGCGCGACACGCGCGTGACGAGCGCGGTCGACAGCGGCCTGCGCACCTTGCCGTGCTCGACGCCGATCGCGATCATCGCGCCGATGATCATCCCGAACAGCACGTGGCCGAAGCCGCGCGCGACGCTCTTGCCGCTCTGCTGGAGCTGGTCCATGTGCGCGTGCATCAGCACGGCCGCCTTCGTCTTCATCTGCTCGACGTCGACGGGCAGCAGGTTCGCGATCCAGGCCGGCGTGCGCGCGCGGGTCTGCTCGACGATCTGCATCAGCTGGCCGAGCAGGCCCTGCAGGTTCGGCACCGCATGCTCGAAGTGCTCGATGATGCCGATCGTGAGGCCCGTCAGCGCGCCGACGATCGCGACGGACAGCAGCACGACCGCGACCCAGCGCGCCCGCATGCTCGTCGTATGCCGTTCGATCACGGGCGCGATCGTGTGGATCAGCTGGTAGACGAGCAGGCCGGCCAGCATGCCGCCGAGCAGCTTCAGCTCGAGGACGAGCAACATCGAGAGGAGCGCCAGCAGGTAGCTGCCGATCTCGATCGCCGACAGTTTCGGCAGGCTGAAGTCGCTCGTCAGCCGGACGCTGCGCAGGTGCGGCTCCTTGTTCTGCGCGTCGCTGGGCGACTCGTGTTGCTTCTCCATCGTGTTTTCCTGTGTCAGCCCGGCCGGGCGGCGTCTGCCTGTCGCCGCACCGGATTGGTGCGGATGGCAAACCTTACGACCGTAAAGTATAGCCGCCATTATGGGCCGCAACCGGGCGTTTGGCGCAGGGTGTCACGCAGAAGGGAACACGGCGCCGAACGGCGGCGGAGAAGGGGGGCGCGCGCGGCCGTCCGGCCGCGCGCGGTGCGGCGGGATCAGCCCGCCGCGACTTTGCGGCTGGTGCGCCTGAGCAGCGGCGCGAGGTACTTGCCGGTGAAGCTCGCCTTCGTCTTCGCGACCTGCTCGGGCGTGCCCTGCGCGATGATCTGGCCGCCGCCCGCGCCGCCTTCCGGGCCGAGGTCGATCACCCAGTCGGCCGTCTTGATCACGTCGAGGTTGTGCTCGATGATCACGACCGTGTTGCCCTGGTCGCGCAGCCGGTGGATCACTTCGAGCAGCAGCGCGATGTCGTGGAAGTGCAGGCCGGTGGTCGGCTCGTCGAGGATGTACAGCGTGCGGCCCGTGTCGCGCTTGGAGAGCTCGAGCGACAGCTTCACGCGCTGCGCCTCGCCGCCCGACAGCGTCGTCGCCGACTGGCCGAGGCGGATGTAGCCGAGGCCGACGTCGAGCAGCGTCTTCAGCTTGCGCGCGATGACCGGCACCGCGTTGAAGAACTCGTATGCGTGCTCGACCGTCATGTCGAGCACTTCGCTGATGTTCTTGCCCTTGTACTGGACTTCGAGCGTCTCGCGGTTGTAGCGCTTGCCGTGGCAGACGTCGCACGGCACGTAGACGTCCGGCAGGAAGTGCATCTCGACCTTCAGCACGCCGTCGCCCTGGCACGACTCGCAGCGGCCGCCCTTCACGTTGAACGAGAAGCGGCCCGGATCGTAGCCGCGCTCCTTCGAGGTCGGCACGCCGGAGAACAGCTCGCGGATCGGCGTGAACAGGCCCGTATACGTAGCCGGGTTCGAGCGCGGCGTGCGGCCGATCGGCGACTGGTCGACGTTGATCACCTTGTCGAAGTGCTCGAGGCCCTCGATCGCCTCGTGCGGCGCCGGCTCGGCCGACGAGCCGTACAGGTGGCGCGCGACCGCGTGATACAGCGTGTCGTTGATCAGCGTCGACTTGCCGGAGCCGGACACGCCGGTGATGCAGGTCAGGAGGCCGACCGGCAGCTCGAGGTCGACGTGCTTCAGGTTGTTGCCGTGCGCGTCGACGATGCGCAGCATCCGGTCCGGCTCGGGCGCGATCCGCTCGTCCGGATACTCGATCGTGCGCTTGCCGACGAGGTACTGGCCGGTCAGCGACTGCGCGTTCGCCTGCACCTGCTTCGGCGTGCCTTCGGCGACCACCACGCCGCCGTGCTCGCCCGCGCCGGGGCCCATGTCGACCACGTAGTCGGCGGTGCGGATCATGTCCTCGTCGTGCTCGACGACGATCACCGAGTTGCCGAGGTCGCGCAGGTGCTTGAGCGTCGCGATCAGGCGGTCGTTGTCGCGCTGGTGCAGGCCGATCGACGGCTCGTCGAGCACGTACATCACGCCGGTCAGGCCGGAGCCGATTTGCGACGCGAGCCGGATGCGCTGCGCCTCGCCGCCCGACAGCGTTTCCGCGCTGCGCTCGAGCGACAGGTAGTCGAGGCCGACGTTGTTCAGGAAGGTCAGCCGCGCGACGATTTCCTTGATCACCTTGTCGGCGATCTCGCGCTTCGCGCCGTCGAGCGTCAGCGCGTCGAAGTAGCCGAGCGCGTCGCGCAGCGGCCAACTGCTGACTTCATAGATGGCGCGCGCGTAGTCGCCCGCGCCGAGCCGCACGTGGCGCGCCTCGCGGCGCAGGCGGGTGCCGTCGCACGACGGGCACGGCTGGTTGTTCTGGTACTTCGACAGCTCCTCGCGCACCGCGACCGAATCGGTCTCGCGGTAGCGGCGCTCCAGGTTCGGGATGATCCCCTCGAACACGTGCTCGCGGATCGTCGTGCGGCCGCGCTCGTTGATGTACGAGAACGGGATCGTCTGCTTGCCGGAGCCGTACAGGAGCACCTTCCGGATCTTCTCGGGGAGATCCTCGAACGCGGCGTCGATGTCGAATTCGTAGAACGCCGCGAGGCTCTGCAGCATCTGGAAGTAGAACTGGTTGCGCCGGTCCCAGCCCTTCACCGCGCCGGCGGCGAGCGACAGCGACGGGTGCGCGACGACCCGCTTCGGGTCGAAGAACGTGATCTGGCCGAGGCCGTCGCATTCCGGGCACGCGCCCATCGGGTTGTTGAACGAGAACAGCCGCGGCTCGAGCTCCTGCAGCGAGTACGAGCAGATCGGGCACGCGAACTTCGAGCTGAACAGGTGCTCCTTGTCGGTATCCATCTCGAGCGCGATCGCGCGGCCGTCGGCCAGGCGCAGCGCCGTCTCGAACGACTCGGCGAGCCGCTGCTTCATGTCCGGGCGCACCTTCAGGCGGTCGACGACGACGTCGATCGTGTGCTTGTCGTTCTTCTTGAGCTTCGGCAGCGAGTCGACCTCGTAGATCTTCGCGACGCCTTCGTTCGCGGTGCCGCCGCCCGAGCGCACGCGAAAGCGCACGAAGCCCTGCGCCTGCATGTCCTCGAACAGGTCCGCGTGCTCGCCCTTGCGGTTCGCGACGACGGGCGAGAGGATCATCAGCTTGGTGTCCTCGGGCAGCGCGAGCGCCGCGTCGACCATCTGCGACACGCTCTGCGCTTCCAGCGGGATGTCGTGGTCCGGGCAGTACGGCGTGCCGACCCGTGCGTACAAAAGTCGCAGGTAGTCGTGGATTTCGGTGACCGTGCCGACGGTCGAACGCGGGTTGTGCGACGTCGCCTTCTGCTCGATCGAGATCGCGGGCGACAGGCCCTCGATCAGGTCGACGTCCGGTTTCTCCATCAGCTGCAGGAACTGGCGTGCGTACGCGGACAGGCTTTCGACGTAGCGGCGCTGCCCTTCCGCATAAAGGGTATCGAACGCGAGCGACGACTTGCCCGACCCGGACAGCCCGGTAATCACGATCAGCTTGTGGCGCGGCAGGTCGAGATTGACGTTTTTCAGGTTGTGGGTGCGCGCCCCACGGATACGGATCTGTTCCATGAACCTGGCGAAAAGGAGGGGAACCAAACCTGCTACTATAACGGCTTTTCGAGACCGTCGTTCGGGGCTCCCAACCTTTGCAGCAGCTGTCAGCAAGGCCGCCGCCCGTGCCGGGATGGCTGCCCGCCGCACGGCCTTGCGTGTGCCGGAGCGGCCTGCCGATGGCTCGCGTCGCACCCGGCCGGCCGCCCGGGCCGACGGCCGTGATCTTCCGCCGCCCGCTGCCGGGCGGACATTCCGATCATTCGAAATTCACTCCCGATGTCCAATCCGTCCGCCACGTCTTCCCGCATGACCGCGCCCGAATTGCGCGCGACCACGTCGCTCGCCGCGATCTTCGCGCTGCGCATGCTCGGCCTGTTCATGATCATGCCGGTGTTCTCGGTCTACGCGAAAACCATCCCGGGCGGCGACAACGTGCTGCTCGTCGGCCTCGCGCTCGGGGCCTACGGCGTCACGCAGTCGCTGCTCTACATCTTCTACGGCTGGGCGTCCGACCGGTTCGGCCGCAAGCCGGTGATCGCGACCGGCCTGCTGATCTTCGCGATCGGCAGCTTCGTCGCCGCGTTCGCGCACGACATCACGTGGATCATCGTCGGCCGCGTGATCCAGGGGATGGGCGCGGTGTCGTCCGCGGTGCTCGCGTTCATCGCGGACCTGACGTCCGAGCAGAACCGCACGAAGGCGATGGCGATGGTCGGCGGCTCGATCGGCGTGTCGTTCGCGGTCGCGATCGTCGGCGCGCCGATCGTGTTCCACTGGGTCGGGATGAACGGGCTGTTCGCGCTCGTCGGCGTGCTGTCGATCCTCGCGATCGGCGTCGTGCTGTGGGTCGTGCCGAATGCGGCGAAGCCCGTGCACGTGCCCGCGCCGTTCTCCGAAGTGCTGCACAACGCCGAGCTGCTGCGCCTCAATTTCGGCGTGCTCGTGCTGCATGCGACGCAGACCGCGCTGTTCCTCGTCGTGCCGCGCCTGCTCGTCGACGGCGGGCTGCCGGTCGCGTCGCACTGGAAGGTCTACCTGCCGGTGATGGGGCTCGCGTTCGTGATGATGGTGCCGGCGATCATCGTCGCGGAAAAGCAGGGCAAGATGAAACCCGTGCTGCTCGGCGGCATCCTCGCTATCCTGATCGGCCAATTGCTGCTGGGCAGCACGCCGCATACCATCCTGATCGTGGCCGCGGTGCTGTTCGTCTATTTCCTCGGATTCAACATCCTGGAAGCGTCGCAGCCGTCGCTGGTCTCGAAGCTCGCGCCGGGCTCGCGCAAGGGCGCGGCCACGGGCGTGTACAACACGACGCAATCGATCGGGCTCGCGCTCGGCGGCGTCGTGGGCGGGTGGCTGCTCAAGCATGGCGGCGCGAACACGGTGTTCTACGCGTGCTCGGGCCTCGTGGCCGCGTGGCTTATAATCGCGGCCAGCATGAAAGCGCCGCCGCGCAAGGCCTGACCCCTTATCCGGGCTCGCATCGGCGGGGCTTGCCGGGCAGCCCGGCGGGCCGGCTCGACGTGATCCGCGAGCGGCCCGGCATCGAATCTATTGGAGAAACACATGGCATCCGTCAACAAGGTCATCCTCGTCGGCAATCTCGGCGCCGATCCTGAAGTCCGTTACCTGCCGAGCGGCGACGCGGTTGCGAACATCCGTCTCGCGACGACCGACCGCTACAAGGACAAGGCGAGCGGCGAGTTCAAGGAAATGACCGAGTGGCATCGCGTCGCGTTCTTCGGCCGCCTCGCGGAAATCGTCAGCGAATACCTGAAGAAGGGTTCGTCGGTGTATATCGAAGGCCGTATCCGCACTCGCAAGTGGCAAGGCCAGGACGGCCAGGACCGCTACTCGACCGAAATCGTCGCCGACCAGATGCAGATGCTCGGCGGCCGCGGTGGTTCGGGCGGCGGCGGTGGTGGTGACGAAGGCGGTTACGGTGGCGGCTACGGCGGCGGTGGCGGCCGTGGCGAGCAGATGGAGCGTGGCGGTGGCGGCGGCGGTCGTGCCGGCGGCGCGGCCCGTGGCGGTAGCGGCGGCGGCGCACAGAGCCGTCCGAGCGCGCCGGCCGGCGGTGGGTTCGATGAGATGGACGACGATATTCCGTTCTGACGATCAGCTCCTGCTTCGCGTAAACAAAAAGCCTGTAACCCTTGCGGTTACAGGCTTTTTGTTTGGCCTTTACGATTCTCTATCGTGCCGGCATTACATCTTGTGCTGCCCGCGGCCCAACGCGGTGACGACGCCCTTCTTGTTGAAGCGCACGGTGAGGTTGTCTTCCTGCATCGACTTGCCGAGCATGTTCGCGAACGGGACGAAGGCGATGGCATTGGTCTTGACCGTCTGGTAGGTCCAGACTTGTGCGCCGCTTTCTTCAAGCTGGACCTCGCCCGGCTTGCCGAGCGTCCTTTCGACGTCCTGGGTCGTCGACTTGCCTACCCGAATGGACGAGATTTTCTGTTCGTCGGTAATCGACGTGCTGCCGGTGGCGCATCCGCCCAATGTCAGGCCGGCCGCGGCGGCGATCAGCACGCTTGCAATGATTTTTTTCATGTTGTTTGGTCTTTTGATTTACAGAATTATTCTTGATGCCCGGCGGCAAGTTTCAATACGGCTTGAATACTCGCCATCTGCAGATATCGGCAGATGGCGGTGGAACTTTATTTAGTCGGTGCGAGACGGGAAACCGGAGTCGGTAAAGATCAACCCCGCCTTGCAGTGGGGTTTCTCTTTTTCTTGTCCGGGATTCAGGATTCCAGCCGGCTTCACAGCCCCTTCGCCCCGTTCGTCCCTGCAACAGTCCTGCCGAGATTTCCGACAAGACTTGTCGCGCATCCATACCGGGAGAACACCATGCGAGATGCACCGAATCGCGTCTGCGAAGCTGCTTCAGCGTTACGTCGCTTCAAACTCCGCAACCCGCCCGCATCGCCGTCGGCCGGCGCCGCCGGCACACATCGAGGAGGAACGAGCCATGAGTAACGAAGCGCTCGACCCTCTGCTGCGGCAATTCGCCGAGAAACAATTGGGACGGGCTTTGGCGGCGGCGGAGGAGAAGGTGCTGCTGGAGCGGCTGTCGCGCCGGGCTGCCGACCCGCACGCGCCGGCCGCCGGTCCGGGCTCGCAGCCTGCGCGGCAGTCGCCCGCCTCGAACCCGCCGGCTCCGCCGCTGAAGACCCGCCAGGAAGTGCGGGAGCAGATCAAGCACTTCCTGCAGCTCAATCAGCAGAAAGCCTACGAGAAGATGCGCGGCATCCTGCAGTCGATCGACGCGCAGAACGAGGCGACGCTCGGCGTGCTGGCAACGGAGCAGAGAAAGGTTGCCGGCATGCTCGACACACGCGAGCCGGTGGACGGGCCGCCCGCCGCGAATCCGCCGTCGGGCGCGGCCGATATCCAGGACAGTACGCGCCAGGCGCTGATGCTGATCGGCGAGCAGCTGACCGGCCTCATCAAGCAGGAAATGGAAGCGTGCTTTCGGCAATACGTCGATCCGCTCTCCGAACGCGTGCTGGCCATCCACGAATGGCTGCAGAACCTCGACGCATGCCTGAAGGAGCCGGATGCGACCGCACCCGCCCCGGCTCCGGCAGCGTCGCCGGATATCGCGTCGCCGCCCGTTCACGATACCTCCGGCCAAGCGTCCTTGAAGTAGCACGCGGGCCAAGCGGGCCAAGCGGGCCAAGCGGACCAACACCAAGTCAGCGAGCCCCCGACGTGCGACCTCGTAACCGTCACGTGAACCAAGGAGCAAGAGATGTCCGAAAACTGCCATGTCTGCCACGTCAATCCTGCGATTACCGATGCCGTCACGCAGGCCAATGTCAAGGTGGTCGCCGAAGCGCCGGCGATGGCGATGGGCTCGCTCTATCAAGCCCAGAGCCATTCGCTGAGCATCCTGTTCGAGAACGCGGTGCAGCAGCAGTCGCAGGCGGCGATCCAGTCGCAGACCTCGACGAACGTGGGCACGATGCAGCTGTACACCATCGGGCCGGAAAGCGCGGGCGCCGCCGCCACGGAAATCGGGTCGAACGGGATTCTTTCCGTGCTGGCCGACGTGGTCGCGATCACGAAGGCATTCGCTTAAGGCGTTACCGCGACGCCGGGGTTGAGCGGCGGCTCAGTGGCGCGAGCCGCCGCCACCGCCGATGTCATGCTGTTCATCGTTCCGGATAACTGATCAACTGCGCTGCGCCGAGACCTCGTTGCGGCTGTCAGCCAACCAGGAGAAACAACCATGCCAGGACCCGTCATCCCCGATCAGGCCCCTTGCAATTGCAAGACCTGCATCGTCAACCCCGCGATTACCGATGCCGTCACGCAGGCCAACGTCAAGGTGGTCGCTGAAGCGCCGGCGATGGCGATGGGCTCGCTCTATCAGGCCCAGAGCCATTCGCTCAGCATCCTGTTCGAGAACGCGGTGCAGCAGCAGTCGCAATCGGCGGTGCAGCTCCCGACCTCCACGAACGTGGGCATCATGCAGCTCTATACGCTCGGGCCGGCGAGCGCGGGCGCCGCCGCCACGGAAATCGGGGCGAACGGCGTGCTTTCCGTGCTGGCCGACGTGATCGCCATCGGCAAGGAGATGGCGAGCAGGCCCCGCGGCTGACGCGCTGCCCTGGCGCCGACGTCGGGCGGCGGCCCGGTCACCGTGGCCGCCGTCGACGCATGACGCCGCACCGATCCATGCAAAGGCAGTCGCCCGCGCCGCCATGACGACGCCGGCCGGCGCGCGCCGCCATCCGATCCACCGATGCTTGCGCAGGGCCTCGTCGGCGGCCGCAGGCAAACCAGGAGTAACGACATGCCGGAACAGGTTTCCCCTGCGATCACCGATGCCGTCACGCAGGTCAACACGAAGGTGGTCGGCGAGGCGCCCGCCATGGCCTTGGGCACGCTCTTGCAGTCGAACAGCCATGCGACGTCGATCCTGCTTCACAACGCGGTGCAGATGCAGGCGAACCAGGCCGCATCCAACCAGGCCGCGACGACCGTCGGCATCATGCAGCTCTACAGCAACTCGCCGGCCGCGATCGCCGCCGCGGCGCAGGCGGCGAACCCCTCCTTTACGTCGCAGCTGGCCGCGATCGCGCAACTCATGAATGCACTCAGACACTGGCGAGGATGACCTTCGCAGTGCTCCGGGTGTGCAGCAGGGAATTGAAGGGGGCTTTGCCCGGTACGCGCATCCGGCCACGGAATGCGCGTTCGACGCGTTCCGCCGCGCCGCAGCGGTGTCGCCGGGCGATGCGGCGCTTTGCCGGATCGCCATCGTTCGTGCCGGCACGTCAATTGGCGTCGACGATGACCCGCAGCAACTCCGGCTTTTCGATCGTCACGCGTTGCCCGTGCAGCCGGATCACGCCTTCGCGCTGCAACTTCTGCAGGCTGCTGTTCAGCCGCGGGCGGCTGACATTGAGCATGGCCGCGAGGATGCTCTGATTCTCCGGTAACGGCACCTCCTGATCGCCGCCCTGCATGCGGTTCAGCAGATGGCGCGCGAGCCTTGCCTCCAGCCGGTACAGGCACGCCGACTCGACGAAATCGCTCAGCTGATGGAGGTGCCGGCACAGCTGCTCGTAGATGCGCTCCATGAACTCGGCGTTCGCCAGCAGTGGTGCGAAATACTGCCGATGCAGCAGCGAAATGCGGCAGTCCGAACTCATCTGGGCGGTAAAGCTGCGCCGCTGAGCGCGCAGCAGCGTGCTTTCGCCGATGAGCTCGCCCGGCAGCGAATGGCCCAGGATGATTTCGCGGCCGCCGGGTTCGTGCAGCGTCTTGTAGACGCGGCCGCGATGCACGAATGCCACGAAATCCTCCGGGTCTCCCTTGAAGAACAGCAGGCGGTTGCCGTGCTCGGGCCAGGGCATGAGGTGCCGCTCGATATGCGCGAGAAGGCTTTCAGGAAGCTCCGTGAGTATCGGTATATTGCGCAGCGCTTGAATGTTGGCGAAGGCAGACATGTTTCCCGTGCGCGGTTGTTTGTCAGTGCAGCCACCTAGCGGAAAACGTTGCCTTGTGAGCAGCGTGAAAGCGGAATAATCAAGATGACGTAATAGTCGGTCACGTCCCGGGCGGTCGCTCCCGACGCACATTGGAAAACGGCGATCCGGCCGGGGCAGGGGATTAAGAATTTCCATTCATAATAATCAAGAATATTCATTAAATCGAGACGCTTAATTTCGTTGTTACGCGGGTAACAGCGTTATCCGCGGCTTCGAATCGATTCTGTGTTTTCCATAAGAAAGGAAGGCACGGGATGAAAACCTCAAACCAGCGCGAGACCCCAGCCGATGCCTCATCGACGCAACGGCTCGACAGCACCTGGCGGGAAATGGAGGGCAAGTTGCGCCGCCGCGCGCGCCTCCTGTGCAAGGGCGATATTCATCGCGCCGACGAGTTGCTTTCAGATACGGCGCTCAAGGTCCATATCTACCTGCAGCGTTCGCCCGACCGTGTGCAGAACCTCGCCGGCTTTCTGTTCCTGGCGCTGAACCATGCGTTTCTCGATTGCGCGCGGCGGCGGCGCCGCGAAAACTGCGTGCTCGAATTCGATGCGAGCTGGGATGACGATCACGTCGTCGAGCTGGCAGGCCATACGCCGTCGGTCGAGCAGCAGCTCTTGCTCAGGCAGCAGCTGCTGCGTCTCGAGCACGCGCTGTCGCTGCTCCCGCAGCAGCAGCAGACGCTGTTCGTGCTGAAGTTCGAGGAAGACCGGCCGTACCTGCACATCGCCGCCACGCTCGGCATCAACGAAGCGCTGGCGAGAAAGCGCGTGGAGCTGCTGCGCAAGAAGTTGCGCGAGGAACTGGCCTGAGCGCGTTCACAAACCCAGGCTCGCAGCGTCCGTAACGGCAGATGCGGCGTCGACGCAATTGCGGCCTGCGCGTTTCTTCCACCGTATGCGGGACCCGGGATCCAAGGAGGCTTCGTGGCAGACAAAGTCAATGAACAGATCACCGACGCCGTGACGCAGTCCAACGTCAACGTCGTCGCGGGATCTCCCGCTCAGGCGCTGGGCACGCTCTACCAGATGTTCAGCCAGGCCGTCGGCATATCGGCGCAGAACATGACGCAGCAGCAGGCGGCGTTGAACCAGATTTCGAACGCGGTCGTGTCCAAGGCGGTGGCGATGATTCTGGCCGTCGAGGCGTCGCCCAAGAGCGCGCAGGGCGGCGCGCCCGGCGCCGCACCGGGCGCCGCTCCGGGCGCAGGCGCGCAGCACGGCGTGCTGCCGCCGGGCTTGCCGCAGTAGGACTGCGACGATTTCCAGGACACGTGAACCATGAACACGACAGGCAACTTGGGCGGGCAGGACGACGACGCGGCCACCGATGCACATGCGGCAAAGCGCGACGTCGCGCAACACGGGGCCGGAGCGACGGCGCCGGCAGCGGCCGATCCGCGCGCGGGCGCGTCGAAGGCGGGCGCACGATCGTGGCCGGTCAGTCGTCTGCGGCGGCTCACCGATTCGCTGAAGGCGCCGAACCAGATCCGCGAACCGGAATGGCCGGGCCGTGCGTCGATGCAGTCGGTGCAGGCGATCAATGCGGAGGCGGCGTCCTACGCGACGACCCAGATCGCCGTCGGCCCGAACATGATGATCACGCAGGCCGGTGGCCTGGTGGCGCAGGCGGCGGCGAACTACTTCGAGGCGTCCACGTCGCTGGCGATCGCCGGCAAGAGCGTGCTGATGAAGGATCTGGCGCAGAAGACCGTCGATGAAAACGTCAAGGGGATGGCGATGGACGCGATGGGGCTGCTGCTGACGGATCTGTTCGTCGCGACCGCGGCGATGGTGGCGGGCGCCGCCGAAGCGATCGAAGGCGAGGCGGCCAGCATCGCGCTCGACAAGATCGACGAAAGCCTGCAGAAGTATCAGGCGCTGCTGGACAAGAAGGGCGGCTAGGTTTGTTTTGCGATGGTTCGGCGGTGACGTGCCGGTCGCGGTTGCATTCCGGTTTCAACACCCTGCTCGAGGGCGAGGAGGCGTCAATGAATTGCCTGATTCGTATTGGCGCAAGCTGCGGCGATACGCCTGCCCGGATGGCGACGGATCTGCAGCGATCGAAGTCCCGGCGTCGGGCGGCGCTGGGCGCGAGTCCGACCTTCGAGCCCGGGAGCCGTTTGCCGCCGGCGATGCGGACCGGTTCGCCGACGCAGGCGCGCTGCCGGTTGACCCGGCGCGTGGCGTGCCGCAGCGGAGGCAGGCCTCGCACCGCCTTCCGATGAGCCGAATGCGGCGCGCGAGATGCCGACGCCTATTACCGCGCGGCGCGGAACGATCCGTACTGTACTGACTCGCACAAGCGAACGGACATTCGGGATGACGAACGTTCCGGGAAATGATGCCCGTGAAAACGCGCCGATTGACGTCGACCCGGCCGGCGACAACACTCGATCAACGGCGCCGTCGATGCATTCATTTCCGAAGTCCGTTCAACTCACGCGAGGAAAACATGCCCTACATCCTTCAGCACGTACAAGGCCTCGCGCCGCTGCCGGTGGGCGAACGCGTCTGGGGAGACGCGGCGGAGATCGATTTCGGCGCGATGACGAGCTGCATCGCGCTGGTCGAGGAAACGCCCGGCCAGCCGCTTTCGGTGCGCGCGATCCACCTGTCGATCGTCAGCGCCGACGGCACGCCCGTCTACGATCCGGCGTCGAACGTCGCCGGACAGGTCGGCGCGATCATGCAGGCGAACGGCAACCAGCTTGCATGCCTCGGGCGGATCGACATCTGGCAGAACAACGCGTCGGCCCAGGTGCGAAACTTCTTCGTCGGGCTGATGCAGCAGCTGAATATCCTGGACTGGGTACAGTTGCCCGACGGCAACCTGCGAGTGCGGATGCACAACGGGGCCATCCAGTATCGGCAGGGCGGCGCGTGGGTCGACGTGTAAGCCCGATGCGCGCCGGTGTGCGGTCTACACCATGACTTCGGATTCGTGCTCAATTCATTGCCCTGTTTCTTGATCTGAAGCAAGAAACGCGTGATCCGTTCCGGCGCGGACCCATTCGCAATCCGCGATGATCGCGATCGATGCGCAACGATTCCGTCATGTTGCGCACCGATACTGACGAGAAGCCGGCGCGCCGGGCGGGTTGATCCACGACATGACGGATGCCGCGCCGTCCGGCCTGACCTGGATCAACATCTGCCCGTCCGAGGCCCGCAATAATCGACCTGTCAGTACACCGCATCGAAACGCACGACGTAAAAGATGCAGAATGAATTCGCCTTTAAGGCGGCGATTCGACTTCTTCAAATGACCAGGGTCTGCCGAAAAGACCGGAAAACGAGATCCCCATGAGCCATTTCCTTGACCGGCTGCGTTACTTCACGACCACAAGAACTCAGTACTCCGATGGACACGGCGTCGTCACCGACGAGGACCGGAAATGGGAGGACGGCTATCGAAAACGCTGGCAGCACGACAAGATCGTCCGGTCGACGCATGGCGTGAACTGCACGGGCTCGTGCTCGTGGAAGGTCTACGTGAAGGGCGGCATCGTCACGTGGGAGACCCAGCAGACCGACTATCCGCGCACGCGCGCCGACATGCCGAACCATGAGCCGCGCGGCTGCTCGCGAGGCGCGTCGTACTCGTGGTACCTGTACAGCGCGAACCGTCTCAAGCATCCGCTCGTGCGCAGCGCGCTCGTGAAGCTGTGGCGCGAGCGCCGCAAGACGCTTGGCGCCGTCGATGCGTGGCGCGCGATCGTCGAGGACGACGACGCGCGGCGTTCGTACCAGAGCCGGCGCGGGCTCGGCGGGTTCGTGCGCGCGAGCTGGGACGAAGTCAACGAGATCGTCGCCGCCGCAAACGTTTACACGGTGAAGCGGCACGGCCCCGACCGCGTCGTCGGCTTCTCGCCGATCCCGGCGATGTCGATGGTGTCGTACGCGGCCGGCTCGCGCTACCTGTCGCTGATCGGCGGCGTGTGCCTCAGCTTCTACGACTGGTATTGCGACCTGCCGCCCGCGTCGCCGCAGACCTGGGGCGAGCAGACCGACGTGCCCGAATCGGCCGACTGGTACAACTCGACGTTCATCATGATGTGGGGCTCCAATGTCCCGCAGACCCGCACGCCGGACGCGCACTTCCTCGTCGAGGCGCGCTATCGCGGCACGAAGGTCGTGTCGGTGTTCCCCGATTACTCGGAAGGCGCGAAGTTCGGCGATCTATGGCTGCATCCGAAGCAGGGCACCGACGCGGCGCTCGCGCTCGCGATGGGGCACGTGATCCTCAAGGAATTTCACCTCGCCGGGCAGAGCGACTACTTCGTCGACTACTGCAAGCGCTACACCGACATGCCGTGCCTCGTGCGGCTCGTCCCGCACGGCGACGGCTACGTACCCGAGCGGCTCGTGCGCGCGTCCGATTTCGACGGCGCGCTCGGCGAGGCCGCGCTGCCGGAATGGAAGAGCGTGATGATCGACGACGCGACCGGCGAATTCGTCGTGCCGGTCGGCTCGGCCGGGTTTCGCTGGGGGCAGCAGGACGACGCCGACAAGGGCAAGTGGAACCTGCGCGCCGAGACGTCGAAGGGCGCGGCGCTCGCGCCGCGGCTGTCGTGCACGGCCGCGCACGACGAGGTGGTCGACGTGCTGTTCCCTTACTTCGGCAACCAGCCGCACGCGCACTTCAACCACACGCCGCACCAGTCGGAGCTGTCGCGCCGGATCGGCGTGCGCCGCGTCGCGACGCGCGACGGCGAGATGCTGGTCGCGACCGTCTACGACCTGTTCGTCGCGAACTACGGGCTCGACCAGGGCCTGGGCGGGCGCGACGTCGCGACGAGCTACGACGACGACCTGCCGTACACGCCCGCGTGGCAGGAGGCGATTACCGGCGTGAAGCGCGCCGACGTGATCTCGGTCGCGCGGCAGTTCGCGGAGAACGCGCACAAGACGCAGGGCAAGTCGATGGTGATCATCGGAGCGGGGATCAACCACTGGTTCCACATGGACATGTCGTACCGCGCGATCATCAACATGCTGATCATGTGCGGCTGCGTCGGCAAGCCGGGCGGCGGCTGGTCGCACTACGTCGGGCAGGAGAAGCTGCGCCCGCAGACGGGCTGGACCGCGCTCGCGTTCGCGCTCGACTGGAACCGCCCGCCGCGGCAGATGAACGCGACGTCGTTCTTCTACGCGCATACGGACCAATGGCGCTACGACACGATGGACCCGACCGCGTTGCTGTCGCCGCTCGCGGACAAGACGCAGTTCCATGGTTCGCCGATCGACTACAACGTGCGCGCGGAGCGGATGGGCTGGCTGCCGTCCGCGCCGCAGCTCGGCACGAACCCGCTGCGGGTCGGCGCGCAGCTCGCCGACCCGGCGCACGCGGGCGCCGACGTCGCGCGGCAATTCAAGTCGGGCGCGCTGAAGATGGCGTGCGAGGACCCCGACGCGCCGGAGAACTTCCCGCGCAACCTGTTCGTGTGGCGCTCGAACCTGCTCGGCTCGTCCGGCAAAGGGCATGAATATTTCCTGAAGCACCTGCTCGGCACGACACATGGCGTGCAGGGCGACGATCTCGGCGCGACGGGCGGGGCGCGTCCGGAAGAGGTCGCATGGCGCGACGACGCGCCGCGCGGCAAGCTCGACCTGCTCGTCACGCTCGACTTCCGGATGTCGACGACCTGCATGTACTCGGACGTCGTGCTGCCGACCGCGACGTGGTACGAGAAGGACGACATGAACACGTCCGACATGCATCCGTTCATCCATCCGCTGTCGGCCGCGGTCGATCCGGCGTGGCAGTCGAAGAGCGACTGGGAGATCTTCAAGGGGATCGCGAAGCGCTTCTCGGAACTGTGCGACGGGCATCTCGGCGTCGAGCGCGACGTCGTGCTCGCGCCGATCGCGCACGACACGCCGGCCGAGCTCGCGCAGCCGTTCGACGTGCGCGACTGGAAGCGCGGCGAGTGCGAGCCGGTTCCGGGCCGCACGATGCCGGCGGTGACGGTGGTCGAGCGCGACTACCCGAACACCTACCGCCGCTTCACGTCGCTGGGGCCGTTGATGGACAAGCTCGGCAACAGCGGCAAGGGGATCGGCTGGGATACGAAGGCCGAGGTGAAGCTGCTCGGCGAGCTGAACTATCGCGTCAGTGAAGACGGCGCGACGCAGGGCCGGCCGCGCATCGACACGGCGCTCGACGCGGCCGAGGTGATCCTGTCGCTCGCGCCGGAAACCAACGGCGAAGTCGCGGTGAAGGCATGGCGCGCGCTGTCGGGGATCACGGGCATCGACCACACGCATCTAGCCGCCGCGCGCGCGGACGAGAAGATCCGCTTCCGCGACATCCAGGCGCAGCCGCGCAAGATCATCTCGTCGCCGACCTGGAGCGGGATCGAATCGGAGCACGTGTCGTACAACGCCGGCTACGTGAACGTGCACGAACTCGTGCCGTGGCGCACGCTGTCGGGCCGCCAGCAGCTGTACCAGGACCATCCGTGGATGCGCGCGTTCGGCGAATCGCTGTGCGTGTACAAGCCGCCGATCGACACGGGCAGCTACGCGCACATGCTCGGCAAGCGCTCGAACGGCAACCCGGAGCGCGTGCTCAACTTCCTCACGCCGCACCAGAAGTGGGGGATCCACAGCACGTACACGGACAACCTGCTGATGCTGACGCTGTCGCGCGGCGGGCCGATCGTGTGGATGTCGGAGGATGACGCGAAGGCGATCGGCATCGCCGATAACGACTGGATCGAGTGCTTCAATTCGAACGGCGCGCTGTGCGCGCGGGCGGTCGTGAGCCAGCGGATTCCGGCCGGGATGGTGATGATGTATCACGCGCAGGAGAAGATCGTGAACACACCGGGCTCGGAGATCACCGGCACGCGCGGCGGCATCCACAACTCGGTGACGCGCGTCGCGCTCAAGCCGACGCACATGATCGGCGGCTACGCGCAGCTGTCGTACGGCTTCAATTACTACGGGACGGTCGGCTCGAATCGCGACGAGTTCCTGATCGTGCGGAAGATGAACAGGATCGACTGGCTCGACGGCGAAGCCGACGGCGCTGCAACAGCGAACGTTCGCGTGGGAGAAACGTCATGAAGGTACGCGCACAGATCGCGATGGTGCTGAACCTCGACAAGTGCATCGGCTGCCATACCTGCTCGGTGACCTGCAAGAACGTGTGGACGAGCCGCGCCGGGATGGAATACGCGTGGTTCAACAACGTCGAGACGAAGCCGGGCATCGGCTATCCGAAGGACTGGGAGAACCAGGAGCGCTGGCGCGGCGGCTGGACGCGGCGCGCCGACGGCAGGATCGAGCCGCGGCTCGGCAGCAAGTGGCGGCTGCTCGCGCAGATCTTCGCGAACCCGCACCTGCCCGAGATCGACGACTACTACGAGCCGTTCACGTTCGACTACGCGCACCTGCAGGAAGCCGGCGACGCGCGCGCGATGCCGGTCGCACGGCCGCGCTCGCTGGTGAGCGGCCAGCGGCTCGAGAAGATCGAATGGGGCCCGAACTGGGAGGAAATCCTCGGCGGCGAATTCGAGAAGCGCGCGAAGGACGCCAACTTCGACGCGGTGCAGAAGGAGATCTACGGGCAGTTCGAGAACACCTTCATGATGTACCTGCCGCGCCTGTGCGAGCACTGCCTGAATCCGGCGTGCGTCGCGTCGTGCCCGTCCGGCTCGATCTACAAGCGCGAGGAAGACGGCATCGTGCTGATCGACCAGGACAAGTGCCGCGGCTGGCGGATGTGCGTGTCCGGATGCCCGTACAAGAAGATCTACTACAACTGGCAGAGCGGCAAGGCGGAGAAGTGCATCTTCTGCTATCCGCGCATCGAGGCCGGCCAGCCGACCGTGTGTTCGGAAACCTGCGTCGGGCGCATCCGCTATCTCGGCGTGCTGCTGTACGACGCGGACCGGATTGGCGAAGCGGCGAGCGTCGAGCAGGAAACCGACCTGTACGAGTCGCAACTGTCGCTGTTCCTCGATCCGCACGATCCCGCGGTGATCGCGCAGGCGGAACGCGACGGCGTGCCGGCCGCATGGCTCGACGCCGCGCGGCGCTCGCCGGCGTACAAGATGGCGATCGACTGGAAGATCGCGTTCCCGCTGCATCCGGAATACCGGACGCTGCCGATGGTCTGGTACGTGCCGCCGCTGTCGCCGATCAACTCGGCCGCGAACAGCGGCGCGCTCGGGATGAACGGCTGGCTGCCGAACGTCGAGTCGCTGCGGATTCCGCTGCGCTACCTCGCGAACCTGCTGACGGCGGGCGACGAGGCGCCGGTGAAGCTCGCGCTCGAACGGCTGCTCGCGATGCGCGGCTTCATGCGCGCGCGCCACGTCGACGGCGTCGATGCGCCGGGCGTGCTGGACCAGGTCGGCCTGTCGCTTGCGCAGGTCGAGGAGATGTACCGCTATCTCGCGATCGCGAACTACGAGGACCGTTTCGTGGTCCCGACCACGCATCGCGAATACGCGGAGGACGCCTACGACCTGCGCGCGTCGTGCGGCTTCTCGTTCGGCAACGGCTGCTCGGACGGCCGGTCGGAGGCGAGCCTGTTCAGCCCGGTAAAGGGCAGGAAGACGATTCCGATCCGGGAGGCATCCTGATGAATGCGGCAACCGATCCGACCTACGCGGCGCTGTCCGCGCTGCTCGACTATCCCGACGACGCGCTGCTCGATGTGCTGGATTCGATCGACGCGCACCTGCGCGACCACGCGCAGTTGCCGAAGCCGGCGCGCGCCGGGCTCGAACGGTTCTTCGCGTACCTGCGCGAGCGCGACCTGCTGGCGCTGCAGGAAAACTACGTCGCGCTGTTCGATCGCGGCCGCGCGACGTCGCTGCATCTGTTCGAGCACGTGCACGGCGAATCGCGCGATCGCGGCCAGGCGATGGTCGACCTGCTGCAGATGTACGAGCGGCACGGCCTGTACCTGCAGCCCGGCGAGCTGCCCGATCACCTGCCGGTGCTGCTCGAGTACCTGTCGCGGCTGCCCGCGCCGGACGCGCGCAGCCTGCTCGGCGAGACGGGCGAGATCCTGCGCGCGCTCGCCGCGCAGCTCGCGAAGCGCGGCAGCCATTACGGGTTCGTCGTCGGCGCGCTGCTGTCGCTCGCCGGCGTTGCGCCGGTCGATGCGCCCGCCGAGCCGGACGACGACGCGGCGGCCGAACGGCCGAGCGCCTCCGACTACCGCGCGCTCGACGCCGCGTATGCGGACGAGGCGGTGCGCTTCGTCGGCGCGGCCACGCCCGCCGAGGAGCCGGTGCGCTTCTACGACCAACGGCCCGCCCGGCGCGCATAGGCGCGTCCGGATCAACAGGGGAAAGCCATGAACGACTACCTGCATCAATTCCTGTTCGGACTCTATCCGTACATCTGTCTTGCCGTGCTGCTGGTCGGCAGCCTGATCCGCTTCGACCGCGAGCAGTACACGTGGAAGAGCGATTCGTCGCAGCTGCTGCGGCACGGCGCGCTGCGGCTCGGCAGCAACCTGTTCCACTGGGGCGTGCTCGTCGTCGTGCTCGGGCACTTCGCGGGCTTCCTCGCGCCGCACTGGCTCGTGTCGCCGTTCCTGTCGGCGTCGGGGCACCAGCTCGTCGCGATGATCGCGGGCGGCGCGGCCGGCGTCGCGGGGATCATCGGCCTGACGATCCTGATCGCGCGGCGGCTCGGCGATCCACGCATCCGGCGCAACAGCCGCAAGTCGGACCTCCTGATCGTGCTGATGCTGTGGGTGCAGCTCGCGCTCGGGCTCGGCACCGTCGTGCTGTCGACGCGCCACATGGACGGCGCGATGTTCGAGCAGCTCACCGACTACGTGAAGGGCGTCGTCACGTTCCGGCCGGACCTCGCGAGCCTGCTCGCCGGCGTGCCGCTGACCTACCGGCTGCACATCCTGCTCGGCTTCACGATCTTCCTCGTGTCGCCGTTCACGCGGATGGTGCACATCTGGAGCGGGATCGCGTCGGTCGCGTACCTGATCCGGCCGTATCAGCTCGTGCGCAAGCGCTGAGGGAGAAGCCACATGAATGCTGTATCGGAGGCCCTGACGCCGCCGCTGAGCGTCAACGGCATCGCGATCGGTGACGCCGCGATCGAGGCCGAGCGCGCGCATCACGGCGATGCGCCGGACCCGCTCGACGCCGCGCGGCGTGCGCTCGTCGTGCGCGAACTGCTGCGCCAGCGCGCGGTCGCGCTCGGGCTGGCCGCCGACGGCGCGCCGCTCGACGATGCCACGCTCGACGCGCTGCTCGAATGCGAGCTGACGCACGTGCCGCAGCCCGATCGCGCGGACCGCGAACGCTATTACGCGCAGCACCCCGCGCGGTTCCGGCGCAACGACATCGTCTACGCGAGCCACATCCTGTTCGCGGTGACGGACCGCGTGCCGCTCGCGCCGCTGCGCGGCCGCGCGGAAGCCGCGCTGGCGGGCGTGCTCGCGGCGCCGGAGACGTTCGAGGCGGTCGCCCGGGCGTCGTCGAACTGCCCGTCGGCGACGGTGGGCGGCAGCCTCGGGCAACTGTTGCGCGGCGACTCGGCGCCCGAATTCGAGGCGGCGCTGTTCGACTCGGATGCGCTCGGCGTGCTGCCGCGCCTCGTCAACACGCGCTACGGCTTTCACATCGTGCGCGTCGAGCGCCGCGTGGCCGGCGAGGCCGTGCCGTTCGACGAGGTCGACACGCGCATCGCCTCGTTTCTCGCGGAACGCGTGCGGCGCAACGCGATGCGGCAGTACGTGGCGATTCTCGCGGGCGGCGCGCGCGTCGAAGGCATCGCGCTCGACGGCGCGAACGGCCCGCTCGTTCAATGAAACGGAGTGTGATGAATGGCAACTCACAGTAATACCGGCGCGCTCGCGAATGCGCAGGCGGTGCCGTTGCGCGCGTGGTCGGTGCTCGCCGCGAGCACGCTCGCGTTCATGGTGTGCTTCGTCGTGTGGATGATGTTCGGCGTGCTCGGCGTGCAGTTGCGCACCGATCTCGGCCTGAACGGCACGGAGTTCGGGCTGCTGACGTCGACGCCCGTTCTCACCGGCGCGCTGATGCGCCTGCCGCTCGGCACCTGGACCGACCGCTTCGGCGGCCGCATCGTGATGACGGTGCTGCTCGTCGTCTGCGCGGTGCCAGTCTACATCGTCAGCTATGCGACGCAGCTCTGGCAGTTCCTCGTGATCGGCCTGTTCCTCGGCTGCGTCGGCGCGTCGTTCGCGGTCGGCACGCCGTACGTCGCGCGCTTCTTCCCGCCGCAGCGGCGCGGTCTGGCGATGGGCGTGTTCGGTGCGGGCACGTCCGGCGCCGCAGTCAACCTGTTCGTCACGCCGCTGCTGCTCTCCGCGTACGGCTGGCGCGTCGTGCCGCGCGTCTATGCGGTCGCGCTGCTCGTCACGGCGGTGATCTTCTGGCTCGCGTCGGCGCCCGATCCGGGCGCGGGCAGGAAGGGCGGCTCGTGGCTCGATTCGTTCAAGGTGCTGCGCGACCGGCGCGTGTGGCGGTTGTGCCAGTACTACTCGATCACGTTCGGCGGCTTCACCGCGCTGTCGCTGTGGATTCCTCAGTACCTGATGGCCGAATACGGGATGACGCTCGTCGCGGCGTCGGCGTTCGCCGCCGGCTTCTCGCTGCCGGGCTCGGTGCTGCGCGCGCTCGGCGGCGCGCTCGCGGACCGCTTCGGCGCGCACGCGGTCACGTGGTGGGGCCTGTGGGTCGCGTGGATCTGCCTGTTCGTGCTGTCGTATCCGGCGACCGACTTCGTGATCCACACGATCGACGGCACCGCATCGCTGCATCTCGCGATGCCGCTCGCCGGCTTCGTCGCGATCGCGTTCGTGCTCGGCGCGGTGTTCGCGCTCGGGATGGCGTCGACCTTCAAGTACGTCGCCGACGATTTCCCGGACAACATGGGCGTCGTGACCGGCATCGTCGGGCTCGCGGGCGGCCTCGGCGGGTTCCTGCTGCCGATCCTGTTCGGCATGCTGCTCGACCTGCTGCGCGTGCGGACCACCTGCTTCATGTTCCTGTACGGGATCGTCTGGGTGTCGCTGATCCTGATCTACCTGTCGGAAGTGCGCCGCAAGCCGATCGTCGCTTGACGACGTCGACGGCGCGACGATCGCGCACCGTTTTTCCCGCACCGGCCGCGCTTCGTCGCGGCCGGTGCGTTTGTGTCACGTCACGACGCCGCCACGAATGTTCGGCTATGCTGCATCCTTTGGCGCTTCGATCGAGAGGGGACCATGCGGCGTGTCGTGTTCAACCAGAAGGGCGGCGTAGGCAAATCGACGATCGTCTGTAATCTCGCCGCGATCAGCGCGAGCGAAGGGCTGCGCACGCTGGTGATCGACCTGGACGCGCAGGCGAACTCGACCCAGTACCTGCTCGGCGAGCGCGCCGAAGACACCGCGCCGACCGTCGCCGACTTCTTCGAAACCGCGCTGACGTTCAACTTCCGGCCGGTCGACGCCGCGTCGTACATTCATCCGACCCCGTTCGAGAACCTCGACGTGATGCCCGCGCATCCGGATCTCGATGCGCTGCACGGCAAGCTCGAATCCCGCTACAAGATCTACAAGCTGCGCGACGCGCTGAACGAGCTCGACGCGTACGACGCGGTCTACATCGACACGCCGCCCGCGCTCAATTTCTACACGCGGTCCGCGCTGATCGCGGTCGAGCGCTGCCTGATCCCGTTCGACTGCGACGACTTCTCGCGCCGCGCGCTGTACACGCTGCTCGAGAACGTGAAGGAGATCCAGCAGGACCACAACGCGGGGCTCGAGGTCGAAGGGATCGTGATCAACCAGTTCCAGCCGCGCGCGAGCCTGCCGCAGCAGCTCGTCGACGAACTCGTCGGCGAAGGGCTGCCCGTGCTCGCGTCGCGGCTGTCGTCGTCGGTGAAGATCCGTGAGTCGCATCAGCGTGCGACCCCGGTCATTCATCTCGAACCGGGGCACAAGCTCGCGCAGGAATTCCGCGCGCTGCACCAGGAACTGGCCGGCTGACGCCGGCGCGCGCTGCCCGAATCACCGCCATCCACGCCCGCGCACGCGTGCGCGGCGCCCGCCCTCGCCATTTCTCGCTGCCGGGACCATGCGTCCGGCCTTATTCCTGTATCTTGAAAATAATCGTGAAAACGATTTTGATGAAAATCAGGAAAAACGATTTCATTCGCCGCAATTCACCAATAAATGATCCATCTATAAACGCGCACTAATTTTCATTCGTCATAATAATAGGCGTGTAAAACTTTCCCGCCGGTTCGGCAAAAAAGAAGTAAGAATGTGAAAATCGTTTTCAGGTGGGCCTTTGCGACATGTCCCTGAAATAAATTGCCGCCCGACCCGATTGGTGCGGCTGTTTACGAATTAGGGTTTATACGTAGCATTGATGCCATTCGATTGACAATTAATTGTCGTAGAGTGGACACTCTAAACTTCGCGCAATTAATGTATGATGTGCGATAAATAAGAAACCGAACGAAATGTTCGGCATCCGTTATTTCCTACACAAACTCTCGCATTGTAAACAGGAGCGTGCCCGATGTCCTTTTTTGCCCCCGAGAAGTTTATTGCCGATTACCAATCCGGCGTCGCTGCCTGGTTTGCCGTCGCCCATCCGGCGCTGCGCGGTTTCGAGGCCGTGGTCGACCTCAACCTGCAGGCGACCAAGACGGCGCTGACGGAATACGAAGACAGCCTGAGGGGCGCATTCGGCGGCGCCAGCCCCGCCGACTTCATCACGCATCAACTGGGCGCGTCGCAGCAGACGGTCACCAAGGCGGCGTCGTATGGCCGCCATCTGCTCGACATCGCGACGGCGACCCAGGCCGAGTGGGCGAAGGTCGCGCAAGCGCAGTACGAGCAGAACGACAAGCGCCTGAAGGACGTGATCAGCGAGCTGACGAAGCACGCGCCGGCCGGCACGGCTCCGGTGGTCGCCGCCTTCAACACGGCGCTGTCCGCGGCCACCGCGGCGGCGGAATCGGTGCGCGCGGCGACGGGCCAGGTGATCGAGGCGGCGCAAAGCGGCCTCGACGCGGTCGGCGCGTCCGCGCGCAACGGCAAGGCGGCGGCGGGCGCACGCAAGGATGCGGGCGCGCGCGAAACGGCGGCCTGAGCTCGCGTCGCGCGTTCGCGCGACGCATCGATCGACGCGACCCGCCGCCGGACGCCGCGTGTGCCACGCGACGTTTGGCTGCGATGTTCGCGAGCCGCCGTGCCGCGTAGCGGTCGTGCGGCAACCGATGCCGGACCGGCGCTGGCCGGCGGCACAACAGCAATGCGACTCTGATGCAGGAATCGAACATGACGGACGTAGTGATCGTATCGGCCGCGCGGACCGCGGTCGGCAAATTCGGCGGCACGCTCGCGAAGATCGCGGCGCCGGAGCTGGGCGCGACGGTGATCCGGGCGGTGCTGGAGCGCGCCGGCGTGAAGCCGGAGCAGGTGAGCGAAGTGATCATGGGCCAGGTGCTGGCGGCCGGCTCGGGCCAGAACCCGGCGCGGCAGTCGCTGATCAAGGCCGGGCTGCCGAGCGCGGTGCCGGGGATGACGATCAACAAGGTGTGCGGGTCGGGCCTGAAGGCGGTGATGCTGGCGGCGAACGCGATCATTGCCGGCGAAGCGGAGATCGTGATCGCGGGCGGGCAGGAGAACATGAGCGCGGCGCCGCACGTGCTGCCGGGCTCGCGCGACGGGTTCCGGATGGGCGACGCGAAGCTGGTCGACACGATGATCGTGGACGGGCTGTGGGACGTGTACAACCAGTACCACATGGGGATCACGGCGGAGAACGTCGCGAAGGAATACGGGATCACGCGCGAGGAGCAGGACGCATTCGCGGCGCTGTCGCAGAACAAGGCGGAAGCGGCGCAGAAGGCGGGCCGCTTCGACGACGAGATCGTGCCGGTGTCGATCCCGCAGAAGAAGGGCGAGCCGCTGCAGTTCGCGACCGACGAGTTCGTGCGTCATGGCGTGACGGCGGACGCGCTGGCGGGGCTGAAGCCGGCGTTCGCGAAGGAAGGCACGGTGACGGCGGCGAACGCGTCGGGGCTCAACGACGGCGCGGCGGCGGTGCTGGTGATGTCGGCGCAGAAGGCGGCGGCGCTGGGTCTGACGCCGCTGGCGCGGATCAAGGCGTACGCGAACGCGGGCGTGGACCCGAGCGTGATGGGGATGGGTCCGGTGCCGGCATCGCGGCGGTGCCTGGAGCGCGCGGGCTGGACGCCGGGCGACCTGGACCTGATGGAGATCAACGAGGCGTTCGCGGCGCAGGCGCTGGCGGTGCACAAGCAGATGGGCTGGGACACGTCGAAGGTGAACGTGAACGGCGGGGCGATCGCGATCGGGCATCCGATCGGGGCGTCGGGCTGCCGGATCCTGGTGACGCTGCTGCACGAGATGGTCAAGCGCGACGCGAAGCGCGGGCTGGCGTCGCTGTGCATCGGCGGCGGGATGGGTGTCGCGCTCGCGGTCGAGCGCGGTTGAGCGGTTTCTGACAGCGGTTCCGGAGACTAGGCGCCGCCGCGGTGCAGGCCTGCACCGCGGCGGCGCATGACGGCATGCGCGCCGCACAAGCAGTTCACAACAAAAACGCGCGATTCGACGATGCGTGCAGCGCATCGAAGCGATGTGGAGGCACACGGCGCCCAAACGGCACCGAACGGCCGCGCCACATCATCGATTACTCTTTTTGTCGGTACTTTATAGGATGACTAAGCGAATTGCGGTTGTGACAGGTGGAATGGGCGGTCTCGGCGAGGCAATCAGCATCCGGTTGCACGACGCGGGCTACCGGGTTGTCGTCACGTATTCGCCGAACAACAATGGCGTCGACCGCTGGTTGACCGAGATGCACGCCGCGGGCCGCGAATTCAAAGCGTATCCGGTGGACGTGGCCGATCACGACTCGTGCCAGCAATGCGTGGCGAAGATCGTGCAGGACGTCGGGCCGATCGACGTGCTGGTGAACAACGCGGGCATCACGCGCGACATGACGTTCCGCAAGCTCGACAAGGTCAACTGGGACGCGGTGATCCGCACCAACCTCGATTCCGTGTTCAACATGACCAAGCCGGTGTGCGAAGGGATGGTCGAGCGCGGCTGGGGCCGGATCGTCAACATCTCGTCGGTCAACGGCTCGAAGGGGTCGGTCGGCCAGACCAACTACGCGGCCGCGAAGGCCGGCATGCACGGCTTCACGAAATCGCTCGCGCTGGAAGTGGCGCGCAAGGGCGTGACGGTGAACACCGTGTCGCCCGGCTATCTCGCGACGAAGATGGTGACGGCGATTCCGCAGGACGTCCTCGACAGCAAGATCCTGCCGCAGATTCCGGCCGGCCGGCTCGGCAAGCCCGAGGAGGTCGCGGCGCTCGTCGCGTACCTGTGCTCCGAGGAGGCGGGCTTCGTGACCGGCTCCAACATCGCGATCAACGGCGGGCAGCACATGCATTGACGCGCGGCGGCCCGGGCCGCGCGGTCGCGCGCCCGGGTCGTGCTCCAGCGGTATCCAGCGCCGGGGCAGTGCGCGTGCGCGATGACGATGACGGACGCGGGCCTCGTCCCGCTCGTCCCGCTCGGCCCGCTCGCCGTCGCCCGCCCGGCGCGCCGCCGCGGCTTCACATTCCGGAGCAGGCATGGGTGACACCTCGATGGGGCTCGCGATCGGCGGGGCAGCGCTCGCCGTCGCGCTGACGGCGACGATCGTTCACTACTGGCTCGAGCGGCGCCGCGCGCGCTTGCTGCGCGACTTCGATCATCGCGACTGCTGGCGTGCGGCATACGGCAAGGCGGCCTTGCGCGGCGTCAGGGCGAAGCGCCTGGCGGGCTGAGCGGCCACGTGGCGGCGCAGCCTGCCGCTGCGTCGCCACGGACTGTACTCAGTCGCTGCTGTCCTTGTGGAACACCCGCTTCGTCGTGCGCTTGGTTGCGTCCCAGCCTTCGCGCGATGCGTGCTTGGTCGCGTCCCAACCCTCGCGCGAAGCATGCGCGATGCCGTGGCCGACCGTCTTCGCGGCGCTCGCCGTTGCATGGCCGAAGCCGCGCGCGGCCTCGCCGGTCTTGTGCGCGGCTTCCTTCGAATCGCGCTTGATGTCCTGCTTCACCTCGGACAGGTCCGCGTGCGCGGCCGGGCAAACCGTCGCGAACACGAGCGCGGCAAAAATGAACTGACGACCTTTCACAACCAGATTCCTCCCAACGTTGTCATCGAATCTCCGCGCCGCCGCCAGGCGGGCGAAGCGCACCGGCCGCGGACGCATCGAGCATCACCGCGGCGCGGCCGCTCAGCAGCACGCGCTCGCCGCAGCGAAGCGTGAAGCCGTACAGCACCGTGACGTCGTCGCCGCCGACGCGTTCGGCTTCGACGGTCAGCGGCGCGTCGCACGTGTCGAGGCGCTCGACGAACGCGTCCACGCCGCGCACGCTTGCCAGAAAGCCGGCGCGCGGCCGCTCGCGCGGCGCGCCGACGAGCGCGCCGTGCACGGCCATCGCCTGCGCCGCGTACTCGATCCCGCAGACCGACGCGAGCCGGCCGTGCGCGCGCAGCGGGTTGCGCGGATCGCGGTGGCTCGTCGCCGTGCAGCGGATCCGCGCGTCGTCCCAGAAGTCGACCGTGTCGAGCAGGCACATCGCGCCGTCGTGCGGAATGTGCGCGGCGATCCACGCGCGGTCGCGCATCGTGCCGACGGTTGTCATCGCGCAGGCTCCGCGAATGCGTCCGGCAGCATGACGTCGACCTGCACGCGCCGGTCCGCCAGATAGTCGAGCACGACGCGCGTGGCGCGCGGTGCGGCGAGCGCATCGAGCAGCGGCAGCGCGCGCGCGGCGGGATTGCCGACGCGCAACGCTTCGAGCGCGGGCGACGCGAGCGTCGTCGCGGGCGCATCGGTGAGCTGCACGTCGATGCGCGCGAGCGTGGCCGCGCCAGCCTCGGGCGCGAGCACGAGCGCGACGCCGAACGCATCGACGATCGGCCGCACCGCGCGCAGCGGCTCCGGATAGTCGGTGTCGTATGCGATCAGCAGGCACGGCACGCGATCGACCGCGACCTGGCAGACGCTTTCGAGCAGCCCGGCGGCGAAGCTGCCGTCATGCGCGCACAGCACGTTCGACGCGGCCGTCGCGCCCGTCGCGATGCTCCAGTAGCCGGCCGGCGCGTTGTGCACGGAATTGTGGAAGCGCGTCGGCGACAGCAGCCGGTCGTCGCCCGCGAGCGTTTCGCAGATCGCATGGCAGTTCTGGCTGTCGCCGCCGGACGCGCTGAACACGGTTGCGAGCGTCGCGGCGTCGCGTCCGCTGGCGGCGACCGCTTCGCGGCCGACCGCGAGCGCGACCCGCACGACGGGGCCGGTGCGCCGCCGCTCGGCGCTCGGCAGGCCGGCCGGCGGCGGCAGCGCGGTGCGCGCGCCCGCATAGGCCGCGCGGCCGGCGAGCACGTCGGCCGCGTGCGGCCAGTCGTTCAATCCCGGCCCGATGAGGCCGATGCTCTCGATGTAGGCGCTGAGTGTCATGTCGGTGGTCAGCGGCGCGCGTAGTCGGCGCGGCCGAGGATCAGGCTGCAGTTCGTGCCGCCGAAGCCGAACGCATTGCTGAGCACGGCGCGCACGCGCGCGTCGCGGCTCGCGAGCACGTAGTCGGACGTGAGCGCCGGGTCGGGGTGCGTCGTGTTGACGCCGGCCGGCACGAACTGGCCGCGCAGCGCGACCGCGGCAATGACCGCCTCGAGCGCGCCGGCCGCGCCGAGCGTGTGGCCGGTCGCGCCCTTGGTCGAGCTGCACGGCGTCTGCGCGAACAGCGCGCCGACCGCGCGGCCTTCCGCAGCGTCGTTGCTCGGCGTCGCGGTGCCGTGCAGGTTGATGTAGTCGATGTCGCCCGCGCCGAGGCCGGCCGACGCCAGCGCCTGCTCGATCGCGGCGCGCGCGCCGAGCCCGTCCGGATGCGGCGACGACATGTGATGCGCGTCGCTCGACTCGCCGATGCCGAGCAGCAGGATCGCGCTATCGTCGAGCGCGTCGGGCGACGCAGGCACGCGCTCGACGAGCGCGAACGCCGCGGCCTCGCCGATCGAGATCCCGTCGCGTGCGACGTCGAACGGCCGGCACGGCCGGCGCGACAGCAGTTCGAGCGAATTGAAGCCGTACAGCGTCGTGAGGCACAGCGAATCGACGCCGCCGACGACCGCCGCATCGATCAGGCCCGCGGCGAGCATGCGGCGCGCGGAGCCGAACACCTTCGCGCCGGACGAGCACGCGGACGACACCGCCAGCGCCGGGCCGCGCAGCGCGAAGTAGGCGCGCACGAATGCGGCGGGCGAATACGGGTTGTGGGTCTGCGCGTAGTGGAAGCCGGCCGGCAGCGCGCCGCTTTGCGGGTCGCGGCGCCGATACGCGTGCTCGGTTTCGAGGATGCCGGCGGTGCTGGTGCCGACGAACACGCCGACACGTTCGGCGCCGTAGCGCGACACGGCGGCCGCGACCCGTTCGGCGAAACCATCCTGCGTGAGGCCGAGCTGCGCGAGGCGGTTGTTGCGGCACTCGAATTCGCTCAGGTCGGCGCGCACCGGCTGCGCGTCGACGCCGTCCACCGCGCCGATCCAGGTGTCGAGGTCCGCGCGCTCGAAGTCGCATCGCGTGAGTCCGCCGCGCGCGCCGCGCAGCGCGGCGACGGTCGCGTCGAGTCCGCGCCCGATGCAGCTGGTGGCCGTGAAATGCGAAAGCAGGAGAGGGTTCACGAGGGTCGAATCCGGTTGCCGGTTCGGGCGCCGCGGTGCGTGGTGAGGCCGCGCGGCGCGCCGATAGCCATTGAATTTTATCAAACGGGCGCGGTCGGGCCGACCGCCGCCGGCGGTTCCGGCGCGAGCGCGGCGCGCAGCGTCGTCCAGCGCAATTGCGCGTCGGCGGCCGCGCGCAGCACGGCCGGCAGCACGTCGAGCACGACCGGTTCGCCGCGTGCGTCGCGCGCCGCGTGGCCGTCGTGGACGAGCAGGATGTCGCGTGGCGCGAGCCCGTGCAGCAGGCGGCGCGTGACCACGCCGGCATCCCGCTCGCGCGTGTCGAAGCCGCGCCGCGTCCAGCTCGCAAGCTGCAGGCCGAGCCCGCACAGCACCGGTTCGAGGAACGGATTGCGCAGGCCCGCGGGCGCGCGGAAGAACAGCGGGCGCGTGCCGGTGAGCTCGGTCAGCGTGCGCTGCGCGGCCTCGATCTCGCGCCGCAGCGCGCGCGGGCCCGACAGCGAGAACGTGTGCCGGTGCCGCTGGCTGTGATTCTCGACCGCATGGCCGCGCGCGACGATCGCCTCGATCCACCGCGGATGGCGGCGCGCGAGGTCGCCGATGCAGAAGAACGTCGCCTGCGCGTCGTAGCGGTCGAGCAGGTCGAGCACGCGCGGCGTGACGTCGGGGTCGGGGCCGTCGTCGATCGTCAATGCGATCCGGCGGCCGGCGCTTTCCGGCAGGCGCGTCCAGTTCGGGCCGAGCAGCGCGCTTTTCGGCCACAGGCTCGCCGCCGTCAGCGCGAGGTGCGACGCGACCACGCCGCCGGCCTCCCACGGCCAGCTCACCGGCTGCGCGACGACGGCCGCCGCCGCGCCCGCATGCAGCGCGGCCGCGCACGCGACGAGCGGCGTCGGCTTCCAGCGGCGCGCGTCGCCGGGACGCGGCACGGATGACGGCGCGTTCATGTGCGGGCTCCCTGCAGCGGTGCGGCGGCCGGCGGCGCGAGGATCGCGGCGAACGCGAGCGCGAGCATCGCGCCGGGGCCGACGGTCAGGCCGAAGGTTTCGAGCAGCGGCACGTTCGACAGCGCGAGCAGCCCGAAGCCTGCGACCGTCGCGAGATTGGCGACCAGCAGCGACACGAGCGTGTGGGACGTGACGGGTTGCGCATCGCCGCGCTTGCAGAAGAACAGCGCGTAGTTCGAGCCGACCGCGACGATCAGCAGCATCCCGATCAGGTGCAGGATCGTCAGCGGCACGCCGGCGACCGCGAAGCCCGCGGCCACGACCAGCACCGCCGCGACGAGCGGCGCGAGCGCGCGCACGACGCGCCGCGGCGAGCGCAGGGCGATCAGCAGCAGCACCGCGATCGCCGCGAAGCCCGCGAGCGACAGGCGGATGTCCTCCCGCACGTAGTCCACGTACAGGCGGTCCGCCTCGGCCTTCATGTCGACGAACAGCGCGCCGGGCACGCCGGCGCGCGCGACGGCCGCGCTGATCGGCGCCGCGTCGAGGCTTGGCGCCGCGTCGAGGCTCGGCGCGGCTTGCGCCGCGTGCGCCGCGCGTGCGGCGTCCGGCGCGCGCAGCGGCAGCATCGCACTCCAGCGGCCCGCGCGCTCGGTCAGCAGCGCATCGACCGCGAGCGCCATCGACGTGCCGCGCAAGTCCGCGCGCGTCAGGAGCGGCGCGTGGCGCGCGGCGTCGACGTCGGCGACGAACGGCGCGAACAGGTCCGGCCTGACGGTGATCGGCTGGTGCGCGACCGCTGCACGCAGCCGCGCGGCGAGCGTGCCGGCGTCCGGCAGGCTCGCCTGCCGCGCGCGTTGCGCGGCGTCGCTCGGCAGGTAGCGCGCGGGGTTCTCGAAGCCGGCGAGCGCGCCGCGGTCGACGAGCGGCTGCAGTTGCGCGGCGATGCGCTCCGCGCCTTCGAGCGCAGCTTGCTCGCCGTCCGCCGGAATCACCACCAGATAGCGGACGTCGGGCGCGCCGACGTCGGCGCGCAGGCGCGCGTCGAGCGCCTGCGCGCGCGCGGGCACCGGGCTCAGCGCGGCGAGCTCGCGGCTCCACAGGCCGTCGCGATGCAGCGCGAGCGCCACGCACGCGGCGAGCACCAGCGCGGCCAGCGGCCAGCGCAGGCGCGGCGCGGCGGCGGCCGCGCGCGCGAGCGCCGCGCCGACGCGCGACACGTCGCGGATCGCGACATGGCCGCCGCGCAGATGCGGCAGCACGAAGCGCGTGACGAGCGCGGCGGCGGTCAGGCCCGCGATCGAATACAGCCCGAGCTGCACGAGGCCGGGGAAGCCGGAGAACAGCATCGACGCGAAGCCGCAGACGGACGTCAGCACGCCGAGCCGGATCGTCGGCCAGTACGCGGCGAGCCACGCGCGCGTCGCGTCGGCCGCGCGCGCCGCGGGGCGCGGGCCGGTCTGCGCCGACTGCACGAACAGGTAGATCGAGTAGTCGACCGCCTCGCCGATCAGCGTGGTGCCGAAGCCGAGCGTCAGCCCGTGGACCGTGCCGAACGCGACGCTGACCGCCGCGAGCCCGGCCGCGATGCCGGACAGCACCGGCAGCAGCCCGAGCGCGAGCGTGCGCGGCGAGCGGTACAGCGTCAGCAGCAGCGCGACGATCAGCAGCACGCTCAGCGTCGACAGGCGCTCGACGTCGCGCCTGATCGTGTCGCGCGCGTCGACCGAGAACACGCCGGGCCCGGTCATCGCGAGCGTGCAGGACGATGCGCCCGGCGTCGCCTGCCGCGCCGCGTCGAACGCGCGGCGCACGGCATCGATCGCGCGCGCCTGCGCATCGGTGTCCGAGCCGGCGGCGGCCGTCTGCACGACGAGCACCGCGCGCGTGCCGTCGCGCGACGCCCACACGCCGTTGCGCAACGCCGGCAGCGCGCCGCTGTCGAGCTGGCCGACGAGCGCGGCGACTTCGCCGGTCGGGTCGCGCGGCAGCAGCGCCTTCGCGACGAGGCCGGCCGACGAGCTCAGCAGGTCGAGGCTGTCGCCGAGCGCCTGGTGCAGGCCGTCGGCGGTGAAGCGCTGCGGCGTCACGGCCGGGCTCAGCAGGTAGCGATGCTCGACGATGAACTGCTGGTCGCGCGCGTCGTTGACCGGCTCGCCGTTGTTGACTGCCGCGAACTGCGGATCGTCGCGCAGCGCCGCGGCCACGCGCCGCGACAGAACCGCGCGCGCGGCGGCGGTGTCGCCGTCGATCGCGACGAGGATCAGCCGCGACACGAGGCCGTCGCGCAACTGGTCGACGAGCACGCGCTGCCCGGCGCTCGGCGAGCGCGGCAGGAACGCGGACAGGTCCGCGGTGAAGCTTGCGCGGCTGATCGCGAACCCGCAGGCGATCAGCCCGAGCAGCCACACGAGCACCGCGCGCTGCCGCAGCACGCGCAGGCCGCGGGCGACGGGGGAGGGTCGGGTGCGGTCGTCCATCAGTTCGCCGGAACGGGTTGCAGCCGCATCAGCGAATGGTCGCCGTCGGCCTGCCGGATCGCGACGCTGCGTAGCACGTCGCGCGTGCCGTCGAGCGTGATCGTGCTGACGACCTTCAGCATCCGCGCGTCGAGCGGCGTGAGCGTCAGCGTCCAGTCGTCGCCGCGCCCGGACAGCGCGACCTTGTACACCTGCTCGAGCGCGAAGCGGTTGCCGGAGAGCGTCGCGCGAATGCTGTCGATGAACGCGCCGAGCTCCGGATAGCGGTCGAGCGCGAGCGTGTATTTGCGGTTGTTGCGCTCGACGGTCAGCATGCCGCCGTCGACGACGAGGTGCTCTGGCTTCGGGCTCAGCGTGTGCTTCTCGAGATGATCGGGCGCGACGAACACGAGCTCGCCGGACGACTCGACCGGCTGCGCGGCGATCGACAGGGTTTTCGTCTCGGTGAACGTCGCGCGGCCGGACTTGTGCTGCGCGAGCGTCGACATCAGCCGGTCGAGGCTCCATGGCGCGCCGGCGTCCGCCGCGCGCGCGGGCGCGGCCAGTGCGATGGCGGCGGCGAGCGTGGCTGCGGCGATGGCGAGCGGGAATCGGTGGAAGGCGGCCATGCGTCAGGAATCCCTCGTGGCGGGCAGGCCGGCGTGCACCGGCGCGTCGTCGCGACGCGCGGCGGGTGCGCCGCCGTCCTGCCAGAAGTCGAAGAAGTTGAACCAGTTGTACGGCGCGGCGCGGCAGTACTTGTCGAGCAGCGCGACGTAGCGCGCGAGCGCCGCGTCGACGGCGGCCGCGCGCGCGTCGCGGCGCACGCCGGAGAAATCGGCGAGCGGCTCGAAGTGGACGTCGTAGCGGTTGCCGTCGCGATAGAGGCCGGTCATGAAGATCACCGGGCGCCCGAGCATCGCGGCCATGTACAGCGGCCCGAGCGGGAACGCGGCCGGCGCGCCGAGCAGGTCGAGCCGTCGAGTCGACGCGGCGGCGTCGTCGCGCAGCGTGCGGTCGGCGAGCATGCCGACCAGGCAGTTCGCGTCGAGGCGCTCGCGCACCTTCAGCATCGAATCGACCTGCCCGAGGGGAATCACGTCCGGCTTCGCGGCGGGATTCACGGCGGCGAGCGTCGCGTTGATCTTGCGCGCGTTTTCTTCATACATCGTAATGACGACGCGCAGGCCCGGCTGCGTGCGGCCGAGCGCGCGCACGACCTCGAAGCTGCCGAGGTGCCCGCCGATCAGGAACGCGCCGCGCCCGCCCGCGAGCGCGGCGTTGACGTGCGCCTCGCCGTGCAGGCGCACGTCGAACAGGTCGAAGCGCTCGTTCATCAGGTACACGCGGTCGTGGATCGTCGACGCGAACGCGAACACGTGCCGGTACACGTCGCGCCAGTGCGCGGGCCGGCCGAGCGCGCGGCGCAGGTAGTCGCGCGACGCCGCGCACGCGGTCGGCGAGAACAGCACGAACCAGGCCGCGACGAGATGCAGCACGACGCGCGCGGCGCGCCGCCCGAAGCGCAGCGAGATCCACGTCATCGCGCGCAGCAGCGGCGTGTTGCTGCGCTCCTGGCGCCGGGCCCATGCGGTGCGCTTCATGCGGGCGTCGCCTCCCGCGCGGCCGGCGGCGCGGACAGCACGCCGGTCGCGACGTCGCGGCGTCCGGCGCGCACGGTGAAGCGGATCGCGCCGCTCGCCGCCGCGTCGAACGCGAGGTCGAGCGGCTCGCCGGGCGCGGCCGGGCTCAGGAATTTCGCGGAGCCGAGCCGCCACGCGTGCAGCGGACGGTTCAGCGCCGCGCCGATCGCGGTGATCGCGTGATCGAGCAGCACGACGCCCGGCACGATCGGATGGCCGGGGAAGTGGCCGGGCAGCGCCGGATGGTCGGCGGGGATCGTGAAGGCGAGCGCGTTCGCCGCGTCGGCGTCGCGGCCGGGCACGGACGACATGGCGGCGCGCGCATGCCGGGCGACCAGCGCCGCGAGCACGTCGCGCGGCAGCTTGCCGGTGTCGTTGCGCGGCAGCATATCGACGAACACGAGCGGGCGCGGCATGAACGCGGGGTCGATCCGCTCGCGCAGCGCGCGTTGCAGGTCGGCGGCCGCCAGCGTCGGCGCGACGACCAGCGCGACGACGCGCGTGACGGGTTCGGGGCCCGCAGCGCGGCCGGCGCGCGTCGCGTCGTCGGGCATGAAGAACACGCCGTCGACGACGCCGGGGATCGCGGTGAGCTGATGATTCAGGTACGCGAGCGACGTGCGCTTGCCGGCGATGTTGACGAGGTCGGCCTTGCGGCCGTGCAGCAGGAAGCGGCCGTCGCCGAGCAGTTCGAGCGCGTCGCCCATCGGCACGGGCGCGTCGACATGCGCGCCGGAGACCCACACGGTCGGCTCGCCGTCATCGTCCGCGCTTTCGCGCACGTCGACGCGGATGCCCGGAAACAGTTGCCAGGTTGCGTCCCGCGCGGTGCGGCGCGTCGCGATCTGGCCGGTCTCGGTGCTGCCGTAGATCTCGACGAGCGGCGCGTCGAGCGCGGCCTCGGCTTCGCGCGCGAGCGACGCCGCGAGCGGCGCGGTCGCCGACAGCACGAGCGCGGCGCGCGGCAGCGCGTGCGCGGACGACAGCAGCGCGCGCAGGTGGATCGGCGACGCGACGAGCACGCGCGGCTGCGGCACCGCGTCGAGCGCCGCGCGGATGTCGAGCGGGTAGAACGGCAGGCGGTTGCTGAACGCGAGCCCGCCAACCAGCGCGAGCAGCACCGTCGCTTCGAAGCCGTACATGTGCTGCGCGGGCACGGTGCCGACCAGCGTGTACGCGCGGCCGTCGAGCAGCCCGAGGCGCTCGGCCGATGCGCGCAGGCAGCCGACCAGGCTGCCCCAGGTCTTGCCGTGCGGCACCGGCGCGCCGGTCGAGCCGGACGTGAACACATAGGCCATGAGCCGCGACGCGTCGATCCGCGGGACGACGAACGGCGCAGCGCCCGCATTGACCATACCGTCCGCCGGCGCGGCGTCGGGATACGCGAAGCGCGGCAGGTCGATCGCACAGCCGGGCGCGTCGTGCAGGCAGAACGCATCGGGCGCGAACGACGCGAGCCGGCGGACCGTTTCCGGCGTCTGGGTGGACGGCAGCAGGCTGACCTTGCCGGCGACGAGCGCCGCGCACAGGCCGACGGCGAAGCGGTAGCGATCGCGGCACACGTTGAGCACGTGGCCGCCCGCAGGCAGCGTGGCGGCCACGCGCGCGACGTCGGCGAGGAAGGCGCGCACGGTCACGCGCGCGCCGTCGCGCCACGCGATCGTCTGGTCCGGGGACGAATGGAAAACCAGCGGGTAAGTCGGCATAAGTCAGCGGAAACGAAAGCGGGGCCGGCGCCGCTGCCACGCGGCGCCGGCCGTGAATTCAGCGCGCATGGCTTGCGCGGGCCCCGGTCGACTGCCGGTACGCGCGCACCGCGTCGAGCATGCGCGGCCGCGGCCGGTGCGGCAGCGCGAAGCGCCGGCACGCATGCTCGGCGGCGAACATCACGGCGACGAGCGGCAGCGACAGGTAGTTCGCGAACGTCGACCACGTGACGATCGGCGCGGTCGCGAACAGCAGCGTCGACACGGCGGCGATCGCGACGAAGAACAGCGTCCACGCGACCGTGATCTGCCGCGTGTAGCGCGCGACGGCCGGCGTGATCGTGCCATGGATCATCGCCGCGAAGCGCGTGCAGAGCGGCGTTTGCCCGGCCGCCAGCGTGCGGCCGAACAGCAGCGCCATCGCGAGGTTGAAGCTCGCGTGCTCCAGATACAGGCCCCAGCCGAAATGCCGCGCGAGCGGTTCGCGCGCGGCCCACAGCGCCGCGGCGGCGAGCATCCATGCCGGAACGAGCCACGCGCGCCGCGGCGAGCGCAGCGCCGCGCCGAGCGCGAGCAGCAGCGGCGGCACGAGCGCCATCGCGAGTCCGAAGCCATGCGCGCCCGGCGTCGCGGCCGCGTAATGCGCGCCGGCCTGGTAGGCGAGCACCGCGCCGGCGGCGAGCGCGCCGCGCGCGATGCGCTCCGGCGCGCTCATTGCGCGGCTCCGGGCGCACGGCGCGCGCCGCCGGCGCGTGCGGCGGCAGCGCGGCAGCGGATCGGAACAGGCGCAGTAACGCGGCGAACGGGTGGGCACGGCATGGCTGGGTGCGTCGGTACAGGTCGGGGGCGCGACGCGAGCGTCGGGCCGTCAATTGTCATAGGAATGGCGGCCGGAGCAAGGGGCCGGCCGACTGTCATGGCACGCACATTTTAGGGTGCCTGGCGGTCGACTTTCGGATGGGCGGGAAGGGGTTTTGTAACCGATTGTATGGCGCCGCGCGCAGCCCGCCGCGCGGCCGATCCATTTCCATCCAAAGCCGCTCAAGCGTCCCGTGGGTTCGCGTCCCGAAATGCGGGCGGCGCGCGCCCGCACGTCTGTAACCCTTTCACCGTATACGCCCCGATACCCGTCGACTAGAATCCGCGTAACTTTTACCAAACGATCCCCCAAAAACACGGGCGGGGTGGACGGCGGATGCCGGAGGAATGGACCGGCGCACGCGGCGACGCGTGCGCGACACGGCCGTTCCGGTGCGCTCCCGCTGCCGTGCGCCGCCTGTTTGCAAGCATGATGAACGCACTGGAACAAGAGCTCGCCGCGCTGATCATCGGCGAACTGAATCTCGAAGACGTGTCGCTCGACGCTGTGACCGCCGACACCCCGCTGTATGGGGAAGGATTCGGGCTCGACTCCATCGACATCCTGGAAATCGCGCTGCTGATCTCGAAGAAGTACGGCTTCGAGCTGCGCTCGGACAATCCGGATAACGAAAGGATCTTCGCGACGCTCGGCGCGCTCGCCGCCTACGTCGCCGCGCATCGCGCGAAATGACGGCGCGCGCCGCCACGGCGCGAAATCGGTGACAACGGCACGCGGCCGGGTGCGGAGCATGCGCTTCGCCGCCGCCGCGTCGATCGGAGTGGAATGCACATGGAAGGAGACGGTCGATGCGCTCGCTCGTGACGGGCGGCAGCGGTGCGCTCGGGCAGGCGATCTGCGAAGCGCTGGCGCTGGCCGGCCATGAAGTCTGGGTGCACGCGAACCGCCATCTCGCGCAGGCGGAAGCGGTCGCGCAGCGGATCGTCGCGGCAGGCGGCGCCGCGCATGCGATCGCGTTCGACGTGACCGACGCCGACGCGGTCGACGCCGCGCTCGCGCGGCTCGTCGACGACGCGCCGGTGCAGATCCTCGTCAACAACGCGGGCATTCACGCCGACGCGCCGATGGCCGGCATGTCGCGGCAGCAATGGCGCAGCGTGATCGACGTGACGCTCAACGGCTTCTTCAACGTCACGCAGCCGCTGCTGCTGCCGATGATCCGCACGCGTTGGGGGCGGATCGTCAACATCGCGTCGGTCGCGGGCGTGACCGGCAACCGCGGGCAGGTCAACTACGCGGCCGCGAAGGCCGGGCTGATCGGCGCGACCCGATCGCTGTCGCTCGAGCTTGCTTCGCGCGGCATCACCGTGAACGCGGTCGCGCCCGGCATCATCGCGTCGCCGATGGCCGAACCCGCGTTTCCCGCCGAGCGCATCAAGCAGCTCGTGCCCGCGCAGCGCGCGGGCCGGCCCGACGAAGTCGCGGGCATGGTCGCGTATCTCGTGTCCGATGCGGCGGCCTACGTGACGGGGCAGGTGCTGTCGGTCAACGGCGGTCTCGCATGACGATGCCCGACGTGGAAACCCGATGCCGCGGGTCGTCGGCAGGTCATAAAATTCCATCAGTATCCCCGTCTTCGACCTTGGCCGTGTCCATGTCCTCGCCGCGCGCTTCGTCAACCCATCTCGTGCTGATTCCGAGCTACAACCCGGGCATCAGGGTCGATGCGACCGTGCGCAGCGCCCGCGCGCAGTGGAATCCGGTGTGGGTCGTCGTGGACGGCAGCACCGACGGCAGCGCCGAGCGCCTGCAGGCGCTGGCCGAGCGCGATCCGGGGCTGCACGTGATCGTGCTGCCGGAGAACCGCGGCAAGGGCGCGGCGGTGCTCGCGGGGCTCGACGCGGCCGCCGCGCGCGGCTTCACGCACGTGCTGACGATGGACTCCGACGGCCAGCATCCGGCCCACCTGATTCCCGAGTTCATGGCCGCGTCGCAGGCCGCGCCCGACGCGATGGTGCTCGGGATGCCGAAGTTCGACGCCGCCGCGCCGCCGTTGCGCGTGCAGGGGCGGCGGCTGTCGAACGTGTGGGCCGACGTCGAGACGCTGTGGGCCGGCATCGGCGATTCGCTGTACGGCTTTCGCGTGTATCCGGTCGCGCCGCTCGCGGCGATCATGCACCGGCAGATGTGGATGCGCGGCTTCGACTTCGATCCCGAGGCCGCGGTGCGGTTGTGCTGGGCCGGCGTGCGCCCGATCCGCATCGACGCGCCGGTGCGCTATTTCCGCGAGAACGAGGGCGGCGTGTCGCACTTCCATTACGGGCGCGACAACGCGCTGCTCACGTGGATGCACCTGCGGCTGATCGCGGGCTTCGTGCTGCGGCTGCCGCTGCTGGCCGCGCGCCGGCTCACGCGGCGTCCGCACCCGCATCGCGGTTGATCCAGATCGTCTTTCACCCCCGATCCCGCTGCCTAGAATCCAGTTACGCGCGACGCGGCGCCGCCGGCGCAGTCGCGGCATCAGGTGCGAAACCGTTCGCGCGCAGGCAATCCCGACACGGTTCAATCGTAAGGGGAATCGTCATGGCGACTTACGTGGTTCTTGCAAACTTCACCGATCAGGGCATCCGCACGATCAAGAGCACGCGGCAGCGTGCGGGGCAGGTCGCGGAAATGGCCCGGACGTTCGGCTGCAACATAAAGGAGGTGTACTGGACGCTCGGCGCATTCGACATCGTCACGATCGTCGAAGCGCCGGACGAGCAGAGCCTCACCGCATTCGGCTTCGCGCTCGGCTCGGCGGGCAACGTCCGCACGCAGACGCTGCGCGCGTTCACGAGCACCGAAGTCGGTGAAATCATCGCGAAAATGTAGTGCACGCGCGGCCATCGTGCGCGCATGGCGGCTCCGCCGATCGGGGCACGCGGCAGTCGGCTTCACGTCGTGCGCGCTATCTTTTCGCTTCCCCCGTCACGCAACGTGACGCCTTCGATGCCGCATCGCGTCACGCGTTGCGTGCGTACAGTTCCGCCTTGCTTTCACCCGATAACTGACTAAGGTTGAAGGACGGTCAAAGGGCCGGAAGGGGGCGCAGCCCGCATGCGTGCGTCGTGCGTGTCCCCGCAACGGCGGCGCGTTTCCGCCGGCGGCGCGATCCGTCGCCGAGCCGGATGCGTGCGCCTCGGCGGCATCACTTCACCGAGCCGCGCCGCATTGACGCGCCAGGCTTCGCACCCGCACGGAGGCGAGTCATGAGCACGGTCGCGCGCTTTCATGTCGACTACACGCAGTATCTGGGGCCCGACGGCGAGCCGGTGCAGCCGTTGCCCGAGTTCGCGCAGGACCCCGCGGCGCTGCTGCCGCTCTATCGCGCGATGGTGCTGACGCGCGCGTTCGATGCGAAGGCCGTCGCGCTGCAGCGCACCGGCAAGCTCGGCACGTTCGCGTCGTCGGTCGGGCAGGAGGCGATCGGCGTCGGCGTCGCGAGCGCGATGCAGACCGACGACGTGCTGTTCCCGTCGTATCGCGACCATGCGGCGCAATTGCTGCGCGGCGTCACGATGGCGGAAAGCCTGCTGTACTGGGGCGGCGACGAGCGGGGCAGCGATTTCAGCGCGGCGCGCCACGACTTCCCGAACTGCGTGCCGATCGGCACCCAGGTGTGCCATGCGGCGGGCGCGGCCTATGCGTTCATGCTGCGCCGCGAGCCGCGCGTCGCGGTGACGATCTTCGGCGACGGCGGCACGTCGAAGGGCGACTTCTACGAAGCGATGAACCTGGCCGGCGCATGGCAGGCGCCGCTCGTGCTCGTCGTCAACGACAACCAGTGGGCGATCTCGGTGCCGCGCACCCGGCAGACCGCCGCGCAGACGCTCGCGCAGAAGGCGATCGCGGCCGGCATCGAGGGCCGGCAGGCCGACGGCAACGACGTGATCGCGGTGCGGCAGGTCGTGTCGGAAGCGCTCGACAAGGCGCGCCGCGGCGGCGGCCCGACGCTCGTCGAGGCGCTCAGCTACCGGCTCGGCGATCACACGACCGCCGACGACGCGACGCGCTATCGCGACGCCGACACCGTCGCGAAGCAATGGGAGCACGAGCCGCTGATCCGGCTGCGCACGTACCTGACGCGGATGAACGTATGGGACAAGGCGCAGGACACCGAGCTCGGCAAGGCCTGCTACGCGCAGGTCGAAGCGGCCGTGCAGGAATACCTGGCGGTCGCGCCGCCCGACACGTCCGCGATGTTCGACCATCTGTACGCGACGCTGCCGCGCGCGCTGCGCGAGCAGCTCGACACGGCGCTCGCGTTCGCGCCGGCCGCGGGAGGCCATCATGGCTGACCTGAACCTGGTGGAAGCGGTCAATCGCGCGCTCGCATTCGAACTCGCGAACGATCCGGCGGTGGTCCTGCTCGGCGAGGACATCGGCGTCAACGGCGGCGTGTTCCGCGCGACCGTCGACCTGCAGTCGCGCTTCGGCGCCGAGCGCGTGATCGACACGCCGCTCGCGGAGTCGGGAATCGCGGGCGCCGCGATCGGCATGGCGGCGATGGGGCTGCGGCCGGTCGCCGAGATCCAGTTCACCGGGTTCATCTACCCGGCCATCGATCACATCCTCAATCACGCGGCGCGGCTGCGGCATCGCACGCGCGGCCGGCTGTCGTGCCCGCTCGTGCTCCGTTCGCCGTGCGGCGGCGGCATCCACGCGCCCGAGCATCACTCCGAAAGCCCCGAGGCGCTGTTCGCGCATATCCCCGGGCTGCGCGTCGTGATGCCGTCGTCGCCGGCACGCGCATATGGGCTGCTGCTCGCCGCGATCCGCGATCCGGACCCGGTGATCTTCCTCGAGCCGACGCGCCTGTACCGGCTGTTCCGGCAGCCGGTCGAGGACGACGGCGAGGCGCTGCCGCTCGACACCTGCTTCACGCTGCGCGACGGCACCGACGTCACGCTGGTGAGCTGGGGCGCGGCGCTGCAGGAAGTGCAGGCGGCCGCCGACCGGCTCGCGCAGGACGGCGTGATGGCCGAGGTGATCGACGTCGCGACGCTCAAGCCGCTCGACGTCGACACGATCCTCGCGTCGGTCGCGAAGACGGGCCGCTGCGTGATCGTCCACGAGGCGCCGCGCACTGCGGGGCTCGGCGCGGAGATCGCCGCGGTCATCGCCGAGCGCGGGCTGTATTCGCTGCTCGCGCCGGTGCAGCGCGTGACCGGCTACGACGTCGTCGTGCCGCTGTTCCGGCTTGAAGGCCAATATCTGCCGAGCGTCGAGCGGATCGTCGACGCAGTCCGCAAGACGCTGGAGGCGTCATAACCATGAAGATCTTCAAACTGCCCGATCTCGGCGAAGGGCTGCAGGAAGCGGAAATCGTCGAATGGCACGTGAAGGCGGGCGACGCGGTCGAGACCGACCAGCCGCTGCTGTCGGTCGAGACCGCGAAGGCGATCGTCGACATCCCGTCCCCGCAGGCGGGCCGCATCGCGAAGCTGTTCGGGCAGGCGGGCGACCTCGTGCATCTCGGCGCGCCGCTCGTCGCGTTCGAAGGCGCGGGCGACGACGCGGATGCCGGCACCGTCGTCGGCAAGGTCGAAGTGGGCGCGCAGGTCGTGCACGACGCGCCGGCGGCGCTCGGCGGTGCGATCGGCGGCGCGGGCGCGATCAAGGCGATGCCCGCGGTGCGCGCGCTCGCGCGCAAGCTCGACGTCGATCTCGCGATGGTCACGCCGTCGGGCGCGGACGGCGTGATCACCGCGGCGGACGTGCAGCGGGTCGCGAAGGTGCTCGCCGAGGTCGGGCCGGCGGAAGTGCTGCGCGGCGTGCGGCGCGCGATGGCGCAGAACATGGCGCGCGCGCAGAGCGAGGTGGCCGCGGCGACGGTGATCGACGACGCCGACATCCACGCCTGGGCGCCGCGCGCCGACGTGACGATCCGGCTGATCCGCGCGCTCGTCGCGGGCTGCCGCGCCGAGCCGGGGCTCAACGCGTGGTACGAAGGGCACACCGGGCGGCGGCACGTGCTCGCGAAGATCGACGTCGGCATCGCGGTCGACCTGCCCGATGGCCTGTTCGTGCCGGTGCTGCGCGACGTCGCGCAGCGCGACGCCGCCGACCTGCGGGCCGGTCTCGACCGGATGCGCGGCGACATCCGCGCACGCAGGATTCCGCCGGAGGAGCTGCGCGGCAATACGATCACGCTGTCGAACTTCGGGATGATCGCCGGCAAGTACGCGGCGCCCGTCGTGGTGCCGCCGACGGTCGCGATCCTCGGCGCGGGCCGCATCCACGACGCCGTGGTGGCGGTCGGCGGCGCGGCCGCCGTGCACCGGATCCTGCCGCTCAGCCTGACGTTCGACCATCGGGTCGTCACGGGCGGCGAGGCGGCGCGCTTTCTCGCGGCGGCGATCGCCGATTTGCAGGCGGCGGACTAGATTCGCGTGCGCGCCGTTCAAGCTTTTCAACATTCCTGCGGCGTAATGGCGGCCGCCATGAGTCGATTACATCGTACCTTACGGGTAATTGGCCTCTCATACGATGTAAATAACTGGTAATTTTCTGCCGTTTTATGCAAAATCGCCGCTTCTAAAGACAACTACCGAGGGTACAAACATGCAGTTGAAGAATGCGGTTGCGGCTTGTGGCGTGGCGTTCCTGCTGAGCGCGTGCGGCGGCGTGCAGGGTCTCGATGGAAACGGCCTCGCGTCGGCCGGCTCGAACATGCTCAAGGCGGCGACGCTGTCGGACGCCGACATCGCCGCGCTGTCGAACGACTCGTGCAAGTCGAGCGACGCCCAGTCGAAGATCGCGGCGCCGGGCAGCGCGTACGCGAAGCGGCTGACGAAGGTGATGGCGGGCTTCGGCGACATGACGCTGAACGGCCAGAAGATCAACTACAAGGTCTACATGACCAAGGACGTCAACGCGTGGGCGATGGGCAACGGCTGCGTGCGCGTGTATAGCGGCCTGATGGACATGATGAACGACGACGAGCTGCGCGGCGTGATCGGCCACGAAATGGGCCACGTCGCACTCGGCCACTCGAAGAAGGCGATGCAGACCGCCTACGCGGTGAGCGCGGCGCGCAGCGCGGCCGGCGCGGCGTCGCCGGGCGTTGCGGCGCTGACCAACTCGCAGCTCGGCGACATCACCGAGAAGTTCATCAACGCGCAGTTCTCGCAGTCGCAGGAAAGCGCGGCCGACGACTACTCGTTCGACCTGCTCAAGCAGAAGGGCATGAACCAGAAGGGCCTCGTCACGTCGTTCCAGAAACTCGCGAAGCTGGACGGCGGCAAGAGCTCGATGATGGATTCGCACCCGTCGTCGGCGAGCCGCGCGCAGCACATCCAGGATCGCCTCGCGAAGGGCAACTGATAAAAGCGCCGGCAAGGCCGGCGCTTCAGTCTGCAGACGAACCCCACGTTCTCCGGAGCGTGGGGTTTTGTTTTTTTCAGGTTACGGCACCATCCCCGGCAGCACATACGCCTGCACGAGCGTGATCAGCCCGACGATCACCGCGAACAGGAGGCTGTGCCGGACCGTGAAGCGGAACAGCTCCGCTTCCTTGCCGACGAGGCCCGTCGCCGCGCACGCGACCGCGATCGACTGCGGCGAGATCATCTTCGCGGTCACGCCGCCCGTCGTGTTCGCGGCGACGGCGAGCGTGTCCGGCAGGCCGAGCTGGTGCGCGGTCGCCTGCTGCAGCGAGCAGAACAGCGCGTTCGACGACGTGTCCGAGCCGGTCAGGAACACGCCGAGCCAGCCGAGGAACGGCGAAAAGAACGGGAACGCGGCGCCGGTGCCGGCGAGCAGCAGCGCGAGCGTCGACGACATCCCCGAATAGTTCGCGACGAACGCGAACGCGAGCACGAAGCCGATCGACAGGATCGGGCGCGCGAGCTCCTTCAGCGTTTCGCCGAACGTGACGAGCGCGTCGCGCGGCTTCATCCGCAACAGCACGATCGAGATCAGCGCGGTCACGAGGATCGCGCTGCCGACGGCCGACACCAGGTCGATCTTCAGCACCGCGTCGAGCGCCTTCGGCGTCGCGACGATCGGCGCGGTCTTGACGACGAGCTGGTCGAGCGCCGGCACCTTGAACTTCAGCACGGTCGCGGCGAGCGCGCCGTGCGGGCCGAACAGCGCCTTGAACGGCGCGAGGCTCCATACGGTGACGACGCCCGTCAGGATCAGGAACGGCGACCACGCGCGCACCGTCTGCGCGAACGTGTACGGCGACGCCTGCCGGCTCGTCGACGAACCGAAGCCGCCGAAGCCCGCGAGCGCCGCTGCGCCGCCGCCCGACGCGACCACGCCGCCGGCCGCCTCGCGGGCAGCCTGATTGGCGCTGGCCGGCTGCCACACCTTCAGGAACGCGGCGAGCGCGACGAGGCTGACGAGCGACGACGTGATGTCCGGCAGCTCGGGCCCGAGGTGGTTCGACGTGAAGTACTGCGTGATCGCGAAGCTGCCGCCGGCGACGAGCGCGGCCGGCCACGTCTGCCGCACGCCGCGCAGCCCGTCCATCATGAACACCAGCCAGAACGGCACCGCGAGCGACAGCAGCGGCAACTGGCGGCCGGCCATCGCGCCGATGTGGAACGCGTCGATGCCGGTGACCTGCCCCGCGACGATGATCGGGATGCCCATCGCGCCGAATGCGACCGGCGCGGTGTTCGCGATCAGGCACAGACCGGCCGCGTGCAGCGGGCGAAAGCCGAGGCCGACGAGCAGCGCGGCGGTGATCGCGACCGGCGCGCCGAAGCCGGCCGCCCCCTCGAGGAACGCGCCGAACGAGAAGCCGATCAGCAACATCTGCAGCCGCTGGTCGTCGGTGATCGACAGCACCGACGCGCGGATGACGTCGAACTGGCCGGTCTTGACGACGATCCTGTACAGGAACACCGCGGCGACGATGATCCACGCGATCGGCCAGAGGCCGTACGCGAAGCCGAAGCCGGCTGCCGCGAGCGCCTGCGGCGCCGGCATCCGGTACGCGAGGATTGCGACGCCGAGCGACAGCAGCAGCGTGATCGCGGCCGCGACATGCCCCTTCAGCCGCAAGCCGGCAAGCGCGACGAAAAAGAAGATGATCGGGATCGCGGCGACGAACGCCGACAGCCCGAGGCTGCCGAGCGGGGTATAGATCTGTTGCCAGGCCTGCATGGTTGTCTCCTCCATATGTCTCTATATGTCTATCGGTACGGGTCAGAAAGGTCTTGGCTATTCGGGCTGGCCGCGCGCGCGCAGCAGGTCGGACAGGCTGCGCGGCGCCGGTTCGAGCGGCGTGCGGTGCTGCGTCCAGCCCATCTGCTGCGCGGGCGCGAGCGCCCGCAGGCGCGTCGCCGCCCAGCGGAACGCGCGGTACGCGCGCGGATGCGCGAACGCGCCGGACCAGAAGCGCCACACGAGGTCTTCCGCGCGGTTGTAGTTCGCGCCCTGGCCGCGCAGCGGATGCGCGACCGGCTCGTCGGGCTTGCGGTTCGCCTCGGTGCGCAGCCGCACCAGCAGCTGCGGGATCGGAATCCGCACCGGGCACACCTCGCCGCACGCGCCGCACAGCGTCGACGCGGTCGGCAGGTCGGCGGTCGCGTCGAGGCCGAGCAGGTGCGGCGAGATGATCTTGCCGATCGGCCCCGGGTAGGTCGTGCCGTACGCGTGGCCGCCGATGCGCGTATAGACGGGGCAGTGGTTCATGCACGCGCCGCAGCGGATGCATTGCAGCGTCGCGCGCAGCTGTTCGTCCGCGTACGCCTGCGTGCGGCCGTTGTCGAGCAGCACGAGGTGCAGCTCGCGCGGGCCGTCGCGCTCGCCGTCGCGGCGCGCGCCGGTGATCAGGTTGAAGTAGGTCGTGATCGCCTGGCCGGTCGCCGAGCGCGTGAGCAGGCTCGACAGCGGCACGATGTGCTCGAGCTTCGCGACGACCTTCTCGATCCCCATGATCGCGATGTGCGTGTCGGGCACCGTGGTCGACAGGCGGCCGTTGCCCTCGTTCTCGACGAGCCACAGCGTGCCCGTGTCGGCCGCCGCGAAGTTCACGCCCGACAGGCCGATGTCCGCATCGACGAACGCCTGGCGCAGCGCGCGGCGGCCGGTCTGGATCAGCTCGTCGACGTCTTCCGTGTAATGCGCGTCCGGAATGTGCGCCTCGAACAGTTCGGCGATGTCGCCGCGCGTCTTGTGGATCGCGGGCATCACGATGTGCGACGGCTTCTCGCCGGCGAGCTGGACGATGTATTCGCCCATGTCGGATTCGATGCAGTCGACGCCGCGCTCGGCGAGGTAATGGTTCAGCTCGATTTCCTCGCTCGCCATCGACTTGCCCTTGATCACGCGGCGCGCCTGTTTCGCCTGCGCGATGCCGAGCACGATCGCGTTCGCTTCGTCGGCCGTCTCGGCCCAGTGCACGCGCACGCCGGCCTCGGTGAGCTTCGCCTCGAGCCGTTCGAGCAGTGCCGGCAGTTGCGCGAGCGCATGCTGCCGGATCGCTTCGCCGAGATCGCGCAATTGCTGCAGCTCGGCGCCGTCGGGGAACTGCGTCGCGCGCTTGGCGCTCAGGAAATCCATCGCGCCGCGAAAGCTGCGGCGCAGCTTCGGATCGTCGAGCGCCTGGCGCGCGCGGGCCTTGAAGTCGCCCGGGGCGACGAACTGCATCGGGTGGTCGCTCATCGCGAAGCTCCTTGGCGATCACGCGGGTCCGCGGCGTCGGCCGGATCGGTGACGATCACGACCCACAGACGACGTGGGCCGTGCGCGCCGTACGCGAGCGTCTGCTGGATGTCGGAGGTCTTCGACGGTCCGGACACCAGCACGAGATTGGTCGGCATGCCCGCCTGCCAGCGCTCGGCGTGCACGGCCGCATGGAGGTCCGCGTGCAGCGTGCGCGCATGGACGAGCGCGACGTGCAGCGGCGGCACCAGCGACACGGTGCGCGGCGTGCCGGCGTCGGGCGCGAGCACGAGCGTGCCGGTCGCCGCGATGCCCGAGCGCGCGACCGTGAAGCCCGCGTCGATCGTGTCGAACAGCTCGGCCTTCCATGCGTCGATCGGACGGTCGAACGGCACGGTCGCGACGGTGCCGGGCAGCGCGCGGGCCAGCGCCGCCGACTCGGCGCGGGCCGGGTCGAGCAGCAGGCGGCGCACGCCGGCCGCGGCGAGGCGCGCGGCGAGCTGCGCGGGCCACGCGGCCGCGTCCGCGCACCAGACGTCGGCGTGCGACGCGGCGAGCGCGGCCTGCAGCGCTTGCGCGAGCGCGTGCGGATCGGCCGGGGCGGCGGCACGCCGGGCCGCGTAGTGGCGGTCGATGCGGGCGTCGAGGGGGGCGGCGTCACCGGCGGCAGATGCGGCAGATGCGGCAGCCGGCGCGGCGGCGCGCAGCCGCGCGAGGATGGCTTCGCGCGCGCTCATCGGTCGTCTCCGCGCAGCGAAGTCGCGCCGGCGGTGCGGCGCCACAGGAAGCTCGCGAGGTGCTCGACCGGCAGCGGCGCACCGGCCTTCGCCGCCGCATGCCCGATGTTCAGCAGGCAGCCGCAGTCGGCGGACACGAGCCGGTCGCAGCCGGTTGCGCACGCCGACGCGACCTTGTCGCGCACCATCGCGCCGGAGATGTCGGGATGCTTCAGCGAGAACGTGCCGCCGAAGCCGCAGCATTCGGATTCGCGTTCGTGTTCGATGCGGGTCACGCCGGGCAGCGCGTCGACGAGCGCGACGCCATCCGCACGCGTACCCATTTCGCGCCGCGCCGCGCACGACGTATGCAGGACCACGCGCTCGTCCGGCTGAGCGGACGCGGCGAGCGCGTCGAGCTGCACGCCGAGCACATGGACAAGGAATTCGGCAAGTTCATACACGCGTTCGGCGATCGCGCGGGCTTTCGCGCCGTTCACGGGATCATCGGCGAACAGCGCCGGCCAATGGTGCCGCATCATGCCCGCGCACGAGCCGGACGGGACGATCACGGGCCACGGTTGCGCGAACAGGTCGAGCTGCGCGGCGGCGACGCGGCGCGCCTCATCGGGATTGCCGCTGCTGTAGGCGGGCTGCCCGCAGCAGCTCTGGCCCCGCGGATAGTGGACGGTCAGGCCCTCGCGCTCCAGCAGCCGCACCGCGTCGAGCCCCGCGTCGGGGACGAACAGGTCGACCAGGCAGGTCGCGAACAGATAGACGTCCGCGGGCGCGGCCGGGGGGTACTGCCTTTCGTTCATGTCTCGCTCCAGGGGACGGCGGCCCGGCACGCGGGACGGCTTTCGCTGCATAATTCCCGCGACGGCGCGTTGGCTCAAATTGGTTGGGCCAATCGCGTCGCCCAGCGTTCTGGAGATCCGACGATGGCAGGCATGGCGGCCCGTGGCCGGACCGAAGTGGTGATGCGCAAGATCGAGACGGCGCTGCTCGACGGCACGTGGCCGGCCGGCGCCCGGCTGCCGGCGGAGCGGGTGCTCGCGGAGCAGTACGGCGTCGCGCGCAATACGATCCGCGAGGCGATCCAGCGGCTCGTCGCGCGCGGCCTGCTGCAGAGCCGGCGGGGTGCGGGCGTGTACGTGACGGACCAGCTGCGCGCCGGCATCGCGTCGCCGTGGGGGCAGCTCGTCGCCGACCATCCGGCGCTGCGCGACGACATTCTCGAGTTCCGCCGCGTGCTGGAGGGCGCGACCGCGTATTTCGCCGCGCTGCGCGCCGATGCGGGCGACCGCCGCCGGATCCGCGCGCTGATGCGCGAGCTGGAAGCCGCGCACGCGAATGACGACCGGGCGGTCGAGGCGGCGACCGACTCGAAGCTGCACGAGGCGATCGCGCTCGCGTCGCACAACACGATGTTCCTGCACCTGCATACGAGCGTGATCGGCATGCTGCGCGAGCACATCACGGTCAACGCGACCGGGATGAGCGAGCAGGACGCGGGCGCGGCGGAGCAACTGCTGCGACAGCACCGGGTCGTCTGCGACGCGATCTGCGCGCAGCGGCCCGAGGAGGCGCGCACCGCGATGCAGACGCACATCGACTACGTGCGCAGTCACTTCGAGCGGCGCGGCGACGCGGGCTGAGATTGGTTGGACCACGCCGCTCGGCGTCACGCATGCGCCGACGGCTGCGGCCCGTGCGGACCGCTCGTTCAAGCGCCCGTGCGCCGGGCGCGCGCGATTGACCGCGTCATCCGGCGCCACTTAGAATCGCCCGAATTCGCCCGAATTCGCCTGAATTCACCCGTCAACCGCGCGCCAGAGCGTGTGCGCAATGGTCGATCCGCCTGTCGAGAACGCCCCGTGCTCATGTCCGTCATCCGGCGCGCGCCGGCCGCCCATGCGTGGCGCGCCGCCTGTCGCACGACCCGCGCGCTGGCCGTCTGCGCGCTGCTGTCGCTGGTCGCCGCGTGCGCGACGCATCCGCCCGCCACCACGCTCGAGCGCACGGTGTCGCAAGCATTGCCCGCCGATGCCGCGACGCCGCTGCGCGATGCGCTTGCCGCGCCCGAGGCCGCCCATCCGGGCGAATCGGGCTTCCGCCTGCTCGCGGACGGCGCCGCCGCGCTGCAGATGCGCATCGCGCTCGCCCGCGCGGCGACCCGGACGCTCGACATGCAGTACTACATCGCGACCGAGGACACGACCGGCAAGCTGCTGCTCGGCGCCGCGCTGTACGCGGCCGATCGCGGCGTGCGGGTGCGGATGCTGGTCGACGACCTGAACTTCCGCGACATCGACCGCGTGATGGCCGCGCTGAGCACGCACCCGAACATCGAGATCCGCGTGTTCAACCCGTTCGGCGCGTCGCAGCAGGGCGTGATGCGGCGCACGACGAATTTCTTCACACGGATCGACCGCTTCACGCGCCGGATGCACAACAAGGCGATGATCGCCGACAACCGGATCGCGATCGTCGGCGGCCGCAATCTCGGCGACGAATATTTCAGCGCGAGCCCGACGCTGCAGTTCCGAGATCTCGACGTGCTCGCGGCCGGCCCCGTGACGCGGGATGTCTCCGCGAGCTTCGATGCGTACTGGGCGAGCGGCAGCAGCTATCCGCTGCGGGTGCTGAATCGTCAGACGTTCGTTCCGAAGGATCTCGATGCAATGCGCGACGAGTTGCGCGCGCACTGGCGCAAGAACGCGGAGCCGTACAACGCGAAGCCGCTGAACGCGACGCCGCTCGCGCAGCAGATCGCGCGCGACGAGCTCGGCCTCGTCTGGGCGCCGGCGGAGTTCGAGGCCGACGCGCCGGACAAGGTTGCGCAGCCCACCGACGGCTACGTGAGCCCGCCGATGCGGCGCCTCGTCGAGTTGACCCGCGCCGCGCAGCACGAATTCCTCGCGTTCTCGCCGTATTTCGTGCCGCATGACGCGGGCGTGAAGATCCTCGGCGACACCACCGCGCGCGGCGTGCGCGTCGCGATCCTGACGAACTCGCTCGCCGCGACCGACGCGGTGGCCGTGCAGGCCGGCTACGGCCCGTACCGCGTGCCGCTGCTGCAGCACGGCGTGGAACTCTACGAATACAAGGCGCGGCCCGGCCGGCAGCGGCCGCGGCTGCTCGGCTCGCGTTCGCGCGCGAGCCTGCACGCGAAGGCCTACGTGATCGACCGGGAGATCCTCGTGATCGGCTCGATGAACCTCGATCCGCGCTCCGTGCACCTCAATACCGAGATGGCGCTCGTGATCCACAGCCCGGCGCTCGCGCAGCAGGTCGCGACGATCTTCGCGCAGGCGACGCAGCCTGACGAAAGCTACCGCGTGCAGCTCGCGGCGCCGTCGGGGCCCGGCGCGTCCGAGCTGATGTGGGCCGGCGCCGACGACGGCGTGCCGCGCACCTATCACGTCGATCCGCATGCAGGGCTGCTGCGCAACCTGCTGACCGGCGTGTTCATGCTGCTGCCGGTCGACGACCAGCTATAAGGGCCGGTCCGCGGTCGCCATTCCGGTGCGCGCGGAAAGGTGATATGGTTGCGTGCACAACTATCAGGGAATCATGACGGTGCTGCTGGAATCTCCGCACATCGCCGCATATCGCGTGCGGCATGCCCGGCAGCAATACGCAACACTCAACCCGCAATGCGCCGGCCCGCACGGCCCCGGCGCCAGGAGACGACGTGCGACGTCGCCGCGGTGCGGCCTGGCACGCGCCTGCTCAACCGGAGCACTCGCATGCATCACGTGCCGAACCAGCCGTTTTCCCGTCCCGCCCGCTTCTCCGACGCCGAATGGCAGGCGCGCGTGCAGCTTGCTGCCGCGTACCGCATCTTCGATCATCTCGGCTGGACCGAGCTGATCTACAACCATATTTCGCTGCGCGTGCCGGATGCCGACGGGCATTTCCTGATCAATCCGTTCGGCCTGCATTACCGCGAGGTGTGCGCATCGAATCTCGTCAAGGTCGACATCGACGGCAACGTGATCGGCCATTCCGACTGGCCGATCAATCCGGCGGGCTTCACGTTCCACGGCGCGATCCATGCCGCGCTGCCGGACGCGCATTGCGTGATGCACGTGCATACGACGCCCGCGATGGCCGTGTGCAGTTCGCGCGGCGGCCTGTCGTTCTCGAACTTCTACGCGGCGCAGCTGTACGGCAAGGTGGCGTATCACGACTTCGAAGGGATCACGGTGCATCTCGACGAAGGCCGGCGCATCGTCGCGAGCGCCGGCGGGCGGCCCGTGCTGCTGCTGAGGAACCACGGGCCGGTCACGATCGGGCGCACGCTGGCCGAGACGTTTTCGCTGATGTGGCTGCTCAATCGCGCGTGCGAAGTGCAGGTCGCGACGCACGCGATCGGCGATCCGCTGCCGATCGCGCCGCCGGTGCTCGAGGCGTGCGTGCGCGACTCGCTGAACTTCGACCCGAAGCACGGCGCGGGGCAGGATGCGTTCGACGCGCTGCAGCGCATCGTCGAACGCATCGATCCGGGCTATCGCGGCTGACGCGCCGGCCGTGCGACGTCCGGCAGCGAAGCAGGCCGATGCCGTGTCCCCATGTCCGTCGAGCAGGCAAAAAAAACGCGGCCGGGTGGCCGCGCAAATACTCGCAGACTCCTTCGGACGAAGGAAACAAGCAACTGTGAAACGAAGTGTAGCGAAAGGCCGCGCGCGGATTCAGGCGTCCGGCTGAAAAGGTCTGTTCCAGGATGCGCCAGGCTGGCGACGCACTCACCGATCGACGCCGATCGACTAACATGGGCGGGACGTCATCCGTCCGGATGGCGCACACCGTCGTACAAGGAGATTCCATGCCGAAGCTGCGTTTCCTCCGGGTGGCGTTACTCGCGGGCGTGCTGGCCGCCGGCAGCGCCGCCGCCGAAACGGTTCGCCTGGCTGCCGACCTTCAGCCGTCGAGCGAGGTGCCGCCCACCACCAGCCACGGCTCCGGCAAGGTCGACGCGACTTACGACACGGCCACCCGCACGTTGCAATGGACGATCACCTACAAGGACCTGACCGGCCCGGCCGCCGCCGCGCATTTCCACGGGCCGGCGCCCGTCGGGCAGAACGCCGGCGTGCAGGTGCCGATTCCGAAGGACGGCCTCGCGAGCCCGATCAGGGGTTCGAAGGAACTGAACGATGCGCAGGTGACCGAGCTGATGGCCGGCAAGTGGTACTTCAACATCCATACGAAGGAGCATCCGTCCGGCGAGATCCGCGGGCAGGTGCTGCCGGCCGGCTGAGCGGCGGCGTTTGATGTAGAGCCACTCGTCGACCGGCACGGGAACGATCGCACGTACCATCGTCACATTTGCGTAACGTGCGATGGAGTGCGCCCGATGAGTTGGCAAAGCAAGTTCGCCTGCTGGCTGCTGCGCCGGCAGTTCCGCCCCGAGACGGCGCGTCCCGTGCTCGATCACGCGCGTGCGCGGCGCTTCACGGACTTGCGGATGTGGGTGCCGCGCCGCGCACCTGCCGGCTATCGCCTGCGCGAATGCTACGGCCCGGACGATGCGCCGCTGCGCGGCGAGTGGCTCGAGCGGATGGGGGCGGGGGCCGGGCAGGCATCCGGACGCACGCTGCTGTATTTCCACGGCGGCGGCTACTACTTCTGCTCGTCGAGGACGCATCGACAGCTCGTGTTCGGGCTGACGAAGCGCGCGGGCGTGCGTTCGTTCTCGCTCGATTACCGGCTCGCGCCGGAACACCGCTTCCCGGCCGCGCTGGACGACGCACTCGCGGCCTATCGCCGGCTGCTCGACGCGGGCACGCCGCCGGAGTCGATCGTGCTCGGCGGCGATTCGGCGGGCGGCGGCCTCGCGCTCGCGACGCTGGTCGCGCTGCGCGATCGCGGCGAGCCGCTGCCGGCCGGCGCGATCCTGTTCTCGCCGTGGACCGACCTCGCGGCGACCGGCGACACGCTGCGCACCAACGACGGCATCGATCCGATGTTCGCGAGCGCCGCGTTCCCGAAGGCCGCGAAGCTGTATCTCGGCGACGCGTCGCCGACCCATCCGTACGCGTCTCCGCTCTATGCGGATCTCGCGGGCCTGCCGCCGCTGTTCATCCAGGTCGCCAGCAACGAGGTGCTGCTCGACGATTCGCGCCGCGTCGCCGACAAGGCGAGGGCAGCCGGCGTCGCGGTCGAGATCGAGATCTGCCCGGACGTGCCGCACGTGTGGCAGCTGTATGCGCCGATGGTGCCGGAGTCGCGGCAGGCGCTCGACCGCGCGGCCGCGTTCCTGCACCGGGTCGCGGTCGAGCGGGCGGTTCAGCGCGTGGGCGACGCGTCGATCGTCTGGTAGGCGGCCTCGACGGCCGCTGCGCCGTACTTGCGCTCGAGCCGCCGCACGGTGAAGTGGCCGTGCGCCATCTGCTGGAAGTGATCGATGAACAGCGTGTTGACGGTCGCGCCGAGCACCGCGCCGATCGCCGGGATCGACTTCGCCGCCATCTGCTCGGTCACCTGCACCGAGAAACGCGACGCGACGGTCTGCACGAGCCTGAACAGCGCGGCCGAGCCGTGCGCGCCGATGCCCTTCGACGTGATGTCCGCCGACGCCTTCGAGATCGCCTGCGCGAGCGCGCCGCGCAGCACGAAGTAGCCGAGGTCGGCGTCTTCTTCGTTCTTGTCCGGGTTGCCGCCCATCCCGAGCACGGCGAGGCACTGCAGCTGCGTGTCCACCGAGGACAGGTCCTCGCCTTCGCTGCGCGCGATGTCGCAGACCGAGCGGAAGATCAGCGTCGTCGTGACCGGCAGCTCGACGGGCAGCGCGACGAAGCCGAACGCGCCGCCGGCGGCGCCCGTCGTCGCGACCGCGAGCTTGTGCAGCAGGTTGCTCGGCTTGTCGTGAGCGTCGGCGTCGGGCGCCGGCGGCTTGCCGAGCGTGCGCAGCGCGAGGTTCAGGCACTTGCGCAGCGCGAGCTGGGTCGCGTCGTTGATCTTGCCGGTCGCGAAATCCGGCAGCCTGCCGATCATCTTCTCGATCGGCGCGCCGAGCAGGCTCGTCAGCTTCATCGCCAGCGACGGGCTTTCCAGCACCTGCTTCGCGCGCCGCAGCGCGTCCCGATCGTCTGCCGACAGCGTCGTCGCGACGCCGCTTGAATTCGGTTCCATCTTTCTCCTTCGCAGCTCGGGCCGGAATGCGGCCGCCAGCTAGGTTATCGCACCAATGATAGAATTTTCAGATTCTTTGACTTGTCAAAAATTGCGCAGACAAAAAATGGCCGTCCACACCGCCGCCCACCATTCGAGCGGGCAAGTGCTGCCGTTCCGCGAATCGCTGCTCGCGATGATCGGCATCTCGTTCGTGACGATGCTCGTCGCGCTCGACCAGACCGTCGTCGGCACCGCGCTGCCGACCATCGTCGCCGAACTGAAGGGATTCGACCTGTATGCCTGGGTCGCGACGTCGTACCTGCTCAGCTCGGTGATCACCGTGCCGATCTTCGGGCGGCTCGGCGACTACTACGGGCGCAAGCCGTTCGTGATCGCGTCGATCGTCCTGTTCACGGGCGCGTCGGTGCTGTGCGGGATGGCCAACGACATGCTCGCCCTCGTGCTCGCGCGCGGCCTGCAGGGGATCGGCGGCGGGATGCTGGTCGGCACCGCGTTCGCATGCATTCCCGACCTGTTCCCCGATTCCGTCGTGCGGCTGCGCTGGCAGGTGATGATGAGTTCCGCGTTCGGCATCGCGAACGCGATCGGGCCATCGCTCGGCGGCGTGCTGACCCAGTCGCTGGGCTGGCGTTCGGTGTTCTACGTGAACCTGCCGGTCGGCCTGCTGTCGCTGCTGTTCGTGTGGCGCTACCTGCCGCACCTGCGGCACGTCGAGCACGATCGTAAAATGCGGCTCGACTGGCCGGGCGCGCTGCTGATCGCGCTGTCGCTCGGCGCACTGCAGCTGTTCGTCGAGTGGCTGCCGAAGCACGGCGTCGCCGGCTGGCCGACGCTGCTGCTCGGCGTCGCGCTCGCCGCCGGCATCGGGCTGTGGCGCTGGGAGAAGCGCTGCGCGCAGCCGATTCTGCCGTTCGACATGTTCGGCAATCGCGCGCTGTCCGCGCTGTTCGTGCTCGCGATCCTCGCCGGCTTCTCGATGTTCTCGCTGCTGTTCTACGCGCCGCTCCTGTTCCAGGGCGGGTTCGGCATGTCGCCGAAGGAAGCGGGGCTCGTCATCACGCCGCTCGTCGTGTTCATCACGATCGGCAGCATCATGAACGGCCGCGTCGTCACCCGCATCCGCAACCCGAACGCGATGCTGCACGTCGGCTTCGCGCTGTTCGCGATCACGTGCGCCGGCGTCGCCGTGTCGACGCATACGACGCCCCGCTGGCTGCTGATGGCGCTGATGGTCGCGGGCGGCGTCGGCCTCGGCTTCGTGCTGCCGAACCTGACGGTGTTCGCGCAGCAGACCGCCGGACGCGAGCATCTCGGCATCGCCACCGCGCTGCTGCAGTCGCTGCGGATGGTCGGCGGGATGGCCGGCACCGCGCTGACGGGCACGCTCGTCAGCCAGATGTATGCGGGCGGCGTGCGCGACGCGCTCGGCGCCGACCACGCGCTGCAATGGCACGCGAAGCTCGCCGATCCGCAGATCCTGATCGACCGCGCGGCGCAGGCCGGCCTCGTCGGCGAGCTGACGCGCGCCGGGCATAATGGCGCGCTGCTGCTGGAAGCCGCCCGCGAATCGCTCGTCAGCGCGATTCACGTGGGCGTCGCGGTGGCGGCGGCGGTGGCCGTGTATGCGGTGTGGCAGTGCCGCCGCGTGCCGCCCGTCACGCTGCGGCGCAAGATCGAACCGCATGCCGCGGCCGATTGACCGATCAACCGATTGAACGAACCGAACTGAACGGATGGAAGAACAGGACCGCGTCGCGATCTTGCAGCAATTCGGACGGACGTATCGCGCGTTCTTGACCGCGTTCGAGGCGCACGTCGGCCAGCCGATGCCGCGCTGGCGCATCATGGTCGCGCTGCACTCGCTGGGTGGGGAGTCGTCGCAGAAGCGGCTCGTCGAGATCCTGCGGATCGACCCGGGCGCGCTCACGCGCCAGCTGAAGGCACTCGACGCGCTCGGCTGGATCGAGCGCGAATCAGACGAGCGCGACAACCGCGTGACGAACGTGAAGCTGACCGCCGACGGGCGCGAGGCGTTCGAGGCGAGCCTGCCGCGCCGCCGGGTGTTCCTCGACAAGACGATCGCGCGGCTGCCGGACGATGTGCTGACGGCGCTGTCCGGCGCGCTGGCGATGCTCGAGGAACGGATCGCCGAAGTCGGCACGCCGCCGGCGGCGCGCTGAGCGGGCGGCGGCGCGCGGCCAGCGGCTTCGCCGGCGTGCCGTGTTACAGCTCGATGCGCGTGCCGAGCAGCGCGAGGAATTGCGCGAGCCACGCCGGATGCGCGGGCCACGCGGGCGCGGTGACGAACGGCGCGTCGGTGACCGCCGCATCGACCGGAATGTCCGCATATTCGCCGCCCGCGAGCTTCACTTCGGGCGCGCAGGCCGGGTAGGCCGAGATGCGCTTGCCGCGGATCACGTCGGCGGCGGCGAGCAGTTGCGCCGCATGGCAGATCGCCGCGATCGGCTTGGCCGCAGCCGCGAACGCGCGCACGAGCGCGATCACCTTCGGATCGAGTCGCAGATATTCCGGCGCGCGGCCGCCCGCGATCGCGAGCGCGTCGTAGCGCGCGGCGTCGACGTCGTCGAACGCCGCGTTCAGCGTGAACTGGTGACCGGGTTTTTCGGTGTAGGTCTGGTCGCCCTCGAAGTCGTGGATCGCGGTCTTGATCTTGTCGCCCGCGCGCTTGCCCGGGCAGACCGCATCGACGTGGTGGCCGACGGCCTGCAGTGCCTGGAACGGCACCATCGTTTCGTAGTCTTCGGCGAAATCGCCGGTCAGGAACAGGATCTTCTTGGCTGCCATTGCGCTCTCCGATGAGCGGGGCGCGAGCACGCCCCAGGACGAAAGCGCAGTGTACTCCGGCGGCCTGAAACCGGTATGACGGGTATGACGTAAAGCCGCCCCGTCGCGCGACGGGGCGGCCGGATCACGTCGGAAGGACGGTCAGAAGAACGTTTCGACCACTTCCGTCACGCGGAACTGCGGATCGAGCACGAGCAGCTGGCGCCACTTGTCGAACGTCAGGCACGGGTGCGAGATGTCGAACGCGATCATGTCGCCGACCTTCACGTCCGCGCCGGGCGGGATCTGCAGGTACGCGTGCTGGTCCATCAGGCCGGTGATCGCCCAGCCTTCGGCTGCCGCGACGTCGCGCGGCGCGCTGTCGCGGCCCGGGCGGAAATGACGGGCCGGCTCGGGCAGGCCCGCGTCGAACGCCGAGTCGCGCTTGCCGAGCGCGATGATCGCGCGATCCGGCTCCGGCACCGACTGCACGTACGCCCACAGCTGCAGCGCGGGCAGCAGCCCTTCGCCCATCTTGCGCGCGGTCGGGTTGCGCGCGAACACGTCGGTCTGCGCCTTCTTGTAGATGCCGACGTCGTGCGTCAGGTAGCAGCCGGGGCGCAGCACGACTTCCGCGAAGCCCGCGCCGGACGCCTTCGCGAATTCCTCCGCGACCACGTCGTACCACGCCGAACCCGCGCCGGACAGGATCGCCGGCGTGCGCGCGAAGCGGCCGGCGGCGGCGAGCTCGCGCGTCAGCGCGACCGCGCCCTGCAGGAACGCGCGGATCTCGCCTTCTTCCTTCAGCACGCCTTCGTAGAGTTCGATCCCGGCCAGCTTCAGCGTGTCCGGATAGCGGGCGAGCGCCGCGAGCACCGCGTCGCGCTGCGCGGCGTCGCGCACGCCGGTGCGTCCGCCCGGCACGCCGAGCTCGAGCAGCACGTTGAGCGATTTCTTCGCGTCGCCGAAGAAGCGGCCGAGCTGGTCGACGCCGTCGGCGGAATCGACGAGGCAGAAGAACTCGAAGTCGGGATCCGACAGCAGCCCCGCGATGATCGTCATGTTCTGGCGGCCGACCAGCTGGTTCGCGAGCAGCACGCGCCGCACGCCGCCGTGATATGCGGCCTGCGTCTGGTGCGCGGTCGCGAGCGTGATGCCCCACGCGCCGGCGTCGAGCTGGCGGCGGAACAGCTGCGGCGCCATCGTCGTCTTGCCGTGCGGCGCGAACTTGACGCCGTATTCCTCGACGAACGCCTGCATCCACTTCAGGTTGTGCTCGATGCGGTCCTCGTACAGCACCGCGGCCGGCAGGCTGACGTCCTCCGCGAGCAGGTTCCACTCGAGGCGGCTTGCGTCGCCGAGCGGCACGCTCGCGCTCGGCAGATTGCCGAGACCCTTGCCGAACGGATCGATCGTCGCATCCTGATAGTTTGTAACTTTCATGTCATCCCGCTCCATCATTGATATGCATTGCGCCGAAGTTGACATGCCGATGGTACAGAAAGTAGCATCGGCGCGGTAATGTTATTTAGTAACATGGTGCGCCGCACCCATTCCCGCAGATGAATTCGTCCGTCACTTCGTCTTCCGTCCCGCCGGCTGCCGGCGCTGCCGCCCAGCCGGCTGTCGACATCGTCGCCCGGATCGCCGAATGCGCGCCCGTGCTGCGCGACGCCGAGCGCAAGGTGGCCGCGTTCATCCTCGCCGATCTCGCGCGCGCCGCGCATGCGAGCATCGGCACGCTCGCGCGCGATGCGGACGTGAGCGTGGCAACGGTCACGCGTTTCGCGAAGGCGGTCGGCTGCCGCGACGTGCGCGAGCTGAAGCTGCTCGTCGCGCAGGCGGCGGCGGTCGGCCAGCGCTTTCTCGCGCCGTCCGACGGCGCGGGCGAGGATGACGCGAATCCCGCGTCGGTCGTCTATGACGAGATCCAGGTCGCGCTCGCGCACAACCACCAGCTGCTGCGCCAGACGTCGTTCGACGCGGTCGCCGGCCTGCTCGCCGGCGCGAAGATGATCTACGTGTACGGGCAGGGCGGCGGGTCGACCGCGCTCGCCGACGAGCTGCGCTTCCGTCTCGTGCGGTTCGGCCGGCCGGTCGCGAGCTACCAGGACAGCATGCTGCAGCGGATGGTCGCGGCGACGGCGACGCGCGATTCCGTCGTGGTCGCGCTGTCGGTGAGCGGGCGCGTGCCGGAGCTGCTGGAAAGCTGCGCGCTCGCGAAGCGCTACGGCGCGCCGCTGATCGCGGTGACCGCGCCGGCGTCGCCGCTCGCGCGGCTTGCCGACCACCTGATTCCGGTCGTCGCGTTCGAAACCGATTTCATCTACAAGCCGTCGACTTCGCGCTACGCGATGATGATGGCCATCGACGTGCTCGTCACCGAGGTCGCGCTGCGGCTCGGCGACGCGTGCCGCGAATCGCTGCGCCGCGTCAAGCATGCGCTCGATGCGCACCGCGGCGGCGGAGACCGCCAACCGCTAGGAGACTGACCATGCATTCGCATCCCGAAGCCGCCGATACGCTGATCGTCGGCGCGCAGCTGTACGACGGCACCGGCGCGCCGCCCGTCGAGCGCGACGTCGCGATCCGCAACGGCGTGATCGTCGCGATCGGCAATCTGTCGAACTGGCTGGCCGAGGAGGTCGTCGAAGCGAACGGCCGCGCGCTTGCGCCGGGCTTCGTCGACGTGCACACGCACGACGACACGCACGTGATCCGCTCGCCGCAGATGCTGCCGAAGATCACGCAGGGCGTGACGACCGTGATCGTCGGCAACTGCGGGATCAGCGCGTCGCCGGTGACGCTCGCGGGCGATCCGCCCGACCCGATGAACCTGCTCGGCGAGCGCGGCGCGTTCCAGTACCCGACCTTCGCCGACTACGTCGAGGCGGTGAACGACGCGCGGCCGGCCGTCAACGTCGCCGCGCTCGTCGGCCACACCGCGCTGCGCAACAACCAGATGGACCGCCTCGACCGCGCGGCCACCGATGCGGAAATCGCCGGCATGCGCGCGCAGCTCGAGGAGGCGCTCGCGCACGGCGCGCTCGGGCTGTCGTCGGGGCTCGCGTACGGCTCCGCGTTCGCGGCGCCGGCCGAGGAAGTGATGGCGCTGGCCGAGCCGCTCGCGAACGCGGGCGCGCTGTACACGACGCACATGCGCACCGAGTTCGACGCGATCCTCGACGCGATGGACGAGGCGTATCGCGTCGGCCGCCACGCGCGGGTGCCGGTCGTGATCTCGCACCTGAAATGCGCGGGCCCGTCGAACTGGGGGCGCAGCACCGAGGTGCTCGCGTCGCTCGAAGGCGCGCGCCGCTACCAGCCGGTCGGCTGCGACTGCTATCCGTACAGCCGCAGCTCGTCGACGCTCGACCTGAAGCAGGTGACGGGCGACATCGACATCACGATCACGTGGTCTGAGCCGCATCCGGAAGTGGCGGGCAAGCTGCTGAAGGCGATCGCGGCCGACTGGGGCGTGACCGAGCAGGAAGCCGCGCAGCGGATCCGGCCGGCGGGCGCCGTGTACCACAACATGTCCGAGGACGACGTGCGCCGGATCCTGTCGCATCCGGCGACGATGGTCGGCTCGGACGGCCTGCCGAACGATCCGCTGCCGCATCCGCGGCTGTGGGGCGCGTTCCCGCGCGTGCTCGGGCATTACGCGCGCGACACCGGCCTGCTGCCGCTCGAGGAGGCGATCCGCAAGATGACGTCGCTGTCCGCGCGCCGCTTCGGCCTCGCGCGGCGCGGCGAGGTGCACGTGGGCTATCACGCGGATCTCGTGCTGTTCGATCCGGACCGCGTGATCGATGCGGCGACCTTCGACAAGCCGCAGCAGCCCGCGCACGGCATCGACGCGGTGTGGGTCAACGGCGTGCTGACCTACCGCGACGGCCAGCCGACCGGCGAACGTGCGGGCGGCTTCGTCGCGCGCGGCGCGCGGGCGCAGGCGAGCGCCGATGCGGCGTTCTGAGCGTTGCGCGGTGTTCTGCGAATTTTTTCGGCGCGCGTCGTGACCGGCGCGCGCATTGGCAACCGAAACAGGAGTGAAACGATGAAGCGATATGGCGTAGGCGAAGCGAAGGGGACGGGCGGGCAGGTGATGCCGTTTGCGCGTGCGGTCGAGGCCGACGGCTGGCTGTACGTGTCGGGCCAGACGCCGATGGTGAACGGCGAAGTGGTCGAGGGCGGGATCGTCACGCAGTCGAAGCAGACGATCGAGAACGTGATCGCGATCCTGAAGGAAGCCGGCTACGGCCTCGAGCACGTCGTGCGCTGCGGCGTGTGGCTCGACGACGCACGCGATTTCGCGTCGTTCAACAAGGTGTTCGTGTCGTACTTCGGCGAGCATCCGCCGGCGCGCGCGTGCGTGCAGTCGAGCATGGTGATCGACTGCAAGGTCGAGGTCGACTGCATCGCGTACAAGGCGCCGGCGAAGTAACGCGCGAAGTTACGCCGTACGCGCATCTGTCGTATGAAACAACACCCCGATCGGCGCAAGCCGGTCGGGGTGTCGTGTTGCGGGGCGCCGGCGGCCGCCCGCCCGCGTCACTGCCGCGCAGTCCGCGCGTTGTCCGGCATCGGCTGGTTGTAGTTGGTGCGGAACGGGTTGATGTCGAGCCCGCCGCGCCGCGTATAGCGCGCATAGACCGCGAGCTTCACCGGTTTGCACGCATGCAGGATGTCGAGGAAGATCCGCTCGACGCACTGCTCGTGAAAGCCCGTGTGATTGCGGAACGAGATGATGTAGCGCAGCAGGCCCGCATGGTCGATCTGCGGCCCGACGTAGTGGATCTGCACGCTGCCCCAGTCCGGCTGGCCCGTGACCGGGCAGTTCGACCTCAGCAGGTCGGACACGAGCGTTTCCTCGACCGGCGCCTCGTCGTGCGCGGCGGTGAGCAGCGACGGATCGGGCTCATAGATGTCGGTGTCGAGATCGAGCCGGTCGAGCGACAGCCCGTCGAGCTCGTCCATCTCGAGCTTGCCGAAGTCGTGCGGCGACACGAGCTGCACGGCGACGCTCGCGCCGCACGCGGCCGAGACGTCGCGCTTCAGCGCGTCGCGCACCGCGTCGATCGAATCGAACTTCGTCTGCGCGAACGCGCCGAGATACAGCTTGAACGACTTCGATTCGACGATGTTCGGCGATTCGGCCGGCACGTAGAACGTCGCGACCGCGACCTGCGGCTTGCCGCGCGCGTTGAGCCACGACAGCTCGTATGCGTTCCAGATGTCGGTGCCGAAGAACGGCAGCGCCGACGTGATGCCGATCTGCTCGCGCGCGCCGGCGCGCGGGATCGGGAACAGCAGCGACGCGTCGTACTGGTTTGCGTAGACGGTTGCCTTGCCGAGCGGGGAGTGTTCGGGATTCATGATGGGCTCGCTCAGGACAGGAACAGGCGATAGGCCGGATTGCCGCTCTCTTCGACGTACGGGTAGCCGAGCGCCGCGAGGAAGCGCTCGAATTCCGCGCGGTCGGCCTGCGGCACCTGCAGGCCGACGAGGATCGAGCTGTAGTCCGCGCCCTGGTTGCGGTAATGGAACAGGCTGATGTTCCAGTCGGGCGCCATCGACGACAGGAACTTCATCAGCGCGCCCGGGCGCTCCGGGAATACGAAGCGGAAGAGGCGCTCGTCGCGCGCGAGCGGCGAGCGGCCGCCGACCATGTAGCGGATGTGCTCCTTCGACAGCTCGTCGTGCGTCAGGTCGACGGTCTGGAAGCCGTGCGACTCGAAGTTCGCGGCGATCTCCGAGGATTCGCCGCGGCGCTTGATCTGCACGCCGACGAAGATGTGCGCGGCCTGCGCATCGGCGATCCGGTAGTTGAACTCGGTCACGTTGCGCTCGCCGACCAGCGAGCAGAAGCGCCTGAAGCTGCCGCGCTCCTCGGGGATCGTCACCGCGAACACGGCCTCGCGCGCCTCGCCCACTTCTGCGCGCTCCGCGACGAAACGCATCCGGTCGAAGTTCATGTTCGCGCCGGACGTGACCGCGACGAGCGTCTGGTTCTCGATGCCTTCGCGCTCCGCATAGAGCTTTGCGCCCGCGACCGCGAGCGCTCCGGAGGGTTCGAGCACGCTGCGCGTGTCCTGGAACACGTCCTTGATCGCCGCGCACAGCGCGTCGGTGTTGACCGTCAGGACGCCGTCGAGGTGTTCGCTGCAGAGGCGGAAGGTTTCCTCGCCGACGAGCTTCACCGCGGTGCCGTCCGCGAACAGGCCGACCTCGGCCAGCTCGATGCGTTCGCCCGCCTTCAGCGACTGGGCCATCGCGCACGAATCCTCGGCCTGCACGCCGATCACCCTGATCTCCGGGCGCACCGCCTTCACGTAGGCGACGATGCCCGCGGCGAGTCCGCCGCCGCCGATCGGCACGAAGATCGCGTGAATCGGGCCCTGGTGCTGGCGCAGGATCTCCATTGCGATAGTGCCCTGGCCGGCGATCACGTAAGGATCGTCGAACGGGTGGACGAACGTGAGGCAGCGCTCCTCCTGCACCTTCAGCGCATGCTTGTACGCGTCGCTGTACGACTCGCCCGCCTGGATCACCTCGACCGACGGGCCGCCGTGCGCGCGCACCGCGTCGACCTTCACCTGCGGCGTCGTGACCGGCACGACGATCACGGCCTTGATGCCCATCCGGGCCGCCGAGAACGCGACGCCCTGCGCGTGGTTGCCCGCCGACGCGGTAATCACGCCGCGTGCGAGCGCATCGGCCGGAATGTGCGCCATCTTGTTGTACGCGCCGCGCAGCTTGAACGAGAACACCGGCTGGTTGTCCTCGCGCTTCAGGTAGACGGGGTTGCGCAGCCGGGCCGACAGGTTGCGGGCCGGTTCGAGCTCTGTCTCGATCGCGACGTCGTAGACGCGCGCGGTGAGGATTTTCTTCAGATAATCGTGGGATGCCATGGGCGCTCGCGTGCGGTGCGGATGCAGACGTAAAAGATCAATGATAGCGCCTGGGGTCTGTTTTCATACGGATTGCATCTGCGTCGCGTACGTTTCCGGCGGTGCGACGACGCTCCGGCGGGCTTAACCGGCCGGTTACCGACCGGCCGGACGGCGAATGGCGGCCCGAAACCGCTTCGGGCCACGGCCGGCGGGCCTTCCGCCGATATCCCCAAGGCCGGTCCGAGGTCTCACGCGAGGCCCGATCATGGGTTAGAATTCCGTTTTGAATCAAGGATCGGAAGATGCAGAGGCACCCTCGGATCGCCCTTTTGAAGCCGTCGCCGCGCGCAGCCAGCCCCGCGGCGGAACGGCATGCGCGCCGCGCGCGATCGTGCTGATGGCTCCGAGCGCCGCCAGGCCGTGTCGCGCCTGGTAATAGAACAGATTTCCCCAAGATTGCGCCCACGCGCTTGCCGACGCCCGTTGCCCGGTGTTTCGGCCCTCCGAGTCGTCCGAACATGAACGCACCACAAGTTTTCGATCCGCATGGCGCGGCCGCCGCCGTCGCCGCCGACCCCGCACCCCGTCTGCGCGAGATCCCGTACAACTACACCTCGTTCTCCGACCGCGAGATCGTGATCCGCCTGCTGGGCGAGGAAGCCTGGGCCGTGCTCGACGAGCTGCGCGCCGAGCGCCGCACCGGCCGCTCGGCCCGGATGCTGTACGAGGTGCTGGGCGACATCTGGGTCGTGCGCCGCAACCCGTACCTGCAGGACGACCTGCTCGACAACCCGAAGCGCCGCGCGCTGCTGATCGAGGCGCTGAACCACCGCCTCGGCGAGATCGAGAAGCGCCGCCGCGCCGACCTGACCGAACACCAGGACGACGCGGGCCGCGAGCGCGCGGTGCGCGTCGGGATGCTCGAGGCCGCCGCGCAGCGCGCGGTCGACGAGTTCGCGGACGAATTCGACAAGATGGCCGAGCTGCGCCGCCGTGCGACCAAGGCGCTCGGCCGCTGCACGCAGAAGGACAACATCCGCTTCGACGGGCTGTCGCGCGTGTCCCACGTGACCGACGCGACCGACTGGCGCGTCGAGTACCCGTTCGTCGTGCTGACCCCGGACAGCGAGGCGGAGATCGCGGGCCTCATCAAGGCCTGCTTCGAGCTCGGCCTGACGGTGATCCCGCGCGGCGGCGGCACCGGCTACACGGGCGGCGCGGTGCCGCTCACGCCGTTCTCGGCGGTGATCAACACCGAAAAGCTGGAGCAGCTCGGCGCGGTCGAGCTGACCGAGCTGCCGGGCGTCGCTCACAAGGTGCCGACGATCTTCTCCGGCGCGGGCGTCGTCACGCGCCGCGTGACCGAGGCGGCGGAGGCGGCCGGCTACGTGTTCGCGGTCGATCCGACCTCGCTCGACGCGTCCTGCATCGGCGGCAACGTCGCGATGAACGCGGGCGGCAAGAAGGCCGTGCTGTGGGGCACCGCGCTCGACAACCTGGCCTGGTGGCGGATGGTCGACCCGGACGGCAACTGGCTCGAAGTCACGCGCCACGAACACAACCAGGGCAAGATCCACGACATCCCGGTCGCGCGTTTCGAGCTGAAGTGGTTCGACGGCGCGTATGCGCCGGGCGAGAAGCTGCTGAAGAGCGAGATGCTCGAGATCGAGGGCCGCCGGTTCCGCAAGGAAGGGCTCGGCAAGGACGTCACCGACAAGTTCCTCGCCGGCCTGCCGGGCGTGCAGAAGGAAGGCTGCGACGGCCTGATCACGTCCGCGCGCTGGGTGCTGCACAAGATGCCCGCGCACACGCGCACCGTCTGCCTCGAATTCTTCGGCCAGGCGCGCGAGGCGATCCCGAGCATCGTCGAGATCAAGGACTACCTGTTCGAGACGTCGAAGCAGGGCGGCGCGATTCTCGCCGGCCTCGAGCATCTCGACGAGCGCTACCTGCGCGCGGTCGGCTATGCGACGAAGAGCAAGCGCAACGCGTTCCCGAAGATGGTGCTGATCGGCGACATCGTCGGCGACGACGCGGACGCGGTCGCGCACGCGACATCCGAAGTCGTGCGGATGGCGAACGGCAAGAGCGGCGAAGGCTTCGTCGCGGTGAGCGCGGAGGCCCGCAAGCGCTTCTGGCTCGACCGCAGCCGCACGGCCGCGATCGCGAAGCACACCAACGCGTTCAAGATCAACGAGGACGTCGTCATCCCGCTGAACCGGATGGGCGAGTACACCGACGGCATCGAGCGCATCAACATCGAGCTGTCGCTGAAGAACAAGCTGCAGCTCGTCGATGCGCTGGAAGCGTTCTTCACGAACGGCAACCTGCCGCTCGGCAAGACCGACGACGCGAACGAGATCCCGAGCGCCGAGCTGCTGGAAGACCGCGTGCAGCAGGCGCTCGAGCTGCTCAAGCGCGTGCGCGCCCGTTGGGAATTCGTGCGCGACAAGCTCGACATGCCGCTGCGCGAGGCGCAGCACTATCTCGTCGGGCTCGGCTACGAGGCGCTCGCCGAGAAGTTCGCGGACCGCGTCGACCAGCAGCCGGGCGTGAACGTGTTCCACATCACGCAGGACCGCACGGTGCGGATCTCGTGGAAGCAGGAGATTCGCGCGGAGCTGCGCGCGATCTTCAACGGCGGCGCGTTCAAGCCGATCCTCGACGAAGCGCAGGCGATCCACAAGCAGGTGCTGCGCGGCCGCGTGTTCGTCGCGCTGCACATGCACGCGGGCGACGGCAACGTGCACACCAACCTGCCGGTCAACTCCGACAACTACGAGATGCTGCAGGACGCGCACGCGGCGGTCGCGCGCATCATGACGCTCGCGCGCTCGCTCGACGGCGTGATCTCCGGCGAGCACGGGATCGGCATCACGAAGCTCGAGTTCCTGACCGACGACGAAATGGCCGATTTCCGCGCGTACAAGCAGCGCGTCGATCCGAACGGCCGTTTCAACAAGGGCAAGCTGCTCGACGGCGCGGACCTGCGCAACGCATACACGCCGAGCTTCGGGCTGATGGGCTACGAATCGCTGATCATGCAGCAGTCCGACATCGGCGCGATCGCCGATTCGGTGAAGGACTGCCTGCGCTGCGGCAAGTGCAAGCCGGTGTGCGCGACCCACGTGCCGCGCGCGAACCTGCTGTACAGCCCGCGCAACAAGATTCTCGCGACGTCGCTGCTGATCGAGGCGTTCCTGTACGAGGAGCAGACGCGCCGCGGCGTGTCGATCAAGCACTGGGACGAGTTCAACGACGTGGCCGACCACTGCACGGTGTGCCACAAGTGCGCGACGCCGTGCCCGGTGAAGATCGACTTCGGCGACGTGACGATGAACATGCGCAACCTGTTGCGCAAGATGGGCAAGAAGAAGTTCAATCCCGGCAGCGCGGCGGGCATGTTCTTCCTGAACGCGACCAATCCGCAGACGATCAACCTCGCGCGCAGCGTGATGATGGGCGCCGGCTACAAGGTGCAGCGCTTCGCGAACGACATGCTGAAGAAGGTCGTGACGAAGCAGACCCAGCATCCGCCCGCCACGACCGGCAAGCCGCCCGTGGTCGAGCAGGTGATCCACTTCGTCAACAAGAAGATGCCGGGCAACCTGCCGAAGAAGACGGCGCGCGCGCTGCTCGACATCGAGGACAACAAGATCGTGCCGATCATCCGCAACCCGAAGTCGACGACCGTCGATTCGGAAGCGGTGTTCTACTTCCCGGGCTGCGGCTCCGAGCGCCTGTTCTCGCAGGTCGGGCTGGCCACGCAGGCGATGCTGTGGGAAGCGGGCGTGCAGACCGTGCTGCCGCCGGGCTACCTGTGCTGCGGCTATCCGCAGCGCGGCGCGGGGCAGTACGACAAGGCCGAGAAGATCGTCACCGACAACCGCGTGCTGTTCCACCGGGTCGCGAACACGCTGAACTACCTCGACATCAAGACGGTGGTCGTGTCGTGCGGCACCTGCTACGACCAGCTCGCCGGCTATGAATTCGACAAGATCTTCCCGGGCTGCCGGATCATCGACATCCACGAGTTCCTGCTCGAGAAGGGGATGAAGCTCGACGGCGTGAAGGGCACGCGCTACATGTATCACGACCCGTGCCACACGCCGATCAAGACGATGGACCCGGTCAAGCTCGTCAACGAGCTGATGGGCTCGGACAAGGACGGCTACAGGATCGAGAAGAACGAGCGCTGCTGCGGCGAGTCGGGCACGCTCGCGGTCACGCGCCCGGACGTGTCGACGCAGGTCCGCTTCCGCAAGGAAGAGGAGATCCGCAAGGGCGCGGCGAAGCTGCGCAGCATCCCGGTCGTGGCCGGCGACGCGCCCGCCCCGGCCGGGAACGGCGGCGCGGACGTGAAGATCCTGACGAGCTGCCCGTCGTGCCTGCAGGGCCTGTCGCGCTACAACGAGGACGCGAACATCGAGGCCGACTACATCGTCGTCGAGATCGCGCGCCAGGTGCTCGGCGAGAACTGGATGGCCGACTACGTCGCACGCGCAAACCATGGCGGGATCGAGCGCGTGCTGGTCTAATGCGGGGCATGACGACCGCACGACTGGAGAGCGACGATGGAATGCGTGTTTTGCCGTGAAGACGGCGGCGAGGTGCTCTGGCAGGACGACGTGCTGCGCGTCGTCCTCGCGACGGGCGAGCACGACTACCCGGGCTTTTGCCGGGTGATCTGGGGTGCGCACGTGGCCGAGTTCTCCGATCTCGGCGACGCCGACCGCGCCCGCGTGATGGACGTCGTCTGCGCGGTCGAGCGCGCGGTGCGGCGCGTGATGCAGCCGAACAAGGTGAACCTCGCGAGCCTCGGCAACATGGTGCCGCACGTGCACTGGCACGTGATTCCGCGTTTCTCGAACGACGCGCATTTCCCGCAGCCCGTCTGGGCGCCGCGGCAGCGCAGCGTGTCCGAGGCGCTGCTGCGCACGCGCGCCGCGCAGGCCACGCTGTTGCACAATGCGGTACGTGAGGAGATTCAACGAGTGACCGATTCGAGGCAACCATGAGCGGTTTGACTTCCACGACCCCGATTCCGTCGGGCGTCGTCGTGCACGCGGTGTCGCGCGTGCTCGAATTGCAGTATTCGACCGGCGAGAACTACCGGATCCCGTTCGAGCTGATGCGCGTCTATTCGCCGTCGGCGGAGGTGCGCGGCCACGGGCCCGGCCAGGAGACCCTGCAGACCGGCAAGCGCGAAGTGACGATCACCGCGCTCGAGGGCGTCGGCAACTACGCGCTGCAGCCGACCTTCTCCGACGGCCATTCGACCGGCATCTATTCGTGGGACTTGCTGTACCAGCTGGCGACGCAGCAGGATGCGCTCTGGCGCGACTATTTCGACAAACTTAAGGCGGCGGGCGTCGATCGCGATGCCCCGATGCCGGCGGCGGGCACGCCGCACGGCCACTGCCACTGAACGACGGCGCCGGCTCTCGGCGCCGTCTTGCCATTTACTGAGGATCAACGCGATGAGCAAAACCCACTTCGGCTTCGAAAGCGTCGAGGAAAACGATAAAGCGAAGAAAGTGGCGGGCGTGTTCCATTCGGTCGCGAGCAACTACGATCTGATGAACGACCTGATGTCGGCGGGCATGCACCGCGCATGGAAGGCGTTCACGATCGCGCAGGCGAACGTCCGCCCGGGCTACAAGGTGCTCGACATCGCGGCCGGCACGGGCGACCTGACCAAGGTGTTCGCGAAGGCCGCCGGGCCGACCGGCGAGGTCTGGCACACGGACATCAACGAATCGATGCTGCGGGTCGGTCGCGACCGGCTGCTCGACAAGGGTGTCGTGACGCCGTCGCTCCTGTGCGACGCCGAGAAAATTCCCTTTCCGGACAACTACTTCGACGTGGTCACGGTCGCGTTCGGGCTGCGCAACATGACGCACAAGGATGCCGCGCTCGCCGAGATGCGCCGCGTCGCGAAGCCGGGCGGCCGTGTGATGGTGCTCGAATTCTCGAAAGTCTGGGAGCCGCTGAAAAAGGCGTACGATCTGTATTCTTTCAAAGTATTACCGTGGCTTGGCGACAAGTTCGCGAAAGATGCCGACAGTTACCGGTATCTTGCTGAATCTATCCGGATGCATCCCGATCAGGACACGCTGAAGACGATGATGGAACAAGCGGGCCTCGATGCCGTCAAATATTACAATTTGTCAGGTGGCGTGGTAGCTTTGCACCTGGGAACCAAGTACTAAGGGGTTCTTTCCATACATTTGCCTTACATCTGGAGATGCTGATGTCCCAATCGCGTTCGTTGTTCAACCGTAGCAAGCCGTCGAAGCCATGGGCTCGACGGGTCGGCACGCTGCTGATGGTCGGCCTGCTCACGGCCGGCACGTTCGCATCGCTCGACGCTGAAGCCAGGCGCGTGGGCGGCGGGCGCAGCATCGGCCGCCAGAACTCCACCGTCACGCAGCGCCAGGCGACGCCGCCCGCGCAGCAGCCGATGCAGCAGGCCGCGCCGTCGCAGGCGCAGCGCGCGAACCCGGCCGCGCCCGCGCCCGCCGCGCAGCCCAACCGCTCGCGCTGGCTCGGGCCGATCGCCGGCCTCGCGGCCGGTCTCGGCATCGCGGCGCTGCTGTCGCACTTCGGCCTCGGCGGCGCGTTCGCCAGCATGATGTCGAACCTGATCGTGATCGCGCTGCTCGCGGCGATCGGCATCTGGCTGATCCGCAAGTTCATGAATCGCCGCCGCTCGAACGAGCCGGCGTACTCGGTCGGCGGCTCGGCGTCGGCATCGGGCAACTATTCGCAAGGTCCGTCGTTCCAGGCCGGCAACGGCAGCACCTACGCGAACGAAGCGCAGGGCGTGTTCGGCGGCGGCGCGGCCGCTGCGGCGGCAGGCGCTGCAGCGGCGCCGATCCAGGTCCCGGCCGGCTTCGACACCGAAGCGTTCCTGCGCAGCGCGAAGGTCTACTTCGTGCGCCTGCAGGCCGCGTGGGACCAGGGCAACCTGACCGACATCCGCGAGTTCACGACGCCCGAGATGTTCGCCGAGATCAAGATCGACCTCGATTCGCGCGGCAACGAAGCGAACCAGACCGACGTCGTGCAGCTCGACGCCGAGCTGGTCGCGATCGAGGATCGCGGCATCGAGCAGTCGGCGAGCGTGCGCTTCCATGGCCTGATCCGCGAAGCGGCGAACGCGCCGGCCGCGCCGTTCGACGAGGTGTGGAACCTGACGAAGTCGGGTAGCCAGGGCTGGTTGCTCGCGGGCATCCAGCAGCTCAACACGCACTGAGCGCCGGCGGGCGGCCCGCGTCGCTGCGACCGCTTGCCGCTCAGGCTTGCGGTCGGACACGGGTCTTGCCCGATCCGACGTTACAATAGAAACCCGCGTGGACGTCCGGTCCGCGCGGGTTTTTCTTTCCCAGCCCGATGACCTTTGCCGCCAAGCCTTTTGCTGCTGCTGTCAATCACCTGCTCGCGCGCGAATCCTGGGCGCGTGACCGCCTGATTCCCTACGCGGGCAAGACCGCCCGCTTCGACGTGCCGCCCGTCACGCTCACGCTGCTGGTGCAGCCCGACGGCTACCTGTCCGCGGTCGATGCGCAGGACGCGCAGCACGTCGATGTGTCGATCGCGCTGGCCGGCGACACCGTGGCCGCGTTCCTGCAGGGCGGGCAGGCGGCCGTGATGAAGCACGTGAAGATCGAGGGCGACGCCGAGTTCGCGACGCAGATCGCGAAGCTGGCCGAGCACCTGCGCTGGGAACCGGAAGAAGATCTCGCGAAGCTGGTCGGCGACGCGGCGGCGCACCGGATCGCGACGGTCGTGCGCGACGCCGGCGCGCGCGCGCGCCGCACCGGCCGCAACGTGCTCGATTCTGTCGTCGAATATTGGCTCGACGAGAAACCGCAAGTTGTCCGGCGTGCGTCGCTCGCGGACCTCGACGCCGAACTGGCGCGCGCGCGGGACGCGCTCGCCCGGGTCGAGAAGCGGGTCGAGCGACTCGAACAAAAAATTGGCGCGCGCACGGGCGGCAGCCCGCGCGGCGCGCACTGAGGGCCGCCGGGCATGCGCATTTTCCGTTTCATCAAGATTATCTACACCGTCATCCGCTTCGGCCTCGACGAGGTGATGCTGTCCCGGATCGACGACCGGCGCGTGAAGCTGCTGCTGCGGATCACGACGATCGGCCGTCGCTATTCCGATCCGCCGGCGGTGCGGCTGCGCCGCGCGCTCGAAAGCCTCGGCCCGATCTTCGTGAAATTCGGCCAGGTGCTGTCGACGCGCCGCGACCTGCTGTCGGTCGATTTCGCGAACGAGCTTGCCAAGCTGCAGGACCAGGTGCCGCCGTTCGAGTCGTCGGTCGCGATCGGACTCATCGAGAAGTCGCTCGGCGCGCCGGTCGACGAGCTGTTCGACGAATTCGAGCGCGAGCCGGTCGCGAGCGCGTCGATCGCGCAGGTGCATTTCGCGAAGCTCAAGCAGGGCGTGCACGCGGGCAAGGCGGTCGCGGTGAAGGTGCTGCGCCCGAACATGCTGCCCGTCATCGATTCCGACCTCGCGCTGATGCGCGACATCGCGACGTGGACCGAGCGCATGTGGGCCGACGGCCGGCGCCTGAAGCCGCGCGAGGTCGTCGCCGAATTCGACAAGTACCTGCACGACGAGCTGGACCTGATGCGCGAGGCGGCGAACGGCAGCCAGCTGCGCCGCAATTTCGCGGGGCTCGACCTGCTGCTCGTGCCGGAAATGTTCTGGGATTTCTCGACGTCGACCGTGCTCGTGATGGAGCGCATGTCCGGCGTGCCGATCAGCCAGGTCGAGACGTTGCGCACGGCGGGCGTCGACATCAAGAAGCTCGCGCGCGAGGGCGTCGAGATCTTCTTCACGCAGGTGTTCCGCGACGGTTTCTTCCACGCGGACATGCACCCCGGCAACATCCAGGTGAGCCTCGACCCGAACTCCTTCGGCCGCTACGTTGCGCTCGATTTCGGGATCGTCGGCGCGCTGTCCGATTTCGACAAGAACTACCTCGCGCAGAATTTCCTCGCGTTCTTCAAGCGTGACTACCACCGCGTCGCGACGCTTCACCTCGAATCGGGCTGGGTGCCGCCGGACACGCGCGTCGAGGAGCTCGAAAGCGCGATCCGCGCGGTGTGCGAGCCGTATTTCGACCGCGCGCTGAAGGACATCTCGCTCGGCCAGGTGCTGATGCGCCTGTTCTCGACGTCGCGCCGCTTCAACGTCGAGATCCAGCCGCAGCTCGTGCTGCTGCAGAAGACGATGCTGAACGTCGAGGGGCTCGGCCGCTCGCTCGATCCGGAACTCGATCTGTGGAAGACCGCGAAGCCGTATCTCGAGCGCTGGATGACCGAGCAGATCGGCCTGCGCGGCTGGTACGAACGCTTCAAGGTCGAGGCGCCGCAATGGAGCAAGACGCTGCCGCAGCTGCCGCGCCTGATCCACCATGCGATGGCCGCGCGCCACGACGCGCCGCGCGCCGCGAGCGAAGACCTGATGCGGCAGATCCTGGTCGAGCAGAAGCGCACCAACCGGCTGCTGCAGGCGCTGCTGATCTTCGGGCTGGCCGTGGGCGTCGGCGCGCTCGTCGCGCGGGTGCTGCTCGCGCTCGCGTACAGCGCCTGACACCCGCCTGGAGGCCATCCGATGTCCGACCCGACCCGCGAAACCCCGCCCGCCGCGCCGCGCGCCGCGGATTTCTCGACGCGCGACCCGGGCGACGCGTCGTTCTGGGACGAGCGCTTCGCACGCGGCGTGACGCCGTGGGAATTCGGCGGCGTGCCCGACGGCTTTCGCGCGTTTGCGAGCCACCGCGCGCCGTGCGCCGTGCTGATTCCCGGGTGCGGCAGCGCGCAGGAAGCGGGATGGCTCGCGCAGGCCGGATGGCCCGTCAGGGCAATCGATTTCGCCGAGCAGGCGGTTGCCGCCGCGAAGGCGCAGCTTGGCGCGCACGCGGACGTCGTCGAGCAGGCGGATTTTTTCGCGTATGCGCCGCCGTTCGACGTGCAATGGGTCTACGAGCGTGCGTTCCTGTGCGCGCTGCCGCGCGACCGGCGCGCCGACTACGCGGCGCAAATGGCCGCGCTGCTGCCGGCCGGCGGGCTGCTGGCCGGCTACTTCTTTGTCGGCGCGACGCCGAAGGGGCCGCCGTTCGGCATCGACCGGGCGGAACTCGACGCGCTGCTCGGGCCGCACTTCGAGCTGATCGAGGATCTGCCGGTCGCCGATTCGCTGCCCGTGTTCGAAGGGCGCGAGCGCTGGCTCACGTGGCGCCGCCGCTGATGCCGGCGCTTACCCGGGCGCGTCCGGCCGTTGCCGGGGCGAGCCACGGTTTCGGCTATAATTCAAGGTTTTGCAAGCCGTTTCCAGTTTCTGCGGGAAAAAATACCATGCCGATCTACGCCTATCGATGCGAAGCGTGCGGTTTCGCGAAGGACGTGCTCCAGAAGATGAGCGACGCGCCGCTGTCGCAGTGCCCCGAATGCGGGAAGGATGCGTTTCGCAAGCAGCTGACCGCTGCGGGCTTTCAGCTGAAGGGCTCGGGGTGGTATGTCACCGATTTCCGCGGCGGCTCGGGCGGCGCGAGCGCGCCGGCGGCGTCGTCCGGTTCGGGCGATGCGGCGCCGGCAGCTGCCGCGCCTGCGTCCGCGTCCGGCTCGGACAGTGCGGCGAGCGCCGCGCCGGCGCCTGCGCCGGCTGCGACGCCTGCGGCCGGCAGTTGACTGTCGCGGCCCCGCCGGGCCGCGCCCATTCCGCGCCGCCGGTGCGACTATTTGACGGCAGATGATGAAAAAGACGACCCTGAAATCGGTGTTTCTGACCGGCCTGCTGGTTCTCGTCCCGCTCGCGATCACGCTGTGGGTGCTCGGCCTCATCATCGGCACGATGGACCAGACGCTGCTGCTGCTGCCGGAATCGTGGCAGCCGGAGCGGATGTTCGGTTTCCGCGTGCCGGGGATCGGCGCGGTGCTGACGCTCGCGTTCATCTTCATCGTCGGGCTCGCGACGCAGAACTTCATCGGCCAGAAGCTCGTCACGTGGTGGAATGCGGTCGTGCGCCACATTCCGGTCGTCGGGCCGATCTACACGAGCGTCAAGCAGGTGTCGGACACGCTGCTGTCGAGCAGCGGCAATGCGTTTCGCAAGGCGCTCCTGATCGAATATCCGCGCCGCGGGTCGTATACGATCGCATTTCTGACCGGCACGCCCGGCGGCGACGTGCTCAATCATCTGACGGAAGAGTACGTGAGCGTGTACATCCCGACGACGCCGAACCCGACGTCGGGCTTCTTCCTGATGCTGCCGAAGAGCGAAGTCATCGAACTCGACATGTCGGTCGATGCCGCGCTGAAGTACATCGTCTCGATGGGCGTGGTGGCGCCCCCGGCGCCGGCCCCGGCGCCCGCCCGCCGTCCCGTCGAGCCGCCGCTGTAAAGAATCATTGCCCGGGCCGCGTTGCGGCGCCCGTTGATCAAACCGAACGAAAGCAAACATCATGTCGATGCGAACTGAATACTGCGGTCTCGTGACCGAACACCTGCTGGGCCAAACCGTGTCGCTGTGCGGCTGGGTGCAGCGCCGCCGCGACCACGGCGGTGTGATCTTCATCGACCTGCGCGATCGTGAAGGCCTCGTGCAGGTCGTGTGCGATCCGGACCGCGCGGAGATGTTCGCGACCGCCGAAGGCGTGCGCAACGAGTTCTGCGTCCAGGTGAAGGGCCTCGTGCGCAACCGTCCGGAAGGCACGGTCAACGCGGGCCTGAAGAGCGGCAAGATCGAAGTGCTGTGCCACGAGCTGACCGTGCTGAACGCGTCGGTCACGCCGCCGTTCCAGCTCGACGACGACAACCTGTCGGAAACGACGCGCCTCACGCACCGCGTGCTCGACCTGCGCCGTCCGCAGATGCAGCACAACCTGCGCCTGCGCTACCGCGTCGCGATCGAGGCGCGCAAGTACCTCGACGAGCAGGGCTTCATCGACATCGAGACGCCGATGCTGACGAAGAGCACGCCGGAAGGCGCGCGTGACTACCTCGTGCCGTCGCGCGTGAACGCGGGCCAGTTCTTCGCGCTGCCGCAGTCGCCGCAGCTGTTCAAGCAGCTGCTGATGGTCGCGAACTTCGACCGCTACTACCAGATCACCAAGTGCTTCCGCGACGAGGACCTGCGCGCCGACCGTCAGCCGGAATTCACGCAGATCGACTGCGAGACGTCGTTCCTCGGCGAGCAGGAAATCCGCGACCTGTTCGAGGACATGATCCGTCACATCTTCAAGACGACGATCGACGTCGAGCTGGATGCGAAATTCCCGGTCATGCCGTACTCGGAAGCGATGGCGCGCTTCGGCTCGGACAAGCCGGACCTGCGCGTGAAGCTCGAGTTCACCGAGCTGACCGACGCGATGAAGGACGTCGAGTTCAAGGTGTTCAGCACGCCGGCCAATGCGAAGGACGGCCGCGTCGCGGCGTTGCGCGTGCCGAAGGGCAGCGAGCTGTCGCGCGGCGACATCGACGGCTACACCGAGTTCGTGCGCATCTACGGTGCGAAGGGCCTCGCGTGGATCAAGGTCAACGAGAAGGCGAAGGGCCGTGACGGCCTGCAGAGCCCGATCGTCAAGAACCTGCACGACGCGTCGATCGCGGCGATCCTCGAGCGCACCGGCGCGGAAGACGGCGACATCATCTTCTTCGCGGCCGACCGCGCGAAGGTCGTCAACGACAGCCTCGGCGCGCTGCGCCTGAAGATCGGCCACTCGGAATTCGGCAAGGCGAACGGCCTCGTCGAGGCGGGCTGGAAGCCGCTGTGGGTCGTCGACTTCCCGATGTTCGAATACGACGACGAAGATGCGCGCTACGTCGCCGCGCACCACCCGTTCACGAGCCCGAAGGACGAGCATCTCGAGTACCTCGAGACCGACCCGGGCCGCTGCCTCGCGAAGGCATACGACATGGTGCTGAACGGCTGGGAAATCGGCGGCGGCTCGGTGCGTATCCACCGCGAGGAAGTGCAGAGCAAGGTGTTCCGCGCGCTGAAGATCGGCGCGGAAGAGGCGCAGCTGAAGTTCGGCTTCCTGCTGGACGCGCTCCAGTACGGCGCGCCGCCGCATGGCGGCATCGCGTTCGGTCTCGACCGCATCGTCACGATGATGGCCGGCGCCGATTCGATCCGCGACGTGATCGCGTTCCCGAAGACCCAGCGCGCGCAGTGTCTGCTCACGCAGGCGCCGAGCCCGGTCGACGAGCGCCAGCTGCGCGAGCTGCACATCCGCCTGCGTCAGCCGGAGCAGCCGAAGGCGTAATGCACGCTTGACCCTGAACGCGCGCGTGGCGACACGCGCGTCGCACGACGAAAAAGGCGCAACGGTGCGCCTTTTTCGTTTTTTGCGGTACAGTCGCAGCACCCGCCGCGCTGCCCGGCCCAACCGGCGCGCGGCCTCGCGCCGTATGAAACAAACATGACGAAGCCGCCGAAAATTCCCGAATCCGTTCTCGTCGTGATCTACACGCCCGACCTCGACGTACTGGTGATCAAGCGCGCCGACCAGCCCGATTTCTGGCAGTCGGTCACCGGGTCGAAGGATGCGCACGACGAGCCGCTCGCCGTTACCGCCGCGCGCGAAGTGGCCGAGGAAACGGGCATCGTGGTCGGCTCGCAGGAGGTGCCGGCGAGCGCGCTCGTCGACTGGCATCACCGGATCGAATACAGCATCTATCCGCAATACCTGCACCGCTACGCGCCGGGCGTCACGCGCAATACCGAACACTGGTTCGGGCTATGCGTGCCGCGTCGCGTCGACGTGACGCTCGCGCCGCGCGAGCACGTCGATCATGCGTGGCTGCCGTATCTCGAGGCGGCAGCGCGCTGCTTCTCGCCGTCGAACGCGGAAGCGATCCTGCAACTGCCCGCGCGCATGGCACTCGGCGCCGCATGAACGCGGATGCCCGCAAGCGCTTCGCGCAGTTGCGGCAGATGTTCCTGCAGGAGCGGGGCTCCGCGTCGCGGCTTGCGTTCACGTCCGGCAATACGGTCCGGCTGTGCGGGGGCGGCGAAGCGTTCTTCGGCGCATTGATCGAACGGATCGATGCCGCACGCGAGCACGTGATGCTCGAAACCTACATCTTTTGCGACGACGCGGCCGGACGGCCCGTGTCCGACGCGCTGATGCGCGCCGCGCAGCGCGGCGTGCGCGTGCGGGTGATCACCGACGGCATCGGCACCGCGCGCCTGCCGCTGTTCGAGACGTGGGCGGCCGCGGGCGTCGAGCACTGCATCTACAACCGCTACCTGTTCGGCCGCTTCGGCTTCTCGCGCACGCATCGCAAGCTCGCAGTCGTCGATCGCGAGCACGCGCTCTGCGGCGGCATCAACATCGTCGACGACTACGCGCAGAACGGCGCGACGCTCCCGTACCCGCGCTGGGATTTCAGCGTCGAGATGACGGGGCCCGTCGTGTCCGACGTGCGCGCCGCGTTCGAGCTGCAATGGCACCGCATCCGCTTCGGCCACAAGCCGTATGCGCAATACGCGGCGGGGCTCGCCGGCGGCGACGCGTTTCCGGACATGTTCCGCCGCTGGATGCGCAGCCACCGCTGGATCAAGGCCGGGGCGCTGCGGATCGTGACCGAGCCGAGCGTCGCGTTCGTCGCACGCGACAACGTCGTGAACCGCCGCACGATCGAGAAGGCGTACCTCGCCGCGATCGGTAAGGCGCGGCAGCAGATCTTGCTCGCGAATCCGTATTTCATGCCGGGCCGCAAGCTGCGCCACGCGTTGACGGGTGCGGCAAGGCGCGGCGTCGACGTGCGGATCCTGCTCGGCCGCAACGAGTTCGCGGCGCTCGACACCGCGGTGCCGTTTCTCTACCACGCGCTGCTGCGCGCCGGCGTGCGCGTTGCCGAGTATGACAAGACGATGCTGCACGGCAAGGTGGCCGTGATCGACGACAATTGGGCGACGGTTGGCTCGTCGAATCTGGACGCGCTGAGCCTGATGCTGAACAATGAGGCCAACGTCGTGCTGGTGCGGCACGATACGGTCACGAACGAGCTGCGCGACGCGATCGCCGCGGCGTTCGCCGACGGCCGCGAGATCGACCCGGCGCGCTACGCTCGGCGCCCGCTCGGCGAGCGCGTGCTGAACTGGCTGGCCTACACGGCCTACCGCGCCGCGATGAAGGTGCTGACGGTCGGCGGCTACGACTAAGCGCCCGCTTAAATCATTTCTGCACGCCCGTGCGGAAAACCGCTTCCAAGGCGGCCCGAATCGCGCAAAATAGCGTCTCGGTTAGACACCGGTTTCTAATAATTTCCTTGTTTCGCGGACGGTCGCACTCAATAATAGTACGGCCGTTCGATTTTATTCGAACCCCCGAACGGTTACAGAAATAGCTATGCGAAAAGGCGAACAGACGCGTGCCGCGATACTCGAAGCTGCATTGGACCTCGCCAGCCGTGACGGGCTGGAGGGGTTGACGATCGGCCTGCTGGCCGAGCGCATGCAGATGAGCAAGAGCGGCGTGTTCGCGCACTTCGGATCGCGCGAGGATTTGCAGGTGGAAGTCGTGCGCGAGTATCACCATCGTTTCGAGAACGAGGTGTTCTTTCCGAGCCTGCGCGAGCCGCGCGGTTTGCCGCGTCTGCGGGCGATGCTGGCGCGCTGGATCGAGAAGCGCATCCAGGAGGTGACGACCGGGTGCATCTACATCAGCGGAGCCGTCGAGTACGACGACCGGCCGGACAGCCCCGTGCGCGAGCAACTGATCGCGAGCGTGACGGCGTGGCGTGCCGCGCTGCTGCGCGCCATTTCGCAGGCGAAGGACGAAGGTCATCTGCGCCCGGACGGCGATCCGGACCTGATGCTCTTCGAGCTGTACAGCTTCACGCTCGGCCTGCATCACGACGCACGCTTCCTGCATTCGCCGGACGCGGTGCGCCTCACGTGGGCCGCGCTGGAAAAAACGATTGTTTCGTATCAGAGCGAGAGCCGTTAGCGGCGCGTGATCCGCCCGCCAGAAGCTCGAGCCGATTGCCCTACTTTGGAGAGAGTCATGGGACAGTACGCCGCGCCGCTGCGCGACATGCAATTCGTGTTGCACGAGCTTCTGAACGTCGAAGCCGAAGTCAAGCAAATGCCCAAGCATGCGGACCTCGATGCCGACACGATCAACCAGGTCCTCGAAGAAGCGGGCAAGTTCTGCTCCGAGGTGCTGTTCCCGCTGAACCAGGTCGGCGATCGTGAAGGCTGCACGTACGTCGGCGACGGCGTCGTGAAGACCCCGACCGGCTTCAAGGAGGCCTACCAGCAATACGTCGAGGCCGGCTGGCCGGCGCTCGGCTGCGATCCGGACTACGGCGGCCAGGGGCTGCCCGCGTTCGTGAACAACGCGCTCTACGAAATGCTGAACTCGGCGAACCAGGCATGGACGATGTATCCGGGCCTGTCGCACGGCGCCTACGAATGCCTGCACGCGCACGGCGCGCCGGAGCTGCAGCAGCGCTACCTGCCGAAGCTCGTGTCGGGCGAATGGACGGGCACGATGTGCCTGACCGAGCCGCACTGCGGCACCGACCTCGGCATCCTGCGCACCAAGGCCGAACCGAACGGCGACGGCTCGTACTCGATCAGCGGCACGAAGATCTTCATCTCGAGCGGCGAGCACGACATGTCGAAGAACATCATCCACCTCGTGCTCGCGCGCCTGCCGGACGCGCCGCAAGGCACGAAGGGGATTTCGCTGTTCATCGTGCCGAAGTTCATCCCCGATGCGGCGGGCGAGCCGGGCGAGCGCAACGGCGTCAAGTGCGGCTCGATCGAGCACAAGATGGGCATCCACGGCAACTCGACCTGCGTGATGAACCTCGACAACGCGAAGGGCTGGATGGTCGGCGAGCCGAACAAGGGCCTCAACGCGATGTTCGTGATGATGAACGCCGCGCGTCTCGGCGTCGGCATGCAGGGCCTCGGCCTCACGGAAGTCGCGTACCAGAACTCGCTGACGTACGCGAAGGAGCGCCTGCAGATGCGCTCGCTGACGGGCCCGAAGGCGCCGGACAAGCCGGCCGACCCGATCATCGTCCACCCGGACGTGCGCCGCATGCTGCTCACGCAGAAGGCCTACGCGGAAGGCGCGCGCGCGTTCACGTACTGGTCGGCGCTGCAGATCGACAAGGAGCTGTCGCACGGCGATGAAGCGGTGCGCAAGGAAGCGGCCGACCTCGTCGCGCTGCTCACGCCGATCATCAAGGCGTTCCTGACCGACAACGCGTTCGAGTGCACGAACCACGCGATGCAGATCTACGGCGGCCACGGCTTCATCTCCGAGTGGGGCATGGAGCAGTACGTGCGCGACGCGCGGATCAACATGATCTACGAAGGCACGAACTCGATCCAGTCGCTCGACCTGCTGGGCCGCAAGGTGCTCGGCGACATGGGCGCGAAGCTGAAGAAGTTCGGCAAGCTCGTGTCCGACTTCGTCGAGGCGGAAGGCGTGAAGCCGGAGATGTCCGAGTTCATCAACCCGCTCGCGGACATCGGCGAGAAGGTGCAGAAGCTGACGATGGAAATCGGCATGAAGGCGATGCAGAACCCGGACGAAGTCGGCGCTGCCGCCGTGCCGTACCTGCGCACCGTCGGCCACCTCGTGTTCTCGTACTTCTGGGCCCGCATGGCGCGCCTCGCGCTCGACAACGAAGCGTCGGGCGATCCGTTCTACAAGTCGAAACTCGCGACGGCGCGCTTCTATTTCGCGCGCCTGCTGCCGGAAACGGCCGCGACGATCCGCGCCGCGCGCGCCGGCTCGAAGACGATGATGGAAGTCGACGAGTCGCTGTTCTGATGCGGCATCGGGCGGGGCGCGCCGCGCTCCGCCCGGGACGATACGGTCCAGGTACTCACTACGCTGCGTAGCCCTCACCATCCCGCGCTACGCGACACTATCCGGAGACATCCCGTGAGCAATTTCATCATTCGCAAGGTGGCCGTGCTGGGCGCCGGCGTGATGGGCGCGCAGATCGCCGCGCACCTCGTCAACGCGCGCGTGCCGGTGCTGCTGTTCGACCTGCCGGCCAAGGAAGGCCCGAAGAACGCGATCGCGCTGAAGGCGATCGAGAACCTGAAGAAGCTGTCGCCCGCGCCGTTCGGCGTGAAGGACGACGCGAAATACCTCGAAGCCGCGAACTACGAGGACGACATCGCGAAGCTCGCCGAGTGCGACGTCGTGATCGAAGCGATCGCCGAGCGGATGGACTGGAAGCACGACCTGTACAAGAAGGTCGCGCCGCACCTCGCGCCGAACGCGATCTTCGCGACCAACACGTCGGGCCTGTCGATCACGACGCTGTCGGAAGGCTTCTCCGACGAGCTGAAGGCGCGCTTCTGCGGCGTGCACTTCTTCAACCCGCCGCGCTACATGCACCTCGTCGAGCTGATCCCGACCGCGCATACGCGCCCGGAAATCCTCGACCAGCTCGAGACGTTCCTGACGAGCGTCGTCGGCAAGGGCGTCGTGCGCGCGAAGGACACGCCGAACTTCATCGCGAACCGCGTCGGCATCTTCTCGATCCTCGCGGTGATCACCGAGGCCGCGAAGTTCGGCCTGCGCTTCGACGAAGTCGACGACCTGACCGGCAGCCGCCTCGGCCGCGCGAAGTCGGCGACGTTCCGCACCGCGGACGTGGTCGGCCTCGACACGATGGCGCACGTGATCAAGACGATGCAGGACAACCTCGCCGACGATCCGTTCTTCCCGGTCTACCAGACGCCTGCCGTGCTCGCCGAGCTGGTGAAGCAGGGCGCGCTCGGCCAGAAGACGGGCGGCGGTTTCTACAAGAAGGAAGGCAAGGCGATCAAGGTGCTCGACGCGAAGACCGGCACCTACGTCGATTCGGGCGCGAAGGCCGACGAGACCGTCGCCCGCATCCTGAAGCGTCCGCCGGCCGAGCGCCTGAAGCTGCTGCGCGAGACGGACCATCCGCACGCGCAGTTCCTGTGGTCGATCTTCCGCGACGTGTTCCACTACATCGGCGTGCATCTGGAGTCGATCGCCGACAACGCGCGCGACGTCGATCTCGCGATCCGCTGGGGCTTCGGCTGGAACGAAGGCCCGTTCGAAGGCTGGCAGGCCGCCGGCTGGAAGCAGGTCGCCGAGTGGGTGCAGGAAGACATCGCCGCGGGCAAGGCGCTCGCGAACGCGCCGCTGCCGTCGTGGGTGCTCGAAGGCCCGGTCGCCGAGAAGGGCGGCGTGCACACGGCCGAAGGCTCGTGGGCGCCGGCGTCGAAGCGCTTCGTGCCGCGTTCGGACCTCGCCGTCTACAACAAGCAGGTGTTCCGCGCGCCGCTGCTGGGCGAAGCGGGCGCCGACCCGAAGACCTACGGCAAGACGCTGTTCGAGACCGACTCGGTGCGCGCATGGGTCGATGACCGCGCGGGCGAGGACGACGTCGTGATCGTGTCGTTCAAGTCGAAGATGAACACGATCGGCCCGAGCGTGATCGACGGCCTCGTGCAGGCGATCGAGCTCGCGGAGAAGGACTACAAGGGCGTCGTGATCTGGCAGCCGACGTCGCTGAAGCTCGGCGCGCCGGGCGGCCCGTTCTCGGCGGGCGCGAACCTCGAAGAGGCGATGCCGGCGTTCATGATGGGCGGTGCGAAGGGCATCGAGCCGTTCGTGAAGAAGTTCCAGGACGGGATGATGCGCGTGAAGTACGCGAACGTGCCGGTCGTCGCGGCCGTGTCGGGCATCGCGCTCGGCGGCGGGTGCGAGCTGATGCTGCACAGCGCGAAGCGCGTCGTGCACGTCGAGAGCTACATCGGCCTCGTCGAAGTGGGCGTCGGCCTCGTGCCGGCAGGCGGCGGGCTGAAGGAAGCGGCGCTGCGCGCGGCGGACGCGGCAACGGCCGCGAACGCGACCACGGACATCCTGAAGTTCGTCACGAAGTCGTTCGAGAACGCGGCGATGGCGAAGGTGTCGGCCTCCGCGCACGACGCACGCGCGATGGGCTACGTGAAGCCGTCCGACACGATCGTGTTCAACGTGTTCGAACTGCTCGACACCGCGAAGAAGGAAGCGCGCGCGCTTGCCGACACCGGCTACCGCGCGCCGCTGAAGGCGAAGGACGTGCCGGTCGCGGGGCGTTCGGCGATCGCGACGATCAAGGCATCGCTCGTCAACATGCGCGACGGCCGCTTCATCAGCGACCACGACTACCTGATCGCGAGCCGCATCGCGGAAGCGGTGTGCGGCGGCGACGTCGAGGCGGGCAGCCTCGTCGACGAGGAATGGCTGCTGGCGCTGGAACGCCGCGCGTTCGTCGAGCTGCTCGGCACGCAGAAGACGCAGGAACGGATCATGGGCATGTTGCAGACCGGCAAGCCGGTGCGCAACTGAGCGAGCGACAAGGCAAGGAGTCTGAAATGAGCAAACAATTGCAAGACGCATACATCGTCGCCGCCAGCCGCACGCCGATCGGCAAGGCCCCGCGCGGTGTCTTCAAGAACACGCGCCCCGACGAGCTGCTGGTTCACGCGATCAAGACGGCGGTCGCGCAGGTGCCCGGCTTCGACACGAAGCTGATCGAGGACGCAATCATCGGCTGCGCGATTCCGGAAGCCGAGCAGGGCCTCAACGTCGCGCGGATGGGCGCGCTGCTCGCGGGCCTGCCGCAGACGGTCGGCGGCGTGACGGTCAACCGCTTCTGCGCGTCGGGCATCACCGCGCTCGCGATGGCGGCGGACCGCATCCGCGTCGGCGAATCGGACGCGCTGCTCGCGGGCGGCTGCGAATCGATGAGCATGGTGCCGATGATGGGCAACAAGCCGTCGATGTCGCCGCACATCTTCGATCGCAGCGAGGACTTCGGCATCGCGTACGGGATGGGCCTGACCGCCGAGCGCGTCGCCGAGCAGTGGAAGGTGAGCCGCGAGGACCAGGACGCGTTCTCGGTCGAATCGCACCGGAAGGCGCTCGCCGCGCAGCAGGCCGGCGAGTTCAACGACGAGATCGCCGCGTACACGATCACCGAACGCTTCCCGAACCTCGCGACCGGCGCGGTCGACGTGAAGACGCGCGAGATCGCGCTCGACGAAGGCCCGCGCGCGGACACGTCGCTCGAAGGCCTCGCGAAGCTGCGCACGGTGTTCGCGAACAAGGGCTCGGTCACGGCCGGCAACAGCTCGCAGACGTCGGACGGCGCGGGCGCGCTGCTCGTCGTGTCGGAGAAGGTGCTCAAGCAGTTCAACCTGACGCCGCTCGCGCGCTTCGTGAGCTTCGCGGTGCGCGGCGTGCCGCCGGAAATCATGGGCATCGGCCCGAAGGAAGCGATTCCGGCCGCGCTGAAGGCCGCCGGCCTGAAGCAGGACGATCTCGACTGGATCGAGCTGAACGAAGCGTTCGCCGCGCAATCGCTGGCGGTGATCCGCGACCTCGGCCTCGACCCGTCGAAGGTCAACCCGGTGGGCGGCGCGATCGCGCTCGGCCACCCGCTCGGCGCGACCGGCGCGATCCGCGCTGCGACCGTCGTGCACGGCCTGCGCCGCCGCAACCTGAAGTACGGCATGGTGACGATGTGCGTCGGCACCGGCATGGGCGCCGCGGGCATCATCGAACGCCTGTAAGCGAGGCGAACCAGCAGCACGACGGTGCGCGGGCCACGAGCTCGCGCACCGTTTTTTTCATTCGGAATGGATACAGCCAAGGAGACGCTTGTGACGGACATCCAGGTGGAACGCGCCGACGGCGTGATGACGATCACCATTGCACGGCCGGCGAAAAAGAACGCGCTGACGGCCGCGATGTACCAGACGATGGCCGACGCGCTCGGCGAAGCGCAGGAGGACAAGGAGGTTCGGGCGATCCTGCTGCGCGGCAGCGACGGCATCTTCAGCGCGGGCAATGATCTCGAGGATTTCATGAAGGCGCCGCCGAAGGACGACAGCGCGCCGGTCTTCCAGTTTCTCGCGCGGATCAGCAGCGCGTCGAAGCCGATCGTCGCCGCGGTGCCGGGCATCGCGGTCGGCGTCGGCGTGACGATGCTGCTGCATTGCGACCTCGTCTACGCAGCCGACACGGCGTCGTTCTCGCTGCCGTTCGTGCAGCTCGGGCTGTGCCCGGAGGCCGCGTCGAGCCTGCTGCTGCCGCGTCTCGCGGGGCATCAGGTCGCGGCCGAGAAGCTGCTGCTCGGCGAGCCGTTCGACGCGCTCGAGGCGCACCGGATCGGCATCGTCAACCGCGTGCTGCCGGCGGCCGAGCTCGACGCGTTCGCGGCGAAGCAGGCGGCGAAGCTCGTCGCGCTGCCGGCCGCGTCGCTGCGCGTGACGAAGGCATTGCTGAAGAACACCGGCGGCGTGTCGATTGCCGACCGGATGGCGGAAGAGGGGCAGCAATTCGGCGCGATGCTGCGCGGGCCGGAAGCGCGCGAGGCGATGACCGCGTTCTTCGAGAAGCGCAAGCCGGACTTCCGTTCGCTGCCGTAACGCGCGCTCGGCGCCGGCTGCGCCTCCCGCCTCCCGCCGGCCGGCGCGCGGTTCGACGCGTCGGCGCCTGCCATGCTGCGGCGCATCGTCGCAGTGTTTCCCCCCTTTGAGGTCATTCCCCCGATATCCGCGAGCCTTGCGCTGAAGGCGCGCGGCCTTTCCCCATCTACCGTTGCCGGCCATCACGCGCGCCGGCATCGCGTCCGTCCCCGACCGGTTTTCGCTCAAATCGGCGAAGTTTGCTCATCGTCAAGATGCACTGCGGCAACTTTCCGTACAGTTCGCGCGGCAGGCTGCCGTGGTCGTCATGCGTCTCGCGTTGGCGGCGCGCGGCCCGGCAGTCCTTCTCAACGACACTCAGGCAAACGAACCATGATCAGACGAATCACCGGCGGTGCGCGGGCGGCCCCCGTCATCGCGATACTGGCGGGACTGGCCGGATGCAGCGACCTTCACGTGCTCGATCCCAAGGGCGCGGTGGGCGTCGCGGAGAAATCGCTGATCGCGACGGCCACGTGGACGATGCTGATCGTCGTCGTCCCGGTGATCCTGCTGACGCTGTTCTTCGCGTGGCGCTACCGCGCGTCGAACCGAAGCGCGACGTATGCGCCGAACTGGTCGCACTCGACCGCGATCGAGGTCGTGATCTGGTCGGTGCCGACGATGATCATCCTGTACCTCGGCATCCTCACGTGGCGGACCACGCACGAGCTCGACCCGTACAAGCCGCTCGAATCGTCGGTCAAGCCGATCAACGTCGAGGTCGTCGCGCTCGACTGGAAGTGGCTGTTCATCTATCCGGAGCTCGGCATCGCGTCGGTCAACCAGCTCGCGATTCCGGTCGGTACGCCGGTGAATTTCCGCATCACGTCGGATTCGGTGATGAACTCGTTCTTCATCCCGCAGCTCGGCACCCAGGTCTACGCGATGGCCGGCATGCAGACGCGCCTGCACCTGATCGCCGACGAAGCGGGCGACTACGCGGGCGTGTCCGCCAACTACAGCGGCCGCGGCTTTTCCGACATGAAGTTCCGCACGCTCGCCGAGCCGCGCGAGCAGTTCGACGCGTGGGTGCAGAAGGTGAAGGCGTCGTCCGACCGGCTCGACATGACCGCGTACGGCACGGTCGCGCAGCCGAGCGAGAAGGCGCCGGTGCGCTACTTCTCGACGGTCGATCCGAAGCTGTTTCACAACATCATCGCGAAATACAACGATGGCCACGTCCTCGATCTGAAGGACGCCGCCTGTACGACGAAGGGGTAACGCATGTTCGGAAAACTGACACTTTCGGCGATCCCGTTCGATCAGCCCATCATCATGGGGGCGAGCGCCTTCATGGGGCTCGTCGTGCTGGGCATCGTCGCTGCACTGACGGTCACCGGCCGGTGGAAATGGCTGTGGAGCGAATGGCTGACGTCGGTCGATCACAAGAAGATCGGCGTGATGTACCTGGTCGTCGCGGTGCTGATGCTGCTGCGCGGCTTCGCGGACGCGGTCATGATGCGCCTGCAGCTCGCGCTCGCGTACAACGGCCCCGGCTACCTGCCGCCGCATCACTATGACCAGATCTTCACCGCGCACGGCGTGATCATGATCTTCTTCATGGCGATGGCGCTGCTGGTCGCGTTCTTCAACCTGATCGTGCCGCTGCAGATCGGCGCGCGCGACGTCGCGTTCCCGTTCCTGAACTCGCTGAGCTTCTGGATGACGGCGGTCGCCGCGATCCTGATGAACATCTCGCTCGTGATCGGCGAATTCGCGCAGGTGGGCTGGCTCGCGTATCCGCCGCTCTCCGAGCTGCAGTTCAGCCCGGGCGTCGGCGTCGACTACTACCTGTGGGCGCTGCAGATCTCCGGCGTCGGCACGCTGATCACGTCGATCAACTTCTTCGTGACGATCATCAAGATGCGCGCGCCGGGCATGACGCTGATGAAGATGCCGGTGTTCACGTGGACCGCGCTGTGCTCGAACGTGCTGATCATGGCGACGTTCCCGATCCTGACGGTGGCGCTCGCGCTGCTCGGCCTCGATCGCTACCTCGACATGCACTTCTTCACGAACGAGGCCGGCGGCAACGCGATGCTGTACCTGAACCTGATCTGGGCGTGGGGGCATCCGGAGGTGTACATCCTCGTGCTGCCGGCATTCGGCATCTATTCGGAAGTCATCGCGACGTTCGCGAAGAAGCCGCTGTTCGGCTACAAGACGATGGTGTACGCATCGTGCGCGATCATGGTGCTGGCGTTCCTCGTGTGGCTGCATCACTTCTTCACGATGGGCTCGGGCGCGGACGTCAACGCGTTCTTCGGGATCATGACGATGGTCATCGCGATTCCGACCGGCGTGAAGATCTTCAACTGGCTGTTCACGATGTACCGCGGGCGTGTCGAGTTCACGGTGCCGGTACTGTGGACGATCGGCTTCATGGTCACGTTCACGCTTGGCGGCATGACCGGCGTGATGCTGGCGATTCCCGGCGCGGACTTCGTGCTGCACAACAGCCTGTTCCTGATCGCGCACTTCCATAACACGATCATCGGCGGCGTCGTGTTCGGCTATTTCGCGGGCGTCCATTTCTGGTTCCCGAAGGTGTTCGGCTTCAAGCTCGACGAGAAGCAAGGCAAGCGCGCGTTCTGGTGCTGGCTCACCGGCTTCTACGTCGCGTTCGTGCCGCTGTACGTGCTCGGCTTCATGGGCATGACGCGGCGCCTGAATCACTACGACAACCCGGCGTGGCATCCGTGGCTGGTCGTCGCCGTATTCGGCGTGGCGCTGATCGCGCTCGGCGTGGTGTTCCAGGTCGCGTCGGTGTGGGTCGGCTGGCGCAACCGCGCGCAAGCGCAGTATCGCGACGTGACGGGCGACCCGTGGAACGGCCGCACGCTCGAATGGGCGACGTCGTCGCCGCCGGCCGTCTACAACTTCGCGGTGATTCCGGACGTGCATGAACTCGACGAGCTCGCGTATCGCAAGGCGAAGGGCCTCGGCATCGGGCTCGGCAAGAACGTCACGTACCAGGACATCCACATGCCGTCCAACACGAGCGCCGGCCTGTTCGTCGGCGTGTTCAGCCTGCTGCTCGGCTTCGCGCTCGTCTGGCACATCTGGTGGCTCGCGATCGCGTCGCTCGTCGGCATCGTCGCGACGGTGGTGCTGTACAGCGCGCAGGACAACGAAGGCTATTACATTCCGGCGGATACCGTCCGCAAGATCGAGGAACAACGCGCGGGCGTGCGGATGCGCGCGCCGTCGCCGGAAGCCGAACTGGAGGCGAACTGATGTCGTATCAATCTCTCACGGGCGGCGCCCGTCATCCGGCGGCGCACCATCATCCGCCGTCGCATTCGGTGTTCGGCTTCTGGCTGTACCTGATGACCGACTGCGTGATCTTCGCATCGCTGTTCGCGACGTTCGCGGTGCTCGGCAACCAGTTTGCGGGCGGCCCGACCGCGAAGGACCTGTTCGACATCCCGGGCGTCGCGCTCGAGACCGCCGCGCTGCTGCTCTCCAGCATCACGTACGGCTTCGCGATGCTCGGCGCGCAGCGCCGCCGGCGCGGCGCGGTGTTCGTCTGGCTCGCGGTGACGTTCGTGCTGGGCGTCGCGTTTCTCGCGATGGAGCTGCGCGAGTTCTCGCACCTGATCGCGGAAGGCGCGGGGCCCGGGCGCAGCGCGTTCCTGTCGGCGTTCTTCGCGCTGGTCGGCACGCACGGGCTGCACGTGGCCGTCGGCCTGTTGTGGATGGTCGTGCTCGCCGTGCAGATCGCGCGCGGCCCCGGCATGACGGAGCGCGACTTCCGGCGCCTCACCTGCCTGAGCCTCTTCTGGCACTTCCTCGACATCGTCTGGATCTGCGTGTTCTCCTTCGTCTATCTCGCGAGCGTGATCTAAATGGCCCATTCGGAACTCATTCACCACGATGAAGCGCACGGCACGGCCGGCGGCTACATCGTCGGTTTCGTCCTGTCGGTGCTGCTGACGGCCGCGTCGTTCGGCCTCGTGATGGGCGGCGTGCTGTCGCCGAAGGCGGCGATCATTGCGCTCGCGGTGCTCGCGTTCGCGCAGATCCTCGTGCATCTGGTGTGCTTCCTGCACATGAACACGTCGTCGAGCCAGCGCTGGAACGTGATGGCGTTCAGCTACACGGTGCTCACCGCGCTGATCCTGATCGTCGGGACGCTGTGGGTGATGCACAACGTCAGCATGAACATGATGTCGCGGTAACCGGCATTCCGTTCACGCATTCGCGCCGTGTCCGTCGCACGGCTGGTTTCCTTTCGGGGGCGCGCGGTCAGCGCGCCTTTCTGCATCATGGTCAATAACGATTCCCAGACACCCGTTCGCGCCGACGCGCCGATGCCGCATCGCAAGGTCATCCGCTCGTGGCTCGTGCCGTTCGCCGCACGCGAGATCGTGCGCCCGATCATCCTGCTCGTGCTCGACTACCTGCTGCTGTTCGCGATGTTCGCGGGCGCGCTGCTGATCCCGTCGATCATCGGCAAGATCGTCTGCGGGATGGCGGCCGGCTTCGTCACCGGGCGGCTCTTCATCATCGGGCACGATGCGTGCCACCAGAGCCTGACGCCCAACCGCCGGCTGAACCGCTGGCTCGGCCGCATCGCGTTCCTGCCGTCGCTGACGCCGTACAGCCTGTGGGAAGTCGGGCACAACGTGGTGCACCACGGCTACACGAACCTGAAGGGCTTCGATTTCGTGTGGGCGCCGCATACGCCGGCCGAATACGCGGCGCTGTCGCCGACGCGCCGGCTGCTGGACCGCATCTACCGAAGCGGCTGGGCGCCGGGGCTCTACTATTTCGTCGAGATCTGGTGGCTGCGGATGTATTTCCCGACCAAGACCTATATCGGCGCGTCGCGGCCCGTGTTCCGCCGCGACGGCCTGCTGGTGACCGGCTTCGCGGCCGTGTGGATTGCCGCCGTCGTCTGGGTCGCGATGGCGACGCAGCAGTCCGTCGCGCTGCTGCTCGCGACCGGCGTGCTCGTGCCGTTCCTGTTCTGGTGCTCGATGATCGGGTTCGTCGTCTACGTCCACCATACCGATCCGCGCATCGCGTGGCATGCGAACCGGGCCGAATGGTCGAACGCCGCGCCGTTCGTGTCGACCACGCTGCACCTGACGTTCCCGTTCGGCATCGGCGGCCTGCTGCACCACATCATGGAGCACACGGCCCACCACGTCGACATGAGCGTGCCGCTGTACCGGCTCAAGCCGGCGCAGGCGAAGCTGGAGGACATGCTGCCCGGGCGCATCGTCGTGCAGCGCTTCAGCTGGCGCTGGTATTTCGACACGGCGCGCCGCTGCAAGCTCTACGACACCGACCGCAAGCTCTGGACCGACTATGTCGGCAACCTGACAAGCGAGCCGGCGAGCGAGCCGCTGCCGCCGGCCGCCACGGACGCACCCCCGGCCGCCGTGCCGGAGGCGGCGGGCGCGGCGTCCGCCGCGTGCCCTCACGCGGTGCCGTAATCGACGTAGCCGGTCTCGCGGCAAAAGCTGACGAGCCGCAGGCCGGCCTGCTGCGCAATCGCGATCGCGAGCGACGACGGCGCGGAGATCGTCGCGACCATCGGGATGCCGACGCGCGCCGCCTTGCGCACCAGCTCGTAGCTCGCGCGGCTCGACAGGAACACGAAGCCGTCGGTCGCGTCGGCGCGCGCGAGCACCAGCGAGCCGATCAGCTTGTCGAGCGCGTTGTGGCGGCCGACGTCCTCGAACGCCATCCGGATCGCGCCTGTTGCGTCGCACCACGCGGCCGCGTGCAGGCCGCCTGTCAGCCGCGTCAGCGCCTGATGGGCCGGCAGTTCGCCGGCGGCGCGCGCGAGCGCATCGGGCGCGAGGCGCGCGAGGAAGCCGGTATCGGGCACGCGTTCCGGCGCCAGGTCGAGCAGGTCGATGCTCTCGATCCCGCAGACGCCGCAGCCGGTGCGCCCGGCGAGCGCGCGGCGCTTGTCCTTCAACGCGGCGAACGCCTGCTGCACGACTTCCAGGTGGACTTCGGCGTGCGGCAGCGGCGCGTCGGCGTGCAGGATCACCTCGATGTCCTTGATGTCGCTGCCGCGCGCGACGATCCCCTCCGAAATCGCGAAGCCGACCGCGAACGCCTCGAGGTCGCGCGGCGTGCACATCATCACCGCGTGCGAAATGCCGTTGAAGACGAGCGCGACCGGCCATTCCTGGCCGACGTGGTCGAGCGCCGTTTCGGCGGCGCCGCCGCGCGTGCGGCGCACGGACAGCTCGATCGCGCCGCGCGGTTCGGCGGATTCGGTCGGATTCACTGGGACTCCCGTTCGGTTGACTGGCGCGCGGCCGGACGACGATCGCGTCCGCCGTTCGTGCGCAGAGGTTCTAAAATACCTCAGGCAGGCCGGCCGCGCCGGCATCCGCCACTTCGGGTAATGCCATGGGACTTAGCGACGCACCGTTGCTTTTCAATTTCGAACGCGATTCATCGGAGAATTTCACGTACATCCCGATGATCGTGCGCTTCAATCTCGACCGCTTCGGGTTGCGCATCTCGCTCGAGCAGTGGCAATTGCTGCCGATCGAGGACCGCAAGCTGCTCGCCCGCTTTCCGGCGGACGACGATACCGAGATCGAGCCCAATTTCGACCACGCGCTGTTCGAGATGCTGCGCACGCACGCCGATCTCGAGCCGAGCTGGTTCCAGCCGGACGAGCAGCCGGCCTGGCGCGGCACCGAGCGGGTGCCGGACGCGCTGGTGCAGCAGAGCGCGCTGGCGGGACTGCCGGCGCCGGACGTCGTGCAATGGCAGCGGCTCGCGCCGTTCCAGCGCTACGTGCTGATGAAGCTCTCCCGCAAGCCGAAGCTGAACCACGATTTTCTGCCGGCGATGCGGGAGTTCGGGCTGACGGCCGCGCACTGACGCGGCGGCCGTAGTACCGGTGTTACGTTACGCCGCGCCAAAGCGCGGCAGGCTCAGGCAGGCTCATTCGAGCGGCGGCAGCGGGCGCGGCTTGCGGTCCGGGCCGGTCGCGACGTAGGTGAGCGTCGCTTCGGTCACCTTCACGATTTCTCCCGCGAGGCGCATGCGCTGCGCATAGACCACGACGTCGACCGTGACCGACGTGTTGCCGGTGCGCGTGACGGTCGCATAGAAGCTCAGCAGGTCGCCGACGAACACCGGCTGCTTGAACACGAACGAATTGACCGCGACGGTCGCGACCCGGCCGTTCGCGCGCTGGCTCGCGGGGATCGAGCCGGCGATGTCGACCTGCGACATGATCCAGCCTCCGAACACGTCGCCATGGACGTTGGCGTCGGACGGCTGCGGGACGACGCGCAAGGCGGGCTGGTTTTGCGGGAGGGCGAGCGGGGAGTCGGTCATGGCGATACTTTCATCCTGTAATAAAACGCACCGGCCCGCACGCGCGGCCGGCGAGGCCGCCGACAGCGGCGCGAACCGGCTTCTGCGACAATACAACGTTCGCAAATTGTACGAGAAAGCGGGCGAGCCGGCGGTCGTCGAGCACGGCCCGCACTGCCGACCGCCCCGTCCCCCATGCGCCGATTTCCCGCTTCCGGCGAGCCCGCGCCGCTTCACACCGGGCCCCGCAACGACTGGCAGACCATTCGTTCGCTGCTGCCGTACCTGACGACCTACAAGTGGCGCGTCGCGCTCGCGCTCGGCTGCCTGATCGGCGCGAAGGTCGCGAACCTCGGCGTGCCGGTCGTGATGAAGCGCATCGTCGACCATCTCGCCGCGGTGCAGCAGCTGACCGCGCTCGGCCGCGCGGAGCAGTCGGCCGGGATCGTGCTCGCGGGCGGCGTCGGGCTGCTCGTCGTCGCGTACGCGCTCGTGCGGCTGTCGACGTCGCTGTTCACCGAGCTGCGCGAAATCCTGTTCTCGAAAGTGACCGAAAGCGCGGTGCGGCGGCTCGCGCTGCAGGTGTTCCGGCATCTGCACGGGCTGTCGCTGCGGTTTCACCTCGAACGCCAGACGGGCGGCATGTCGCGCGATATCGAACGCGGCACGCGCGGCATCCAGCAGCTCATCTCGTACTCGCTGTACAGCATCCTGCCGACGCTCGTCGAGGTCGGCCTCGTGCTCGGCTTCCTCGTCGTCAAGTACGACGCGTACTACGCGTACGTGACGTTCGCCGCGCTGGTCGCGTACATCGTGTTCACCGTGAAGGTCACCAACTGGCGCACGCATTTCCGCCGCACGATGAACGAGCTCGACTCGCGCGCGAATTCGCGCGCGATCGATTCGCTGATCAACTACGAGACGGTCAAGTATTTCGGCAACGAGGAATGGGAAGCGCAGCGCTACGACGAGAACCTGAAGCGCTACCGCAAGGCCGCGATCCGTTCGCAGAACTCGCTGTCGATGCTCAACTTCGGCCAGCAGGCGATCATCGGCACCGGGCTCGTGTTCATCCTGTGGCGCGCGACGCAGGGCGTGCTCGCCGGCAAGCTGACGCTCGGCGATCTCGTGCTGATCAACACGTTCATGCTGCAGCTGTACATTCCGCTGAACTTCCTCGGCGTCGTCTATCGCGAGCTGAAGCAGAGCCTCACCGACATGGACCGGATGTTCGGGCTGCTGTCGGCGGCGCAGGAGGTCGCGGACGCGCCCGATGCGGCGCCGCTCGCGGTGGCCGGCGCGCAGGTGCGCTTCGAGCACGTGAACTTCGCGTACGAGCCGGCGCGGCCGATCCTGCACGACGTGACGTTCACGATCGACGCCGGCACGACAACCGCGGTGGTTGGCCACAGCGGCTCGGGCAAGTCGACGCTGTCGCGCCTGCTGTTCCGCTTCTACGATCTCGACCGGCAGGCGGGCGGCGCGATCCGCATCGACGGGCAGGACATCCGCGACGTCACGCAGGATTCGCTGCGCGCGTCGATCGGCATCGTGCCGCAGGACACCGTGCTGTTCAACGATTCGATCTACTACAACATCGCGTACGGCCGGCCGACCGCGACCCGCGACGAGGTGATCGCGGCCGCGCGCGCCGCGCACATCCACGATTTCGTCGAAAGCCTGCCGAAGGGCTATGACACGCCGGTCGGCGAGCGCGGGCTCAAGCTGTCGGGCGGCGAGAAGCAGCGCGTCGCGATCGCGCGCACGCTGCTCAAGAGCCCGCCGATCCTGCTGTTCGACGAGGCGACGTCGGCGCTCGACTCGCGTTCGGAGCGTGCGATCCAGCACGAGCTCGAGCAGATCGCGCGGCATCGCACGACGCTCGTGATCGCGCACCGGCTGTCGACGGTCGTGTACGCGCAGCAGATCCTCGTGATGGATCACGGGCGGATCGTCGAGCGGGGCACGCACGACGAGCTGGTGCGCGCGGACGGGCTCTATGCGCAGATGTGGGCGCTGCAGCAGCAGCGCGCGGCGGCGGGCGGGGAGGAGGCCGAGGAGGTTTGAGCGGGGCTGCGGCCCCGCCCGGCCCGTTCGCGGTCAGCGCGCGCCGCGCATCCGCCTGTCGAGCTCGCCGAGTTGCGCGGGCGTGCCGACGTTTTCCCAGATTCCTTCGTACAGCTCGCCGCTCGCGCGGCCGGCCTCGATCGCCGCGCGGTAGTACGGCGTCAGCGCGCGCCGCGTGCCGGGCGCGAGATCGGCGAACATCCGCGTGTCGTACAGGCCGATGTTGCCGAACGTGAAACGCCGGGCGCCGTCGAGCGACAGGCGGCCGTCGGTGTCGAGCGCGAAATCGCCGGCCGGATGGAACGGCGGGTTCGGCACCATCACCAGATGCATCGCGGGCGCGTCGAGCGCGGCCATCTGCGCCGCGCGCGCGGCGAGCGTGCGGTAATCGAATTCGCAGAACACGTCGCCGCTGACCGCGACGAACACCGTCGGCCGGCCGTCGCGTGCAAGCAGCGGCAGCGCCTGCGCGATGCCGCCCGCGGTTTCGAGCGCGTCGCCCTCGGCCGAGTACGCGAGCCGCACGCCCCAGCGCGAACCGTCGCCGAGCGCGGCTTCGATCTGCGCGCCGAGCCACGCGTGGTTGATCACGATCGTCTCGATGCCCGCCTGCGCGAGCCGCTCGATCTGCCAGACGATCAGCGGCTTGCCGCCCGCCTCGAGCAGCGGCTTCGGGCAGGTGTCGGTGAGCGGGCGCATCCGTTCGCCGCGCCCGGCGGCGAAGATCATCGCCGTGGTGAGGGATGGGCTCATCTTCAGAACGTATAGCCGACGTCGGGGGTGGCGCCTTCGAGCTCGTCGAGCAGCTTCGCGAACGGCGCGAGCGGGCGGTAGCGCAGCGCGACCTTGCGCGCATACGCGACGAAGCGCGGCAGGTCGGCGAGGTACTGCGGCTTGCCGTCGCGATAGTTGAGGCGCGCGAACAGGCCGAGGATCTTGATGTGCCGCTGCAGGCCGATCCATTCGAGCTGGCGGTAGAACTCGCCGAAGTCCGGATCGACCGGCAGGCCGGCCTTCTTCGCCTTCTCCCAGTAATACGCGAAGCAGTCGAGCTCGAATTCCTCGTCCCAGCTGACGAACGCGTCGCGCAGCAGCGACACGACGTCGTAGGTCAGCGGCCCTTCGACCGCGTCCTGGAAGTCGAGCACGCCCGGGTTCGGCTCGCAGACCATCAGGTTGCGCGGCATGAAATCGCGCAGCATGAAACTCTGCGGCTGCGCGCGGGCGCTCGCGATCAGCAGCGCGAAGGTGCGCTCGAGCGTGCCGCGCATCGCGTCGGTGACCGTCTTGTCGAGGTGCCGGCCGATGTACCACTCGGGCATCAGCTCCATTTCGCGGCGCAGGAACGCGTCGTCGAACGCCGGCAGCACGCCGGGCGCGGACGTCAGCTGGAAGCGGATCAGCGCGTCGAGCGCGGCGCGCATCAGCGGCCGCGCGGCGAGCGGGGCGGCCGGGTCGAGCGCCGACAGGTACGACGTGCGGCCGAGGTCCGTCACGAGCATGAAGCCGTCGTCGAAATCGTGCTCGAGCACCTGCGGCGCGTGGACGCCCGCGGCGGCGAGCATCTGCGCGACCTGGACGAACTCGCGGCACTTCTCGGGCGGCGGCGCGTCGACGGCGATCAGCGAGCCGCCGGGGCTTGCGGACGACGCGACGCGGAAGTAGCGGCGAAAGCCGGCGTCCGTGGACGCGGGCGCGAGGGTGGCGAGATCGAGGGCGTGGCGCGCGGCGAGCGGGTGCAGCCAGGCGGTGAGCGCGTCGAGGCGGGAATCGTCGGATGGGGGCGTCATGAAACTCGGAGGAGGGGGGAACGTCTTGCCATATAATACCCCACGACTTTTTTGACGCGCCCCGCGTCAGCATCCGCCGTGCAGGCCCGCCGCCTGTCGCGCCGTTCGCCCGATCACCTCCCCTGGGTTGCGCTCAGCCGGGTCCGATTGCGCGGGCCGCGATGTGCGACCGCACGGGTTGACGAGGGGCGATTCGCCAAACGATAGATGCCGCCCAAACCGCTATTCCCGATTGTTTTCCCCGGTGACGGGGCGCCGCGCAAACGGCGGCTCGCGCTCGCGCTCCTGGCCGTGCCGGGCCTCGTGCCGGCGGTGTCGCACGCGCAGCTGACAGGCGCGGCCGCGCAGCCGCAGCCGCTCGATTCGCCGTGGGATCTGCGTCTCGCGCCCCAGCTCCAGGATCAGTCGCTGAAGGAAGGGGCGAAGCCGGCCACCTTCGTGATCGCCGACCACACGAGCGGCACGACCGACCAGGACCTGGCCGCGAAGGGCTCGGCCGAGCTCCGCCGCGGCAATGCGGTCGTGAAGGCCGATGCGCTCCACTACGATCAGGATACGGACATGGCCGATGCGTACGGCCAGGTCAAGGTGGTCAACGGCGACACGTCGTTCGCCGGTCCCGAGGCGCACCTGAAGGTCGAATCGAACCAGGGCTTCATGACGGCGCCGAAGTACCACTTCAACATGACGGGCGGGTCGGGCAGCGCGGAGCGCGTCGACATGCTCGACGCCGAGCGCTCGGTGTTCGTCAACGGCACCTACACCGCTTGCCAGTGCGCGGCGCATCCCGCGTGGTACATCAAGGGCAGCCGTTTCGACTTCGACACCGGCGCCGACGAGGGCACGGCCCGCAACAGCGTGCTGTTCTTCCAGGGCGTGCCGATCTTCGCGAGCCCGTGGATGACGTTCCCGCTGTCGGGCGACCGGCGCAGCGGCCTGCTGCCGCCGACATTTTCGACGGGCACGGACAACGGGTTCGAGCTGTCGCTGCCGTACTACTTCAACATCGCGCCGAACCGCGACATGTTGCTCACGCCGCGGATTCTCGCGAAGCGCGGGGTGCAGACGCAGATGACGTTCCGCTACCTGTCGACGAGCTATTCGGGCGTGTTCACCGGCGAGTTCCTGCCGGACGACCGGCTCGCGCACCGCAACCGCTACGCGATCTACTGGCAGCATCAGCAGAACTTCGGCAGCGGCTTCGGCGGCTACGTCTCCTACAACAAGGTCTCGGACAGCCAGTATTCCGAGAACCTCGGGGCGGCCTCGAACCAGTTCGTCAACGGTACGCAGATGCTGTACCAGCAGGAGGCCGGCCTCACGTACAACAACGGCCCGTGGTCGGTGCTCGCGCGCTACCAGCACTGGCAGACGATGCCGCCGTCGATCGCGCCGTACAGCCGCGCGCCGCAGTTGAACGTGAAGTACGCGAAGTACAACGTCGGCGGCTTCGACTTCGGTGCGGAAGCCGACTATTCGCGCTTTCGCATCACGACGGCCGACGCGACGCAGGGCGACCGGATCGTCTTCAACCCGTACATCGCGTACGGGGTCTACGGCCCTGGCTATTTCGCGGTGCCGAAGGTCCAGTACCACATCGCGTCGTACGACCTGAACTACCTGTCGACGAGCACGCCGAACAATCCGAAGCGCTTCACCGAATCGATCCCGACCGTGAGCTTCGACACGGGCCTGATCTTCGACCGCTCGGTGCGCCTGTTCGGCCAGGACTTCATCCAGACGCTCGAGCCGCGCCTTTACTACGTGTACACGCCGTACCGCAACCAGTCGAGCGCGCCGCTGTTCGACACCGGGGAATCGGACTTCGGCCTCGCCGAGATCTACCAGCCGAACACGTTCGTCGGCAACGACCGGATTGCCGACGCGAACCGCCTGACGGCCGGGCTGACGTCGCGCTTCATCGATCCGCGCACCGGCGACGAGCGCGCGCGCTTCGTGGTCGCGCAGCAGTACTATTTCGCCGACCAGCGCGTGACGCTCACCCCGACGCAGGCGGCCGCGCAGGCGCGGCACTCGGACCTGATCGCGGGCGCCGCGATCAAGCTGGGCGCCGGCTTCGCGTCGGAAACGGCGTTCCAGTACAACCAGAACAACAACCAGCTCGCGAAGTCGAGCATCGGTTTCGCGTACAGCCCCGAGGTGCGCAAGGTGATCAACGTCGGCTATCGCTACACGCGGGCGACCGCGACGCTGGACGGCCGGCCGATCAACCAGTTCCTGGTGTCCGGGCAGTGGCCGCTGACCCGCCGCCTGTACGCGGTCGGCCGCTTCAACTACGACTTCGCCGGCAACCGGATGATCGACAGCGTGGTCGGCTTACAATACGACGCGGATTGCTGGGCGCTCGGGGTCGGTATCCAGCGGTACGCGAACGGCGTGAATCCGTCGGGACAGCGGAATTCGTCGTCGCGGATCATGGCGCAGCTTACGCTCAAGGGGTTGTCGACGATCGACAACGGCCTCGTGAGTGCGTTCCGCGCCGGGGTGCAGGGCTACACGCCGCTGCCGCCCGCGCCGCCGCCGTTGTCCCGCTTCAGCAACTACGAGTAACGCCGGGGCGCCCGCGAGCGGCCGAAGGCGCCGGCGCCGGACCAGCCCGAATTCAATGGAGTATCAGTGGCAATGAAGAAAACCCTTCGCTTCGCGGCAGTCGTCTCCAGCCTCGCCGCGTCCGCCGCGCTGCTCGTCGCCGCGCCGGCTGCGGCGCAGGCGCTCGGCTCGCGTGGCGCTCAGCTCACCGATGAAGTCGTCGCGGTCGTCAACAACGACGTGATCACGGGCCGCGAGCTCGACCAGCGCGTCGGCCTGATCTCGCGCCGCCTGCAGCAGCAGAACGCGCCGGTGCCGCCGCTCGGCCAGATGCGCGCGCAGGTGCTGAACCAGATGGTGCTCGAACGCATCCAGGTGCAGAAGGCCAAGGACGACGGGATCCGGATCGACGACGCGGCCGTGCAGTCGACGCTGCAGCGGCTCGCGCAGGCAAACGGCATGACGCTCGACCAGTATCGTGCGCGGATCGAGGCGCAAGGCGTGCCGTGGAGCATCTTCACGGGCGACGCGCGCACCGAGCTGATGCTGTCGAAGCTGCGCGAGCGCGAGGTCGACAGCAAGATCACCGTGTCGGACGCCGAGGTCGCGAGCTACATCGCGAGCCAGCGCGGGCCGAGCGCGTCGCAGCAGCAGGACCTGCGCTTCCAGCACATCTTCGTGAAGGCGCCGACCAGCGCGCCGCAGGCCGACATCGAGGCCGCGCAGAAGAAGGCCGACGCGCTGCTGAAGCAGGCGCAGTCGGGCGCGGATTTCGAGCGCCTCGCGAAGAACAATTCGGAAGCGAATGACGCGAAGAAGGGCGGCGACCTCGGCTTCAAGTCGCCCGGCGCGCTGCCGGCCGACGTCGTCGCGGCCGCGTCGCAGCTGCGCCCGGGCCAGGTCAATCCGACGCTGATCCGCGTGCCGGACGGCTTCGAGATCGTGCGTCTCGTCGACCGTCGCCAGAGCCAGGGCGCGTCGGCCGCCGCGCCGAAGATCGTGCAGACGCACGTGCGCCATATCCTGCTGCGCGTCGGCGAAGGCAAGTCCGAAGGCCAGGCGCGCCAGCAACTGATCGACATCCGCAAGCAGGTCGAGGCCGGCGGCGATTTCGCGAAGTTCGCGCGCACCTATTCGCAGGACGGCTCGGCGTCGCAGGGCGGCGACCTGGGCTGGATCAGCCCGGGCGAGACGGTGCCCGAGTTCGAGCGCGCGATGAACAACCTGCAGGACGGCCAGGTCAGCATCCCGGTGCGCACCGAGTACGGCTATCACCTGATCCAGGTGCTCGAACGCCGCGAATCGGAAGGTTCGGTGCAGCAGCAGATGGACATCGCGCGCCAGGCGATCGGCCAGCGCAAGGCCGAACAGGCGTATGCCGACTGGCTGCGCGAGCTGCGCGATTCGTCGTACGTGCAGTTCAAGCTCGGCGACTTCGGCGCGGCGAACTGAGCGAGCCGACGATGACGACGCCCGCGCTGCATATCGCGATCACGACCGGCGAGCCCGCGGGCGTCGGTCCGGAGCTGACCGCGCAGGCGCTGCGCGACGCCGGCGAACGCTGGCCCGACGCGCGCTTCACGGTGCTCGGCGACGCGGCGCTGGTCGCCGCGCGCGCCGCGGCGGTCGGCGTGGACTGGGCGGCGCTCGTCGCGGCGGGGCAGGTTGCCGTCGCGCACCGCCCGCTCGCCGCGCCCGCGCGCGCGGGCGAGCTGAACGCGGCCAACGGCCGCTACGTGCTCGCGCTGCTCGACGCGGCGATCGACGGCGCGCTCGCGCGCGAATATGACGCGATCGTCACCGCGCCGCTGCAGAAGAGCACGATCAACGATGCCGGCGTCCCGTTCACCGGCCACACCGAATACCTGGCGGAGCGCACCGGTACGCCGCGCGTCGTGATGATGCTGGCGGGCACGGGCGACAAGCCGCTGCGCGTCGCGCTCGCGACGACGCACCTGCCGCTGAAGGACGTGTCCGCCGCGCTGACGATCGACGGGCTGGTCGAGACGCTGACGATCGTCGACCACGACCTGCGGCGCGACTTCGGTCTCGCCGCGCCGCGCATCCTCGTCACGGGGCTCAACCCGCACGCGGGCGAGAACGGCTATCTCGGCCGCGAGGAGATCGACGTGATCGAGCCCGCGCTCGCGCGCGTGAAGGCGCAGGGCATCGACGCGCGCGGCCCGTATCCGGCCGACACGCTGTTCCAGCCGCGCTACCTTGCCGATGCGGACTGCGTGCTCGCGATGTTTCACGATCAGGGCCTGCCGGTGCTCAAGTACGCGACGTTCGGCGAGGGGATCAACGTCACGCTGGGCCTGCCGATCGTCCGCACGTCGGTCGATCACGGCACCGCGCTCGACCTCGCCGGCACCGGCCGCGCCGATCCGGGCAGCATGATCGCCGCGCTCGATACCGCCGTCACGATGGCGCGTCACCGCCGCGCAGCCCGGCCTGACGCAGCCTGACTCCATTCCTCGCGTTTTTCGTTTTCTATAGTCGATGTCGAACAGCAGACAGCACCAGGGCCATTTCGCGCGCAAGCGCTTCGGGCAGAACTTCCTCGTCGATCACGGCGTGATCGACTCGATCGTCGCGACGATCGGTCCGGCGCGCGGCCAGCGGATGGTCGAGATCGGCCCGGGCCTCGGCGCGCTGACCGAGCCGCTGATCGCGCGCCTCGCGACGCCCGAATCGCCACTGCATGCGGTCGAGCTCGACCGCGACCTGATCGCCCGGCTGCAGCAGCGCTTCGGCGCACTGCTCGAACTGCACGCGGGCGACGCGCTCGCGTTCGACTTCCGCTCGCTCGCGGCGGCGGGCGACAAGCCGTCGCTGCGCATCGTCGGCAACCTGCCGTACAACATTTCCAGCCCGCTGCTGTTCCACCTGATGACGTTCGCCGACGTGGTCGTCGACCAGCATTTCATGCTGCAGAGCGAAGTCGTCGAGCGGATGGTCGCCGAGCCGGGCACGAAGGCGTTCTCGCGCCTGTCCGTGATGCTGCAATACCGCTACGTGATGGACAAGATGATGGACGTGCCGCCGGAGTCGTTCCAGCCGCCGCCGAAGGTCGATTCGGCGATCGTGCGGATGATTCCGTACGAGCCGCATGAGTTGCCGGACGTCGATCCCGCGCTGCTCGGCGAAATCGTGACGGCGGCGTTTTCGCAGCGCCGCAAGATGCTGCGCAACACGCTCGGCGACTATCGCGAGACGGTCGATTTCGACGCGCTCGGCTTCGATCTCGCGCGCCGCGCGGAAGATGTGAGCGTGGCCGAGTATGTCGGCGTCGCGCAGGCGCTCGCTTTGGCGCGCAAGGCCGGGTGACGCACGCGGCGGTGACGCCGGATCGCGCGCCGATCTTCGAGGCTGCCCCGGGGGCAGCCTTTTTGCTTGCGCGGCGCGCTACGTCCCCTTGCGCGCGGGCGCATTGACGAGCCCGATGCCGATCAGCACCAGCGCCGCGGCGGACAGGAAGCGCCAGCCGACCGATTCGCCGAGCAACAGGACGCCGAACGCAACGCCGAACAGCGGCGACAGGAACGTGAACACCGACAGCCGCGACGCGATGTAGCGGGTCAGCAGCCAGAACCACGACAGATAGCTGACGAACGCGACGATCACCGACTGGTATGCGAGGCTCGCGATCGCGACGGGCGTCACGTGCGCGAACGATGCCTGGCCGAGCAGCGCGGCCAGCGCGAGCAGTATCACGGCCGACACCGTGAGCTGGTAGAACAGCGTCTTGCTGGCGCTCGCATGCGCGAGCGACGTCGAGCGCACGACGACCGTCGTCGCCGCCCACATCGCGCCGCCGAGAATCCCGAGCGCGTCGCCGGCGAGCCCGGCGAACACCGACGCGCCGGGTGCGAGCGGCTTCAGGAAGCCGTCGGCGAACGCGAGCGCGATGCCGGCGAACGCCAGGCCGACGCCGAGCCACTGGGTGCGCTGCAGGCGCTCGCCCGGCGTGAACAGGTGCAGGCCGAGCGCGGTGAAGCATGGCGCCGTGTACAGGAAGATCGCCATGTGCGACGCGCTCGTCAGCGTCAGGCCGAAGAACACGCAGATGAATTCGCCGGCGAACAGCGCACCGGCCGCGAGCCCCGGGACGAACGTGCGGTCCGCGCGGAACAGCGGCGTGCCGGCTGCGCGCGCCCAGCCCCACAGCAGCAGCGCGGCGATCAGCGAGCGCAGTCCGGCCTGGAACATCGGCGGGATCGCGGCATTCGTGCTCTTGATCGCGACCTGCTGAAAGCCCCAGATCGCGCACAGCAGCAGCATCAGGCCGACCGCGCGCGCGTCGGGCGCGCGGCGCGTGGCGGCGGCCACGCTCATCGGCGTGCCCCGCGCGAGCGGCGGGACGGCAGCGGGGTTGGGCGGGTGGCGAGTTCGAATCGGAGGTTTCGCACGGTGGTCTGGCTGAGTCATCGGACTGGCGCGCACGCCGCAAGTCGCGTGTCGTGCGGGGGCGCCGGAATCGGGAACGCCGGCGGTCGAACGAATATCCGAGGCCACGGCCGTACGATGGTACACGAACGGCGTGCCGCCATGCGACGCGAATCGCGATGCGGACCGCGCCGTGGTTCGGCTGGCGCGGCCCGTATCAAACGGCCAGGAGACCGGGGACGAGTCGATGCGGCGCGCACGGCGCCGCATCGTGTCGCGTCAGTCGGCGAGCTTGGCGGTCAGCGCGTCGACGCGATGCTGATCTGCGCCCAGCGCGGCGGTGACTTGACGTCCGTATTCCGCGTCCGCTTTCTGGAAGTACGACAGCATCCTGTATTTGACAGCGTCGTTCTTGACCTGCTTCAGATCGGCGGCCAGGTTGCCTACGAGGTTGGCGCGCTCGCCGGCCGTCAGCGAACGGTAGAACTCGCCAGCCTGCTCGAAGTTGAGTGTCTTCGCGATTCGGGCCTGTTGCGTCGTGCCCGCGAGTGGCGAGCGACTGGACGAGAATGCCGGGTCAGCCGTCAGCGTGGCCTGCTGGCTCGGCTCGTAGTTCACGCCGCCACGGGTATTGGCGCCGTTCATTGCTCCGTCCTGGTTGACGTTTTCGACCGGAACGCGCGGGCGGTTCACCGGCAACTGGAGCGCGTTCGTTCCGACCCGGTGCAACTGGGTGTCCGCGTAGGCGAAGAGGCGACCCTGCAGCAAGCGATCCTCGGACGGTTCGATGCCCGGCACGAGATTCGACGGTGCGAACGCCGCTTGCTCCGTTTCCTGGAACACGTTGTCGGGATTCCTGTTGAGCGTCATGGTGCCGATCTTCGCCTCGGGCACGCCGGTCCACACCTTTGTCGCATCCAGCGGGTCGAACGGGAAGCGGTCGAGCTGATCGGGTTTCAGCACTTGAACGTACAGGTCCCATTTCGGGAATTGCCCCGCGTCGATCGCCGCGATCAGATCCCGGGACATGTGGTTGAAGTCCTTGCCCTGAGTCGATTCCGCCTGCTGCGCGGTCAGGTTTTTCTGGCCCTGCAGGCTTTTCCAGTGGAATTTGACGTAGGCGACGTCGCGTTTCGCGTTGACGAATTTGTACGCGTGCACGCTATTGCCGTCCATTTCGCGATATGTCGCGGGCGTGCCCGAGTCGGAAAAGAGACGCGTAATCATGTGAGTCGCTTCCGGCTGATGCGAGAAGAAATCGAAGAAGCGGCCCGGATCCTGAATGTTCGTGTTCGGCGCCGGCTTGAGCGAATGGACCATGTCCGGGAACTTGATCGCGTCGCGAATGAAGAAGACCGGCAGGTTGTTGCCGACCAGGTCCCAGTTGCCTTCCGACGTGTAGAACTTGGTCGCGAATCCGCGCGGGTCGCGCAGCGTTTCCGGCGACGTGCCGCCGTGAATCACGCTGGAGAAGCGCACGAACACCGGCGTTTGCGTGCCGGGCGTGAAGACTTTCGCCGTCGTGAGACCGGAGATGTCGCGCGTCGCGACAAACACGCCGTGCGCGCCGGTGCCACGGGCATGAACGACGCGCTCGGGGATGCGCTCGCGATCGAAGCGCTGCAGCTTCTGGATCAGATGGCCGTCTTGCAGCAGAACCGGCCCGTTCGCGCCGGCCGTCTGCGAATTCTGGTTGTCACCTACCGGTGCGCCGTTGTCGCGCGTGAGCGTCGACGCGTGAGCGGCGAATGCGCCCAGGACGGAGGCGGCGACGATCAGACGACTCAATGGAATAGGGAGGCGATAAGTTGCCATGAGTAAATTCCTCGATTTGCCAAGTTGAAATCGAAATCTAACAAGGCGCTTACATTGCTGGAATTTCTATATTTCTATTATTCCAATTATCACTTTCTATTAATTCGAGATAATGAATGCACCGCGGCCGGATGCTTCGCATCGGCTTGCCCGCCGGGCCGCCGCCAGCGCGGTTCATCCGACTCTGGTAGAGTTCCCGGTTCTGGAAAGTCCCCACAGGAGTACACCCCATGCGTATGCTGCACACGATGCTGCGAGTCGGCGATCTCGACCGCTCGATCAAGTTCTATACCGAATTGCTCGGCATGAAGCTGCTGCGCCGCGAGGATTATCCGGAAGGCAAGTTCACGCTCGCGTTCGTCGGCTACGAAGAGGAAAGCAAGGGCACGGTGATCGAACTGACCCACAACTGGGATACCCCGTCCTACGACCTCGGCACGGGTTTCGGCCATCTGGCGCTGGAAGTCGACGATGCGTACAAGGCCTGCGAGCGGATCAAGGCGCAAGGCGGCAAGGTCACGCGCGAAGCGGGCCCGATGAAGCACGGCACGACCGTGATCGCGTTCGTCGAGGATCCGGACGGCTACAAGATCGAGTTCATCCAGAAGAAGGTGCACTGAGCGCCGGATGAGCGGCTTGCGGCGCGCGCCATGCGCGTCGCGATGCAAAACGGCAAAACGGGCGGCGCGGGGAATCCCGCACCGCCCGTTGGCGTTTACAGCGACGGCAGCAGCTCGGGCGGATGATGCTTGAGCGTGTGCCGCGCTTCGCGGAATTCCGGGAAGATCGATTCGACGGTTTGCCAGAAGCGCGGGCTGTGGTTCATTTCGCGCAGATGCGACAGCTCGTGCGCGACGACATAGTCGATGATCGACATCGGAAAGTGGATCAGCCGCCAGTTCAGGCGAATCTTGCCGTCGCTCGAGCAACTGCCCCAGCGCGTCGCGGCCGACGACAGCGCATACATCGAATACGTGACGCCGAGCTGTTCCGCGTAGAACGCGAGCCGTTCGCCGAAGATCCGCTTTGCCTCGCCCTGCAGCCAGCCCTGCACGCGGTCCTTGATCTGCTGCGCGTCGGCGTGCGCGGGCAGCGGCAGCGCGAGCCGCAGCGCATCGCCGTCGAACGCGACCGCGCCGGCATCGGACGCGAGCGCGACCGTCACCGATTTGCCCAGATACGGGAGCCGCGCGCCGTCGCGCCAGTCGATCTGCGGCAGTGCGCGCTGTTCGGTGCGCGTCTTCCATTCCGCGAGCTTCGCGAAGATCCAGCGCTGCTTTTCGGTGATCGCCGCCTCGATGTCCGCGAGCGTGACCCAGCGCGGCGCGGTGATCGTCAGCCCGCTGCCGTCGATCGTGAAGCCGATCGTGCGGCGCGCGGAGCGCTTCAGCCGGTATTCGAGCACCCGGCTGTCGAGCGCGAACGTGCGCACGCGCGAGCGGTCGGGCGCGGGATCGGGCACCGCCACGGGCGTTGCTGCGGGCGCTGCTTCGGGCGGCGTCTGCGGCGTGGCGGGCGCGGACGGCGCAGCGGCCGGCCCATCGAAGAGCGGCAGATCCAGCTGGCGATGATCGAGAGCCACGACGGCGGGTCGTGGCCGCGGACGCTTCTTCATCAATTCGCTTCGTCTTGTAGTACGCAACAACGGATCCGGCCCGGGTGAATCAGACTCGCGCGGCATTGCGCTTTTCGGCACTGCCCGGCGCGCGGTAGGCGTCCGGGTCGATGCGGCGCATTTCCGCTTCGATCCACGCTTCGACCCGCGAGTTCAATACGTCGGGCGTGAGACCCGTCACGTCGATCGGCTTGCCGATCGACACCGTGACGGTGCCCGGGAATTTCGTGAAGGAATTGCGCGGCCACACGCGGCCGGCATTGTGCGCGATCGGCACGACCTGCGCGCCGGTCTCGATCGCGAAACGCGCGCCGCCCGTCTTGTACTTGCCCTGCTTGCCGACCGGCGTGCGCGTCCCTTCCGGGAACATGATCACCCACGCGCCTTCCGCGAGCCGCTTCCGGCCCTGGCGGATCACCGAGTCGAAAGCGTTCTTGCCTTCCTTGCGGTTGATGTGAACCATGTGCAGCATGCCGAGCGCCCAGCCGAAGAACGGCACGTACAGCAGCTCGCGCTTGAACACGTAGCAGAGCGGCTTCGGCATCAGCGCCGGAAACGCGAGCGTTTCCCACGCGGACTGGTGCTTCGACAGCAGCACCGCCGGGCCGTCGGGCAGGTTCTCCACCCCTTCGATCCGGTAGCGGATGCCGTTCAGCCAGCGCACGACCCACAGCGTGGACTTGCACCAGCCGGCCGCCATCCAGTAGCGGGCGTCGGGGCGCAGGAACGGGAACGCGATGAAGCACGCGGTCGCGTACGGCACCGTGTACAGGATGAAGTAGATCAGCAGCAGCAGGGAGCGGACAAAGCGCATCGGCGTGTGTCTGGCGTAAGGGAGGATGCGCGCGGCGGCCGCATCACTCGTGTTCGTGTGAAAGGAAATCGAGCGCGAACGCGCGCAGGTCGTCGTGGACCTTCGTGCCGGGCGGCAGGTTGCCCGCGGCAAGCGTCTTCTTGCCCTTGCCGGTCAGCACCAGATGCGGCTGGAAGCCGAGCGCGACGCCGGCCTGCAGGTCGCGCAGCGAATCGCCGACCACCGGCGTATGGTCCGGATCGATCTCGAAACGGTCGGCGATCATCTGCATCATGCCGGGCTTCGGCTTGCGGCAGTCGCAGTGGTCTTCCGCCGTGTGCGGGCAGAAGAACACCGCGTCGATGCGCGCGCCGACCGCCGCCGCCGCGCGATGCATCTTCAGATGCATCGCGTTGAGCGTCGCCATGTCGAACAGGCCGCGGCCGATGCCGGACTGGTTGGTCGCGACGACCACGCGATACCCCGCGTGGTTGAGCCGGGCGATCGCCTCGAGGCTGCCGGGCAGCGGGATCCACTCGTCGGGCGTCTTGACGAACGCATCCGAATCGACGTTGATCACGCCGTCCCGGTCGAGAACGACGAGCTTCCTGGTGGGACTGGTCGGCATCGTGCGGCCCTTATGCGGCGAGCTTCGAGATGTCTGCGACGCAGTTCATCTGCTGGTGCAGCGCGGACAGCAGCGCGAGGCGGTTCGCACGCAGCGCGGGATCCTCGGCGTTGACCATCACGTCGTCGAAGAACGCATCGACCGGCGCGCGCAGCGCGGCGAGCGCCGACAGCGCGCCCGTGTACGCACGCGCCTCGAGCTGCGACTGCACGCGCGGCGTCACGGCCGCGAGCTGCTCGTGCAGCGCCTTCTCGGCCGCTTCGACGAACAGGGTCGGCTGCACCGCGCCGTTCGCGCCGCTTTCCGACTTCTTCAGGATGTTCGAGATCCGCTTGTTCGCGGCGGCCAGCGCTTCGGCTTCCGCGAGGCGCGTGAATTCGCGCACGGCGTCGAGGCGCGCGACGATGTCGTCGAGGCGGGTCGGGTTCAGGCTCAGCACCGCGTCGACTTCGCCCGCCGTGTAGCCGCGCTCGCGCAGCAGGCCGCGCAGGCGGTCCATGAAGAACGCGAGGATCGCGTCGGTCGATTCGGCGACGTCCGGCACGGTCGCGAAGCGCGCATGCGCGAGGCGCAGCAGCGACACGAGATCGAGCGGCAGCTGCTTCTCGAGCAGCACGCGCAGCACGCCGAGCGCGTGGCGGCGCAGCGCGAACGGATCCTTCTCGCCGGTCGGCGCGAGGCCGATGCCCCAGATGCCGACGATCGTCTCGAGCTTGTCGGCGAGCGCGACCGCGGTCGACACGGGCGTCGTCGGCAGCGCGTCGCCGGAGAAGCGCGGCTGGTAGTGCTCGGTGCACGCGATCGCGACGTCGTCCGGCTCGCCGTCGTGGCGGGCGTAGTACGTGCCCATCGTGCCCTGCAGCTCGGGGAACTCGCCGACCATGTCGGTCAGCAGGTCGGCCTTCGCCAGTCGCGCGGCGCGCTTCGCATGCGCGGCGTCGGCGCCGATCGCCGGCGCGATCTCGCCGGCCAGCGCCTCGAGGCGCTCGACGCGCGCGAGCGTCGTGCCGAGCTTGTTGTGATAGACGACGTTGGCGAGCAGCGGCACGCGGTCGGCGAGCGTCTTCTTCTTGTCCTGCTCGAAGAAGAACTTCGCGTCGGCGAGGCGCGGGCGCACGACGCGCTCGTTGCCTTCGATGATCTCGCCCGGCGTCTTCGTCTCGATGTTCGACACGATCAGGAAGCGCGAGCGCAGCTTGCCGGCGACGTCGGTCAGCGCGAAGTACTTCTGGTTGGTCTGCATCGTGAGGATCAGGCATTCCTGCGGCACCTGCAGGAATTCGTCCTCGAAGCGGCACGGATAGACGACCGGCCATTCGACGAGCGACGTCACTTCGTCGAGCAGCGCTTCGGGCATCACGACCGTGTCGCCGTTCGCGTGTTCGTTCAGTTGCGTGCGGATCGTTTCCTTGCGGTCGGCGAAATGCGCGATCACCCGGCCCTTGTCGCGCAGCGTGTCCGCATACGCGCGCGCATGCGAGATCGCGACGAGGCCGTCGGACAGGAAGCGGTGGCCGAGCGTCGTGTCGCCGGCGTCGATGCCGAACGCGGTGACGGGCACGATGCGATCGTCGTGCAGCACGGTCAGGCGATGCACCGGTCGCACGAACTGCACGTCGGTGCCGTCCGGGCGCTGGTAGGTCATGACCTTCGGGATCGGCAGCTTCGCAAGCGTCTCGTCGAGCGCGGCCTGCAGGCCGTCCGCGAGCGTCGCGCCGGCGGCCGCGTAGTTGACGAAGAACGCTTCGGCCTTGCCGTCCTGCGCGCGCTCGAGATCGGCGATCGACAGGTTCGGGTGGCCGAGCGCCGCGAGCTTCTTCGCGAGCGGCGCGGTGGGCTTGCCTTCGGCGTCGAGCGCGACCGATACCGGCAGCACCTTTTCACGGACCTGCTTCTCGGGTGCGACGGCGCGCACGTTCTGCACGACGACCGCGAGGCGGCGCGGCGTCGCATAGCGTTCGAAGACGAGCTCGCCTTCGATCAGGTCGCGCGCCGCGAGGCGTTGCGCGAGGCCTTCGGCGAACGCATCGCCGAGGCGCGCGAGGGCCTTCGGCGGCAGCTCTTCGGTCAGCAGTTCGACGAGCAGGGGGGCGGGATGATTGTGCGTCATGATGTGAAGAAGTCTCGTCAGTCCTGATCGATCTTGCGTTCGACCTTCAGCGGCGGCACCCAGGCCGGCTGCGCGGCTTCCTGGGCGTCGGTGGTGAGGCCCGGCACGCCCGGCGGGTTGCCGAGCATCGGGAAGCCGAGCTTCTCGCGCGATTCGTAGTAAGCCTGCGCGACGAGACGCGACAGCGCGCGGATGCGGCCGATGTACGCCGCGCGCTCGGTCACCGAGATCGCGCCGCGCGCGTCGAGCAGGTTGAACGTGTGGCCGGCCTTCAGCACCAGCTCGTACGCGGGCAGCGCGAGCTGCGCGTCGATCATCCGCTTCGCTTCCGCTTCGTAACTGTTGAAGAACGTGAACAGCAGGTCGACGTTCGCATGCTCGAAGTTGTACGTCGACTGCTCGACTTCGTTCTGGTGATAGACGTCGCCGTAGGTCAGGCGGCGCAGCTCGGGGCCGTCCGGGCCTTGCTCTTCCCATTCCGTCCAGATCAGGTCGTACACGTTCTCGACCTTCTGCAGGTACATCGCGAGACGCTCGAGACCGTAGGTGATCTCGCCGAGCACCGGCTTGCAGTCGAGGCCGCCGACCTGCTGGAAGTACGTGAACTGCGTCACTTCCATCCCGTTCAGCCAGACTTCCCAGCCGAGGCCCCACGCGCCGAGCGTCGGGTTCTCCCAGTCGTCCTCGACGAAGCGCACGTCGTTCTGCTTCAGGTCGAAGCCGAGCGCTTCCAGCGAGCCGAGGTAGAGGTCGAGGATGTTTTCCGGCGCCGGCTTGAGCACGACCTGGTACTGGTAGTAGTGCTGCAGGCGGTTCGGGTTCTCGCCGTAGCGGCCGTCCTTCGGGCGGCGCGACGGCTGCACGTACGCGGCGCGCCACGGCTCGGGGCCGATCGCGCGCAGGAACGTATGGACATGCGACGTGCCCGCGCCGACTTCCATGTCGATGGGCTGGAGCAGAGCGCAACCCTGCTTGTCCCAGTAGGACTGCAGGGTCAGGATGATTTGCTGAAACGTAAGCATGAAGAGCCTTCGTGGCGCTGGCGCTCCGTTGCGGGCGGCGTCCCGGGCGGGAACCCGGGGGCGGCTCGCGCGGCGGCGCGGCTTGTTAGTGTGCTGAAACGTGCAATTTTACCGGATCGGCGGGGCGATGCGGCCGGAACGGCGACGAAGGGGGGCGCCGAGGCCCGGCCGGCGGCCCGGCGCGCGTCGTGTCGGCCGGATCGCGCCGGTGCGCCGGCTTGCGTCTCGGCGCCGCGCGCGGACGTTAAGATGCGCGTATTCCGCGTCGCGCGGCCGATAGGCGGCCGCGCAGCTTACCGTATCCGATTGCATGGACGACTCGACCGATTTCCTCGTTCCGCTGCTGCCGCCATTCATCGCGCTGCTCGGGCGGGCCGCCGACGCGCAGGCGCGCGGCGACCGCGCCGCGCACGATCTCTGGCTCGCCGCCGCCGCCCACCTGCATGGGGCCGACCCGGCTTCGCTCGCGCGGCTCACCGCGGCGCTCATCGGCCGGCAGCGCACGGCGGACGCGATCACGCTGGCCGATCTCGGCGCGCGTCTGCATCCGAATGCGGCCGCCCGCTTCAATCTCGGCTACGCGCTGCAGATGGCCGGCCGCCACGCCGAGGCGGTCGCGCCTTACCGCGCGGCGCTCGCGACCGAGCCCGACCTGCCGTCGCTGCGCAACAACCTCGCGATCGCGCTGCGGCTGTCGGGCGGCGATCGCGCGGAGGAGGCGGCCCTGCTCGAGGAGGCGGTGACGTTCGATCCGCACGACGTGCAGGCGTGGATCAACCTCGTCACCGCGCGTCTCGCCGCGCAGGACCTGACGGGGGCGCTCGCGTGCGCGGAACGGCTCGCCGTGCTCGCGCCGGACAACGCGCTCGCGATGAACAACGTCGCGATGGCGATGAAGGAAGCGCAGCGCTGGGACGACGCCGAGCGCTGTGCCGCGCGCGCGTGCGAGCTCGCGCCGGGCGACGCGTCGCACCGCTTCAACCTCGCGATCATCCATCTCGTGCGCGGCGATTACGCGGCGGGCTGGCGCGAGCACGAAGCGCGCTGGGACGGCTCCGGCGAATTGCGCGGCCGCCTGCCGGTGCTGCCCGGCCCACGCTGGCGGGGCGAGCCGCTCGCCGGCAAGACGCTGCTCGTGTGGGGCGAGCAGGGGATGGGCGACGTGCTGCAGTTCTGCCGCTTCATCGCGCCGCTTGCCGAGCGCGTGCATCGCGAAGGCGGGCGGCTCGCATGGAACACGTTTCCGCAGATGGGCATGCTGATGCAGCGCAGCCTCGGCGCGCATGCGGACGCGTTCGGCGCGGGCGGCGGCGTCGACGCACTGCCGCCGTTCGACTACGAAGTGCCGCTGACCAGCCTGCCGCTGATGCTCGGCACCGGCGACGCGACGCTGGCGGCGTCCGTGCCGTACCTGCGGGCCGACGCGCGCGCGCGCGACGCGTGGCGCGCGCGCCTCGCGGGTGAAATCGTGGACGACAGCCGGCTGAAGGTGGGGCTCGTGTGGACGGGCAGCGCGGGGCACCAGCGCAATCCGTTCCGGCGGGTCGGGATCGAACGCTACGTGGACGCGTTCCGCGGGATCGACGGCGTCGCGTTCCATTCGCTGCAGCCGGGCGCGGAGGCCGACGTCGCCGCGGCGCGCGCGGCCGGTCTGCCGATCGCCGATCACACCGCCGAGCTGGCGAGCTTCGACGACACCGCCGCGTACATCGGCGCGCTGGATCTGGTGATTACCGTGTGCACGTCGGTCGCGCATCTGGCCGGCGCGCTCGGCGCGCCGACGTGGGTGCTGCTCGACGTGAATCCGCACTGGCCGTGGCGGCTCGAGCGGCGCGACAGCCCGTGGTATCCGAGCGCGACGCTGTACCGGCAGCCGGCGTTCGGGGAGTGGGGGCCGGTGATGGAAGAGGTTGCAAGGGATTTGCGGCGTCTGGCCATGACGCCGACGGCAACGTGATCCCGCTCCCGTTTTGCACAAAATGCATCATGGATGCTTTTAAAGCAAGCGGGCGACGTAAGCTTCGAGATAAAGCACGCTCGCGAGCGTGGTTCCGATGCTGAACGAGATGGCCCATTTCCGTCGCGACCAGCGCTTATAGGCAATTGCATTGAGAAGGCCAAAGAGTAAAGCCGGGGCAAGCAAATAAGAAAGAAGAAGTGCCCCTTCCCACCACGGGATCGCGCATTTGTCGAGTTCGTGGCAGCCATGTGACGCATGGCTCTGGACTTCTGGCCATTTTATGTGACTGTATGTGTAAAGGAGAAGCCAGATTAATAGCAGGCCATAGAGGGTCCCGCACAGAAAGACCGCGAGTCGCTTCACCTGATTTCCCAAAATAGAATCAACTTTGATTTGCTGAGGTCTGAATAGCTGACATCTGGCAGAACGCTGGTGCCTTGTCGAAACGAGGATATTCCGATATAGCGCCCGATTGTTGAGAAGCTGCCCCAGAAGCCGTTAATTGACATTCGTGAGCCGTTCCATAGGTCAATGTGCCCACCGCTGGCATTTGCCGCAGTTTCCCCTTCGCGTGTCCAGTAACCGTCAAACATGACGATGCCGGTGCGGCCCTTGATCCTGGACTCCCAACCCGATCCGGTGATGTTTTCAGCCTTTCCCAGACCTGCAAAAGGCTGAAGTTTCAACCATGCCCCAAGCTCGTTGGCGCGCGTGGCGGTTGCCTTTCCGTTCAGCAGGATTCGCCCGATACTCGGTTGATCACCAAGCGGCTTGACCAGCTTTGACGAGAACGACTTCATTTCAACGCCAACGCGATGAAGGGCGACGCTCATGCGAATGGCACATTGATTGGTATAGGCCGGATTGTCATAGGGATTGCCGGACGGGTAGACATCCCATAGTTCCTCGAATGTTACCGCCCGTAGTTGCACTACCTTGATGGAGTTGGGCGTCGAGTTCGTTCTTACCGTGGTTGGGCTGTTTGGCATGATGTCCAGTCCTTGTGTGTAAGCGCGTGTTCGCCCCAATAGATCGTGTAGTTCTCGGCGGTGCCGGAATGGATGCGCGGCAACTGGCCGTTAGTGTTGACGCGCCCGGCATAGGTGCGTCCGTCGCTCATTTCAATCAGATACGGATAACTCTGCGGTAGCGTGGTGCGTATGCCGGCTCGCACCTGTTCGTCATAGGTAGCCGAGACATCCGTCGGCACTGCCGTCGCGACCTTGGCTCCCGTGGTGCTTGCGGCCGAGGCGCTGCTTCCTCCTGCCAGCGTCGCCGCTTCCTGCGACGTGACGATCATCTTCATGCCGCGCTCGGCATGGAAAATGGGCGGTGGATTGCACCCGCAGATATTAATGTCGCCGCTCAACGCCCACGGCTTGCCGTTTGGCGCCGTGCCGGGCCGGCGTGGCCCTTTCGGCGCGACAAAACCTTCCTGCTTGCAGGCCGTACAGTAGGTTTTCATGAAAAGCGTCGCGATATTCACCCTTGGTGGCGGGTTCGAACAGGTCACGTTGTCGAGACCTTCGGTGATTACCGCGTTTCCGGCTCGGTCGCCTCTGGCGAGAAAGTAGCGAATCATGCTGCCCTGCCACCGGCGTCGTAGGCCGCGATATGGCTGACGTGGGCAACGGCAGGCCCGATGACTGCCGGGCTGCTGGCAGCGTTGCTCGCCCGGCTGCCTCGCGCCGTGTGTGAGCCGACTGCCGCAAAAAGATGGGCCGGCGCCTTCTGCTCGTGACTCATCCAGATCTCCTTTCTCGACAAATGGGCGAGGATCGCTCCGCACAAAATTTGCGCGAACGAGAAAGGAGAATCAATCAGACGAATTCGAAACTCGGACCACTGATTATTTTTTGTGGCGTGCTTCCAAATTCTCTCGGCAGGGAAAATGCTGCTGCGGATGATTCGGTGTGGCCACTTTCGTCAATTTCGGCCGGCGAAATTGGCATGCCGGCTGCGCGGCGAGCGTCATGCAGCCGCGCATTGCCTGTCACGCAACCGATACGAGATTCAGCCGCGCCGCCGCAGCCCCGGCCCGAACGTGAAGCCGAACGCGAGCAGCACGAACGACACCGCGAGCACGGCAGCGTTGCCGCTCGTCACGTAAGGCGTGAAGCCGCTCGTGCCTTCGATGCGCACGTCGAGCGAGCCGATCGTGAACGGCTTGAGCTGGCCGAGCACGCGGCCGCGCGCGTCGATCGCGGCCGTCATGCCCGTGTTGGTCGCGCGCAGCATCGGCCGGCCGGTCTCGAGCGCGCGCATCCGCGCGATCTGCAGGTGCTGGTCGAGCGCGATCGTGTCGCCGAACCACGCGAGGTTCGTCACGTTGACGAGCACGCCGGGCGGCTGCGGGTTGTCGCGAATGGTGGCGGCGATCTCCTCGCCGAAGATGTCCTCGTAGCAGATGTCGGCCATCACCGGCTGGTTGCGCACGAGGAACGGCTTCTGCACCGGCGCGCCGCGCGCGAAATCGCCGAGCGGCATCTTCATCAGGTCGACGAACCAGCGGAAGCCCCACGGGATGAATTCGCCGAAGGGCACGAGGTGGTGCTTGTCGTAGTGATAGATGTCGCGCGAATTCGGCGTCACGCCGTACAGGCTGTTCGTATAGTCGACGTAGCGCCCGTCGTCGGTGACCGACGCGCCGACCGCGCCGAACAGCACCGCGGAGCCGGTGCTGTCGCTGAACTTGCGCACTGCGCGCGCGAACGGCTCGGGCAATTCCTGGATCATCACCGCGATCGCCGTCTCGGGCGTGACGATCAGGTCGGCGGGCTTGTCGGTGATCATCTGCGTGTACATCTTGATCGCCGCGTCGATGCCCGCCTGCTCGAACTTGATGTCCTGCTTCACGTTGCCCTGCAGCAGCCGGACCGTGAGCGGCGCGTTCGCGGGCACGGTCCACGTCGCCTGCGACAGCGCGATGCCGGCCGCGACGAGCGCGAGCGCGACACCGGCCGGCGCCGCGATGCGCACGCGCCGGTCGCCGCCGTTACCGGCCTGCCGCGCGGAGGGCTGACGGGCGGCGGCGAGCGCCTGCACGACCAGCGCGGCGAACAGCGCGAGCAGCCAGCCGATCCCGTACACGCCGACGATCGCCGCGAAGCCCGCGAACGGGCCGTCGACCTGCGGATAGCCGCTCGCGAGCCACGGAAAGCCGGTGAAGACGGTGCCGCGCAGCCATTCGCCGAGCGCCCACGCGCTCGCGAACGCGAACGCGCCGTGCCAGGTCGGCGCGAACGGCCGCGGGTCCGGTTCGCGGCGGTGCCACGCGTGGCCCGCGCAGAACGACCACAGCCCGGCCGAGAACGCCGGGTATAGCGACAGGAACAGCGAGAACAGCAACAGCGCGGCGCCGGCGAGCGGCGCGGCCATCTCGCCGTACACATGCATGCTGATGTAGAGCCACCAGATGCCGGAGATGAAGTTGCCGAAGCCGAACGCGCCGCCTGTCAGCGCCGCGCTCTTCCAGCTCGCGGTGCGCGTGAGCTGCGCGAAAAACCAGACGAATACCAGGAGCTGCAGCCAGCCGCCGTGCGGGGTCGGCGCGAAGGTCAGGGTATTGGCCGCGCCGGCGAGCAGCGCGGCGGGGTAGTGCCAGCGAGGCAGCGTGCGGCCGGGCGCCGGCGCGAGGAGGCCGCCTGCCGGGCGGGACGGGATCGGCTCGTCCATGCGATTCGAAGGGTGGCGAAGCGGTTGGTGGAGACGCCGCGCGGGGCGCGGCGGTCAGGGGGTCAGTCTTCGTGCGACGTCTCGGCGCGGCGGCTCGCGAGCGGACTGCGGCGCACCAGCAGCACGTGGACCTGGCGCGCGTCGCCGCGCTGGATCTCGAACACGAGGTTGCCGAGCTGCAGCTTCTCGCCGCGGTGCGGGACGCGCCCGAAATGGTGCGTGATCAGGCCGCCGATCGTATCGACCTCTTCGTCGGGGAAATCGGTGCCGAACGCCTCGTTGAACTGCTCGATCTCCGTCAGCGCGCGCACGCGGTAGCGGCCGTCCGGCCCGGAGATGATGTTGCCGGCTTCCTCGTCGAAATCGTATTCGTCCTCGATGTCGCCGACGATCTGCTCGAGCACGTCCTCGATCGTGATCAGGCCCGCGACGCCGCCGTATTCGTCGACGACGATCGCGAGGTGGTTGCGGTTGACCCGGAAGTCGTGCAGCAGTACGTTCAGGCGCTTCGATTCCGGGATGAACACGGCAGGACGCAGCATCCCGCGCACGTCGAATTCCTCTTCCGCATAGAAGCGCAGCAGGTCCTTCGCGAGCAGCACGCCGATCACGTTGTCGCGGTTTTCCTCGTAGACGGGGTAGCGCGAGTGCGCCTTTTCGAGGACGAACGGGATGAAATCCTCGGGCTTGTCGGCGATGTTGATCGCGTCCATCTGCGCGCGCGGCACCATGATGTCGCGGGCGCACAGGTCGGACACCTGGAAGACGCCCTCGATCATCGACAGCGAATCGGCGTCGATCAGGTTGCGTTCGTGCGCGTCCTGGAGGATTTCGAGCAGCTCGCCGCGGGATTCGGGCTCCGGCGAGATGAAGTCGGTCAGGCGCTCGAGCAGCGAGCGCTTTTCATGTGGTTTGTCGTTGGACTTTCGACTGGGATACGAATCGTTCATGGTGGTGCGCCCGGTTCACGTCGGGGCGCGCTGTCACGGAATTGGCAAGGATACACCAAGGGCAAGGCGCGGCCGTGTCACCCCGGCCATCCGGCCGGGGCGGGCAGCCGCGCAAGCCCCGCTCGGGGACAGGCGGGCTCGGCGCCACGCCGTCCTGTCGTTTCCATCCTATCTCAGAAATACGCGGCGGGGCAGCGGCGGACGAAATTCCTGGCAGACCGGCCGGTCGGGCGTCTTTTTCGGGCCGGAGCAGCGGGGGGCGACGATATGTCGCTATGTCGCTGGCGGCGGGCCGCCGAGTTCAGAACCGCATGCCGGCCGAGCAGCCGCCGCCCGCCCCGCCATTGGTCGCGGCGCCGCTGCAGCCGAACACGCCGCAGCCGGACAGCGCGACGCTCGCGACGACGATCAGTGCGACGGCTTTGCAGCGCAGCCAGCGGGGCGAGGTCATGGCGGGCGTCCTTCGAAGATGAACGGGCGGTGCCGGCGGGCGGCCGTGCGGCGCGTCAGCGGCAGCGTGCCAGCAGTCCTTCCAGCGCGCGATCCGGGATGCCGCTCGCGCGCAGCGCGTCGACGGTCCGGCTCACGTAGTCGAGCGTCGTGCCGTAGCGCCCGGACGCGCAGCCGAGCACTTCCTTCACGACGCCGTCCGGCAGCTTGCCGGTGTAGGTCGGCGCGTCGCGCCGCATCACGAACGCGAGCGCCATCACGCGTTCGCCGTTCCCGAGCGAGCACGGCAGCCACGCGGGCCGGTACGAGCCCATCGGCATCTCGCGTTTCCACAGCGTTTCGAGGTGCGGCTGCGCGGTCGCGCCGGCGAGCCGGAATGCGATGCCGCTGCACGAGCCGCCGCGGTCGAGCGCCAGCACGAGGCCCGGGCGCTCCGGCGTGCCGCGGTTCACGCGCGACCACAGATAGAGGCCGCGGTGATAGCCGTGCACCTTGCCGCGCACGGCATCGACGGTCGGCAGCCCGGGATTCCAGATCAGCGACCCATAGCCGAACAGCCAGAGATCCTGCCGGCCGTCCCAGTCGCGCATCGTGTGCGCGAGCGACGCCGCGAGCTCGTCTTCCGTCAGCAGCCGTCCCTCGCCGATCGACGGCGGGTACGCGGGCGGGAGCGTGGCGGCGTTGCGCATCGGGGGCGGGGCGGCTTACCGGTACGGGTTCGGGAAGCCCAGTTTCGCGAGGATGTCGACTTCGAGCGCTTCCATCTCGGCGGCGTCCTCGTCGCTCGTCTCGTGGTCGTAGCCTTGCGCGTGCAGCACGCCGTGCACGAGCAGGTGCGCGTAGTGGGCGTCGAGCGGCTTGCCCTGCTCGCGCGCCTCCTTCTCGACGACCGGGCAGCACAGCACGAGGTCGCCGATCACGGTGCCGTCCGGCGCTTCGTCGTACGCGAAGGTCAGCACGTTGGTCGGGTAGTCCTTGTGGCGGTAGCTGTCGTTCAGCGAGCGGCCTTCTTCGTCGCCGACGAAGCGCACGGTGAGTTGCGCGTCGGCGAACAGTGCGGGCGCGATCCATTCGGCGATCAGCTTGCGCTTGGGGCACGCCTTGCGCACGTCGCCGGTGATCTCGTCGCCGTACTGGACGGCGAGGTCGAGCTCGGGATCGCGGATCGCTTCGTCATCGAGGCCGACGTCGCGCGGCGCGGGTTCGGCGCCGACGTGCAGCGTGATGCTGTCGTAGTGCTCGGGCTGGAGCGCGAGCTTCGCGCGCATCGACGGATCGGCGTGCTGCGCGACGATCGCGACGGCGGCTTCACCGGACGCGCCCGACAGGTCGAACATCAGGCTGCGGCCGTCGGGAAAATCGATTCGCAGCCCCTGCGCGTCGACGGACTTGACCTTGCCCTTCGCATCGAACAGCGAAAGACGGAGCGTTTCGGACGTGGCCTGGTCGGCGCGGGCGGACTTGCGGGAGCGGGACGATTTCATGACGCGTCGGGCAATTGGAACGCGATGAGGATACACCAAACGGCCAATCCCGCCCGAATTCGGCCGGAGCGGCGCCCGTGCGCCGCGCAGCCGAAAAAAAGCCCGGCGCGCCGTGGGGCGGGCCGGGCCGGGCGTGACGCGCGGGCGCGTCAGTCGTCCTTGTGCTGCGCGTGGAACTCGTCGTACGCCTCGACGATGCGCGCGACGAGCGGGTGCCGGACCACGTCGGCGCTCGTGAAGCGCGTGAGCGCGATGCCGCGCACGCCGCCGAGCACCTGCTGCGCCTCGATCAGGCCGCTCTTCTGCGCGCGCGGCAGGTCGACCTGGCTCGTGTCGCCGGTCACGACGGCCTTCGAGCCGAAGCCGATCCGCGTGAGGAACATCTTCATCTGCTCGGGCGTCGTGTTCTGCGCCTCGTCGAGGATGATGAACGCGTGGTTCAGTGTGCGGCCGCGCATGTACGCGAGCGGCGCGATCTCGATCATCTGGCGCTCGAACATCTTCGCGGTCTTGTCGAAGCCGAGCAGGTCGTACAGCGCGTCGTACAGCGGCCGCAGGTACGGATCGACCTTCTGCGCGAGGTCGCCCGGCAGGAAGCCGAGCCGCTCGCCGGCCTCGACGGCCGGGCGCGTCAGCACGATGCGCTTGACCTGGTCGCGCTCGAGCGCGTCGACCGCGCACGCGACCGCGAGATAGGTCTTGCCGGTGCCGGCCGGGCCGATCCCGAACGTGACGTCGTGCGACAGGATCTGCTTCAGGTATTCGCGCTGCGCGGGCGTGCGGCCGCGCAGGTCGGCGCGGCGCGTGTACAGCTTCGGCGCGGGCTCCTCGAGCTCTTCGTCGTCGACGCGCATCACCGGCTCGTCGAACGGATGGTCGGGGTCGCCGCGGAACCGCACGTCGAGCGTGTCTTCGACGCGGCCGTTGCCGCCCGTGTGACGCACCTCGACGAGCGCGAGCTGGATGTCGTCGACCGACAGCGGATCGCGCGAGCGGTTGTAGAAGTTTTCGAGCGCCGTGAGCGCGAGCTTGGCGCCGCGCCCACGAATCGCGATCCGGTGGCCGCGCCGCTGCAGCGTGACGTCGAGTGCCTGTTCGATCTGCCGCAGGTTCTCGTCGAGCGGGCCGCAGAGATTCGCGAGGCGCGCGTTGTCGTCGCGCGGCGCGGTGAATTCCAGTGCTTGGGTGGCTTTCAAAGTGGCGTCGGGCTCCTGGTGGAACGTCAGTGCGTGGCCGTGCTGGCGTCGTCGTGCGCGAGCACGAGCTCGCCGCGCAGCGAGTGCGGATACGCGTGATTGATCTTCACGTCGATCATCTGGCCGATCAGGCGCGGGTGCGACGCGAGCGGCGCCGGGAAGTTGACGACCCGGTTGTTCTCGGTGCGGCCCGCGAGCTCGTTCGGGTCCTTGCGCGACGGCCCCTCGACGAGGATGCGCTCGACCTTGCCGACCATCGACTGGCTGATGCGTGCGACGTTCTCCTCGATGGTCGCCTGCAGATGTTGCAGGCGTTTGAGCTTGACCTCGCGCGGCGTGTCGTCGTGCAGGTTCGCGGCCGGCGTGCCGGGGCGCGGGCTGTAGATGAACGAGAAGCTCGTGTCGTAGCTCATCTCGTGCACGAGCGCCATCATCTTGTCGAAGTCGGCCTCGGTCTCGCCGGGGAAGCCGACGATCAGGTCGGTCGACAGCGACAGGTCGGGGCGGATCGCGCGCAGCTTGCGGATCACCGACTTGTACTCGAGCACCGTGTAGCCGCGCTTCATCGCCATCAGGATCCGGTCGGAGCCGTGCTGGACCGGCAGGTGCAGGTGGTTCACGAGCTTCGGCACCTTCGCGTACATGTCGATCAGGCGCTGCGTGAATTCCTTCGGATGCGACGTCGTGTAGCGGATCCGTTCGATGCCGGGGATGTCGGCCACGTATTCGATCAGCGTCGCGAAATCGGCGATCTCGGACGAGCCGGCCGTCAGCGCGCCCCGGTAGGCGTTCACGTTCTGGCCGAGCAGCGTGACTTCGCGCACGCCCTGGTCGGCGAGGCCCGCGACTTCGGTCAGCACGTCGTCGAGCGGGCGCGACACCTCATCGCCGCGCGTGTACGGCACCACGCAGTAGCTGCAGTACTTCGAGCAGCCTTCCATGATCGACACGAACGCGCTCGGGCCCTCGACGCGCGCGGGCGGCAGGTGGTCGAACTTCTCGATTTCGGGGAACGTGATGTCGACCTGCGCGCGGCCGCTCGCGCGGCGCTGGTCGATCATCTGCGGCAGGCGGTGCAATGTTTGCGGGCCGAACACGAGGTCGACGTACGGCGCGCGCGACACGATCGACGCGCCTTCCTGGCTCGCGACGCAGCCGCCGACGCCGATCAGCAGGTCCGGCTTCGCTTCCTTCAGCTCGCGCACGCGGCCGAGGTCGGAGAACACCTTCTCCTGCGCCTTCTCGCGCACCGAGCAGGTGTTGAACAGGATGATGTCCGCGTCTTCCGGAGTGTCGGTCTTTTCGAGGCCTTCGGCGGCATTGAGCACGTCCACCATCTTGTCCGAGTCGTACTCGTTCATCTGGCAGCCGAAGGTCTTTACGTAAACTTTTTTCGTCATGGGGATTCGCCGTTCGCAGTGGTTGACCTGGGGGCGTCGTCTAGGGTGAATCGGGACGGCCGCCCGCCGCGCGGCGCAAGCGCCGCCGCGGGGAAGAGACCGTCGGGAAAGCTTTCTATTATAGCTTTTCATCCCGCGCGGAACGGCCGGCCGGGTGCGGGCGCGTGCGACGGCGGCGGCCGTGGGTCGGACCCCGGCGACGGGCCATCGGGCGCTCAGCGGCACGCATTCAGCAGGTCGTCGAGCGCCGCCTCCTCGCGCGCGAAGCGTTCGGCGAGGAAATCGAGCAGCACGCGCACGCGCGGCGCCATGTAGCGCCGGCTGTGATGGAGCGCGTGCAGCGGCGCGTCCTCCTGCCGCCAGTCGGGCAGCAGCACGCGCAGCCGCCCCCCGCGCACGTCGTCCGCGACGTCCCAGATCGACTTCTGCACGATCCCGTGGCCGCGCAGCGCCCACTCGCGGGCGAGGCCGCCGTCGTTCGTCTCGAACGCGCTCGCGAGCGGCACGGTATAGGTCTGCACCTCGTCGTCGCGCGTGAAGCGCCACGCGTTCAGCGGCCCGGATGTGAGCGTGATCACGATGCATGGAAAGCGGGCCAGGTCGTGCGGATCGCGTGGCGCGCCGTGCCGCGCGACGAAAGCCGGCGACGCGCACAGCACGCGCCGGTTCGCGGCGAGCCGGCGGGCGATCAGCGCGCTGTCGGGCGGCGCGGCGAAGCGGATCGCGAGGTCGATCTCGTCCTGCCAGAGGTTCAACGAGGAATCGGCCGCCGTCAGCGAGAACGTCACGTCCGGATGCTGCGCGGTGAATGCGTCCAGCCAGTCGAGCAGCTGGTTGCGGCCGAAATCGGACGTCGACGACAGCCGCACCTTGCCGCCGACGACATTGCGGCCCGCCTGCAGCATCGCATCCGCATCGTCGAGCGCCTGCAGCGCCTGCCGGCAGCAGTTCAGGTACAGGCGGCCCTCGTCGGTGAGCCGCAGCTGCCGCGTCGAGCGTTCGAACAGGCGGGTCGCGATCTGCGCCTCGAGCTTGGCGAGACGCGCGCTCGCGGCGGCCGGCGTCAGGTTCAGCTTGCGTCCGGCGGCGGACAGGCTGCCCAGTTCCGCCGCCTCGACGAACAGCCGGATATCGCCCAGTCGGTCCATCCGATTTTCCAATAAATTTTGAAAATGATTCAAATGCTACGCCAATTATCAAAAATCGGCGGATTCAGGAGAATGCGCGCACATCCCGTCATATTGTGTGCGGCGCGGCAGCGTTCCGGCGCCGCGCCTCCCGCTCCCGGAGACCACCATGCCCGTCCCGTTGCTGGCGCTCGCGATCAGCGCCTTCGCCATCGGCACCACCGAATTCATCATCATGGGCCTCCTGCCCGAGGTCGCGCACGATCTGGCGGTGTCGCTGCCGTCCGCCGGGCTGCTCGTGACCGGCTACGCGCTCGGCGTCGCGGTCGGCGCGCCGCTGCTCGCGGTGCTGACGAGCCGCATGCCGCGCAAGGCCGCGCTGCAGCTGCTGATGGCGATCTTCATCGTCGGCAACGTGCTGTGCGCGACCGCGTCCGGCTACGCGATGCTGATGGTCGCGCGCGTCGTCACGTCGTTCGCGCACGGTTCGTTCTTCGGGATCGGCGCGGTGGTCGCCGCGTCGCTCGTGCCGGCCGACAAGCGCGCGAGCGCGATCGCGCTGATGTTCACGGGCCTCACGCTGTCGAACGTGCTCGGCGTGCCGTTCGGCACGTTCGTCGGCCAGCTGCTCGGCTGGCGCGCGTCGTTCTGGATCGTCGCGGCGCTTGGCGTCGCGTCGCTCGCGGGCATTGCGGCGCTGGTGCCGAACCGCCACGACGGCGGCCCGATCGGACTCGGGCGCGAAGTGCGGGTGCTGAAGGAGCCGCAGGTGTGGCTCGCGCTGCTGATGACCGTGCTCGGCTTCGGCGGCGTGTTCGTCGTGTTCACCTATATCGCGCCGATCCTCGAGAGCGTGTCCGGCTTCTCGCCGCGCGCGGTCGCGCTGATCCTCGTGCTGTTCGGCGCGGGCCTCACGATCGGCAACATGCTCGGCGGCAAGCTCGCCGACCGCGCGCTGATGCCGTCGCTGATGGCGATCCTCGTCGCGCTGATGGCCGTGATGGCCGTGTTCGCGAAGACGAGCCATCTGCCGGTCGCGGCCGTGCTCACCGTGTTCGTGTGGGGGATCGCCGCGTTCGCGACGGTGCCGCCGCTGCAGGCGCGCGTCGTCGAGAAGGCGGCGAGCGCGCCGCATCTCGCGTCGACGCTCAACATCGGCGCGTTCAACGTCGGCAATGCCGGCGGCGCGTGGCTCGGCGGCCTCGCGCTCGGCCACGGCATCGCGCTCGACGCGCTGCCGTGGGTCGCGGCCGCGGTGACCTGCGCGGCGCTCGTCGTCACGTGGCTCGCGGCGCGGCTCGACGCACGCGGCCCGGCTCGCGGCGCTGCGGCGGCGGCGCGATAGCGTCGGAACGGGCCGCGACGATACGCATTCCTCCGCGATGCTGATAACGGTGTGAAGATAACTTCGTTTGCCGGTGCGGGGGCGGGTGATAGCGTCTCGGTACGCGCTTCGATCGATGCGCAATCCGATTCCCACCCGCTTATCCCATTCGCAGGGCCGCGTCGCGGCCCGGAGGCAAGCCCTATGTATTCACCCCTGGCGCTGGTGCGCGATGTGTCTTCCGTGGAGTCCGGCGAAGCCGCCGATGTCCGGACGCAGGCGTCGCTCGATGCGCTCGAGCAGGTCGTCGGCGTCAATCTCGCGCGGCTGCGCGCCGAGCGGCAGCTGTCGCTCGATGCGCTCGCGCGGCTGTCCGGCGTGTCGCGCGCGATGCTTGCGCAGATCGAATCGGCGCGCAGCGTGCCGTCGATCAAGGTGCTGTGCAAGATCGCGGCAGCGCTGAAGGTATCGGTCGCGGCGTTCCTGCGCCGCCATGCGGTGAACGGCTTCGAGCATCTCGCGGCCGACCGCGCGTCGCGCGTCGTCAGCTCGAACGGGCGCTTCTCGGCGCGCGCGCTGCATCCGGAAGGGGAGCCGGCCGCGGCCGAGTTCCACGAGCTGCGGATCGCGCCGCTGCATACCGAAACGGGCGTGCGCCGCGCGCCGGGCACGACGATCAACCTGGTGGTCAGCGAAGGCACGCTGGAGGTGAGCGTGCACGATCGTCGCCAGCTGCTCGCGACCGGCGATGCGATCGTGTTCGACGCCGACCAGCCGTACAGCCTGCGCAATCCGGGCGACAGCGAGGCGCGCGCGTTTCGCGTGACGGTGAGCCCGGAGGTGCCGCCGCGCTGGCTCGTGCCGGATGCGGCGCATGCGGCAGGCGCACATTAGACGGGGTCGTCAGTAAGGTTTTAGGTGCCGTTCGCTGCGTCGCGCGTGCGGCTGTTGTATGCTTTGCCCGCCGGTTCGTCCGGCAATCAGTGCGTCTTCAGGGCGGGGCGGAATTCCCCACCGGCGGTAGGCTGGCGTCAAGCCGGCGAGCCCGCGAGCGCCCGTGCGTCATGCGCGGGGTCAGCAGATCTGGTCGAATGCCAGAGCCGACGGTCACAGTCCGGATGAGAGAAGATGTGCAGATAGTCATGTCCGTCAGGGCCGCTTCGCCGTGCGTGCGAAGCGGGTTGTCGTTCTGTCTGTTTGCAATGCCCTGAAACGTTTTTCGCCCACATCGTATTGCGAGGAGCGTTTCACATGTCCTTTACTTCCGCTGCTTTGTCCCATTCGTCGGCGCCTGCCGACGCCTTCGCCGATCTCCCGTTGCTCGATTCCGAACCGGTGCCGCCGCGCATCGCCGCCGCGCTCGACGCGTTGCGCGCGGGCCGCGCGGTCGTGCTGCAGGACGATCACGACCGCGAGAACGAAGCCGACCTGATCGTGGCGGCCGAGCGGATCACGCCGGAAACGATGGCGCTGCTGATCCGCGAGTGCAGCGGGATCGTCTGCCTGTGCCTGACCGACGACAAGGTGCGCGCGCTCGCGCTGCCGCCGATGGTGCAGACCAACGAAAGCCGCAACGGCACCGCGTTCACCGTGTCGATCGAGGCGCGCGAAGGCGTGCATACCGGCGTGTCGGCGGCCGACCGCGTGACGACGATCCGCGCGGCGATCGCCGACGATGCGGCGCCGCACGACATCGTGCGCCCGGGCCACGTGTTTCCGTTGCGTGCGCAACCGGGCGGCGTGCTCGCGCGCCGCGGCCACACCGAGGGCACGGTCGACCTGGCGATCCTCGCGGGGCTGAAGCCGGCCGGGGTGCTGTGCGAGCTGATGAACCCGGACGGCACGATGACGCGCGGCGACGACGTCGCGCGTTTCGCGCAGCAGCACGGCCTGCCGATGCTGACGATCGCGGAGCTGGTCGAATTCCGCGAGGCGCTTGCGACCGCGCGTGAGTGCTGCGTGAGCGACGCGTAGCGCGCACGCGATCCGGCCGTGCGTGGATGCGTGAAGCCGCGTGAGGAAAGTGGACATTCGCCGATATCCGCCGCGCCGGTCGCCACCCTGACTTTCCATCCTCGAAGGCGTCGATGATCGTTCGCATGCCTTCGGAAGGCGGCCGGCGCTCGACGCCGGCGGTCATTCAATCAATCCGGCCCGGTCGGCGATATCCTCGTCGGGCTCCGCAAATGGCGGCGCGTCGGGTTTCCGGCGGCGTGCCGTTCGACGGCCGCCGCCGGGCATTACGACTGCACGTCGCCGAACTCGCCGCGCACGCCGGCGGCGACGAGCGACGGCAGCTCGTCCATCTTCCGCATGATCCGCGTGATGCCCATCGCGCGCAGCGCATCCGCGTAGTTGTCGGGGATGTGGCTCGCGCCGACGAACGCGATCGTCTTCATCCCGGCCGCGCGTGCGGCGTTCAGGCCCGACACGCTGTCCTCGACGACGATGCAGTGCCCGGGCGCGACGCCGAGCGTGCGCGCCGCATGCAGGTAGACGTCGGGGTAGGGTTTCGGCCGCGCGACCTGCTCGGCGCTGAACACGCGCTCGCCGAAGATCTCGGTGAGCGCGGCGCGCTTGAGCGAACTGCGCACGCGCGCGAGGCGGCTGTTCGACACGACCGCCGCGGGCAGGCTCACCTTCAGCAGCGCGTCGCGCACGCCGGTGATCGGCGCGAGCGATTGCGCGAGACCGGCCTCGATGTTGTGCTCGATCGTCTCGATGAAGTTGTCGGGCATCGTGATGCCGTAGCGCGTCTCGAGCCCGGCGAGGAAGCGCGACGTCTGCTGGCCGAACGCGGTCTTCGCGGCGGCCTCGAAATCGATGTGCGGGAACGTGGCGGACAGCGTGTCGAGCAGCACGCGGTCGGCGATGACTTCGCTGTCGACGAGCACGCCGTCGCAGTCGCAGATAAGGTGATCGAGCATGATGGTGAAGAAGCAGGGGCGTCGGCGACGCCTGTCAGCCGCCATGATACGTGCTTTGCCGGGCGACGGCGCGCAGGTTCGGACCGAGCGGCGGCCCTTGCCGACGCCGGGGGCCGGTCGCGGCGGGCGCCACAGTGAAACAGCCCGCGGCCTTGTGGCGCGCGGGCTGCGTTGCTTCGGCGATGCGGGCCGCCGGTCAGTGCGGCACGTGCAGCGTCAGGTACAGGCCGGCCGCGAGCGAGCCGCCGATCAGCGGGCCGATCACCGGAATCCACGCGTAGCGCCAGTCGCTGTCGCGCTTGCCGGGGATCGGCAGCAGCGCGTGCATGAGGCGCGGCGCGAGGTCGCGCGCGGGACTCATCGCATAGCCGGTCGGGCCGCCGAGCGAGATGCCGATGCCGAGCACGAGCAGGCCGACGGGCAGCGCGTCGAGCGCGCCGAGGCCGACCTGCGGCGACGCGAGGTACAGCACGCCGAGGATCAGCACGAACGTGCAGATCGCTTCGGTCAGCACGTTGTGACGGACGCTGCGGATCGCGGGCGCGGTGCAGAACACCGCGAGCTTCAGGTCGGGATCGGCTTCCTTCGCGAAGTGCTGGCGATACGCGAGCCACACGAGCAGCGCGCCCGCCATTCCGCCGAGCATCTGCGCGAGGATGTAGCCGCCGACCTTCGACCACGCGAACTTGTGCGCGAGCGCGAGGCTGATCGTCACGATCGGGTTCAGGTGCGCGCCGCTGAACGACGCGGTCACGTAGACGGCGACGAATACCGCCATCGCCCAGCCCCACACGATCACGATGAGGTCCGCGCCGCGGCCCTTGGTGTTGGCGAGCAGCACGTTCGCGACCGCGCCGTTGCCGAGCAGCACGAGGATGGCGGTGCCGATGAATTCTGCGAAATAAGGTGACATGTTGTCTCTCGTATGTCGTGGCGGACTCGCGCGCCGCGCGGTCCGCCGGTCGTTTTTGTATTCGTTATGGATGACGAATGGTTACTGCGCGTCGTCGGCCCACGCCTTTGCGGCGCGCACCGCGCGCTGCCAGCCGGTCATGCACCGTTCGACCTGCTCCTTCGGCATCGACGCCGAGAAGCGGCGGTCGAGCTGCCACTGGCTGCGCAGTTCGTCGAGGTTCTTCCAGTAGCCGATCGCGAGACCCGCGAGGTAGGCCGCGCCGAGCGCGGTCGTCTCGGTGATCTGCGGACGCACCGCGTCGACGCCGAGCAGGTCCGCTTGGAACTGCATCAGCAGGTTGTTCGCGCTCGCGCCGCCGTCGACGCGCAGTTCGCCGACGCTGATGCCCGAATCGGCCTCCATCGCCGCGAGCACGTCGAGCGACTGGTACGCGATCGAATCGAGCGCCGCGCGGGCCAGGTGCGCGGACGTCGTGCCGCGCGTGACGCCGAACAGCGAGCCGCGCGCGCGGGCGTTCCAGTGCGGCGCGCCGAGGCCGGCGAACGCAGGCACGAGGTAGACGCCGTCGGTGTGCGGCACGCTTTCCGCGAGCGCTTCGATCTCGGATGCGCTCTTGATGATGCCCATGCCGTCGCGCAGCCACTGCACGACCGCGCCGGCGATGAAGATGCTGCCTTCGAGCGCGTACTGCACGTCGTCGCCGATTTGCCACGCGATCGTCGTCACGAGGTTGTTCTTCGACTCGATCGGCTTGTCGCCGGTGTTCATCATCAGGAAGCAGCCGGTGCCGTAGGTGTTCTTCACCATGCCCGACGTCGTGCACATCTGGCCGAACAGCGCCGCCTGCTGGTCGCCCGCGATGCCGGCGAGCGGAATCTTCGACGCGAACACGGTGGTCTTCGTGTGGCCGTAGATCTCGGACGACGCCTTCACTTCCGGCAGCATGCTGCGCGGAATGTCGAACAGCTCGAGCAGCTCGTCGTCCCACTGGCGCGTATGGATGTTGAACAGCAACGTGCGCGACGCGTTCGTCACGTCGGTCACGTGCAGCTCGTGCTTCGTGAAGTTCCACACGAGCCAGCTGTCGACGGTGCCGAACGCGAGCTTGCCCTGGCGAGCACGGTCGCGCGCGCCGGGCACGTTTTCGAGGATCCAGCGGATCTTGGTCGCGGAGAAGTACGCGTCGATCGGCAGGCCGGTCTTCGCGCGCACCTTCGCTTCGAGGCCCTGCGCCTTCAGCGAGTCGCAGAAGTCGGCGGTGCGGCGGTCCTGCCAGACGATCGCGTTGTAGACCGGCTGGCCCGTCTCGCGATCCCAGACGATCGTCGTCTCGCGCTGGTTCGTGATGCCGATCGCGGCGATCGACGTGCCGTTCAGGCCGGTGCGGGTCACGGCCTCGGCCGCGACGCCCGCCTGCGTCGACCAGATTTCCTGCGGGTCGTGCTCGACCCAGCCGGGTTGCGGGTAGATCTGTTCGAATTCTTTCTGCGCGGTCGACACGATGTTGCCCTGGCGATCGAACAGCATCGCGCGGGAGCTCGTCGTGCCCTGGTCGAGCGCGAGGATGTACTGTTCCTGCATGTCTCTCATCTCCATCCGTAGTTGGCTTAGTTGTGATTCGCGCCGCACGAGGCGGCGCGATTTGGGTGAGTCGAAAACGGTCAGGCGTGTTGCGCGTGCGCGGCGGCGAACCACGCGTCGAGCGCGGCCGTCACCGCGTCGAGCGTGCCCGGCGCAACGTGCAGGCCGAGCTTCGAGCGGCGCCACAGCACGTCCTGTGCGCGCGTCGCCCATTCGACGTCGCGCAGGTAGCGCAGTTCGGCTTCGTGGATGCCCGGCGCGATTGCCGCGCCGAGCTCGGCGAGCGACTTCGCATTGCCGACGACGCGTTCCGCGCGCGTGCCGTACGCGCGCGCATAGCGGCGCGCGAGCTCGGCAGGCAGCCACGGATGACGCGCCGCGAATTGCGCGGCGAACGCGTCGAATTTCGCGTTGGCGATGTCGCCGCCCGGCAGCGGCGCGCCGGCGGTCCACGGCGCGGCGTCACGGCCGAGCGCGCGGCACAGCAGGTCGCCGGCTTCCTCGGCGAGCTTGCGGAACGTCGTGATCTTGCCGCCGAACACCGACAGCAGCGGCGCGCCCGCGCCGTCGTCCATCTCGAGCCGGTAGTCGCGCGTGACGGCGGACGCGTTGGCCGCGTTCTCGTCCTCGAGCAGCGGCCGCACGCCCGAATACGTCCAGTGGACGTCGGCCGGCGAGATCTTGCGCTTGAAGTAGCGGTTGATCGACTCGCACAGGTATTGCGTCTCGTTGCCGTCGATCGCGACCTTGGCCGGATCGTTCGTGTATTCGACGTCGGTCGTGCCGATCAGCGTGAAGTCGCGCTCGTACGGAATCGCGAAGATGATCCGCTTGTCCGGGTTCTGGAAGATGTACGCGTGGTCGTGATCGAACAGGCGGCGCGTAATGATGTGGCTGCCCTTCACGAGCCGCACGCTGTGCTGCGCGCCGCGGCCGAGCGCGCCGTGCAGCACGTCGCCGACCCACGGGCCGGCCGCGTTCGCGATCGCGCGGGCGCGCACGACGCTAATCGAGCCGTCCGCGAGCTGCAGCCGCGCTTCCCATTCGTCGCCGGCCCGCTCGGCGGACACGAGCTTGGTGCGCGTGAGGATCTCGGCGCCGCGCTCCTTCGCGTCGAGCGCGTTCAGCACGACCAGGCGCGCGTCGTCGACCCAGCCATCGGAATACACGAAGCCGCGCTTGATCGAATCGATCAGCGGCGCGCCGGCCGCGTGGCGGCGCATGTCGATGCCGCGCGAGCCGGGCAGCAGCTCGCGCTTCGCGAGGTGATCGTAGAGGAACAGGCCGATGCGGATCAGCCAGGCCGGACGCAGGTTCGGCATGTGCGGCATCACGAAGCGCAGCGGCCACATGATGTGCGGCGCCGCGCGCAGCAGCGTCTCGCGTTCCTGCAGCGCCTTGCGCACGAGCCCGAATTCGTTGTATTCGAGATAGCGCAGGCCGCCGTGGATCAGCTTCGTGCTGGCCGACGACGTGTGCGACGCGAGATCGTCCTGCTCGCAGAGCATGACCGACAGGCCTCGGCCGGCCGCATCGCGCGCGATGCCCGCGCCGTTGATGCCGCCGCCGACGACGAGCAGATCGTAGCGATTCGGTTGGGTCACCTGCTGTCCTTATCGTCTGATGGAAATTGACGAACAAGAAATGTTCGAATTCGAAATTTAACGAACGAATTCGAAAAAGTAAAGTTCGAAAAAGAGGGGCGGGTGGCGTGCCGGGCGATCCCGGACGATACTGGTGGAATCGACCGTTTCATGAGGTGAATCATGCGTATTGGGATGTGGGCCGGCGTATGCGCCGTCCTTCTGGCGGGGTGCGCGGGCACGCCGCCGCTCGGGGGCAGCTGGCGGGCGCCGTCGTTCGTGGCGTTGCAGACGGCGTGCGGCGGCACGGCGCGCGACTGGGGCGCGGATGCGCAGCCGGTCTACTCGGCGATCTACGATGCGTATGTCGCGAAACGGTATCGCGGGCTGTCGGAAGCGAACTACTGCACGTTCGTAAACGAACTTTCGGCGCGCTATGCGGCGCCGGACGCGTCGGCGCGGGCCGCCTGGGTCGCGTATTTCAACGACGCGCGCGCGAAGGCCATCGGCTGGCGCGCGGCGGTCGATCCGACACTGCGCGGCGGCTGAGCGGCGCCGCCCGGGATGGGCGAGAGGAGGGAGGGGGCGGCCGGAAGCCGGCCGCGGTCAGGTCAGGAAAAGCGGCATTTGATGGATCGCAGCGCCGCGTCGCCCGTCTCGGTCACGCAGTATTTGCGTCCCGAACCGAGCCCTTCGAGCCGGACGAGTTGCTGCTCGAGCAGCGCGTCGAGTTCATCGCGATCCATGTTGGCCTGATCGGGAGCATCCTTCACAAGCAGTAGCGTGGCGAATTCATGCGGACTCAGCATCGTTCTCTCCATGGCATCCGGACTGCCCGTGCACTCGGCTCGGTGGCCGGTGCGCGATACCCAGCGGGGGGTATGGCTTGGGGGGAAAAGCTGCTTTCGCCGGCCCAACGGAACGCCCGTGCGTTGGCACGGGCGGGACGGGCGAACAGGCCGGGGAACTGGAGTCTAGTCGAGCGCGCGGACAACGCCAAATCGCGCCCCATTAATTTTCCAATTGACAGAAGGATGCGCGGCAAGCGGTCTTGCTGTGCCGCCAACTTCTTGATTCCACTTGAAGTTTTGTGTGCGGCGCAGCATCGCGACGGTCATTCCGCGACGTACACCTGGGTGCCGGCGGCGGCGACCGTCTCCGCCATGTCCGGCGGCAGCGGCTTGTCGGTGAAGAGCGCGTGCACCTGGCTCAGGTGCCCCTGGCGCACGAGCGCCGGGCGGCCGATCTTCGAATGGTCGGCCACGAGGTAGACCGTGCGCGCATGCTGCATGATCGCCTCGGCGACCCGCACCTCGCGGGTGTCGAAGTCGCGCAGCGTGCCGTCGGTCTCGATCGCCGACGTGCCGATGATCGCGTAATCGACCTTGAACTGGCGGATGAAGTCGATCGCCAGCTCGCCGACGATCCCCTTGTCCCACGGCCGCACGATGCCGCCCGTGATCAGCACCTCGCAGTCCGGATAGCCGCTCATCATCGACGCGACGTTCAGGTTGTTGGTGATCACATGCAGGCCGTGATGGCGGTTCAGCGCGCGCGCGACCTCCTCGGTCGTCGTGCCGAGGTTGATGAACAGCGACGCCTGGTCGGGGATGTGCGACGCGGCGAGCGCCGCGATGCGCCGCTTCTCGTCGTGGAACATCCGCTGGCGCGCGGTGTACGACACGTTCTCCGAGCTGGTCGGCAGGCTCGCGCCGCCGTGATAGCGGCGCAGCAGGTTCAGGTCGGCGAGCCAGTTGACGTCGCGGCGGATCGTCTGCGGCGTTACCGCGAAGTGCGCGGCGAGATCGTCGACGGTCACGAAGCCGTCGCGCTGCACCCATTCGAGCAATTCCTGCTGGCGCGCGTTGAGGGTGAGGCGAGGGTCTCGGGTCATGGCTCGATGTCGAAGGCGTGAACACGGAGCGGGTATTGTAAGGGTGTTCGGCCGCCAAGCCGGGCGCGCCCGGCCGGCGCGCTGCCGATGATTCATGCGCGCGATGCATGGATTCATGTGACAAATGAATTTGCGCGACCGTGCCGATCACGCTGCAATGGCGGATTGTCCGCGTTCGCGCGCTCATTCAGTTTCCGACGAGGTGGAATCGATGACCGGCTTCAACTGGCACAACCCGTATCCGACGACGCGCATCCCGGTGTTCGCGCGCAACGTCGTGTCGACGTCGCATCCGCTGGCCGCGCAGGCCGGCTTGCGGATGCTGTGGAAGGGCGGCAACGCGGTCGACGCGGCGCTCGCCGCCGCGGCCGCGATCACGGTGGTCGAGCCGGTGTCGTGCGGGCTGGGCGGCGATGCGTTCGCGCTCGTGTGGGACGGCCGGCGGTTGCACGGGCTGAATGCGTCGGGCGTCGCGCCGGCCGCATGGAACGTCGACTATTTCCGCCGGCGTCATGGCGAGGACGCGCGGGGCCATGCGCGCAAGCCGACGCGCGGCTGGGACACGGTCACCGTGCCGGGTGTCGTCGCGGGCTGGGAGGCGCTGCATGCGAAATTCGGTTCGCTGCCGTTCGCGGACCTGCTCGAGCCGGCGATCGAGATCGCCGAGCGCGGCTATGCGGTGCCGCCGATCGTCGCGCACAAGTGGGCGGCCGCGGTGCCCGAGCTGAAAGGGCTGCCGGGCTTCGCGGACACGTTCATGCCGCGCGGCCGCGCGCCCGAGGTGGGCGAGCGCGTGTGCCTGCCCGGCCATGCGCAGACGCTGCGCACGCTCGCGAAGGACGGCGCGCGCGCATTCTACGAGGGCGCGCTCGCCGAGCGGATCGCCGCGTTCGCGCGCGACGGCGGCGGCGCACTGACCGAAGCCGACCTGCGCGCGTACCGGCCGGAATGGGTCGAGCCGATCGGCAAGCGCTTTCGCGGCCATACGATTCACGAGATCCCGCCGAACGGGCAGGGCATCGCCGCGCTGATCGCGCTCGGCATCGCCGAGCACGCGGGCGTCGCCGAGTGGCCGGTCGATTCGCCGGAATCGCAGCACCTGCAGATCGAGGCGATGAAGCTCGCGTTCGCGGACGTCTACCGCTACGTCGCCGACCCGCGCGCGATGGAGGTCACGCCCGAGCAGATGCTCGACGACGCGTACCTCGCCGAACGCGCGAAGCGGATCGACCCGGCGCGCGCGACGCACTTCGGCCACGGCCGGCTGCCGTCGGGCGGCACGATCTATCTGTCGGCGGCCGACGAGCGCGGGATGATGGTGAGCTTCATTCAGTCCAACTACATGGGCTTCGGCTCGGGCCTCGTCGTGCCGGGCGCCGGGATTGCGCTGCAGAACCGCGGGTACGGCTTCTCGATGGACCCCGCGTCGCCGAACGTCGTCGCGGGCGGCAAGCGGCCGTTCCACACGATCATTCCGGCGTTCGTGACCGAAGAAGTCGACGGCCGCACCGAGGCGGTGATGAGTTTCGGCGTGATGGGCGGCGACATGCAGCCGCAGGGCCATCTGCAGACCATCGTGCGGATGCTCGGCTACGGCCAGCAGCCGCAGGCAGCGTGCGACGCGCCGCGCTGGAAGGTCAACCGCGACTTCACGCTCGACGTCGAGTCGAGCATGGATCGCGCGACGGTCGGCGCGCTCGCGGCGCGCGGCCATACGATCAAGTCGGTCGACGATCCCTACATGGATTTCGGCTCCGGCCAGTTCGTGTGGCGGCTCGACCGGGACGATCCCGACCGCGGCTACGTAGCCGCGAGCGACAGCCGGCGCGACGGACTCGCCGCCGGTTTCTGACGGTTCCCTTCCACACGCGTCCCCGACGGGCGGCCGGACGGCCGCCCGTTTGGTCTGTGCGCCACGTGCTCGACAGTCTCCTCTGACGAACCGCAATGGCCGGCGCGGAACTGCGCCTGGCCGGCGCGGTCAGTGCTCTGAAGCACGATCATTAAAGTACGGCTAAGATGCCGGAATGGTCGGCCGGACCCATTTCTTCTAATAACGTCAAGCAATAGGCCGCATCCGGGATGACTGTCGCCCGCGCCGCGAGCGCGGGCGATTGCCGGATGGGGCGACTGGGAGCGCAACACCATGCAGACTGAAACGACGCATGTCATGCCGTGGCGAATCGAGGACATCGACCTTACGCGGATCGATCGTCAGCGCGCCGCGGCGAACGAGGATTTGCTGCTGCTGCTGTGCGCGGCGTCGTTCATCGAGAGCGGTTCGGATCTCTACACCAGCAACCTGAGCGAGTTCTTCAACGACGATCCGGAAGTGTCGGCGTGGCTCAACAATGCATGGGAGCACGAAGAATTGCAGCACGGCCGCGCGCTGAAAGCCTACATCGCGCACGTCTGGCCGGAGTTCGACTGGGATACCGCATTCGCGAACTTCTTCGACGAATACTCGAAGACCTGCTCGATCGAAGCGTTCGAGAAGACCCGCGCGCTCGAGATGGTCGCGCGCTGCGTCGTCGAGACGGGCACGGCCACGCTCTATCGCGCGATCAACGAATGCTCGGACGAGCCCGTGCTGAAGGAAATCACCGACAACATTCGCACGGACGAAGTGCGCCACTACAAGCACTTCTTCAAATATTTCAAGAAGTACAACCAGCTCGAAGGCAACGGCCGGTTCGCGGTGCTCGGCGCGCTGATGCGCCGCTTGCTGGAAATCAAGAACGAAGATTCGGAGATCGCGCTGCGCCACGTGTTCGCGATCCGCTATCCGGACCGCATCGGCGACAGCGAATACAGCCGCGCGCGGGTCGCGCGCATCAATGCGCTTGTGCGTCGCAACCTGTCGGCGGACATGTGCGTGAAGATGCTGCTCAAGCCGCTCGACCTGCCCGCGAAGATCCAGCCGGGCGTCCACTATCCGCTCACGAAGCTCACGCAGCACGTGTTCTTCCGCTGATCGCCGTCCACAGGGCGGCCGGCCGCGGGTATGCTGCGGCATCCTTCCGGTTCGACGAGGCCGCTCCATCATGACCGATTCACATCGCCACGCACTCGAGCAATGGACGTTCGACGCGTGGCCGCCGGCCGTCGTGTCGCTGTTCGACGGCTCGGCGCTCGACCGCAAGGCCGACGTCGCGGCGTCGCTGATCGTCGCGACCGACGACGGCCAATTGCGCACGACGCTCTTGAGCGTCGGCGAGATCTACGCGCGCGATGCGCGCGTGCTGCTGTTCGCGCTGTGGCCGCAATCGCGCGCGGCGCACGCGCTCGCGCAACGGCGCGCGGCCGCGCTGACGCTCGTCGCCGACGGCGCGTTCTTTCAGGCGCAATTGAAGATCGAGCCGCTCGAAGGCGACTTCGGCGGGCTCGCGGGTTTTGCCGCGACGATCGCGCACGGCGATGCGCAGCGCGTCGGCTATGCGCGTCTCGCGACAGGCGTCACGTTCGCGCTGGAAGGGGAGCGCGCCGCGGTGCTCGAACGCTGGCGACGCCAGGTCGAGCACCTGCGGCGCGCGGCTGCGCGGCTTTAGTGGCCGCGCTGGCCGCTGCGCGACGAACGATTGCGGTTCGCGTGCGCGGCGTTGCCATTGGCCGATCGCCCACTGCCGCCGCCGCTCGCCGGACGCGGACCGTTGCCGCCCGCGTTGCCCGGCTTCGCAGCTTTCTGCGGCTGCGCGGCCTTCTGCGGGGCCGCCTTGGGTTGCGACGACTTCGGCGCGCCGTCGCGCTTTGCCGCCGGCTGGCCCGAGCCGCCGGCACGCGGCGCGCGATTGCCGCCACCACCACCGCCGCCGCCGCCGCCGCCACGCGGCTGCTGGCCGCGGCGCTGCTGGATCGGCTCCGGCTTCGCGTTCGGGTCCGGCTCGAAGCCCGGGATCACTTCCTGCGGAATCTCGCGCTTGATCAGCCGCTCGATGTCGCGCAGCAATTGCTTCTCGTCGACGCACACGAGCGACACCGCTTCACCGGTCGCGCCCGCGCGGCCGGTGCGGCCGATCCGGTGCACGTAGTCTTCCGGCACGTTCGGCAGGTCGAAGTTGACGACGTGCGGCAGCTGGTCGATGTCGATGCCGCGCGCGGCGATGTCGGTCGCGACGAGCACCTGCAGCGTGCTGTTCTTGAACTCCGTGAGCGCGCGCGTGCGCGCCGACTGGCTCTTGTTGCCGTGGATCGCCATCGCGCTGATGCCGTCCTTCGTCAGCTGCTCGGCGAGCCGGTTCGCGCCGTGCTTCGTGCGCGTGAACACCAGCACCTGGAACCAGTTGTGCTCGCGGATCAGTTGCGTGAGCAGCTCGCGCTTGCGGTCGCGGTCGACCGGGTGGATCTTCTGCGCGACGGTCTCGGCGGTGGTGTTGCGGCGCGCGACCTCGATCAGCGCCGGCGAGTCGAGCAGGCTGTCGGCGAGCGCCTTGATCTCGTCGGAGAAGGTGGCCGAGAACAGCAGGTTCTGGCGGCGCGGCGGCAGCTTCGCGAGCACGCGCTTGATGTCGTGGATGAAGCCCATGTCGAGCATCCGGTCGGCTTCGTCGAGCACGAGGATGTCGAGCTGCGACAGGTCGATCGTCTTCTGCTGCATGTGATCGAGCAGGCGCCCCGGCGTCGCGACGACGATGTCGACGCCGCGCCTGAGCGCATCGATCTGCGGATTGATGCTGACGCCGCCGAACATCACGGTCGAGCGCAGCTTCAGGTACTTGCTGTACGCGCGCACGCTTTCCTCGACCTGTGCGGCGAGTTCGCGCGTCGGCGTGAGGATCAGCGCGCGCACCGCGCGCTTCGCGTTGTGGTGTTCGGCGTAGAAGGTGTGCAGGCGCTGCAGGATCGGCAGCGTGAAGCCTGCGGTCTTGCCGGTGCCGGTTTGCGCGCCGGCGAGCAGGTCGCCGCCGCCGAGCACGGCGGGGATCGCCTGCGACTGGATCGGCGTGGGTGATGTGTAGCCGAGCTCGTTGACCGCTTTGACGAGCGGTTCGGCCAGGCCAAGGGATTCAAAAGACATAGATACGACTCTGGAGTTTTATGATCGGCGACGCATCGCGCGGCCAGCGCGGGAATAGCGTCGCAAGAAAAACAAAAACAAAAGGGCGCGGCCGCGGTTTCCCGCAGCCGCGCCCCGTTTGCGTCACCCGATACTTAGTCGAGCGGTGCGGAACGCAGATCGCTCACCTGTTGCGGCGAGATCGGCGAACCGTTGTTGCCCCACGACATCCGGATGTACGAAACGACCGCCGCGACTTCCTGGTTCGACAGCGACTGCGCGAACGGCGGCATCCCGTACGGACGCGGATTCTTGAGCGTGCTCGGCGGATAGCCGCCATTCAGCACCATGCGGATCGGGTTCACGGCCGATTCCATCATGATCGAATGGTTCTGCGCGAGCGGCGGATAGGCCGGCGGCTTGCCCTGGCCGTTGTCGGCGTGGCAGGTCGCGCAGTTGTCCGCGTAGATCTTCTTGCCTTGCTCGAGCAGCACGTTGCCGAACTGCTTCGACGGCTCGTACTGCATGTTCTTCGGCGCTTCAGCCTTCTGCGGGATCGACTTCAGGTACGTCGACATCGCGCGCGTATCCTCGTCGGTCATGTACTGCAGGCTGTTGTGGACCACGTCCGCCATCGGGCCGAACACCGCGCCCTTGTGCGACACGCCGGCTTGCAGCAGGTCGGACAGCTCCTGCACGTGCCAGTCGCCGAGGCCGAGTTCCTTGTCGTTCGTCAGCGACGGCGCATACCAGTTCTGCAGCGGGATCAGGCCGCCCGCGAATGCCGACGCGCTCACCGGGCCGCCCATCATGTTGATCGACGTGTGGCACATCGAGCAGTGGCCAAGGCCTTCGACGAGGTACGCGCCGCGGTTCCATTCGACCGACTTGGTCGGATCCGGCTTGTATTCGCCTTCCTTGAAGAACAGCGTGCGCCAGCCGATCAGCAGGTTGCGGTTGTTGAACGGGAACTTCAGTTCGTGCGGACGGCTCGGCGCCGATACCGGCGCGACCGAGCGCAGGTACGCGAAGATCGCGTCCGAATCCGCGCGCGTGACCTTCGTGTAGCTCGCGAACGGGAAGCCCGGGTACAGCAGGCTGCCGTCCTTCGAGCGGCCCGTGTGCATCGCGCGGTAGAAGTCGTCCGACGTCCACTTGCCGATGCCGGCCTGGTCGTCCGGCGTGATGTTCGGCGTGTACATCGTGCCGAACGGCGTCGCCATCGGCAGGCCGCCCGCGAACGGCTTGCCGCCGCGCACGGTGTGGCACGCGATACAGTCGCCGACGCGCGCGAGGTATTCGCCCTTCTTGATCAGCGCGGCCTGGTCGGCCGGCGTGGCCGCGACGGCGGCGGCGCCGTGCAGCGTGTCGTTGCCCGGCCACAGGACCGGCACGAGAGCCGCTGCCGCGACGATCGCGACAGCCGAGAGTGCAAACAGGGACTTGCGTTTCATTGTGTCTGTCTCCCTAGCCTTATTGCGGTTCGCTGCCGCAGGCAAGCGGAGTCTTCATCGCGCGGGCCGGGGCCGGCACGGGGTTGGCGGGCGCCGGTTGGGCGGCGAGCCATGCGGTCACGGCGGTCACGTCTTCGTCGGAGAGTTTCGCGGCGATATCGTGCATGCAGTCGGGCGCCTTCGCGTGGCGGTTGCCCGAGCGCCATGCGCCGAGCTGCGCGCTCAGGTAGTCGGCGTGCAGGCCGACGAGACCCGGGATCGCCGGCTGCATGCCGGTCAGCGTCGCGCCGTGGCAGGCCACGCAGGCCGGCAGCTTGCGCGACGGATCGCCTTGCGTGACGAGCTGCTTGCCGCGCGCGAGGGTCGCGGCCGGCAGGCTCGGCTTCGCCGGCGCCGGGTACGGCGGGCGCTCGGCCGAGAAGTGCGCGGCCATCTCGCGCAGGTAGTCGTCGTTCAGGTACGTCAGCAGATAGTTCATCGGCGGGTACTTGCGACGGCCGTCACGGAAGTTGACGAGCTGGTTGTACAAGTACTCGGCCGGCTTGCCGGCGAGACGCGGGAAGTAATCGTTGTCCGTGCCCTGGCCATGGACGCCATGACAGGCCGTACAGCCGCGCACGCGCTCGGCCATGGTATCGGGTGCCTTGAGCGGCGCCTGCTGGGCTTGTTGCTCCGTGGGCTTGGTCTGCGCTTGGGCAGCGCTCATAAGGCCCGCTCCGCCGATCAACAGAACGGCGAGCAGCGGACGGAAGAGGCGTCTTGAAGACACACGAGACTCCATGATTATTCGTCGGGGACCTGACCGGGCTACGATCGGCTCGGCATGACGGCAGGACAGCCGGGCTGCTGCGACGCGGCATTCTATCATCGATGGGTAATGACGGCTATTTGACAAATGGTCATCGGTTCCTGCCTGTTTCCGACTTGCGACAATTTGACGCGCATCGTAAACAGCCGTCGTGAACCGGCGTGCGTTTTGCCTATCGAAGACCGTACACTCGCGGGTCGCGCGGTGCCGCCTCCGCCGCAGATCGTGTCATTTCACAGTTTCCGGATTCATCGATGACGTTTTCTACCGTGCCGTTGCCCGATTTTCATTACTCGTCCTGTCGCCGCGCTGCCGGCTTGCCGTTGCGCGCCGCTCGCCACGGAGGGTGTACGCGATGAGGATCGACAGCTTGTGGATCGGCCAGGTCGCGCTTGCCGCGCTGATGGACGCGGCGTTCGCAACGGCAGTCGGCTCGGCGCTGCTCAAGGCCTGGCTCGCGAAGGACGGCGCACGGCCCGTCATCGCGCCTTCGCATCCGGCATGGCTGCGTGCGCAACATTCGCTGATGGCCGCCGCGGCCGCGCTGTTGCTGGCGGACCTCGGCTGGCTCGTCTACGAGGCTGCGGCGATGAGCGGGGCGGGGCTCGGCGGCGCGTTCGGCGCGATTCCGACGGTGCTCGCGCAGACCCACGCAGGTTTTGCGTGGAGCGTCGCGTTCGGCGGCGCGGTCGTGCTCGCCGTCGTCGCGCTGTCGCGGCCTGACGGGCCGCTCGCGTATGCGGTGCTGTGGCTGGCGGTGATCGCGATCGCCGCCGGCAAGGCGTCGCTCGGACACGCGGCCGATACCGGCGCGTTCTCGGCCGCCGTCGCGTTGCAGACGCTGCACCTGCTCGTCACCGCCGCGTGGGGCGGGCTCGTGCTCGCGGGCGGGCTCGCGGTGCTGCCCGCGCTCGGCTCGTCGGTCGCGCGCGGCGCGCTGATCCGCATCGCGCAGCGGCTGTCGCGGATGTCGATCGTCGCCCTCGTGTTCGTGCTTGCCACCGGCGCGCTCAACGCGGCGCGCGGGCTTGGCGGCTCGCTTGCGCCGCTCGACGGCAGCGCGTGGGGCCGCGTGCTGCTGCTGAAGCTGCTGCTGGTCGCGCTCGCGATGGTGCTCGGCGGGCTGAACCGCTTTTCCGCGCTGCCGCGCCTGCGCCGCACCGCGTCGACCGAGGATGCGCACACGTTCCGCAACATCCTGCATCTCGAAGGGCTGACGATGATCGGCGTGTTCATCGCGGCGGCCGTGCTGGCCGCGAGCGTGCCGGGCTTCGCGGCGCTCGGCTAGCGCGGGCAGCCGCCGCGCCGCCGCGCCGCCGCGTCGAAGCGGCGGTCCGCCGGGCCGGCGCGAGCCGGCCGACGGCGGGAACGGGCGCTCGGCGTCGCTGCGGCGCGAGCCGCGCCGTCACCACTCGGCGACGCTGCCGTCCGCGTGGCGCCACACCGGGTTGCGCCAGCGGTGGCCGGTTTGCGCCATCTCGCGCACCTTCTCCTCGTTGACGTCGATGCCGAGCCCCGGGCCTTGCGGGATCGCGACGAAGCCGTCGTCGTAGCGGAACACCTCGGGGTTGCGCAGGTAGTCGAGCAGGTCGTTGCCCTGGTTGTAGTGGATGCCGAGGCTCTGTTCCTGGATGAACGCGTTGTAGCTGACCGCGTCGAGCTGCAGGCACGCGGCGAGCGCGATCGGGCCGAGCGGGCAGTGCAGCGCGAGCGCGACGTCGTAGCTCTCGGCGAGCGTCGCGATCTTCCGGCATTCGGTGATGCCGCCCGCATGCGACGCGTCCGGCTGGATGATGTCGACATAGCCGCCCGCGAGGATGTGCTTGAAATCCCAGCGCGAGTAGAGCCGCTCGCCGAGCGCGATCGGCGTATCGGTCTGGTTGACGATGTCGCGCAGCGCCTCGGCGTTCTCCGACAGCACCGGCTCCTCGATGAACATCAGCCGGTACGGGTCCAGCGCCTTCGCGAGCACCTTCGCCATCGGCTTGTGCACGCGGCCGTGGAAGTCGACGCCGATGCCGACGTGCGGGCCGACCGCTTCGCGCACCGCCGCGACGTTCGCGATCACCTGGTCGACCTTGTCGTAGGTGTCGACGATCTGCAGTTCCTCCGAGCCGTTCATCTTCACCGCGCGGAAGCCGCGCTCGACGACCGCGCGCGCGTTGTTCGCGACGTCGCTCGGCCGGTCGCCGCCAATCCACGAATACACCTTGATACGGTCGCGCACCTGGCCGCCGAGCAGCGCGTGCACCGGCGCACCGTGATGCTTGCCCAGGATGTCCCACAACGCCTGGTCGATGCCCGCGATCGCGCTCATCGTGATCGGGCCGCCGCGGTAGAAGCCCGCGCGGTACATCACCTGCCAGTGATCCTCGATCAGCCGCGGGTCCTTGCCGACCAGATAGTCGGCGAGCTCGTGCACGGCCGCCTCGACGGTATGCGCTCGGCCCTCGACAACCGGCTCGCCCCAGCCGACGATGCCCTCGTCGGTCTCGATCTTGAGAAACAGCCAGCGCGGCGGCACGATGAAGGTTTCGAGGCGGGTGATCTTCATGGAGGATGTCTCCTGACGGTAGGCTTTGTGGGTATCCTAGCGTAGGCCGTTTAAAAAATAGTATTAATAGCACTATTGTGCAAATAGTGGGCAGCCCGGCGTCGGCGCCGGCTACCCGCGCCTTGGGAGAACGATCATCATTCAACGCGACCTGCATGGACAAACGGCGTTCCGGCTTGCGACGGCGATCCTGCGCGGCGACCATCCGCCCGAATCGCTGCTGCCGAGGGAACCCGAGTTGATGGAGCGGTTCGGCGTGAGCCGCACGGTGCTGCGCGAGGCGCTGCGCACGCTGACGTCGAAGGGGCTGGTCGAATCGCGGCCGAAGGTCGGCACGCGGGTGCGGCCGCGCCGCGCGTGGAACCTGCTCGATGCCGACCTGCTCGACTGGTACTCGCGCGTCGCGCCGCCGCTTTCGTTCGCGCTGAAGCTGCAGGAGATGCGCGAGATGGTCGAGCCGCATGCGGCGGCGCTCGCCGCTCGCGCGTATGCGCCGGAAGCGTTCGAAGCGATCGACGCCGCCGCGCGGGCGATGGCCGACGCGCGCAACGTCGACGAATGGGTGCGCGCCGACCTGCGGTTCCACCTGAGCGTGCTCGAGGCGGGCGGCAACGAGCTGCTGGTGCCGCTCGGCGCGCTGATCGACCGCACGCTCGAGGCGCAGCTGCATCTGAATGCGCGCCGTGCCGACGTGTTCAATGCGTCGCTCGCCGAGCATCTGGCGGTGTGCGACGCGATCCGCGCGCGCGACGCGGAAGGCGCGCGCCGTGCGATGGCGACGCTGCTCGCGGTCACGCGCGCGCGGATCGAGTCGAGCTGATCGGGCAACCCGAACGCGCGGCGGAGCGGGCGGCGAGCGGCGCCCGGACCGACACGGCTATGCCGCCGCGCAGCCGCCGGGCTCGTGGATGCGCGGCGTCGACGCCGGGTACTTGGCGAGCAGGCTGGCCGGCTGGCGCGGCCGCACGACCAGCTCGCCGCCGCAGTTCGGGCAGCGGCCCTTCAGCACCTCGTCGGCGCAGGTCGCGCAATATGGCTCGCCGCCCGCGTGCACTCCAATGTGCAGATCCGCGCGTCGCCCGCATCGGGCGGCAGGTCCTTGTCACAGCATTCGCAGCCGGGGCGCAGTTCGAGCATGCCGGTCTCCTTGGTGACAGTGGGTGATGGACGGGCGCCGGACGTTGCAGGGGCGCCGGCGGCACGCTACTGTAAGCGCATCGATTCAGTTTGACCAACGCCCGCCGGTACGGCATCGCAGCGAGCGGGCCACAGGAGACGATCATGCTTTACCGAGGAAGCTGCCATTGCGGCGACGTGCAGTTCGAGGTGGACGGCGAGTTGACGGGCGTGATGGCGTGCAATTGCTCGATCTGCCGGCGCAAGGGCGCGCTGATGTGGTTCGTGCCGCGCGCGAGCCTGTACCTGCTGACGCCGGAAGAGAATCTGGCCAGCTACACGTTCAACAAGCACGTGATCCAGCATCGCTTCTGCAAGCGCTGCGGGATTCATCCGTTCGGCGAGGGCACCGATCCGAACGGAAACCGGATGGCGGCGATCAACGTGCGCTGCCTCGAAGACGTCGACATCGACGCGTTGCCGGTCACCCATTACGACGGGCGCTCGCACTGACGGTGGGTGGCGGCGCGCTGCCGGCGGCCGGCGCGGCCACCTCGGCCTGCGGGCCGACTGCTGCCGGCCGCTCGATCAGCGGCGCGAGCGCCGGCGCCATCGATTTCAGCAACTGCACGGCCATCGCGCTCGTGAAGTCGTAGCGCGCCGCGTACGGCTCGTGCGCGGTCGCCGTCAGCACGCCGAAGAAACGGTCGCCGAGCACGAACACGAACGTGCCGCTGCGGTTCACCTTGCGCGACTCGATCAGCCGCGCGCCGCGCGCGTAGACATTGAAGCGCTGGTCGCCGGTGCCGGTCTTGCCGTACACCTCGAGCTTCTTGCCGTCGGGCAGCGTCATCCCGTCGGCGAGCCGCCTGCCGGTGCCGGTGAGCACGACGTCGCGCAGCAGCTGGTGCACGACGTCGACGATCTCCGGCGACAGCGTCGGCTGCGGCTGTGCGGCCGCCCGCACGAAACGCGTCTCGTACGGCGTGCCCTTCGCGAAGTCGAGCCGCGTGATGGTCTCGGTCGGCGCCTTGTCGCCGCCGTTCGCGATCAGCCCGATCAGCTTCGCGAGCGCGTCCGGCTGGTCGCCCGATGCGCCGATCGCGGCCGCGTACGACGGCGTGACTTCCGCGAACGGATAGCCGAGCGCGCGCCACGACTTGCTGATCGCCGCGTACGCGCGCAGTTCCACCATGCGGCGGATCCGCCGGTCCTGCGTGCCGTGATAGCGCGTCTTGTAGAGCCACGTGTAGGTGTAGAAGCGCGCGTCGCGGCTCGCCTGCTCCACGTCGCCGAGCGATGCGTCCGGATGCGCGCGCAGGTAGTTGAGCGTCCACAGCGCGAGCGGGTGCACGCTTGCGATGTAGCCGCGGTCGTTCAGGTTGAAGCGGTCGATCGCGTACTTCGCATAGAGCGCCGCGAGATCGTCGTCGGACAGCGTTGCCGCCGGCGTGCCCTTCAGTTGCGCGCGCATCTGCGCGTCGAACCACGCGAGCGACTCGTTCGGCGCGACGCTGCGCAGCACGGTCGCGATCTTCGGCGGCGACTTGCGCACGTCCTTCAGCATCAGCGCGAGCGCGTCGTCCGCGGGCTTGCCCGCGTAGCGCGTGTAGAAGCGCTTCACGTAGACCTTGCTTTCGCCGTCGACGAACTGCTGCAGATAATGCTTGCGCTGCTCGGGATCATCGAGCCACGACGACGACGGCCCGGACGTCTGGATCATCTGGTAGTGGACGATGTCGCGCATCAGCCGCACGAACACGAGGTTGACCGAGTGCGCGAAGGCCTGGTGCAGCGTCAGGATGCGGTGGTTGTCGGACTTCTCGAAGTTGCTGAACACCTGCGCGCCGCCGCCCGTATAGAACACGTCGGGGCTCGCCGAGTACTTGCGCTCGACGGACGCGTCGAGCATCGCCTGCAGCGAGCGGTCCTGCGTATGCGACAGGTAGTCGAGCGCCCACAGCGACAGGCCGTCCATCGGGTCGGGCTTCACGCGCGCGAGCTCGGCCTTCGACAGCTTGCCGTAGCGCGCATGCAGGTCGGAGACGATCTGCAGGTACGTGACGAGCGTGCGCAGCTTCGCGGTCGAACCGAGGTTGATGCGCCCGCCGCGGTTGATGTCGAACGGTTCGTTCACGCTGTCGGTCTGCACGCGCAGCACGTTCGCGCCGTTGCGCCGCTCGTACAGCGTGAAGCTGTACGTGAGGTGCGACGGGTCGTCCTTCGGCGCGAGCATCTCGTAGCCGTACAGGCCGGCGGCCTGCGCGCCTTCGCGCGTCGACGCCTTCGCGAGCCGCTCGGCGACCGCCTGCTGCACGCCGTTGTCGAGCGTGCTCGTCGCTTCCAGGTCGAACTGGTCGAGCTGGTACACATCGTCGATGCCGAGTGCGGTGAGCAGCGACGCGCGTGCCGACGTGATGGCCTTGCGCGAGATGAACGACTGCACGTGCGCCGCCTGCGGCGGCTGCGCGCGCTCGATGTGCGCGGCGAGCGCGGCGTCGCGCAGCGTGGGTGCGATCACGCCGCCGCCGGCGAGCAGCCGCAGGTAGCTGTCGGTCAGCCGCTGCAGCGCCGGGTAGCCGCTGTTCAGGAAGTACGACGGCGCGCGCTGCGCGATCATCAGCGACAGCACCTCGCGGAACGCGACGCCCTGCTGGTCGATGTTCTCGGCCGTCGTCGGCGCGGCGAGGAGGCGGTTCAGTTCGTTGAAGTCGCGGCCGTACCACGCGGCGAGACCGTCGCCGATGCCGGTGATTTCGCCGATGTGCGGCCGCGCCGCGAGCGGCACCGAGTTCAGGTAGCGGACCACGATCGTGCGGCGCGCGAGCATCGTCTGCGGGCCGTTCAGGTACGCGAGCACCGACGCGGACGCGATCTGCCGCAGCTTCTCGGGCGGCGACGCGGTGCGGCCGTCCGGCGAGTGGCGGAATTTCTCGATCTGGGTCGCGAGCGTGCTGCCGCCCGGCCGCGCCTGGTGCCGGTTGACGAAGTGCAGGCCCTGGTCGGCGATCGCGCGGCCGAAGCGGCCCCAGTCGATCGCCGGGTTGCGGTTCGGCTGGCTCGGGTCGAGCAGGTAGCGGTCCTCGATGAACAGCAGCGAATCGACGACGACGCGCGGGATCGCGTCGAAGTCGCGATAGACGCGCTGCGGGAACGTGGTCGCGAACAGCGGCGCGCCCGTCGAATCGAACAGCATCAGGCCGGCCTGGTCCTTCTCGTCATAGGGGAGGAACAGGCCGTGATCGGCGAGCGCCAGCATCCGCTCGGAGTCGCGCGCCTGCTTGCTGACGACGAAGCCGCGCGCGAGCAGCCGCTGCTGGAACGCCGGAATCATCGCGTAGCCGAGTCGCTCGTCGTACGGGCCGTTGGCGGGAAACCGCACGTGGTCGCTCGCACCCGCCTCGACCGCATAGCCGACGTCGCGGGTCAGCTCGGACAAATAGCGGGCCTGCAGCCGGGATGTCTCGATTTCGACCATGACCAGCCGGGCGACGATCGCGACCGCGACCAGCATGGCGGCGACCAGCGACCATTTGATCCACGTCCAGACCGACGCAATGCCGGTCACACGCGGCAGGATTCGATTCAGCGGCCGATTCATGGCGGCGTCTCCCTGCAGGGGGCGGGCTCCGGCCGCCCCCATTAAGGATTAGTTTAGTCCTCAACCGCGTGCTGCCAAGGACCGCCGGGGCCCGAGATGCGCCGAAGCAACGCGCGCGCCGGCGCGGTGCGCGAGGATGGGGCCACATCCGCCCGCGGTGCACCGGCGCGGCGCATGCGGTGCACATTCCGTACCCGTGATGCGCGTTTTCGGCCGCCGGTATTCGAAATACGCATGACGGTTGGTATGCCGAAATTGGCTGACTACCCTGCGCGCCAGTTCGTCCGGCACGACCTGCGTCCAAATGGGGCCCGATTGGGTCTGTTATGATGCGCGCCGCGGGGCGCCCGGACCCGCCCTGGACGCCGTCGCGCGCCCACCTTTCAGACATCCTCAAAGCTTGCCCGGGCATCGGGATTCGTTATGCAAAAGAAACGCAACATTACTTCATACATCGTGATCGCGATGGTCCTCGGGATCGCGGTCGGTTACGGCTGCCACAGCGCGTTTCCCGACCCGAATGTCACCAAGGAGATCGCCGGCTACGTCTCGCTGTTGTCCGACGTGTTCCTGCGCCTGATCAAGATGATCATCGCGCCGCTCGTGTTCGCGACGCTGACCGTCGGCATCGCGCACATGGGCGACACGGGCTCGGTCGGCCGGGTCGGCGTGAAGGCGCTCGGCTGGTTCTTCATCGCGTCGTTCGTGTCGCTGCTGTTCGGCCTGCTGACCGCCACGCTGCTGCAGCCGGGCAGCCATCTGAGCCTGCCGCTGCCGGCCACGGACGCGGCCACCAACCTGAAGACCGGCGCGTTCACGCTGAAGGACTTCGTCACGCACCTGGTGCCGAAGTCGATCGCCGAGGCGATGGCGAACAACGAGATCCTGCAGATCGTCGTGTTCTCGATCTTCTTCGGCACCGCGCTGTCCTCGCTCGGCGAGATGGGCAAGCGCCTGACCGGCGTGATCGAGGATCTCGCGCAGGTGATGCTGAAGGTCACCGGCGCGGTGATGTGGTTCGCGCCGATCGCGGTGTTCGCGGCGCTGGCGTCGACGATCACGACGCAGGGCCTCGGCATCCTGCTCACGTTCGCGAAGTTCATGGGCAGCTTCTACATCGCGCTCGCGCTGCTGTGGGGCATGCTGACGCTCGCGGGCCTCGCGTTCCTCGGCAAGCGCACGTTCTCGCTGATCCGCCTGATTCGCGAGCCGTTCCTGCTGTCGTTCGCGACCGCCAGCTCGGAAGCCGCGTATCCGAAGCTGCTCGACGCGCTCGACCGTTTCGGCGTGAACCGCAAGATCTCGAGCTTCGTGCTGCCGATGGGCTACTCGTTCAACCTCGACGGCTCGATGATGTACTGCACGTTCGCGGTGCTGTTCATCACGCAGGCGTACGGCATCCACCTGCCGCTCGGCACGCAGCTGACGATGCTGCTGCTGCTGATGCTGACGTCGAAGGGGATGGCGGGCGTGCCGCGCGCGTCGCTCGTCGTGATCGCCGCGACGCTCAACCAGTTCAACCTGCCGGAAGCGGGGCTGCTGCTGATCATGGGCGTCGACACGTTCCTCGACATGGGCCGCTCGGCGACCAACGCGGTCGGCAACTCGATCGCCGCCGCCGTGATCGCGAAGTGGGAAGGGCAGCTCGGCGACGAGAACGACGGGACCGACGTGGCTGGCGCGACGGATGCAGGCGCGCAGCTCCAGGCGCACGAGGTGCGCGAGCGCGCGTGATGTTCGCGTGATGCGCGTCCGGCCGCCCATTGTGGCGGCCGTTTTTTTTTGCGTTCAGGCTGCGAAGTGCTCGAGCGCGTGGTCGACGAACAGCCGAGCCTTGCGCGGAAAATGGCGACGGCTCGGATAAGCGATGTTCATCTCGAGGTCGGGGAGGCGGTAGTCGTCCAGCAGCGGCACGAGGCGGTGCTCGCGGATGTCCTGGTCGACGAGGTACGCGGGCAGGATCGCGATCCCCATGTCGTTGAGCGCGAGCTGCCTGAGCAGGCCGAGATTGTTCGACGACGCGGTCTTCCTCGGCCGTACCGCGACGCGCGTCGCATGATGGTCGAATGAAACGAACTCCCCCGCATAATCGGCCCGGTACAACAGGCACGCGTGCCGTTCGAGATCGCCCGGCTGGAGCGGCTGACCGTGCCGCTCGAGATAGCGCCGGGTCGAGCACACGACGAGCTTCAGCCGCGTCAGCACGCGCTTCACGGTATTGGCGCCGCTGATGCGTTGCGTGACCATCAGGCCGACGTCGAACCCTTCGGACACGAGATCGACGTGACGGTCGACGATCGTGATCTCGGGCACCACGTTCGGATGGCGATGCTTGAACGACCCGATGACGGGCGCAAGCACATGGATGCCGAACATCACGGGCGCGACGATTCGCAGCGCCCCGAGCGGCTCGTGATCGAGCGTCGCTATCGCGTCTTCCACGGTGTCGATCTCGTCGATCACCTTGCGGATCTGCTCGATGTAGAGACGCCCCGCGCTGGTGAGCGACAGGCTGCGCGTCGTACGGTACAGCAGCAGCGTGCCGAGCCTGTCCTCGAGGCTCATGATCAGGCGCGATGCGGATGCGCTCGACATGTCGAGGTCGGCGGCGGCGCGCGCGAAGCTTTGCAAATCGGCGACCTTGACAAACAACCGCATCGACAGAAGCTCGTTCATTCAAATACAAACCGGTGCTGAAAGGTTTTGCGGAGCGATGATTCGCGCTGTCGCCGGTCACGCCAGCGTCATTGCCGGAGCTTTGCCGCGGTTTGCGCCAATGCCGATCCGACGGCGCGGACCATCGCGTCTGCGCGAACATCCTTCAAGCGATGAAGCTCGTCGAAGGCTTCATGTGCCGCCCCGAGAGCAAAGGTTTGCGGAATCACGAGCATTCCTAGCTTGTCGAGCACCCCTCGAATTGCAGCTTGACCGCGCGAACCTCCCAACGGGCCGGGCGATGCCGATATGACGGCTGCCGGCTTGTCTGCAAAGCACGCGAGCCCCGCTTGACCATTGCCGTTCGGACGACTGATCCAGTCCAGGGAATTCTTCAGGACGGCACTGTAGCCGCCGTTATAGTCAGGCGATGCGACGAGAACGGCGTCGCATTCGTTGACGAGCTTCTGCAAGGCCTGCGCCGTTTCCGGGAGACCGGATTCGCTTTCAAGATCGCCGTCGTAGAACGGCAGCGGATAGTCGTCCAGATGAATGTGCGTCACCTGCGCACCCGACTCGAGGGCACCCTGTGCAGCAATTTCGAGGAGCTTTTGATTAAAGGAGCCGCTGCGGGTACTGCCGCAGAATGCCAGGATCTTGATGCTCATGAGTCACTCGGAGGCGGGTTGGAAAATGCATGCGGTCAGTTGCGCGTACAAGTGATTTCGCCGCGCGGCGGGAAGTCGAGCATGATGGCTGCGCCCCCGTGACTTCCTGAAAATATTCGAGACCTTCAATTGTTCTCGGGTCATCGATGCGGTACGGGACGTCGTCATGATCGGGTTCCAAAGCGTGCATGGGGTTCACGGCGACCAGTGTAGGCAGCATGTCGCAGAAATCCTTGTGCGGCGCGAGCACTTCTTTCACGTCGTGATCATTTTTTCCGGTGCGCGTGAAATACCGCCCCGCAACGCTTCTAGAATCCGCTCTTTCAAACAAGCAAGGGAATGCGGCCAATGCTGTCAATGCCATATTCGCCGCTGGAATGGCTGCGGCGCCATATCGAGGGAAAGATATGGTCGGTCACGCGCACGCGGACGGGCTTTCCCATTGACCTGTCGACACCCCGCGGCGACCCGGGGCTGTTCGGCCCAGAGGCGGTGTCGTGGCAGGTGCATGACGACTTCCCCGCGATGATGGTCGGCGGCATCCGTGCGCTGATTCTCCAGGCGCTGCATCCCCTTGTCCTGGCAGGCGTGCTGGAGCATTCGATCTTCCGGCAGGACATGCGTGGCCGGCTGGCACGCACGGCACAGTTCATCGCCGGCACGACCTACGGCAGCACCCGTGACGCCGACGGACTGATCGACCACGTCAACCGCATTCATCGCGACATCGCAGGCACCACTGCCGAAGGCCGGCCCTATGCCGCGACCGATCCGGCACTGCTGACGTGGGTGCACGCCGCAGAAGTCTCGAGCTTCCTCGATGCCCACCTGCGCTACGTGAATCCACGGCTGACTCAGGCGGACCAGGGCCGCTATCTGGCCGAGACAGCCGAGGTGGCGCGGCGGCTTGGCGCGACCGATGTGCCGGAGAGCCGGGAAGCGCTGCAGGCTTACATGAACGGCCAGCGCGGCAGTCTGATTGCCAGTGGCCGCATGCATGAGGCGATCGCGCAACTGGCTACGCAACCCGATGCCGGCGTGTCCGAACGGCTGACCATGCGGATTTTCCTCGGCGCGGCGATCCGCCTGCTACCACCCTGGATCAGCGCCATGCTTGGCGAACCGCTGACAGGGCTCGTGCGGGGCTTTCCCGAGCCGGCGATGCGCGCGTCATCCGGGCTGTTGCGATGGGCCATCCGCGACAGCGCGGGCATGCGCGCGCATGCCCGGGTCGCATCATGCACGGCGGCGCGGACGGTTTCGCCCCCTTCGCAGGTGCCGTAAGACGGGGGGCAACGATGAATCCATGCGATCCTGAATATGCCGCTGCGGCCGGCACAGGCGTCATGAAGCCGGATCTGGGATCGAAATTTCGGGAATGGCAGGAGACTGAACAGGGTGAAGATTGTCGCCAATGTGCATCAGAGCCGCACTGCGTGTGTCTGTGCGGGCAGCGAGGTCGAGGTCGTCGAGTACGGTGAGCTGCAGGATGTCGCGCGGCCGATCGGCTCGCAGCGCGTCAGCCTGCGAGCAGCATTGCGCGAGGTCGGCGGACGTATCGACGCACGCCACCAGGCTTCCAAGCCGCTGTCCGACGGCTATCGCGGCAGCGACCACCTGAGCTTGATCGAGCGCGGCGGCGAAGCCTACGGCCACACGTCGTTCATTCGCGGCTTCCGCTGCGTGGCCGTCCATTTCGACGACGCGCTGCTGCGCGATGCATGCGAGGCCGCCGAGGGTGCTGGCGGCACGGACTGCTTCCGTTCGCGTCTGATGTTCGAGAACAAGCCAATCTGGGCAATCACGGACCGGCTTGCGCTGGAGTGCGTGACGCCTCGCCTCGGGCAGCGGCTCTATTGCGAAAGCCTGATCGGCATGCTCGCCGTGGAACTGGCCCGGATGTGCGGCCATGCGCCGCTGCAGGCGGTCAAAGGCGGACTGGCGCCCTTCAGGCTGCGCCGCATCCTCGACTACATCGAGACACATCTCGCAGCCGACCTCGCCGTGAGTGAACTGGCCGCGCTGGCCGAAGTGAGCCAGCCCCATTTCATGCGGGCGTTTCGTGCATCTACCGGCGAGACCCCGCTGCGCTTCATCATGCAGCGGCGCGTCGAGCGCGCCACGAAGCTGCTGGTCCACACCAGTACGCCGCTGATCGAGATCGCGCAGGACTGCGGCTTCGCGGATCAGGCCCATATGACCACCTGCTTCCGCCGGATCGTCGGCAATACGCCCGCACGGATCCGGCGCGAGCGCGTCTGAGCGGCACACGGCGCCGGATAGGCGGCGGCCCCGGCTGCGCGTATCGTGGCGGTTGCGGGCATCGTTCACGATCTCCGCGTGTCCGCCGGGGCGGCGTCGTCCGACGTGGCCGTCCGGCGTGGCTTCCTGTCCTGACCGGAGTCCTGACCATATGAACGTGATCGCCGTTGCCTGTACCGCCGTGCTCGGCCTGCTGCTGTTCGGGCTGGGTCTTGCCGTCTCCATCACGCGGTTTCGCGCGACGACCGGGTCCGGTTGCGCGGAGGATCCGACCAATGCGCTGCACAAGATTGTGCGCGCGCACGGCAACACCGCCGAGTACGCACCGTTCCTCGCGGTGCTGTTTCTCTACTTCGGCGCGCATGAACCGTCGGGCGCGATCCTGTCGCTGATCGTCGCCGCGACCGTCTGCCGGTGCCTGCTCGTGATCGGCCTGCTTGCGTGGCCGACGATGTCGAGGCCGAATCCCGCGCGGTTCGTCGGCGCGCTCGGCACGTATCTGTGCGGCGCGGCGCTGTGCATCGCGCTGGTCACGTGAGCGGCGCGCCCGGCGTCAGCGCCACAGCAGCTTCGCGTTCCCGTGCCGGCGCACGGCCTCGACGAAGCAGTGGATCAGGTAGTCGCACGCAGCCGTGCTGAGCGCGTCACGCCGCGTCAGGATCCCGACCGACACGGCCGGGACGGCGTGACTTACCTCCAGGTCGCGACGGGGTTCGACTGTTTCCTGTCATAGCGGACCGACGTATACCTGACGGCCGTCTACCCGCGCGCGTCGGGCGTCGATTCGACCGGCCATGCGACGGTCGCGGCGATCAATGGCCCGGGCGCGTCGGCGAACGACCGGCAGTTCGAGGCGCGGATCGGGGGGCGGCACGGGTTCTGACAGGGGCGGCGACGCCGGGCGGGCGAGCCGGCGCTGCGATGCTATCCTTGCGGCACGCTCGCAACCGACGAGCGGACACTGAGCGCCAGGCGGTGGCCGGGCAGCCGCTGACGGTGGCGCATCCGAGGGAAGAACCAACATCATGAGCCGCAAATTCATTCTGAAAGGCGACACCACCGACCATGGCGGCGTCGTGCTCGACGGCATCGCCGAATCGTCGTTCGACGGCCGGCCGCTGGCCTATCTCGGCGCGCCGGTATTCTGCGCGGCGTGCAACACGCAAGGCGTGATCGTGTCCGACGGCGGCGAACGCGCGATGACCCTGATGGGCAAGGTCGTCGCACTCGAACACGACCTGTGCCAGTGCCAGTGTTCGCCGTTGCCGAAACTCATCCCGTCGCAGGGAACGGGGACGATCTCGGGGTGAGCGCGCGCCGGCGCATGCGCGCTGCGTCAGGCCGGAATATTGGGCTCGCGGCCCCATACGACGGACGTGACGCGATGCAGTTTCGCGATGCCCGTCCGATTGGCGGCCGAGAACGGCGAGCCGAACGCCACGCTGTCGGTCGAGCGATAGACGAGCCGATCGCCGGCGATGGTGCCGACGTAGCGGCCGTTCTTGCCGAACACCTTGCGGCCGCTGATGCGTCCGACGACCTGTCCCGTGCGGCTGAATACGATCTGGCCGCCGACCTGCAGCGGTTTGCCTTCCTTGGTGTAGAGATTCATGTGCGGGTTCCGTGTGATCGACAGCGCGACAGTCTACCAAGATCGCGGCGACCGGATGCGGGGGATACCGCGCATCCGCGGCGCGGGCGTCTAGATGCTGCCTTCGGTTTCGACGACGAGAATGCGGGCTTCGCCGAGCGGATGCGCGACGTGCTCTGTGCCGGCTGGCGCATGGAGCACGTCACCGGTCTCGAGCACCACTGAACGTTCGACGCCCGCTTCGCGATAGCGCATCTCGACACGGCCATCGAGCACGGCGAACACTTCGTCGCCGTCGTTGACGTGCCACCGATAGGGCTGGTCGGTCCAGTGCAGGCGGACCGTGATGCCGAGCAGGTTGGCGACGTCCAGCGCGCCCCAGGCGCGATCTGCGGTAAATGCGGTGCTGCGGAAGACTTTCATGGCCGGGAATCGATCGAAAGACGGCGACGTGCGCCGCCGGTTGCGCGTGGGGGCCCGCATCGGATGTGCGGTCATCGGTCCATTGCGGCGACGGCCTGCTCGATCGCCTGGCGGCGTCGGGCGAGGTTGGCTGCCGAGCGTTCGCGGACCCGCGTGACGACGCTGGCCGGTGCGGTATCGGGCGAGCCTGCGTCGAACGGCGGCGCGGGCGCATATTCGAGCTCCAGCTGAATCGCCTGCGCCGCTTCGTCGCCGGCCAGTTCGGCGGCGATCGTCAGCGCGAAGTCGATGCCGGCGGTCACGCCGCCGCCCGTGATCAGGTTGCCGTCGCGCACTACGCGCTCGCGGACCGGCACTGCGCCGAGCGGTTCGAGCAGCGCATGGAACGCCCAGTGCGTGGTCGCGCGGCGCCCGCGCAGCAGTCCGGCCGCGCCGAGCAGCAGCGCGCCGGTGCAGACCGACGTCACGTAGCGGGCGGTTGCCGACCGTTCGCGCACGAAATCGAGCGTCTCCCGATCGGACAGCAGGTCGTTGATGCCGATGCCGCCCGGAATGCAGATGACGTCGAGCGGCGGACAGTCGGCGAACGTATGGCCCGGCGTCAGCGCGAGCCCGCTGCTCGATGCGACCGGCTCGCGCGTCTTCCATACCAGGTGCACGGCCGCGTCCGGCAGCGACGCGAGTACGTCGTGCGGGCCGGTGAGGTCGAGCTGCTGAACGCCCGGAAACACGAGAAAGCCGATATGCAGAGTCATGTGGATGCCCCGTGGGATCGAGTGGAGCGTCGTTGTCGACGCGTGATGGACAGATCGATTCTAGGCGGGTAGTGTTTGGCGAAATTGCCATCGCCCCCACGTTTTCCGCCAATCGACATGTCTACCGTTCCGCGCTCGATCCTCGTGCTGGCGTTCCCCGGCGCGCAACTGCTCGACGTAACCGGGCCACTGCAGGTGTTCGCGTCCGTCAACGAGCTCGCGCTCGAGCGCGGACAGGCCGCGCCGTACGCGCCGCGCGTCGTGGCTGCCGACGCGGGGCCGGTCGCGACGTCGTCGGGCCTCGTCGTGATCGCCGATTCGCTGCGATCGGCCGGAGGGCATCCCGACACGGTGATCGTCGCGGGCGGCATGGGCGTGCATGCGGCGTCGCGGGACGCGCGGCTGATCCGCTGGGTCCGGCGGCAAGCCGAACGGTCGCGTCGGGTCGCGTCGGTCTGCACGGGGGCGTTCCTGCTGGCCGAAGCCGGCCTGCTCGACGGACGCCGCGCGGTCACCCACTGGACGCGCTGCGACGAGCTCGCGGCGCGCTATCCGCGCATCCGTGTCGAAGCCGATCCGATCTTCATCCGCGAGGGCGCGCTGTGGACGTCGGCCGGCGTGACGGCCGGCATCGATCTCGCGCTTGCGCTCGTCGAGGAGGATCTCGGGCGCTCGATCGCGCTCGACGTCGCGCGCGAGCTGGTCGTGTTCCTGAAGCGTCCGGGCGGGCAGGCGCAATTCAGCGCGACGCTGTCGATGCAGCAGTCCGCTGACCGGTTCGGCGAACTGCATGCATGGATCGCGGAGCACCTTGCCGCGGATCTGTCCGTGCCGGCGCTCGCCGAGCGCGCGCGGATGAGCGAGCGCAGCTTCGTGCGGCACTACCGCGCCGAGACCGGGCGCACGCCCGCCCGCGCGGTCGAGCAGATCCGGATCGAGACCGCGCAGCGCCTGCTCGGCGACACGTCGTGGCCGGTCAAGCGGATTGCCGTGCGGTGCGGATTCGGTTCGGAGGAAACGTTGCGGCGCAGCTTCGTGCGCGTGCTGGGCGTCACGCCGCAGGGGTATCGGGAACGGTTTGCCGGTTGAGCGCCGCGTGGCGCTTGTGTGCATCAAATCGGTGCGTGCGGCCAGCGAGTCGGCGCGCGCAGCGGATCCGGCCGGATGAACTCGCGTCGTTTTCCACTGCGAAACGCTCGACTATTCGGCAGGTGCGAATAATGGAGCGGGGCTTGTGTCGGGGCTTCCACGCGCTCTATCCTGTCCTGTTGGTGATTCGATGGGGGATAGCATGGACCGTATCCAGGCAATGGAAGTTTTCACCCGCGTGGTCGATGCGAACAGCTTCACGCGCGCGGCGGATACGCTCACGATGCCGCGCGCGTCGGTGACGACGATCATCCAGAATCTCGAGGCGCTGCTCGGCGTGCGCCTCCTGCACCGGACGACGCGCCGGCTGTCGCTGACGCCGGAAGGCGCCGCGTACTACGAGCATTGCGTGAAGATCATCGCGGAGATCGCGGAAGCCGACGCGAGCTTCCAGAACGGCAATCGCAAGCCGAGTGGCTTGCTGCGCGTCCACATGCCGAACGCGCTCGGGCGGCGCCTCGTGATTCCCGCGCTGCCGGCGTTCCGCCAGCGCTATCCGGACATCACGCTCGATCTCGGGCTCTCCGACCGGCCGGTCGATCCGATCGAGGAGGGCATCGACTGCATGATCCGCGTCGGGCCGCTCGAGGATTCGTCGATGGTCGCGCGGCGGATCGGGATGCTCAAGCGCGTGACCTGCGCATCGCCCGATTACCTGAAGCGTCACGGCGATCCGCACGAGATCGCCGATCTCGCCGAGCACCTCGCGGTGAATTTCCGCACGAGCCACGGTGCGCGGCCGATACCGTGGGTGTTCGTGATCGACGGCAAGCCGGTCGAGATCCGGCTGAAGTCGACCGTCACGGTCAACGATTCGGATGCCTACGTGACCTGCGGACTCGAAGGTTTCGGGATGATCCAGCCGACGCTGTTCATGGTGCTGCCGCATCTGCTCGACGGTTCGCTGCTGGAGGTGCTGCCGGGCTTCAACCCGAAGCCGAAGCCGATTTCGATCGTCTATCCGCACAACCGGCACTTGTCCACGAAGGTGCGCGTGTTCGCCGACTGGATCCAGGAATTGTTCGAGTCGACGCCGTCGATGGAGGGCGGGGAGGACTGGCGCCGCAAGTTGCAGGCGCATGCGAGCGATGTGAGTCGCGGGTCGGTGGCGGCGTAGCGACGAACAAGAGGAGCTTGTGTGACGGGTGCGGCGGATCAAATCGTGGTGGTGGGGGCGGGCATCGTCGGGGCATCGATCGCTTATCACCTGGCAAGTCGGGGCGCGCGCGTGACGCTCGTTGAACGGCGCGAACCGGCGTCAGGCGCAACCGGAAGTGCGTTCGGCTGGATCAATCCGACGGCGGACGGAGCGCCGGCCGTCGCCGCGCTGCGCGCACTCGCGGTCGCCGAGTACCGGCGGCTCGAACGCGAGCTCGGCCGGCCGCTCGTCAACTGGTCGGGTGCGTTGACCTATGGCGCCGGCGAGGGCGCTGCGCCGCATCAGGATGCGCGCGTGGACTGGCTCGATCGCGAACAGGTCGGACGCCTCGAGCCGAATCTGCTGGACCCACCGTCCCGCGCCCGTTACGCGCGGGACGAAGGAACGCTCGAGCCGGCGGAGGCGACCCGCGTGCTCGTCGAGCACGCTTGTGCGCATCGTGCGCTCTATCGGGGTGACACCGACGTGCGTTCGCTATGCGTCGACGGTGCGCGGATCGTCGGCGTGCGGACCGAAACTGATGAACTGCGCGCGGACACCGTGGTTCTCGCAGCGGGCGCGCAGACGGCGGCGCTTGCCGCGACGGCGGGCATCGTGCTGCCGCTACGGGCGTCACCGGCGATCCGGCTGCGTATGGCTGCGCGCCGGGGGCTCGTGAGGACGCTCGTGTCCAATGCCGAGATGGAAGTGCGCGAGGCGGCGGACGGTTCGCTCGTCGCGGCCGAGGACTATGTCGACGCGTCCGGCCCGAATGGTCCGGATGCAATCGCCGAACGTACGCTCGGCACGATCCGGCGCGCGCTGCGCGGCGCCGGGGACGCGATGCTGACGGAGGTCGCGGTCGGCTGGCGGCCGATGCCTGAGGATGGCGTGCCGCTCATTGGCCGGTGCTCGGGTGTGCGGGGGCTGTACGTGGCGGCAATGCACTCGGGTGTTACGCTGGCGGCGGCAGTCGGCCGGCTGGTGAGCGAGGCGTTGATGCAGGGGGCGACGCCTGACGAGCTTGCTGCGCTTGCGCTGCCAGAGGCCGGAAAAGAATGGAATAGGGTTCGCGGATAACCGCAGAGCCTTAACTGAAAAAGCCCGGTAGATCAAAGATCTACCGGGCTTTCGCATTTGGTGGCGAATCAGGGACTCGAACCCCGGACCTGCGGATTATGATTCCGTCGCTCTAACCGACTGAGCTAATTCGCCGAAGACTTGAATTATGCTGATGCCCAATCGGGGTGTCAACACCTTTTTTCATATTTCTCGAAAAAAGGTGCCGGCGCCGCGCTCCGGCCCGCCGCACGGGCCGAAGCAGGCGCCTCAACCCTCAATCCTGCGCATAGATATTCGAATCCTTCGTCTCCTTGACGAACAGCAGCCCGATCACGAACGTCACCAGCGCGATCACGATCGGATACCACAGCCCCGAATAGATGTTGCCCTGCGCCGCGACGATCGCGAACGCGGTCGCCGGCAGGAAGCCGCCGAACCAGCCGTTGCCGATGTGATACGGCAGCGACATCGACGTGTAGCGGATCCGCGTCGGGAACATCTCGACCAGCATCGCGGCGATCGGCCCGTAGACCGCCGTCACGTAGATCACGAGGATCGTCAGGATCACGATCGTCATCGGCCAGTTGATCTGCGCCGGATCGGCCTTCGCCGGATAGCCGGCGGATTTCAGCGATGCGGCGAGCGTCTTGTCGAACGCCGCGCCCTTCGCCTTCGCGTCGGCCGCCTTGCCGTCGTAGGCGTCGATCACGGTGTCGCCGACCTTGATCTGCGCGGTCGTGCCGGCCGGCGCCGCGACGTTCTCGTAGTTCAGGCCCGCCTTCGCGAGCGCGCTCTTCGCGATGTCGCACGAGTTCGTGAACTTCGACGTGCCGACCGGGTTGAACTGGAACGAGCAGGTGGCGGGATCGGCGACGACGGTGATCGGCGCCTTCATCGTCGCGAGCTCGAGCTGCGGGTTCGCGTAGTGCGTGAGCGCCTTGAACAGCGGGAAGTAGGTCAGCGCCGCGATCAGGCAGCCGGCGAGGATGATCGGCTTGCGGCCGATCCGGTCCGACAGCGAGCCGAAGAACACGAAGAACGGCGTGCCGATCAGGAGCGCGATCGCGATCAGGATGTTCGCGCTCGAGCCGTCGACCTTCAGCGTCTGCGTGAGGAAGAACAGCGCGTAGAACTGGCCCGTGTACCACACGACGGCCTGGCCGGCCGTCAGGCCGACGAGCGCGAGGATCACGATCTTCAGGTTCTTCCACTGCCCGAACGCTTCGGTCAGCGGCGCCTTCGACGTCTTGCCCTCGGCCTTGATGCGCAGGAACACCGGCGACTCGTTCAGCTGCAGCCGGATCCACACCGACACGCCGAGCAGCAGGATCGACGCGACGAACGGCACGCGCCAGCCCCACGCGCCGAACGCTTCCTCGCCGATCATCGTGCGCACGCCGAGGATCACGAGCAGCGACAGGAACAGGCCGAGCGTCGCGGTCGTCTGGATCCACGCGGTGTAGAAGCCGCGCCGGTGCGAGGGCGCATGCTCCGCGACATAGGTCGCGGCGCCGCCGTACTCGCCGCCGAGCGCGAGGCCCTGCAGCAGCCGCATCGCGATGAAGATCACCGGCGCGGCGATGCCGATCGACGCGTAGCCGGGCAGGAAGCCGACCACGAACGTCGAGATGCCCATGATCACGATCGTCACGAGGAACGTGTGCTTGCGGCCGACGAGGTCGCCGAGCCGTCCGAACACGATCGCGCCGAACGGGCGTACCGCGAAGCCTGCGGCGAAGCCGAGCAGCGTGAAGATGAAGGCGGCGGTCGGGTTGACGCCGGAGAAGAAGCTCTTGCTGATGAAGGCCGCGAGCGAGCCGGCCAGATAGAAGTCGTACCACTCGAACACGGTGCCGAGCGACGACGCGAAGATCACCTTCCGCTCTTCGCCCGTCATCGGCGCGTGCGCAATTTGCCCGCCTAACGTTGCCATGAATCGTCTCCAAGTCTCTTGATATAGGTGTTGGGTCGCCCTGGAAGGCGAGCCTGTCGACGATTATTGGCAGGCAAACTTACGGCGCACTGACTCGCCGGCGCAAAACGATTCCACGTTAACCCGCGGCGAACGACGGTCTTCGTGCAGCGTTCGTTTCGAAAACGGCGCGCAAATTCGCGCAATCAGCGGCGTTGCGGCAGGATGCTGCGGCGCACGTCAGGGTTATTCCGGGGCCGGGTCGTGCAAGGGGAGCGTCACGCGCACGAGCGTGCCCGCGAGACGCGGCATCGCCTGGTAGACGTGATCGTCGAGCGTCAGCGTGCCGCCGTGCTGCGCGACGATCTCGCGCACGATCGCGAGCCCGAGGCCGCTGCCGTCGCCTTCGCGGCCGAGGATCCGGTAGAAGCGCTCGAGCACGCGCTCGCGTTCGGCGGCCGGGATGCCGGGGCCCGTGTCCTCGACTTCCAGGTGCGCGAGCCGCGCGGCGCGATCCTCGCGCACCCGCACGGTGATGCGGCCGCCTTCCGGCGTATAGCGGATCGCGTTGTCGATCAGGTTGCCGAGCATCTCGCGCAGCATCAGCGGATTGCCGTCGACGTCGAGCGGCACGTCGTCGTCCGGGCCTTCGTAGCCGAGGTCCATCCGCTTCGCGAGCGCAGCCTGCACCCAGTCGCGCACCGCGCGCCGCGCGAGCGTTGCGATCTCGACGGGCTCGAACATCAGCCCGCTCGCGCGGTTCTCGGCACGCGCGAGCGCGAGCAGCTGCGTGACGAGCCGCGCGGCCTGCTCGGAACTCGTCGCGATCTGCTCGAGCGAGCGCTGCACGTCCGCGGACACCTCGTGGCGCAGCGCGAATTCGGCCTGCGTGCGCAGCCCGGCGAGCGGCGTCTTCATCTGGTGCGCGGCGTCGGCGATGAAGCGCTTCTGCAGCGCCATGCTCTGTTCGAGGCGCGCGAGCAGGTCGTTGAACGACGTGACGAGCGGCTCGATCTCGGGCGGCGCGCGCTGCGCCTCGACGGGCGACAGGTCGTCCGGACGCCGCGCGCGGATGTGGGCCTGCAGCGCGGTGAGCGGCGCGAGCCCGCGCGACAGCCCGAACCAGACGAGCAGGATCGCGAGCGGCAGGATCACGAACTGCGGCAGGATCACGCCCTTGATGATGTCGTTCGCGAGCGCGTTGCGCTTGTCGAGCGTCTCGCCGACCTGCACGAGCACCGGCTGCGGGCCGCTCGGCTGCGGCAGCGCGACTGTCGTATACGCGACGCGGACGTCGTTGCCGCGCAGCAGGTCGTCGCGGAACGCGACGACGCCCGGCGGCGGGCGGTCCTCGTCGCGCGGCAGCGGCAGGTCCGCTTCGCCCGCGACCAGCTCGCCGCGCGTGCCGAGCACCTGGAAATAGACGCTGTCGACGTTGTCCGCGCGCAGGAAGTCGCGGGTCGCCTGCGGCAGCGTCAGCTCGGCGACGCCGTTGACGGGGTGGATCTGCCGCGCGAGCACGTACGCGTTGGTCTCGAGCGCGCGGTCGAACGGCCCGTTCGCGATCGTCTTCGCGACGAGGTACGTGACGGCGATGCTCATCGGCCACAGCAGCAGCAGCGGCGCGAGCATCCAGTCGAGGATCTCGCCGAACAGCGAGCGCGGCCGCGCGGCTTCGGGCGCGTCGGTTTCGTCGGGCGGCGCGAACGGGTTCTCGTAGCGTGCGTCGCGCGCGGCGTCGGCGGCGGAAGCGGGCTCGCCGGTCGGGGGGCGGAAGCGGGCCGGCGTGGCCATCGCGGCGACGGCCGACCGTCAGCGCAGCGGCGTGCCGGCTGACGCGGGGCGGGGCTCCGCCGCGTCGGACGGAGGGGGGGCGGCGACTTTCTCGAGGCAGTAGCCGAGCCCGCGCACGGTGGCGATTCGCACGCCGCTCGGCTCGATCTTCTTGCGCAGCCGGTGCACGTAGACCTCGATCGCGTTGTTGCTGACTTCCTCGCCCCATTCGCACAGATGGTCGACGAGCTGCTCCTTCGACACGAGGCGGCCGATCCGCTGCAGCAGCACTTCGAGCAGGCCGAGCTCGCGCGCGGACAGGTCGAGCACGCGGTCGTTCGCGTACGCGATGCGGCCGACCTGGTCGAACGCGAGCGAGCCGTGCCGCACGACGGTCGGGCCGCCGCCCGCGCCGCGCCGGGTGAGCGCGCGCACGCGCGCCTCGAGCTCGTTGAGCGCGAACGGCTTGGCCATGTAGTCGTCGGCGCCGAGGTCGAGGCCCTTCACGCGCTCGTCGACGCTGTCGGCGGCGGTCAGGATCAGCACGGGGAGGTTGGAATTGCGTGCGCGCAGGCGCTTCAGGACGTCGAGCCCGGACAGCTTCGGCAGGCCGAGATCGAGGATCAGCAGGTCGAACGTCTGCATCGACAGGGCCGTGTCGGCCTCGACGCCGTTCTTCACATGGTCGACGGCATAGCCCGATTGGCGGAGTGACCGGGTGAGGCCGTCCGCGAGTATGCTGTCATCTTCGGCGATGAGAATTCGCATGTGCGTGACCGGTGGCCGGCAGGGCGATCATGCCGGCGCGGCTGTCTCCGAAGTGGTTCGTGTGTTGCGCGGCCCAATTGCGGGCTTGCATAAAACACTGTTTTTTTATACAGTGTCTGCATTCGTGCGCAGCGGCTCGTCCGGCGCACCTCAATCAGACGCTGCTCATCATAGCAAAGGACGATTCATGGAAGATAGCAAGAAAGGCTCCGGGCTGACTGCCGAGAAGAGCAAGGCGCTGGCCGCCGCGCTCGCGCAGATCGAGAAGCAGTTCGGCAAAGGGTCGATCATGCGCATGGGCGACGGCGAAGCCACCGAGGACATCCAGGTCGTGTCCACGGGCTCGCTGGGCCTCGACATCGCGCTCGGCGTCGGCGGCCTGCCGCGCGGCCGGGTGGTCGAAATCTATGGTCCGGAATCGTCCGGCAAGACCACGCTCACGCTGCAGGTGATCGCGGAGTTGCAGAAGCTCGGCGGCACCGCGGCGTTCATCGACGCCGAGCACGCGCTCGACGTCCAGTACGCGTCGAAGCTCGGCGTCAACGTGCCCGAACTGCTGATCTCGCAGCCGGACACCGGCGAGCAGGCGCTCGAAATCACCGACGCGCTGGTGCGCTCGGGCTCGATCGACATGATCGTCATCGACTCGGTCGCGGCGCTCGTGCCGAAGGCCGAAATCGAAGGCGAGATGGGCGATTCGCTGCCGGGCCTGCAAGCCCGCCTGATGTCGCAGGCGCTGCGCAAGCTGACGGGCACGATCAAGCGCACGAACTGCCTCGTGATCTTCATCAACCAGATCCGGATGAAGATCGGCGTGATGTTCGGCAACCCGGAAACCACGACGGGCGGCAACGCGCTCAAGTTCTATGCGTCGGTGCGTCTCGACATCCGCCGGATCGGCTCGATCAAGAAGAACGACGAGGTGATCGGCAACGAAACCCGCGTGAAGGTCGTGAAGAACAAGGTGTCGCCGCCGTTCCGCGAAGCGATTTTCGACATCCTGTATGGCGAGGGCATCTCGCGTCAGGGCGAGATCATCGACCTCGGCGTGCAGGCGAAGATCGTCGACAAGGCGGGTGCCTGGTACAGCTACAACGGCGAGAAGATCGGTCAGGGCAAGGACAACGCGCGTGAATTCCTGCGCGAGAATCCGGAAATCGCGCGCGAGATCGAGAACCGCATTCGCGAATCGCTCGGCGTCGCTGCGATGCCCGATGGCGCAGGCAACGAAGCCGAGGCGATGGACGAAGAAGAGTGATGGTCAGGCGCCGGGGCGGAACGGGCGAGCCGGAGGAGTACGACGCGCGCGGCGCGCCGGGCGACTCCGAGCGGCGCGCCGCGTCCCCGGGCGCCAGCCGGCGGTCCGCGGGCGCTTCAGCCAGCCATGCCGCGAACCGCACCGCGACGAGGGCATCCGACGATGCCCTCGTTGCATTTGAGGTGACCGCGCCGGACGATCCGTTCGAACACGACGAATCGTTCGATGCGCATGACCGGGCGCGCCGCCGCGTGTCCGGCGTCGGCTTCCCGCGCGAGAGCGCGTCCGGCGCATCCGCCGCGGCCTCGGAAGACGTCTATACCCGCACGAGCCAGAACCCGCGCCGCACGCGCCGGTCGGCCGGCGCCGCGGCCGAGGCGGAGGGCGGCGCGTCGGCACGCAAGTCTTCGTCGTCGAAACCCGTTCGGTCGCTGAAGGGCCGCGCGCTCGGCTACCTGTCCCGGCGTGAGTACAGCCGCGCCGAACTGGCGCGCAAGCTCGCGCCTTATGTGGGCGACGACGAATCCGTCGAGCCGGTGCTGGATGCGCTGGAGCAGGAAGGCTGGCTGTCCGACGCGCGTTTCGCCGAGAGCCTCGTGCATCGCCGCGCGTCGCGGGTCGGCGCGGCGCGGATCGTCAACGAGCTGAAGCGTCATGCGGTCGGCGACACCCTCGTCGAGGAGGTGAGCGCGCAGCTTCGGGAGACGGAATGGGCACGCGCGCAGGCGGTCTGGCGCAAGAAATTCGGTGCACTGCCGCAAACGCCTGCCGAGCGCGCGAAGCAGGCGCGCTTCCTGGCGGCGCGTGGCTTCTCGAGCGCGACCATCGTGAAGTTGCTGAAGTGCGGCGACGAAATGTTCGGCGACGACTGACCGCCGAAGCCGCGCGCGGCACGCGATTTTGCTGCATTGCAACCACTTCCTGACAGGCGGGAATACCCGCCGTCACGTCAGCCTGTCTCAAATACCCGATATGGTAAAATCCACAGGTTTTCCTCTTCGGCCTCAACCTCCAGCATGCCGCTATCCGAGCCCGTGCCCCGTCAGTTGCGACATCGACGCGCAATCCGAGCGGAAGCCTACGAGCGCGGCGACGGCTTGTGGGACATCGAAGCCTGCCTGACCGATCACAAGCCGCGCGACGTCGCGCTTGCGTCGGGCATCCGGCCGGACGGCCTGCCGATTCATGAACTCTGGCTGCGCGTGACCATCGATCGTGACCTCAATGTCGTCGACGCCGAAGCGTCGTCGGAATGGGTGCCGTATCCCGGACACTGCCAATCCGCCAACCCCGCCTACCGGGCCCTCATCGGGCTCAATCTCTTCCGCCACTTCCGCCGCGATGCGACCCGACTTCTGTCCGGCGTCGCGGGCTGTTCCCATCTCACCGAGCTGTGCGCCGTGCTGCCGACGGCGGCGATCCAGGCGTTCGCCGGCGACGTGTGGAACGTGCGGGAGGAGGGCGGCGAGGGGCCGGAGCATGACGGCGCGCCCGCCGAACCGCCGTTCCAGTTGGGCCGCTGCCGCGCGCTCCGGTTCGACGGCGAGGTGGTGCAGCAGTACTACCCGCGCTGGTATGGCGCGAGTCGGCCGGACTCGGGTAGCACGAAGGAATGAACGGAAATCATTCGAAGAAGCGTCCTGAACGACTTTTCATCCAACTCTCAGACTGAAGGGAATCACGCATGAAGATTCACGAGTACCAGGGTAAGGAAATCCTGCGGAAATTCGGAGTCGCGGTACCGCGCGGCAAGCCGGCGTTCTCGGTTGACGAAGCCGTCAAGGTGGCGGAAGAGCTCGGCGGCCCGGTTTGGGTCGTGAAGGCTCAGATTCACGCGGGTGGCCGTGGCAAGGGCGGCGGCGTGAAGGTGGCGAAGTCGATCGAGCAGGTTCGCGAATACGCGAACCAGATCCTCGGCATGCAGCTCGTCACGCACCAGACCGGTCCGGAAGGCCAGAAAGTCAACCGTCTGATGATCGAAGAAGGCGCCGACATCAAGCAGGAACTGTATGTCAGCCTCGTCGTTGATCGCGTGTCGCAAAAGATCGTTCTGATGGGTTCGAGCGAAGGCGGCATGGACATCGAAGAAGTTGCCGAAAAGCACCCGGAACTGATCCACAAGGTCATCGTCGAGCCGTCGACCGGCCTGCTCGACGCCCAGGCCGACGACCTCGCCGCGAAGATCGGCGTGCCGGCTGGTTCGATTCCGCAAGCGCGTGCGATCCTGCAAGGCCTGTACAAGGCATTCTGGGAAACCGACGCGTCGCTGGCTGAAATCAACCCGCTGAACGTCTCCGGCGACGGCAAGGTCATCGCACTCGACGCGAAGTTCAACTTCGACTCGAACGCGCTGTTCCGCCACCCGGAAATCGTCGCGTACCGCGACCTGGACGAAGAAGATCCGGCTGAAATCGAAGCGTCGAAGTTCGACCTCGCATACATCTCGCTCGACGGCAACATCGGCTGTCTCGTGAACGGCGCAGGCCTCGCGATGGCGACGATGGACACGATCAAGCTGTTCGGCGGCGAGCCGGCGAACTTCCTGGACGTCGGCGGTGGCGCGACGACCGAGAAGGTCACCGAAGCGTTCAAGCTGATGCTGAAGAACCCGGACCTGAAGGCGATCCTCGTGAACATCTTCGGCGGCATCATGCGCTGCGACGTGATCGCGGAAGGCGTGATCGCCGGTTCGAAGGCCGTGAACCTGAACGTGCCGCTCGTCGTGCGCATGAAGGGCACGAACGAGGACCTCGGCAAGAAGATGCTGGCCGATTCGGGCCTGCCGATCATCTCGGCGGACAGCATGGAAGAAGCTGCGCAGAAGGTCGTCGCGGCTGCCGAAGGCAAGTAAGCGCGCTATTGAACACGCATGGCGGCGCGGCTTGCACGCGACGCCAATCGAACAGAGGTCAAAATACATGTCGATTCTGATCAACAAGGACACGAAGGTCATCACGCAGGGCATTACCGGCAAGACCGGTCAGTTCCACACGCGCGCCTGCCGTGAATATGCAAACGGCCGCGAAGCATTCGTCGCGGGCGTGAACCCGAAGAAGGCCGGCGAAGATTTCGAAGGCATTCCGATCTACGCAAGCGTCAAGGAAGCGAAGGAAGAAACCGGCGCGACCGTGTCGGTCATCTACGTTCCGCCGGCAGGCGCAGCGGCTGCGATCTGGGAAGCGGTCGAAGCCGATCTGGATCTCGCGATCTGCATCACGGAAGGCATCCCCGTCCGCGACATGATCGAAGTGAAGGACCGCATGCGCCGCGAAGGCCGCAAGACGCTGCTGCTCGGGCCGAACTGCCCGGGCACGATCACGCCGGACGAGCTGAAGATCGGCATCATGCCGGGCCACATCCACCGCAAGGGCCGCATCGGCGTCGTGTCGCGTTCGGGCACGCTGACGTATGAAGCAGTCGCGCAGCTGTCGGCACTGGGCCTCGGCCAGTCGTCGGCAGTCGGCATCGGCGGCGACCCGATCAACGGTCTGAAGCACATCGACGTGATGAAGATGTTCAACGACGATCCGGATACGGATGCGGTCGTGATGATCGGCGAGATCGGCGGTCCGGACGAAGCGAACGCCGCGCAGTGGATCAAGGACAACATGAAGAAGCCGGTCGTCGGCTTCATCGCGGGCGTCACGGCGCCTCCGGGCAAGCGCATGGGCCACGCCGGCGCGCTGATCTCGGGCGGTGCGGATACGGCCGAAGCGAAGCTGGAAATCATGGAAGCGTGCGGCATCACGGTCACGCGCAACCCGTCGGAAATGGGCCGCCTGCTGAAGGCTGCGCTGTAATTTCCGCGACGCAACGTCCTGCAGAAAACGCCGGCCCAGCCGGCGTTTTTTGTTACTCTCGCAAAATATTCCCGTAAGGCTGCGCGCGCATCGCGCGGCTGGCGGCGAACCCGTGTGCGCCTGCGCCCGGCAGACCTTCCACCCTGCGTCCGCCCATGCTCGAATTCCTGTCCACGCTCCATTGGGGCGCCGTGTTCCAGATCGTCGTCATCGACATTCTGCTCGGCGGCGACAACGCGGTCGTGATCGCGCTCGCATGTCGCAACCTGTCGGCGAACCAGCGTCTGCGCGGCGTCGTCTGGGGCACTGTCGGCGCGATCCTGCTGCGGATCGTGCTGATCGCGTTTGCGGTCGCGCTGCTCGACGTGCCGTTCCTGAAGTTTGCGGGCGGCGTGCTGCTGCTGTGGATCGGCATCAAGCTGATGGCGCCTGCCGCCGACGCGCACGACGACATCAAGCCGGCCGACAAGCTGTGGGCGGCCGTGAAGACGATCGTGATCGCCGACGCGGTGATGAGCCTCGACAACGTGATCGCGATCGCCGGCGCGGCGGAGCGGGCCGACCCGTCGCACCGGCTCGCGCTCGTGATCTTCGGGCTCGTCGTCAGCGTGCCGATCATCGTGTGGGGCAGCACGCTGGTGCTGAAGATGCTCGACCGCTTCCCCGTAGTCGTCACGCTCGGCGCGGGGCTGCTCGGCTGGATCGCCGGCGGGCTGATGGTGAACGACCCGGCCGGCGACCGCTGGCCGCTGCTCGACACGCCGGCCGCGATCTACGGCGCGAGCGTGGCCGGCGCGCTGTTCGTCGTCGCGGCCGGCTACGCGCTGAGGAAGCGGCGTGGCACGTCGGGCGCGTCCGGATCGCCCTGACGCGTTGGCCGTCCGGCCGACTGCCGGCCGCGTGGCCCGCTGGCTACGATCGAAACGCCTGTCCGCGCGTCCGTTCGGCAGGCGTTTCTCGTTTCCGGAGCCTGTCATGTTCGAAGCCTTTTCCGTTTCCCTGTTCCGCCGTTTCGCCGTCGATCTGCGACGGGTGCGCCGGCCCGCGCTGCGCTGGCGCCGCGGCGGTTTCACGCTGATCGAGCTGATGATCGTGCTGGCGATCGTCGGCGTCGTCGCCGCCTATGCGATTCCAGCCTACCAGGATTACCTCGCGCGTTCGCGGGTCGGCGAGGGGCTCGCGCTCGCGTCGTCCGCGCGGCTTGCGGTCGCCGACAACGCGGCGAGCGGCGCCGGCCTCGCCGGCGGCTACAGCCCGCCGGCCGCGACCCGCAACGTCGAGTCGGTCCGGGTCGACGACGAGACGGGCCAGATCTCGGTCGTCTTTACCGCCCGCGTCGCGGCCGGCGACGCGAACACGCTGGTGCTGGTGCCGTCCGCGCCCGACAAGGCGGAGGTGCCGACCGCGCGCGTGGCGCTCAGGAAAGGCGCGATGCAGGCGGGCGCGATCGCGTGGGAGTGCTTCGCCGCGGGCAAGCAGGCGTCGTCGCTGCCCGCGCCGGGGGCGGGGCCGCTGCCGGCCGAGGCCGCGACGCTGCCGGCGAAGTATGCGCCGGCCGAGTGCCGTGCGTAGCGGGCGGCGGGCAGGGCGGGGCGGTTTGCGCGGCAAGCGGGCCGTCGCGCCGGCCCGCCGGGGGCGGCGAGTCGCTTGCGCCGGCCATGCATCCGGCGTGACGGCTCAGCACAGAGCGGGGAAAGTTTTGTATAGTGCGCCGGTTGCTGATATCCGGTTTGCTCATGCCCTCTTCCTTTTCCCGCTCGTTGCCGCTCGTCGCGCTGGCGGTCGCCCTGATCGTGCCGTACGCGATCACGAATCACACGTATCCGATTCCGACCTTCTATTCCGAGTTTTCCGCGCTGGCGCTGTATCTGTTGCTGGGCGCGTCCGTGATCCTGCTCGTGCGGACGAGCCGGCCGGCCGCGCCGTTCGCGGCGCCGGCCGCGTTCGCCGCGCCGCTCGGCTTCGCGGCCGTGCTCGTCGCGCAGGCCGCGCTGATGCCGCTGCGGGTGCCGTCGATGAACTGGCTGGCCGTCGGCTACCTCGGCGCGGCGCTGGTCGCGATGCAGGCGGGCTACGTGCTCGCGCGCGAGCAGCTCGCGGAAGCGGCGGCGCGGATCATGGCGGGCGCCTTGCTCATCGGCGGCGTGTTCGCCGTGTTCTGCCAGGTCGTGCAGCTGTTCCGGCTCGAGTCGGCGCTGTCGCCGTTCGTCGTCGTGTACAACATTGCGGCCGACCGCCGGCCGTACGGCAACATGGCGCAGGCGAACCACCTCGCGACCTACATCGCGTTCGCGCTCGCAGGCGCGTTGTATCTGGTGCAGACGCGCCGGCTCGCCGTGTGGGCGTGGCTGATGCTGTCGGTCGTGCTGTCGGGCGGGCTCGCGCTCACCGTGTCGCGCGGGCCGTGGCTGCAGGTCGCGGTGATGGTGGTCGCCGGCTTCTGGATGGCGTGGGCCGAATCGCGCGGCAAGCCGGGCACGCCGGTCAACGTGCGCGCGCGCGCGTGGCTGATGCCCGTCCTGCTCGCCGCCGTGTTCGTCGCGGTGAATGGCGCGGTGCGCTGGGCGAACCTGCACTATCACCTGAATCTCGCGGTGTCGGCGGCCGAACGGATGCGCGACGCGGGCCAGATTGCGCCGCGCCTCGCGCTCTGGAAGTACGGCCTCGCGATGTTCCGCGAGCATCCGCTGCTCGGCGTCGGCTGGGGCGAGTTCCCGTCGCACCAGTTCGCGCTCGCGCGTGCGCTCGGCGGCGTCGAGATCGCGAACAACTCGCACGACATCTTCATCGACCTGCTCGCGAAAACCGGCCTGCTCGGCCTCGGCGTGCTCGTCGTCACGCTCGTGCTGTGGTTCGTGCGCGCGCTGCGCGCGCCGCAGACGAGCACGCGCGTGTTCGGTTTCGCGCTGGTCGGCGTGCTGCTGATGCACGCGCTGGTCGAGTATCCGCAGCAGTACATGTTCTTCCTGCTGCCGGTGATGTTCGTGATCGGCCTGCTCGAGGCAAAGCCGCTGCGCATCGTGCCGGGCCGCGCGGCGTTCGCGCTGTTCGCGCTGCTGACGTTCGGCGGCCTGCTCGCGGCGCTGCCGGTGCTGCGCGACTACCAGCGCGCGGAAGTGCTGTATTACGGCACCGACCCGGCCGCGCAGTATCGCGACGCGCCGTCGCTGCTGTTCGGCGCGTGGGGCGACTACGGCGCGGCGACGCTGCTCACGCTTTCGCGCGACGCCCTGCCGGCCAAGCTGGCGGCACACGAACGCGCGATCGCGCTGCTGCCCGGCGAGACGGTGCTGCGCCGCTATGCGGTGCTGCAGGCGCTGGACGGCCGCGATGCCGACGCGCTGGATACGGTCGCGCGCCTGCATGTTTTCGCGAAGGAACTGAAGGACTGGCCGCAGCAGCTCGCGGCGCTGTACAAGCTGTGCGACGAACAGCCTTCGCTGAAGTCCTTCAAGGCGGCCCTGGTCGCGAAGTACGGGGATGTGCCGGCCGACGCGCTCGACGAGTCGGACGACGAAGACAGCGAGTGACCCCGTCGCGCAATCGTCCGGAACGACGATTGCGCGATGCGCTCCGCGCGCATCGGTTGACGTCGATTGCGTCGCGGATCGCATGGATTCCGCGGGCATTGGCGGGATTCACGTCAAGTATTGTCAAATCGCCGCTATTGGGCGGGAAGGGCGCGCACAATGCGCCGAAGCGCCGGGATGCCAGCCGATCCATGCGGGTATCGCGGCGCGCGGTATCGGGTCATCGAAGCCTCGGGGAAGACGGTCGGGCGGCCCGCACGGGCCGGCCTGCCGTCGCGGGCGCGCCGCCGACGGCCGGGCACGGTCGGCCGGGCAGGCACCGCACCACGACCGGCAACCGGGATGCGGCGAATCCATCCTGAAGCAACGCTGCAGAATTCCAATCGAATATGGCTACCTGCCCGACCTATCTGATGCTGCCCCTTGTCGCCGTGCTGCTCGCCGGCTGCGCGGTGTCCTCGCAGCAAGACAGCAAGCTGACGTGCCGCATCCCGCGCGCCGTCTATCCTGAGACGGCAAAGCCGCTCACGCGTCCCGCGACGGTGTTGGTGCGGGCACTGATGACGACCTCCGGGGTGGCGGAAAACGTGACGATCACGACCAGCAGCCGCAATGCCGCCGCGGACCGCGCCGCGGCCGAAGCGATGTCGCGCGCGACCTGCACGCAGACGGGGCCTGCGGCGAATCCGTTCACGCTGACGCAGCCGTTCGTGTTCGAGCCACGGCGCGGCGGCTGACCGTCGCGGCGCGGCTGCCTGCGTGGATCAGTGCCGCGGCATCAGGTTTGCGCCGCGGCACGTGGGCTCCGGTGTGTCCTGCAATCCGAGCATCGTGAAACCGTTGGCTTCCTGGCGGATCAGGCCGTAGCGCTTCGCGACGGGTTGCCCTGACTTGCCGGTCAGCGCAATCTCGACCTGGAAGCGGTCCTTCGCGGTGGAGCAGCCGCGCACCGCGCCGTACCCGAACGACGTGTCGGGCGCCTTGCGCCGTTCGTTGAGTGCCTGCCGCGCTTTCAACGCGGCAGCGGCCGACGCGGGGTCGCTCCATTCGCGCGCGAGCGGATCGTCGACGCTCAGCCATTCGTCGACGAAGTCCCGGCCGTTTGCGGCGGCGGGCTGCACGCGGTGCACGGTGTCGCCGTCCAGGCGATAGCGGTAGATGCCCGGCCGCACCAGCAGGTCGAAGTCGATCGAGTGGACCGCCGCGCGCAGCTCGAAACCGTCGGGGCGTGTCTTCAGCCTGAAGTTGTCTTCGTCGAACCAATAGTCCTTGCCCATCCGGAACACTGCGCGCTGCGGCGCCGCGCCGTTCGCCGGGACGATCACGTCGGCGACGAAGTGAGTCCACGTCGACGTGCACCAGGGCGTGCCGTGCACGACCACCACCTGTCCTCCCGGCAGCGCCGCGAATTCGAAGCCCCGGCCGTACGCGCCGGAGACATCCTTGTAGTCGTCGCTCTGCCAGCGCAGCACGCGCCGCCAGGCACCGTTGTCCCACGCATAGCCGGCGAGCAGGTTGTCATCGCCGCAGGTGACGTCGAATCCGCTGCTCACGAGGATGAGCGGCCGGGGCGCGGCCGCGCGCTCCACGTGGACCGTCGGATCGTCCCCGAACGACGAATCGCGGTCGGACCCGCCCGGTTTCGCCGACACGCCGAGCGTCGTGGCGAGCATGCGTTGCAGCGCGGCCGGCTCGACGCGTTCGTCGCTGCACGCGAGCCGCGCGTCGATCGCGCCGACGAGCGCCTGCTTGTACGCGCGGATCGCGTCCCGCTGAGCGGGCAGGACGGTTTCGCTGACGTCGCCGCTTTGCTGGCTCGGGATCTGCTGCAGCCGATGCCGCGCGTCGAGCGCGGCGCGCGCGGCGGCGTCGGCGGCGGGGCAGGTGCTTGCGGCATGCGCGACGGACAGGCCGGCGGATGCGATGCACAGCGCCAGGGCGGCGATTTTCTGGATTGTTTTCATCCGGACCTCGGAGGTTGTCTGCCGACCGGCCGCCGTTGCGGCCTCGGCCGGGCAATGCGATTGAAAGAGGGCGGGCAGCACCCGCGACAGCTTTACAGGCCTTCCACGGGACTCGTTTCCGAACCGAAGATCTGGCAACCGAATGCAAACCCGCCCGGCGCGCCGGCGAGGGGCCCGGCGAAGCGCAGTGCCGGCAGGCGGTGGCGGCCGGGCAGGACGTAGGTGCCTGCGGGGCCGGACAGCGCACGCGCCTGAACCTTCGTCAGCGGTTTCGTCCACGCGGCGTACGTCGCCTTGAATGCCGGTGCCGCGTCGTCCTCGGCGTTCTCGCCGATATTCATGGCCCACGGCACGGGTTTCGGCACCGGAGCCAGCTGGCGGTCCCGCGCATACGCGGCAACGTCGCCGCTCGTCTGCGCATACACCTTCAGGTCTTCGTCGGCAGGGGTGTCGCCGGACGGCCGTCGATAGAGGTGAATGACGTTCACCGGGTAGCCGTCGATCGTCAACGGTTGCGGAAACCGGAAACGCATTTCGGACCAGCGATCGTCCGGATCATCGTGCCGCGCATCGACGATCGCGTCGCCATCCCCGGCGAAGCCCGAAATCGACACGCCGGCCTTTCTGAGCGCCGCGCGTTCCTTCGGCAGCGGCCAGCGCGCGGTCGTCGAGCAATTCAGCAATGCGCGGAGCCCGGACGCGGCGATGGTGGTGTCTTGCGCGTGCACGGCTGCCGGCGTGCATAGCAGGGTTGCGGTCAGCAGGAATGTCAGCGGCGTGGCCGGCAGCGGGCGCCGTGGCTCGGGGCGTGAGCGCAGATTTCGCATGATTTGTTCTTTTGGCGGTGGCGTATCCAGCGGCCATGCACATGTCTGGTCGCGGTTTGTAACGTGGCGAGACGCTTCCATGAGTCGGATTTCAAGGCGGGATCGAGTGTATCGGAACAATAGCGATCGACAACCGGCTCACTGTGTCCGGGCGCCTTATGTCACCGGGTGGCTTTCGATAAACTGCGAAACCTCAAATCAAGATGCGAAAGACCATGAAGAATAAATCGCTGATGGTGGTTGCGGGGGCTATTGTCGTTCTGGGCGCGGTGACGAGCTACGCCAGCCCATACATGACGCTTCACTCGATGCGCTCGGATATTATCGATAAAGATGCAGACGGATTTTCTTCCAACGTCGATTTTCCGGCATTTCGTGAAAGTTTGCGCGCACAGCTCAAGACGATGATGCAAAACAAGCTGTCCAGCGATCCGCAACTCAAGCAAAATCCATTCGCCGATATCGGGATGATGCTCGGCATGAGTGTCGCTAACCAGATTATCGATACGATGGTGACACCCGCCGGCGTGATGCACATGATGGCCGATGCCAGTTCCAAGCCTCCCGCCCGATCTGTCGATGCGCCGGCGTCCACTGCGGCGTCTGCGTCGGAATCGAGTCGCGTCGATTACTCGGTCAGGTATCGAAACTGGTCTACGGTTGCCGTGACGGCTCAACGCGATCGTAACGAGCCGATCGAGTTCATATTCAAACGCAACGGGTTATGGTCGTGGAAGTTGTCGGCTGTCACGCTTCCGCCCAGCGTGACAAGTGCCGATTAACCAGAACGGAAAGGACCGGCTTCCCGGTTCGGAGATCGGCAGCGAGCCCTTCTTGTGGGTTCGCGTTTGAGCACGACGGAAAACCGATTGCCGCATGGTTGCCCGACCCTGATCGGGCTACCGTAGCATGGCCATACGGCGAACGCCTACCCGTTGCGGGGCCCCTCAGCGCCGAATCAGGGCGTTACGCTTCCGCCTTCCAGTCCCCCGACTTCCCGCCGCGCTTCTCCAGCACGCTCACATCGGTGATCACCATCCCGCGATCGACGGCCTTGCACATGTCGTACACGGTCAGCAGCCCGACCTGCACCGCGGTGAGCGCCTCCATCTCGACGCCGGTCCGCCCGAACGTCTCGACCTGCGCGACGCAGCGCACGCCCGGCAGCGCGTCGTCGAGCTCGAAATCGACCGCGACGCGGGTCAGCGCGAGCGGATGGCACAGCGGAATCAGGTCGGCGGTGCGCTTCGCGCCCTGGATCGCCGCGATGCGCGCGACGCCGAGCACGTCGCCTTTTTTCGCCTTGCCGTCGCGGATCAGCTCGAACGTCGCCGGCAGCATCCGGATCGTGCCGCGCGCGACGGCGATACGCTGCGTTTCCTGCTTGCCGCCGACGTCGACCATGTGCGCGTGGCCGGCGGCGTCGAAATGGGTGAGTCCAGACATGTCGTGCTCCTGTCGATCGAATCCGCCGCACGGGCGCCCGGTTCGATCCTGTGCATAGCTTGAAGGGCGCCTATCATAGCAGCGGGCGCTCGCGCCGCCGGGGCACAACCGGCGGACGGTCCGTGCGGGACAGCCGGACCGGCGCCGGTACAATGGCCACAATATTCATATCAAACGCCGCGAGGCGCGCGCCGCGCGCGGGACGGCGTCGCGATCATCCTGCCATGCGTGTCAAACAGTTGCTTGTCGCGTTGCTGTCGGCGGCCCTGGCGCTGCCGCCCGACGGCTTCGCGCAACGCACGGGCGCGTTGCCGCTCGAGGCTGCGCCCGCCGGTCTCCCGTCGATCTCGACCGTGCCGTCCGGCATTGCGCCCGACGTATTCGGCACCTACGGCGGCGCCGAGAGCCGGTTTTCCGGCGCCACCGGCGTGTCGAATTCCGCCGCGGGCCTGCGCGCGCCGCTGCGGGCGCTGCAGCTGCCCGACCTCGGCGACGGCTCCGGCGGCGCGCTGACGCCGCAGGCCGAGCGCAAGCTCGGCGAACGGGTGATGCGCGAGGTGCGGCGCGACCCCGACTATCTCGACGACTGGCTCGCGCGCGACTACCTGAACGCAGTGGCGGCGCGGCTCGCGGCCGCGGCCGCCGCGCGCTTCATCGGCGGCTATGCGCCCGACTTCGAGCTGTTCCCGGTGCGCGACGCGCAGATCAATGCATTCTCGATGCCGGGCGGCTTCATCGGCATCAACACCGGGCTCTTCATCACGACGCAGACGGAATCCGAGCTTGCGTCGGTCGTCGGCCACGAGATGGGCCACGTGCTGCAGCGGCATATCGCGCGGATGATCGGCGCGAGCGAGAAGACCGGCTATACGGCGCTCGCGACGATGCTGCTCGGCGTGCTGGCGGGCGTGCTCGCGCGCAGCGGCGATCTCGGCAGCGCGATCGCGTTGGGCGGGCAGGCGTACGCGGTCGACAACCAGCTGCGCTTTTCGCGCTCGGCGGAGCGCGAGGCGGACCGCGTCGGCTTCCAGCTGCTCGCGGGCGCGGGCTACGACCCGTACGGGATGCCGGGGTTCTTCGAACGGCTCGATCGCGCGTCGATGGGCGATGCGGGCGTGCCGGCCTACGCGCGCACCCACCCGCTGACGGGCGAGCGGATCGCCGACATGGAGGATCGCGCGCGGCGCGCGCCGTACCGCCAGCCGCACCAGTCGGCCGAATACGGGTTCGTGCGCGCCCGGCTGCGCATCCTGCAGAACCGCGCACCGACCGACATCGCGGCCGAGGCGCGCCGGATGCAGCTCGAGATCGAAGACCATACCGCGTCGAACGTCGCTGCGAACTGGTACGGCGTCGCGCTCGCGAATACGCTGCTCGGCCAGTACGACGCGGCGGGCCAGGCGCTGGCGGCGTCGCGTGCCGCGTTCGATGCGCGCGCGCGGCGCGACGACGCTCCCGCGGCGAGCTCGCCGAGCCTCGACGTGCTCGCCGCGGACCTGGCGCGCCGCGCGGGGCGCACCGACGACGCGGTGCGGCTCGCGGCGCTCGCGCAGCGGCGCTGGCCGGCGTCGCACGCGGCGATCGTAGGACATCTGCAGGCACTCCTGGCCGCGCGCCGCTTCGGAGAGGCGCAGACGCTTGCCCGCACGCAGGCGCAGGCCGATCCGCAGCAGCCGGACTGGTGGGACTATCTCGCAAAGGCGAGCGACGGCAAGGGCGACATGCTCGCGCGACGCCGCGCGCTGGCGGAGAAGCTCGCGCTCGACGGCGCGTGGCCGGCGGCGATCCGCCAGCTGAAGGACGCCCGCGATGCAAAGGATGTGTCGTTCTACGACCAGTCGATGCTCAACGCGCGCCTGCTCGAATTCGAGGCGCGCTACAAGGAAGAGCGCGAGGACGAAAAGAACGGCAGGAGCTAGCCTGTCGCGGCGGCGTCAGTGTTCGGCGGTCGGCGCGGCGCGCGCCCGTTCGGCCGGGCTCGCGACGAAGCCGAAGCGCGCCGGCACGTCGGCGCGCGCAATCTCGCCGAGCGGCAGCGCGCGGTCGTCGCGCCAGCGCAGCACGGGCGGCGTCGCGTCGAGATCCGCGTGATCGGCGAACAGCCCGAGATCGTGGTCGTGCAGCGCGGCGACGCGCGGCGGCGCGCCGGCGGCGCGAAACAGCACGCCGCCCGCGTCGTCGAGCCATGCTTCCTGCGGCTCGAACGGCCGGCCGGCCTGGTCGGCGAGCGTGAGCTGGCCGTCCTGTTCGGCGAGCCGCACGATCCACGGGGTATACGCGAGCTCGACGTACACGCGCTGCGGCCCGTTCTGGAAGAACCACTGGCCGTGCTCGTCGGCTTCGTAGTTGCGGGCGATGAACGCGACCAGCGCCGCATGGCGCAGCGGCGCGCCGGGCTCGCCGGCCGCCTGCGCGGCGTCGTCGCGCAGGCGCCAGTCGCCGCGCCTGTCGAGCAGCAGCCAGCCGGTGCAGTGCGGCACGTCCGGCCACTTGGCGAGCGCCTGTTTGACGATGTCATCCATGGTCGACGAACCTGGCGCAATAGCCGAACACCCGCACCGACAGCCAGTCGAGCCGGCCGGGGAACGGCCCGGTCATGAAACCCGCGTGGCCGCCGGCTTCGGGCTGGTCGAGCTCGACGGCGCGCGACACGTCCGCCGGGCCGGGCAGCGCCGACGCGGGCAGGAACGGGTCGTTGCGGGCGTTGAGGATCAGCGTCGGCACGTCGATCGCGGGCAGCAGCGGGCGGGTGGTCGCCTGCGTCCAGTAGTCGTTCGCGTCGGCGAAGCCGTGCAGCGGCGCGGTGACGACGTCGTCGAAGTCGTGCATCGTCACGGCGTTCAGCATCGCTTCGCGGTCGAACAGGCCCGGAAACTGCTCGAGCTTGACGAGCGCCTTGCGCTTCAGCGTCTTCAGGAAGCTGCGCGTGTAGAGCATCGCGAAACCCTGCGACAGCGCACGGCCGCCCGCATGCACGTCGAGCGGCGTCGAGATCGCGGCGGCGGCCCGCACGATCGACGTGTCGCTGCGGTGCTCGCCGAGCCAGCGCAGCAGCACGTTGCCGCCGAGCGACACGCCGGCGGCGACGATCGGCCCGCGATGCTGCGCGGCGAGGCGCCTGAGGATCCAGTCGACCTCGGCGCTGTCCGCGAGGTGGTAGAAGCGCGGCCGGCGGTTCATCTCGCCGCTGCAGCTGCGAAAGTGCGGAACGACGCCGTGCCAGCCCTTCGCGCGCGCGGCGGCCATCAGCGCGAGCGCGTAGTGCGAGCCGGAGCTGCCTTCGAGGCCGTGGAACAGCACGAACAGCGGCGCGTCGGGCGCCGGCGCCGCGCTGTCGAGATGGGCGATCCAGTCAAGATCGATGAAGTCGTGATCGGGCGTTTCCCATCGCTCCCGCCGGTAGGCAACGACCGGTCGTCGCGCGAACAGCGCCGGCACGATGGTTTGCGCATGGCTGTTCGGCAGCCAGCGTGGCGCGCGATAGCGCAGTGTGTCGTCGTCCGGGGTGTTGCCCCCGTCAAGCGATGTGGGCGGAGAAGCCGTACTCATGATCGCCCCGCGTCTTGGTCAATTCGTCAATGCAGCGGGCCTTGCCCGTGGCGGATCTTGGCGGCGAACTGCCCGGCCGCCTGTTCGGGAATCGGGCTCGCATGGATGTGCGCGATGCGCCATTCGCCACGCTCGTGAATCATCACGTAGGTGGCGAACACCATGTCGGGCTCGGCAGTGAGGTCGGCCTGCTGATGCGCTTCGGCGATCGTGTAGACGACGGTGCCGAGGCTGTCGTACACGCGGATGTCGAGCGGCTCGATCGTCACCGGCTGCGTGGACAGCCGGGCGCCGAGCCCGCTGCGGATCTGGTCGAGGCCGTGCAGATGCGCGCCGTCCGCCCAGATGCAGCTGGCGAAATCCTCGTCGATCCACAGGGCCATCAGCGCGTCGAGGTTGGCATCGGCGATGGCTTGGTAGTAGGCGTTGAGCGTATCGGCGGCGGCTTCGAAGAGGCGGGCAAAACGTGGCATCGGGTTGTTCTCTCGCGCGCATCGCGCGCCGTATTCAGCACGGCGGCCAGGAGGCCGCCGCGCACCGGTGAATCGGATTGCCCGGCGCGCGCCTCGCGACGCTGCCGGTGTAGGTCAGCGTTGCCCGACGAGCATGCCGCGCAGATCGCCGAATACCTGTTCCGGGCCGAGTTCACGCAGGCACTTCAGGTGGCCGAGCGGGCACTCGCGCTCGAAGCAGGGACTGCATTCGAGATGCAACCATTGTACCTTCGCCAGCTCGGACAGCGGAGGGGTATGACGCGGATCCGTCGAGCCGTACAGCGCGACGAGCGGCCGGCGCAGCGCCGCGGCGACGTGCATCAGCCCGGAATCGTTGGTGACGACCGCGTTCGCGCGGGCGATCAGCGCGCACGCCTCGGACAGCGACGTCTGCCCGCACAGGTTGCGCACGTGCGGCGCGTGCTCGGCGATCGCCTGCGCGGCCGCGGCGTCCTTCTGCGAGCCGAGCGCGATGATCTGCGTGTACGGGAACGACTGGTGGACGATCTTCGCGAGCGATGCGAAGTGCTCGGGCGGCCAGCGCTTGGCCGGGCCGTATTCCGCACCGGGGCAGAACACGACGAGCGGCATCCGTGTATCGAGATTGAAACGTGCGGACACGCGCGCCGTTTCATTCAGGTCGGCTTCGAGGCGCGGCGGGGGCAGGGTTTTCATCGACTCGGGCAGCTTCGCGCCCGGCGCGTACGCGAGCGCCGCGTAGTGGCCCGTCATCGGCGGCCGCTCGCCGTGCGCCTTGTTCGGGTTCGCGTGCCGCACGTTCAAGAGGCCGTAGCGGTGCTCGCCCGTATAGCCGATCCGCAGCGGGATGTTCGCGAGCCACGGGATCACCGCGGATTTCAGCGAGTTCGGCAGCACGTAGGCCGCGTCGTAGCCGTTGTCGCGCAGGTCGCTCGCGAGCTGCCAGCGGCGCAGCAGCTGCAGCTTGCCGTGCGCGAGATCGGTCGCGTAGACATCGTGGATCTCCGGCATGCGCTCCAGCACCGGCGCGACCCATGAGGGTGCGACGGCATCGATCGCGATGCGGGGATGGAGTTTCTTCAGCAGCGCAAAGAGCGGCTGCGCCATCAATGCGTCACCGATCCAGTTCGGTGCGATAACCAGCGCTCGACGCATCAGGTCGATTTCCGATGTCGTAATGAAACACGGCGCCTGGGCGCCGTGTTCGGGTTGCCAGAATGGGAAAGGGCGGCGCGCCGGTCATCCGGTCGCGCCGCCGTGCAGCGCATCAGTCCGGGCTCAGTGGCCCTTGACGACCTCGCCGTCGCGCAGCTTGTAGCGCGTGCCGCAGTACGGGCAGCGCGCCTCGCCGTGCGACACGTCGATGAAGACGCGCGGGTGCGCGCTCCAGCGGGCCATCGCCGGGTTCGGGCAGTAGGCGGGAAGATCCTTGGCCGTCAGCTCGACCAGCGGCATTTCCTTGATTTCACTCATGAGTCTTTCTCTTGTTCACTCTTTTGTGGGGCATTCGCGTGCGGCGCGCGCTCAGACCTTCGTCAGCCAGTGCGCGTACTTCGCGTCCTTGCCCGACACGATATCGAAAAATGCCGATTGCAGCTTTTCCGTGATCGGGCCGCGCGCGCCGCTGCCGATCGTGCGGTTGTCCAGCTCGCGGATCGGCGTGACTTCGGCGGCGGTGCCGGTGAAGAACGCCTCGTCGGCCGTGTAGACCTCGTCGCGCGTGATGCGCTTCTCGATCACCTCGATGCCGGCGTCCTTCGCGAGCGTGATGATCGTGTCGCGCGTGATGCCGTCGAGGCACGACGACAGGTCCGGCGTGAACAGCTTGCCGCGGTTCACGAGGAAGAAGTTCTCGCCCGAGCCTTCCGACACGTAGCCGTCGACGTCGAGCAGCAGCGCCTCGTCGTAGCCGTCGGCGGTCGCTTCCTGGTTCGCGAGGATCGAGTTCACGTACCAGCCCGACGCCTTCGCGCGCACCATCGACACGTTGACGTGGTGGCGGGTGAACGACGACGTCTTCACGCGGATGCCCTTCGCGAGGCCTTCCTCGCCGAGGTACGCGCCCCACGGCCACGCGGCGATCGCGACGTGGATCGTGTTGCCCTTCGCGGACACGCCGAGCTTTTCCGAGCCGACCCAGATGATCGGGCGCAGGTAGCACGACTCCAGCTTGTTCTCGCGCACGACCTCGCGCTGCGCGCCTTCGAGGGTTTCCTGGTCGAACGGCACGTCCATCTGGAAGATCTTCGCGGAGTTCAGCAGGCGCTTCGTGTGCTCGTGCAGGCGGAAGATCGCGGTGCTGCCGTCGGCCGTCTTGTACGCGCGCACGCCTTCGAAGACGCCCATGCCGTAGTGCAGCGTGTGGGTCAGGACGTGGATCTTGGCATCGCGCCAGTCGATCAGCTTGCCGTCCATCCAGATCTTGCCGTCGCGGTCGGCCATTGACATAGGATTCTCCTGTCGGAAGCGGTTGTGTGCTGCGTTGAGCGGGAAAGACGCACATTTTAGCGTCATTTGGCGTCGGCCCGGTCGGTTGGCGAAGGGGCGAGGCTATAATCGTCCGGTACCGATTCCAACGACGACGGGCTGCGCCGGCAGGAGACGCCGACGCCTCTCGCAAACCGCCCGCCGCGGCGCCTCCCCATGCTTGCTCGATTGTCCGCCACCGACCGCTTCGCGCTGATCCAGGGCGCGCGCGACTATTCGCCCACGCTGATGGCCATCCTGTCCTGGGGGCTCGTCACGGGCATCGCGATGAGCAAGTCGGTGATGACGCTCGGGCAGGCGACCGCGATGTCGTTGCTCGTCTACGCGGGCTCGTCGCAGCTCGCGGTGCTGCCGCTCCTCCTCGCGAAGCTGCCGCTCTGGACCGTGCTGCTCACCGCCGCGATGGTCAACACGCGCTTCGTGATCTTCAGCGCCGGGCTTGCCCCCCATTTTTCCTACCTGCCGTTGTGGCGGCGCCTCGCGATCGGCTATTTCAACGGCGACGTGATCTACCTGCTGTTCCAGAAACAGGGCTTCGCGACCGGCCACGTACCGGGCAAGGAGGCGTATTTCTGGGGGATGGCGCTGTCGAGCTGGCTGTCGTGGCAGGTGTCGTCGATCGCCGGGATCCTGCTCGCGAGCTTCTTTCCCGCGAGCTGGGGGCTCGAGCTCGCGGGCACGCTCGCGCTGATCCCGATCATGGTGTCGGCGGTCGCGAACCGCTCGACGCTGGCCGCCGTCGCGGTCGCCGGCGTCGTGTCGCTGGTTGCGTTCGACCTGCCGTACCGGCTCGCGCTGCCGCTCGCGGTGCTGGCCGCGCTCGCGGCCGGCTGCACCGCCGACTTCTTCGTCGAGCGGGCCGACTGGCGCCGCATCCGCACTGAAACCGTGCAGCAGAAGGAGGTCGAATGAGCGCCGTGCACATCTGGCTCGTCATCATCGGCATGACGCTCGTCACGGCCGTTACCCGCGCGCTGTTCCTGATCGGCGGCGAGCGCACCGTGCTGCCCGAGCGCGCGCAGCGCGCGCTGCGCTACGCGCCCGCGGCGGCGCTCGCGGCCGTCGTGCTGCCCGACGTGCTCGAAACCCCGGCCGGGCTGTCGTTCGCACTCGCCAATCATCAGTTCTATGCGGCGCTCGCCGGCTTCGGCTGGTACCTGTGGCGGCGCAGCATGCTCGGCACGATCGTCGTCGGGATGCTCGTGTTTACCGGCCTGCGCCTGGTCGCCTGATGCGCCGGCATGGGTTTTGCTGCATCGCAACATTCCGGTTTGTCCCAAATAGGCGGAATTCGCCGCCATGCGGGCAGCCGTCCGAACGGATCGGCTAGAATGCCCGTTCCAGATTCTTTACCCGTGCGCGTCATGCGGATCCGCCAGCCACGGCCGCATCCGGCGCCCCCAGCGGCAGCCCGCGCACGTGTTGCGTACGACCCCCTTTCCCCATCCACTACTTCAATTTGTCCAACATGAGCCAAGTCAAGCGTCTTACCGACCTGATCGCCGCCGGCCAGCTCGCCGGCAAACGCGTGTTCATCCGCGCCGACCTGAACGTCCCGCAGGACGACCACGGCAACATCACCGAAGACACCCGCGTGCGCGCGTCCGTGCCGGCCATCCAGGCTGCGCTCGACGCGGGCGCGGCGGTGATGGTCACGTCCCACCTCGGCCGCCCGACCGAAGGCGAGTTCAAGCCGGAAGATTCGCTCGCGCCGGTCGCGAAGCGTCTCGCCGAGCTGCTCGGCCGCGACGTGCCGCTCGTCGCGAACTGGGTCGAGAACGGCGTGAACGTCGCGCCGGGCCAGGTCGTGCTGCTCGAGAATTGCCGCGTGAACAAGGGCGAGAAGAAGAACTCCGACGAGCTCGCGCAGAAGATGGCGAAGCTCTGCGACGTGTACGTGAACGACGCGTTCGGCACCGCGCACCGCGCGGAAGCGACGACGCACGGCATCGCGAAGTACGCGCCGGTCGCGTGCGCGGGCCCGCTGCTCGCCGCTGAACTCGACGCGCTCGGCAAGGCGCTCGGCAACCCGGCGCGCCCGCTGGTGGCGATCGTCGCCGGCTCGAAGGTGTCGACCAAGCTGACGATCCTCAAGTCGCTCGCGGAGAAGGTCGACCAGCTGATCGTCGGCGGCGGCATCGCGAACACGTTCATGCTCGCGGCCGGCCTGTCGATCGGCAAGTCGCTCGCGGAAGCCGACCTTCTCGACGAGGCGAAGGCGATCATCGACGAAGCGCGCAAGCGCGGCGCGTCGGTGCCGATCCCGACCGACGTCGTGACCGCGAAGGAATTCTCGCCGACGGCCGCCGCGACCGTGAAGAAGGTCGCCGACATCGAAGCCGACGACATGATCCTCGACATCGGGCCGGAAACGGCGAAGGCGCTCGCGAGCCAGCTCGAGAAGGCCGGCACGATCGTCTGGAACGGTCCGGTCGGCGTGTTCGAATTCGATCAGTTCGGCAACGGCACGAAGACGCTTGCCGACGCCATCGCCAAATCGTCCGCGTTCTCGATCGCGGGCGGCGGCGACACGCTCGCGGCCATTGCGAAGTACGGCATCCACGACCAGGTCAGCTACATCTCGACGGGCGGCGGCGCTTTCCTCGAGTTCCTCGAGGGGAAGAAGCTGCCGGCGGTGGAAGTGCTCGAAACGCGGGCGGCCTGAGCGTGGCGGCGCGCGCAGGGGGGACGAAGGCCGCGCGCTCCGCGAAGGCGGAGCCGACGGCCGGCGCGGGCAAGCGCAAACGCGCGCCCGCGCGGGCGAACACCGCCCCGCGCGCACCGGCGGCTGCCGGCGACGCAGCCGTGCTGCAACACGAGATTCAGAATAAAGCGACGCCGGGCGCAAGCACCGGCGCGCCCTCCGGAGCGGCGGCCGCTGGGCCTGCCGCGTCCGGCTCTCGCAGCGTTTCACCCAGCGCATCCACCTTGATCCAGATGAGGAGTTTCATGCAGCGCGCCACCAAGATAGTCGCCACGATCGGCCCGGCTTCCAGTTCGCCGGAGATTCTGCTGCAGATGATGCAGGCGGGCCTCGACGTCGTGCGGCTCAATTTTTCGCACGGCACCGCCGATGATCACCGCCAGCGCGCCGAGATGGTGCGCGAGGCCGCCCGCAAGGTCGGCCGCGAGATCGCGATCATGGCGGACCTCCAGGGGCCGAAGATCCGCGTCGGCAAGTTCGAGAACGGCAAGACGACGCTCGAGCCGGGCCAGCCGTTCGTCCTCGATGCGGGCTGCGAGCTGGGCAACGACGGCCGGGTCGGCCTCGACTACAAGGAGCTGCCGCGCGACCTGAAGCCCGGCGACGTGCTGCTGCTGAACGACGGCCTGATCGTGCTGACCGTCGAGCGCGTGCTCGGCGACGAGATCCACACGATCGTCAAGGTGGGCGGCGAGCTGTCGAACAACAAGGGGATCAACCGGCAGGGCGGCGGGCTGTCGGCGCCGGCGCTGACCGCGAAGGACATGGAGGACATCCGCACCGCGATGTCGCTCGGCGCGGACCTCGTCGCGGTGTCGTTCCCGAAGAACGCGACCGACATGGAAATGGCGCGCCAGCTCGCGAACATCGCGGGCGCGCCGTACGGCATCAAGCCGAAGATGATCGCGAAGATCGAGCGCGCGGAAGCGATTCCGGCGCTGCAGAGCATCCTCGACGCGTCCGACGGCATCATGGTCGCGCGCGGCGACCTGGCCGTCGAAGTCGGCAACGCGGCCGTGCCGGCGCTGCAGAAGCGCATGATCCGGATGGCGCGCGAGTCGAACAAGCTCGTGATCACCGCGACGCAGATGATGGAATCGATGATCCACGCGCCGGTGCCGACCCGCGCCGAGGTGTCGGACGTCGCGAACGCGGTGCTCGACGGCACCGACGCCGTGATGCTGTCGGCCGAGACGGCCGCGGGCAAGTTCCCGGTCGTGACGATCGAGACGATGGCGGCCGTCTGCGTCGAGGCCGAGAAGTCCGAGCACGTCGAGCTGGACAAGGATTTCCTCGACCGCACGTTCACGCGGATCGACCAGTCGATCGCGATGGGCGCGCTGTTCACCGCATACCACCTGGGCGCGAAGGCGATCGTCGCGCTGACGGAATCGGGCGCGACCGCGCTGTGGATGTCGCGCCACTACACGCACGTGCCGATCTTCGCGCTGACGCCGCGGGTCGGCAGCGAGCGCACGATGGCGCTGTACCGCAACGTCACGCCGCTGCACGTCGACTTCAACAGCGATCGCGACGCGGCGCTCCAGCAGGCGATCGAGCTGATCGTCCAGCGCGGGCTCGTCGCGCGCGGCGACATGGTCGTGCTGACCGTCGGCGAGCCGATGGGGCAGGCGGGCGGCACCAACACGCTGAAGATCGTCCGGGTCGGCGAGCACTACTGACCGCCGGACTCGATCCGACACTGTTTTATTGCGAAAAGCCGCGCGGGGTCTGATGCCCCGCGCGGCTTTTTTTCTGATTTTTGCCCGCATTGTGCCGTGCGAAGGTAACAAATTGCGAGCGAAGGCCGCCAACCGGTCGGATTCGGAGGCGCTTCGCGATAAAATGCGGCTATTCGACGCTCAGCCGCGCCCGTCCGCCCGGGGTAACCCTGGCCAGGCCGCGCCGGCGCTCAGGGCGCACCGGTTTTCATTCAAGGAGTTCCACAATGCCTCTCGTATCAATGCGTCAATTGCTGGACCACGCGGCAGAGCACGGCTACGGCCTGCCGGCCTTCAACGTGAACAACCTGGAGCAGGTGCAGGCGATCATGGCGGCGGCGGACCAGGTGGGCGCACCCGTGATCATGCAGGCATCGGCCGGCGCGCGTAAGTATGCGGGCGAGCCGTTCCTGCGCCACCTGATCGAAGCGGCGGTCGAGTCGTATCCGCACATCCCGGTCGTGATGCACCAGGACCACGGCCAGTCGCCGGCGGTCTGCATGGCGGCGATCCGCAGCGGCTTCACCAGCGTGATGATGGACGGTTCGCTCGAGGGGGACGGCAAGACGGTCGCATCGTACGAGTACAACGTCGACGTGTCGCGCAAGGTCGTCGAGATGGCGCACTCGATCGGCGTGACGGTCGAGGCGGAACTCGGCGTGCTCGGCTCGCTCGAGACGATGAAGGGCGACAAGGAAGACGGCCACGGCGCCGAGGGCACGATGACGCGCGAGCAGCTGCTGACCGATCCGGAGCAGGCTGCCGACTTCGTGAAGCTCACGCAGTGTGACGCGCTCGCGATCGCGATCGGCACGTCGCACGGCGCGTACAAGTTCTCGAAGAAGCCGACGGGCGACATCCTGTCGATCCAGCGCATCAAGGAAATCCACGCGCGCATCCCGAACACGCACCTCGTGATGCACGGTTCGTCGTCGGTGCCGCAGGAGCTGCTGGAAGAGATCCGCCAGTTCGGCGGCGACATGAAGGAAACCTACGGCGTGCCGGTCGAGGAAATCCAGGAAGGCATCAAGCACGGCGTGCGCAAGATCAACATCGACACCGACCTGCGTCTCGCGATCACCGGCGCGATCCGCCGCTACCTGTTCGAGAACCCGGGCAAGTTCGATCCGCGCGACTACCTGAAGCCGGCGCGCGAAGCGGCGAAGAAGGTCTGCGTCGACCGCTACCTCGCGTTCGGCTGCGAAGGCCAGGCCGCGAAGATCAAGCCGGTGTCGCTCGACAAGATCGCCGAGAAGTACAAGGCGGGCGAGCTCGCGCAGGTCGTGCGCTGAGACTGTAGTACGATCCGGGGCTGCCGGCCGGCGGATGTCCGCCGGCCGTGACCGTCCCGCCGGCCGAACCCGGGCCGGCCGGCGCCGTCCGGGCCGCGTGCCCGGGCGCGCCGAAGAATCGCAAGGCCGCCGTTCCCGCCAGCCGCGGGGAACGGCGTTTCCCTTTTTGTTTGGCTCCTTATCTGCGAAAAGACGATGTCTACCCTCTACGAATCCACGCTCCGCTCGCTGCCGCTCCTCGGTCGCGGCAAGGTCCGCGACAACTACGCGGTAGGCAACGACAAGCTCCTGATCGTCACGACCGACCGCCTGTCGGCATTCGACGTGATCATGGGCGAGCCGATTCCGAACAAGGGCCGCGTGCTGAACCAGATGGCGAACTTCTGGTTCGACAAGCTCGCGCACATCGTCCCGAACCACCTGACGGGCGACGCGCCGGAAGCGGTCGTCGCGGCCGACGAGGTCGAGCAGGTCAAGGGCCGCGGCGTGGTCGTCAAGCGCCTCGAGCCGATCCTCATCGAGGCCGTCGTGCGCGGCTACCTGGCCGGCAGCGGCTGGAAGGAATACCAGGAGAGCGGCGCCGTGTGCGGCGTCAAGCTGCCGGAAGGCCTGCAGAACGCGCAGAAGCTGCCCGAGCCGATCTTCACGCCGGCCGCGAAGGCCGAGATGGGCGAGCATGACGAGAACATCACGTTCGAGGAAACCGAGCGCCGCATCGGCACCGAGCTGGCCGCGACGATCCGCGACATCTCGATCAAGCTGTACAAGGAAGCGGCTGACTACGCGGCGACGCGCGGCATCATCATCGCCGACACGAAGTTCGAATTCGGCCTCGACAACCACGGCAAGCTGTACCTGATGGATGAAGTGCTGACGGCCGATTCGTCGCGCTTCTGGCCGGCCGACCAGTACCAGGTCGGCACGAACCCGCCGTCGTTCGACAAGCAGTTCGTGCGCGACTGGCTCGAGGCGCAGCCGTGGGGCAAGACGGCGCCCGCACCGGCGCTGCCGGCCGACGTCGTCGAGAAGACGGCCGCGAAGTACCAGGAAGCGCTCGAGCGCATCACCGGCGAGCGGCTCGCCTGAGCTTCGACGAAAGGAACGCGCGATGAGTGAAGTCCAGACTGCCCACACGCACAGCGCGCCGCTCGTCGGCGTGCTGATGGGTTCGAGTTCCGACTGGGACGTGATGAAGCATGCGGTGGCCATCCTGCAGGAGTTCGGCGTGCCGTACGAGGCGAAGGTCGTGTCCGCGCACCGGATGCCCGACGAGATGTTCGATTATGCGGAGAAGGCGCGCGAGCGCGGCCTGCGCGCGATCATCGCCGGCGCGGGCGGCGCGGCGCACCTGCCGGGCATGCTCGCCGCGAAGACGACGGTGCCGGTGCTCGGCGTGCCGGTCGCGAGCAAGTACCTGAAGGGCGTCGATTCGCTGCACTCGATCGTGCAGATGCCGAAGGGCGTGCCGGTCGCGACGTTCGCGATCGGCGAGGCCGGCGCGGCGAACGCGGCGCTGTTCGCGGTGTCGATCCTGTCCGGCACGTCGGTCGACTACGCGAACCGGCTCGCCGCGTTCCGCGTGCGCCAGAACGAGGCCGCGCACGCGATGGTGCTGCCGCCGCTGGAATGAATGCAACGGGCCGCCCGGACCAGGGCTGCCCGGCAACCGGGCAGTCGAACCCGGATTGTCCTCACTGCGGCGGGCGCGCTGCCCGCCGTGACCGACCACTGACATGACCACTCCTCAATCCACTTCCCCGATCCTGCCCGGCGCCTGGCTGGGCATGGTCGGCGGCGGCCAGCTCGGCCGCATGTTCTGCTTCGCCGCACAAGCGATGGGCTACCGGGTCGCCGTGCTCGATCCCGATCCGACGAGCCCCGCCGGCGCGGTCGCCGACCGCCACCTGCGCGCGGCGTACGACGACGAAGCCGCGCTCGCCGAACTGGCGGCGCTGTGCGACGCGGTGTCGACCGAGTTCGAGAACGTCCCGGCCGCGAGCCTCGATTTCCTCGCGCGCACGACGTTCGTCGCGCCGGCCGGCCGCTGCGTCGCGGTCGCGCAGGACCGGATCGCGGAGAAGCGGTTCATCGAGGCGTCCGGCGTGCCGGTCGCGGCGCATGTCGTGATCGAATCGGCCGCGGCGCTCGCCGCGCTCGACGATGCGGCGCTCGACGCGGTGCTGCCGGGCATCCTGAAGACCGCGCGGCTCGGCTACGACGGCAAGGGGCAGGTGCGGGTGAGCAGCGCGCAGGAAGCGCGTGACGCGCACGCGGCGCTCGGCGGCGTGCCGTGCGTGCTGGAGAAGCGCCTGCCGCTGAAGTACGAGGTGTCGGCGCTGATCGCGCGCGGCGCCGACGGCCGCTCGGCCGCGTTCCCGCTCGCGCAGAACACGCACCACGCCGGCATCCTGTCGCTGACGGTCGTGCCGGCGCCGGCCGCCGATGCCGCACTCGTCGAGAAGGCGCAGCAGGCTGCAGTGCGGATCGCCGACACGCTCGGCTACGTCGGCGTGCTGTGCGTCGAATTCTTCGTGCTCGAAGACGGCTCGTTCGTCGCGAACGAGATGGCGCCGCGTCCGCACAATTCCGGCCACTACACGGTCGATGCATGTGCGACGAGCCAGTTCGAGCAGCAGGTGCGCGCGATGACGCGCATGCCGCTCGGCAATCCGCGCCAGCATTCGCCGGCCGCGATGCTGAACATCCTCGGCGACGTGTGGTTCCCGGACGGCGCCGCGGGCGCGTCCGTCACGCCGCCGTGGGACCAGGTCGCCGCGATGCCGGCCGCGCATCTGCACCTGTACGGCAAGGAAGAGGCGCGCGTCGGCCGCAAGATGGGCCACGTGAACTTCACGGCCGCTACGCGCGACGAAGCGCTCGGCGCGGCCACCGCGTGCGCGCAGCTGCTGCGCGTGCCGCTCGACTGAGCGCCGTGCCGATGTCCAGCGATCTTCCGAAGTCCGTGACGCGCGCGCAGATCGACGCGGCCGCCGCGCTGCTCGATGCGGGCCAGCTCGTCGCGTTTCCGACCGAAACCGTTTACGGGCTCGGCGGCGACGCGGCCAATCCCGAGGCCGTCGCGCGCATCTACGCGGCGAAGGGCCGGCCGGCGAATCATCCGGTGATCGTGCACCTGCCGCCGGGCGGCGATCCGGGCTACTGGGTCGAAGACCTGCCCGACGATGCGCAGAAGCTGATCGACGCGTTCTGGCCCGGCCCGCTGACGCTGATCCTGAAGCGCCATCCGCGCATTCCGGACGCCGTGAGCGGCGGGCAGGACTCGGTCGGCCTGCGTTGCCCGTCGCACCCGGTCGCGCAGGCGTTGCTGGATGTGTTCAGCGCGCTGCGCGGCGGGCACGGCGGGGTGGCTGCGCCGTCAGCGAACCGCTTCGGGCACGTGAGCCCGACAACCGCGCAGCATGTGCGCGACGAGTTCGGCGACACGGTGCACGTGCTCGACGGCGGGCCGTCGGAAGTCGGCATCGAATCGACGATCCTCGACCTGTCGCGCGGCTTCCCGGCGCTGCTGCGCCCGGGCCACGTGACGCCGCAGCAGATCGCCGACGTGCTCGGCCGCGCGCCGCGGCTGCCGGACGGCAGCGACGCGACCGCGCCGCGCGCGTCCGGCACGCTGAAGGCGCATTACGCGCCGCGCACGCCGCTCGCGCTGCTGCCGTTCGATCAACTGGAGCCGCTGCTCGCCGCCGCGCACGCGGCCGGCGAACGGGTCGCGCTGGTCGCTCGCGCATCGCGCGCGGGCCGCTGGGCGCAGGCCGCCGACGTGCATTTCATCGCCGCGCCGGAAGATCCGCAGGCGTATGCGCACGCGCTCTACGGAATGCTGCGCGCGCTCGACCGGGCGGACGTCGCGCGGATCCTCGTCGAGAAGCTGCCCGACACCGTCGAATGGATCGCGGTCAACGACCGGCTCGGCCGCGCGGCGGCCGCGTTCGAAGCGCAGGGGTGATCGCGGCAGCGAGGCACGTGCCGACGCCGTAGGTCGCTTGCCGACGAGCACGCATTGTGCGACGCGTCGGGATCGGAAAAACAAACGCCCGACCGGTGAACCCGGTCGGGCGTTTTCGCTTGTGTTCGCGTTCGCAGGCGCGAAGCATCCGCCGTCCGGTCCGCAGCAGCTGCGCGGACCGGACGCGGTGCTTACTTGCCGACGCCGGTCGCCGCGATCTGCTTCTCGACGAACTGTGCGATCAGCTGACCCATGTGCGTCGACGGGTGGACCGTGTCGGCGAACATATAGGTCTGGTCCGCGTTCGCGGTCGTGTAGGTCTGCGGCGAGCAGAACAGCGACGAGCCGAATGCGGTCGGCATCGGCGCGCCGAACGCCTTCGCCGCGTTGATCATCGCCTGCAGGTTGCACGCGGTGCCGGTGTTCGACACCGTGAAGCCGTTCGCCTGGAAATTGGCCGTGATGCCGTTCTGCCACGTGAAAATGTCGAGCAGCACGTACTTGGTCGTGTCGACCTTGAGCCTCTGCAGCTCCGCGACGAGCGTCTGGTTGAACACCCCCGACAGCTGCGTGAACGCCGCCTGCGTGCCGCCCGCCACTGCCATTGGCGTGCCGCCGATGTCCGGCATGTTCGACACGAACACGTGCGTGCCGCCCGCCGCGACGATCTGCTGGACGATGCCTGCGTACTGCAGCGCGGCGAGCCCGACCGCCCGTGCCGCCGCGAGCTGCGCGGCCGGCGTGTTGCCCTGCGCCTGCGCGACCTGTGCCTGATAGAAGATGTCGTTCGCGCCGCCGTTGAGCAGCACGATCTGGCCCGCGTTGAAGCTGCCGTGCTGCGACAGGTACTGCTTGACCTGGTCGGCGATCGGCATCGTCGTCGCCTGCGCGTAGTCGGAGTTCGGCACGCTCGCGTCCGCGTGGCCAACGCCCGGCTGCTGCGTGACGCGCGCGCCGCCCTGCGCGTAGCCGAGGCCGCCCGTCGCCTGCAGCGGGATGCCGAAGCCGCCCTGGTTGGCGGGCTGCAGCGTGTCGCCGTAGTAGGTCGCGACGAGCTGCGGCCAGACCTGCCCCGGGTTGGTCGTGAAGCGCCCGCCGCCGAAGCCGAGCAGGATCTGCGAATAGGTGCCGGCGTCGGACAGGCTGTCGCCGAACGACACGATCTGCATCTTCACGCCGGACGGCGGCGTGGCGGACGCGTTGTTATTGTCGTCGCCGCCACCGCATGCGGCGAGCAGCGCGAACGCGGCGCCTGCGATCGCAACCTGGGCGGTGCGCAGCAGGCGGTGCCGTGCGCGGGACGGTGCGGTTCGTTGTGGTTGCATCGATCGATCTCCTCGTAGATATGGCCTGATGTTTCGCATCTGCCGCATGCCCGCTCAGGTCCGGGGCGCGGCGGCCGTTGGCTGAAAGTTGTTCTCTAGCGATTCGCGCCCGCAGGCGGCGCCGTGCGCGGATCGTCGGCGGCGGCGCCGGCCATCCGCGCATGATAAGCGCTCGCCCATTCGGGCGGCCCGAAAACCGCGCGCAGCTTGTTGCGCCATCCGGGCACGCGCCACGCATCGGCGGCCATCGAGCTCCACTCGTGGAACGTCGCGACGAGCGGATTGTTCGAGCCGAGCCGCTCGACGATTCCGTATTGGGGCGGGTCGGCCGGCGTCTCCTCGACGAAGCTGCCGAACAGCCGATCCCAGATCACGAGCACGCCCGCATAGTTGCGGTCGATGTAGCGCGGGTTGCGCGCATGGTGCGCGCGATGGATCGACGGCGTGTTGAATACGTATTCGATCCAGCCGAGCTTGCCGAACGCCTGCGTATGCACGAAGAACTGGAACGCGAGGTTGATCAGCACGATGCCGACGATCTGCTGCGGCGGAAAGCCGAGCAGCGCGAGCGGCAGCCAGAACGCCCACATGCCGGCGACCGGATACATCAGGCTCTGGCGCATCGCGGTCGAGAAATTCATCCGCTCGGACGAGTGGTGCACGACGTGCGCGGCCCACAGCCAGCGCACGCGGTGGCTCGCGCGATGGAACACGTAGTAGAGGAGGTCCTGAGCGACGAACAGCACGGCGAACGACAGCCAGCCGTCCTGCCACGTGAACAGGCGGTAGTGCTGGTAGCAGTACGCGTACACGGGAATCACGAACAGCCATGCGACCTTGTCCGCGCCCTGGTGCATCAGCGCGAGCGCGGCGTTGCACAGCGTGTCGCGCCAGCCGTAGATGGCGGCCTGCGGACGGGTGCGGGCGAAGTGCCAGGCTTCCCAGCCGATGCAGAGCAGGAAGACGGGCGCCAGCGCGAGCAGAAGCAATTCGACGTCGAATCGCATGGGCGTGTCTCCTCCTTCTTTCCCCTGCAAGTCTCGTGGCCGGGCAGTCGCCCGATTGTGAATATTGGTCAGGCGACAGCCTACGCAATCGGGTCGCGCTAGGCGAGAGGGCAGCGTAGAGGGTTCCCTCAGAGGGCAGGGTTTCTACCGAAGCCGCGCCGTGCGGGGCTGCGCGGTGCGGCCCCGTTTTGTCGGCGCGGGTAGCCCGGGCGGCCGCGTGCCGGCCGCCGCCGGCACGGCCGTCAGTGCGCGCCCGCGTAGATCCATTCGAGCAGGCTGTCGTGCGCGGCGCGCGCGGCTTCCGCGTGATCGTCGTTGATGAAGCTGACGACGACGTAGCTCTGGCCGTCCGCGCCCGCGACGTAGCCGGCGATCGCGCGCACGTCGCGCAGCGTGCCGGTCTTGATGTGCGCGTTGCCGAGCACGCCCGCGTTCGTGAGCCGGTTCTTCATCGTGCCGTCGATGCCGGCGATCGGCAGCGAATCGATGAACGCCTGCGCGACCGGGCTCGCGTTCGCGGCCTGCAGCAGCGCGGCGAGCGACTGCGCGCTCACGTGCTCGTCGCGCGACAGGCCCGAGCCGTTGTCGAGCACGAGCTCCGGCATCGCGATGCCGCTTTTCTGCAGGAACGCGTGGATCACGCGGCTCGACTGCTCGGGCGTCGCGGGCGGCTTGCCGCTTTCCGCGCCGATCGTCAGGAACAGGTTGCGCGCCATCACGTTGTTGCTGAACTTGTTGATGTCGTAGACGACGCTGCCGAGCACCGGGCCGTGGTGCACGGCGACGGGCCGCGCGGTCGACGGCACCTTGCCCTCGCTCACGGGGCCCGCGATGGTGCCGCCGTCCTGCTGCCACAGCGCGAGGAAGCCGCGCGCGAAGAACGTCGAGTGGTCGAGGATCGCGAGGTTGGTCGTGCGCGCGCCGCAGCGCAGCGGATAGTCGCCCGCGAACGACGCGGTCAGCATGCCGTCGCCCGCCGTCAGCGTCGGGCGCGCCGCGGCCGCTGCCGCGCCGCACGAGCCGTTGCCTTCGTAGAGCTGGTTGTCGATCGACAGGTTCGCGAGCGGCGGCAGCACGTCGATCGCGACCTTGCCGTCGTCGCCCGGCGTCAGCGTGAACGAGACGGCCTTGAACGCGTACAGCAGCGGATCGGGGCCGACGTTGTACGGCGCGCTCGCGTCCTCGTCGAACGCCGGCAGGTCGCGCGTCGACGCCGCGAAATAGGTCTTGTCGAGCACGAGGCCGCCGCTCACGCGCTTGATGCCGGCCTTGCGGATCTTGTCGACGAGGTCGATCAGCTCCTCCGGCACGAGCTTCGGATCGCCGGTGCCCTTGATGTACAGGTTGCCCTGCAGCGTGCCGTCCAGGTCGAGCGGGCCGTCCGCATAGGCGGACGTGCGCCAGCGGAAGTCGGGGCCGAGGATCGACAGGCCCGAGAAGGTCGTGACGAGCTTCATCGTCGATGCCGGCAGCATCGGGCGGCTCGCGTTCCACGCGACGAGCGGCTCCGGATCGCCGACCCGCTCGACGACGACGCTGATTGCCGACGCGGGCACCTTCGCGCGCTGCAGCGCGACCAGCACGGACGGCGGCAGGCCGGCCGCGCGCGCGGCGGCGGACACGACGGGCGGCTTGTGCGGCTTCTTGCGGGCTTGCGCGGGCGGCGCGAAGGACAGGGCGGTGCAGGCGGCGAGGACGGCGGCGGCGCGCAGGCAGAGGCGGGCGCGGGGCGCGAACCGGGCGGCGAGGACGGAAATCGGCATGGACGAATACGGGAAAGCGGGTGCGTGAGCGCGGCGCGCGCGGCGCCAAAGCGCCCATTGTAGAGACAAGTTGGGTCGGATCCGATGAAACCGCCGCGGTGTGGTGCGCGATGCCGCGCGCGCAATCCGCGGCGCTACAATGGTCGGCATGATTCACTCGTCCCACGGATGCCGACCCAGATGCGGATATTGCTTGTCGAAGACGACCGGATGATCGCCGAGGGCGTGCGCAAGGCGCTGCGCTCGGACGGCTTCGCGGTCGACTGGGTGCAGGACGGCGACGCGGCGCTCACCGCGCTCGGCGGCGAGACGTACGACCTGCTGCTGCTCGATCTGGGCCTGCCAAAGCGCGACGGCATCGACGTGCTGCGCACGCTGCGCGCGCGCGGGCTGGCGCTGCCGGTGCTGATCGTCACCGCGCGCGACGCGGTCGCCGATCGCGTGAAGGGGCTCGACGCGGGCGCCGACGACTACCTGGTCAAGCCGTTCGATCTCGACGAGCTGGGCGCGCGGATGCGCGCGCTGATCCGCCGCCAGGCGGGGCGCAGCGAGTCGCTGATCCGCCACGGCGCGCTGACGCTCGATCCCGCTTCGCACCAGGTGACGCTCGACGGCGCGCCCGTCGCGCTGTCGGCGCGCGAGTTCGCGCTGCTCGAGGCGCTGCTCGCGCGGCCGGGCGCGGTGCTGTCGAAGAGCCAGCTCGAAGAGAAGATGTACGGCTGGGGCGAGGAGATCGGCAGCAACACCGTCGAGGTCTATATCCACGCGCTGCGCAAGAAGCTCGGCTCGGACCTGATCCGCAACGTGCGCGGGCTCGGCTACATGGTCGTCAAGGAAAGCTGACGCGTGAGGTCGATCCGTCATCAATTGCTGATCTGGCTGCTGGCGATCGTCGTCGCCGGCGTGGGCCTCGCCGGCTGGCTGATCTATCGGCAGGCGCTCGCGGAGGCGAACGAGCTGTTCGACTACCAGCTGCAGGAGATCGCCGCGGCGCTGCCGTCGGAGCCGTTCTCGCAGGTGTTCGGCTCGCGCACCAACGGCGACGAAGGCATCGTGATCCAGATCTGGAACCGCAACGGCGTGCTGATGTACTTCTCGCATCCGCGCGCGCCGATCGCGCCGCGCGCCGAGCTCGGCTTCTCGACCGAGCGCACCGACCGCGGCGAATGGCGGGTGTACGGCGCGATCGTCGGCGACAACGTCGTGCAGCTCGCGCAGCCGGTGTCGGTGCGCAACCGGCTCGCGGCGAACGTCGCGCTGCGCACGCTGTGGCCGCTGATCGTGCTGCTGCCGTTCCTCGGCGCGGCCGTGTGGATGATCGTCGGGCGCGGGCTCGCGCCGCTGCGCCGCGTGACGCGCGCGGTCGAGGCGCGCCGGCCCGAGGCGCTCGATCCGCTGCCCGATGCGCCGCTGCCGCTCGAGGTGCAGCCGCTCGTGCACGCGCTGAACGGGCTGCTCGCGCGGCTGTCGGCGGCGCTCGACACGCAGAAGGCGTTCGTGGCCGACGCCGCGCACGAGCTGCGCACGCCGCTCGCGGCCGTGCAGATCCAGGCCCAGCTCGTCGGGCGTGCGAAGGACGACGCGTCGCGCCGCGAGGCGCTCGCCGACCTGCAGGACGGCGTCACGCGCGCGACGCGCCTTGCCGAGCAGCTGCTCGCGCTCGCCCGCGCGGAACCGGACGGCGGGACGGTGCGCGAGGCGGTCGACCTGCAGGCGCTGCTCGCCGAATGCGCGGCCGCGCACGCGCCGCTCGCGCAGCGGCGCGGCATCGACCTGGGTTTCGAGGAGTCGCAGCCCGCGCGGGTCGTCGCCGACGTCGCCGCGCTGCGCGTGATGTTCGGCAACCTGCTCGACAACGCGGTCAAGTACACGCCCGACGGCGGCCGCATCGACGTGTCGCTGATGCGCGACGCGGCCGGCCGCGCGTGCGTGCAGATCGGCGACAGCGGCCCGGGCATCCCGGCCGACGAGCGCGAGCGCGTGTTCGACCGCTTCTACCGCGACAGCTCCGCGCGGGCCCGCACCGACGTGTCGGGCAGCGGGCTCGGCCTCGCGATCGTCAAGCGCGTCGCGGCGCAGCAGGGCGCGACGGTGACGCTCGGCGACGCGGCGGCGGGCGGCCTGCTCGTCAGCGTCGTGTTTCGCAACGCCGAGATGCCGGCCGAGGCGCCGCGCCAGTCCGAGCCGGTGTGAGGGGGAGCCGGGCCGGGTTAAGCCCCGCTCAAGGCTGATTAAGCCTCCTTTAAGTCAGGGTCGTTACGCTGCGTTGTAACAAAAGAGGAGGTCCTACGATGAACACCCGATTCCTTGCGCGCGGCGCTGTCGCCGTCGCGGTGGCGGCCGCGCTGTCCGCCGGCTACGTCGCGGGCACCCGGCGTGCCGATCCGCAGATCATCACGCCCGCGCAGGCGGCCGCGCTGATGCCGGCCGAAGCGGCCGCGAAGACCGGCATTCCCGATTTCTCCGGGCTCGTGGAGACCTACGGCCCGGCGGTCGTGAACATCAGCGCGAAGCACGTCGTGAAGCAGGCCGCGCGGCGCATGCAGCAGCCGCAGCTGCCGATCGACCCGAGCGACCCGTTCTACCAGTTCTTCAAGCACTTCTACGGCCAGATGCCCGGCATGGGCGGCGACGCGCAGCCGGACGACCAGCCGAGCGCGAGCCTCGGCTCCGGGTTCATCATCAGCCCGGACGGCTATATCCTGACGAATGCGCACGTGATCGACGGCGCGAACGTCGTCACCGTGAAGCTGACCGACAAGCGCGAGTACAAGGCGAAGGTCGTCGGCGCGGACAAGCAGTCCGACGTCGCGGTGCTGAAGATCGACGCGAGCGGGCTGCCGATCGTGAAGATCGGCGATCCGGCGCAGAGCAAGGTCGGCCAGTGGGTGGTCGCGATCGGCTCGCCGTACGGCTTCGACAACACCGTGACCTCCGGCATCATCAGCGCGAAGTCGCGCGCGCTGCCCGACGAGAACTACACGCCGTTCATCCAGACCGACGTGCCGGTCAACCCCGGCAACTCGGGCGGCCCGCTGTTCAACCTGAAGGGCGAGGTGATCGGCATCAACTCGATGATCTATTCGCAGACGGGCGGCTTCCAGGGCCTGTCGTTCGCGATTCCGATCAACGAGGCGATCAAGGTGAAGGACGAGCTCGTGAAGACGGGCCACGTGAGCCGCGGCCGCCTCGGCGTCGCGGTGCAGGGGCTGAACCAGACGCTGGCCAGCTCGTTCGGACTGCCGAAGCCGGACGGCGCGCTCGTCAGCTCGGTCGACCCGAGCGGCCCGGCCGCGAAGGCGGGCCTGCAGCCGGGCGACGTGATCCTGTCGGTCAACGGCATGCCGGTGGCCGATTCGACGACGCTGCCCGCGCAGATCGCGAGCTTCAAGCCCGGTTCCAGGGCCGACCTGCAGATCTGGCGCGACAAGGCGAAGAAGACGGTCAGCGTGACGCTCGGCTCGATGGCCGACGCCAAGGTCGCGTCGAACGACGGCGGTCCGGTCGAACAGGGCCGGCTCGGCGTCGCGGTGCGGCCGCTGTCGCCGCAGGAGCGCAGCGCGACGCAGCTGTCGCACGGGCTGCTCGTCCAGCAGGCGGGCGGCCCCGCCGCGAGCGCGGGCATCCAGCCGGGCGACGTGATCCTCGCGGTGAACGGCCGGCCGGTGACGAGCCCCGAACAGCTGCGCGACGCGGTCAAGGGCGCCGGCAACAGCCTCGCACTGCTGATCCAGCGCGACAATGCGCAGATCTTCGTGCCGGTCGACCTGAGCTGAACGGCGCGAGCAGGCCTCCGTTCCGATCCAGAGGAGAGTGCCATGCAACATCCACGCAGCGTGTCCCGATTCGCGATCGCCGCGGCGCTGGCCGTCGGCGTCGCGGCCGGCGCAACCGGCGCGTACGCGCAGTCGGACGGCTTGCCCGCCGCGCGTCACCAGGGCGACGTCACCTTCGTGTCCGGCGGCGTCGGGCAGGACGAATCGACGGCGTTCCAGCACAACGAAGCCGCGTGGCCGCTCGCGCTGCGCTTCACGGGCGCGGGCGGCGAGTTCGTTGCCGACGTCCAGGTGCGGATTGCCGACGCGAAAGGCGCCGAGGTGCTGAAGACCGATGCGCGCGGGCCGTACATGCTCGTCAAGCTGCCGCCGGGCCGCTACACGGTGCAGGCGTCGTACCAGGGCAAGGACGAGACGCACAGCGTCACGGTGACCGCGAAGGGCGGCGCGAAGCAGGCGTTCACCTGGTCCGCGAAATAGCCGGCAACGTCCGGTTTGGGCGACAGTCGCGCAATTCGTGCGACTTTCGCCGATAATGAAAGCCACGGCCTTCGCGCCGTGGCTTTTGTGCTTCTTGGTGCGCCCCCGGCCCGCCTGCCGGGTCGTCAGTAGGAGGAGATCGATGACCACTGCAGCCGACCCTCGTCTCGAAATCGTGCCGAACCGCCATCGCGTGCGCGTGATTCATCAGGGGATTACGTACGCGGATACGCTCGGCGCGCTGACCGTGCGCGAGTCGGGGCTGCCGGACGTTTATTACCTGCCCCGCGCCGACGTCAACATGAGCCGGCTCGTGCGGTCGCGCCTGACGACCGTCTGCGGGCTGAAGGGGCACGCGAGCTATTTCGATTTGCAGACGGAAGACGGCGTGATCGAAAACGCCGCATGGAGTTACGAGGAACCGAAGTCGGCGGCGTTGGCGCTAGCGCGCTATGTCGCCTTCGATGTCGCGCGGGTCGGCAGTCTCGTCGAGACGTCCTGAGCGGCAAGTGTTCATCGGGGAGACATCATGGAACTGAACGACGCATTACGTGTTCCGCTTGCGCCGTCGGTCGTCCGGGACGCACTGGAGGACATCGCGCTGCTGCGCGCGAGTTTTGACCATTGTGAATCGTTCGTCGAGCTGACGCGCGGCGAGTATGCGCTGACGCTTACCGTGCCGCTTGGCCCGCTACGCGCGCGCTACGGCGTGCGCGCGCATGTCGCGAGCGAGCAGGGCGATGCGGAGGGGCAGCCGCGCCGGACCCTGAACTTCAAGGCGCGCGCCGACGGCATCGGCGCGCTGCGCGGCCAGATCGAAATCGTGCTGTTGCCGGAGGCGGATGACGCGAACGCGACCCGCGTCGAATACGTGCTGTGGGCGACCGCGACCGGGCCGCTCGCCGAGCTGCCGACGCGGCAGATCGAGAACGCGCTGCACGAATGGGCCGACGACTTCTTCAGCGAGTTCTGCGCGGTCGTGCAGGCGAAGCACGGGCTTGCGCCGAACCGCGCGCGTACCACCCCGCATCGGCGCCAGCATGTGTTCCTGCGGCCCGCGTCGCTGGCGGGGACGGCGAAACGTCCGCCGCTGCAGCACCTCGGCGGCGCGCTGACCGGCCGGGCGGCCAGCGCGGTCCATCATCGCGAATCCTCTCCGGTGCCGGCCTGGGCGTGGGCGGCGATGATCGTGTTCGTCGCGCTGCTGCTCTACGCGGCGCGCTGGTTCAACGGCTGAGCGCAACCCTGCGCAGGCCGCATCCCGCTGGCCGCCGCGCATGCGGCGGCCGTCACCTTGGCGCGTCCGCCGCCGTCCCCCGAAATTCCCGCCGATAGGCCGACGGCGACGTGCCGAGCGCGCTCGCGAAATGCTGGCGCAGCGACACGCTCGACCCGTAGCCGGCCGCCTGCGCGATCGCGTCGATCGATTGTCCGGTGGTTTCCAGCAGATGCTGCGCGCGCGCGAGCCGTTCGGCCTGCAGCCATGCGATCACGGTCGTGCCGGTCGCCTGGCGGAAGTGCCGGGTGAACGTGCGGCGGCTCATCAGCACGCGCGCCGCGAGCGAATCGACGCTGTGCGGCGCGTCGAGTTGCGCGCGCACCCAGTCGAGCAGGCCCGCGAGCCGCGCGTCGCGCGGGTGCGCGGCGACGGGCTGCGGCACGTATTGCGCCTGCCCGCCCTGGCGGTGCGGCGGAATCACGAGGCGTCGCGCGATCCGGTTCGCCGCGTCGGCGCCGAAGCGGCGGCGCACCACGTGCAGGCAGCAGTCGAGCCCCGCGGCGGTGCCGGCCGACGTCATCAGGTTGCCGTCGTCGACGTACAGCACGTCGGGGTCGAGCCGCACGCGCGGGAAGCGCCGTGCGAAGTCGTCCGCCCAGGCCCAGTGCGTGGTCGCCGGGCGATCGTCGAGCAGGCCGGCTGCCGCGAGCACGTACGCGCCGAGGCACAGCCCGACCAGCAGCGCGCCGCGGTCGGCGGCGGCGCGCACCGCATCGAGCAGCACCGCCGGCGGCGTTTCGGCCGGGTCACGCCAGCTCGGCACGATGACGATCTGCGCGTCGCCGAGCGCGTCGAGCCCGAGCGGGGCCGAGATCGTGAAGCCGCCCGTCGTCGCGAGCGGGCCCCGGTCCGCCGAGCACACGCGGAAGTCGAACGCGGGCGTGTCGGCCGCGTCGCGCTCCTTGCCGAACACGACGGACGGGACCGACAGGTGGAACGGACTGATGCCGTCGAACGCGATCGCGGCGACGACGGTGGGAGAAGGGACGGCGGGGACGGCGGGCATGGCGGGCTCCGGAATGCGGATGGCCCGATTCTATCGAAGAATGTCAATCGGGCCGCTGTCGGGGCCGGCGCCGCGGTTCGACAATGCGTCGCATCGCGCTGCCGACTGCTCCCGTTGCGGGGCGGGCGGCGCGTCCGAACCAGGAGAAAGTCATGTCGAAGCCCGCTTCAAAGCCCGCCAGTCGCCGCGCCCTCATCGTGATCGACGTCCAGAACGAATACGTGACGGGCGACCTGCCGATCGAATACCCGCCCGTCGACACATCGCTCGCGAACCTTGGCCGCGCGATCGATGCCGCGCACGCGGCCGGCGTGCCGGTGATCGTCGTCCAGCACGTCGCGCCGGCCGGCGCGCCGATCTTCGCGCCCGGCAGCGACGGCGTCGAACTGCATCCGGTGGTTGCGTCGCGGCCGTACGCGCACCGGATCGAGAAGTCGCTCGCGAGCGCGTTCGCGGGCACCGATCTCGCCGCGTGGCTCGACGCGCACGGCATCGACACGCTCGCGGTGGCCGGCTACATGACGCACAATTGCAATGCGTCGACCGTGTATCACGCGGCGCATGCGGGGCTGAACGTCGAGTATCTGGAGGATGCGACGGGCGCGGTGCCGTACGAGAACGCGGCCGGCGCGGCGAGCGCCGAGGAGATCCACCGCGCGTATACGGTGGTGTTCCAGTCGAACTTCGCGGCGGTGATGTCGACCGACGCATGGATCGCCGGGCTGGCGGGCGGCGCGATGCCGGCGCGCGAGTCGGTGTCCGCGTCGAACCGGCGGGCCCGCGCGCGCCGCACGCAGGCCGCCTGACCCTGCCGCCGCGTGCGCCGGCGGGCACGGCGCGTCAATCGTCCTTCAGCATCGCCGGGCTGTAGCGCAGCATGTCGAAGCAGCCGTCGACGAGCTTTTCCGCGTGCTGCTCCGCGTCGATCTCGTCGGGCAGCATCAGCATGTCGCGCACGAAGCCGCTGACGAGCGTATGCAGCATCAGCGTCGCGCGCCACGTGTCGAGCCGTTCGGGCAGCATCTTCAGCCGCACGGCCATCGCGAGATCGGCGTCGATCGCGTGCAGCGCGTCGCTCATGCCGGCGCGATTGCGCTGCAGCAGCGGCTCCAGGTCCGCCACGTACTCGCACTTCATGAACAGGATGCTGAACACCCGGCGCAGCTGCGAATCGCGCTGGACGCCGAGCAGGCACCAGATCAGGATCTTGCGGACCTTCTCGAGCGGATTGCTGCCGGGCGCGTCGGCCGGCATCTTCTTCAGTTCGTCGATCGGCAGCAGCACGCGATCGAACATCGCGTCGAACAGCTCGCTCTTGTTCGCGAAATGCCAGTAGATGGCGCCGCGGGTCACGCCGGCGTGTTGCGCGATGTCCGCGAGCGACGTGTGCGACACGCCTTTCTCGAAGAACACGTGTTCGGCGGCGTCGAGGATGCCGTTGCGGGTGGCAAGGGCTTCCTCCTTGGTGCGTCTGACCATATTCAGGCCTGAGAGGATCGATCGGTGGGCGAAACAATAAGGTTCGCATCCCTCGCCGTACCCGTGCAAACGGGCTATCCTAGCGGCTCGTAACGGTTTGTAATACCGGCGGTCGCGGCGGCGCAGGGCCTTTTTACATACATTCGTGAATGTATATACAATACCACCCTACGATCGAATGGCCAAAGGGGCAATCAGTTAATATCCCACACTGCTGATCCCCGCCAAAGCACTACCTGCCCGCAGTTCGGGGCGTCTTCGTCGGCACCGTGGTTCCGTGCCGCTTGCTGTATCCAGCAGTCCAGTAATTCAGGTGTTCGATCCGCGCCGCAAGGCGCATCCGTGTTGCGTCCGGGCCGGGCGCGGCACTCATTCCATTGGTTACACACAGAGGTCGCTCCATGCGCGTCGAACGGGTTCCATACCGCTTAATCACTGTCGCGACGGCCGCCGTTTTCCTGGCCGCGTGCGGGAAAAAAGAATCGGCACCGCCGCCGCAAACGCCGGAAGTCGGCGTCGTCACCGTCCAGCCGGAAACCGTACCGGTCTTCACCGAACTGCCGGGCCGCACCAACGCGTTCCTCGTCGCGCAAGTGCGCGCGCGGGTCGACGGCATCGTGCTGCGCCGTGAATTCACCGAAGGCACCGACGTCAAGGCCGGCCAGCGCCTCTACAAGATCGACCCCGCACCGTATATCGCACAGCTGAACAGCGCGAAGGCATCGCTCGCGAAGGCGCAGGCGAACCTCGCGACGCAGAACGCACTGGTCGCGCGCTACAAGGTGCTGGTCGGCGCGAACGCGATCAGCAAGCAGGACTACGACAACGCGGTCGCCGCGCAAGGGCAGGCGGCGGCGGACGTGGCGGCCGGCAAGGCGGCGGTGGACACCGCGCAGATCAACCTCGGCTATACGGACGTGGTGTCGCCGATCACCGGCCGCGTCGGCATCTCGCAGGTCACGCCGGGCGCGTACGTGCAGGCGAGCCAGGCGACGCTGATGTCGACCGTGCAGCAGCTCGATCCGGTGTACGTGGACCTGACGCAGTCGAGCCTGGAAGGGCTGAAGCTGCGCCAGGACGTGCAGAGCGGCCGGATCAAGACGAGCGGCCCGGGCGCGGCGAAGGTGTCGCTGATCCTGGAGGACGGCAAGACGTACTCGGAGCCGGGCAGGCTGCAGTTCTCGGACGTGACGGTGGATCAGGCGACGGGCTCGGTGACGATCCGCGCGATCTTCCCGAACCCGAACAAGGTGCTGCTGCCGGGGATGTTCGTGCGCGCGCGCATCGAGGAAGGGGTGAACGAGAACGCGTTCCTGGTGCCGCAGATCGGCGTCACGCATGACCAGAAGGGTCAGGCGGTCGCGCTGGTGGTCGGCGCGGACAACAAGGTCGCGCCGCGTCCGCTGACGACGACCGGCATGCGGGGCCAGAACTGGATCGTCGAAGGCGGCCTGCAGGGGGGCGACCGCGTGATCGTGCAGGGCATCGACAAGGTGCGTCCGGGCGCGACCGTGAAGACCGTCGCGGCCCAGCTCGCGCAGGCGCAGGACGGCGCATCGGGCGCCGCTGCAGGGGCTGCAGCGCCGGCCGCCGCGCCGTCGTCGGGTTCGTCGCCTGCCGCAGCGTCGGCTGCCGCAGCGTCGGGCGCTGCCCCGGCGAGCGCCGCCGCCGCGTCGAGTGCTCATTAACAGGGAGCCTGTTTCATGGCAAAGTTTTTTATCGATCGCCCGATCTTTGCATGGGTGATCGCCATCATCCTGATGCTGGCCGGCGTCGCGGCGATCTTCACGCTGCCGATCGCGCAGTATCCGACGATCGCGCCGCCATCGATCCAGATCAGCGCGAACTACCCGGGCGCTTCCGCGAAGACGGTGGAAGACACGGTGACGCAGGTGATCGAGCAGCAGATGAGCGGTCTCGACAACTTCCTGTACATGTCGTCGACGAGTGACGACTCGGGCACGGCGACGATCACGCTGACGTTCGCGCCGGGCACCAACGCCGACATCGCGCAGGTCCAGGTGCAGAACAAGCTGTCGCTCGCGACGCCGATCCTGCCGCAGGTCGTGCAGCAGCTCGGCCTGTCGGTGACGAAGTCGAGCAGCAGCTTCCTGCTGGTGCTCGCCTTCACGTCCGAAGACGGCAGCATGAACCGCTACGACCTCGCGAACTACGTCGCGTCGCACGTGAAGGACCCGATCAGCCGGCTCAACGGCGTCGGCACCGTCACGCTGTTCGGCTCGCAGTACGCGATGCGGATCTGGCTCGATCCGACCCGCCTGACCAACTACGGCCTCACGCCGGTCGACGTGACCAGCGCGATCAGCGCGCAGAACGTGCAGGTCGCGGGCGGCCAGCTCGGCGGCACGCCGGCGAAGCCGGGCACCGTGCTGCAGGCGACGATCACCGAGGCGACGCTGCTGCGCACGCCGGAGGAGTTCGGCAACATCCTGCTGAAGGTCAACCAGGACGGTTCGCAGGTTCGCCTGAAGGATGTCGGGCACGTCGCGCTCGGCGCGGAAAACTACAACTTCGACACCAAGTTCAACGGCAAGCCGAGCGCGGCGCTGGGCATCCAGCTCGCGACCAACGCGAACGCGCTCGCGACCGCGAAGGCGGTGCGCCAGCAGGTGGAAACGCTGTCGAAGTACTTCCCGCACGGCCTGTCGGTGGCGTATCCGTATGACACGACGCCGTTCGTGAAGCTGTCGATCGAGGAAGTGGTCAAGACGCTGCTCGAAGGCATCGTGCTGGTGTTCCTCGTGATGTACCTGTTCCTGCAGAACCTGCGGGCGACGATCATCCCGACGATCGCGGTGCCGGTGGTGCTGCTCGGCACGTTCGCGATCATGTCGCTGGTGGGCTTCTCGATCAACACGCTGTCGATGTTCGGCCTCGTGCTCGCGATCGGCCTGCTGGTCGACGATGCGATCGTGGTGGTGGAGAACGTCGAGCGGGTGATGGCGGAAGAGGGGCTGTCGCCGAAGGAGGCGACCCGCAAGGCGATGGGCCAGATCACCGGCGCGCTGGTGGGCGTCGCGCTCGTGCTGTCGGCGGTGTTCGTGCCGGTGGCGTTCTCGGGCGGCTCGGTCGGCGCGATCTATCGTCAGTTCTCGCTGACGATCGTGTCGGCGATGGTGCTGTCGGTGCTCGTCGCGCTGATCCTGACGCCGGCGCTGTGCGCGACGATCCTCAAGCCGATCCCGCAGGGTCACCACGAAGAGAAGAAGGGCTTCTTCGGCTGGTTCAACCGCACGTTCAACCAGAGCCGCGACAAGTACCACGTCGGCGTGCACCACGTGATCAAGCGCTCGGGCCGCTGGCTCATCATCTATCTGGTCGTGATCGTCGCGGTCGGCCTGCTGTTCGTGCGCCTGCCGAAGTCGTTCCTGCCGGACGAAGACCAGGGCCTGATGTTCGTGATCGTGCAGACGCCGTCCGGCTCGACGCAGGAAACGACCGCGAAGACGCTTGCGAACATTTCCGACTACCTGCTGAACGACGAGAAGGAAATCGTCGAGTCCGCGTTCACGGTCAACGGCTTCAGCTTCGCGGGCCGCGGCCAGAACTCGGGTCTCGTGTTCGTCAGGCTGAAGGACTACGCGCAGCGTCAGCACGCGAACCAGAAGGTCCAGGCGCTGATCGGCCGGATGTTCGGGCGCTACGCGAAGTACAAGGATGCGCTGGTGATTCCGTTCAACCCGCCGTCGATTCCGGAACTCGGCACCGCCGCCGGCTTCGACTTCGAGCTGACGGACAACGCGGGCGTGGGCCACGACGCGCTGATGGCGGCGCGCAACCAGCTGCTGATGATGGCTTCGAAGGATCCGACGCTGCAGGGCGTGCGACCGAACGGCCTGAACGATACGCCGCAGTACAAGGTGAACATCGACCGCGAGAAGGCGAACGCGCTCGGCGTCACTGCGCAGGCGATCGACCAGACGTTCTCGATCGCGTGGGCGTCGCAGTACGTGAACAACTTCCTCGACACCGACGGCCGGATCAAGAAGGTCTACGTGCAGTCCGATGCGCCGTTCCGGATGACGCCGGAAGACCTGAACATCTGGTACGTGCGCAACGGCTCGGGCGGGATGGTGCCGTTCAGCGCGTTCGCGACCGGTCACTGGACCTACGGTTCGCCGAAGCTCGAGCGCTACAACGGCATCTCGGCCATGGAAATCCAGGGCCAGGCCGCACCGGGCAAGTCGACCGGCCAGGCGATGGCGGCGATGGAAGCGCTCGCGAAGAAGCTGCCGGAAGGCGTCGGCTACTCGTGGACGGGGCTGTCGTACCAGGAAATCCAGTCGGGTTCCCAGGCGCCGATCCTGTACGCGATCTCGATCCTCGTCGTGTTCCTGTGTCTCGCGGCGCTGTATGAAAGCTGGTCGATCCCGTTCTCGGTGATCATGGTCGTGCCGCTCGGCGTGATCGGCGCGCTGCTCGCGGCGACGCTGCGCGGCCTCGAGAACGACGTGTTCTTCCAGGTCGGCCTGCTGACCACGGTGGGCCTGTCCGCGAAGAACGCGATCCTGATCGTCGAGTTCGCGCGCGAACTGCAGGTGACGGAGAAGATGGGGCCGATCGAGGCCGCGCTGGAAGCGGCGCGCCTGCGGCTGCGTCCGATCCTGATGACGTCGCTCGCGTTCATTCTCGGCGTGATGCCGCTCGCGATCAGCAACGGCGCGGGCTCGGCGAGCCAGCACGCGATCGGCACGGGCGTGATCGGCGGGATGATCACCGCGACGTTCCTCGCGATCTTCATGATCCCGATGTTCTTCGTGAAGATCCGCGCGATCTTCAGCGGCGAGAAGGAAGACGTCGACGAGGCGCTGCGTCTTGCGCAGGATCACATGCACCAGGCGGAGAAGGGCGACCACGGCGACGACGAGAAGAAGGGGCAGTGATGATGCAAAAACATGCTTTGACTGCAATCGCGGTCGCGCTCTTCGCCACGGGCTGCACGATGGCGCCGCACTACAAGCGGCCCGATGCGCCCGTCGCGCAGGCGTTCCCGTCGAGCGGCGTCTATGCGACGCAGCCGGCCGTGAAGGCCGGCGCGCGCAGCGCGAACGGCCAGGCGGCGACCGACATCGGCTGGCGCGAGTTCTTCGTCGATCCGCGCCTGCAGCGGCTGATCGAGATCGCGTTGACGAACAACCGCGACCTGCGGGTCGCGGTGCTGAACGTCGCGGCCGCGCGCGCGCAGTACCAGATCACGCGTGCGGACCTGATGCCGTCGCTCGATGCGGTCGGCACCGGCAACCGCACGCGTACGCCGAACGCGCTGACGGCGATCCCGGGACGCAACATCTCGACGACCTACAACGTCGGGCTGCAGGCGTCATGGGAGCTCGACCTGTTCGGCCGGATCCAGAGCCTGAAGGACCAGGCGCTCGCGAAGTACTTCGCGACCGCGCAGGCGCGCAAGGCGACGGAGATCACCCTCGTCGCGCAGGTCGCGGACCAGTACCTGACGGTACTGTCGACCGACGACCTGCTGAAGGTTACGGAAAACACGCTGAAATCCGCGCAGGCGTCGTACGACCTGACGAAGCTGAAGTTCGACAACGGCACCGGCTCGGAGCTCGACCTGCGCCAGGCGCAGACCGTGGTCGAGACGGCGCTCGCGAACCAGCAGGCGCAGGCGCGTGCACGCGCGCAGGCGGTGAACGCGCTGGTGCTGCTGATCGGCCAGCCGTTGCCGGACGACCTGCCGCCGGGCATGCCGCTCGACGCGCAGAACTTCCTGACCGACATCCCGGCCGGGCTGCCGTCGGACCTGCTGACGCGCCGTCCGGACATCATGGAAGCGGAGCAGAACCTGCTCGCGGCGAACGCGAACATCGGCGCGGCGCGCGCGGCGTTCTTCCCGAAGATCTCGCTGACGGGCGCGTTCGGCACCGCGAGCCCGACGCTCGGCGGGCTGTTCAAGGCGGGCACCGCGGCGTGGTCGTTCGCGCCGCAGATCACGATGCCGATCTTCGAGGGCGGCGCGAATCTCGCCAATCTCGATCTCGCGCACGTGCAGAAGCGCATCGAGATCGCGAACTACGAGAAGGCGATCCAGTCGGCATTCCGGGATGTGTCGGATGGCCTGGCCGCGCGCGGCACGTACGACCAGCAGATCGCCGCGTTGCAGCGCAACGAGCATGCGCAGCAGCGTCGCTACGACCTGTCGGACCTGCGCTACAAGAACGGCGTGGACAGCTACCTGTCGGTGCTGACCGCGCAGACCGACCTGTACAACGCGCAGCAGACGCTGATCAGCGCACGGCTCGCGCGCTGGACCAGCCTCGTCGACCTGTACCGCGCGCTGGGCGGCGGCTGGATCCAGCGGGCCGGCGAGACGCCGCGTCCGGCCGACCAGCCGGTCGACTACGACAAGGCAGCCGTGCCTGCGCCGGCGTCGGCGGCTGCGAAGAACGGCTGAGCACTGCCGGTCATCGCAATGCATGGCGGGCAACCGCCAACGTCGAGCCGGCGGGCGTTGCGTGCGTGACGCGACACACGACACGCGCGCAAGGCCCCGCAAGCGACAACGCCACGGACGAAAGTCCGTGGCGTTTCTTTTTGGGCGGGGGCTTTGCACGTGCAAAGTGGTGCGCGTGCTGTCGCGCCGGCACGCACCCGGCGTTCAATGCGATCGCTGCGCCGCCGCCCGCAAGCGGATGACGCAAACAAAAAACGCCACGACAATGCCGTGGCGTTTTCCGGTCCGGAAGCAGCGCCGCGTCGCGGCGCGATCGGGCGGTCAGTGCAGGTCGACCGGCCGCCCGTCGAAATCGTGACCGGCGCGGCGGATGTCGCACTTCGCTTCCTTCTCGCCCTTCACGCCGTTGAACACGATGTTCAGGATCACGGCCGTCACCGACGCGAGCAGGATGCCGCTGTGCAGGATCGGCGCGAGCGCTGCCGGCAGCTTCGAGAAGAAGTGCGGCGACACGACCGGCACGAGCCCCATGCCGATGCTCACCGCGACGATGAACAGGTTGTGGTGGTTGTTCACGAAATCGACCTTCGACAGCACCTTCACGCCGTTCGCCGCGACCATCCCGAACATCACGATCCCCGCGCCGCCGAGCACGAACGGCGGCACCGACGCAACGACCTGAGCCATCTTCGGGAACAGGCCGAGCATCACCAGGATCACGCCGCCCGTCGCGCAGACGTAGCGGCTCTTCACGCCCGTCACGCCGATCAGGCCGACGTTCTGCGAGAACGACGTATGCGGGAACGAGTTGAAGATGCCGCCGATCAGCGTGCCGAGGCCGTCGACGCGCAGGCCGCGCACGAGGCGCTCCTGGTCGACCGGACGATCGACCATGTCGCCGACCGCGAGGAACATCCCGGTCGATTCGATGAACGTGACGAACATCACCGTGACCATCGTCGCGATCGACAGTGGGTCGAAGTGCGGCCAGCCGAAATGGAACGGCATCACGATGCCGACCCACGGCGCGATCGACACGCCTTCGGTGTTCACGCGGCCGAGCGCGAACGCGATCGCGAAGCCCGCGACGATGCCGAGCAGCACCGAGATGTTCGCGATGAAGCCGCGGCCGAACTTGTTGATCAGCAGGATCAGCGTGAGCACGAGCAGCGACAGGCCGAGGTAGACGGGGCTGCCGTATTCCGGATTGCCGACGCCGCCCGCGGCCCAGTTGATGCCGACTTCCATCAGCGACAGGCCGATCACCGAGATCACCGTGCCGACGACGACGGGCGGAAAGAACCGCAGCAGCTTGCCGATCGTCGGCGCGAGCACGATGCCGATGACGCCGGCCGCGATCGTCGAGCCGAAGATGTCGAGGATGCCGAGGCCGGGGTTCGTGCCGATCGCGATCATCGGGCCGACCGCCGCGAACGTGCACCCCATGATCACGGGCAGGCGGATGCCGAAGATCCACAGGCCCAGCGTCTGGATCAGCGTCGCGATACCGCACGAAAACAGATCGGCGCTGATCAGGAACGCGATCTGGTCTTTCGGCAGCTTGAGCGCGCCGCCGACGATTAGCGGCACGGCGACCGCGCCGGCGTACATGACGAGAACGTGCTGCAGTCCGAGCGTTACGAGCTTGCCGGTCGGCAACACTTCATCGCACGGATGGACCGTGTTCGATTGCATCTGTCTCACTCCATGATCTTGTATTCGGGGTGGTACGAAGTTATGCGGAACGGATCGCCGCAACAAGAGCACTGGGTTCTATTCCGTTCTTTGCTGGTTCGATATGCCGATTCGGCATGAAGCGGGGCGTCGCGCATCGGGAATCTGCCGCAGGAGTGAGGTTTCCCGGTTTTATAGCCCTCCAAAATAATGCGAACCCCCATGTCAAATATGGGGTGCTTTATGGTGTGTATCGCGATTCGGGAATAGTGGTCATTTCGGGGTGTGAAAAAATGAACCGGGTTAACCCGCGAACGGGCGTTTTAATGCACGCGGCGAGATCGATCGGATTGGCAATTTACGATCGCGGAAAAATAGGGCGGATATTGCGATCCCGCTATCATCGAGTCCTGTCCATTCAAATCGTCGCTTCGTCATGCGCTTGCTCGGAATCGATCTCGGCACCGGCTCGGTGAAACTCGTCACGCTCGACCCGGACGGCGTCGAACGCGCGGTCGCGAGCGAACCTTATGCACTGTCGTCGCCGCAGCCCGGCTGGGCGGAAATCGCGCCGGATGCGTGGTGGGATGCGCTCGTGCGCGCGGCCGCGCGGCTGCCAGCCGATGAACGGGCGCAGGTCGCCGCGATCGGTTTTTCGGGGCAGATGCACGGCGTCGTGCTGATCGACGCGGCCGGCCGCGCGGTGCGGCCCGCGCTGCTGTGGCCCGATACGCGCGCCGCGCGGCTCGCCGGCGCGGCGGACTGGCCGGACGCGCCGAACCCGGTCGCGCCGGGGATGGCGGGCCCGCTGCTGCGCTGGATGGCTGCCGGCGAGCCGGCGGCGCTGCGCGCCGCGCGCTGGGCCGTGCAGCCGAAGGACTGGCTGCGCATCGCGCTCGGCGGCGACGTCGCGGCCGATCCGAGCGATGCGTGCGCGACTGCGCTCGCGACGCCCGACGGCGCATGGGATGCCGCGCGGCTCGACGCGCTCGGCCTGCCGCGCGCGCTGTTTGCGCCGGTGCGTGCGTCGACGGCGCCGTGCGGCGTGCTCGCCGCGCAGGCGGCCGCGGCGCTCGGCTTGCCGGCCGGCGTGCCGCTCGCGACCGGCGCGGCCGACACCGCGTGCGCGGCGCTGGGCAGCGGCCTCGTCGCCGACGGCGACGCGCTGCTGACGACCGGCAGCGGCGGGCAGATCGTCGTGCTCGCGGACCGGCTGCCCGCCGCGCGACGCGGGCTGCACCGCTATCGCGCGGCCACGGGCGGCGGGTACTACACGATGGCGGCGATGCAGAACGTCGGGCTCGCGCTCGAAGCCGTGCGCGGCTGGCTCGGCTACGCGAGCTGGCCGGCCGCCTACGACGATGCGTTCGCGCAGCCGGCGTCCGAGCGGCTCTCCTTCCTGCCGTACCTGACCGGCGAGCGCTCGCCGTGGATGAATCCGGACGCGCGCGGCGGCTGGCTCGGCCTCGGGCTCGGCGATACGCGCGGCGCGATGATGAGGGCGGCGTTCGAAGGCGTCGCGTTCGCGCTGCGCGTGGGGCTCGATGCGATTCGTGCGGAAGGTGCGGAAGGTGCGGAGTACCGTGCGGTCGCATCGCTGCGCCTGGCCGGCGGCGGCTCGGTCGATCCGCGCTGGCGCCAGCTGCTGGCCGACGCGCTCGGCGCGTCGCTCGACGCGGTCGACTGCCCGAACGCCGCGACGCGCGGCGCCGCGCTGCTGGCCGGCGTGGCGATCGGCCACTGGCGCGAGGACGCGTTGCGCGCGCTCGCGCCCGCCGCGTCGCCGGTGGCGGCGCCGTGCGGCGACCGCGCGCTCGCGACGCGGCACGCGCGCTTCGTCGACCTGTATGCGCGGACCGCTGCATGGTTCACGATGGACGTTTAAACTCGGGCACTTGTCGTTTTGCGTCAACGATGACGCATTCGGGCAATACGACGGCTGTTTCCCGCACGCGGCGCGTGCGTCGATCGGCCATCATGGCGAGCACGATTTCACTTGCCGTGCCGCGCGCGACGCGGCACGGCCATGTTTACTGACAGGAGTCACACGATGAAGACGAAAGCCGCGATTGCGTGGAAGGCGGGTGCGCCGCTGACGATCGAGGAAGTCGACCTGGAAGGGCCGCGCGCGGGCGAGGTGCTGATCGAGGTGAAGGCGACGGGGATCTGTCACACCGACTACTACACGCTGTCGGGTGCGGATCCGGAAGGGCTCTTCCCGGCGATTCTCGGTCACGAAGGCGCGGGCGTGGTGGTCGACGTCGGCCCCGGCGTCGGCACGGTGAGGAAGGGCGACCACGTGATTCCGCTCTACACGCCGGAATGCCGCGAGTGCAAGTTCTGCCTGTCGCGCAAGACCAACCTGTGCCAGAAGATCCGCGCGACGCAGGGCAAGGGCCTGATGCCGGACGCGACATCGCGCTTCTCGCTCGACGGCAAGCCGCTGTTCCACTACATGGGCACGTCGACGTTCTCGAACTACATCGTGGTGCCGGAGATCGCGGTCGCGAAGGTGCGCGAGGACGCGCCGTTCGACAAGATCTGCTACATCGGCTGCGGCGTGACGACGGGCGTCGGCGCGGTGGTGTACTCGGCGAAGGTCGAGGCGGGCGCGAACGTGGTCGTGTTCGGTCTCGGCGGGATCGGCCTGAACGTGATCCAGGGCGCGAAGATGGTCGGCGCGGACAAGATCATCGGCGTCGACATCAACCCGAAGCGCGTCGAGCTCGCGAAGAAGTTCGGGATGACGCACTTCATCAACCCGAACGAGGTCGAGAACGTCGTCGACCACATCGTGCAGCTGACCGACGGCGGCGCGGACTACTCGTTCGAATGCGTGGGCAACGTGAAGCTGATGCGCCAGGCGCTGGAATGCACGCACAAGGGCTGGGGCCAGTCGTTCATCATCGGGGTAGCTGCGGCCGGCGAGGAAATCAGCACGCGGCCGTTCCAGCTGGTGACGGGCCGCGAGTGGAAGGGCTCGGCGTTCGGCGGCGCGCGCGGCCGCACCGATGTGCCGAAGATCGTCGACTGGTACATGGAAGGGAAGATCAACATCGACGACCTGATCACGCACACGCTGCCGCTCGAGAAGATCAACGACGGCTTCGACCTGATGAAGAAGGGCGAGTCGATCCGCTCGGTCGTGCTGTACTGATCGCGAGGTAACGACATGCTCGAACTCGTTTCGTCGCACGCGTGCCACGGCGGCGAGCAGCGCTTCTATCGTCATGAATCGACGGCGATCGGCCTGCCGATGAAGTTCTCGGTGTACCTGCCGCCGCAGGCCGCGCACGGGCGCGTGCCGGCGGTGTTCTACCTCGCGGGGCTGACCTGCACCGAGGAGACGTTCGCGATCAAGGCCGGCGCGCAGCAGTACGCGGCGCAACACGGCCTCGCGCTCGTCGCGCCCGATACGAGCCCGCGCGGCGCGGGCGTGCCGGGCGAGACCGACGCGTGGGACTTCGGCGTTGGCGCGGGCTTCTACGTCGATGCGACCGAAGCGCCGTGGTCGACGCATTACCGGATGTATTCGTACGTCGTCGACGCGCTGCGCGAGACGGTGAGCGCCGAGCTGCCGATCGACGGCGCGCGGCTCGGCATCTTCGGTCACTCGATGGGCGGGCACGGCGCGCTCGTGCTCGCGCTGCGCAATCCGGACGTGTACCGCTCGGTGTCGGCGTTCGCGCCGATCGCCGCGCCGTCGCGCTGCCCGTGGGGCGAGAAGGCGTTCTCGGGCTATCTGGGCGCCGACCGCGAAGCGTGGAAGCGCTACGACGCGAGCGAACTCGTCGCGCGCGCGGACGCGCGGAAGTTCGCGGACGGCATCCTGGTCGATCAGGGGCTCGCCGACCAGTTCCTCGCGAACCAGCTGAACCCCGACGTGTTCGAAGCGGCGTGCGCGGCGGCAGGACAGCCGCTGACGCTGCGGCGGCACGCGGGTTACGACCACGGGTATTACTTCATCTCGACGTTCATCGCCGATCACATTGCGCATCACGCGCGGGTGCTGGGGCGATGACCATGCGACCCGCGTCGCGCGGGTCGCGCAATGAAAAAACGCCGGCGTGCCTTCGAAGGCATGCCGGCGTTTTTCATGATGCGTGCGGTCACGCCGCCGCGTGCGTCACGCGTGCCGCCGCAACAGGCTTGCGCCATACACGAGCGCCGACAGCGCGGTGATCCAGAAACTCGTCGGCCAGTCGGTGTAGTACGCGAGCACGATGCCGAGCCATGCCTCGAACAGTGCGAACAGCGCGGCGAGCACGACGCCCGTCGACAGCCGCGTCGACACGTTCTGCGCGGCGGCGGCCGGGCCGACCAGCAGCGTGAACACGAGCAGCACGCCGACGATCTGCGTCGCCGCGGCGACCGCGAGCGCGCACACCGCGAGGAACAGCACCGACACCGCGCGCAGCGACACGCCCTTCGCCTCGGCGAGTTCGGGCTGCAGCGATGCGAACAAGAGCGGCCGCGCGATCAGCGCGAGCGCGGCGAGGCTCACCGCGCCGATGCCCGCGAGCACCGCGAGCGTGTCGTGGCTGACCGCGAGCACGTTGCCGAACAAGAGCGCCGTCACCTGCGTCGCGAACGACGTATAGAAATGCAGGAACAGCAGGCCGAAGCCGAGCGCGCCCGACAGGATCACGCCGATCGCGACGTCGCGCCCCGCGAGCCGCTCGCCGAGCGCGCCCATGCCGATGCCGGCCGCGAGCGTGAAGCCGACCATTCCCCAGATCGGCGAGATGCCGAGCAGCACCGCGCCCGTCGCGCCGGTGAAGCCGACGTGCGACAGCGCGTGGCCGGCGAAGGTCTGCCCGCGCAGCACCAGGAAGTAGCCGACGATGCCCGCGAGCACCGCGACGATTCCCGACGCCGCGAAGGCGTTGATCATGAAGTCGTATTCAAACATCGTGTGATTGCCCGCTCGCGTGAGGGTGCGCGTGTCCGTGGTGGGAATGGCCGTGGCCGCCGTGCGCGTGGCCGTCGTCGTCGCCTTCGTGCTCGTGGTCGTGCTTCTCGACTTCCACGTCGCCGGACATCACGAAGATCTTGCCGTTCACGCGCATCACGTCGATCGGCGATCCGTACAGCCGCGACAGCACGGGTTTCGAGATCACCTCGTCGACGGTGCCGAGCGCCGCGACGCCGTTGCCGAGATACAGCACGCGGTCGAGCGCGTTGAGGAGCGGGTTCAGTTCGTGCGCGGAGAACAGCACCGTGATGCCGAGCTCGCGCTGCACGCGGCGCACGAGTTCGACGACGCCGCGCTGGTGGTTCGGGTCGAGGCTGATCAGCGGCTCGTCGAGCAGCAGCAGCCTCGGGCTGCCGAGCAGGCACTGCGCGAGCAGCAGGCGCTGCCGTTCGCCGCCTGACAGCTCCGACAGCGGCCGGCGCGCGAGCGTGCGGCCGCCGACCAGGTCGAGCACGCGGTCGACGTCGTGCCGCGTCGCGGCGCTCGCATGCGGCAGGCCCCAGCGGTGCCCGTCGGCCGCCATCGCGACGAAATCGTAGCCGCGCATCCGGCGGTTCGCGAGGCCGCTGCGGATCTGCGGCATGTAGCCGATCGACGGATTGCCGCGCGCGACCGGCTCGCCGCCGACGAGGAGCGAGCCGCCCGCGACCGGCACGAGGCCGAGCACCGCGCGCATCAGCGTCGTCTTGCCGGCGCCGTTCGGCCCGAGCACGCCGACGAATTCGCCGGGCTCGATCGAGAGGCTGACGTCGCGCAGGATCGTGCGTCCGCCCAGTTCGAGCGTGACGCGATCGAGTTCGAGTGCGTGGGGAGTGCGGGTCATGGCTTGCGGGTGGAAAGGGCCTTGCCGAGCGCGTCGAGCTGGCCGGCCATCCATTGCTGGAAGGTCTTGCCGGCCGGCTGCGTCTCGGTGACGCTGACGGTCGGCACGCCGCCGTCGCGCGCGATCTTCAGCAGCCGCTTCGTCATCGGCGCTTCGGCCTGGCTGTTGTAGATGAGCACGCGCACCTGCTGCTTGCGCAGGTCGCGCTCGAACGCGGCGACGTCCTGCGCGCTCGCCTCGGTGTTGTTCATCGCCGCGAGCTGGAAGCGCTGGTTGCGCATGTCGAGGCCGATCGCGTCGGACAGGTAGCCGAACACGGGCTCGGTGGCCGTCACGGGCACGCCCTTGTACTGCGCGCGCAGCGCGGCGACCTTGTCGTCCACGGGCTTCAGCGACGCGACGAACTTCTGCAGGTTCGCGTCGTAGTCGGCCTTGTTCGCCGGGTCCGCGCGGCCGAGCTCGGCCGCGATCGCGCGCGCGGCGGCCGGCATCGTCGCCGGGTCGTACCACAGGTGCGGGTTGTCGCCGGCCTTCTTGCCGACGAGATCGGCGACGACGATCGTCGCGCGCTTCGCCTGCTTCGATGCGCCGAGCAGCTTGCCCATCCACGGATCGTAGTCGGCGCCGTTGTAGATCACGAGCTGCGCCTGCTGCAGCGCGCGCGCGGTCTTCGGGCTCGCCTCGAACAGGTGCGGATCCTGGTCGGGATTGCTGAGGATGCTCGTCACCGCGACGTGGCGGCCGCCGATCTGCGACGCGACGTCGCCGTAGAAATTCTCGGCGGCGACCACGTTGACGGCCGCGGCCTGCGCGAGCGCGGGCGCCGCGAGCGACAGCGCGGCGAGGCCGGCGGCGAGCCAGCGGGCGGGGCGCGAGATGGCGCGCAGCGGGGCGCGCATCAGGGCAATGGACATGAAACTCCTCGTTCGGAAAGGTAGCGCGTCGGCCGCGCGTTCGGCGTCAGCGCTGCGCCGGCCGGGTCTTGCAGTGTCCGCACAGGCCGCTCAGCTCGACGACCTGGTGATGCACCTCGAAACCGTGCGCGGGCGGGCTCGCGGACAGCTGCTTCGCGAGGTCGCCGCCCGGAATCTCGACGGTCTCGCCGCACGATTCGCAGATCAGGAACTGGCCCTCGTGCGGCACGCCGATCTCGCAGCACGCGAAGAAGGCGTTCTTCGATTCGATCCGGTGGATGAAGCCGTGCTCGACGAGGAAATCCAGCGCGCGATACACGGTCGTGGGCGGCACCCGGCCGCGCTGCGGCTCGAGCTCGGCGAGCAGGTCGTACGCGCCGATCGGGCGCTGCGCGGCGAGCACGCGTTCGTAGACCTGCCGGCGCAGCGGCGTCCACGCGAGCCCGTGGTCGGCGGCGAACGCGTCGGCGCGGGACAGCCGGTCGGCGATGGACGCCGTTGACGATGAAGTAGCCATGGCGCAATGCGGGCAATGGAACGGGAATATCGCGATGATATAACGTATCGTCATCCCGCGCATGCGGCCATCCGTCCCGTTTCTTCCCGCCCGCGCCAAAGCCGGCCCCATCGCCCGCCCCGCGGCGCGTCCGCCCGCGCCGCAACCTGTCCCGCTCGCCGTTGACCCGCCTGCGACTGCGGCCATCGGCACGGCGCCGTTCTGCCGCACCGCATCATCGAAAACGCCCCGATCCGCCTTGACAGCCCCGGTTCCGTATCCGATCATTTGATCGCAATCAGAGCAATTATTCGAGTCGCGAGCGTTTGCTCACCTCGCGACCCATCGCACAAGCAGAACGAAACGGAGACAGCCAGTGAGATTGCAGGACAAGGTCGCGATCCTGACGGGTGCCGCGAGCGGCATCGGCGAAGCGGTTGCGCAACGCTATCTGGAAGAGGGCGCGCGCTGCGTGCTCGTCGACGTGAAACCGGCCGGCGGGTCGCTCGCGCGGCTCATCGAGGCGAGCCCGGGCCGCGCGGTCGCCGTGGCCGCCGACGTCACCCGCCGCGACGACATCGCGCGCATCGTCGCCACCGCGGTCGAGCGGTTCGGCGGCGTCGACATCCTGTTCAACAACGCGGCGCTGTTCGACATGCGCCCGCTCCTCGACGAATCGTGGGACGTGTTCGACCGCCTGTTCGCCGTCAACGTGAAGGGGCTGTTCTTCCTGATGCAGGCCGTCGCGCAGCGGATGGTCGAGCAGGGGCGCGGCGGCAGGATCATCAACATGTCGTCGCAGGCCGGCCGGCGCGGCGAGGCGCTCGTATCGCACTATTGCGCGACCAAGGCGGCGGTGATCAGCTATACGCAGTCGGCCGCGCTCGCGCTCGCGCCGCACCGGATCAACGTGAACGGGATCGCGCCGGGCGTCGTCGACACGCCGATGTGGGAGCAGGTCGATGCCCTCTTCGCACGCTACGAGAACCGGCCGCTCGGCGAGAAGAAGCGGCTCGTCGGCGAAGCGGTGCCGCTCGGCCGGATGGGCCTGCCCGCCGACCTGACGGGCGCCGCGCTGTTCCTTGCGTCGGCCGATGCCGACTACGTCACCGCCCAGACGCTGAACGTCGACGGCGGCAACTGGATGAGCTGACGCGGTCCGACCCGCGCGCGGCGGCCTGACCGGCCGGTTGCGCGCCGTTTCATCGATATCGACAACACACAAGACACTGGAGACATGCCATGCAACGAAAGACGCTTGCCGCCCGCGTGCTCGCCGGCGCGGCGCTCGCGACGGCCGCCGGCGCCGCGCTTGCGGGAACGCTGACGATCGCGACGCTGAACAACCCCGACATGATCGAGCTGAAGAAGCTTGCGCCGGCGTTCGAGAAGGCCAATCCCGACGTCAAGCTGAACTGGGTGATCCTCGAGGAAAACGTGCTGCGCCAGCGCGCGACGACCGACATCACGACCGGCAGCGGCCAGTTCGACGTGGTGATGATCGGCACCTACGAGACGCCGCAGTGGGGCAAGCGCGGCTGGCTCGCGCCGGTGGCCGGCCTGCCGGCCGACTACGACCTGAACGACGTCGTGAAGACCGCGCGCGACAGCCTGTCGTACAACGGCCAGCTCTACGCGCTGCCGTTCTACGTCGAGAGCTCGATGACGTTCTACCGCAAGGACCTGTTCGCGGCGAAGGGCCTCAAGATGCCCGACCAGCCGACCTACGACCAGATCGCCGGGTTCGCGGACAAGCTGACCGACAAGTCGAAGGGCATCTACGGCATCTGCCTGCGCGGCAAGGCGGGCTGGGGCGAGAACATGGCGTATCTGTCGACGGTCGTGAACACGTTCGGCGGCCGCTGGTTCGACGACAAGTGGAACGCGCAGCTCGCGTCGCCGGAATGGAAGAAGGCCGTCAATTTCTACGTGAACCTGCTGAAGAAGAACGGCCCGCCCGGCGCGAGCTCGAACGGCTTCAACGAGAACCTGACGCTGACCGCGTCCGGCAAGTGCGCGATGTGGATCGACGCGACCGTCGCGGCGGGGATCCTCTACAACAAGCAGCAGTCGCAGGTCTCGGACCGGATCGGCTATGCGGCAGCGCCGGTCGAGGCGACGCCGAAGGGCTCGCACTGGCTGTGGGCGTGGGCGCTCGCGATCCCGAAGACGTCGAAGCAGCAGGACGCCGCGAAGAAGTTCATCGCGTGGGCGACGTCGAAGCAGTACGTGGAGCTGGTCGCGAAGGATGAAGGGTGGGCGTCGGTGCCGCCGGGCACGCGCACGTCGACGTATCAGCGCGCCGAATACAAGGCCGCCGCGCCGTTCTCCGACTTCGTGCTGAAGGCGATCGAGACGGCCGACCCGAACGATCCGTCCGCGCAGAAGGTGCCGTACACGGGCGTGCAGTACGTCGGCATTCCGGAGTTCCAGTCGTTCGGCACCGTGGTCGGGCAGAGCATCGCGGGCGCGGTGGCCGGGCAGATGACGGTCGACCAGGCGCTCGCGGCCGGGCAGGCCGCGGCCGACCGCGCGGTGCGGCAGGCCGGGTACCAGAAGTAACACGGAGAAGTCACGCGGCGCGCCGTGCGTCTGCGGACGCACTGCCGTCGTGAAGCGGCAAGGCGGGCGAGCGCTGCGCGCCCGCGTTTCAATCGGAGGTGGTCCCGATCATGCGTCACTTACGTCTTCCCCTGACCCACGCGCACCCGCTCGACGCCGCGCCGCGTCCGCCCGCACCGGACCGGCCGCGGCGCGGCGCGAGCTGGCTCGTGTCGCCGTCCGTCGCGGTGCTGGTGCTGTGGATGTCGATCCCGCTCGCGATGACGGTGTGGTACTCGTTCTCGCGCTACAACCTGCTCAATCCGGACGTGAAGGGCTTCGCCGGATTCGACAACTACCGCTTCCTCGCGACCGATCCGGCGTTCCTGCCGGCGATCTGGCACACGCTCGTGCTGATCGGCGCGGTGCTCGCGATCACCGTGGCCGGCGGCGTGCTGATGGCGGTGCTGTTCGACCGCAAGTTCTACGGGCAGGGCATCGCGCGCCTCTTCGCGATCGCGCCGTTCTTCGTGATGCCGACCGTGTCCGCGCTGATCTGGAAGAACATGATCCTGCATCCGGTCTACGGGCTCGTCGCGAACGCGATGCGCGCGCTCGGCATGACGCCGGTCGACTGGTTCGCCGACTACCCGCTGACCGCGGTGATCATCATCGTCGCGTGGCAGTGGCTGCCGTTCGCGTTCCTGATCCTGTTCACCGCGATCCAGTCGCTCGACCAGGAGCAGAAGGAAGCGGCGCGCATCGACGGCGCCGGCCCGGTCGCGATGTTCTTCTACATCACGCTGCCGCACCTGAAGCGGGCGATCGCGGTCGTCGTGATGATGGAGACGATCTTCCTGCTGTCGATCTTCGCGGAGATCTACACGACGACGGGCGGCGGCCCCGGCAACGCGACGACCAACCTGTCGTACCTGATCTATGCGCTCGGCCTGCAGCAGTTCGACGTCGGCCTCGCGTCCGCGGGCGGGATCATCGCCGTCGTGGTCGCGAACGTCGTGTCGTTCTTCCTCGTGCGGATGCTCGCACGCAACCTGAAAGGGGAGTACGAACAATGAGCGACCTGACTCTCGATGCCGGCCGCCGCGTGTCCACTGTATCCGCCGCGTTCGGCCGCGTGCGCCGCGCGGTGCCGGGCCTGCTGGCATGGCTGATCGCGCTCGCGCTGTTCTTCCCGATCTTCTGGATGGCGCTCACGGCGTTCAAGACCGAGCAGCAGGCGTACGCGTCGACGCTGTTCTTCATCCCGACGCTCGACAGCTTCCGCGAGGTGTTCGCGCGCAGCGACTACTTTTCGTTCGCGTGGAATTCGGTGCTGATCTCGGCCGGCGTGACGGCGATCTGCCTGCTGTTCGCGGTGCCGGCCGCGTACGCGATGGCGTTCTTCCCGAACCGCCGCACGCAGAAGGTGCTGCTGTGGATGCTGTCGACGAAGATGATGCCGTCGGTCGGCGTGCTCGTGCCGATCTACCTGCTGTGGAAGAACGCGGGCCTGCTCGACAGCGTGTCGGGGCTCGTGATCGTCTACACGCTGATCAACCTGCCGATCGCGGTATGGATGACGTTCACCTACTTCAACGAGATCCCGAAGGACATCCTCGAGGCGGGGCGCATCGACGGCGCGTCGACGTGGCAGGAGATCGTCTACCTGCTGCTGCCGATGGCGCTGCCGGGGCTCGCGTCGACCGCGCTCCTGCTCGTGATCCTGTCGTGGAACGAGGCGTTCTGGAGCATCAACCTGTCGAGCTCGAACGCGGCGCCGCTGACGGTGTTCATCGCGTCGTATTCGAGCCCGGAAGGGCTGTTCTGGGCGAAGCTGTCCGCCGCGTCGCTGCTCGCGGTCGCGCCGATCCTGATCGTCGGCTGGCTGTCGCAGAAGCAGCTCGTGCGCGGGCTCACGTTCGGGGCGGTCAAATGAACGGAACGCGCAACGAAGGCGTGCTGATCTGCGATTGCGACGGCGTGCTGATCGACAGCGAAGCGGTGGCCGCCGACATGCTGGTGCGCGAGCTCGAAGCGCGCTGGCCCGGCGTCGACGCGCGGCCCGCGGTGATGCCGCTGCTCGGGCTGCGGATCGAGCGCGTGCTCGCCGGCGCGGGCGACGCGCTCGGCCGCACGCTGGGCGACGCGGACGTCGGCGCGATCCGGCGCGCGGTCGAAGCCGCGGCGGTGAACGCGCCGGCCGTCGACGGCATCGCAGCAGCCCTCGACGCGATCACGCTGCCGATCGCGTGCGCGAGCAACAGCTACCGCGCGTACGTCGAGGCCGCGCTCGCGCGCACGGGCCTCAAGCGCTTCTTCGGCGAGCGGCTGTTCTGCGCGGACGCCGTCGCGCGCCCGAAGCCCGCGCCCGACGTGTATCTCGCGGCCGCGCATGCGCTTGGCGTCGCGCCCGCGCAATGCCTCGTCGTCGAGGACAGCGCGACCGGCATCACCGCGGCGGCCGCGGCCGGCATGACCGTGCTCGGCTTCGTCGGCGCGGGGCATGCGTCGCCCGCGCAGGTCGATGCGCTGCGCGGCATCGGCGCGCGCCACGTATTCGACGACATGCACGAGCTGCCCGGCTACGTCGCGCGCTGGCAGGCGACGGGCGCGGTGCTGCCGCATTGAGCAACGCGCCGCCCGCGGGCGGCGCATCACGAATCGAACATCGAACGGAGACATATCATGGCAAGCGTGCTCCTGCGCAACATCGCGAAGCGCTACGAGGACAACGAAGTGCTGCGCAACGTGAACCTCGACATCGCCGACGGCGAGTTCGTCGTATTCGTCGGGCCGAGCGGCTGCGGCAAATCCACGTTGATGCGGATGATCGCGGGGCTCGAGGACATCTCGAGCGGCGACCTGCTGATCGACGGCGCGAAGGTCAACGACGTGCCGAGCGCGAAGCGCGGCATCGCGATGGTGTTCCAGTCGTATGCGCTGTATCCGCACATGACGCTGTACGACAACATGGCGTTCGGCCTGAAGCTCGCCGGCGCGAAGAAGCCCGAGATCGACCAGGCGGTGAGGCAGGCCGCGAAGATCCTGCACATCGACCATCTGCTCGACCGCAAGCCGAAGCAGCTGTCGGGCGGCCAGCGGCAGCGCGTCGCGATCGGCCGCGCGATCACGAGGAAGCCCAAGGTGTTCCTGTTCGACGAGCCGCTGTCGAACCTCGACGCGGCGCTGCGCGTGAAGATGCGGCTCGAGTTCGCGCGGCTGCACGACGAGCTGAAGACGACGATGATCTATGTGACGCACGACCAGGTCGAGGCGATGACGCTCGCGGACAAGATCGTCGTGCTGTCGGCCGGCAGCGTGCAGCAGGTCGGCACGCCGAACGCGCTCTACCACGCGCCGGCGAACCAGTTCGTCGCGGGCTTCATCGGCTCGCCGAAGATGAACTTCCTGCGCGGCACGGTCGAAGCGGTCGATGCGCTCGGCGTGCTGGTGCGCTTCGACAGCGGCGAGACGCAGCGCGTGTCGGTCGATGCGGCCGGGCTGCAGCGCGGCGCGGCGGTGACGGTCGGCGTCCGGCCCGAGCACCTGAAGGTCGGGGCGGGGGCCGACGGCGTCGCCGCACGGACGATGGCCGTCGAGTCGCTTGGCGATGCCGCGTACCTGTACGCGGAATCGGCGGTCGCGCCGGACGGGCTGATCGCGCGAATTCCGCCGCTCGACACGTATCGCACGGGCGAGGCGCTGCGCGTGCGGGCGGAAGCCGACCACTGCCATCTGTTCGACGGCGAAGGGCGTGCATTCCGGCGCCTGAGCCCGCACGCGAAGGCCGCGTGACGACCTGAGGCGGCCTGAATCGCTACGGTTTTCCGGCGGGGAGGCCGGCGCAAGCGGGGCGGCAGGTTCGGCGCGAGTCTGCGCCGCAGTGTCAGGACGCCAGGGCTTCCAGCGCTGCCCGCGCGCAGGTCTCGTCGGTGACGAGCCCCGACAGCCAGCCGCCGCGCAGCGCGGCGATCACCGCGTCGCGCTTCTTCGGTCCGCCCGCGAACGCGATCGTCGGGCGCTTCGGCGGCGTGTCGAGCGACACGCTCGTCACGCGCGCGCTCGTCGACGCGGCGATCCGGCGGCCCTGCGCGTCGATCGGCACGCCGAGCAGTTCGGCGACTGCGCCGAGCGCGATCATCTCGTCGCGCTCCTGTTCGGTGATGAAGCCGTCCTCGTAAAGCGGGCAGTGCGTGCCGATGTTGCCGATGCCGACCAGCGCGACGTCGGCTTCGCCCGACAGCGCCTCGACGATCCGGTACAGCCGGTGATTGCACCACTGCGCGCGTTCGGCGCCGCTGTCCGCGAACAGCGGCGCGGGCAGCAGGAAGTGCTTGCCGCCCGTCTTCTCGGAGATGTCCTGCGCGACGTCATAGCGGTTCGACGAGCCGTCGGCGGCGATCGCGCCGACCATCGACACGAGCCGGTGCTGCGGCCGGTCGATCTGCGCGATCTGCGCGACCGCGGCCTTCAGCGTGCGGCCGCTGCTGACCGCGATCACCATCGGCCGCGTCTCGTTCAGGTAGCGCTCCATCACCTGCGCGCCGGCGACCGCGAGCTTGCGGTCGATCGCCTCGGGCGCGTCGTCGTCGACCGGCACGACTTCGCACATCGACAGGCCGTAGCGTTTCGACAATTGCGTGCCGAGCTCGAGACAGTCGGCGAGCTGGTGATCGACGCGCACGCGGATCAGGTTCTTCTCGACCGCGAACGCGACGAGGCGCTGCGCGACCGGGCGCGACACCTGGAGCTTCTCGGCGATTTCGTTCTGCGTGTCGCCCGCGACGTAGTAGAGCCACGCGGCGCGGGTGGCGAGATCGAGTTTTTCTGAGGACTTGGGCACGATAGCGATTGAATTCGGATCCTGGCGGGCCGACCGGCGGCGCATGGGTACGCACTGTACCGCACTCGCCGCCGCGGCCGGCCCGCGCGTCGGTCAGTCAGGCGAGCCGCGCGCGCGACGGCTCGTAGAGCGGGCGCACGTGCCGGTACAGCGCGCGGAACGCGGCAAGGCGCTCGCGCAGCGCCGCATGGCGCGCGGCGTCGGGCGCGTATTCGGCGCGCACCGGCGGCTTGCCCAGCACCGCGTGCGGATCGCCGCCGACCGCGAGCCAGCCGAGTCGCGCCGCGCCGAGCGCAGCACCCGTCTCGCCGCCGCCGTGCTGGCGGGTGCGCACGTTCAGCGCGTCGGCGATCAACTGCGCCCAGAACGCGCTGCGTGCGCCGCCGCCGATCAGCGACAGCGCGCCGGTCTCGACGCCGGCCGCATGCAGCGCGTCGAAGCCGTCGGCAAGGCCGAGCGTCACGCCTTCGAGCACCGCGTAGCCGAGATGCGCGCGTTCGGTCGCATGGGTCATCCCGAAGAACACGCCCTGCGCGTACGGATCGTTGTGCGGCGTGCGCTCGCCGGACAGGTAGGGCAGGAACAGCGGCGCGGTGGCCACCGTGCCGGCGTCGAGCGCCTCGACTTCCGCGAGCAGCGTCGGCTCGTCGGTGCCGGTCAGCTTGCAGACCCAGCGCAGGCAGCTCGCCGCCGACAGCACGACGCTCATCAGCTGCCAGCGGTCCGGAATCGCGTGGCAGAACGCGTGCACCGCGGACGCCGGGTTCGGCATGAAGCGGTCGCCGACGACGCTCAGCACGCCGGACGTGCCGAGCGACACGAAGCCGTCGCCCGCGTGGATCGCGCCGATGCCGAGCGCGCTCGTCGCGTTGTCGCCGCCGCCGCCCGCGACCACGACGGCTTCCGACAGCCCCAGCTCGCGTGCGACGTCGGCGCGCAAGGTGCCCGACGGCGCGTTGCCTTCGACGATCCGCGGCATCTGCGCGCGCGTCATCCCGCACGCGGCGAGCAGCGCGTCGGACCAGTCGCGGCGCGCGACGTCGAGCCACAGCGTGCCTGCGGCGTCGGACGGATCGGACACCTTCGCACCCGTCAGCTGGAACCGCAGGTAGTCCTTCGGCATCAGCACGCAGGCCGTCGCCGCGAACAGGTCGGGTTCGTGCTTCGCGACCCACAGCAGCTTCGGCGCGGTGAAGCCGGGCATCGCGAGATTGCCGGTGAGCGCATGCAGGTCCGGCGCGCGTTCGGTGAGCAGCGCGCATTCGTCGGCGCTGCGCATGTCGTTCCACAGGATCGCGGGACGCAGCACGCGATCGGCGCGGTCGAGCAGCACCGCGCCGTGCATCTGGCCCGACAGCCCGATGCCGCGCACCTGCGCGAACGCGTGCGGATGACGCTCGCGCAACGCGGCGAGCGCGGCGCGCGTGCCGCGCCACCAGTCGTCCGGATGCTGTTCGGCCCAGCGCGGGCGCGGCCGCGACACGCTGAACGGCGCGCCCGCGGTGCCGACGACCGTGCCGTCCGGGGCGAGCAGCAGCACCTTCACTTCCGAGGTGCCGAGGTCGATGCCGAGATACATGTGCGATCCGTTCCGTCAGGGAGGAGCCGCTACTTTAGCCGCGCGGGTGCGGGCGTGCCAATGCCGGCAGACCCGACGCGCGGCCGGACGCCGGCGCGCTCAGCGCTGCGCGAGCCACGAGTCGACGCGCGCGAGGCCGGCGCGCACCGCGTCGACGAGCGCGGCGTTGCCGGCGAGCGCCCCCCACAGCTGGCGCTGCGCGCACAGTGCGGCGACCGGGTCGTCAGCCGATACGATCGCGCGCGCGGCGCCTTCGTCCATCACGCCGTCCTGGTATGCATACGGCAGCGCGCCGCGCGCCCAGCGGTCGAGGAAGCGCAGGAACAGCGCGGGCAGCACCGCGGTCGCGACCGGCGCCGCGCCGCGCGCGACGCATTCGGCGAGCGTCGGCGCGATGAAGCCGGGCAGCTTCGAGAAGCCGTCCGCGGCGACCCGCTGGTTGGTGTCGAGCACGTACGGGTTGCCGAAGCGCTCGAGCACGACGTCGCGATAGCGCGCGAGATCGAGCGGGCTCGGAGTGAGGCACGGGATCACGTCGTGCGTCGCGTAGTCGTGCGCGAAGCGGCGGATCGCCGCGTCGTGCGTGCCTTCGTGGATGTACGTATGGCCCGCCAGCGTGCCAGCCCAGGCGATGCAGCTGTGTGTCGCGTTGAGCAGGCGGATCTTCGCTTCCTCGTACGGATGCACGTCGTCGACGAGCTCGGCGCCCGCCAGCTCCCATTGCGGCCGGCCGGCCGCGAAGCGGTCCTCGATCACCCACTGGATGAACGATTCGCCCATCACCGCGCACGCGTCGTCGACGCCGGTCGCCGCGCGCACGCGCTCGCGCACGTCGGCGGTCGGGCGCGGCGTGATCCGGTCGACCATCGCGCTCGGACAAGCGACGTGCGCGTCGAACCAGTCGAGCAGGTCGCGCGCGCCGCGCCGTTCGAGGAATTCGCGCATTCCCGCGCGAAAGCGCGCGCCGTTGCTGCGCAGGTTGTCGCAGCTCTGCAGCGTGAGCGGGCCCGCGCCGCGCTTCATCCGCTCGGCGAGCAGCGCGGCGAGCGCGCCGTACAGCGTCGTGCGCGCGCCCTGCAGGTCGGCCGCGAGATCGGGGTTCGCGAGGTCGAGCCGGTTGTGCTCGTCGAGGTAGTAGCCGCCTTCGGTGACGGTGAACGACACGATCCGGCACGCGGGGGCCGCGCCGGCGTCGATCAGCGCGGCGAGATCGATCGACCACGGCAGCACGCGCGTGATCGCGCGGATCGTCTCGTAGGCGCGCTCGCCTTGCGGCGTGACCGTCTCGAGCGTGTACGCGCCGTGCTGTACGGCCAGCGCGTCCATGGTCGCGCGCATGTCGTTGCGGATGTTGCCGACGACCAGCGACCAGCGCTCGGCGGCCGGCACGGCCGCGTTGACGCGATGCAGGTACCACGCCTGGTGCGCGCGGTGGAACGATCCGGCGCCGATGTGCAGCAGCACGGGCGCGCGGGCGGGCGACGACTCGCTCATCCGTAGTCTCCTTCCGGCGGCCGCGCATGGCGATGCCGGATCATTTGCTCGTTGTGTGAGCGAATGATCGTATTCGGGCGAGCGAAAGTCAAGGCGAGTTCGCGGCTTTTCGATGGTGCGCTGCGGCGGCGCGCGCTCAGGCGGCTTCGCGGGTCAGCGCGACGAGCTGTTCGAGCAGCTTGACGGCGGGGCCGGGCAGGATGCCGTGGCGGCGGGTGAGCCGGCCCGCACGCCGTCACGACGGTCATGACGGCGCGCGGGCGAGCGGGGGGAGTTACAGCGTCGTGCGCACGTGCCAGAGCTCGGGGAACAGCACGACGTCGAGCATCTTGCGCAGATACGGCGCGCCGCTCGTGCCGCCCGTGCCCTGCTTGAAGCCGATGATGCGCTCGACGGTCGTCACGTGCCGGAAGCGCCACTGGCGGAACGCGTCCTCGAGATCGACCAGCTCTTCGGCCATCTCGTACAGCTCCCAGTGCTGCTGGGGATTCCGGTACACCTCGAGCCACGCGGCCTCGACGGTGTCGTCGTGCTGCGTCGGCTGGGTCCAGTCGCGCTCGAGCCGCGATGGCGCGATGGGGAAGCCGCGCCGCGCGAGCAGGCGCACGACCTCGTCGTAGAACGACGGCGCCTCGAGCGTCGCGCGCACCTGTCCGAGGATGTCCGGCCGATGCGCATGCGGCTGCAGCATCTGCGGGTTCTTGTTGCCGAGCAGGAATTCGAGCTGGCGGTACTGGTACGACTGGAAGCCCGACGACTGGCCGAGATACGGCCGCATCGCCGAATACTCGGACGGCGTCATCGTCGCGAGCACGTTCCACGCCTGCACGAGCTGCTCGAAAATGCGCGACACGCGCGCGAGCATCTTGAACGCGGGCGGCAGCGCGTCGCGATGGACCGCGTCGAGCGCCGCGCGCAGCTCGAACAGCGCGAGCTTCATCCACAGCTCGCTCGTCTGATGCTGGATGATGAACAGCATCTCGTTGTGATCCGGCGACAGCGGGTGCTGCGCCTCGAGGATCTGGTTCAGCGACAGGTAGTCGCCGTAGCTCATCGACTTCGAGAAATCGAGCTGCGCGTTGTGCCAGCCGGCTTGCTCGCCGGCTCCGCCCGGCACGTGCGGCGCTTCGTGCGCAGGGTGTGCGGGGTCTGCGGTACGCGCGCCCGAGAACGGGCAGCCCGCCGGCGCGTCGCTGCCGGGCGCCTGCATATGACCAGAATTCACGACTTTCTCCAGGATTGAATGGGGGCAGGGCGCTCGGCCCGTGCTGCGCGGCTCGGCGCGTGCGCAGCGCACGCGCCGGCCGGCCGATCAGGATCAGGTCACCGCGCCGCGCGTGGCGAACTCGGGCGCTTTCCATGCGCCGGTGTCGAGGATGTCGCGCAGCGTCTCGACGGCGTCCCACACGTCGGCGAAGCGCGTATAGAGCGGCGTGAAGCCGAAGCGCAGCACGTGCGGCTCGCGGTAGTCGCCGATCACGCCGCGCGCGATCAGCGCCTGCATCACCTCGTAGCCGTGCGGATGCTCGAAGCTCGCCTGCGAGCCGCGCTGGTGATGGCTGCGCGGCGTGACGAGCTTCAGCGAATGCCCCTCGCAGCGCGCCTCGACGAGCGCGACGAACGCGTCGGTCAGCGCGAGCGACTTGCGGCGGATCGCGTGCATGTCGGTCTGCAGGAACACGTCGAGCCCGCATTCGACCATCGACATCGACACGATCGGCTGCGTGCCGCACAGGAAGCGCGCGATGCCGGGATCGGGCGCGAACTCGGGCTGCATCGCGAACGGCGCGCGGTGGCCCCACCAGCCGGACAGCGGCTGCGAGAAATGCGCGTGATGGCGCTTCGGCACCCACACGAACGCGGGCGAGCCGGGGCCGCCGTTCAGGTACTTGTACGTGCAGCCGACCGCGCCGTCCGCGCGCGCGCCGTTCAGGTCGACCGGCACCGCGCCCGCCGAATGCGCGAGATCCCACAGCATCAGCGCGCCCGCATCGTGCACGAGCTGCGTGACGGCCGGCATGTCGTGCATATAGCCGGTGCGGTAGTTCACGTGCGTGATCATCGCGACCGCGGTGTCCTCGCCGAGCGCGTCGGGCAGGTCGGCCGGATCGTCGATCAGGCGCAGTTCGTAGTCGCCGCCGAGCTGCGCGATCAGCCCCTGCGCGATGTACAGGTCGGTCGGGAAGTTCGAGCGCTCCGATACGATCACGCGGCGCCCGGGCGTGCGTTCGGCCTGGTAGCGCAGCATCGCGGACAGCAGCTTGAACAGGTTGATCGAGATCGTGTCGGTGACGACGGTCTCGTCCGGCGCGCCGCCGATCAGCGTCGCGAGCTTGTCGCCGAGGCGGCGCGGCAGCGCGAACCAGCCGGCGGTGTTCCAGCTGCGGATCAGGCCGTCGCCCCATTCGGCGCCGATCACCTGCTGCGCGCGGGCGGCCGACGCGCGGGGCTGCGCGCCGAGCGAGTTGCCGTCGAGGTAGATCACGCCGTCGGGCAGCGCGAACTGGTCGCGCAGCGGGGCGAGCGGGTCGTCGCGGTCGAGCGCGAGCGCATCTTCACGGGTCTTGATCATGATGGTCGGGGTGGTGGTCGAGGGTTCAGTCGGTGCGGCCGGGCAGCGCGCGCAGCACGGCGCGCACGGGGCTCGCGTCGAGCGTCGCGAGCTTGAGCGGCAGCGCGATCAGTTCATAGTCGCCGGCCGGCACGGCGTCGAGCACGATGCCTTCCAGGATCGCCATCCGGTGCGCGCGGATACGGCGATGCGCATCCATCGTCTTCGATTCCTGCGGATCGAGCGACGGCGTATCGATGCCGATCAGCTTCACGCCGTGTTCGGCGAGCAGGTCGATGGTGTCGGGCGCGACCGCGCAGAAATCCGCATCCCATTGCGCGACGGGCGCATGCGCATAGGTGCGCAGCAGCACGCGCGGCGGCACGGCGTCGAGCGCGGCCGCGACGTCGGCCGGCGTGACGACGGGGGATGCGCCGACGCAGTGGATCACGCGGCACGGGCCGAGGTAGGCGTCGAGCGGCACCGCGCCGATCGGCGCGCCGTCGGCGTCGTAGTGGAGCGGCGCGTCCGTGTGCGCGCCGGTATGCGGCGACAGCGTCAGGCGCGCGACGTTGACGGGCGAGCCCGCCTCCATCCGCCAGACGCGTTCGACGGTGACCGGCGTGTCGCCCGGCCACACGGGGGTGGCGGGGTCGACCGGCGGCGAGATGTCCCAGAGGGTGTCCATGGCATGACGAAGCAGCGAAATGATGCTTCGCATGATAGGCGGACGCTCGCAAAAAGTGCTTGCGAAATAGGCATGGACAAACCGCCAGATTGGCAGATAATTCGAATCAGAGAGAAAACGGAGACCAAAAATGCACGCGATCACGCTCGACGCCACCGACTGCCGGATTCTCGCGGTCCTGCAGGAGGAAGGCAGAATCAGCAACCTGGATCTTGCCGAACGGATTTCATTGTCGCCATCGGCCTGCCTGCGGCGCATGCGCCTGCTGGAGGACCAGGGCGTGATCGAGCATTACCGCGCCTGCCTGAGCCGGGAGAAGCTCGGCTTCGAGCTGGAGGCGTTCGTGCAGGTGTCGATGCGCAACGAGCAGACGCAGTGGCACGAACGGTTCGCCGAGGAGCTGCGTGAATGGCCGGAGGTCGTCGGCGCGTTCGTCGTGACGGGCGAGAGCCATTACCTGCTGCGGGTGCTCGCGCACAACCTCAAGCACTATTCGGATTTCGTGCTGAACCGGCTGTACAAGGCGCCGGGCGTGATGGACATCCGTTCGAACATCGTGCTGCAGACGCTGAAGGACGAGGCGGGCGCGCCGGTCGTGCTGGCGCGCACCGGCGCGATCAAAGCCGTGTGAGGCCGTGGAAGCCGCCGCCGTGGAACACGAGCGGCGCGGTTTCGGCGGCATCCGGATGCACGCCGCAGCGCTCGACCTCGCCGACGAAGATCACGTGGTCGCCTTCGTCGTAGCGGCTGCGGTTGTGGCACTCGAACCACGCGATCGCGCCGTCGAGCACCGGCATCCCCGAGTTGCCGGCCGCGTGCGCGATGCCCTCGAAGCGGTCGCCCTTGTAGGTCGAGAAGCGCTTGCACAGGTCGAGCTGCGACGCCGCGAGCACGTTGACGACGTAGTGGCTGTTGCTGCGGAACACCGGCATCGACGCCGACTTGTGCGCGAGGCTCCACAGCACGAGCGGCGGGTCGAGCGACACCGAGTTGAACGAGCTCGCGGTGATGCCGATCAGTTGCCCGGACGGCGCGCGCGTCGTGATCACGGTCACGCCGGTCGCAAACTGGCCGAGCGCCTGCCTGAACGCGGCAGCGTCGAAATTCGGCGGCGTTGCGCGGCTCATCGGGCGGCCATCCGGAACGGGGCGCGCGAGCGTGGCGCGCGGCGGGTGATACGGGCGAAGGGCGGGGCGAAGGGCGACAAGGCGGTCAGTCTGGAAATGGAGCGCATGGCGCGATTTTAGCGGAATCGCCCGCGGCGGGACGCAGCGCGCATTGCTGCCGCCGCAATCCCGTCATCCGCGTGGACGAACCCTAGCCCGCCGCGCCGAGCCCGAGCGACAGCGCGCCGATCAGGATCAGGCTCGATGCCCAGAGCGCATCGAGGTTGAACCAGCTCCGCGATACGAACTTCAGCCCGAGGTAGCGGTAGACGAGCCACGCGAGCAGCCCGCCGGCGGCGAGCATCGCGGCGGCGTGCGCGGTTGCGACGACGAGCGCCATCCCGAGGTTCGCGTTGACGAGCGCCGTCGCCGCCCGGTGCCCCGGGTCGATGTCGATCCCGCAGAGCCCGAGATAGATCGGCACCAGCATCAGCCCCGCGCCGTGCGCGATCGCCACCGCGAACGACCAGAGCCCGAGCCGCGACGGCGGGATGCGCGCGAGGATCCGCGGGTGGCGTGGCCGGAGCAGCAGGAAGGCGCCGCAGGCGATCACGAGCACGCTCGCGCCGATCCGGATCGGCGCCTGCCACGCGACGAGCGCGGCGAGCGCCGCGAACGGCAGCATCATCGTGAACACCGACAGCGCGTGCCCGAGCGCGAGATAGCCGAGCGCCGCGAGCAGCGCGCGGCCGTTGCGCGCCATCAGTCCGTTCGACACGGCCAGCGGCCATCCCATCGCGGGATTGAACCCGTGATAGAGGCCGCTTGCCAGCACCGCGGACCAGAGACCGACCTGGGCCGTGACGTGGCCGCTCAAGATCTGACCGACGGATAGCAAAACGAATCGGTCGAGCAGTCGCCGCCTTCGAGCCGGATCTGGTGCGCGCGGTAGCCGTCCGGAAACGCCACCCAGTAGTCGTCGACGAGCTTCAGGCCGCCGTCGGGCCCGGCGTGCGCCATCACCTGCGCGCCGGGCACGCCGTCGGGGTAGAACTGGTCGTCCCACGTCGAATAGAGCGAGTTGGTCCAGTAGACCCGCTTGCCGTCGCGGCTGATCTCGACCATCTGCGGGCCGCCCGCGAACGTCTTGCCGTTCGGATGCGGCGTGCGCCGCACGATGCCGCCGATATGCACCGATCCCGCGAGCTTCGGCTTGCGCGGGTCGGTGACGTCGTACTGGCGCATTTCGCCGGTGCCCCAGCAGGACACGTAGAGGAAGCGGTCGTCGAGCGACAGGTCGATGTCGGTCACGAGCGGCGGCACCGCGCCGAACGGTTTCAGCAGCGGCGGCAGCTGGTCCGCGGGCGCGGGCTCGGCCGGGATCGTCGCGGTCTTCTCGATGTGGAACCGGCCGTCTTCGCGCCACCAGGTCCAGATCGAGCCTTCGAGGTTCGTCGTGTCGATCACGACGCCGAGGAAGCCGTATTCGCGCGCGGGGTCGTGCGCGGGCCGTACTTCCAGCGCCATCTGGTGCTGCGCGCCGAGGTCGATGGTCTGCACGTTGCGCCGCGCGCGCAGGTCCCAGAAATGCAGCCGGTGCCCGTAGCGATTCGCCAGCAGTTCCTCGGGGACGATGCCGTTCTCGAATTGCGGCGGCAGCGCCCATTCGCTCGACACCATGTAGTCGCGCGGCAGGTTCCACCAGAAGTCGTAATGCTTGTCCTGCGTGCCCCGGTCGATTTCCCAGCGGCCGACGACGTCGAAGGTCTCGCAGTCCATGATGAAGATGCCCGGCTGTCCGTCCATGCCGTCCTTGCCGGCGCCGCCAAGCGTGCTGACGTAGATCCCCTCGGGGCCGCAATGGACCGTGTGCGGCCGCGAGTAGCCGGTCTTGCTGAACACTTCGTCGGGCTCGATGATCTTGTGGATGCGCGCCTGGGTCGGGTGCGGATGCGTGTCCACGACGTAGATGCGCGACGAGCGCAGGCCCGGAATGATCAGGAAGCGGCGCTGGAGAAACGCGTGGCCGGTGAGCGGCGACAGCGCCGACGAGCACGCATTCCAGCCGAAGTGATGGAATTCGTCGCCGCTGGTCGGCATCGTCACCGTATGCACGATCTGGCCGTAGGTCTCCGAGCCGGGCTTCACGTCGATCACGGCGAGCGCGTCCGGCTGCGAAAAGTCGGGGCTCAGCAGCAGCGTGTACGCGAAGGATTCAGCCGGCGCGCGCATCGCGAGTTCCGGCGACGCGTGAAACGTCGGGTCAGGCCGCATGGTCATGGTAGTGCCCTCGTTATGGTATTGGAGCGCCCGACGCGGGATTGCCGACGACGGGCGCGGTTGTCATGCGAAACGGCCGGACGGGGTTGCCGCCGCGACCGAACGGAGCTGCCGGCAGCCGCGACGCTCGCGTGCGAGACGGGCGGCGCCTTCCATCCAGAAGCGAAAACGATGACGTGTACCGGGTGAAGCGTCGACGCTTGGCCGGTTGCGGCGCGACGTTGCCGCCGGCCGGCCAGGGCTCGATCGAGCCGGTGATGCGAGGGGTGTTCGCTGAGGCATCCGGAACGCTGCCGCGGCGAACGATGATGCATCAGGGTGGAGCATGGAGCGATCACGGCGGAAGGGATGATCGTTCTTCCTGGCCGAGTGTGGGCTAGTGTAGTCGAGAATCGACGGCGACGGGTTCGCCGCGATGCGCGGGCGCCCGTACTCAACGGCTATTTGATTTGAGGGGGGAACGAAATGCTTGAAACCGCGATTCCCGAGGGTGGTTGTTTCTGGGGTGTCCGATGTGTCCGGGACAAGTTCAGGGTGTCGATGGTGAGGTCGCCGGCAACTCTTTCAGACGGCAATTAGAGCATCAACGATTGATGAACGGCACAACAGCCAGCCTTGCTAACAAGACGATTGGCATCCAAACCGATTCTCGATTCTCATTTGAGATTGTCATATGCACTGCCTGCAGCATAATCATCGCAAAATTAGGGTAATATGGGCCGCAGGCCCTAGGGCCGACTGACCACACCAACACGATGAACTACGGGGTAAGCATGAAGTTCAAGCAGTCCAAGTATCTACTGGCCCTGGTGCCATTCGTTCTCACGGCCTGTAGTGGTGCTCCTGGGGATGATGATTTGAGGGGTGCCATGAAGGCTCAAGCCTCTCAATTGCAGTCGAATCCCTTTACTGCACCTATGGCGGAAATGGTGTTGAAGAATCTTGACAAGCTGCATCTTGTCGACTGCAAGAAGTCTGACCTTGGCGGTTATCAATGCGATATGAGCGGTGGCATGGGTAATGTTCAAAGCATTCGCATGGTTAAAGATCAAGGCAAGTGGGCTATTGCTCAATAATTAAACGTCGCAGTTAAATTCGATTCTATTGGGGGCGGAATTTCCGTATTCAACGCGGGTTGAAAATTACACGGACGGTCGAACGAAGCGATCCTCGTAGAGGATCGCGAACGGGTTCATAGCCGCCTTCCAATCGTGCGCAGCACGGCCCCAATCGGCAGTGATGTTGCGCGACACGGAGCTGACCGTCGGGAATTCCTGCCTCCACGGTCCGTCGTCAAATGCATCGAGTTCTGCCTGAGCCGCTTCCGCGTCGGGCGCGATGTAAATCGGGCGAATCGCTGAAGCCAGCCCCCTGCGGTCTTTCCGGCTCGCGTAATCGAGGCCGTTGCGGGACGCAGGTCTGCAGCGCGGTTGCCGGAAACACGACCGCCAGTGCTTCGGGCATGCCCTTGAGGCCGATCAGGGTGTCGTTGACGCCACGCGTCCTGAGATCGTCGAACACCTTCATCCGGAACTTGGCGCCTTCGGCGCTTTCGATCGACAAGCCCAGGATATCGCGCGTACCGTCGGGCAGAACGCCCACCGCGAGGTAGATCGCATGGTTGCGCGCCACGGCGTCTTCGCGAATCTTGACCCGCCGCGCGTCAAAGAACATCAGCGCATACATGGGCTCGAGTGGCCGGGCCTGCCAGGTGGTCGCTTCGGCCATGACCTCATGTGTTTGGGAATCGGCAGCGGTTCGGCGCTGCCGTCGCGGTCGCGAGGCACCTCGATACGGATCGGACCGTCCTCGGTCAGGACCCGCTTGGCTTTCGGCTTGCGACGCATGCATTCTCCTTGTGGGAGCATCATATGCGTTGAGCACGGAATGGCTGACAGGCCTACCTTGCGGGTTGCCATGAAAGGCAGTCATCCTATGGGCGAATTGATGGGCAAGTTCTACCCGAATTCGCCTGTCGCGGGGGAATGTTCGGTCGCCGGAATTCCTGCAACTACTTGATTTTACGGTGAATGATATGAGTGAAGTGGCAACGCTGGGCGGTGGATGCTTCTGGTGCACGGAAGCGGTGTTTCTCGACGTCGACGGCGTGACGGCGGTCGAGTCCGGCTACGCGGGCGGCCATACCCGCAATCCGGGCTACCGTGACGTGTGCGACGGCGACACCGGGCACGCGGAGGTCGTCAACGTGACGTTCGACCCGGCGCGCATCGGCTATCGCGAGATCCTCGAGATCTTCTTCGCGACGCACGATCCGACCCAGCTCAACCGGCAGGGCAACGACGCCGGCACGCAATACCGGTCGGCAGTGTTCACGCATTCGGACGCGCAGCGCGACACCGCGCTCGACGTGATCCGCGAGCTCGAGCGCGAGCAGGTGTTCGCGCAGCCGATCGTCACGCAGGTCGTGCCGCTCGACGGCAATTACTGGCCGGCCGAGGACTATCACCAGAACTACTATGCGCAGAATCCCGGCCAGGGCTATTGCGCGGTCGTGATCGGGCCGAAGCTCGCGAAGTTTCGCCAGAAGTTCGCGCACCGGCTGAAGTCGTCGCGCGGTGCGTGAACAGGTCCTTCCATAGCTAGGCCGCCTCGCTGCGCAAGTGCGCGCACGCGGCGGCGATCTCGCGCGCGAGCGCGATGCACGACAGCGGCGCGGAGCCTTCGGCCTTGTTGTTGATCGTGATGATCACGGGTTGCCCGGCCAGCGCATAGCGCGCGGCCAGCTCGGCGAGCGCCGAGCGCGTGTGCGGGTCCTCGTCGACGAGCCGGTCGAACGGCTCGTATTTCGCTTTCGCCTGCTCGTACTTGAACCCGCCGTGCAGGCTCCAGCGCACGATCAGCGGGCCTGGCGCGTCGCCGTCGAGCAGCGCGAGCGCGGCCGCCTGCCGCAGCGGGTCGGGCATCCGCGCGTGCAGGCCGACGCAGTAGCGCACGCCGAGCGCCGCGAGCGCGCGGATGAAGCGCGGCGTGAGCAGGCTCGCGTCGCGGATCTCGATCGCGTAGCGCGGGCCGTCCGGCTCGGGCGGCAGCGGCGGCAGCGCCGCGAAGAATGCGCTCAGCCGGTCGATCAGCGCGGCGGGGTCGGCGAGCAGGCGATCCGGCAGCGGCGAGAACTGGAACACCAGCACGCCAGCCTTCCTGCCGAGCCCGTCGAGGCACGGCCGCACGAATTCGTTCGTCGCGAGCGTCGCGTCGAGGAAGGTCGGATTCGGTCCGGACGGCTCGCCGCGCCGGCCGCGCACGACCGCGTCGGTGACCGATGCGGGCGCCTTGACGACGAAGCGGAAGTCGTCCGGCACCTGCTGCGCGTAGCGCAGGTAGTCGGCGACGGACAGCGGCCCGTAGAACGACCGGTCGAGGCTCACGCTCCTGAGCAGCGGATGCGCGCCGTACGCTTCGAGCCCTTCGCGCGACAGCCTGGTCTGCGCGAAGTCGCCGTCGTAGACGATGCCGTTCCAGCCGGGGAAAAACCACGACGACGTGCCGAGCCGCACGTTCGGCGGCAGGCCGGCCGCGGCGTCCGCCACGTCGGGCGCGATCGGCGCGGGCGGCACGCCGCGCCGGCGCTTGCCTTTCTTCTGCGCGGGCGGCGGCGCGGGTTCGTCCCACAGCAGGCCAGTGGAGGGCGGGGGGGCTTCGTCGGGTGCGCGGCGGCGCGCAGGCGATGGCGTCGGCGGCGCGTTGCCGCTGTCGTCCGGCGTCACATTGACGTCATCGCCGGCGTTCGCACGGGTGTCGTCGTCCGCGGCGGGAACGGCGCGCGCGTCATCGGGCGCCGCGCCGAACAGGTCGAACTGTCCGTCGGCGGGCGTCCCGTCCGAATCGTCGTGTTGCCGCCGTCCCGGCGGCGCGTTGCGCCGCGTGCTGCCGTCACCCATGCATGCCGTGCGTGAAGCGCCGCCTAGCGCGGCAGCGCGTGTTCGTACATGTAGCGCCGCGACCACGGCAGCGTCTTCGCGCTCTGCCCGGCCTTGCGGCACACGATTTGAAAGATCGACACGTCGTCGTGCTCGAACGCATACGCGCAGCCGGCGAGATACACGCGCCAGATGCGGAATTTTTCGTCGTCGACGAGCTTCCTGGCTTCCTCGGCCTTCGCCTCGAAGTTCTCGGTCCAGATGTCGAGCGTGCGCGCATAGTGCCGCCGCAGGCTTTCGACGTCAATCGCCTCGAGCCCGCCGCGCTGCGCCGCTTCGAGCGCGAGGCTGATGTGCGGCAGCTCGCCGTCCGGGAACACGTAGCGGTCGATGAACTCGCCGCCGCCGAGCGCCGTCTCGCCGCTTTCCGCGTCGGTCGACGTGATGCCGTGGTTCATTGCGATGCCGTCGTCGGCGAGCAGCTCGCGGATCCGCGTGAAGTAGAGCGGCAGGTTCTTGCGGCCGACGTGCTCGAACATCCCGACGCTCGTGATGCGGTCGAACTGGCCGTCGACCTCGCGGTAGTCCTGCAGGCGGATCTCGATCCTGTCCTGCAGCCCCGCGGCCTTCACGCGCGCGGTCGCGAGGTCGAACTGGTTCTGCGACAGCGTCACGCCGAGACACTGCGCGCCGAACTTGCTCGCGGCCCGCAGCACCAGCGCGCCCCAGCCGCAGCCGATGTCGAGCAGGCGCTGGCCCGGCTGCAGCCGGATCTTCGTGAGGATGTGGTCGATCTTCTTGATCTGCGCGGTGGCGAGATCCTCGTCGCCGTTCTCGAAGTACGCGCACGAGTAGACCATGTTCTCGTCGAGCCACAGCCGGTAGAACTCGTTCGAGACGTCGTAGTGATACTGGATCGCCTTCTTGTCGGTGTTCTTCGTGTGACTGAAGTAGCGCTTCACGCGCGCGAGCTTGCTCGCATTCGTCACGGTGCTGCGCGCGAGCGAGTAGCTGATGTTGATGATGTCGGAGAGCTTGCCCTCGATGTCGATCTTGCCCTTCACGTACGCCTCGCCGAGGTTGTCGAGGCTCGGGTCGAGCAAGAGCGGCAGCGCCGATGCGCTGTTGACCTTCAGCGTGACCTGCGGCGCGGCGAACGTGCCGAAATCGAGCTGATCGCCGTTCCACAAAACGAGGCGCGCCGGAATGTTCGCCTTCGCCCGTACTTCGTCCGCCCACTGTGCCAGCTTCTTTTCCCAGAACATTTGGAATCTCCGTTGTTCGTTGAATCGAATACAGCCAAGTTTCTTGACGGGCGCCCGCCGACCAGGCGGGCGCCCGCATGCAATACGAAAAATACGAAATGCGATCGGCGGTGCGCGCCGCGCCGGCTTACGGCGACAGGCGCGAAATCGTCCAGCCGTGCGGCGCGGCGTCGTCGCGCGTATACAGCAGCCGGTCGTGCAGCCGCGATGGGCGGCCCTGCCAGAATTCGAGCGACTCGGGCACGAGGCGGTAGCCGCCCCAGTGCGGCGGCCGCGGCGGGTCGTCGCCGTAGCGCTCGCTGACGGCCTTTTCGCGCGCTTCGAGCGTCGCGCGGCTGTCGATCACGGCGCTCTGGTCGGACGCCCACGCGCCGATGCGCGAACCGAGCGGGCGCGACGCGAAATAGCGGTCGCTGTCCTCGGCGCTGGTCTTCTCGATGCGGCCTTCGACGCGCACCTGGCGCTCGAGCTCGATCCAGTAGAACAGCAGCGCGGCATACGGGTGCGCGGCGAGATCGCGGCCCTTGCGGCTTTCGTAATTGGTGAAGAAGACGAACCCGCGTTCGTCTACGCCCTTGATCAGCACGATCCGGGCGGATGGCCGGCCGTTATCGCCGACGGTGGCGAGCGTCATGGTGTTCGGCTCGGGGAGCTTGGCGTCGAGCGCCTCCTTGAACCAGCGATCGAACTGCGCGAAGGGGTTCGGGGCGGCGTCGGCTTCGTCGAGCGAAGCACGCGAGTAATTGATGCGGAGATCGGCGAGTGTCGTCATGTTATGCAAACGCTTCAATCTGGGGCCAGTATAGCGAAGGCGGAAGAAACGTGCGTGCACAGTGGCGCGTGTCGGCGAGCGGTTCAGGCAAAATACGGGGCTGCACGATTTACGTTTTCCTTGCCGCCATGTCATCCCACGACGCCGCCCCGATAACCTCTGATCTTAACCCGAGCCCGTCAAGTCAGTTTGACGTGGATCGCGCACGGCGCTTCGGCGGCATTGCGCGGCTGTACGGCGCACCCGCGCTCGCCGCGTTCGAGCGCGCGCACGTCGCGGTGATCGGCATCGGCGGGGTCGGCTCGTGGACGGCCGAGGCGCTTGCGCGCAGCGCGGTCGGCACGCTGACGCTCGTTGATCTCGATAACGTCGCCGAAAGCAACACGAACCGGCAGATCCACGCGCTCGACGGCAATTACGGCAAGCCGAAGGTCGACGCGATGGCCGAGCGGATCGCGCTGATCGATCCCGCGTGCCGCGTGCACCGGATCGAGGATTTCGCCGAGCCGGACAATTTCGACGCGCTGCTCGGCGGCGGCTTCGACTACGTGATCGACGCGATCGACAGCGTGCGCACGAAGGTCGCGCTGATCGCGTGGTGCGTCGCGAAAGGGCAGCCGCTCGTCACGGTCGGCGGCGCGGGCGGGCAGCTCGACCCGACCCGCATCCGCATCGACGATCTCGCGCTGACGATCCAGGATCCGCTGCTGTCGAAGGTGCGCGCGCAGCTGCGCAAGCAGCACGGCTTCCCGCGCGGGCCGAAGGCGCGCTTCAAGGTCAGCGCCGTGTATTCGGACGAGCCGCTGATCTATCCGGAAGCCGCCGCCTGCGACCTCGAGGACGGCGCGGAGCCGTCCACGGCCGCGCACGTCGCGGGGCTCAACTGCGCGGGCTTCGGCTCGAGCGTGTGCGTGACCGCGAGCTTCGGCTTCGCGGCGGCCGCGCATGCGCTGCGGGCGATCGCGGCGCGGGCGGTCGCGGCTTGAATGGATGAGGCGGGGCGGCGCTCGCTGGCCGCCCGTCGGCCCGGCTCAGTGGAGCGCCATGCTCAGCTTGCGCCGCCACGCGGCGACGAGGTCCGGGCGGTCGCCCGCCAGCTCGAACACCGAGATCATCGTCTTGCGGCCGAGGTCGTCGCCGTACGCGCGGTCGCGCACGACGATTTCCAGCAGCTGTTCCAGCGCGCCTTCGTATGCGCGTCGCGCGATCAGGCTCTGCGCGAGATCGAAACGCGCGTCGAGGTCGGCCGGATTCTCGGCGATGCGCGCCTCGAGCGCGTCGGTCGGCGGCAGGTCGGCGGTCGCGGCGAGTGCATCGAAACGGGTCTGGATCGCCTGCAGGCGCGGATCGCCGTTCTGCACGGTCTGCGGCGACAGGCGCTCGGTTTCCGCGCGCGCCGCATCGACGTGGTTGGTTGCGAGCAGCAGCTCGATCAGGTCGAGCCGCGCGTCGTCGAAGCCGGGGTTCAGCGCGAGCGCGGCCTCGAGGTGGGCGCGCGCATCGTCGAAGCGCGCTTCCGTCGCCGCGAACTGCGCGGCGCGGCGCTCGGCTTCCTCGGGCGCCGGCAGCAGCCGGTCGAGGAACGCGCGCAGCTGCCCTTCGGGCAGCACGCCGACGAACTGGTCGACCGGGCGCCCGTCGGCGAACGCGATCACGTGCGGAATGCTGCGCGTCTGGAAGTGCGCGGCGAGTTCCTGGTTTTCGTCGACGTTGACCTTCACGAGCTTCCAGCGGCCCTCGTAGTCGCTTTCGAGCTTTTCCAGCAGCGGGCCGAGCGTCTTGCAGGGGCCGCACCACGGCGCCCAGAAGTCGACCAGCACGGGCGTGTCCAGCGACGCCTCGATGACGTCTTTTTCGAAAGTGGCAAGCGTGGTGTCCATGTCGTCCTCTTGAGTTCGGATGTCGTCAGGGTGGGGGCGGCACGCGCGTTTTTCAACGCGGCTTGCGCTCGGGCAGCGGGATCCACTCGGTTTCGCCGGGCACCTTGCCCATTTCCTGCCGCGTCCAGGCTTCCTTCGCGCGCTCGATCGCGTCGCGGCTGCTCGCGACGAAATTCCAGTCGATGAAGCGCTCGCCGTCGAGCCGGTCGCCGCCGAGCAGCATCGCGCGCGCGCCGGCGCCGCTTGTCAGCGTGACGGTCGCGCCGGGCACGAGCACGGCCATCCGTGCGGGTTCGAGCGGCGTGCCGTCGATCGCGAGGTCGCCTTCGACGAGATAGATCGCGCGCTCCTCGTGCGACGCGTCGAGCGCGAGGCGGCCGCCGTCCGCGAATTCCGCGGCGACGTACAGCGTGCGCGAGAACGTCGTGACGGGCGAGCGCAGCCCGAACGCGTCGCCGGCAATCACCGTCAGCGACACGCCGTCGTCGTTCAGCTTCGGCAGCGCCGCGGCCTCGTGGTGCTCGAACGACGGTTCGTCGGTCTCGTGCGCGAGCGGCAGCGCGACCCAGGTCTGGATCCCGTGCACGGTGTGGCCCCGCTCGCGCAGCGCGTCGGGCGTGCGCTCGGAATGGACGATCCCGCGTCCCGCGGTCATCCAGTTGACGTCGCCGGGCACGATCTCCTGCAGCGAGCCGAGGCTGTCGCGGTGCAGGATCGCGCCCTCGAACAGGTAGGTGACGGTCGCGAGCCCGATGTGCGGATGCGGGCGCACGTCGAGACCCGTGCCGGGCGGCAGCGTCGCGGGTCCCATGTGATCGAAGAAGATGAACGGGCCGACGAGGCGCGCGGCGAGCGCGGGCAGCGTGCGGCGTACCTGCAGGTTGCCGATGTCGCGCACGTGCGGCTTCAGCAGGGCTTTGATGGAATCGGTCATGGCGGATCCTGTCGACGCTGCGGGGATGCGGGTCATTGTACTGGCGCCCGGCAGCGTGCGCGTGACGCATCGCGGGCCGGGCGGCGAGGTACGGTTCTTGCTCGCGGACAGCGTGCGCGCCGCACCGGCGCTGGCGCTGTATCCCCATCGCGCGTGCGGGATTCCGGCGGGCTCCCGATCGCCGCTAAACTGGCGGTCTTCAATACGACAAATCAAGGAGACCCGGATGATGACCCCGAAGGATCTGTTGCTGGCGCTGGTCGTGATCCTCGCGTGGGGGGTGAACTTCGTCGTGATCCGGGTCGGGCTGAACGGGATGCCGCCGATGCTGCTCGGCGCGCTGCGCTTCACGCTCGCGGCGGTGCCGGCGGTGTTCTTCGTGCGCCGTCCGCAAATCTCGTGGCGGCTGCTCGTGCTGTATGGCGCGACAATCCAGCTCGGCCAGTTCGTGTTCCTGTTTACCGCGATGTACGTCGGGATGCCCGCCGGGCTCGCTTCGCTCGTGCTGCAGTCGCAGGCGTTCTTCACGCTGGTGTTCGCGATGGCCTTCCTCGGCGAGCGGCTGCGCGTGCAGAACCTGATCGGCCTCGCGATCGCCGCCACGGGCCTCGTCGTGATCGCCGCGCAGGGCGGGCGCGCGATGACGCTGGCCGGCTTCCTGCTGACGCTCTGTTCGGCCGCGATGTGGGCGTTCGGCAACATCGTGACGAAGAAGGTCGGGCAGGCCAACCTCGTGTCGCTCGTCGTGTGGGCGAGCCTCGTGCCGCCGGTGCCGTTCTTCCTGCTGTCGCTGTGGTTCGAAGGGCCGCAGCGGATCGCGGCCGCGCTCGGTGCGCTGACGGGGGCGTCGATCTTCGCGGTCGTCTATCTCGCGTTCGTCGCGACGCTGCTCGGCTACGGATTGTGGAGCCGGCTGCTGTCGCGCTATCCGGTCGCGCAGGTCGCGCAGTTCTCGCTGCTGGTGCCGGTCATCGGCCTCGCGTCGGCGGCGCTGTTGCTCGACGAGCACCTGACGCGCGCGCAGCTCGCGGGCGCGGCGCTCGTGATGGGCGGCCTCGCGGTCAACGTGTTCGGCGGGAAGCTGGTGCGACGGTTCGCGGTGTCGTGACGTCTCGAAGCGCGCGCCGGCACGCAGCGCGTGCGGCCGGCGGCGCGGGGGAAGAGCGGGGAGGGGGCCGTCAGGCCATCCGGTTCTTCGCGAGCGGCGGGTTCGCCGCGAAATAGCGCTTGATGCCGCGGAAGATCGCGTCGGCCATCTCGTCGCGATAGCTGTCGTCGTTGAGCCTGCGCTCCTCGTCCGGGTTGCTGATGAACGCGGTCTCGACGAGGATCGACGGGATGTCGGGCGCCTTCAGCACCGCGAACCCGGCCTGCTCGACCGAGCCCTTGTGCAGCTTGTTGATGCCGCCGACTTCCTTCAGCACGTAGTTGCCGTAGCGCAGCGAATCGCGGATCTGCGCGGTCGTCGACATGTCGAACAGCGCGCGGCTCACCGCGGCGTCCTGGGTCTTGATGTTGATCCCGCCGATCAGGTCCGACGCGTTTTCCTTGTTCGCGAGCCAGCGGGCCGCCGCGCTCGACGCGCCGTGGTCCGACAGCGCGAACACCGACGAGCCGCGCGCGGACGGCGTCGTGAACGCGTCCGCGTGGATCGACACGAACAGGTCCGCGCCGACGCGGCGCGCCTTCTGCACGCGCACGTTGAGCGGCACGAAGAAGTCGGCGTCGCGGGTCATCATCGCGCGCATGTTCGGCGCCGCGTCGATCTTCGCGCGCAGCTTCTTCGCGATGTCGAGCGCGACGTGCTTCTCGTAGGTGCCGCCGCCGCCGATCGCGCCCGGGTCCTCGCCGCCGTGGCCCGGGTCGATCGCGACCGTCAGGAGGCGCACGGTGCCGCCCTTGCCGGATTTCGGCGCGATGAACTTGTAGGTGTCGTCGCCTTCGTCCTCGTCGTCCTTGCGCGCGATGACGGGCGGCGGCTTGACCGCGGGCTTCGCGGGCGCGCTGCCTGCCGCGGCCGGCGGCGCATGCGGCGTGGCGGGCGTGTTCTGCGCGAAGCGCTGGAAGAACGCATCGCTGTTGTCGTTGCCTGCGGCGGGCGGCTGCGTCGGGCCGCTCAGCGTGGTCGGCGGCTGCACCTGCTGCGCACGCGTGGCTTCGTTGAGCTGCTGTTCCTTGCGCTCCGTCTGCGCGATCAGGTCGGTCAGCGGATCGGGCGCGACGGCCGGATACAGGTCGAACACCAGGCGGTACTTGTAGGTGCCGACGGGCGGCAGCGTGAACACCTGCGGCTTCACCGAGCCCTTCAGGTCGAACACCATCCGCACGACGTGCGGCTGATACTGGCCGACGCGCACCGAGTGGATCTGCGGATCGTTCGGCGCGATCTTCGACACGAGGTCGCGCAGCGCCTGGTCGAGATCGAGCCCGTTCAGGTCGACGACGAGGCGGTCGGGCCCCTGCAGCAGCTGTTGGGTATTCTGCAGCGGCTGGTCGGATTCGATCGTCACGCGCGTGTAATCGCGCGCGGGCCACACTCGCACGCCGAGCACCGATGTGGCATGCGCGAGCCGCGGCACCGCGAGGCCGAGCACCAGCGTCGACGCGCCCGCGCACAGGATCTGGCGGCGCCGCCAGTTATGCGTCGCGGTGGCCGCCGATTCGATCGAGCGGAACGGTTTGATCAACATCTTTCGAGACATGCGTTTCCTGAAGCGCTGTACGCCCGGACGGTGAGGGCGCGGCCGTCGCCGTCCACGTCGAGCGAGAAGACCAGATCGGGCACGCCGAGCAGCGTGCCCGCCTGTTGCGGCCATTCGACGAGGCAGATCGCGCTGGAATTGAAATATTCGCGAAAGCCGGCGTCGGACCATTCGGCCGGGTCGTTGAAACGGTACAGATCGAAGTGATAGACCTCGAGTTCCCCATCGTCGCGTTCGAGCGCGTACGGCTCGACGAGCGTGTAGGTCGGGCTGCGCACGCGGCCGCGATGGCCGAGGCCGCGCAGGATCGCGCGCACGAGGGAGGTCTTGCCTGCGCCGAGATCGCCGACCAGCTGGATCTGCAGGCCGTCGAACGCGTGCGTGCGCGTCAGTTCGGCGCGCGCCGCGTCGAGCACCTGCGCGAAGCGTGCGCCGAAGGCCTCGGTCGCCGCCTCGTCGGCGAGCGCGAACACGCGCTCTGCGAGCGGGGCGGGCAGCGTGGAGGCGTGGGGCGTATGGCTGTGCGTGGCTGGCATTCTCGTAAAATAGTGCGATGAACCGATTACCGGAACTCGCCGCATCCGATTCGCGCTCGACCCAGGCCGAGCGCGCGGCGCCGTGCGTCCTCGACGATGCGGCGTTGACTGCGCTCGCCGCGCGCATCAGGGCGTGGGGGCGCGAATTGGGTTTCGGGGCGATCGGCATCAGCGATACCGATCTCTCGGATGCCGAAGCGGGGCTCGCCGCCTGGCTGGAAGCCGGTTGCCACGGCGAGATGGATTATATGGCGAAACATGGGATGAAACGCGCGCGGCCGGCCGAACTTGTGGCCGGTACGCGACGCGTGATCTCGGCCCGGCTCGCCTATCTGCCGGCGCAGACGCTCGCGGGCGACACGGCGGACGACGCACACGGCGCGCCCGCGCCGCGCGACTGGCGCGCGCGCGAGCAGGCCCGGCTCGACGATCCGCAGGCCGCGGTCGTGTCGATCTACGCGCGCGGCCGCGACTATCACAAGGTATTGCGCAACCGCCTGCAGACGCTCGCCGAGCGCATCGAGCGCGAGATCGGCGCGTTCGGCTACCGCGTGTTCACCGATTCCGCGCCGGTGCTCGAGGTCGAGCTCGCGCAGAAGGCGGGCGTCGGCTGGCGCGGCAAGCATACGCTGCTGCTGCAGCGCGACGCGGGCTCGCTGTTCTTCCTCGGCGAGATCTACGTCGACATCCCGCTGCCGACCGATGCGCAGACCGCGCCCGACGCGGCGCCCGAGACGCCGGGCGCGCATTGCGGCAGCTGCACGCGCTGCATCGACGCGTGCCCGACCGGCGCGATCGTCGAGCCGTACCGCGTCGACGCGCGGCGCTGCATCTCGTACCTGACGATCGAACTGAAAGGCAGCATCCCCGAGCAGCTGCGGCCGCTGATCGGCAATCGCGTGTACGGCTGCGACGACTGCCAGCTCGTGTGCCCGTGGAACAAGTTCGCGCAGGCCGCGCCGGTCGCCGATTTCGACGTGCGTCACGGGCTCGACCGCGCGACGCTCGTCGAGCTGTTCGGCTGGAGTGCCGACGAATTCGACGCACGGATGCAGGGCAGCGCGATCCGGCGCATCGGCCACGAATGCTGGCTGCGCAATCTCGCGGTCGGGCTCGGCAATGCGTTGCGCGCGCCGCCGGAGCGGCTCGCGCCGGCCGCGCGCGATGCGATCGTCGCCGCGCTGCGCGCGCGTGCCGACGATCCGTCGCCGCTCGTGCGCGAGCATGTCGAGTGGGCGCTGCGGGCGGCGTGAAGGCGGCGTACAGTGGCGGTTCGATATGTGTCAGGCCGCGGCCGCGCATGCCGGCGGAGCGCGCCGGCGGGACCGGCGGTACGCCGCCTGCAATTCTTTCGGCTTGGCACGGGATGGGCGTGCGAAGCATGGGACCGGAGACAGCAATGTTCAACGCAGTAATCGACGCACCGTTCGGCAAGGTCGGCATCCGCACGGATGCGGGCGTGGTGCGCGAGATCGTCTATCTGCCCGAATCGGTGAAATCGGTCGATCCGGATACACCGCTCGCGAAGCGCGCGGTCGAGCAGATCGAACGCTATTTCGAGCGCGCGTCGGCGACCTTCGACCTGCCGCTCGCCGACGTCGGCACCGCGTTCCAGCACCGCGTGTGGGACGCGATCCGCGAGATCCCGCCGGGCGTCGTGCTCACTTACGGACAGGTTGCGAAACAGATCGGCAGCGCGCCGCGCGCGGTCGGCCAGGCGTGCGGCGCGAACTATTTCCCGCTCGTGATCCCGTGCCATCGCGTCGTCGCGTCGGGCGGCATCGGCGGCTTCGCGAATCACGACGACGACGGCTACTACCTCCGGGTGAAGCGCTGGCTGCTCGCGCATGAGGGCGTGCCGTACCGATGAGCGAACCGCTGCTTTCCCTGGAGGCCGCCGACGACGCGGCCGCGTCGCCCGCGCTGCTCGCGAGCCGCGCGTCGATCGACGTGTTCTGCGACGCGCTGTGGCTCGAGCACGGCCTCGCGCGCAATACGCTCGACGCATACCGTCGCGATCTGGCGCTGTTTGCGCAGTGGCTCGCGGCGACGCACGACGCGTCGCTCGACGTCGCCGACGAGACGATGGTGACGGGCTATATCGCCGCGCGCAGCGACGGCAAGGCGACGTCGTCGAACCGGCGCCTGTCGGTGTTCCGTCGCTATTACGGCTGGGCCGTGCGCGAGCATCGCGCGAGCGCGGACCCGACGCTGCGGATCACGTCCGCGAAGCAGGCCGCACGGTTTCCGTCGACGCTGTCCGAAGCGCAGGTCGAGGCGCTGCTCGGCGCGCCCGATGTCGACACGCCGCTCGGCCTGCGCGACCGCACGATGCTCGAGCTGATGTATGCGAGCGGGCTGCGCGTGAGCGAGCTCGTGACGCTGAAGACCGTCGAGGTCGGGCTCAACGAAGGCGTCGTGCGCGTGATGGGCAAGGGCTCGAAGGAGCGGCTCGTGCCGTTCGGCGAAGTCGCGCACGGCTGGATCGAGCGTTACCTGCGCCACGCGCGGCCGGCGCTGCTCGGCGCGCGCGCGGCCGATGCGCTGTTCGTGACCGCGCGCGGCGACGGCATGACGCGCCAGCAGTTCTGGAACATCATCAAGCGCCATGCGCGGCAGGCGGACGTGCGCGCGCACCTGTCGCCGCACACGCTGCGGCACGCGTTCGCGACGCACCTGCTGAATCACGGCGCGGACCTGCGCGTCGTGCAGATGCTGCTCGGCCACAGCGACATCTCGACGACGCAGATCTATACGCACGTCGCGCGCGAGCGCCTGAGGACGCTGCACGCGCAGCACCACCCGCGCGGATAGCGCGGGGCGGCGCGTGCCGCATGCATCAGATCATGTCGCGCAGCTTGTGCTTCAGCACCTTGCCGGTCGACGCGGCCGGCAGCGCGTCGAGCACGCGGATGTGCGCGGGCCGCTTGTACGGCGCGAGCCGCGCCGCGCACCAGTCGTGCAGCGCGGCCTCGGTCGCCGTGGCGCCCGGCGCGAGCTCGACGAACGCGAGCACTTCCTCGTTGCCCTCGACCGGGCGACCGACCACGGCCGCCTGCACGACGTCCGGGTGCGCGTTCAGCACCTGCTCGACCTCGACCGGATACACGTTGAAGCCCGAGCGGATGATCAGTTCCTTGCTGCGCCCGGCGATCGTCACCGCGCCGTCGGCGTCCTGCCGCGCGAGATCGCCGGTCTTCAGCCAGCCGTCCGGCGTGACCGCTGCGCGCGTCGCGTCCGGATTGCGGTAATAGCCGAGCATCACGTTCGGCCCGCGCACGTGGATCTCGCCGACCTCGCCCTGCGGCACGTCGCGGCCGTCCGGCGCGACGATGCGCATCTCGACGCCCGGAATCGGCACGCCGACCGAGCCGTCGGCGCGCGGCGCATCGAGCGGCGTCTGCGCGATCGTGGGACTGCTCTCGGTCATCCCGTAGCCGTTGTGCAGCGGCACGCCGTACACGCGCTCGACGCGCGCCTTCAGGCCGGTGTCGAGCGGCGAGCCGCCCGAATACGCGAAACGCAGGCGCGGCGCGTGCCACGCATGGCCGTGCGTGTGCAGATGCTCGAGCAGCTTCGCATGCATTGCGGGCACGCCCTGGAAGATCGTGACCCCTTCGTCGGCCAGCGCGACGCGCACGGCCTCGGGCGAAAAGCGCGGCGCGAGCCGCAGCGTCGCGCCCGCGTACAGGCTGCCGAGGCAGACCGACGCGAGGCCGTACACGTGCGACACGGGCAGCACCGTATAGACGATGTCCTCGGGCGACACGCGCCGCAGCGCGCTCGACGTCGCCGCGACGTACAGCAGGTTGCGGTGCGACAGCATCACGCCCTTCGGCGTGCCGGTGGTGCCGGTCGTGTAGATCAGCGCCGCGCATTGCGCGGCGCCGTCCGCGGCCACCGGCTCGCCGGGCGCGTCCGCGTCGACGCGGTACGACCATGCGCCGATGTCGCTCGCGAGCGCGGAGGCGGGTGTCGCGTGATGCCGCGCGGCATGCGCGCGCGCGTCCGGCGACGCGGCTTCGGCGAACGCGATCAGCTTCGGGCGCGCATGCGCGGCGATCGCGTCGAGCTCGACGGCCGACAGCCGTGCGTTCGACATGAGCGCCCACGCGTCGAGGCGGGCCGCCGCGAACAGCAGCACGATCTGCGCGACGCAGTTCTCCGCGACGATCATCACGCGGTCGCCGCCGCGCACGCCGCGGGCGGCGAGCTGCGCGGCCGCCGCATCGATTGCCTGCGACAGCTCGCGGTACGACAGGCGGCGCGCGTCCTCGATCAGCGCCGGGCGATCGGGCGCATGGGCGGCCCAGTGCGCGGGGACGTCGGCGATGCGGCCGGGCAGGGCGGCCAGCAGCGCGTCGACGTCGAGCGGCGCGGACGGGGGGATGGGCGAGGTCATGGCGTCTCCTGAAGAGGGGGCGGGCGTGGCAGGCGAGGTGTGCGAGCGATCGTGCCATGTCGGCGGGCGCGCCACAATCGGCCATTCGGTCAATAGCGCTTCGCGATGCGCGCAATGATGATGGACGGTGTCGCGTCGAGTTCGCCGCTGCCGCCCGGGTGACGGAAAAGCGGGCCGCGAGTATACCGTCGACGAGAAGCGCGGCGCGCCCCGGCCGCCGTTCCCCATTAAAATGCCGCCATGAGCAAATCCAGACACGTGTCCGAAACGCCCGCGACCCAGCTGCTGCGCCGCCACGGCGTCGCGTTCGGCGAGCATCCCTACGATTACGTCGAGCATGGCGGCACCGGCGAATCCGCGCGCCAGCTCGGCGTCGACGAGCACGTCGTCGTGAAGACGCTCGTGATGGAAGACGAGCACGCGAAGCCGCTGATCGTGCTGATGCACGGCGACCGCACGGTGTCGACCAAGAATCTGGCGCGGCAGATCGGCGCGAAGCGCGTCGAGCCGTGCAAGCCCGAAATCGCGAACCGCCATTCGGGCTATCTGGTCGGCGGCACGTCGCCGTTCGGCACCCGCAAGGCGATGCCGGTCTACGTGGAGTCGACGATCCTCGAATTGCCGGCGATCTACCTGAACGGCGGCCGCCGCGGCTATCTGGTCAGCGTCGCGCCGTCCGTGCTGACGACGCTGCTCGACGCGAAGCCCGTGCAGTGCGCGAGCGTCGACTGAGGGTTTCACCTTCATGGCAGCTTGCGCCGCTTCGGTAGAATGAGCGCCGCTGCGGCCCGCCGTCGCGGCCGTCCGTCCATCGATACGTTGAAAGAAGAGTCATCCGCATGCAGATCCTGCTCGCCGCCGTCGTTGCCTACCTGATCGGCTCGGTGTCGTTCGCCGTCGTCGTCAGCGCCACGATGGGCCTGGCCGATCCCCGTTCGTACGGTTCAAAGAACCCCGGCGCCACCAACGTGCTGCGCAGCGGCAACAAGAAGGCCGCAATCCTGACGCTCGTCGGCGATGCGTTCAAGGGCTGGGTCGCCGTCTGGCTCGCGCGGCGCTTCGGCCTGCCCGATGTCGCGATCGCGTGGGTGGCGATCGCCGTGTTCATCGGCCACCTGTACCCGATTTTCTTCCGCTTCCAGGGCGGCAAGGGCGTCGCGACCGCGGCCGGCGTGCTGCTCGCCGTGCACCCGGTGCTCGGGCTCGCGACCGCGCTGACCTGGCTCATCGTCGCGTTCTTCTTCCGCTACTCGTCGCTCGCGGCGCTCGTCGCGGCGGTGTTCGCGCCGGTGTTCGACGTGTTCCTGTTCGGCACGCGCCACAACCCGGTCGCGTGGGCCGTGCTCGCGATGAGCGTGCTGCTCGTGTGGCGTCACCGCAGCAACATCTCGAAGCTGCTGGCGGGGCAGGAAAGCCGGATCGGCGACAAGAAGAAGGCGGCCGGGAACGGCAACGCGCAGGACGGCGGGAAGGCCTGAGAAGGCAGGCCGGAGGAGCGCGCCGGGCGCATTGCGCTGCCCGGCGGCATGATGCGACCGGTCAGTCGCGGAAGTTGTTGAAGTCGAGCGGGGTGTCGGTCACGTCCTTGCGCAGCATCGCGATCACGCTCTGCAGGTCGTCGCGCTTCGTGCCCGACACGCGCACCGCGTCGCCCTGGATGCTTGCCTGCACCTTGATCTTGCTGTCCTTGACGAGCCGCACGATCTTCTTCGCGAGATCGCCCGTCACGCCTTTCTTGACCGTCACGATCTGCTTGACCTTGTCGCCGCCGATCTTCTCGATCTTGCCGTAGTCGAGGAAGCGCACGTCGACGTTGCGCTTGGCCAGCTTGCCGATCAGCACGTCCTTGACCTGGCCGAGCTTGAAATCGTCGTCGGCGAACAGCGTCAGCTCGCGTTCCTTCTGCTCGACGCGTGCGTCGGAGCCCTTGAAATCGAAGCGCGTCGAAATTTCCTTGTTCGACTGCTCGATGGCGTTCTTCACTTCGATCATGTTCGCTTCGCTAACGACGTCGAACGATGGCATGGCATTCTCCCTGTAAAACGCGCGGGCCCGGCTTGCGCGCGGGCACTCGCTATAATTGCGGACTGTTTGCCATTCTACCGATGCCCCTTCGTTTGCCCAAGGCCGGCCGCTCGCCGTCCGGGCAAGTCCGGGCCGTCCGACCGCGATTGCCGATGCTTCCAGCCGATTCCACCCTGTCGCTGCTTCCCGACCATCCGCTCGCCGCGCACAACACGTTCGGGTTCGACGTGACCGCGCGGCTGGCCGCGCGCGTGACGCACGCCGCCCAGTTCGCGGCGCTGCATCGCGACGCGCGCGTCGCGAACCTGCCGCTGCTGGTGCTGGGCGGCGGCAGCAACGTCGTGTTCACGCGCGACTTCGACGGCCTCGTGCTGCTGGACGAGATCGCCGGCCGCCGCGTCGTGCGCGAGGACGACGACGCGTGGGTCGTCGAGGCGGGCGGCGGCGAGAACTGGCACGGGTTCGTCGCGTGGACCCTCGAGCAGGGCATGGCCGGCCTCGAGAACCTGGCGCTGATTCCCGGCACGGTGGGCGCCGCGCCGATCCAGAACATCGGCGCGTACGGGCTCGAGATGAAGACGTATTTCGATTCGCTCGTCGCCGTCGAGCTCGCGACCGGCCGCAGCGAGCGCTTCGACGCCGCGCGCTGTGCGTTCGGCTATCGCGACAGCTTCTTCAAGCGGGAAGGCCGCGCTCGCTTCGCGATCGTGTCGGTGACGTTCCGGCTGCCGAAGCGCTGGACGCCGCGGCTCGGCTACGCGGACGTGTCGCGCGAACTCGACGCGCGCGGCGTCGCGCCGGACGCGGCGACGGCGCGCGACGTGTTCGACGCGGTGGTCGCGATCCGTCGCGCGAAGCTGCCCGATCCGCTCGCGCTCGGCAATGCGGGCAGCTTCTTCAAGAATCCGGTGATCGGCGCGGCGCAGTTCGACGCGCTGCGCGCGCAGGCGCCCGATATCGTGTCGTATCCGCAGCCGGACGGGCAGGTGAAGCTCGCGGCCGGCTGGCTGATCGACCGCTGCGGCTGGAAGGGGCGCGCGCTCGGCGCGGCGGCCGTGCACGACCGGCAGGCGCTCGTGCTCGTCAATCGCGGCGGCGCGACGGGCGCCGAGGTGCTCGCGCTGGCGCGGGCGATTCAGCACGACGTGTGCGCGCAATTCGGCGTCGAGCTGGAGGCGGAGCCGGTGTGCCTGTAAGCGGGGCCCGGCGTCGACGCGGCGTTTCGGCAACCCCCGATTCGTCGTGATCCGGCACCCTGAAGCGTCGATTTTCCGACCCCCGATGATTCGCCGGCTTGCCCGGCGGGCCGCTCCGCCGCACGACGCGAAGGCTGCCGGCCGGTGATGCGCCCCCTTTCGCTTGACAATGCTTGACCATCGATCAACGCAATCCCCTTGATTTACACTTAACCATAAAGTTAAATGAGATCATGCGATCGACATCTGATCCTCTCTCCGTGGTCTTCGCTGCGCTGGCCGATCCGACCCGGCGGGCGATCCTGCTCCGGCTGGCCGACGGCGCGGCGCCGGTCGGCGAGCTCGCCCGGCCCTTCGACATGTCGGCGCCGGCGATTTCGAAGCATCTTCGCGTGCTGTCGGAGGCGGGGCTGATCGAGAGGGAAGTCAATGCGCGCTGGCGAATCTGCCGGTTGCGCGCGGACGGGATGCGCGATGCATACGGGTGGCTCGAAGCCTATCGGCAATATTGGGAAGAGAGCCTCGATCGACTGACGGCGTTCGTCGAACAATCGTGCACGGCCGGCGATGCCGCTCCACCTCGGCGGGAGAAGTCATGAGTCAGGCAGCAACGTTTCATCTCGAACTGAGCCGGTTCATCCGCGCGCCGCGCGAGCGTGTCTTCGATGCGTTCACGAACGAAACCGCGCTGGCGTCCTGGCATTGTCCGCGCGGGATGAGCGTGATCGAAGCGAGCGCCGACGCGCGGGTCGGCGGCAAGTACCGCATCGTGATGGGCGGGCGCGACGGTTCGCGGCACATCGCGGGCGGCGAATACCAGAAGGTCGATCGCGTCGACTTTCTGGCGTACACATGGGCGTGGGAGGCCGGGTCGATGCCGGCCGACCTGAAGACGCTGATCGAGGTCACGTTCACCGACCAGGACGGCGGCACGCATCTGCACATGCTTCACAGCGGCTTTCCGAGCGCGCAGGAGCGCGATTCGCACATGGGCGGGTGGCAATCGGTGTTCAACCGGCTCAGCGACCTGCTGGACCCGGAGGGCAGCGCGGGAACGGTGAGCGTGTTCGGCGATCCGCGCAGCACGTATGTCCGCACGGTGCGGATGGCGCTCGCGGAGAAGGGCGTTGCGTACACGCTCGAATCGCTGCCGCCGCATTCGCCGGAAGTGCTCGCGCACAACCCGTTCGGACGCATCCCGGCATTCAGCGACGGTCCGATCGAGTTCTACGAAACCCGGGCGATCCTCGGCTATATCGACGAAGCGTTCGACGGCCCGAGCCTGCTGCCGCAATGGGGCGTGACCGCGCACGCACGCGGCGAGCAGTGGATCAGCCTGATCAACTGCCACGCGTACGACGCGATGGTGCGCCGCTATGTGCTGCAGTACGTCTTCCCGAAGGGCGAGAACGGTCAGCCCGATCGCGCGGTGATCGACGCGGCGCTGCCTGAAATCGACCAGCATCTGCAGGTGTTCGACGCGGCGTACGGCGGTCGCGATTACCTGGTCGGCGGCGTGCCGTCGATGGCGGATCTGTTTCTGGCGCCGATCCTGGCTTACGTCGGCATGTTCCCCGAAGGGGCGGAATTGCTGCGGAAGTACCCGAACGTCACGCGTGCGCAGGCGGTGATGCGCGAGCGGCCAAGCTTCGCCGCGACGCAGCCGGCACCGGGCTGATGGGGGGATCGGCATGAGCGTGCATTTCGCGCATACGATCGTCGTGCCGCAAACGCCTGACGAGGTGTTTGCGACACTCGACGATTTTTCCGTCACGCCGCAGTGGCTCGAGCGTTGCACCGGTATCGAGAAGTCGGTGCCGGGCCCCAATGCCGAGGGGCAGGCATTGCGCTATGCGTACCGCGACGGCGGCCGGTCCGGCGTGATGGACGGACGCATCATCGTTCGCAAGCCGGGAGAGCGGCTGGCTTGCGTCTACGAAGACCGGACGATGCGCGTGAACGTCGACTTCCGCATCGAGGCCCGCGAAGGCGGCGCGCGGCTGACGCACACGGTCGACATCGCGCCGAAGACGTGGTTCGCGCGGCTGTTCTCGCCGATGATCCGCCGGTCGCTTCCGACGCAGACCGTTCGCGCGATGGAGCGTCTGCGCGATTACCTGCGGCGCACGTACGCGCCGGCGGCAGGCAAATAAAAAGCGCCGGGCGGGCGACCGGCGCTTTTCTCGCTTTTCCGTTGCGGCACTGCCGCGCGCGTCAGTGCTTGAGCTGGCCGAGCAACAGGAATTCCATCAGCGCTTTCTGCACGTGCAGGCGGTTCTCCGCCTCGTCCCAGACCACGCTCTGCGGGCCGTCGATCACGCCGGCCGTCACTTCCTCGCCGCGGTGCGCGGGCAGGCAGTGCATGAAGAGGGCGTCGGGGTTCGCGTGCCCCATCATTTCCTCGTCGACGCACCAGTCGGCGAACGCCTGCTTGCGCGCCTCGTTCTCGGCCTCGAAGCCCATGCTCGTCCACACGTCGGTCGTCACGAGATCGGCGCCCTTGCAGGCTTCGTTCGGATCGTCGAAGACTTCGTAGAACGGCGCGCTTTCCGGCGCAACCAGCTTCATGTCGAGCGTGTAGCCCGGCGGCGTCGACAGGCGCAGCTTGAAGCCGAGGATCTGCGCGGCCTGGATCCACGTGTACAGCATGTTGTTCGCGTCGCCGACCCACGCGACCGTCTTGCCGGCGATCGGCCCGCGGTGCTCGTAGTACGTGAAGATATCGGCGAGCACCTGGCACGGATGGAATTCGTTGGTCAGGCCGTTGATCACCGGCACGCGCGAATTTTCGGCGAAGCGCTGGATGATCTCCTGCTCGAACGTGCGGATCATGATGATGTCGACCATTCGCGAGATCACCTGCGCGGAATCCTCGACCGGCTCGCCGCGGCCGAGCTGCGTGTCGCGGGTGCTCATGAAGACGGCATGGCCGCCGAGCTGGAAGATGCCGGCCTCGAACGACAGGCGCGTGCGCGTCGAGCTCTTCTCGAAGATCATCGCGAGCGTGCGGTCGTGCAGCGGGTGATAGGTCTCGTAGTTCTTGAACTTGCGCTTCAGGATTCCCGTGCGTTCGAGCACGTACTCGTAGTCTTCCAGCGAGAAATCCTTGAACTGCAGGTAGTGACGAATGGTCTTGGCGGTCATGAAACGAAATGCGGCGGGTTCTACCCGGCCGCCTGGGCCGGACGGCGCCGCCGTCGGATGTGGATAACTTCAAAGCAGCATAAAGGATTTTCTGTGCTTTGACGAGCCGCGCCGAAAACCGGGGCGCGATGGTTGCACGCCGTGTCCGGGCGCCGCAGAAGGGGCACAAAACGACGCGCGATGGCGCGCTGCGGTATAATTCAAAAGTTTTCTCAAGCCCGGCAGGCAAGCATTCCCCCGCTCTGCCGGACACAAGCCGTGCGCTGCACAAATCCGGTGCGGCGTGCCGGGCGGATCGTGTCGACGGCCTGTCTTCGGGCATGCGGCGCGGGCATCCCGGCTTTTTCCTGCTTCGTGTTTGCGTGTCCAGGCCGTCGCCTGCGCATCGCCGGGCCGTCACCTGGGTAACAACATGGCTGAAACCCCTCCGACCGAGTACTTCATTCAGGGCATCACGAAAGATGGGAAAACGTTTCGCCCGAGCGATTGGTCGGAGCGCCTCGCTGGCGTGATGGCATGTTTCGGGCCAGGTGCAAGCGGTCCGAATGCGCGCCTGAAGTATTCGCTGTACGTGCGCCCGACGATGCTGGGAGGCACGAAATGCGTGATTCTCGATTCCCGTCTGCGCGACGTCGAGCCGATGGCCTTCGATTTCGTGCTGAACTTCGCGAAGGACAACCACCTCGTCGTCACCGAGGCGTGCGAGCTGCCTGACTACAGCGAGAAGAAGTAAGTGCCGCGCGCGGGCGCATGCTGCGCCCGGCCGGTGGTGCGTCCCTCCGCGCGCGTCGCGCATCGGCGGACACCGAACCCAACAAAAAAGCCCGCGCATGCGGGCTTTTTTGTCGATCGCAGGAAACAGGAACGCCCGCGCGAGGCGGGCGCGCCGGATTACGCTGCTGCCTGCAGGCCCTTGACGGCTGCGGCGAGGCGGCTCTTGCTGCGAGCGGCCTTGTTCTTGTGAACGATCTTCTTGTCGGCGATCGTGTCGATCGTCTTCACGGCAGCCTTGAACAGCTCGGCAGCCTTTGCCTGGTCGCCGGCGTCGACAGCCTTGCGAACAGCCTTGATCGCGGTACGGAATTTCGAGCGCAGCGCCGAGTTGTGCGAGTTTGCCTTCGCTGCCTGGCGGGCGCGCTTGCGTGCTTGTGCGGAGTTAGCCATGACGGTTCCTTATCCTGTCCTGTTTCCAGAGCTTGGAGCCTGACGGCCAAGCGCTGCTTTTCGATCCGTCCCCTGAGAGCGATTGCCCAGGGGCGCATAAAAAACGTTGGTTTTATCCGAGGCCGAGACACGAAAACGGCAGGTGCCGCGCATGTAACAGGCTCAGAAACCGGCGATTATAGCAACAAAATCAAGCGCGTGGCAAGTTTGGCGTTGGTTGTCGCGGGGCAGGGGCGCAACGGACGTCCTTTTCGGCCTGCGCCGTCGCCGGGCCGCGCAACGTCCGTATAATAAGCGCCCCATGAATCTATTCCGAGCCCTGCTGACGGTCAGCGGCTTCACGCTGCTGTCGCGCGTGACCGGACTGGCCCGTGAGACGCTGATCGCCCGTGCGTTCGGCGCCAGTCAATATACCGACGCGTTCTACGTCGCGTTCCGCATCCCGAACCTGCTGCGCCGCCTGTCCGCGGAAGGCGCGTTCTCGCAGGCGTTCGTGCCGATTCTTGCCGAGTTCAAGAACCAGCAGGGGCACGATGCGACGAAGGCGCTCGTCGACGCGATGTCCACCGTGCTCGCGTGGGCGCTCGCCGTGCTGTCGGTGGCCGGCATCGTCGGCGCATCGTGGGTCGTGTACGCGGTCGCGTCCGGGCTGCGCACCGACGGGCAGGCGTTCCCGCTTGCCGTCACGATGACGCGCATCATGTTCCCGTACATCGTGTTCATCTCGCTGACGACGCTCGCGTCCGGCGTGCTGAACACGTACAAGAGCTTCTCGCTGCCCGCGTTCGCGCCGGTGCTGCTCAACGTCGCGTTCATCGTCGCGGCGGTGTTTGTCGCGCCGCACCTGAAGGTGCCGGTCTACGCGCTCGCGTGGGCGGTCATCGCCGGCGGCGTGCTGCAGTTCCTGGTCCAGCTGCCCGGCCTGAAGAAGATCGACATGGTGCCGCTGGTCGGCCTCAACCCGCTGCGCGCGCTGCGGCATCGCGGCGTGAAGCGCGTGCTCGCGAAGATGGTGCCGGCCACCTTCGCGGTGTCGGTCGCGCAGCTGTCCCTCATCATCAACACCAACATCGCGTCGCGGCTCGGGCAGGGCGCGGTGTCGTGGATCAACTATGCGGACCGCCTGATGGAGTTCCCGACCGCGCTGCTCGGCGTCGCGCTCGGCACGATCCTGCTGCCGAGCCTGTCGAAGGCGCACGTCGACGCGGACGCGACCGAGTATTCGGCGCTGCTCGACTGGGGGCTGCGCGTCACGTTCCTGCTCGCCGCGCCGAGCGCGCTCGCGCTGTTCTTCTTCGCGGCGCCGCTCACCGCGACGCTGTTCAACTACGGCAAGTTCGACGCGTTCACCGTGACGATGGTCTCACGCGCGCTCGCGACCTACGGGATCGGTCTCGTCGGCATCATCCTGATCAAGATCCTCGCGCCGGGCTTCTACGCGAAGCAGGACATCAAGACGCCGGTGAAGATCGCGGTCGGCGTGCTGGTGGTCACGCAGTTGTCGAACTACGTGTTCGTGCCGCTGATCGGCCACGCGGGCCTTACGCTGAGCATCGGCGTCGGCGCGTGCCTGAACTCGCTGCTGCTGTTCATCGGCCTGCGGCGGCGCGGCATCTACCAGCCGTCGGCGGGATGGCTGCGCTTCTTCGCGCAGCTCGTCGGCGCGTCGCTCGTGCTCGCGGGCACGATGCACTGGTTCGCGATCAGCTTCGACTGGACAGGGCTGCGCGCGCAGCCGCTCGAGCGCATCGCGCTGATGGCCGCGTGCCTCGTGCTGTTCGCTGCACTATATTTCGGTATGTTGTGGGTGATGGGCTTCAAATACGCATACTTCAGAAGGCGCGCCAAGTGACGACCGCAATGACCCGCGTCCTCGATTACTTCAGCACGCTCGTGGCGGAGGACGAAAGTCTGCCCGTCACCGAGGCGGCGCTGTCGCTCGCGCAGGACGCGTACCCCGACCTCGACCTGCAGGGCACGCTTGCCGAGCTCGACGCGCTCGCGGCGCGCCTGCGTCGGCGGCTGCCCGACGACGCGGGCCTGAAGGACCGCATCGTTGCGCTGAACGCGTTCTTCTTCGGCGAACTGGGCTTCGCGTGCAATCACAACGACTACTACGACCCTGACAACAGCCACCTGAACATCGTGCTGAAGCGGCGGCGCGGCATCCCGATCTCGCTGTCGGTGCTGTACCTCGAACTCGCGGAGCAGCTCGGCGTGCCGGCGCGGGGCGTGTCGTTCCCGGGTCACTTCCTGCTGCGCGTGACGCTGTCGGACGGCGACCTGATCATCGATCCGACCAACGGCCATTCGCTGTCGGAGGCCGAGATGGTCGAGATGCTGGAGCCGTACGTCGCGCGCGCGGCGGGCGCGGTCGACAGCGCGTTGCGCGCGCTGCTGCAGCCGGCGACGAGCCGCGAGATCATCGCGCGGATGCTGCGCAACCTGAAGACGATCTATCTGCAGACGGAACGCTGGCAGCGGCTGCTCGCGGTGCAGCAGCGGCTCGTGATCCTGCTGCCGGGGCAGCCCGACGAAGTGCGCGACCGCGGCTTCGCGTATGCGCGCCTCGACTACCTGCGGCCGGCGCTCGAAGATCTCGAGCATTATCTCGACGAGCGGCCCGACGCCGACGACGCGACCGTCGTCGAGTCGCAGCTGACCGAGCTGCGGCAGCGGATGCAGCGCGGCGACGAAGACTGAGCGCGCGCCGCGCCGGATGCGAAACGCCCGCCACGCGCATTGCGCGCGGCGGGCGTTTTTTCTGGCGCGTGGGCCGCGTGTCGCGTTATTTCGGCTGCATCCGGATCGCGCCGTCGAGGCGGATCACCTCGCCGTTGAGCATCGGATTCTCGACGATCTGCCGGACCAGCATCGCGTATTCGGCCGGCTTGCCGAGCCGCGGCGGGAACGGCACCATCGCGCCGAGCGCATCCTGCACCTCCTTCGGCATGCCGAGCAGCATCGGCGTCTCGAAGAGGCCGGGCGCGATCGTCATCACGCGGATCGCGTTGCGCGACAGGTCGCGCGCGATCGGCAGCGTCATGCCGGCGACGCCCGCCTTCGACGCCGCATACGCGGCCTGGCCGATCTGGCCGTCGAACGCGGCGACCGACGCGGTGCTGACGATCACGCCGCGCTCGCCGAGCGCGTTCGGCTCGTTCGCCGACATCGCGACGGCGGCGAGGCGGATCATGTTGAACGTGCCGACGAGGTTCACGTTGATCGTCTTCGCGAACACGTCGAGCGGGTGCGCGCCGTCCTTGCCGACGGTCTTCGCGGCGGGGGCGATGCCCGCGCAGTTCACGAGGCCGCGCAGCGTGCCGGCGCGCGTCGCGGCGTCGACCGCGGCCTGCGCGTCTTCCTCGCGCGACACGTCGCACCGAACGAACACGCCGCCCAGTTCCTGCGCGAGCGCCTCGCCCGCGTCCTGGTTGAGGTCGGCGAGCACGACCTTGCCGCCTTCGTGCGCGAGCATCCGGGCGGTGCCCGCGCCGAGGCCCGATGCGCCGCCCGTGATCAGAAAGACGTTCCCGCGAATCTCCATGGCTGTCTCCTTGCTGGTGTAAGCGCCGGCCGGCCCGTGTGCTTGCGGGCGGCCGGATACGATCGATCCGGCCGATTGTACGGGGCGCCGCCGTCGACCGGATAAAAGCGAACGATCGTGCGGGTCATGCCGGCGCGAAAAAAAAGCCGCCTGGGTCAGGCGGCTTCGCGATGCGGGACGCGGTGCTTACTTCAGCGCGTCGAACGCACGGTCGCGGATCTCGTCGACGGTGCCGAGACCGGAGATCTTCCGGTACTGCGGCGCCTTCAGGCCGTTCTCCTCGCCGCGCGTCGCCCAGTCGCCGTAGTAGGTGATGAGCGGCTTGGTCTGCGCTTCGTATACTTCGAGACGCTTCTTGACCGTCTCTTCCTTGTCGTCGTCGCGCTGGATCAGCGGCTCGCCGGTGACGTCGTCGATCCCTTCGACCTTCGGCGGGTTGAACTTGACGTGATAGGTGCGGCCCGACGCCGGGTGCGTGCGGCGCCCGCTCATGCGCTCGACGATTTCCGAGAACGGCACGTCGATTTCCAGCACGTAGTCGATCGCGACGCCGGCTTCCTTCATCGCGTCGGCCTGCGCGATCGTGCGCGGGAAACCGTCGAACAGGTAGCCGTTCGCGCAGTCCGCTTCCTTCAGGCGCTCCTTCACGAGGCCGATGATCAGATCGTCCGTCACGAGCTTGCCTTCATCCATGAAGCGCTTCGCTTCGATGCCGAGCGGGGTGCCGGCCTTCACGGCCGCGCGCAGCATGTCGCCCGTCGAGATCTGCGGGATGCCGAATTTTTCCTTGATGAAGTTTGCCTGGGTGCCCTTTCCCGCGCCGGGCGCGCCCAACAGGATCAAACGCATGGTGATATCTCCAAGTATGTAGATTCGTATGGCGAGGCTCAAAGGCGTCGGCGACAGCGTGCGCGGGGCTTGCCTGGCGCGCGGCGGGACCGGTCTGACGCGGCGCGTCGGCTCGGCGACGCGCGGCTGCCGGCAGGGCCGCGGGCGGGGTCAAGCGAGGACGCGCAGGTCACGGACGGCTCGCACAACCGTCCGATTATGCCACGGGTTATTTTGAATCCGGCCGAAAAAGGGCCTGCACGCGTTCGAGATCGGCCGGCGTATCGATGCCGGCTTCGGGCGCGTGCGCGGTGATCATCACGGCGATCCGCTCGCCATGCCACATCGCGCGCAGCTGTTCGAGCTGTTCTGCCTGCTCGATCGGCGCCTGCGCGAGCGACGGATACGTGCGCAGGAAACGCGCGCGGTACGCGTAGAGGCCGATGTGCCGGTACACCGGAAACGCCGGCGCCGGCATCGCCGCGACGTCGGGCCAGTGCGGCTGGTACGCATCGCGGCTCCACGGGATCGGCGCGCGCGAGAAGTAGAGCGCGACGCTTTGTGCGTCGAGCGCGACCTTCACGATGTTCGGGTTGAACACGTCGGCCGCCGCGTGGATCGGGTGCGCGGCGGTCGCGATCGCGCAGGCCGGATGCGCGGCCAGGTGCGACGCTACGTCGCGGACCAGCGCCGGATCGATCAGCGGCTCGTCGCCCTGCACGTTGACGACGACCGTGTCGTCGCTCCATCCGAACGCGGCCGCGACTTCGGCGAGGCGGTCGGTGCCGGACGGATGGTCGGCGCGCGTGAGCACCGCTTCGAAGCCGTGCTCGCGCGCGGCGTCGAGCACGCTCTGCGCGTCGGACGCGACGAGCACCTGCTGCGCGCCCGCTTCGCGCGCCCGTTCGGCGACGCGCACGACCATCGGCTTGCCGCCGAGGTCGGCGAGCGGCTTGTTCGGAAGCCGGGTCGACGCGAGCCGGGCGGGAATGACGGCGATGAAGGGCTGCGGGTGGGTCATCGGACGGAACGGAAGCGGGTGACGGAAGCGGCGGGCGGCGCGTGCGCGGCGCCCGCGGGGCGGCAGGGATGCGCCGGGGCCGGAATGAGCGGCCGGGTTCAGCGGCCGGGTTCAGCGGCCGGCCGGGTCGACCGGCGTGCCTTCGACGGTCTGGCGCGCCTCGTCGACCAGCATCACGGGAATGCCGTCGCGGATCGGATAGGCGAGCTTGTCCGCGTTGCAGATCAGCTCCTGCGCGGCGCGGTCATAGTGGAGCGGGCCTTTGCAGATAGGGCACACAAGAATTTCAAGCAGGCGAGCGTCCACGGAGTTTCTCCACAACGAGGGCAATGAGGCGAGGATCGAGCGCGGCTTCGACAGGGACGACCCAGATTCGAGCGTCGCGCCAGGAAGCGCCCAATTTTACTGCATCCTTCTCGGTGATCAGGATCGTGTCGACCTGATCGTCGTCGAACGGATTGTGCGCGAACGCGTAGTGATCGGGCAGCGCGCGGGTCGCGGGCGCGAGGCCGGCCGCGCGCAGCGTCGCGAAGAAGCGTTCGGGCGCGCCGATGCCGGCCGCCGCGAGCACGCGCTCGCCGGCGAACTGCGACAGCGGGCGGCGCAGCGCCGGCTGGTCGAGATGCCACGCGGCGCCGGGCGCGAGCGCGAGCGCGTAGGTGTCGGGCCACGGCGGCAGCGCGCCGCTGTACGGATCGTTGACGAGGGTCGCGTCGCGGCGCCGCGACAGCGGCTCGCGCAGCGGCCCGGCCGGCAGCAGGAAGCCGTTGCCGCCTAGCCGGTGGTCGAACACGACGAGCTCGACCGTGCGCGCGAGGCGGTAGTGCTGCAGGCCGTCGTCGCTGACGATCACGTCGACGTCCGGATGCGCGGCGCGCAGCGCCTGCGCGGCCGCCACGCGATCGGGGCAGACCCAGACGGGCGCGCCGGTGCGGCGGGCGATCAGCAGCGGCTCGTCGCCGGCCTCGCTCGCGCGCGCGCCCGGCGTCACCGCGGTCGGCGTGCGCACGTCCGCGCCGTAGCCGCGCGACACGACGCCCGGCGTGAAGCCCGCGGCGCGCAGCGCATCGACGAGCGCGATCACGGTCGGCGTCTTGCCGGTGCCGCCGACGGTCACGTTGCCGACCACGACGACCGGCACGCCGACGTCGACCGGCTTCTTCCAGCCTTGCGCGTAGGCCGCGCGGCGCAGCGCCGCGCACAGCCCGAACACGCAGGCGAACGGCGTGAGCGCCCACACGAGCGCGCCGCGGCGCTGCCATTCGCGCGTGAGGCGCGTCTCGAGCCGGGCGAGCGGGCCGCCGGGCGTGCTCATCGGTCAGCGCGCGGCATGTGGCGCCGCGTGGCGTGGGACGGGGTCGTCAAGGCGAATCCTCCGGATGGCGGCGCAAGCCGCGGGTTCTGCGGAAGGCGGCACTCTAGCGCGCGGCGCGCCGGCCCGGCAAGCACCGCGCCGCCACGACGCAGGCGGGGCCGGATCGCGCGGACCTGTGGATAACTCTGTGAAGAACCCGGCAGGCGATCGCCGCACATGCCCGTCCGGTGGACCTCGAATCGGATGAGAATCATTCCGGATGCATTAAAACTTTATAAGAATCAATGTGTTGCCACAAATTGTCAGGGGTTTTGGGGAGTTTTGCGGGGTTTTTTGCAGTCGATTGCCCGGGTGTGGACACTTTTCGCGTTGTGCAATGCACGCGGCGCCGCTGGACGCCGGGCGGATGTCGGACTATCGTGTCGCCGCCAGCATTCAACCGATCGTCCATGCTTTCCGACTCCTCATTTACCGCGCCGGGCGCGACGCGCGGCGGCGATGAAGTGATCCCCGTCTCGGCCCTCAACCGTGCGATTTCGACGATGCTCGAGCGCTCGTTTCCGCTGCTGTGGGTCGCGGGCGAAGTATCGAATTTCACGCGCGCCGCGAGCGGCCACTGGTATTTCTCGATCAAGGACCAGCAGGCGCAGATGCGCTGCGTGATGTTCCGCGGCCGCGCGCAATACGCGGAGTTCACGCCGCGCGAAGGCGACCGGATCGAGGTGCGCGCGGTCGTCACGATGTACGAGCCGCGCGGCGAGGTGCAGCTCAATGTCGAGGCCGTGCGACGCACCGGGCAGGGGCGTCTGTACGAGGCGTTCCTGCGGCTCAAGGCGCAGCTCGAGGCGGAGGGCCTGTTCGCGCCCGAGCGCAAGCGGCCGCTGCCCGCGCATCCGCGTGCGATCGGCATCGTCACGTCGCTGCAGGCTGCCGCGCTGCGCGACGTGCTGACCACGCTCGCGCGCCGCGCGCCGCACGTGCCGGTGATCGTCTATCCGGCGCCCGTGCAGGGCGCGGGCGCGGCTGAGAAGCTCGTCGCGGCGGTCGAGACCGCCAATGCGCGGCGCGAGGTCGACGTGCTGCTCGTGTGCCGCGGCGGCGGCTCGATCGAGGATCTGTGGTCGTTCAACGACGAGGCGCTCGCGCGCGCAATCGCGGCGAGCGCGCTGCCCGTCGTCAGCGGCGTCGGGCACGAAACCGATTTCACGATCGCCGATTTCGCCGCCGACGTGCGAGCGCCGACGCCGACCGGCGCGGCCGAACTGGCGAGCCCGCAGCGCGCGCTGCTGCTGCGCGAGGTGAGCGACCGGCAAGGCGCGCTCGCGCGCGGGATGCGCCGCGTGCTCGAACAGCGCGCGCAGCAGCTCGACTGGCTCGCGCGCCGGCTCGTCAGCCCGGCTGAACGGCTGCAGCGGCAGCGCACGCATATCGGGCAGCTCGCGGTGCGCCTCGCGTCCGCGGCGGCGCGGCCGGTGCGCGACGCGCGCGCCCGCTTCGCGCTTGCGCAATTGCGCTGGCAGCGCGCGCGGCCCGACGTGACGCAGGCGCGTCACGCGCTCGCCGGGCTGGAGCAACGTCTTTCGGTCGCGCTGCAGCGCCGCCACGAACGCGACACGGCGCGCGTGGCAGCCTGTGCGGCGCGGCTCGAGGTGCTGAGCCCGCAACGCACGCTCGAGCGCGGCTACGCGGCGCTCATCGATACGCAGACGGGCCGCGCGGTGCGCGCGCCGAGCGCGCTGAAGCCGCAACGGCGGCTGACCGTGCATCTCGCCGAAGGCTCGGCGGACGTGTCGCTCGCCGACGTCCAGCCGCGGCTGTCGGATACGTTCTGAACGAACGGCGGCGATCGGGGCATCCCGCCGGATGCTGCGCGAACGCCGCTTTTCCGCATACCGCGGATAAATGGCCCGCGTGTTTGCGGGGTTATTCGTCCTCGCCTACAATCGGACGCTCGGCAGCATTCAACACAGCCTCCCTACATACTCAACGAAGGAATCGCCATGGCTCATACGCTCCCGCCGCTCCCGTACGCTGAAGACGCGCTCGCGCCGACCATCTCGCAAGAGACGATTCAGTACCACTACGGCAAGCATCACCAGGCTTATGTGACGAACCTGAACAACCTGATCCCCGGCACGGAATTCGAAAACCTGTCGCTGGAAGAGATCGTGAAGAAGTCGTCGGGCGGCATCTTCAACAACGCCGCGCAAATCTGGAACCACACGTTCTTCTGGAACAGCCTGTCGCCGAACGGCGGCGGCGCTCCGACGGGCGCGCTGGGCGACGCGATCAATGCGAAGTGGGGTTCGTACGACGCGTTCAAGGAAGCCTTCACGAAGGCGGCAGTCGGCACGTTCGGCTCGGGCTGGGCATGGCTCGTGAAGAAGGCTGACGGTTCGCTCGACATCGTGTCGACGAGCAACGCGGCAACGCCGCTGACGACGGCCGACAAGGCGCTGCTGACGATCGACGTGTGGGAGCACGCGTACTACATCGACTACCGCAACGCGCGTCCGAAGTTCGTCGAAGCATTCTGGAACATCGTGAACTGGGACTTCGCCGCGAAGAACTTTGCGTAAGTCACCGACACCTTTGCCGCGCCCCGCACCGGGCGCGCGGCATCCCGCAAAAAGCCCTCGTTCACCGGACGAGGGCTTTTTGCTTTTCGGCGATCGGCCTTGAAGCACGTTCGGGAACGAAACGGGCGCCTTGTATGCGATTCGTAACATATGAGGGTAGTTTCGGATCGGTAGAACGCCGCGTAGTCGCCTACTGTGGGTAAGTGCGAAACTGCAGACGCTTCGACCATGCGGTCTGACGAACGACACGCGCGTCGTCTTTCCTGCAACGGCGATCGGCATGACGCAATCGGCAACGGCGGGGGCGTGTCATGGTTTTTCTGGAAAGAAGGCTTGCGTTGAATTTCGTCGAGCGGAAGGACCACGCTCTCGAACATGTCGGGCTCGACAACGAGAAACGCACGTATTACCCCGCCATGACCATGTGGTTGAAGCTGGGGCAGCTTCAGGTGGTGCAGCAACTCGCGGAGCCGCTGGGCGCGGACAAGCAGCCGACGCTTGCCATGTCGCTGCACGGCGTGGCCTGTCTCGACGGGCAGGAGCTGTCGATCATCGGCGACGATCGACACACGACGCGCACGCTGCAGGTGTCCTTCGAGGCGCGCGACGTCAGCACGGCGGACCGGCTGGGCCTGCGTGCGCTGGAAGACGAGCTGGGCCATGCGTTGTCCGACGTGGTGCTCGGCAGTGCCCGGCTCGGCTTCAATCGTGCCGACGACGGCACCGACGAGCCCGATCAGTGGTGGCTCGCGTGCCATATTCCCAACGCCTGCCTGCAGGTGCTCGCGAAGGCCATCGCGGATGGCCAGCTTGGCGCGGTGGAGCTGGGGCTGACCATGCGGCACCTGTATCTGGCGGAAAGTGCGGCGGCTGACCCGGCACGCCAGCCCCGCCTGTTTCTCCGGCCCGGCGAAAGCGACGACGCGATCGAATGGCCGAGTATCGCGACCGGCTATGTGACCCACCTGCGGATCGACTTTGCGACGACCGCATTGCGCGGCCCGGCGGCGGGCCATGGTCACGACGGTGACGCAACGGCGAAGCTCGTCGCGGATGCCGTGAACTCGCTGGGACTCAGGCTCCTCAACCTCAGGTTGACGCTGAGATGGATCGGCGTCCTCATCGCCTTGCTGCTCTTCCTCGAAGTGCTCGAACGGCTCTGATCCGTCTCATTTCCGGCCGGGCCTTATAACCGGAGGCAATCAGTCGATGCCATAAATTCAATAGACGCTCGACGGCCCGGCTCCGACACTCGTTCTCCAGCAATTCGTGACACGAATGACGGCGCGCACCGAGACCCCGGCCACGGGGCCGCGCACCGCTCCTGGAGGAGACACCATGTTTCAACGCCCCCGCGTCAGTCGGTCGGTCCTCGCGCTGATGTGCGCGATGTCGTTCATCATGTACCTCGATCGCGTGAACCTGTCGGCGTCCGCCGGCGTGATCCGCGACGACCTGCATCTGTCCAATACCGGCGTCGGCCTCGTGTTCGCGGCATTCGCGTACACGTATGCGATCTGCCAGGTGCTCGGCGGCTGGGCGAGCGACCGCTACGGCGCGAAGCGCACGCTGATCGCCTGCGCGACGATCTGGATCGTCGCGACCGTCGCCACCGGGCTCGCCGGCGGCCTCGTGTCGCTGTTCTGCGCGCGCATGCTGCTCGGCATCGGCGAGGGCGCGGCGCTGCCCGCGCAGGCCCGCGCGCTGGCCAACTGGTTCCCCGCCGGCCGGCGCGGCTTCGTGCAAGGGCTCACGCATTCATTCTCGCGGCTCGGCAACGCGGTGACGCCGCCGCTCGTCGCGTTCGTCGTCGCGATCGCGTCGTGGCGCGCATCGTTCGTCGCGGCGGGCGCGCTGACCGCCGTGTGGGTGATCGTCTACGCGTGGTACTTCGCCGACGATCCGCGCCGGCACCGCCACATGTGCGCCGACGAAGCGGCCGACCTGCCGCCTGCACGCGCTTCGGCCGACTCGCAGGCGCATGCACGCACGCCGTGGCGGCGGCTGCTCGCCCGCATCGCGCCGACGATGGTCGTGTACTTCTGCTACGGCTGGACCGGCTGGCTGTTCTTCACGTGGCTACCGACCTTCTTCATGCACGGCCGCGGCCTCGACCTGAAGCAATCCGCGCTGTTCTCGGCCGGCGTGTTCCTGTCGGGCGTCGTCGGCAACACGGTGGGCGGCGCGCTCAGCGATCGCGTGCTGAAGCGCACCGGCAACGTCGTCGCCGCGCGCCGCAACGTGATCATCGTCGCGTTCGCCGGCGCGCTCGTGTTCCTCGCGCCGGTGATGTTCGCGAAGTCGCTGACCGTGACGGCTGCATCGATGAGCCTGTCGTTCTTCTTCCTCGAGATGACGATCGGGCCGATCTGGGCGGTGCCGATGGACATCACGTCGCGGCACGTCGGCGTCGCGAGCGGCCTCGTGAACGCGGGCTCGGCGGTTGCGGGCATCTTCACGCCGATCGTGTTCGGCTTCGTCGTCGACCGCACCGGCAGCTGGACGCTGCCGTTTGCCGGCTCGATCGCGCTGCTCGTGTTCGGCATCGTGATGACCTTCTTCATGCGGCCCGACCTGCCGCTGCGCGACGATGCGCGTGCGCACGCGGACGACGCGGCTTTCGAACTGGCCGGACCGTCCGGACGCTGAACGGGGAGACGACTTCGATGAACCTGCCAACCGTCAACGCATCGTTCGCATTGGATGCCGCCACCCGCAAGGCCCGTGCGCGCCTGCTGCCGTTCCTCGTGCTGATGTACGTGCTCGCGTTCGTCGATCGCGCGAATGTCGGGTTCGCGAAGAACGTGCTGCAGGCCGACACCGGCCTGAGCGATGCGGCGTTCGCGTTCGGCGCCGGCATCTTCTTCGTCGGCTACGCATTGTTCGAAGTCCCGAGCAACCTGCTGATGCACCGCTTCGGCGCGCGCGCGTGGATGAGCCGCATCATGCTCACCTGGGGCATCGTGTCCGCATGCACGGCGTTCGTGCACGACGCGGCGAGCTTCTACCTGCTGCGCGTGCTGCTCGGCATCGCGGAAGCGGGGTTTTTTCCCGGCATCATCCTGTTCCTGTCGAACTGGTTTCCGGCACGGATCCGCGCGCAGGCGATGGGCCTGTTCTACTTCGGGCTGCCGCTCGCGCTCGTGCTCGGCAGCCCGGTGTCCGGCTGGCTGCTCGACCTGCCGATGCCGTTCGGCCTGCATCCGTGGCAGGGCATGTTCGCGCTCGAGGGGCTCGCGGCATCCGTGGTCGGCGTGATCGCGTTCTTCTACCTGACGGACCGGCCGGCCGACGCGCGCTGGCTATCGGCCGACGAGCGCGCGGCGCTCGTGGCGACGCTCGGCGACGAGGACGCGCACAAGCGCGCGCACGGCCCGGCGTCGGTGGCGGCGGCGCTGCGCGACACGCGCGTGCTGTTCTTCAGCGCGATCTATTTCGCGATCCAGGTCAGCGTGTACGGCGTCGTGTTCTACCTGCCGACGCGCATCGCCGGGCTGACGGGCGGCCACGTCGGCACGGCGGTGGGCTTCCTGACTGCGATCCCGTGGTGCGCGGCGATCGCCGGCACGTTCGTCGTCACGCGGCGCGCGGACCGCTCGGGCCGGCACCGCGCGTGGGCGGCCGCGATGCTGGCGCTCGCGGCGGCGGGAATCGCCGCGTCGGCGCTCGGCGCGTCGCTGCCGGTCGTGCTGGTTGCGTTCTGCGTGGCCGCGACCGGGTTCGTCGCGGTGCAGCCGCTGTTCTGGACCCTGCCGACCGGCTACCTGGGCGGCGCGGCCGCGGCGGGCGGGATCGCGTTCATCAATTCGGTCGGCAATCTCGGCGGCTTCGTCGCGCCGAACCTGAAGAGCGTCGCGGAGCGCGTCGCCGGGCATCCGCAGGCCGGCATGCTGACGCTCGCGCTGTTCGGTTGCGTCGGCGCGGCGCTGTTGACGAGGGTAGGCCGGCGTGAGGATGCGTCGCGCGGCGACGGCGCCGCGTGGCGCGGGGAGCGGTCGTGACGGCCGCGGCGCGCCGCAGGCTTCTCAGCCCTGCAGCCCGCTTGCGCGCCGCAGCGCGTCGACGTCGACGAGTTCGATCTCGCCGACGTGCAGCCGCACCACGCCGTCCGTCTCCAGCGATCTCAGCAGCTGATTCGTGGTCTGACGCGTCAGCGACAGCATCGCCGCGAGCTTTTCCTGCGACAGCCGGATGCGCGTGCGGCCGGCGCTGATCCCGCCGTAGCCGTCGGCGATCATCAGCAGGCGCGCGGCGAGCCGCTGCGCGGCCGGCATCACGCTCATCGACTCGACGGTCAGGAAGCTGAGCCGCAGCTTCTGCGCCATCAGCAGCGCGAATTGCCGCCAGTATTGCGGCGTCGCGTCGAGGATCGCAAGCAGCGCCGCCTGCGGCACGTGCAGCAGCAGCGTGTCGTCGAGCGCGATCGCGTCGTGCGTGCGCGGCCGGCCGTCGAACAGCGCGATCTCGCCGAACCACGTGACCGGCTCGGCGACCGTCAGCAGCGCCTCCTTGCCCTGCGGATCGACCGCGCCTATCGTGAGGGAACCGCCCAGCACCGCGTACAGCCCGCACGGCGGGTCGCCGCGGCGGAACAGCGCGTGGCCGGCCGGCAGGCGGCGCAGCGCGGCGCGCGCGAGCAACTCCGCGCGCAGTGCTTGCGGCAGCGCGGCGAACCACGGGTGCGCGTCGAGTTGCGGCAGGTATCGGCCGACAGACTTGGGGTCGAAAGGCTCGGGGTCGAAGGACTCGGGGTCGAAGGACTCGGGCATGGGCGGCGCGATGTCGGGTAGCCGACAGTGGTTCTCGGGCGTGACGGGCATCATAGCGCGCATCGAACGACAAGGAGACGCCATGAAGACCCTCGAAGACCATCTTTCCCAGTACGCGGCCTATCACCGCGACGCGCGCAACATCGCGACGCATCTGGTCGGCATCCCGATCATCGTGTTCGCGGTCGAGGTGCTGCTGTCGCGGCCCGCGTTCGGCGCGCCGGCGGGCGTCGCGCTGTCGCCGGCGCTGCTGCTCACGATCGCGTTCGTCGTGTTCTACCTGCGCGTCGACCTGCGCTTCGGCGCCGTGATGACGGTGCTGTTCGCGTTCGGCCTGTGGGCCGGGCAGACGCTCGCCGCGCTGCCGACCGCGCAATGGCTCGGCATCGGGATCGGCGCGTTCGTCGTCGGCTGGATCGTGCAGTTCGTCGGGCACTGGTTCGAGGGGCGCAAGCCCGCGTTCGTCGACGATCTCGTCGGGCTGATGGTCGGGCCGCTGTTCGTCGTCGCCGAGGTTGCGTTCTTCGCGGGGCTGCGCGGCGATGTGCGGCGCGCGGTCGAGGAGCGGGCCGGGCCCGTGCACGGCGGCGCGCACGACGCGCATGTCTGAACGGACGATGGCGCGCATCTGCGTGGTCGGCGCGGGCGCGGTCGGCTGCTATCTCGGCGGCCGGCTCGCGGCGGCAGGGCAGCCCGTCACGCTGATCGGCCGCGCGCGGATCGGCGACGCGATCCGGAACCACGGGCTGACGCTGTCGGATCATCGCGGGTATCGCGCGCAGCGCGCGCCGGAGGACGTCGCGTTCGACACGGACATTGCAGCTGCGGCCGACGCGGCGCTCGTGCTCGTCACGGTGAAGTCGGCGGCGACGCCGGAGGTCGCCGCGCAGCTCGCCGGCGTGCTGCGGCCGGGCGCGCGCGTGATCAGCTTCCAGAACGGCGTGCGCAACGTCGGCACGTTGCGCGCGGCGTTGCCGCAGGCCACGGTGCTCGCCGGCATGGTGCCGTTCAACGTGATCGAACGCGGGCCGGGCGCGTTTCACCAGGGTTCGGCGGGCCAGCTCGCGGTCGACGCGTCGCCGGGGCTGCAGCCGTTTGCCGACGCGTTCGCGCGTGCGGGGCTGCCGCTTGCGCTGCGGCGCGACATGCCCGCCGTGCAGTGGGCGAAGCTGCTGTTCAACCTGAACAACGCGGTCAACGCGCTCGCGAACCTGCCGCTGCGCGACGAGCTCGCGCAACGCGCGTATCGCCGCTGCGTCGCGCTTGCGCAGCGCGAGGCGCTGCGCTGGCTCGCCCGGGCCGGGATCCGGCCGGCGCGCGTCACGCCGTTGCCGGCCGCGTGGATTCCGGCGGTGCTCGACGCGCCCGATCCGCTGTTCCGCGTGCTCGGCGCGCGGATGCTCGCGATCGATCCGCTCGCGCGCTCGTCGATGTCCGACGACCTGGCCGCGCACCGGCCGACCGAAGTCGAGTGGATCAACGGCGAGGTGGTGCGGCTGGCCGATGGCTTCGGTGCGTCGGCGCCCGTGAACGCGCGGCTGTGCGCGCTCGTGCACGCCGCGGAGGCGGCCGCCCGGCGGCCCGCGTGGCGCGGCGACGCGTTGTGGGCCGCGCTGGCGGAGTGAGCGCCGGACGCCGAACGATTGCGTGCCGGTGTCGCGTCGTGCAACGACTAAGATGGGATTGGCGTCATGTGACGCCTTTGCGGAGCGCAATCGCCATGGTGGATCGCCCGACACTCGACGCGTACGACGCCTACGCCGCCGACTATGCGCAGCTCTGGCTCGACGAGGGGCCGCCCGACGACATGTATGCGCTCCTCGAACAGCATTTCTCGCCGGGACCGACGGCGGACGTCGGCTGCGGGGCGGGACGCGATACGGCCTGGCTTGAATCCCGCGGCTTCGACGTGCGCGGCTACGACGCGAGCGCGGCGCTGCTCGACGAGGCGCGCCGCCGCCATCCCGGCCTGCGCTTCGAGCAGGCGGCGCTGCCGGCGCTGCCCGGCGTGCCGTCCGGCGCGTTCCGCAACGTGCTGTGCGAGACCGTGGTGATGCACCTGGATCATGTCGAGGCGGCCGCCGCCGCCACACGGCTCGTCGAGCTGCTCGCGCCGGGCGGCACGCTCTACATGAGCTGGCGGGTTGCAGGCAGCGGGTCGCTGCGCGACGAGCACGGGCGCCTGTACACGGCGCTCGACGGCGCCCGGATGCGCGCCGCGCTCGGCGGCGGCGTGCAGGTGCTCGACGAGCATGAAGTCGTCAGCGCGTCGTCGGGCAAGCGCGTGCACCGGCTGATCGTCCGCAGGACGGACGGGGCGGCCTGACGCAGGCTCGGGTGACGCGCCAGCGGGGTCCGGGGCGTCAGTTGCGGTGCGCGGCCGCTTCCCAGTTGATGTCGACGCAGAGCACCTGCATCCCGCCGGCGACGGGCGCGGCGATCGACGCGGTCACGCACAGGTGCGCTTCGTTGATCGACAGATAGGGCGGCGTCAGGTGCACGCGGCCCGGCGTGCGCATCGCGTGGATGAAGTACGGGCGGCGCTCCCAGCTCGCGCCTTCGGAGTGCAGCAGCGGGCGGAAGCGCTTCGCGCGTTGCGACACGCTGCCGCGCGCGAGCACGTTGTCGCCGATCTGCCGCCCGGACGCGTCGAGCAGGAAGCAGCGCGCGGTCTCGGGCAGGCCGAGCACCGTGGCGGCCGCGTCGATGAGCGTGTCGCCCGCGCCGAGCTTCGTGCCGGCCTCCTCGAGCGCGGCGACGTACGGCGCGAGCCGCGCCGCCTGCATGCGCTCGCGTTCCGCGACGCGCAGGCGCAGCGCGGCCGACAGCGTATCCATGCAGCCCGCCGCGGCCTGCGGCTGCACCGGCTCGACGCTCGGGCCCGCGAAGTACTGGCCCTGCACGAAATCGACGTCGCATTCGAGCGCGATCAGCGCGTCGCGCTCGGTCGCGAGGCCGCCCATCAGCACGAGCTGGCCGGATTCGTGCAGCAGCGACACGAGCCCCGGCAGCACCCGTTCGAGATGCGAATGCTCGCTCGCCTGCGCGAGGATGCCGCGGTCGAGCGTGACGATGTCGGGGTGCAGGTGCCAGACGCGGTCGATGTTCGAATGCTTCGCGCCGAAGCCGCCGAGCGCGATCAGGAAGCCGGCCTTGCGCAGGCCGTCGACGATCGCCGCATAGCGCGGCGTCTCGCCGCCCGCCTGCTCGGGCACCTCGAGCACCACGCGGTGCGGCGGCAGGCCGAGCGCCTTCAGGTTCGCGAGCAGCGCGTCGCCGTAGACGGTGTCCATCAGCGCCGCGGGATGCAGGCTCAGGAAGAGCCATTCGTCGTGGCTGTCGAACGCATGGAAGTTGCCGAGATGCAGCGATTCGGCGAGCCGGCCGAGCTCGAGCAGGTCGCCGCGCCGCGCGGCCTGCGTGAAGACCTCGTGCGACGCGACCTGGCGGCTTTCCTCGTCGTGCGCGCGCAGCGACGCGTGATAGCCGATCGCGCGCCGGTGCGACACGGAAAACACCGGCTGGAACACGCTGAAGACGGTATAGCCGCCGTACAGCACGGTGCGCCGGTTGCCGTCGTCGCCGGCGACGGGGCGGGGCGGCTGAAAGCCGGGGGGATCGATGTCGATCATGCTCATCATGATGTCGGCCGGGGAAGGCTGCCAGTTTACCTACAGAATAGGCGAGCAAGAAGCGTGCGCAATCGCTCGGCCGGTGCGGCCCGCTGACGCGGGCATCAGGCGTGCCGGTTGCACCGTTGTGGTGCGCCGCATGCCGGTGCGCCGTCCGAACCGGGGCGCGCCGGCCCGCGTCATGCGCGCTCGGACGGATCGGTCTTGCGTGCCGCGCCGCGAATCTCCGGCGCGAGCTGCGCGAAGATCCACGCCGATCCCGCGGTGATCACGCCGACGCAGATGAAGGTCGCGTGGAACGCGGGCAGCGTGTTGCTCGGCGTCACGGTGCGCAGCATCCCGGTGAAGGTCGCGAGCAGCGCGCCCGCGACCGTCACGCCGAGGCTCATCGACAGCATCTGCACGAGCGAGAACAGGCTGTTGCCGCTGCTCGCGCCACCGGTGCCGAGATCCTTCAGCGTCAACGTGTTCATCGCGGTGAACTGCATCGAGTTGAAGCCGCCGAACAGCGCGAGCTGCGCGACCTTGAGCCACACGGGCATCGAATCGTGCATCAGCGCGAAGCTCGCCATCATCACGCCGACCATGATCGTGTTCGCGAGCAGCACGGTGCGGTAGCCGTGCTTCATGATGAGGTGCGTGATGAGGCGCTTCGAGAACATCCCGGCCGCCGCGACCGGCAGCATCATCAGGCCCGCCTCGAACGCGGTGTAGCCGAGGCTCACCTGCAGCAGCAGCGGGATCAGGTACGGCATCGCGCCGCTGCCGATCCGCGCGAACAGGTTGCCGAGCAGGCCGACGCTGAACGTGTGGATCCGGAACAGCTCGAGCGAGAAGATCGGCTGCGTCGCGCGCACCGCGTACAGCCCGTAGGTGACGAAGCACGCGAGGCTCAGGATCAGCAGCACGAGCACGGCCGCATGCTGGATGCCGAGGTCGGCGAGCCCGTCGAGCGACAGCGAGATCGCGACCATGCCGATCGTCAGCAGCAGATAGCCCTTCAGGTCGAAGCGGCCGACGGCAGGATTGCGCGCGTCGGGCATCGAATAGTAGGTCGCGATGCAGCCCGCGACGCCCACCGGCACGTTGATCAGGAAGATCCAGTGCCACGACGCGACCTTCACGAGCCAGCCGCCGAGCGTCGGGCCGATCAGCGGGCCGATCAGGCCCGGGATCGCGACGAACGACAGCGCCGGCAGGTAGCGCTCGGCCGGGAACGTGCGCAGCACCGCGAGCCGTCCGACCGGCAGCAGCATTGCGCCGCCGATCCCCTGCACGACGCGGAACGCGACGAGCTGCGGCAGCGTGTGCGCGTTCGCGCACAGCAGCGAGCCCAGCGAAAAGACCAGGATCGCGCTGAAGAACACCCGTCGCGTGCCGAGCGTATCGGCGAGCCAGCCGGACACCGGGATCATCACCGCCATCGTCAGCGAATACGCGATCACGACCGACTGCATCCGCAGCGGCGATTCGCCGAGGCTCGCCGCCATCGACGGCAGCGCGGTGTTGACGATCGTCGCGTCGAGCGTCTGCATGAAGAAGCCCGTCGCGACGAGCCAGAGCATCACGGTGAGGTTCTTTTCGCCGGGGGCGGCGGCGGGCGGGCGTTGAAACATGGGCGGCGGGCGAACATTGAAACGTGGACACGCGGGCGGCGCCGCGCGAATGCAGGACAGCCGACATTGTAGGGAAAGCCGCTGCGCCGCGCAGTTTCGACCCCGTGCCCGCGGGCGGAGGTGCGTCGCCCGATGGACCGGTACAGTTCAGCCGAAAGTGTCTGCGGGCGTATCTGTGAGCGTGCTGCCGCTGTCCGGATACTGGACGGGTGCGATCGACCACGACCGGGAGCGGGCCATGCGTGAACTGCGACTCTACGAACTGGATGCCGACGAGCCCGCCGGGCGGTGGCGGCTGGTCCGCCGCAGCGTGCTGCGCGTCACGGCGGGGGAAGTGTGGCTGACGATCGAGGGCGAGCCCGCCGATCACTGGCTGCGGCCTGGCGACAGGCTGGTGCTCGGGCCCGGCGCGCAAATCTGGGTCAGCGCCGGATCGCGCGGGGCGCGCTTCACGCTGAGCCGCGCGGATGACCGGGCGGCGCCGTTCGCCGCGGCGCTGCGGCAGCGTCTGGCCGCGTGGCGCGGGCGCCGCCGTCAGGCCGGCGCGTCGCTGCCGACGTAGCGCGCGCGCGGCCGGATCAGCTTGCCGTCCGCGTACTGTTCGAGCGCGTGCGCGATCCAGCCGGCCGTGCGGCCGGCCGCGAACAGCGTGAACGCGGCGCCGTCGGGCAGCGCGAGCGTGCGTTCCAGCGCCGCGAGCGCGTAATCGATCGTCGGCCGCTGCCCGGTTGCCGCTTCGACGCGCGCGGCGAGCGCGAGCGCCGCGCGCAGCGCGGGGCGGTCCGGCGCCGCGGCCTGCAGCGCGCCGAGCAGCGCCTGCGCGCGCGGGTCGCCGGCCGGATAGAGCGGATGGCCGAAGCCGGACAGCGCCGCGCGGCCGCCGGCCGCGCGTTCGTCGTGCGCGAGGCGGAACGCCAGATAGCGGTCCGGGTCGGCGGCGCGGGCCGCTTCGTCGAGCAGCGTGCCGGCCCGGAACGTCTCGCCGCCGTGGCGCGGGCCGGCCAGCGCCGCGAGCCCGCCCGCGATCGCGCCGAACAGGTGGCTGCCGGTCGACGCGATGCAGCGCACCGCGAACGTCGACGGGTTCAGTTCGTGATCCGCGCACAGCACGAGCGCCCGGCGCAGCAGGTCGGCCTCGCCGCGTCCGCGCACCTGCCACGCGTCGGCGAGCTGGCGATGCAGCGGCGCGTCGCCGGGCGCGATGCCCGCGAGCGCGGCGGTCGCGACGCGCAGCAGCAGTGCGGCGGTATCGAGCTGCGCTTCTCGCCCCTGCGCCCAGATGCGGGGGATCGACGCGGCCGCGGCCGGCAGCAGCACGAGCGTGCGCTCGAGCGGCGCGAGATGCGCCCACGGGCGCGCCCAGTCCTGCCACTGCGCGGCGTCGAAGCCGCCGGTCGCGGCGGGTGCCGCGGCGAGCCGTGCGGGCGGACAGTCCCAGAGCCGCGCGGCAGTGGCTTCGAGCGTCGCGTCGGCGGCGAGCGCGATCGCGTCGGCGCCGCGATAGAACAGGCGGCCGTCGGCGATCTGCGTGATGCGCGATTCGAGCACCGGCACGCCCCAGTCGAGCGAACGTTCGGCGACCCCGCCCGCGCGCTTCGCATCGGCGCGGCGGCGCGCGAGCAGGCGCACTTCGTCCGCGTCGTAGCGGCGGCGCTTGCTGTCGCCATCGGGCAGCGAGCGCAGCAGGCCGCGGCTCACGTACGCATAGAGTGTGCTCACGCTGACGCCCAGTATGTCGGCGGCTTCGGGGGCGCTGAGAGACGTCATGCGGATCGCTCCTGTCGGGCCGCGTCGCGCGCGGCCCCGCTGCAGTCAATCGTGATGGCGGGATGTGCGATCAAGGTTGATCGCGCCTGCGGCGAATTCTAGACTCGATTCGATATTCCCTTCCGCGAGGCGACCGATCATGACGCCCAGGCTCGCGTTGACGCATCTCTGGCAGCTCGCGCACGGCGAGCCCGGCGCGCTCGCGCGCGTCGCGATCGACGGGCAGGATCCGGCGCTGCCGTCGGCGTTCCATGTCGGCACGCTGGCCGCGGCGTCGATCGCGGCGGCCGGGCTGGCGGCCGCCGAGTGCCATCGGCTTCGCACGGGCGTCGAGCAACGCGTCGACGTGTCGGTGCGCGACGCGCTCGTCGCGTTTCGCAGCGAACGCTACCTGCGCGTCGACGACGGGCCGCCACCGGAGCTGCGACATCCGGTGACGGGCTTCTACGAGACGCGCGATGCGCGCTGGATCCAGCTGCACGCGAACTTCCCGCATCACCTGCGCGGCATACTCGGCGTGCTCGGCTGCGGCGCGAGCCGGGCGGAGGTTGCGGCGGCGATCCGCACGCGGGACGCCGCGACGCTCGACGCCGCACTCGCGGACGCGGGCCTGTGCGCGGCGCTGATCAGAACACCTGACGAATGGACGGCGCACGAGCAGGCGCGCGCGCTCGAGGCGCTGCCGCTGTTCGAGATCGAACGCATCGGCGACGCGCCGGTGCAGGCGCTCGGCGGCGGCGCGGCGAGCCGGCCGCTCGCGGGCGTGCGCGTGCTCGATCTCACGCGCATCATCGCGGGCCCGGTCGCCGGCCGCACGCTCGCGTCGCATGGCGCGCAGGTGCTGCTCGTCAATGGCCCGCATCTGCCGAACATTGCGCCGCTCGTGATCGACAACGGGCGCGGCAAGCGGTCCGCATGGCTCGATCTGCGCGATGCCGCGGGCGTCGACGCGCTGCAGCGGCTTGCGCGGCAGGCGGACGTGTTCGTCGAGGCGTACCGTCCCGGCGCGCTCGCCTTGCGCGGCTTTTCGCCGGACGCGCTGGCGGCGCTGCGGCCGGGCATCGTGTGCGTGTCGATTTCCGCGTACGGGCACGCGGGGCCATGGTCGCGGCGGCGCGGCTTCGACAGCCTCGTGCAGTCCGCGAGCGGGATCGCATGGCGCGAGCGGCAGGCGGCCCACGCGGACGCGCCGCGTCACCTGCCGTGCCAGGCGCTCGATCATGCGACCGGCTATCTCGCGGCGTTCGGCGCGATGATCGCGCTGGCGCGCCGCGCGCGCGAAGGCGGCAGCTGGCAGGTGCGGCTGTCGCTTGCGCAGACGGGCCGCTGGCTGCAGTCGTTCGGCCTCGTGCCGGACGGCGCGCACGCGCCCGAAATCATGCCCGACGACGTGTTCGACCGGCTCGACCGGATCGCGTCGCCGTTCGGCGTCGTCGATGCGGTGCGCCCGGCGGAACGGCTGTCGGCGACGCCGCCGTTCTTCGCATTGCCGCCCGTGCCGCTCGGGGCGGACGAACCGCGCTGGATCGAATAGGGCCTGTTCACGCTAATAACGGGCTTGCGAACGTGTCTTGCCGGTCGTAGTGCAAGGCGCAAGGAGCGCCGTTTGGCCGAGCCAAACAAGCGACGCGCGACGCCGCAATGCGGCCGGCAAGGCACGTTCCCCTGATCTTGGAAATTCATTCGTGGGGCTGGCCGCCAGAAGGGCCGATCGCCGCGTCATGCTCCTCGCGCTCGGCCCTTCTGGCGGCCAGCGCAAGCCCGTTATTAGCGTGAACAGGCCCTATGGGGCGCTCGCGCGGGGGGCGAATTACTTGCGCAGCTCGACGACGAAGTCGTAGTAGTCGTTGCGGCAGTAGGTGTCGGTCAGCTCGATCGCGCGCTGGTCGGCCGTGTAGCCGATCCGCGTGATCAGCAGCAGTGCGTCGTGCGGCGCGATGCCCATCTGCCTTGCGATCTCGTCGGTCGCGTTGACCGCGCGGAAGTGCTGCAGCGCGCGCACGATCGGCGTGCCGCGCGCTTCGAGGTAGCTGTACAGCGAATCGCCGATCGCCTGCGGATCGGGGATCAGCGTCGCGGGAAACGTCGAGTTCTCGACGGCCATCACGATGCCGTCGGCGAGGCGCAGGCGTTTCAACCGTGTAACCGACGCGGCCGGCGACAGGCCGAGCTGGATCACTTCGTCGCGGCTCGCGGGCTGGATCTCGCGCGAGAGCCACTGCGAACTCGGCTTGAAGCCGCGCCGTTCGAGCATCTCGCTGAAGCTCGACAGGCGCGACAGCGGATCCTCGTAGCGCAGCTGGATGAAATTGCCCGCGCCTTGGGTGCGCCGAATCAGCCCCTGTTCGACGAGGAGCGAGATCGCCTTGCGCGCGGTGATGCGCGACACGCCGAGCGCCTCCGACAGCACGCGCTCGGACGGCAGCGCCTCGCCGGCTCTCCAGCGGTTGTCGTGAATCGCGTCGCCGAGCTTGCGGGCGAGCTGCAGATAGAGCGGGGTATCGTTGTCGGGGTCGGGGCGCAGGTCCTGCCAGCGGTCGTCCGTCGTTGACTTCATGGAATGGGTATCGATCAGGTTGCGGCCATTCTAAGTCATCATGCGGCGCTGTTATAGCCGGTTTTTGCCGCACGGCAGTCGCGCGCCGCGCCGAATGGCTACACTGATGCGTCGCATTCCGTACCACCGCCGCCGCGTGCGGCCATGAATTTGCATTGAGGAACGCATGATGACGGACACGATCGCCACGGTTGTCCTGCCCGATGGCGAGACGATCCCGAAGCTGGGGCAGGGGACATGGGAGATGGGCGAGCGCGCGTCCCGGCGCGCGGACGAAATTGCCGCGCTGCGCGAGGGCATCGCGCTCGGCATGACGTTGATCGACACCGCCGAGATGTACGGCGACGGCGCGACCGAGGAGCTCGTCGGCGACGCGCTCGACGGCTTGCGCGAAGACGTGTTTCTCGTCAGCAAGGCGTATCCGCATCATGCGAGCCGCCGGGGCGTCGTGGCCGCCTGCGAGGCAAGCCTCAAGCGCCTGCGCACCGATCGCGTCGACCTCTATCTGCTGCACTGGCGCGGCTCGGTGCCGCTCGAGGAGACGGTCGAGGGCTTCGACGCGCTACGCCGCGCCGGCAAGATCCGCCACTGGGGCGTGAGCAACTTCGATACGGCCGACATGCAGGAGCTCGTCGACGACGCGGGCGGCGCGGCGTGCGCGACCAATCAGATCCTTTACAACCTCGCGCGGCGCGGGCCGGAGTTCGATCTGCTCCCGTGGCTCGCGGCGCGCCGGATCCCGGCGATGGCGTACAGCCCGGTCGATCATGCGCGTCTGCCGAAACGCTCGCCGCTCGACGAAATCGCCCGCGTGCGCGGCGTGTCGGTGATGCGTGTCGCGCTTGCCTGGGTGCTCGCGCAGCCCGGCGTGTTCGCGATCCCGAAGGCGGCGCGGATCGAGCACGTGCGCGACAACCGCGCCGCGCTCGATCTCGTGTTGAGCGATGGCGAGCGTGCGCAGCTGGACGCGTACTTTCGTCCACCGCGCAGCAAGCGCGCGCTCGAAATGCTCTGACCACGATGGCGCCGGACGCCACCGCCGATCAGTGGCCGTGGCCGCCCGACCCGCCGTTGCCGTGACCGCCGTTGCCATTGCCGACGCCGTTGGCGCCACCGTTGCCGCCGCCGCCACTGCCGTTGCCATTGCCGTTGCCGCCACCGTTGCCGTGGCCGCCGTTGCCGCCGTTGCCATGACCGCCGGCACCGCCGCCGGCACCACCGCCAGCACCTCCGCCGTTGCCGTGACCGCCGCCAGCACCGCCGCCAGCACCACCGCCGGCACCACCGCCGGCACCACCGCCGGCACCACCGCCAGCACCACCGCCGGCACCACCGCCGGCACCACCGCCGGCACCACCGCCGGCACCACCGCCGGCACCTCCGCCGTTGCCGTGACCACCGCCAGCACCACCGCCAGCACCACCGCCAGCACCACCGCCAGCACCACCGCCAGCACCGCCGCCAGCACCGCCGCCAGCACCGCCGCCGTTGCCGTGACCGCCGCCAGCACCACCGCCAGCACCACCGCCGGCACCACCGCCGGCACCGCCGCCAGCACCGCCGTGGCCTCCGCAGCCGCAATTGCCGCCACCCGAAGTACCGCCACCCGAAGTACCGCCACCCGAAGTACCGCCACCCGAAGTACCGCCACCCGAAGTACCGCCACCCGAAGTACCGCCACCCGAAGTACCGCCACCCGAAGTACCGCCACCCGAAGTGCCGCCACCCGAAGTGCCGCCACCCGAAGTGCCGCCACCCGAAGTGCCGCCACCCGAAGTGCCGCCGCCCGAAGTGCCGCCACCCGAAGTGCCGCCACCGGAAGTACCGCCACCGGAAGTACCGCCACCGGAAGTACCGCCACCGGAAGTGCCGCCACCCGAAGTACCGCCACCGGAAGTACCGCCACCCGAAGTACCGCCACCGGAAGTACCGCCGCCCGAAGTGCCGCGACCCGAAGTGCCGCCACCCGAGGTTCCACCACCTGAATTCCCGCCACCGGATCCGCCGCTGCCAGACGCATTGCCGGTGGAGTTGCCGTTGCTGCGGCCATTGCCGGTCGCGCCACCCACGGTCGAGCCTACCGTTCCGCTGACGCCTGCGGGCCCGACGGTGCCGTTTCCGCTACTCCCGCTGCTGCCGCTTCCGCTGCCCGGGCTGGCGCCGCTTCCGCTGCCGGCGCCACCGCTGCCGCCGACACCGCTGCCGCCGACACCGCCGCTGGCGTACTTGCCGGGCGCGCACGCATACGGATCGGCGGCGCATGCGGCTGCGTGCCCGGCAACGGGCGCCGCAACGTCGGCGCTGACGGGTGCCGCGGGCGCGGCGTCGGGCATCGCGTCCTGCGCGACCCGCAATGGCGCGGTGAAGGGTGGGGCGTCGTCGCCCGACTGTTCGGCGACAGGGCTGAGGGACGTTGCGTCCTGCGCGACGGCATATGAACCGCAGCAGCAAGCGAACGCGGCCGCGGCCAGCAAGGTCGCGCGGTAGCACCGTCCCGCCGCGCGGAACGGCTCTTTCGTCTTATGCATGATTGGCCTCCCAAAGCGCGCGATGCCTCGTCGCCGCGCGGCTGTGTGCGTGTGGTGCGCGGGAGCCGGAGATGCGTTGTGGTTTCGGCGGCCGATCCCGTCAGGGCCGGCGCATGGCGCTGGCCTGGAACGTCGATCGGCACGCGGGCCCGCCGTGCGCAGCCTTATCTGCGAGATCCGTGCCATCGGCCGCTCACGCCCGTGCCGCAAGGCGCGCGCGTTGCGTAGGACGGATCCTGAAACGCTGGGGAGGGGGTTTTGTTTCCGGAATGAAACGTCTGGAGGAAGATCAGCGCGCCGGCGCGTCGGCCGCGCGCTGCCAGCGGTGGAACAGGATCGACGCGATCCAGCAGATCAGGAACAGCGCGACGATCCCGTATCCGACTGCGCCGAACCGCTCGCCGACCGCGTCGAGCGCGTCGCGCACGGGGCCCGTCAGCGCGAGCTTGTCTGCGAGCAGCCCGGCGGCTTCGATGCCGCCGATCGCAAGCGCGACGGCCGCCGAGACGAACGTGATGCTCGCGTTGTACAGGAGCTTGCGCTGCGGATCGTCGATCGCCCAGCCGTACGCGTGGATCATCAGCACGTTGTCAGTCGAGTCGATCAGCGTCATGCCGGCCATGAACAGCGCGGGAAACAGCAGGATCGCGTAGAGCGGCAGGCCCTGGCTCGCCTGCGCGGCGGCGATCGCGAGCAGGCCGATTTCAGTTGCAGTATCGAAACCAAGTCCGAACAGTACGCCGACCGGATACATGTGCCAGCTCTTCGTGACGAACCGGAACAGCGGACGCAGCAGGCGCGCGATGACGCCGGCCCTGCGATGCGTGTGCGCGGCGTCGGCGCCACCCGATCCGCCGTCGCGGTAACGCCGCCACACGTCGCACAGGATCGCGAGGTTCACGCACGCGAGCACGAGCAGGAACGTCGCGGACACCGCGGTGCCGATCGTGCCGCCGATGTCGCGGAACGCATCGAAGCGCTCGCGCAGCGCGAACGCGCTCAGCGCGACGCCGAGCGTCGCGGCGACCACGATCGTCGAGTGGCCGAGCGAGAAGAACAGGCCGACCGTCAGCGGACGCCGGCCTTCCTGCATCAGCTTGCGCGTCGCGACGTCGATCGCGGCAATGTGATCGGCGTCGACCGCGTGGCGCAGCCCGAGCCCATACGCGATCGCGGCCGTGCCGAGCAGCAGCGGCCGCTCGCGCAGCGCCGCGAACGCCCACAGCCAGACGGCCGCATTGGCGGCGAGCAGTCCCGCATAGAGCATCAGCAGGCTGCGCAGGGCACGGGTGGGCGGCATCGGCATCGATTCATCAGACGGATTGCGGCGGATTGTGGCACGGGCAAAAAAGCGCTGCAGCCCGGTCAAAAATCCTGCGCGGGGTTTCCCGGTCATCCTCGATGAACCAAAAAAAAGCCCGTCCGCGAACGGACGGGCTTCGAGTGCGGCCTGGGCCTACGTTACCGCGTGTCGGTGCGCTTCGCGTTGATCACTGCATCCGACACGTTCGCCGGCGTTTCCGCGTAGTGCTTGAACTCCATCGTGTACGTGGCGCGACCCTGGGTCGCCGAGCGCAGCGACGTCGAGTAGCCGAACATCTCGGCGAGCGGCACTTCGGCGCGTACGAGCTTGCCGCCGCCGCCCGCGATGTCCTCCATGCCCTGCACGATGCCGCGCCGGCTCGACAGGTCGCCCATCACGTTGCCCATGAAGTCCTCGGGCGTCTCGACCTCGACTGCCATCATCGGCTCGAGCAGCACCGGCTTCGCGCGGCGCATCGCTTCCTTGAACGCCATCGAGCCGGCCATGCGGAACGCGTTTTCGTTCGAGTCGACGTCGTGGTACGAGCCGAACGTCAGGTGCACCTTCACGTCGACGACCGGATAGCCCGCGAGCACGCCGCTCTTCAGCGTCTCCTGGATGCCCTTGTCGACCGCCGGGATGAACTCGCGCGGAATCACGCCGCCCTTGATCTCGTCGAGGAACTCGTAGCCCTTGCCGGGGTTCGGCTCGAGCTTGATCACCGCGTGGCCGTACTGGCCGCGGCCGCCCGACTGCTTGACGAACTTGCCCTCGACGTCGTCCGCGGCGGTGCGCACCGTCTCGCGATACGCGACCTGCGGCTTGCCGACCGTCGCCTCGACACCGAACTCGCGTTTCATCCGGTCGACGATGATCTCGAGGTGGAGCTCGCCCATCCCGGAGATGATCGTCTGGCCCGATTCCTCGTCGGTCTGCACGCGGAACGACGGGTCTTCCTGCGCGAGGCGGTTCAGCGCGAGGCCCATCTTTTCCTGGTCGGCCTTGGTCTTCGGCTCGACCGCCTGCGAGATCACCGGCTCCGGGAACTCCATCTTCTCGAGGATGATCGGCTTGCCCGGGTCGCACAGCGTGTCGCCCGTCGTCGCCTCCTTCAGGCCGACCGCGGCCGCGATGTCGCCCGCGCGCACTTCCTTGATTTCCTTGCGCTCGTTCGCGTGCATCTGCAGGATCCGGCCGAGCCGTTCCTTCTTGTCCTTGGTCGGATTCAGCACCGTGTCGCCCGAGTTGACGACGCCCGAATACACGCGGAAGAAGATCAGCTGGCCCACGAACGGGTCCGTCATGATCTTGAACGCGAGCGCGGAGAACGGCTCGTCGTCGCTCGGATGACGCTCCGCTTCCTTGTCATTGAGATCGTGGCCGAGGATCGCGGGCACGTCGACGGGCGACGGCAGGTAGTCGATCACCGCGTCGAGCATCGCCTGCACGCCCTTGTTCTTGAACGCGCTGCCGCACAGCATCGGCACGATCTCGTTGGCGATCGTGCGCTTGCGCAGCGCGGCCTTGATCTCGTCCTCGGTCAGCGAGTGGTGGTCGGTCAGGTACTTCTCGAGCAGTTCCTCGCTGGCTTCGGCGGCGGCCTCGACCATCTTCTCGCGCCATTCGTGCGCGAGCTCGACCAGGTTCGCCGGGATGTCCTCGTAGGCGAACTTCACGCCCTGGCTCTCGTCGTCCCAGACGATCGCCTTCATCTTGACGAGATCGACGACACCCTGGAAATGGTCCTCCGCGCCGATCGGAATCTGGATCGGCACGGCGACACCTTTCAGGCGCTCGCCGATCTGCCGCTGCACGCGGAAGAAGTCCGCGCCGACGCGGTCCATCTTGTTGACGAACGCGATGCGCGGCACCTTGTACTTGTTCGCCTGGCGCCACACGGTTTCCGACTGCGGCTGCACGCCGCCGACGGAGTCGTAGACCATGCATGCGCCGTCGAGCACGCGCATCGAACGCTCCACTTCGATCGTGAAGTCGACGTGCCCGGGGGTGTCGATGATGTTGATCCGGTGTTCCGGATAATTGCCGGCCATGCCCTTCCAGAACGCGGTCGTTGCGGCCGACGTGATCGTGATGCCGCGTTCCTGCTCCTGCTCCATCCAGTCCATCGTGGCCGCGCCGTCGTGCACTTCGCCGATCTTGTGGCTCACGCCGGTATAGAACAGGATGCGTTCGGTAGTCGTGGTTTTGCCGGCATCGATGTGAGCGCTGATCCCGATGTTGCGATAGCGCTCGATGGGGGTTTTGCGGGGCACGTGAACCTCCAGTGGTTCGGGTCGTAAGCCGGCCGGCTGCGCCGGACCGGGGGGAATCAAGTGAGAATTAAAGGATAGCGCTTGCGTGTGGCTTTTGCAGATGCGGGCCGCATGGCCGGAATCAAGACGGGCGCCGGGCGAAAAAAAAGCCGGCGCGCGCGAGGCGGCCGGCCGGCATGCATGGCGTCGCGCCGCGGCGCGGCGCGCGTCACTGCGGCTTCGGCAGCCCGTCGAGCTTCATGCCGGGCTTGATGCCCTTCGCCGCGAACCAGCCCTTGCTCATCTCGAGCGCATAGACGCCGTTGTTGCGCGGACAGTGGTTGCTGGTCGTCTCGGCCTGCATCTCGTCGATGTCGGTGATCGTGCCGTCCGCGCGGATGAATGCGATCGACAGCGGGATCAGCGTGTTCTTCATCCAGAAGCAGTGCACCGCGTTCTCGTTGAACACGAACAGCATCCCTTCGTTCGGCGCGAGCTGCGAGCGATACATCAGCCCCTGTTCGCGGTCGGCGTCGTTGGCCGCGACGGCCGCGTCGATCACGTACATGCCGGCGCGCAGCTTCGCGCGCGGGAACTCGCTCGGCTGCTTGGCGCCGGGCGGCATCTGCGCGACGGCGGCTTGCATGCCGAGCGCGGCGACGGCGAACGCGACGGGGAACATGGCGGCGCGCGCAAGGCGGCCGAGCGACGAGCGCAGGGAGAATCGCACAGCAGGGCTCCTTTCGGGAAAACGAGACCCGCATGGTACGCGAAGCGCACGCGCGGGCACACAAAAGAAAAAGGCAGATCGCCTTGCGGTGACCTGCCTTTCAACGCCGTAAGAACGGCAACTGCTGGTTCTTGACTGCGTTATTTTTACAGCTTGCTTACTTAGTTCGAAGCAGCAGCCGGGGCTTCAGCGGCGCTAGCAGCAGCCTTCTTCGAAGCGTGGTGCTTCTTTGCGTGGTGCTTCTTAGCAGCCTTCTTCGCCGGTGCCGAAGCAGCTTCTGCCTTTTCTGCTGCCGGAGCTGCCGGAGCAGCTGCCGGTGCCGAAGCTTGTGCGAAAGCTGCCGTTGCGAAGAGGCCAGCGACCAGAGCGGCGATCAGTTTGTTCATGTTGTGTTCCTCAGCTTTAGTTAATTAACCAAATGACCCGGCATAGGAGTCATGTCGTCTAACGGTGCCATCCACCTTTCGGTTGACAGACGCTCCAAGAAATTTCTCTTTGCGCTGCGGGCGCCGAATCGCATTCGAAAAAACGTCGCTTGCACGACGCAAAAGCGGCTCGGACGCCAATGCCGGATAGCTCAGGGTGGCATCTGCGTCGTTTAACGCACGATCTTCGCAGGTGGTTGACGAAAAAAATCACGCGTCACGCAAATGTCACTCGATGCGCGCGAAACCGTCCCACGGCGCACGCGGCGGCAGGGCGATTGTTTCTCCGGGAGAAATGCCGAGCGCGAATATATCCAGTAAACCGATGCCGACCCGCACGAGACGCAGCGTCGGAAAGCCGACCGCCGCCGTCATCCGGCGCACCTGGCGGTTCTTGCCTTCGGTGATCGCGAGTTCGATCCAGGTGGTCGGGATCGCCGCGCGGTAACGGATCGGCGGATTGCGCGGCCACAGCGCGTCGGGCGGCTCGATGAATTCGGCGCGGCACGGGCGCGTCACGTAGTCGCCGAGATCGACGCCGCGCGCGAGCGCCTTCAGGTCGGCGGGCCCCGGCGCGCCTTCGACCTGCGCCCAGTAGCGCTTGACGAGCTTGTGGCGCGGCTCGGCGATGCGGGCCTGCAGCGCGCCGTCGTCGGTGAGCAGCAGCAGGCCTTCGCTGTCCGCGTCGAGCCGGCCGGCCGCGTAGACGCCGGGCGTCTTTACCCAGTCGCCGAGCGACGGCCGCGTTTCGTGCGCGGAAAACTGGCAAATCGTACCGAACGGCTTGTTGAGGGCGATCAAGGTCATGGCAAGGACGCGCGCCCGGGGTGGCGGTGCGCGCCGGGCGGTCTATGGCAAATGGCGGAATCTTAATGCATAATACGGAACGCCAAGTCATCTGTCTTATATAAGACATAAGGGAAGACTTGATACGCAGCGCCGCGCATCGCGCCGCCGCTCCCGAATGGGGCGCTAGAATAGCGGCTCGCTGCGGCAGTCACGGGGGTGGCCTTGATGCGCTCCCTGGCGCACGCAGCTTCGACCAGAATTACCTGCTCAGCCACGTCACTGGAGTCGATCATGCCGTATCAGCACATCAAGGTTCCGGACGGCGGTGACAAGATCACCGTCAACCACGATTACACGCTCAACGTTTCCGACCAGCCGATCATTCCCTACATCGAAGGCGACGGCACGGGCTTCGACATCACGCCGGTCATGATCAAGGTCGTCGACGCCGCGGTCGAACGGGCGTACAAGGGCAAGCGCAAGATCCACTGGATGGAGATCTACGCGGGCGAGAAGGCGACGAAGGTCTACGGCCCGGACGTGTGGCTGCCGGACGAGACGCTGCAGGTGCTGAAGGAATACGTGGTGTCGATCAAGGGGCCGCTGACGACCCCGGTCGGCGGCGGCATCCGCTCGCTGAACGTCGCGCTGCGCCAGGAGCTCGACCTGTACGTGTGCCTGCGCCCGGTCCAGTACTTCAAGGGCGTGCCGTCGCCGGTGCGCGAGCCGCAAAAGATCGACATGGTGATCTTCCGCGAGAATTCGGAAGACATCTACGCGGGCATCGAATGGGCGGCCGGCTCGGAGCAGGCGAAGAAGGTCATCAAGTTCCTGCAGGACGAGATGGGCGTGAAGAAGATCCGCTTCCCGGAAACCTCGGGGATCGGCGTGAAGCCCGTGTCGACCGAAGGCACCGAGCGTCTCGTGCGCAAGGCGATCCAGTATGCGATCGACAACGACCGCAAGTCGGTCACGCTGGTGCACAAGGGCAACATCATGAAGTTCACGGAAGGCCTGTTCCGTGACGCCGGCTACGCGCTCGCGCAGAAGGAGTTCGGCGGCGAGCTGATCGACGGCGGCCCGTGGATGCGGGTGAAGAACCCGAAGACGGGTAACGAGATCGTCATCAAGGATTCGATCGCCGATGCGTTCCTGCAGCAGATCCTGCTGCGCCCGGCCGAGTACGACGTGATCGCGACGCTGAACCTGAACGGCGACTACATCTCCGACGCGCTGGCCGCGCAGGTCGGCGGCATCGGCATTGCGCCGGGCGCGAACCTGTCGGATTCGGTCGCGATGTTCGAGGCGACCCACGGCACCGCGCCGAAGTACGCGGGCAAGGATTACGTGAACCCCGGTTCCGAGATCCTGTCGGCCGAAATGATGCTGCGCCATCTCGGCTGGACCGAGGCGGCCGACACCATCATCGCCGCGATGGAAAAGTCGATTCAGCAGAAGCGCGTCACGTACGACTTCGCGCGCCTGATGGAAGGTGCGACGCAGGTGTCGTGCTCGGGCTTCGGTGAAGTGCTGATCGAGAACATGTAAGTCCCTCCGGGGTGTGCCGGCGCATTGCCGGCCGCCCCGGCGCCCACTGCCGGCGCCGGGGTGTTTCGTGGATGGCAGGTTTGGCAGGGCGGTCCGGTGCCCGGAAACGCGACGCCGCATCGCGGCCCGCGTGCCTTGCAAGGTAGAACATGACGGCCCTCGCAACACCAGCGCCCGGCTAGACGCGCGCTTTCCCATTCGCGACCGACCCGGTCGCCCTCCCGCCGGTTACCGCCGGCGATCTCCAGTCCCAATTTTCACGTAGCAACGCATCGACCATGTCCACTTCGCCCAAGATCATCTACACCCTCACTGACGAAGCGCCCGCGCTCGCGACCTACTCGCTGCTGCCGATCGTCAAGGCTTTCACGCGTTCGTCCGGCGTCGCCGTCGAGACGCGCGACATCTCGCTCGCCGGCCGCATCATCGCCGCATTCGCGGACGTCCTGCCGCCCGAGCAGAAGGGTTCGGACGATCTGGCCGACCTGGGCCAGCTCACGCTGAAGCCGGAAGCGAACATCATCAAGCTGCCGAACATCAGCGCGTCGGTGCCGCAGCTGAAGGCCGCGATCGCCGAACTGCAGGCGCAGGGCTACAAGCTGCCGGCCTATCCGGAAGAGCCGTCGACCGATGAAGAGAAGGCCGTCAAGGCCCGTTACGACAAGATCAAGGGCAGCGCGGTGAACCCGGTGCTGCGCGAAGGCAACTCCGACCGCCGCGCGCCGCTGTCGGTCAAGAACTACGCCCGCAAGCATCCGCACAAGATGGGCGCGTGGCAGGCCGACTCGAAGGCGCACGTCGCGCACATGAGCGAAGGCGACTTCTACGGCAGCGAGAAGTCGGCGCTGATCGCCGATGCCGGCAGCGTGAAGATCGAGCTGACGAAGGCCGACGGCACGAAGCAGGTCCTGAAGGAAAAGACGGCCGTCAAGGCCGGCGAGATCATCGACGCGTCGGTGATGAGCAAGAAGGCGCTGCGCAGCTTCCTCGAAGCGCAGATCGCCGATGCGAAGGCGCAGGGCGTGCTGTTCTCGGTGCACCTGAAGGCGACCATGATGAAGGTCTCGGACCCGATCCTGTTCGGCCACGCCGTGTCGGTGTACTACCAGGACGCGCTCGCGAAGCACGCCGACGTGCTCGCGCAAGCCGGCTTCAACCCGAACAACGGCATCGGCGACCTGTACGCGCGCCTGAAGGACCTGCCGGCCGACACGCGTGAAGCGATCGAAGCCGACATCAAGGCCGTGTATGCGGCGCGTCCGCGCCTCGCGATGGTCAACTCCGACAAGGGCATCACGAACCTGCACGTGCCGAGCGACGTGATCGTCGACGCGTCGATGCCGGCGATGATCCGCGAGTCGGGCCGCATGTGGGGCCCGGACGGCGAGCTGTACGACGCGAAGGCCGTGATTCCGGACCGCTGCTACGCGGGCGTCTACCAGGCCGTCATCGAAGACTGCAAGCAGCATGGCGCGTTCGACCCGGTCACGATGGGCAGCGTGCCGAACGTCGGCCTGATGGCGCAGGCGGCCGAAGAGTACGGTTCGCACGACAAGACGTTCCAGATTCCGGCGGACGGCGTCGTGCGCGTCACCGACGAAGCGGGCAACGTGCTGCTCGAGCACGCGGTCGAAGCGGGCGACGTGTGGCGCATGTGCCAGGCCAAGGACGCGCCGATCCAGGACTGGGTCAAGCTCGCGGTGAACCGCGCACGCGCGACCGGCGCGCCGGCCGTGTTCTGGCTCGATCCGGCGCGCGCGCACGACGCGCAGGTCATCGCGAAGGTCGAGCGCTACCTGAAGGATCACGACACGAACGGCCTCGACATCCGCATCATGACGCCGGTCGACGCGACCCGCTTCTCGCTCGAGCGCATCCGCGCGGGCAAGGACACGATCTCGGTGACGGGCAACGTGCTGCGCGACTACCTGACCGACCTGTTCCCGATCATGGAGCTCGGCACCAGCGCGAAGATGCTGTCGATCGTCCCGCTGATGGCGGGGGGCGGCATGTTCGAAACGGGTGCGGGCGGCTCCGCGCCGAAGCACGTCCAGCAGTTCGTCGAAGAGGGCTTCCTGCGCTGGGATTCGCTCGGCGAATTCCTCGCGCTCGCGGCGTCGCTCGAGCACCTCGGCCAGGCTTACGGCAACCCGAAGGCGCTCGTGCTCGCGAAGACGCTCGACCAGGCGACCGGCAAGTTCCTCGACGAGAACAAGTCTCCGGCGCGCAAGGTCGGCGGCCTCGACAACCGCGGCAGCCACTTCTACCTGTGCCTGTACTGGGCGCAGGCGCTTGCCGCGCAAACCGACGACGCGGCGCTGCAGGCGCAGTTCGCCGGCGTCGCGAAGGCACTCGCCGACAACGAGGCGCGCATCCTCGAGGAGCTGGGCGCGGCGCAGGGCAAGCCGGCGAGCATCGGCGGCTACTATCGCCCGAACGTCGACCAGACGAGCCAGGCGATGCGTCCGAGCGCGACGCTGAACGGCATCGTCGACGCGATCGCCTGACGCAGTCCGTGCGGTCTGCGCGATCGCATGCATGACGACGGGAGGCGGGTTGAGCAACGCGGCGTGGATCAGCGATCCGCGCAGGCGATGCCGCCCGCCGTCCGGATTGCCTGCCGATCGAAACGAAGACGCCCCGGATGCCCGGGGCGTTTTTCATGATGGGTCATGCTCAGACGTGGACGATTTCCCACTCGGCGATCTCGCCCGGGATATCGAGGGTTGCCGTGTCCAGTTCGGACAGTTCCGGGCAGTTCACGCCGCGCGCGATGTGGTCGACCGCATGTTCGGGGCACGAGAACGCGCCGAGCAATGCATTGCCGAACGTCGCTTCCCAGCCGCCGTTGCCCGGCAGGATGTAGAACGACCCGAGCGCTGAACCAAAGCGAAATCCCTTCATTTCCGTTCTCCCTATCTGATCACACGCGATTCCTTTGCGCCGCCTGCCGGTGTCCGGCAGGTTCTGGCTCGACTGGCGGTTGCGTCGGGTTCGTCGGTGGTGTGTGCCGAACGTCGCTGCGTAACGCCAGTGCATGTGAAGAAGTCTACGTCCGGGGCCCGCTCGGATGGTGCGCGTAGAAGCACTGATCAAAACAAAAATTGTCGTTAAAAAACAATCTGTTGCATGTTTTGTTTTGCATTGCGGAACGGGTTTTGGCATCGCGAAACAGGATATTTGTGCTCTGCACCACGAATTTTTACAAGGCAAGGGCCTGTTCCGCATCGTGAAATTTTGGACGGGTTTGACGAGCGAAGCGCGCGACACGCACGGCATGGTCGCGGAGTGACCGTCGTCACGCGATCACGAGGAGGTGGAGCGGTGGGAGAGGCACGCGTGTGCGCCGGGCATGCGGCGTTTCGCCGCCTGGATGTGGCGGTCACTTAACAGGGCGGGCGCCCGGTTATGATGACGCGGGCAGCCGCTGCTTCCCGAACCATACCGTCGAGAACAAGGAACGATTGATGATACGGAGAACCTTCCTGTCGCACGCCGTCGGCGTCGCCGTCGCGTCGCTGGTCGCGCGCAGCGCGTGGGCGCAGCACGCGGGTCACGCCGGCATGGCCGACATGGAGATGGACGACATGCCCGGGATGTCGGGCATGGCGTCGCACGGTCAGCACGGCAAGCATGCGCCGGCGGCGCGTCCGGCCCCGCTCGCCGCCGCCGATGCGCTGCCGGACGGCGCGCCGCTGGCGTCGCTGCGCACGCTCGCGAACGAGAGCCGCGAGCCCGGGACGTTTCGTGCGACGCTCGTCGCGCAGCCGGTCGCGCGCCCGATGCTGCGCGGCGCGCGACCGACGACGTTCTGGCAATTCGGCGACGGCGCCCAGGGGCCGGTCGTCGGGCCGCTGATCGACGTCCGCGAAGGCGATACGGTCGAGATCCGTTTCGTGAACCGGCTGCCGCAACCGTCGACGATACACTGGCACGGGCTGCCGGTGCCGCCCGATCAGGACGGCAATCCGTCCGGGCCGGTCGCGCCGGGCGCGTCGCACGTCTATCGGTTCACGCTGCCGAAGGGGAGCGCGGGCACGTACTGGTATCACCCGCATCCGCACATGATGACGGCCGAGCAGGTGTTTCGCGGGCTGGCGGGGCCGTTCGTCGTACGCGCGGCGGACGACCCGCTCGCCGGCTGGCCGGAGCGCAACCTGTTCGTGTCCGATCTGAAGCTCGCTCGCGACGGCACGATTGCGCCGAACGACATGATGGACTGGATGAATGGCCGCGAAGGCCAGTTCGTGCTGGTCAATGGCGCGCGACGGCCGCGCGTCGAGGTCGCCGGCGACGAGCGCTGGCGCGTGTGGAACGCGTGCAGCGCGCGCTATCTGCGGCTCGCGTTCGACGACGGGCGTGCGTTCGAGCAGGCCGGCACCGACGGCGGGCTGCTGGAAGCGCCGCGCCGCGTCACGTCGCTGCTGCTCGCGCCGGGCGAGCGCGCGGAGCTGCTGGTGCGCGCGGGCGAGCGCGCGTCGCGCGCGGTGCTGGTCGCGGCCGAATACGACCGGCGCAAGATGGCGATGTCGGACGACGGGCACGGCAGCCTGCCGCCGGATCCGGCGCTGCCGCTCGCCGACGTCGCATTTGCGCCGGCTGCCGCGCGAACGCTGCCCGCGACGCTGCGCGTGGTGCCCGAGCTCGGGAAGCCGGTCGCGGACAAGTCGGTGGCGTTCGGCGAGGAAATGGACATGGACGCGATGATGGCCGCGCCGGCGCATGGCCGTCCGGCCGGCATGCGCTTCACGATCAACGGTGATGTCTATGCACCGCACCGGGCGACACTGACGAGCCGCGCGGGCGACGTCGAGCGCTGGACGATCCGCAACGAAACCGACATGGATCACCCGTTCCACTTGCACGGCACGCAATTCCAGGTGATCGAGCGCGCGTCGGGCGGCGCCCGCACGCCGGAGCCGTTCCGCGCATGGCGCGATACGGTGAACGTGCGCAGCGGCGAAACCGTGACGTTGCTCACGACGCAGGACCTGCGTGGCGAGCGCATGTTCCACTGCCACATCCTCGAGCACGAAGATCTCGGGATGATGGGGACGCTGAAGGTCGTGTAATCGGCCGCGCCGCGCCCATCGAAAGGCGCGGCTGCGGCAAGCCGCGCGCCGGCTTTCGATGCGCAAGTGCTGCGCGATGCCGCGCATTTCGCTGCGCGTGACCGATTGGGACGCGCGGTCAAATCTTGCTTTTTCCCGCCTGACTAACGCCACGAGCTAACGCTCGATGTGGTCGCTGACGCACGTCGTCACGGTTTCGCCAGCCGAGTGAGACAAGTACTACATGACGTGGGGTCAATTACGTACCCGTCTCATGTTTGTTCCAGATGGCGGTCCCTATACTCTGAAGCACGAACTTCACACGATGCGACAGGGGGCTGGTCTTGCCGGACGGGTCTCTGCTGACGTATCGCAAACGGCAAACACCACCGTGCCGTGACGAAGCGCGTGCAGAAGGCGAGGCAGGGCGCAATTTGGCAAGTTGATATCCACGCCTTTTGAATCCAGGCGGTACCGTGCCGCAAGCAACAGAACAATTTAATCAGGAATGCTATGAAATTGAATCGAGGCCTGGCCAATAATGTGGAATATGAGACGCGGTCGTGCGGATTGCGCGTGTTGACCATGCGCGCCGTTGCGGCGAGTGTTGTGGGCACGGCCAGCTTGGCGTCAGCGAGTGCGCAGGCACAGACGCTCCAGGACCTGAGTGACCAGCTCGACAGTCTGAGCAGCTCGCTCGACTCCTTCAAAACGTCGACCAACAATTCGATCACCGGCATCAACAACAAGCTCGCCGGTTCGCTGCCGTCGCCGGGTACGGGGGCAAACAGCGTTGCGCTCGGTGCGAATTCGGCTGCATCGGCGACCGGCAGCACGGCGCTTGGCGATTCCGCATCGGCGTCCGGCACCGGCTCCACCGCGGCGGGCGCGAGTGCATCGGCAAGCGGCACTTCGAGCACGGCGCTGGGCGCGTCGGCGTCGGCGACGGGCAACTTGAGCTTGGCAACCGGCAACGGCGCGAAGGCAACGGGCGACCAGAGCATGGCGGCCGGCACGGGCGCGACGGCCTCGGGCGTGAACAGCTCGGTGGTAGGCGTGCAGGCGTCGGCGACGGGCGCGGACAGCACGGCGCTGGGCGCTTCGGCGTCGGCGACGGGCGATGCGAGCATGGCGCTCGGCAAGGGCGCGAATGCGACGGCGGACCAAAGCATGGCGCTCGGCACGGGCGCGACGGCCTCGGGCGTGAACAGCTCGGCGGTAGGTGTGCAGACATCGGCAACGGGCGCGGACAGTACGGCGCTGGGCGCTTCGGCGTCGGCGACGGGCGATGCGAGCATGGCGCTCGGCAAGGGCGCGAATGCGACGGCGGACCAAAGCATGGCGGCCGGCACGGGCGCGACGGCCTCGGGCGTGAACAGCTCGGCGGCAGGCGTGCAGGCGTCGGCAACGGGCGCGGACAGCACGGCGCTTGGCGCCCGATCGGCGGCGACGGGCGACGGAAGCGTTGCGCTCGGCATGGGCGCGAGCGCAACGGAAACCGACAGCATGGCGCTCGGCTGGAATGCGAGCGCGACGGCGGAGCGGAGCATTGCGGCCGGAAACGGCGCCAGCGCATCGGGTGCGAACAGCACGTCCGTCGGCGTGCAGGCCGCCGCGACGGGCGACCGCAGCACGTCGTTCGGCGCGGACGCTTCGGCGGCGGGCGATGCGAGCCTCGCGGCTGGCGCTGGCGCGACGGCGTCCGGTTCGAGCAGCACCGCGATGGGTGTCGGCGCGCTGGCAAGCGCGGAGGGCAGCTTGGCGACGGGCGTCGCCGCGGCAGCGACCGGTAACGCCAGCGTTGCGACCGGCCTGCAGGCTCAGGCGGGCGGCGCTCGCAGCCTGGCGGTCGGCGCTGGCGCAGTCGCGAGCGGCGACAGTAGCGTGACGCTCGGTTCCGGTGCGTCGGCCACCGGCGCGCAGAGCGCAGCGATCGGCTCCGGCGCCGTTGCGACCGGCACAAACTCGGTCGCGCTTGGAACCGGTTCCGTTGCGGATCGTGACAATACCGTGTCGATCGGCACGCCGGGCAACGAGCGAAAGCTCACCAACTTGTCTGACGGCGTGCTGCCATTCGATGCGGTCAACCTTCGCCAGCTCAATGCGGTCGCGCGACGTGCGTACAGCGGCGTCGCGGCGGCCACCGCGCTGACGATGATCCCGGACGTCGACCCGGGCAAGACGATCGCCGTTGGCATGGGCTTTGGCAGCTATCTTGGCTATCAGGCCGGCGCGTTTGGTGCATCGGTCCGGCTTGGCGAGAACCTGAAGATGAAGGTGGGCGCGGGATTCAGCTCCGCGGCGACGACATGGGGGGCTGGCGCGTCGTATAGCTGGTAACGCGCGCATGTGCCGACGGAGTCGCCGGCACATCGGCGCGCGCGCCGCTTCGGCGGCGCGCCCGTTGTTGCAATGAACGCATTTGCGTCATTTGCACGACAATCTGGCGTCATGCATCGCGATTGGCCGGGAGCGCCAATCAAATCAGCGACACGTTGACGACATATACATAAAAAAAAAGAAACCCGGCGTTTAGCCGGGTTTCCCTCGTCCGAAATCCGTTGCCCTCAGGCGGCCTGGATATTCGAAGCCTGCTTGCCTTTCGGTCCTTGGACGACCTCGAAGCTCACCTTTTGGCCTTCCTTCAGGGTCTTGAAGCCCTGCATGTTGATGGCCGAGAAGTGTGCGAACAGATCCTCACCGCCCTCGTCGGGAGTGATGAAACCGAAGCCCTTCGCGTCATTGAACCATTTGACAATACCAGTTGCCATACCTACTTCCCCTGTCACACAGTCGCTACCTACCACGAGCACGCTCGAAAAGCTAAACGACCGGAAAATACAGCCGTTCCCCCCTCACAGCTCACCTCGGCCTTTATCTTTTTGCCGTTCAGACAAATTGAAAAAAGTGCCAGCTTGATTGTTGGCGCTCTTTATTGGAGTGTCAAGAAAATTTTTAGACGTATAGGGGGCCGTTGTAAAGAACCCATTTTCAGGGTTTTTCCGGCTTTGCCTGTCGGCATCGTCGCAAGCGCGTGGACTTGAAAAGTCGGATAATCGGCTCATATACCAGGCTCGAGTGACACGCGTTCGAGCTTCCCATGCTTGTGGGATACTGGATGCGGATGCGACGTCGCGGTGCGATTCCCCGTGACGGTGCGTGTCCCGCGCCACCTGTGAAAGCCGGCACCGCAGCCGGCTTTCGTATGGCGCGAGCGCAAGCGCGTGGTTCCGGGCTTCCGGGGAGGGCGCCGGCCGGTCGGTCGGGTAATGGCAGGATTGCGGGCCTGTCCGAGTTGTTTAGAATGGGTGTATGGCGATTATCCCGGACAAGCAGGACAGCACCGTCCTGGAACGCAAGCAGCAGAAGCTGAAGCCGCCTTCGATGTACAAGGTGGTGCTGCTCAACGACGACTTCACGCCGATGGAGTTCGTCGTGATGGTCGTGCAGGAGTATTTCAAGAAGGATCGCGAGACGGCCACGCAGATCATGCTGAAGGTCCATCGCGAAGGGCGAGGGGTTTGTGGGGTCTATACGCGGGACATCGCGTCGACCAAGGTTGAGCAAGTCGTTACCCATGCGCGGCAGGCAGGGCATCCGCTGCAGTGCGTGATGGAGGAAGCATGATTGCCCAGGAATTGGAAGTCAGCCTGCACATGGCGTTCATGGAAGCACGTCAGGCGCGCCATGAGTTCATAACGGTCGAGCATCTGCTGCTGGCCCTGCTGGATAATCCGACGGCGGCCGAGGTGTTGCGCGCGTGTGCGGCGAACATCGAGGACCTGCGTCAGAACCTGCGCAATTTCATCCACGACAATACGCCTACCGTCCCGGGCACCGACGACGTCGATACCCAACCGACGCTCGGCTTTCAGCGCGTGATCCAGCGCGCGATCATGCACGTCCAGTCGACGTCGAACGGCAAGAAGGAAGTCACGGGCGCGAACGTGCTCGTCGCGATCTTCGGCGAGAAGGACTCGCACGCGGTGTACTACCTGCAGCAGCAGGGCGTCACCCGCCTCGACGTCGTCAACTTCATCTCGCACGGCATCGCGAAGACCAACAGCGGCGAGGCCGCGAAGTCGAGCGACGCGAACGCCGAGACCGAAGACGCGAACGCGCAGAAGGAAACCCCGCTCGCGCAGTTTACGCAGAACCTGAACCAGATGGCGAAGGACGGCCGCATCGATCCGCTGATCGGGCGCGAGTCCGAAGTCGAGCGCGTCGTGCAGGTGCTGTGCCGCCGCCGCAAGAACAATCCGCTGCTCGTCGGCGAAGCCGGCGTCGGCAAGACCGCGATCGCGGAAGGCCTCGCCTATCGCATCACGCGCGGCGAAGTGCCGGACATCCTCGCGAACGCGCAGGTCTATTCGCTCGACATGGGCGCGCTGCTCGCGGGCACCAAGTATCGCGGCGATTTCGAGCAGCGTCTGAAGACGGTGCTGAAGGAACTGAAGGAGCGCCCGCATGCGATCCTGTTCATCGACGAGATCCATACGCTGATCGGCGCGGGCGCCGCGTCGGGCGGCACGCTCGACGCGTCGAACCTGCTGAAGCCCGCGCTGTCGTCGGGCACGCTCAAGTGCATCGGAGCGACGACGTTCACCGAATATCGCGGCATCTTCGAGAAGGATGCGGCGCTGTCGCGGCGCTTCCAGAAGGTCGACGTGACCGAGCCGACCGTCGAGCAGACGGTCGCGATCCTGCGCGGCCTGAAGTCGCGCTTCGAGGAGCACCACGGCGTCAAGTATTCGGCGGGCGCGCTGTCGGCGGCGGCCGAGCTGTCGGCGCGTTTCATCACCGACCGTCACCTGCCTGACAAGGCGATCGACGTGATCGACGAGGCGGGCGCCGCGCAGCGCATCCTGCCGAAGTCGAAGCAGAAGAAGACGATCGGCAAGAGCGAGATCGAGGAAATCATCGCGAAGATTGCGCGCGTGCCGGCGCAGAGCGTGTCGCAGGACGACCGCAGCAAGCTGCAGACGCTCGACCGCGACCTGAAGAGCGTCGTGTTCGGCCAGGATCCGGCGATCGACGCGCTCGCGGCCTCGATCAAGATGGCGCGCGCGGGCCTCGGCAAGATGGACAAGCCGATCGGCGCGTTCCTGTTCTCCGGCCCGACAGGCGTCGGCAAGACCGAGGTGGCGCGCCAGCTCGCGTTCACGCTCGGCATCGAGCTGATCCGCTTCGACATGTCGGAATACATGGAGCGCCATGCGGTGAGCCGCCTGATCGGCGCGCCGCCGGGCTACGTCGGGTTCGACCAGGGCGGCCTGCTGACCGAAGCCGTCACGAAGAAGCCGCACTGCGTGCTGCTGCTCGACGAGATCGAGAAGGCGCATCCGGACATCTTCAACGTGCTGCTGCAGGTGATGGACCACGGCACGCTGACGGACAACAACGGCCGCAAGGCGGATTTCCGCAACGTCATCATCATCATGACGACGAACGCGGGCGCCGAGTCGATGCAGAAGGCGACGATCGGCTTCACGACGCGCCGCGAAACCGGCGACGAGATGGCCGACATCAAGCGCCTGTTCACGCCGGAGTTCCGCAACCGTCTGGACTCGATCATCAGCTTCCGCTCGCTCGATGAGGAAATCATCATGCGCGTGGTCGACAAGTTCCTGATCCAGCTCGAGGAGCAACTGCACGAGAAGAAGGTCGACGCGCTGTTCACCGACGCGTTGCGCAAGCATCTCGCGAAGCACGGCTTCGACCCGCTGATGGGCGCGCGGCCGATGCAGCGGCTGATCCAGGACACGATTCGTCGCGCGCTGGCCGACGAGCTGCTGTTCGGCAAGCTGGTGAACGGCGGTCACGTGACGGTCGATGTCGACGACAGCGACAAGGTGCAGCTGTCGTTCGACAAGCTGGCGAATCCGCCGCACAAGCCGAACGAGGAAGCGGTGGAAGTCGAATAAGCCACGGTCAATCCGTTTCAGCCAACGGCGCGGGAAGTCTTCCGCGCCGTTTCGTTTTATCTGGCGCCGGCGGCGCCAGCGCGGGTGCAGGGGAGTGAGGGAAGTGTCACAACAACAACGGTCGTTCGACAGCATCGTCGAACGTGAACAAGGGCTGCGCCACGCATTGTCGTCGGGGCAGATGGCGATGATCGCGATCGGCGGCGCGATCGGCACCGGGCTGTTTCTCGGCAGCGGCTTCGCGATCGGGCTCGCCGGCCCGAGCGTGATGATTTCGTATGCGATCGGTGCGCTGATCGCACTGCTGCTGATGGGCGCGCTCGCGGAAATGACCGTCGCGCATCCGACCGCTGGTTCGTTCGGCGCGTATGCGGAGCATTACGTCGGCCCGCTCGCGGGCTTTCTCGTGCGCTACGCGTACTGGTTCGCGGTCGTGTTCGCGATCGGCACCGAGATCAGCGCGATCGCGGTGTTCATGAAGTACTGGTTCCCGACGGTGCCCGGGTGGTATTGGGTGATCGGCTTCTCGGCGCTGCTGATCGCAGTGAACATGGCGAGCGTCACGCTGTACGGGTCGGTCGAGTACGCATTCTCGCTGCTGAAGATCGCGGCGATCGTCGTGTTCGTCGTGCTCGGCGCGTATCTGGTCTGGTCTGCGCCGGCCGCGTCCGGCATCGGCTTCGCGAACTACACCGCGCACGGCGGCTTCCTGCCGAAGGGGCCGTGGGGCACCTGGGTCGCGGTGATCGTCGCGATCTTCAGCTACATGAGCATCGAAGCCGTCGCGATTGCGGCGGGCGAGGCGCGCGACCCGGAGCATGCGGTCACGCGCGCGTTCCGCTCGACCGTGTTCCGGCTCGTGCTGTTCTATCTGCTGACGCTCGCGCTGATGCTCGCGATCGTGCCGTGGACGCAGGCCGGCACCGACGAAAGCCCGTTCGTGAGGGTGATGGCCGCGACGCACGTGCCGTATGCGGCCGGCGTGATCAATTTCGTCGTGCTGGTCGCCGCGCTGTCGGCGATGAACAGCCAGCTCTACGTGACGACGCGGATGATGTTCAGCCTGTCGCGCGCCCGCCTGGCGCCGGCGGTGTTCGGCCGGCTCGGCGTGAACGGCGTGCCGCGCGCGGCGCTGTGGGTGTCGACGAGCGGCGTCGCGGTCGCGGCCGTGCTGGTCGCGCTGTCGCCGGACACCGCATTCACCGTGATGATGGCGATCGCGATGTTCGGCGCGCTGTTCACGTGGCTGATGATCTTCGTCACGCATCTGCGCTTTCGCCGGCATTATCGTGGCCCGGCGCTCGCGTTCCGGATGTGGTGGCATCCGTTCGGCAGCCTGCTCGGCGCGGGCCTGCTCGCCGCGATCCTCCTGACGACCGCGTTTACGCACGAGTTCCGGATGACGATGGTGGTCGGCGTCGCGTTCGTCGTGCTGCTGACGCTCGCTTACGCGCTGCATTACCGGCACCGGCACGCACGCTGAGCGGTCCGGCAACCGCGCGCGGCCGCTCCTCGGGATGCACGCATGCTAAGGCTGCGTTAACCGTGCGTCGATTACATTCGACCCGTCCGCACGGAGGCGGCCTGCGCCGCCTCGCGTTTCCCGCATGAGGTTCGAATGAAAAAACTGCCCGAAATCACCCTCGCTTTCTGGATCATGAAGATCTGCGCGACCACGCTCGGCGAAACCGGCGGCGACCTGCTGTCGATGACGCTGAACGTCGGCTATGCAGTGAGCTCGATCCTGCTGTTCGGTTTCTTCCTCGTCACGCTCGGTGCCCAGCTGAAGACGACGCGCTATCGTCCGGCGATTTACTGGGCGGTGATCGTCGCGACCAGCACCGCCGGCACGACGATGTCCGATTTCATGGATCGCACGCTCGGCCTCGGCTATGCGGCCGGCTCGTCGATCCTCGTCGCGATCCTGCTGGCGATCTTCGCGGCGTGGCGCATGACGGGCGAATCGCTGTCGGTCGATACGATCCGCACGCGCAAGGTCGAGCTGCTGTACTGGGTGGCGATCCTGTTCTCGAACACGCTCGGCACCGCGCTCGGCGATTTCCTCGCGGACAGCTCGGGCCTCGGCTTCGCCGGCGGCGCGCTGCTGATCGGCGGTCTCATCGCGGTGATCGTGCTCGCGCATTACTTCACGCGGATCTCGGGCGTGTTCCTGTTCTGGGCGGCGTTCGTGCTGACGCGCCCGTTCGGCGCGACGGTCGGCGACCTGCTGACGAAGCCGGTCGCGAAGGGCGGGCTCGCGCTCGGCACGGTCGGTTCGTCGGCGGTGCTGCTGGGCGTGCTGGTGGCGCTGGTCGCGTACGCGATGTTCGCGGCGGCGCGTCAGCCGGCGCCGGGCATGGCGCGAATCGGGCGGCCGGCGCAAGAGTAAGCGAAGAAGGGGACGGGGCGGCGCAGGCGTCGCCCCTTTCGTCGTTCAGTGACGGCCGGTGCTGCCGAAGCCGCCCGCGCCGCGATCGCTTGCAGCGAAGTCGTCGACGATGTTGAACTGCGCTTGCACGACCGGCACGATCACGAGCTGCGCGAGGCGTTCGAACGGGTTCAGCACGAATTCCGTTTGCCCGCGGTTCCACGTCGAGATCATCAGCTCGCCCTGGTAGTCGGAGTCGATCAGGCCGACCAGGTTGCCGAGCACGATGCCGTGCTTGTGGCCGAGGCCCGAGCGCGGCAGGATCAGCGCCGCGTAGCCGGGGTCGGCGAGATGGATTGCGAGGCCGGTCGGTACGAGTGCGGTCTCGCCCGGCTTCAGCGTCAGCGGTGCGTCGAGGCACGCGCGCAGGTCGAGGCCGGCGCTGCCGGTCGTTGCGTAGGCAGGCAGGTAGTCGCGCATGCGCGCGTCGAGGATCTTCAGGTCGAGTTTCATTCGGTCGTCGATTCGGGGAAAAAACGCGGCGGCAGCCGAAGTGCCGCCGCGCAGGGCGTCAGATCAGGCGGTTGTCGGGCAGGCGCTTCGCGATTTCGTCGATGAGCACGTGCGCGAGCGTGTCCTTCGGCGCGCGCGGCAGGTGCGTGATGCCCGCCGCCTCGAACAGCATGACTTCGTTGTCGTCGCGGCCGAACGTGAGCGGGCCGAGATTGCCGACGAGGAGCGGCACGTTCTTGCGCTTGCGCTTCTCGTCGCCGTGCACGTCGAGATCGCCGCTCTCGGCCGCGAAGCCGACGCAGAACGGCGGATCGGGGAGCGCCGCGACCGACGCGAGGATGTCCGGGTTCTCGACGAACGTCAGCGCGGGCATCTTGCGCTCGGCGGTCTTCTTGATCTTGTGCTCGGCGGGGTGCGCGACGCGCCAGTCGGCGACCGCCGCCACCGCGATGAAGATGTCCGCGTCGGCCACCGCGTGCATCACCGCGTCGTACATCTGCTGCGCGGTCTGCACGTCTTCCCGGTATACGCCCCACGGCGTTGCCAGCGCAACGGGGCCGGCGACCAGATGCACTTCCGCGCCGGCCTGCTGCGCCGCGCGCGCGAGCGCGAAGCCCATCTTGCCGCTCGAGCGGTTGGTGAGCCCGCGCACCGGGTCGAGCGGTTCGAAGGTCGGGCCGGCCGTGATCAGCACGCGCCGATGCGCGAGCCGCTTCGGCTGGAAGTGCGCGACGATCGCCTCGTAGATCGCTTCCGGCTCGAGCATGCGGCCGTCGCCGACCTCGCCGCACGCCTGCGCGCCCGAATCGGGGCCGAGCACCGACACGCCGTCCGCGCGCAGCTGCGCGACGTTGCGCTGGGTGGCCGGGTTCTGCCACATCTGGCGATTCATCGCGGGCACGACGAGCAGCGGACAATCGCGCGCGACGCACAGCGTCGACAGCAGGTCGTCCGCGAACCCGTGCGCGAGCTTCGCGAGGAAGTCGGTCGACGCGGGCGCGATGACGATCGCGTCGGCTTCGCGCGACAGGTCGATGTGCGCCATGTTGTTGTCGATGCGCGGGTCCCACTGGCTCGTGTAGACGGGCCGGCCGGACAGCGCCTGCATCGTGACGGGCGTGATGAACTGGGTGGCGGCTTCCGTCATCGCGACCTGCACGGTCGCGCCCGCCTTGGTGAGCAGGCGGGTCAGCTCGGCGATCTTGTAGCAGGCGATGCCGCCCGTCAGGCCGAGGACGAGGTGTTTTCCTGCGAGTTCTGCGTGTGCCAACTCGGGCCTCCGAAGGGGTCGATCAAGACGGCCGGCGCGAGGCCGGCCGTCGACGCAGAGTATGCGCGCTTTATGCGGGCTTAGCGCGCGCCGCGCACGCGACGCAGCTCGTCGTAGATCAGCAGCACCGCGCCGACCGTGATCGCGGAATCGGCGAGGTTGAACGCCGGGAAATGCCAGGCGGCGACGTGGAAGTCGAGGAAGTCGATCACGTGGCCGTAGACGAGCCGGTCGATCACGTTGCCGAGCGCGCCGCCGAGGATCAGCGCGAGCGACAGGCTGAACAGGCGCTGATGGCCGTGGCGCTTCAGCAGGTAGCAGATCACGAGCGTCGCGCCGATGCCGAGCGCGGTGAACGCCCAGCGCTGCCAGCCGCCCGCCGCCGCGAGAAAGCCGAACGCGGCGCCGCGGTTGTAGACGAGCACCAGGTTGAAGAACGACGTCAGCGCGTGCTGAGCGCCGTACGCGAAGGTCTTCAGGATCGCGATCTTCGTCAGCTGGTCGAACAGGATGACGATCAGCGAAATGCCGAGCCACGGCGCTAGCGCGCCACTTGCCGATTTCGACAGGGTTTTCGCCATTTATGCAGCGCTCCGGATTTCGCCGTTTTCAAACAGGTTCGAGAAGCAGCGGCCGCACAGCGTCGGGTGATCGGCGTGCGTGCCGACGTCCTCGCGGTAGTGCCAGCAGCGCTCGCACTTCTGGTACGTCGAGGCGGCCACGTCGACGCTCTCGTGCGCTTCGTCGTCGACCTTGACGACCGTCGCGGCCGACGTGATCAGCACGAACTTCAGGTCGTCGGCGAGGCTCGTCAGTGCGTCGTAGCGCGCGCCGCTCGCGTGCACCGTGACTTCCGCCTGCAGCGACGAGCCGATGCGGTTCGCGGTGCGCGCTTCCTCGAGCGCCTTCGTGACGTTGCCGCGCACGTCGCGCAGGAGCGTCCACTTCGCGATCAGCGCATCCGCTTCGGCGACGTCCGGATACGCGTAGTACGTTTCCGTGAAGATCGTGTCGCTGGCCGGCTGGAACACCTTCCACGCTTCCTCGGCGGTGAACGACAGGAACGGCGCGAGCACGCGCAGCAGGCCCTGCGTCAGGTGATGGAGCGCCGTCTGCGCGGAGCGGCGCGCCTTCGAATCGGCCGCGCTCGTGTACAGGCGATCCTTCAGCACGTCGAGGTAGAAGCCGCCGAGGTCTTCCGAGCAGTACGTCTGCAGCTTCGCGACGACCGGGTGGAACTCGTACTTCTCGTAGTGCGCGAGCAGCTCCGCCTGCAGCTGTGCGGAGAACGCGACTGCGTAGCGGTCGATCTCGAGCCATTCGCCGACCGGCAGCGCATGCTGCGCGTAGTCGAAATCGGACAGGTTCGCGAGCAGGAAGCGCAGCGTGTTGCGGATGCGGCGATAGCCTTCCGTCACGCGCTTCAGGATTTCCTCGGAGATCGCGAGCTCGCCCGAGTAGTCGGTCGACGCGATCCACAGGCGGATGATCTCCGCGCCGAGGCGGTTCGCGACTTCATGCGGATCGATGCCGTTGCCGAGCGACTTGCTCATCTTGCGGCCTTCGCCGTCGACGGTGAAGCCGTGCGTGAGCAGGCCCTTGTACGGCGCGCGGCCGTCGAGCATCGACGCGGTCAAGAGCGACGAGTGGAACCAGCCGCGGTGCTGGTCCGAGCCTTCGAGGTACAGGTCGGCCGGGAACTGCAGCGCGTCCTTGTGGGAGCCGCGCAGCACGTGCCAGTGGGTCGTGCCCGAGTCGAACCACACGTCGAGCGTGTCGCGGTTCTTCTCGTACATGTTCGCGTCGTCGCCGATCAGCTCGCGCGGATCGAGCGATTGCCACGCCTCGATGCCCGACTGCTCGACGCGCTTCGCGACTTCTTCCAGCAGTTCCAGCGTGCGCGGATGCAGCTCGCCGGTTTCCTTGTGCACGAAGAACGCCATCGGCACGCCCCACTGGCGCTGGCGCGACAGCGTCCAGTCCGGGCGGTTCTCGATCATGCTGTGCAGGCGCTGCTTGCCCCACGACGGGTAGAACGCGGTCGCGTCGACGCCCGCGAGCGCGGTTTCGCGCAGCGTCGCGCCGCCGTCGTGCGGCGTCACGTCCATGCCGGCGAACCACTGCGACGTCGCACGGTAGATGATCGGCGTCTTGTGGCGCCAGCAGTGCATGTAGCTGTGCGTGTACTTCTCGTTGCGCAGCAGCGAGCCTGCCGCGTTCAGCGCCTCGACGATCTTCGGGTTCGCGTCCCAGATCGACAGGCCGCCGAACAGCGGCAGCGATTCGATGTAGCGGCCGTCGCCCATCACCGGGTTGATGATGTCCGAATCGGTCATCCCGTGCGCCTTGCAGGACACGAAGTCCTCGACGCCGTAAGCGGGCGACGAGTGCACGACGCCGGTGCCGGTGTCGGTCGTCACGTAGTCGCCGAGATAGACGGGCGACGTGCGCTTGTAGCCGGGGTGGGCCGCGGCGAGCGGGTGGTGGAAGCGCAGGTTGACGAGCTTCTCGCCGAGCGTCGTCGCGACGACGCGGCCGGTCAGCTTGAAGTCCTCCATGCACGCGGCGACGCGCTCTTCCGCGATGATCAGGAGGCCGCGCTCGGTGTCGACCAGCGCGTAGACGATCTCGGGATGCAGGTTCAGCGCCTGGTTCGCCGGGATCGTCCACGGCGTGGTGGTCCAGATCACGATGCCGCCGTCGGCGCGCGGCAGCGCCGGCAGGCCGAACGCCTGCGCGGTCTTGTCCGGCTCCGCGAACGGGAACATCACGTCGATCGTCGGGTCGGTGCGGTCCTTGTACTCGACTTCCGCCTCGGCGAGCGCCGAGCCGCAGTCGAAGCACCAGTTCACCGGCTTCAGGCCGCGATACACGTAGCCCTTCTCGATGATCTTGCCGAGCGCGCGGATCTCTTCCGCCTCGTTGACGAAATTCATCGTCTTGTACGGGTTGCCCCAGTCGCCCAGCACGCCGAGCCGCTTGAAGCCGGCCTTCTGCTTCTCGATCTGCTCGGTCGCGTACGCGCGCGCCTTGGTCATCACTTCGGCCGCCGGCAGCGACTTGCCGAACTGCTTCTCGATCTGGATCTCGATCGGCATCCCGTGGCAGTCCCAGCCCGGCACGTACGGCGCGTCGAAGCCCGCCATGTTGCGCGACTTGACGACGATGTCCTTCAGGATCTTGTTCACCGCGTGGCCGAGGTGGATGTCGCCGTTCGCATACGGCGGGCCGTCGTGCAGGATGAACTTCGGCCGGCCCTGGCTGGCCGCGCGGATCTTCTCGTAGAGGCCGCGCGTTTCCCATTCCTTGACCCACTGCGGCTCGCGCTTCGGCAGGTCGCCGCGCATCGGGAACGGCGTGTCGAGCAGGTTGACCGGATACTTGGCCTGCGGTTTCGAATCGGCTTTCTTGTTGCTCATGATGAGATCGCTATCAAATCGGGGGACGCTCGTGCGTCGTGAATCGGGTGAGCGCGCGCGGCGGCGGCGCCGGGATGCGGCGCATGGCGCCGCCAGCCGGGATCAGCTAATTCGGTCGGTGGCCGACGTCGAGAAGCCGGTCGTGCGGCTGCCGGGCGCGTGGTCGCGCGCCGCGAAGTACGCGCGGGCGTGCGCGACGTCCTGCGCGATCGCGCGCGACAGCGCTTCGAGATCGTCGAACTTCGCCTCGTCGCGCAGCTTCTGCAGGAATTCGACGCGCACGAGCTTGCCGTAGGCGTCGCCGTGCCAGTCGAGCAGGTGGACTTCGAGCAGCACGCGGCCCGAATCGACGACGGTCGGGCGCAAGCCTAGGCTCGCGACGCCGGGCAGCGGGGTGTCGGCGAGGCCGTGGACCTGGACGACGAAGATGCCCATCAGCGCCGGCCGCTTGTGCGCGATCGGCAGGTTCAGCGTCGGGAAGCCGAGGTCGCGGCCGAGCTTCAGGCCGTGCGTGACGTGGGCGCTGATCGCGTAGCCGTGGCCGAGTGCCTGCGCGGCAGCGGCGAGATTGCCTGCCGCGAGCGCGGCGCGCACGCCCGAGCTGGAAATGCGCGCGCCGTCGCTGCCGGCGACCGTGCCCATCTGCTCGACCTCGAAGCCGTGCTGCTCGCCGGCCGCCTTCAGCGTGTCGAACGTGCCCGCGCGCTTCGCGCCGTAGCAGAAATCGTCGCCGACCATCATCCAGCGCGTGTGCAGCCCGCCCACGAGCGTGCGCTCGACGAACGCCTGCGGCGACTGGCTCGCGAACGTATGGTTGAAATGCTCGACGACGACGCGGTCGACGCCGTGCTCACGCAGCGCTTCCAGCTTGTCGCGCAGCATCGCGATGCGCGGCGGCGCGCCGGCCGGGTTGAAGAATTCGCGCGGGTGCGGCTCGAAAGTCATCACGCAGACGGGCAGGCCGCGCGCGTCCGCTGCCGCGCGCACGCGCGCGAGCAGGGCCTGGTGGCCGCGATGGACACCGTCGAAGTTGCCGATCGTCAGCGCGCACGGGGCGCGGCTTTCGGCGTTGGGCAGGCCGCGGAAGACTTTCACGATAGCGGGTGCAGCGTCGGGGAATGAGCGGATCGAGGCCGCAAAGCAGAAGATTATAAACGTTCGGGCGGGCCGGCGGCTCAGGAGGCGGGAAACGCGAGGCCGAATGGTAAAATTCGCGGATGAAAAAACTCGTGATCCTGATTTCCGGTCGCGGCAGCAACATGGAGGCCATCGTCCGCGCGTGCGCGCAGGAACGGTGGCCGGCCGAGGTCGCCGCCGTGATCGCCAACCGGCCCGACGCGTCCGGCCTGGCTTTTGCCGCGTCGCACGGGGTGGCGACCGCGGTGGTCGACCACCGGTCGTTCGACGGCCGTGACAGCTTCGACGCGGCGCTCGCCGCCGAAATCGACCGTTTCGCGCCCGACCTCGTCGTCCTCGCGGGCTTCATGCGCATCCTCACGCCGGCATTCGTCAGACAATACGAGGGCCGGCTGCTGAACATCCATCCGTCGCTGCTGCCGAGCTTCAAGGGCATCCACACGCACCAGCAGGCGCTGGACGCGGGTGTCGCGCTGCACGGCGCAAGCGTGCATTTCGTGATTCCCGAGCTCGACAGCGGCGCGATCGTCGCGCAGGGCGCGGTGCCCGTGCGCGCGGGCGACGACGCGGCGGCGCTCGCGCAGCGCGTGCTGGCGGTCGAGCATGTGCTGTATCCGCGCGCGGTGCGCTGGTTCGTCGAAGGGCGCCTGCGCCTCGAGAACGGCCGCGCGGTCGTGGCGCCGGAAGAGGCGCGCTGGATTTTCGCGGACCAACCGCATACCGAAACAAGTGAGGGCGTATGAAGCTGCACGGATTCCTGATCGGCCAGACCGAGACTTTGCTGGCCGAGGTGCTGAAGTTCGCCGGCCCCGCCGACGCGACGACGAGCCGGTTCTTCCGCGCGCACCCGAAGCTCGGGCATGCCGAGCGCGGCGTGATTGCCGAGGCCGTGTTCGCGGTGCTGCGCCGGAAGATGGAGTTCGCGCACCTCGCCGAGAGCGGCACGGGCAGCCCCGCGCGGCGTCTGACGCTGCTCGGCCTGATGCAGACGGTCGGCCGCAACGCGCTGAAGCCGTTCGTGTCCGACACGGAAGCGGCCTGGCTCGAACACGTGTCGAAGATCGATCCGGCGAGCCTGCCGGTGCGCGTGCGCGCGAACCTGCCGGACTGGATCCAGCAGGCGCTGTCGTCGCGCTTCGACGCCGAGGAGCTCGCGCAGCTCGCCGCCGCGATGAACTACCCGGCGCCGCTCGACCTGCGCGCGAACGCGCAGAAGGCGACCCGCGACCAGGTGATCGACGCGCTGCGCGCGAACGGCATTGACGCGGGCGCGACGCCGTTCGCGCCGTTCGGCGTGCGCGTCGTCGGCAAGCCGGCGCTCACGCGCCTGAAGCTGTTCGAGGAAGGCCAGATCGAGGTGCAGGACGAGGGCAGCCAGCTGCTGTGCTCGCTCGTCGCGCCGCGCCGCGGCGAGATGATCGTCGACTTCTGCGCGGGCGCGGGCGGCAAGACGCTCGCGCTCGGCGCGATGATGCGCTCGACCGGCCGCCTGTATGCGTTCGACGTGTCCGAGAAGCGGCTCGCGAAGCTGAAGCCGCGCCTCGCGAGAAGCGGGCTGTCGAACGTGAACCCGGTGCTGATCGACAGCGAGCACGACGCGAAGATCAAGCGGCTCGCCGGCAAGATCGACCGCGTGCTGGTCGACGCGCCGTGCAGCGGCCTCGGCACGCTGCGCCGCAACCCGGACCTGAAGTGGCGCCAGTCGCGCACGTCGATCGACGAGCTCACGCCGAAGCAGGCGTCGATCCTCGCGAGCGCGGCGCGTCTCGTGAAGAAGGGCGGGCGGCTCGTCTACGCGACCTGCAGCTTGCTCGACGCGGAAAACGAGGCGATCGTCGCGCAGTTCCTCGCCGATCATCCGGAGTTCGTGCTGGTGCCGGCGCAGAAGGTGCTGGCCGACCAGCGCATCGCGCTCGATACCGGCGACTACCTGTCGCTGTGGCCGCACCGCCATGCGACCGACGGCTTCTTCGCCGCCGTGCTCGAGCGGCGCGCGCAGGCGTAACGGCTGGCCGCACGGATGATGCAGAACCTGCAGAGCCGCCTGCTGTCGCGCCGTCTCGCGTCGGTGATCCGGGACTTCAACCAGCCGGTGATGATCTGGCAGGCGGCGATCCTGGTCGGCGCGCTGTGCTTCGCGTGGCTCGCCGCGCGCTTCGTGCACGGCCGCATCGACGCGCGCCGTCGCGCGTCCGGGCGCGGGCCCGGCGCGGGCGCGCAGAGCCTGAAGCGCGCGCTGTTCCCGCTGTTCGGCGGCGTGTTCGTGTGGATCGCGCAGCTCGCGTTCGACCCGTTCATGTCGACGGCGCTGCTGTCGCTCGCGCTCGTGCCGCTCATCGGCATCGGGCTCATCTACGTGCTGTTCTTCTTCGCGCGGCGCGTGTTCGCGCGCGACGGCAGCACCCACGCGTGGCTGTCGATCGTCGAGAAGATCGTGTCGACCGTCGTGTGGGCCGCGATGGTGCTGACCGTGCTCGGCATCCAGCGCGACGTGATCGCGTGGCTCGACAGCGTGCAGTTCCGCGTCGCGAACGCGCACCTCACGCTGCTGTCGCTGATCTCCGGCGCGCTGTGGATCTGCGTGACGCTGCTGGTCGCGATGTGGCTCGGCTCGGTGCTCGAGGATCGCCTGACGCGCGCGAGCACGCTCGACGCGAACCTGAAGGTCGTGCTGTCGCGGGTCGGGCGCGCGCTGCTCGTGTTCGCGGCGGTGCTGATCGGGCTGTCGCTCGTCGGCATCGACGTGACCGTGCTCGGCGTGTTCGGCGGCGCGGTCGGCGTCGGGCTCGGCTTCGGCCTGCAGAAGATCGCGAGCAACTACGTGTCGGGCTTCATCATCCTGCTCGACCGGTCGCTGCGGCTCGGCGACGCGATCAGCGTCGGCGGGCTGCAGGGCATCGTCACGCAGATCCGCACGCGCTACACGGTCGTGCGCGGCCTCGACGGCAACGAGACGCTGATCCCGAACGAGAAGCTGATCACCGACGTCGTGCAGAACCAGTCGTCGTACCTGACGCGCGGCTACGCGAAGGTCGCGGTGCAGGTCGCGTACACGAGCGACGTCGAGCACGCGCTGACGCTGCTCGCCGAGGCCGCGACGGGCGTGCCGCGCGTGCTCGAGGAGCCGGCGCCGACGCCGTATCTCGTGAGCTTCGGCGCGGACGGCATCGATCTCGAGCTCGGCTTCTGGATCGAGGATTCCGCGAAAGGCACGTCGGGCGTGCGCTCGACGGTGAACCGCAACATCTGGCGGCTCTTTAGCGAGCACGGGATCTCGATCCCGTTCCCGCAGCGCGAGGTGCGCGTCGTCGGCCTGCCGGACGGCTTCGCGGCGACGCGCGCCGAGGACGGCGACGGCGCGGCCGGCCGCGCCGTCGTGTAAGCCGGCCAGACGCGGAGCGCCGGGCCGGCGGAGTCCGCCGCTGGACTGCCGGCGTTGCGTCAAGGCAAGAAATATTCATTTTTTACAAAGACTTGGAACGGTTGAAGTAAAATTCTGGTCTATTCAGCGGTATGCTTTCATTTTTCTGACGTCGGTGCGTGCCGGCGTCGTTCACTCCACAGGTAACTGCCTTGTTGAATTCCCTGCTCGACTTTCTTGCTCACGGGCTCCTGCGCTTCTCGTGGTGGCAGATCGTGCTGTTCGCGCTCGCCGTCACGCACGTGACGATCATCGGGGTGACGGTCTACCTGCACCGCTGCCAGGCGCACCGCGCGCTGGAGCTGCACCCGATCGCCAGCCATTTCTTCCGCCTTTGGCTGTGGATGACGACCGGCATGCTGACCGGCCAGTGGGCGGCGATTCACCGCAAGCACCACGCGAAGTGCGAGACCGAGGAAGATCCGCACAGCCCGCAGACCCGCGGCATCTGGAAGGTGTTCCTCGAAGGCGCCGAGCTGTACCGTGCGGAAGCGAAGAACGAAGAGACGATGCGCAAGTTCGGCCACGGCACGCCGAACGACTGGATCGAGCGCAATATCTACTCGAAATACCCGATTCTCGGCGTCAGCCTGATGATGGTGATCGACGTCGCGCTGTTCGGCGTGCTCGGCCTGACCGTGTGGGCCGTGCAGATGGTCTGGATCCCGTTCTGGGCGGCGGGCGTCGTCAACGGTTTCGGCCACTATTGGGGCTACCGCAACTTCAACTCGGCCGATGCGAGCACGAACCTGTTCCCGTGGGGCATCGTGATCGGCGGCGAGGAACTGCACAACAACCATCACACGTTCGCGACGTCCGCGAAGCTGTCGAACAAGTGGTACGAGTTCGACATCGGCTGGATGTACATCCGCATCATGTCCGCGTTCGGTCTCGCGAAGGTGAAGAAGGTCGCGCCGACGCCGCGCCTGAACAAGCCGAAGACCGTGCTCGACCAGGAAACGCTGCAGGCCGTGCTGTCGAACCGCTACGAGGTGATGGCGCGCTACGGCAAGGCCGTCAAGCGGGCGTACCGTCAGGAGCTCGTGCGCCTGAAGGAGCTCGGCTCGGGTGAGAAGTACCAGCTGATGCGCGGCGCGCGCAAGTGGTTCCACAAGGATGCGGACGGCCTCGACGAGCCGCAGAAGAAGCTGCTGCCGGAGATCTTCGCGAACAGCCAGAAGCTGCAGACGTACTTCCAGCTGCGCCAGGATCTCGCCGCGATCTGGGATCGTTCGACCGCGTCGCGCGAACAGCTGCTGGCCCAATTGCAGGATTGGTGCCATCGCGCCGAACAAAGCGGCATTAAGGCGTTGCAGGAATTTGCGATGCGTCTGCGCCGCTACGCCTGATTCGAAATCGATTAGAATCTCAGGACGTCACAAACCCCGCGCTGGCGGGGTTTTTTCTTTTGGGCGACCGTAAGGCATGGGGCGGGAGGAAGTGCTGAAGCACTCGCTCCGGCCGACCGCGAAGCATGGGATCGGAGTGAGCGCTGAAGCGCTAACTCCGATCGACCGCGAAGCATGGGACCAGATTAAGCGCTGAAGCGCTAACTCTGGTCGACCGCGAAGCATGGGATCGGAGTAAGCGCTGAAGCGCTAACTCCGATCGACAGGAGATATGGAGATGCAATCGACGATCAAACCCGTCGAGTACGACCGGCCGGTCGCGGCAGGCGCAGTCTGCGGCGTCGGGCAGGCATGGGCGAAGGTGCCCGAGACGCCGTCCCCCGAGGAGCGCGCCGCACTGAAGGCGCGCATCAAGGCGTTGCTGGCCCGCAAGAAGGCAGTCCTGGTCGCGCACTATTACGTCGACGCCGAATTGCAGGAACTCGCCGACGAAACCGGCGGCTGTGTCGCCGATTCGCTCGAAATGGCCCGCTTCGGCCGCGACCACGACGCGCAGACGCTCGTCGTCGCGGGCGTGCGCTTCATGGGCGAAACCGCGAAGATCCTGAGCCCCGGCAAACGGATCCTGATGCCGGACCTCGACGCCACCTGTTCGCTCGACCTCGGCTGCCCGGCCGACGAATTCTCCGCGTTCTGCGATGCGCATCCGGACCGCACCGTCGTCGTCTACGCGAATACCAGCGCAGCCGTGAAGGCGCGCGCGGACTGGATGGTCACGTCGTCGATCGGCCTCGAGATCGTCGCGGATCTCCACGCCCGCGGCGAGAAGATCATCTGGGCGCCGGATCGCCATCTCGGCAGCTACATCCAGAAGAAAACCGGCGCGGACATGCTGCTGTGGCAGGGTTCGTGCCTCGTGCACGACGAATTCAAGGGCATCGAGCTCGACCTGCTGCGCGCCGAATACCCGGACGCGAAGGTGCTCGTCCATCCGGAATCGCCGGAGAACGTCGTCGCGCTGGCCGACGTCGTCGGCTCGACGACGCAGCTGATCGACGCGGCGGTGAAGCTGGACGCGACGCGTTTCATTGTCGCGACCGATCTCGGCATCCTGCACAAGATGCAGCTCGCGGCGCCGGGCAAGACCTTCATTGCGGCGCCGACGGCCGGCAACAGCGCGACCTGCAAGAGCTGCGCGCACTGCCCGTGGATGGCGATGAACGGCCTCGCGAACCTCGCGGACGTGCTCGAGCGCGGCCATAACGAGATCTTCGTCGACCCGGCAATCGGCGCGCGCGCGCGCCTGCCGATCGACCGGATGCTCGATTTCGCGGCCGCTCACAAGAAGCGCGTGCAGGCGAGCGGCGACCTGCAGCGCGACCAGCAACTGTTCGCGAACGTGGGGGCGGCATGACGACCAGCGCCGTTTCCCCGCTTTACGACACGATCCGTGCGCACTACGGCGCCGCGTTCGACGACGCGCTCGCGCGCAACGTCGCCGATGCGATTGCCGAGGACGTCGGCACGGGGGACCAGACCGGGCGGCTCGTGCCGGCCGGCGAGCGCCGCCGTGCGCGCATCATCGTGCGCGAAGAAGCCGTGCTGTGCGGCGTGCCCTGGTTCGACGCGGTGATGCGCCGGATCGATCCGGCGATCGACGTGCGCTGGCAGTATCGCGAAGGCGACCGGATGATGGCCGATTCGACCGTCTGCGAACTCGAAGGCCCGGCGCGCGCGCTGCTGACCGCCGAGCGCAACGGGTTGAACTTCCTGCAATTGCTGTCCGGCGTCGCGACGGCGACGCGCCGCTATGTCGACCGGATCGAGGGCACGCGCGCGCAGATCCTCGATACGCGCAAGACGCTGCCGGGCCTGCGTCTCGCGCAGAAGTACGCGGTGCGAGTCGGCGGCGGCGCGAACCAGCGGCTCGCGCTGTATGACGGGATCCTGATCAAGGAGAACCACATTGCCGCCGCGGGCGGCGTCGGCGAAGCGCTCGACGCGGCGTTCGCGCTGAATGCCGGTGTGCCGGTGCAGGTCGAGGTCGAGACGCTTGCGCAACTCGACACGGCGCTCGCGCACGGCGCGCAGTCGGTGCTGCTCGACAACTTCACGCTCGACATGATGCGCGAGGCAGTGCGCGTGGCTGCGGCCAAGGCCGTGCTCGAAGTGTCGGGCGGCGTCAATTTCGATACGGTGCGCGCGTTCGCCGAGACCGGCGTCGATCGCATCTCGATCGGCGCGCTGACGAAGGACGTGCGCGCGACCGATTATTCGATGCGCATCGTCGACTGACCGTGCGGCGCAATCCGCAGACGAAAAAGCCGTTGGCGTTCTGCCAACGGCTTTTTTGCTGGTGCGGCGTGCGGCTCAGCGGCGCGCTTTCGGCATCAGCACGCTCGGCAGCGCCTTCGGCAGCGTGTGCGGCCAGTCGCGGCTGTAATGCAGACCGCGGCTTTCGCGTCGCGACTGGGCGCTCTTGACGATCAGCATCGCGACGTCGACGAGGTTGCGCAGCTCCAGCAGGTCGCGGCTCACGCGGAAGTTCGCGTAATACTCGTGGATCTCGTCGCGCAACAGCGACAGCCGGTGCTTCGCGCGTTCGAGGCGCTTGTCGGTGCGCACGATGCCGACGTAGTTCCACATCAGGCGCCGCAATTCGTCCCAGTTGTGCGCGACGACGACTTCCTCGTCGGGATCCGACACGCGGCTCTCGTCCCACGCGGGCAGCGCGCCCGGCGAGTCGACGTCGAAGCCGGCCGTCTCGATCGCTCCGGCAGCCGCGCGGCCGATCACGAGGCATTCGAGCAGCGAGTTGCTTGCGAGCCGGTTCGCGCCGTGCAGCCCCGTGTACGACGTTTCGCCGACCGCATACAGGCCGGTGAGGTCGGTGCGGCCCGCTAGGTCGGTGACGACGCCGCCGCACGTGTAGTGCGCGGCCGGCACGACCGGAATCGGCTGCTTCGCGATGTCGATGCCGAACTCGAGGCAGCGCGCGTGGATCGTCGGGAAATGTTCGCGCAGGAACGCTTCCGGCTGGTGGCTGATGTCGAGGTACACGCAGTCGATCCCGCGCTTCTTGATCTCGAAGTCGATCGCGCGCGCGACGATGTCGCGCGGCGCCAGTTCTTCGCGCGGGTCGTGCGCGGGCATGAAGCGGGTGCCGTCCGGCAGCTTCAGCAGGCCGCCTTCGCCACGCACGGCCTCGGAGATCAGGAACGACTTCGCGTACGGGTGGAACAGGCAGGTCGGGTGGAACTGAATGAATTCCATGTTCGCGACGCGGCAGCCCGCGCGCCACGCCATCGCGATGCCGTCGCCGGTCGCGGTGTCCGGGTTGGTCGTGTACAGGTAGACCTTGCCGGCGCCGCCGGTGGCGAGCACCGTGTGCGGCGCTTCGATCGTGACGGTGCGGCCGCTGTCGACGTCGAGCGCGTACAGGCCGTGGCAGCGGCGGCCGGGTAGACCGAGCCGCTCGGACGTGATCAGGTCGATCGCGTGATGGTTCTCGAGGAACGTGATGTTCGGGTGCCGGCGCGCGCGCTCGGACAGCGTCGCGAGCACCGCATGGCCGGTCGCGTCGGCGGCGTGGATGATGCGGCGGTGGCTGTGGCCGCCTTCGCGGGTCAGGTGAAAGCCGAGCTCGGCGGCGTCGTCCTTCGTGAACGGCACGCCCTGCGAAATCAGCCATTCGATCGCTTCGCGGCCGTGCTCGACGATGTAGCGCGTCGCGCTCTCGTCGCACAGGCCGCCGCCGGCGACCAGCGTGTCGTCGACATGGTTCTCGATGCTGTCCGCGGAATCGAGCACCGCGGCGATACCGCCTTGCGCGTTGTCGCTCGCGCCTTCCATCATCGATCGCTTCGCGATCAGCGCGACCCGCCGCGTGTCGGCCAGATTGAGCGCGACCGACAGGCCTGCCAGGCCGCTGCCGACGATCGCCACGTCGAATTTCATTGCTGCATCTCCATCATTGCACGCTTGATCTTGTGTATTCCGGCGGCGCAGCCGCGGAAAGGGGAGAGCATACCGCGTCGGGCAAAAGCGTGCGCGCAAAACAAAAAGCCCCGCGATTGCGGGGCTTTTTGGTCACCATCAGGCTGCTGGAAACCGGAGATTACTTGATCTTGGTTTCTTTGTATTCCACATGCTTGCGGACGACGGGATCGAACTTCTTGATCGCCATCTTTTCCGGCATGTTGCGCTTGTTCTTCGTGGTCGTGTAGAAATGACCCGTACCAGCGGTCGACTCGAGCTTGATCTTGTCGCGTGCGCCTTTTGCCATGATTGTGCTCCTTGGGCTTAGGCTTCGCCGCGTGCGCGCAGGTCAGCGAGCACGGAATCGATGCCGTTCTTGTCGATCAGGCGCAGGCCGGCGTTCGAGACGCGCAGGCGCACCCAGCGGTTTTCGCTCTCCACCCAGAACCGGCGGTTTTGCAGGTTCGGCAGGAAGCGGCGCTTCGTCTTGTTGTTTGCGTGGGAAACGTTGTTGCCGCTCATCGGCGCTTTCCCAGTTACTTGGCATACGCGTGCCATGAGAGCACTCCTAATACGCTAAATTCGGGGTTCGATCGCCGGTGAAGGTTCTCATCGAGCAGCCACGTGATCCATAGCTGCACTCAGAACGCCCAAGCCCTTAACAGACAAGGCCCTTCGATGGCTAGAACTGGTTGGAAAAAAGACAGACGGCGATTCTAGCAGAAAAAGTTCAGGAAAATCAAACGTAATTTCAGCGTGCCGTCGTGGCGCGCGTGCGCTGCCCGCCGGAGCCCGTCTGGTGCGGGCTTCGGCAGGACCGGCCTGCGCGGCCCGGCATAGTTTACAGCAAGCCGGCGCGTGCGAACGAGAATGTATCGGTCGCGCCGACGACGACATGATCCAGCAGGCGCACGTCGAAGAGCGCGAGCGCGTCGCGCAGCACGCGGGTCAGGCGCCGGTCCTCCGCGCTCGGCTGCACCGCGCCCGACGGGTGATTGTGCGCGACGACCAGCGCGGCGGCGTTCACCGACAGCGCGCGGCGCACGATCTCGCGCGGGTAGACGGCCATCCGCGTCAGCGAGCCGCGCGCGCTTTCCTCGCTGTCGACGAGGCTGTGGCGCGCGTCGAGGTACAGGGTCATGAACACTTCGTACGGGCGCGTGCCGATCACGAGGCGCAGGTAATCCTCGACCGCGCCGGGCGAATCGATCAGCAGATGCTCGCGCGCCTTCTCCGCGAGCGCGCGCCGCGCGAGCTCGGCGACCGCGGACAACCGGGCGATGCGGGCTTCGCCGATGCCGGGGTGGCCGCGGAAATCGGCCGGGGTCGCGTCGAGCAGCCCGCGCAGCGAGTTGCCGAACTGCTTGAGCAGCGCACGCGCGCTGTCAAATACGTTGTGGCCGGACACGCCGTTGCCGAGCAGCAGCACGATCAGCTCGTCGTCGGACAGCGCGGCCGGCCCGCGCTCGAGCAGCCGCTCGCGCGGCAGGTCGGGCCGTTTCGCGCGCGCCGCGCCGCGCTTGGGCTGCCCGGACGCGCGCGGCGCGGCATCGGCGGCGTCGCGGCATTCGGGGAGGGGCGACAATTGTTGCGGCATGGTTGATTCTCCATTGTGGCGGGCAGGCAGGCCTGTGCAACGTCGTCGCACTTTCCGCCTTGCGCGCTCAGGTGACTTACAATACCGGTTTTGCGCCGGGCCTCGCGGCCGCATCGGGCGCCGACTGAACGAGTAATTCATGAGCCTCATCGATCTTTCCGAAGTGAAGCCCGGTTCGCACGTCACGCTGCACTACCGGCTGGCACTGGCCGACGGCGCCGACATCGTCAACACCTTTTCCGACAAGCCCGCGACGCTGCTGCTCGGCGCAGGGCAGCTGGCGCCCTCGCTGGAACAGATTCTCGTCGGGCTCAGGGTGGGCGACCATTCGACTTATCAGCTAGCGCCCGAACAGGCGTTCGGACCCCGAAATCCGGACATGCTCCAGCGCGTGACGCTCAAGACGCTGCGCGAGAACGGGATGATCGGCGAGGACTTCACGCCGGGCGACCTGATCGAATTCAACGCGCCGGACGGCGGTCGATATGCAGGGGTGCTGAAGGAGGTCGGCGAAACCTCGGCGCTGTTCGACTTCAATCATCCGCTCGCGGGCCAAGCGCTCACGTTTGAAGTGAAAATCATCGGGATCCTGTAATCATGAGCACCACCGATACGCTGTCCGGACAGACCGTCGCCGCCGACGCCGAAATCCTGCTGGCCCAGCCGCGCGGCTTCTGCGCGGGGGTCGATCGCGCGATCGAGATCGTCGAACGCGCGATCGCGATGTACGGCGCGCCGATCTACGTGCGCCACGAGATCGTCCACAACAAGTACGTGGTCGAGGACCTGAAGAAGAAGGGGGCGATTTTCGTCGAGGAACTCGAGGAAGTGCCGTCCGGCAACACCGTGATCTTCAGCGCGCACGGCGTATCGAAGGCGGTGCGCGACGAAGCCGGCGTGCGCGGGCTGCGCGTCTACGACGCGACGTGCCCGCTCGTCACGAAGGTGCACGTCGAAGTGGCGAAGATGCGCCAGGATGGCGTCGACATCGTCATGATCGGGCACAAGGGGCACCCGGAAGTCGAAGGCACGATGGGCCAGGTCGAGCGCGGGATGCATCTCGTCGAGAGCGTCGAGGACGTGCAGAAGCTCGAGCTCGCCGATCCGGAGCGCATCGCGCTCGTCACGCAGACGACGCTGTCCGTCGACGACGCGGCCGAGATCATCGCCGCGCTGAAGGCGAAGTACCCGAACATCCGCGAGCCGAAGAAGCAGGACATCTGCTATGCAACGCAGAACCGCCAGGACGCGGTGAAGTTCATGGCGCCGCAGTGCGACGTCGTGATCGTCGTCGGCAGCCCGAACAGCTCGAATTCGAGCCGGCTGCGCGAAGTGGCCGAGAAGCGCGGTGTCGCGGCATACATGGTGGATGCACCCGACCAGATCGATCCGGCGTGGGTCGCCGGCAAGCGCCGCATCGGCGTGACGGCCGGCGCGTCGGCGCCCGAGGTGCTCGCCCAGGCGGTGATCGCGCGTCTGCGCGAACTCGGCGTGCGCAACGTTCGCGCGCTCGACGGGATCGAGGAGAGCGTGTCGTTCCCGCTGCCACGCGGCCTGAACCTGCCGCCCGCGGCCTGACCCGCCACACACAGCGGTACATCGAAGCGCGCCTCACGGCGCGCTTTTTTTTACACGTCGAAATCGCAATCGCAACCGATATTCCCGTAGTTGGTGCAACCGGGTTGCTATTTGTCGCCAAGCCCTTGTCTCAAAATTGGTTGCAATGCAGGAAAACCCCATCAAATCAGGAATATTGGCGTTCTATAAATGGAGTTACAATTCGCCCGTTTTCAGGCCGGAGTGGCCTTGGAACCTGGTTTTGGCAAGGCGCAGGAGACCTATTTAATGCATGTGAAGTTGGCTTACGCCGTGTCCGTCGCCGCAGCGGTTGCAATGCTCGCCGCCTGCAGCAAAAAGAGCGACGACGGGGCGGGCAAGGAGGCTGCGGCGTCCGCGGCACCGCCGGCCAGCGACGTGCGCGTCGTCAAGATCGGTCATGCCGCCCCGTTGACGGGCAGCATCGCGCATCTCGGCAAGGACAATGAAAACGGGGCACGTTTGGCGATCGAGGAAATCAATGCGCATGGCCTGACGATCGACGCGCACCCGGTTCGGCTGGAACTGGTCGCCGAGGACGACGCGGCCGATCCGAAGGCGGGCACGCAAGTTGCACAGAAGCTGGTCGACGACCGGGTCGTGGCCGTAGTGGGGCACCTCAATTCGGGGGTGTCGATCCCGGCGTCGAAAATTTACAGCGACGCAGGCATCGTGCAGATTTCACCATCCTCGACCAACCCCGACTATACGAAGCAGGGGTTCAAGACCACCTACCGCGTCGTGGCGACGGACGCGCAGCAAGGCCCTGCGCTCGCCAACTACGCGCTGCATGCGCTCCACGCGAAGCGCTTTGCGGTCGTCGACGACGCGACCGCCTACGGCAAGGGGCTTGCCGACGAATTCGAGAAGACCGTCAAGGCGGCGGGCGCGCAGATCGTCGCGCGCGAAGCGACCAACGACCGCGCGACGGACTTCAAGGCGATCCTGACGAAGATCAAGCGCGACCATCCCGACGTCATCATGTACGGCGGCATGGACGCGACGGGCGGCCCGTTTGCGAAGCAGGCGATGGCGCTCGGTATCGGAGCAAAAATCCTTGGCGGCGACGGCGTGTGTACCGACAAGGTGGTCGAGCTCGCGGGCAACGCGGTGCAGAACCTGATCTGTTCGGAGGCGGGGCTCGCCCTGTCGCGGATGGAGAAAGGGGCGGACTTCCAGAAGAAGTATGAAGACCGTTTCCACACGCCGGTGCAGATCTACGCGCCGTTCACGTATGACGCGGTCTACGTGATCGTCGATGCAATGAAGCGCGCCAACTCGATCGAGGCGTCCAAGGTGCTGGCTGCGATGCCGTCGACCGACTACCGCGGGGTGATCGGTCGCATCGCATTCGCCCCGAACGGCGATCTGAAAGAGGGGGCGATTACGCTCTACGACTTCAAGGAGGCAAAGAAAACCGTCCTCGATGTCGTGACGATGTAGCGACGGGACTCGTGACGGCGCCGGAACAGTGCGGTGCCGTTTCCGTATCCGCTCCGGCGGCAGGTCCGGCTGTACAGGCCGGGCGGCGCACGCCGGGACGATCCACCCTTACCGGTCTTTTCTAGTACCCGCAGTGCCGCCGAGACGACGTGATTCCTCGCTTACCCGCGGGGCGCAGCCTCATCCGGCAGCACGGGCCAAGGAGCTTTAAATGGATATTTTCGTCCAGCAGATCCTCAACGGGCTGGTGCTCGGCAGTGTCTACGCCATCATCGCGTTGGGCTACACGATGGTGTACGGCATTCTCGGCATCATCAACTTCGCGCACGGCGATGTGCTGATGATCGGCGCGATGGTCGCGCTCTCCGCGATCACCGTGCTGCAGAACCATTTCCCGCAGCTTGGCAACGTCGCGACACTGACGATCGGCCTGGGGATCGCCGCGATCGTGTGCGCCGCCGTCGGCTACACGATCGAGCGGGTCGCGTACCGGCCGCTGCGCCGCGCGCCGCGTCTCGCGCCGCTGATCACCGCGATCGGCGTGTCGATCCTGCTGCAGACCGCCGCGATGATCATCTGGTCGCGCAACCCGATGCCGTTCCCGCAGCTGCTGCCGACCGACCCGATCAACGTGATCAAGGCCACCGACACGACGCCCGGCGCCGTGATCTCGATGACCGAAATCGTGATCATCGCCGTCGCGTTCCTCGTGATGGGCGGCCTGCTGCTGCTCGTGCACAAGACCAAGCTCGGCCGCGCGATGCGCGCGATCGCGGAAAGCCCGAACACCGCCAGCCTGATGGGCGTGAACGCGAACTTCGTGATCTCGGCGACCTTCATGATCGGCTCGGCGCTCGCCGCGCTCGCCGGGGTGATGATCGCGTCGGAGTACGGCAACGTGCACTTCTACATGGGCTTCATCCCGGGCATGAAGGCCTTCACGGCCGCGGTGCTGGGCGGCATCGGCAACCTCGCGGGCGCAATGGTCGGCGGGGTGGTGCTCGGTCTCATCGAGCAGCTGGGCGCCGGCTATATCGGCAATCTGACGGGTGGCGTGTTCGGCAGCAACTACCAGGATGTGTTCGCGTTCATCGTGCTGATCATCGTCCTCGTGTTCCGTCCGTCCGGCCTGCTGGGCGAACGTGTCGCGGACCGCGCGTAACGGAAGGGGAGCAACAACATGACATCCATTCAACCGATCGAAACCTCGACGACGCTCGTCGAAGAACGCAACACCGCGAAGACCGTCACCATCGGGATCCTCACCGCGGCGTTCGTGATCGCCGCGCCGATCATCATCGGCGCGGCCGGCGGCAACTACTGGGTTCGCGTGCTCGACTTCGCGATGCTGTACGTGATGCTCGCGCTGGGGCTGAACGTGGTGGTCGGCTTCGCCGGCCTGCTGGACCTGGGCTACATCGCGTTCTACGCGGTGGGTGCATACACGGCGGCGTTGTTGAGCTCGCCGCACCTGACCACGCAGTTCGAGTGGATCGCGAACCTCGCGCCCGGCGGGCTGCACGTGCCGTTCCTGATCATCGTGCCGATCGCGATGGCGATCGCCGCGATCTTCGGGATTTTGCTCGGCGCGCCGACGCTGCGGCTGCGCGGCGACTACCTCGCGATCGTCACGCTGGGCTTCGGTGAAATCGTGCGGATCTTCATGAACAACCTCGACCGTCCGGTGAACATCACGAACGGCCCGAAGGGGATCACGGGGATCGATCCGGTGCACGCCGGCGACTTCAGCCTCGCGCAGACGCACTCGCTGTTCGGCATCCAGCTGCCGTCGGTCTACATGTACTACTACCTGTTCGTGCTGTGCGCGCTGCTGGTGATCTGGACCTGTACGCGCCTGCAGCACTCGCGCATCGGCCGCGCATGGGCGGCGATCCGCGAGGACGAGATCGCGGCGAAGGCGATGGGCATCAACACCCGCAACGTGAAGCTGCTCGCGTTCGCGATGGGCGCGTCGTTCGGCGGCCTGTCGGGCGCGATGTTCGGCTCGTTCCAGGGCTTCGTGTCGCCGGAATCGTTCACGTTCTGGGAGTCGATCGTCGTGCTGGCCTGCGTGGTGCTCGGCGGCATGGGCCATATCCCGGGCGTGATCCTCGGCGCGGTGCTGCTCGCGATCTTCCCGGAATTCCTGCGTTCGACGATGAGCCCGCTGCAGCATGCGATCTTCGGCCACGACATCGTGGACACCGAAGTGATCCGCCAGGCGCTGTACGGCCTCGCGATGGTGGTCATCATGCTGTACCGCTCGGAAGGCCTGTGGCCGGCGCCGAAGCATGAGGACAAGATCGCGAAACTGGCGAAGCGCAGCGCCAAGTCGGCGCGCGCATAACGGACTGACAGCGGAAGGAGAAACACACATGAGCGACAAGCAAATCCGACTGTCCGTGAAAGGCGTGAACAAGCGCTTCGGCGGCCTGCAGGCGCTGTCCGACGTCGGCCTCGAGATCAAGGAAGGCGAGATCTACGGCCTGATCGGCCCGAACGGCGCCGGCAAGACGACGTTCTTCAACGTGATCACGGGCCTGTACACGCCGGACTCCGGCGAATTCAGGCTGGACGGCGCGGAATACAAGCCGACCGCGGTGCACCAGGTCGCGAAGACGGGCATTGCGCGGACGTTCCAGAACATCCGCCTGTTCGGCGGGATGACGGCACTCGAGAACGTGATGGTGGGCCGCCACGTGCGGACCAAGCATGGGCTGCTGGGCGCGGTGTTCCAGACTCCGGCGGAACGCCAGGAAGAGCGCGAGATCAAGGAGCGCGCAATCGAGCTGCTCGAATACGTCGGCGTGCTGCAGTACGCGGACTACACGTCGCGCAACCTGTCGTACGGTCACCAGCGCCGCCTGGAAATCGCGCGCGCGCTCGCGACGGATCCGAAGCTGCTCGCGCTCGACGAGCCGGCGGCCGGGATGAACGCGACGGAGAAAGTGGAGCTGACGCGCCTGCTCGACAAGATCCGCTCGGACGGCCGCACGATCCTGCTGATCGAGCACGATGTGAAGCTCGTGATGGGGTTGTGCAACCGGATGACGGTGCTCGATTACGGCAAGGTGATCGCCCAGGGTCTGCCGCAGGACGTGCAGAAGGACCCGAAGGTGATTGAGGCATATCTCGGCGCAGGGGTGCACTGATGGCAGCGGCAATGTTGAAAATCAAGGGCTTGCAGGTCAACTACGGCGGCATCCAGGCCGTCAAGGGCGTTGACATGGAAGTCCGTCAGGGCGAGCTCGTGACGCTGATCGGCGCGAACGGCGCAGGCAAGACCACGACGATGAAGGCGATCACGGGCCTGAAGCCGTTCTCGGCGGGTGACATCGAGTACGACGGCAAGTCGATCAAGGGCGTGCCGACGCACGAACTGCTGAAGCGCGGCCTCGCGATGGTGCCGGAAGGCCGCGGGATCTTCGCGCGGATGTCGATCATCGAGAACATGCAGATGGGCGCGTATCTGCGCAACGACACGGAGCAGATCAAGCGCGACGTCGACCGGATGTTCGGCTTCTTCCCGCGCCTGAAGGAGCGCGCGACGCAGCTTGCCGGCACGCTGTCGGGCGGCGAGCAGCAGATGCTCGCGATGTCGCGCGCGATCCTCTCCAAGCCGAAGCTGCTGCTGCTCGACGAGCCGTCAATGGGCCTGTCGCCGATCATGGTCGAGAAGATCTTCGAAGTGGTGCGCACGATCTCGAAGGAGGGCATCACGGTGCTGCTCGTCGAGCAGAACGCGCGCCTCGCGCTGCAGGCCGCCGACCGCGCCTACGTGATGGATTCGGGCACGGTCACGATGGAAGGCGACGCGAAGAAGATGCTCGACGACCCGAAGGTGCGGGCAGCGTATCTGGGCGAATGAACGGGCCCCGCGCGTCGCCGCAGGCGGCGCGCAAGGGCTTGCGAAAGGCTGTCACGGTTCGCCGTGACGGCCTTTTTTCATGGCGCGCGCCGTCCGCGACCGGCCGTCCGCAAATCGACATGCACGCGGCGTACCATGGGAAGTCCATCGGCACACGGAGAACACGCATGAGCCTGGATTACGGTTTCGTGAAGGCGAAGGTCAAGGCGGTGGCGGGGCTGAAGGCGTTGCCGCACGGCAGCGAGATCCAGTATCACATCCACCTGACGCTCGCGCTGCCGGATGGCGACTGGGATGTCGCGATCAACGTCGGCACCAACGACGCAGACGACCTGTTGAACTACAAGCTCGTCTACGATTTCCACCACCCGATCACGCAGACGCTCGCTGGCGCAACGCAGGGCTATGCCGATCTGACGGGGCAGGCCGCGCTGCCCGCGCTCGACTACCTGCGCAGCGACATCCTGAACGAGACCGGCGCGTGGCGCGCGAGCGACGTGATGGACGGCAGCGAGCACCCGGAGCCGATTCCGTCGCTGCTGCGGCTCGTCGATGCCGCGCAGTCGCAGGGGCTCGATGTGGTCGTGTTCGGCCGCACGTATGTCGAAGGCAACGGCATCCACGACACGCACATGAACCAGGGTTCGTCGGGCCCGCACTTCCTGCATCGCGCGGGCGACGACCAAAATGACCACAACGACATCTGGCAGGACGGCGCGCTGATCGTGCGCGTGAGCGATACGCAGTGGGCCGCGTATTTCGCCGCGTTCGAACAGCAGACAGTGCCGACCGACGCGCTCGGCAATCCGCTGCCGGGCGCGGAGCCGATCACGCAGTGAGGCCGGCCGCCGACGCTGCCGGCGTTCGCGTCACGCCGCCGGCAGCGTCTTGCCGAACGAAATGCGTTCCTCGACCCGGTAGCCGAGCGCCGCGTAGAAGCGGCACGCGTCGTCGTTGCCGGGCAGCACCTGCAGGTTGACCTTCAGGCAGCCGCGCGCGGCGAGCGCGGCCTCCGCATGGGCGACCAGCGCGCGGCCGACGCCGAGCCGGCGCGCATCGTGCGCGACGCCGAACGAGTAAAGCCAGCCGCGATGCCCGTCGAAGCCGGCCATCAGCGTGCCCACGACGCGCGCGCCGCTGACCGCGACGAAGAACAGCTCCGGCTGCGTCGCGAGCTTCAGCTCGATCGATCGCAGCGGATCGCGGTGCGGCGGCGCGTCCGTCTCGCTGTACTGAGGGAACGCATCGCGCCAGACCGCGAGCACGGCGTCGGTATCGGCGCGATCGAACGGACGGATCGCAACGTCATCGGCGGCGGCATCCATCGCGCGGATTTCCTCAGAGTGTGTCGAGAATCGACCGCAGCATCGCCATCATCTGGTCGATTTCTTCGGTCGTCACGTTCAGCGCGGGCATGAAGCGCAGCAGGTTCGGGCGCGCCGCGTTGAGCAGCAGGCCGTCCGGCTGCATCTCGCGCGCCTTCTCGACGATCTGCGGACCGATGTCCTTGCCGAGCAGCAGCGCGCGCAGCAGGCCCTCGCCGCGCTCGCCCTCGAAGCCGCGCTCTTCCGACAGCTCGAGCAGCTTGCGCTTCAGGTATTCGCCGCGCGCGCGCACGCCTTCGAGGAAGCCAGGAGCGACGAGCTGCGAGATCACCGAATAGCCTGCCGCCGTCATCAGCGGGTTGCCGTTGTAGGTGCCGCCCTGGTCGCCGGCCTCGAACACCGCGACGTCGGCCTTCGACAGCAGCGCCGCGAGCGGCACGCCGCTGCCGATGCCCTTGCCGAGCGTCATGATGTCCGGCTCGATGTCGGCGAGCTCGTACGCGAACAGCGTGCCCGCGCGGCCGCAGCCGCTCTGCACTTCGTCGACGATCAGGAGCAGGTTGTGCTGCTTCGTCAGCGCGCGCAGCGCGCGCATGAATTCGCGCGTCGCGGGGATCACGCCGCCTTCGCCCTGGATCGGCTCGAGCATTACCGCGACGGTCTTTCCGTTGATCAGCTTCTCGACCGACTCGATGTTGTTCAGCTCGGCCTTCGGGAAGCCCGGCACCTGCGGCGCATACAGCGTGTCCCAGCCCGGCTTGCCGCTCGCCGACATCGTCGCGAGCGTGCGGCCGTGGAAGCTGTGGTCGAACGTGATGATCTCGTACGCGCCGTCCTTGAACTTGCGGCCCCACTTGCGCGCGAGCTTGATCGCGCCTTCGTTCGCTTCGGCGCCGCTGTTCGTGAAGAACACCTTGTCGAACGCGCTGTGCTGCGTGAGCAGGCCCGCGAGCTTCGCCATCGGCTCGTTGTAGAACGCCGGCGACGGGTTCAGCAGCTTTTCCGCCTGCGACTTGAGCGCCTCGACGACGCCGTCGTTGCAGTGGCCGAGGCTGTTGACCGCCCAGCCCTGGATGAAATCCAGATAGCGCTTGCCGGTGTGATCGTAGAGCCATGAACCCTTGCCGTGCGTGAACACGATGTCGGGGCGGGTCGTGATGTACATCAGCGAGTCGATCGGATAATCGTTCAGGGGCATGGCGGCAGACTCCTGCTGGCGGTCAAAGGGAAAAGGACAATAAAAAAGCCACGGTAGTTGCCGTGGCTGGGTGGTTCGAACAGCTTGTGCGTAACGGGTAGAGGGTTACGCGCGAGTCCGTGACGAGCCGGCGGCATCCAGGCGGAGCGGCGAGCGGCGACGTCGGAGAGTGGACAGGAAGCGGTTCATGTGCGCAAGCATACGGCATCCCGCGTCCCACTGTAAACCGCCGCAATGCAACAAATGTGTCGCGGCGGCGTGCGGGGCGCGGGAGCCGGCCGGGGCTCAGACCGGATGCGCGAGATCGGCGGCGCTCGTGAACGAGTCCGCGTAGAACTCGTCCGCGGGCAGCCCGTGATGCTGGGTGAAGTCGCGCTGCGCGCACTCGACCATCACCGGCGCGCCGCACGCGTAGACCTGGTGCGCCGACAGGTCGGGCAGGTCCTCGATCACCGCGCGATGGACGAAGCCGGTGCGGCCGGTCCACTGGTCGGCATCGTCCGGTTCGGACAGCACCGGCACGAACCTGAAGTTCGGAATCTCGCTCGCCCATTGCTCGGCGAGCTCGGCGAGGTAGATGTCCTTCTTGCGGCGCGCGCCCCAGTAGAGCGTCATCGGACGCGTGATGCCCCGGTGCTTCACGTGCTCGATGATCGCCTTGATCGGCGCGAAGCCGGTGCCCGACGCGAGCAGCACGATCGGCTTGTCCGAATCCTCGCGCAGGAAGAACGTGCCGAGCGGGCCCTCGAAGCGCAGGATGTCGCGCTCCTTCATCGCGCCGAACACGTGGTCGGTGAACTTGCCGCCCGGCATGTGGCGGATGTGCAGCTCGATCGGGCCTTCCTCGTGCGGCGCGTTCGCCATCGAGTAGCTGCGGCGCGAGCCGTCCTTCAGGATGAATTCGATGTACTGGCCCGCGAGGTACTGCAGGCGTTCGTTGGCCGGCAGCTGCAGCTTCAGCACCATCACGTCGTCGGCCTTGCGCTCGAGCGCGGCGATGCGGCACGGCAGCTTCTTGACCTGCACCCCGTCGACGCCGGCGATCTCGCGCACGTCGATCTCGAGATCGCATTGCGCCTTCGAGCAGCACAGCAGCGCGAGGCCGCGCGTGCGCTCGTCGTTGGACAGCGCCGACGCGGCGTGCGGGCCCTGCTCGATCTGGCCCGACACGATCTGCCCCTTGCAGGAGCCGCACGCGCCGTTCTTGCAGCCGTACGGCAGATGGACGTTCTGGCGCAGCGCGGCCGCCAGCACGGTTTCGTCCGACTCGACCTGGAATTGCCGGCCGCTTTGCTTGAGAGTGACGTTGAATGCCATAGAACCAACTAGTACAAAATGTGGGGACCGTGCATGTTGCGCACGGCAGCTACAATGCAACCCGTTGCGCGCTGCGCAACGGTGGCTACTGATTTCGCAAACATCATGATCGCGACACGAATCCTGCGCCGTCCGCGCGTGCTGATCGTCGGCTGCGGCGACGTCGGCCTGCGCTGCATCGCGCAATGGCGCGCGCGGCGCGGCGAGCGGCGGATCGTCGCGCTGACGAGCCATCCGGCCCGGCGTGACGAACTGCGCGCCGCGGGCGCGACGCCGATCGTCGGCGACCTTGACCGACCGTCGACGCTGGCCCGCCTCGCGGGGCTTGCTCCGCGCACGATCCTGCATCTCGCGCCGCCGCAGCCCGACGGCCGCGACGACCGGCGCACGCGTGCGCTCGTTGCCGCATTGACCGTGCCCGGGCGGCGGCTCGCGCAGCCCGCGCCGGCATCCGGCAGGCTGCGGGCCGCGCGCGCGGCGCTGCGGCAGGCCGGCACGCCCTCGCGGGCAGCGCGTATTGTACCCGACGGTCTTCGCGCGCCCACGCTCGTCTACGCGAGCACGACCGGCGTATACGGCGACTGCGGCGGCGCGCGCATCGACGAAACGCATCCGCTCAATCCCGCCAATCCGCGCGCGTTGCGCCGCGTGTCGGCGGAGCGGCAACTACGCGCCGCGACCGTGCGCGGCGGGTTGTCGGCGCGCATCGTCCGGATCCCCGGCATCTACGCGGCGAACCGGCTGCCGCTCGCGCGCCTCGAACGCGGCACGCCGGCGCTTGCGCCGGCCGACGACGTCTACACGAACCACATCCATGCCGACGACCTCGCGATGATCCTGCTGCGCGCGGCCGCGCGCGGCAGGCCGTCGCGCGCCGTGCACGCGTCGGACGACAGCGAACTGCGGATGGGGGAGTATTTCGACCGGGTCGCGCAGGTGTTCGGCCTGCCGCCGCCGCCGCGCGTGAGCCGCGCCGACGCCGAGCGCCTGCTCGAGCCGACGCTGCTGTCGTTCATGCGCGAGTCGCGGCGGCTGTCCAACGCACGGCTCAAGCGCGAATTGTGCGTGACGTTGCGCTATCCGACCGTAGACGATTTCCTTCAAACGCTCGCGCCCGGCGGTGCGTCAGGTCAGCGCGGGTAACGCCTCGATCAGCAGGAAGCAGAGCAACGCGCCGATCAGCGCGCCGATCAGGTTCGGATGGTATTTGTGCGTCGCGCGCATGAAGGCCAGCAGCCCGCCGATCGCAAGCGACCCGACCACGGCGAACGCAATCATCAGATAGGACAGGTAGATCGAATTGGTGATGTGCATGATGTCTCCCCAGCATCGCTGCTCGTAACAGCTTGTAATTCGAGTATAGCGGGGGATCGGGCGGCCGCTGCGCGGCCGATCGTCGAACGGTCGTGCGGATTTTCCCTTACAGGGTTTTGACGGTATTGCGCAGCGACGCCAGGTCGGCCTCGCTCAACCAGCGCCAGGCGCCCGGCTCGAGGTCGGCCGGCAGCGCGAATCCGCCGATGCTTTCGCGGTGCAGCGCCTCCACGCGATTGCTCGCCGCCGCGACCATCCGTTTCACCTGATGATATTTGCCTTCGAGCACGGTCAGCGCGAGCACGTGCGCGTCGCGCGCGTCGGCCGCGACCGCGGCGATCGGCTTCGGCTCGCCGTGCAGCTGGACGCCCGTGCGCAGCGCGTGCAGCTGCGCGTCGTCGAGCGGGTGGCGCACGGTCGCGACGTAGGTTTTCGGCACCTTGCGCTTCGGCGACGTGTACGCGTGAACGAACTGGCCGTCGTCGGACAGCAGCAGCAGGCCGGTCGTGTCCTGGTCGAGGCGGCCGACGCACTGCACGGCGCGCGCGACGAGCGGCGGCGGCAACAGGCTGAACACGCTCGCGTGATGCTGCGGATCGCGCGAGCACTCGTAGCCGGCCGGCTTGTTGAGCGCGAGATACGCGCGGGCATGGAACGGCCACGCGACGCCGTCGACCGAGAAGACCAGGCCGTCGGTGTCGAATTCGGCGTCGGGGTCGGTGCAGGGCGCGCCGGCGACCGCGACGCGCGCCGCCTCGACGAGGCCGCGGCACTGGCGGCGCGAGCCGAAGCCCTGGGTGAAGAGAATGCTTTCGAGATCCATAGCGCGCGCATTCTATCAAGCGGCGCCCGCTCCCCGGCGCGACGGCGCGCGCGCTGGTAAGCTGCCGGAGCGCCGCGGGCGGTTCGCACGCGCGGCATCCGATCCATCATCACGAACAAGAACATGACTTTCGATCTGCTCTCCCTCGGCCGCAAGGCGGCCGCCGTCGCGCTCGCCGCGACCGTGTCGACGGCCGCATTCGCGCATGCGCGGCCGGCGAAATCCGATCCGGCGGCCAACGCCGCGCTGGCCGTCGCACCGACCGCCGTCACGCTCGACTTCACCGAGCCGCTCGAGCCGGCCTTCAGCTCGATCGTCGTCGTCGACGGCGCCGGCAAAACGGTGTCGGACGGCAAGGCGAACATCGAGGCCGCGAACCGCAAGCGGATGACGGTGCCGCTGTCCGTGCTCGGGGCGGGCGGCTATACCGTCAAATGGGTGGCCGTCGCGACGGACGGACACCGCACGCAAGGCACGTACCGCTTCAGCGTGAAATGACCACGGTGGCGGGGCGGCGTCCGCTGCCCCCGCATTCGACACGGAGACGCTCGCATGAACCCGACGACGCTTGACGCACTCGCCGATTTTCCCCGGCTGCTCGAAGCCCACTACGCGGCGGTGCCCGACGGGTACGCACGCTGGACGCCCGGCGACTGGGAAGGAATTCCGAGCGAACGGTTTTCGCCGCTCGGGCAGCTTTGCCACGTGCGCGACATCGAGATCGACGGGTATCACGTGCGCTTGCGCCGGATGCTCGACGAGGATCGGCCGCGACTCGTGTCGCTCGACAGCGATGCGCTCGCGATCGAGCGGCGCTACGACGATGCCGGCGCGTCCGACGTGCTCGCCGCGTTTCGCGACGCCCGGCGCCGGACGGTCGACATCGTGTCGCGCCTCACGCCGGCCCAGCTGGCGCGCACCGGCGAATTCGACGGCTACGGCGCGCTGACGGTGCGCGGGCTCGTCCATTACCTGTGCAGCCACGATCAGCAGCACCTGGCCGGGATGCAGTGGCTGCTCGGCAGGATCGACGCCGAGCGTCACGCGCGCTGAGCGTGCGCGTGGGGCGCCGGATTGGCTCGAATTTCTGGATAATCCATCCAGCCCCGGCCGGCTGACCTGCGGCGCGGACCTGCCTACACTCGGAGCTTCGTTCAACGAGAAAGGAGTCAACCGTGGCCACTCACACGCTCGCAGACAAGGTCGTCCTGATCGCAGGCGGCGCCAAGAACCTCGGTGGATTGATCGCGCGGGACCTGGCGGGCCACGGCGCGAAGGCGGTGGCGATCCATTACAACAGCGCGGCGACGCAGCCGCAGGCCGAGGAAACGGCCGCCGCGGTGCGGGCGGCTGGCGCCGACGCCGCGACGTTCCAGGCCGACCTGACGACGGCCGGCGCGGTCGAGCAGTTGTTCGACGCGGTGAAGCAGCGCTTCGGCAGGATCGACATCGCGATCAACACCGTCGGCAAGGTGCTGAAGAAGCCGATCACCGAGATCACCGAGGCCGAATACGACGAGATGTTCGCGGTCAACAGCAAGTCGGCGTTCTTCTTCATCAAGGAAGCGGGGCGGCATCTCGAGGATCACGGCAAGCTCGTCACGCTCGTGACGTCCCTGCTCGGCGCGTTCACGCCGTTCTACGCCGCTTACGAGGGCGCGAAGGCGCCGGTCGAGCACTTCACGCGCGCAGCGGCCAAGGAGTACGGCGCGCGCGGGATCTCGGTGACGGCCGTCGGGCCGGGCCCGATGGACACGCCGTTCTTCTATCCGGCCGAAGGCGCCGACGCGGTCGCGTACCACAAGACGGCCGCGGCGCTGTCGCCGTTCAGCAAGACCGGCCTGACCGACATCGAGGACGTCGTGCCGTTCATCCGCCACCTCGTGACCGACGGCTGGTGGATCACCGGCCAGACGATCCTGATCAACGGCGGCTATACGACCAAGTAATCGGCCGGGCGAGGCCGCGCACCGCAATGGCCGGTTTGCGTGGACAATGGACGGGCGCGCGGGCATCACGGCCGCGCGCATTTTTCGCATCCGGCGCGCCGGACCACTGCGGGCGCCCGAACCCACGCTTCTTGCCGATGGACAAGCTGGACCAGGTCAGGATCTTCCTTCAGGTTGCCGAGATGGGCAGCTTCATCAAGGCGGCGCACGCGCTCGACGTGCCGCGCGCGACCGTGTCGGCGGCGGTCCAGCAGCTCGAGGCGGGCCTCGGCACGCGGCTCTTGCATCGCACGACGCGGCAGGTGCAGCTGACCGCCGACGGCGCGCTGCTGCTGGAGCGCGGCCGGCGCCTGCTCGCCGAGGCCGACGAGCTCGACCGCCTGTTCCGCGGCCGCGACCGGGACGTGGTCGGGCGGCTCAACGTCGACGTGCCGAGCCGGATCGCGCGCCGCGTGATCGCGCCCGCGCTACCGTCGCTGTTCCGGCGTCATCCGAAGCTGCAGCTGTCGCTCGGCTCCACCGACCGCTCGATCGACCTCGTGCAGGAGGGCGTCGACTGCGCGCTCCGGGTCGGCCGGCTCGCGGACAGCAGCCTCGTCGTGCGGCCGCTCGGGCAATTCGTGCTGATCAACTGCGCGAGCCCGGGCTACCTGCGCGAATGCGGCGTGCCCGAGCATCCCGATGCGCTCGCGCACGGGCACCGCGCGGTCGGCTACGCATCGCCGACGACGGGACGCGAGCTGCCGTGGGAAGTGTGCGAGCACGGCGCGGCGCGTCAGTTCGCGCTGCCGAGCCGCGTGATCGTCAACAACGCGGAGACCTACATCGCAAGCTGCATCGCGGGGATGGGGCTGATCCAGATTCCGCGCTTCGACGTCGCGCATTTGCTCGCCAGCGGCGCGCTCGTCGAGGTGATGCCGGGCTACCGGGCTGCGCCGATGGACGTGTCGGCCGTGTATCCGCACCGCCGGCACCGGTCGCGCCGGCTCAATGCGTTCATCGAGTGGTTCGCGGAGCTGATGGGCGATGCGCTGGGGGAACGGGCGCGCGGCGGCTGACCGGCGTGATGCGGCAGGCGCGTGCGCCGCGCGCTCATTCGGTGCGATGCGGGACGTTGTCCGGGAACGGATAGGGGGCGTGCGGGCCCGGCCAGTCCGGCACGGGCGGCTGGCTCAGGATGTCGCAGCCGTACAGCGCGAACCAGAGCGCGGACGCCAGCATACCCGCGCAGATTCGTTTCGACGTTGCTCGCAGGGACATAGGCCGCCTCCGTGCTGCGTTGTGCCTGTTGCTTGGACCATCGGGCAAGCCGGTGCGTTGCGCTGCGAGCGCGCAAGCGCTTGGGACGTCACTGTCTTTCAGTGCCGCGCGCAGTGGCGGCGGAGGAGGGGCGTTTGATTTCGGTGGAAATGCGCTCTCTTACGACACCGATCGCCTGCTTGAGCGCGTACAGGTCCCGAAAGTAGCGCTTCGGCATGCGCATCTGACTGGCGTGCGCATCGATGTCATCGATTTCCTGGCTCCAGCGCGCGATCTGGTCGCGGGTCGGCTGCCGGTTGGCCCAGATTGCGTCATCCAGCAGCTTGAGCTCCCCATAGCAAATCAGCAGCCGCTTTTTCAAATGCGCCTCCACCATGCGCGGCAATGCCTGCAACAGGCCCAGGAGCAATGCTGCGAAAGGAACCAGGACGAGCAGGCGTCGTTCGATAAAGCTGGCCAGCCAGAATGGCAGGTAGCGCTGCAGGAAGGGACGGCCGGATTTGAAGTAGCGCGTGCTTTCGTCCGCAATCGGAAATTCCTCGGTATTCAGGTTGGGGAACGTGCCGATCGGGGTGAAGTAGTCCTCGTGGCCGTGGACCATCTTGGCGACATCGAGCAGCAGATAGACGAAGGCAGGATGCAGCGTGTCTCTCGCCACGAGCAGCGCCGTGGCGGCCAGCAGGGTGACGTCTGCCTGCGGCCGATCGTCGGCGACGCTGGTCGAGGCGCGCGGATAGACGATCTTGGACAGGGATGGAAACTTCTGCGCGAGGGCGTCTGCTTGCGCGAAACTCATCAGCTTCAGGTCGCTGTTGAGCAAGGTTTGCTGCATCGGCGCGTCGGGCCGGCCGATGAAAAAAGCGGCATCCAGCTCCCCGTGCTCGAGGCGCTGATAGGCGGTGGCCGCGTCCACTTGATCGAGGGTCGTATTGTCCCGTGTGATGCCGCTATAGCCGAGCAGGACAAGGGAGACATTGAGCAGTCCGCTGCCGGGCACGCCGATGCCCACCCGTTTGCCGCGCAGTTGCGACAACCGGTCGACCGTCGTGTTGCCACGATAGAACACCCAGATCGGCTCATACGAGACCGCGGCGATTGTCTGCAGGTGGTCCATCTCCTTCGGCGTCGTCGTGCCCGATTGAATGAAACCCACTTCGTACTCGCTGTCGGGCCTCGTCAACCGCTCGTAATTTTCGATCGAGCCGGAGGAACTGCGGATATCGAGCGTGATGCCGTCGCGCTTGAGGATCGCGGCGTAGCGATCTGCGAAGCCGCGATAGATGCCGTTGTCGGCGCCCGTCGTAATGACGATCGTATGGCGCAACGCTGGCTGGATGACGCTGACGAGCACCCATCCCAGCCCGGCCAGGATCAATGCAGTACCGGCCACGACGAGGTACCGGCGTACCGGCGACGCGGGCGGTTTCTCATGCCGGCGAAGCGCTCCGTGATCACTGGGCATCGTTGGGTCTTCTCTCGTCGGGCCTCGTGTGGGCCGCCTGGCCAACGTCAGAGGTCTTGAGGTTGATCGTGACGGTTTTCTTGCGCAGTAGCGCCGCAGGCCGCGGCGCATCGGCGCCGGACATGCCGGGCGTCCGCGCGGGACGACGGTTCTTCAAGATGAAGGTGTGCGGGCCCAGGCGTCGCTTCGCAGGACGGCAACTTCCGCTGAAATTACCACAGAAACGCGTGCGGGAAGGCTGGGAAGCCTTGGCTGATAAGGCTTTGAAGGGATTTGATGGTGCCAGGGCCGCACACGCTAAATATCTCGCAGAGCCTTATTTGACGGGAAATTAATCGATTACCAATTGTTGTCGTACCCCCAATCGTACCCCCGCGCGCTTTCGCTGGGAGTTATGCGGCAGTGCGCCCCGCCGGAAATAAAAAATGCTGGTGACATTGGTGACAGGCCTCCGAATATTCCGGAGCGCCTTTTCCCATGCGGGTTTCGCTGTCACCAAGTGTGTCACCAAAACACACATATTTCTGGTGACAGGTTGGTGACGCTGCCGATTTTGCGACGGTGTTACAAGGGCTCGCCGGTCGTTTTTTCCCCGGAAAACCGTGTCAGGCTTGGCGATGCGGGGGTACGGGACGCCCCCGGACTGGTACAGGCTGCGCGAAAGATTGCCCGCGCCCACCGCCAACGCGCGCGCCGACCTTTGATTGCCCGGTAACTTTGACAGGGAGTCCCTTATTCGGCACGTGCTACAGTCGCCGCACATTTTCCACCGAGGATTCGGCATGAGTTCGGCGTTCATTCGGGAAGGTGACACGACTTCCCACGGTGGCCGCGTGCTGGCTTGCACGTCGACCAACATTGTTTTCGGGAAGCCGCTCGCGCTCGAAGGCGACATGGTGTCGTGCCCGAAGTGTGGCGGCGTCTACCCGATTGTTGGCGTCCGGGTTCGCAGCATGACGTTCGGCGGCCGAGCCGTAGCGACCGAAGGCGACAAGACTGCATGCGGCGCTACGCTGATCGCATCGCAAGGCATGGCGACGGTAGAGCCAACGTCAGGGGGAGGCGGGTCGGTCGGTGCTGGCAAAAGCGTAATCGCACAGAATGTCGCGCAAGACGATGGCGCATATCGCGGACGCTTCCAGCTCGTGGACGACGAGACGCGCGCACCGCTCGCCAATCATCCCTACCGCGTCACGTCGGCGGACGGCAAGACGATCCAAGGCACGACGGATGCGAACGGCCACACGGACTGGCTCAACAGCAATCAGGCGTCGTCGTTGACGTTCAATCAATCGGGCTCGGCCGGAGCTGCTGGCGCGAGCGAAGCATGAGCGGCCCGTATTCGGGTGGTTCGGCGGTCGGGGGATCGGGAGGCGGCGAGGGGCGAACGACTGTTGTAGGTGCGCGTCGTGGACTGTCGCCGGACGAGAAAAAGCAACTTTGCGACCTCATGTGCAAATGTGGTCGCATCGGCGTCGCTATCGCGACAAAAAAAGGAAGTCGGATTCTCAGGCAGAAATGCGTAGCGGAACGGTTGAATTTCGCGAACACGACTTCTAGGGTCATGACCGGGAAGCCGACTGAATATTTGCCGGAAGTACCGTATGACATGCGACCGAAACCCCCAGCCCCTCCGGTGCCGATCATGGAAGATGATGATCCGCTAACGCCGGTCGGCGGCCTGCTGGGCTGGATTCAGGAGAAATGGCCCGGCAAACTCGGCGGCTACATCAAGGGCAAAAAGGCCGGACTCGATCAGATTCGCCGCCCTGATGTGGTCATCGTGAATGACCCTAGCCAGCCTCCCGTACAATCGAATATCAAAGCCGTGGTCGAAATGAAGTTCGATGACGGTTTCGGCTACGGGCAAGAAATATCGTACAAGCGGATTGCGGGCGACGATAGCAAGTATGTCTCGCTCAGGCGGGCAGATTGTCCGTGCAATGACGAAGAGCCGAAGGGCAAGCCCGCCCGGTCGGCACAGACCCAATCCGATACGGATGAGCTGTTCGGCATAAACCCAGGTGGGAATACTGCTGGGCCTTTCGGGCTGCCACCCCCGGTAAATCCCGGATCGCTCGCCCCTGGTGCCGCCTTCCCTTAAAGATCATGACGAAAGACGAATTGGTCGCATGGGCTCATGACCCGCGACGACAAGACACCTTGCCCTTTGGGCTCTATGAGCCCCCTTACCAAAAGGCGATAGTCGGCGCAGCTCTTGTCGTCCGGGGCGTGGTGTACTTCAAGGACGGATATACCAAGCCGGTGCGTGACGCCCTGGTGAAGTGCTACGACAGCTACATGGCGGCCCTCGATGAATATGCGAAGGTCTACGCCAGGGCGGCCGGGACGGAGCCGCCGCGCGCCGGTCCGATGCGCTGGTTCTACGAGGAAGGTAAGAGCCCGGTTGCTTTTGACAAGGCGCGTAAATTCCCGAGCTTGGCGCTAGACCAGTCGAGCAGCGCACTCGTTGTTTCGGAAACGACGAGCGCCGACCATAAGCTTGCGGCGGGCTTCTTTTCGTTCGGTGTGTTTTGCTTTGAAGATTGGCAGGCTGATTACGCGCTTGATACCCTCAAATTCAGCGTACCGCGCGGGTTCCTGCAGTTGTGCCCCGGCATTTTCGAGAGGCTGTTTGCGGAGTTCGTTGAGGCATTGCCGACCATTTGGGGGCACGCTGGTTTTGGCGTAAACCTCCCGCCCACTGAGCGGGAGCCCAACGAAGCGAGCGAGAATTTTTGGTCGCGGCTGTACGGACCCGGTATCGATGTCGGGAACCCAATGGCACACGCGACCATCGTTACGCGTGACAGGATCAAGACGGTTGACTGGCTGACGGCGCTCGATGCCGATTTTGTTCGCCAGGTCGGAGGCGCGGACAAACTGATGCTTCCACCGGACTGGTTTCGCAAGACGTCGTTCGACAATGGCGGTCTCATCATCCAAGCCGGCCCGGAACCAGCCGCCGGAGTGCCAAGAGGGAAAGGGATACCTCCGGGGCCGCCAGCCGCGTACGTGCTGGTAAATCACGCGCTGCGCTCGATCGTGGCCGAACAGTCTGACATTCTGCAAAGCGGCACGATCAACAGCACCGCACCGTTACTCAATACTCGCGTGGCAACAGAGGCATGGTTACAGCGCTTCAACGTGCCCGACGACGAGATAAACAGCTACTGGGTCGAGCTGCATAAGACGCCGAAACTGTCGCCGGCATCGTGATGTTTCGTCGCGAGTAGGATCAATACAGGTCGAGCCCTTCGGCTTCCGGTGAGCGTGCTGCTGGAACAGGGCGCGAGTCGCGGATGCGCATGATCGTCGGTCGGCTCGTATTGAATTCTTTCGCGAGAGAGGCAACGCTTGCGCCAGCGTCGAGGCGGGCAATCACTGCTGCGCGCTCGGCGTCACTCAGTGCCGGCGGCCGGCCGCAATGCTTTCCGGCCGCTTGCGCACGCTTGAGGCCGGATTGCGTCCGCTCGATCAACAGGTCGCGTTCGAACTCGGCGACAGCCGATATGACCTGCATCGTCATCTTGCCGGCCGCGCTGGTCAGGTCTGCGCCGCCGAGTGCAAGGCAGTGCACACGTACACCCATCGCCGCGAGCTGTTCGACGGTCGATCGCACGTCGATCGCGTTGCGGCCGAGGCGGTCCAGTTTCGTCACGATGAGCACGTCGCCGCGCTCGAGGCGATCCAGCAGCCGCGAGAATCCGGGGCGCTCCGCCGCTGCGACGGATCCACTTACCGTTTCCGATACGACGCGCTGCGGTTCGACCGCGAAGCCGGCCGCGGTTATTTCCCGCACCTGGTTCTCGGTGGTCTGGTCATTTGTCGAGACGCGGGCGTAACAGAAAGTGCGGGACATGGCGGAAACTGTTCAAAAGGGGTGAACGAATTATGAGGGGTGAACGAAAATAGATCAAGCTATCTTTTGAACAGGGTGGGCGACGGGTGTACAAAACCGGTCGGTTTTGTACATGGGTCTGCGCACGGGTTATCCGGTTTGCGTCGCGCGATCGGGCGCAGTATCCTCACGGCGTCGCTGAGACAGCAGCGAACCGGGGTGACAGCCGGAATTCCATCGGCGGGCAACCGCCTTACGGCGGTATTTTTTTGCCCGCGCGTCATTGCACGTCCTCTATGGTCGGGCCTTGGCGGGGGTGCGCTCGCGCACGCCGGTTTCCGATGGGCCGGTCTGTCAACCCTGTCATGTGCCCGGCCACCCCGTTTGACAGCGGCAGCCGGGTTCTATCGAAACCATCGGAGGCCGCACCATGCGTCAGTCAGCACGCGCCTATCTCGCGCGCATTTCCCAATCGCACCTCAATCGAACCGTCCCAACCGCCGAGCGTGTCGCTGCGGCCTGCCCCAGGAACGCCGCTTTTGGTGGGCCTGATCTTCCGCTTGTCGGCGTTGATGCCAACTAACAACGAGAGGGGACATATGCCGGCAGGCCTGCAAATTTGGAATGAGCGGGGACAACTCGTCCTCGACGGAACGACACGCTGCGGGAGATTACGCGGTATCCAGAAGCTCAACGGAACGGATGGCGGAATTGATGTGGATCTGTCGGCCGGCCAGCCCTTCTGGTCCTTTATGCCGGACTGGCTGTTTCAACACATCTCTATGAATGCCCCTGTTCCCGTGATCGATATTGATGCACGCGGCGTGCGATGGCGGTACAGCACGGACGGAGGGAACAGCTACCGAACGCCCGTCACAGGGTGGCTCATCTACGGAGTGTTCTGATGACAGCTGGATTCCAAGCATTCTCCGATAGTGGCGTCTTTCAGATTGACGGCCTGACGCCGAACTACCAACTTGTACAGTCCATGTCTGGTGTTTCTCAGCGAACGAGGGTTCCAACTGTCTGGAATGACGGACACGGGAGGCAGTTTTACGGCGAGTATTGGATATGCTCTTTCACCTTCGCGGCCGACGAGCCTCTATACGCGTTCCACGCTGATCCGGGCATCGGCGTTGCGCTTTGGGACGCCGGGGCGCTCGATGGTAACGGGCGTCAATTCACGGTGCGCCTGATCACGACACAACAAGCGATGGTGCGCTTCTTCGTATTCTCGAAGGTGCCCGCCAGTTCCAGCAATTTCGGTTTGCAGGTGTTCGATGAACGTGGATCGCTGATTGCTGATGCGACGAGTCCGTTCTATCGCGTCCTCGACGTGATCCAAGAGAACTACATGGGCGACGACCTTGGATGGGTCGTGGCCGGTGCACCTAACCCGCCGGATCGCTCCAAGTCCTACGGTCGTCCGGTGCTGATCTCCGCGCTTTGGTCGGCCCACTATATCTGGGGGTCGTCCAACTCGAACCAGTTGCTGTGGGACATCCTCGAAATTGGAACGGTGAGCGTTTCCGGGGATGCCGTCACATGGGGAACCCGTGTGTTCAACGGCGGGCGCACGCCGAACGTTACGACCTTCCGGGAGTGTTGGCGTACGCGCTTCATGGTGCTGGACGGAACAGGCATCGTATAGCGATTTATACGCGCCGTGCCCGCAATTATTGAGAGATGAGCGAATGCCATTGCCAAAACCAATAGACCATATTTTCGGAATCGAGATGATCGACGGGGTTCCGGTAGAAGTCGATCCTCTGCCGACGATAAATCCGAAAACCGGGCGGCACTATTCGCTCATTGAGCAGACGCGCATGCAGATTGAGCGGCATCGTCCGCGCGGCCTTGCTATGGATATGTTGCAGGCTGTATTCGCTGGGGATCGAGGCCGGGTCGGGGAACTGCTGGGGCATCCGGATTTCGGATTCGACGTGATGCGTGCAATTGTCATTGCTGCGGCATCGGGTTCGATGCGCGACGAGGAGCGCCTTCGATTTATCCGGGCCTGTCGCGAAGACCAAAAGACGCTTGTGGAGCGGCTTGAACGATCTCGGCAGGGCTATATCCGGCGGGGGGATCAGGTTGATAAAAGGCGTTTCATGACTTGGGCTCGCGACGAGTGCGGCCCCGTTCGGAACGTGGCTGAATTGGTACACGCTGCGAATCGGCGCTTCGGATCGACAATGAACTACACATCGGAGACGTTGAAGGCGTGGTATCGGGAAGCTATGCCGAACGTCAGGCTGCGGGCCGGGCGTCCGAAGAAAAAAGAATAAATACCCAGTCATCGCATAAACAGGGGAATTGGCCGGTCGGTGGGAATTTTATGAACCCCGCCGCCGCCAGATACTCCGGTTGTCCCATGCAGTCCCGTGGGAATTCAATACCGGAGGGAGTATGCAGCACGTTAATTTTCTAGAGCCCGCGCGCGTGCCGGAGCGCTTGATTCCTGCGAGCGAAGTTATCGCCCGCACCTGTCTTTCCAAGAGCGAAGTCTATCGGCGTATGGCTGCGGGCCAGTTCCCGCAAAACGTCAAGGTCGGTGCGCGTGCTGTCGCGTGGCGCGAAGCGGAAATAGATGCGTGGATTCGTGGTCTGATCGATCAGCAGCGCGGGGCCGGCTCGGGAGTCGCGCATGGCTAAGGGGCGTCCGAACAAGAAAGCCGCGAGCGTCAAAAAGGCTATCGAAACTCTTGCCGGCGCGATCGATGGTGTAGCGGACCGCGCGAGCATTGATATGTGGTTTGCGTCGTGGCAACGGGTGCATATTGCGGCAGGCGAACGAGCTGGCCGCGTGTGGCTGGCTTCCGAATATCGGGTGCCACTGCACGCCGCGCTGCGCCGCGAGGCGGGCCGCTATCGCAAGGTGCTTGAGCATGCGTCACCGCCTGTTACGGAGCCAGGGCGCTACGCTTTCGAGCAGGTTGAAGAGGCCTATGTGGGTGGCTTCCTCTACGCGGTCGAATCGTTCCTGGCGGAGTTGTCGGCGTTGGTGAAGCCGACAGCCACTGCGTGCGGCGCAGCGCCGGGCGATTTGACCGATGCGGAGGTGCCGCATTGATCCGCGCTCGAAAACACGATGACGCCGTGCCGTTCCGTCGCGGATCGGCCGATGGCCTTCCGGCTGGTGCGTCACACTGCCGGTTTGCGTTGCGCCGCCTTGCGCAGTATCCTATGCGCATCGCTGAGACAACAGCGATTCGGGCTTGGCCGCTCGGTATGCAAAAGGCGGACGACCGCCGCAATGGCGGTATTTTTTCGTCCGTACGCCTTCGCGCGCCTATTTCCTATGGCGGGCCTTGGTTGAGGGGACACCTTCGGGTGTGCCGGTTTCCTTTTGCACCGGTCGGCCAACCCCAATGCCTTGCGCCTGCCACCCCTATCTTGGCCGATAGACGGCAGGCTTCCTATCCAGCAAAAGGAGGCCGCAACATGCGCCAGTCCAGGCACGCCCATACCGGGCGCAATTTCCAATCGCACATCAATCGAATCGTTGCAGACGCCTTGCGCGCCGCTGCGCTCGCACCGACCTATCAAGACGCGCTCGACATTACCGGCGCGGCTCTTTCGGCCGTTGCTTCGCTCGCCCGGACGGAGGTGCGCGATGGTCAATAACGTCCAAATTTCGGCGCACCCCGACGGTATTTGCGTCGATCTCGCGAACTTCAGCGCGGTCGCTGACTACGTGTCCGCCAGGTCGCGGCAGCTCGAATCGTTGCTGGCGATGCTCGCCGGTGATGGGTGGGAGGCCTTCGACGGCATGAATCCGCATCATCGCGAAAATGTCCTGTGGCTTGCTGGCATGTTGGCGGCAGAGGTTGCCGGCGGCGTCGCGGAGCTGGTATCCGGTGCGGCCACGGGCGCGGAGGTGCGTCATGGCTAATCCGACGAATTTTGAATTGATGGATAGCGCGTGGAAGATCCACAACATCGTCAAGACGCTGCATGCGGCCCTGCCGGATGACGCGTTCGATTGCGATGTGCCGACCCGCTGCATGCTCCGTCACGTGCTCGAACTGGCGGAACCGCTCGCACTTGAATTGCAACGTCGTGACGGGGAGGTCTGCCATGCGTGATCGAGGCGTGCGCCGCAAAATTTCAACCGGACCGGACGGCGATTTGGTCGTTTCCCTTCCGGGTTATACGAACAAGCATGGCCTTGCCGCGACTCGTGCCCGTCAATTGGAGTCGTTACTGCAGGTCGTTTCAACCCTGCGTTTCGATGAATTGAACTACGTCCCCGATGGGTTTCTGACGGACGTGATCTTCCTTGCGACCGAGCTGTCGGGCCAAGTGGTCGATGCGCTCGATGACACGAATTCAAACGATGGGAGCAATGCGTAATGGACGGCCAGCATATTCGAACCGCGGTTATCGAGGGTTTCGACAACGCGCCGCCGCTCGATACCGGTGCGCCGATTGCGCTGCAATTTGCCGTGACGCTCGGAGCGGTGACGGCGGATGCGTGGCTGGAACTGAAAGGCTCGGTGCGCCTGCACGACTATGCCGCGTACCAGACCGAACAATTCGTGCAAACGATGGCGGCCGGAATGCGGGCGGATGGCGACATGGATGCGCGTCGCCTCAACGAAAGCCGCTACGCCTTCACGGCTGGCCTGATGGGCCGTATTCAGCAGCATACGCTTGCGGCCCTTGGCATCGTCACGCGCGATCCGCGCACGACTCACTAAGGGGCGGCCATGCAACGGACCAATTTCCCGCCGCTGACTGGCTATTGCGATGCACGTGTGCTGTTGATGCATGGCGGCGACGTGACGGACGTGTTTGATGAGGCGACGATCCGCGCGACGCAAGCGCGGGATTTGGCCGCCGCGATTGAGACGGCGGTGGAAACCGGTAGCTCCGGTGATGCGGCCGTGTTCCGGTCGGCAATGAGCGCGATCACGACGCTGCTGTCGGACGCGATCGGCCTGTACGGATACGCGCACGACATGCAAAACGGAACGCCGGGCCGCAAGTAGCGGCACAGGCGACATTGACGCGCGGAAAGGTATGCCATGCGATTAGTACTACTTATCGTATGGCTGCCCGGTGCGCCGAGCACAGGAATTTATGAGTAACGAATCCATATCCGAATTCGAGCGCGCTCGCATCGCGCTCGGCTATATCCCGCCGGATGACCGCGAGACGTGGCAAAAGGTCGGGATGGCGCTCAAGGCGGAGTTTGGCGACGAAGCGTTCGCCGCCTGGGACGAGTGGAGCCAAGGCGCGAGCAGCTATAAGGCGGCCGACGTGCGCGACGTGTGGAAGTCGTTCAAGGGCGGTAGGATCACGGTCAATACACTGTTCCACCTTGCCAAGCAAAGCGGCTTTGACCCGCGTGCGCACAAGGCAAAGCCCGTGGCTCCGGCGGAGCGCAAGCGCCAGCAGGCGGCCCGCGCCGCCCGCGAAGAGGCCGAGAAAAAGGGCATCGCATCCAAGCAACGCCAAACGGCAACGCTCGCCGCGTCGATTTGGGAGGCGGCCGAGTCCGCGCCGGCCGATCACCCCTACCTCGTTCGCAAACAAATCGCGGCCGGCGAGCTGCGCGTCTACCGTGGCGATTTATGCATCGGTGATGCGGCGTGCGATGGGGCGCTGATCGTTCCGGCTCGAGACGCGGCCGGCGAATTATGGACGCTGGAATTTATTCTGGCGGACGGTCAAAAGCGATTTCTCCCGAACGGCCGTAAATCCGGCAGCTTCGCCCTGGTCGGCGGCGACGTGTCGTCAACGGTGCTGGTTGGCGAGGGTTACGCGACGTGTGCAACGCTCGCGGCGTCGACGGGGGTGCCGGCGGCCGTCGCGTTCGATGCCGGGAATTTGCTGGCCGTCGCGACGGCATTGCGTTGCCGGTATCCCGATGCCGCTATCGTGCTATGTGCGGATGACGATCACGCGACGCCCCGTAATCCGGGCGTCACCAAGGCCCGGGCGGCGGCCGAGGCGGTCGGCGGTGCGGTGGCCGTTCCGGACTTTGGCCCGGATCGCCCTGCCGCTGGTACGGATTTCAATGATTTGGCCGCGCATCGCGGGTCGGATGCCGTGGCGGCGTGCGTGCGCGCTGCGGCCCCGGCAAGCGGTTCGCGAGCGTCCGGCGACACTGATGCGCCAGTCGAAGCCGCGAAGCCCGCCAAGCGCCCGAAAAACGCCCGCGCCCCTGCCGATAGCCAGTCGCGGTTCACGGTCGACGAAAAAGGCGTGTGGTATTTCGGCGTGAACAAAGAGGGGGACGCGCTTCCGCCGCAATGGATCTGTGAGCCGCTGGAAATTGTCGCGGAGACGCGGAACGAAGCGAACACGGAATGGGGCGTCTTGCTCGAATTCTCCGATCGGGACGGGAAGCCGAAACATTGGGCGATGCCGCGCCGGATGCTGGCCGGCGACGGTTCGGAATATCGCGCCGTGCTGATGGACATGGGGCTGAATATCGCGCCCACGGCGCACGCGAAACAGTTGCTCGCGACGTATATCCAGAGTGCACGCACGGCCGAGCGTGCCCGCTGCACGGGGCGTGTCGGCTGGCATGGCGATGCGTTCGTGTTGCCGGATCAAACCATCGGAGCCGGAAGCGAGCTGACGATTTTTCAGACCGATGGCATGGTCGAAAGCCCGTTCAAGCAACGCGGCACGCTTGACGATTGGCGGCGGGAGGTGGCCGCGCTCTGCATCGATAACAGTCGCCTGATGTTCTGCGTATCGTGTGCATTCGCGGGCGCGCTTCTGGCCGCGTCCGGGCAGCAATCCGGCGGCTTTCACCTCATGGGCGACAGTACGGTGGGTAAGACAACGGCGCTACGTGTGGCCGCGTCTGTGTTCGGCGGCCGGGATTTTCTGCGGAGCTGGCGAGCAACGGGGAATGCGATGGAGTCGACGGCTGCGCAGCACTCCGATACGTTGCTGATCCTCGATGAAATTGGACAGGTCGACCCGAAAGAGGTTGGCGATATTGTCTACATGATCGGCAACGAGGCCGGCAAGGGGCGAGCGACGCGCACGGCGACAGCGAAACCGGTCACGACGTGGCGCTTGCTGTTTTTGTCGAGCGGGGAAAAAGACCTGGTTGCGATCATGGGCGAGGCGAGCAAGGCGGCCAAGGCCGGGCAAGGCGTGCGGCTCGCGACCATTCCGGCCGATGCCGGACACGGACTCGGCATGTTCGAAACCCTGCATCAATTTCACTCCGCCAAGGCGCTTGCCGATCACATCGTGCGGGCAGCAGCCCAATATTACGGCGAGCCCGGCATTGCGTTTATTCGGCATGCATCGGAAAACGCCGAGCAGATACCGGACGTGCTGGCCGCCATGATCGCGAGCCTTGTTGATGCGTGGGTGCCGGACGGTGCGCATGGTCAGGTCGCACGCGTTGCGCAGCGCTTCGCGTTGGTCGGTGCGGCGGGCGAGCTGGCAACGCAAGCGGGCGTCACCGGCTGGAACGAAGGGGCGTCGATGGCGGCAGCGGAAGCGGTGTTCAAGTCGTGGCTGACGCTGCGCGGCAGTCACGGGAACGCCGAGACGATCGCCATGCTACGCCAGGTCCGGGCATTCTTCGAGGCACACGGCGACGCGCGCTTTATCTGGATGCAGCGATCGACCGACGACCGGCGAGCGAACGTGATGCACCGTGCGGGCTATAAGCGGATGGTCAAGGGCGGCCGGTCGGTCAACACGAATCAGGAGTACATGAGCGAGTTCGGTGAGCAAATATCCGACGCCGATGCAGAGCAGACGGAAATGGAGTTCTTTGTGTTGCCGGAGGTATTCCGTGAGGAAGTGTGTCGAGGCTTCGATCACCGTGCCGTAGCGCGCACGTTGATCGAATGCAATGTGCTGATGACGACGGGCAACGGCCGGCCGGACATGCAGGTTCGCGTACCGGGATTGGGCCGTATCCGCGCTTATCACGTGCTTCCGTCGATCTTCGATATATCCGTGGCCTGATTGCCAGCGTCGCTTGAGGGCGGCCGGGATGCGTTGCTGAATGGTGGCGTGTCCCGGCCGTTTTTCTATTCAGGGTTCCGCCCGTAGGGCGAATCGAATTCAGGCCGAGCAGGCTTGAATCGCTCGGTGCGGCGGTGGCGGCACGGGCGGATTCTTTTTGCGCGGTTGGCGGTTGTGGCGGAGATGATCCAGCAGGAGGCGCGGTGACGCGAAGCCGGACGCATTCTTGCCAATGAGGCAACAATCCAGACCGCCTGTCACCAGAGTCACCAAGCCGAAAAACTCTGTCACCATCGATCGGACAGAAAAGATTCAATTGAATCAAATGCTTATAGGCGCGTCACCGAAGTCACCAATGTCACCGCGAAAAATGGATAGGTAGGAGGGAGAAGAGGACGACGGGGACGGCTATCGAATCCGTCAGAGCCTTGTCGTGTAAGGAATTCTTCGTGTCTGCGGTGATGTTCCGTAGAGTTAGGAGCGGCTCGGCATTGTTGCGACTTGGTATGCAATCGACGGCGGACGGCATCACGCACCGGGCGCGGGCGGCCCGGTCGGTCGGCTCAACAGGGGGAGGGGTGTTTATCTCTGGCGAGGTCCGTTTGGGACCGCACGTTCAGGCCCATTTTTATGGCGAGCGTTTTTGGAAGAGGGGGAGGGTCGGAATGGCGGCCTGCTGGTGCGGCTGGTAGAGAGGCGGCAAGGTGTAGAGGTGCCCGCGTCGCCGCGAGCCCGTCAGCAGCGCGGAAAAGCGCCCCGCCGCGCGCCGCCACGCGCGAAAGGCAAAAACGCACAGGCCCGCGCGTGGAAAGCTGTCGGCGGCGGGTCAGGCGCTGGCCGATCCGGGGTGCAGCGGGATCACGTTCGCCCCGCGCTGCTGGTCGAGATAGTCGGCCCACCACTGCATCATGCGGTGCCGCTCCGGCAGGTGCTGCGCATGGTTGTACGCGGCCCGGATGCTGTTTTGCTCCGTGTGCGCGAGCTGACGCTCGATCCAGTCCGGATTGAAGCCACGTTCGTTGAGGATGGTCGAGGCGAGCCCCCGGAAGCCGTGCCCCGTCATGCGGCCGTGGAAGCCCATGCGATACAGCGCGTACAGGACCGTGTTCTCGCTGATAGGCTGTTCCGGGTTGCGCGGGCTCGGCAACAGCCAGCGCTTGTTCGTCGTCGTGTCGCGGATAGCCTGAATGACGGCGAGCGCCTGCCTCGATAGTGGCACGATGTGCGGCTGCCGCATCTTCATGCGCGGAGCCGGGATGCGCCACTCGGCGCGCTCCAGGTCGAATTCCGACCATTCTGCGAAGCGCAGTTCGACGGTGCGGACGAACGTGAGAGACAGCAGGCGCAACGCGAGTTTGGTTCGCCTGTCGCCGTCGTAGGCGTCAATCGCCGCCAGTAGCTCCGGCAATTCGCCTTCGCTGACGCGGGCCATGTTTTTTACAGCTCGCGTCTTGAGCGCGCCGCGTAGGTCGGGCGTCGGGTCGCGCTCTGCTTTGCCGGTCGCGATCGCGTAGCGAAATACCTGTCCGCACGTCTGGTGCGTTTTGCGGGAGGTTTCGAGCGCGCCGCGGTTCTCGATACGACGGATCACGGCGAGCAGCTCGGGCGCTGATATTTCGGAGATGGGCCGCTGGCCGACATGCGGGAACACGTCATTTTCGAACCGATCCATAACGCGGCCGGCGTGGTCAGCGGTCCAGCTACCGCGCTGCATTTCGTGCCACTCGCGCGCGACGGCTTCGAACGTATTCTGGGCGGCGACGGTTTGATCGTGCCGGGCGATGTCGCGCTGCATGGCCGGATCGAGGCCGGCCGCGAGCGTCCGTTTGGCGTCGTCGCGCCTGGTGCGGGCATCCGCAAGGGACACGGCGGGATAGTCGCCAAACGTCAGCAGGTTTTCTTTACCGTTGAACCGATATTTCAGGCGCCATTTCTTCGCACCGCTGGCGCGCAGCTCGAGGAACAGGCCGCCGCCGTCGAACAGCTTGTTACCCGCGCCGCCGGCAGAGTAGCGGGCGTTACGGCATCGGAGATCGGTGAGGGGTGTTGAAAGCATGTGTGAGTCCCTGTCGTCGGCTTACCCCCAAAACGGCAAGCCGTACCCCCAATCTTACCCCCGAATTTTTGGGCTTCCCCGGTCCCGTTCAGGACTTCCCGAAAACGAAAAACCCGCGAAAGCCTAGAGCTGACGCGGGTTTTGGGAATTCTCGGGACTGCCTGAAACTATGTATTGGTGCCCAGGGCCGGAATCGAACCGGCACGCCTTGCGGCGGGGGATTTTGAGTCCCCTGCGTCTACCAATTTCACCACCTGGGCTTTTCCGGAGCGCGCATGCAATTGCGCGCGGCGAAAGGGCGCATTATCGCTGAAAATGCGGGACCGGGCAAGCAGCCCGGCCGCCGGTCAAAGCTCGTACGACTCGGCTTCGCCCTTGAGCGCCTGCTCGATCAGCTTGCGGTTCAGCGTCGGCGACAGCAGCTCGACGAGCGTATACACATAGCTCCTCAGGTACGCGCCCTGCTTGAGCGCGACGCGCGTGACGTTGCTGCCGAACAGGTGGCCGACCGGAATCAGCCGCAGGTTGCGGTCGCGCTCCGGGTTGAACGCGATGTCGGCCATGATCCCGACGCCGAGGCCGAGCTCGACGTAGGTCTTGATCACGTCGGCGTCGATCGCCTCGAGCACGATGTCCGGCGACAGCCCGCGCAGCGCGAACGCATGGTTGATCTTCCTGCGGCCGGCGAACGCGTCGTCATAGGTGATCAGCGGGTACTGCGCGAGATCGTCGAGCGTCGGCGTCTTGCGCTCGAGCAGCGGGTGATCGGCGGGCACCACGGCCGCGTGATGCCACTGGAAGCAGGGCAGCGACACGAGTTCCTTGTAGTCGGCGATCGCCTCGGTCGCGATCGCGAGGTCGGCCTGGTCGTGGATCACCATCTCGGCGACCTGCGTCGGGCTGCCCTGCAGGATCGACAGGTGCACCTTCGGGAAGCGCTTCTTGAATTCGGCGATCGCGGCCGGCAGCGAGTAGCGGGCCTGCGTGTGGGTCGCCGCGATCGTCAGGTTGCCCTGGTCCTGCGCGGCGTAATCCTTTCCGACCCTTTTCAGGCTTTCGACCTCCTGGAGGATCCGCTCGACCGACGCAAGAATGATCCGCCCCGGTTCGGTGAGCGAACGCACGCGCTTGCCGTGCCGCGTGAAGATCTCGACGCCGAGCTCGTCTTCCAGCTCGATGATCGCCTTCGACACCCCCGGCTGCGACGTGTACAGCGCCTTGGCGGCCTCGGTGAGGTTGAAATTCTGCCGGACGGCCTCGCGCACGAAGCGAAATTGGTGCAGGTTCATTTATAACCCTTCCGCATATCAACAGAATTTTTTAGTCGTTTGAAATATAAGGGGAGTTTATTACGATTCACCGGAGTTTTTCAAATATGGATATCTGTTTTCGTCATTAGCAATCCACCGGCCCGCGGATGGCCGGGCTCGGCGGCGAAACGGAGATTCGGGCGCGACGTGGCTAGGACGTCGCGCGGTCAACACGAAAACCCTGGGGTCCCCGAATGTATCAGTACGACCAGTACGACCAGACGATCGTCGACGAGCGTGTCGCGCAGTACCGCGATCAGGTGCGCCGCCGCCTGTCGGGCGAGTTGAGCGAAGACGAGTTCCGTCCGCTGCGCCTGCAGAACGGCCTGTACCTGCAGCGTCATGCCTACATGCACCGCATCGCGATTCCGTACGGCAACCTGCGCAGCGACCAGCTCCGGATGCTGGCCCGCATCGCGCGCGAGCACGACCGCAGCTACGGCCACTTCTCGACCCGCTCGAACATCCAGTTCAACTGGATCAAGCTCGAGGAGACGCCCGAGATCCTCGCGAAGCTCGCGTCGGTGCAGATGCACGGCATCCAGACCTCGGGCAACTGCATCCGCAACATCACGGCAGACCAGTTCGCGGGCGTCGCTCAGGACGAGGAAATCGATCCGCGTCCGTGGTCGGAGATTCTGCGCCAGTGGTCGACGTTCCACCCCGAATTCGCGTGGCTGCCGCGCAAGTTCAAGATCGCGGTGTCGGGCTCGAAGGCCGACCGCGCGGCCGTGCAGATCCACGACCTCGGCGTCTACCTGAAGAAGAACGCGCAGGGCGAAGTGGTCGCGAGCATCCTCGCGGGCGGCGGCCTCGGCCGCACGCCGATCGTCGGCGCGGTGATCAAGGAAGACCTGCCGTGGCAGCACCTGCTGACCTACTGCGAAGCCGTGCTGCGCGTGTACAACCGCTACGGCCGCCGCGACAACCTGTACAAGGCGCGCATCAAGATCCTCGTGAAGGCGCTGTCGCCCGCGAAGTTCGCGCAGCAGGTGGAAGAGGAGTGGCAGCACCTGAAGGACGGCCCGTCGACGCTCACGCAGGCGGAGCTCGACCGCGTGTCGCAGTACTTCCTGCCGCCCGTCTATGAAAAGCTCGCCGACACCGACGCGTCGTTCGAGCAGCACCTGCTCGAGAACAAGGCGTTCGCGCGCTGGGTGGAGCGCAACGTCGCGCCGCACAAGGTGCCCGGCTATGCGGCCGTCACGCTGTCGCTGAAGAATCATCGCATCGCCCCGGGCGACGCGACCGACCAGCAGATGGAGCAGGTCGCCGACTGGGCGGACGCCTATTCGTTCGGCGAGCTGCGCGTGTCGCACGAGCAGAACCTGATCCTCGCGAACGTGAAGAAGCGCGACCTGTTCGCCGTGTGGGAAAAGGCGAAGGCGGCCGGCTTCGCGACGCCGAACGTCGGCCTGCTGACCGACATCATCGCGTGCCCGGGCGGCGACTTCTGCTCGCTCGCGAACGCGAAGTCGATTCCGATCGCGCTGGCGATCCAGCAGCGCTTCGACGATCTGGACTACGTGTACGACCTCGGCGACCTGTCGCTGAACATTTCCGGTTGCATGAACTCATGCGGCCACCACCACGTCGGCAACATCGGCATCCTCGGCGTCGACAAGGACGGCGCCGAGTGGTACCAGGTGTCGCTCGGCGGCGAGCAGGGCACGGGCCACAACGGCGCGCGCCTCGGCCGTGTGATCGGCCCGTCGTTCTCGGCGGAGGAAGTGCCGGACGTGATCGCGAAGCTGATCGACACGTTCGTCGAGTCGCGCGCCGACGGCGAGCGCTTCATCGACACGTATGATCGCATCGGCATCGCGCCGTTCAAGGAACGCGTCTACGCGGCGCGCCAGGCGGTGAACGCGTAACCAACCGGGTAGAAGGAATTTGCAGATGGCTTCGATTATCAAGAACCGCGCAGTGATCGACGACGCATGGCAGGTCGTGCGCGCGGCGGAAGACGGCGCGCTGCCCGCGGTCGACGCGTTGCCGGCCGGCAAGGTGCTGGTGCCGTTCGCGCTGTGGCAGGCCGAGCGCGCGGCGCTCGTCGCCGCGAAGACGAAGGACGAGCTCGGCGTGTGGCTCGCGCCGGACAGCGAGCCGGCGGACCTCGCCGCCGACTTCGACGCGATCTCGCTGATCGGCGTCGAGTTCCCGCGCTTCGCGGACGGCCGCGGCTACAGCATCGCGCGTCTGCTGCGCGAGCGCCACGGCTGGACGGGCGAGCTCCGTGCGATCGGCGACGTGCTGCGCGACCAGCTGCTGTACATGTCGCGCTGCGGCTTCGACGCGTTCGCGGTGCGCGCGGACAAGGACATCCACGACGCGCTGAATGCATTCGGCGAATTCTCGCAGCGCTACCAGGGCGCGTTCGACGAGCCCGCGCCGCTGTTCCGCCGCCGCGGCGCGGCGGCTGACGTAGCGACGCCCGACGCCAAGGTGAACGCATGAGCGACGCCAACGCCACCGCGCTGACGCCGGAGCTCGCCGCGAAGGTCGAACGGCTCGACGCGCTGCTCGCGCAGATCGCCGCGCGCCATCCGAAGGTGAAGTTCGCGAGCAGCCTTGCGGCGGAAGACATGCTCGTCACGCACGCGGTCCTGTCGAGGGGCGTGTCGATCGGCATCTTCTCGCTGAACACCGGCCGCCTGCATGCGGAGACGCTCGGCATGATCGACCGCGTGCGCGAACGCTACGGCTACGAGATCGAGCAATTCCATCCGCAGCAGGACGCGGTCGACCAGTACGTCGCCGACCACGGCCTGAACGCGTTCTACGAGAGCGTCGAGCTGCGCAAGTCGTGCTGCCACATCCGCAAGGTCGAGCCGCTGAACCGCGCGCTCTCCGACGTCGATGCGTGGGTCACCGGCCAGCGCCGCGAGCAGTCGGTCACGCGCGCGGAGCTGCACGAGGAAGAGCGCGACGACGCGCGCGGCATCGCGAAGTACAACCCGCTCGCCGACTGGACGGAGAGCGACGTGTGGGCGTACCTGAAGGCGTTCGACGTGCCGGTCAATCCGCTGCATGCGCGCGGCTATCCGAGCATCGGCTGCGAGCCCTGTACGCGGGCGATCCGTCCCGGCGAGGACAGCCGGGCCGGCCGCTGGTGGTGGGAGTCGCGCGATACGAAGGAATGCGGGCTGCACATCACGATCACGCCGATTCCCGCGACGTCCGACGCAAGCGCCGCGCACTGAACGACACAAGACCAAATATTGCGCTGCCCGCGAAAGCGGGCGGCACGAACCCAGAAGAGAAGGACTGAAATCATGAGCACGACGCTCGAGCAATCCGCCTTTGCCCCGCCCACCGGCGACAGCAGCCGCATGGGCCACCTCGACTGGCTCGAGGCCGAGTCGATCCACATCCTGCGCGAGCTGGTCGCCGAGTGCAGCAAGCCGGCGCTGCTGTTCTCGGGCGGCAAGGATTCGGTCGTCGTGCTGCATCTCGCGCTGAAGGCGTTCGGCCTCGGCGCGAATCGCAAGACGTCGCTGCCGTTTCCGCTCGTGCACATCGACACGGGCCACAACTACGACGAGGTGATCGACTTCCGCGACCGCCGCGCGCAGGAGATCGGCGCAGAGCTGATCGTCGGCCACGTCGAGGATTCGATCAAGCGCGGCACCGTCGTGCTGCGCCGCGAGACCGATTCGCGCAACGCCGCGCAGGCCGTCACGCTGCTCGAGACGATCGAGCAGCACGGCTTCACCGCGATGATCGGCGGCGCGCGCCGCGACGAGGAGAAGGCCCGCGCGAAGGAGCGCATCTTCTCGTTCCGCGACGAATTCGGCCAGTGGGATCCGAAGGCGCAGCGCCCGGAGCTGTGGAGCCTGTACAACGCGCGCCTGCACAACGGCGAGCACCTGCGCGTGTTCCCGATCTCGAACTGGACCGAGCTCGACGTGTGGCAGTACATCGCCCGCGAGAACCTCGAGCTGCCGTCGATCTACTACGCGCACGAGCGCGAGATCGTGCGCCGCAACGGGCTGCTCGTGCCGGTCACGCCGCTCACGCCGATGCGTGAAGGCGAGACGAGCGAGATCGCGCAGGTGCGCTTCCGCACGGTGGGCGACATCAGCTGCACGTGCCCGGTCGAGAGCGACGCGGACGACGTCGAGAAGATCATCGCCGAGACGGCGGTGACCGAGATCACCGAGCGCGGCGCGACCCGGATGGACGATCAGGCGTCCGAGGCCGCGATGGAAACGCGCAAGAAGCAAGGTTATTTCTGAAGCACACGAGGACATTCACATCATGAGCATCATCGAGAACAACGAAGACCTCGGCGTGCTGCGCTTCATCACCGCGGGCAGCGTCGACGACGGCAAGAGCACGCTGATCGGCCGCCTGCTGTACGACAGCAAGGCCGTGCTGTCCGACCAGCTGTCCGCGCTGTCGCGCGCGAAGAACAAGCGCACGGTCGGCGACGAGCTCGACCTCGCGCTGCTGACCGACGGCCTCGAAGCCGAGCGCGAGCAAGGCATCACGATCGACGTCGCGTACCGCTATTTCGCGACCGCGAAGCGCAAGTTCATCATCGCCGACACGCCGGGCCACGAGCAGTACACGCGCAACATGGTGACGGGCGCGTCGACCGCGCACGCGGCGATCGTCCTGATCGACGCGACGCGCATCACGGTCGAGAACGGCGTCGTGCAGTTGCTGCCGCAGACCAAGCGCCATAGCGCGATCGTCAAGCTGCTCGGCCTGCAGCACGTGATCGTCGCGATCAACAAGATGGACCTCGTCGACTACAGCGAAGCGCGCTTCAACGAGATCCGCGACGCGTACGTCGCGCTCGCGCAGCAGCTCGGCATCGCCGACGTGCGCTTCGTGCCGGTGTCGGCGCTCAAGGGCGACAACATCGTCGGCGCGAGCGAGCGCATGCCGTGGTACGCGGGCGAGCCGCTGCTCGACGTGCTCGAGTCGCTGCCCGTCGAGACGCAGGCGCATGATGCGCTGCGCTTCCCGGTGCAGTGGGTCGCGCGCCAGGACGGCAGCTCGGCCGACGATTTCCGCGGCTACATGGGCCGCATCGAGTCGGGCGAAGTGAAGGTCGGCGACGAGATCGTCGTGCTGCCGTCGAACCGCACCGCGACGGTCGCCGAGATCATCGCGCCGGTGCCGGGCGGCACCGCGGCCGTCGAACAGGCGTTCGCTGGACAGACGGTGACGATCCGCCTCGCGGAAGACGTCGACGTGTCGCGCGGCGACATGTTCGTCGCGACGGGCGAAGCGGTCGCGCCGGCGAAGAAGCTCGAGGCGGACCTGTGCTGGTTCGACGAAGCGCCGCTGTCGCCGCAGCGCAAGTACCTGCTGAAGCAGACCACGAGCACGGTGTTCGCGAAGATCGGCGCGGTCAAGCAGGTGCTCGACGTGCACACGCTGTCGCACGCGACCGACCGTCACGAGCTGAAGATGAACGATATCGGCCGCGTCGCGCTGACGCTGCAGAAGCCGATCGTGTGCGACACGTACGACGCGCATCCGGGCACGGGCGCGTTCGTGCTGATCGACGAGGCGACGCATCACACGGTCGCCGCGGGCATGATCCGGGCGTTCTCGGCGTAATCGGTAAACTGCGCGGCGAGCCGCGCCGCCTGTCGGGCGGCGCGGGCCGATGCCGGCGCTCGCGGACAAGCGAAGCGATAAATATGGGCAAGGTATATCTGATCGGAGCCGGGCCGGGCGCGGCGGACCTCATCACGGTGCGCGGCGCCCGGCTGCTCGCGCAGGCCGACGTCGTGCTGCACGACGCGCTCGTCGAGCCCGCGATGCTCGACTACGCGCCGAACGCCCGCAGGATCGCGGTCGGCAAGCGCTGCGGGCAGCGCTCGACCGCGCAGCAGTTCATCAACAAGCAGATCGTCGATGCGGCGCGCGAGCATGCATGCGTCGTGCGGCTGAAGGGCGGCGACCCGATGCTGTTCGGCCGCGCGGACGAAGAGATGCGTGCGCTGGAAGCGGCCGGCATCGACTACGAGATCGTGCCGGGCATCACCGCAGCGCTGGCCGGCGCGGCGACGCTGAAGCGCTCGCTGACGCTGCGCGGCGTCGCGCGCAGCGTCGCGTTTGCGACGCACAGCCGCGCGGCCGGCAGCGACGAGATCCGCGAAGCGGCGCGCGCCGATTCGATCGTCTACTACATGGGCCGCGACAGCGCGCCGGGCATCGCGCAGGAGCTGATCGACGCGGGCCGCGCGCCTGCGACGCCGGTCGCGATCGTCGAAGCGTGCAGCACCGCGCGCGAGCGCACCCTGACGCTGACGCTCGCCGAGATGGCGGCGGGCGCGGCGCAGGCGTGGCTCGATCCGGCGCAGCCGAGCCTGCTGATGATCGGCGATGCGTTTGCCGACCGCGGAGAGCACGCGAAACGGGCCGGCAGGATGCGCGACGCGGCCTGAGCGGAGCAGGGCGTCCGAAACGAAAAAGCGCTGGCTTTGTTGGCCAGCGCTTTTTTCTTGTGCGGCATGTGGGGCATGCGCAGCGCTTACGCGCCGTCGTCCAGCTGATCGAGGCAATAGCGCGCGATCGCATCGAGCACGCCGTCGTCCTCGCCGACCGCGGTCGCGCAGCGGATCTCGATGCCCGGATGCGCGGCGCGGCATGCATCGACGAGCTGCGGCAGGTCGCGCCGGATGTGGCCGCCCTGGCCGAGGAACACCGGCACCACGGTGATGCGCGTGCAGCCGGCCGCCACTTGCGCGGCGACCGCGGTGTCGAGCGACGGCGTCATCAGCTCCAGGAACGCGAGCGACACGGAAGAAGCGGGCGCGCCGCGCGCGGCGCGCAGCCGCGCGGCGAGCCGCTCGAACGGCTCCGCCCAGCGCGGATCGCGGGCGCCGTGAGCGAACAGGACGATGCCGTGCGAATCCATGTCGAACTCCGTCGCGAGGCCGGCGCTCAGTGCCGGTCGACCCATTTGAGCGCGAACAGGCCGAGCCCCAGATAGAGCAGGCCGGGGAGCGCCGCCGTCAGCGGCGCGGGCCATGTGTTCAGCGTGCCCATGTGCGAGAACAGCGTGTTGAGCAGCTGGAAGCTCATGCCGAGCATGATGCCGCCGAACACCTTCACGCCGACCACGCCCGCGCGCGTATGCAGGTACGCGAACGGCAGCGACAGCACCAGCATCACGAACACCGCGAACGGATACAGCAGCTTGCGCCACAGCGCGATGTCGTAGCGCTGCGTGTCCTGCTGGTTCTCCTTCAGGTGCTGGATGTAGCGGAACAGGTTGATCAGCGACATCCGTTCCGGCGACACGAGCAGCACCGACAGGATCTGCGGCGTCAGGTCCGAGCGCAGCCGGAACTCGGGCAGCGTGACCTGCTGCGACCGGTACACGGGGTTCAGCGCGTCGGCGGGCTGGCCGCTGATCGGCTTGATCGGCGTGAGCTCGGTCTCGGTGACGCCCGTCAGCAGCCAGTGGCCGGGCGCCTCGTAGCGGCCCGTCTGCGCGATGCGCACGTTCTGCAGCTGGAATTTCGAATCGAATTCGTAGATCCGCACGTTGCTGATCGTCGAATCCGGCGACAGGCTGCCGACGTTGACGAAGCGCGTGACCTGCTCGCCATTGTCGCGCGCGGTGAGCGTGTCCTTCACCCACACGCCGGACTGAAAGTTCGACGACACCGACGCGCCGAGCGCTTGCAGCCGCACGCGCTCGGACAGCTGGTCGGCGTAGGGGCCGACGAATTCGCCGATCAGGTAGGTGACGATCACGAGCGGCACGCCGATCTTCAGCAGCGAGCGCAGCGCCTGGTTGGTCGCGAGGCCCGACACGCGGAAGATCGTGAATTCCGAGTTCGCGGCCATCTGCGCGAACACGTAGATCGCGCTGATCAGCGCGGCGACCGGGATGATCTCGTAGAAGCGCGACGGCGTCTGCAGCGCGACGCGCAGCACCGCGTAGCCGAACTTGTAGTTGCCGTGCCCGACCGAGTTCAGCTCGCTGATCAGGTCGAAGAAAAAGAACAGGCCCGAGAACGCGAACAGGATGAAGACGAACGTGACGTAGATCTGCCGCGCGAAGTACTTTTCAAAGAGCCGCATCGATCATGCTCCCGTCGAGCGGCTGAACAGCGCGCGTGTGAACAGCGGGCGGTTGCGCACCCGCAGCCAGAAGATGAAGCCGACGAGCGCCGCGACGATCACGTGCAGGCCGACGAGGCCGACGCCGAACGACAGCTTGCCCTGCTCGATCTGCGCCTGCACGACGTTCAGCAGGTTCGAGTAGGTCAGGTAGATCAGCACGGCCATCACGAGGTTGATCGTGCGGCTGCGGCGCGGGTTCTGGTACGCGAGCGGGATGCCGAGCACCATCAGATTGATCGCGATCAGCGGCAGCCCCGCGCGCCATGCGAATTCCGCGAGCTTTTCGCGCGTCGGGTTGCGCAGCAGCTCGAGCGTCGGCGTGCTGTTGGTCGTCTGCACGTTGACGACCGGCTTGCTCATGATCTTCACGCCGTAGCGCTCGAACTCCATGATCTTGAAGTTCGGCTGGCCGGGCGAGCCGTCGTAGCGGCGGCCGTCCTCGAGCACGACGAAGCGGTCGCCGTTCTTCGTGGTCTCGGTGTGGCCCGTCTGCGACACGACGACGTTGACCTTGCCGTTCTCGGTCGACGTGACGAACACGTTCTGCACCTTGCTCTGGTCAGGCGACATCTTCTCGATGAAGAACACGCGGTGGCTCGCCGCCGATTCGCGGAACTGGCCGGGCGCGAGCAGCGAGATCTCGTCGCGCTGCTGGAAGCGCGCCCTGATCATCTTGCTCTGCTGGTTCGACCACGGCCAGCCGACGAACGCGAAGAACGCGATCAGCAGGATGATCGGCGTCGCGAACACGCCGATCGGCTTGATGAGGCGGGTCAGGCTCACGCCGGACGCGAGCCAGACGACCATTTCGGAGTCCCGGTACCACCGGGTCAGCACGAACAGGATCGACACGAACAGCGTGACGACGAGCATCACGGCGAGGTAGCCGATCACGGTGAGGCCGATCAGCACGAGCACGTCCTTCGGGTCGATTTCACCGGACGCGGCGTAGCCGACGATGCGGATCATCATCGTCGTGAGCATGATCGTGAGCAGCACCATGAACACGGCGCCAGCCGTATACGCAAGCTCGCGCTGGAGGGAGCGTTCGAAGATCATTCTTGAAGAGAAGAGGGCGGGAAGCTGCGCACGCGTGGGCAGGCGCTCGCGCCGCCACGGGAAAAATAGCGGATAATTGCGGCTTTCATCCTTAGCCCAGATTTTATCCGAGGACAAGCGCGATGGACTTTAGCATAAAAGGCTGTGATTGGAGCAAAGGTGAGTCGAAGGGGTTCCTGACCGGCAAGTCGGACTGCATCGTGCTCGGCATCTTCGAGGCGCAGACGCTGTCGGGCGCCGCGCTCGACATCGATACGGCGACCAAGGGGCTGATCTCCCGCGTCGTGAAGGCCGGCGACATGGACGGCAAGCGCGGCAAGACGCTGTTCCTGCACGAGGTGCAAGGCATCGGCGCGTCGCGCGTGCTGCTGGTCGGCCTCGGCAAGCAGGATGCTTTCAATCAGAAAGCCTATAACGACGCGGTCACCGCCGCATGGCGCGCGCTGCTCGCGACCAAGGTCGTTCAGGTCACCTTCACGCTGGCCCAGCTGCCGGTCGACGAGCGCGGCTCCGACTGGGGCGTGCGCGCGGCGATCCTCGCGCTGCGCAACGAAACGTATCGCTTCACGCAGCTGAAGAGCAAGCCGGAACCGGCGTCGCATGCGCTGAAGCGCATCGTGTTCAGCGTCGATCCGGCCGACGAGAAGGCCGCAAAGGTCGCGGTCAAGCAGGCCGTCGCGCTCGCGAACGGGATGGATCTGACCCGCGATCTCGGCAACCTGCCGGGCAACGTCTGCACGCCGACCTATCTCGCGAACACCGCGAAGCAGCTCGCGAAGGACTGGGGCCTGAAGGCCGAGGTGCTCGGGCTCAAGCAGGTCCAGGCGCTCAAGATGGGCTCGTTCCTGTCAGTCGCGCGCGCGTCGGTCGAGCCGGCGCAGTTCATCGTGCTGCACTACCAGGGCGCCGCGGCGAAGGCCAAGCCGGTCGTGCTGGTCGGCAAGGGCATCACGTTCGACACGGGCGGCATCTCGCTGAAGCCGGGCGAGGGCATGGACGAGATGAAGTACGACATGTGCGGCGCTGGCTCGGTGCTCGGCACGATCCGCGCGGTTGCGGAGATGGGCCTGAAGATCAATGTCGTCGCGATCGTCCCGACCTGCGAGAACATGCCGGGCGGCAACGCGACGAAGCCGGGCGACATCGTCACCAGCATGAAGGGGCTGACGATCGAGGTGCTGAACACCGACGCCGAGGGCCGCCTGATCCTGTGCGACGCGCTGACCTACGCGGAGCGCTTCAAGCCGGCCGCGGTGATCGACGTCGCGACGCTGACGGGCGCCTGCGTGATCGCGCTCGGCGGCCACAACAGCGGCCTGTTCTCGAAGGACGACGCGCTCGCGGGCGAACTGCTCGACGCGTCGCGCGAGGCGAACGATCCGGCATGGCGCATGCCGCTCGACGACGAATACCAGGACCAGCTGAAGTCGAACTTCGCGGATCTCGCGAACATCGGCGGGCGTCCGGCCGGCGCCGTGACGGCCGCGTGCTTCCTGTCGCGCTTCACCGACAGCTACCCGTGGGCGCACCTCGACATCGCGGGCACCGCGTGGAAGGGCGGCGCGGCGAAGGGCGCGACCGGCCGTCCGGTGCCGCTGCTCGCGCAATTCCTGATCGACCGCGCCGGCCAGTGATGGCAGCGTGGTCGACAATGCGGGCGGGCGGGCGATGACGCGGATCGATTTCCACACGAACGTCGGCGATTCGCTCGCTTACGCGTGCCGGCTGCTGCGCAAGGCCTACCAGGCCGGGCAGTCGGTCGTCGTGCTCGCGGAGCCCGCGCGGCTGCGCGCGCTCGACGAGCGGCTTTGGACGTTCTCGCCGCTCGATTTCATCCCGCATTGCGGGATCGACAGCCAGCATGCGGCCGACACGCCGATCGTGCTGGCCGCCGATCTCGACAAGGTGCCGCATCACCAGGTGCTGCTGAATCTCGGCGCGGCGGTGCCCGCGCAGTTCGCGCGCTTCGAGCGGCTGCTCGAGGTGGTCGGCAACGAGCCGGCCGAACTGGCCGCGGGCCGCGAGCGCTACCGCTTCTATCGCGATCGCGGTTATGCGCTGAACAACTACAAGCAGGGCAGCTAGCCCGGCAGTCGACGGAGTATCACCGTGGGACAAGCCGAAACCTCCTCCATCCCGATGCTGACGGACGTGCTGGTGCCGGGCCATCCGGCGCCCGCGCGCCGGCCTGAGGCCGGGTTGCCGCAGGACGACGCGGCGATTCCGGTGCTCACCGACGTGATCGCGCCGGGCAATCCGGTCGCGGCGGCGCCGGAGGCTGCGGCGGAGACGGTGCGACCGGCCGAGGCGGCCGCGCCTGCCGACATCGAAGCCGACCCCGCGACGGTCGTGGTCCAGCCGGTGCCGACGCCGGAGGTGCCGGTCGTCGAACTGGCGCCGGTCCCGCAGGCGGGCGTGCCCGAGATGGCGACGCAGGCTGCCGCGATCGCGGCAGCGTTGACGCCGGAAGACGCGCAGCACATCGCCGAGCGGCTGCGCGATCGTCTGACGAATTACCTGACCGGGGAAGGGCGGGACGCGATCGAGGCGCGCTGCCGCGATGCGCTGCACGACCATACGGCGTGGCTCGTCAGCCAGATCACGCGCGAAGTGGCGCTGGCGCTCGAGACCGAAGTGATGGATTGGGTGCGGGACGCGGTCGACGACGAGATCGCGCGCCGCCGCACCGGACATTTGGGCTGACCGGGCCGGCCGGCCTTATCTCAGCGACATCACCCAGTTCGCGAGGGCGTGCGCTTCGGCGCCCGTCAGCTGGGTATTGGCGGGCATCGGTACGCTGCCCCACACGCCGACGCTGCCTTTCACGATCACCTGCGCGAGGTAGTCGCTCGCGTCGCTGCGCGGCGCGTACTTGCCCGCGATATCGTGGAATGACGGGCCCATCAGCGGCTTGCTGACCGCATGGCAGGCCATGCAGTTCTTGCGCTGTGCGAGCGCGAGGCCGTCCGCTTCTGCGGCGTGTGCAGCCGTGCTGCCGAGCAGCAGGGCCAGGAGCGTCGCACGCAAAATCATCTGTTTCATGCCGTTCTCCGCCGGCAGGCACCGCCGGCTTGACTCCCGGGCATTATAAAAGCAAAGGGAGCACGCGTTTTTCGTGCTCCCTTTGCGTGCGATCAATCAGGGCCGCATCTCGGCCCGGCCGGACGTCAGCCGGTGACGGCGCCCTGGTTCGCCGGGCGGGCGAGCGCGGCGAACTTCGCGAGCACGCCGCGCGTGTAGCGCGGCGCCGGCTGCTTCCACGCGGCGCGGCGGCGCGCCAGTTCGGCGTCGTCGACATTCAGCTGCAGCAGCAGCTTGTGCGCGTCGATCGTGATCGAATCGCCTTCCTGCACGAGCGCGATCGTGCCGCCGACGAATGCTTCCGGCGCGACGTGGCCGACCACCATCCCCCAGGTGCCGCCCGAGAAGCGGCCGTCGGTGATGAAGCCGACCGATTCGCCGAGGCCCTTGCCGATGATCGCCGAGGTCGGCGCGAGCATTTCCGGCATCCCCGGGCCGCCTTGCGGGCCGAGGTAGCGCAGCACGAGGATGTCGCCCGCGTGGATCCGGTCGCCGAGGATCGCTTCCAGCGCGCTCTGCTCGTCGTCGAACACGCGAGCCGGGCCCGTGATGACCGGGTTCTTCAGGCCGGTGATCTTCGCGACCGCGCCGTCTTCCGCGAGATTGCCCTTCAGGATCGCGAGGTGGCCCTCCTTGTACAGCGCCTGCGCGATCGGGAAGATCACCTTCTGGTCCGCGCGCGGCGCGCTCGGCACGTCCTTCAGCTCCTCGGCGAGCGTGCGGCCCGTGATCGTCATGCAGTCGCCGTGCAGCAGGCCGGCGTCGAGCAGGATCCTCAGCACCTGCGGAATGCCGCCGGCCTGGTGCAGGTCGGTCGCGACGTACTGGCCCGACGGCTTCAGGTCGCAGATCACCGGCACGCGCTTGCGGATGCGCTCGAAATCGTCGATCGTCCAGTCGACCTCGGCCGCGTGCGCGATCGCCAGATAGTGCAGCACCGCGTTGGTCGAGCCGCCCGTCGCCATGATCAGCGACACCGCGTTCTCGATCGACTGCTTCGTGATGATGTCGCGCGGCTTCAGGTCCTGCTTGACCGCTTCGACCAGCACGCGCGCCGATTCGGCCGCGGAGTCGACCTTTTCCTGGTCCGGGTTCGCCATCGTCGACGAGTACAGCAGCGACATGCCGAGCGCCTCGAACGACGAGCTCATCGTGTTCGCGGTGTACATGCCGCCGCACGAGCCCGTCGTCGGGCACGCGTTCTGCTCGACCCCTTCGAAATCCTCCTGCGACATCCGGCCCGCGGTGAACTCGCCGACCGCCTCGAACGACGACACGATCGTCAGGTCGCGACCCTTCCAGTGGCCCGGGCGGATCGTGCCGCCGTACACGTAGATGCCCGGCACGTTCAGGCGCGCGAGCGCGATCATCCCGCCCGGCATGTTCTTGTCGCAGCCGCCGACGACGACCACGCCGTCCATCCACTGGCCCTGCGCGCAGGTTTCGATGCAGTCGGCGATCACTTCGCGCGACACGAGCGAATACTTCATCCCCTCCGTGCCCATCGACATGCCGTCCGAGATCGTCGGCGTGCCGAAGATCTGCGGATTCGCGCCGGCGTCCTTCACGGCCGCGACCGCCGCGTCCGACAGGCGCTGCAGGCCCGCGTTGCACGGCGTGATCGTCGAATGGCCGTTGGCGATGCCGATCATCGGCTTGTCGAAATCTTCCTTCCGGTAGCCGAGCGCGTAATACATCGAGCGGTTCGGCGAACGGGCCACGCCCTGCGTGATGTTCCTCGAGCGGCGGTTGTATGACATGGGGGACTCCATCCTTGTTGGTGGGGACGTCGGCGGGTGCATCCGGATGCGACGCATCGACTCGCTGAGGCAAGAATGCAATGTCCGTTTGCGCGTGTCCAATATATTATTCATAGCCTATTAGGTCGATTTTCATATCACTGTCCGATGCCTGACCTGACCCCCGATCTGCGCCAGTGGCGCTATTTCGTGACCGTCGCCGAGGAGCGCCATTTCGGCCGAGCGGCGGCACGCCTGTCGATGACGCAGCCGCCGCTGTCGCAGGCGATCCGCGCGCTCGAGGACCTGCTCGGCGTCGCGCTGTTCGTCCGTACCAAGCGCTCGGTCGCGCTGACCGCGGTCGGCGCGGCGCTGCTGCCGGACGTGCGCAGGCTGCTGGAGGCGGCCGATGCGCTGCCGCCGCGCGCGCAGAGTCTCGCGCGCGGCGAGACCGGCTCGCTTGCGCTCGCGTTCGTGTCGACCGCCGACTACGGGCTCTTGCCGTCGCTGCTGCGCGCGTTCGGCGCGCGCTATCCGCAGGTGCGGCTGCAGCTCGAGGAGGCGACCAGCGACGTGCAGATCGAGGAGCTTGCCGCCGGCCGGATCGACGCCGGGCTGATCATTCCGCCGGTGCCGCCGCGTCATGCGGCCGAGCTGTCGTACCTGCCGGTCGTGCGCGAGCTGCTCGTGCTGGCGATGCCGGCCGCCGAAGCACTGGCCGACGCGCCCGAGGATGAGCCGGTGCGGCTCGCCGACGTCGCCGCGCTGCCGCTCGTGATCTTTCCGCGCCGTTTGGCGCCCGGCTTTTATGACATCATTACGGGCTGCTACGGCGCGGCGGGGGCAACCCCGCGCATCGGCCAGGAAGCGATCCAGATGCAGACGATCGTGAGCCTCGTGTCGGCCGGCATGGGCGTCGCACTGGTGCCGCAATCGCTGCGTAACCTGCGGCGCACCGGCGTGGTCTACCGGCCGCTCGCGAACGGCGCGCCCGTCGTCGAGACGGGCCTCGTGTGGCGCACCGGCGACGTCAGCCCCGTGCTGGCCGGCTTCATCGACATCGTGCGCGCGCGGGCGTTCGTCCGCGCATGACGCGAACGATGGCGCGCCGGCGCCGTCCAATGCGCGACGCGACGCAGATGCGCGCGCCGCGCCGAATTCGAAAACTTCACCGCTAACCCATGATCATTCACCCGAATTTCGACCCCGTTGCGATCCATCTCGGGCCGCTGGCCGTGCGCTGGTACGGGCTCATGTATCTCGTCGCGTTCATCGCGGCGATCGTCGTCGGCCGGCTGCGCCTGAAGCCGCCGCATGTGGCCGCGCAGGGCTGGACCGTGAAGGACATCGACGACATGATGTTCTACGGCGTGCTGGGCACGGTGCTCGGCGGCCGGCTCGGCTACGTGCTGTTCTACAAGGCGGGCTACTACCTCGCACATCCGCTCGACGTCTTCAAGGTATGGGAAGGCGGAATGTCGTTTCACGGCGGCTTTCTCGGCGTGACGCTCGCGATGATGCTGTTCGCATGGCAGCGCAAGCGCCACTGGCTGCAGGTCACCGACTTCGTCGCGCCGATGGTGCCGACGGGGCTGGCGGCGGGCCGGCTCGGCAACTTCATCAACGGCGAGCTGTGGGGCCGCGTGACCGATCCGAATTCGCCGTGGGCGATGCTGTTCCCGGGCGCGATGCGCGACGATGCGGCCTGGCTGCCCGCGCATCCGGAGCTCGTCGCGAAGTGGCATCTGGCCGACGTGTTCATGCAGTACCAGATGCTGCCGCGCCATCCTTCGCAGCTCTATGAAATCGCGCTCGAAGGCGTCGTGCTGTTCTTCGCGCTGTTCTTCTTCTCGCGCAAGTCGCGGCCGATGGGCGCGATATCCGCGCTGTTCCTGATCGGCTACGGTCTCGCGCGCTTCACGGTCGAGTTCGCGCGCGAACCGGACGACTTCCTCGGGCTGCTTGCGCTCGGCCTGTCGATGGGGCAATGGCTGTCGCTGCCGATGATCCTCGCGGGCGTCGCGCTGATGGTCTGGGCATACCGCCGCCGTGCGGCGGCCGCGGCCGCGTGATGCGATCGCGCGACTGACGCACCAACGAAAAACGCCGGCCACTGGGCCGGCGTTTTCGCATCCGATGTGCTCGAGCGTCTTGCGTTACTTCATCTGCACCGAGCCGTTGACCGTGACCGACACGGTCGCCTTGCCGCCTTCGACCGCGATCGGCGCGCTCATCTTCGCGCTGTCCATCGGTGCTGCCGCCATCGCCATCATGCGCGGATACGGCTGCACGTTGCGGCCGCTGCCGACGTTGACGTCGCGAATCGAATAGTTGTTGTAGCCGAACGCCTTCGCGGCTTCGTCCGCGCGCACGCGGAACGACTTGATCGCTTCGGTCGTGAGCTTCTGCTCGGCCGCGCGCTGCGCTTCCGGCGACAGCGAGAACTCGACGTTCGCGACCTGCATCAGGTTCGACAACTGGCCCGCGAGCTTCGACGCTGCGGCGAAATCGCGCGATTCGAGCACGACCTCGGTGCGGCCGCGCCATGCGGAGATCCTGCCGTCGCGGTCAGTGCTCGGATAGACTGAGAACGCGCCCGTGTGCGCAGTGACGCCCGGCACGCCCTTCGCCTGCGCGAGCGCGGCGTCGGCGCGCTGGTTCAGCGCGGACGTCAGGCTGCCCGGGTCCTTTGCCTGCTGCTCGTAGAACAGCGTGATGTGGATGATGTCCTGCGGCACCTCGGCGCTGGCCTGCGACGACAGCGACAGCACGCCCGACGGCTCCGGAAAGTGCGGGTTGACGGCCTGCGCGCGCGCCGCGGGCGACGCGAGCGTCAGCGCGACGGGAACGGCGGCGGCGAGAACGAGCGACAGCGCGAGTGCGGATTTCTTGGTCATTGTTGGACTCCTTGTGCGAGGGCGCGCACGCGGATCGCGCGTGCGCGACGCGGGCGGGCCGCGCGACGAAAAAACGACAGCCGGCCCGATTGGCCGGCAGCGGTTGCTTAGGCTGCGCGACCGCGCCGCGAGTTCCGGACGGGCGGTCGTGCGTTGACCAAATTTGACGTTCGCCCGTTCGCGCTCACTTCATCAGCCGTTCGGTGATGAAGCGCCATTCGGCACGCGTGACGGGCGTGATCGACAGCCGGTTGCCTTTGGCGAGCACGCGCATGTCGGCGAGCTCGTCGTATTCGCGCAGCGCGGCGAGCGGCACGAGCGCCGCCTTCTTCACGAAGCGCACGTCAACGAGCAGCCAGCGCGGCGTTTCCTGCGTCGACTTCGGATCGTAATAGGGGCTCTTCGGATCGAACTGCGTGGGATCGGGGTAGGGCGTCGACGACACTTCGGCGAGGCCCGCGATGCCGGGCTCGGGGCAGCTCGAGTGATAGAACAGCACGCCGTCGCCGATCTGCATCGTGTCGCGCATGAAATTGCGCGCCTGATAGTTGCGCACGCCGGTCCACGGCAGCGTGCGCTGCGGCGCGTGAGCGAGATCGTCGATGCTCGCTTCGTCCGGTTCGGACTTCATCAGCCAGTATTGCATGGATCGTGATCGATGCAGAAACAGACCCTGGAAAAGGAAACGGCATCGGGATCACCCGATGCCGTTGGATAGGCCCCCGCCTTGGCCGCTAGGCCGGCATCCTGAACCTGGGGTTCAGAATTGGTCGCAGTTAGCAGCACTTCGGGTACATCAGACAGAGTGACGCGCGCGCCCGTGCTACAAATTTCCGCAACCGTGCACATGGCATTGGTTCAAGGAATATATGACCTTGGCGAACCAGGCAGGGAAGCTGACAAAACTGTGAAACTGTGAATCTCTGCGTCCAATTTGACCACCGTTGCCCGTGGAGATCAAGGGAAATCGACGCATCGATTCGGGTTACTGCGTCTCGTGCTGTGCGAGCACCGCACCGAGCTGTTCATTCATCTGGCGCATTGTACGCCGGATTTCTTCCGCGGGAAATGCTTCACCGTGACGCACGCTCTGCTGCAGCCGCAGCAGTTCCGACGCGAGCGACAGCGCCGCCATCACGGCGATGCGGTCGGTGCCGCGCACCGAGCTGTTCGAGCGGATCTTCGTCATTTCCGCGTCGACGCGCGCGACGGCTTCCAGCAGCGCGGCTTCGGTCTCGGCCGAACAGGCGAGCCGGTAGGCCTGGCCGAGAATCGAGACTTCGATCTGCTTGGTGCTCATGCATGTTCTCCGTGGCTGGCTGCGTCGTCGCTATCGGTGCGCGACTGCGCATCCAGCAGGTCGAGCTGGTTGTCGGCTTCCGCCGCGCTCTTCGTGCGCGGCAGCTTCTCGAGAATCGCGTTCAGCTTGACCTGCGCGTCGTCGATCTTCGCCGACAGCGTGTCGCGTTCCTCCGCGAGCGCGTTGCGTTCCTCGCGCAGCTGCGTGAGCTCGCTACGCACCGTGTCCGCTTCCGCGCGCAGTTGCGCGACCTGCTCCTCGAGCGCGAGCCGTTCCGAGTGATAGCGCTGGTTCAGCGCAATCAGTCGGCCAATATTTTGAGATAAGGTTTCGAGTTCGTTGAGCATCTGCTGCGTCCTCTAAAGACCCAGCATTTTAGCGCGGAATAACGCACATTCCGACATATGTAACGTTTCCAGTCGTAACACCCCCGCTTCTTGCCGCGAATATGTCGGTCGCGCATCGCGCGGACCGCTTTCTTGACGCTCTCGCTGCCCGCTCCTAAACTTGGCGCCGCCTCGGTGCTCGCGCGTGCGACGCGCGGTTAAACGGGAAGCAGGGCGCGGGCTCCGCCAGGAGCCGCCAACCTGCGCTGCCCCCGCAACGGTAAGCGGCCGCATCGGACGATGCAGGCCGGCTCGGGTGCGCTCGGCGTGTGCGGTTCGCACGCGGGCGCAGGCCACTGCGCATGTCTCGCGCGGGAAGGCGAGCCGGAACGCCGCCAGCCCGGATACCGGCCGAGGCGGGGAGCCCGTGCGCGGGCTTCGTGACGCGCGGCCTGCGGGGAAGCGGGGCGCGCTGCGGTTCACAGGACTTTCTTCGATGCTGACCCCAATCGCTCGCACGGCGCTCGGCGCGCTTTGCGGGCTGCCGCTCGCCGCCGCCGCGCAGACGGCTGCGGCCGACGGCGATGGCCCCGCCGCACCCGCGGCCACGTTCACCGGCCATGCCATCGACGCCGCGCAGCTCGCGCCGGTCGTCGTCACCGCGCAGCGCGCGCCGCAGGCGCTCGCCGACGCGATCCCGCAAACCACCGTGTTCGACGCGCAGGACATTGCCGCGCATCCCGGCGCCGACCTGCCGACGCTGCTCGCGCTCGCGCCGGGCGCGCAGATCGTGCGCAACGGCGGGCCGGGCGCGACGGCGACGCTGTTCCTGCGCGGCGCGCAATCGACGCAGTCGCTCGTGCTGATCGACGGCGTGCGGGTCGATTCCGCGAGTCTCGGCGCCGCGCAACTGAGCCAGCTGCCGCTCGACCAGATCGAGCGCGTCGAGGTCGTGAACGGCAACGTGTCGTCACTGTACGGCTCCGGCGCGATCGGCGGCGTCGTGCAGGTGTTCACGAAGCACGGCGGCAATCATCCGCCGCGTTTCAGTTTCGCGGTCGGCCTCGGCAGCTACGGTACGCAGACGCAGCAGGCGGGCGTGTCGGGCCGGCTCGACGGCGACGGCAGGACGACCTTCAGCGTGTCGGTCGCGCGCGAGAAGGACAATGGGTTCTCCGCGCTCGATCCGGCGAAGCGGCCGAAGGCGAACCCGAACGCGAACGGCTACCTGAACGAGAGCGTCACCGCGTCGCTGCGGCACCGCTTCGACGCGCGGTGGGACGCGGGCGTCAGCTATTTCCAGTCGAACGGCAACAACAGCTACGACAACGCGTTCGGCGCGCCGACCGACCTGAACAACCTGTATTCGCGCGTGCAGCAGGCGCGCGCATTCGCGAACGGCAAGCTGTTCGCCTGGTGGACGACGCACGTGAGCGCCGCGATCGGCAACGACCGCAGCCAGTCGGAACTGAATGGCGCGTACACCGACCACTTCAATACCGACAACCGCCAGTACACGTGGCAGAACGATTTCCGGATCGTGCCGGACCACGTGATCCAGGCCGGCTACGAGCGGCTCGACCAGCAGTTCACGTCGAATGTCTATTCGGCGCCGCAGCGTCACGTGAATTCCGGCTGGCTCGGCTACACGGCGCGCGTCGGCCGTCAGCAGTTCCAGGCGAACGTGCGGCGCGACCAGTATTCGGATTTCGGGGGCGCGAACTCGTACTATCTCGGTTACGGTCTCGATCTCACCGATCGGTGGAAGGTCACCGCGAGCTATTCGAGCGCGTTTCGCGCGCCGAGCTTCAACGACCTCTATTTCCCGATGGCCGGCAATCCGTCGATCCAGCCGGAGCGCAGCCATTCGGTCGAGGCCGCGGTGCAGTATGCATCGGATGCGGTCGGCGTCGTGCGCGTCACCGCGTTCCAGACGCGCTACTCGAACCTGATCAACTATCGTCCCGCCGCGAACAGTGTCTTCTATGTCGCGCAGAATGTCGGCCGTGCAAAGGTGCAGGGGCTCGAAGCATCGTGGCAGGGGCATGTCGGCGCGACCGACGTGCGGGTCGCGGCCACCTTGCAGAACCCGGTCGACGAATCGCAAAATCAGGACCTGGACCGCCGCGCGCGGCGTTTCGCGTCGACCGCGGTGAGCCGTGCGTTCGGTCCCGTGCGCGTCGGCGGCGAATGGCTCGTCAGTGGCGCGCGCAACGATTCGGGCGGCGGGCGGCTCGGCGGCTACGGGCTCGTCAACCTGTCCGCGCGCTACGACATCACGAAGGCGTGGTACGTCAGCGCGCGCATCGACAACTTCTTCGACAAGGACTACGAGCTTGCCTACGCCTACAACACACCGCGACGCGGCGCCTATGTCACGCTCGGCTGGCAGCAGCAGTAGGCGGCCGGGCGGCGCGCCCGCGCGCGCGGGACAGGACCCCGCATGAGCCCCGCCCGCGCCGCCGCGATCTGGGCCACGCTCGCGGCCGCGGTCGCCGCGCTGTTCGTCGCGTCGCTGACGATCGGCAGCGTGCCGATCTCGCCGCTGCGGGCGCTCGCGTCGCTCGTGCCGCACGGCGGCGACGCGTCGGGCGGCACGGCGCTGTTCGCCGACATCGTCCGTACGCTGCGCGTGCCGCGCGCGCTCGCCGGCTTCGCGTGCGGCGCGCTGCTCGCGCTCGCGGGTGCGCTGCTGCAGGTGCTGCTGCGCAATCCGCTCGCCGAGCCGTACGTGCTCGGCGTGTCGGGTGGCGCGGCCGGTTTCGCGCTGGTCGCGATGATCGCGGGCGGCGCGTGGTGGCTCGTCGATGCGTCGGCGTTCGCCGGCGCGCTCGTGTCGATGCTGCTCGTGCTCGGCCTCGCGCGTCGCGAGCTGTGGCGCGGCGACGCGCGCGACGCGTCGCCGCGGCTGCTGCTCACCGGCGTCGTGATCGCGGCCGGGTGGGGCGCGCTCGTCACGCTGCTGCTGTCGCTCGCGCCTGATGCGCGGCTGCGCGGCATCATCTTCTGGCTGACGGGCGACCTGAACGGCGCCGCGATGCCGTGGTTCGCGTGGGCCGCGCTCGCGCTCGCCGCGGGCGTCGCGCTGCCGGCCGCGCCGCAACTGAACGTGCTGCTGCGCGGCGACGCGACCGCGCTCGCGCTCGGCGTGCCGGTCGCGCGGCTGCGCGTGCGGATCTATCTCGTCGCGTCGCTGGCCGCCGCGGCCGCGGTCACGACCGCCGGCACGATCGGCTTCGTCGGGCTCGTCGTTCCGCACGCGCTGCGCCTCGCGTTCGGCAACGACCAGCGCATGCTGCTGCCCGCCGTGATGCTCGCGGGCGGCGGCGGCGTGATGGCGGCCGACCTGCTCGCGCGCACCGTGATCGCGCCCGCGCAACTGCCGGTCGGCGTGATGACCGCGCTGATCGGCGTGCCGGTGTTCCTGTGGATGTTGCTGAGGAGGCCGATGCGATGAGCGTGACCGAATCCCGTCGTTCCGGCGATGCCGGATACGCGGCCGTCGACCTGACGCTGCGGGCCGGCGCGCGCACGCTGCTGAGCGGTTTCACGCAGTCGTTCCGGCCCGGCGAGATCTGGTGCGTCGCGGGGCCGAACGGCGCCGGCAAGACGACGCTGCTCGCGACGCTCGCGGGCCTCTCCGCGCCATCGGGCGGCCACGTCGAAGCCGATGGCCGGCCGCTCGTCGCGTGGCCGGCCGCGCAGCTCGCGCAGCGGCGCGCGCTGATGCCGCAGCAACTGCACGACGCGTTCAGCGCGACCGTGTTCGATACGGTCCTGCTGAGCCGCTTCCCGTATCTCGGCGGCTGGGGCTGGGAGCGCGACGGCGATCGCGCGGCCGCGCGCGATGCGCTGGCGACCTTCGGCCTGGCGGCGTTCGCCGGGCGCGACGTGCTGTCGCTGTCCGGCGGCGAACGGCAGCGCGTCGCGCTGGCCGCGACGCTGTGCCAAGGCGCGCCGCTGCTGCTGCTCGACGAGCCGCTTGCGCATCTCGACCTGCATCACCAGATCGACTGCCTGACCGCGCTGGCCGAGTGGCTCGAAGCCGGCCAGCGCACCGTGCTGTTTTCGTGCCACGATCTGAATCTCGCGCGGCGCTTCGCGACGCACGCGCTGCTGCTTGATGGACGCGGCCGCGCATGGGCGGGGCTCGTGCATGACGTGCTGACGCCCGAACGCGCGAGCGACGCGTTCGGCTATCCGCTCGTGCTGATCCGCCAGGACGGCCGCGATGCGCTGCTGCCCGCGTGGCCGGAGCGGCGATGAATGCCTTTCTTTCGACGCGCGGCGGTTGCCGCGCCCATGAGGTGAACTCCTGATGACACCGACCGACTTCCTGCCCGAGATCGCGCCGCTCGACGCTTCGCTGCGCGCGCGCCTGCAACATGTGATCGACCACAAGACCAAGCCGCCCGGCAGCCTTGGCCAGCTCGAGGCGCTGGCGCTGCAGCTCGGCATGATCCAGCGCACCGAGCGTCCGCTCGTGCAGCGTCCGGTGACGATCGTGTTCGCCGCCGACCACGGGATCGCGGCCGAAGGCGTGAGTCCGTATCCGCAGGCCGTGACCGCGCAGATGGTCGCGAACTTCCTCGCCGGCGGCGCGGCGATCAACGCGTTCTCGGGCGTCGCGCAGAGCACGCTCGAGATCGTCGACGCGGGCGTCGCGTCACCGCTGCCCGCGTCCGACCGGCTGATCGCGCTGCCGATCGCGCGCGGCACGCGCAACTTCGCGCAGGAGCCCGCGATGACGCGCGACGAGGCCGTCGCCGCGCTCGAGGCCGGCGCGGCGCGCGTGCGCCATCATGCGGCGCTCGGCACCAACGTGATCGGCTTCGGCGAGATGGGCATCGCGAACACGTCGTCCGCCGCATGCCTGATGAGCCGCCTGCTCGACGTGCCGATCGACGCCTGCGTCGGGCGCGGCACCGGCCTCGACGACAAGGGGCTCGCGCACAAGCGCGCGGTGCTCGGGCACGCGCTCGCGCGGCATTCGCATGCGATCACGCCGCTCGACGTGCTCGCGACGTTCGGCGGCTTCGAGATCGCGATGATGACGGGCGCGTTTCTCGCGGCGGCGAGGGAGCGGATGACGATCCTCGTCGACGGCTTCATCGCGACGTCCGCGCTGCTGGTCGCCGAGCGGCTCGCGCCGGCGGTGCGCGACTACTGCGTGTTCTCGCACGCGTCGCACGAGGCGGGGCACCGCCGGATGCTCGAGCATTTCGGCGCGAAGCCGCTGCTCGCGCTCGACCTGCGGCTCGGCGAGGGCACCGGCGCCGCGCTCGCGCTGCCGCTCGTGTGCGCGGCGGCGGCGTTCATGCGCGAGATGGCGAGCTTCGAATCCGCGGGCGTCGACGATCGTGACGCCTGACCGGACGACCGGCCTGCGCGCCGAGCTGCGTTACTTCTTCGTCGCGCTCGGCTATTTCACGCGCGTGCCGGTGCCGCGCGCGATCGGCTATGCGGCGGGCGATCTCGATCAGGCCGCGCGCTACTTCCCGCTGGTCGGCGCATGCGTCGGCGCGTGGGGCGCGCTCGTCTACCTGGCCGCGCTGCGCGTGTTCCCGGCATCGATCGCGGTCGGCCTGTCGATCGCCGCGACGCTCGTCGCGACCGGCGCGTTCCACGAGGACGGGCTGGCCGACAGCTGCGACGCGTTCGGCGGCGGCTATACGCGCGACGACGTGCTGCGCATCATGCACGACTCGCGGATCGGCACGTTCGGCGCCGTCGCGCTCGTGATCGCGCTCGGCCTGAAGTGGCAGGCGCTCGCCGCGCTGCCGCCGCTGCGCGCCGCGTGGACGATGATCGCCGCGCACGCGGCGAGCCGTGTGGCGGCGGTGAGCCTGCTGATGTCGCTCGACTACGTGCGGGCGGAAGGCAAGGCCAAGCCGGTCGCGCAGCGGATGGGGCCGCGCGCCGCGCTGGTCGCGGCGGCGTTCGGGCTGCCGTGGCTGTTCTGGCCGGACTGGCGCATGGGCGTCGCCGCGCTCGGCGCGCTCGTGCTGCTGCGCGCGTGGCTCGCGCGCTACCTGGTCCGGCGGATCGGCGGCTATACCGGCGATTGCCTGGGCTTCGCGCAGCAACTGAGCGAGTTGACGATCTGCCTCGTGGTGCTCGGATGGACGTCGTCCTGATTCGCCATCCGGCGGTCGCCGTCGATCCGGGCGTGTGCTACGGACGCAGCGACGTGCCGCTCGCCGCGTCGGCGCAGGCCGGCGCGCAGGTGGTGCGCGAACGGCTCGACGCGTTGCGCGCGCCATTGCCGCAGCGCATCTGGTCGAGCCCGCTCGCGCGGTGCGCGTCGGTCGGCGAACAACTCGCGCAGGCGCTCGGCGTGCCGTTGCAGTGCGACGGATGCTGGCGGGAGATGGACTTCGGCGCGTGGGAGATGCAGCGCTGGGACGACATCGACCGCGCGGCGCTCGATGCGTGGGCCGCCGATCTGATGCATGCCTGTGCGCATGGCGGCGAAAGCGTCGCGCGCTTCGCCGCGCGGGTCGCGCAAGGCGTCGACGCGACCGTGCAGGCCGACGCGCCGCAATGGGCGGTCACGCATGCCGGCGTGATCCGCGCGTTTGCGTCGCAGGTGCTGCGCGTGCCGCTCGACGCGCTGTTGTCGCGGCCGGTGCCGTTCGGCGGCATCGTGTGGCTGCGCATGCGCGATGCGGCCAGTGCGTGGGAGATCGTGCACTGGGACGCGTGAGCGTCGCACGTCCGTCAGCGTGCGGGCCGCCGCGTGCGCGCCGCGTCGAGGTCCTCGCACAGCGCGGCCGCGCCCAGCGCGAGGCGCGGCGACGCGCGGGTCAGCAGGTCGCCGTCGATCGCGAACAGGTTGCCGCGCGCGACGGCCGTCAGCGCCGGCCACGCGCGCCAGCGCGCGAGGCTCGGCAGCGCGTCGCTCGACGGCGTCGCACCGGCGCTCGTCGTCACGATCGCTTCGGGATTGGCCGCGAGCACGGCCTCGTCGGTCACCGTCGGCACGAGCGGCTTGAGCGACGCGAACACGTTGCGACCGCCGCATAGCGCGATCACGTCGCTGATCAGATGCGCGCCGTTGAGCGTCATCAGCGGCCGGTCCCACACCTGGAAGAACACCGTGACGGGCGCGCGCGCCGCATAGCGCGTGCGCAGCGCAGCGACGTCGCGCGTGAACGATGTGGCCGCCGCGTCGGCCGCGGGCTGCGTGCCGAGCAGCGCGCCGAGCTGGCGCAGCGACGTCGCGATGTCGTCGAGACGTTTCGGTTCGCTGTAGAACAGCGGGATGTGCAATGCGCGCAATGCATCGGTCTGCCGCTCGGCGTTGCCGTGACGCCAGACGACGATCAGGTCGGGCTTCAGCGCGGCGATGCGCTCGAGATCGAGCGACTTGTTGTCGCCGACGCGCGGCACCGATTTCGCGGCGCTCGGGTAGTCGCTGTACGTGACCGTGCCGACGAGCTTCGCGCCACCGCCTGCCGCGTAGATCAGCTCGGTCGCGTGCGGCGCGAGGCTGACCACGCGCTGCGCCGGCGCGGGGAGCGTGACCGTGTTGCCGGCGTCGTCGCGCGCGCTGACGTCCGCGTGCGCGAACGGGGCGGCGCCGAGCGCGATCAGTGCCGCAAGCGCCGGCAGGCAGCGGCGCGCCTCTTTCGTCATTGTGGCTCCGCGAGCAATGCCGGCACGCACTGTGCAAGCGCGCACTCGAGACGCCGCCATTCGTCGCCGTTGCCCGGCAAGCCGAAGCGCACGCTCGACGGCTGCGCGAAATGGCGCGTCCAGATGCCCTGTCGCGCCAGCGCCGCATGCAAGTCCGCCGCGCGCGGATCGGCGGTCCAGCTGAACAGCGGCGTCGAATGCACGACGTAGCCGTGTCCGCGCAGCAGCGCCGCGAGCCGTTCGCCGTCGGCGGCGAGCCGTTCGCGAGCGGCCGCCTGCCACGCACGGTCGGCGAACGCGGCGGCCACCGCGTGACGCGCGGGGCCGCCGACCGTCCACGCGCCGAGCGTGTCGCGCAGCGGGACGATCAGCGCGGGATGGGCCAGCACGAAACCGGCGCGGATGCCGGCGAGGCCGAAGAACTTGCCGACCGAACGCAGGACGACGAGACCCGGGCGATTCACGCAAGCGGCGAGCGAGCCGGTCGCGCCCGTATCGGCGAACGCCTCGTCGACGATCAGCGTGCCGCCGCGCGCCGCCAGCTGCGCGTGCCAGCCGAGCAGGCGCTCGGCGGCGACGCGCTCGGCAGTCGGGTTGTTCGGATTCCCGACGATCACGTGGCGCAGCGTCGCGGGCAGCGTGTCGACGGCGATGTCGAGCGGGGCGACGCGATGGCCGCGACGCGCGAACGCGGGCCCGTATTCGCCATACGCGAGCGGTGCGACGCCCACGTCGCCGTCGGGCAGCAGCGCGGGCAGCGCGCGGATCGCGGCCTGGCTGCCGGCGACCGGCAGCACGTGCGCCGGGTCCGGCGCGCCGTAGTAATCGGCCGCACGCGCGGCCAGCCCGTCGCCGTCGTCGGGCAGCCGGCGCCACGCGTCGGCGGGCACGGGCGGCACCGGATAGCCGACCGGGTTGATGCCGGTCGACAGGTCGAGCCACGCGTCGTACGGAATGCCGTGGCGGCGCGCGGCGTCATGCAGGTTGCCGCCGTGCGCGATTCGGGTGTCAGACATGTTGGGTGCCCATGACGAGGATGGCGCTCGCGACCAGCAGCGCGAGCCAGAGCGCGAGCGTGCGCGTGACGAGCGACAGCGCGGCGACGATGTGCGCGGCGCTCGCGGGCGAACCCGCGCCGAGCACCGGGCGGTGCTCGAGCTCGCCGTGATAGACGGCCGGGCCGCCGAGCTGCACGTTCAGGCTGCCGGCGCCGGCGGCCATCACCGGGCCCGCGTTCGGGCTGTCCCAGTGCCGGGCCTGCGTGCGCCAGCAGCGCCACGCCGACGCGGTGTCGCCGAGCAGCGCGTAGCTCGCGGCCGTGAGGCGCGCGGGCACCCAGTTCAGCAGGTCGTCGATCCGCGCGGCGGCCCAGCCGAAGGTCAGGAAGCGCGGCGTGCGGTAGCCCCACATCGCGTCGAGCGTGTTCGCGAGCCGGAACATCAGCGCGCCGGGGCCGCCGGCGATGACGAACCAGAAGAGGGCACCGAAGATCGCGTCGTTGCCGTTCTCGAGCGCCGATTCGACGGCCGCGCGCGACAGCGCGCCCTCGTCGGCGGCGCTGGTGTCGCGCGACACGATGCGCGCGGTCAGCGCGCGCGCGCCCGGCAGGTCGTGCCGGAACAGCGCGGCGGCGATCGGCGCGAGATGGTCGGCGAGGCTCTTCGCGCCGAGCGCGAACCAGAGCAGCGCGACATGCAGCGCGGCCGCGAGCGGCGTGGGCAGCGCGGCGGCCAGCCACGCGGCGATCAGGACCGGCGGCGCGACGGCCGCGAGCCACGCGGCGATGCCCGTCAGGCGGCCGCGCCGGCCCGTGTTCAGCACCGCTTCGATGCGTGCGGCGAGCCGCCCGAACGCGACGAGCGGATGCGCGGCCGACGGCTCGCCGACCACGCGGTCGACGATCACCGCGATGACCGCGAGCATCGCGACCGTGGGCAACGACAGCATCAGCATGACGCGGGCTCCGTCTTGATCGCGACCGGCACCCCGGCGACGAGCAGCGTGACGCGCGTCGCGAGCGCGGCGACGCGCTGGTTCAGGCGGCCGAGCTCGTCGACGTAGCGGCGCGTGAGCGCGCCGAGCGGCACGACGCCGAGCCCGATCTCGTTGCTGACGACGATCACCTTCGCGCGGGCGTTGCGCAGCGCGGCTTCGAGCGCGGCGACGCGCGCTTCGTAGTGCGCGTCGTCGTGCGGTTCGCCTTCGGCCGGGCACAGCAGGTTCGTGAGCCACAGCGTCAGGCAGTCGACGAGCAGGCACGCGCCGGGATCGTCGAGCCGCGCGACGGTTTCGGCGAGCTCGACGGGCGCGTCGGCGAATCCCCAGCTCGCGGGCCGGCGCGCGCGATGATGCGCGATGCGCTGCGCGAATTCGGCGTCGGCGGCCTGCGCGGTCGCGATATAGGTGACGGGGCGGCCGCAGTCGGCCGCGAGCCGCTCGGCATGCGCGCTCTTGCCCGAGCGTGCGCCGCCGAGGACGAAGGTGAGATCGTGCGGAATCATCGCGTGATTGTAACGGCGCAGGCGATAATGCGGCCTTCGATTCGCCACGCCTTTCACACGATGAATGCACCCGAGCCGCGGCCGCGCGGCACGCTGATGATCCAGGGCACGACGTCGGACGCCGGCAAGAGCACGCTCGTCGCGGGCCTGTGCCGCCTGGCGCGCCGCGCCGGCGCGCGCGTCGCGCCGTTCAAGCCGCAGAACATGGCGCTCAACAGCGCGGTGACGGCCGACGGCGGCGAGATCGGCCGCGCGCAGGCGCTGCAGGCGCTCGCCGCGGGCGTCGCGCCGCATACCGATTTCAACCCCGTGCTGCTCAAGCCGACCAGCGACCGCGGCGCGCAGGTGATCATCCACGGCAAGGCGCGCGCGAACCTGAACGCGCGGGCGTACCACGACTACAAGCCGGTCGCGTTCGACGCGGTGCTCGAATCGTATGCGCGGCTGCGCGCCGGCTACGACACGGTGATCGTCGAGGGCGCGGGCAGCCCGGCCGAGATCAACCTGCGCGAAGGCGACATCGCGAACATGGGCTTCGCCGAGCGCGTCGACTGCCCGGTCGTGCTGGTCGCCGACATCGACCGAGGCGGCGTGTTCGCGCATCTGGTCGGCACGCTCGCGTGCCTGTCGGACAGCGAGCGCGCGCGGGTGCGCGGCTTCGTGATCAACCGCTTCCGCGGCGACTTCAAGCTGCTCGAACCGGGCCTCGACTGGCTGCGCGCACAGACCGGCAAGCCGGTGTTCGGCGTGCTGCCTTATCTGCACGGCCTCGCGCTCGACGCGGAGGACATGCTGCCCGCGCAGGCGCGAAGCGGCGCCGCGCACGCCGGCGGCCGCGTGCTGCGCGTCGTCGTGCCGGCGCTGCCGCGGATCAGCAACCACACCGATTTCGATCCGCTGCGCGCGCATCCGCAGGTCGAGTTCACGTACTGGAAGAGCGGGCCCGTGCCGGCCGCCGACCTGCTGATCCTGCCCGGCTCGAAGAGCGTGCAGCGCGATCTCGCGTGGTTGCGCGACGCCGGCTGGGACGCGACGATCCGGCGGCACCTGCGCTATGGCGGCAAGGTGATCGGCATCTGCGGCGGCATGCAGATGCTCGGCCGCTCGCTCGACGATCCGCTGGGCCTCGAAGGGGCGCCCGGCAGCGTGCCGGGGCTGGGCCTGCTCGAGTTCGACACGACGCTGCAGCCGGACAAGACGCTGAGGAACGTGACGGGCCGCCTGGCTTTGCCGGGCGGCGCGGCGGTGCGCGGCTACGAGATCCACATGGGCGAGACGCGCGGCCCCGCGCTCGCGGCGCCGGCGCTCGAGCTGGCGGCCGACGGAGCGGCCGCCGCGCACGCGGACGGCGCGCGGTCCGACGACGGCCAGATCCTCGCCACCTACGTGCACGGGCTGTTCGACGCACCGGACGCGTGCGCGGCGCTGCTCGCGTGGGCGGGCCTCGACGCGGCCGAGCGGATCGACTACCCGACGCTGCGCGAGGCATCGCTCGAACGGCTCGCCGACACGTTCGCCGCGCATCTCGACCTGCCGGCGCTGTACGCCGAATTCCGCTGAGCGATTCGACCTCGCTTTTTTCGTCGCGTGGCGTACAACCAAAGAAGGGCGGATATCCGTCCGGAGGAGCGCGACGATGAAGGCTCGACGGTGGTTGGGCGTATTGCTGCTGGCGTTGCTGACGGTCCCGACGTGGGCGCAGGCCTGCGATTACGGATCGGGCGGCGGCAGCTCGTCCGGCTATAGCGGATCGCAGGGCAAGGGCGGCGGCTACTGACGCACGAAGGGGGGCATGATGGGTCATGCCCCTTTTTATTTCGATTCGTTCTTTGCGGGAGATAATTTAAGCGGCGTTGCGCATTTATTGGCGGAAAAGGTTCGAATAGAGTGCGGTTCATTCCAATCCACTCACGAAGGAACCCTGACATGAACCCGAACCGCCTCAACGATTTCGCCGCCACGCTGCTGCGCGTCGCGCTCGGCGTGCTGTATCTCGCGCACGTCGCGCAGAAGGTGTTCGTCTTCACGCTGCCCGGCACCGCGCAATTCTTCGCGTCGATCGGCCTGCCCGCGTGGCTCGCGTATGTCACGACGGTCGTCGAGCTGGCGGGCGGCATCGCGCTCCTGACCGGCTTCCGGGTGCGGGTCGCCGCGCTGGCGCTGCTGCCGTTCATGCTCGGCGCGACTGCCGCGCACCTGCCGAACGGCTGGAGCTTCGGGGCGCCGCACGGCGGCTGGGAATATCCGGCGTTCTGGGCCGTGACGCTCGCCGTGCAGGCGCTCCTGGGCGGCGGCGCGTTCGCGCTCGGCGCGCCGCGGGCCGCGGCGCAGCGCGCGGCGTGACGCGGTGCGGCGCCGGGCCGGATCGATGCCACCGGTTCCGGTGATGCCCCATTTGCCGATATCATCGCTCCCTGTATCCGCAATTGTGCGGCGCCCGCCTGCCGGCCGGCGCCGCACGGCTTCTTCGGGGGAATTCATGACGGTGATCGTGGTGGCGAATCCGAAGGGCGGCGTTGGCAAGAGCACGCTGTCCACCAATCTCGCTGGTTATTTCGCGGCGCAGGGCGCATGGGTCGCGCTGGCCGATCTCGACCGGCAGCAGTCCGCGCATGCGTGGCTCGACCTGCGTCCGGCCGGGCTGCCCGCCATCGAGGCGTGGGGGCTTGATCCGGATGCGCCGTCGAAGCCGCCGCGCGGCCTCGAATACGCGGTGATCGACACGCCGGCGGGCCTGCACGGCAACCGGCTCAACCTCGCGCTGCAACTCGCGGACAAGGTGATCGTGCCGCTGCAGCCGTCGATGTTCGACATCCTCGCGACCCAGCACTTCCTCGAACAGCTCGCGAACGAGAAGGCGGTGCGCAAGGGCAGCGTCGAAGTCGGCATCGTCGGGATGCGGGTCGATGCGCGCACGCGCTCGTCCGAGCAGCTGCACCGCTTCGTCGAGGGGCTCAAGCTGCCGGTGCTCGGCTACGTGCGCGACACGCAGAACTATGTGCAGCTCGCCGCGCACGGGCTCACGCTGTGGGACGTCGCGAAGAGCCGCGTCGACAAGGATCTCGAACAGTGGGGCCCGATCGTCGCGTGGGCGGAGCGCAAGGCGTCGAAGGGCGCATGACGGCGCGGCGCGGCGCGGCTCGGTCGCCGGTGGCAACCGCCTGCACGCCGCGCGCACGTGACAAGGGCCGGATTCCGTGCTGGACGGAATCCGGCCCTTTGCATTGGGCGGCGCCGGCTTACGACCAGCTCTGGGTCGGCACGTGGTCGCGGCTGCCCTTGATCTTGTTGTCGTCGTCGACGAACACGAGGTTCGGCTTCCAGCCGGCCTGCAGTTCGGCTTCGTCGACCATCGCGAACGCCGCGATGATCACGAGATCGCCGAGCTGCGCGCGCCGCGCGGCCGAGCCGTTCAGCGAGATCATCCCGCTGCCGCGTTCGCCCTTGATCGCGTAGGTCGAGAAGCGTTCGCCGTTGTTGATGTTCCAGATGTCGATCCGCTCGTTTTCCGCGATGTTCGCGGCCTCGAGCAGGTTCTCGTCGATCGCGCACGAGCCTTCGTAGTGCAATTCGCAGTGCGTGACGGCCACGCGGTGGATCTTCGATTTGAGCATGTGGCGCTGCATGGGGCCTCCTTGATGCGTCGTGATGCGCTGGCGGACGAAAGCCGTCAGATTTCCAGGTTGTCGATGAGGCGCGTCGCGCCGAGCTTCGCGGCCGCGAGCACGACGAGCGGCTCGCCGGCTTCGAGCTCGGCGGCGCTCGGCGCGATCAGGTTCGCGCGCCGGCGGATCGAGATGTAGTCGGGCGCCCAGCCGCGGCCGGCGAGGTGGGCCTGCGCGTGCTGCTCGAGCTTGACGAGGTCGCGCTCGCCGCCGAGCACGCTTTCGCGCACGCGCTGCAGCGTCTTCGCGAGCTCCGGCGCCTCCTGGCGCTCGGCCGGCGCGAGATAGCGGTTGCGCGACGACAGCGCGAGGCCGTCGGTGTCGCGCACGGTCTCGGCCGCGATGATGTCGACCGGCATCGCAAGCTGCTGGCACATGCGGCGCACGATCATCAGCTGCTGATAGTCCTTCTTGCCGAACACGGCCACGCGCGGCTGCACGCAGGCCATCAGCTTCGCGACGACCGTGCACACGCCGGTGAAGAAGCCGGGCCGGAACTCGCCCTCGAGGATCCCGCCGAGGTCGTCCGGAGGCTGCACGCGGTATTCCTGAGGCTCCGGATACATGTCGCGCTCGGTCGGCGCGAACAGCACGTAGACGTTTTCCTTCTGCAGCTTCTCGATGTCGTCCTGCAGCGTGCGCGGATACTTGTCGAAATCCTCGTTCGGGCCGAACTGCAGGCGGTTGACGAAGATGCTCGCCACGACCGGATCGCCGTGCTGGCGCGCGAGGCGCATCAGCGACAGGTGCCCTTCGTGCAGATTGCCCATCGTCGGCACGAAGGCGGTGCGGTTCTGGCCGCGCAACTGGTCGCGCAGTTCCTGGATCGAGCTGATGACTTTCATGATCGGGTAGCGGGTTCCTCGCGCTGGCGCGCGTTGACGCCGCGGCAGGCGGCGTCGGGGTCGAAGCGGCAAACGCATCCGCGCGCGGGCGGCGCGTCGGGCGTCGGCGGATTGTAGAGGATTTGGCCGCCGGGCGCACCGATAAAAGGACGATCGTTCGCTTTTATCGGGAATACGTCTGCGCGGGCGGGCCGGGTTCGGCGTGGCGCCCGGCGGCGCAATTCAGGCGGGCAGGTACGCGAGGCGCACGTAGATCGGCGCGAACGGTTCGGGCTGGGTGATCTCGACGAGCGATTCGCGCGCGAGCTCGAGCATCGCGATGAAGTTCACGACGACGACCGGCACGCCGCGCGACGTGTCGAACAGCTCGGCGAACTCCATGAAGCGGGCGTTCTGCAGCTTGCGCAGGATCAGGCTCATGTGCTCGCGCACCGACAGCTCCTCGCGGGAGATCTTGTGATGCTGGACGAGCTTCGCGCGCTTGAGCACGTCGGCCCACGCGGCGCGCAGGTCGTCGGCGTTCACGTCGGGGAAGCGCGGCGTGATGCTCTGCTCGATGTACACCTCGGCGCGCAGGAAGTCGCGGCCGAGCTGCGGCAGCCGGTCGAGGCGCTGCGCGGCGAGCTTCATCTGCTCGTATTCGAGCAGGCGGCGCACCAGCTCGGCGCGCGGATCTTCCGCCTCCTCGCCGGTGTCGGCCTTCTTGACCGGCAGCAGCATCCGCGACTTGATCTCGATGAGCATCGCGGCCATCAGCAGGTACTCGGCCGCGAGTTCGAGGTTCGACGCGCGGATCTGGTCGACATAGCCCAGATACTGCGCGGTGACCTGCGCCATCGGGATGTCGAGCACGTTGAAGTTCTGCTTGCGGATCAGGTAGAGCAGCAGGTCGAGCGGGCCTTCGAACGTTTCGAGGAACACCTCGAGCGCGTCGGGCGGGATGTACAGGTCCTGCGGCAGCTTGAAGAGCGGCTCGCCGTACAGGCGCGCGAACGCCGCGACGCCGTCGACCGTGTCGGGCGTCGAATCGGCGCCCGCGGGCGCGGCGACCGCGTCTTCCGGCTGGGCCGCATTGGGCCGGGCCGCGTCAGGCCGGGCGGCGCTGGCCTCGTCGGCGGCGCTCACGTCGTCAGAAGTTCTGGTAGTAGACGTAGGACGTCTGCTTCACGCGCGATTCCTGCTGCGCGGCGCGCTCGTCGAGGTCGACCGGCTGCTTGTCCCACAGCAGTGCGCGGCCCTTGCGCTGCTCTTCCTCGAGCGTCGGCTTCTGCTGCTTGAGCTGGTTCAGGAATTGCGTGACGTCGGACTGGTACGGCATGGCTTGGCTTTCCGTTTCAGGTCGGCGCGCAACGCGCCGGATTGTGCGATGGCGGGATTTTACCGCATCGCGGGGAACGGCCGGCGTGAAACGCGCGTCGAACGCGCGGGCGTCGCGCCGTTGCGCGCAAGCATCAAAGCGGCGCGCGGGCGGGGGTGGCGACATCCGTATGGTCAAATACGGTTTTTCGAACAATTCACATCATTGAGGGCGAGGTCATAGTTGGCGGGGCAGGCACACCAGCAACAAGACACGGCGCATGATGGCGCCCGACGCGGCGACGCCGGCGCGGCCCGGGCCGCGCGCATCCTCGCCGGCTGCCTGGCCGCGCTCGCCGCGCTGCCCGCCTGGGCGAAATACGACGTCGAGATCGACGGGCCGCGCACGGTCCGCAAGCTGCTAAAGTCCCACCTCGACATCGCGCGCTTCGCGAAGCGCGACGACGTCAGCGACGACCAGTTCGACTTCCTCGTCACCGCAACGCCGCAGCAGGTGCGCGACCTGACCGCGACCGAAGGCTATTTCTCGCCGGTCGTGCGCACCGACGTGCGCACGCGCGACGGCAAGCGCAACGTGAGGATCGCGGTTGATCCGGGGCCGCAGACCGTCGTGTCGTCGGTCGACCTGACGTTCAACGGGCCGGTCGGCTCGGAAGACCCGAAGCAGGAGACCGCGACGCGCTTCGCGTTCTCGCTGAAGGCGGGCGAGCCGTTCACGCAGGCGGGCTGGGACGGCGCGAAGGGCGCCGCGCTCAGGCAGCTGCAATCGCGCCGCTACCTCGGCGCGAAGATCACCGCGTCCGAGGCGCGCATCGATCCGCGCACGCAGCGCGCGACGCTCGCGGTCACGTTCGACAGCGGGCCGACGTTCACGATCGGCAAGGTCGACGTCGAAGGCGTGCGCCGCTATCCGGAGAAGATCGTCACCAACGTCAATCCGCTGTCCGAAGGCGAGATCTACGACGTGCAGCGGATCACGGAGCTGCAGCGGCAACTGCAGAACACGCCGTACTACGCGAGCGTCGCGATCGACGTCGGCAACGACACCGCGAAGCCGGACCAGACGCCCGTGCACGTGAAGGTCAGCGAGTATCCGTACAACAGCGTGCGCGGCGGGATCGGCTACGCGACCGACACCGGTCCGCACATCCAGGGCGCGTACACGTACCTCGACACGTTCGGCGCGGCCTGGCCGCTGACGGTGTCGGGCCGGCTCGACCAGATCCAGCAGTACGGCCAGGTCCAGCTGTCGATGCCGCCGGGGCCGCGCGCGTGGACCAACAGCGTGCTCGCGTCGTATACGAACACCGACGTGTCGGACACGCGCATCTACAGCGCGCGGGTCGGCGTGCAGCGCACCCGCACCGGACAGTACATCGACTATGCGTATTCGCTGATGCTGTATCAGGACCGGCTCAACCAGAACGGCGCGGGACCGACCATGAGCCGCGCGCTCGTGCCGCAGTGGGCGTGGACGCGCCGCAACGTCGACGATCCGCTGTTCCCGCGCTCCGGCAACCTGATTCACGCGGAGGCCGGCTTCGCGGTGAAGAACGTGCTCACCGACCAGACCTTCATCCGCGGCTATGCGCGCGGCCAGCAGTATGTGCCGATCGGCAAGCGCGACCTGTTCGTGTTCCGCGCGGAGCTGGGCGGCGTGTTTACGAGCGGCAGCTCGACCGGCGTGCCGGCGTCGCTGCTGTTCCGCGCGGGCGGCTCGAACTCGGTGCGCGGCTACGGCTACCAGAGCATCGGCAACGGCGTCGACGGCTCGGTGCTGCCGACCAAGTACCTGACGACCGGCACCGCCGAATACCAGCACTGGTTCAACCGCGACTGGGGCGCCGCGACGTTCTTCGACGTCGGCACCGCGACCGACGCATGGGGCGAGAAGGTGTTCTACAAGGGCGTCGGCATCGGCGCGCGCTGGCGCAGCCCGGTCGGCCCGATCAATTTCGACCTCGCCTACGGGCTGCGCAACCGCAGCGTGCGCCCGTACCTGACGCTCGGCGTCGCATTCTGACCGAACCGATTCATCCATCACACACCGCATGACGAAGGACGCCCACGACACGCCGCCGCCCCACGATCCGGACACGCCCGACGGCCGGCCCGAGGACGCGCCGCGCCCACCGCGCGGCTCGCCGGTCCTGCGCGGCGTCGCGTGGACGCTGGCCGGCGTCGTGCTGCTCGTCGTGCTGGTGGCGGGGCTCGCGCTCGCCGCGATCACGACCGAGCGCGGCACCCGGCTCGCGTGGCAGACGGCGGTGCGCGTGCTCGGCGGGCGACTGTCGGGCACGCTCGAGGGCGGCGCGCTGGCCACCGGCGTGCGCCTGCGCGCGTTCGCGTGGACGAGCCCGGACGGCACGGGCACCGACGTGCGGATCGACCGTCTCGACGGCCGCTGGGCGTTGACCCGCGCACCGCTGCGCCTGACGGTCGACTCTCTGCGCGCAGGCACGATCGACGTGCGGATCGCGCCGGGGCCGTCGACGCCGACCGTGATGCCGCAGGATCTGCGCCTGCCGCTGCAGCTGCGGATCGTCGACCTGCGCTTCGACCGTCTCGCGATCCACGAGGGCGGCTCGACGACGCAGCTTGACCATCTCGCGCTGAGCGGCCGCAGCGACGGCCGCCACCATGAGCTTGCGCTCGAGCGGCTCGACACGGAGTACGGTGCGCTGAGTGCGCGCGCGAAGCTCGACGGCGTGCGGCCATTCGCGCTGACGGGCGATGCGACCTACGCGGGCAAGCTCGCCGAGGAGCCGGTCGATGCGCGCGCGCGCGTGTCGGGCTCGCTCGAAGCGCTCGTCGCCGACGTCGACGCGAGCGGCTTGAAGCTCAACGGGCGCGCGCACGTCGAGGCGGCGCCGTTCGGCGCGGTGCCGCTCACGCGCGCGTCGCTCGCGTTCGATCATGTGAACCCGCAGTCGCTGGCGCCGGGCGCGCCGGCCGCGGACCTCGCGGTGCGCGCCGAGCTCGCGCCCGCGCCGGCCGATCCCGCGCATCCGCACGCGTTCGCGGTGACGGGGCCGGTGTCGATCGTCAACGCGAAGCCGGGCACGCTCGGCGACCATCTGCTGCCGGTCGTCGATGCGAACGCGACCGTGCGGCTCGACGCGCACGCGCAGCGGATCGACGGCCTCGCGCTGAAGCTGATCCGCGACGGCAGCGTGACGGGCGGCGGCGCGGTCGCGCTCGGCAAGGGCCGTTTCGACCTGAAGGTCGCGAATCTCGACCTCAATGCGTTCGTGGCGGAGCTGCGCCCGATGCGGCTCGGCGGGCCGGTCGGCGTGACGCTCGCGAGCGGCGTGCAGACCGTCGAGTTCGACCTGACCGATCCGAAGCTCGCGCTCGGCGCGCGTGCGAAGGTTGCGCTGACGCCGCAGCAGACGGTGCTGACCGATGCGCGCGTGACTGCGGCCAAGGGGCGCATCGACCTGACCGGCGTGTTCCGCCACGACGCGCATTCGAGCTACGACGCGAAGGCGACGCTCGCCAACTTCGATCCGCTGCTGCTCGCCGCGATGCGCGCGCCGCCGGCCGCCGCCGGCAAGGCGGCCGCGAAGGTGACGAAGGCTGCGCCCGCGAAGGGCGGCGAGACGCGCGTGAACGGCACGCTGACCGCGTCGGGCGCGTTCGCGCCGCAGGTGTCGACGAAGGCGACCTTCAAGCTCGGCGACAGCCTGTACGACGGCGTGCCGCTGACCGGCGCGGGCGTCGTGCAGCTCGCGGGCACGCGGATCCTGCCGAGCAACGCGAACCTGTCGATCGCGGGCAACCGCGTCGACCTGCGCGGCAGCTTCGGCGCGCCCGGCGACCGGCTGCGCTTCGTCGTCGATGCGCCGCAGCTCGACCGGCTCGGCTTCGGCGTCGCGGGGCTCGTCGAGGCGCAGGGCGACCTGACGGGCAGCTTCGCGCATCCGAACGTGACCGCGACCTACAAGGCGCAGGGCGTCGTGTTCGGCGCGAACCGGATCGGCGCCGCACAGGGGCGCGCCGATATCCGCGACGGCGCGCACGGCGCGCTGGTGTTCACCGTCGACGCGAGCGACGTGGCGCTCGGCTCGCTGCAGCTGAAGACGCTGCGCGCGAACCTCGACGGCACGCGCGCGAAGCACACGCTCGACGCGTCGGCGGTCGGGATGGCCGGCGGGCGCGTGATCGACCTGACGGTCGCGGCGAACGGCGGCGTCGTCGAAAGCCGCGACGGGATGCGCTGGGACGGCACCGTGACGCGCCTCGCGAACCGCGGCACGCCGGCGCTCGCGCTGCAGACGCCGCTCGCCGTATCGGCGGGCGCCGGGCGCGTGACGCTCGGCGCGGCGAAGCTGACGCTCGAAGGCGCGGCGATCGACCTGAAGACCTTCGTGTTCGACCACGGCCTGCTGCGCTCCGTGGGCACGGTGAGCGGCGCGTCGGTCGCGCGCTTCCTCGAGGTCCGCCAGGAGCTGACGGGCCGGCGGCCGCCGGTGCGGACCGACGTGGTGCTCGACGCCGACTGGGATTTCGCGCTCGGCACGTCCGCGACCGGCTATCTGCAGGTCAGGCGGCGCAGCGGCGACGTGACCGTCGAGACCGCGCGCGGGATCGCGTCGCTCGGGCTCACCGACCTGCAGGCGCGCGCCGCGTTCGGCGCGGGCAACCGGCTGAACGTGACCGTGCAGGGCAAGGCGAATCGGGTCGGCACGCTCGACGCGAGCGTCGCGGTGCCGTTCGCGCCGCGCGACGGCGCGCTTGCGGTCGCCGACGACGGCCCGCTGTCGGGCCGCATCGATGCCGACATCCCGTCGCTGAAGGCGACCGGCAACCTGTTCGGGCCGAGCTACCTGCTCGGCGGGCGCGCGGCGCTGAAGCTGACGGTCGCCGGCACGCCGGCGAAGCCGAACGTGTCCGGGATGCTGACGGGCGACGAGCTGTCCGCGACGCTCGTCGACCAGGGCGTGCAGCTGAAGGACGGCATCGTGCGCATCCGGCTGGCGGAGAACCTCGTCGAATTCCAGCAGGTCGAGTTCCACGGCGGCAGCGGCACGCTGCGCGCGATCGGCCGCGTGCGGCTCGACAACGAGGCGCCCGACCTGACCGCGAGCATCGTCGCGGACAAGCTCGAACTGTTCGCAGCGCCTGACCGCAAGCTGTCGCTGTCGGGCAAGGCGACCGTCGCGAACGAGGGGGCGCACGGCGGGCTCGCGATCGACGGCAAGTTCGTCGTCGACCATGCGCTGTTCGACCTGCCGGAACAGGCGGCGCCGCACCTGTCCGACGACGTCGTGATCATGCGTCCGGACGGCACGGTGCGCGGCGAGACGCAGACGGGCACCGCGATCGCGAAGCCGCAGCCGGCGACCGACAAGCCCGCGCCGTCGCTCGCACCGCGCGCGAACGTCGACATCGGCCTCGGCAACGACTTCCGCTTCAAGGGCCACGGCGCGGATCTCGGGCTGCGCGGCACGATCACCGTGATGAGCGCGCCCGGCGTGCCGCTGCGCGCGGTCGGCAACGTGCGCGTGACGGAAGGCTCGACGTACACGTCGTTCGGCCGCAAGCTCGCGATCGAGAACGGCTTCTTCACGTTCAACGGCCCGGTGTCGAACCCGGGCGTCAACATCCTCGCGATGCGGCGCAACCAGGAAGTCGAGGCGGGCGTGCAGGTGACGGGCACGATCCAGTCGCCGACGGTCAGGCTCGTGTCGGAGCCGAACGTGACCGACAACGAGAAGCTGTCGTGGCTGCTGTTCGGCCACGGCACCGACCAGGGCAACAACGTCGGCCAGCAGAACGCGATGACCGCCGCGCTCGCGCTGCTCGGCAGCGCAACCGGCAAGCGCGTCGCGCAGAGCATCGGCCTCGACGAATTCTCGATCGGCCGCAGCGACGTCGGCCTGACCGATCCGCAGGTCGTGCAGATCTCGAAGGCGATCAACGAGCGCTTCGTGCTCGGCTACGAGCAGGGGCTGCAATCGGCGAGCAACGCGTTCAAGGCGACGATCAACCTGACGCGCTTCTGGTCGGTGTCCGCGTACGGCGGCACGTTCCAGGGCGTCGACCTGAACTACACGCGGCGCTTCGACCGGTGGTTCGGCCGACGGTGACGGCGGCGCGCGTCGCGTCGCGCGCGCAACCGGCTCAGCGGTCGTTCGCTCCTGTCGTCGCGCCCGGTTGGCCCGCCGCGCACGGAAGTAGTGACGGTAGCGCAGCGCGGCGGCCGCGACAGGCGGCGTGATCCGCGCATTCCACGATTCCAGCGAGAAGCCGTCGGCTTCCAGCCATTGCAGCAGCCGCGACACGCCCGCGTCGTCGGGCGGCACCACGAGGTCGACGTCGTTCAGCGGCGTATCGGTGTCGCCGGCGGCGCCGCCATCGGCATGACCCGCTTCGGCCGCGAGCCGGCGTGCGAAGCCGCCGATCACGGCGAACGCGAAGCCGTCGCGCGTCAGCGCGGCGAAGAGCGCACGGGCGGCGTCGGCGTCGCTCGCAAGCGGCGCCTTGCGGCACACGAGCGCGTACTCGTGCGTGCGATCGGTCGCGCCGTCGCCGTGCGGCGCGGGGCCGCCCGCGCGTTCGTAGATCAGCACGCGCTCCTCGTGCAGCACGAAGCGTTCGCCGAGCAGTCGCGCGACATCCCACGCGAGCGGCACGAACCGGCCGCCGAGGCGCAGGTTCTGCGCCATCGCGATGAACCAGCCGCCCGGTTCGAGCAGCGCGTGTACGCCCGCGAATACGTTGCGCATCCGTTCCAGATACGGCGCGTAGTGCGCGACGCCGTACAGCTGCCCGTCGGCTGCCTTGCCGGGCAGCTCGTCGCAGCCGAAGTACGGCACGCTCGTCAGGCACAGCGTGAACGGGCCGCCGGCGTCACGCGCGGCGGCTTGCGTCGCGGTGGTCGACAGGTCGCCCGCGAGCACCGGATGGCGGCCGGCCGGGGCGCCCGCCCGCGCGAGCCGTTCGCGCGCGAACGCCGCGCGCTCCGGATCGACCTCGACGCCGAGCGCCGGCGCGCCGCATTGCGCGGCGGCGACGAGCGTCGTGCCGAAGCCGCAGAATGGATCGACGATCCAGCCGCCCGGCGTCGCGTGGCTGCCGATGAACGGCACCATCTGCTCGACCCAGCCGCAATCGCGCGCGGCGAATGAATCCCGCGCGCGCAGGTCGGCGGGCAGGGTGGTGTCGGCGGCCTCTTCGGTCAGGCGCAGCCAGCTAGTCACGGTGGTCATCGTCGCTCCACAGGATGTCGCGCGTCGGTTGCCAGCCCGCGCACAGGTTGCCGTTCGGATGAAATACGAGCTTGTACACGGCGTCGCGCAGTTCATGCTCGCGCATCGCGCCGTAGTCGGACGCCTCGAACACGACCTCGAACCCGTCGCGGTGCGCCCAGCGCGCATTCCAGAAGTAGTAGCCGCCCGTCAGCGCGATCGGCTCGCACCGGGCGGCAAACGCGGGGTCGGCGACGCACGCGAGCAGCAGCGCGTCGATCGCGATCCGCGCCTGATCGACGTAGCGCCGCGTCGCGTTGTGCCGGTACGTGTCGGGCAGTGCGGAGAACTCGCGGAAGATCACGGCGCTCGCGCCGAGCGTGCGTGCGCGGTCCAGATAACGGAGCACGTCGGCCGGCGTCTCGATGCCGCCGCGCTGCACGATGCAGACGAGCTTGACCGGGAAGCGCTCGCGCGCGGCGGCGAACGCCGTCTCGAACGCGGTGTCGCGCATCACGGGCTGGCCGGGGCGAAAGCGCATGATCGACTGGTTCACGTCGTCGCGATCGTGATGGCGCGACCATTCGAGCCACGACAGCCCGAAGGTCGCGAGCGCGGGCAGCAGCGCGTCGCCGTGCTCGACGAGGCCTGCGCCGTTCGTGTACAGCACGCTGCCGCCGACGTCGGGGCCGTCGTCGCCGGCCGCGCCGAGGGTTGCGACGAGCGACAGCAGCCAGCCCGGATCGTCGGTGTTCTCGAGCCCGGACAGCGAATACGACAGCGGCACGCCGCGCAGCGCCCGCAGCGCGCGGCCGAGCCTGTCGAAATAGTTCGCGCCCGGGCGCTGGCTCGCGGCCATCGGGCCGGACGCGGTCTCGTCGATGAGCGTTTCCGAGCAGAACCGGCAGCGCGCGGAGCAGGGCTGCGCGGCGGCGTAGGGCGTGAACGTCAGCGGCTGCGCGAAGCGGATCGCGCGTTTGCCGAGCATGTGCGCGTGCCAGCGGGCATTGTCGTCGGCGGGCGGCTCGCGCAGCGCGAGCCACGCGAAGCGCTCGGCGAGCGCGCCGAACGCGCGGCTGCGCGCGACGAGCGGCGCGACGCCGTTCGCGTCGGCGACCGGCACGAGCGGGATCGGCATCGGGGAACGGGCGCGGCTCATGCGGGACGACGCGCGCGTCCGGCCGGCCGGGAGGGCATCGGGTGCGTTTTCATTTCGTTGTTCTGTGGACGGAGCCCGCCGCCACGGCCCGTGGCCGACCGCTCGCGGCGGTCTTCGGAATCCGGCGGGTTCCGGTGCTGCATAGTGCATCGGCATGCGCGAGCGGCTGCCGCGCAACGCGACATGGTAGCGGAATCCGTCCGCGGTACGCACCGGGCGGCGACCCGTGCGGCTCAAGCATAAAAAAACCCCGCACGCATCGTGCGGGGCTGTCGCGCCAGCGGCGGCGCGTGCCGCTTACTTCACGCGCATGCCCGGCTTCGCGCCGCTGTGCGGCTCGAGGATGTAGAGGCCCGGCTCGGCCTTCTCGTCGGTTGCCGACGCCGCGAGCACCATCCCTTCGGACAGGCCGAACTTCATCTTGCGCGGCGCGAGGTTCGCGACCATCACGGTCAGCTTGCCGACGAGCTGCTCCGGCTGGTACGCGGACTTGATCCCGGAGAACACGTTGCGGGTCTTCTCCTCGCCGACGTCGAGCGTGAGCTGCAGCAGCTTGTCCGAGCCTTCGACCGCCTGGCACGCGACGATTTTCGCGATGCGCAGGTCGATCTTCGCGAAATCGTCGATCGAGATGGGCGCGTCGGCGTCGTCCGCGCCGTTCGCGGCGGCGGCGGGCTTCGCGTTCGCCTTCGCGGCCTTGGCGTCGGCCGTCGCGGCTTTCGCGGCCTTCGCGCTGCCGGCCGCGTCCGTCGAGGTGCCCGCGCCGGCCAGCGAATCGCGGTTCGCGGCGAGCAGCGCGTCGATCTGCTTCGTGTCGACGCGGGTCATCAGGTGCTGGTACGCCCTGATCGGCTGTTCCGACGACAGCGGCTTCGCGGCGTCGGCCCACGCGAGCGGCGCGATGCCGAAGAACGCCTCGACCGCTTCCGCGATGCGCGGCATCACGGGCTTCAGCGCGAGCGACAGCAGGCGGAACGCCTCGAGGCTGACGCTGCAGGTCTCGTGCAGCGCGACGGCGTTCGCCGGATCCTTCGCGAGCTCCCACGGCTTCGCGCCGTCGACGTACGCGTTGACTTCGTCGGCGAGCTCCATCGTGTGGCGCAGCGCGCGGCCGTATTCGCGGGCCTCGTAGTGCGCGGCGACGCCGGGAATCGCGTCGCGCAGCTTCGCGACGAGCGGGTGGTTCATCGCGCTGTCCTGCACGCGGCCGTCGAAGCGCTTGAGCAGGAAGCCCGCCGCGCGGCTCGCGATGTTCACGTACTTGCCGACGAGGTCGCTGTTCACGCGCGCCTGGAAGTCGTCGAGGTTCAGGTCGAGGTCTTCCATCGTCGCGTTCAGCTTCGCGGCGAAGTAGTAGCGCAGCCACTCGGGATTCAGGCCCGTGTCGATGTAGCTCTGCGCGGTGATGAACGTGCCGCGCGACTTCGACATCTTCGCGCCGTCGACCGTCAGGAAACCGTGCGCGAACACGTTGGTCGGCGTGCGGTGGCCGGAGAACTCGAGCATCGCGGGCCAGAACAGCGTGTGGAAGTACAGGATGTCCTTGCCGATGAAGTGGTACTGCTCGGCGGTCGAGCCCTTGCGGATCCACGCGTCGAAATCGATGCCGCGCTTGTCGCACAGGTTCTTGAAGCTCGCGTAGTAGCCGACCGGCGCGTCGAGCCACACGTAGAAGTACTTGCCGGGCGCGCCCGGAATCTCGAAGCCGAAGTAGGGCGCGTCGCGCGAGATGTCCCAGTCGGCGAGCTTCGCCTCGCCGGCGTCGCCGAGCCATTCGCGCATCTTGTTGGTCGCTTCCGGCTGTGCGAGGCCGCCGACCCAGTCGCGCAGGAACGTTTCGCAGCGCGGATCGGACAGGCGGAAGAAGTAGTGCGTCGACGTCTTGCGCACCGGCGTCGCGCCCGACACCACCGAATACGGATTCAGCAGCTCGGTCGGCAGGTAGGTCGAGCCGCACACCTCGCAGCTGTCGCCGTACTGGTCCTTCGCGTGGCACTTCGGGCACTCGCCCTTGATGAAGCGGTCCGGCAGGAACATTTCCTTGACGGGATCGTACGCCTGCTCGATCTCGCGCTCGGCGATCAGGCCGTTTTCCTTCAGCGCGACGTAGATCTGCTCGCTCAGCACGCGGTTCTCGTCCGAATCGGTCGAGTAGAAGTTGTCGAACGACACGCCGAAGCTGTCGAAGTCGCGCTTGTGCTCGGTCCAGACGCGGTCGATCAGCTGCTTCGGCGTCAGCCCTTCCTTCTCGGCGCGCAGCATGACCGGCGTGCCGTGCGTGTCGTCGGCGCCGATGTAGTAGACCTCATGGCCGTGCATTCGCAGCGTCCGCACCCAGATGTCGGTCTGGATGTACTCGACCAGGTGGCCGATGTGGATCTGGCCGTTGGCGTACGGCAGAGCGGACGTGACGAGAATCTGGCGGCGGCCTTGCGGCGCGGCCTGCACGGAAGTGAGGTCGGATGCGGACATAGGGTCTGTAGAGGAACGGCGGGAAACCACTGGAAATTGCGATTCTAGCAGGGGCGCGGGCCGGACAGGCGGGTGGCCGGCGCAGGCGGCGCGGGCGGGACGCAGAGCACCGCAAGCGGCGTGCCGGGGTGTCGGATGTTGCGCTGCGGCACAAATTGCGCAGGCAAAAAAAACCGGGGCGGATACGGCCCCGGAGCAACAACGACAAGAGGAGAATGGTGACGCGCCGGCAACACCAGCCACGTACCGTAAAGAAAGACCACGGGCCGTGACAAAAGTTCGAAATTTTTTTCGATTTGTTAATGCCCCGCCGGAAGCGTTGTCCGGCGGGGCAGTGCGGGCGGCGCGCCCGCGCATTCCCCGCCCGCGCGCCTTACTGCTGCTGGGCAGCGCGCAGGTAGATCTCGACGCGGCGGTTCTGCGCGCGGCCGGCTTCGGTCGCGTTGTCGGCGATCGGGTTCGACGCGCCCATGCCTTGCGCCGACAGGCGGCCGCCGGAGACGCCGCGCTGCGTCAGCGCGTTGACGACGCTCTGCGCGCGGTTCTGCGACAGCGTCTGGTTCAGACCCGCCGAGCCGGTGCTGTCGGTGTAGCCGACGACCGACGCGGTGACCTGCGGGTTCTGGTTCAGCGTCGTGGCCAGGTCGTTCAGCAGCGGCGTGAACGCCGGCGTGATCGCGTACTGGTTCGTCGCGAACGTCACCGAGCTCGGCACGTTCAGCTTCAGCGAGCCGTCCGGCTGCTCGGTCACCTGCGTGCCGGTCTGGGCCGCCGACGGCGCGAGCTTGTTCTTGATCGCCTGCCAGTTGTAACCCGTCACGCCGCCAACCAGTGCGCCGACGCCTGCGCCGATCGCCGCGCCCTTGCCGCCGCCCGCCAGCGCGCCGATGCCGGCGCCCAGCGCGGCGCCCGCGCCCGTGCCGACGGCCGTGCTGGTGCCTTGCGGCGACGTCGCGCAGCCGGCGAGAACCGCACCGGCCAATACGAAGACGGACAAGCGGGTCGCGATTTTCATGTTCATCTGGGATTCCTCTCTTGGTTGAACGAGTCGACAACGACAACAACAACAGGTACGGCTTCCTGGGCAGGCCCGCCCGGAAAAAGGGGGCGATCCTGCACGCGCGGCGGCCGCATGCCCTGCCCGGCAGCGTGGCTGTTCGGGCAGCGCGACGCGTCAGCCTCTACAATATAGGCGGTACGGGGTCGATTTGGCCCCATGGCGTGCCGCACGCGCAGATTGCGCCGGCCCGCGCGTTCGCGCAATGGCATGCAACAGATTCTTTCACTTTTCCCGATTTTCGCCGCGTTATTTGATAATTCTTGACGTTTGAGCGCGAAAAGAACGTTTTCACGGAGTTTCGATGAGCATTGACCGGGCACTCGTCGACGCCGCGCTCGCGGCTGTCGTTGATCCCAACACCGGCCGCCCGTATGCGGCCAGCAAAGGCGTGCGCAACGTCGCGATCGACGGCGACGTCGTGAGCGTCGACGTGGTGCTCGGCTATCCGGCGAAGAGCCTTCACGACGACGTGCGCGCACGTGTGAGCGCGGCGCTCAAGGCCGTGCCGGGCGTGCGCGACGCGCGCGTCGCCGTCTCGCAGGACATCGTCGCGCATACCGTGCAGCGCGGCGTCAAACTGTTGCCGAACGTGAAGAACATCGTCGCGGTCGCGTCCGGCAAGGGCGGCGTCGGCAAGAGCACGACGGCCGTCAACCTCGCGCTCGCGCTGGCCGCGGAAGGCGCGTCGGTCGGCATCCTCGACGCCGACATCTACGGCCCGTCGCTGCCGACGATGCTCGGCATCCATGGCCAGCGGCCCGAGTCGCCGGACAACCAGTCGATGAACCCGCTCGTCGGCCACGGGCTGCAGGCCAACTCGATCGGCTTCCTGATCGAGGAGGACAACCCGATGGTGTGGCGCGGCCCGATGGCGACGTCGGCGCTGGAGCAGCTGCTGCGCCAGACCAACTGGCGCGAGCTCGACTACCTGATCGTCGACATGCCGCCGGGCACCGGCGACATCCAGCTGACGCTCGCGCAGCGCGTGCCGGTGACGGGCGCGGTGATCGTCACGACGCCGCAGGACATCGCGCTGCTCGACGCGAAGAAGGGCCTGAAGATGTTCGAGAAGGTCGGCATCCCGATCCTCGGCCTCGTCGAGAACATGAGCATCCACGTCTGCTCGAACTGCGGCCATGAAGAGCACATCTTCGGCGCCGGCGGCGCGCAGCGGATGTCGAAGGACTACGGCGTGAACGTGCTCGGCAGCCTGCCGCTCGACATCGCGATCCGCGAGCAGGCCGACAGCGGCGCGCCGACGGTTGCGGCGGATCCGGACGGCAAGCTCGCGCAGCGTTATCGCGAAATTGCGCGCGGCGTCGCGCTCGCGATTGCCGAGCGCGCGCGCGACATGACGTCGAAGTTTCCGAGCATCGTTGTTCAAAATACGTAAAACCCTTGCGGGGCGGGGCCGGACGCTGTTTACGCCGCCGCGAGGCGCGGTATCATGGCGACTTTTCCAGGGTCCCTTTACCCGCCCGGCGGGCGCCACGTCACACGCGGCACCCGCCGGCATGAGGAACGCATGAACGAACGACATCACGGCGCGCGCGCCGGCAGCGTGCGGCACGCGCTGCTGGCCGCCGCCGCGCTGGGCCTCTTGGCCGGCTGTACTTCCTTTTCATCGACGCACGAAAAGCGCGCCGACGCGCAACTGCAACCGACGGTCGGGTCGCAGGCGCGCGGCATGGTGACGCTCGTCGAGCGCCCCGACGGCGTGCAGGTCACCTACAACCTGGTGGGCCTGCCGCCGAACAGCGACCACGCGCTGCAGGTGCACGAGCGCGGCGACTGCAATGCGGGCGACGGCTCGAGCGCCGGCCAGGTGTTCGCGCCGGCGGCTGACCGGCTTCGCGCGGGCGCTCGCGTCGCCGGCGACCTCGGCAATATCCACGCGGACGCGAACGGCGTCGCGGCGGGCTTCATCGTCGCGCCCGACCTGGCCCTCGACGGCGTGCGCTCGGCGTTCGGCCGCTCGGCGCTCGTGCATCGCGACCCGAGCGATCCGGCGTTCCCGCAGCACGGCGCGGGGCCCGCGCTCGCGTGCGGCGTGATCCGATGAAAAGGCGCCGCATGCGTGCCCGCGCGATCGCGTAAAATGTGCGCCTTTCCCGGCCGCCGCCCTGTGCGGACGGCCTTCCCTGACAGTCACGCAGCGTTTTCTGGCGCCCATTTATGAGCATCAAGTCCGACAAGTGGATCCGGCGCATGGCCGAAGAGCACAAGATGATCGAGCCGTTCGTGCCCGATCAGGTCCGTGCGTCCGAAGACGGCCGCAGGATCGTCAGCTACGGCACGTCGAGCTACGGCTACGACATCCGCTGCGCCGACGAATTCAAGATCTTCACGAACATCAACTCGACGATCGTCGATCCGAAGAACTTCGACGAGGGTTCGTTTGTCGACTTCAAGGGCGACGTGTGCATCATCCCGCCGAACTCGTTCGCGCTGGCCCGCACCGTCGAATATTTCCGCATTCCGCGCACCGTGCTGACGGTCTGCCTCGGCAAGTCGACTTATGCGCGCTGCGGGATCATCGTCAACGTGACGCCGTTCGAGCCCGAATGGGAAGGCTACGTCACGCTGGAATTCTCGAACACCACGCCGTTGCCCGCGAAGATCTACGCGAACGAAGGCGTCGCCCAGGTGCTCTTCTTCGAGAGCGACGAGGTGTGCGACGTGTCGTACGCGGATCGCGGCGGCAAGTATCAGGGGCAACGGGGTGTCACGCTGCCGAAAACCTGATCTGGTTGCATATCCGCTGAACACCGACCGGTTATCGGGTGACCGCTGCGCGTGACGCGCCGCGGTCGTTCTTTTTGGAGATTCGCCCATGAAGTTTCGTTTCCCCGTCGTGATCATCGACGAAGATTTCCGCTCCGAGAACATCTCGGGCTCGGGCATCCGGGCGCTGGCCGAAGCGATCGAGAAGGAGGGCGTCGAAGTCCTCGGCCTCACGAGCTACGGCGATCTGACGTCGTTCGCGCAGCAGTCGAGCCGCGCGTCGTGCTTCATCCTGTCGATCGACGACGACGAACTCATGCTCGGCGAGACCGGTCCGGACGGCGAGCTGCCCGAACTGGCCACCGCGATCATCGAACTGCGCGCGTTCGTCAGCGAAGTGCGCCGCCGCAACGCGGACATCCCGATCTTCCTGTACGGCGAGACGCGCACGTCGCGCCACCTGCCGAACGACATCCTGCGCGAGCTGCACGGCTTCATCCACATGTTCGAGGACACGCCGGAGTTCGTCGCGCGCCACATCATCCGCGAGGCGAAGGTCTATCTCGACTCGCTCGCGCCGCCGTTCTTCAAGGAGCTCGTCAAGTACGCGGACGAAGGCTCGTACTCGTGGCACTGCCCGGGCCACTCGGGCGGCGTCGCGTTCCTGAAGAACCCGCTCGGCCAGATGTTCCACCAGTTCTTCGGCGAGAACATGCTGCGCGCGGACGTCTGCAACGCCGTCGACGAACTCGGCCAGCTGCTCGACCATACGGGCCCGGTGGCCGCGTCCGAGCGCAACGCGGCGCGCATCTTCAGCGCCGATCACCTGTTCTTCGTGACCAACGGCACGTCGACGTCGAACAAGATCGTCTGGCATGCGACGGTGGCGCCGGGCGACATCGTGCTCGTCGACCGCAACTGCCACAAGTCGATCCTGCACGCGATCACGATGACGGGCGCGATCCCCGTGTTCCTCACGCCGACGCGCAACCACTTCGGCATCATCGGCCCGATCCCGCGCGACGAGTTCAAGCCGGAGAACATCCGCAAGAAGATCGAGGCGAACCCGTTCGCGCGCGAGGCGATGCGCCAGAACCCCGACATGAAGCCGCGGATCCTGACGATCACGCAGAGCACGTATGACGGCGTCGTCTACAACGTCGAGATGATCAAGGACCTGCTCGGCGACCTGCTCGACACGCTGCACTTCGATGAAGCGTGGCTGCCGCATGCGACGTTCCACGACTTCTACCGCGACATGCACGCGATCGGCGACGGCCGTCCGCGCACCGGCGCGCTCGTGTTCGCCACGCACTCGACCCACAAGCTGCTCGCCGGCATCTCGCAGGCGTCGCAGATCGTCGTGCAGGATTCGGAGAACCGCACGTTCGACAAGCACCGCTTCAACGAGGCGTACCTGATGCACACGTCGACGAGCCCGCAGTACGCGATCATCGCGTCGTGCGACGTCGCGGCCGCGATGATGGAGCCGCCGGGCGGCACCGCGCTCGTCGAGGAATCGATCGCCGAGGCGATCGACTTCCGCCGCGCGATGCGCAAGGTCGACGCCGAGTACGGCGACGACTGGTTCTTCAGCGTGTGGGGGCCGGAAGACCTCGCGCAGGAAGGCATCGGCTCGCGCGAAGACTGGATGCTGAAGCCGAACGACCGCTGGCACGGCTTCGGCCCGCTCGCGGAAGGCTTCAACATGCTCGACCCGATCAAGGCGACGATCATCACGCCGGGGCTCGACGTGGACGGCGAATTCGGCGAGACCGGCATCCCGGCCGCGATCGTCACGAAGTACCTCGCCGAGCACGGGATCATCGTCGAGAAGACGGGCCTGTACTCGTTCTTCATCATGTTCACGATCGGCATCACGAAGGGCCGCTGGAACTCGATGGTGACCGAGCTGCAGCAGTTCAAGGACGACTACGACAACAACCAGCCGCTGTGGCGCGTGCTGCCGGAATTCGTCGCGCAGCATCCGCGCTACGAGCGCGTCGGCTTGCGCGACCTGTGCACGCAGATCCACGACGTGTACCGCGCGAACGACATCGCCCGCCTGACGACCGAGATGTACCTGTCGGACATGGAGCCAGCGATGAAGCCGTCGGACGCGTTCGCGAAGCTCGCGCACCGCAAGATCGACCGCGTGCCGCTCGACGAGCTCGAAGGCCGCGTGACGAGCATCCTGCTGACGCCGTACCCGCCGGGCATTCCGCTCTTGATTCCGGGCGAGCGCTTCAACAAGACGATCGTCAACTACCTGCGGTTCGCGCGCGACTTCAACGAGCGCTTCCCGGGCTTCCACACCGACATCCACGGCCTCGTCGCGGAAGAGGTGAACGGGCGCGTCGAGTACTTCGTCGACTGCGTGCGCGATTGACGATGGAACGGAATCGAATCGGGACGATGCGCGCGGCCGCGGCCGCGCTCGTCGCCTGGGCGGCCTGGTCGGCGGGGTTGGGGGTGGCGCACGCGGAAGTCGCCGCGGCCGATCCGGTCGACGTCGCAATGCGGCAGTGCCTCGCGCAGCGCGACCGCTCGTCGACGGCCGGGCAGATCCAGTGCATGGGCGAAGCGCAGCAGCAGTGGCAGACGGTGATGGACGCCGCGTACACGCGCCTGCTGAACGACGCGCCCGCCGACGCGAAGCGCGGCTGGCAGGAGAGCCAGCGGCGCTGGCTCATGTGGCGCAAGGACGACGCGCATCTGCTGAAGGCCGTGTACGACACGACGCGCGGCACGATGTACACGATGGCGAGCGCCGACATGCAGCTGCAGCCGGTGCGCGAGCGCGCGCTCGCGCTGCGGGCGGCGGCCGATCGTTATGCGGCGCCGGCCGGCGGGCCGGGCGGGGCGGCGGCGAAGGCGGCCGACAATGGCGCGTCGAATGCAGCGACGAGCGGCCCGGCGAACACGCCCAGGAATGACGCGCGCGATCCGTTGCGCCGCATCCGGCCGTGCGAGCAGGACGCCGCGTGCGAGCACGCGCTGTTCGACCTGAACCGCTATTACCAGAAGCTGCGGCGCAAGATGCCCGCGCATTCGGCCGCGACGCTCGTGCATGCGCAGCGCGCGTGGGTCGCGTACCGCGACGCGACCGCGCCGCTCGTCGGCGAGGACGGGCGGATCGACCTGATCGGCGCGCGCATCGCGACGATGAAGCGTCTGTCCGAGACGGCCGGCAACAATTGACGGCCATGTGACGCATCGCGGCAAGAAAAGACGGGCACCGGGAGGTGCCCGTTTGCATTGCGGCGAAAGTTTGCTGCCGACGCGCGCCTACGTGCGCTGCGCGTCTTGCAGCCCGAACCACGCCGGCACGAGGGCGAGCGCGTCATCGAGCGACGCGAGCACGTGCAGGCTCAGCGTGACGATCTCCGGCGTGGGCGTCTTCAGGTCGGGCACGGTGACGACCGACGCGCCCGATCCGGCCGCGGCCTGCGCGCCGAAATCGCTGTCCTCGAACGCGATGCACGCATGGGCCGGCACGCCGAGCCGTTCGGCGGCGAGCCGGTAGACGGCCGGGTCGGGCTTGCCGCGCGCGACTTCGTCGCCGCCCGCGAGCGCGTGGAAGAACGGCAGCGCGCCGACTGCGTCGAGCCGCGCGCGGATCACGTCGCGCGCCGACGACGACGCGACCGCGCACGGGATGCCGGCCTGCGCGAGCGCGCTCAGGAGCGCGTGCGCGCCGGGCTTCAGCGGGAATTTCGGATGGGGTTCGGGCGCGGCGAGCTGTGCGCGCACGCGCGTGCGTACCGCGTCGAACGTGCCGGTGTCGCCGATGATGCCCGCGAGAATCGTCTGGCCTTCCGCGAACGAGCGGCCGACGATCTGCACATAGTCGGCGGCGGACAGCCCGACGCCGTGCGCGCGGGCGACGTCGATCCACGTGTTCATGATCGTCCGCTCGGAATCGATGAGCAGGCCGTCCATGTCGAAGATCGCGGCGGAAAACGTCATTGCTGAGGTCCGGAAGTCGGGGAGAGGGCGGGCGACGCACGCAGCGTGCGCGGCCCGCACCAACAAAAAACGGACGCCGCGGGGGCGTCCGTTCGCGGCGAAGCTTACTTGCCGAGCGCCGCGCGCGCGGCCTTCACCGCGGCGCGAACCTGGTCCGGCGCGGTGCCGCCCGGGTGGTTGCGGCTCGCGACCGAGCCTTCGAGCGTCAGGTAGCCGAACACGTCGTCGCCGATCAGGTGCGCGACGTTCGGCAGCTCCTGCTTCATCTCGTCGAGCGTCAGGTCGGCGAGGTCGATGCCGCGATCGTCGCAGATCCGCACCGCGTGCGCGACCGCCTCGTGCGCGTCGCGGAACGGCAGGCCGCGCTTCACGAGGTAGTCGGCGAGGTCGGTCGCGGTCGAGAAGCCCTGCAGCGCCGCCGCGCGCATCGCATCCGGCTTCACGGTGACGCCCGCGACCATCTCGGCGAAGATCCGCAGCGTGTCGGCGACGGTGTCGACCGTGTCGAACAGCGGTTCCTTGTCTTCCTGGTTGTCCTTGTTGTACGCGAGCGGCTGGCCCTTCATCAGCGTGAGGAGCGCCATCAGGTGGCCGTTCACGCGGCCGGTCTTGCCGCGCGCGAGCTCGGGCACGTCCGGGTTCTTCTTCTGCGGCATGATCGAGCTGCCGGTGCAGAAGCGGTCGGCGATGTCGATGAAGCCGACACGCGGGCTCATCCACAGCACGAGCTCTTCCGAGAAGCGCGACACGTGCGTCATCACGAGCGCGGCCGCGGCCGTGAATTCGATCGCGAAGTCGCGATCCGACACCGCGTCGAGCGAGTTCGCGCAGATGCCGTCGAAGCCGAGCGTCTTCGCGACCGCGTGACGGTCGATCGGGTAGCTCGTGCCCGCGAGCGCGGCCGCGCCGAGCGGCAGGCGGTTCACGCGGGTGCGGCAGTCGCGCATGCGCTCCGCGTCGCGCGAGAACATCTCGACGTACGCGAGCAGGTGGTGGCCGAACGTGACCGGCTGCGCGACCTGCAGGTGCGTGAAGCCGGGCATGATCGTGTCGGCGTTCTGCTCGGCGAGGTCGATCAGCGCGCTGCGCAGGTCGCCCAGCAGGCCGCCGATGCGGTCGATCTCGCCGCGCAGCCACAGGCGGATGTCGGTCGCGACCTGGTCGTTGCGCGAGCGGCCCGTGTGCAGGCGCTTGCCGGCGTCGCCGATCAGCGCGGTCAGGCGCGCCTCGATGTTCAGGTGGACGTCCTCGAGGTCGAGCTGCCATTCGAATTCGCCGCGCTCGATCTCGCCCTGGATCTGCGCCATCCCGCGTTCGATCGCCGCCAGGTCGTCGGCGCTGATGATCTTCTGCGCCGCGAGCATCTTCGCGTGCGCGAGCGAGCCGGCGATGTCGACGAGCGCGAGGCGCTTGTCGAAAAACACCGACGACGTGTAGCGCTTGACCAGCTCGGACATCGGTTCCGAGAAGCGGGCCGACCAGGCCTCGCCCTTTTTGTGCAGTTGGGACGTCATGGCGAATCTTCGAAGGGTGTTGGGCGGCGTGCGCCGCGAGGGAATCGGGGAATTCTAGCATTCGCGGCCGCGCGACCGGGCGGGCGTCAGCGCAGCGCGCAGGTCAGCGGGCCGATGCGCGGCAGCGTGCCGTCGTCCGGGCGCCGGTACGCGAATTCGACGCTGCAGCGGCGTCCGTCGCTGCCAATCTCCAGATGATTGTCGGCGGCGAGGCCGTCGACGAACGTGAGGCCGTCGTAGCCGACGATCGTGCGCTGCCCGCTTTCGACGTGCACGACTTCGAGGCCGGGCGGCAGCGGCGCGCCGTCGGGCGTGCGCAGCGCAATCGACGCGGCGCGGTAGCGCGTGACCGGAAACCGCGCGAGCACGCCGGAGCGGGCCTGCGGCACGACGTCGAGCGTCGTGCCCGCGAGGCGCGCGTCGGCCGGCAGCGTCGTGCCGTCGATCCCGACGCGGTTGTTCTGGTACGCGTTGAGGTCGGGCACCAGCAGATAGCCGGCGCGATCGGTTTCGCCGATGAGCCGGTTCTGGTGCACCACCGGCACGCGCCCCGCGTCGGTCGACACGAGCACGAAGCCGTCGTCGATGCGGCGCGCCGTCATCAGCCGGCCGTTCATCAGCACGAGCGCGCCGGCGACGTCGACCGCCGCATTGCGCTCGCCGGCGAACGACTGCCCGAGCAGCGTGACCTGGCCCGAGCGGCCGAGGTACTGCAGTTGCCCCTGGCCGTAGCGCATCCCGCCGTTCCCGCCTGCCTGCACGTTCCAGCCGAAGCCGCCGTCGTAGTCGGGCGCGCGCGACGCGTTGACCGCGTAGCTCGACTTGCCGTTCTGCCGGCCGGCGCTAGCGGCGATCGACGTGTTGTCGCCGAGGCCGATGCTCAGGCTGACGAAGAAGCCGCGCGCGTCGCGCTGCCGGAAGTCCTGGAATGCGCTGACGGTCATCGACGCGCGCCACCCGAAGTTCACCGACCACGCAGCCGAACCGATCCGCGACGCGCGGGCGCCCGGATACTTGAGGCCGAGATAGCTGAACGACAGCGTCTGCGCGTGGAGGAACGGCAACGACACCGTGACGCGGTCGCTCGCGGTCGCCACCGGCACGCCCTCCCGGGAGCCGAGGTCGCCGTAGCCGCCGAACGCGCGCAGCGTCTGCGCGTCGATCGAGTAGCGCGGCGTCACGTACTGGTAGCCGAGGCCCGCCTGCGCGCCGGCGAAGCGGCCCGCGCCGACGGCCAGCGACGCGTTCGCGACGCCCGCGTTGCCGATGCGCGCGAGCACGCCCGCGCCGGCGTTGTAGACGCCGCTCGTCACTTCGGCGTGCGCTTCGGCGGTCAGCCGCTCGTCGATCCCGTAGCGCAGCGATCCGCTCGCGGCCGGCGTGCGCGCGTAGTCGAACGTGTCGACGCCATACGCGCGGCGCAGGAAGCCCGCTTCCGCCGAATAGCTCGCGAGGCCGGGCGCGAGCAGGCGCGTGTCGACGTACAGCGGGATCGACGTGGTGATCGTGCGGCCGAGCGCGTCGCGCGTGATCACGGTCGCGTTGCCGGCGCCGGTGATGCCCGGCACGCTGTTGATCACGAACGGGCCGCTCGGGACGGCGCCGCTGAACTGGCGGACGTTGTTTACGTACAGGTCGACCGCCGACGGCACGACCGCGCTGCCGGACAGCGCCGGCACCGGGAAGGTCACGAGGTCGGGGCGCAGCCCGAAGTTGCTGCGCCACTGCACGCCGCCGAGACGCAGCGAACGGGTCCACGACAGCGACGACGAGATGGTGTCGCCGATCTGCGTCGTCGCGAGCGCGCGCGGGTCGGACATCGTCCAGGACGTGTCGTAGCGCACGTAGCGCTGCCGGTCGCGGTACAGGTACGCGATGCCGGTGTTGCTGAACACGCCCGCCGGATCGAAGTAGCGCGCCTCGCTCCAGATCGCGAGCGGCGCGTGCGCAGCGGTCTGCGCGTACGCATCGTAGTTCAGCACGATGCCGCGCCCGGACGCGGCCGGTGGCGTGGCGGCGAGCGCGCGCGTGTCGAACGTGTGCGGAATGCGCAGTGCGTCGGGCACCCGCAGGTCGATCGTCTGGCGGCCGGGGTCGTAGTCGTAGTGCACACCCTCGAGCGTGTCGAGCGCGACCAGTGCGTTCGACGGCGCGTGCGCGCGGTCGCCGGCCGCGATGCCGAGGTCGTTCAGGTCGGCCGACGCCGCGAACAGGCGTCCGTCGACCAGCTGGAAGCGCGCGATCCGGCGGGTCGGTTCGCCGTTGATCGACACGTCGAGATACAGCGCGCCGGGCGCCGGGGCGACGGGTGGCGGCACGGGCGCCGGTGCCGCGCAGGCGGCGTGCGGCCCGAGCGCGACGACGGCCGACGCCGCGGCGGCCAGCAGCGCATGTCGCCCGCAGGGCGTCGGTCGGTCGGCGGATCGCGTCGTCGGCACGCGCAACGTGAAGGGAGGGAGGCCGGCGCCCGGTTCAAGGCGGCGTGAGCCGCGCCTCGACCGGTTGCGCGTTGACGGTCGCCCGGACCTTCACGAACGGCGCCTTGCGCGTCTCGAGCTCGAGCGGCCAGCGTCGCACGCTGCCGGCCAGCGCGTAGCCGAGCAGCCCGCGCGCGACTTCGTGCGCATTGCCTTGCGCATCGACGAGCCGCACCGCGGAGATCTGCGCGCGCCGGCCGCCGAGATTCGCGACCGACAGCCGCCAGCCCCGCGGGTCGGATTCGACGCGCCAGTCGAGCCGCGGCGGCGCGGGTGTCCTGTCCGGCTCGACGAACACGGGAACCGAGTAGCGCAGGCGCAGCGTGATGCCGTTCGCCACCGGCGTGCCGGGCGCGGGCAGCTCGTCGATCAGCACGCGAAAGCTCTCCTCGGCGGCCGGCGCCGCGCGCGTCGTGCGCACGAGGCGGATCAATTGCTCGGCGTTCGCGCCGATCTGCAGCAGCGGCGGCGACGCGGCGAGCGAATCGGTCGGCGTCAGCACGTCTTCGCCGTTTTCCTGGGTCCAGCGGAACGTGCGGACCTGGCCGTAGATCGGCTGCGCGCCCGAGTTGCTGAGCGTGACGCCGGCGGCCGCCACCGACGGCGCCAGTTCGAGCGTCACCGGCGAAATCTGCAGCGTCGCCGCCGACGCGGCTGCGCAGGACGCGGCGCACAGCGCGGCGAAAAGACGTAGGCGGATCGCCACGACGCGTCAGAAATAGACGGTCGCGGTGACGGTGGCCTGATAGGTGTCCGGCTTCGGCGTGGTTTGGGTCTGCACCTGGCCGTATACGTTCACCGTCTGGGCGGACCCGGTGCCGGTGCCGCCGACGGTGTCGGTGCCTTGTGTGTTCCCCCAGATCGTCGTATGGCCGGAGTCCTGGTAGAGCTGGAAGCCGAGCGTCGTGCTCGTGTTGCCGCTGGCCGTGCCGGCCAGCAGCCGCGCGGAGACCGTCGAGCCGCTGACGCCGCCTGCGTCGAGCCCGACGTTGTACGGCGTCGAGTTCGAGCAGGTGATGGACAGCGTGGTCTGCTGGTTGATCGCCGACGTCAGCACGCCGCTGGTGCCGAATGCCAGCGGGTTCGCAGAAACCGAGCAGTTTGCCTGGATCGTCAGCGTGACGTTGAACTGCGCGGTGGCGGTGCCGTTCGAGTAGGTGGCGGCGACGACGGGGCGCCATGCCGGCGTGATGGCGAGGGTGGCCGCGAAGGCAGCCGAAAGTCCGCGACGTGTGGTGGCATTCATTGTGATTGTCTCCAGCCGTTCAGGGAGTGTCGCCCGGCTCGCGGTGCCCGACCCGCGTGATGCGCCGCCGATGCGACGGAACCGCACATTCGTCTGACAGAACTAGACTACTCTACGTATTTGGTTGCATGCAATGGTAGAAGTGCTGTCACGGCTTGCATTATTTGGGGGTGTTGCGGGTCGACGGGTTGATTTGGATCAAGCACCGACACGGCAGACGGGCCGGCGGCGGTTTCGGCGGGCGGTCATGCCGGAGGTCTTTTGACAGGGAAAACCATGACGGACGAGCGGATCGGGCGGGCGCACCGGCGCCTGCGCTGGGTGGCGTGCTGGCTGCTGGCCGCGGTGCTGGGCGCGCCGTGGCTGTCCGCGCGCGCGGACAGCTGCTCGGTGAGCGCGCCGACGACGAGCTTCGGGTCGGTCAGCCCGATTACCCAGCTCGCGTACCCGACGACCAGCACGGTGAGCGTGACGTGCACGTGGGATACGGTCAGCCTCAATACGACCGCGCTCGTCTGCCTGAACCTCACCGGGACCCCGCGCGCACTGACCAACGGGGCGAACCAGATGCAGTACGACCTGTACCAGGATGCGGGCTATACGCAGTCCTGGGGCGCGGTCGCCAGCGGCACGACGCCGATGTCGGTCACGCTGACGAGGCCGGGGGTCGGCACGACCGCGAACGCGAACCTGACCGTCTACGGCCGCGTCGCGTCGAACCAGCCGACGGTGCCGACCGTCAACAACAGCAGCACGGTCTACTCGCAGACGTTCGCCGGGAACGAGGCGTCGTACAGCTACAACTTCGCGGTGCTCGGCATCCAGCTGGTGCCGTGCACGTCGCAGGCGTCGGCCGGCACGTTCTCGTATGCGGCGAACGCGACCGTCGTGAACAATTGCTTCATCAGTGCGACGAATGTTGCATTTCCCGCATCGGGCGTGCTGGCGTCGCCGCTGGTGGCGACCGGCTCGATCAGCGCGCAGTGCACGAACGGCGATGCGTACCAGATCGCGCTGAACGGCGGCGGCAGCGGCAATGTCGCCGCACGCACGATGCAGCGCTCGGGCGGCGGGGGCGCGGTCGGCTATCAGCTCTACCAGGACGCCGGCCATTCGACGCCGTGGGGCGACGGCACCGGTGGCACGTCGATGGCGACGGGGACCGGCAGCGGGCTCGCGCAGGCGGTCACGGTCTACGGTCGCGTGCCCGCGCAGAATACGCCCGCGCCGGGCAGCTACAGCGACACGATCACCGCGACGATCAGCTTCTGATCCGCCGTCACTCGCGCACCAGCACGACGAGCTTCAGGTCCTCGCGATGCGCGGGCTTCAGCGTGATCTGCTGGTAGACGAGCCGCCCGTCGGCCGGGTGGTCGAATGCGCGCTGGCCGCCTTCGCGCTCGAACACGTCCTGCGACGCCCAGTACTGCGCGAATGCGTCGCTGCCGGCCGTCAGCGCGTCGATCAGCGCGCGCGTCGGCACGTCGTTCAGGTGGCGGATCGAGTCGGCGCGGAATTCGGCGGCGAGCCGGCGCGCGCGGGTCTCCCAGTCGACGATCAGCGTGCGCGCGGCCGCCGACATGAACACGAAGCGCAGCAGGTTGCGGTCGTGGCCGCCGTCGAGCCAGCCGGTGAACAGCGCGGCGGCGGGCGGGTTCCACGCGAGCGCGTTCCATTGGCGGTCGAGCACATATGCGGGCGTCGCGATCGCGGCGACGGTCGCGGCGAGCGTCGGCGGCAGGTCGCCGGCGGCGACGTCCGGCTCGGCCGGGTCGCGCTGCGCGGCCAGTTCGAACAGGTACGCGCGCTCGGCCCGCGACAGCTGCAGCGCGACCGCGATCCGCGCGAGCGCGTCGGCCGACGCGGACACCGGGCGGCCCTGTTCGATCCACGTGTACCAGGTCGGGCTGACGCCGCACAGCTGCGCGACTTCCTCGCGCCGCAGCCCCGGCGTGCGGCGGCGCGGGCCGGGCGGCAGGCCGACCGCCTGCGGCGACAGGCGCTCGCGGTGCGCGCGGATGAAGTCGCCCAGCGCGCGGGCGGGCGTCGCGTCGAGCGGCGGGGTGGGGGCGGCGGGCGGAAGACTCATGCGAAATCGTCAGGCGGGTGGATCGAATACCAGAATAACTGCTCAACTTGTACTGGTACATGGGCGGGCCTATTGTAGCGGCTCACGCGTCTGCCCGCATCGGCGCGGACGGTTCCCATCAAGGAGAGTGCGATGAAACATCACGACCAGGTTGCCGACGCGTTCGGCTCGACTGCCGCCGCCTATCTGACGAGCGCGGTCCATGCGACCGGCGCCGACCTGCAGGCGCTTGCCGACGCGGTGCGGGCGACGCCGGACGCCGCGGTGCTCGACCTGGGCTGCGGCGCGGGCCACGCGAGCTTCGCGGTCGCGCCGCACGCGCGCGAAGTGGTCGCGTACGACCTGGCGCCGCAGATGCTCGCGACCGTTGACGCGGCGGCGGGCGAGCGCGGCTTCGCGAACATCCGCACCTGCCACGGGCCGGCCGAGCGGCTGCCGTTCGACGCGGCGACGTTCGACTGGGTCGTGAGCCGGATGAGCGCGCATCACTGGCACGACGTGCCCGCGGCGCTCGCCGAGGCGCGCCGGGTGCTGAAGCCGGGCGGCCGCGTACTGATGATCGACATCGCCGGCCCCGGCCATCCGCTGCTCGACACCTATCTGCAGGCATTGGAAGTGCTGCGCGACGCGTCGCACGTACGCAACTACCGGGCCGACGAATGGCTCGCGATGTTCCGCGGCGCGGGCTTCGACGCGCAGGTGGCGAGCCGCTGGCGCCTGCCGATCGAGTTCGATTCGTGGGTCGCGCGGATGCGCACGCCGGCCGACAGCGTGACCGGCATCCGCGCGCTGTGGGCGCACGCGCCGGACGAGGTGCGCAGCCATTACGCGGTGCAGCCGGACGGCTCGTTCGAGCACGATGCGCTGCTGATCGACGCGCGCTGAAACGAAACGGCCGCGACGCCCGGCAAGGCGTGTCGCGGCCGCTGTGCGTGCTGCGTGGCGCGTGCGTCGCACGCGCTCGCGCTCGCGCGGATCAGCCCGTGTTGCGCAGGCCGGCCGCGATCCCGTTGATGGTCAGGTGAATCCCGCGCCGCAGCCGCGCGTTGGTGTCGCCCGCGCGGTGCCGCTTGATCAGCTCGACCTGCAGGTGGTTGAGCGGATCGAGATACGGGAAGCGGTTCTTGATCGACCGCGCGAGCAGCGGGTTCGTTGCGAGCCGCGTGTCCTGGCCGGTGATCTCGGCCAGCGCCTGCGACGTGCGCTCCCACTCGGCGACGATCCGCTCGAACACGTGCTTGCGCAGCTTCTTGTCGGCGACGAGCTGCGCGTAGCGCGACGCGACCGCGAGATCGGTCTTCGCGAGCACCATGTCCATGTTCGACAGCAGGTTCGAGAAGAACGGCCAGGTCTTGTTCATCTTCTTCAGCAGCGCGAGGCGCTTGCCGCGCTCGGCATCGTCCTGCGCGCCGTCGAGGTACGCGGCGACCGCGCTGCCGAAGCCGTACCAGCCGGTCAGCAGCAGCCGGCACTGGCCCCACGAGAAGCCCCACGGAATCGCGCGCAGGTCCTCGATCCGGCGCTGCTTCGGGTCCTGCAGCTTGCGCGACGCGGGACGGCTGCCGATGTTCAGCTCGGCGATCTCGGTGATCGGCGTCGACGAGAAGAAGTAGTCGGTGAAGCCGGGCGTCTCGTAGACGAGCGCGCGGTACGCGGCCATCGCGGTGTCGGACAGCGTCTGCATCGCCGTCTCGAACGCGGGCAGCTGCGCGGGCGCGTTCGACTGCGGCAGCAGCGACGCCTCGAGCGTCGCGGCGACGACCGTCTCCAGGTTGCGGCGGCCGATTTCCGGGTTAGCGAACTTGCTGGCGATCACCTCGCCCTGCTCGGTCAGGCGGATCTGGCCGTTCACGGTGCCGGGCGGCTGCGACAGGATCGCCTGGTAGGTCGGGCCGCCGCCGCGGCCGACCGTGCCGCCGCGGCCGTGGAACAGGCGCAGCGTGATGCCGCGCTCGTGGAACAGGTCGACGAGCGCGAGCTCCGCGCGGTACAGCTCCCAGTTCGACGTGAGGAAGCCGCCGTCCTTGTTGCTGTCCGAGTAGCCGAGCATCACTTCCTGCTCGCCGCCCTGGTGCGCGACCAGCGCGTCGACGCCCGGCAGCGCGAAGTACTCGCGCATGATCCGCGACGCGTCGCGCAGGTCGGGGATCGTCTCGAACAGCGGGATCACCATCAGGCCGTTCTTCGCGCCGCCGTGCTTCGCGCCGAACGCGCCGTCGAGCAGGCCGGTTTCCTTCTGCAGCAGCAGCACCTCGACGAGGTCGCTGACCGTCTCGGTATGCGAAATGATGTAGTTGCGAACCGCGCGCGGGCCGAACTGCGCGCGCACCGCGCGCGCCTTCTCGAACACGCCGAGCTCGCTTTGCGCGAGCGCCGAGTATTCGAAGTATGGCGAGCGCAGCGGGCGGGGATCGGCGAGCGCGGCGAGCAGCGCGATCAGCTTGTCGTCCTCGGACAGCGCCGCGTAGTCGGCCACGACGCCCGCGCGCGCGAACAGCTCGGCGACGACCGCCTCGTGGATGTCGGAGCTCTGCCGCAGGTCGATGCTCGCGAGGTGAAAGCCGAACACCTCGGCCGCGCGCGCGAGCGGCGCTAGGCGTGGCGCGGCGAGCGACGTGCCGTGATGCTCGTCGAGCGATTCCATCAGCACCTTCAGGTCGCGGACGAATTCCTCGGAATCGGCGTACGGCGTCGCGCGCACGGGCGCCGCGCCACGCCCGGCGCTGCGCACCGGCACCGTGCCTTCGCCGAGGCGCACGCGCGCGCTTGCCGCGAGCCGCGTGTAGATGCCGATCAGAGCGCGGCGGTATGGCTCGTCGACGCGGTGCGGCGACTGGTCCGGCGATGCGGCGGCGAGCGCCTTCACCGCGTCGTTCGCGCCGACCAGCAGGTTCGACACCGACAGCTCGGCGCCGAGCTTGTGCACCTGTTCCAGGTAGTGCTCGAGGATCACCGCGGACTGGCGGTGGATCGCCTCGTCGAGCGTCGTGGCGGTCACGTTCGGGTTGCCGTCGCGGTCGCCGCCGATCCAGCTGCCCATCTGGAAGAACGCCGGCACGCGGGCGGGCAGGCCGTGCTCGGCGAGCGCGGCCTCGATGTCGCCGTACAGCGCGGGCAGCTCGTCGAGGAACGTCGCGCGGTAGTACGACAGCGCGTTCTCGATCTCGTCGCCGACGGTCAGGCGCGCGTCGCGCAGCATCCGCGTCTGCCACAGCGCGGTCACGCGCGCGCGCAGCATCGACTCGTTGTACTGGCGCTCGCGCGCGGTCAGCTCCTGGTCGCGCTCGGCGAGCAGCCTCGCGATGTCGTGCTGCGCGTCGAGGATGCTCTTGCGCTGCACCTCGGTCGGGTGCGCGGTGAGCACGGGCACGATCAGCGCGTCGTCGAAGAAGCGCTGCAGCACGCCCTTCGACGCGCCGCCCGCCTGTTTCAGCTGGTCGAGCGCGTACGCGACGGTGCCCGGCTGCGGCGCGGAGCCCGCGAGCGCGTGGATGCGGCGGCGGCGGTTGTGGTGGCGGTCCTCGGCGATGTTCGCGAGGTGCGAGAAATAGCTGAACGCGCGCACGACGCTCACCGTCTGCTCGGGCGTCAGCTTGCGCAGTTTCTTCTCGAGCGTCTGCGCGGCGTCGCGGTCGTCCTCGCGGCGGAATTTCACCGCGGTCTGGCGGATCGTCTCGACGACGTCGAACACCGCGTCGCCTTCCTGCTCGCGCACGACGTCGCCGAGCAGGCGGCCGAGGAAGCGGATGTCCTCGAACAGCGGGCGGTCCTTGTCCTCGCGGGTGCGGGCGCCCGGCTTCGCGGCGACGGCGGCCGCGCCGTTCGCGGCGGGCTTGGCCGCGCGTTTCGTCTGTCGTATCGGGTCTTTCGGTTTCGTTGCCGGCTGGGTTGCCGATTTCGCACGACCGTTCGCTGCGGCGGCGATGGAGCCCGTCTGGGCGTCGGAGGAGGGCAAGGCAGCATTGCGGCGCGCCGCGCGCGCCGATCCGGAAGACTTCACGATGGGTTTCCTTGGGAAAGCTCGAGTGAAAGGGAACTGCGATCCAGCGACTGCGACTACTGCGGCACTTCCGCGCATCCGCGCCGCGGCCCGTGCCAGGCGGCGGCGGGCCGGCTCCGCGCCCGGGCGGGCGTGGGCGTGCGTGCTACCATTGTTCGATCTTCAATCCCGTTCTTCGATGTTCCTGCAATGAATTCCGAGACTCTTTCGGCACAGCCGCCCGCGACATTGACGATTGCTTCGCGCGAGAGCCGCCTGGCGATGTGGCAAGCCGAACATGTGCGTGATGCGCTGCGCAAATTATATCCAGCTTGCGACGTGAAAATCCTCGGGATGACGACCCGCGGCGATCAAATCCTCGACCGGACGCTGTCGAAGGTCGGCGGCAAGGGGCTGTTCGTCAAGGAACTCGAGAACGCGCTCGCGGACGGCCGCGCCGACCTCGCCGTGCATTCGCTGAAGGACGTGCCGATGGCGCTGCCCGACGGCTTCTCGCTCGCGGCGATCCTGAACCGCGAAGACCCGCGCGACGCGTTCGTGTCGAACGACTACGCGTCGCTCGACGCACTGCCGGCCGGCGCCGTCGTCGGCACGTCCAGCCTGCGCCGCGAGGCGATGCTGCGCGCGCGCTACCCGCACCTGCAGGTGCAGCCGCTGCGCGGCAACCTCGACACGCGCCTTTCGAAGCTCGACCGCGGCGACTACGCGGCGATCATTCTCGCGGCGGCCGGGCTCAAGCGCCTCGGCCTCGACGCGCGGATCCGCGCGCTCATCGGCGTCGACGACAGCCCGCCCGCGGCGGGCCAGGGCGCGCTCGGCATCGAGATCGCATCGCACCGGGCGGACGTCGCCGCGTGGCTCGCGCCGCTGCACGACCACGCGACCGCGCTGGCGGTCGAGGCCGAGCGGATGGTGTCGCGCGCGCTCGGCGGCAGCTGCGAGGTGCCGCTCGCCGCGCATGCGGTGTGGCGCGCGGGCGAGCTGTACCTGACGGGCCGCGTGTCGACGACCGACGGCAAGCGCGTGTTGACGTCCGAGGAATGCGCTTCGGTGATGACCGTCGCCGACGCGCTCGCGCTCGGCCGCGCGGTCGCCGACGAGCTCGAGGCGCAGGGCGCGCTCGACATCGTCCACGCGTTGCTTGCCGGCTCGCAGGCCGGCAAGGGCGACGCCTGATGGCGGGCGGCGCACGCGCGTTCACCGCCGTCCTGACGCGCCCGGACGGCCAGTCCGCCGGGCTCGCGGCGCAACTGGCCCAGGCCGGTTGCGACGTCCTCGATTTCCCGCTGATCGACATCGCGCCGCTCGACGATCCGGCGCCGCTCGACGCCGCGTTCGCGGCGCTGGCCGACTATGCGCTCGTGATCTTCGTGTCGCCGAACGCGATCGACCGCGCGCTCGCGCAGTACGGCGCGATCTGGCCGAACGCGCTGCCGGTCGGCGTCGTCGGGCCGGGCAGCGTCGCCGCGCTCGAACGTCACGGCATCGCGGCGCCCGCATACCGGGTGATCGCACCGCAGGCGCCCGCCGACGGCGGCGCGCCGCATTACGATTCCGAAAGCCTGTTCGCGTGCATCGAAGCCGCGTTCGGCGGCGCGGCCGCGCTCGCCGGCCGGCGCGTGCTGATCGTGCGCGGCGACGGCGGCCGCGAATGGCTCGCCGACCGGCTGCGCGACGCGGGCGCGGACGTTCACCTCGTCGCCGCGTATCGGCGCGTCGTGCCGGAGCCGCGCATCGGCGCGTGGGAGCGCGTGCATGCGCTGCTCGGCGGCGAGCCGCACGCGTGGCTCGTCACGAGCTCGGAAGGCGTGCGCAACCTGCACGAGCTCGCGCAGGCGCATCTCACCGAGGCGGAGATCGACGCGCTGAAGCACGCGCCGCTCGTGACGCCGCACCCGCGGATCGAGCAGACCGCGCGCGCATTGGGTTTTGATAGGATTACGCTGACCGGCGCGGGCGATGAGCGCATCGTCCGCGCGTTTCGATCGATGGCCGACGAGGCCGTCCAACCGGCGACAGCCGCACCGGTGACTAAACGCATGACAGATACCAACGATTCCAAAAGCGTCGCTTCCCAGCCGGCCGCTGCATCCGCAACGCCGTCCAGTCCGCCTTACCTGTCGCCCGAGCCGACCGCGCGCCGGGGCGGCAGCGCGTTCCTGTGGCTCGTCGTCGTCGTGCTTGGCTGCGCGGCGGGCGTCGGCGGCTATGCGCTGAACCGCAAGGTCGACCGGCTCGACGCCACGCTGGCGGCGCGCCAGAAGACGCTCGACGCGCAGGCCGCCGAGACGCGCACGAAGACCGAGCAGGCGCTCGCGAGCGCGCACCAGGTCGATACGCAGCTCGCGCAGCTCGACGGCAAGCTCGCCGATGCGCAGAACGCGCAGCAGGCGCTGCAGCAGCAATACCAGGATCTCGCGCGCAACCGCGACGCGTGGATGTTCGAGGAAGTCGACCAGATGCTGTCGAGCGCGAGCCAGCAACTGCAGCTGACGGGCAACACGCAGCTCGCGCTGATCGCGCTGCAGAACGCCGATGCGCGCCTCGCGAGCTCGCAGAGCGCGCAGGCCGTCACGGTGCGCAAGGCGCTCGCGCAGGACATCGAGAAGCTGAAGGCCGCGCCGTCGGCGGATCTCACGGGCCTCGCGATCAGGCTCGACGACGCGATCGCGAAGATCGACGCGCTGCCGCTCGCCGGCGAGGCGATCGTGCCGCATGCGGCGCCGAAGGCAGATACGGCGGCCGACGTCGCGAAGACGGCCGCCGCGACCGGCGAGCCGCGCTGGAAGGTCTGGTGGCACGGCTTCTCGGCCGGCATCGGCGAGCAGCTGAAGGGTCTCGTGCAGGTGCGCCGGATCGACAACGCCGACGCGATGCTCGCGTCGCCCGACCAGGGCTACTTCGTGCGCGAGAACGTGAAGCTGCGCCTCTTGACCGCCCGGCTGTCGCTGCTCGCGCGCAACGACGCCGCGATGAAGGCGGACCTGCACGCGGCGCAAGCGTCGCTCGCGAAGTACTTCGACCGGGCGGCGAAGGACACGCAGACCGTCGAGGATCTGCTCAAGCAGGTCGACGGCGCGTCGCTGACGGTCGCGGTGCCGAACCTGAACACGAGCCTGAACGCCGTTCAGCAGTTCAAGAGCCGGGGGTAACGATGACGCTTCGAGGAATCGTTTGGCTCGCGGTCCTGTTCGCGATCGCCGCGGCGCTCGCCACCGTCGGCCGCTTCGATACCGGCCAGGTGCTGCTCGTCTATCCGCCGTACCGGGTCGACCTGTCGCTGAACCTGTTCGTGGTCGGCATCGTCGTGCTGTTCATCGTCGTCTACGCGCTGATGCGCATCGTGCGCAACATCTGGCGCATGCCGCAGCGGGTCGCCGCGTATCGCGCCCGCGCGCGCAACGAGAAGGCGCAGGCGTCGCTGCGCGACGCGATCGCGAACCTGTACGCGGGCCGCTTCTCGCGCGCCGAGAAGGCCGCGCGCGACGCGCTGTCGATCGACGCGAACCAGGGCGCGGCGAGCCTCGTCGCGGCCACCGCCGCGCACCGGATGCATGAATACGCGCGCCGCGACGACTGGCTGTCGAAGGTCGGCGCGCCGGAGTGGCAGGACGCGCGCCTGCTCGCGGCGGCCGACATGCGCGCCGACGCGCACGACGCCGACGGCGCGCTCGCCGCGCTGTCCGAGATGCAGGCGGGCGGCAAGCGCATCCACGCGCAGCAGGTCGCGCTGCGCGCGCAGCAGCAGCTGAAGAACTGGGCCGAGGTGCTGAAGCTCGCGAAGGCGCTGGAGAAGCGCGAGGCGCTGCATCCTGCCGCGGCGGTGCGGCTGCGCCAGCAGGCGGCCGAGAACCTGCTGCGCGAGCGCCGTCACGATCCGGACGCGCTGCTCGAGGTGTGGCAGTCGCTGTCGACGGCGGAGCGGCAGTCGCCGCGTCTCGCCGATCTCGCGGCGGACCTGCTCGTGTCGCTCGAACGCCGGCCGGAAGCGCGCCGCATCGTCGAGGACGCGCTCGCGCACAACTGGGATGCGCGCCTGCTGCGCCGCTACCCGGACACCGCCGGCGCGGACGCGCTGCCGCTGATCCAGAAGGCGGAAGGGTGGAAGAAGGATCACCCGGACGACGCGGACCTGCTGTTCGCGCTCGGCCGCCTGTGCCAGCAGCAGCAGCTGTGGGGCAAGGCGCAGTCGTTCCTCGAGTCGGCGCTCAAGCTTGCCGACAACGAGGCGCTCAGGGTGCGCACGCATCGCGCGCTCGCACGCCTGTTCGAGCACCTCGGCGAAACCGACAAGGCAGCGAAGCACTACCGCGAAAGCGCGCTCGCGATCACCGTGGTCTGACGCGCGGCCGCGCCGCGCGTACGAAAAACCCCGAACACCGGCAGGAGTTCGGGGTTTTTTCATGGTCGCGCGTCACTTGTCGACCAGCCGCTTCGGCACCGACAGCGCGAGCAGGCCGCCGAGCACGAGGAAGCCGGCGAGCATGTACATGCCCGAGTCGTTCGCGCCCGTCGCCTGCTTGAGCCAGCCCATCAGGTAAGGGCTCAGGAAGCCCGCGAGGTTGCCGATCGAGTTGATCATCGCGATGCCCGCCGCGGCCGCCGTGCCGCCGAGGAACGCGGTCGGCAGGCTCCAGAACAGCGGCAGCGTGGTCAGGATGCCCATTGTCGCGAGCGTGAGGCCGAGCATCGCGAGCGCGGTCTCGTGCGCCCAGACCACCGACAGCACGAGCCCGAGCGCGCCGAACGCGGCGGGGATGGCAAGGTGCCAGCGGCGCTCGCGGCGCTTGTCCGCGCTGCGCGCGATCAGGATCATCGCGACCACCGCAGCCGCATACGGGACCGCCGACAGCAGGCCGATCGCGAACGTATCGGTGACGCCGGTCGCCTTGATGATCGTCGGCAGCCAGAAGCCGACGCCGTAGAGCCCCATCACGAACGAGAAGTAGATCAGCGCCATCAGCCACACGCGCGGGCTCGACATCACGGTGCCGAGCGACGGGTCCTCCTTGGTCGCTTCCTCCGCATCGACGTTGCGGGCGAGCAGCGCCTTTTCCTCGTCGGTCAGCCAGGTCGCCTTCGCGATCCGGTCGTCGAGCGCGAAGAACACCAGCACGCCGGCCAGCACCGACGGCGTGCCTTCGAGCAGGAACAGCCACTGCCAGCCGTGCCAGCCGCTCAGCCCGTCGAACGTCTTCAGGATGAAGCCCGAGATCGGCCCGCCGATCACGCCGGACAACGCGACTGCCGTCATGAAGAACGTCGTCATCCGGCCGCGCCGGTGCGCGGGATACCAGTAGGTCAGATAGAGGATCACGCCGGGGAAGAAGCCTGCTTCGGCGACGCCGAGCAGGAAGCGCATCACGTAGAACATCGCCGGCGTCGTGACGAACATCGTCAGGATCGAGATCACGCCCCACGTCGCCATGATGCGCGCGATCCACACGCGCGCGCCGACCTTGTGCAGGATGATGTTGCTCGGCACTTCGAAGAGGAAGTAGCCGAAGAAGAAGATTCCGGCGCCGAGGCCGTAGACGGTGTCGCTGAGGTTCAGGTCGCTCGCCATCTGCAGCTTCGCGAAGCCGACGTTGACGCGATCGAGGTACGCGACCACGTAGCACAGCAGCAGGAGCGGCGTGAGCCGCCACGACACCTTGCGGTAGGTCGCTTCCTCGAACGCGCCGGACGAGCCCGGCAGCGAATGCGTCGATGTCGCCATGTTGTCTCCTGTCGTCATTTGTATGATGCGGGCCCGTGGGCCCGGTGCGGCTAGATGCAGCGCCCGCCGTCCACCTCGAGGCAGACGCCGGTGACGAATTCCGCTTCGTCCGACGCGAGGTAGAGCGCCGCGTTCGCGATGTCCTGCGGCGTCGAGAAGCGGCCGAGCGGGATCGTCGCGAGAAAGCGCCTGCGGTTTTCCGGCGTGTCCTCGCAGCCCATGAATTCGGTCATCAGCGCGGTCTCGCCGAGCACCGGGTTGATGCAGTTCACGCGGATGCGGTCCGCACCGAGCTCGGCGGCCAGCGACTTGCTTGCGGTGATCATCGCGCCCTTCGTGCTGTTGTACCAGACGAGGCCGGGGCGCGGCCGCACGCCGGCCGTCGACGCGACGTTCACGAACACGCCGCCGCCTTGCTCGCGGAAATACGGCACGAAGGTCTGCACGCACCAGTAGAGGCTCTTCATGTTGACCGCGTAGACGCGGTCGAACTCCGCTTCGGTCACGTCGAGCACCGGCTTGTTGCGGTGCGTGGTGCCGGCGTTGTTGACGACGATCTGCACCGCGTGGAAGTCGTCGAGCGCGGCGGCGAGCAGCGCCTGCCAGTCGTCGCGGCGCGACACGTCGCCCGCGACCGCGATCGCCTTGCCGCCCGCGAGCGCGATCTCGCTCGCGACGCGCTCGGCCGCCGGGCCGTTCAGGTCGTTGACGACGACGTTCGCGCCTTCGCGCGCGTACGTTTTCGCGATGCCTTCGCCGAAGCCCGAGCCGCCGCCCGTGACGATCGCCGTCTTGCCGCTCAACCGCATGGTGTGTCTCCTGACTGGATGTGTATGTGATGGGCTGCCGAATTACCGTTTACCGCATCGCCGTGCGCCGCCCCGGCGCCGACCCTTCAGCCGTGCCGGATCGCGATCGTCTTCAGCACGGTAAAGCCATACAGCGCCTCGAAGCCTTTTTCGCGGCCGTGGCCCGAATGGCCGACGCCGCCGAACGGCAACTCGACGCCGCCGCCCGCGCCGTAGTTGTTGACGAACACCTGGCCCGCGCGGATACGCCGCGCGACGCGCAGCTGGCGCGCGCCGTCGCGCGTCCAGACGCCCGCGACGAGGCCGTACGGCGTGCCGTTCGCGAGCGCGACCGCTTCGTCCTCGTCGACAAAGCGCATCGCGGCGAGCACCGGGCCGAACACTTCCTCCTGCGCGAGCCGGTGCGCTGGCGGCACGTCGCGCAGCAGCGCGGGCGCCTGGTAGAAGCCGCTTTCGGGCGCGTCCGGCACCACCTGGCCGTGCGCGGCCATCGGAATGCCGTCGTGCTGCGCGTCGGACAGGAAATCCCACACGCGCTGCTGCTGCTTCGCGTTGATCAGCGGGCCGCAGTCGAGATCCGCGCGGCTCGGGCCGACCCTCAGGCCGTTGAACGCGGTCGCGAGCCGTTCGACGAGCGGCTCGTAGACCGCGCGCTCGATCAGCACGCGGCTGCCCGCCGAGCAGGTCTGGCCGCCGTTCTGCACGATCGCGTTGACGAGCACCGGCAGCGCCGCGTCGAGGTCGGCGTCCGCGAACACGATTTGCGGCGACTTGCCGCCGAGTTCGAGCGTGACGGGCACGTGGTTTTCCGCGGCCATTTGCGCGACGAGCTTGCCGGTCGCGGGCGAGCCGGTAAACGAGATGTGGTCGATGCCCGGATGGCGGGCGAGCGCCGCGCCGGCCTCGTGGCCGTAGCCGGTGACGACGTTCAGCGCGCCGGCCGGCAGCCCGGCTTCGGCGGCCAGCTCGGCGACGCGCAGCACCGACAGGCACGCGTCCTCGGCCGGCTTGACGACGCACGCGTTGCCGGCCGCGAGCGCCGCGCCGACGCTGCGCCCGAAGATCTGCATCGGGTAGTTCCACGGCACGATGTGGCCGGTGACGCCGTGCGGCTCGCGCACGGTGAGCACCATGTAGCCGGCCTGGTAGGGGAGGGTCTCGCCGTGCAGCTTGTCGGCGGCGCCCGCGTAGAACTCGAAGTAGCGCGCGAGGGCGGCCGCGTCGGCGCGCGCTTGCCTGAGTGGCTTGCCGGTGTCGCGCGCCTCGAGCGCGGCGAGCTCGTCGTGATGGGCGGTGACGAGCATCGACAGCCGGAACAGCACGCGGCCGCGCTCGGCGGCGCTCGCCGCGCCCCATGCGCCTGCGAACGCGGCGCGGGCCGCCGCGACCGCGCGGTCGACGTCGGCGGCGGTGCCGCGCGCGATCGACGCGAACGGCTGGCCGTCGGACGGATCGAGGACGGGAATCGAGTCCGGTTGCGCGGGCGATGTCCATTCGCCCGCGATGAAGTGCCTTGCCTCTTCCATGCTTGCTCCTGTCGATCGGAGTTAGCGCTGTAGCGGTTACTCCGATCCCATGCTTCGTGCTCGAATGCCACGCCGCAATTGTTCGATGGCCGGACGTCAGCGCGATTATCGCGCCGTTCGTCATCCGGACGCCATCGGTCGATTGGCTATAATGGCGCATTCTTTCCGGACATGCCGGCGGCGCGTGCCTCGACCGCGGCGTGCCCTGTCCCGAAATTCCCTTCGACCAACAGAGAACGCACATGAGCTTCAACCATGTTCCGGCCGGCAAGGACCTGCCGCAAGATTTCAACGTCATCATCGAGATTCCCGCGCAAAGCGACCCGGTGAAGTACGAAGCGGACAAGGAGCTCGGCCTCCTCGTCGTCGACCGCTTCATCGGCACGGGCATGCGCTACCCGGTGAACTACGGCTACATTCCGCAGACGCTGTCGGGCGACGGCGATCCGGTCGACGTGCTGGTGATCACGCCGTTCCCGCTGCTGGCCGGCTCGATCGTGCGTTCGCGCGCGCTCGGCATGCTGCAGATGACCGACGAGTCGGGCGTCGACGCGAAGCTGATCGCGGTCCCGCACGACAAGGTCTGCCCGATGACGGCGAACCTGAAATCGATCGACGACGTGCCCGAGTACCTGAAGGACCAGATCAAGCACTTCTTCGAGCAGTACAAGGCGCTCGAGAAGGGCAAGTGGGTGAAGGTCGAGGGCTGGGCCGGCATCGACGCCGCGCACAAGGAAATCACCGACGGCGCCGCGAACTTCAAGAAGTAAGCGGCGTGCCGGCCGCGACGGCCGGTCCGTTCGATGCGAAGAAACCGCGCGAGCCTCGTTACGAGGCCGCGCGGTTTTGTTTTGCGCGGGCGGTTTTCTTCGGCGCGGCGGCGGGCGCGGGTTGGGCCTTCAAGGCCGGGCGCGTGCGTGCCTTGGGCGTCGTCTTTGAGGCAGGGGCCGTGCGAGCCGGCGATGTCTTGGCCGACGCGCGTCCACGCTTCGGCGCGTCGCCGTTCGGGGCGGCCGTATCGACCGCGGCGGCGTCCGTTGCCGTCACGTCGCCCTTCGGCGCGCGCTTGCGCGACGCGCGGGCCGGCGCGGCCTTTTCTCCGCCATCGTCATCAGCGTCGTCCGCGGCCGCTGCTACCACCGGCAACACCGATTCGAGCGTCCTGATGCCCGCCGCCAGCTCGCGCTTTTGCGCGGCCGTCAGCTGCTTGACCCGATATTCGGCGCGCAACGCGCTCGACCGGTCGGCGAGCGGGAACGACGCGAGCACCGCGCGCGGCTTGCGCGAGCGTGTATAGCGCGCGCCCTTGCCGGCCGCGTGCTCGTCGAAGCGCGCCGCGACGTCGGTCGTGATGCCGGTGTAGACGCTGCCGTCGGCGCATTCGATCAGATACAGGAACCAGGACATGACAGGACGGCGGAATGTGGCGAAATTCGGCGAAGCCGCCAGTGTCTCAGAAAAGGCGCGCGCCGCGCGCTAGTCCGCGCCGCGCTTGAACGGGTTGTGGTCGTGCAATTCGTCGACGTACGCGTGGATGTGGTTCGTCTCGCGTTCGAGGAAGCGCGACACCGCGTCCGAGAACGCCGGATGCGCGAGCCAGTGCGCGGAATGCGTGACGGTCGGCAGGAAGCCGCGCGCGAGCTTGTGCTCGCCTTGCGCGCCGCCTTCGAACGTATCGAGCCCGGCCTCGATGCAGAACTCGAGCAGCTGGTAGTACGCAGTCTCGAAATGCAGGCAAGGCACGTGCTCGACCGCGCCCCAGTAGCGGCCGTACAGCGTGCCGCCGCCGCCGGCGTCGCGCTGGTAGACGGCGAGCGCGCTCGCGATCGGCTTGCCGTCGGCTTCGGCGATCACGAGCAGCAGGTTGTCCGGCATCGTCGCGCCGATCGTGCGGAAGAACTCGAGGTTCAGGTACGGGCTCGAATAGTGGTCGCGATAGGTCTGCCGGTAGCAGCGCGAGAAGAAGCGCCAGTCGGCGTCGCGGATCGCGTCGCCCGTCAGGCGCCGGAACGTCACGCCCGCGTCGTGCACCTTGCGCCGCTCGGCGCGGATGTTCTTGCGCTTCTTCTGCTCGAGCGTGCCGAGGAAGTCGTCGAAGTGACGATAGCCGTCGTTGATCCAGTGGAACTGCACGCCCTGGCGCAGCATCATCCCCATCGAGTCGAACAGCTGCGCTTCGGCTTCGGTCGGGAACAGCACGTGCAGCGACGACACGTCGCTCTGCTCGGCGAGCGCGAGCAGCGTGGCCGCGAGGCGGCGGCGCGCGTCGTCGTCGGCCGCGAGCACGCGCGTGCCCTGCACGGGCGTGAACGGCACCGCGCACAGCAGCTTCGGGTAATACGGCACGCCATTGCGCTGATATGCGTCCGCCCACGCCCAGTCGAACACGTATTCGCCGTACGAATGGGCCTTCAGGTAGACGGGCGCGGCGGCCGCGAGCCGGCCGGTGCGCTCGTCGGTCAGCGTGACGAAGCGCGGCGACCAGCCGGTCGCGTCCACCGCGCAGCGCGCGACGTGCAGCGCGTCGAGGAATTCGTGGCGCAGGAACGGCGTCGGGCGCGCGTCGCGGGCGAGCAGCGCGTTCCATTCGGCGGCCGGCACTTCGGCCGGGGACGACAGGATGCCCGTGCGATAATCGATGCGTTCGTGTTTCAACCGTGTCAACCGTTTGAATGCGTACCGTTGGATGTCGCCGGACGCGCGCCGCCTGCCGCGGCACGCCCCCGGGACGATTTCGTCAGCCGTTCATGGCGCGCCGCCGGGCAGCGCCGATCCCGTCATGAAGACCCGTATCGCTCTCGCTCAAATCAACGTCACCGTCGGCGATTTCGCCGGCAACGTCGCGCGGATCGTCGCGGCCGCGCGCGCCGCGCACAACGATGGTGCGCAGCTGATGATCGCGCCCGAACTCGCGCTGTCCGGCTATCCGCCGGAGGACCTGCTGCTGCGGCCCGCGTTCTACGCGGCGTCGGCGGCGGCGCTCGACACGCTCGCGGCCGAGCTGAAGGCGTTCGACGGGCTCGCGGTGCTGGTCGGGCATCCGCTGCGGGTGCCAGGCGTCGATGGTAATGCAAACCGCCCGATCGAGCGCGGCGTGCCGCCGTCGGATACCTACAACGCGGTGTCGCTGATCGTCGGCGGCGAGATCGTCGGCACCTACCGCAAGCAGGACCTGCCGAACGCCGAGGTGTTCGACGAGAAGCGCTACTTCGCGACCGACGCCGAGCCGCTCGTGTTCGACCTGAACGGCGTCAAGTACGGCGTGATCATCTGCGAGGACGCGTGGCACGCGTCGGCCGCCCAGATCGCGAAGGCGGCCGGCGCGCAGGTGCTGCTGATCCCGAACGGCTCCCCGTTCCACATGAACAAGGAAGCGGTGCGCATGGACATCCTGCGCGCGCGGATCCGCGAGACCGGGCTGCCGATGGTGTACGTGAACCTCGTCGGCGCGCAGGACGAGCTCGTGTTCGACGGCGGCTCGTTCGTGCTCGACGCGGCGGGCGAGCTGGTCGCGAAGATGCCGCAGTTCGACGAAGGGCATGCGATCGTCGAATTCGACGGCGCGCGGCCGCTGCCCGGCGCGATCGCGCCGGAACTGTCGCTGGAGGCGCAGGTGTACCGCGCGCTCGTGCTGGGCGTGCGCGACTACATCGGCAAGAACGGCTTCCCGGGCGCGATCATCGGCCTGTCGGGCGGCGTCGATTCCGCGCTGGTGCTCGCGATCGCATGCGACGCGCTCGGGCCCGAGCGCGTGCGCGCGGTGATGATGCCGTCGCGCTATACCGCCGACATCTCGACGACCGACGCGGCCGACATGGCGCGGCGCGTCGGCGTGCGCTACGACGAGATCGCGATCGCGCCGATGTTCGATGCGTTCCGCGCGTCGCTCGCGGGAGAATTCGCGGGCCGCGCGGAAGACGCGACCGAGGAGAACATCCAGGCGCGCATCCGCGGCACGCTGCTGATGGCGCTGTCGAACAAGTTCGGCTCGATCGTGCTGACGACCGGCAACAAGAGCGAGATGGCGGTCGGCTACTGCACGCTGTACGGCGACATGGCGGGCGGCTTCGCGGTGATCAAGGACATCGCGAAGACGCTCGTCTACCGGCTCTGCCATTACCGCAACGCGGCGGCCGAATACGCGACGCGCGACATCATTCCGGAGCGGATCCTGACGCGCGCGCCGTCCGCGGAGCTGCGCGAGAACCAGACCGACCAGGACAGCCTGCCGCCGTACGACGTGCTCGACGCGATCATGCGGATGTACATGGAGGAAGACCGCCCGCTCGCCGAGATCGTCGCGGCGGGCTATGCCGAGGCGGACGTGCAGCGCGTCACGCGGCTCATCAAGATCAACGAATACAAGCGGCGCCAGGCGCCGATCGGCATCCGCGTCACGCATCGCGCGTTCGGCCGCGACTGGCGCTACCCGATCACGTCGCGCTTTGCCGAGCGCCTTGATTGAGCCGCGCGCGGCGTAGAATCGGGCTCACGTCTTTTCATCCAAACGAGCATTGAGGGACAACCATCATGAAACGCATCACCGCCATCATCAAGCCGTTCAAGCTGGACGAAGTCCGCGAGGCGCTCGCCGAAGTCGGCCTGACGGGCCTGACCGTGACCGAGGTGAAGGGCTTCGGCCGCCAGAAGGGGCACACCGAGCTGTACCGCGGCGCCGAGTACGTGGTCGACTTCCTGCCGAAGATGAAGATCGAGGTGGTTGTCGCGGAAGGGCAGGTCGACCAGGTGATCGACGCGGTGATCGGCGCCGCGCGCACCGGCAAGATCGGCGACGGCAAGATCTTCGTGTCGGACGTCGAGCGCGTGATCCGCATCCGCACCGGCGAGGAGAACGAAGCGGCCGTCTGACGCCGCAGGCGCGAGGCGCCCGCGCCAATAAAAAACGGTGCGATACCCTGTCGGGTACCGCACCGATACGCGCCTCTCGCAGCAGCGTGGAAAACGTCTTCGAATCGATTCCTTGAATCGTGCCCTGATCAGAACAGGTGCTGGATGCCGGCGTAGAAGCCGGTCTGGCTGCCGCCCAGTTTCGGGTTGCCGGTCTTCACGTCGGTGCCTGCGTCGTTGGCGTTCAGGCCGAAGTTCGCAGTCTTGCTGTTGCGGGCCGTCGCGACCTGGAAGTCGAGCAGCGTGCGCTTCGACAGGTTGTACGTGCCGCCCAGCGTGTAGATGTTCGCGTTGCCGCCGCCGTGGTTCGTGTTCACGTGATACACGGCCGCGATCAGTGCGGCAGCCGGCGTGGCTTGCCACGTCACGCCGCCCCAGACCTGATCGGTGGCCGTTACGCCGACATTGCCGGTCGGCGTGCCGGCGCTGTCGGCGCGCGACGCCTGGTAGGCCGCCTGCAGCTTGAACGGCCCGAGGAACACGTTCGCGCCCGCGAAGTATTCGCGCGAGAAGTTGTACACGTCGGAGAACCTGCCGTTGCTGTCGCGCGTTTCGTCGTAGATGCCGCGCAGCTGGAACAGCGACGTCGTGTAGGTGATCTGCGCACCGGCCGCACGGCCCGGCTGGCCGGCCGTCGTGTTGCCGTTGAAGCTCGTCGAGTTCGAGAACGAGAACTGGCCGTAGAAATCGAAACCGTAGTACTTCGGCGACTGATACGAAATGTTGTTGCTGGTCTTGTTCCAGTTACGGCCGCGCACCAGCGACGCCGTCGACCACGCCGACTGACCGAACGGGTCGAAGTCCCACACGCCGTTCGCGATCGCGAGTTCGCGGCCGAGCAGCAGCGTACCGTACGTATTGTTCGCAATACCGACCGTCGCCCAGCGATTCCAGAGGCCGCCGCCGCCCGGGCCCGCGCCGCTCATCGTGTCGAAGCTGCCTTCCAGCTGGAAGACCACCTTGTTGCCGGCGCCGATGTCCTCGGAACCCTTCAGGCCCCACAGGCTCGTGCCCCAGTCGCCGCTTTCCGCGCGCCAGCGGGAGCCGTTCTGCATCCCGTTCAAGTATTCGATACCGGCGTCCAGACGGCCGTACAGCGTGACGCTGCTTTGCGCGTGAGCTGCGACTCCAGCAGCCATCAGCGCTGCGGCGACCAAAGCTTTCTTCATCATCTCCTCCATACCCTGTCAAAAAGTCAACCCAGAACTGCACGAGATGCCCGACGCCGCGAGCGCCGGGCAAAAGCGGGTAACTACGGAGACCTCGTGCGAGGCCGGTCGGGCGCAGCACGCGGGCGAACAGACGGGGTGGCCGTTGAGCGGGCCCGCGTGGCCGGGTCGGCCTGGCGGGGTCTCCTTGTTGTCATGAAACTAAACTACATTTCATGAACTTCGTTTTGCTACTTTGGTTACTAATTTAGCAAAAATACACTTTTGTGGCGACGGAAATCGTTGTTTGACTAACACGTGTGTCGAAATTGCCATGCAACACGGCGCGCGACACCGTGGCGCGGGCCGGCGGATCGCCGGCAACGTCTTGTGCGGCAAGGGAGACACGGTTTGCGGGAAGTTGCGTCAAGGATTGCCACTATTGACGCAGGAGAAACGGAGACGTAAGCGCCCGATGCGCCGAATGTGAAGGCATTACGTAATGATCGGCGCGCTTACCCGACGTCCGCGACGCCCGCGGAATCCGGCCGCGCCTCCAGCAATCGGGCGCGAATCCAGCGGTGCGCGTCGGTGCGCGCATGCTTCGCGTGCGAGTAGACCTTCAGCGTGTAGCGCGGAATCTCGAACGGCGCCGGAAAGATCCGGATCGGCGCCGCGTGCCGCAGCGCCTGCGCGGCGCGGTTCGGCACGGTCATCAGGAGTCCCGATTCGGCGATGATGAACGGCGCGGCGAGCACGCTCGGCAACTGCACCGCGACCTGCCGCGCGAGGCCGAGCCGGTCGAGCACGTAGTCGACGACGCCGCGCGTCTCGTTCCACGGCGTGACCACGACATGCCGCGCCGCGAGGTACTGCTCGAGCGTGAGATGCCGGCGGATTTGCGGATGGCTGGCACTCGCGATCACGACGTAGTCGTCGGAGAACCAGTCGAATTCCTCGATGCCCGGCGTGTCGGCCGCGGTGTCCTCGTGATAGCCGAGCGCGAAGTCGATGCGGCCGGCCGCGAGTTCGTCGGTCGAGATCTTGCGGTCGGAGTGGACGACGCGCAACCGCAACTGCGGCGCGACATGCTGGATTCGCGCGATCAGCGCGGGCAGCACCGCAAACGCGGTGTAGTCGGTCGCGGCGAACACGAAGGTGCGTTCGCTTTCCGCCGGGTCGAAGCGGCGCGCGCGCGCGAGCCCCTTCGACATCGCGTCCAGCGCGTCGCCGGCCCAGGTCGCGATGTCGTCGGCGCGCACGGTCGGCTGCATCTCGTTGCCGAGCCGCACGAACAGCGCGTCACCGATCGCCGTGCGCAGCCGCGCGAGCGCGTGGCTCAGCGCGGACGGGCTCGTCGCCAGCTCGTTCGCTGCCGCGGCGACCGACCGGTGGCGGTACAGCGCGTCGAACACGAGCAGCAGGTTCAGGTCGAGGCGGCGCAGATCGGGATGCATCATGTTCAGTTCAGGATGAAGAAACTGCACTTCCTGCAGTGGCACGGCGAACGTAGCATGACGTCTTCATCGGCGCCAGCGCGAGTGCGCGGCGTCGCAGCCTGCATCATTCGGCCGGGGAGGGCCATTTCCGTGCACATCGACATCCGTTCCGCCACCGTCGCCGACGCGCCGCTGATCCTGCGCTTCATCACCGAGCTGGCGATCTACGAGAAAGCCGAGGACCAGGTGGTCGCGACCGTCGCGTCGCTCGAGCGCAGCCTGTTCGGCGACGCGTCGCCCGCGCGCGCGCTGATCTGCGAGGTCGACGGCGAGCCGGCGGGCTTCGCCGTGTACTTCCTTTCGTATTCGACGTGGCTCGGCCGGCAGGGGCTGTATCTCGAGGACCTGTACGTGTCGCCGCGCTTTCGCGGCGCGGGGGCCGGCCTGCGGCTCCTGAAGGCGCTCGCGCGGCTCGCGGTCGATGCCGGCTGCGGGCGCTTCGAGTGGAGCGTGCTCGACTGGAACGAACCGGCGATCCGCTTCTACGAGAGCGTCGGCGCGGAGCCGCAGAGCGAATGGGTGCGCTACCGGCTCGCGGGCGATGCGCTGCGCGCATTCGCCGATGCGGCGCCAGTGGACGCCGCGCCGTCCGGCCGCGCGTAAACGCAGCCGGGCGCCGCGCGGCGAACCGCGGGGCGCCCGGCGTCGGGGGCACTCAAGCTTATTTGGGCTGATTCGGGCTTACTTGAGGCTGCCCGACAGGAACTGGCGCAGGCGCTCGCTCTTCGGGTTCGCGAAGACCTCGGCGGGCACGCCTTCTTCCTCGACGCGCCCCTGGTGCAGGAACATCACGTGGTTCGACACGTTGCGCGCGAAGCCCATCTCGTGCGTGACGACGACCATCGTCCGGCCTTCCTCGGCCAGCTTCTGCATCACCTTCAGCACTTCGCCGACGAGTTCAGGGTCCAGCGCGGAGGTCGGCTCGTCGAACAGCATCACGTCCGGATGCATCGCCAGCGCGCGCGCGATCGCGACGCGCTGCTGCTGGCCGCCCGACAGGTGCGACGGATACTGCTTCTCGACCCGCGGCGCCAGCCCGACCTTCTCCAGATACTCTCGCGCGCGCTCCTCGGCTTCGCGCTTGCCGAGCTTCAGCACGTTGACCGGCGCTTCGATCACGTTCTCCAGCACGTTCATGTGCGACCACAGGTTGAAGTGCTGGAACACCATCGCGAGCTTGGTGCGCACGCGTTGCAGCTGCTTCGGCTCGGCGGCGCGCAGCGCGCCCGTCTTGTCGAGCGCGGTGCGCACTTCCTCGCCGTCGACGAAGATGCGGCCCGCGTTCGGCTGCTCGAGGAAGTTGATGCAGCGGAGCATCGTGCTCTTGCCGGAGCCGGACGAGCCGATCACGCTGATCACGTCGCCCGCGTTCGCCTTCAGCGACACGCCCTTGAGCACTTCGTTGCTGCCGTACCGCTTGTGGAGGTCGTCGACGAAAAGCTTTTGAGTCTGGGAATTCATCAATAATCCTGCGGAAACTTACTTGCCCTGCGGGCGCAGATACGCGAGCCAGCGGCGCTCGGCCTGGCGGAACAGCCAGACGAGCGTGAACGAGATCGCGAGATAGAGCAGTGCGGCGATGCCGAACGCGTGGAACGACATGTAGGTCGCCGAGTTGACGTCGCGGGCGATCTTCAGGATGTCCGGCACCGTCGCCGTGAACGCGACCGTCGTCGCGTGCAGCATCAGGATCACCTCGTTGCTGTACAGCGGCAGCGCGCGGCGCAGCGCCGACGGCAGGATCACGCGGCGGTACATCGTGAAGGTCGACATCCCGTACGCGCGCGCGGCCTCGATCTCGCCGTAGGAGGTCGCCTTGATCGCGCCCGCGAAGATCTCGGTCGTGTAAGCGCAGGTGTTCAGCGTGAACGCGAGCAGCGTGCAGTTCATCCCTTCGCGGAAGAACGCGTCGAGCATCGGCGTGCCGCGCACGACCTGCAGGCTGTAGAGGCCCGTGTAGCAAAGCAGCAGCTGCACGTAGAGCGGCGTGCCGCGGAACACGTACGTGTAGAGCCACACCGCGCCCGACAGCCACTTCTTCTTCGACACGCGCGCGACCGCGAGCGGCACCGACAGGCAGAAGCCGAGCCCGATCGACACGACGAGCAGCCACAGCGTGATCGCGACGCCGGTGAGGCGGTAGCCGTCGGTGTAGAGATAGTTGCGCCAGTATTCTTGGATGAGGTCGATCATAGGTCTGCCTTGCGGACGCCGGTCGAATAGCGCTTTTCAAGCCACATCAGCACGAAGTTCGAGATCGTCGTGATGGCCAGGTAGATCGCTCCCGCGATCAGCGTGAAGAAGAAGAACCGCAGCGTGCCCTTGCCGGCGTCCTGCGACGCCTTGACGACGTCGGCGAGGCCGATGATCGACACGAGCGCGGTCGATTTCACGAGCACCTGCCAGTTGTTGCCGATGCCCGGCAGCGCGAAGCGCATCATCTGCGGGAACATGATGCGCGAGAACACCTGCCAGCTCGTCATCCCGTACGCGCTGCCGGCCTCGAGCTGGCCGCGCGGCACCGACAGGAACGCGCCGCGGAACGTCTCGGTGAAATACGCGCCGTAGATGAAGCCGAGCACGAGCACGCCGGCGAGGAACGGATCGATGTCGATCTGGTCCCAGCCCGCGAGGTCGGTCAGCTGGTTCAGCCAGATCTGCAGGCTGTAGAACAGCAGCAGCATCAGCACGAGGTCGGGCACGCCGCGGATCAGCGTCGTGTAGACGGTGCCGACGCCGTTCGTGATGCGGTTGCGGGACAGCTTCGCGGCCGCGCCGAGGAGCCCCAGCAGGAACGACAGCGCGAGCGAGAGCACCGCCAGTTTGACGGTTTGCCAGGTGCCTGCGAAGATCAGCGGGCCGTAACCTTGAAGAAACATATGTGGTCCTTGACGGCGTACCGGGTGCGCCGCGAAAGACGCGCTCCGCATGTTGCGCGGAACGCCCCGTGCGTATCATGACCGTCCGCCCGGCGAGGGCGCCGGACCTGCCTGCCGCGGTGGGCGGCGGGCGAGGGGCGGGCGGCGCGTGGTTTGACTGCCTGTACTGCGCGAACGCGGGGCGCGCCCCGCATCCGTACCCGGCGCTCAGCGGGCCGAGTAGACGCTGAACGCGAAATACTTGTGCGACAGGCGGTCGTACGTGCCGTCCTTGTGCATGTCGGCCAGCGCCTGGTTGATCTTCAGCTTCAGGTCGGTGTCCTCCTTGCGCAGGCCGATCGCGGTGCCGTCGCCGATCGTCTTCGGATCCTTCACTTCCGGCCCCGCGAACGCGAAGCCCTTGCCGCGCGGCGTGCGCAGGAAGCCGTAGTCGGCCTGCAGTTCGTCCTGCAGCGTCGCGTCGAGGCGGCCCGAGCCGAGGTCGGCGTAGACCTGGTCCTGGTTCTGGTACGGAATGACGGTCACGCCCTGCGGCTCCCAGTACGCCTTCGCGTAGGTCTCCTGGGTCGAACCCTGCTCGACGCCGACGCGCTTGCCCTTCAGCGACGCGACCGTCGGCAGCAGCGGCGAGCCGGTCTTCGCGATCATCCGCGCCGGCGCGTCGTACACCTTGTCGGAGAAGTCGATCTGTTCGCGGCGCTTGTCCGTCACCGTCAGCGACGACACGATCACGTCGTATTTCTTCGCCTTCAGCGCCGGGATGATCCCGTCGAGATCCTGCGCCACCCACACGCATTTGACGTTGATCCGCTTGCAGATTTCCTTGGTGAGATCGACGTCGAAACCGACGATCTCGCCGCTCGGCGCGGTCGACTCGAACGGCGGGTAGCTGGCGTCGACGCCGATCCGCACGGTCTTCCACTCCTTCGCGAAGGCGCTGCCCGCCACAAGGGCGAGGGCGGCGCACAGGGCGGCCTTCTTCATTTCCATCCTTTTTAATACTGAGATTCCGTGGCGGCGCGCTGGGCCTGTCGGGCCGTGCGCCGCGCTGTATTCTAGATAGCCAAAATTCGTGTTCGGCGGCCTGGCGGCGGCAACCGCCGGACAGGCGGGCACCAAAAGCGCGGTATTTTACCCGAACGCGCTACCCGGGCAGCGCACAAGCATGCTTCCAGCGGGATCCGTTGGCGGTGAGCGACGCCGGCGGCCCGGATCGGCGCCGCTGTTGCGGCATCCGCTGCAGGCGCAACGAATATTGCACGAATTGGGTTCGTGGATGCAACGATCCGGTGCGCGCCCGTGGATTGTTGCGGGCTCGGCGAGCCCCTACATTGGCGGCATTTCGACACACCGCCCCACGGACCGCCCATGTTCCAGATCCGCCGCGCCGCCGACCGAGGCTATGCCAACCACGGTTGGCTCGAGTCCCGTCAAAGCTTCCCGATCGCCGACGTTTGCGACGGCGCGCATCCGCCATTCGGCGCGCTGCGCGTGCTGAACGACGACCGGATCGCGCCGACGCGCGGCTTCGGCATGCATCCGCACCGCGACCAGGAGATCGTCACCTACGTGCTGGAAGGCGCGCTCGCGCACCGCGACAGCATGGGCAACGGGTCGATCATCCGGCCCGGGGACGTGCAGCGGATGAGCGCCGGCACCGGGGTCGTGCACAGCGTAACCAACGCGTCGCGCGACCGGCCGCTGCATCTGCTGCAGATCTGGCTGCTGCCGACCGAGCGGGGCGGCCGGCCGGGCTACGAGGAGCGGCGCTTCGGCGAGGACGAGAAGCGCGGCCGGCTGCGGCTCATCGCGTCGCCGGACGGGCGGGACGGCTCGGTGTCGATGCGCGCGGACGCGCGGATCCATGCGGGGCTGTTCGATGGCGGCGAAGCGGCGGTGTTCGACGTGCCGGCGGGGCGACGGGTATACGTGCACGTCGCGCGCGGCGCGCTGGAGGTCAACGGCGAGCCGCTGGAGAGCGGCGACGGCGCGGGGATCGGCGGGGTGGCGTCGGTCGCGCTGGCGAGCGGCCGGGACGCCGAGGTGCTGCTGTTCGATCTCGCCTGAACGGGCAGGACGTGGACGCGATGCGGAACGCGGGCCGGGCGCCCGCGTCCATCTCCGTCGTGCCGCCGCGCCGGGGAGGGCGGCGCGGCCGGCTCAGGCCGGCTTACTGCGCCGGCGCCGAAGCGGCCTTGCCCGCCTGGCGGTGCTGTTCCCAGCGCTCCTTCATCTTCTCGTGGCGCTGCTCCATCCGCGCGTACTGCTGCTTGATCGCAGTGCTGACCGTCGTCTTCTGCTGGTCGTTCAGGCCGTTGTAGAACGCGAGCCACGCGGCCGACGTCTGCTCCCGCAGCTGCGCGTTCTGCTGCTCGGCCTGCTGGCGTGCGGCATGCATCGCGTTCAGGTCGAGGATCGGCTGGTTCTGCTGCGCCTTGAACTGCTCGCGCATCTGCTCGTGGCTCTTGCGCATCGCGTCGCGGTTCTGCTTCATCGTGCCGACCGCGGTCTGCCACTGCTGCTCCTGCGCGGCCGTGAGCTTCAGCTGGTCGTGCAGGCGCAGGATCGCGCCGAACGGGCCGCCGTCGTGGCCGTGCATCTGGTGCATGCCCGGGCCGCCCGGCGGCGGCGCGTCGGCCGGGGGCGCGGCATGCGCGGCGCCGAAAGCGAGAGCGAGCATGGTGGCGGCCGCAATGGCCACCCGGGACGTCTTCTTATACATTTCAGAAACTCCTGTTCGAAAGGTCCGGCGACGCGGCGGCGGGCGAGACCGCGGGGCCACATCCGGTAAGAAGCAGGTTAGCGGCGCGTCCGGCGGCGGGTGTTACGGCGGCCGGCGGCCGGGTTACCGCGCATTACAGTTCGCTTGCGCGGTAATCCGCAGTAACCCTTTCGTCCCTTTGTATCGTTCTTTGCGGCCGCCCTCGCGCGGTAAACTTCGAGCCATGACTACCCAGATCCTCATCGTCGACGACGACCAAGAACTGCGCGACCTGTTGCGCGACTACCTCGTACGCCAGGGCATGGAAGTGTCCGTGCTGCACGACGCGGCGACGCTCGAGAAGCGCCTCGAGCGCGAGCGCCCCGACCTGATCGTGCTGGACCTGATGATGCCGGGCGTTGACGGCCTCACCGCGCTGCGGCAGTTGCGCGCGGCGGGCGACGACATCCCCGTGATCATGCTGACCGCGCGCGCCGACGACGTCGACCGCATCGTCGGGCTCGAGCTCGGCGCGGATGACTACCTTGGCAAGCCGTTCAACCCGCGCGAGCTGCTCGCGCGCGTGCAGGCGGTGCTGCGGCGGCGCCGCGCGACGCCGTCGGCCGCGGCGCCCGAACAGCGCGAGCCTTACGCGTTCGGCCGCTTCCTGCTCGATTTCCAGGCCCGCACGCTGTCGGTCGACGGCAAGCCGGCCACGCTGTCGAGCAGCGAATTCGCGCTGCTGAAGATCTTCGTCAACCACGCGCTGCGCACGCTCACGCGCGAACGGCTGCTCGAGCTGCTGCACGGCCCGGAATACGACGGCACCGACCGCGGCATCGACGTCCAGGTGTGGCGCCTGCGCCGCATTCTCGAGTCGGATCCGTCGTCGCCGCGCTTCATCCAGACGGTGCGGGGGCGCGGCTACGTGTTCGTGCCCGACGGCGAGGCCCATGCGCAAACCCATTGATTCGCTGTTCGGCCGGCTGGCGCTGCTCGTCATCGGCGTGCTGCTGCTGTCGCACTTCGCGTGGTATTTCGCGATGCGGCTCGAGCGCAACCAGATGCAGACGCGCTATGCGGTCGAGGAAGTGTCGTTCCTCGTCGATGCGGTGCGCCAGCACGTCGCCCGCACGCCGGACCAGCCGCTGCCGTCGCGCGTGCGGCTCGTCCCGCCCGACAGCCCCGACGTGCCGCAGGGGCACGCGGGCCTGCCGCCGGCGCTCAAGCGTTTCCGCGACGATGTGAGCGACCGCATGCCGGCCGGCACGCGCGTCGAGATCGGCACGCCCGGCCATCCGCCCGTGCTGTGGGTCAAGGAGCCGGCCGACCGCAACTGGATCGTCGTGCCGGTGCAGCCGCTGCGGCCGCCGCGCTCGCTGGACCGGATGCTGATCTGGCTCGGGACGATCTTCTCCGCGGGCGTGGTCGCCGCGCTGTTCGCGGCCTGGCAGCTGCAGCAGCCGCTGCGCTCGCTCGCGCGCGCGGTCGCCCGCTTCGGCCGCGGCCAGCCGGTGCCGCCGCTGCGCGAGCGCGGCCCGCGCGAGCTGCGCCAGCTCACGCACGGCTTCAACCAGATGGTGGAACAGGTGTCGCGCGCGGAGAACGACCGCGCGGTGATGCTGGCCGGCGTCGCGCACGACCTGCGCACGCCGCTCGCGCGGATGCGCCTGCGCGCCGAGATGATGGACGACGCGCGCCTGCGCGACGGCGTCGTGCGCGACGTGGACTCGATGTCGCACATCGTCGACCAGTTCCTCGTGTTCGCGCACGGCGGCCATGACCGCAGCGAGCCGGTGGCGGTCGACCAGGCCTGCGAGCGGATCGCGCGCACCTATCGCGCGGTCGCGCCCAACGCGCCGACGGTCCAGACCCGGCTCGCCGCCGATCCGGGCTTCCGCCTGCCGACCGCGACGCTCGACCGGATCCTGTCAAACCTGCTCGACAACGCGCATGCGTACGGCGCGCCGCCGGTGGTCGTCGAAACCGAACGCACCGCGACCGGCTACCTGCTGGCGGTAAGTGACCACGGCGGCGGCATCGCGCCGCGCGATCTCGCGGCCGCGACGCGGCCGTTCGTCCGGCTCGACCCCGCGCGCGGCGGCAACGGGCACAGCGGCCTCGGGCTCGCGATCGTCGAGCGGCTGGTGCTGCGGCTGGGCGGGACGTGCGAGATCGGCAACCGGCCGGAAGGGGGCCTGCGCGTCGCGATGCAGTTCCCGTTCGACGCGGTGCCGAAGCCCGAACCGCACGCGCAGGCCGCGTGAGCGCCGCGCGCGGCGCCGGCCTGGCCGGGCGCCGCGCGGCGCGTCATTCGCCGAACAGCGAGCCGAGCGTCTCGGCGGCGTTGCTGTCGATCGTGTTGTAGGTCACGCTGGTGGCCTCGAAGATGTACACGGTCGTGTACCGGCCGAGGCGCTCGAGAATCTCTTCCTGCAGCGATTCCGGCACGATGTTCATGTTCAGGTACCAGGCCGTCGACGACAGCCGCGTCTGGAACGAACCGTACTCCTGCATCAGCTCGTAGAACGCATCGGCATCCTGATCGCGGCAGACGATCACCAAGTTTCCTGCCATTCCTTTCCTCCCGCTCGTCGATCGATCCCCGTGGGGGGCCAGCCCCGATCATACCTGCTTCGCCGTGTCCCGCTCCTGACGGGGCACACGGTTTTGCCCGCCGCGCGCGGCGGGCGGGTTCACGGGCGGGCCGGATCACGGCATAATTGGGGCCTGCATGCCGGCCGGCGCGTTGCGCGCCGCTGCGTCCCGCGCCGATCCGTCAGCCGCCGGCCCGTTCCGGGCCCGATTCGCCCGCGCTGCGGCGGATTCCACCGTCTCGATCCGGAAGGTTGTGCCTGAAATACAGGTTGTAGTAGTGTCGTGCCGTTTGCGGACCGACTCGGCCGGGACCTGCGCGGTGATGCCGTCGGCACGGATGCGGCGCATTGCGTCTGCCTTACATCGTGAGTCAATACGAATTACCGCGCCCGCGCGCTTTGCCATGAATCAACATCGTCTGCCGGTCACATCCTTCGATTCGATCGGCCTTACCGGGGAGAGCGCCTGATGGATCTCGGATTCGATCCGAACCGGATCGCCAATGCATCGGCATGGCGCGTCCTGCCGAACCGCTGGGATTTCATTGCCTTTCCGCTGATCATCTGCCTGATCGCGATGGCGGTCGTCGGGTTCCATGAAACGATGGCGCCGATCACGACCCTCAATACGCAGAAGATCTCGCTGGATCCGTCGAACCTGCCCGAATACGCGCTGCGCACGACGCTGCGGATGCTCGCGGCGATGGTCGCGTCGCTCGCGTTCACGCTCGTGTACGGCACGCTCGCCGCGAAGAGCCGCCGCGCCGGCATGGTGCTCGTGCCGATCCTCGACATCCTGCAGTCGGTGCCGGTGCTCGGCTATATCTCGTTTACGGTGACGTTCTTCCTCGCGCTGTTCCCGAGCCGCGTGCTCGGCGCCGAGCTGGCCGCGATCTTCGCGATCTTCACGAGCCAGGCGTGGAACATGACGTTCAGCTTCTACCAGTCGCTGCGCACGGTGCCGCGCGATCTCGACGAAGTGTCGCGCGGCTTCCACCTGACGTCGTGGCAGCGCTTCTGGAAGCTCGAGGTGCCGTTCTCGATGCCGGGCCTGATCTGGAACATGATGATGTCGATGTCGGGCGGCTGGTTCTTCGTCGTCGCGTCGGAGGCGATCACGGTCGGCAACCACACGATCACGCTGCCGGGCATTGGCGCGTATCTCGCGCAGGCGATCGGCGACAAGAACCTCGGCGCGATCGGCTGGGTGATCCTCGCGATGACCGTCGTGATCCTCGCGTACGACCAGCTCTTGTTCCGCCCGCTCGTCGCGTGGGCCGACAAGTTCCGGATGGAAACCACGAGCTCCGGCAACGCGCCCGAGTCGTGGCTGCTCGACCTCGTGCGCCGCACGCGCCTGATCCACCAGCTGCTGGTGCCGGCCGGCTGGTTGTTCGCGAAGGCCGCGCGGTTCCCGTTGCGCCTGCCGCTGTCGGGCGCGGTGCGCTTCACGCTGCCGCGCGTCGAGAAGAAGGCGTCGTTCGCCGCCGACATCGCGTGGGCGATCCTCGTGCTGGCCGGCACGGCCTACGTCGTCTGGCGCGTCGTCAGTTTCGTGGCGACCGGCGTGACGATGGCCGAAGTCGGCCACGTCTTCACGCTGGGGCTCATCACGCTGCTGCGCGTGATCGTGCTGATCGCGATCGCGTCGGTGATCTGGGTGCCGATCGGCGTGTGGATCGGGCTGCGCCCGGCGCTCGCCGAAAAGATGCAGCCGCTCGCGCAGTTCCTGGCCGCGTTCCCCGCGAACCTGCTGTTCCCGGCGTTCGTGATCGTGATCGCGCATTTCCACCTGAACCCCGACATCTGGCTGTCGCCGCTGATCGTGCTCGGCACCCAGTGGTATATCCTGTTCAACGTGATTGCCGGCGCGACGTCCTATCCGAACGACTACCGCGAGGCGGCGACGAACTTCCGCATCCGCGGCTGGCAGTGGTGGCGCCAGGCGATCCTGCCGGGCATCTTCCCGTATTACGTGACGGGCGCGATCACCGCGTCGGGCGGTGCATGGAACGCGAGCATCGTGTCGGAAGCGGTGCAGTGGGGCAATACCAAGATCGAGGCGCACGGCCTCGGCGCGTATATCGCCCAGACGACGGCCGCCGGCGATTTCCCGAAGATCATCCTGGGCATCACGGTGATGTCCCTGTTCGTGACCCTGTTCAACCGCCTGCTGTGGCGTCCGCTGTATGCCTATGCCGAATCGAAGCTGCGACTTGACTGAAACTGATTGAGAGCGAAACGCGATGCACAATCCGAATGCTGTAAACGCCCCCGTTCAGACGCAGCCGGCGCCGCCGAAGCTCGGTGACGAGATCCTGCGCGTCGCCGACGTCAGCCGCGGCTTCAACAAGACCCAGGGCGAGCTGCTCGTGCTCGACGGCGCGAACCTGTCGCTGCGCGAGGGCGAGATCGTCGGGCTGCTCGGCCGCTCCGGCTCGGGCAAGTCGACGCTCTTGCGCATCATCGCCGGCCTGATCGAGCCGACGGGCGGCGAGGTCAGCTACCTCGGCAAGCCGCTGCGCGGCCCGGCCGAAGGCGTCGCGATGGTGTTCCAGACCTTCGCGCTGTTCCCGTGGCTCACCGTGCTGCAGAACGTGGAAGCGGGCCTCGAGGCGCTCGGCGTCGGCGCGCGCGAGCGGCGCGAACGCGCGCTCGCGGCGATCGACCTGATCGGTCTCGACGGCTTCGAGAACGCGTATCCGCGCGAGCTGTCGGGCGGCATGCGCCAGCGCGTCGGCTTCGCGCGCGCGCTCGTCGTCGACCCGACGATCCTGCTGATGGACGAGCCGTTCTCGGCGCTCGACGTGCTGACCGCCGAGACGCTGCGTACCGACCTGCTCGATCTGTGGACGCAGGGCCGCATGCCGATCAAGTCGGTGCTGATCGTCACGCACAACATCGAGGAAGCGGTGTTCATGTGCGACCGGATCCTCGTGCTGTCGTCGAACCCGGGCCGCGTGATCGCCGAGATCAAGGTGCCGTTCAAGCACCCGCGCAACCGTCTCGACCCGGCGTTCCGCCGGCTGGTCGACGACATCTACGCGAAGATGACGGCTCGCCAGATCGGCGAGGCGACGAAGAAGGGGCTCGAGCTCGGCAGCTGGCTGCCGCAGGTGTCGACCAACCTGATGGCGGGTCTGATCGAGACGCTCGCCGCGCCGCCGTACCACGGCCGCGCGGACATGCCGGAAATCGCGCGCACGCTGCATCTGGAGGTCGACGACCTGTTCCCGATCGCCGAAGTGCTCCAATACCTCGGCTTTGCGGACGTGCGGGAAGGGGACGTGTTCCTGACGCCGCCGGGGCGCGTGTTCGCCGAGTTCGGCACGCAGGAGCGCAAGCTGATGTTCGCGGATCATCTGCTGAAGCACGTGCCGCTCGCCGCGCGGATCAAGAAGGTGCTCAACGAGCGGCCGGGCCATCGCGCGCCGCGCGTGCGCTTCGAGCAGGAACTGGAGGACTTCCTGTCCGACGGCGCCGCGGAGGAGACGCTCGACGCGGTGATCGACTGGGGCCGTTACGGCGAGATCTTCTCGTATAACGACCAGACCGAGATTTTCAGTCTCGAGGACGTCGAGTCCTGAAGACTGAAGGTCGATGCAGGTGGATCGACGTCCATAAAAACGAAAACATTGAATTGGCGCGGGGTGTGCCAAAGACATCGCCGCCATGCGCCAACTGGCGGAAATGCATGACACCCGGCAGCGGCCGAGGCGGGCGAATTTGTGGTGCGACGAGGTACCTCGGTGTGAATCGAGCCTGAGCGGATTTTGTCTTTGAATTCAGGTCGTTGCACGGCAAACGTCCGCCATCTGACGGAGCGTCGCGCGAAAAAGAAGAATGCGAGGGCATGCATGTTCAAGGCTGTCGCCGCTATCGTGACGGGTGTCGGATTTCTTATCGCCACGGCTTTCACCGCGCAGTCGACGCGGGCATTCTTGCGCGAGTCGATCGTGGTTCCCGGCCAGGTAACCAAGCTGAAGTTCGGCGGATACCATCCGGAAATCGAGTTCGTGACCAAGGCGGGCGAACACTTCTCGTATCCGCAAGGCGGGATTACGTCCAGGATGAAAGTGGGCGACCGAGCCGAGGTACGCTATTTGCCCGAAAACCCGCTCCCGACAGCGACCATCGATCGCTTCGACGCGATCTGGGGCAATACGGTCATTTTCGCTGCGCTGGGAATGGGTTTCATCGTGTGCGGGCTGTTGAACTTGCCGTCGCGACAATAATCGAGACACTGGGGCGAGCGCATGTCGCTTCTGCGACTGAGCAAATGGTGGTGGCCTGAGCGTTGAGATCGCGATCGCGTGGGATCTCGACATCGAACGTGTCGTCGTCGGTCGTGATGCGTTTGCGGCTCGTGCCGTTGCGGTGGTTCGTGCTGCCCGCCGGCTTGGCTTCGCCTTTCTCGTAGCCCAGGTGGTGGGTTAGTTCGATTCTCTGAAACTTTTCCCTTAGAATTCAGTTTGTTGCGAGGTGCTCAACTGTAATCCGGTGGCACCCCGCCTAAGAAAGAAAATAGTGAGGGCTCATGTACAAGGTCATCGCGGGCTTTGTGTTCGGGATCGTTTTTCTCGTTGTGGCGGGTTTCACCGGGCTGTCGACTCGGGAATTTCTACGGACAGCGATCGCCGTTCCTGGCGAAGTGGTTGCGCTCAATGCCGGCGGCAGCCATCCCCAGATCGAGTTTGTGACCAAAGCCGGAGAACGGATTTCATACCCGCAGGGGGGCATCATCTCCGGTATGAAGGTGGGGGACAAGGTGACGGTCCTTTATCGACCGGACGCACCCTCTATTAAACCGACTATCGATCGATTCGGTGCAGTGTGGGACGTGACCTTGACGATGCTGTTTATAGGCGTTGTCGGCATCGTGGCTGCACTAACAAACCTGCCGTCCCGAAAATGACAGAGCTTATGGGGATTCGACAATGTCAATTCTGAGAAGCAGCAAATGGAACTATCAGACTGGCTCCACGGGCGGTGTGAGTATCGAATTCGTCATCGCCTCGGGCGGTGATATTGCTTTGAAAGATCCCGGTGGCCATCGGGTTGATTTCTACTATGGTGGTATCGGAGTGGGAATCGGAGGTGGCATTCGCCTGTCGAAAATCAAAGTTCCGAAGTTCGCGTTGCCCGACATCAAGATGCCGAAGATTGCCGGTCGTGAAATGGGCGGCGCAGGTTCCCTTGAGTCCTTCGATAGTGGCGGATTCGTCTTTATGACATCGGCGTTTCGTGGCGCCGAACTTTCAAAGTCGGACTTCCATGGAGCCACGGTCTATATCGATGCCGGGGGCGGTTTGGGGTATGGCAAAGCGGGCTCGGCGATGATTCTCGGTATCAACCCTGCCAAACTCGCACTTGGTTTATCGACCCCCGCGATGGCGTGGCTCGCAGAGGAGGCCATCGCTCAGGCTCCTGCGGTTTTGGTCATGTATGGAACCACCGTTGGGCTGATCGCGGGTTGGGGCGCCGGCATTTTGGTCGGCTATCTGCATTGACTAGATCAGCGGGCGCGTTCCCGGCTGTGGCGGGCAACGTCGCAGTTCGCGACCGGTCTGCGACGAGCGGACGATTACTTGCACGTAGCTGTTCGTCGGCGCGTAAGGCGCGAAGAATCGATCGAGCACCTGTGCGAACAGGCCCAGCGTAACGTCGCGCAGCACGCCCTCGTCGAGAGACACGAAGATTTCCACGCCGCGCACGAACGACGGAAACGGGCTGTCGAGCGACATCCACTTGATCGCAGGTTGATTGTCCAGGTCGGTGATCGCGTCGATACAGCGTTGGGCGAGTACGTTCGCGCGAGGCGCATGCAGCCTGAGAAAGTCCTTGAACGCCTTCAAGCCCGCTTGAGTCAGATCGAACGGGTGCAGCGACATCCCCGACAGGACGCGCCACAAGGCGTCGTGCCCGCGTGGCAGCGCGCTCGGCAAGGTCGGTCGTGTGAGCAACCGGATGGGACAGGCCAATGCTGCGCCTTCATGCAGCAGATCGCTGTCCGGCGCGCCGATGGGCAACCGGGAGGGTAAGTCACCGTTGGTTGCAGTGACATCGACATCGACTTGCGGGCGCTTCGGGTGTGCGGCTTCTCCCGCCAGGCCGACCAGCGACAGCAGGAGTGGCGGACGCGATGTGCCGCCCGCCGTGCAGGAATCTCGAAAGGCTGTCCAGTACGCGATCGCCGGATCGGGCGGACGACCGTGACTGAATGCTCGATAGGGCAACACGGTGGTTCGCGGGGTGTGGCCGGCCGTTGGTGCCGTTTTTTCTTGGTCGGATTGCGTTCGATCTCCCAGATAGACGGCATCGATCGAATACACGTCGAGCGGGGAGCCGGTTTGCAGCGGGACGGGCGTCACGGGGTAGGCCGCGTCGGTGCCCGTCAACTGGATCGGCGCGGCAGACCGCTTGAACAGATTGATGACTGGCGTACAGAACAGTTTGAAGGCCGCGACGTCCAGGCCGTCCAGTGCCTGGGCGGCGATCGATTCCGCGGGCGTGCCGCGGATGGCGATGTGCAGCGTCAGAAGCCGTGCATGCGGCGCTCGCGCTGTACGTCGAATCCGTCCCAGATCGATGTCGACGAAATCGAATTTCTCCGGAAACGCGAAATACTCGATCAGGTACTGGAATGCAGCCGAAGCGGCGGTCGGTTCATCCGGCAGTAGGCGCTCGTTCTCGTCAAAGCCCGCAGCCTTGATCGGTACGTTGGACAACGCGGTCCATTGGCCGCTTTGGTCGACCTCGACGAATGCGGCGCATGCGCGCAACAGCAAAGCGTCGGTGAGCGCGGCGACGCGCGGCCGGTCGCCGGACAAGTGAACGCGGACCGGGCCGGACGGGATCGCGGCATCGAAGGTTTCCGATGCCGTTGCGCTGGCGAACGCGATCGACAGGATGCCGGTGACGTCGGTCGGCAGCCGGACGGCTGCGGGAGCCAGCGTGGCGGGTGCATAGCGCGCCAAATGAATGCGCAGCGGCGATAGCGTGATGTCGTAGACGGTCCGAAACCGGCACGGTGCGGCATTGGCGTCGAGCGATGTGCCGCGCGACATCGTGAACGGTGCCGTCAATTGGCCGAACAGGGTAGTCGGATCGAATTGCGCGATCGCGCAGGCGGGCACAGTGCGCAGGTACTGCGGGTGCAGCACGTCGAGCAACGATTCGGTGAATTCGGGGTAGTGGTCCTCGAGCTTCGCGTCAATGCGCGCGGCCAGCAACGCAAAGGTCTGGATCATCCGGTCGACGTGCAGATCGCCTTGACCATTCGCAATCCCGAGCCGCGCGCCGATTTTCGGATAGCGCCGGGCAAACTCCGTCAAGCCGCGTAGCAGCAGGCCAATCTCGTATTCGTAGTGGGGCAGCAGGTTTTCCATGCACCATCCGTGCAGCTCTGTCCCCTTATTCAAGATACAAGAATCGCAAAACTTGGTTCTTCCGGGGGCAGGCGGTTTAAAATCCACCGACGAATAATATCCTGCCCCTCCGATTCGGGGTTCCGAGGCTGTCATGCAAATGTCAGATATTGCGAGCTTTTTTGGGCTTCAGAGCAACCGGCTGTTTACCATCGAGACCCCGCTGAAAGGGCGTTCCGACTTGGTACTCGTCGATTTTCACTGCACTGAAGGGTTATCTCAAAATTTCGAGATTCATACGCGCCTGGCCTCTCAGGACGCGAATATCGAGCTGAAGAAGCTGATCGGCCAACCTGTGACGATTACGTTACAGCTGACCGATGCATTGGCGAGTTCGGAAGAGCGGTATTTCCACGGCTACGTCGCCGGTTTCACGCATCTCGACAACGACGGGGGCTTCACGCTCTATAGCGCGACGATCCTGCCGTGGCTCTGGATGCTGTCACGCCGCCGCGACATCCGGATTTTTCAGGAAGAAAATACCGAAGCCATTCTTTCGAAAGTCTTTCGGGAATACGGGCAGATCGCGTCGTTCGAATTCCGGTTGTCGAAGGCAACGCAGAATCGCAGCTACTGCACGCAGTATCGGGAAACCGATCTGGAGTTCGTCGAGCGGCTGATGCAGGAAGATGGCTTGTTCTTCTTCTTCGAGCATGCGAAAGACGGCCACAAGCTGATCATCACGGATAACTCCATTGCCGCGAAGGCGATCGACGGTCGTAGTCCGGTGTTGCAGTACTCCAAGGGCGAGGCATTCGACGATCTGGCGGTCGTGACGTCATTCCAGGCGAGCCGGCAGCTGGAGTCCGGCAGCGTCGGGTTGAAGACGTTCGACTACAAGGCGCCGCATGCGCGCCGCTTCGTGTCCGGAGGAACGGAGGTCAAGCAGGGCGAGGTGCCGTCGTACGAAGTCTACGACTACCTGGGCGAACACGGCTTTGCCGACAGCGACCGCGGAGAGGAGCTTGCGCGTTTCAGGACCCAGGCGCTGGCAGCGCACAGCAAGGTCTTTGTCGGGACGACGACCAGCCGCCGATTGACGCCGTGCCGATACTTCGAGCTGGACGATCACTACGATCACGGCAATGCCAAACCGGAGGACCGGCAGTTTCTGCTGACGACGGTAACGCATAGCGGCACGAACAACTATCAGGCCGGTGAAGGCGCGGCGACCTATCAATGCAATTTCACCTGCATCCGCAAGAAGATCCCGTATCGCCCGGCCTTCACGATCGAGCGGCCGTCGATCATCGGGCCGCAGACCGCGATCGTCGTGGGTCCGGAGGGCGAGGAGATCTATACGGACAACCTCGGTCGCGTGAAGGTGCAGTTCCATTGGGACCGCCTGGGCAAGCGCAATCAGGGCAGTTCGTGCTGGGTGCGCGTCGGGCAGCCGTGGGCCGGGCGTGGGTTCGGGATGATTCAGATTCCGCGAATCGGCGACGAGGTGGTCATCATTTTCCTGGATGGAGACCCTGACCGGCCCTTGATCATCTCGAGCGTCTACAACTCGGCCAACATGCCGCCGTGGGTCCTGCCGGGGAACGCGACGCAAAGCGGGATCCTGACGCGCTCGACCAAGACCGGCAACGTCAATACGGCCAATGCGATCCGCTTCGAGGACAAGAAGGGTGCGGAAGAGGTCTGGTTGCACGCGGAGAAGGATCAGCGGATCGAGGTCGAGCACGATGAGTCGCATTGGGTCGGGAACGATCGCAGCAAGACCGTTGACCGGGATGAGACGACCCAAGTGCATCGAAACCGGACCGAGACGGTCGACGGGAATGAAACGATCACGATTCACCAGAACCGGACCGAGCGCGTGGATCAGAACGAAGACATTTCAATCGGCGAGAACCGTACAGAGAAGGTTGGCGGCAACGATGCAGTAACAATCGACGGGTTTCGCGAGGAGACAGTGGTCTTGGCAAAAGCCGAATCGATCGGTCTTGCCAAGGCGCTGTCGATCGGAGCCGGGTATCAGGTAACGGTGCTCGGTGCGATGAACACCAGCGTGGGCCTTGCTCAAGCGGAAGAGGTCGGGCTCAGCAAAAGCGTGCTGGTTGGCAAGAACTTTATTATCCAGGTCGGTGATCGTTTCGAGGTGCGGGTCGGGAAGTCCCATTTCGCCATGTCGGCGGATGGGTCTATCTTGATTACTGGACACAGCATCAATATCAGTGCCGATGGTCCCGTCCAGATCAACGGCAAGGACGTTGACATCAACTGACGTCCCTATGGAATTCCGCAATCTCACGCCGTTTCACGCACTGGCGTTTAGCGCACTCGATACCGATGATCGCGAGTACCGCGTGATCGCGATGAAGGTCGCTTATCGACTCGTCGCTGTCGACGACCGTCAGTTTGTCGCTGTGGTCGTCGACGATGAACCCTATCCGCTCTGCATGGCCGATCAATACACCGGCAAGGTTGGTGAGTCGAGCGTGCGTGAAGAGAGTGATCTAGCGCCCCATAAGCCACGCTGCGATTTCGTTGTCCGAGGCAAGGCATACGCACCGCATGGAGTACCAGTCGAGCGCTGGCCGGTACGCATCCGGGTCAGCATACCGACATCGCCTCCCGAAATTGATGCGGAGCGGCCGTTGCCGCTTTCGCCCGGGATGGCGCTCAACGAATCTCAGCGCGAGGATTGGGAGCGGACCAGACAGGAAGCGAAGCAAAAACAGGCCGAAGCATCCCGGTGGCAGCCGGTCTTGGACAAGGCGCTTGCGATTACGGGGCCCCGGTATTTTGCGCGAGATATCTTGACGCTTTGGAGAGGCTGGCGTCTCACGTCCCCCGAACCTGCCAGCAACGTGAATGTGGGCTGGGAGCGCGCGTTCGGTGGCCGCAGTGTCGTCGAGAATCCTGATCATAAGACCGAGTCCAACGCACCTGCATATTTGATCAACGAGGTTTGCTTCAGCAATCCGCTTGGCTGCGGCTGGATACATCACGGCGACCTCAAATCTCGAAAGCGCGCAGGGCAATCGATTCCCGATCGGCTTTCCGCCCCTCAAATCGAAACGGTGGATGGAATCGATCGACTGCATGTTGCCAAGCATCCGACAGGAGAACTGACTGCACGGACGATGACGAAGGTCGCCGGAAAATACGGGGCGAAGCCGGCGGGGTTCGGATTCATCGGTCGGGCCTGGGCCCCACGCCTGCCGTTGGCGGGAACGTATGACGACGCGTGGCTTGAAAAACGCTGGCCATACTTGCCGAGAGATTTTGATTTCGGCTACTGGAACGGCGCCCCGGCCGATCAGCAAACGCCCTACTTGCCGCCCGATGCCCGGATCGAAATGTGGAATCTGACGAACCCGGAACGGACGCCGACCGGGTACATGCAGGCTGATCTACCCGGACACCGGCCATTCGTTCTGCTGCGTTTCGAAAACGGTTACATGCTGCCGTTTCGCATGGTGCTCGACACCTTGATCGTGGACACCGACGAGTTGTTGCTGATCGCAACCTACCGGCTTCGTATTCCGATCGATGCGCCGATTCGGGTTGCCGAGGCACGCTATGAAACGGATCCGTCCGCGCCGCTTGTCCAGGTGCCAGAGCAGGAAACGGATCGCGATGAACAGGAGGTCATCAAGCATGGCGGATAAGACGATCGCGCGCAAGGCATCCGATTGGCGCGTGGTGAGCATCGTGCCGGACGTGTGCAAGACCCCGATGGGCGGGTCGACGCCGCCCGTGCCGTATCCTGTTGTTGCCGAGTTGAAGGAGGCGGCGTTTCCGGCCAAGACCACACGCGTCAACGGCGAACCGATCGTGCTGTACAACTCGAGCAAGACGCCTAAAACCTATGGCGACGAAGCAGGGGTTGCGGATGGCGTGAAAAGCGGCACCGTGGGCGGCGACTGTTGGCCGATCGAGCGCAGCGGGACTGTGCGTGTCGAGAGTCGCCACATCGTGCGGCAGGACGATCAGTTCTGGATGAACGGGCGTCAAGCCGGTGGCCCGAGTCAGCCTAGGGGGTGGACCAAGGAGTGCGTCTTGAAGATTCTTTGTCCGACAGACAAGGACAAGGTCAAGCTTCTTTCAGAAATCACGCTCACGACCGCGAAGTCCATTACGTTCATGGATAGAGAATTCGATGGGAAAAACTGGAGGTCAAAACCCTTCCCGGCAGGCGGCACCTCGGACGCGTCGAGCGGCACCATTGGCGTCTTGGACGGTGACAGCTGTCAGGGCGTCGCGGGGACTTTCTTTCACGAGCTGACCCATCAGCAGCAGCCTGAAAGCATGTCATGGGCAGAGGCGGAACTGGACGCTTATACCAGGAGCGAGCAGTGGGCGATCTCCAAGGGGTTTCCGGAGACGTTCCCGGGGTTTCGCACAAAGGACGCAAACGGGGATTTTGTACCGAATGCGGAGAAAATCAACGAGTTTGTTCATCAGGAATATCCGGTAGGAGTGCAGGAGATCATTTCCTCCGGGCCGGATAAAGGCAAGGTCCGATTGACGGACGGAACGGTCAGGCCACCCAAGGTGGGGGACATTGTGTCGGGCCCGCGAATAGTCAAGGGCGAGCATGAGGTCGATACGTCGGACTGGAAGTGCCCGTAATGAGATCGTCGATCGCCATAGTGATTTGTGTGAGCTGCATTATTTTCGACAATGCAATCGCCGCGTCGGGTGACGGCATCGCTACGCAAGCGGAGAGTTCAAATCAGATGGAAAAGGTATCGATGACGGCAACGTTCGAGGTGGGCGACAAAGAGCTGACATTGGGCCAGGCGCAGTTCGAGGCGTTGAGATTGTTGGCTTTGGAGAGCCTCACGAAAAGCGAGCGGTACCGTGAATTTGCGCCAGATCTCGAACGATCGCATTTGTGGAGTATGGATGGCGTGGTTCGAGTGGGCAGATGGTTGTTTGAGAACCGCAACCGCCAAGTGGTGTTGGTTATGAATCCACCGCGTGCCCCGGTCATGCGATTTATTGTGGTCAGATTTTCGTATGACGATGGCCAGTGGTCGGTAGCCGGTATCAGTGATGAGCGCGTGACTGGGGCTCGCTAGCGCCGCCGTACGACGAATAAGAAGAGGCAGTAACGATTAGCCTGTTTCGACCCGTTAGCCTGAGAGAAAAACATGAGTGGTGCTGGAAACACACTGGGCAGAGTCGTGGCCGCCGACGAATTGCCGGCGATCGAGGTCACGGCGGCCAATCCGGCGGTGAAGGCGGAGACGGCGGCCGAGAAGGGGGTTTGGGGTTCGGTAAGCGGCTGGGTCCACGGTGGCCTCGACGCGGTCGGCTTGATTCCGGGTTTGGGCGCCATTCCTGATCTGCTCAATGCGGGCATCTACGCAGCGGAAGGGGACTATGTGAACGCCGGGATTTCGGCGGTGGCAGCGATACCGGTGGTGGGCGATGCAGCACTTGCGGGGAAGTATGCCGCCAAGGGTGGCAGGTTGCTCGCGAAGGAAGGCGAGCGGCTGGCGGTGAAAGAAGGGGAAAAAGTCACCGCCAAGGAGACGGAGAAGGTTGCCGCGAAGGGCGAAAAGGAAGCAGTTGAAGGGTCCGAGAAGCAGGGCGCAAAGGAAACAGAGCACGAAGCCGGCGCAGGCTCTGAACCGTCGAAGGGGCGGGAGCGAAACAAGGCCAAGAAAAAGAAGAAGATGAAGTGCGGTGAGTATGGCCGCTACGGTAAACTCAAGCAGAAGACTGGCGAAAATAAATTTGATCGCGACCATATTCCGTCCAAGGCGGCATTGAAGGAGCGGGCGAAGTTCTTGAACGACGGTCAGGACCTCAGTGCAGCGCAGAAGAAGGCGATTGACGACTGGGGTGAGGCCATTGCGATCCCGCGCCAGGCACATATCGACGTTAGCCCGACCTATGGCCAGACAACTGCTGAGGCCGCGAAGGATGCGAAGAACCTGGCCAGCGCCGCACGTCGCGATGTCGAGGCAATGCTCGGGAAGATTGAAGAGTACGACGCCGACGGTGGTTGCAAGAGGGCCTACAAAAAGGCAGCCGCAAAAATTATGCGTATGGATAACAAAGCGTTCGACGATGCATTGATTAAAATTATGGAAAAGGTGCAGTGAGGCACTTATGACAGGCATGAATGATCTAACGAGCCCGCTCGGCCACTATTTTGGCGAGCCAGAGATTGCTGAATTTCTATCGGATCTTGGTATTGCTGATGTCCCGAAGCTAAGGCGCGGCGATAGTACTGCGATCGTTGCCAATGAGGCGTTGGGTGTCGAAGTGACATTCCGAGATTCAGATGCGCTGGATGTCAAGGCGCGAGAGTATCCCGAGGGTGCACTCGTACTGTCCAACGTCCGATTTTATGGCATCAAGACTGGCGACTTCGCACCCTATGTCGGTGATTTGCCGCTGGGTGTGTTGTTCGGTAGCGCGAAGCAAACATTGATCGATCGACTTGGAGTACCTGCACGTGACAATCTCGCGTTGCGGCAAGTGCGTTGGGATTTCGACGCCTATTGTGTGTTCGCGAAATTCGGCGAGAAGGACGGCATGATCATCTTTAGCATGCAATTGCCCGTTGCGTGACGTTGCCAAAAGTTTCTCGCAATATCCGTCATTCGAGGGAATACGATTGAGTGAGGTCATGGAATGAGTGCGCCGGATCTGCCTGGTTTATTGGGAAAGACTGCTGACTCGTCGGAGATGGAGCAAACTTTTAAGCTCTTCGGGACGCTGCGGCGACCTGATCTTGAGGACGACGACGGAGATCGATGGCACGATTGGGTCCTCGTGAAGCGTCATGGCGTCGAGTTTGGTTTCGTAAGGCAGTCGTATTTTGAGGCGCGTCCCGAATTCGAATGGGCACGTGGTCCCCTGCTTTGCTATCAGATCTACTTTTATGCTGCGGGGTTCAATAACCGGGATGACATTCGCGGTTATGCTGGAATACTGCCGTTTGGTCTCGAATTTTCCGATTCGCGCGATGTAACGCGCTCAAAATTACATCAATGGAAACGTTGGAGTTCGAGGCATACAGACAGATGGGACACGGACACCTATAAGTTGCATGTACGCTATGCGCAGGCAGACGCATCCGTCGAATGCGTAACGATCGCGTTGCCAATACATGCCTGGCCGGAAGACGGACGTGTCGGGCCGAACGTTGCCGTGGTGAAATGGCCAGCGCTTTTCGGCGAACAGCCTGGATCTGCGCGGCTCGGGGCGGCGGTTGCGCCGCTCGATGTTGTCAGTCGAATTGAGGAAGATGAGCAGGATCGAGAGGCTGATTTCGTTCGCGAATGTGGGCTCGAATTGCACTTCGAAGATGCCGACAAGCTTCGACTGTCTCCCGAAAAGAAAACTAGAGGGCTTGTACTCGGCGCTGTGAAGTTTTTTCGCGCACGCGATCGCGAAGCCCGCCAATGGTCGGGAGAGCTTCCCTATGGCTTGTCGTTCGATGATGCTCCCGACTCACTTGCCTTAAAACTCAGCCGACCGGCAGACGTGCGCAAGGAAGGTCGTGTTACTGGCTTCGCAGTGTGGCATCTTGAAGAGGCAAGTCTGCACGTTCTCTATAGCAATTTTGACAATCATCTACTACGTGTGACTCTGATGGCGCCGGGGTATTGGTCTGATATAGAAAAAGTGATTTGAGTCGAGTTGAGGTAAGTCGTATAAGTGGAAAGGACCGCTAGTAGGAAGATGTGCGATACGGCACGGGGGATGCGCTGAGCTGACAAAAGAGAAGCTGTTGGTCGTACCGACAGGAAAGACTCGGTCGCTGTCGTTGGAAAACGGCTATGCTTTGATGATCGCCCGTGTTGGACAAGGTGGCTCAGAACAGATAATCAATCTGCTACGGATTGTTTGTCTCGCATTGTTTCTTAGAGATGAAACAGCATCCGGAGCGGCCGAAGATTCCCCGTTCCGAACCAATGCATGCCTGGCCGGAAGAAGGGCGTATCGAGCCGAACGTCGCGGCCGCGCAATGCTTCCCGCTCGGCTTCACTAAGATTCACTTAGCCCATGCGTCTTTAGATTAGTGCAATTTCATTGGTTCAATGGACTAGTTTTTCTATTTTATTCTGCAGGCGCCAGGACGTCGAGTCTTGACCGGCGCCGCACATCACTGCAGATTACCCCATCGGTCGACAGCCGGTTCGGCCGCGGCCCACTTCCAGCGCGCGCCTTGCTGGCACGCGCTCGCAAAATACCAGTCCGCCTTCGCGCCGTCCTTCACCGAAAACGCGAATTCCTTGCACAGCGCGAGCGACGTCGAATAGGCGCGCGTGACGCGCACCTCGCCTTCGCCGTTCTCGAGCGGAAGCGTATTCTTCACCTTCCACGGCTTCACTTCGCCGACCGCGAGGCTGCCGACCGCCTGCGCGATCGCATCCTGCTGGTTCTGGTGGAGCTGCTTCATCGTGCGCTTCACGGCCTCGTCGGTCGCGGCCTGCACGGCGATGCCGACGCCGACGCCGACGGCCGGGTTGGCGGTCACGAGGCCCGTCGCCGCGCCCGCGAGCGCGCCGCTCGCCGCGCCGACCGAACCGCAGCCCGACAGCGCGGCGCCGGCCGCGCACAGCGCGCCGAGCCACGCGACGCGAATCGCGACGCTCATTGCAGCGCACCCCAGCGGTCGGTCGCCGGTTCGGCCGACGCCCACTTCCACACCGGGCCGTCACGGCAGATGGTCGCGACGAAGAACGCGGATTGCGCGGCGGCATCGGGTTTCGCCGGCGCATCGACGGAGAACACGATTTCCTTGCAGTCGAGCGGACCGACGCTGATCATCCGGCTGACCGTCACGCGGCCGCGCTCGTCGTCCTCGATCGGAAACGCGTGGTTCGTCGACCACGGCGCGACGCCGCCGACATCGAGCGGCCCCGCCGCAGTGGCGATCTGCTGCTGCGTGTAGCGGTGTGCGACGCGCTGCGTGTACTGGACGCCCGCGCGTGCACCGGCGACCGCGCCGAGGCCGATGCCCGTCGCGACAGCGGCGTTGTTGGTGACCTTGGACGCGATCGCGGCGCCGGCGATGCCGGCACCGGCCGTCGCGCCTTCGCTGTAGAGCGAGTTGCAGCCGGACAGCAGTGCCGCCGCGGCGGCCGCGGCCAGCACGACGCGCGCCGGCATGGCCCGGCGCGGCGGTTCGAAACGTAAGTTCATCCCTGAGTGCGAGTCCTGTCTGGGTGGGCGGCGAAGCATGCGCGCGCCCATGCCGTGCCATTGTTTCGCAATTGTCATAGGGAAACTGCAAAGCTTTGAAAAATCGCCGGCGGCCGGCCTCGCGCACGCGCGCGGCGCTATTGTCTGGCAGATAGTGGGCGAGGGGTCGAAACGTTACAAATTGAAGGTAATTGTTACGCTGGGGTGCAAGCTTCGCGCCTAGACTGTTTTGATATGGAATGTTTCGACGACGGCCGTGCGCCGTTCCGCCCATGAGACACCCAGCCATGCGCCGTTCCAGACGGCCTTCGCAGCAATCGCCCGACACGGGCGCCGGCCGCACGCGGCCGCGCACCGATGCGCCATCCGCGCCGCCTGCCGGCGCGCCCGCCACGACGCCGTCCGACGGCGATCACAACCAGGGTGGGGCCCGCCCGGAAGGGCTCGACTATCAACGCGACCTCGGCGTCGACCAGGACGCGTGACGTCCTTCTCGTTGCAATCCTTCGCCGCATTCGTTGCATTTCTCACGTCTGAACCGCCGCGCGGCAGCCTTCGGGTTGCCGCGCCCGTCACGGCGCGCGCTGTGCGCGCCGGGCATTCGCATGCGCGTTCCACATGCAAACAGACCCTAGGAGGGGAAGCCGCATGAGCAGATTGATCGTGGTATCGAACCGTGTCGCCATCGGCGAGGACGCGCGCCCGAGCGCGGGCGGCCTCGCGGTCGGCGTGATGGACGCACTGAAGGAAACCGGCGGCATGTGGTTCGGCTGGAGCGGCGAGATCGTCGGCGCGCCCGATGCGCCCGCGATCCGGCGCGACGGCAACGTAACCTACGCGACGGTTGGCCTGACCCGCCGCGACTACGATCAGTACTACCGAGGCTTCTCGAACGCGACGCTGTGGCCGGTGTTCCATTATCGCGGCGACCTCGCGCGCTTCGACCGCCAGGAATACGCGGGCTATCTGCGCGTGAACGCCGCGCTCGCGAAACAGCTCGCCGCGCTGCTGAAGCCCGACGACCTGATCTGGGTGCACGACTACCACCTGCTGCCGTTCGCGCATTGCCTGCGCGAGCTCGGCGTGAAGAACCCGATCGGCTTCTTCCTGCACATCCCGTTTCCGTCGCCCGACGTGCTGCGCATGGTGCCGCCGCACGACGAGCTCGTGAAATTCATGTGCGCGTACGACGTCGCCGGCTTCCAGACCGACACCGACAAGCAGGCGTTCGTCGACTACATCGAACGGCGCGGCATCGGCGCGTCGAGCGACGACGGGATGCTGCATGCGCACGGGCGGGTCGTGAAGGTCGCCGCGTATCCGATCGGCGTGTATCCGGACGCGATCGCGCAGGCGGCGGTGCAGTACGGCGCGCGCAAGCCGGTGAAGATGCTGCGCGAAGCGCTCGACGGCCGCAAGCTGGTGATGAGCGTCGACCGGCTCGATTACTCGAAGGGGCTCGTCGAGCGCTTTCAGGCGTTCGAGCGGATGCTCGCGAACGCGCCCGGCTGGCAGGGCCGCGTGTCGCTCGTGCAGATCGCGCCGCCGACGCGCGCCGACGTGCAGACCTACCAGCGCATCCGCGAGACGCTCGAAGGCGAGGCGGGCCGCATCAACGGGCGCTTCTCGCAGCTCGACTGGACGCCGATCCAGTATCTGAACCGCAAGTACGAGCGCAACCTGCTGATGGCGTTCTTCCGGATGTCGCAGGTCGGCTACGTGACGCCGCTGCGCGACGGGATGAATCTCGTCGCGAAGGAGTACGTCGCATCGCAGGACGCGGCCGATCCGGGCGTGCTCGTGCTGTCCGAGTTCGCGGGCGCGGCGGCCGAGCTGCCGGGCGCGCTGCTCGTCAATCCGTACGACCTGTCGCAGATGGCCGAGGCGCTCGAGCGCGCGCTGTCGATGCCGCTTGCCGAGCGGCAGGCGCGTCACGACGAGAACCTCGCGCGGCTGCGCGCGAACGACCTGTCGGTCTGGCGTGACACGTTCGTCGCGGATCTGCGCAGCGTCGCGACGGCCGTGTCGGTGACGCGGCGGGCCGGCCGGCGGGTCGCGCATGTCTGAGCGCGCGCTGGTGGCTGGCGGCGCGGACGCCGGGGCAGACGAGGCCGCCCGGCGCTTCTTCGTCGTGACGGGCGGGCCCGGCTCGGGCAAGAGCACGCTGATCGACGCGCTCGAGCGCGCCGGCTTCGCGCGTTCGCAGGAAGCGGGGCGCGGGGTGATCCAGGACCAGGTGGCGGTCGACGGCCCCGCGCTGCCGTGGCGCGACCGGAGCGCGTTCGCGGAGCTGATGCTGGGCTGGGAGATGCGTTCGCACCATCTCGCGCGGCAGGCGCGCGGGCCCGTGTTCTTCGATCGCGGCATGCCGGACGTGATCGGCTACCTGCGCCTGTCGGGGCTTGCCGTGCCCGCGCACGCGGATGCCGCGGCGCGACGCTTCCGTTATCACCGGCGCGTGTTCATCGCGCCGCCGTGGCCCGACATCTACACGCAGGACGCCGAGCGCCGGCAGGATTTCGCCGAAGCGGTGCGCACTTGCGACGCGATGGTCGAATGCTATGCGTCGTATGGCTATCGGCTGATCGAGCTGCCGCGCGCGAGCGTGAAGGCGCGCGTGCGTTTCGTGCTGGATGCGCTCGACGCGGACTGATGCTGCCTGACGCGCGCCGGCCCGGTCAGGCCGATGCGTTCGGCTGCGGCGCCGCGATGCGCAGCGTGCTGACGACGGCGGCTGCGGCCGCGAACGCGGCGGCGACGTAGAGCGCGACGGTCGGCCCGTGCGCGGGCGCGATCCCGAAGATCAGCGCGACGAGCGCGGCGCCGAGCGTCTGGCCGGTCAGCCGCGCGGTGCTGAGCATGCCGCCCGCGCCGCCGGCGCGCGAGCGCGGCGCCGACGACAGGATCGCGCGGTTGTTCGGCGACTGGAACAGGCCGAAGCCCGCGCCGCACAGCGCCATCCGCCACGCGATGTCGACGCTGTCCGGATGCGCGCCGATCGTCGCGAGCGACAGCAGGCCCGCCGCGAACAGCGCGAGCCCGATCCCGCCCAGCATGCCGGCCGAGTAGCGGTCGGACAGCACGCCGGAGAGCGGCGCGGCCACGACGATCACGAGCGGCCACGGCGTCATGTAGAGGCCGGTCTGCACCTGCGAGAAGCCGAGCGAATGCTGCAGCCAGAACGGCAGTGCGACGAACGCGAGCATCTGCGACGTAAACGACGCGATCGACGTGCAGATCGACAACGCGAACAGCGGGATGCGCATCAGGTCGACCGGCAGCAGCGGCGCCGGCTGCGACAGCTGCCGCTTCACGAAGAACCAGCCGACGACGAGCGCGACCGTCAGCTCCGCCGCGACGTACGCGCCGCGCTCGCCGTGGCCGAGCCCGTCGACGGCCATGATCAGCAGCCCGAACACGCACGCGTTCATCAGCGCGCTCGGGATGTCGTATGGCGCGTTGTGCAGCGGATTGGCGGGGAGTGCGCGCATGCTGCCGAGCACCGCGGCGATGCCGATCGGCACGTTGATCGCGAACAGCCACGGCCATGGCGCGACCGACAGCACCGCCGACGCGATGGTCGGACCTACGGCCGACGACAGCGCGACCACCATCGCGTTGATCGACAGGCCGCGTCCGAGCATCGACGTCGGATAGATCATCCGTACGAGCGCGGCGTTGACGCTCATGATGCCCGCCGCGCCGAATCCCTGGATCACGCGCATCACCGCGAGCGTCGGCAGCGAACCGGCGAGCGCGCAGCCGAGTGACGCGGCGGTGAACAGCGCGAGGCCCGCGATGTAGACGCGCCGGTAGCCGATGCGCTCGCCGAGCGACGCGAGCGGCAGCAGCGTGATCGTGACCGCGAGCTGGTACGCGTTGACGATCCAGATCGATGCGGCGTCGGACGCGCGCAGGTCATGCGCGATGGTCGGCAGCGCGACGTTGGCGATCGCGCCGTCGAGCACGGCGAGCGTGATGCCCAGCGCGACGCAGACGATCGCCCAGTAGCGTTGCGGAAGGGGCAGGCCGGTATCGGGATTCATGGCGGGAACGTGTCGGCCCCGGACCGGGATGTGGCGATGGGGCGTCCTTGTGGGGTTCGACGGCGGGAAGGCTTGGGTGGCGCGGACACCTGCGGGTACGAGCCGGCCGAGTGTATCACCGGGCCGCGCAACGCGTCGTCGACGCCGGCCGGCGGGCTTGCGCGGTCATCCCTCGAAGTCGAGGCCGCCGAGCCGCACGACCGGATCGGCCTGCGTGCGCGATGCGAGATCGACGTCGCGCGCGCCCTGCCAGGCGGACAGCTTTCTCGGCAGCGCGGCCAGGTAGTGCTCGAAGCGCGCTTCGCCTTCCGGCGCCATCAGCCGTTCGATCTCGTCGGTATCCCAGGTGAGCTCGAGGTTCAACGGATGCACGAAGCCGCTCACGTGTTCGTGCGGCGCGCTGCGGACGCGGACCTGAGACGGGTGGCCGTGGCCGCCATACGGGACGACTTCGGTCTGCACATGATCGGCGAAGAAGGCGGCGATCGCGTGCGCAATGCGCGGCGCGAACTCGGTATCGAAACGGCGGGCGGTCTCGGGCTGCATGCAGGCGTCTCCTTGGTCCCGAAAATGTAGCACGGCGCTTGTGCGTTTTGGCTCGCGGGTCCGGCGTAATCGTGCGTTACCACTTGCTGCATCTATTACCGCGGGCCGTGCCCACAATGCATCGCATCCCGTACCACTTCGCGTGGGAGTGCAACATGAAAAAGATCGCTGCAGTGTGTGTTCTTGCCGGTTCGCTCGCCGTCGCCGGACCCGCGTCCGCGCATGACCGCGGCGGCGCCGTCATCGGCGCGCTGATCGGCGGCGCGGTGCTGGGCGCCATCGTGACCTCCGCGCTGAATCCGCCGGTCGCGTATGCCGCGCCTGTGTATCAGGCGCCCGCCTATCAGCCGCCGACGTATTACCAGGCGCCGGCGTATCAACCGCCGGCCTATGCGCCGGATTATCAGCAGGCGCAGTACCAGGACGATGACGGCTATGGCGGCCAGCCGCGCTATTGCTACGACCGCTACCAGCGCGCGTACGTGTGCGGCGCGCCAGCGTCGGGCGGTTACGGCTATGCGCAGCCGGGCGGATGGTGAGCGGCAGGCGCGACGCGGTGTCGCGATCGCGCTCGCTTCGTGAAGGGCGGCGCGGCCGACGCAGGTGTGGGCCGCGCTGAAAAGCGGAAGGCCCTCGCATCGAGCGAGGGCCTTGTTCGTTGGTGGAGCGCGGGTGTCGTGGGAACTGGGCGGTCATGGCGCGCATGCCGCGTCATTCGCGCCGCTGCACGGCGCCCGCGCAGGATACAAACGGTTGCAATTGCGTCAGTGCCAGCGGCCGTTGCCGCGATCGTTGTCACCCTGGCCGCCGCGCCAATCCCGGGCGCCGCCGCTTGCGCGATTGCCTTCGGTCGGGCGGTTGCCGCCGTTACCGCGATTCCAGCCGCCGTTGCCATTGCCGCGATCGCCCCAGTTGCGATCGCCCCAGCCACGGTCGCGTCGCCAGTCGCGGTCGTCGCGCCGGTAATCGCGGCGATCCCAGTCTCGGTCGCCGCCCCAGACGTTGACCGTGCCGTACACAGGCGCATACGCGGGGCCGTACGCGTAGCCGGGGTCCGAGTAATAGGTTTGTCCGTAGCCGTAGCCGGCGTCCGGCGCGACGACGCAGCCGGTCAGCAGCGTGGCGACGGCGGCGGTGGTGGCGATGAGTTTGATCATGGCGTTCTCCCTTGGCGCGAATCATAAGTGGCGGAACGCCACGCATCTGCCACCAATTGTGTCTCAAAATTACAGCGAAGTAAGGTCGGCGCGCGAAAGTGCTAGCATCTGGAACTCATTGTTTTTCCAGGAGCACATCGATGAAATTCGCGATCCGGGCCGCACTGGCCGCCATTTGCGTGACGACCGCCGCCGCGTGCGCGGCGGGGCCGGCGTCGGAGGCCGCTGTGACGGCCGAGTCGATCAAGATGTTCCCGCAGGCTGCGGCTGGCCAGCAGCGCGCGGTGATCGCGCTGCCCGCGCTCGCCGATGAAGCCGGCGCGCGCGTCGAGCTGATGATCGGCAAGACGCTGCAGACCGACTGCAACCAGCAGTGGTTCGGCGGCGAGCTGAGCGCCGAGACCGTACAGGGCTGGGGCTATACGTATTACCGGCTGTCCGGCGTGAAGGGGCCGGCGTCGACGCTGATGGCGTGCCCCGGACAGGCGCCGCGCGAACGGTTCGTGCAGGTGCGCGGCGACGATCAGCTGCTGCGCTACAACAGCCGGCTGCCGATCGTCGTGTACGTGCCGGACGGGTTCGAGGTGCGGTATCGCGTGTGGCGCGCGTCGGATGACGTGAAGCGCGCGGTCGTGCAGTAACGCGTTGGAGTGATGGGCCGCGTGGGTGTCGCGGAACGGCGATGCCTGCGCGGCTCATGTGTATCGGCGGCGCGCGCAGAGGTGACCGCTGGTGCGTGGCAGGTTCGGGACGCACGCCGTCGCACGTGCGACTTGCGCAGCGGGCGTCGTTCAACGGAATTCGGGGAAGCGGGAGAGGCCGATGGCGGACAGCTGGCCGATGTCTGGTCCCCCCGACAGGAATCGAACCTGTATCTAGCGCTTAGGAGGCGCTTGTTCTATCCATTGAACTACGGGGAGAGCCTGCAATTCCGGCGTGTCGCGCGCGGCGCGAACCGGACAGCGGTATGGACAGCGCGCAGAGTATAGCAAACGCGCGTTCGCACCGGCACACGGAATCCGTGCCCGCGCGAACGCGCCGCGCGATCAGAAATCGACGACGACGAAGTCTTCCTTGCCCACGTCGCACAGCGGGCAGCGCCAGTCGGCGGGAATGTCGGCGAAGCGGGTGCCGGGCGCGATGCCCTCGTCGGGCAGCCCTTCCGCCTCGTTGTAGACCCACCCGCAAATCAGGCAGACCCAGCTTTGATATTCGGTCACTTCGCTCATGTTGCGCTCACGATATTGAAATCAGGGTGATGCCGTCCGCGGCCCGGCCGGCGGACGAAACGCGCAATGGTACCGGAATTTCGCCGAACTCGGCCGCAACGTCGTTTTAAACGTGCGCATCGCGAACAGCGCGACCGAGGCACGCGCGCCATGCGTGCGGTGTATGCTTCCCGGGCTGTCCAATCATCAGGAGAAAACGATGCGCAACAGAAAGTGGATCGCGGGTGCCGTGTGCGTGGCGGCGATGGCCGTGTCGACGATCGCGCGGGCCGAGTCGCGCGTGTATTTCGTCGAGCCGGCGGAAGGCGCGACGGTGCGGACCCCCGTGCACGTGAAGTTCGGTCTCGAGGGCGACATGCAGCTCCGGCCGGCCGGCGACATGACGCCGGATACCGGTCATCATCATCTGCTGATCGACGGCCGGCCGATTACGAAGGGCGACGTGATTCCCATGGGCGAACACGCGCTGCACTACGGCAAGGCCCAGACCGAAACCGACATCAGGCTGCCGCCGGGCCGGCATACGCTGACGCTGCAGTTTGGCGACGGCATCCACCGGTCTTATGGTCCCGAACTGAGCCAGACCATCATCGTCAACGCACAGTAAGCGGCGAACCCGCGCGGGTGGCCTGGCCGTCCGCGCGAGGGGCCCGCACCGACCCGCTGCAACCGGCCGTCCGGCACCCGCCGCCCGCGCGCGGCGGCCGGCAACCGGCCCGCACGGCGGGTCTTGCGGCATCATCCGTTCGGCCAGACCGGTGGCGGCGTCCGCCACCGGTACAATGAGCGCTTCCGATTTCTCTTCGCCGTCTTCCCCATGTCGCTTTATTCCATTACCGGCGCGCAGCTCGCGTTCGGTCACGTCGCGTTGCTCGACCACGCGGATTTTTCGCTCGAGGCCGGCGAGCGCGTCGGCCTGATCGGCCGCAACGGCGCAGGCAAGTCGTCGCTGCTGAAGATCGTCGCCGATCTCGCGCGGCCCGATGACGGCCTCGTCACGCGCCAGCAGGAGCTCGTGACCGTCTACGTGCCGCAGGAACCCGAATTCGAGCCCGGCGCGACCGTGTTCGACGCCGTCGCGTCGGGGCTGACGCACACGCGCGAGCTGCTCGAGGAATACGACGCGATCGTGCATCGCCTCGCGGAAACCCCCGAAGGCACCGAGCACGACGCGCTGCTCGCGCGGATGAACGCGCTGCAGTCGTCGCTCGACGCACACGATGCGTGGAGCTGGCGCACGCGCGTGTCGATGACGCTCGCGCAGATCGGCCTCGCGGACGTCGACGCACGCGTCGACGCGCTGTCGGGCGGGATGCAGAAGCGCGTGGCGCTGGCCCGCGCGCTCGTCCTGCAGCCCGACGTGCTGCTGCTCGACGAACCGACCAACCACCTCGATTTCGACGGCATCCGCTGGCTCGAGGAGCTGCTCGTCACGCAGCGCGCGGGCCTCTTGTTCATCACCCACGACCGTGCGTTCCTCGACCGCGTCGCGACCCGCATCGTCGAGCTCGATCGCGGCCGCCTGCTGTCGTATCCGGGCAATTTCTCCGCGTACCAGACGCGCAAGGCGCAGCAGCTCGAAGTCGAGCGCGTCGAGAACGAGAAGTTCGACAAGCTGCTCGCGCAGGAAGAAGTGTGGATTCGCAAGGGCGTCGAGGCACGCCGCACGCGCAGCGTCGGCCGCATCGCGCGGCTCGTGCAGATGCGCAGCGAACGCGCGGAGCGCCGCAACGCGCAGGGCAACGTGAAGCTCGACGTCGCGCAGGGCGAGAAGTCCGGCAAGATCGTCGCGGAGCTGACCGACGTGACGAAGCGCTACGACGGCCGCACGGTGGTCGACCGCTTCTCGACCACGGTGATGCGCGGCGACAAGATCGGCTTCGTCGGCCCGAACGGCGCGGGCAAGACCACGCTGCTCAAGCTGATCCTCGGCGAGCTCAAGCCGGACGAAGGCACGGTGCGCACGGGCACGAACCTGCAGGTCGCGTACTTCGACCAGATGCGCGCGCAGCTCGACCAGGAAAAGAGCCTCGCGGACACGATCAGCCCAGGCAGCGAATGGGTCGAGATCGGCGGCACCCGCAAGCACGTGATGAGCTATCTCGGCGATTTCCTGTTCGCGCCGGAGCGCGCGCGCTCGCCGGTGAAGTCGCTGTCGGGCGGCGAGCGCAACCGGCTGCTGCTTGCGCGCCTGTTCGCGCGGCCCGCCAACGTGCTGGTGCTCGACGAACCGACCAACGACCTCGACATCCCGACGCTCGAACTGCTCGAGGAACTGCTGGCCGACTACGACGGCACGGTGCTGCTCGTCAGCCACGACCGCGCGTTCCTCGACAACGTCGTGACGTCGGTGATCGCGGTGGAGGGCGAAGGCAAGTGGCGCGAATACGTCGGCGGCTTCACCGACTGGCAGATCCAGAGCGAGCGCGCGCAGCAGCTCGCTCAGCAGGACGCCGCGAAACGGGCCGCGAAGGACGCGGCGCCCGTCAAGGAGGAGCCGGCGAAGAGCGCGGCCGGCCGCAACGCGCAGCGCACCGTGAAGCTGTCGTTCAACGAGCAGCGCGAGCTCGAGTCGCTGCCCGACCGGATCGCGATGCTCGAGGAAGAACAGAAGACGATCGGCGCACAGCTCGAGGACGGCTCGATCTTCGCGAAGGATCCGCAGGAAGGCACGCGCCTGACCGAGCGGTTCGCGGCGATCGACGACGAGCTGCTCGCCGCGCTCGAACGCTGGGAGACGCTCGAGGCGAAACGCAAGCCGTGACGCGGGGCGGGACGGCCAGTCGCGCGTGCGTGCGCCACCGGCGCCGCGCCGCCGTGCCGCCCCGCCGCGCTTTTCGTCCGATGGCGCGCCGCGCGGAACCAGTAGAATACGGCGCGTTTCGGGCTCTCGCGGCTCTCGCCGCGCGCCCGCTTTCGGAGCAGTCCAAGCACACCGTTGTTTCGATTCGCTTTTTTACGGAACTCAACGTTTTGTCCACGACGTTATCCACACGAGGTGTGGACAACGTCCCGATGAATGACGAAATTCAGCGCCTATGTCAACGAAGAAGCCCAGCGCGGCCTATAGCGAAGCATCGATCAAGGTGCTCAAGGGTCTCGAGCCGGTCAAGCAGCGGCCCGGCATGTACACCCGTACCGAGAATCCGCTGCACATCATCCAGGAAGTCATCGACAACGCATCGGACGAGGCGCTCGGCGGCTACGGCAAGCAGATCACCGTGACGCTGCACGCCGATCATTCGGTGTCCGTCGAGGACGACGGCCGCGGCATTCCGTTCGGCCTGCACCCGGAAGAAGGCGTGCCGGTCGTCGAGATCGTGTTCACGCGCCTGCACGCGGGCGGCAAGTTCGACAAGGCCGCGGGCGGCGCGTATACGTTCTCGGGCGGCCTGCACGGCGTCGGCGTGTCGGTGACGAACGCGCTCGCGACGCGCCTCGACGTGACCGTCTGGCGCGACGGCAAGATCGCCGGGCTCGGCTTCGCGGAGGGCGACGTCGTGAAGCCGCTGTCCACGCAGGCCGCGGGCCGCGGCGAGAAGAAGTCCGGCACGCGCGTGCAGGTCTGGCCCAATCCGAAATACTTCGATTCGCCGAACCTGCCGCTCGGCGAGCTGCAGCGCCTGTTGCGCTCGAAGGCCGTGCTGCTGCCGGGCGTCGAGGTCGTGCTCGTCAACGAGAAGTCGGGCGAGCGCCAGACCTGGAAGTACGAGGACGGCCTGCGCGGCTACCTGCTCGACGAGATGAACGGCAGCGAGCTGCTGATCCCGCTGTTCGAGGGCGAGCGCTTCGCCGATTCGCGTTCGGGCGACGACACGTTCGCCGAAGGCGAGGGCGCGTCGTGGGTCGTCGCGTGGAGCGAGGAAGGCTCGCTCGTGCGCGAGTCGTACGTGAACCTGATCCCGACGCCGGCCGGCGGCACGCACGAATCCGGCCTGCGCGACGGCCTCTACCAGGCGGTGAAGAGCTTCGTCGAGCTGCACAACCTGCAGCCGAAGGGCGTGAAGCTGCTCGCGGAAGACGTGTTCGCGCGCGTGTCGTTCGTGCTGTCCGCGAAGGTGCTCGATCCGCAGTTCCAAGGCCAGATCAAGGAGCGCCTGAACAGCCGCGACGCGGTCAAGCTCGTGTCGTCGTTCTCGCGCCCGGCGCTCGAGCTGTGGCTGAACCAGCACGTCGAGCACGGCAAGAAGCTCGCCGAACTGGTGATCAAGCAGGCGCAGGCGCGCACCCGCGCGGGCCAGAAGGTCGAGAAGCGCAAGAGCTCCGGCGTCGCGGTGCTGCCCGGCAAGCTGACCGACTGCGAGACCGAGGACATCGCGCGCAACGAGCTGTTCCTCGTCGAGGGCGACTCGGCGGGCGGCTCCGCGAAGATGGGCCGCGACAAGGAATACCAGGCGATCCTGCCGCTGCGCGGCAAGGTGCTGAACACGTGGGAAACCGAGCGCGACCGCCTGTTCGCGAACAACGAGGTGCACGACATCTCGGTCGCGATCGGCGTCGATCCGCACAGCCCCGACGACAGCGTCGACCTGTCGAACCTGCGCTACGGCAAGATCTGCATCCTGTCGGACGCGGACGTCGACGGCTCGCACATCCAGGTGCTGCTGCTCACGCTGTTCTTCAAGCACTTCCCGCAACTGATCGAGCGCGGCAACGTGTTCGTCGCGCGTCCGCCGCTGTTCCGCGTCGACGCGCCGGCGCGCGGCAAGAAGCCCGCGCAGAAGCTGTACGCGCTCGATGAAGGCGAGCTCGAAGCGATCCTCGACAAGCTGCGCAAGGACGGCGTGCGCGACACCCAGTGGAGCATCAGCCGCTTCAAGGGTCTCGGCGAAATGAGCGCCGAGCAGCTGTGGGACACGACGATGAACCCCGACACCCGTCGCCTGATGCCGGTGAAGCTCGGCGAGCTCGACTACGAGTCGACGGTCGCGCGGATGACGATGCTGATGGGCAAGGGCGAGGCGGCCGCACGGCGCGGCTGGCTCGAGGAAAAGGGCAACGAGGTCGAAGCGGATATTTGAGCGCGGCCGGGCATGACGCCCGGTCCTGGCTCGCGCCACCTACGAATACGGATTTCAGATGGACGACAACACTCCCGATCTCTTTACCGGGTCGGACGCGCCTGCGGGCGACGCGCTGACGCTCGGCAACTACGCGGAGCAGGCGTACCTCAGCTACGCGGTCAGCGTCGTGAAGGGCCGCGCGCTGCCGGACGTCTGCGACGGCCAGAAGCCGGTGCAGCGCCGCATCCTGTTCGCGATGAACGAAATGGGCCTCGGCCCCGACGCGAAGCCGGTGAAGTCGGCGCGCGTGGTCGGCGACGTGCTCGGTAAATACCACCCGCACGGCGACCAGTCCGCGTACGACGCGCTCGTGCGTCTCGCGCAGGACTTTTCGCTGCGCTACCCGCTGATCGACGGGCAGGGCAACTTCGGCTCGCGCGACGGCGACGGCGCGGCGGCGATGCGCTACACCGAAGCGCGGCTCACGCCGATCTCGAAGCTGCTGCTCGACGAGATCGACCAGGGCACGGTCGACTTCATGCCGAACTACGACGGCTCGTTCGAGGAGCCGAAGCTGCTGCCGGGCCGCCTGCCGTTCGTGCTGCTGAACGGCGCGTCGGGCATCGCGGTCGGTCTCGCGACGGAAATCCCGTCGCACAACCTGCGCGAAGTCGCGGCGGCGGCGGTCACGCTGATCCGCCATCCGCACCTCACGCACGCGGAGCTGATGGGGCTGATTCCCGGGCCCGACTTCCCGGGCGGCGGCCAGATCATCTCGAGCGACGCGGAAATCTCGACGGCCTACGAGAGTGGCCGCGGCAGCCTGAAGGTGCGCGCGCGCTGGAAGATCGAGGACCTCGCGCGCGGCCAGTGGCAGCTCGTCGTCACCGAGCTGCCGCCGAACACGTCGTGCCAGAAGGTGCTCGAGGAAATCGAGGAGCTGACCAACCCGAAGCTGAAGCTCGGCAAGAAGACGCTGACGCCCGAGCAGCTCAACACGAAGAAGGCGATGCTCGACCTGCTCGACGCGGTGCGCGACGAGTCGGGCAAGGACGCGCCGGTGCGGCTCGTGTTCGAGCCGAAGTCGCGCACGATCGACCAGACCGAGTTCGTGAACACGCTGCTCGCGTACACGAGCCTCGAGTCGAACGCGACGCTGAACCTCGTGATGATCGGCGCCGACGGCCGGCCGGGCCAGAAGGGGCTGCTGACGATCCTCGCCGAGTGGGTGAAGTTCCGCCAGCTGACGATGACGCGCCGCTGCCGCCACCGTCTCGGCAAGGTCGACGACCGGATCCACATCCTCGAAGGCCGGATGATCGTCTTCCTCAACATCGACGAGGTGATCCGCATCATCCGCGAGTCGGACGAGCCGAAGGCCGCGCTGATGAGCGCGTTCGGCCTCTCCGAGCGCCAGGCCGAGGACATCCTCGAAATCCGCCTGCGTCAGCTCGCGCGGCTCGAGAAGATCAAGATCGAGAAGGAGCTCGAGTCGCTGCGCGACGAGAAGGCGAAGCTCGAGGAGCTGCTCGCGAACGAAAGCGCGATGAAGCGGCTGATGATCAAGGAGATCGAGGCCGATGCGAAGCAGTACGGCGACGATCGCCGCACGCTGATCCAGCAGGAAAAGCGCGCGACGTTCGAGGCGAAGGTTGTCGACGAGCCGGTGACGGTCGTCGTGTCGCAGAAGGGCTGGGTGCGTGCGCTGAAGGGCCACGGCCTCGATCCGGCCGGCTTCTCGTTCAAGGCCGGCGACAGCCTGTACGCGGCGTTCCAGTGCCGCACGCCGGACCGCCTGATCGCGTGGGGCAGCCGCGGCCGCGTGTATTCGGTCGACGTGTCGGTGCTGCCGGGCGGGCGGGGTGACGGCGTCCCCGTCACGTCGCTGATCGAGCTCGAATCCGGCACGCACCTGATGCATTACTTCGCCGCATCGGCCGACCAGCAACTGCTGCTCGCGTCGAGCAACGGCTTCGGCTTCCTCGCGAAGGTCGGCGACATGGTGAGCCGGGTGAAGGCCGGCAAGGCGTTCATGACCATCGACGAAGGCGCGGCGCCGCTCGCGCCGATGCCGGTGCTGCCGAACGCGAAGCAGGTCGCGTGCCTGTCGAGCGGCGGCCGGCTGCTGGTGTTCGGCATGGACGAGATGAAGACGCTGTCGGGCGGCGGCCGCGGCGTGATCCTGATGGCGCTCGACGACAAGGAAACGCTCGTGCAGGCGCTCGCGATCGATCCGGCCGGCGTCGTGCTGATCGGCACGGGCCGCGGCGGCAAGGCGATGGACGAGACGCTGTCGTACGCGGCGCTGGCGCCGCACGTCGGCAAGCGCGCGCGCAAGGGCCGCGCGCCGGACACGAAGCTCAAGGTCGTCAGCGAGCTGCGTCCGCTGCTCGGCTGAGCACGCGTTCCGGCGGCATGACAGGCCGCACGGCCGCTTCGGCGGGCGTGCGGCCTTTTTCATGCGCGGTGCGCGACACTTGCAAAATATTGTGAAATCTGACGGCAAGCCTGAACCGCGCGAGGCCGTGCCTGTCGAACGTCGCTCGATGTCGCGCGTGCCATCCGGCGCGCAACGCATTCGCGCATCGCGCAGGCCCGCCGCGTGCCCGGCCGGTCCGCCGTATTCAACTCATAACAGGATGCTCGTCATGTCCCACGCAATCGCCGTCGCGCTGTTTCTTCACCTGCTGGCCGTCGCCGTGTGGGTGGGCGGGATGGTGTTCTCCAACTTCTGCCTGCGCCCGGCGCTGTCCGACCTGTCGCCGCAGTTGCGGCTGCCGCTGATCGAGGGCGTGTTCGGCCGCTTCTTCAACTGGGTCGCGGGGTCGGTGATCGTGATCCTGCTCACCGGCGGCTTCCTGCTGATGCAGTTCGGCGGCGCGCACGCGACCTGGGCGCTGCACGCGATGGCGGGGCTCGGCGTCGTGATGATGCTGATCTTCGGCCACGTGCGGTTCGCGCTGTTTCCGCGCATCCGCCGCGCGGTGCAGGCGCAGAACTGGCCGGACGGCGCGCGCGCGGTGAACGCGGTGCGCCTGCTCGTCGTCGTCAATATCGTGCTCGGCGTCGTGACGATCGGCGCGGCCGTGCTGTCGCGCGGTTTCTGACGGCCGCGCCGCTCAGTCGGTGAGCATCGCGTCGAGCAGCCACGCGCCGGCGGGGCCGAGCGGCCGGCTGCGCGACCACACCGCATCGACCCGCACCCGGCGCGGCCAGCCGCGGGCGCGCAACTCGCACAGCCGGTCGCGCGCGAAATGCTCGACCATCCAGCGGGGCAATTCCGCCCATCCGAATCCCAGCACCGCCATCTCCAGCAGCATCAGGTAGCTCGGCGCCGACCAGCGGTGGGTGCCGGCGACGATCCGGCCGTCTTCGCCGCGCCCGTCCGGCATCGCATACGTGTTGAGCCGCAGCTCGCGCGCATCGCGCAGCGCGAGATGCGGCACCTCGGCGTCGCCGGACGCCGCGAGCGGGTGCGTGCGCCCGACGAACAGGCCGAACTCGGACTCCTCCGCGATCGTCGCCGCGCCGATGTCGGCGGGGTAGGCCGCGCGCGCGGCCATCAGCCCGAGTTGCGCGCGGCCCTGCTGGATCAGGTCCAGCACGTCCTCGTGCTCCGCGATCTGGCATTCGAGCTCCAGCGCCGGGAAGCGCCGTTCGAGCGCGGTCAGCGTCTCCTCGTAGCGCTTCGACTGGTAGGTGTCGGACACCACCAGCGTCAGCCGCGCCTCCTCGCCGCGCGCGAGCCGCGCGGCGGTGCGGTCGATCGCCGCGCCGGCCTCCAGCGCGCGCTGCACCTGCGGCAGCAGCGCGCGCCCGGCGTCGGTCAGCGTCGGCGTGCGCGTCGAGCGGTCGAACAGCGGCACGCCGAGATCGATCTCGAGGTTCGCGATCGCCTCCGAGACCGTCGACTGGCGCTTGCCGAGCTTGCGCGCGGCGGCGGTGAAGGAGCCGAGCAGCGCGGCTTCGGCGAACGCGAGCAACGCTTCGGGGGCGTGGCGCATACGGGGTCTCCTCGCATCGTTCTATCGGAAAAACCGATGATAACCAATTGGAATCATCCGGTCAGGCCGATCAGAATGGCGGGCATGGATGACACAGGACCCGAGGTTTGCGATGAAGCATACGAATAAAACGTTGATGGAACGGCTCGTGCACGCGCTGACGTTCGAACTGGTTGCGATCGCGCTGTGCGCGCCGCTCGGCGCGTGGCTGCTCGACATGCCGGTGGCGCACGTCGGCGCGCTGACGGTAATGGTTTCGCTGATCGCGATGGCATGGAACATGACGTTCAACACGCTGTTCGACCGGCTCGAGCGGCGCTTCGGCTGGGTGCGCAACGTGGGCCTGCGGATCGTGCACGCGGTCGCGTTCGAGCTGGGGCTCGTCGCGATGGTCGTGCCGCTCGCCGCATGGTGGCTCGGCATCGGTCTCGTCGAGGCGCTGCTGCTCGACCTCGGCATCGTGCTGTTCTTCCTGCCTTACACGTTCTGCTTCAACCTTGCGTACGACAGCCTGCGGGCGCGCCGGCTCGCGCGGCGCGTCGCCGCGTGAGCCGCGGTCAGTGCGCGGCCGCCCAGAGCCACGCGCCGCACGCGATCGCGACCGCGGCGTACACCGCGTACACGGGCACCTTGAAGCGCGCGAAGCACAGCGTCGCGAACGCGCCGGTGAGCCAGTAGACGGGGTCGGCCGGTTCGCGGTGCAGGATCTTCACGACGGCGACGACGAGAAACCCGGTCGTCGCCGCGCGCAGCAGCCGCATCCCGTGCTCGAAGCGGGAATGGCGCCTGAGGCGGAACAGGTGGCGCTGCGCGAACACGACGAGGCAGCCGGACGGGATGAACAGGGCGGCGGTCGCGAGGAGCGCGCCGCGCCAGCCGTCGGTCAGGTAGCCGAGAAACGGCACGACGTTCAGCAGCGGCCCCGGCGACACCGGCGACAGCGCGAATGCGAGCGTGAAGTCGTGATCGGAGATGCCTGTCTCGGGCGTGACGAACAGCGCCTTCAGCACCGGCAGCGCGGAAAAGCCCCCGCCGAACAGCGTCATGCCGGCGCCCGCGAGCCGCGGCCACAGCAGCGTCGCCTGGTAGTCGCCGGAAATCGGCAGCGCGAACAGCGCGACGAACGCCGCGAGCACGACGAGCAGCTTGCGGTCGCGCTTCGCCAGCGTGAAGTTGACCCGGCCGTCCTGCGACGGCCCGGTCAGCCAGCCCGAGGCAAACGCGGCGAACAGGATCACGACGAACGACGCGGGGCTGTGCGCGAACGCGAGCAGAAGCGTCGACACCGCCGCGATCGCCTGCTCGAGCCGCGCGCGCACCAGCGTGCGCAGCTGCTTGACCCACGTGACCCCGATCAGCGCGGCGAGCACCATGCTGAAGTGGTTGAGCATCACGGGCGCGGCGAGCGTGCGCACGAGCGGCGTGCGGTAGAAGACCGCGAACAGCGTCATCATCACGAAGAACGGCAGCACGCTCGCGAAGCCGGCGATCCACGCGCCGATGCGGCCGTGCAGCGTCTGGCCGACCTGGATCGCGACGTTGCAGCCGACGGGGCCGGGCATGAGCCAGGCCAGCGACACGATGTCGCCGAACGCGGGCGGCTCGATGCGCCGCAGGCGTTCGACATAGTGGCGCTCGAGCTGTGCCATCATCGCGAGCCCACCCCAGGACATGGCGGAAATGCCCATGACGACCTTGAAAAAGGCCCACAGGGATTCCTGCTCCACGTGCTGGGCGGCTTCGACTTCGACGCTCATCATGGCGTGTATGGAGGCGCGGACCCGTCGTCACTCGCGCGAACGGGCCCTGAATATAGGACGTGTGGCCATGGACGTACCTGCCTCAGGCATTGTCTGACCGATGGCGCGCGGCGGCCATGCGCGAAAACGCTAGGTAAACAAGTGGGCCGGACAACGAAACAACGTGTGTCCGGGGGCCTTGTTCAGGCGCCGGTGCTGCCTGTCGCGCGATGCGGGACGACTTTCGCGCGGTCGCCGCGCACGCCGTAGCGGGCGAGCAGCGCCGGGATCGCGTCGGCCGGCACCGGACGCGAGAACAGGAACCCCTGCGCTTCGATCTCGCCGAGCGCCGACAGCCACGCGACCTGTTCCTCGGTCTCCGTGCCTTCGACGACGACCGTCAGGCCGAGCGAGCGCGCGAGATGCACGATCGACGACACCATCACGCATACGCTGCGGTCGTTCGGGATCGCCTGCACGAACGAGCGGTCGACCTTCAGCGTGTCGACCGAAAAACGGTGCAGGTACGACAGCGACGAGTAGCCGGTGCCGAAATCGTCGAGCGCGATGCGGATGCCGAGCTTCTTGAGCGCGACGATCTTCTCGGAGACGAGCTCCGGATATTCCATCATCGCGGTCTCGGTAATCTCGAGTTCGAGGCGGCCGGCGTCGATGCCGGTTTCCTGCAGCGTGCGCGAGATCGTCTCGATCAGGTCGCCGCGCCAGAACTGCACGGGCGAAATGTTGACGGCGAGCGTCAGCGTGTCGTGCCCTTCGTCGCGCCAGCGCGCGATCTGCTCGCACGCGGTGCGGATCACGAAATCGCCGATCGGAACGATGAGGCCCGTCGATTCGGCAATCGAGATGAATTCGTTCGCGGAGATGATCCCGTGTTCCGGGTGGTCCCAGCGCGCGAGCGCCTCGAAGCCGGTGATGTGGCGGTGGGTGAGGTCGATCTTCGGCTGGTATGCGAGGAACAGCTGCCCTTCGGCGAGCGCGACGCGCAGCTGCTGTTCCCAGCGCATCAGGTGATCGGCGCGGTGCGACAGGTGCGGCGCGTAGAACTGGTAGCAGTTCTTGCCCGCGTCCTTCGCGCTGTACATCGCGAGGTCGGCCTTCTTCAGCAGGTCGATCTCGCTCTCGTTCGCGACCGTGTGCAGCGCGATGCCGATGCTCGCGTGCAGCACGAACGAGCTGCCGCGCACGTCGAACGGCTCGCCGAACATCCGGATGATCGCCTCGGCGAGCCGCACCGCGCGCCGCTCGACGTCGTCGCCCTTCATCACGACGACGAACTCGTCGCCGCCGATGCGCGACAGCGCGCCTTCGTCGCCGACCGCGTCGGCGAGGCGCGACGCCGTCATCTGCAGCACGATGTCGCCGGCGTTGTGGCCGAGCGTATCGTTGACCGTCTTGAAATTATCGAGGTCGATGAACAGCAAGCCGAGCCGCGACAGGCTCGACGGCATCGACACGTCGTTGCGCAGCCCGCGCAGCGTCGCGTAGCGGTTCGCGAGGCCGGTGAGCAGATCGTATTCGGCGAGCTGGGTCATCTCGCGCTCGCGGCCGAGCAGCTTGCCGATGAGCCCCGTCGCGACGCCGAAGAACGCGAGCATCGCGAGCGTGATGAAGCTCGTCATCAGCAGGTAGACGTTGCGCGTATGGTTGTAGTCGGCGAATTCCTCGGCCTGCGACAGGCCGACCATCACCGCGAGCGGATAACCGTCGAGATGGCGGTACGACACGATGCGCGTCACGTTGTCGATCGGATCGACGATCGTGCCCGAGACCCGCTCGGCGAGCGGGTACACGCCCGATGCCGAGAACGCGCCCGGCGCGTTGTTGAGCAGGCCGGTGCGGCGCGCGAGCACGGCGCCGGTGTCGGAGACGACCGCGATCACGCCTTCCTTGCCGATCGCCGCGTTGTTGTAGAAATCGTTCGTGAAGTAGCTCGGATCCTCGGACACGACCACCACGCCCGCGAAACTGCCGTCGGGATTGTTCAGTCGGCGCGTCATCTGCAGCGTCCAGTGGCTCGACACGCGGCCGAGCACGGGCCTGCTGATGTAGAGCTGGTCGTCGTTGCGATTCACGTGCACCTTGAAGTGCTCGCGGTCGGACAGGTCGATCGGCTGCGGATGGCGTTCGGTGGTGTTCGCGAACAGGATGCCCTTCGCGTTGACGAGCGACACCTGGATCAGCGTGTCGCTCGGCACGACGCCCTTCTCGACGGTGCTCGCGAGATTGAAGTTCGCGGGCGACTTCTCGAATTCGAACTTGACGAAGCGGGTGATCTGGTCGACCTGGTGGATCGCCTTGACGGTGTGCTGCTCGAGCGCGGACGACAGGATCGCCGCGGAAGCCGCCGCTTCCTTGTACGCGCTGTCCTTTTCGACGGACATCCGCACGACGATGACCGCCCACAGCAGCGCAAGCGCGAGCATCCCGAGCAGCGGGATCGCGAACAGCGCCCGGCGGCGCGACTTGCGCGGCGCGCGCAGCGGTCGGGTCGGCGGAGTATGGGATGACCGGGCGGAGCTCATCGAAAAAGGGGCGGCGTCCTGGCGCGCGTGCGCCATCCCGCAGGATGGCTGAATATGGGGTCGCGTCAGCGGCTGTTCATCTGCGGAAAGCGCATCTGTGGACAGACCCCCAAGCGACGGATTAGGCCCGATATTACTGGCTGGATCGTTTTTGCGATAGCTGGGTAAGCATAGCGCCGGCAGTCGCGGTGCGCATGGCGCGCCGCGAAATATCTGACGATCAGACGGAAAGCCGGAAACTGCCGTCGACGATCGTGACGACGCTGCCGCCGATCCACGTCGTGCCGCCGTCGTCGTAGGCGACGGAAATGCGGCCGTCGCGGCCGATGGCCGTGCCCTGGCGGGCGGTATACGACGGTCCGGGGCGGCGCTGCTGGCGGGTCAGCACGCCGGCCAGCGCGGCGTTCGCGCTGCCGGTGGCGGGGTCTTCGCCGGTGGCGAAGCCGCCGCCCGTCATCAGGCAGCGAATCTCGAACGTCGCGGGGCCGCCCGGCGGATGCGGCGCGTAGGCCGCGACGCCGTGCGTGCCGTAGCGACGCGTGAGTGCGTCGAGCGCCGCCAGGTCCGGCGCCAGGCCGAGGCAGGCGTCGGCCGACTTCATCCGCACGACGAGCCACGGCGCGCCGTTGTCGACCGCGCACGGCTCGGCGTCCAGATCGACGTCCGGGCTGCGCAGGGCCGCCTCGAGCGCCGGGTAGTCCGCGCGCTCGAGCGGCGTGAACCGCGCGGGCGGCGCCGCGAACGCCCAGCAGTCGCCCTGCCGGCGCAGCGCCACCCGGCCGACCCCGCATTGCTGGATCAGCCGGCCCGGCGTGCGCGGCACGGCGCCGCTTTCGAGAAACGCGTGGGCGGTGCCGAGCGTCGGGTGGCCGGCGAACGGCAGCTCGCCGCCCGGCGTGAAGATCCGCAAGCGGTAGTCGGCGTCCGGGTCGGTCGGGGAGCACAGGAACGTCGTCTCCGACAGGTTGGTCCAGCGGGCGATCGCAAGCATGTCGTCGTCGCCGAGCGCGTCGGCGTCGAACACCACGGCGAGCGGGTTGCCCTTGAACGGCACCGACGTGAAGACGTCGACCTGCTTGAACCGGACGAGACGGCCGGGCATCGTGGCGCCGTTATGCGACTTCGGCGATCAGCTCGATCTCGACGCACGCGCCGAGCGGGATCTGCGCGACGCCGAACGCCGAGCGCGCGTGCTTGCCCGCGTCGCCGAACACGTCGGCGATCAGCTCGGACGCGCCGTTCGTCACGAGGTGCTGCTCGGTGAAGTCGAGCGTCGAGTTGACGAGGCTCATCAGCTTGACGATGCGCGTGACCTTGTTCAGGTCGCCCGTGTGCGCGTGCAGCGTTGCGAGCAGGTCGATCGCGATCGATCGCGCGGCCGCCTTGCCGTCCTCGGTCGTGAGGTCGGCGCCGAGCTTGCCGGCCCAGACCTTGCCGTCCTTCTTCGCGATGTGGCCGGACAGGTAGACCGTGTTGCCGCTTTGCGCGCTCATCACGTAGGCGGCAGCCGGGGCGCCGGCGGTCGGGAGCTCGATGCCGAGCGACTTCAGTTTGTCGTAGACGTTTGCCATCTGTTCGATTCCTCGTTGCGAGTCGTGAAAGGAAAGGGGGATCAGAGACGTTCGCGCAGCAGCTTGCCGAGCCGCGCGACGCCTTCCTCGATCTTCTCGGGCGGCACCGTGACGAACGACAGGCGCAGCGTGTTCTGCTGCGCGTCGTCCGCGAAGAACGGCGCGCCGGGCACGAACGCGACGTGGTTGGCCACGGCCGCGTCGAGCAGCTTCATGCTGTCGATCTGCTGCGGCAGCTTCACCCAGATGAACATCCCGCCTTCCGGACGGTTCCAGCTCACGCCTTCCGGCATGTGACGCGCGAGCGCGCCGAGCATCGCCTCGCATTGCGCGCCGTACAGCTGGCGGATCGTCGGGATGTGCTCGTCGAGGAAGCCGTCCTTGATCACTTCGTGCGCGATGCGCTGCGTGAGCGTCGGCGTATGCAGGTCGGTCGCCTGCTTTGCCTGCACGAGCTTGAAGTGGAGTTCCTCGGGGGCAATGATGTAGCCGATCCGCAGGCCCGGCGCGAGCACCTTCGAGAACGTGCCGAGGTGCACGATGTGGTCGGGCGCCATCGACAGCATCGTCGGCAGCGGCTCGCCCTGGTAGTTGAGCGCGCCGTACGGATCGTCCTCCAGCACCGGGAACGGGCTCGTCTGCGCGAACGCGGCGAGCGCGCGGCGGCGCTCGACGGGCAGGCGGCGGCCGGTCGGGTTCTGGAAGTTCGGCTGGGCGTAGAGCAGGCGCGCGCCTTGCGTCAGGTCGGGCGTGAGGCCCTCGGGCAGCAGGCCCTGCTCGTCGGTCGGCACCTGCACGTAGCGCGGCTCGTACAGCGAGAACGATTGCAGCGCGCCAAGGTAGGTCGGGGTTTCGACGAGGACCGGGCTGCCCGGGTCGACGAGCGCCTTGCCGAGCAGGTCGAGCGCCTGCTGCGAGCCGGTCGTGATCAGCACCTGAGACACGCGCACGCTGTAGCGCTCGGCGATCCACTCGCGCAGCGGCAGGTAGCCTTCGGTCGCGCTGTACTGCAGCGCCGCGGCCGGCGCATCGCGCAGCACGCGGTCCGCGGCGGCGCGCATGCGCTCGGCCGGGAACGTGGAGGGGGCGGGCAGGCCGCCTGCGAACGAGATGACTTCGGGGCGCTCCGTGACCTTCAGGATCTCGCGGATCGCAGAGCTCGTCAGCTTGCGGGCGCGTTCGGAAAGCTGCCAGTGCGGCGGATGCAGGTCGCTCGGATTCATATGTCTCCTCGTTCGGATATCAGGGTCAGTCATGATGGTCGGCCGGGCCGTTCGACTCGACGAAGCCGGGTAGGCTGGGTCGATGGACGAGCGGTCAGGCGCGGCCGGGTGGGCAAAACCGGTCAGGCAAAACGGCCATTATGGCGCACCAATTCAGCCAGCGCGAGCGGGTTGCGGAGCGGCGGTCACCGCGGCCCGCCGGCCGAGCATCACGGTCGCGATCACGGCGGCCGCGAACAGCCACGTCGACGGTGCGACGGTCTCGCCGAACAGCAGCGCCGAAAACGCGATCGTGAAGAAGATCTGCAGCAGCTGCACCTGGCCGACGCGCGCAGTGCCGCCCATCGCGAGGCCCGCGTACCACGCGAAGAAGCCGATGAACTGCGAGAACAGCGTCACGTAGCCGAACGCGAGCCACGTGCGCGGCGCGAGCGGGCCCGGGTGCGCCGCGTGCTGCATCCACGCGAGCCAGCCGACCGGCAGCACGAGGAACGGCGCGGAGACGACGAGCGCCCAGCAGATCACCTGCCAGCCGCCGATCTGGCGCGCGAGGCGCGCGCCTTCCGCGTAGCCGAGCGCGCCGATGCCGACCGCGGCGAGCATCAGCGCGTCGCCCGCCTGCAGCGTGCCGCCGCCGTCGCGCAGCGCGAACGCGATCACGAGCGCGCTGCCCGTCACCGCGCTGATCCAGAACGCCTTCGACGGCCGTTCGTGCGACAGCCAGGCCGCGTACAGCGCGACCAGCAGCGACTGCAGCCCGTTGACCACCGCGCCGTGCGACGCGGGCACCGTCTTCATCGCCCACGCGGAGAACACCGGATACCCGACGATCACGCCGGACGACACGATCGCGAGGCTTTTCAGCTGCGCGCGCGTCGGCAGCGGCTCGCGCCGCCACCACAGCAGCAGGCCGGCCGGCACCGCGGCGGCGAGCGCGCGGCCGAGCCCGTTGAGGAGCGGGTGCAGTTCGGCGACGACGATGCGCGTCATCGGCAGCGTCAGGCTGAAGATCATCACGCCGATGAGGCCGAGCAGCATGCCCCGGGTTTCGCGCGAATTCATGTCGGGAGTGTTTCCTTACGTCGTGTGAGCGGCTCAGCGCAGCGTGCGTGCGCCTTGGCGGGTGTCGAACTCGGCGACGAGCACGGGCGCGCCGGCGCCGGCTTCGAGGTCGAGCAGGTGGGCGGCGCCGAGCCAGTCGAGCTGGTCGCGCACCGTATCCGCGTGCGGATGGATGCCCCTGAGCGCCTTCAGCGCGACGCCGTCGTGCGGCAGCGCGTCGGACGGATGGCGCGGGCTGTCCCACTGGATCAGCGACGGCACGAGGCCGTCGCCGGCGCCTTGCCACGCGGGGAACGCGCCATCGTCGGGCACCGTCAGGCCCCAGCCCAGGTTGCCGCGCCGCATCGCGACGACGGGCGGGATGCGGGCCGGGTACTGGCGCTGCCACAGCGCGAGCTGGCGCGGCCGGTCGACCCGCGCGACCCAGTGCGCGAGGAACGGGCCGTGCGCGAGCCGCGCCTGCAGCGCCGGATCGTCGAGCGCGAACAGGCGCGGGCGCGGCGGTGCGCCGGTGTCGGCCGGCGCGTCGGGATCGATCGCGATCACTTCCAGATAAAGGCCGCCCCAGACGCCGAACAGCGCGTTGTGGGTGCGCATCAGCGGATGCCGGCCGCCGCCGGCCGGTTCGATGCCGAGCGCGTCGGCGACGTGGCGCACGCCTTCGTCGAGCGTGCGCGCGGCGACGACCAGATGGTCGAGTGTCAGGGAATGGGCTGCCATGAAGGTCGGAAAAGCAGGTCGGAAAGCCAAGGCGTCACGGTGGAAGGGCGCTCTGCCGGCCGGCGCATCAAGCTTGCTTGGCGCCGGCGGGCGGCCCTGTCCGGCAGGCGCCGCCGCCGGAAGCGGCGGCCGCGCGCCGCATGATCCGACCAACTGTAATCGTGCCGACCGGCACAGTAACGGTACAATCGCCGCGATACCCTTCGGTACAGTTGGAGCCTTGCCATGTCGACCGTCCCGCTCGATCAGATCCCTGTCCCGCACGACACCGCCACCCTCACGCTTGTCGAGCAGCTCGTCCAGTGGGCGCGGCGGCGCATCGACGAGCGGGTGTTCCGGCCCGGCATGCGGATGCCGTCGATCCGCAAGCTCGCGCTCGACAAGAGCGTGTCGCGTTTCACCGTCGTCGAGGCGTACGAGCGGCTCGTCGCGCAGGGCTACCTGGATTCGCGGCGCGGCTCGGGCTTCTACGTGCGCGAGCGGGTCGCCGGCCCGCAGCCGCTCGATCCGGTGTCGCGCGGCGCCGAGGCGGCGCCCGTCCACAATACGATCGATGTCGTCTGGCTGCTGCGCAACATGCTGCACACCGTCAGCCCGGAAAAGGGGCCGGGGCTCGGCTACCTGCCGAGCCGCTGGCTCGACGGCGAGCTGATCACCGGCGCGCTGCGCGCGCTCGGGCGGCAGGCCGGCGCGCACATGCTCGGCTTCGGCACCGCGCAAGGCTTCCTGCCGCTGCGCCAGCAGCTGCAGACGCGGCTCGCGGAAGTCGAGATCGGCGCGACGCCCGACCAGCTCGTGCTCGTGTCGGGCATCACGCAGGCGATCGACCTGATCGCGCGGATCTACGTGCGGCCGGGCGATGCGGTGATCGTCGGCGATCCGGCCTGGTTCCAGATGTTCGGTCGCTTCGCCGCGCAGGGTGCGCAGCTCGTCGGCGTGCCGTATACGCCGGACGGCCCCGATCTCGACGCGCTCGAGACGCTCGTGCAGATGTGGCGGCCGAAGATGTTCGTGATCAACTCGGTGCTGCAGAACCCGACCGGCACGTCGTTGTCCGCCGCGCAGGCGTTTCGGATCCTGAAGCTTGCGGAGGCGTACGACTTCCTCGTCGTCGAGGACGACGTCTACGGCGACCTGTGCCCGCCGAGCTATCCGGCGACGCGGCTCGCGAGCCTCGACCAGTTGAAGCGCGTGATCTATCTCGGCAGTTATTCGAAGACGCTCGCCGCGAACCTGCGGGTCGGCTATGTCGCCTGCGCGCCGGAGATCGCGAAGGCGGTGACCGACCAGAAGATGCTGGTCGGCATGACGACGCCCGAGCTCAACGAGCGCGTGCTGTACAAGATCCTGACCGAAGGGCATTACCGCCGCCACGTCGAGCGGCTGCGCGCGCGGCTCGACGGCGTGCGCGACAAGACTGCGCGGATGCTCGAGCGCACGGGCCTGCGCCTGTTCACGATGCCGGCGTCGGGCATGTTCCTGTGGGCCGACACGGGCGTCGATTCGGACGCGCTCGCGGCTGCCGCGCACGAGGAGGGCTTCCTGCTGACGCCGGGCAGCCTGTTCTCGCCGCAGCAGTCGCCGTCGACGTGGACCCGGTTCAATATCGCGAACTGCGGCGATCCGGCGTTGCCGGGGTTCTTGTCGCGGTATATCGACTCGGCCGCACGGCGCGCGTCATGAGCCGGATGCCATGGGCGGGCAGGCGGTCATGTGACCGGCCGGCCGAATTGTCGAATGGGATGCAAGCCAGGGGCTCGATGCGGACGTGAATGGGCATCGGAGTGTGTCGGCGGATTCAGCGGGCATGCATCGCGCGCATCGCTCCGATACACGATGAGGCGCCGCGGACGGAAACAACCTTGGCGGCGAGCTTGGAATCTCCGGCGAGAAACCTGTCCAGTCGCTGATCAAAGCTGTATGAAAAGCGGACCAGATGGATGGTGTTCCATAACGTCTCCCTCGGCCGTTTTCCCTCTGCCGACGACCTGAGATACCGTCTGATCAACCTCACGGCTCTCAACCAGAACGGGACGTCCACCTTGAGAATGAGCGAGCATTCGGCAAGAAACGGAGCCATGCGCTTGTCGTAAGCGCCCTCGACGATCCAGCTGTCCCTCGCGACAATTTCACCGATGGCGGCCGCCATCGATTCCTCCGAATGCTTGACGAAATCGGCTCCGCTCAGGTCCCAATAGATGCTGTCGAACTCAAATGCGGCAAGGTTGAACTCATGTGCGAGTCTTCCGGCAATTGTCGATTTTCCCGCCCCGGAGGGGCCCACGATGCAAACTCTCATATTCCGGCCTGAATTTAATCGCCTGAATATATAGGAGAATGAGCGGCGAGCCATTTCTTCGAAACCGGAGGCCGGCATCCCGACCGGCAAGAGGGACGCACCTGGCAAATTCCCGCCGAACGCGGGCGCCGCGCAACACCCTTGAAATCCCGCCACCCGTCCCCAGATAGGTGCGCACACCCGCCAGACCCGCTGGCCGCCCGGCATCGCGCGCCGCGCAACGGGGACACACCATTCAAGTAAGAGGACACTGAATCCATGGCACACGAAACGATGAGCTTTCAGGCAGAGGTCAAGCAACTCCTCCACCTGATGATTCATTCGCTTTACAGCAACAAGGAAATCTTCCTGCGCGAACTGGTGTCGAACGCGTCCGACGCCGCCGACAAGCTGCGCTTCGAGGCGCTCGCGAACAACGCGCTCTACGAGAACGATCCGAACCTGCGCATCCGCATCGGCTACGACAAGGCCGCGCGCACGATCACCATTGAAGACAACGGCATCGGCATGAGCCGCGACGAGGCGATCGCGAACCTCGGCACGATTGCGCGCTCGGGCACCAAGGAATTCTTCTCGAAGCTGTCCGGCGACCAGCAGAAGGACGCCGCGCTGATCGGCCAGTTCGGCGTCGGCTTCTACTCGGGCTTCATCGTCGCGGACAAGATCAGCGTCGAGACCCGCCGCGCCGGCCTGCCGGCCTCGGAAGGCGTGCGCTGGGAAAGCGCGGGCGAGGGCGACTTCACGGTCGACGCGATCGAGCGCGCGCAGCGCGGCACGACGATCACGCTGCATCTGCGCGAAGGCGAGGACGAGCTGCTGTCGTCGTACCGCCTGAAGTCGATCATCCAGAAGTACTCGGACCACATCGCGCTGCCGATCCTGATGCAGAAGGAAGAATGGGATCAGGAAAAGGGCGAGATGGTCCTGAAGGACGAGGACGAGACCGTCAACCAGGCCAGCGCGCTGTGGACCCGCTCGAAGAGCGACGTCACCGACGAGCAGTACAAGCAGTTCTACCAGCACGTCGCGCACGACCACCAGGATCCGCTCACGTGGACGCACAACCGCGTCGAGGGCCGCAGCGAATACACGCAGCTCTTGTTCGTGCCGGCGCACGCGCCGTTCGACCTGTGGAATCGCGACTACCGCGGCGGCCTGAAGCTGTACGTGAAGCGCGTGTTCATCATGGACGACGCCGAGCAGCTGCTGCCGCAATACCTGCGCTTCGTGAAGGGCGTCGTCGATTCGGCGGACCTGCCGCTCAACGTGTCGCGCGAGATCCTGCAGGAAAGCCGCGATGTGAAGGCGATCCGCGAAGGCGTGACGAAGCGCGCGCTGTCGATGCTCGAGGAGCTCGCGAACGCCGAGGACGATGCGGGCAAGGAGAAGTTCACGACGTTCTGGCGCGCGTTCGGCCAGGTGCTGAAGGAAGGGCTCGGCGAGGATCAGGCGAACCGCGAGCGCATCGCGAAGCTGCTGCGCTTCGCGTCGACGCACGGCGATACCGACGAGCAGGACGTGGCGCTCGCCGACTACGTCGCGCGGATGAAGCCCGAGCAGAGCAAGATCTACTACGTGACGGCCGATACGTGGCAGGCCGCGAAGAACAGCCCGCATCTCGAGGTGTTCCGCAAGAAGGGCGTCGAGGTGCTGCTGCTGACCGACCGCGTCGACGAGTGGATGCTGTCGTTCCTGCATGAATTCGACGGCAAGCCGCTCGCGAGCGTTGCGCGCGGCGACCTCGATCTCGGCGAGCTGAACGACGACGAGAAGAAGGCGCAGGAGCAGGCAGGCGACGCGATCAAGCCGGTCGTCGACAAGATGAAGGAAGCGCTCGGCGACAAGGTGAAGGACGTGCGCGTCACGTTCCGCCTGACCGATTCGCCGTCGTGCCTCGTCGCGGACGACAACGACATGAGCGGCTACCTGCAGCGGATGCTGAAGGCGGCCGGCCAGTCGGCCCCGTCGTTCCAGCCGATCCTCGAGATCAATCCCGAGCACGCGCTCGTCAGGCAGCTGAACGCCGACAGCGCCGATTTCGGCGACTGGTGCCACCTGCTGTTCGACCAGGCGCTGCTTGCAGAGGGCGGCATGCTGGACGATCCGGCGAGCTTCGTGAAGCGGACCAACGCGCTCCTGCTGTCGCGCGCTGCGTGAGCGCGCGAATGCGGTTCGACGGCGGGCAGTCGGGCTGGCGCGAGACGCCGCGGCCCGGCTGCACGCTCGACCAGCGGGACTGGCTGACGCGCGGCGGCTCGCTGACCGCGCATCTCGCGCGGCTCGGCCGCGTGAGCGTGCGCGTGACGCGCGAGGCGGTCGACGGGCCGTGGTTCGACGAGCACGCGGCGCTCGCGTGCGTGCCGCGCGCGCCGATGTGGGTGCGCGAGGTGATCCTGTCGGTCGACGGCACGCCGTACGTCGCCGCGCACAGCATTGCGCCGCTCGCCGCGAGCAAGGGCATCTGGCAGGCGATGCGGCGGCTGCGCACGCGGCCGCTCGCGGAGCTTTTGTACAGCGATCCGCAGGTCGAGCGCTCGGCGCTCGTCAGCCGGCGCGTGATCGCCGGTCATCCGCTGTATGCGCTCGCGAGCCATGCGCTCGGCGGCGCGCGTGCGCCGCACGCGTTCGCCGCGCGGCGCTCGGTGTTCCAGCGGCACGGTGCGCCGCTGATGGTGACCGAATGCATGCTGCCCGCGCTGTGGCGGCATGTCCAAGCGTATGGCGACGGGCCGCGCCTGTCTGGGGCCGCGTGATGCTGCAAGGTTTTCCGCCGGTCGTCGGGCCGGCCACCCATACGATGATCCTCGGCAGCTTTCCGGGTGAGGCGTCGCTGGACGCCACGCAGTACTACGCGCATCCGCGCAACCAGTTCTGGCGGTTGTTAGGTGCCGTACTTGGCGAACCGGAGTTGCACGAACTCGCTTACGAAGCGCGTCTCGAACGCGTGCTGACGCACGGCATCGGCATCTGGGATGTACTCGCCGCGTGCCACCGCGATGGGAGTCTCGATTCGGCGATTCGGAATGCCAAGCCCAACGATTTCGATTCATTGCGCGAGCATGCGCCGTTGTTGAAGAAGGTCTGCTTCAACGGCAAGACGGCAGGGCGGTTCGCGGAAGTGATCGGGGCCGCGGGCTATGAGACGCTCGTGCTGCCTTCGTCGAGCCCGGCGAATGCGATGCTGTCGTTCGAGCAGAAGCTGGCGCTTTGGCGAGGGATTCACTCCTGATTCGTGCCCGACGCGCTGGATTCAATCGTCGTCGCCCCATCGCCATTTCGGCTTTTCGCCCTTCAGCCAGCACACGACAACCAGCGCCGCGGACAGCACCGCAACGCACGAGCCGAATGCGAATGGCGCCTTGTGCGGCGGCAGAAGCCACACGCTCGCGACGAGTCCGAGCATATACAGAAGCAGCGCCACCCAGCCTTGCCAGGTGACCGGCAAGCCCCATCCCAGCCCATAGCGTTTGGCCGGAAACCAGATTTTCCTGTCGCTCGATGCCATGTGACCTCCGGCCGTCAATGGATGCAGCCTAGCGCCAACAGGCCGCGAAGTCATGCGCGATCGAAGCGCCTCGCTACGGCGCTGTCCAGGGTCGTCCCCCGCCGCCAATGCTATCCTCTCGTCCGCAAAACCCGCTTCACCCCTGCGAGATTCATTCATGACCCGACTGATCAAGCGCGCGTCCGCCGAGGCGCGCGCATTCAAGCGCGACGAGCCGTCCGCGTACAACGGCTCCTCGAAACTCAAGCCGCCGCGCGTGAAGCGCCGTGCGGACATCGACGAACACGACGACGTGCCCGTCCTCGAAGCGCCGCGCAAGCCGCGCTTCGCGCCGGTGACGTTCTCCGAGGAGCGCGGCGTGCGCTACCTGCACTTCGGCACCGAATGGGTGCAGGGTGCGATGCGAATCTCGAAGCCGCTCCATATCGAGCTCGAGTATGCGCAGCAGATGATGGCCTGGCTGCTGTTCCTCGAAACGCCCGCGCGCATCGTGCAGCTCGGGCTCGGCACGGGCGCCTTGACCAAGTTCGCGCACCGCTTCCTGCCGCACGCGAAGGTCGAGGCGGTCGAGCTGAACCCGGCCGTGATCGTCGCCGCGCGCACGATGTTCGCGCTGCCGCCCGACGACGCGCGCCTCGCCGTCCACGAAGCGGACGCGTGGGACTTCGTCAACGACGCGGCCAACCGCGGCACCACCGGCGCGATCCAGATCGACCTGTACGATGCGACCGCGCGCGGCCCGGTGCTCGACAGCGTCGCGTTCTACCGCGCGGTGCGCGGCTGCCTCGCCGACGCGGGCATCGCGACGATCAACCTGTTCGGCGATCATCCGAGCTTCGTGCGCAACATGAAGCACCTGAACGCGGCGTTCGACAATCGCGTGATCGCGCTGCCGGAAGTGCACGACGGCAACCGGATCGCGCTCGCGTTCTCGGGGCCCGCGCTCGACGTGACGTTCGCTGAGCTCGACGCGCGCGCGAAGGTGATCGAGGCGGCCGTCAACCTGCCCGCGCGCAAGTGGGTGAAAGCTTTGAAAGCGTCGGTCGCGCCGAACGCGGCGTCGTTCTCGATCTGACGTTTCATGCGCCGGCCGGATGCCGGCGCGCCCGCGCGACAGGGACGGATCGTCCGGGTTCGTCCCCGCTTGACCGCGCTGATGTGGCTCCTATACTGGCGCGAAGCCAGGGGAGCCGCAGCCTACCCGTTTCGCCGCTCCTCTCGCCGCCGTACCCGTTCAAGACAAGAACATCGATAACCGGGAATGATGAGGAGACGTCATGGCTCACAATGCCGACGCCAACCGGGCCGCGAAGCGCTGGCTCTGGCTGCTGGTGCTGCCGCTGATCGCGATGGTCTGGGTGCCGTCATACAACAAGGTCGATCCGCCATGGTTCGGCTTTCCGTTCTTCTACTGGTACCAGCTTCTGTGGGTCCTCATTAGCGCGGTGATCACCGCGTTCGTCTACCTCAAGACCAAGAACGCGTGGACGGGGGGCAGCACGCAAGGAGGCCGTCGATGAATCTTGCCGCGACCTTCGTTTTCGTCCTGCTCTTCATCGGCGTCACGATCATCGGCTTCCTCGCCGCGAACTGGCGGCGCGGCGACCTCGCGCATCTCGACGAGTGGGGCCTGGGCGGCCGCCGCTTCGGCACGATCGTCACGTGGTTCCTGCTCGGCGGCGACCTCTATACCGCATACACGTTCGTCGCGGTGCCGGCGCTCGTGTTCGGCGCGGGCGCGATGGGCTTCTTTGCGCTGCCGTACACGATCGTCATCTATCCGTTCGCGTTCGTCGTGTTCCCGAAGCTGTGGAGCATCGCGAAGCGGCACGGCTACGTGACCGCCGCCGACTTCGTCAATGCGCGCTACGGCAGCCGGATGCTCGCGCTCGCGATCGCGGTGACGGGCATCGTCGCGACGATGCCGTACATCGCGCTGCAGCTGGTCGGCATCGAGGTCGTGATCGGCGCACTCGGCTTCGACACGACCGGCTTCGTCGGCGACCTGCCGCTCATCATCGCGTTCGCGATCCTCGCCGCATACACGTACACGTCGGGCCTGCGCGCACCCGCGATGATCGCGATCGTGAAGGACGTGCTGATCTACATCACGATCGCGGCGGCAGTCATCGTGATCCCGGCGAAGCTCGGCGGCTTCGGGCAGATCTTCGCCCACGTGCCGCCCGCGAAGCTGCTGCTGAAGGCGCCGGATGCGACGAGCCTGAACGGCTACAGCGCGTACGCAACGCTCGCGATCGGCTCGGCGCTCGCGCTGTTCCTGTATCCGCATTCGGTCACGGCGATCCTGTCGTCGTCATCCGGCAACTCGATCCGCCGCAACATGGCGATGCTGCCCGCATACTCGTTCGTGCTCGGCCTGCTTGCGCTGCTCGGCTACATGGCGCTCGCGTCGGGCGTGAAGGACATGCCGCAGTATGCGTCGTACTTCAAGGCGTTCGGCCCGAACTTCGCGGTGCCCGCGCTGTTCCTCGAGTACTTTCCGTCGTGGTTCGTCGGCGTCGCGTTCGCGGCGATCGGCATCGGCGCACTGGTGCCGGCGGCGATCATGTCGATTGCGGCCGCGAACCTGTACACGCGCAACATCCACCGCGAGTTCGTCAACCGCAACATGACGCACGACCAGGAGACCCACGTCGCGAAGCTGGTGTCGCTGATCGTGAAGGTCGGGGCGGTCGCGTTCGTCCTCGGCTTGCCGCTGACCTACGCGATCCAGCTGCAACTGCTCGGCGGGATCTGGATCATCCAGACGCTGCCCGCGATCGTGCTCGGCCTCTACACGCGCGTGCTCGACTATCGCGGCCTGCTGCTCGGCTGGGCGGCCGGCATCGTGTGCGGCACGTGGATGGCGATCTCGCTGAAGCTCGCGAGCTCGATCTTCACGATCCACCTGTTCGGCTATGCGATTCCCGGCTATGCGGCGGTGTGGTCGCTGGTCGTGAACCTCGTGGTCGCGATCGTCGCGAGCGTGCTCGTGCGGGTGACGGGAATGGCGCATGCGGAAGACCGCACGCGGCCGGAGGATTATCTCGACGTCGTCGAGAGCTGACGCGCGTCGAACGCGCAGAAACGCAAACGCCCGCCACCGGAAGGTGGCGGGCGTTTTTTCGCGTCAGCCCTCCGCGCGCTTCGCGAGATCCTCGCGCTGCGACAGATCCTCGACGTTGATCATCCACTGCACGCCGAAACGGTCCTTCAGCATTCCGAAGCCGAGCGCCCAGAAAGTCTTCTGAAAGGGCATCGTCACTTCGCCACCGTCGGCGAGCGCATCGAACAGCTTCTTGCCTTCGTCGACGCTCGCCGGGTTCAGCGACAGCGAATAACCGGTGTGCGTGCCGCCCGTATTGCGGCAGTCGCCGTCCGAGCACATGAGCATCGAATCGCCGATCGTGAAGCTCGCATGCATGATCTTGTCCGCCATCTCGGGCGTGATCGGCTGGTCGGGGTTCGGCGGCGCGTCCTTGAAGTGCATCTTGAACATCGTCTTCGCGCCGAGCGCCTTTTCGTAGAACTGAAGGGCAGCTTCGGCCTGGCCGTAGAAGGTCAGGTACGGTTGAACTTGCATCGTTGTCTCCTGTTCCGGGATGAGCGTCCGGGAAGCGGCCGGTGCGCCCGTGACGTGGATTGTAGTGCGTGGGGCTGACAGAGCGATGAAAAAAACGGCCGCGAACACGAGGTTCGCGGCCGTTTCCGGCACGACTGCTGACAACTGTTGTCAGCGTGACTGCCGCCTGCTGACGTTCGGCACGGTTCAGCGCAGCGCGTCGATCAGCTTCTCGAGCTTCACCGCGTCGGCGGCGAACGTGCGGATGCCTTCGGCGAGCTTCTCGGTCGCCATCGCGTCGTCGTTCAGCTGGAAGCGGAACGACGCCTCGTCTATCGCGACCCGCGCGGCGGGCACATCCGTGAGCGCGTCCGGCGACAGCTTGCGCGTGACCGTCTCGTTGCTGTCCTGCAGCTTCTGCAGCAAATCGGGACTGATGGTCAGCAGGTCGCAGCCTGCGAGCTCGACGATCTGGCTCGTCGTGCGGAAGCTCGCGCCCATCACCTCGGTGTGGTAGTCGAAGGTCTTGTAGTACGTGTAGATGCGGCGCACCGACTGTACGCCCGGATCGTTCGCGCCGCCGTTCTTCACTTCATCCCATGCGGCGCCGGCCTGCTTCTTGTACCAGTCGTAGATGCGGCCGACGAACGGCGAGATCAGCTGCGCGCCGGCTTCGGCGCACGCGGCGGCCTGCACCAGCGAGAAAAGCAGGGTCATGTTGCACTTGATCCCTTCCTTCTGCAGCACCTCGGCCGCGCGGATGCCTTCCCAGGTCGACGCGAGCTTGATCAGGATGCGCTCGCGGCCGATGCCGGCGGCTTCGTAGAGCTTGATGAGCTCGTGCGCCTTGTCGACGGAGCGCTTCGCGTCGAACGACAGGCGCGCGTCGACTTCGGTCGACACGCGGCCCGGGATCAGCTTCAGGATTTCGGTGCCGAATGCGATCAGCAGGCGGTCGATGATGAAGTCGGTGCTTTCGTTGCGGTGATCGCGGACGGTTTTTTCGAGGATCGGCTTGTACGCATCCTTCTGGACCGCTTTCAGGATCAGCGACGGGTTCGTGGTCGCGTCCCGCGGCTGGTATTGCGCGAGCTGCTGGAAATCGCCCGTGTCGGCGACGACGGTGGTGTACTGCTTCAGCTGGTCGAGTGCGGTAGTCATGGCGATTCGAGAAGAGGGCGCGATGCGCCGGGGTTCTCACGGGCCGCGCGAACGCGGCGGCGAAGCGAAGCGGCGCACGGGGCGCCGCTTCCGATCCGCTATTTTAGGCCCGATTCGTGTCGCACATCGGCTCGTACATCGCGTCGTACATGTTTCGCACCGCAGACGAGCGCGCCGGGGCCGGTTGCGCCGCCGGCGCGAACGTCCCCTACGCGGGGCGACGCGCGTTGAGGATCGCCTGCGTGACGACCCCGGCGACGAGCCCCCAGAACGCCGGGCCGATCGACAGCAGCGTGAGGCCCGACGCGGTGACCATGAACGTGACGAGCGCCGCTTCGCGCTGCCGCGCGTCCTGCATCGCGTTAGCCATGCCGCTCATGATCGAGCCGAACAGCGCGAGCGCGGCGACCGACACGACGAGGGCCTTCGGCAGCGCGGCGAACAGCGCCGCGATCGTCGCGCCGAAGATGCCGGCGATCAGGTAGAAGGTGCCGCACCACACCGCGGCCGTGTAGCGTTTCGCGCGGTCCTCGTGCGCCTCGGGGCCGGTGCAGATCGCCGCGGTGATCGCGGCGAGGTTCACGCCGTGCGAGCCGAACGGCGCGAGCGCGAGCGACGCGAGGCCCGTCGTCGCGATCAGCGGCGACGACGGCGTCGGGTAGCCGTCCGCGCGCAGCACCGCGATGCCCGGCACGTTCTGCGACGCCATCGCGACCACGAACAGCGGAATGCCGATGCTGACGATCGACGCGAGCGAGAACGCGGGCATCGTGAACACGGGTTTCGCGAGCGCGATGTGGAACCGGCTGAAGTCGAGCAGGCCGAGGCCGCCCGCGACCGCCGTGCCGACGATCAGCGTCGTCACGATCGCATAACGCGGCGCGAGCCGCTTGACGATCAGGTATGTGAAGAACATCGCGAGCACCAGCGCGGTCCGGTATTGCGCGGCGCGGAAGATCTCGATGCCGATCTCGAACAGGATGCCCGCGAGCAGCGCGGCGGCGATGCCGGCCGGAATCTTGCGCATCAGCGTGTCGAACAGGCCGCTCACGCCGACCGCGGTCAGCAGCAGCGCGCACACGATGAACGCGCCGATCGCGTCGGGGTACGGCACGCCGGGCAGCGATGCGACCAGCAGCGCCGCGCCGGGCGTCGACCACGCGACGACGACGGGCGCGCGAAAGCGCAGCGACAGGCCGATCGTCGTGAGCGCCATGCCGATCGACAGCGCCCAGATCCACGACGAGATCTGCGCGTCGCTCAGGTGCGCGGCGCGGCCGGCCTGGAACATCAGCACGAGCGAGCTCGTATAGCCGGTCATCATCGCGACGAAGCCGGCGACGAGCGCCGAGACCGACGTGTCCGAGAAGAAACGACCGCTCACGCGGCCCGCGTCCGCGGTGGGCGGCTGATTCATGGGTGACTCCGGAGGAGCGGGCCGCGTGGGCGCGGCCGCCGTTACTTGCTGAGTGCGCGCATCGCGGTTTCGAGCCCCGCGAGCGTGAGTGGATACATGCGCTGGCCGAGCAGGTCGCGGATGATCGCGACCGATTGCCGGTATTCCCATAGCCGCTCGGGCTCGGGGTTCAGCCACGCATGGTGCGGGAACTGGTCGGCGAGCCGTCGCAGCCACACCGAGCCGGCCTCGGGGTTGTTGTATTCGACCGAGCCGCCGGGCTGCAGCACTTCGTACGGGCTCATCGTCGCGTCGCCGACGAAGATCAGCTTGTAGTCGGGCGTGAACTTGTGCAGCACGTCCCACGTCGCGGTGCGTTCCGCGTGGCGCCGCCGGTTGTGCTTCCACAGGTGGTCGTACACGCAGTTGTGGAAGTAGTAGAACTCGAGGTGCTTGAATTCCGCCTTCGCGGCGGAGAACAGCTCTTCGGTGCGCTTGATGTGATCGTCCATCGAGCCGCCGACGTCGAGCAGCATCAGCACCTTCACGTTGTTGTGGCGCTCGGGCACCATCCGCAGGTCGAGCCAGCCCGCGTTCGCCGCGGTGCTGCGGATCGTGCCGGGCAGGTCGAGCTCCTCGGCCGCGCCGTCGCGCGCGAAGCGGCGCAGCCGCCGCAGCGCGACCTTGATGTTGCGCGTGCCGATCTCGACCGAATCGTCGTAGTCGCGGAACGCGCGCGCTTCCCACACCTTGACGGCGGTGCGGTTGCCGTTCGACGGTCCGCCGATGCGCACGCCTTCCGGGTTGTAGCCGCCGTGACCGAACGGCGACGTGCCGCCGGTGCCGATCCACTTGTTGCCGCCTTCGTGCCGCTCCTTCTGCTCGTCGAGCAACTGCTTCAGGCGCTCCATCAGCTTGTCGAGCCCGCCCATCGCTTCGATCTGCGCCTTCTCGTCGGGCGACAGTTCGCGCTCGAGGCGCTTCTCGAGCCAGTCGAGCGGGATGTCGAACGCGTCGGACGGCAGCGCGGACACGCCGTGGAAGTACGCGCCGAACGCCTGGTCGAACTTGTCGAAGTACTGCTCGTCCTTCACGAGCGTCATGCGCGCGAGGTAATAGAACGCGTCGATCGACGGCGCGATGAGTCCGGCCTTCAGCGATTCGAGCAGCGTCAGGTATTCCTTCACCGAGACGGGCAGCTTCGCTGCGCGCAGCGCGTAGAAGAAATTGAGCAACATGGCCGGGCCTTCGCGGGTTGGGGGCTTACCGGTTGTGCCGGTTCATGTAGACGAGCCGCTCGAACAGGCTCAGGTCCTGCTCGTTCTTCAGGAGCGCGCCGGCGAGCGGCGGCACGATCTGCTTGCGATCGGGGCCGCGCAGCGCGTCCGGCGGGATGTTCTCGGCGAGCAGCAGCTTCAGCCAGTCGAGCAGCTCGGACGTCGACGGCTTCTTCTTCAGGCCCGACACGCCGCGCAGCTCGAAGAAGCTCTCGAGCGCGGCATGCAGCAGCTCCTCGCGGATGTTCGGGTAGTGGACCGCGACGATCTTCTGCATCGTCGACGCGTCGGGGAACTGGATGTAGTGGAAGAAGCAGCGGCGCAGGAACGCGTCGGGCAGCTCCTTCTCGTTGTTCGACGTGATGATGACGAGCGGACGGTGCTTCGCGCGCACGGTCTCGCGCGTCTCGTACACGTGGAACTCCATCCGGTCGAGCTCGCGCAGCAGGTCGTTCGGGAATTCGATGTCGGCCTTGTCGATCTCGTCGATCAGCAGCACGCTCGGGTGCTCGGCATCGAACGCCTGCCACAGCACGCCCTTGACGATGTAGTTCGCGATGTCCTTCACGCGCTCGTCGCCGAGCTGCGAGTCGCGCAGCCGCGAGACGGCGTCGTATTCGTACAGGCCCTGCTGCGCCTTCGTGGTCGACTTGATGTGCCACTGCAGCAGCGGCATGTCGAGCGCCGCGGCGACTTCCTCGGCGAGCATGGTCTTGCCGGTGCCGGGCTCGCCCTTGATCAGCAGCGGGCGTTGCAGCGTCAGTGCGGCGTTGACCGCGAGCTTCAGATCGTCGGTGGCGACGTAGTGCGAGGACCCTTCGAAACGCATGGCGGCGCTCTTCTTTGTCGGGAAAAAAACCCAGTATAAGTCAGAAGGGCTGTCCGGTCGGACCGTGCCCGCGTATCGTTGCGGGGCTGCGGCGGGACGGGCCGGGAGGCCGTATGGACGCGTTCCCCGCCGACGCGGTACAATCTGGCCGTTTTTTTGGCCTGCGTGGCGACCCGATAAGCAAAACGGCGCGGGCCGTTGCCGCTTCGGCGCCAGTTTCCCCTCAAGCTAGGTTACAAGAGCTATGAACAAATTCGTCGGCAAACACGTTGTTGTCGCAGCGCTCGTGGCGCTCGCGGGCAGCGCGCAGGCGGCCGGTGTGGTCGGCAACCCGAAGGACGGGGCAAGCAAGGCCGCCATGTGCATCGGCTGTCACGGCATCCAGGATTACCGCACCGCCTACCCGGAGGTCTACCGGGTACCGGTTCTCGGCGGCCAGAACGAGCAATACCTCGCGAACGCGCTGCAGGCCTACCGCAAGAAGGACCGCCGTTTCCCGTCGATGAACGCGATCGCCGGTTCGCTGACGGACCAGGACATCGCCGATCTGGCGGCCTACTATGCCGCGCAGAAACCCGACTCGAAGGACAATCCCTACAAGTAAGCGCGCGCTTGCTGACCTCATACGCGGGATAGGAGCATTCATGAACAACGCATTCAAGACGGCGGCGGCGATCGCGTTCGCGGCCGGCCTCGCGATCGGCAGCGCGCACGCGGCCGACCTGTCGAAGGGCAAGGACCTGGTCGAATCGCACAACTGCGCAGCCTGCCACGGCGCGAAGATGAACCAGCCGATCAACGCGGAGTATCCGCGTCTCGCCGGCCAGCACGCCGACTACCTTGTCTGGGCGATGCGCCAGTACCAGATGGGCCTCTCGAACCCGCTGCTCGGCCGCAACAACGCGATCATGCAGGCGCAGGTGCAGAACCTGTCGGTCAGCGACATGAAGGACATCGCGGCCTACATCGAGTCGCTGAAGGGCGACCTGGTGTTCAAGAAGTAAGCGCCGGCCCGGTCGGGCCCGTGCCGCAGAAGATACCCCGCCGAGGCGGGGTATTTTTTTTGCCCGCGTTTCGGTCCGCGTCCGGCGGGCTCAGTCGCGCGACGCGCGGCGCAGGATGCGCTGCAGGTACGCGTCGGAATCGGGCGGCGTGTTCGTGCGCTGCGCTTCCCAGATCGTCTCGCCGAGGCACTCCATGATCGCGTGCTGCGCGTCGTGCGTCGAGTCGAGCTTCGCCGCGAGCTTGTCGTGCGCGGCGCGAATCCCGGGCGGCTGGTCGATCGACAGCTGCTCGCTGATCGCGAGATGCATCGACAGGTGCAGGAACGGATTCGTGCGGCCTTCCTCGGGCGTGTAGTTGCGCTCGGCGGCGCCGTCGGCGTCCGCGAGGTCGTCGTGGTATTCGGGGTGTTCGACGATCCAGTCGGCCGCGATCGCTTCGAGCGGCGTGAGGATTTCACCGGCGCGCTGCTTGCGCCAGGTGTCGATGAAAAAGCGACGCACTTCGTCGCGACTCGGATTGAACATGGTGGGGAACGTCGTGATTCGCATCGGCGTGATGCCGCGTCGCGCATTGTACGCCGGGTCGGCGAGCGGTGCTGGCGGCGGGTGCGACTGGAAGCGGGGCGGGCGTGCGGGCCCCGCCCGGCTTGCGGGTAAGCGCGGGCTGGGCGGCGCGCCGCGCCGCCGATACACTCTGACGATTTCGGTCTTTCGTCCGCATTCCGTCGTCATGTCCTCCGCCCGTCCACCATCCGCCGCGCTGCAGGGCGCGCTCTATGTCGCCTTGTCCGCCGCCGCGTTCGGCGCGATGGCGATCTTCGGCCGTTATGCGTATGCGGGCGGCGTCGACGTGCTCGGGCTCCTGATCGTGCGCTTCGCAATCGGCGGCGCGGTGCTTGCCGCGATCGGGATACGCCGCGGCATCGTGTGGCCTCGCGGCCGCGCGCTCGCGCCGCTCGTCGCAATGGGTGCGTTGGGCTACGTCGGTCAGTCGTTCTGCTATTTCAGCGCGTTGCAGCACGCGCAGGCGAGCCTCGTCGCGCTGCTGCTGTACCTGTATCCGGCGTTCGTCACGCTGCTGGCCGCATGGTGGCTCGGCGAGCGGCTCACGCGCGCCAAGGTCGTCGCGCTCGTGCTGTGCGTCGCGGGCTCGGCGCTGATGGTCGGCGGCGGTCACGGGGAGCCCCTCGGCATCGCGCTGGCGCTCGCCTCCGGGGTGATCTATTCGCTGTATATCGTTGCGGGCACCAGGGCGACGCGCGGCATCGATCCGCTCGCGACGACCGCCGTCATCTGCGTGTCGGCGACCGCGACGCTCGTGCTGATCGCCGTCGTGCGCGGCGTGGCGCTCGGCGCGCCGCCGCACTGGCCCGCGACGGCGGGCGGCTGGGCGGCGATGCTGGCGATCGCGCTCGTGTCGACGGTCGCCGCGATGATCGCGTTCTTCGCGGGGCTCGAGCGGCTCGGCGCGGCGCGCACGTCGATGCTGTCGACACTGGAGCCGGTCGTGACCGTCGCGCTCGCGGCGCTGCTGTTCGGCGAGGCGTTGTCGCCGATGCAGTGGGCGGGCGGCGTCGCGATTCTCGCGGCGGTGCTGGCGCTCGTGCGGGCGGGTGGCGCCGCCGCCGATGATGCGACAGCGACCTCCAACGCCTGATCGGGGCGGGTCGCGTGGACCCGGGGCCGCGGCTGCGCGCGGCGGTTCATTCAGTGGGCGGCGGGGTCTTCGGCCGGTACTCGCACAGCGGCTCGATCGCGCAGTGCCAGCATTCGGGCTTGCGCGCCTTGCACACGTAGCGGCCGTGCAGGATCAGCCAGTGATGCGCGTCCTGCAGGAATTCCTTCGGCGTGAATTTCTCGAGCGCGGCCTCGACGGCCCGCACGTCCTTGCCGGGCGCGAGGCCGGTGCGGTTCGCGACGCGGAAGATGTGCGTGTCGACCGCGATCGTCGGATGGCCGAACGCGGTGTTGAGCACGACGTTGGCGGTCTTGCGGCCGACGCCCGGCAGGCTCTCGAGCGCCTCGCGATCGGCCGGCACTTCGCCGCCGTATTGCTCGAGCAGGATCCGGCACGCGGCGACCACGTTCTTCGCCTTGGTCCGGTATAGCCCGATCGTCTTGATGTACCCGGTGACGCCTTCCTCGCCGAGCGCGACAATTTGTCGCGGCGTGTTCGCGACCGGGAACATCTTGCGCATCGCCTTGTTGACCGACACGTCGGTCGCCTGCGCGGACAGCATCACGGCGATCAGCAGTTCGAACGGCGTCGAGTATTCGAGCTCGGTGGTCGGATGCGGATTGAGGCTCTGCAGCGTTTCGAAGATCGCGCGTCGTTTGCTGGCGTTCATTGTGGTTTCTGGTCGGGCGGCGCGGACGGGCCGTCTTCCGGTTCGGTCGAGCCTTCGTCGCCTTCCCGGGCCTCCTGCGCCTGCTGCTCGGCGAGCCGCTTGCGGCGCGCTTCGGCCGCATCGATCTGGGCCTGGACCGCGGGGCTCACGCCTTCGGTGTTCATCGGCGCGCTGCCTTGCGCGGCCAGCTCGTCCTTCTTCTTGCGCGCGCGTTCGAGCGCGGCCGCGATGATCGCGCGTTTCTTCGCGTCGGCGTCCGTGGCCGCGTCGGCCGCCGCGGGCTGCGTCGCGGCCGGCGCAGCCGGGGCGGTAGCGCTCGCCGAGCGGCGCGCGGCCGCGCGCGCTTCGGCGGCCTCGCGCTCGCGGCGCTGGCGCGCGAGCCGGCGGTCGTGACGTTCGCGCGCGGCGTCGGCCTGCGCCTGCGTCCATGCATCCCAGCCGGTGTGCTCGCCGGTGACGGGCACCATCGCGATGCAGTCGACCGGGCAGGGCGGCACGCACAGGTCGCAGCCCGTGCAGAGCGACGCGATCACCGTGTGCATCTGCTTGGGCGCGCCGGCGATTGCATCGACCGGGCAGGCCTGCATGCAGAGCGTGCAGCCGATGCAGAGGTTTTCGTCGATCACCGCGACGGGGCGCGCGCGCTCGTCGCCGTTGACCGGATTCAGCGGAATCACGGGCTTGCCGAGCAGGCGGGCGAGGCGCGCGACGCCTTCGGCGCCGCCCGGCGGGCACTGGTTGTAGTTCGCGTCGCCGGCGGCGATGGCCTCGGCGTACGGGCGGCAGCCGTCATAGCCGCACTTCGTGCATTGGGTCTGGGGCAGCAGATCTTCGATGCGATCCGCGAGTGTCTTGGAGTCGGTCACGGGGACAGCGGGCGCCGGTGCGCCGAATGTCTGCCGGCCACGGCGGGTGCGGCCGGCAAGGTTTGCCAAAGCACGATTATCGCCGATTTCCCGCATTGCGCTTGACGCAGTCTGTGCGCATAATCGAAGCGCATTTTTGCAGGGGCGCAGCAGGGGGGACGCCGCAAGGCGTGCTTGTTCCAGTGTCGCCGGTGCCGACAAGGTGGGGCGACTGATCCGGATCACGCGGCTCACATAGCAAAACGCCACCATGAATCAGCCAAAAATCAAAAGAGATCCTGAAGGCACCCGCCGTCGCATCCTGATGGCGGCGGCCGAGGAATTCGCGAGTGGGGGCCTGTTCGGCGCGCGCGTCGACCAGATCGCGCGGCGGGCGGAAACCAACGAGCGCATGCTCTATTACTACTTCGGCAGCAAGGAGCAGCTGTTTACTGCCGTGCTCGAGCATGCGTTTTCCGCGCTGACCGACGCCGAACGCGTGCTCGACCTGGACGGCGTCGCGCCGGTCGAGGCGGTCACGCGGCTCGCGCACTTCGTGTGGGACTACTACCGCGACCATCCCGAACTGCTGCGGCTGATCAACAACGAAAACCTGCACGAAGCCCGCTATCTGCACAAGTCGACGCGGATCCGCGAAATGATCTCGCCGATCGTCACGATGCTCGGCAACGTGCTGATGCGCGGCCAGAAGGCCGGACTGTTCCGCAGCGACGTCGATCCGCTGCGCTTCTACGTGACCCTGTCGGGGCTCGGCTACTACATCGTGTCGAACCGCTTCACGCTCGCCGCGACGCTCGGCCGCGACTTCAGCACGCCCGACGAGCGCGACGAGATGGTCAGGATGAACACCGAGCTGCTGCTCGCCTATCTGCTGCGGCGCTGACGAACGGCTTTCGGCCGCCGGATAAAAAAACGCCGCCGTGCCAGCGCACGGCGGCGTTTTTCGTCTGGCGCGCCGGCGTCAGGCCGCCTTGCGGGTGCGGGCGGGCTTCGCGCGCGCGCCGATGCGCTTCGCGGCGGGGGCTTTCGCCGGGGCGGCCGCATCGGACGTCTTCGCGCGCGCGCGTTTCGCGGCGGCGGTCTTCGCGGACCCGGCCGGCGCATTCGCGGCCGGTACGGCGGCGAGCGGCGCGGCCGGTTGCGCATCCGGGCGATCCTTCGTGGCGCCGTGCTTCGGCTCCGGCGCGTGTTCGCGGATGAAGTCGCGCAACTGCGGGTAAATGATCGTGCGCCAGCGTCGGCCCGAGAAGATCCCGTAGTGCCCGCACTTTTCCGCGGTCAGGTTGCGGCGCTGGTCCGGCGGGATGCCGGTGCACAGCTCGTGCGCGACGTGGGTCTGGCCGCTGCCGGAGATGTCGTCGAGCTCGCCCTCGATCGTCATCAGCGCGGTGTGCCGGATGTCCTGCGGGCGCACGAGTTCGCCGTCGATCTCCCACGTGCCTTCGGCAAGGCGGAACTCCTGGAACACGATGCGGATCGTCTCGAGGTAATACTCGGCGGCCATGTCGAGCACCGCGTTGTATTCGTCGTAGAAGTTGCGATGCGCTTCCGCGTCGTCTTCGTCGCCGCGCAGCAGGCTCTGGTAGAAGTCCCAGTGCGATGCCGCGTGCCGCTCCGGATTCATCGCGACGAAGCCCGCGTGCTGCAGGAAGCCCGGATACACGTGGCGGCCTTCGCCCGGATAGTTCGCGGGCACCGTGTGAATCACGTTGTTCTCGAACCAGGAGATCGAGTGCTGCGTCGCCAGCGAGTTCACCGACGTCGGGCTGAGGCGCGCGTCGATCGGCCCGCCCATCATCGTCATCGTGAGCGGCGTGTCCTCGCCGCGGCTCGCCATCAGCGAGATCGCCGCGAGCACCGGCACCGTCGGCTGGCACACCGAGATCACGTGCAGGTTGCGCGCGCCGATGTGGCGGATGAACTCCTGGATGTACGCGACGTAGTCGTCCAGGCGGAACGGGCCGGTCTCGACCGGCACCATCCGCGCGTCGATCCAGTCGGTGATGTAGACCTTGTGATCCTGCAGCAGCGTGCGCACGGTGTCGCGCAGCAGCGTCGAGTGGTGGCCGGACAGCGGCGCGCAGACCAGCACGACCGGCTCGTCCTTCAACTGGGTGACCGCGCCCGCGTCGTCCGAGTAGCGCTTGAAGCGCAGCAGGCGGCAGAACGGCTTCTCGACGATCGTCTGCTCGACGATCGGGATGTTGTGGCCGTCCTTGACGATCTGATGGAGGTTGAATTCGGGCTTCTCGTAGTCCTTGCCGAGCCGATACAGCAATTCGTACGCGGCGGCCATCCGCGTCGCGCCGGGCATCAGCGAGAGCGGGCTGGACGGATTGGCGAACGATTTCGACGCGGCCTGGGCCCAGGCCGTGAGCGGGCTCAGCATCGCCCGCTGGAATTCATGCAATTGGTAAAGCATGCAGACAACTCCCGCTTGGGGGACGGTGCGCGAGTGCGGCGTCATGCATCGCGGCGCGCCGTGTGGGTCAGCGATCGGCCAGGTTGCACTGCGGCCGGTCAATCGCCGTCGATCATATCGGACAACGTGGGGTGGTGCAATGCAACATTTCCCTGATTTTTCATGAATTTGTTGCGATTTGACGTTCCCTGAAACAGCCGCCGCGGCCTGCGTTCAACGCCCTGCGGCGACCGCCGGCTCGGGCTGGCCGGCCGCGCGCGCCATTGCCTCCTCATGGTGCATCAGGTTCATCGCCGTATGCACGAGCGCAACGTGCGAGAACGCCTGCGGGAAGTTGCCGACGAGGCGGCCCGCGACCGGATCGTACTCCTCGGCGAGCAGCCCGAGGTCGTTCGACAGCGACAGCAGCCGGCTGAACAGGCGATGCGCTTCGTCGATCCGGCCGAGCAGCGCGTACGCGTCGACGAGCCAGAAACTGCACGCGAGAAACGTGCCTTCGCCGGGCGGCAGGCCGTCGTCGTATTCGCTCGTGCGGTAGCGCAGCACGAGGCCGTCGTGCAGCAATTCGCGCTCGATCGCGTCGACGGTGCCGACGACGCGCGGGTCGTCCGGCGGCAGGAAGCCGAGCTGCGGCAGCAGCAGCACGCTCGCGTCGAGCTCGTCGCTGCCGTAGCTCTGCGTGAATGCCTGCTTGTCCGCATGCCACGCATTCGCGCAGACGTCCGCGTGGATCTGGTCGCGCAGGTCGCGCCAGCGCTCGAGCGCGCCGGGCAGGCGGAACATTTCCGCAGACTTGATCGCGCGGTCGAACGCGACCCATGCCATCACCTTCGAGAACGTGAAGTGGCGGCGGCCGCCGCGCGTTTCCCAGATGCCTTCGTCGGGCTGCCGCCAGATTTTCTCGAGATGGTCGAGCAGCGTGCACTGCACCGACCATACGGTGTCGTCGGCCTGCAGGCCGCCCACGCGCGCGAGGTGCAGCGCCGCCATCACTTCGCCGAATACGTCGAGCTGCAACTGGTTCGCGGCACCGTTGCCGACCCGCACGGGTTTCGAATCCTGGTATCCGGGCAGCCAGTCGAGCTCCATTTCCGGCAGCCGGCGCTCGCCCGCGATCCCGTACATGATCTGGATCTGCTCGGGCGAGCCGGCCATCACGCGGCCAAGCCACGAGCGCCACGCGCGCGCCTCGTCGTAGTGGCCGCCGCGCATCAGCGCGAGCAGCGTGATCGTCGCGTCGCGCAGCCAGCAGAAGCGGTAGTCCCAGTTGCGGTTGCCGCCGATCTTCTCGGGCAGCGACGTGGTCGGCGCCGCGACGATGCCGCCCGTCGGCTCGTACGCGAGCGCCTTCAGCGTGATCAGCGAGCGGCGCACCGCGGCCTCGTAGCGGCCGTGCACCTGGCAGCGCCCCGACCATTCGAGCCAGTAGTTCTCGGTGCGCGCGAGCATCGACAGCGGGTCGCGCGCGGGCGGCAGCCGCAGGTGCGACGGCGCGTAGCCGAGCGAGAACGGCACGCGTTCGTCGGCGCTCACCGTGAATTCGGCGAGCGTGTGCAGGTTCTTGCCGGTGAGCGGCACGCTCGTGCGCAGCACGACGGTGTCGGGTCCCGCGATCGCCTTCACGCCGTCCTCGCGCGACAGCTGCGTGACCCACGGGATCGAGAAGCCGTAGTCGAAGCGCAACACGAGCTCCATGCGCATCTTCATCGCGCCGTGCCGGCCGACGACGATCCGCACCAGCTCCGACCAGCCGTTGCCGGGCGGCATGAAATCGATCACGGTGACGGCGCCGTCGGCGCTCTCGTAATCGGTTTCGAGTATCAGCGTGTCGCCGCGATAGCGGCGCGTCGTGTGCGTGATCGCGGCGTCGGCTGCCGGCGCGAGCAGCCAGCGGCCGTGCTCGGGGGTGCCGACGAGGGCCGCGAAACAGGCGCCCGAATCGAAGCGGGGCCAGCACAGCCAGTCGACGGAGCCGTCTTTCGCGATCAGCGCGGCCGTGTGGCCGTCGCCGACGAGGGCGTAGTCTTCGATCAGGGCGGGCATGGGCGGCGATCCTTGTTACGCGTTCACTATCCGGACGGCGGCAGCCGGGCTTCACGTCCCGGCTTCGCGCCCCGTATACTCGACCGGGCGGCGGAGCGCGCAACGGCCGGCGTTTCGTCACATATCAACACTTGAAGCGGCTCGATGCAAGGAGGATTCAATGCCCAACCGCTCATGCCCTCGTTTAAGCGCACGTGACGCGCGCGCTTCGACCCGAGGGTTTCCGCTCAGGCTCGCTCACTGGATGAAAGGTTTCGCGATCGTGCTTTCCTTGTCCGCGACCCACGCGTTCGCGCAACAGCCCGCGACGGCGCCCGCGGACGGCGTCTACAACCTGCTGGTCGGCACCTACACGGACGGCGGCAGCGACGGGATCTACGTGTACCGCTTCGACACGAAGACGGGCAGCGTCGCGCCGGTGTCGTCGACGAAGACCGTCAATCCGTCGTACCTGTTGCCGAGCCGCGACGGCCGCACCGTGTACGCGGTCAACGAGCTGCCCGGCGACAACGGTCCGGCCGGCCAGCGCGGCGGCATCAGCGCGTTCCGCTTCGACGCGAAGACCGGCGCGCTGACGTTCATCGACCGCGTGTCGGCGGAAGGGAACGATCCCTGCTACCTGAGCCTGTCGCCGGACGGCAAGTACCTCGTGACCGCGAACTACTCGGTCGCCGCCAACCCGGGCGGCAGCTTCGCGGTGTTTCCGCTGCGCGAGGACGGCGCGGTGGGCCAGGCCGCGCTGACCGTGCATCACGAAGGCACCGGGCCCGTGAAGGGGCGCCAGGACGGCGCGCACGTGCATTCGACGGTGTTCTCGCCGGACGGCCGCTATCTGTTCGTGCAGGATCTCGGCGCGGACAAGATCTTCGGCTATCGCTACACGGTCGACGGCAGCCGCGGCCTGATCAGCCCGACCGACACGCGCTACACGCCCGTGAAGGCGGGCTCGGGCCCGCGCCACATGGTGTTCGGCGCGAACGGCCGCTACGCGTACGTGACGAGCGAGCTGAATGCCGCGGTCGAGGTGTTCGGCTACCAGGACGGCAAGCTGACGCCGGTCCAGACCGTGCCGATGGCCGCGCCCGGCTTCAAGGGCAAGGTCGGCGGCGCGGCGATCCACCTGTCGCCGGACGGCCGCTTCCTGTACGCGAGCAATCGCGGCGACGCGAACGAGATCGTCATCTACGCGGTGAACCCGGCCGACGGCCGCCTGACGACGGTCGGCCGGCAGTCGAGCCTCGGCAGGACGCCGCGCGAGTTCGTGATCGATCCGACCGGCAAGTGGCTGATCGTCGGCAACCAGGACAGCGACACGTTCTACGTGTTCCGGCGCGACGCCGAAACCGGCAAGCTCGACGCGAACCCGCAGAAGGTCGCGGTCGGCAAGCCGGTCGACTTCAAGCTCGTTCCGGTGCTGTAAGACGCTTTGCGCCGTAGATGCACGAAGGGCGCTGCCGATGCAGCGCCCTTCGTGTTTGTGCGGGTGGCGGAGCGCCTCGCTTACTCCGCGGCGGCCGGCACCAGCACCTCGCGGCTGCCGTTGATGCCCATCGGCGACACGAGCCCTGCCGCTTCCATCTGCTCGACGAGGCGCGCGGCGCGGTTGTAGCCGATGCGCAGCTGCCGCTGCACCGACGAGATCGACGCGCGGCGCGTGCGCACGACGAACGCGACCGCCTCGTCGTACAGCGGGTCCGCCTCCGCGTCCGGCGCGTCGCCGAACAGGTCCTGCGCCGCGCCTTCCGACGTCGGCCCGTCGAGAATCCCTTCCTCGTACTGCGGCTCGCCGAACTGCTTCAGGTATTCGACGATCCGGTGCACTTCCTCGTCGGCGACGAACGCGCCGTGCACGCGCTGCGGGTAGCCGGTGCCCGGCGGCAGGAACAGCATGTCGCCCTGGCCGAGCAGCGACTCGGCGCCCATCTGGTCGAGGATCGTGCGCGAGTCGATCTTCGACGACACCTGGAACGCGACCCGGGTCGGGATGTTCGCCTTGATGAGGCCGGTGATCACGTCGACCGACGGACGCTGCGTCGCGAGGATCAGGTGGATGCCGGCCGCGCGCGCCTTCTGCGCGAGGCGGGCGATCAGCTCCTCGATCTTCTTGCCGGCGACCATCATCAGGTCGGCGAGCTCGTCGATCACGACGACGATCAGCGGCAGCGTCGACAGCGGCTCGGGATCTTCCGGCGTCAGCGAGAACGGGTTGCCGATCTTCTTTTCCTTCGCCTCGGCGTCGCGGATCTTCTGGTTGAAGCCGGCGAGGTTGCGCACGCCGACGGCCGACATCAGCCGGTAGCGCTTCTCCATCTCGCCGACGCACCAGGTGAGCGCGTTCGCGGCGAGCTTCATGTCGGTGACGACCGGCGCGAGCAGGTGCGGGATGCCTTCGTAGACCGACAGCTCGAGCATCTTCGGGTCGATCATGATGAGCCGCACGTCCTCGGGCGTCGCCTTGTACAGCAGCGACAGGATCATCGCGTTGATCGCGACCGATTTGCCGGAGCCCGTCGTGCCCGCGACGAGCATGTGCGGCGCCTTCGCGAGATCGGTGACGACCGGATGGCCGGTGATGTCCTTGCCCATCGCGATCGTGAGCTGCGACGTCGAATGCTGGTACTGGCGCGACGCGAGGATTTCCGACAGGCGGATCATCTGGCGTTTCGCGTTCGGCAGCTCGAGGCCCATGCAGGTCTTGCCGGGGATCGTCTCGACGACGCGGATCGACGTGAGGCCGAGCCCGCGCGACAGGTCCTTCATCAGGCCCACGATCTGGCTGCCGCGCACGCCGAGCGCGGGTTCGATCTCGAAGCGCGTGATCACCGGGCCGGCCGACGCGCCGACGACCGTCACCGGCACCTTGAATTCCTGCAGGCGCTGCTCGATCACCTGGCCGGTCTGGGCGAGGTGTTCTTCGGAGATCGTCTGGACGTCGTCCGATGCCGGTTCGAGCAGGTCGAGCGTCGGCAGCTCGACGCTGAACGTAGCCGGCGCGTGGAATTCGAATGCGTTCGGCCGCGGCGGGGGCGGCGCGGCAGGGGCGGCATCGGGCGTCGGGGCGGCGATCGTTGCCGTGGGCGCTCCGAGCATTGACGCACCGACGATTGCAGCGGCAGGCGCAGCAGCGGCGATCGGAACGGCAGCGGTTGCCGCCGGCGCTGCAGGCGCGGTGATTGCCGTGGCGGCAGGCGCTGCAACGTGCGTCGGAGCGGCCGTCGCCGCAGTGGGTGTCGTCAGTGTCGCGCCGACGATTGCGGCGGCAGGTGTAGCAGAAACTGTCGGAGCGGCAGTGGTTGCCGTCGGCACCGCCGGGGCGGCGATTGTCGCGGCGGGCACCGCGACCTGCGTCGGAGCGGCGGTCGTCGCCGCGGACATCGTCAGTGCCGACACGCCGCCGCTTCCAGCTGCAGGCGTGGCAACAGACGCCGGAGCGGCAGCCGTTGCTGCCGGCTGCGCGGGAGTCGGGGTTGTCGTGGCAGCGGCGTTGGGTGCTGCAGCGGGCGTCACGAGTGTCGACGTGCCGACGATTGCGACGGCAGGTACCGCGACGGGCGCCGGGATGGTGATCGTTGCGGGTGCGGCGGCGGCAACCGTCGCCGTCGGGGTTGCCTGAGCGGAAGGTGTCGCCGCAGGCGTCGCGGGCGCAGCCGTGCCCGATGTCGCGGACAGGCCGTACTGCGACGGCGTGGCTGGCGTCGGGGACGAAAGCACTGGTGCGGTCGAAACGACCGGGGCAATCGCCGAGGGTACTGCGGTCGTCGGCGGGACGGCGGGCACGACGGTCCACTCGCTCGCGATGGACGGCTGCATGGTTGCGCCGGACAGCACCGTTGCACCTGCGGCGGGCGAATTCGTCACGGTTGACCAAGCGGGCGCGGCCGTCGAAGAGGGCGCCGGTTCCTCAGCCGGTGAAGCGAACGACGGCGACGGCGTCACGGCAGGTTCGATCGCGACGGAAGAGGGGCGACCCGTGTCGGCAGTCGCGGACTTCGCCGCGCTATCGGTATCGTCCGGGCCCGTGGTCATTGCAGCCGCAGTGGCCGCGAGCGTGGCCGGTTCGATGGCGGACGCGTCATCCGTCGCGACAGGCGACGGAGCGGCCGAGGCGGGAGCACTGGTCGGTTGCTCGGTCGTGCCGGACGCGTGCGACGGCGTAGTCGTTTCTGTCGCAGGCGTCGTTGCAACGTATGCGAAGGCATTCGGTGCAGCGATGGATTCGGCACGCGACGCTTCGGCAATCGACGGTGCGATGACGTTTGCAGCCGACGCAGGCGTCACGTTGCTCGCTTCGACAGTTGCCGACGTCGGGAGCGGTGTGGTTTGGGTGGCATCCGACGCCACAGCGTCGAGCGGCGGAACGCCCAGCGGCGATACGTCCGCGGCTGGGCTGGCGGCGACGTTCCCCGTGACCTCGGGGACGTCGTCCGCCATGCCGACCGTCGCGAACGGTTCGGCCCCGGTGGCATCGGCATGGTGCGCGACGGCGGCGGTTTCGAGCAGGACGGCGGGAGCGGCCTCGATTGCCGGCTGCGCGGCCTTGGCCAACTCGGCCGGCTGAAGGTACGCGTCGATTTCCCCGGCCGGCGTGGCGGCGGCGTCGGCTTGCGGCGCAAGCGGCGGCGTCCAGGTCGCGGGTGCGTCGGCAGACACCGTGGTGGCGGTTTGTATCCCGGCGATGTCTTCCCACGGGGCGAGATCGATCGGGGCATCGGTATGCGGCACGGATCGCGTATCGGAAGTCGTCGCGAAGCCGGCTTCGATATCCTGAACGGCGTCGTCGGCGCCCGCAATGACCGGCGTATCGGCAGCGGCATCGGTCGCTGCAGCAATTGCGCCCGGCGCTTCGTCGACCGACGCTTCGGGCGCCGGTGCTTCCGCGCCGGCTGTCACGATCGTGTGCGCTTCAGGCCAGATCTCCGGAACGGTGGCATCGGCCGGCGCGAACGCAGGCAGCACGATTGCATCGTCGTGGCCGATGCCCGCCGCGGGGGCGTCGGCAATGCGGGCGGTTTCGTCCGCCTCCACGGCGGGCGGCATGGAAACCGGCCCGGCAGGCGCCGCCGGCCACATCGACGCAGCGCCGCTTGCCGCCGCGGCTGCGCCAGCCAGCGGCGCAGCCGCGCGTGCGGCTTCAGCCGGCGTCGCATTGGCCAGCGACGCCCATTGAGCGGTGCTGGCCTCGATCGAACGCAGCGTCTCGTGGACGCTCGGCGCGGGGGTAATCGGCGTCGCGGGCTTTTCGGTCCATGCGTAAAGCGGCGCGCGCGCAGGCGCGGCCGGTCGCTGGCGCGGCGCGGCGGGCGGCACGGGGCGGTCGTCGTCGCGGCGGGCGGGCGCGACAGCGGCCGTGCCGGCGCCGCGCCGGTCGGGCGGGGCGCGACGGTTGCGCGCGGCGCGACCGGCTGCCGGGGCGCCACGGCAGGACGTGCGGGCGTCGCCGGTGCCGGTCGCGGGTGGGCCGGTTCGAACTTGATCGGAGCCGGAGCGGGGCGCGCGGGAGCCGCCGCGCCAACCGTGCCGGCGGCCGTGGCGGGGCTTGCAGCGCCCGCCGCGGGCGTCGCGGCCGGCCGGCTCGTCGGCGCGGGCTTCAGCCAGCCGGTGGGCGCAACCGGCTCGGTATGCGGCCGGGGCGCCGTCTGGCCGCGCGGTTTCGGGCGCGCTTGCGGATCGGGCTTCCAGAGCGTCGGGCGGGAAAACCGGCCGTTCTGCCGGGGCGCCATCGAGTTGACGGTATGCGCGGTGGTCGGCTGCACATCGCCGGCGCGGCGCACGCGGCGCTCGTCGTCGCGATGCAGCGCGCTGCGCGGCAGGTCGGCGACGCCGCGCGCATCGTCGTCGCCGTTGCGCGAGAGCCGGAGCCCGAACGACGTGTCGAGCCACGCGGCGACGCGCTGCCAGCCGATGCCGGTCAGCCAGGGCAGCCCCGCAAGGAACAGCACGACCATCGCGAGCGGCGTGCCGATGTGGCCGAGCACGCGCTCGAAGCCGGCCGACAGCGCATGGCCGAGCAGGTTGGCGTCGGCGCCGGACAGCGGGCTCGTCAGCGTGCAGCTCGCGACGAATACGCACGCGAAGCCGAGCCAGAGCCGGATCGAGCCGTGACCGGCGAGCCCGCCGCTGCCGGGCAGCATCGCTTTCGCGAGGCGCCAGATGAGAGGGATGAACCAGACGGCGGAGACGCCGAACCAGCCGAGGACAACCGTGTGCATGCTTTGAAACAGGAGTGGAGCAGGGAGCGCGGTGCGCGACCCGCCGAGTTTAACCGGCTGACGATGCAGAAGACTTTAAAAGACGATCAGACGCGCCCGCCGCGGGACGCGCGTGCGCGGCGATCACGCGGCGGGACGCGGTCAGCCGGACGCCTCCCACGCGGGTCGCAGCATTACGGGCCGCGGCGCGTGAAGGTCAGCGTCGCGCCGCCGTCGGTCACGAGCAGCAGCTGCTGCGGCGCGCGCATCTGCACGCCGGCCTTGGCGACGTGCGCGAGCGCGTCGAGATACGCGCGTTCGAGCTGGCCGCCGAGCGTGCCGGCGCAGGCCATCCGCGTGCCGGCGAGCGGGCCGAAGCTCAGCACGCCGTTCTTCACGTCGTAGGTGCCCATGTAGCGGTTGCAGCCGGAAAAGCCGCTCGCGCGTCGCACGCCGGATTCGGCGGACAGCGCGAGCTTGATCGGTTCGCCGTTGTCGCCGTGCGGGACCGTGCGCGGCGTGCCGTCGGCGTTCTGCCAGCCGGTGAGCTCCCAGCTCGTGTCGTCGAGCAACTGGACGGCGGCGGGATTGAACGGATCGGGCGCGGCGGCGGCGTCGTCGGGGTGCGTCGGCATCGAGCAGGCAGCGAGAAGCGTGGCAAGCGTCAAAGCGCAGAGCGGCGCGCGCAACGGGCGAAACAGGCGGGTGCGCGTGCGTGCGGCTGCGATCGGTTGGGACATGAGCCTCGTTCCTCATCATCGGGTTCTGAACAAGGCGTAAGAGTAACGCACTCGCGTCGCGTCAGGCGAGGCGACCGTGCGTGCACGAAAACGTTCTCGACCCGCCGGCGCGTCGCGCGCGGCGGCGCGAAATCGGCCGGAGCGCGGCCGGACCGGTGCCGAGGCGCGTGTTAGCATCGCAGTCGTTTTCGACCTCCAACCAGAAGCGGGAAATCACATGCAGATCGGTCAGCGGCTCGGTACGCCGCTTTCACCCTCGGCCACGCGCGTCATGCTGCTCGGCGCGGGCGAGCTCGGCAAGGAAGTCATCATCGCGTTGCAGCGGCTCGGCATCGAGGTGATCGCAGTCGACCGCTATCCGGGCGCGCCCGGGCACCAGGTCGCGCACCGCGCGCACGTGATCGACATGACCGACGCCGACGCGCTGCGCGCGCTCGTCGAGGCCGAGCGTCCGCACCTGATCGTCCCCGAGATCGAGGCGATCGCGACCGATGCGCTCGCGGCGATCGAAGCAGCGGGTGTCGCCACGGTGATCCCGACCGCGCGCGCGACCCAGCTCACGATGAACCGCGAGGGCATCCGCCGGCTCGCCGCCGAGGAACTGGGCCTGCCGACGTCGCCGTACGCGTTCGCGCAGTCGTTCGACGAGTTCAGGGGCGCCGTCGCGGAGATCGGCATGCCGTGCGTCGTGAAGCCGGTGATGTCGTCGTCGGGCAAGGGCCAGTCGGTCGTGCGCAGCGAGGCGGACGTCGAGCCCGCGTGGCAGTACGCGCTGGCGGGCGGGCGCGTGAATCACGGGCGCGTGATCGTCGAAGGCTTCGTGGATTTCGACTACGAGATCACGCAGCTCACGGTGCGCGCGATCGAGCCGGCCAGCGGCGACACGCGAACCTATTTCTGCGAGCCGGTCGGCCACGTGCAGGTCGCGGGCGACTACGTCGAGTCGTGGCAGCCGCAGCCGATGTCCGCGGCGGCGCTCGCGCGCTCGCGCGAGATCGCGCACAAGGTCACCGAGGCGCTCGGCGGGCGCGGACTGTTCGGCGTCGAGCTGTTCGTGCGCGGCGACGAGGTCTGGTTCTCCGAAGTGAGCCCGCGGCCGCACGACACGGGCCTTGTCACGCTCGCGTCGCAGCGCCAGTCGGAATTCGAGCTGCACGCGCGCGCGATCCTCGGCCTGCCGGTCGATCCGACGCTCGGCTCGGCCGCAGCATCGGCGGTGATCTACGGCGGGCTCGACGAGCGCGGCATCGCGTTCGAGGGCGTGCGCGACGCGCTGGCGGTGCCGGGCGCCGACCTGCGCCTGTTCGGCAAGCCGGAGAGCTTCGCGAAGCGGCGCATGGGCGTCGCGCTCGCGACCGGCGCCGACATCGACGAAGCCCGCGACCGCGCGAAGCGCGCCGCCGCGGCCGTCAAGCCCGTTTCCTCGCGCTGACGCCGTCGATCCCGCATAACGAACACCGGCGCGCCCGCGCGGGCGCGCTTGCGCACAACACCGTCTCGTGAGAGGACCTGCATGATTCGTCAAACCCTCGCCGCGCTCGCGCTGGCCGGACTGTCCGTTTCCGCCGCGCATGCGGCGCAGCTGACCGTCGAGGAGATCGACGCGGACGCGCGCCAGAACGTCGTCTACCAGTGCGCGAACCAGAAGCAGCCGGTGCGCGTGTCGTACTGGCTCGCCGGCAACGGCCAGAGCTTCGCGCTCGTGCCGGTCAACGGCCAGCGGCTGCTGTTTGTCGACACCGTGTCGGCGTCCGGCGTGCGCTACCAGGCCGGACGCTATACGTGGTGGACCAAGGGCAAGGAGGCGACGCTGCGCGACGAGATTGCCGACGAGAAGGCGCCGCCGCTGCTGTCCGGCTGCGTGCAGGTCGAGAAGAAAAAGAAGAAGGGGTGATGCGCAGGGGCAGTTTGCCGGGAAGGATTCCCGGCTGAATTCGGACTGAACCTGCTTGCGGACCGTTGCGCCGACCGCGGCGCTCGAACGCCGGATTTGAACGCCCGGTTCGGCCGCTGCGCGGGCTGTCACGGACACGTCGCCGTGCAGTGCTACAATACGACCCTTTCCGCCGGCATTCGCGCCGGACGGAGTCCGCACGGCCCTGGGCCCTTACGGTCCAAAGCGCCAGAGCGGCGCCGCGCGGCGCGCCGCGGCTCCGTCTACTTCCGAAATGTGATTTGCGCAGCGGCCCGTCGGGCCGAGCTGACGCGTGATGTCCCCGCCGCGCCTTTTGAGCGAAACGCCACCATGTCCGATTCTGTCGCCAAGCCAGTCGACGCAACCTTCGATCAATTCGGCCTTGCCGCCGACATCCTGAAAGCCATTGCGGAGCAGGGCTACACGACGCCGACGCCGATCCAGGCGCAGGCGATTCCGGTCGTGCTCGCCGGCCGCGACGTCATGGGCGCCGCGCAAACGGGCACCGGCAAGACCGCGAGCTTCTCGCTGCCGATCATCCAGCGCCTGCTGCCGCAGGCCAACACGAGCGCATCGCCCGCGCGCCACCCGGTGCGCGCGCTGATCCTCACGCCGACCCGCGAGCTCGCCGACCAGGTCGCCGCGAACGTGCATGCGTATGCAAAGCACACGCCGCTGCGCAGCGCGGTCGTGTTCGGCGGTGTCGACATGAACCCGCAGATGGCCGAGCTGCGCCGCGGCGTCGAGATCCTGATCGCGACGCCGGGCCGCCTGCTCGACCACGTGCAGCAGAAGACCGCGAACCTCGGGCAGGTGCAGATCCTCGTGCTCGACGAGGCCGACCGGATGCTCGACATGGGCTTCCTGCCGGACCTGCAGCGCATCCTGAACCTGCTGCCGAAGGAGCGCCAGACGCTGCTGTTCTCGGCGACGTTCTCGCAGGAAATCAAGAAGCTCGCGTCGACCTACCTGCGCAACCCGCAGACGATCGAGGTCGCGCGCAGCAACTCGACGAACGCGAACGTCACGCAGATCGTCTACGACGTCGCCGAGGGCGACAAGCAGGCGGCCGTCGTGCAGCTGCTGCGCGATCGCGGGCTCAAGCAGGTGATTGTGTTCTGCAACAGCAAGATCGGCGCGAGCCGACTCGCGCGCAACCTCGAGCGCGACGGCGTGGTCGCGTCGGCGATCCACGGCGACAAGACGCAGATCGAGCGGATGCAGGCGCTCGACGCGTTCAAGCGCGGCGAAATCGAGGCGCTCGTCGCGACCGACGTGGCCGCGCGCGGCCTCGACATCGCCGAGCTGCCGGCCGTGATCAACTTCGACTTGCCGTTCAGTGCCGAAGACTACGTGCACCGGATCGGCCGTACCGGCCGCGCGGGTGCGACCGGCGATGCACTGTCGCTGTGCAGCCCGAACGAGCGCAAGCAGCTCGCCGACATCGAAAAGCTGATCAAGCGTCCGCTCGAGGTGCAGACGCTGGCGCTCGACAAGCCGGCGCGGCACCGTCACGACGAGCGCGGCGGTGAACGCGGCGAACGCGGTGGCGAACGCGGTGGCGAACGCGGTGGCGAGCGTGGTGGCCGGCGCGAGCGCGACGAGCATCGCGGCGCAGCGGGGCGTCGCTCGGCCGGCGCCGAGCGCGGCCATCATCGCCGCCACGAGGCGCCGATCGACGATTTCTTCCTGAAGCCGTACGAGCCGTCGGCGCCGGCGAAGCAGCCGGAAGAGGCGAAGCACGCGCAGCACGAGAAAAAGGGCCCGAAGCGTCAGGTGGCCGCGCTGCTCGGCGGGTTCGGGATGCCGCGCAAGCCGTCGGCGTAAGCGTAACAAGCGGTCGGCCGCGATCGAAAGGTCGCGGCAAGACGGGCGCATGCAAGCAGCGTGCGCCCGTTTTTCATTTGCGGGGGCGGATGGGGTGCGGTACGGCGGCGCGTGGTCGTCCCTGAGTCGCAGAGAAACGGTGCCGGATCGATTCCGGCGATCGGGCCGCGCCCGCGTTGGCGCGCGGACGATGGCGGTACGCTAGCCCGCCTGCGGCCCGAAGCGCCGCGCCCATGCGGCCGTTGCCGCTGCGTGGAACGCGTCGAGCGTTGCGCCCGGCAGCTCGCCGTGGTCCGGCGCCAGGCCGAGATGGGCGGCCGCGGCTTGCAGTGCGGGCAGCGGATCGTCGCGTTCGAGCGCGATCGCGCCGGTCTGCTTGCTGAGTTTCTCGCCGTTCGCGTCGACGACGACCGGCACGTGCAGGTACGACGGCGTCGGCGCGCCGAGGCAGCGCTGCAGGTAGATCTGCCGCGCGGTCGAGTCGAGCAGGTCGGCGCCGCGCACGACGTGCGTGATGCCCGCATCGGCATCGTCGACGACGACCGCGAGCTGATAGGCCCACTGGCCGTCCGCGCGTTTCAGCACGAAGTCGCCGACCTCGGTGGCGAGATTCTGCGATTGCATGTGCTGCCAGCGATCGTCGAACGTGACGATCGCGGCGTCGCCGTCCGGCACGCGCAGCCGCCATGCGCGCGCGGGCTTGCCGTGCAGGCCCGATCGGCAGGTGCCCGGGTAGGCGAGCGTCGTGTGGCGTTCGTGCGCGGCGCGCAGCGAGTCGGCGATTTCCTTGCGCGTGCAGCCGCACGGGTAGACGAGCCCCGCCGCCTTGAGCCGCTCGAGCGCGGCCGCGTAATCGGCCTCGCGCGCGCTCTGCCAGACGGGCGGCTCGTCCGGCGTCATTCCGAAATGCGCGAGCGTCGCGAGGATGTCCTCGGCCGCGCCGGGCACCGTGCGCGGCCCGTCGATGTCCTCCACGCGCACGAGCCATGCGCCGCCGTGCGCGCGCGCGTCGAGCCAGCTCGCGAGCGCGCCGACGAGCGAGCCGAAATGCAGCGGCCCGGTCGGCGACGGCGCAAAGCGGCCGCGATAGCCGTTCATCGATGGGCGGGCCGGAATGCGCTTACGCCGCGCTGGCGGCGCCGACGGCGTTCAGGCAGGCCGGGCAGGACTGGCCTGCCACGTAGGCCGGCGATTGCTGCTGTTCGGGCGTGACGACTGCGCGGCACGCGAAGCAGGTGACGTTCGCGGTCGGTTCGAGCTGCGGGTTCAGCGCGGTGCGATAGTCGAACACGAAGCAGTCGCCGTGATAGTGCGCGCCGCCGACTTCCTCGAAATACTTGAGGATGCCGCCTTCGAGCTGGTACACGTTGTCGATGCCGACGTCCTTCATGTGGATCGCCGCCTTTTCGCAGCGGATGCCGCCCGTGCAGAACGACACGATCGTCTTGCCTTCGAGGTCCGCGCGGTTCGCCTCGATGACTTCCGGGAACTCGCTGAACTTGGCGATCCGGTAGTCGAGCGCGTTGTCGAACGTGCCGACGTCGACCTCGAATGCATTGCGCGTGTCGAGCATCACGACCGGGCGGCCCGCGTCGTCGTGGCCGCGGTCGAGCCAGCCCTTCAGCGTGCGCGCGTCGACGAACGGCGCGCGGCCGAGTTCCGGCTTGATCGCCGGCTTCTTCATCGTGATGATCTCGCGCTTCAGGCGCACGAGCATGCGGCGGAACGGCTGCGAGTCGGACACGCTTTCCTTGAACTGCAGCGTCGCGAACTTGCCTTCGAACAGCGGGTCGTGGCGGATGTACGCGATGAACGCGTCGGCCGCTTCGCGCGGGCCGGCGATGAACAGGTTGATGCCTTCCGGCGCGAGCAGGATCGTGCCGCGCAGGCCGAGTTCGTTGCAGCGGGCGGTGACGAGCGGGCGCCATTGTTCGATCGCGTCGAGTGATGCGAAGTGGTAGGCGGCGAGATTGACGATACTCATGGTGGTCGAACGAGAGAGCGGCCGCGGCCGTGCGACGGTCGCACGGAGGCTCGCAAAAAAGGGTGCGAAGCCGGGCGGCGGATGCGAAAACCCGTATTATCCCGCAAACCGCGCGCCGGCCGGCATTCTGCCGTACGGCCAACGGCGCGGCGCACGGTCGCGGGCATCGGCCGAACGGCCGGCGCGGGGTTTTTTTGGGCAGCCTGCGCGGCGGGGCGGCTACAATAGCGCCCATGTCAGATCCCCGCTTCGTCCATCTTCGCGTTCACTCCGAATTCTCGATTGCCGACGGCATCGTGCGTCTCGACGACATCGTCAAGGCGGCGGCCGCGGACGGCCAGGGCGCGCTCGCCCTCACCGATCTCGGCAACGCGTTCGGCCTCGTCCGTTTCTACAAGGAAGCCCGCGGCAAGGGCATCAAGCCGATCGCCGGCTGCGACGTCTGGATCGCCAATCCGGACGATCGCGACAAGCCGTCGCGCCTGCTGCTGCTCGTGAAGGACAAGCGCGGCTACCTGAATCTCTGCGAGCTGCTGTCGAAGGCGTGGCTCACGAACCAGTACCGCGGCCGCGCCGAACTCGACGCGCAGTGGCTCGAGACCGAACTTGCCGAAGGGCTCCTCGCTCTTTCGGGCGCGCAACAAGGCGACATCGGCCTCGCGCTCGCGGCCGGCAACGAGGAGGCCGCGCGCCGTCACGCGCAGCGCTGGGCGAAGGTGTTCCCGGGCGGTTTCTACATCGAACTGCAGCGCTACGGCCAGCCGGGCGCCGAGACGTACATCCAGCAGGCGGCGACGCTCGCCGCGGAGCTGAAGCTGCCGGTCGTCGCGACGCATCCGACGCAGTTCATGACCGACGACGATTTCACCGCGCACGAGGCGCGCGTGTGCATTTCGGAAGGCGACATCCTCGCGAATCCGCGGCGCCAGAAGCGCTTCACGACCGACCAGTTCTTTCGCACGCAGGACGACATGGTCGCGCTGTTCGCCGACCTGCCGTCCGCGGTCGCGAACACCGTCGAGCTCGCGAAGCGCTGCAACCTGACGCTCGAGCTCGGCAAGCCGAAGCTGCCGCTGTTCCCGACGCCGGACGGCATGTCGCTCGACGACTACCTGATCCAGCTGTCGAAGGAGGGGCTCGAGAAGCGCCTCGTGCAGCTGTATCCGGTTGAAGCCGAACGCGACGCGCAACGCGACACGTACTACAAGCGGCTCGAATTCGAGTGCGGGACCATCACGAAGATGGGCTTCCCGGGCTACTTCCTGATCGTTGCCGACTTCATCAACTGGGCCAAGAACAACGGCGTGCCGGTCGGCCCCGGGCGGGGTTCGGGCGCGGGTTCGCTCGTCGCCTACGCGCTCGGCATTACCGACCTCGATCCGCTGCGCTACAACCTGCTGTTCGAGCGCTTCCTGAACCCGGAGCGGGTGTCGATGCCCGACTTCGACATCGATTTCTGCCAGCACGGCCGCGATCGCGTGATCCAGTACGTGAAGGAGAAGTACGGCGCGGACGCGGTGTCGCAGATCGCCACGTTCGGCACGATGGCCGCGAAGGCGGCCGTGCGCGACATCGGCCGCGTGCTCGATCTCGGCTACATGTTCACCGACGGCGTCGCGAAGCTGATCCCGTTCAAGCCGGGCAAGCACGTGACGATCGCCGACGCGATGAAGGAGGAGCCGCAGCTCCAGGAGCGCTACGACCACGAGGACGAAGTCCACCAGCTGCTCGACCTCGCGCAGCGCGTCGAGGGCCTGACGCGCAACGTCGGGATGCACGCGGGCGGCGTGCTGATCGCGCCCGGCAAGCTGACCGACTTCTGCCCGCTCTACACGCAGGGTGACGACGGCGGCGTCGTCAGCCAGTACGACAAGGACGACGTCGAAGCGGTCGGCCTCGTGAAGTTCGACTTTCTGGGCCTGACCACGCTGACGATCCTCGACTGGGCCGAGCGCTACATCCGCCGGCTCGATCCGTCGAAGGCCGACTGGTCGCTCGCGCAGGTGCCGCTCGACGATCCGACGTCGTTCCAGATCCTCAAGAAGGCCAACACGGTCGCCGTGTTCCAGCTGGAAAGCCGCGGCATGCAGGGCATGCTGAAGGACGCGCAGCCGGACCGCTTCGAGGACATCATCGCGCTCGTGTCGTTGTACCGTCCGGGCCCGATGGACCTGATCCCGAGCTTCTGCGCACGCAAGCACGGGCGAGAGAAGGTCGAGTACCCGGATCCGCGCGTCGAGCCCGTCCTGAAAGAGACCTACGGCATCATGGTCTATCAGGAGCAGGTGATGCAGATGGCGCAGATCATCGGCGGCTACTCGCTCGGCGGCGCGGACTTGCTGCGTCGCGCGATGGGCAAGAAGAAGGCCGAGGAGATGGCCGAGCATCGCGAGATCTTCGCCGCGGGCGCCGCGAAGAACGGCCTGGCCCGCGAGAAGTCGGACGAGATCTTCGACCTGATGGAGAAGTTTGCGGGCTACGGCTTCAACAAGTCGCACGCGGCGGCCTACGCGCTGCTCGCGTACTACACCGCGTGGCTGAAGGCGCACCATCCGGCCGAATTCATGGCGGCCAACATGACGCTCGCGATGGACGACACCGACAAGGTGAAGATCCTGTTCGACGATTGCGTCGTGAACAACCTTGCCGTGCTGCCGCCGGACATCAACCAGTCGCATTACCGGTTCGAGCCGGTCGCGGAAGCCGACGGCAAGCGCTCGCGCACGATCCGCTACGGGCTTGGCGCGGTGAAGGGCAGCGGCCAGAACGCGATCGAGGAAATCCTGCGCGCGCGCGAGGAGAAGCCGTTCGCCGACCTGTTCGATTTCTGCGAACGGATCGACCGGCGCGTCGTGAACCGCCGCACGATCGAGGCGCTGATTCGCGCCGGCGCGTTCGATGCGCTGAGCGCGAACCGTGCGCAGCTGCTCGCGTCGGTGCCGCTCGCGATGGAAGCGGCCGATCAGGCCGCGGCGAATGCGATGCAGGCGGGCCTGTTCGACATGGGAGCCGAGTCGCCGCATGCGCATGCGCTCGTCGACGAGCCGGCCTGGGACGACAAGCGCCGCCTGCAGGAGGAGAAGGGCGCGCTCGGCTTCTACCTGTCCGGACACCTGTTCGATGCGTATCGCGACGAGGTGCGCCGGTTCGTGCGCCAGAAGGTCGGCGAGCTGAAGGAAGGGCGCGACAAGGTCGTCGCCGGCATCATCGCGTCGCTGCGCACGCAGATGACCCAGCGCGGCAAGATGCTGATCGCGCTGCTCGACGACGGCACGGGCCAGTGCGAGATCACGATCTTCAACGAGCAGTTCGAGGCGAACAAGGCGCTGTTCAAGGAAGACGAGCTGCTGATCGTGCAGGGGCAGGCGCGCAACGATGCGTTCACGGGCGGCATCCGCTTCACGGCCGATACCGTGATGGATCTCGAGCGCGCGCGCAGCCGCTATGCGCAGGCCGTGCGGTTGACGATGAACGGCAGTGCGGACGCAGCCGTGCTGCGCCGCGTGCTCGAGCCGCACGTGTCGAAGACCGATCCGGCCGCGGCGAACGTCGTGGAAGCACCCGCGCCGCGCGGCGGCGGGCGCGACGGCGGCCGCCGGCAGCAGGCGCCGCTGCCGAACGGGCTCGCGGTCCAGATCCACTACAGCAATGCGCGCGCGCAAGGCGAGATGCGCCTTGGCGAAGCGTGGCGCGTGAAGCCGAGCGACACGCTGCTCGCGGAGCTGCGCGCGGCGTTCAGCGGCAGCGTGGTCGAAATCACCTACTGAGCGAGCCGCCGGCCGCTGCTTACCACCCCGCGCCGGCAGCTGCAAAATCCTGTACATTGCCAGCCTTGTTTGCCAGCTAGACGGAACGATTGCCGTGGCCCTGTTTTCTTCCGCCCGCCCGCCCAGAACCATCCTCGTCGCCGCGCCGCGCCGTATCGGCGACGTGCTGCTGACGACGCCGCTCGTACGCTCGCTGAAGGCCCGCTGGCCGGACGCGCAGATCGACATGCTGGTGTTTCGCGGCACCGAGGGCGTGCTCGAGCACAATCCGGACGTGCGCCGCGTGATCGTGGTCGCGCAGCGCGCCGGGTTTCGCGAGCGACTGCGCGACGCGCTGTCGATGTGGCGTCGCTACGATCTCGCGTGCGCGGCGCTGAGCTCCGACCGGCCGCGCTTCTATAGCTGGTTCGCGGGCCGCAAGCGCGTCGGCCTCGTCGATCCCGAGCGCGTCACGTGGCTGACGCGGATGATGCTGAACGGGATCGCGATCAACCATCACCAGTCCGCGCATACCGTCGTCAGCACGCTCGCGCTCGCCCCCGTGATCGGCATCGAGCCGGTTTCCGAGGTCGTCGCGCCCGGCATCGGCGACGACCCCGCGCGGCGCGCCCGTTTCGACGCGCTGCTCGCCGAGTCGCCCGCGGTGCGCGACGGCAAGCCGCTCGTCGTCCTGCATCCGTATCCGATGTTCCGCTACAAGCAATGGCGGCTCGACGGCTGGGTCGAGATGATCGACTGGCTGCGCGGGCATGGCTTCGCGGTTGCGCTGTCGGGCGGTCCGGCCGACGGCGAGCGCGAGTATGCGGCGCGGGTCGCGGCCGAGGCGGGCGGCGACGTGCTGAATCTCGTCGGCCGCCTGACCTTCGGCGAAAGCGCGGAACTCGTGCGGCGCGCGCGGCTGTTCATCGGTCCCGACACGGGCGCAACGCACGTCGCCGCGGCGACCGGCACCGACACGATCGCGCTGTTCGGGCCGTCCGATCCCGTGCGCTGGGGGCCGTGGCCGCAGCACTGGCCCGCGACCGAGAACCCGTGGCCGCTGCGCGGCTCGGGGCGGCACGGGAACGTCTGGCTGCTGCAGGGAGAGGGCGATTGCGTGCCATGCCGGCACGAGGGATGCGAGCGCCACGTCGACAGCCGCAGCGACTGCCTCGTCAACCTGGGCGCGCAGCGCGTGAAGGCCGCGGCGGCCGAGATGCTCGGGCTGAACGGGCCGGATGCGGCGGCGGTCGTCGACACGTCGCGGCTGCGGCGCGCCGAATCGAACTGAATCGAACTGAATCGAACTGAATCGAACTGAATCGAACTGAATCGAACTGAATCGAACTGAATCGAACTGAATCGAACTGAATCGAACTGAATCGAACTGAATCGAACTGAATCGAACTGAATCGCGCGGCTGCGGCGCGAGCCCGCGCGCGACGTGAACCGGCGCTAAGTGTTGTGCCGGATCGCCGACGTCTCGCGCGGCAGCGACTCGCCGCGCTCGGCACAGCCGAGCAGGATGCCCGCGAGCAGCACGATCAGGTGGCCTTCGGCGAAGTCGAGCAGCAGCGAATTCGCGACGCTGCCGATTGTGAAGATCGCGAGCCACGCGAGTAGCAGGTGCCGCGAGCGCGGATCGAGCGCGAGGCTGCCGCGCGCGATCTGCGCGATCAGGTTGACGAACAGCAGCAGGCCGAGCGTGCCGAGCTGGACGGCCATCAGCAGGTATTCGTTGTGCGGATTCGACGTGAGCTGCCCTTCGGCGGCGCTCTTGCCGGCCGCCAGCTTCTGGAATTCGAACTCGAGGCCGCCCGCGCCGTAGCCGATCACCGGCCGCGCGCGATACAGCTCGAGCCCCTTCTTGTACCACTCGAGCCGCAGCCCGGTCGACGTGACGGCGTCGTTCTGCCGGTATTCCCGCACCTCGGACGCAACCTGCGCGAGTCGCCCGCCGTGGGTCGTGCCTATGGCGACGCCGAGCACGGCCGCCGCCGCGACGAGCGCGCCCGCGGCGAGGCCCGCGCGCAGCGGCGACTGCCGGCGCAGCACCAGCAGCAAGCGCACGGCGACGACGCCGATCAGCAGCAGTGCGATCAGCTGGCCCGTGCGTCCCTGCAGCATCACGAACACGTTGACGAGCGACCACGCGGCGATGCCCGCGCAGGCGGCGCGCGTCAGCGCCGTGCGCGCCGACAGCGCGAGATCGGCCGCCTGGTAGAACAGCAGCGCGCCGAACATGCCGGCCGCGATGTGGTTCTTGAACACCCACGCGCGCGAGATCGGCAAGTCGGCCGCGTGCGCGGGCCCGATCGCGGTCAGTCCGAGATAGTTGGTGGTCGACAGCAGGAGGATCGCGCACAGCGTGCCGAACCAGCAGCGCCGCACGATCGGCGCCCAGTTCGCCGCACGGCGGAACGCGATCACCGCAAGCGGCAGCAACAGCAGCTTGTCGTACTTCGCAACCCAGTTCCACGCCTTGTCGTGCGGCGCGACCGTATACGCGACGCTCGCGGCCAGCGCGGCGAGCACGAGCAGCGCCGCGAGCGATGCGGGGTGGGTGACGAACGAGCGCAGATTGCGCCAGAACTCGGGCGTGACGACGAGCGCGACCGCGAACAGCGCGCAGAACACGTTGGTCAGCGCGGTCGACACGGGCACCATGCACAGCGCGGCGACGGCGAATGCGCGGGCGGCGGCCAGGCGCCGCGACGCGGGGGCGGAGAACGATAGCATCGGAACCTGTCGGTTGGGCCGGCGGCGGCACGCAGCACGGTGCCGCCCGCCGTGCGTCCCGGCAGCGGGGGCCGGGCCAAACCACGAAGTATACGCGAACCGCCGGGCGTTTCCGGACGGTTGACGGGGCCGGATCAGCTGAACGCGCGCTTGATCCGCGAGCGCAGCAGCGCGCGTTTCAGGCCGCCGACGACTGCCGGCGTGTCGAGCGCGACGCGCGTGCCGGCCGGTTCGCCGCGATGCAGGTAGTAGCGGTCGAAGGTCGCCTGCGTCATCCCCCATTTGTTGAGGAACTGGCGGCGTCCGTTGTTCTTGACGATCTTGCCGGTGCTCTTCTGCTGGAAGTGGTAGACGAGGCTGTCGCCGGCGCCGAGGAAGATCCGGCAGCCGGCGTCCCAGAATTTCATCGAGAAGTCGTTGTCGCTGCTCATCCCGGGCGACAGCTCGCTGCTGTAGCCGCCGATGCGGTTCCACCAGTCGCGGTGCACGAGCGTGGGCGGCCAGGTCGAGCCGAGCCAGTCGGCGCGCGCGAGCTTCGGCGCGGCCGCGACGAGGCCCGCCGCGTCGAAATGCTCGGCGTCCCGGCCGAAATCGCCGACGACGACGCACGGGTTGCGCGTGTCGACCGGCTCGACCATCGTGCCGGACAGCATGAACAGGTCGGTCGGCATCTGCTCGATGCGCCGCACGAGCGCGGCATCCCAGCCGGGGAGGCAGTACATGTCGTCGTTCATGTAGACGACATAGTCGCGCGTCGCGCGCGCCGCGGCGAGGTTCACCGCATGGCAGATGCCGATGTTCGCCGGCGACGCCGTATGCTCGATGCCTTCGCTGCGCACCCAGTCGAGCGTGCCGTCCGAGCCGTCGTTCACGTGCACGATGATCTGGTGTTCGTGCGCGGAGTGGCGGCGCAGGCTGTCGACGACAAGCTTGAGGTACGGCAGGTTGTTCCAGGTCGGGATGATGATGGAGAACATGGCGGTCGGATTCGGTGGTCGTCGTGTCGGGCGGCGCGGCCTCGTCGGCAAGCGCGCCGCGCGGGCAGGCCGGCATTGTAACGCCCGGCGGGGCGGGCGCCGCCGGCGTCAGCGCGCCGGCTCGTGGCCGAGCTTCAGGAAGCGGTAGTAGACGGTCTCCGCGTTGAAGATCGCGATCATGAAGCCCGCGCGCCCGTCGAGAAAGCCGCGCCGGAGCACGTAGGTGCGCAGGAACGCCCACGCGCCGCGCGCGAGCGCCTTGCCGAAGCCGCCGCGCTGGCCGGCCGCGCGGCGCTGGCGCGCGCCGGCCGTCGAGTATGCGTCGAGCTTGCGCACGACGGTCTCGAAATCCTCGTACGAGTAGTGCATCAGCTTGCCGGACAGGCGCTGCGCGGGCGTGTCGAACACGAGCCGCTCGTGCACGAGATCGTCAGAGAAGCGCGCGCTGCCGCGGCGGAACAGGCGCGGCACCCAGTCCGGATACCAGCCGCTGTGGTGGACCCACTGGCCGCAGAAGCTCGACAGCCGGTCGAGCGCGTAGACCCGCGCGGCCGGCGTCCGGATCGCGGTGCGGATCGATTGCGCGAGTTCGGGGCTGACGATCTCGTCGGTGTCGAGCGACAGGATCCAGTCGGTGGCCAGCGCGTCGAGCGCGCGGTTCTTCTGCGGGCCGAAGCCGGGCCAGTCGCGCGCGACGATCACGCGCGCGTCGTGCGCCTGCGCGATCGCGACGGTGTCGTCGGTGCTGCCGCCGTCGATCACGACGATGTCGTCGGCGAAGGCCAGCGCATCGAGGCATTGCGCGAGCCGCGCGGACGCGTTGAGGGCGATGAGGGCGACGCCGAGGGTGGGTTCTGCCATGAAATCGTCGGACTTGCGGGTGGAACGGTGAGCGGCAGTATACCCGCGGCCCGGCGGCCGGCCGTGCCGGCAAGGGTGTGCGGCTATAATATCGGGCCTTTTCGGCACCCGCCCGGCGGGGTCGGAGTTCCGGTCGAAACCCGCCCGGGCGCCGCGCCGCGGCTCAAGAAGGATTGCCTTGGAAACCCAGAACACTCTTCGCAAATCGCTGAACGCCGGCGGCACGTCGCCGGTCACGGTCTTCAAGCGCCTGTGGCCGTACGTCAAGCCGCTCCTCGGCATCGTGCTGCTCGCCGTCGTCACGATGGGCGTCGTCGCGGCGACGGAAGCCGGGATTCCGGCGCTGCTCAAGCCGCTCCTCGACCACGGCTTTGGCGCGCACGGCAGCGACCGCGCGAAGTGGTACGTGCCGATCGCGGTGATCGGCCTCGCGCTCGTGCGCGGCGTGTCGCAGTACGCGTCGGGTTACCTGCTCAGCTACGTATCGAACCGCATCCTGCTGCAGCTGCGCCTGGAGATGTTCCAGCGAATGATCCATACGAGCGCGTCGTTCTTCCAGCGCGAGACCGCGAGCACGGTGATCAACGCGATCGTCTTCGAGGTCAACCAGATTCTCTCCGTGCTGACGGGCGTGATGGTCACGCTCGTGCGCGACTCGATGACGGTGATCTTCCTGCTCGGCTACCTGTTCTACCTGAACTGGCGGCTCACGCTGATCGTCGCGGTGATCCTGCCGGGCATCGGCTGGCTCGTCAGCAAGATCAACCGCCGGCTGCGCCGCCTGAACCGCGAGCACCAGACGCTCACCAACGAGCTGTCGTACATCGTCGAGGAGACGGTCGGGGGCTACAAGGTCGTCAAGGTGCATAACGGCGAGCCGTACGAAATCGACCGCTTTACCGCGATGAGCAAGCGCCTGCGCGGCTATGCGATGCGGATGACGGTCTCGGGCGGTCTCGCGCAGCCGATCACGCAGTTTCTCGCGTCGATCGCGCTGGCGGTCGTGATCACGATCGCGGTCTTTCAATCGACGAACGACCAGACGACGGTCGGCGGCTTCGTGGCGTTCGTGACGTCGATGCTGCTGGTGATCTCGCCGCTCAAGCACCTGATCGACGTGAACCAGCCGCTGCAGCGCGGGATGACGGCCGCCGAGCTGATTTTCGGCCTGATCGACGAGCCGGCCGAGCCGAGCGGCGGCGGGCGGCCGCTCGCGAACGCGCGCGGCGAGATCGAGTTCCGCGGCGTGACGTTCGACTACGGCGCGGCCGAGCGGCCGACGCTCGACCGGATCTCGTTCAAGGTCGCGCCGGGCGAGATGGTCGCGCTTGCGGGGCCGTCCGGCAGCGGCAAGACGACGCTCGTGAACCTGCTGCCGCGCTTCTTCGATCCGACCGGCGGCTCGGTTCTGCTCGACGGCGTGCCGATCGCCGACTACGACATCCATGCGCTGCGCAGCCAGATGGCGATGGTGAGCCAGGACGTCGTGCTGTTCAACGACACGATCGCCGCGAACGTCGCCTATGGACACACGCCGGATCGCGCGCGCGTGCAGGCCGCGCTCGAGGCGGCGAACCTCGCGGACGCGGTCGCCGCGATGCCCGACGGGCTGGATACGGTCGTCGGCGGCAACGGGATGCGCTTGTCCGGCGGCCAGCGCCAGCGTCTCGCGATCGCGCGGGCGATCTACAAGGACGCGCCGATCCTGATCCTCGACGAAGCCACGTCGGCGCTCGATTCCGAATCGGAACGCCACGTGCAGGCGGCGCTCGAGCGGCTGATGGAAGGCCGCACGACGCTCGTGATCGCGCACCGGTTGTCGACGATCGAGCGCGCCGACCGCATCCTCGTGCTCGAATCCGGCAAGATCTCCGAAGAGGGCACCCACGACGAACTGCTGCGGCACGGCGGCCTGTATGCGCACCTGCACCGCATCCAGTACCAGCAGCAGGCGGCCTGACGGGCGCGCGGCGAGCGGCCGCGCGTCTGCCGTCATGCCGGCGTGGTAGTCTTCACTGCGCAGTCCGCAGTCGTTTCATTCGCCCGAACAACACGGAGGGAACGCATGAAGAAGACGCACCGCATGATGTTTGTCGCATTGATCGCGGCGACTTTCACGGCGCCGCTCGCGATGGCCCAGGACGAGCAAGAGAACGGCCACCACGGCGGCCCCGGGATGCAGCATGGTCATGGACCGAAGCACATGCCGCCCGGCCAGATGCGGCGCGGCGACGATGCACCGCCGCGCTGGGCGGACGAGCCGCGCCGCGAATGGCACAAGGGCGACCGGCTGCCGGACGAATTCCGCGACCGCCAGTACGTAGTCGACGACTGGCGCGGCTATCGCCTGAGCGCGCCGCCGCGCGGCTATCACTGGGTCGGCATCGGCGGGGACTACCTGCTCGTGCAGATCGGCTCGGGCGTCGTGCTGCGGGTCGGCCCGTAACCGGCCCGTAACCGCTCGCGCCAGCCGGGCGCGTCCGCGCCCGGCGAACCCTTCCTTCCCCGTTGCCGCGCTACGGGCGCGCCAGCCAGCGCCGCTCGATCCTCGACGTCGCCCAGCAAACAACGAGCGCGCACACCGTGCCGAGCGTCACCTCGCCGAGCCGCACGAGCGGAATGTCCCACAGCGGGCCGCTGCCCGGAAACAGCATCACGATCGTCGCGGTGACGCCGCCGAGCCGCGCCGCGCTGCCGACGTTCACGCACCAGCAGCAGACGATCACGACCGCGACCGCGATCGCATAGGCGAGCATGTCGTGGCCGCCGCCGCCGAGCGCAGCGCCCGCGAAGCCGAGCACGCCACCGACCATCGCGCCGATGAACTGGTCGCGCGACAGCGACATCGTGTCCGCGTAATTGTGCTGGGTGACCGCGATCGCGGTGATCGCGGCCCAGACTGCCTGCTCGGTGTGCAGCGCGCGGCCGATGCCGTATGCGAGGCACGCGCCGCAGACGGCCTGCAGCGCCATCAGCCCGCCTTGCGCGAGCCGCTGGCGCAGCGACAGCCCCTTGAACAGGTCGAAGATCGACTGCTGGATCTGCTGCCGGGTTTCGTTGAGTGTCCTGAGCGTATTCATCGTCTGGCTGCCATGAATCGGGTGACGCGGGCGCCGAGCGTCAGTGCGCCTGTTCGGGCGACGCGGGGGCGGACGCCTCGGCCTGATCGTCGCCGTTCTCGACGCGCGTTTCGGGCATCCCGAGCCAGACCAGCAGCACCGCGAGCGCGCCTGCGGCGGCGAGCCCGAAGAAGCTGACCGCATTGCCGAAATGATCGGCGACATAGCCGGCCGCGGCCGTGCTGAAGGTCGCGCCGATCCCCGCCGCGAGGCCGAACAGGCCGATGCACAGGTTGTAGCGGCCCTTGCCGCCCGCGACGTCCGCGGCGATCAGCGGCAGCATCACGCCGAACACGGCGGCGCTGATGCCGTCGAGCATCTGCACCGGCACGAGCAGGTAGGGGCTGCTCACGCCGGCGAACAGGAGCGCGCGCACCGGCAGCGCCGAGAAGCCGAGCAGCAGGATCGGCCGGCGGCCCCAGCGCTGCGCGGAGCGGCCGACCCACGGCGACAGCATCGCGACGATCGCCTGCGGCACGATGATGCACGCGGCGATCACGAGCTGCACGTTCTCGCCCATGCCGGCCGTCACTTCGCCGGCCGCGAGGTTCAGCATCGCCGCGTTCGACAGGTGGAACAGCACGACGCACGCGGCGAAGGTCAGCATCCGCCGGTCGCGCAGCAGCTCGAGCAGCGTCTCGCGCTCCTCGCCGTCGTCCTTGTCGTCGTGCTTGGCGCCGCCGTGCGGGATCACCGTATGGGTCGGCTGGATCATCGCGAGCGCGAACAGGGCGGGCAGCGCGAGCACCGCAGTCAGCCAGAAAACCGCGCGTGCGGAGAAGTATTCGCCGGTGAGCCCCATCAGGCCCGCCGCGACCGCGCTGCCGATCGACGCCCAGCGCGCGTTGCGGCCGAGCCGGTCGCCGAGGTCCGCGCGGCCGACCAGCGAGAACGAGATCGCCGCCATCGCCGGCACCAGCATGCAGCTCGCGAAGCCGTGGAACACCTCGGCCGCGATCACCGGCACGATCGTCGGGCTGGCGGCCAGCAGCACCGCGGACAGGATGATCGCGGCGATCGCCCACGCGGCCGCGCCTTTCTTGTTCTTCAGCGCGTCGACGGCCGCGCCGCCCGGCACCTGGCTCACCATCGCGCTGATCGTGCCGATCGACAGCACCATGCCGATTTCGCCCTGCGTCCACTTGTGCGACGCGAGGTACGACGCGATGAACGGACCGAAGCCCGTTTGAACGTTTGCCACGAAGAAGTTGAGCCAGTCGAGCGCCCGGAGGCTGCGCACGCTGACGGTCTGGTGGATCGTCATCGCGTGGCACTCGCAGACGAGGCCGGCGCGGGGGCGGGCGGCGGCGAGACGGCGACGAGCGGCTTGTCCGCCGCGTAGGGCGGCGACGCCTTGATCTGCGCGTCGTTGAGGTCGAGCTGCGGGCGCAGCGTCCTGTCGCGCGTGACGAAGCGCAGCGCGGCCCAGTTCGCGGCGATCGAGCGGCGATCCGTGTTGACGAGCCCGCCGAGGTCGAGCACGACCGCCTGCGGCTGAGCGTCGCGGTCGATCAGCACGTCGACGACGCGGCCGATCTTCGTGCCGTTCGGCCGTTCGACGTCGCTGTCGAGCATCGGCAGGCGCGTGGCCGGCGACGCGGCGGACGAGCCGGACAGCGGCACCGCCTTCGGCCGGGCGGCCTGCGGCAGCTCGCCCGACGGCACGTCGAGCACGATCGGCTCGCGCTTGCCGCCCGGCAGGAAGCGGAACACGCTCCACGGGAAGCTGACCTTGCGGTCGCCGACGCCCATGAAGCCCTGCAGGTTGACGATCATCTCGCGCGGCTTGCCGCTCGGGTCGGTCACCATGTCGACCGCGCGGCCGATCACCTTGCCGCCGCGCCGCCGCACCTCGCTGTCGAGCAGCGCGTGGACCTCGTTGCGGTCGAGCGTGCGCGTCGCGACGAGCGGAGCCGGCGCGGGCGGCGCCGGCGGCGGCGATTCCGGACGCTGGACCGGCTTCGGCCGTGCGACTTCGCGGTGCGGCTTCTTCGGCGCCTCGGCTTCGGGCTGGACCGGCGCGGGCACGGGCGGCATCGTCAACGGTTCGCCGGCGGTTTCCTCGACCGGCTCGACGAGCGCCTCGCTGATCGGCGCGGGCGGGTTTTGGGTCGGCAGCAGCCCGCAGCCCGACAGCAGCGCGGCGGCGAGGATCGGGAAGAACGTCGTGGACGGGAATGACATGCGGGACGCGTGAAGCGGATATCCGCCGCTCATTGAAAACTCACTCCAAGGGTCGGGGGCGGGCCCGGAGGCACGCGGCTGGCGATGGAAGGCGGGTGCGCGCGGCGCACCACGCGAGGGGAGAGTTTACCGTGTCTCGCGGGAAAGGCCGAAGAACGGGGGGCGATCGACGTGAATCGGCGCGTGAAAACCGCGTGCGGCGACGTACGCGCCGGCGCCGCCGCATCGCGGCGACCGGAGCCGGAAGGCCGGCGCACCGGGCCGTGCGACATGGCGTCGCAGCGGCCGGCAGCCCCTGCGTCATGCCGAACGACTGCGCACGGGCTGCGAAGGGGTTACTTGACCGGCCCGCAGGCGCGGTCGTGACGGGCGCGCGCCGCCCGCTGCCTGTCTTCGCGAGCGTCGTGCCGGCGCCCGCGCCGGCGTTGCCGATGCTCGTGACGAGATTCGTGTGCGTCGCTCCGGGCGACGCATGCGCGAAGGCTTACGCCTCCGGATACCACGCGTCCGAGAAGTCGCTGACGGCGACGTCGGCCAGTTCGGGCCGGGCCTCGAGCCACGCGCGAACCGACTCGCGGTCCGCGTCGGTCGTCGTGCCGCGCGGCGCGCCGGAAATCACGTAGGCGCTGACGCCTTCGTCTGCGGACGCGACGGTCAGCAGCCCGTTCGCCTCGACGAAGTCGATGAATGCGTCGATCAGTTCGCCGCGCTGGAGGTCGCTCAGCTCGGTGCGGTATTGGGCCGATGCGCAGAAGGCCAGCTCCTGGAATTCGCCGATGTGGAGTTTCTTGCGCTGGCGGCGGTTGTGTTGCTTGCTCATGGTGCTTGATAAATGCCTGTAGGGATGGAAAAAGAGGCTTCGTGCAGCGGGAGTGCGTGCGCTCACTTCACGCACTGCACATCCTTCCTGGGCACGGAGATGATCACCGGGTATGTTCCGCGCTCGAGTTCCACGCGCGCGACCACGACCAGCGTCTGCTCGTCGCTGTCGTCGTACACGCTGACCCGCTCGTGCCGAAGATACGTGACGCCGGTGCAGCCGGACGTGCGGCTGTCCTCGGAGACCTTGCAATCGAATGGATGGTCGGCGAGGTAGCGATACTTTTCCGGGGTCGCGAGATATTCGCGCAGGCTTTGCGCGGATCCGCCGACGCCGGTGACGGTCGCGATCGCGCACGATTGCTGCGACGCGTCGCTGGCGGCCGACGTTTCGGCCGTTGCCGGCACGCTCGTGAACGCGAGCGCGGCGACGAAGGTTGAGGCGATGATGGACTTCATGGCGCGGTTACCCGTGTGCGGACTCAGCGCGGGATTGTAACCAACCCTCGCGCGCAGGGGTGTCGACAGGGCATCGTGCGCCGTGCGTCACATCAGCACGATGTCGTACTGCTCCTGACTCAGATTCGACTCGACCTGCAGCGACACCGGCTTGCCGATGAAGTCGATCAGCATCGCGAGATGCTGCGATTCCTCGTCGAGGAACAGGTCGATCACCTGCTGCGCGGCGATCACGCGGAACTCGCGCGGATTGAACTGCCGCGACTCGCGCAGGATCTCGCGCAGGATGTCGTAGCACACGGTGCGCGACGTCTTCACCTGGCCCTTGCCCTGGCAGGTCGGGCACGGCTCGCACAGCACGTGCGCGAGCGATTCGCGCGTCCGCTTCCTCGTCATCTCGACAAGCCCGAGCTGCGAGAAGCCGTTGACGGTCACGCGCGTGCGGTCGCGCGCGAGCGCCTTCTTCAGCTCGGTGAGCACCGCGTCGCGATGCTCGGCGTTCTCCATGTCGATGAAGTCGATGATGATGATCCCGCCGAGGTTGCGCAGCCGCAGCTGCCGCGCGATGGTGTGCGCGGCCTCGAGGTTGGTCTTGAAGATCGTGTCGTCGAAGTTGCGCGCGCCGACGTAGCCGCCCGTGTTCACGTCGATCGTCGTCATCGCCTCGGTCTGGTCGATCATCAGGTAGCCGCCCGACTTCAGGTCGACCCGCCGTGACAGCGCCCGCTGGATCTCCGTCTCGATGTTGTACAGGTCGAACAGCGGCCGCTCGCCGGTGTAGTGGTGCAGCTTCGGGCTCACGGCCGGCGTGAACTCGGTCGCGAATTCGGCGAGCCGCTGGTACGTCTCGCGCGAATCGACCTGGATGCGCGACGTGTCGTCGTTCGCGAAATCGCGCAGCACGCGCTGCGCGAGGTCGAGATCCTGGTACAGCAGGCTCGTCGCCGGCAGCCGCTGCGCCTGGGCGACGATCGTCGCCCAGGTCTTGCGCAGGTACGTGACGTCGCCGGCCAGCTCTTCGGAGGTCGCGTCCTCGGCGATCGTGCGCACGATGTAGCCGCCTTTCTCGTCCGCCGGGATCACCGCGGTCAGGCGCGCGCGCACCGCCTCGCGCTCGGCCTCGCTCTCGATCTTCTGCGAGATGCCGATGTGCGGCTCCTGCGGCAGGTAGACGAGCGTGCGGCCCGCGATGCTGACCTGCGTCGACAGCCGCGCGCCCTTCGTGCCGATCGGGTCCTTGATGACCTGGACCATCAGCGTCTGGCCCTCGAACACGGTTTTTTCGATCGGCTGGTGCGGCGCGCTCGTGTGCGGTTCGCCGTTCAGGCGCGGCTGCCAGATGTCGGCAACGTGCAGGAACGCCGCGCGCTCGAGCCCGATGTCGATGAACGCCGACTGCATGCCGGGCAGCACGCGCACGACCTTGCCGAGATAGATGTTGCCGACGCGTCCGCGCGACAGCGTGCGCTCGACGTGAAGCTCCTGCACCGCGCCTTGCTGGACGAGTGCGACCCGCGTTTCCTGCGGCGTGATGTTGATCAGGATTTCTTCGTTCATGGTGCGATTCAGAAGTCGATGCGCGCGGTGCGAAGCAGCGCCGCGGTCTCAAAAAGGGGCAGACCCATGATACCTGAATGGGAACCGGCGATTTGCTCGACGAACTCGGCCGCGCGCCCCTGGATCGCGTAGGCGCCGGCCTTGCCGAACGGCTCGCCGGTCTCGACGTAGCGCGCGAACGCGTCGCGCGACGCGGCGGCGAAGCGCACCGACGAGCGCGACAGCGCGGGCGGCAGCAGCGCGCCGCCCGCGTCGATCACGGCGACTGCGGTCAGCACTTCGTGCTCGCGCCCCGCGAGGCGGGTGAGCATCGCGAGCGCGTCGGCGGGATCGGCGGGCTTGCCGAGGATCGCGCCGTCGATCGTCACGGTCGTGTCGGCGACGAGCACCGGCGCGGCGGGCTTGCCGCTCGCGACGAGGCGCGCACGCGCGGCATCGGCCTTCGCGACGGTCACGCGCAGCACGTAGTCGTCGGCGGCCTCGCCGGGCAGCTCGGCTTCGAGCGACTCGGCGTCCTCGTCGGGGCGGGGCAGCAGCAGTTCGAAGCGCACGCCGATCTGCTGCAGCAGCTCCTGGCGGCGCGGGCTTTGCGAAGCGAGGTAAAGGGTCGGGAAGAGTTCGCGGGAAACGCTGGACGGCATGGTGTCGTTATCTCGTGGGGCGCGCGGCGCGCGCGTCGCGAGGACGACGCGTCATGCGCGGTGATAGGGGTGATTCTGCGTGATGCTCCACGCCCGGTAAAGCTGTTCGGCGAGCAGCACCCGCACCATCCCGTGCGGCAGCGTCATGCTGGAGATGCGCAGCAGCAGGTCGGCGCGCGCCTTGAGCTCCGGATCGAGCCCGTCGGCGCCGCCGATGATGAACGCGACGTCGCGGCCGTCCTGCTGCCAGCCGGGCAGCGCCTGCGCGAGCTGCATCGTAGTCCAGTCGCGGCCGCGCTCGTCGAGCGCGACGATTCGCGCGCCCTTCGGCAGTGCGGCCTCGATCTTCTGCCGCTCGGCGGCCATCACGCTTTCGGCGCTGCGCCCGCCCGAGCGCAGCTCGGGCTTGATCTCGCGCAGCTCGATGCGCAGCTCGGGCGGCATCCGCTTCGTGTACTCGTCGAAGCCGGATGCGATCCAGCCGGGCATCTTGTGGCCGACCGCGAGGATGAAGAGCTTCATCGGAACGGCTTAGCGGCGGCGGGCGGGCGTCTTGCGTGCCGGACGGGCGACTTCTTCCTCGTCTTCTTCGTCTTCGGCCTCTGCAGCCGCGCCGTTCGGGGCCTTGCCGCCGCCGAGCTTCATGCGCACCGGCTTGTCGCCCCAGATTTCCTCGAGGTTGTAGTACTGGCGCAGCGCGGGCTGCAGGATGTGCACGACCGCGTCGCCGCAATCGACGAGCACCCATTCGCCGGTGTCCTCGCCTTCGGAGCTGACGACGTCGCCGCCGGCTTCCTTGACCTTGTCGCGCACGTTCGACGCGAGCGCCTTGGTCTGGCGGTTCGACGTGCCGGACGCGACGATTACGCGATCGAACAGCTCGGTCAGGTGGCTCGTATTGAAGACCTTGATGTCTTGCGCCTTGATGTCTTCGAGGGCGTCGACGATGACGCGCTGCAGTTTGCGGATATCCATGGATTCAGGATTGGTAGAGACGATGTTGAAGAATATAGGCCCAGACGGCGGCCGGCACGTGCTCGGCCGATGCGTCGGGCATTTGTGCGCGGCGCGCGATGCATTCGCGCAGGTGCGCGCGGATGTCGGTCGCGGCGATGTCGAACGCGAGCGTCGTGTCGATCAGGATGCGCCCGGCCGGCGTGGCCATCAGCGTGTCGGCGCCGGCGAGCCGCGCGGCGACTTCCTGCGCGACCGCCTGCGGCGCCGCGGCGAGATCGAAGCCGGGGCGGGTCGACACGCAAATGTGCGCGTAGTCGAACAGCCGGCGCCAGTCGCGCCAGGTGTCGAGCCGCACGAGCTGGTCCGCGCCGATCAGGAGCGACAGCGACGCGTCCGCGCCGACGCGCGCGCGCCAGCGCGCGAGCGTGTCGACGGTATAGGTCGGCCCCGCGTGCTCGATCTCGTCGGTCGCGACGCTGACCGTCGCGCCCGGCAGCACGAGCGATTGCGCAGCGGCGCGCGTCATCGCCAGGCGATGCTCGGCGGCCGACACGTCGCGCTTCTGGTACGGCTGCCCGGCGGGCAGCAGCACGAGCTCGGTCAGGCCGAGCACGTCGGCGAAGCGGCCGGCGAGCGCGAGATGACCATCGTGGATCGGGTCGAACGTGCCGCCCAGCAGGCCTATGCGACGCAAGAGCGGGCGCGGCAGCGGGGCGGGGCGGGTGGTGTGGTCCAGAACGGGTCCCTTTCGTTGCAGTGGCGCGGGGCTCAGACCCAGTCGCGCGGCACGATGAAGTCGCTGGTCAGGCGCGCTTCCGGCGTACCCGGCTCGGGCTGCCAGTTGTAGCGCCAGTTCGCGACGGGCGGCATCGACATCAGGATCGACTCGGTCCGGCCGCCGCTTTGCAGGCCGAACAGCGTGCCCCGGTCGAACACGAGGTTGAACTCGACGTAGCGGCCGCGGCGGTAGCCCTGGAACGCGCGCTCGCGCTCGCCGTACGGCGTGTCGCGGCGGCGCTCGACGATCGGCAGGTACGCGGCGAGGAACGCGTCGCCGACGCTTTGCATCATCTCGAACGCGCGTTCGAAACCGGGCTCCGCGTAATCGTCGAAGAAGATCCCGCCGATGCCGCGCGCTTCATTGCGGTGCTTGAGGAAGAAATACTCGTCGCACCACTTCTTGAAACGCGGATACAGGTCCGCGCCGAACGGATCGAGCGCGTCCTTGCAGGTCTGGTGGAAATGCCGCGCGTCGTCCTCGAAGCCGTAAATCGGTGTCAGATCCATGCCGCCGCCGAACCAGAACACCGGCGCCTCGCCGGGCTTGGTCGCGATCAGCATCCGCACGTTCATGTGCACGGTCGGGCAGTACGGATTGCGCGGGTGCAGCACGAGCGACACGCCGAGCGCCTCGAAGCCGCGGCCCGCGAGCTGCGGGCGCGCCGCGCTTGCCGACGGCGGCAGCGCGTCGCCCGCCACGTCGGAAAAGCCGATGCCGGCGCGCTCGAACACGTGGCCGTCCTCGAGGATGCGCGTGCAGCCGCCGCCGCGCAGGCGTTCGTCGGGGCCGCGCTGCCACGCGTCGGTCGCGAGCGGCGTGCCGTCGAGCGCGCCGAGCGCGTCGGCGATGCGGGTCTGCAGGCCCTGAAGGTAGGCGCGCACGCGCTCCACGTCGTAGGTCGAATCGGTCATGTCTGGACTGAATGCCCCTCGGAAAAGCGGGCGTAATAAATGCATCTGCCGGGCATTCTATCGAAGCCCGGCAGAGGAGGGCGCGGCCGCGTCAGCGGGGCGCCGGTTGCCAACGTTACGCGCTCTTGCGGCTCAGCGCGCGGTAGCCGATGTCGCGGCGGTACTGCATGCCTTCGAAATTGATCTGGTTGATCGTTTCGTACGCATGCTGCTGCGCCTCGCGCACCGAGTCAGCGAGGCCGACCACGCACAGCACGCGGCCGCCCGACGTCGTCAGCTTGTCGCCGTCGAGCGTCGTGCCCGCGTGGAACGTCACCGCCTGCTCGGTCTCGGCCGGGATGCCGTTGATGCGGTCGCCCTTGCGCGGCGCGTCCGGATAGCCGTGCGCGGCCAGCACGACGCCGAGCGCGGTGCGGCGGTCCCAGTCGAGCTCGACCGTGTCGAGCGTGCCCGCGATCGCCTGCTCGACGACCTTCGAGAAATCGCTCTTCAGGCGCGCCATGATCGGCTGCGTCTCCGGGTCGCCCATCCGGCAGTTGAACTCGAGCGTGCGCGGATTGCCGTCCTTGTCGATCATCAGGCCCGCGTACAGGAAGCCCGTGAAGCGGATGCCGTCCTTCTCCATCCCGCGCACGGTCGGCATGATGATCTCGCGCATCACGCGCGCGTGCATCTGCGGCGTGACGATCGGGGCAGGGGAATACGCGCCCATGCCGCCCGTGTTCGGGCCGCGGTCCTCGTCGAGCAGGCGCTTGTGGTCCTGGCTCGATGCAAGCGCGAGCGCGTGCTTGCCGTCGACCATCACGATGAAGCTCGCTTCCTCGCCGTCGAGGAACTGCTCGATCACGACGCGCGCGCCCGCATCGCCGAGCTTGTTGCCCGACAGCATCATGTCGACGGCCGCATGCGCTTCGTCCAGCGTCATCGCGACGACGACGCCCTTGCCCGCGGCGAGGCCGTCGGCCTTGACGACGATCGGCGCACCCTTCGCGTCGATGTACGCGTGCGCGGCGGCCGCGTCGGAGAAGGTCTCGTAGTCGGCGGTCGGGATGCCGTGGCGCTTCATGAACGCCTTCGCGAAATCCTTCGAGCTTTCGAGCTGCGCCGCTTCGCGGGTCGGGCCGAAGACCTTCAGGCCGCGCGCGCGGAACAGGTTGACGATGCCGGCCGCGAGCGGTGCTTCCGGGCCGACGAGCGTGAACGCGACGCCTTCGCTTTCCGCGAAATCGGCGAGCGCGTCGAGCGACGTGATGTCGACATTCTTCAGGCGCTCGTCCTGCGCCGTGCCGCCATTGCCGGGCGCGACGTAGACCATCTGGACGCGCGGCGACTGCGCGAGCTTCCACGCCAGCGCATGTTCGCGGCCGCCGGAACCGACGACGAGTAGTTTCATGGGATTCCCCGCAGACTGGAAAACAGGGCGGCCGGCACGCTCAGGCGCGCCGGCCGCGATAATCGGTCGGGCCGCCGCCGCGAACGAGGCACGGCGGCAGGCATCTCATTCCTCGACGACGACGGCGTTCGTGTACACCTCCTGCACGTCGTCGAGGTTCTCGAGCGCGTCCAGGAGCTTCTGCATCTTCACCGCATCGTCGCCGGTGAATTCGACTTCGTTCTGCGGCTTCATCGTCACTTCGGCGAGTTCCGCCTTGAAGCCCGCGGCTTCGAGCGCGTCCTTCACCTTCGAGAATTCCTGCCAGTCGCACAGCACTTCGATCGAGCCGTCGTCGTTCGTGCTGACGTCGTTCGCGCCCGCCTCGAGCGCCGCTTCCATCAGCGCGTCTTCCGACGTGCCCGGCGCGAACAGGAACTGGCCGACGTGATCGAACATGAACGCGACCGAGCCGTCGGTGCCCATGTTGCCGCCGAACTTCGAGAACGCGTGGCGCACTTCCGCGACCGTGCGGGTGCGGTTGTCGGTCAGCGTGTCGACGATGATCGCCGCGCCGCTGATGCCGTAGCCTTCGTAGCGGATTTCCTCGTAGTTCGCGCCGTCCGCGCCGCCGACGCCGCGATCGATCGCGCGCTTCACGTTGTCCTTCGGCATGTTCGCGTCGGCCGCCTTGTCGACCGCGAGACGCAGGCGCGGGTTCGAGCCGACGTCGCCGCCGCCGAGGCGCGCCGCGACCTGAATTTCCTTGATCAGGCGGGTCCAGATCTTGCCGCGCTTCGCGTCGGCCGCTGCCTTCTTATGCTTGATGTTGGCCCATTTCGAGTGACCAGCCATACGTTTCTCCGTCGCCCGGGCGCTCTGCGCGGGCGTTTAAGCCAATGTGTCGTTGAATCGGCGGCCGTTCGGGCGGGCGTGAAGCCGCGGGGGCCGCGCGTGTCGAGTGGAGCGAGATTTTATCACGCGGCGGGCGTCCGCTTGGGGCCGTCGCGCATGGCCAAATGGCCGGGGCCTGCCCACCGCGAAACCGGCGGAGGGCCGGACGGCCGGCCCCCGGATCACCGGCCCCGGATGGCCGTCCCTTCAGTTCTTCGTGCCGAACAGCCGGTCGCCCGCATCGCCGAGGCCCGGCACGATGTACGCGTGCTCGTCCAGGTGCGAGTCGAGCGACGCGACGTACAGCTTCACGTCCGGATGCGCGTCCTGGAACACCTGGACGCCTTCCGGCGCGGCGACGAGCGCGACGAACATGATGTTCGCGGCCGGCACGTTGCGGCGCTTCAGCACGTCGACCGCGTGCACGGCCGAGTAGCCGGTCGCGACCATCGGGTCGCACAGGATGAAGATCCGGTCCTCGAGGTCCGGCAGGCGCACGAGGTACTCGACCGGGCGATGGTCGTCCGCGCGGTACACGCCGATGTGGCCGACGCGCGCCGACGGGACCAGGTCGAGCAGGCCGTCCGACATCCCGACGCCCGCGCGCAGCACGGGGACGATCGCGAGCTTCTTGCCGGCGATCACCGGCGCGTCGATCTTGACGAGCGGGGTTTCGACCCGCTTGGTCGTGATCGGCAGGTTGCGGGTGATCTCGTAGCCCATCAGCAGCGTGATTTCGCGCAGCAGCTCGCGGAACGTGCGCGTCGACGTGTCCTTGTCGCGCATGTGGGTCAGCTTGTGCTGGATCAGCGGGTGATCGAGGATGAAGAGATTCGGGAAACGGCTGTCCTGTTTCATGACGGGGGCGCCCTGGCGCAAAAGGGGTTCGGGACGGCAGGCGGGCGGCGGGCCCGTCTGCGCGCAATGACGCAAGTTTACCAAGACGGCTCGCGCGATCCGGATATTATCGACGTCTGACCGACAACCCGCGCGCCGCCCGCGGACGTTCGCCGCTGCTTGACGCCGATTGCCGGCGCGAACGGGGCACCATCCGGCGCGCCGCAACCAACGGATATCGACGATGGATCTCGGCATCGCAGGGAAGACCGCGCTCGTGTGCGCGGCAAGCAAGGGCCTCGGGCGGGGCTGCGCGGAAGCGCTGGCCGCCGAGGGCGTGAATCTCGTGATCGTCGCGCGCACGCGCGACACGCTGGAGGCGACCGCGGACGCGATCCGCGCGGCGTCGGGCGTCGCCGTGACCGCGGTCGCGTGCGACATCACGACGCCGGACGGGCGCGCGGCCGCGCTTGCCGCCTGCCCGCAGCCGGACATTCTCGTGACGAATGCGGGCGGCCCGCCGCCGGGCGACTTCCGCGATTTCTCGCACGACGACTGGATCCGCGCGCTCGAGTCGAACATGCTGACGCCGATCGAGCTGATCCGCGCGACCGTCGACGGGATGATCGCGCGCCGCTTCGGCCGGATCGTCAACATCACGAGCTCGGCCGTGAAGGCGCCGATCGACGTGCTGGCGCTGTCGAACGGCGCGCGCTCCGGGCTGACCGGCTTCGTCGCGGGGCTCGCGCGCCGGGTCGCCGCGCACAACGTGACGGTCAACAACCTGCTGCCGGGCCTGTTCGACACCGACCGGATCGCGACGACGCTCGCCGCGTCGGCGCAGGCGAAGGGCGTGACGGTCGATGAAATGCGCGAGCGGCGCGCGCAGGAGATTCCGGCGGGCCGCCTCGGCACGCGCGACGAGTTCGGCGCCGCGTGCGCGTTCCTGTGCAGCGTGCATGCGGGCTACATCACCGGGCAGAACTGGCTGCTCGACGGCGGCGCTTACCCGGGCACGTTCTGACGGGCGCCGCGCGGCCGGCTATTACGACGACGACAAACCGAAGGACTTGCAGATGAGCACACCCCGCATCGCACTGATTGCGCACGACGCGAAGAAGGACGAGATCGTCGCGCTCGCGGGCGAGTATCGCGCGGCGCTCGCGCGCTGCCGGCTGGTCGCGACCGGCACGACGGGCGGCCGCATCGCGGCCGCGCACGGCCTCGACGTCGAGCGCAAGCTGTCCGGGCCGCTCGGCGGCGACCTGCAGATCGGCGCGGAGCTGGCCGAGGGCCGGGTCGACATCGTCGTGTTCCTGCGCGACCCGATGACCGCGCAGCCGCACGACCCCGACATCACCGCGCTCGTGCGCGCGTGCGACGTGCACGACGTGCCGTGCGCGACCAACATCGCGACCGCGCGGATGCTGCTTGACGACCTGATGAGGAAGACGGGCGCGGCTGGCTAGGCACGGCGGGTTAGGCGCGGCCGGCTAGGCGCGGCCGGCCAGGCGCATCCCGCAACCCGACCCCGAATTACCCCTGCCGCCGGCAGGGCGATGCACGAATCGTGACGACGCGCGAGAATCGGGCCTTGCGATGCGTGCCGACGGGCGGCCCGCCTGCCGGCGCCTGAACCTTTCCGTGACTGAAGACGAAACGAGGAGCGATACGATGCCGAAAGCAATCCGATACGACCAGGCGGGCGGCCCGGAAGTGATGAAGTGGGTCGACGTCGAGGTCGCCGAGCCGCAGGCGGGCCAGGTCCGCGTCAGGCAGCATGCGGTCGGGCTCAACTACATCGACGTGTATTTCCGCACCGGGCTCTATCCGCAGCCGCTGCCCGGCGGGCTCGGGATGGAGGCGGCCGGCGAAGTGACGGCGGTCGGCGACGACGTGACCGCGTTCAAGCCGGGCGACCGCGTCGCCTACGTGTCGTCGTCGCCCGGCGCGTACGCGCAGGAGCGCGTGCTGCCCGCCGACCGCCTCGTCAGGCTGCCGGACGGCATCGGCTATGACGAAGCGGCGTCGGTGATGCTGCAGGGCCTGACCGCGCACTACCTGCTGCGCCGCACGTATCGGGTCAAGGCCGGCGACACGATCCTGATTCATGCGGCGGCGGGCGGCGTCGGCCTGCTCGTGTGCCAGTGGGCGAAAGCGCTCGGCGCGACCGTGATCGGCACGGTCAGCTCCGACGAGAAGGCCGGGATCGCGAAGGCGCACGGCTGCGATCACCCGATCGTCTACACGCGCGAGAACTTCACGGCGCGCGTGCGGGCGATCACGAACGACGCGCTGCTGCCGGTCGTCTACGATTCGATCGGCAAGGATACCTACATCGGCTCGCTCGACTGCCTTGCGCCGCTCGGGCTGTTCGTCAGCTTCGGCAACGCGTCCGGCCCGCTGCCGCCGATCGACTCGAAGGAATTCTCGTCGCGCGGCTCGCTGTTCTTCACGCGGCCGACGCTGTTCTCGTACATCGCGAAACGCGCGGACCTCGAAGCGGCCGCGGCCGAGCTGTTCGACGTGATCCAGTCGGGCAAGGTGAAGACCAGCATCAACCAGCGCTATCCGCTCGCGGAAGTTGCGCGCGCACACGCCGATCTCGAGGCCCGCAAGACCACCGGCTCGACGATCCTCGTGCCCTGACACAGCCGCGCCGGCCCCCGGGCCGGCTCGCGATCTCCCCCGGGCGGCGCTGCGGCGCCGCCTGTCCGTTTACGCGTTTTTTACACGCCCCCGACGACCTTTGACCCGTCCTTTACGCGCGTTCCAATAAGGTTCTAGTCGTCCGATTTCGACGACGGAGAACACAAAAATGGATGGGGTTTTCATCGGCGCTCTGGTGCTGTTCACCGCGCTGATCCTCGGTTTGATCGCCGGTTGCGAGAAGCTCGCGCAATACGGCCGCGGGGGGCGCGCATGACCTGGATGCTGTGGTTGGCGGGCGCTTCGACCGCCTTGCTGTTCGCGTATCTCGTCTTTGCGCTGCTGCGCGCGGAGGACATCGAATGAACGCGAACAATATTTTCCAAGCGGCGCTGTTCGTCGTCGTGCTGCTGGCGGCGGCCGTGCCGGTCGCGCGCTACCTGTCGGCGGTGATGGACGGCAGCTCCCGCGTCGTGCGCGTGTTCGGCCCGCTCGAGCGCGCGCTCTATCGCATCGCCGGCGTCGACGCCGGCAGCGAAATGAACTGGAAGCAGTATGCGATCGCGACGATCGCGTTCAACGCGCTCGGCGCGCTGTTCCTCTACGCGCTGCTGCGCCTGCAGGGCTTGCTGCCCGGCAACCCGCAGCAGTTCGGCGCGATGACGGTCGACGGCGCGTTCAACACCGCGGTCAGCTTCGTCACCAATACGAACTGGCAGGACTACACGCCCGAGCAGACCGTCAGCTACCTGACGCAGATGCTCGGCCTCACCGTGCAGAACTTCCTGTCCGCGGCCACCGGCATCGTCGTCGTGATCGCGCTGATCCGCGGCTTCGCGCGCCACACCGCGCAGACGATCGGCAACTTCTGGGTCGACCTCACGCGCGTGACGCTTTACGTGCTCGTGCCGATGTCGGCGCTCGTCGCCGCGCTGCTGATGAGCCAGGGCGTGATCCAGAACATGAAGGCGTACCAGGACGTGCCGGTGCTGCAGGCGAGCACCTACGCCGCGCCGAAGCTCGACGCGCAGGGCAACCCGGTCAAGGACGACAAGGGCAACCCGGTGACGGTCACGACGCCGCTCGCGAAAGAGACGCTCGCGATGGGCCCGGTCGCGTCGCAGGAAGCGATCAAGATGCTCGGCACCAATGGCGGCGGCTTCTTCAACGCGAACTCCTCGCATCCGTACGAGAACCCGACGCCGTTCGCGAACTTCGTCCAGATCTTCTCGATCCTGATCATCCCGGCCGCGCTGTGCCTCGTGTTCGGCCGCATGATCGGCGACCGCCGGCAGGGCGTCGCGGTGCTCGCGGCGATGACGGTCGCATTCGTGATTGCGATCGGCGCCGAGGTGAACGCCGAGCAGGGCGGCAACCCGACGCTCGCGGCGCTGCACGTCGACCAGTCGGCGAGCGCGCTGCAGTCGGGCGGCAACATGGAAGGCAAGGAAACGCGCTTCGGCATCGCGCAGACCGGCATCTTCACGGTCGCGACCACCGCCGCGTCGTGCGGCGCGGTCGACACGATGCACGATTCGCTGACGCCGCTCGGCGGCCTCGTGCCGATGCTGCTGATGCAGCTCGGCGAAGTGGTCTACGGCGGGGTCGGCTCGGGCCTCTACGGGATGCTGGTGTTCGCGCTGCTCGCGGTGTTCGTCGCCGGCCTGATGATCGGCCGCACGCCCGAATACGTCGGCAAGAAGATCGAAGCGTACGAGATGAAGATGGTGTCGATCGTCGTGCTGCTCACGCCGCTGCTGGTGCTGGTCGGCACGTCGATCGCGGTGCTCGCCGATGCGGGCAAGGCCGGCATCGCGAACCCGGGCCCGCACGGCTTCTCGGAAATCCTGTACGCGTTCAGCTCCGCCGCGAACAACAACGGCAGCGCGTTCGCGGGCCTGACGGTGGGCACGCCGTTCTACAACTGGATGACGGCGATCGCGATGTGGTTCGGCCGCTTCGGCACGATCGTGCCGGTGCTCGCGATCGCGGGCTCGCTCGCCGCGAAGAAGCGCATCGCCGCGACGAGCGGCACGCTGCCGACCCACGGGCCGCTGTTCGTCGTGCTGCTGCTCGGCACGGTGCTGCTGGTCGGCGCGCTGACCTACGTGCCCGCGCTCGCGCTCGGGCCCGGCGTCGAGCACCTGATGATGTGGCTGGGCGCGTAACACGCACGCCAACAAGGACAAGCATTCAAGAGATTGCGATGACTCAACATTCCGCAACACGCTCCATGTTCGACCCGGCGCTCTTGCGCCCGGCGATCGTGGACTCGTTCAAGAAACTCACGCCGCGCACGCAGTTCCGCAACCCGGTGATGTTCTGCGTGTACGTCGGCAGCATCCTGACGACGATCCTGTGGATCGCCGCGCTCGTCGGCCAGGCCGAGGCGCCCGCGGGCTTCATCCTCGCGATCGCGCTGTGGCTGTGGTTCACGGTGCTGTTCGCGAACTTCGCGGAGGCGCTCGCCGAAGGCCGCTCGAAGGCGCAGGCCGCGTCGCTGCGCAGCGCGAAGCGCGACGTGACGGCGAAGAAGCTCAACGAGCCGCATCCGAAATCGCCGATCCGCATCACCACCGCGACCGAGCTGCGCAAGGGCGACGTCGTGCTGGTCGAGGCGGGCGATGTGATCCCCGCCGACGGCGAGGTGGTCGACGGCGTCGCGTCGGTCGACGAATCGGCGATCACCGGCGAATCCGCGCCGGTGATCCGCGAGTCGGGCGGCGACTTCTCGTCGGTGACGGGCGGCACGCGCGTGCTGTCCGACTGGATCGTCGTGAAGGTCACCGCGAACCCGGGCGAGGCGTTCCTCGACCGGATGATCGCGATGGTCGAGGGCGCGAAGCGCAAGAAGACGCCGAACGAGATCGCGCTGACGATCCTGCTGGTCGCGCTGACGATCGTGATGCTGCTCGCGACCGCGACGCTGCTGCCGTTCTCGATGTTCTCGGTGGAGGCGATGAAGGCGGGGCACGTCGTGACGATCACCGCGCTGGTCGCGCTGCTCGTGTGCCTGATCCCGACGACGATCGGCGGCCTGCTGTCCGCGATCGGCGTGGCGGGCATGAGCCGGATGATGCAGGCGAACGTGATCGCGACGTCGGGCCGCGCGGTGGAAGCGGCGGGCGACGTCGACGTGCTGCTGCTCGACAAGACCGGCACGATCACGCTCGGCAACCGTCAGGCGTCGGCGTTCGTGCCGGCGCCGGGCGTGACCGAGGAAGCGCTCGCGGATGCCGCGCAGCTGTCGTCGCTCGCCGACGAGACGCCGGAAGGCCGCAGCATCGTCGTGCTCGCGAAGGAGCGCTTCAACATCCGCCAGCGCGACATGGCGCAACTGCACGCGACGTTCATCGGCTTCTCCGCGCAGACGCGGATGAGCGGCGTCGACCTGTCCCCCGAGGGGACGTCCTCCGGGGCGCCGCACCGCGAGATCCGCAAGGGCGCGGCCGACGCGATCCGCCGCTACGTCGAGACGCACGGCAGCCGCTTTCCGGAGGAAGTGCGCCGCGCGGTCGACGACGTCGCGCGCCGCGGCAGCACGCCGCTCGTGGTCGCGGAGCTGCGCGAAGGCGCGGCGCGCGTGCTCGGCGTGATCGAGCTGAAGGACATCGTGAAGGGCGGCATCAAGGAGCGCTTCGCGGAGCTGCGCAAGATGGGCATCAAGACCGTGATGGTGACGGGCGACAACCGGCTGACCGCGGCGGCGATCGCGGCGGAGGCCGGGGTCGACGACTTCCTCGCGGAAGCGACGCCGGAAACCAAGCTCGCGACGATCCGCGAGCACCAGGCGGCGGGCCGCCTCGTCGCGATGACGGGCGACGGCACCAACGACGCGCCGGCGCTCGCGCAGGCGGACGTCGCGGTCGCGATGAACACCGGCACGCAGGCGGCGAAGGAAGCCGGCAACATGGTCGACCTCGACTCGAACCCGACCAAGCTGATCGAGATCGTCGAGATCGGCAAGCAGATGCTGATGACGCGTGGCTCGCTGACGACGTTCTCGATCGCGAACGACATCGCGAAGTATTTCGCGATCATCCCGGCCGCGTTCGTGACGACCTATCCGCAACTGCGCGTGCTCGACATCATGCACCTGACGTCGCCGGCGTCGGCGATCCTGTCGGCGGTGATCTTCAACGCGCTGATCATCGTCGCGCTGATCCCGCTCGCGCTGAAGGGCGTCACGTACCGGCCGCTCGGCGCCGCGTCGCTCCTGCGCCGCAACCTGCTGGTCTACGGCCTCGGCGGCGTGCTGCTGCCGTTCCCGTTCATCAAGCTGATCGACATGACGCTCGCCGCACTCGGCTGGGCCTGAGGGAAATTCACCATGAAAACGTTGATTCGTCCGCTGATCGTGATCTTCGTCGTGCTGACCGCGGTGACGGGGCTCGCCTATCCGGCCGTGATGACCGTGTTCGGCCAGGCCGTGTTCCCGTCGCAGGCGAACGGCAGCCTGATCGAGCAGGACGGCAAGGTGGTCGGCTCCGCGCTGATCGGCCAGCCGTTCGATGCGCCGAAGTACTTCTGGGGCCGCCTGTCGGCGACCACGCCGATGCCGTACAACGCGAGCGGCTCCGGCGGCTCGAACCTCGGTCCGCTGAACCCGTCGCTCGCCGACCAGGTGAAGGCGCGCATCGCCGCGCTGCGCGACGCGGGCACCGACCTGTCGAAGCCGGTGCCGGTCGACCTCGTGACCGCGTCCGCGAGCGGTCTCGATCCGGACATCACGCCGGCTGCAGCCGCGTATCAGGTCGGGCGCGTCGCGAAGGCGCGCAACCTGTCGCCCGACGCGGTCGCGCAGCTGGTCGCCGCGAACACGACCGGGCGCCAGTTCGGCGTGCTCGGCGAGCCGCGCGTGAACGTGCTGAAGCTGAACCTTGCGCTGGACGCCGCGCACTGAGCGCGATGCCCGCCCGGCGTCCGGCGCGGCCCGACCCGCGCCGGACGCGCATTTGCCCGACGGCGCTTGCGCCGTCTTTGCCTTTTATGACGATTTGGATCAACAATGCTCGTACACGCGCGAATCGCGCGTTTCGCTCCTCTGACGCATGAACCGCCCCGATCCCGACCAACTCCTCGACAAGCTGCAGCGTGACGAAGAAAAGCAGCGGCGCGGCCAGCTCAAGATCTTCTTCGGCGCCTCCGCCGGCGTCGGCAAGACCTACGCGATGCTGCAGGCCGCGCGCCAGCGCAAGCAGGAAGGCGTCGACGTCGTCGTCGGCATCGTCGAGACCCACGGCCGCAGCGAAACCGCCGCGCTGCTCGACGGCCTCGACGTGCTGCCGCTCGCGCAGCTCGACTACCGCGGCCGCACGCTCGCCGAATTCGATCTCGACGCCGCGCTCGCGCGCAAGCCCGAACTGATCCTCGTCGACGAGCTCGCCCATTCGAACGTGCAGGGCGCGCGCCACCTGAAACGCTGGCAGGACGTCTACGAACTGCTCGACGCGGGCATCGACGTCTACACGACCGTCAACGTCCAGCATCTCGAGAGCCTGAACGACGTGGTCGGCGCGATCACCGGCATTCGCGTGTGGGAGACCGTGCCCGACCGCGTGTTCGACGCGGCCGACGAGGTGACGCTCGTCGACCTGCCCGCCGAGGAGCTGCTCGAGCGGATGCGCGACGGCAAGGTCTATCTCGCGCAGCAGGCCGAGCGCGCGGTGCGCAACTTCTTCCGCAAGGGCAACCTGATCGCGCTGCGCGAGCTGGCGCTGCGGCGCACGGCCGACCGCGTCGACGCGCAGATGCGCGAGTACCGCGCCGACCGTTCGATCCAGCGCATCTGGCAGGCGCGCGAGCGGCTCCTGGTGTGCGTCGGGCCCGGGCCCGAGGCGCCGACGCTGGTGCGCGCGGCCGCGCGGCTCGCCGCGAGCCTGAAGGCCGACTGGATCGCCGTCTACGTCGAGACGCCGCGGCTGCAGCGCCTGCCCGACGCGCAGCGCGAGCGCACGCTGAACGCGCTGAAGCTTGCCGCCGAGCTGGGCGCGGAGACGGCCACGCTCGCCGGCGGCGACGCGGTCGCCGCGCTGATCGGCTATGCGAAGGTGCGCAACGTGTCGAAGGTCGTCGCGGGCGGCTCGCGCAAGACCGGGCTCGCGCGCTGGTTCGCGCGGCCGTTCGGCGAGAAGCTCGCGGAACGCGCGGGCGACGTCGACCTGATGCTGATCCGCGCGTCCGCGAGCGACGAGGTGCGCGCAGCCCCCCTCGACGCGCGCGCGCGCGACTGGCGCGACGCGTTCGCGCGCCTCGGCGGCCACCGTTCGCCGCCGCGGCACTACGCGTATGCGGCCGCGATCTGCGCGGCGATCACGATGGTCGCGACCGCCGTGTCCGAGCGGCTCGACCTGACCAACCTCGTGATGCTGTACCTGCTGGGCGTCGTGTTCTCGGCGGTGCGCCTCGGGCGCGGGCCGGGGGTGCTGCAGTCGTTCCTGTCGGTGGCCGCGTTCGACTTCTTCTTCGTGCCGCCGCGCATGTCGTTCTCGGTCAGCGACACGCAGTACCTGCTGACGTTCTTCGGGATGCTGCTGACGTCGCTCGTGATCAGCCACCTGACGTCGACGCTGACCCGCGAGGCGACCATCGCGCAGCGGCGCGAGCGCCGCACGGGCGCGATGTATGCGATGGCGCGCGAGCTGGCGGCGGCGCTGACGACCGAGCAGATCGTCGAGATCGGCAGCCGGCACGTGAGCGAGGTGTTCCGCGCGCGCGTCGCGATCCTGCTGCCGGACAGCGCCGACAAGGTGCAGCAGAAGATCGAGGAGCCGGACGCGGCCGTCACGCTGACGGGCCCCGACCTCGACAACGACGTCGGCCAGTGGGTGTACGACCAGCAGAAGCCGGCCGGCCACGGCACCGACACGCTGCCGGCGACGGCCGCGCTCTACCTGCCGCTGAAGGCGCCGATGCGCACGCGCGGCGTGCTCGCGGTCGTGTCGACGGACCCGCGCGAGCTCGAGGAGCCGGAGCAGCAGCGGATGCTCGATGCCTTCGCCGCGCAGATCGCGCTCGCCGTCGAGCGCGTGCATTACGTCGAGATCGCGCGCGACGCGCTCGTCAGCATGGAGTCGGAGCGGCTGCGCAATTCGCTCCTGTCGGCGATCTCGCACGACCTGCGCACGCCGCTCACGACGATCGTCGGCTTCTCGTCGATGCTCGCGAACGCGCGCGCGGCCGCGCCGCGCGGCGACGCGACGGCTGCGCCGCGGCACGGGCCGCGCGAGGACGAGCTCGTCGAGGCGATCCACGACGAGGCGCTGCGGATGACGGGCATCGTCACGAACCTGCTCGACATGGCGCGGCTGCAGGCCGGCAGCCTGCAGCTGAAGCGCCAGTGGTCGCTGCTCGAGGAGACCGTCGGCGCGGCGCTCGCCGCGTGCCGGCGCGTGCTCGCGCGGCATCCGGCGCGCGTCGCGCTGCCGGCCGACCTGCCGCTCCTGCAGATGGACGCGGTGCTGATGGAGCGACTCTTCACCAACCTGTTCGAGAACGCCGCGAAATACACGCCGCCAGACACGCCGCTCGAGATCGGCGCCCAGCGCGTGACCGAGGACGGCCTGCCGTTCGTGCGCGTGCATGTCGACGATCACGGCCCGGGCCTGCCGCCGGGCATGGAAACGCGGATCTTCGACAAGTTCACGCGCGGCGAGAAGGAATCGGCGACGCCCGGCATCGGCCTCGGGCTCGCGATCTGCCGCGCGATCGTCGAGGCGCATGGCGGTAGAATCGGTGCGCTCAACCGCACCGCGCCCGACGGCCGCGTGACGGGCGCGCGCTTCTGGTTCACGCTGCCGGTCGACACGCCGCCGGCGGCGCCCGCCGTGCCCGACGACGAAGCCGAAGCGCTGCGCGCGCTGCCGTTCGCGCCGTCATCATCCGAACCCTCGCAAGACCATGAGTGAACCGAGCCTGACCGTCGTCCTGATCGAGGACGAAAAACAGATCCGCCGCTTCGTGCGCGCCGCGCTCGAGGAGGAGGACATCGCCGTGTTCGAGGCCGAGACCGGCAAGCAGGGGCTGATCGACGCGGCGACCCGCAAGCCCGATCTCGTGATCGTCGATCTCGGCCTGCCGGACACCGACGGCCTCGACGTGATCCGCGAGCTGCGCGGCTGGTCCGAGGTGCCGGTCATCGTGCTGTCCGCGCGCACGCAGGAGGAGGAGAAGGTCGCCGCGCTCGACGCCGGCGCCGACGACTACCTGACCAAGCCGTTCGGCGTGTCCGAGCTGCGCGCGCGGATTCGCGCGCAGCTGCGGCGGCGCAACCAGGGCGGCGCGAACGAGTCGCCGAAGGTGAGCTTCGGCGCGGTGAGCGTCGATCTCGCGATGCGGCAGGTCTGGCGCGACGGCGAGATCGTGCACCTGACGCCGCTCGAATACCGGCTGCTCGCGACGCTCGTGCGCCACGCGGGCCGCGTGCTGACGCACCGCCAGCTGCTGCGCGACGTGTGGGGGCCGTCGCATGTCGAAAGCCATCACTACCTGCGCATCTACATGGCGCACCTGCGCCAGAAGCTCGAGCGCGACCCGGCGCAACCCGAATACATCGTCACCGAGACGGGCGTCGGCTACCGGCTGGTCGGCGCGGCCTGAGCGCCGCGCCGGGTTGCCGCACCCGGGCGCCGGCGTGCGGTTCGTGTGAACCGGCCCCGAAGTCGCCCACCGGCCGCCGATTCCCCGTTATGCTGGCCGTTCCGCAAACCGAACGAGGAGCATGCGATGACCGTCCGTCTGGCTTTCTCCTGTGTGCTGGCCCTCGCCGCGTCCGGCGCAGGCGCGCAACCGCTGCCGCCCGGGCAGCCGTCGTCGCCCGCGCCGAAGACCGCGCTGGCCAATCCGGCGTCGGTGAACTGCGTGAAGCTCGGCGGGCGCCACGCGATCCGCAGCACGCCGGGCGGCGAGGTCGGCATGTGCGTGTTCAAGGACGGCCGCGTGTGCGAGGAATGGGCGCTGTACCGCGACGATCGCTGCGTCGGCGCCGGCGCGCCGAAACGCGTGTCGAAGTGAGAGCACTGCGCGCCGCGGCGTCGCATCCGCCAGCCGCTTGCTATACTCGGCGCCGCCCGGGGACGACCCCGGGCCGTTCGATTCAACGGGGACGACCCCATCCGATCCATGGAGTCGCGTCGAGATGGCGTGGGTATTGTTGTTGATCGCCGGTTTGCTGGAAGTGGCCTGGGCGGCCGGCATGAAGTCGTCGGAAGGGTTCACCCGGCTCGGGCCGTCGGTGTTTACGATCATCACCGCGCTGGCCAGCTTCGGCCTGCTCGCGGTCGCGATGCGCCAGCTGCCGCTCGGCACCGCGTACGCGGTGTGGACCGGCATCGGCGCGGTCGGCGCGTTCGTGTTCGGCATCGTGATGATGGGCGAGGCGCTGACCGTCGCGCGCATCGCGAGCGCGTCGCTGATCGTCGCCGGGTTGATCGGCCTCAAGCTGTCGTCGGCCGCCTGAGGTTTTTCCTCATGGGGATTTGCGCCGGACGCGCGGCGAGCCTGTCTATAATGGAACGCATTCGAGCCTGATTGCCGTTCCGTCGCGCGCCGGGCGCGACACGGCATGCCGCCGGCGCCACGCGCCGCGCGGCCGGCCACATCCAGAATCGATCGGCGACGCGCACGTCACGCGCAAGGAGAGGGCCATGATCGAAGCCATTTCGCTCGGCGCGGGGCTGGCGTGGGCGAGCGGCCTGCGCCTGTACCTGACGGTGCTGATCGCGGGCGTGCTTGCGCGCGCCGGCTGGCTCCACTTGCCCGATACGCTTGCCGTCCTCACGTCGCCGTGGGTGATCGGCGCCGCCGCGCTGCTCGCGATCACCGAATTCCTTGCCGACAAGATTCCCGCGTTCGATTCGCTGTGGGACGCGGTGCATACGTTCATCCGCATTCCGGCCGGCGCCGTGCTCGCGGCCGGCGCGCTCGGCCATGCCGACCCGACCGTGCTCGCGGTCGCCGGGCTCGCGGGCGGCTCGCTCGCCGGCGCCGCGCACATCACGAAGGCCGGCACGCGCGCGCTGATCAACCTGTCCCCCGAGCCGATCTCGAACTGGATCGCGTCGTCGACCGAGGACGGCCTCGTGTTCGGCGGGCTCGCACTCGCATTCTTCGTGCCGCTGCTGTTCCTCGTGCTGCTCGCGGCCTTCATCGCGTGCTCGGCGTGGGCGCTGCCGCGCCTGTGGCGCGGCGTGTCGGGCGGCTTCCGGGGCATGGCGAACCACATGGTGTCGCGGCTCAACTCGGTCGGGAAGCGCGATTGAAGGGGCGGCCATCCGCGGGGCGGCCATCCGCGGGGCGGCCATCCGCCGAGCGGCCAGCCGAGCGGCGCGGTGACGCGACCGGGGCGGCGCATGCCGGGCGATTCGGCCGGCGCGACCTGATCCGGCAGGCCATGCGGATGACCGGGCGCGACTGGCGCGCGGGCGAGCTGACGCTGCTCGTGGTCGCGCTGGTGCTGGCGGTCGCCGCGCTGACGAGCGTCGGCTTCCTCGCCGACCGGCTGCGCCAGGGGCTCGAGCGCGATGCGCGCCAGATGCTCGGCGCCGATTTCGTCGTGCGCGGCGATCGTCCGGTCGATCCTTCGTTCGACCGGCAGGCCCGGGCGCTCGGGCTGCGCACCGCGACCACGGCCATTTTCCCCAGCATGATCGGCTCGACCGTCGGCGAAGCGACCGGCGATGCGCCGCCCGCGCGGCTCGCGGCCGTGAAGGCGGTGTCGCCGGACTACCCGCTGCGCGGCGCGGTCGAGATCGCGCCGGCCGGGGGCGCGCCCACGCACAAGGCGGCCGCGATTCCCGCGCCCGGCACGGTCTGGGCCGATCCCGCGCTGCTCGACGCGCTGCACCTCAAGGCCGGCGACACCGTGCGCGTCGGGCTGCGCACGTTCACGGTCGCGGCGTCGATCGTCCGCGAGCTCGATCGCGGCTTCTCGTTCGTCAATTTCTCGCCGCGGCTGATGATGCGCGCCGACGAGCTGGCCGCGACCGGGCTCACCGGCTACGGCAGCCGCGTCACCTATCGCCTGCTGGTGGCGGGCGACGACGACGCGGTCGCGCGGTTCGAGGCGTATGCGCACATGCGCGTCGATGGCGGCAAGCTGCGCGGCGTCGGCCTCGAATCGCTGCAGGAAGGGCAGCCGCAGGTGCGCCAGACGCTCGACCGTGCCCGCCATTTCCTGACGCTCGTCGCGCTCCTGACCGCGCTGCTCGCGGCGGTCGCGATCGCGATGGCCGCGCAGCGCTACATGCGGCGCCATCTCGACGGCTGCGCGACGATGCGCTGCCTCGGCGTCAGCCGCCGCACGCTCGGCGCGCTGTTCGCGCTCGAATTCCTCGGCATCGGCATGGTCGGCGGCGTGGCGGGCGCGGTGCTCGGCTACGGCGGCCACTGGGTGCTGCTCGCGGCGCTCGGCAGCCTGATCGACGTCGTGCTGCCGCCGCCGACGCTGTGGCCGGCCGCCATCGGCATCGGCGCGGCGCTGGTGCTGCTGCTCGGCTTCGCGCTGCCGCCGCTCGCGCCGCTCACGCGCGTGCCGCCGGTGCGCGTGTTGCGGCGCGAATGGGGCGACGCGGCGCGCACCGCGTGGGCGGCGTATGCAGTCGGCATCGTGCTGTTCGCCGGGTTGCTGATCGCCGCCGCGGGCAGCCTGAAGCTCGGGCTGATCGTTGCGGGCGGCTTTGCCGGCGCGCTGGTCGGTTTCGCGCTGATCGCGAGGCTCGCGCTGTTCGCGGCCGCGCGCGCGGTGCGCAACGGACGCGTCGCGGCGGGCCTCGGCTGGCGCTACGCGCTCGCGTCGCTGCACCGGCGCGGCACCGCGAGTTCGCTGCAGATCACCGCGCTCGCGCTCGGCCTGATGTGCCTGCTGCTGATCGCGATCACGCGCAACGATCTGGTCGCCGGCTGGCGGCAGTCGACCCCGCCCGACGCGCCGAACCAGTTCCTGATCGATATCCAGCCGGACCAGCGCGCCGACGTCGCCGCGTATCTCGCCGCGCACGGCGTGCGCGATGCGGCGCCCGCGCCGATGGTGCGCGGCCGTCTCGTCGCGATCAACGGCAAGCCGGTGAATCCGGACGCCTACCAGAACGACGACGCGCGCCGGCTCGTCGACCGCGAGTTCAACCTGTCGTATACGACCGAGCTGCCGCCCGACAACCGGATCACGGCCGGCGACTGGTTCGGCACGGCGACGGCGCCGCAGATCTCGATCGAATCCGGCCTCGCGCAGATGCTGAACGTGAAGCCCGGCGACGTGCTGCGCTTCGACGTGACGGGCCTGTCGGTCGAGGCGCCGGTCACGAGCGTGCGCAAGCTCGACTGGGGCACGTTCCGCGTCAACTTCTTCGTGCTGATGCCGCCCGCGACGCTCAAGGATTATCCGGCGATCTACCTGACGAGCTTCCACCTGCCGGCCGCGCGCGCGTCGCTGCTCGATCCGCTGATCGCGCGCTACCCGAACCTGACCGCGATCGACGTCGCGCCGATCCTCGCGCAGCTGCAGCGCATGATGGTGCAGGTGATCGGCGCGGTGCAGTTCCTGTTCGTGTTCACGCTCGCGGCCGGCGTGCTGGTGCTCTATACGGCGCTGGCCGGCTCGCGCGACGAGCGGGTGAGGGAGGCGGCGCTGTTGCGCGCGCTCGGCGCGTCGCGTGCGCAGGTGGGCGCGGTGCAGCGCGCCGAATTCATCGTCGTCGGCGCGCTGGCCGGCGCGCTGGCGGCGGCGGGCGCGCTCGGCGTCGGCTGGGTGCTCGCGGCGCGCGTGTTCGATTTCCGGCTCGCGGTCGATCCGTGGCTCGTGCCGGCCGGCATCGCGGCCGGCGTCGGGTGCGCGGGTGCAGCCGGCTGGCTGAGCCTGCATAATGTGCTGCGGCGCCCCGCGCTGCAGTCGCTGCGCGACGCGTGAGCGTCGTGGCGGCCCCGAAGACCTGATTTCCGATTGATTCGTATGACCGATGTGAATGACGACGCGCCGTCGCAACCGACGGCGTTCGAGCTCGTGGGCGGCGAAGGCCGCGTGCGCGAGATGGTGGACCGCTTCTACGACCTGATGGACCTCGAGCCGGAATTCGCGCAGATCCGCGCGCTGCATCCGGCGTCGCTCGACGGTTCCCGCGACAGGCTGTTCTGGTTCCTGTGCGGCTGGCTCGGCGGGCCCGATCACTACATCAGCCGCTTTGGCCACCCGCGCCTGCGCGCGCGGCACCTGCCGTTCCCGATCGCGTCGGTCGAGCGCGACCAGTGGCTGCGCTGCATGGCCTGGGCGATGGAGGACGTCGGTCTGCCCGAGCCGTTGCGCGAGCGGCTGATGCACTCGTTCTACGACACCGCCGACTGGATGCGCAACCGGCCCGGTTGATCGGCCGGTACGCCGCCGCCCGGCTGCCGTCCGGAGTGCGTCTGGGCGGCGCCGCCGCCGCGCGCGACACTGGTCGTTCCCCATTCACGACGAGACCTGCCAGATGACGACCCATGCCTTGTTTCGGGAAGACGCGTACCTGACGCGCTGCGACGCGGTCGTCACGGCGGTCGGCGAAGACGGCATCCAGCTCGACCGCACGGTGTTCTATCCGCTGGGCGGCGGCCAGGCGGGCGACTGCGGCATGCTGATGCTGCCGGACGGCGCATCGATCGCGATCGCCGACACGCGCAAGGCGAAATTCGACGGCGCGACGCCCGATGACGCCGCGCACGTGCCGGCGCCGGGGCAGGAGGCGGGCATCGCGGCGCTCGCGCCCGGCGCGCGCGTGGTCGCCGAAATCGACTGGGCGCGCCGCTACCGGCACATGCGGCTGCACACGGCCGCGCACCTGATGTGTGCGGTACTGCCGTATCCGGTTGACGGCTGCAGCGTGACGGCCGATTACGTACGGCTCGACTTCGCGACGGCCGAGCCGATCGATCGCGACGACGTCGAGCGGCGGCTGGCCGAACTGATCGGCGGCGCGCATCCGGTCACGACCGAATGGATCACCGATGACGAGATGGCCGCGCGGCCCGAGCTCGTGCGCACGATGAGCGTGAAGCCGCCGATGGGCCTCGGCCGCGTGCGGCTGCTGCGGATCGACGGCGTCGACCTGCAGCCGTGCGGCGGCACGCACGTGCGCAACACGTCGGAAATCGGCGGCCTGCGGGTCGCGAAACTCGAAAAGAAGAGCGCGCGCACGCGGCGCGTCGTCCTGGAGCTTGCATGACGGTGAATGACACGAACAGCACGCACGACAACGATGCGGCGCTCGATCCGCGCGCCCGCGACGTGCTGGATTTCTGGTTCGGCGCGCCCGACTCGGCGGAATTCGGCCACAAGCGCAAGATCTGGTTCAACGGCGGCGCGGCGCTCGATGTCGCGCTGCGCGAGCGCTACGGCGCGCTGCTCGACGCGGCGTGCGACGGCGCCTGCGACCACTGGGCCGCGTCGCCGCTCGGCGCGCTCGCGCTGATCGTCGTGCTCGACCAGTTCTCGCGCAACGTTCATCGCGGCACGCCGCGCGCGTTCGCCGCGGACCCGAAGGCGCTCGCGTGCGCGCGCCGGCTCGTCGCCGCGGGCTGGGACGCCCGGCTGCCGAGCGGCCATCACCGAGCGTTTGCGTATCTGCCGTTCGAGCACGACGAGTCGCCGGACAGCCAGCGCGAGGCCGTGCGGCTGTGCGAGGGGATCCGGGAGGAGGCGGGGTGCGCCGGGTATCACGATTTCGCGCTGCGGCATGCGGACGTGATCGCGCGCTTCGGCCGGTTCCCGCACCGGAACGCGATTCTCGGGCGCGCGTCGACCGCAGAGGAGGCCGCGTTCCTGCGCGAGCCGGGGTCGTCGTTCTGAGTGGTGAGTGGTGAGCGGCGAGCGGCGGGCCGCCGGGCCCGCTCGATGCAACGCGGCGCAGGGCGTGCCGGTTGAAGGCGCGATGCGCCTTCAACCATCGTCATTGCGGGTGCTGCTCCGGCGTGCGCACGTAGACGCGCAGCATCTCGTTGTCGTCGCCCGGCCGGGCGCCCGTCCAGAACAGCTTCCATTCGGTGCCCGGCGACGGATCGACTGCGCGCACGCCCTGGACGATCATCCACGTGCAGCGCGCCGCCGCCGGGTTGGAGACGGGCTGGTGCAGGATGCCGGAGAAGTAGTAGAGCATCGGCGCTTCCGACTCGCCGAGCCCGTTCAGGCTTGCCATGCAGTCGCCTTCGTTCCATTCGAGCGCGAGGTGCGCGTTCAGGTCTTCGTACACCGAACGGTAGCTTTTTGCGACATCGAGCCACGGCAGCAGCAGCGTGTAGACGAGGCCCCACGCGACGATCGCGCCCGACGCCCACGATAGTGCGCCGCGCCAGCGGCCCGTCGTGCGCAGCGTCGGCAGCAGCCAGAGCCAGCCGACCGTCAGCGCGAGCGCGCCGAGCACGAGGCCCGGTTCGATCGGCATCGTCCAGTCGAGCGGCAGCCAGCGGCCGAGCGGCGCGAGGCGTTCGTGCGATGCGGCCGGATCGGCCATCACCGACCAGATCGTCCACGCGAGCACCGCGATGCTGCCGAACAGCGCGCGGCTCAGGTAATCCCACGCGACGTGCAGCTTCTGCGGCAGGCGGTCGATCGCCTGCGCGGCGACCAGCGCGAGCGGTGCGAAGAACGGCAGGATGTAGAGCTGGCGCGACGTTGCGGACATCTCCAGCACTGCCAGCCCGACGCTGGCGAACACGACCGGCAGCGCGATGCGCGGCGCGCGCCAGTCGCGCCATGCGCCGCGGGCGAGCGCGACGATCGCGAGCGGCGTGACCGGGATGCCGACGGTCAGGAACGCGCGCAGGATGAACAACGGCTTGTCGTTTTCCGCGCCGAGCTGCGGCACGGAGAAACCGAAGAAGCGGCCGACGTTGTTGTCCCAGAACCAGTTGAGGAAGAGCGTCTCGGAGCGCAGGAACAGCGCGGTTGGCCAGATGATCGCGAACGGCGCGAACGCCAGCGCGGCGATGCCGAGCGCGCGCGCGAACGCGCGGGTGCGGCATTCGGGATAGAGCGCCAGCACGGCGGTCAGCGTGGCCCCGAACACCAGCGGCACGAACAGTCCCTTCGCCATCAGCGCGACGCCGACGCCCGCGCCGAACATCGGGGCGGCCCAGCGGTTCTCGGGTCCGACCGGCAAGCCGAGCTGCGCGTGCCGCGCGCGGGCGAGGTGCTGCATCACGAGTTCGAGCAGGCCGCAAAACGCGATTGCCGTGCCGGCGAACAGCGCGACGTCCGTCATCATGTCATGCACGTGCTTGATGACGACGAGGCTGCTCGCGCACAGCGCGACGGGCCCGATCACCTTCAGGTCGAACCAGCCGGCCGCGCCGCTCGCGACGCGCGCCGCGCGCGCGGTGAAGCCGAACGCAAGCGCCGCGAACAGCGCGCTCGCGAGCCGCGCAGCGTCGTGCAGCGGCAGCACGCGCTGCAGCAGCCATGCGAGGCTCGTCGCGACCCAGGCGTAGAGCGGCGGCTTTTCCATGAACGGCGCGCCGGCATTGGTCGGCACGACGAGGTCGCCGGTCTCGAGCATGTGCTGGATGATGCCGAACGTGTAGGTTTCGTCCTGCTTCCACGGATCGTGGCCGAGCACGCCGGGCAGCATGTACGCGCAGAACACGGCGGCGACCAGCAGCCACGCGCGCCAGCCGACCCGTGCGACGTGGCTGCGCGCGGGCGCCGTCGTGGCGGACGCGCGGCCGACGTGGACGGACCCGGAGAGGTCGGTTTCGGCGGATGAGCGGACGTGCTGGGCCGAGGCAGGCACGGACGTGCGCCGCCGGCTGGGTGCTGCGGATCCCTGCATGGAGCAATCTCTGGTCGAGCCGCCTGGCTGCATGGGCCCGGGGCAATAGGCGCCGCGCGCCGGCGGCAACGGACAGGCGGCGGCGCCGGCTGTCGAAGTGCGTGCTAGTAGACCACGAAATTGTTACGGATGTTTACACAATCTGTTGCGGATTTGTGGAGATTTGTAGCGATGTAGGGCAGGCAAAGGGAAGGGATGGGGTGCGACATTTTGTCGCGACGGCGGGGTTATCGGCCGCCGCCGACGTCGAGGAGGGCGCCGGTCGTATACGACGCGGCATCGCCGAGCAGCCAGACGATCGCCTCGGCGACCTCCTGCGCTTCGCCCGCGCGGCCGAGCGGCGTCTGCGCGCCGAGGCGGCCGGCGCGGTCCGGCTGGCCGCCGCTCGCATGGATCTCGGTTTCGATCAGGCCCGGCCGCACGGCGTTCACGCGCACGCCGTGCGGGCCGAGTTCCTTCGCGAGGCCGATCGTCAGCGAATCGACCGCGCCTTTCGATCCCGCATAGTCGACATATTCGTTCGGCGAGCCGAGCCGCGCCGCGATCGACGACACGTTGACGATCGCGCCGCCGCGTCCGCCGCGATCGGTCGACAGCCGGCGCGCGGCCTCGCGCGCGCACAGATACGCGCCGAGCACGTTGGTGTCGAACACCCGCGTCAGCCGTTCGACCGGCATGTCGGCGAGCGGCAGCGACGGCGCGACGATGCCGGCGTTGTTGACGAGCGCGTCGAGCCGGCCGAGCGTCGCGACGACGGTGTCGAACATCGCGACGACGTCCGCTTCGCTCGACACGTCGCCGGCCACGACGCACGCGCGGCCGCCAGCATCGCGCACGGCGACGGCGGTCGCGTCGGCCGCCGCCGCGTCGCGCGCGTAGTTGATGCCGACGTCCCAGCCGCGTGCTGCCGCGAGCACGGCGCATGCGCGGCCGATGCCGCGGCTCGCGCCGGTGATCAGGACGACTTTGCGTTCGGACGGTTCGGTCATCGCGCGCGGCTCCGCGTCATTCGGTTTCGTCGGGCGCCCACTTGTCGCGCGTGGGCGGCTGGTAGCGGCGCAGCTGCCCGATCAGCGCGGCCGGGTCGGCGTCGATGCACAGCGCGTCGAAATAGGCGGGCCGCATGAAGCCTTCGTCGACCGTATGCCGGAGCAGCGCGATCAGCGGATCGTAGAACGCGTCGATGTTGTAGAGCGCGACGGGCTTGCGGTGATAGCCGAGCTGCGCCCACGTGTAGACCTCGAAGAATTCCTCGAGGGTGCCGGCGCCGCCGGGCATCGCGACGAACCCGTCGGCGAGGTCGGCCATCAACTTCTTGCGGTGATGCATGTCCGGCACCACGTGCAGCTCGGACAGGCCGGTGTGGCCGACTTCCTTGTCGACGAGCAGCTCGGGGATCACGCCGACCGCGCGGCCGCCGGCTGCCATCACTTCGTCGGCGATCGTGCCCATCAGCCCGACGCGGCCGCCGCCGTAGACGAGCGTGAGGCCGGCATCGACGAGCGCGCGGCCGAACGCGCGCGCGGCTTCCGCATAGACGGGCCGCGCGCCGGGCGACGACCCGCAGTACACGCATACGGCCTTCATTGCTTCGCGTCCTTGGCGAGGGCCGGCCTGCCGGGGGCCGGCGCACTGGCGGCGCGCGGCGAACCGTCGCGCGGCGGCAGGTAGTCGGCGAATTCGCGCTTGGGCAGCTTGCCTGAAACGAGATCGTCGAACAGCTGCCGCGAGCGGCCGCGCAGGTACGGCGCCATCACGGAAATCACGTGCATGCTGACCTGGTGCAGCTCCTCGCGGATCGCATCCTGGTCGTTGTACTTGCGCGGGTGCATCACGTACTGATACGACAGCCAGTAGGTCGAGATCACGGCCATGTTGGTCGCGATGACCGCGATCTCGGCGGGCGTCGCGACCATCTCGGCATCCGACACGAGCAGCTCGCACATCTCGCGCGCGAAGCGCACCTTGTGGCTGATGATCTGCTTGAAGTGCGTTTCCAGCGTGCGATTGCGTGCGAGCAGGTCGTTGAGGTCGCGATACAGGAAACGGTAGGTCCACATGAAGTCGGCCATGTACTGCAGGTACGACCATGTTTCGTCGATCGTCGGACGGTGATCTTCGGGGAAGCGCAGGCGCTTTTCGATCGCCTGCTCGAACTGCGCGAAGATGCTGTTGATGATGTCGTCCTTGTTGCGGAAATGGTAGTAGAGGTTGCCTGGGCTGATTTCCATTTCCTCGGCGATCGTCGTGGTGGTGACGTTCGGTTCGCCGATCTCGTTGAAGAGTTTCAACGACAGCTCGAGAATCCGTTCGCGGGTGCGGCGGGGAGGTTTCGCTTCCATGTCGTCCGGCCCTGTGTGTGCCGGACTGGCGGGCGCTGCAATCGATGCTGCGTGATTCGTCCGGCGCGGGTTGCTGTTATATGTCTAGCGGACGATTATAAACCGGGGTTTCGCCGGTCCGGTGCATTTCGTGATCGGGGCATACCCGGCGACCCCGCGCCGCTTGTCTGGCTCGGCCAAACTTGCACTACGACCGGCAACGCACGTTCGCAAGCCCGTCATCAGCGTGAACAGGCCCTAGAAGCCGAGCCAGCGCGCGACGACCGGGCCGAGCACGAAACCCCACGTCGTCACGCACGCGAACAGGGCAACCGTGACGGCCGCGCTGCCGAGGTCCTTCGCACGCTTCGACAGTTCGTGGCGCTCGAGCGAGATGCGGTCGATCGCGGCTTCGACGCTCGAGTTCAGCAGCTCGACGATCAGCACCAGCAGCACCGAGGCGATCAGGAGCGCGCGCGACGCGGCGGGCACCGGCGCGAACGCGCCGATGGGCAGCATCAGCGCGGCGAGCGTCAGTTCCTGGCGGAATGCGCTCTCCTCGCGGATCGCGACCCGGAAACCGTTCAGCGAATGCTTGAGCGCGTACCACGCGCGCGTGAGGCCGCGATTGCGCTTGTACGGATTCGGCGGCAGCGGCGCGAGCGGATCGTCGGTGCCGAGCGGTTCGTGCGCTGCCATGTCGGCATGCGGCTCGCCGCCTGACGGTTCATCCTCGTCGAACGGCCGGTGCCGTTGCGGTTGCGCGGGCGGTGGGGGAATCTGTTCGTGCGGGTCTCGTTTCAAACGGCAGCACCTTCGGTGGTCGTGTATAAGTCCTTCGGCAGCGGTTTCAGATGCGACGCGAACTGCTCGGACGCGGCGCGCCACGAGAAGCGCTCCGCCCACTCGCGGGCGGTCGCGCGCTCGATCTTCAGCGCTTCGAGGCAGGCTTCCTGCAGGTCCTCGTGCATTGCGCCCGCGTTGCCGCCGCCGAGCACGTCGATCGGGCCGGTGACCGGGTAGGCCGCGACCGGCGTGCCGCATGCGAGCGCCTCGAGCAGCACGAGCCCGAAGGTGTCGGTGCGGCTCGGAAACACGAACACGTCCGCGGCCGCATAGACCTTCGCGAGCTCGGCCTGCGACAGCACGCCGAGGTAGTTCGCCTCCGGATAGCGCGACTTCAGCTCCGCGAGCGCGGGGCCTTCGCCCGCGACCCACTTCGAGCCGGGCAGGTCGAGCCGCAGGAACGCCTCGACGTTCTTCTCGATCGCGACGCGGCCGACGTACAGGAAGATCGGCCGTGCGGTGTTGAGGACCTTGGACTCCATGGGCCGGAAGATATCGAGATCCACGCCGCGTGTCCACAGGACGACGTTCGTGAAGCCGTACTGCTCGAGGTCGTGCTTGACGACCGGCGTCGGCGCCATCACCGCGAGCGACGGCGCGTGGAACCAGTGCAGGAAGCGGTAGGTCGCGGTCAGCGGGATGCCAAAGCGCGCCTGCACGTATTCCGGGAAGCGCGTGTGATACGCGGTCGTGAACGGCAGCTTGCGCGCGCGCGCATAGCGGCGCGCGGCGAGGCCGAGCGGGCCCTCGGTCGCGATGTGCAGCGCGTCGGGCGCGAACGCGTCGATCCGCGCGCGCAGCTTGCGGTACGGCAGGATCGACAGGCGGATTTCCGGATAGGTCGGGCAGGGCACCGTGCGGAATTCGAGCGGCGTCAGCAGTTCGACGCGGTGGCCGAGGGCCGTGAGTTCGCGGGACGTGCTCTTCAGCGTGCGCACGACGCCGTTGACCTGCGGTTCCCACGCATCGGTGACGATCATGATCTTCATCGCGGCATGTGTCCTGTAAGTAAGTGCTGGGGAGGGTGCAGTCAGGCCGTAGCCTTGGTCTTGCGCGAGACGGCCGCGGACGGCGTGCGCATCGCCGTCCAGTAGACGACCTTCAGCTCGCCTTCCATCGTTTCGACGAGCGCGGACAGGCTCTCGACCCAATCGCCGTCGTTGCAGTACAGCACGCCGTCGATGTCGCGGATCTCCGCCTTGTGGATGTGGCCGCAGACGACGCCGTCGCAGCCGCGCCGGCGCGCTTCGTCGGTCATCACGGTCTCGAACTGCGAGATGAAGTTGACCGCGTTCTTCACCTGGTGCTTCAGGTACTGCGACAGCGACCAGTACTGGAAGCCGAGCCGGTTGCGGATCCGGTTGAACCACCGGTTCAGCACGAGGATCAGCGTGTAGAGCGTATCGCCGAGGTACGCGAGCCATTTCGCGTGCTGGATCACGCCGTCGAACAGGTCGCCGTGCACGATCCACAAACGTTTGCCCGACAGCGTCGTGTGGAACGCCTCGCCGCGCACCTGGATGTCGCCGAACGCGAGGTCGCAGAACTGCCGGGCGCCTTCGTCGTGGTTGCCCGGGATGTAGACGACCTGCGTGCCCTTGCGGGCCTTGCGCAGGATCTTCTGCACGACGTCGTTGTGCGCCTGCGGCCAGTACCAGCCTTTTTTCAGCTGCCAGCCGTCGATGATGTCGCCGACGAGGTACAGGTATTCCGAATCGTTGTGGCGCAGGAAGTCGAGCAGGTACGTGGCCTGGCAGCCGCTCGAGCCGAGATGGATGTCGGACAGCCAGATGGTGCGGTAGCGATGCGCGGACGGCTCGTGATCGTCGTGCTGCGTGGCGGACGCGGCAGGCGGTTCATGTGTCGAGAGGGCGTCGGCCGCGGCCGAGCCGGACAGGAAGGCGGTGGCGGCGCGGGCGCCGAGGGGGTGACGAAACAGGGAGGTCGCGGACGTTTTCTGGCCCATGCATGACTCGCGCCGGTTGACATTACCGGCATTGCGCCATGCGGGCGTGACTGTGACGTGACAGTCACAAGACGTTCTTATTACGGCGCGCAGGCTCCGTTCAGGGGTGAATTTTCGAGCGCCGCGCGAAGGTGGCGGGCGGCCGGTCCGGGGGAGGCGACGGTCAGCGCGGCAGCGCGACGACGCGGGTGCGCGCGAGCCGGTCGTGCGGGAACTGGCGGTCCGGATGCAGCCGCGCCGCGCCGGCCCACGCGGCGATCCAGGCGCCGGCGAGCGCGAGCGTGACAGGCACGGACAGGCCGAGGAGCGGGTGCAGCGCGAGCGGCGGCACGAACCACAGCCAGCCGAGCGCATAGCGGACGAGCGCGTGGCCGGCGGTCAGCGGCCGGCCGCTCGCCGACTCGATCCGCAGGCGCCAGGTTTTCATCGGCAGCGTCTGGCCGCCGTGCGTCCAGAACCAGACGAAATACGCGCCGACGACGAGCGCGATCCACGCGGCGAGCAGGTTGTGATGGACGAGGCCGTTGCGCTGCTGCGTCGCGAGCGCGAACGCGAGGCCGGCGAAGAACACGACGCCGAACAGCAGGACGCCCTCGTAGAGCAGCGCGGCGAGACGCCGCCGGACGGACGGCGGGGTGGCAGGAGACGGGCTCGTGTGCGGCACGGCCGCTCAGGAGCCCTTGAACAGCGACGGCGCGTCGGCGGGCGACACGGGCGCCGGCGCGGCCGGCGCCGGGGCTGCGCCGGCGGTGGCCGAGGCGACCGCCGGTGGTGCGGCGGCGCCGCTCGACGCGGGCTGCGCCTGCGGCACGACGCCCGCGCCGCTCGCCGGATGCTCGTGCGAGTTCACGAGGCGGCGGACGTCGCGGTCGCCCTTGCCGGTCGGCGGCGCGCTGACGACGGTCGGCCGGCGGCGGCGCTCGGCCGCCGCGAGGCGCTCCTTCTGTTCCTCGGGCAACTGCTGGTAGGCCTTCCACGCGCGCTCACGCGCCTGCGCGGACAGGTCCTTCGCGGTCTGGTAGTTCTCGCGCGCGACGCGGCGCTGCTCGGGCGTCATCCTGACCCATTCGGTCATGCGCTCCTGCAGGCGCTTCTGTGCATCGGGCGTCATCTTCGGGTAGCGTGCCGCGATCTTCAGCCATTTGCGCTTGCGGGCGTCGCTGAACGAATCCCATTGGTCGGCGAACGGCGCGAGCGCGACGTGCTGCGCGGGCGTCAGGCGCGCCCACGACAGCGGGCCGGCGGCGGCGGGCAGCGGCGCGAGGTCGGCGGTCAGCGCGATGGCGGCCGACGCGAGCGCAGGCGCGTTGGTCGCGACGGCGACCGCCTCGGGTTGCGGGTGGAAACGCGGGTACGTGGCGACGTAGGCGACGGCGATCGCGATCACGCATCCGAAAAATACGGCCAGGCCGCGCTTCTGACTCACCCGTGCGATCCCCTCGTTGCTTGTCTGATTAGTGGGCGTGCGAAAGATACGCGTTGAACCCGTGATCGAGGTACGCGTTGAGCGGCAGGTCGTCGCTGAGCATCGCCGCGTCGATGTCGGCCAGCTCGGCGGTGCGCTGCATGTCTTCCCAGTACGCGATGCCGACGAGGCCGGCGAGCAGCAGCGCGAGCGGCCACGCGCGCAGCAGGCGGCGCGCCAACGACACCGGCTGGCGCGCAGGCGTGACCACCGGGCCGTAGGCGCCGGCCGCGCCGGCGAAGGCGGGGACGAACACCGGCGCCGCCACGGGCTCCGGCTTCTTGCGCGCGAGCGCGGCCTGGCGGGCGGCGGCCAGCCGGTCGGTGGTGGCGGCCGGCAGCGCGGCCGCGCGCTCATCGAGCGCGCGGCGCACCTTCAGCGCGATTTCGAGTTCTCGGTTTGCAGGAGCGGAGCTCATAGCGTGATTCCTTTGGCCTTGAGCGCTTCCGCCAGCGTGTGGGTGGCTCGCGAGCAATGCGTCTTGACGCTGCCTTCGGAGCACCCCATTGCGGCGGCAGTCTCGGCGACATCCATATCTTCCCAGTAACGCATCAGGAACGCTTCCCGTTGACGCGCCGGAAGCTTCTGGATTTCTTCGTCGATCAGGGCCAGAACCTGCTCCCGCTCGAGGCGGTGCTCGCTGCTCTCGACGCCCGGCGTCTGGTCGGCCGCTTCGAGCGTTTCGAGGGGGTCGAAGTCTTCGTCGTCGGTATTGTTCAGCGACGAGAAAAGCGTGACCCAGGTGTTGCGGACCTTCTGCCGGCGGAACCAGTCGTGGATCGCGTTCTGCAGGATCCGCTGAAAAAGCAGCGGCAGCTCGGCGGCCGGGCGGTCGCCGTACTTCTCCGCCAGTTTGATCATCGCGTCCTGCACGATGTCGAGCGACGCATCGTCGTCACGTACCGCGTACGCAGCCTGCTTGAACGCGCGCCTTTCGACGCCCGCCAGAAAGTCGGCGAGTTCCTTGTCTGATGCCATTCCGTAAAGGTATGCGCTGCGGACTGCCGCGTGAAGAAGGTCGAAAAATTTCGTAAAACCCGCGGATGCTAACAAATTTTCGCGCTGCTTGGCACCGGGTTGGGGGCGGCGCGTTGCGCGCGAACCGCGGCGCGGGGCTGCCCGCGGGCGGCGATGATGCACTGCGGGACATTTTGCTTGACGGCGTTCGCGCGACCCGCTATCGTCGTCCGTTCGCAACATGAGTGATGGTCTCATTTGAGGCTGGCCCAAGAAGCCCGCCCTTCAAACTGGACGCGCCGCTTGAACCCGAGCCACAAGCCCGGCAGAGAGCACCCGATCAATTTTTTGCCGAAAATTCGATAGGTCAACGATGAACATGCCCAGCGCGGAATTCTCCACGTCGGAACCCCTTTCCCCTCCCGATAGCGACTCGATCGGCGCCACCGTGCTCATGAAGGCACTGGCCGACGAAAACGTCGAATTCATCTGGGGCTACCCCGGCGGCTCGGTTCTCTATATCTACGACGAGCTCTACAAGCAGGACAAGATTCAGCACGTGCTGGTGCGCCACGAACAGGCGGCCGTGCACGCAGCCGATGCGTATGCGCGTTCCACCGGCAATGTCGGCGTCTGTCTCGTGACGTCCGGCCCCGGCGTCACCAACGCGGTGACCGGCATCGCGACGGCCTACATGGATTCGATCCCGATGGTCGTGATCAGCGGCCAGGTGCCGACCGCGGCGATCGGCCAGGACGCGTTCCAGGAATGCGACACGGTCGGCATCACGCGTCCGTGCGTGAAGCACAACTTCCTCGTGAAGGACGTGCGCGAGCTCGCCGAAACCGTCAAGAAGGCGTTCTACATCGCGCGCACCGGCCGCCCGGGCCCGGTGCTGATCGACATCCCGAAGGACATCTCGAAGACGCCGTGCGAGTACGTGCCCGTCAAGAGCGTGTCGCTGCGCTCGTACAACCCGGTCACGAAAGGCCATTCGGGCCAGATCCGCAAGGCGGTGTCGCTGCTGCTGTCGGCGAAGCGCCCGTACATCTATACCGGCGGCGGCATCATCCTCGCCGACGCGTCGCGCGAGCTGAACCAGTTCGCGGACCTGCTCGGCTACCCGGTCACCAACACGCTGATGGGCCTCGGCGGCTATCGCGCGTCGGACAAGAAATTCCTCGGCATGCTCGGCATGCACGGCACCTACGAAGCGAACATGGCGATGCAGCACTGCGACGTGCTGATCGCGATCGGCGCGCGCTTCGACGACCGCGTGATCGGCGACCCGGCGCACTTCGCGTCGCGTCCGCGCAAGATCATCCACATCGACATCGACCCGTCGTCGATCTCGAAGCGCGTGAAGGTCGACATCCCGATCGTCGGCGACGTGAAGGAAGTGCTGAAGGAGCTGATCGAGCAGCTGCAGACGGCCGAGCACGGCCCGGACACCGAGGCGCTCGCGCAATGGTGGAAGGACATCGAAGGCTGGCGCGCGAAGGACTGCCTGAAGTACGACCGCGAAAGCGAGATCATCAAGCCGCAGTACGTGGTCGAGAAGGCGTGGGAGCTGACGGACGGCAACGCGTTCGTGTGCTCGGACGTCGGCCAGCACCAGATGTGGGCCGCGCAGTTCTACCGCTTCAACAAGCCGCGCCGCTGGATCAATTCGGGCGGCCTCGGCACGATGGGCTTCGGCCTGCCGGCGGCGATGGGCGTCAAGATGGCGCACCCGGACGACGACGTGCTGTGCATCACGGGCGAAGGCTCGATCCAGATGTGCATCCAGGAGTTGTCGACCTGCCTGCAGTACGACACGCCGATCAAGATCATTTCGCTGAACAACCGCTACCTCGGCATGGTTCGCCAGTGGCAGCAGATCGAATACAGCAAGCGCTATTCGCATTCGTACATGGATGCGCTGCCGGACTTCGTGAAGCTCGCCGAGGCATACGGCCATGTCGGCATGCGCATCGAAAGGACTGCGGACGTCGAGCCGGCGCTGAAGGAAGCGCTGCGCCTGAAGGACCGCACCGTGTTTCTCGACTTCCAGACCGATCCGACCGAAAACGTCTGGCCGATGGTCCAGGCCGGCAAGGGCATCACCGAGATGCTGCTCGGATCGGAAGATCTGTAACGGCGCGGCGCGCGCGAGGCCGGATGCGGCCGCCTTCACGAAAGGCGGCGCGGCATACGGCGGCGCGCGACGCGGGCTAATCGACACGGACACATTCTGGAAGAAGCGAACATGAGACACATCATTTCCGTCCTGCTGGAAAACGAACCGGGCGCGCTGTCGCGCGTGGTCGGCCTGTTTTCCGCACGCGGCTACAACATCGAAACCTTGACGGTGGCGCCGACCGAAGACCAATCGCTGTCGCGGCTCACCATCGTTTCCATCGGCTCCGACGACGTGATCGAACAGATCACGAAGCATCTGAACCGCCTGATCGAGGTGGTGAAAGTGGTGGACCTGACCGACGGTGCACACATCGAACGCGAGCTGATGCTGATCAAGGTGCGTGCAGTGGGCAAGGAGCGCGAAGAGATGAAGCGGATGTCGGACATTTTCCGGGGCCGCATCATCGACGTGACCGAGAAGACCTACACGATCGAATTGACGGGCGCGAGCGACAAGCTCGACGCATTCATCCAGGGGCTGGACGCGGGCGCGATCCTCGAGACCGTGCGCACCGGCAGCTCCGGCATCGGACGCGGCGAGCGCATCCTGAAGGTGTGATGCCGGACAGGCACGCCGGGTGCGCCGTCATGTCCCGGCCCGCAGTACTCCATCTGAACGAATTTTGAATTTTTGAATTAGCGAAGGAACCATCATGAACGTTTTCTACGACAAAGACGCCGACCTCTCCCTCATCAAGGGCAAGCAAGTCACGATCATCGGCTACGGCTCGCAAGGCCACGCGCACGCGCTGAACCTGAAGGACAGCGGCGTGAACGTGACGGTCGGCCTCCGCAAGGGCGGCGCGTCGTGGAGCAAGGCCGAGAACGCCGGCCTGTCGGTCAAGGAAGTCGCTGAAGCGGTGAAGGGCGCCGACGTCGTGATGATGCTGCTGCCGGACGAGCAGATCGCCGACGTGTACGCGAAGGAAGTGCACGCGAACATCAAGCAGGGCGCGGCGCTCGCATTCGCGCATGGCTTCAACGTCCACTACGGCCAGGTGATCCCGCGCGCCGACCTCGACGTGATCATGATCGCGCCGAAGGCGCCGGGCCACACGGTGCGCGGCACGTACTCGCAGGGTGGCGGCGTGCCGCACCTGATCGCGGTTGCGCAGAACAAGTCGGGCGCGGCGCGCGACATCGCGCTGTCGTACGCAGCAGCGAACGGCGGCGGCCGTGCGGGCATCATCGAGACGAACTTCCGTGAAGAGACGGAAACCGACCTGTTCGGCGAGCAGGCCGTGCTGTGCGGCGGCACCGTCGAGCTGATCAAGGCCGGTTTCGAGACGCTGGTCGAAGCGGGCTACGCGCCGGAAATGGCGTACTTCGAGTGCCTGCACGAGCTGAAGCTGATCGTCGACCTGATCTACGAAGGCGGCATCGCGAACATGAACTACTCGATCTCGAACAACGCCGAATACGGCGAGTACGTGACGGGCCCGCGCGTCGTCACGGAAGAGACGAAGAAGGCGATGAAGCAGTGCCTGACCGACATCCAGACCGGCGAATACGCGAAGAGCTTCATTCTCGAGAACAAGGCCGGCGCACCGACGCTGCAGTCGCGCCGCCGCCTGACGGCCGAGCACCAGATCGAGCAGGTCGGCGCGAAGCTGCGCGCGATGATGCCGTGGATCGCGAAGAACAAGCTCGTCGACCAGTCGAAGAACTAAGCAGCGCGAGCTGTTCCGGCCCTTCGAGAGGAGGGTCGGTAGCAAAAAGCCGCCCGATGGCAGCAGTGCCCCGGGCGGCTTTTGCTATCCTACGGGCTTTGCAATTCACCGAACACAGAACGAATCCATGAACTATCCTCATCCGATCATCGCGCGCGAAGGCTGGCCGTTCATCGCGATTGCAGCCGTCATCGCGCTGTTGATCCATGCCGTCGGGGGCTTCGGCTTCGCGTGGCCGTTCTGGCTGCTGGTCGTCTTCGTCGTCCAGTTCTTCCGCGACCCGCAGCGCCCGATCCCGGCGCAGCCGAACGCGGTGCTGTGCCCGGCCGACGGCCGCATCGTCGCGGTCGAGACCGCGCAGGATCCGTATGCGAACCGCGAAGCGCTGAAGATCAGCGTGTTCATGAATGTCTTCAACGTCCACTCGCAGCGTTCGCCGGTGGACGGCGCCGTGACCAAGGTCGAGTACTTCCCGGGCGCGTTCCTGAACGCGGCGATCGACAAGGCGTCGACCGAGAACGAGCGCAACGCCGTCGTGATCCAGACGGCCAGCGGCAAGACCGTCACCGCGGTGCAGATCGCGGGCCTCGTCGCGCGCCGCATCCTGTGCTACGTGCGCGCCGGCGAGCCGCTGTCGCGCGGCCAGCGCTACGGCTTCATCCGCTTCGGTTCGCGCGTCGACGTATACCTGCCGCTCGGCAGCCGCGCGAAGGTGTCGATCGGCGAGAAGGTCTACGCGTCGTCGACGATCCTCGCCGAGCTGGAACAGTAAGCGGCGGGGCGCACGATGGCCGCATTCAAACCGCGCCGGCCGCGCAACGGCACCCTGCGGCCGTTCCGCCGCAACAAGTCGGTCGCGCCCGATCCGGCGCCGATCGTCGAGAGCCGCCGCGCGAAGCGCCAGCAGTTCCTGAAGACGCGCGGCATCTACCTGCTGCCGAATGCGTTCACCACGGCCGCGCTGTTCTGCGGGTTCTTCGCGGTGGTGCAGGCGATGAACGTGCGCTTCGAGATCGCCGCGATCGCGATCTTCGCCGCGATGGTGCTCGACGGGATGGACGGGCGGGTCGCGCGCATGACGCATACGCAGAGCGCGTTCGGCGAGCAGTTCGACAGCCTGTCCGACATGGTGTCGTTCGGCGTCGCGCCGGCGCTCGTGATGTACGAGTGGGTGCTGAAGGATCTCGGCCGCTGGGGCTGGCTCGCCGCGTTCGTCTACTGCTCGGGCGCCGCGCTGCGCCTCGCGCGCTTCAACGCGAACATCGGGGTGGTCGACAAGCGCTTCTTCCAGGGGCTGCCGAGCCCGGCCGCCGCGGCGCTGATCGCCGGCTTCGTGTGGCTCGCGACCGACAACCGCGTGCCGATGAAGCTCGGCTGGCTGCCGTGGGTCGCGTTCGTGCTGACCATCTATGCAGGCGTGACGATGGTGTCGAACGCGCCGTTCTACAGCGGCAAGGCGCTCGACGTGCGCCACCGCGTGCCGTTCGCGGCGACCCTGCTGGTCGTCGTCGCGTTCGTGCTGGTGTCGTCCGATCCGCCGCTGATGCTGTTCTGCCTGTTCGTGCTGTACGGGCTGTCCGGCTACGTGTTCTGGGCCTACATGGCGGTGCGCGGGCGTCCGAATCCGGCGCGCTCGTCGCAGCGCGAGCATTGACGCGCGACACGTTCCGAAACGGCGGCCTGCGGGCCGCCGTTTTTATGTGCCCCTTTTTCCACCCACACTTCGGGAGTCGTCCGATTGCGCGGCCTGCGGAATGCCGCTATAGTCGTCGGCATGACTGCATTTTCCCGCCTCTCCCTCCTTCTAGCCGGTGCGCCGCTACGCGCGCTAGCGCTAGCGCGCCTGCCGCGCTGACCGTTTTCGCCCCCCGTCCAGGCTCGTCTGTCGTTCAGCGTCGCCAGCGGTGGCGCGAATCCATCTCGTTGTACCCCCGAACAAAGAGCCTTGGAGCCCCCCATGACAGACAAGCTGATCATTTTCGATACGACGTTGCGTGACGGTGAACAGTCGCCCGGCGCGTCGATGACGAAGGAAGAGAAGATCCGGATCGCGAAGCATCTCGAACGGATGAAGGTCGACGTGATCGAGGCCGGCTTCGCCGCCAGCTCGAACGGCGACTTCGACGCGATCCACACGATCGCGGGTCTCGTGAAGGACAGCACGATCTGCTCGCTGGCGCGGGCGAACGATAAGGACATCCAGCGCGCGGCCGACGCGCTGAAGCCGGCGGACAGCTTCCGGATCCATACGTTCATCGCGACGTCGCCGCTGCACATGGAAAAGAAGCTGCGCATGACGCCGGACCAGGTGTTCGAGCAGGCGCGCCTCGCGGTGCGTTTCGCGCGCAAGTTCACCGACAACGTCGAATTCTCGCCGGAAGACGGCAGCCGCTCGGACATGGACTTCCTCTGCCGCGTGCTGGAAGCCGTGATCGCGGAGGGCGCGACGACGATCAACATCGCCGATACGGTCGGCTACGGCGTGCCTGAGCTGTACGGCAACCTCGTGAAGACGCTGCGCGAGCGCATCCCGAACTCGGACAAGGCGATCTTCTCGGTGCACTGCCACAACGACCTCGGGATGGCGGTTGCGAACTCGCTCGCCGGCGTGAAGATCGGCGGCGCGCGCCAGGTCGAATGCACGATCAACGGTCTCGGCGAGCGCGCGGGCAACACGTCGCTCGAGGAAATCGTGATGGCCGTGAAGACCCGCAAGGACTATTTCGGCCTCGACGTCGGCATCGACACGACGCAGATCGTGCCGACCTCGAAGCTCGTGTCGCAGATCACCGGCTTCGTCGTGCAGCCGAACAAGGCGGTGGTCGGCGCGAACGCGTTCGCGCACGCGTCGGGCATCCACCAGGACGGCGTGCTGAAGGCGCGCGACACGTACGAGATCATGCGTGCGGAAGACGTGGGCTGGACCGCCAACAAGATCGTGCTCGGCAAGCTGTCGGGCCGCAACGCGTTCAAGCAGCGCCTGCAGGAGCTCGGCATCGCGCTCGACAGCGAAGCCGACCTGAACGCCGCGTTCATGCGCTTCAAGGATCTGGCCGACCGCAAGGCGGAAATCTTCGACGAAGATATCATCGCGATCGTGTCCGAGGAAGCCGCGCAGGCAGCCGAGCAGGAGCACTTCAAGTTCGTGTCGCTCGCGCAGCATTCCGAGACGGGCGAGCAGCCGCACGCGAAGGTCGTGTTCGCGGTCGACGGCAAGGAAGTGACCGGCGAGGCGCGCGGCAACGGCCCGGTCGACGCGACGTTCAACGCGATCGAAGGCGAGGTCGGCAGCGGTTCCGAACTGCTGCTGTACTCGGTCAACGCCATCACGACCGGCACGCAGGCGCAGGGCGAAGTGACGGTGCGCCTGTCGAAGAGCGGGCGGATCGTCAACGGCGTCGGCACCGATCCGGATATCGTCGCGGCGTCCGCGAAGGCCTATATTTCGGCGCTGAACAAGCTGCAGGCGAAGGACGACAAGCTCAACCCGCAGCGCTCGTAAGCGCGTCGCGCGCCGTCGAAACGCCCCGTGCGGCTCCATGCCGCCGGGGCGTTTTTTCATCTCGGGCTCACTCCGCGGCGCTCGCGCGGAATTGCCAGCGCCGCGCGGCGGCGCGAGGCGACGGGCACGGCCGGCGAAACTCGACCGCGATCCCGCGCCGCGGCGCGTCGGCGATGAACGCATCGAGCAGTTCGAGCACGTCGTGGTCGATGTAGTCGGCGCGCGTCGCGTCGATGATCACCGCCGCGCGGTCCGGAATGTGCCGCAGGTGGTGCTTGACCTGCACCTTGCCGAGAAACGACACGTCCTTGCGGAACGACAGCAGGAAGTGGTCGTCATGCTGCGCGAGCGTGACCGGGCTTTGCAGGTTCGCGACGGCGACCGTGAGGACGCTGCACGCGAGGCCGAGCGCGATGCCGAACAGCAGGTCGACGGCGAGCACGCCGGCGATCGTCGCGACGAACGGCGCGAACGCGGCCGGCCCCTGTTTTGCGACCGAGCGGAACAGCGCCGGCTTGGTCAGCTTGAAACCGGTGTGGATCAGGATGGCCGCGAGGCTCGCGAGCGGGATCAGGTTGATGAGGCCCGTGAGCGCGAACACGCTGACGAGCAGCAGCACGCCGTGCACGATTGCCGACAGCCGGCTTTGCGCGCCCGCGTTGACGTTGACCGAGCTGCGCACGATCACCGACGTGATCGGCAGCCCGCCCATCGCGCCGGCGACGAGATTGCCGACGCCTTGCGCCTTCAGTTCGCGATCCGGCTGGGTCGGCCGGCGCTTCGGGTCGATCTGCTCGACCGCTTCGAGGCTCAGCAGAGTTTCGAGGCTCGCGACGATCGCCAGCGTGATCGCCACCCGCCAGACGTCCGGGTTGATCAGCTGCGCGAAATTGGGGCCGAGTTCCGCATGCTTGAGCGATGCCGCGAAGGCCGCAAACGACGCGAGCTCGGGCAGCGCGACCCGGTGCGCGGCGCCGGGCGCGAGCGGGGGCGCCAGCGCGCCGAGCACGAGCGTCGCGCCGATGCCGAGCGTGACGACCGCGAGCGGCGCCGGCACCGCGCGCACGATCGCGAAACGGCGCAGCGCGGGCGACTCCCACGCGACCAGCAGCGTGAGCGACGCGAGCGCGGTCGCCGCCGCGATCCACGCGGCGCTCAGGCCGGGCAGCGCGGCGAGCGGTTGCGCGGCAACCCCGCCGATGCCGAGCGCGAACGGGATCTGCTTGACGATCAGCAGCAGCCCGATCGCGGCGAGCATGCCCTTGATGACGGGGGACGGCACGTAGGCCGCGAAGCGGCCGGCGCGCAGCATGCCGAAGCCGAACTGCAGGATGCCGGACAGCAGCACGGCGAGCAGGAATGCCGGGAAGCTGCCGAGTTGCGCAATGCCTTCGACGACGATCACGACGAGCCCGGCGGCGGGGCCGCTGACGGACAGCGACGAGCCGCTCAAGAGCGCGACGACGAGTCCGCCGACGATGCCGGACACGAGCCCGGCGAACGGCTCGACGCCGGACGCGTTGGCGATGCCGAGACACAGCGGCAGCGCGACGAGGAAGACGACGATGCCGGCGACGATGTCGCGCGGCAGTGAGGACAGACGCTCGTTCAGTTTCATGGTCGGGGGAAGGGCGGTTTCGTTGGCGTGCGGGGCGTGATGCGGTTCAGCCGAGCGCCGGTGCGGGCGCGGCCTGCGCGAGCGCGGCGTCCGCAGGCTGCGTCGAGTAGCCGGAATCCAGCTCCTTGAGGCGGCCGTCGGCGAGCGAAAAGATCCAGCCGTGCACGAGCGGCGACGGTTCGCGATCGCGCACGATCGGCGACGCGCGCAGCAGCCGGACCTGTTCGAGCACGTTCAGCTTGGCGAGGCGGTCGGCGGCCGCCGCATCGTCGAGGCCGGCGAGCGTGTCGCGGTGGCGGCGCGCGAGCGCGCACAGCGGCGCGATCCGGCGGCTGACGTGCGGCAGGTCAGTCGGCGGCGGCAGCAGCGACGCGCGCACGCCGCCGCAGCCGTAATGCCCGCAAACGATCACGTGATCGACGTTGAGCACGCGCACCGCGTACTCGAGCACGCTCGCGCAGTTGTCGTCGTCGGGGTGGAACAGGTTCGCGATGTTGCGATGGACGAACAGGTCGCCGGGCGCGCTGTGCGTGATGGCCTCGGCCGGCACGCGACTGTCCGAGCAGCCGATCCATAGCACGCGCGGATTCTGGCCGCGCGCGAGCGCGTCGAAGAAGCCGGGCGTGCGCTCGCGCGCTTCGCGGGCCCAGGCGATGTTGGCGACCAGCATGCTCTTGGGGCGATTCATGAGGACTCCTTTTTGATGAAAGCAAATGAAAATCCATCGAAACGGATGGATCAGGATGCTTTCTAAATTGAAAGGTTCAATTCCGGCTGATATTAGGGGTATGCCCTGGCTCAAGGTGGCAGTGAAACAAATTGTTTCAAATTAAATCGAGATGGTGCATGACCCGCACCAGCTTGAGGCATTCGACTCATCACCGATGCGATTTCTCGTGGAGGTATGTGTGGCGGAGGATTCCGGTTAATGGTTATTGAATTTCATTGATCCGGAAAGGTTTGCTTCTATATTTTGAGATTTAATGGGAGAGCGGTAAAAAAGAAAGGCCATTCGCGCAATAATTCGTGAATGGCCGTTGTGGAAATGCGCTGGAATCGCGCCGCGCGTTCAGAACAGATTGCGGCGATCGGGATCGTGCAGCGGATCGGGGGTTTTCTGCGTGAGCCGCAGGATGCCCTGGCTGTCGAAATAGAAGCTGTACATCATGTACCAGACGTTGTCCTCGAGGTAGCGGTAGGTCCACGCCTCGCGCTTCATCAGTGGAAAGTAGGACGTCTCGACCGGGCGGCCGAAATTGACGAGGACGTCGGTCTTGGTCCACTTGCCGATTTCCGCGCGGTAGAACTCGTTCGGCTGCAGCACCTGCCGAACGTTGACGATCTTGCCGGACCCGTCGACATCGGCTGCGACCGTGATCTCGCCCATCGGCTGGGTCGGCCACATCAGGCGTTTGCCGCCGCCGGGCAGGTCGTAGATTTCGCGCGGCGGGCCCATGCGAGCGACGATCGCCGACTGGTCCTGGCCGGCCTGATATTGCTGCCACGGCTGCGCGCAACCGGCGAACAGCGCTGCCACGCAGGCGAGCAGCACCGGGACACGAATACGCATGTGTTTCTCCAAGAATCACGGGGAATACGCACGTTGTATCACGGACCGCGCATTCCGGCGCGCGGCCGGGAACAATTCGGTGCGGGATCGCGGAAGCACGCGCTCGCTTGCCCGCGCGGGGCGCTGCGGCCTATGATCCGCGCTTCTCACGCGGAATCGGGGGCTGGCAGGCCGATGCAGATATGGAAGCGTTGCGCGCTCGCATGGAGCGCGGGCTGGGTGCTGGCGTCGTCGGCGTTCGCGGGCGGCGAGCCGGTGCGCATCGCGCTGATCGAGGGCATGTCCGGCCCGTTCGCGAACGCGGGCGCCGCGGTCGAGCGCAACCTGCGGTTCGGCGTCGAGCGGGTCAACGCGGCCGGCGGCGTGAAGCTGCGCGACGGCGCGCATCCGCTCGAACTCGTCGTGCTCGACAGCAAGGGCAGCCCGGAAGAGGCGCTGGTGCAGTTGCGCGCGGCGGCGGACCGTCGCGTCGGCTTCGTCACGCAAGGCAACAGCTCGGCGGTCGCGGCCGCGCTGGTCGCGGCGCTCGACAAGCAGAACGCCCGCAATCCGGACGCCCGGATGCTGTTCCTCAATTACTCGGCCGACGACCCGGCGCTGACGGGCGCGCGCTGCAGTTTCTGGCACTTCCGCTTCGACGCGCACGCGGGAATGCGGATGGCGGCGCTCGCCGACGTGATGGCGCGCGATCGCGCGCTGCGCAAGGTCTATCTGCTGAACCAGGACTACAGCTTCGGACATGACGTCAGCACGCTCGCGCGGCAGGCGCTGGCCGCGCGGCGGCCGGACGTGGCGGTGGTCGGCGACGAATTCCATCCGATCGGGCGCATCAAGGATTTCGCGCCGTACGTCGCGAAGATCCGCGCGAGCGGCGCGGACGCCGTCGTGACCGGCAACTGGGGCAACGACCTGACGCTGCTCGTCAAGGCCGCGCGCGAGCAGGGCCTGAACGCGAAGTTCTATACGTTCTACGGCAACAGCCTGGGCGCGCCGGTGGCGCTCGGCGATGCGGGCGTCGGGCGGGTCGTGGCGGTCGCTGATTGGCACCCGAACGCGGGCGGCGCGAAGTCGGACGCGTTCTACCACGCGTTCCGGACCCGCTTCCCGGCCGCGCAGGACGATTACCCGGTGCTGCGGATGAGCCTGATGATCGAGATGGTGGCGGCGGCCATGAACCGCGCCGGCTCGGCCGACCCGGTGGCGGTCGCGCGTGCGCTCGAGGGCCTGTCGTTCGATAACGGTTTCCACGCGTCGCGGATGCGCGCACAGGACCACCAGTTGATCCAGCCCCTTTACGTGATGGAAATGGACAAGGCCGGCACGCCGGGCGTGCGCTTCGACAACGAGGGTTCCGGCTATGGCTTTCGGACCGTGCTCGCGGTCCCGTCGCAGCAGACGGACGCGTCGTCGACGTGCACGATGACGCGTCCGTGACAAAGCGGTTCGGATCGACGCGGAGTTGTGCTAGAATGCGGGCCGGTTGTAAATCACGGCACGGCCATTCTTCCGTGTCCGCCTGTTCAGTTAGAAAGGAAATCAAATGTCTGTCGCAGATATCAAGAAGTCGGAAGTCGTCGCCCAGTTCGCACGTGGCACCAATGACACGGGTTCGCCCGAAGTGCAGGTCGCACTGCTGACCGCACGCATCGTGGAACTGACGGGTCACTTCAAGACCCACGCAAAGGATCACCACAGCCGCCGCGGCCTGCTGCGCATGGTGAGCCGCCGCCGCAAGCTGCTCGACTACCTCAAGGGCAAGGATGCCGACCGTTACCGCGCACTGATCGAGAAGCTGGGTCTGCGTAAGTAATCGGCGCGATTGCCGCCATCAAGATGCCTGTGTCAGTGCGCTGATACAGGCATTTTGTTTTTGCGCGGTGCGTAGCGTCACACGCACCGCGGGTTGTCCGGCCGTTTCGCGCCGGGCTGCCCGAACGGCCGATTCCGGGGGCGGGATTTGTGTCATTCCAGCGCGGCGCTGCATGCGCGCCGCGCTGGAATGGCATAAAAAACACACCTTGCTCCGGGTGAATCGGCCGGGACGCCGCCGCAACGGTCCGCCGGCGCGGCGAATGTTATGAACGAATCCAAAGGAGCAACCATGTCCATGTTCAACAAGGTCGTGAAGGAATTCCAGTGGGGCCAGCACAAGGTGCGCCTCGAAACCGGTGAAATCGCCCGCCAGGCGAGCGGCGCCGTGATCGTCGACGTCGAAGACACCGTCGTGCTCGCGACCGTCGTCGGCGCGAAGTCGGCGAAGCCGGGCCAGGATTTCTTCCCGCTGACCGTCGACTACATCGAAAAGACCTACTCGGCCGGCAAGATCCCGGGCGGCTTCTTCCGCCGCGAAGGCCGTCCGTCGGAGCACGAGACGCTGACGTCGCGCCTGATCGACCGTCCGCTGCGCCCGCTGTTCCCGGAAGGCTTCTACAACGAAGTGCAGGTCGTGATCCACGTGCTGTCCGTGAACCCGGACATCCCGGCGGACATCCCGGCGCTGATCGGCGCATCGGCGGCGCTGGCCGTGTCGGGCCTGCCGTTCAACGGCCCGGTCGGCGCGGCGCGCGTGGCCTACATCGACAACGGCTACGTGCTGAACCCGACGCGTGACCAGATCAAGGCGTCGAGCCTCGACCTCGTCGTCGCGGGTACGGAACGCGCGGTGCTGATGGTCGAATCGGAAGCCGACCAGCTGTCGGAAGAAGTGATGCTGGGCGCGGTCGTGTTCGGCCACGAGCAGATGCAGGTGGCGATCGACGCGATCCACGAACTGGTGCGCGAAGGCGGCAAGCCCGAGTGGGACTGGCAGCCGGCGCCGAAGAACGAGGCGCTGATCGCGCGCGTGACCGAGCTGGCGCAGAACGACCTGCTCGCCGCTTACCAGCTGCGCGACAAGCAGGCCCGCTCGACGAAGCTGAAGGAAGTCTACGCGGCGACTTCGGCGAAGCTCGAGGAAGACGCGCAGGCGGCCGGTACGGCCGCGGCCGACAAGGCCACCGTCGGCAACGTCCTGTTCGACATCGAGGCGAAGATCGTCCGTTCGCAGATCCTGAACGGCGAGCCGCGCATCGACGGCCGCGACACGCGCACCGTGCGTCCGATCGAGATCCGCACGGGCGTGCTGCCGCGCACCCACGGCTCGGCGCTGTTCACGCGTGGCGAAACGCAGGCGCTCGTCGTCGCGACGCTCGGCACGAAGGGTGACGAGCAGATCATCGACGCGCTCGAAGGCGAATACCGCGAGCGCTTCATGCTCCACTACAACATGCCCCCGTTCGCGACCGGCGAAACGGGCCGCGTCGGCTCGCCGAAGCGCCGCGAAATCGGCCACGGCCGCCTGGCCAAGCGCGCGCTGGTCAAGTGCCTGCCGAGCGCCGACGAATTCGGCTATTCGATCCGCGTCGTGTCGGAAATCACCGAATCGAACGGTTCGTCGTCGATGGCGTCGGTGTGCGGCGGCTGCCTCGCGCTGATGGACGCCGGCGTGCCGATGAAGGCGCACGTCGCGGGCATCGCGATGGGCCTGATCCTCGAAGGCAACAAGTTCGCGGTGCTGACCGACATCCTCGGCGACGAAGATCACCTCGGCGACATGGACTTCAAGGTCGCGGGCACCGAGCAGGGCGTGACCGCGCTGCAGATGGACATCAAGATCCAGGGCATCACGAAGGAAATCATGCAGGTCGCGCTCGCGCAGGCGAAGGAAGGCCGCATGCACATCCTCGGCAAGATGACGGCGGCGGTCTCCGGCGCGAACACGCAGCTGTCGGAATTCGCACCGCGCATGATCACGATCAAGATCAACCCGGAAAAGATCCGCGACGTGATCGGCAAGGGCGGTTCGGTGATCCGCGCGCTGACCGAGGAAACCGGCACGACGATCGACATCTCGGATGACGGCGTCGTGACGATCGCGAGCACGAACAGCGAAGGCATGGCCGAAGCGAAGAAGCGCATCGAGAACATCACGGCCGAGATCGAAGTCGGCCAGGTGTACGAAGGCACGGTGCTGAAGCTGCTCGATTTCGGCGCGATCGTGAACCTGCTGCCGGGCAAGGACGGCCTGCTGCACATCTCGGAAATCGTCAACGAGCGCGTGAAGGACATCAACGACTACCTGAAGGAAGGCCAGCAGGTCAAGGTCAAGGTGATCCAGACGGACGAGAAGGGGCGCGTGCGCCTGTCGGCGAAGGCGCTCCTGAACGAAGCGGCGGCAGCGTCGCAAACGGATACGCCGCCGCAGCAGTAAGCGGACGGGCGTACGAACGGCCGGCTGCGCGAAAGCGCGCCGGCCGTTTTTTCTGTAGGATCGGGGCGCGCAGCAGACGCGTGTAGCAGGCGCGCGCAGCAGACGCGCAATCCGATCCCGATCCCGGAGCGAAGCTCATGAAAGCCATCGAAATCACCGAATTCGGCGCACCCGACGTCCTGAAGCTTGCCGAGCGTCCGCGCCCCGAGCCGCAGCGCGGCGAAGTGCTGATCAAGGTGACGGCCTCCGGCGTCAATCGTCCGGACGTGTTCCAGCGCAAGGGCGCGTATGCGCCGCCACCGGGTGCGTCGGATCTGCCGGGCCTCGAGGTCGCGGGCGAGATCGTCGGCGGCGATCTGTCCGATCCCGCGCTCAATCCATTCGGCCTGAAGCTCGGCGACCGCGTGTGCGCGTTGCTGGCGGGCGGCGGCTATGCCGAATATGCGGTGGCGCCGCTGCCGCAGTGCCTGCCGGTGCCGGATGGCCTGACGGACATCGAGGCCGCGTCGCTGCCGGAGACGTACTTCACCGTGTGGAGCAACGTGTTCGACCGTGCGTTGCTCGGCGCGGGCGAGGGCGGCGCGCAGGAGACGCTGCTCGTGCAGGGCGGCTCGAGCGGCATCGGCGTGACGGCGATCCAGCTCGCGCACGCGCTCGGTTTCCGCGTGTTCGCGACGGCGGGCAACGCCGACAAGTGCCGCGCGTGCGAAGCGCTCGGCGCGGAGCGCGCGATCAACTACAAGACCGAGGATTTCGTCGAGGTCGTGAAGTCGCTGACTCACGATCGCGGCGTCGATGTGATTCTCGATATGGTCGCGGGCGCGTACGTGCCGCGCGAGCTGTCCGCGCTCGCGGATGGCGGCCGCCTCGTGCTGATCGCGCTGCTCGGCGGCGCGAAGGCCGAGATCAACCTGAACGAGATCCTGCGCCGCCGGCTGACGGTGACGGGCTCGACGTTGCGTCCGCGTCCGGTGGAGTTCAAGGCGCGCATTGCCGCGCAACTGAAGGCGCGCGTGTGGCCGCTGTTCGGCGAGGGGCGCATCAAGCCGGTGATCTATCGCGTGCTGCCGGCCGCGGAGGCTGCGCAGGCGCATGCGCTGATGGAAAGCGGCGAGCATATCGGCAAGATCATGCTCGATTGGGGTGCGAACAGCTGACCGATCGGCTGCGCGTGGGCGGCCGCGCCTTGCCGGCCGCGCTTGACATGCGCGGTTTGACCGGTTCAAGCGCTGCGCAGTAAAATCGCGGGTTTGCTTCGCCAGATCAAACCTGACGGCCGGTCGCCGGCCTGTCGATGACGAGACAAACACGATGTCGAAACAGAGAACGAAGCGGGTGATCGGCAACTGGAAGATGCACGGCCGGCTGGCCGGCAACCAGGCGTTGCTGAACGAAGTGGTGCAGGGCGCAGGCTCGGTCGCGGCGGAAACGGCGATCGGCGTGTGCGTGCCGTTCCCGTACCTCGCGCAGGTTCAGGGGCAGCTCGACGGTGGTCGTATCGCGTGGGGCGCTCAGGACGTGTCTGCGCACGAACAGGGTGCGTTCACCGGTGAAGTGGCTGCGGCGATGGTCGCGGAGTTCGGCGCGCGCTATGCGCTCGTCGGCCATTCGGAGCGTCGCGCCTATCACGGCGAAAGCAGCGAGACGGTTGCGGCGAAGGCGCAGCGTGCGCTCGCGGCCGGGCTGACGCCCGTCGTGTGTGTCGGCGAGACGCTCGACGAGCGTGAGGCGGGCGCGACCGAGCAGGTTGTCGGTGCGCAGCTCGACGCCGTGCTTGCGGTGCTGACGGCCGACGAGGTCACGCGCATCGTTGTCGCGTACGAGCCGGTGTGGGCGATCGGCACCGGCAAGAGCGCGACGTCGGCGCAGGCGCAGCAGGTGCATGCATTCCTGCGCGCGCGGCTCGCGGCGAAGGGTGCGGCGGACGTGTCGGTGCTGTACGGCGGTAGCGTGAAGCCGGACAATGCGGAAGAACTGTTCGGACAACCGGACATCGACGGCGGCCTGATCGGCGGCGCGTCGCTGAAGGCGGAAGATTTTCTGGCGATCTGCCGGGCTGCGCGCTGAGCGGGCCCGGATCGTATTGAACCATGACGGCGGCCGGCGCGAGCTGGTCGCCCGATACAAGCTCGGGTGGGTGAGATGCTGTATTTGAAAACGCTGATTATTGTGGTGCAGGTGCTGTCTGCGCTCGGTGTGATTGGTCTGGTGCTGCTCCAGCACGGCAAGGGCGCCGACATGGGCGCGGCGTTCGGCAGCGGCGCGTCGGGCAGCCTGTTCGGCGCGACGGGCTCGGCGAACTTCCTGTCGCGCACGACCGCGGTGCTGGCGACGGTTTTCTTCGTTGCGACGCTGACGCTGACGTACCTCGGATCGTACAAGTCGACGCCGTCGGCTGGCGTTCTCGGCGCTGCGGCGACCGCGCCGGCATCGGCGCCGGCTGCGTCCGCGCCTGCTGTTGCGGCATCCGCGGCTGCGGGTTCGGCCGCGCACGCGCCGGGCCAGGATGTCCCGAAATAAAAAGTTAAAAATTTTTCGTTTGTGCGTTGAACAATTCTGGCGGTCAGGTTAGAATTTAATTCTTGAAGCGATTCGCGGGAAGCAGCAGTTACAACCCCGGTTGCATGCAGTGCCGACGTGGTGAAATTGGTAGACACGCTATCTTGAGGGGGTAGTGGCGAAAGCTGTGCGAGTTCGAGTCTCGCCGTCGGCACCAAAGTTACTCAATGCCAGCCGCTTCTAGTGGCTGGCATTTTTCATTTCTGGGGTGCGACTTGCGGTTGTCTTGCAATCGCATGCAGTCCGAAATGATCCCTTCCGCCGGATGATGTTATTCTCCGGACGCTCAGAACTAACCGATAGAGGATTGCCTTGAACCTCGCAGCCTATTACCCCGTCTTGTTGTTCCTCCTCGTGGGCACTGGTTTAGGTATAGCGCTGGTCAGCATCGGCAAGCTTCTCGGTCCCAACAGGCCCGACGTCGAAAAGAACGCGCCGTACGAGTGCGGCTTCGAAGCCTTCGAAGATGCGCGGATGAAGTTCGACGTCCGGTACTATCTCGTCGCCATCCTGTTCATCATCTTCGACCTCGAGACCGCGTTCCTGTTTCCGTGGGGCGTCGCGCTGCGCGACATTGGCTGGCCCGGTTTCATCGCAATGATGATTTTTCTGCTCGAATTCCTGCTGGGCTTCGCCTACATCTGGAAGAAAGGCGGCCTCGACTGGGAGTGATGGGTTAATCGCCGGTTTGCATAGGCGGCCACGCTTCGCCGCCTGTCTGGAGTGGAAAGCAAATGAGTATCGAAGGGGTCTTGAAGGAAGGGTTTGTCACCACTACGGCTGACAAGCTGATCAACTGGACGCGCACCGGCTCGCTGTGGCCGATGACGTTCGGGCTTGCGTGTTGCGCCGTCGAGATGATGCATGCGGGCGCGGCCCGCTACGATCTGGACCGGTTCGGGGTCGTGTTCCGCCCGAGTCCGCGCCAGTCGGACGTGATGATCGTCGCCGGCACGCTCTGCAACAAGATGGCGCCCGCGCTGCGCCGCGTCTACGACCAGATGGCCGAGCCGCGCTGGGTGATCTCGATGGGGTCGTGCGCGAACGGTGGCGGCTACTATCACTACTCGTATTCGGTGGTCCGGGGCTGTGACCGGATCGTCCCGGTCGACGTCTACGTGCCGGGCTGTCCGCCCACCGCCGAGGCGCTGGTCTACGGCGTGATCCAGCTGCAGGCGAAGATCCGTCGCACCAATACCATCGCCCGTCAATAAAAGCCCCGAGCGTCCCCTCAATATGGCAAGCAAAATCGAGACCCTCAAGGCGAACCTCGAAGCCGCGCTCGGCGCGCGCGTGGTGAGCCTCACCGAAGCAGTCGGTGAACTGACGCTCGTCGTGAAGGCGAGTGATTACCTCGAAGTCGCAACGACGCTGCGCGACGATCCGAAGCTCCGTTTCGAGCAGCTGATCGACCTGTGCGGCCTCGACTACCAGACGTACGGCGACGGTGCGTACGACGGCCCGCGTTTCGCGGCCGTGTCGCACCTGCTGTCGGTGACGAACAACTGGCGCCTGCGCGTGCGCGTGTTCGCGCCGGACGACGATCTGCCGATCGTCCCGTCGCTCGTCGACATCTGGACCTCCGTGAACTGGTACGAGCGTGAAGCGTTCGACCTGTACGGCATCGTCTTCGAAGGCCACCCGGACCTGCGCCGCCTCCTGACCGACTACGGCTTCATCGGCCATCCGTTCCGCAAGGACTTCCCGGTGTCGGGCTACGTCGAAATGCGCTACGACCCGGAAGAGAAGCGGGTCGTCTACCAGCCGGTGACGATCGAGCCGCGCGAAATCACGCCGCGCGTGATCCGCGAGGATCGCTATGGCGGTCTGAAACATTAAGAGGGCGTCATGGCAGACATCAAGAACTACACGCTCAACTTCGGCCCGCAGCACCCGGCAGCGCACGGCGTGCTGCGCCTCGTGCTCGAGCTCGACGGCGAAGTCATCCAGCGTGCCGATCCGCACATCGGCCTGCTGCACCGCGCGACCGAAAAGCTCGCGGAATCCAAGACCTTCATCCAGTCCGTGCCGTACATGGACCGTCTCGACTACGTGTCGATGATGGTCAACGAGCACGGCTATGTGCTCGCGATCGAGAAGCTGCTCGGCATCCAGGTGCCGGAGCGCGCGCAGTACATCCGCGTGCTGTTCGACGAAATCACGCGCGTGCTGAACCACCTGATGTGGATCGGCGCGCACGCGCTCGACGTCGGCGCGATGGCGGTGTTCCTCTACGCGTTCCGCGAGCGTGAAGACCTGATGGACGTGTACGAAGCGGTGTCCGGCGCCCGGATGCACGCGGCGTACTACCGTCCGGGCGGCGTCTATCGCGATCTGCCTGACGCAATGCCGCAATACAAGGCGTCCAAGATCCGCAACGAGAAGGCGCTCGCGAAGATGAACGAGGCGCGCCAGGGCTCGGTGCTCGACTTCATCGACGATTTCTTCACGCGTTTCCCGAAGTGCGTCGACGAATACGAAACGCTCCTGACCGACAACCGGATCTGGAAGCAGCGTCTCGTCGGGATCGGCGTCGTCAGCCCGGAGCGTGCGCTGCAGATGGGCCTGACGGGCCCGATGCTGCGCGGCTCGGGCATCGCGTGGGACCTGCGCAAGAAGCAGCCGTACGAAGTGTACGACCGCATGGACTTCGACGTGCCGGTCGGCGTGAACGGCGACTGCTACGACCGCTACCTGGTGCGTGTCGAGGAAATGCGTCAATCGGTCCGCATCGCGAAACAATGTATTGAGTGGCTCCGTAAGAATCCGGGCCCTGTGATGACGGACAATCACAAGGTTGCGCCGCCGTCGCGCGTCGGCATGAAGACCAACATGGAGGACTTGATCCACCATTTCAAGCTCTTCACCGAAGGTTTTCACGTGCCGGAAGGCGAGGCATATGCGGCAGTCGAGCATCCGAAGGGCGAATTCGGCATCTACCTCGTGTCGGACGGCGCGAACAAGCCGTACCGCCTGAAGATCCGCGCACCGGGCTTCGCGCATCTGGCGTCGCTCGACGAAATGGCGCGCGGTCACATGATCGCCGACGCTGTCACGATCATCGGTACGCAGGACATCGTGTTCGGCGAGATCGATCGCTGATGGTTGCGCCGCCCGCCAGGCGGGCGGCGAGCAGTAAGTCACACGCGATGCGCGCTGAACCGGCGCGGCTTCGCAAGCTGTCAACAGAGTGAGCGCCAGGTCTGCCGTCCACGCCCCAGTGCGGCAGGTTGTTCGTTCGGTAGGAATTGAAAGAGTCGTGTCTGAAAATGATCTCAGCTGAAGGCCTGAAAGAAATCGATCGAGCGTTGACGAAGTATCCCGCCGATCAGAAACAGTCCGCCGTGATGTCGGCGTTGGCCGTTGCTCAGGAAGAGCACGGCTGGCTGTCGCCCGAACTGATGCAGTTCGTCGCGGACTATCTCGGCATGCCGGCCGTCGCCGTGCAGGAAGTCGCGACGTTCTACACGATGTACGAGCTCAAGCCGGTCGGCAAGCACAAGATCACGCTCTGCACGAACCTGCCGTGCCAGCTTGGTCCGCACGGCGGCGCGGAAGCGACTGCCGACTACCTGAAGCAGAAGCTCGGCATCGACTTCGGCGAGACGACGCCGGACGGCAAGTTCACGCTGAAGGAAGGCGAATGCATGGGCGCGTGCGGCGATGCGCCGGTGCTGCTGGTGAACAATCACAAAATGTGCAGCTTCATGAGCCGCGAGAAGATCGACCAGCTGCTTGAGGAGCTCTCGAAATGACGTCCCTCCACGACCGTCACATCAAACCGCTGATCCTCGCTGGTCTGAACGGCGAGAACTGGCATCTCGAAGACTACGTTGCGCGCGGCGGCTACAAGCAGCTGCGCCGCATTCTCGAAGAAAAGATCCCGCCCGAGCAGGTGATCGCCGACGTCAAGGCGTCGGGTCTGCGGGGCCGCGGCGGCGCGGGCTTCCCGACCGGCCTGAAGTGGAGCTTCATGCCGCGTCAGTTCCCGGGGCAGAAGTACCTCGTCTGCAACTCGGACGAAGGCGAGCCGGGCACGTTCAAGGATCGCGACATCCTGCGCTGGAACCCGCACGCGCTGATCGAAGGCATGGCCATCGGCGCGTACGCGATGGGCATCACCGTCGGCTACAACTACATCCACGGCGAGATCTTCGAAGTGTATCGACGCTTCGAGGCTGCGCTCGAGGAAGCGCGCGCGGCCGGGTTCCTCGGCAACAACATCATGGGCTCGGAATTCTCGTTCCAGCTGCACGCGCACCATGGTTACGGCGCATACATCTGCGGCGAGGAAACGGCGCTGCTCGAGTCGCTCGAAGGCAAGAAGGGCCAGCCGCGCTTCAAGCCGCCGTTCCCGGCGAGCTTCGGCGTGTACGGCAAGCCGACCACGATCAACAACACCGAGACGTTCGCCGCGGTGCCGTTCCTGCTGACCGTCGGTCCGCAGGCATACGCCGAGCTGGGCAAGCCGAACAACGGCGGCACGAAGATCTTCTCGGTGTCGGGCGACGTCGAGCGTCCGGGCAACTATGAAGTGCCGCTCGGCACGCCGTTCGCGACGCTGATGGAGCTCGCCGGCGGGATGCGCGGCGGCAAGAAGATCAAGGCCGTGATTCCGGGCGGCTCGTCCGCGCCGGTGATCCCGGGCGACATCATGATGCAGACCGACATGGACTACGACTCGATCGCGAAGGCGGGCTCGATGCTCGGTTCCGGCGCGGTGATCGTGATGGACGAGACGCGTTGCATGGTGCGCTCGCTGCTGCGCCTGTCGTACTTCTACTACGAGGAATCGTGCGGCCAGTGCACGCCGTGCCGTGAAGGCACCGGCTGGCTGTATCGCGTCGTGAATCGCATCGAGCACGGCGAAGGCCGCCAGGAAGATCTGGACCTGCTGAACTCGGTCGCCGAGAACATCATGGGCCGCACGATCTGCGCGCTCGGCGATGCGGCGGCGATGCCGGTGCGCGGCATGCTCAAGCACTACTGGGACGAATTCGCGTACCACGTCGAGCACAAGCACTGCATGGTCGGCGGCCACGCACACGCGGCGGCGGCCTGACGCGAAACCCGATTGCGGAATTTGAGCGCACGGTCGGGCGAATGCGCGAACGAGCGGAAATAGGTTAAGGACCATTCACCATCATGGTTGAACTTGAAATAGACGGCAAGAAGGTCGAGGTGCCTGAAGGCAGCATGGTGATCCAGGCTGCGCACAAGGCGGACACGTACATTCCCCACTTCTGCTATCACAAGAAACTGTCGGTTGCGGCCAACTGCCGGATGTGTCTCGTCGAAGTCGAGAAGATGCCGAAGGCCGTGCCTGCGTGCGCGACCCCCGTGTCGGCCGGCATGATCGTCCACACCCAGTCCGACAAGGCGGTGAAGGCGCAGCAGTCGGTGATGGAATTCCTCCTCATCAACCATCCGCTCGATTGCCCGATCTGCGACCAGGGCGGCGAATGCCAGCTGCAGGATCTCGCGGTCGGCTACGGCAAGTCGTCGTCGCGCTATACCGAAGAGAAGCGCGTGGTGTTCCACAAGAACGTGGGCCCGCTGATCTCGATGGAAGAAATGTCGCGCTGCATCCACTGCACGCGCTGCGTGCGCTTCGGCCAGGAAATCGCCGGCGTGATGGAATTCGGCATGCTGGGCCGTGGCGAGCACTCGGAAATCACGACGTTCGTCGGCAAGACGGTCGACTCCGAGCTGTCGGGCAACATGATCGACCTGTGCCCGGTCGGCGCGCTGACCAGCAAGCCGTTCCGCTACAGCGCCCGCACGTGGGAACTGTCGCGCCGCAAGTCGGTGAGCCCGCACGATTCCGTCGGCGCGAACCTCGTCGTGCAGGTGAAGAACAACCGCGTGATGCGCGTGCTGCCGTTCGAGAACGAAGCGATCAACGAGTGCTGGATCTCGGACAAGGACCGCTTCTCGTACGAAGGCCTCAACAGCGACGAGCGCCTGACCAAGCCGATGCTGAAGCAGGGCGGCCAGTGGATCGAGACCGACTGGCAGACCGCGCTCGAATATGTCGCGAAGGGCCTGAAGGGCATCAGCGAGGATCACGGCGCGAATGCGCTGGCGATGCTCGCGAGCGCGCACAGTACCGCTGAAGAGCTGTTCCTCGTGAAGCAGCTCGCGAACGAACTGAAGACGCCGAACGTCGACTTCCGCCTGCGCCAGCTCGATTTCTCGGCGCCGGTGCAAGGCGCGCCGTGGCTCGGCATGCCGATCGCCGAACTGTCGAACGTGAACGCCGCGTTCGTCGTCGGCTCGTTCCTGCGCCGCGACCATCCGCTGTTCGCCGCGCGCCTGCGTCAGGCCGCGAAGAACGGCGCGAAGCTCCACTTCCTGCACGCGACGGGCGACGACGCGCTGATTCCGACCGCGCAACGCATCGTTGCCGCGCCGTCGGCATGGCTCGACGAACTGGCGGGCGTGGCGGCCGCGGTCGCGCAGCTGCGCGGCGTCGCGCTGCCGGACGCGCTCGCGGGCGTCACGGCGTCGCCGGCGGCCCAGCAGGTTGCGCAGTCGCTCGCGAACGGCGAGCGCCGCGCGGTGCTGCTCGGCAACGCTGCCGTCCGTCATCCGCAATTTGCCCAGCTCCACGCGATCGCGCAGTGGATCGCCGACAACACCGGCGCCACGTTCGGCTTCCTGACCGAAGCGGCGAACACGGTCGGCGCGCACGCTGTCAACGCGCTGCCGGGCGAAGGCGGCCTGAATGCGCGTGAAGCGTTCGCGCAGCCGCGCAAGGGCTACGTGCTGCTCAACGTCGAGCCGGAATTCGACACCGTCGATCCGGCGCAGGCGCTGGCCGCGCTGAACCAGGCGGAAATGGTCGTCGTGATGTCGCCGTTCAAGCACGGCCTCGACTACGCGGACGTCCTGCTGCCGATCGCGCCGTTCACCGAAACGTCCGGCACGTTCGTCAACGCGGAAGGCACGGTGCAGGGCTTCAACGGCGTCGTGCGCCCGCTCGGCGACACGCGTCCGGCATGGAAGGTGCTGCGCGTGTTGGGCAGCTTGCTCGGCCTGCCGAACTTCGAATACGAGACGGCGGAAGAGGTGCGTCTCGCGGCGCTCGGCGACGCGGGCGTCGCGAGCCGTCTGTCGAACAAGACGTCGGTCGCGCCGGCGCGCGTCGCGGCTCCGGCGGCGAACGGCAGCTTCGAGCGCCTCGCCGACGTGCCGATCTATCACGCCGACGCACTGGTGCGCCGCGCGGGTGCGCTGCACCTGACGGCTGCCGCGAAGGCGGCGAACGCCGCGGGCCTGCCCGCTGCGCTGTTCGACAAGCTGGGGCTGAAGAATGGCGACGCGGTGCGCGTGCGCCAGGGCGAGCGTGCGGTGCAGTTGCCGGCCGTGCGTGACGAGAATCTTGCGGAGACGGTCGTTCGCGTGTCGGCGGCAACGCCTGCCGGCGCAGCGCTCGGCAGCCTGTCCGGTGAACTGGTGGTGGAGAAGGCGTAAATGAGCTTGTTCGATACGATCAACTCGGGCGGAGCCCAGCTTCTCGGCGTCGCATGGCCGACCGTGTGGGCGGTTGTGCGCATCCTCGTCGTCTCCGTCGTGATCCTGCTGTGCGTCGCGTACCTGATTCTGTGGGAACGCAAGCTGATCGGCTGGATCCACGTGCGTCTCGGCCCGAACCGCGTCGGCCCCGCCGGCCTGCTGCAGCCGATCGCCGACGTGCTGAAGCTGCTGCTCAAGGAAGTGATTCAGCCGACGGCGGCAAGCCGCTGGCTGTACCTGATTGCACCGGTCATGACCGTGGTGCCGGCGTTCGCGGTGTGGGCGGTGATCCCGTTCCAGGCCGAGGCCGTGCTCGCGAACGTCAACGCGGGCTTGCTGTACGCGATGGCGATCTCGTCGATCGGCGTGTACGCGGTGATCCTCGCCGGCTGGGCGTCGAACTCGAAGTACGCGTTCCTCGGCGCAATGCGCGCGGCCGCACAGATGGTGTCGTACGAAATCTCGATGGGCTTCGCGCTGGTGCTCGTGCTGATGACGGCCGGCAGCCTGAACCTGTCGGAAATCGTTGGTTCGCAGCAGCACGGCTTCTTCGCGGGCCACGGCGTCAACTTCCTGTCGTGGAACTGGCTGCCGCTGCTGCCTGCGTTCGTCGTCTATTTCATTTCGGGCATCGCCGAAACGAACCGTCACCCGTTCGACGTGGTGGAAGGGGAGTCGGAGATCGTCGCCGGTCACATGATCGATTACTCGGGCATGGCGTTCGCGCTGTTCTTCCTCGCCGAGTACATCAACATGATCGTGATCTCGGCGCTTGCCGCGACGATGTTCCTCGGCGGCTGGGACGCACCGTTCGAATTCCTGTCGTTCATCCCGGGCATCTTCTGGCTGGTGCTGAAAGTCTTCGCGCTGCTGTCGGTGTTCATCTGGGTTCGTGCGACGTTCCCGCGTTACCGTTACGACCAGATCATGCGTCTGGGCTGGAAGGTGTTCCTGCCGGTGACCGTGATCTGGGTGGTCGTGGTCGGTTTCTGGATCGTGTCGCCGCTCAACATCTGGAAATAAAGGTCGGACGAAATCATGACGGCAATCCAACATTTCTTTAAGACCTTCTTCCTGACCGAACTGCTGAAGGGGCTTGCGCTGACCGGGCGTTACGCGTTCCGGCGCAAGTTCACCGTGCAGTTCCCGGAAGAGAAGACGCCGATCTCGCCGCGCTTCCGCGGGCTGCACGCGCTGCGCCGCTACGAGAACGGCGAAGAGCGCTGCATCGCGTGCAAGCTGTGCGAAGCGGTGTGCCCGGCGATGGCGATCACGATCGAATCGGAAACGCGTGCGGACAACACGCGCCGCACCACGCGCTACGACATCGACCTGACGAAGTGCATCTTCTGCGGTTTCTGCGAAGAGAGCTGCCCGGTCGATTCGATCGTCGAGACGCAGATTCTCGAGTACCACGGCGAAAAGCGCGGCGACCTGTATTTCACGAAGGAAATGCTGCTCGCGGTGGGCGATCGCTACGAGAAGGACATCGCCGCGGCGAAGGCTGCCGACGCGCCGTATCGTTGATTGTGTTTGCAGTGCCGGCCCGACCTGTGCGGGCCGAGCCGCCGCGACGGGTGCGGCTCGCGAGAGCGTTCCGCAAGCCGCGCCTGACTATGGCCTAACGATGAACCGGTAATCATGGAATTCACGACCGTACTGTTCTACATCTTCGCGCTGCTCCTGGTGGTATCAGGGCTGAAGGTGATCACTTCGCGCAACCCGGTGGCGTCTGCGCTTTTCCTTGTGCTGGCGTTCTTCAACGCCGCCGCGATCTGGATGCTGCTGGAAGCGGAGTTCCTCGCGATCCTGCTGGTGCTGGTCTACGTGGGCGCCGTGATGGTGCTGTTCCTGTTCGTCGTGATGATGCTCGACGTCAACATCGACTTCCTGCGACGCGACTTCAAGAAGTTCGTGCCGATGGCGACCGTCGTCGGCGCGATCATCGTCGTCGAGACGGCGCTGGTCCTGTGGCACGGCTACGGCGCGACCGAATCGCCGGTGCGCGCGATGGCGCAGGGTGCGATGGCGAACTGGCCGAATACCCGCCTGATCGGCAAGGTCATCTACACCGACTACATCTTCGCGTTCGAAATCGCGGGTCTCGTGCTGCTCGTCGCGATCATCGCCGCGGTGGCGCTGACCGAGCGCAAGGGCAAGGACAGCAAGCGCCAGCGCGTGTCCGACCAGGTCAAGGTGCGTCGCAACGATCGCGTGCGCCTCGTGAAGATGGAAGCGGAAAAGCCGCAGCCCGAGACGGCCCAGAGCGAAGCCGGCACGAGCAACAACGGCTAAGCGGAGGAGAGAAAACATGTTGACCCTTGCTCATTACCTCGTGCTCGGCGCGATCCTGTTTGCGATCGCGATCGTCGGGATTTTCCTGAACCGCCGCAACATCATCATCATCCTGATGGCGATCGAACTGATGCTGCTGGCGGTGAACACCAACTTCGTCGCGTTCTCGCATTACCTCGGCGACGTGCACGGCCAGATCTTCGTGTTCTTCGTGCTGACGGTCGCCGCGGCGGAAGCCGCGATCGGCCTCGCGATTCTGGTGACCCTGTTCCGTAAGCTCGACACGATCAATGTCGAGGATCTCGATCAGCTCAAAGGTTAATTTCAGGCAACGCTGTTATGTCAACGACACTCAATGAAAACCTGCTGCTGGCGGTTCCGCTCGCTCCGCTGGCCGGCTCGCTGATTGCGGGGCTGTTCGGGAACGCAGTCGGGCGCAAGGGCGCACACCGGATCACGATCCTCGGCGTATTGATCGCGTTCCTCCTGTCCGCGAAAGTCTTCGTCGACGTGATGGGCGGCGCGAGCTTCAACGCGACCATCTACGAATGGATGCGCGTCGGCTCGCTGAAGCTCGAAGTCGGCTTCCTCGTCGATTCGATGACCGCGATGATGATGGTCGTCGTGACCTTCGTGTCGCTGATGGTGCACATCTACACGATCGGCTACATGTCGGAGGAAGACGGCTACCAGCGCTTCTTCTCGTACATCTCGCTGTTCACGTTCTCGATGCTGATGCTCGTGATGAGCAACAACTTCCTGCAGCTGTTCTTCGGCTGGGAAGCGGTGGGTCTGGTGTCGTACCTGCTGATCGGCTTCTACTTCACGCGTGAGAGCGCGATCTACGCGAACATGAAGGCGTTCCTCGTGAACCGCGTCGGCGACTTCGGCTTCCTGCTCGGCATCGGCCTGCTGCTCGCGTTCGCCGGGTCGATGAACTACGGCGAAGTGTTCGCGAAGCGCGCGGAGCTCGCGAGCCTGCACTTCCCGGGCACCGATTGGGGCTTGCTGACGGTCGCCTGCATCTGCCTGTTCATCGGCGCGATGGGCAAGTCCGCGCAATTCCCGCTGCACGTGTGGCTGCCGGATTCGATGGAAGGTCCGACCCCGATCTCGGCGCTGATTCACGCGGCGACGATGGTGACGGCCGGCATCTTCATGGTGTCGCGCATGTCGCCGCTGTTCGAGCTGTCGGACACCGCGCTGTCGTTCGTCACGGTGATCGGCGCGATCACGGCGCTGTTCATGGGCTTCCTCGGCATCATCCAGAACGACATCAAGCGCGTCGTCGCCTACTCGACGCTGTCGCAGCTCGGCTACATGACGGTCGCGCTCGGCGTGTCCGCGTATCCGGTCGCGCTGTTCCACCTGATGACGCACGCGTTCTTCAAGGCGCTGCTGTTCCTCGGCGCGGGCTCGGTGATCATCGGCATGCACCACGACCAGGACATCCGCAACATGGGCGGCCTGCGCAAGTACATGCCGATCACGTGGATCACGTCGCTGATCGGCTCGCTGGCCCTGATCGGCACGCCGTTCTTCGCGGGCTTCTACTCGAAGGATTCGATCATCGAAGCCGTGAAGGAATCGCATCTCGCCGGTTCGGGCTTCGCGTACTTCGCGGTCGTCGCGAGCGTGTTCGTCACGGCGCTGTACTCGTTCCGCATGTACTTCCTGGTGTTCCACGGCGAAGAGCGCTTCCGCAAGCCGAAGCATCCGGAATCGCCGATGGGCATGGCGGCTGCGCACGGCCACGACGATCACGGCCATGGTCACGACGACCACGCGCACGAACCGCACGAGACCCCGTGGGTCGTGTGGCTGCCGCTCGTGCTGCTCGCGATTCCGTCGGTCATCATCGGTGCGATCGCGATCGGCCCGATGCTGTACGGCAGCTTCTTCGAGCATGGCGTCGCGTTCGACAAGGTGATCTTCATCGGCGAGAACCACCCGGGCCTCGAGGAAATGGGCAAGGAATTCGGTGGCTGGGCCGCGATGGTCGGGCATGCGTTCACTGGCCTGCCGATCTACCTCGCGCTCGCGGGCGTGATCGTCGCATGGTTCCTGTACCTGAAGCGTCCTGAGCTGCCTGCAGTGATCCGCCGCGCGTTCGGCCCGATCTACACGCTGCTCGACAACAAGTACTACATGGACAAGATCAACGAGGTGGTGTTCGCCCGCGGCTCGGTGGCGATCGGCCGCGGCCTGTGGAAGGAGGGCGATGTCGTGGTGATCGACGGCCTCGTCAACGGCAGCGCCCGGTTCGTCGCCTGGTTCGCCGGCGTGATCCGCTTCCTCCAATCCGGTTACATCTATCACTACGCGTTCGCCATGATCATCGGCATGCTGGGGCTCCTGACCCTGTTTGTAACGCTCGGCGGCAAATAAGGCGGGGGACGACTAATGCACTCTTTTCCGATTCTCAGTACCGCGATCTGGCTGCCGATCGTTTTCGGCCTCCTCGTGCTCGCGGTGGGTAACGACAAAAATCCGGGGCCGGCCCGCTGGGTCGCGCTGATCGGCTCGCTGCTCGGCCTCGCGGTGACGGTTCCGCTCATCACCGATTTCGATTCGAGCACGGCCGCGCTGCAGTTCGTCGAGCAATCGACTTGGATCGAGCGCTTCAACATTACGTATCACCTCGGCGTCGACGGCATCTCGATGTGGTTCGTCGTGCTGACCGCGCTGATCACCGTGATCGTCGTGATCGCGGGCTGGGAAGTGATCACCGAGCACGTGGCGCAGTACCTGGCCGCATTCCTGATCCTGTCGGGGATCATGGTCGGCGTGTTCTCGGCGGCCGACGGCCTGCTGTTCTACGTGTTCTTCGAGGCGACGCTGATCCCGATGTACATCATCATCGGGGTGTGGGGCGGCCCGAACCGCGTGTACGCGGCGTTCAAGTTCTTCCTGTACACGCTCGCCGGCTCGCTGCTGATGCTGGTCGCGCTGATCTACCTGTATACGGAAACGCACTCGTTCGACCTGGCGACGTGGCAGAACGCGAAGATCGCGATGACGCCGCAGATAATGCTGTTCATCGCATTCTTCCTCGCGTTCGCGGTGAAGGTGCCGATGTGGCCGGTGCACACCTGGCTGCCGGACGCGCACGTGGAAGCGCCGACGGGCGGCTCGGTCGTGCTGGCGGCAATCATGCTGAAGCTCGGCGCGTACGGTTTCCTGCGCTTCTCGCTGCCGATCACGCCTGACGCGAGCCACTTCCTGGCGCCTGTCGTGATCACGCTGTCGCTGATCGCGGTGATCTACATCGGCCTTGTCGCGATGGTGCAGGCCGACATGAAGAAGCTGGTCGCGTATTCGTCGATCGCGCACATGGGCTTCGTCACGCTCGGCTTCTTCATCTTCAACCAGCTCGGCGTCGAAGGCGCGATCGTGCAGATGATCTCGCACGGCTTCGTGTCGGGCGCGATGTTCCTGTGCATCGGCGTGCTGTACGACCGCGTGCACTCGCGCGAGATCGCCGCCTACGGCGGCGTGGTGAACGTGATGCCGAAGTTCGCGGCGTTCGCGATGCTGTTCTCGATGGCCAACTGCGGCCTGCCGGGCACGTCGGGTTTCGTCGGCGAGTTCATGGTGATTCTCGCGGCGGTCCAGTACAACTTCTGGATCGCGTTCGGCGCGGCGTTCACGCTGATCCTCGGCGCGGCCTACACGCTGTGGATGTACAAGCGCGTGTACTTCGGTGCGGTCGCGAACGACCACGTCGCGAAGCTGACGGACATCAACCGCCGCGAGTTCGTGATGCTGGCCGTGCTTGCCGCGTTCACGATGCTGATGGGCCTGTATCCGAAGCCCTTCACCGACGTGATGCACGTTTCCGTGGAAAACCTCCTCTCCCACGTCGCGCAGTCGAAGCTGCCGCTGGCCCAGTAATCGCGAGCGGAGGAAATCAAGATCATGCAAAACGCTCCTATGAATGTCCTGTTGCCTGACGCGCTGGTGATGGCCGCCATCATCGTCGCATGGCTGAACGACACCTTTACCGGCGCGGCCGGCCGTCGCCTGACCTATCTGATCGCGGTGGTATCGTCGGTGGTCGCCGGCGTGTGGTTCGCGGTGCAGGCGCTCGACCCGCAGCAGTACTACTTCTTCTCGCGGATGATCGTCGTCGACTCGTTCGCGAGCATGATGAAGGCGGTCGTGTCGATCGGCTTCGCGGTCACGCTCGTCTATTCGCGCAAGTACCTCGAAGACCGCGACATGTTCCGCGGCGACGTGTTCCTGCTCGGCATGTTCTCGCTGCTCGGTCAGCTGGTCATGGTGTCGGGCAACAACTTCCTGACGCTGTATCTCGGCCTCGAACTGATGTCGCTGTCGCTGTACGCGGTCATCGCGCTGCGCCGCGACGCCGCGCAGTCGAGCGAAGCCGCGATGAAGTACTACGTGCTGGGCGCGCTCGCGTCGGGCTTCGTGCTGTACGGCATCTCGATGCTCTACGGCGCGACCGGCTCGCTCGATCTGGCCGAGGTGTACAAGGCTGTCGGCGGCAACATCGACGCTGCCGTGCTGATGTTCGGCGTGATCTTCATCGTCGCCGGCATCGCGTTCAAGCTCGGCGCCGTGCCGTTCCACATGTGGGTGCCGGACGTCTACCAGGGCGCACCGACCGCGATGACGCTGTTCGTCGGCGGCGGCCCGAAGGTTGCCGCGTTCGCGTGGGGTCTGCGCTTCCTGGTGATGGGGCTGCTGCCGCTCGCGCAGAACTGGCAGATGGCGCTCGTGATCCTGGCCGCGCTGTCGCTGATCATCGGCAACATCACCGGTATCGTCCAGCGCAACATCAAGCGGATGCTCGCGTACTCGGCGATCTCGAACATGGGCTTCGTGCTGCTCGGCCTGCTCGCGGGCATCGTGAAGGGCGACGCGACGGCACCGGCGAGCGCGTACAGCTCGGCGATGTTCTACGCGATCGTCTACCTGATCACGACGCTCGGCTCGTTCGGCGTGGTGATGCTGCTCGCGCGCCGCGACTTCGAAGCGGAAACGATCGACGACTTCAAGGGCCTCAACAAGCGCAGCCCGGTGTTCGCGTTCGTGATGATGGTGATGATGTTCTCGCTCGCCGGCATCCCGCCGACGGTCGGCTTCTACGCGAAGCTCGCGGTGCTCGAGGCGACGGTCAACGCCGGCCTCACGTGGCTCGCCGTGCTGGCCGTGATTACGTCGCTGTTCGGCGCGTTCTACTACCTGCGCATCGTCAAGCTGATGTACTTCGATGCACCGCAGGACTCGACCCCGATCGCCGGCGATTTCTGCAAGCGCACGATCCTGGTGCTGAACGGCGTCGCGGTCGTCGTGCTCGGCCTGATCCCGAGCCCGCTGCTGACGGCCTGCCTGCAGGCGATTCGTCACACGCTGCCGCTGTAATGTCGGCAGCCGGCTGGTTTATCGTGCTGTTGGCGCTCGCGGGCGCCAACCTGCCGTTCCTGAACCAACGCCTCTTCGCCTTCGTGCCGCTCGGCGCGGCGAAGAAGAGCGCGTGGGTGCGGATCGGCGAGCTGATCGTGCTGTACTTCGTGGTCGGCGCGCTCGGCTTCTGGCTCGAATCCCGCGCCGGCAACCGTTTCGAACAAGGCTGGCAGTTTTACGCGATCACGTTCAGTCTCTTCGTCGTCTTCGCGTTTCCCGGCTTCACGTTCCAGTATCTCGTCAAACGACGCTGACGGCCCAGGGTCCGCTTCCCACGGCCGTCGCGCTCAACCCCGGAGCCGCCGATGGCCGAATTGCCCAATCACGACGCCGCACTGACCGAAACCTGCCTCGAAAGCGAGGCAATTTTCGACGGCGCCTTCCTCAAGCTCAAGCGTGACACCGTGCGCCTGCCCGACGGCAAGCATGCGACGCGCGAATACGTCCAGCATCCGGGCGCGGTGATGGTGATTCCGCTGTTCGACGACGGTCGCGTGCTGATGGAGAGCCAGTATCGCTACCCGATCGGCAAGGTGATGGCCGAGTTTCCGGCCGGCAAGCTCGACCCGAACGAAGGGGCGCTCGCCTGCGCGGTGCGCGAACTGCACGAGGAAACCGGCTATACCGCGCGCGAATACGTGTTCCTGACGCGCATCCATCCGATCATTTCCTATTCGACCGAGTTCATCGACCTGTACCTCGCGCGCGGCCTGACGGCCGGCGAGCGCAAGCTCGACGACGGTGAATTCCTCGAGACCTTTACGGCAACGCTGCCCGACTTGCTCGAATGGGTGCGGACCGGCCAGATCACCGACGTGAAGACGATCATCGGCACGATGTGGCTCGACAAGGCGCTGTCCGGCACGTGGCCGCTCGGCCCGGTGCTGACGCCCTGAAGGCGGCGTCAGCGGCGCTACGGGCGCCGCGCTACAATTCAATGACTCCGGGCGCCCGCAGCAGTGGGCGTCGGTTTAGCACGACCGTTCACAAAAATTCTTTTTGCGCTACACTCGTCAAACGCCCTGATTCAGCATGAAGGTCCTCGATTTACAGTGCCCGCATGGTCATCGGTTCGAAGGCTGGTTCGCTTCCGCCGATGAATTCGAAGCGCAGTTGTCTCGCAAGCTGGTCGAATGTCCGGTGTGCGGGGCGACCGAGGTCAGCCGCATGCCGTCGGCGCCACGCCTGAACCTGTCGGGCGCGACGCAGGCGAAGCCGGCCGATCCGCGCGCGTTGCAGGCGCAGGTGATGCGCGCGTTGCGCGAGGTGCTGGAGAAGACCGAGAACGTGGGCGAGCGCTTCGCCGAGGAAGCGCGGCGCATCCATTACAACGAAGCGCCGGCGCGCAGCATTCGGGGCGTCACGACGCCCGAGGACGCGCAAGCCTTGGTCGAAGAAGGCATCGACGTGATGCCGCTGCCGATTCCTGGCGCGCTGAAGGAAACGCTGCAATAACGTGCGCAGCGTGTCCTCGCCGGGCCGGTCGGCCGCGGCGAGGAGACACTTCGCATGGATCTGGATTATTCCCCCGCCGACGACGCGTTCCGCGCCGACATTCGCGCCTGGCTCGAGGCGAACCTGCCTCACGCACTGCGCGCCAAGGTTCTCGATCACAAACGACTCGACCGCGAAGACTACGCGAGCTGGCACCGGATTCTCGGCCAGCGCGGCTGGTCCGCGCCTGCGTGGCCGACCGAATACGGCGGGCCGGGCTGGAACGCGACGCAGCGGCACATCTGGGACGACGAATGCGCGCGGATCGGCGCGCCGACCGTGCTGCCGTTCGGCGTGTCGATGGTGGCCCCGGTGCTGATGAAATACGGCAGCGACGCGCAGAAACGCCGCTATCTGCCCCGCATCCTGGACGGCTCGGACTGGTGGTGCCAGGGCTATTCGGAGCCGGGTTCCGGCTCGGATCTCGCGTCGCTGCGCACGCGCGCAGAGCGCCAGGGCGACCATTACGTCGTCAACGGACAGAAGACCTGGACGACGCTCGGCCAGCACGCCGACATGATGTTCTGCCTCGTGCGCACCGATCCGGCCGCAAAGAAGCAGGAAGGCATCTCGTTCCTGCTGATCGACATGAAGACGCCTGGCATCACAGTGCGGCCGATCATCACGCTCGACGAGGATCACGAAGTCAACGAGGTGTTCTTCGAGGACGTCAAGGTGCCGGTCGAGAACCTCGTCGGTGACGAGAACCGCGGCTGGACCTACGCGAAATACCTGCTCGGCCACGAACGGACGGGCATCGCGCGCGTCGGCAACTCGAAACGGGAGCTCGCGTTCCTGAAACGGATCGCGCTGAACCAGCGGAAGAACGGCAAGCCGCTGCTCGCCGATCCGGTGTTCGCCGCGAAGGTCGCATCGCTCGAAGTCGAGCTGATGGCGCTCGAGGTGACGGTGCTGCGCGTCGTCAGCCGCGAGACGAGCGGCAAGGGGCCGGGCCCGGAAGCGTCGATGCTGAAGATCAAGGGCACCGAGGTGCAGCAGGCGCTCACCGAGCTGATGTTCGACGCGATCGGCCCGCAGGCGGCGCCGTTCGACGTGCCGTTCCTCGAAGGCGAGCGCGCGCACAGCGTGGCGGGCGACGACGATGCCGCGCCGCTCGCCGCGTACTACTTCAACTTCCGCAAGACGTCGATCTACGGCGGCTCGAACGAAATTCAGAAGAACATCATCGCGCAGATGATTCTCGGACTGTGAGGAGCATTGCATGGACTTCACCTTTACCGACGAGCAGCAGCAATTCGCCGACGCGCTGCGTCGCTATCTCGACGAGCAATACGGCTTCGAAACGCGCCAGGCGATCGTGCGCAGCGAAGCCGGCGTGTCGGACACGCAATGGCAGGCGTTCACGGAACTGGGGCTGACCGCGCTGCCGGTGCCGGACGCGCAGGGCGGTTTCGGCGGGAGCGCGATCGACATGCTGGTCGCGCTGCAGGCGCTCGGCCGCGCGCTCGTGGTCGAGCCGTACTGGGCGACGGCGGTCGGCGTCGAGGCGTTGCGCGTCGCCGGTTCGGGCGCGGGCGAGGACGCCGCGCTGCTGGAAGGCGTCGCGCACGGGCAGAAGCGTCTCGCGGTTGCGTTCCACGAGCCGCACGCACGCTACGACCTGTTCGCGCTCGACACGCGCGCGAGCGGACCGGACGGCGCGCAGCGCCTGACCGGCATCAAGTCGATCGTGCAGCACGGCGCGCAGGCGGACGTGTGGATCGTGCCCGCGCGGCTCGACGACGGCGCGGTGGGCCTGTTTGCCGTCGAGCGCGGCGCGGCGGGCGCGGACGTCGTCGACTACCGGACGATCGACGGCCAGCGCGCGGCGACCATCCAGCTGCGCGACACGCCCGCGCGGCGGCTGACGGGAGGCGAACGTGATGCGGCGGCGCTCGAGCGGATCGCCGATTACGCGACCGTGCTGCTGTGCGCAGAGGCGGTCGGCGCGCTCGACGAACTGAACCGCGCAACCGTCGAATACACGAAGACGCGCGAGCAGTTCGGCGTGCCGATCGCGCGTTTCCAGGCGCTGCAGCACCGGATGGTCGACATGCTGATCCACGCGGAGCAGGCGCGTTCGCTGACCTATCTTGCCGCGGTGCGCTACGCGAGCGACGATGCCGATGCGCGGCGCAAGGCCGTGTCGGCCGCGAAGGCGCGCGTCGGGCAGGCCGCGCGCTTCGTCGGCCAGCAGGCGGTACAGTTGCACGGCGGGATGGGTGTGACCAACGAGGTGGCGGCTGCGCATCTGTTCAAGCGCCTGTCGATCATCGAGACGACGCTCGGCGACACTGATCACCATCTCGCCCGCATCGCGGCGCTGCCTGATTTCATGCAGGCCGACGCGGCGTAGTGGCGTAGCGGCAAATCGGCGCGTGCGCGCGCAAACCAAGGAGAGACAGAGTGGGTATCAGTTACGAAGATCTGGTGGTCGGCGCCACGACCGAAGTCGGGCGCTACACGTTCGAGGCGGACGACATCAAGACGTTCGCCGGGCGCTACGACCCGCAGCCGTTTCACATGGACGAGGCGGCAGCGGAAGCCTCGCCGTTCGGCGGGCTCGTCGCGAGCGGCTGGCACACCTGTTCGGTGTTCATGGGCATGCTGGTGCGCAACGTGCTGCCGGGCTCGACCAGCATGGGTTCGCCGGGCATCGACGAAATCCGCTGGCTGAAGCCGGTGCGCGTCGGCGACACGATCACGATGTACCAGAAGATCCACGACAAGCGCGTGTCGGCGAGCAAGCCCGATCGCGGCATCGTGACGACCGAGTGGATCGGCGTCAACGGCGGCGGCGAGACGGTGATCACCGTGCGTTCGAAGGTGATCTTCGGGCTGCGCGATCCGGCCCGGGCGAGCGCATGACGGCGGCGGCCCTGCCGCTGATCGCGTCGGCGCAGGCGCTGACGGCACGCGTCGGCGAAGCGCCGCTCGCAAGCGGATGGATCGTCGTCGACCAGCGCCGCGTCGACGGGTTCGCCGACGCGACGGGCGATCATCAGTGGATTCACGTCGATCCCGAGCGTGCGCGACGCGAATCGCCGTTTGGCGGTCCGGTCGCGCACGGTTTCCTGACGCTGTCGCTGATTCCCGCGTTGATGGCCGACGCGATGCGTTTCGAGCAGAAGATGGGCTTGAACTACGGACTGAACCGGGTGCGCTTCATGAAGCCGGTGCCGGTCGGCGCGCGCATCCGCGCGCTGTTCGCCGTGCAGGAAACCGCCGAGGTGGAGAAGGGCGGCATCCAGGTGACGTGGGCCGTCTCGATGCAGGTCGAACGTACCGAGACGCCGCGGCTCGTGTGTGCGGCCGAGTTCGTCACGCGGCACTATTTCTGAAGCGCTGGCGGATTCGCGCATCGGGCGTCGCGCGATGTGCGGCCCCATGCGCGACGCCCGGAACGTTCAGTGCTTCGCGTATTGCGTGGCGCCGAACAGCACCTCGCGCGCCTTGTCGTCCTGCAGCGCCTTGCGCAGCGACGCCAGCACCTCGACGCCGCGCTGCACCGCCGGCCGCGCGGCGATCGCCTCATGCCAGCGCTTCACGTTCGGGAACTCGTCGAGCTCGATCCCCTGGTTCTGCCACGAGCGCGTCCACGGGAACGTCGCGATGTCCGCGATCGTGTAGTCATCGCCGGCGAGATACGCGGTTTCGCCGAGCCGCTTGTCCATCACGTTGTAGAGGCGGTGCGCTTCGTTCGTATAGCGGTTGACCGCGTAGTCGATCTTCTCCGGCGCGTAGAGGCGGAAGTGATGCGCCTGCCCGAGCATCGGGCCGACGCCGCCCATCTGGAACATCAGCCATTGCAGCGTCGCGTAGCGCGCGGCCGGGTCCGTCGGCAGGAACCGGCCGGTCTTTTCCGCGAGATAGATGAGGATCGCGCCCGATTCGAACAGCGCGATCGGCTTGCCGCCGGGGCCGTCCGCATCGACGATCGCCGGAATCTTGTTGTTCGGGCTGATCTTCAGGAAATCCGGCTGGAACTGGTCGCCTGCGCCGATATCGATCGGGTGCACGCGATATTCGAGGCCGGTTTCCTCGAGCAGGATGTGCACCTTGTGACCGTTCGGGGTCGCCCAGCTGTAGACGTCGATCATCGTCAACTCCTTCAATGCGTCCGCGATAGCGGCGCCGCCGGGGCGCCGCGACAGGCGGTCATTAGAGCACGGATCGACGCAGGCTGCCGGCGGCGCGCTGAGCGCTATTCGACGTAGCGTGCGAACTCGAGTTTCGCGATCGCGATGCGGCGCACTTCGTCGCGGCCGTCCGCGAAACGCAGCGTGCGCGCCGACGCGCATGCATTCGCGCGCATCACGTAGCTGCGGGCCGGCGTGACGTGCCTGAAGGTCGGATTCGACGGGGCGTTGTTGAACTGCTCGACGGTCAGCGGCCCGCAGAAGCCGTCGACGTGCTCGGCGAGCCAGCGCGTCGACGTCGAGACCCGCATTGGCGCATGCTCGGATCCCATACCAAGTTCCAGGCAGGAACGACGATCAGGATTGCGTGAACTTCAGATACTGCTGATACAGCACTTCCATCGTCGTGTTGCGCGCGTCCCGGTGCAACGCTTCGGGCGGCGAGTAGTTGAGCAGGCGGACGACCCAGTCGTGCGGAGCGTCGCCGACGTCGAGCGCGTTGATGCAGCCGGTCGATTGCGACAGGTGGCCGATGAAGAGCCGCTGGCCCGGCACCGTCGCATGCGACAGCAGCGCGCAGTTGACCCCGCCGTGCAGCACCAGCAGCGCGGTGTCCCACGTGCCGTCGGCGCGCAGCGCGTCGAGCGGCGGCAGCACGCGGTCGATCAGTTCGCCGATCGTCTCGCCGCCGAGAAAGCGCGTCGATTCGGGCACGATGCCGTCGAGCACGCGCAGGAACGCATCGCGATGCTGCTCGGGCGGGATATCCGACAGATGTCCGCCGCGGATCTCGCGCCAGGCCGGTTCGACCTCGATGTCGATGCGCTGGCCGGTTTCCGCGAGCACGCGTTGCGCGGTTTCGAGCGTGCGGGGCAGGCCGCTTGCGATCACGCGGTCGAAGCGGATGCGCTGTTCGGCGAACAGGCGTCCGGCGGCGCTGGCCTGGTCGCGGCCGCGCGCGTTGAGCGGCACGCCGTCGGGATCGATCGCGCGTCCCGAAGCATCGAAATAGGTGACGTCGCCGTGCCGCATCAGGTAGATGCGACGGCGCCGAGGCAGTTCGAAACGTGACATGGCTGGGTTAGCGTTTGTAGCGGGCCGGGCGTTTGTCGAGAAACGCGGTGATGCCTTCGAGCGCATCCGCGTGATACAGCGACGCGACGAAATGGTCGCGTTCGGTGACGAGATGTGCATCGAGCGGTTGCGCGGCCGCGTCGTCGAGCAGCGCCTTGATGCGCGTCAGCGCGTTCGGCGAGATGTTCGAGAGCGCGTCGGCCCAGGCCAGCGCGTCGTCGAGTGCGGCGCCGGGCGCGGCGAGACGGTTGACGACGCCGAGCGCATGCAGGCGCTCGGCCGCGACGGGCTTGCCTTCGAACAGGATCTCGGCCGCGAGTGCGCGCGGCAGCGCGCGGGCGAGGAACCACGAGCCGCCGCCGTCCGGCGTCAGGCCGACGCGCGCGTACGACATCACGAACTTCGCATCGTGCGCAGCGACGATCAGGTCGCAGGCGAGCGCGAGCGAGAAACCGGCGCCGGCCGCGGCCCCTTCGACCGCCGCGATGACGGGCTTCGTCGACGCGCGGATCGCGGCGATCCACGCACCGAGCAGGTCGATGCTGTCGGCCTGATGGGATGGATCCTTCGAGCGGTTGTCGAGCAGCCGGTTCAGGTTGCCGCCCGCGCAAAAGAAGCGATCGGCGCCGGCGAGCACGACCGCGCGAATCGCCGGATCGCGCTCGGCGGTGGCGAGCGCCTCGATGCCCGCTGCATACATGTCGGGATGCAGCGCGTTGCGCGCGCCGGGATTGGATAGCGTGAGGACGAGCGTCGATTCGCTTTCGGACGGGCGTGACGCCAGCAGTTCAGCACTCATGCGAGTGTGTCTCCATCGAATGGCGCGGCTGAGACGCCGCATTCGCTGCACGGGCAGGCGATGATGTCGCGGCTGCGGAGGCAACGAAGTCGTGACAGAATTGGAACTGCCTTAGACTAGCACGAACGTGCTTTTCAGCGCGACGAATCCCGATACGCCGGGCATCGGCCCGGCCAGATCCCAGCGAGGAAGGAGACTCCGATGCTACAGCTGTGCGGTATTCCGTTGTCCAACTACTACAACAAGGTGAAGTTCGTTTTGCTCGAGTACGGCATTCCATTCGAGGAATCGCCGTGCGGCCTGCCGATCAGCGATCCGGCCGTGCTCGCCGATACGCCGCTCGGCAAGATTCCGTTCCTGAAGACCGAACAGGGCGCGCTGTTCGAGTCGCAGGTGATCATCGAATATCTGGCGGCGCGCTATCCGGACAAGCCGATTTTCCCGTCCGACCCGTTTGCGGCGGCGAAGGTGCGCGAGCTCGTCGAGACGCTCGAGCTGTATCTCGAATGGACCGCACGCGAGATCTATACGGAAGCGTTTTTCGGCGGGAAGGTCAGTGACGGGATGAAGGCGCACGTCGAGAAGCGCCTGCCGCGCGCGATCGACGCGTTCAAGAAGATGACGCACTTCTCGCCCTACGTGCTCGGCGATTCGTTCGGTCTTGCGGACATCGCCGCGTCGATCCACCTGCCGGTCATCGGCATGGCGACGAAGACGGTCTACGGCCGAGATTTCCTGCTCGAAGCGGGCATCGACTGGAAGGCGCATGCGCAGAAGGTCGGCGAGCGCCCGGCCGCGCAACGCGTCGCCGAAGATCGCAAGGCGTATCTCGCGGCGGCGAACGGCAAACGTCCGTGAGCGTCGCGTTCGCTTGACGCATGCGCTGCGACGGGCGGGGAGCGGCGGCGCGCGTCCCGGCGCGCCGCGCAGGCCCGGGCGGTACGGGCCTGCTTACAGCTTCGCGAGCCGTTCGAGCGCGGTGGCGAGCGTGCGTTCCTGCTTCGCGAAGCAGAAGCGCACGACGCCCGATTCATGCGGCGCGTGATAGAACGCCGACACCGGGATTGCCGCGACGCCGATTTCCGTCGTGAGCCACTTGGAGAATTCCGCTTCGGGCAGGTCGCTGATAGCCGAATAGTCGACGCACTGGAAATACGTGCCCGAGCACGGCAGCAGCTTGAAGCGCGTGCGTTCGAGCCCGGCGCGGAAGAAGTCGCGCTTCTTCTGGTAGAAGTCGGCGAGCGTCAGGTACGGCGCCGGGGCGCGCAGGTAGTCGGCGAGCCCGAACTGCATCGGCGTATTCACCGTGAACACGTTGAACTGATGGACCTTGCGGAACTCCGCGCTGAGCGCGGCGGGCGCGGCTACGTAGCCGACCTTCCAGCCCGTCACGTGATAGGTCTTGCCGAAGCTGGACACGATGAAGCTGCGCGCGGCCAGTTCCGGATAGCGCGCGACGCTTTCATGGCGCGCGCCGTCGTACACCATGTGCTCGTACACCTCGTCCGACAGGATCAGCAGGTTGGTGCCGCGCACGATCTCCTCGAGCTTGCGCATGTCCGCTTCGCGCCACACGGTGCCGGTCGGGTTGTGCGGCGTGTTGATCAGGATCATCCGCGTCTTCGGCGTGATCGCGGCCGCGAGGCGGTCGAACGGGATCGCGTAGTCGGGCGCTTCCAGCGTGACGAACACCGGCTTGCCGCCCGCGAGCTCGATCGACGGCAGGTAGCTGTCGTAGGTCGGCTCGACGACGATCACCTCGTCGCCGGGGTGCACCGCGCACAGGATCGCGGTGAGCAGCGCCTGCGTCGCGCCGGCCGTCACCGTGATCTCGGTCGCCGGATCGTAGCGGCGGCCGTACACCTGCGCGATCTTGTCGGCGATCGCTTCGCGCAGCGGCGCGACGCCGGCCATCGGCGGATACTGGTTGTGGCCGTTGCGCATCGCGGCGGCGACCGCGTCGACGATCCGCGGGTCGCAATCGAAGTCCGGAAAGCCCTGGCCGAGGTTGACGGCGCCTTTCTCGGCGGCAAGCGCGCTCATGACCGTGAAGATCGTCGTGCCGACGTTCGGCAGACGCGAGGGGAAAACGGGAGTCGTTGGCATGTCGGAAGGAGCGTTCATCGGTGGCTGTCGGAAGTGAAGGGCGCCGGCGGCTCAGGCCGGCGTGACCGCGTCGGCACTGGCGACGTCGAGCGTGCACGCGTCGGTGAACGGCGCGGGCTGGGCGATCCGGAAGCCGAAGTCGCGCGCGGTGCGCTTCGCAAGCTTGAGCAGCGCCCGGTCTTTCGACACGAGCCACTCGGCTTGCGCGGCGCGCGCCAGTTCGAGAAACTTCTGATCGTCGCGATCCTTGCATTTCGGCAGCGGCGGCGCGTCGGCGTCGACCGGCGGCGGTTCGACCCTTTGCGCGAGGCGGGCGACGGTCGCGAGCGCGGCCGCCTTGTCGACCGCGCGCGCCTGGAACTGCGGATAGTCGAGCACGTGCTCGAGCTCGGTCAGGCAGCGGCCGTCGATCAGCGCGACGAGCGCGCCGCGCTCCAGTGCGGCCCGGATCGGGCGCGTGGCGGGGTCGTCGAAGACGAGGATGTCGATCCAGACGTTCGAATCGAGCACGACGCGACATGCGGCGCGTGGGGCGGGGGAGCTGGGCATTCGTTACAATCGGTGGTTTTCGTCTGACCGCACGGCACGGCGTGCCAGCGAGCCTCTATGATAATCGTTCTCTCTCCCGCGAAATCCCTCGACTACGACACCCCTGCCCATGTCGCGACCTACACCGAGCCTGCGTTCGTCGACGACGCGTCGGAGCTGATCGACGGGCTGCGCAAGCTGTCGCCGCAGGACATCGCGACGCTGATGGACATCTCCGATCCGCTCGCGCGCCTGAACTTCCAGCGCTACGCGGACTGGTCGCCGACCTTCTCGCCCGCGAACGCGAAGCAGGCGGTGCTCGCGTTCAACGGCGACGTGTACGAAGGCTTCGACGCGAAGTCGCTGTCGTCGGCAGACCTCGATTACGCGCAGCAGCACGTGCGCGTGCTGTCGGGCCTGTACGGGCTGCTGCGCCCGCTCGACCTGCTGCAGCCGTACCGGCTCGAGATGGGTACGCGCTTCGCGAACGGGCGCGGCAAGGATCTCTATGCGTTCTGGGGCGACCGGATCACCCGCGCGTTGAACGCGCAGCTGGAAACGCGCGGCGGCGCGTCGCGAGTGCTGATCAACTGTGCGTCGACCGAGTATTTCAAGTCGGTCAAGCCGAAGCTGCTGGCCGCGCCGGTCATCACGCCGGTGTTCGAGGACTGGAAGGGCGGCCGCTACAAGATCATCAGCTTCCACGCGAAGCGCGCGCGCGGCCTGATGGCCCGCTATGTCGTCGAGAACCGGATCGCCGAACCGCAGGCGCTGAGGGATTTCGCGGTGGAAGGCTACGCGTTCGACGAAGCCGCATCGAACGATTCGACTTACGTATATCGCCGGCGAGTCGGCGAGTGACCTGCGGGTGGTTCACGAGACCGCCGGAGCAGCTTTGCATGGGACAGGAGAGACGATGACCCTTTCGATCACCAGTAATTTCGACGCCGGCGCGATCGACGTCGTGTCGTGCGAGCAGCCGGACGCGATCCGTCTGCGCGTGCGTGGCGACAATCAGGCGGAATTCGCGCAGTGGTTCTACTACCGCGTGACGGGCGCGCGCGGCGAGCGGTGCGTGATGACGTTCGAGAACGCGGCCGAATGCGCGTATCCGTCGGGCTGGCACAACTACAGCGCGGTCGCGAGCTACGACCGGGTCGACTGGTTCCGCGTGCCGACGACGTTCGACGGCAAGACGATGACGATCGACCATACGCCCGAGTTCGACAGCATCTATTACGCATATTTCGAGCCGTACTCGGAAGAGCGTCATGCGGCGTTTCTCGGCGCGGTCCAGCAATTGCCGCAGGCGAGCGTGACCGAGCTCGGCCGGACCGTCGAAGGGCGGCCGATGTCGCTGCTGACGCTCGGCGCGCCGGACGCGGACGGCGCGCCGAAGAAGAAGGTGTGGATCATTGCGCGCCAGCATCCGGGCGAGACGATGGCGGAGTGGTTCGTCGAGGGGCTCGTCAAGCGTCTTGCCGGTTGGGGCGACTGGGCGGGCGATCCGGTCGCGCGCAAGCTTTACGACCGAGCGACGTTCTACATCGTGCCGAACATGAATCCCGACGGCAGCGTGCACGGCAACCTGCGGACCAATGCCGCCGGCGCGAACCTGAATCGCGAATGGATGGAGCCGGATGCCGCGCGCAGCCCCGAGGTGCTGGTCGTGCGCGAAGCGATTCACGCGACCGGCTGCGATCTGTTCTTCGATATCCACGGTGACGAGGATCTGCCGTACGTGTTCGTCGCGGGTTCGGAAATGCTGCCGAGCTTTACCGAGCAGCAGGGGATCGAGCAGACGGCGTTCATCGACGCGTTCAAGGTCGCGAGCCCGGATTTCCAGGACGAACACGGCTACGCGGCGAGCAAGTACAAGGAGGATGCGCTCAAGCTCGCGTCGAAGTACATCGGGCACCAGTTCGGATGCCTGTCGCTGACGCTCGAGATGCCGTTCAAGGACAACGCGAACCTGCCCGACGAGCGCGTCGGCTGGAACGGCGAACGCAGCGCGGCGCTCGGCGCGGCGATGCTGGCCGCGATCCTGCGACACGTCGAGACGTTCGCGTAAGGGCGTTTTCGGCGGGGCAAGAATGAAGCCGGGGCATCACTGGATGTCCCGGCTTTTTTTCGTCTGCCGTTGTCGCCCCGTCGTGTCAGGACTGCTTCGCCGTCGACTTCTTCTTCGCGACTTTCTTCTGGGCCGTGGATCGCTTCGTTGCCGAAGCCTTCTTGGCGGTGCGGCCGGAGGCTTTCGCCTTGGTCTTGCCCTTCGCCGACTTGCCCTTGACGCTCTTTTTCGACGGCGCTGGCCGTTCGGCACGCGGCTTGAGCGGCGGAACCGGATCGTTCCAGCTGAATGCGAGCATCTGCTGGCCGACATAGCCGCAACGGAATTTCAGCGCCGTCGAGTCGCCGCCATCGTTGCGAATGCCGAGTCCGTCGACGGTGACGATGTTGTCGACCTTGACGCGCTGCTTGCCTTGGTCGAACGCGTCGTTCCACGGCGTGATCGTCGCGTTGCCGCTGTCGAACGCAGTTGGCGGGAATTCGACGCGATCGAAGGCCGACGACGTGCTGGCGATGAAGCTGCCGTGGGCCGCGCAGTCCGCGACGAGCGGATCGGCGTGCATCTCGTTGACGAACTTGTTGATCAGTTCGGAGCGCTGGTCGAGGAGGTCGGCGAAGACCGGTGCCGAAAGTGCAAGCGACAGACCCGCGACACAGGCTGCCAGCTTGCCGAACGCTCTGAGGATTCGGAGCGGGGCGGGTGAGCTGTCCATCTGGTTATTGGTGAGGAGCAAATAAGACATCGGGCACGTATAGATGCCCGATGAAGAACCGGAGTTCAATCTTAGCGTAAAAAAGTCGCGTGACAGTAGACGTGACGCTCTCCCGCGTTGCGGACACCGCGCGATGACGCAAGAACTCGCAAGATTGTTGCCGCCGGCGCGCGCTTACGCACGCGGGCCGCCGAGACGATAGCGCCGGACGTCGAAAGTCGTGACCCAGGCAGGGCGATAGACGGCGATGAGGGCTGTCGCCATGCCGGTGAACCATGCTTCGCCAAGCGCGAGCAAGGCCGTATTCCACAGATAGCCGGACGGAATGACGATGGCGGTGCCGTCCGCGAGTGCGAGCTGCACCCCGGCCGCTGCAGCGGCGACCGCGACGATCGTGATGGCGGGCGACAGAAACCCCTGGCCCGTAATGAACGACGACAGATTGTGCGGCAGCCACGCGAGCGCCGCGCGCTGCAGCAACGACGATATCGCGACGGGCCATGCGCCGTAGATCAGGTAGGTCAGGCCGATCCCGTGCCACGGCGCGTCGAAGATGATCGCGGCGACCACCGTCACGATGCCCATCGCGATCAGCGCGAGTGTCCAGTCGAATAATGTGACGAGCAGGGTCGCGCCGAGCAGGTGCATGACGAGTCCGTCTTCGAGCCAGGCGTTTGACGCCCAGAGCACCGTGATCGCCGTGATGAGCGCGAGCCACACGTGCTGGAGCGTCGCGTCCTGGAGACGGACGAACGGGCGCTTCCAGATCGCCAGCGCGAGCAGAGCCGCGGCGGCGATCCAGCCACCGACGCCAACCCATAGCGGAAGCGGTGTGAAGAGAAAACCCATGCGTCCATATTACTCGTTGAACATCAAACATGGGAATCTGCTCGCATGTCGACCGTCGCGATCGCGATACGGTCAGGCTAGCGATCGCGGCGGAACCGGGCAGGCGGTTCGGCGGCGTGGAGCGTCTTCTGCATTCCGTCGTTCGCAGCCGGCGACGGGTATTTGCAATTGTCGCGCACGGCGCGCAGCGACACCGGCCCGCGTTCGCCCAGCACCGGCCTGCGCGCGCCGTCGCGGCTCGACAGCAGGACTTCGAGGTGCGGAGACAGCCAGCCGTTGTAGATCGCGACCGCGGCGGCGCGATTGGTCGCGCCAAGTTGCTGGAAAATGCTCGCGAGGTGGATCTTCACGGTGCCTTCGCTGATGCCGAGCGTGCGCGCAATCATCTTGTTGGTGTTGCCCATGTGGACGAAGCGCATGATCTGCGCCTGCCGCGGCGACAGCAGGCGGGTGGCCGAACGGCGGGGAATCGTCCCGGCGAGCTCCTGGACATGCGATTCGTGGCGGGTCACGAGCAGCGAAGGCAGCAGGTTGAGAGCGATCGGCGGGATGTAGTGGCCGCCGAGCAGCACCATTTCGAATGCGCGGACGATCAGGTGCGGCCGTGTCGAGCGAGGGATCACGCCGGTGACGCCGCAGTTGAAGAGACCCCGGACGGTTTCGGGCGTGGCGTCGTCGATCAGGACTGCGGCAGGCGAAGGCGAACAGGCGTTGCAGAGCGCCTGAAGCTCGCTGAGCCGACCGACGTCCTGCCAGTCGATTGCGACCAGGTCGAAACGCTCGTTGCGCAACAACCGGCGCGCCTGGAAGCCGTCAGGCGCGTCGTTGTATCCGGCGTGACGGTCGATCTGCCGCAACAGGGCTTTCAGTCCGTCACGTCGCTCCGCGTCTGAATTGAGAACCAGGAAACGCATAGTCTGACCTCCGTAAGGTTGTAAGTCGCATCGAGCTGCTGGCGTCATGCCTTGATCTCGATCATGACAAACACCTTACATGATGTCTGCTTGGCCGAATGGCTTAGGAAAAGTCAGAAATTTTTTTAGGACAATGAAAAAGCCGCTCCGGTGGCAACCAGGAGCGGCTTTCGACGAGCCGGCCGTTCGGGAGGTGCGTCGGTTCAGTGGAAGTGCGGCTGAGCGGGCGACGCGTCTTCCGGCATCTCGGCGTGAACGATTTCCCCGAGCGGGTCTGCGTACAGCGGTACGCCGCAGTCGTCGCAGTATTCCGGTTCGAAGCGGCCCGCGTGCCGGCGAACGTCGGTCACGCCGCATTCCTTCAGCAGGCTGACGATTTCCTCGAGCGGTCCGTCGATCGGCATGTCGCCTTCGAGCGTGCCGTTATCGGTCGCCACATCCCCATTCTCACGGCCGTAGAGCGGCCAGACGACGCCGTAGATCACGTCGTTGTTGCCGCGGCGCGTGAAGCCGATTCGATATTCGTCGATACGACGTTCGCCGAAGCCGGCGACCACTGCGCGCAGTTCCTGCGGCGCTGCACCAAGTGTGTCAAAAAGATAACGAACGGCCGTTCGGACCGTGTGCGGGCGAATCCTTTCGTCGGCATCGCGGCAGGCCGAATAGTACGCGTCCGGAAGCAGGCATTCGAATTCGCACCCAGGCAGGGCGATTGCGAGGTTCGGGCCGCCTTGCGCAGTCCATTGCTCGAGGCACTGACCGCGTTCGATCCGGGAGCCGTGCTCTTCCTCTTGCCAGCGGAACAGCGGGGCGCCCGCCGGGGCGGCCACGACGGCAAGCAGGAAGCGCGGATCGGCCAGGATCGGCGAAGTCTCGGGCAGGTCGCCGAAGTTGAGCTTGGCGGCGTGCTGGCCGAGCGCGGCATGCGCGAGTTGCTGGGCGAGGCGATAGGTTTCGACGTGATGCCGCGGCAACTGGTCGATGCTGTAGAGGAACGGGGCAAGCCCGACGAGCGTGCCGTTTGCGAGGACGTGCGCCTGCAGATGCGTGCGCAGGGCTTCGGCGGTGTCCGTCTTCAGCGGACCCGAAGGGATCACGTAGCGCGTCCACGCCAGCACGGGCACTGCGATCAGCAGCGCATCGTGCGGTTGGCCGTCGTGTTCGATCACCATCGACTCGCTGTGCGTCTCGGCCATGTCGGCAAGCGCGCCGTATGCGTCCGGATGGTTCTGCTGGAGATGGTCGAGGGCCGCATCGAGCGTGGTCTGGTTGCCATTGCGAACGATCTTGGCGAGCAGCGCGTCGAGCTTCGCTTCCCAGAAGCGATCCTCGATGCGGCTGCCGGAGGCGAAGAGCGCAAGCGACAGGCCGACCAGTTTGTCGGCATCGGGAGGAAGACGTTTGGCGATTCGCTGGCGCATATTAAATTCGTATAGAAAGGGGCGAAGAACATCACATTCTAGTCCGTTCTGTGCACAGTAAGCGGTCTCGCACTGCGGCATCGAGTGTGCCCGAATCAGGGACTATGTAAAAAAGTGCTTCGAACCCCTTGCGCGGAACGCGGGAGGTGCCTAGAATCACGCCTCTTTCGCGCTCACGGCAACGCGGCGCGGAAGGGGGAAACGGAGCTGGTTGGCGGTCGTGGTTGGACACCCGGTCAGCGAAGGAAGATGAACCCCGCAGTCGCAACGATGTAGTAAAAAAAGTTGTTGACGAACTGCGAAACAGTGTTCATAATCTCGTTTCTCTGCTGCTGACAACGCAGCGCTGCTGGGAAAGACGAAGTGCTTCTCGCAGAAACGCTCTTTAAAAATTAACAGCCGATAAGTGTGGGCGCTTGATGACCGCGAGCCGATCTTCGGATCGGATTAGCAAAAGTATCAAGAGTCTCACACTAAAGTAAGTCAGGTTTATGAAGCAATTCATATTCCTGTCAGCTTTGAGTGAGCGACCGGTTCTACGGAACCGAAAACAGTAACAGGTTTGAACTGAAGAGTTTGATCCTGGCTCAGATTGAACGCTGGCGGCATGCCTTACACATGCAAGTCGAACGGCAGCACGGGTGCTTGCACCTGGTGGCGAGTGGCGAACGGGTGAGTAATACATCGGAACATGTCCTGTAGTGGGGGATAGCCCGGCGAAAGCCGGATTAATACCGCATACGATCTACGGATGAAAGCGGGGGATCTTCGGACCTCGCGCTATAGGGTTGGCCGATGGCTGATTAGCTAGTTGGTGGGGTAAAGGCCTACCAAGGCGACGATCAGTAGCTGGTCTGAGAGGACGACCAGCCACACTGGGACTGAGACACGGCCCAGACTCCTACGGGAGGCAGCAGTGGGGAATTTTGGACAATGGGGGAAACCCTGATCCAGCAATGCCGCGTGTGTGAAGAAGGCCTTCGGGTTGTAAAGCACTTTTGTCCGGAAAGAAATCCTCTGCCCTAATATGGCGGGGGGATGACGGTACCGGAAGAATAAGCACCGGCTAACTACGTGCCAGCAGCCGCGGTAATACGTAGGGTGCGAGCGTTAATCGGAATTACTGGGCGTAAAGCGTGCGCAGGCGGTTTGCTAAGACCGATGTGAAATCCCCGGGCTCAACCTGGGAACTGCATTGGTGACTGGCAGGCTAGAGTATGGCAGAGGGGGGTAGAATTCCACGTGTAGCAGTGAAATGCGTAGAGATGTGGAGGAATACCGATGGCGAAGGCAGCCCCCTGGGCCAATACTGACGCTCATGCACGAAAGCGTGGGGAGCAAACAGGATTAGATACCCTGGTAGTCCACGCCCTAAACGATGTCAACTAGTTGTTGGGGATTCATTTCCTTAGTAACGTAGCTAACGCGTGAAGTTGACCGCCTGGGGAGTACGGTCGCAAGATTAAAACTCAAAGGAATTGACGGGGACCCGCACAAGCGGTGGATGATGTGGATTAATTCGATGCAACGCGAAAAACCTTACCTACCCTTGACATGGTCGGAATCCTGAAGAGATTCGGGAGTGCTCGAAAGAGAACCGGCGCACAGGTGCTGCATGGCTGTCGTCAGCTCGTGTCGTGAGATGTTGGGTTAAGTCCCGCAACGAGCGCAACCCTTGTCCTTAGTTGCTACGCAAGAGCACTCTAAGGAGACTGCCGGTGACAAACCGGAGGAAGGTGGGGATGACGTCAAGTCCTCATGGCCCTTATGGGTAGGGCTTCACACGTCATACAATGGTCGGAACAGAGGGTCGCCAACCCGCGAGGGGGAGCTAATCCCAGAAAACCGATCGTAGTCCGGATTGCACTCTGCAACTCGAGTGCATGAAGCTGGAATCGCTAGTAATCGCGGATCAGCATGCCGCGGTGAATACGTTCCCGGGTCTTGTACACACCGCCCGTCACACCATGGGAGTGGGTTTTACCAGAAGTGGCTAGTCTAACCGCAAGGAGGACGGTCACCACGGTAGGATTCATGACTGGGGTGAAGTCGTAACAAGGTAGCCGTATCGGAAGGTGCGGCTGGATCACCTCCTTTCTAGAGCTATCTCGCACAAGTTGAGCGCTCACGCTTATCGGCTGTAAATCAAGACAGACTCAGGGGTCTGTAGCTCAGTCGGTTAGAGCACCGTCTTGATAAGGCGGGGGTCGTTGGTTCGAATCCAACCAGACCCACCAATTGTCTGGCGGAACACACCTGAGGAAGTCTCTGTACATGGGGGCATAGCTCAGCTGGGAGAGCACCTGCTTTGCAAGCAGGGGGTCGTCGGTTCGATCCCGTCTGCCTCCACCAATCTTCAATGACAAGCGTTCGACGTGGTCGAATCCTTGTCATTGGCGATTGAGCCAGTCAGAGTGATATGAGTAACACCATATCGGCTGTCGTTCTTTAACAATCTGGAAGAAGTAAGTAATTTGGATAGCGGAAGCGTCTTTGAGATGGACGTGAAAACTATCCGGGTTGTGATTGTATCGATGTATCTCAAGATGATTCGAACTTCATGTTCGGCTCAATTGGAATACGGCACAACGCGAGAACTCAACCTGTAACGAGACAGACTCGTTATAGGGTCAAGCGAACAAGTGCATGTGGTGGATGCCTTGGCGATCACAGGCGATGAAGGACGCGGTAGCCTGCGAAAAGCTACGGGGAGCTGGCAAACAAGCTTTGATCCGTAGATGTCCGAATGGGGAAACCCACTCCTTTTGGAGTATCCATAGCTGAATACATAGGCTATGTGAAGCGAACGCGGTGAACTGAAACATCTAAGTAACCGCAGGAAAAGAAATCAACCGAGATTCCCAAAGTAGTGGCGAGCGAAATGGGATGAGCCTTGTACTCTTTATTTGTATTGTTAGCCGAACGCTCTGGAAAGTGCGGCCATAGCAGGTGATAGCCCTGTAGGCGAAAACAGTATGAAAGAACTAAGTGTACGACAAGTAGGGCGGGACACGTGAAATCCTGTCTGAAGATGGGGGGACCATCCTCCAAGGCTAAATACTCGTGATCGACCGATAGTGAACCAGTACCGTGAGGGAAAGGCGAAAAGAACCCCGGGAGGGGAGTGAAATAGATCCTGAAACCGCATGCATACAAACAGTCGGAGCCTCGCAAGGGGTGACGGCGTACCTTTTGTATAATGGGTCAGCGACTTACGTTCAGTAGCAAGCTTAACCGTATAGGGCAGGCGTAGCGAAAGCGAGTCCGAATAGGGCGTTCAGTTGCTGGGCGTAGACCCGAAACCAAGTGATCTATCCATGGCCAGGATGAAGGTGCGGTAACACGTACTGGAGGTCCGAACCCACTAACGTTGAAAAGTTAGGGGATGAGCTGTGGATAGGGGTGAAAGGCTAAACAAACTTGGAAATAGCTGGTTCTCTCCGAAAACTATTTAGGTAGTGCCTCGTGTCTCACCTTCGGGGGTAGAGCACTGTCATGGTTGGGGGGTCTATTGCAGATTACCCCGCCATAGCAAACTCCGAATACCGAAGAGTGCAATCACGGGAGACAGACATCGGGTGCTAACGTCCGGTGTCAAGAGGGAAACAACCCAGACCGCCAGCTAAGGTCCCCAAATATAGCTAAGTGGGAAACGAAGTGGGAAGGCTAAAACAGTCAGGAGGTTGGCTTAGAAGCAGCCACCCTTTAAAGAAAGCGTAATAGCTCACTGATCGAGTCGTCCTGCGCGGAAGATGTAACGGGGCTAAGCTATATACCGAAGCTGCGGATGCGTGCTTGGCACGCATGGTAGGAGAGCGTTCCGTAAGCCTGCGAAGGTGCGTTGAAAAGCGTGCTGGAGGTATCGGAAGTGCGAATGCTGACATGAGTAGCGATAAAGGGGGTGAAAGGCCCCCTCGCCGTAAGCCCAAGGTTTCCTACGCAACGTTCATCGGCGTAGGGTGAGTCGGCCCCTAAGGCGAGGCAGAAATGCGTAGCTGATGGGAAGCAGGTCAATATTCCTGCACCATTGTTAGATGCGATGGGGGGACGGATCGCGGAAGGTTGTCCGGGTGTTGGAAGTCCCGGTCGCTGCATTGGAGAAGGCGCTTAGGCAAATCCGGGCGCGGAATTCAAGGGTGTGGCGCGAGCTTCTTAGGAAGCGAAGCAATTGGAAGTGGTTCCAAGAAAAGCCTCTAAGCTTCAGTCTAACGATGACCGTACCGCAAACCGACACAGGTGGGCGAGATGAGTATTCTAAGGCGCTTGAGAGAACTCGGGAGAAGGAACTCGGCAAATTGGTACCGTAACTTCGGGATAAGGTACGCCCTTGTAGCTTGACCAGCCTGCGCTGGAAGGGTGAAGGGGTTGCAATAAACTGGTGGCTGCGACTGTTTAATAAAAACACAGCACTCTGCAAACACGAAAGTGGACGTATAGGGTGTGACGCCTGCCCGGTGCCGGAAGATTAAATGATGGGGTGCAAGCTCTTGATTGAAGTCCCGGTAAACGGCGGCCGTAACTATAACGGTCCTAAGGTAGCGAAATTCCTTGTCGGGTAAGTTCCGACCTGCACGAATGGCGTAACGATGGCCACACTGTCTCCTCCCGAGACTCAGCGAAGTTGAAGTGTTTGTGATGATGCAATCTACCCGCGGCTAGACGGAAAGACCCCATGAACCTTTACTGTAGCTTTGCATTGGACTTTGAACCGATCTGTGTAGGATAGGTGGGAGGCTATGAAACCGGAACGCTAGTTTCGGTGGAGCCGTCCTTGAAATACCACCCTGGTTTGTTTGAGGTTCTAACCTTGGCCCGTGATCCGGGTCGGGGACAGTGCATGGTAGGCAGTTTGACTGGGGCGGTCTCCTCCCAAAGCGTAACGGAGGAGTACGAAGGTACGCTAGGTACGGTCGGAAATCGTGCTGATAGTGCAATGGCATAAGCGTGCTTAACTGCGAGACCGACAAGTCGAGCAGGTGCGAAAGCAGGTCATAGTGATCCGGTGGTTCTGTATGGAAGGGCCATCGCTCAACGGATAAAAGGTACTCTGGGGATAACAGGCTGATACCGCCCAAGAGTTCATATCGACGGCGGTGTTTGGCACCTCGATGTCGGCTCATCTCATCCTGGGGCTGTAGCCGGTCCCAAGGGTATGGCTGTTCGCCATTTAAAGAGGTACGTGAGCTGGGTTTAAAACGTCGTGAGACAGTTTGGTCCCTATCTGCCGTGGGCGTTGGATATTTGAAGGGGGCTGCTCCTAGTACGAGAGGACCGGAGTGGACGAACCTCTGGTGTACCGGTTGTCACGCCAGTGGCATCGCCGGGTAGCTATGTTCGGAAGAGATAACCGCTGAAAGCATCTAAGCGGGAAACTCGCCTTAAGATGAGATATCCCTGGGGACTAGATCCCCTTGAAGGGTCGTTCGAGACCAGGACGTTGATAGGTCAGGTGTGTAAGCGCAGTAATGCGTTCAGCTAACTGATACTAATTGCCCGTAAGGCTTGATCCTATAACAAGTCTGTTTTACAGCGGTTGAATGACCGCGATGTGTGCGATACGCACAACCTAAATTACTGCTTCTTCCAAGATTGGTCGCGCTGCGAAGCCGCGCGACAACCCTCTTTGCCTGATGACCATAGCGAGTCGGTCCCACCCCTTCCCATCCCGAACAGGACCGTGAAACGACTCTACGCCGATGATAGTGCGGATTCCCGTGTGAAAGTAGGTAATCGTCAGGCTCCCTAAGCCAGAAACCCCCGCCCAAAAGGCGGGGGTTTTTGCATTTCTGCGCCGGATTTGCACGGCGGCCCCCCTCTAACGTGCAACCGCGACCCGGCCCGGAACGAATCGACATGATTTGATACGATCAGGTTGCCGCCGGGAACGCGAAGGGCGGCGCTTCGCAAATCGAAACGCGTACTCGACGAGAGGGTGTGGAATGAACATCGGAGATGCCTCGCGCGCATCCGGGGTCAGCACAAAAATGATCCGCTATTACGAGCAGGTCGGTCTTCTCATGCCGGCCAAGCGGAGCGACTCCGGTTATCGGATCTACGGTGCAGACGAAATCCATGTCCTGCGTTTCATCCGTCAGGCCAGACACCTCGGCTTTCTCGTCGAAGATATCCGCAAGTTGCTGACGCTCTGGCAAGACCGATCCCGCGCCAGTGCCGAGGTGAAGTCGATCGCGCTTGGACACGTCGCCGAACTCGACGAGCGCATCGCGGAATTGACCGACATGCGCAACACGCTGGCCGACCTGGCCGCGCACTGTAATGGCGACGATCGGCCGGAGTGCCCGATTTTGGCGCGCCTTGCTGACCCCGTTTCCGAACCAGAATAGTGCATGGACTCGAGGGGGCGAACTGGGGGATATTGCAGTTTCAATGAAATCAATGGGTTGCGATGCGCTTCCGGCGTGTCATTCCAATTTGGAATGACTTCCATGCAACCATTTCACTAGCATCTTGGTGCGGCATCGCTATAATCAGGGATAACCCTATACGGGAAACCCCTGAAGTCTGATTCGCCAGGGTTCCCCCTTCCTTGGAGAACATCATGATTGCCTACATCGTTGAAAAGCTGAGCACCTGGTTCGAATCCGCAGAGCGCGAGCGCCGTGAGGCCTATCTCGCGACGTCGTCGGACATCGTCCAGCTCGAGCATCGCATCCGCTCGCTGGAAACGAATGGCTACTCGCTGTAATCGGAGTCGTCATCAGGCGCCGGTGGCGCCGAACATAAAGCAAGCCCCGTATCGACGGGGCTTTGTTTTTTGTGCGATGTATCTGGTGAAGCCGGCCGCATGGCGTTATGGTATGGGCCTGTTTTACAACCTGAAGGGCAAAATCATGCGCTTGCGTATCGCTGATGGGTACGGAGTATCACTTGTGCGCGTTGGTCTGGCCGGCGCGTTGTTTATTCACGCATTGGCCGGTTTTGCCGCGACGGCCTCGCAGCCGCTGATTCTCGACACACAACGCGGGATCCAGGACGGAAAGGGCGGATTGATTTTGCAGACTGCGCCGTTGTCGCGCGAGCCGATCGTCGAGCCCGCGAGAATGCGAACGCCGGCCGAGCAAGCGCCGAATTCGTCGATTCCGGTGTTCGTCGCACCGTACATCAACGTCCCGGGATGGAGTGCGCCGCCTGCCGGTCAACCGCTCCCGTCGCCGCAACCCCAGCCGCGCCATCCGTAGCCGATCGGCGCGTCGCTCAGTTGCCCCGGTGCTCGATCTCGCACCGGGCGCCGCCATCTTGCCCCAGTGTTTCGACGAGGTAGGGCAGCGTTTCCCTCATATTCTCGGCGAGGGTAAAAGGCGGATTCAGGATGAACATCCCGCTGCCATAGAGACCGAGCCCGTCCGCCGGCGGATTCGATACCGTCAGCGTCAGGTGCAGCCAGTTGTCCGGTTGCAACCGTTTCAGCTGCTCGGCGAAACGCTGGGATTCCGTACGGGCGACCTGCGGATACCAGATCGCATAGCATCCTGTCGCGAACCGCTTCAGGCATTCCGTCACGCATGCCAGCGTTCGTGCGTAATCCTTCTTGTCCTCGTAGGACGGGTCGATCAGCACGAGCGCGCGGCGCGGTGCGGGCGGCAGCAGTGCCTTGATGCCCTCGAACCCGTCGCCCGAAAAGATCATCGCGCGCCGGCCGGCGTCACGAAAATTGTGGCGCAGCACGTCGATTTCGGTGCTGTGCATCTCGAACAGCCTCATCCGGTCCTGTTCTCGCATCAGCCGCCACGCGAGATACGGCGAGCCAGGGTAGTAGCGCAATTCGCCGTCGTCGTTCAGTGCCCGTACTTCGTCGAGGTACTCGGCCAGCACCGGCGGCAGATTCTTGTCATTCCACAGGCGACCGATGCCGGTGTCGAATTCCGAGGTCTTGGCCGCATAGCCTTCGCGGAGCGAATACACGCCTGCGCCCGCGTGCGTATCGACATACCAGTACGATTTGTCTTTCTTGTTCAGGTAGCGCAGCAGCTGGACGACGACGGCGTGCTTGAGCACGTCTGCGTGATTGCCTGCGTGAAAACCGTGACGATAACTGAGCATTGCGGGCTGCCTGGAACGGAAGTGAATCGATGAAAACCTGTTGATCGGACGCGGCCGGCGAGGCGTGGCCGGCCAAGTGCGGCCGGCGAGACGGGCGTCGATGAGGCCGCGTATTGTACGCGAGTGGTCGACGATCGCCTTTTATTCGTACGCCGTGCCCACCAGATCCTCGATGCGCTGCAGGACATCCGGCGTCAGCTTTGCAACGACGTCGAGTGCACGCGCGTTGTCGGCGATCTGCTCGATCCGCGACGCGCCGGTGATGACCGAGCTCACGTGCGGATTGGCCAGCACCCACGCGATCGCCAGCTGGCCGACGCTGCAGCCGAGCTCCGCGGCGATCCTGCCAAGCTTTTCGACGATATCGTTCCGGGCCGGATCGGTCAGCCTCTCGCGCAGCCAGTCGTAGCCCTGCACTTGCGCGCGGCTGCCGGGCGGCACCCCGTGTCGATACTTGCCTGTCAGGAGGCCCGACGCCAGCGGGCTCCAGGTCGTGAGGCCGAGGCCGTAATCGTCGTAGAGGCGTGCATATTCCTGCTCGACCCGCGTGCGATGGAACAGGTTGTATTGCGGCTGCTCGACGACCGGCTTGCGCAGGTGATGCCGTTCGGCGATCTCGCACGCCGCGCGAATCTCGTCCGCGCTCCATTCGGACGTGCCCCAGTACAGCGCCTTGCCGCGCGCGATCATGTCGCTGATCGCCCAGACGGTTTCCTCGATCGGCGTCTGCGGGTCCGGACGGTGACAGTAGACAAGGTCGACGTAGTCGAGCTGCAGCCGTTGCAGCGACCCGTCGATCGCGTTCAGCAGATATTTCCGGTTCAGCGTGTGGTATTGGTTCGGCGCCTCGGCGAGCCCCCAGAAGAACTTCGTCGATACGATATAGCTGACGCGCGGCCAGCCGAGCGACTTGAGCGCGTGGCCCATGATTTCCTCGGACGCGCCGCCGGCATAGACCTCGGCGTTGTCGAAGAAATTGACGCCGGCATCGCGTGCTGCCGCAAGGCACTCGCGCGCCGCGCGCTGGTCCACCTGGTTGCCGTACGTGACCCATGAGCCGAGCGAGAGCTCGCTGATCTGCAGCCCGGCGCGGCCGAGTCGTCGATATTTCATGCGTGCCTCCTGCGTGCAGGACCGACCTTAAGCTTAGACGCTTTGGGCGCGAATGGCGGAAGCGGATCATGCACAATAGCGGCTTGCCCGCCGGCGATCGCGCACCCGCGCGGCGCACCGGCGCTTTATTGACCCAGGATCGAAGGAGACGAGCATGGCAGCGGATTTGAGCGGCAAGGTCGCGGTGGTGACGGGCGCCGCAAGCGGCATCGGCAAGGAAATCGCGCTGGAACTGGCGAGGGCGGGCGCGGCAGTGGCGATCGCCGACCTGAACCAGGACGGCGCAAACGCCGTGGCTGAAGAAATCAAGCAGGCGGGCGGCAAGGCGATCGGCGTCGCGATGGACGTGACCAACGAGGACGCCGTCAACAGCGGCATCGACAAGGTGGCCGAAACGTTCGGCTCGATCGACATCCTCGTGTCGAATGCGGGCATCCAGATCGTCAACCCGATCGAGAACTACTCGTTCGCCGACTGGAAGAAGATGCAGGCAATCCACGTCGACGGCGCGTTCCTGACCACCAAGGCGGCGCTCAAGCACATGTACAAGGACGATCGCGGCGGCGTCGTGATCTACATGGGCTCGGTGCACTCGCACGAGGCGTCGCCGCTGAAGTCGGCGTACGTGACCGCGAAGCACGGGCTGCTGGGGCTTGCGCGCGTGCTGGCGAAGGAAGGCGCGAAGCACAACGTGCGTTCGCACGTCGTGTGCCCGGGCTTCGTGCGCACGCCGCTCGTCGACAAGCAGATTCCGGAGCAGGCGAAGGAGCTCGGGATCAGCGAAGACGAAGTGGTGAAGAAGGTGATGCTCGGCAACACGGTCGACGGCGTGTTCACGACGGTGCAGGACGTCGCGCAGACGGTGCTGTTCCTGTCGGCATTCCCGAGCGCCGCGCTGACCGGCCAGTCCGTCGTCGTCAGTCACGGCTGGTTCATGCAGTAAGCCGCGCGGATCGCAGCCGGCAAGTCGCAAAAGAAAACGCGCTCCGTGGAGCGCGTTTTTCATGTCGGCAGGACGGCACCGAAAGATGCCGTCTTGCGTGCCGGCGAATTACTTCAGGACGGCCGCGACCGCGTTGGCGACGACGTCGAGGTTGCGCGTGTTCAGCGCGGCGACGCAGATCCGGCCCGTGCCGACCGCGTAGATGCCGAACTCGTCGCGCAGGCGGTCGACTTGCGCCGACGTCAGGCCCGAGTACGAGAACATCCCGCGTTGTGCATTGATGAAGCTGAAGTCGCGGTCGACGCCGCTCGCCTTCAGGCGCTCGACGAGACCATTGCGCATCGCGCGGATGCGGTCGCGCATTTCGCCGAGTTCCTGCACCCATGATGCGTGCAGTTCCGGCGACGCGAGCACCGCGGCAACCACCGCGCCACCATGCGTCGGAGGGTTCGAGTAGTTCGTGCGGATCACGCGCTTGAGCTGCGACAGCACGCGCGCGCCTTCGTCCTTGCTCGACGTGATGATCGACAGCGCGCCGACACGCTCGCCATACAGCGAGAACGACTTCGAGAACGACGACGACACGAATGCGTTCAGGTCGGCTGCGGCGAACAGTCGCACGGCTGCCGCGTCGGCGTCGATGCTGTCGCCGAAGCCCTGGTACGCGATGTCGAGGAACGGCACGAGGTTGCGCGCCTTGACCACGTCGACGACCTGCTGCCATTGCGCGTCGGTCAGGTCCACGCCGGTCGGGTTGTGGCAGCACGCGTGCAGCACGACGATCGTGCCCGGCTCATAGCCGTTCAGCGCCGACAGCATGCCTTCGAAGTTCACGCCGTTGGTCTGCGCGTCGTAATACGGGTAGGCGACGACTTCGAAGCCGGCCGCTTCGAACAGCGCGCGGTGGTTTTCCCAGCTCGGGTCGCTGATCGCGACCTTCACGTTCGGGTTCAGCGTGCGCAGGAAATCGGCGCCGATCTTCAGCGCGCCCGTGCCGCCCAGTGCCTGCGCCGTCACCACGCGACCTGCGGCGATCAGCGGCGAATCGTTGCCGAGCAGCAGCTTCTGCACGGCGGCGTCGTACGCGGCGATACCGTCGATCGGCAGGTAGCCGCGCGGCAGGCCGGCGTCGACGCGTGCCTTCTCCGCTTCACGGACCGCGCGCAGCAGCGGAATCTTGCCTTCCTCGTTCGTGTACACGCCGACGCCGAGATTGACCTTGGTCGAGCGGGTATCGGCGTTGAAGGCTTCGTTCAGGCCCAGGATCGGGTCGCGGGGAGCAAGCTGGACAGCGGAGAAGAGCGACATGATGGTTCGGCAGTAGTGAAAAGAGGGTCAGGCTTTCATCGGGCGGGGGCGCGGCGGGCCGCGCGCGGACGGGTACGACGCCGAAAGCGCAGCAGTTCGCCATTGTAGCGAATTCGCGGCTTTTTTTCGCATCGTGACGCGTCGATCGGCGATGGGCGGCCGTCCGCGCGCGTCAGGAGCCGGCAGCAGTCCGTCCGTCCACGAAGCGCTAGAATGCTCTTTTGTCTTGGTTCCGGCCGCATTCCATGTCCGAACATCATGCCGACGTCGGCGACGCGCTCGACGAATCGAAATTCGTGACCTTCGACGGGTCGCCGTTCCAGCTGTATCAACCGTATCCGCCTGCCGGCGACCAGCCGACCGCGATCGCGACGCTCGTCGAAGGCATCGAGGACGGCCTCTCGTTCCAGACGCTGCTCGGCGTGACCGGTTCCGGCAAGACCTACACGATGGCGAACACGATCGCGCGGCTCGGCCGCCCGGCGATCGTGTTCGCGCCGAACAAGACGCTCGCCGCGCAGCTCTACGCGGAGTTCCGCGAGTTCTTCCCGCGCAATGCGGTCGAGTACTTCGTGTCGTACTACGACTACTACCAGCCGGAAGCGTACGTGCCGCAGCGCGACCTGTTCATCGAGAAGGACTCGTCGATCAACGAGCACATCGAGCAGATGCGGCTGTCGGCGACGAAGAGCCTGATGGAGCGTCGCGACGTGGTGATCGTCGCGACGGTGTCGGCGATCTACGGTATCGGCAACCCGTCCGAATACCACCAGATGATCCTGACGCTGCGCGCGGGCGACAAGCTTGGCCAGCGCGAAGTAATCGCCCGGCTGATCGCGATGCAGTACACGCGCAACGAGCAGGATTTCCAGCGCGGCACGTTCCGTGTGCGCGGCGACACGATCGACATTTTTCCGGCCGAACACGCGGAGATGGCCGTGCGCGTCGAGCTGTTCGACGACGAGGTCGAGACGCTGCAGCTGTTCGACCCGCTGACGGGCCGCGTGCGGCAGAAGATTCCGCGCTTCACCGTGTATCCGTCGTCGCACTACGTGACGCCGCGCGACACGGTGATGCGCGCGGTCGAGACGATCAAGGACGAGCTGCGCGAGCGCCTCGAGTTCTTTCACGGCGACAACAAGCTCGTCGAGGCGCAGCGCCTCGAGCAGCGCACCCGGTTCGATCTCGAGATGCTGCAGGAGCTCGGCTTCTGCAAGGGCATCGAGAACTACTCGCGGCACTTTTCCGGCGCGGCGCCGGGCGAGCCGCCGCCGACGCTCGTCGACTACCTGCCGCCCGACGCGCTGATGCTGCTCGACGAGTCGCACGTGCTGATCGGCCAGCTGAACGGCATGTACAACGGCGACCGCGCGCGCAAGGAGAACCTCGTCAACTACGGGTTCCGGCTGCCGTCGGCGCTCGACAACCGGCCGCTCAAGTTCCACGAATTCGAGCGCAAGATGCGCCAGGTGGTCTTCGTGTCGGCGACGCCGGCCGACTACGAGAAGCGCGTGACCGGGCAGATCGCGGAGCAGGTCGTGCGGCCGACCGGGCTCGTCGATCCGGAGATCGAAGTGCGGCCGGCGAGCTCGCAGGTCGACGACGTGCTGACCGAGATCAACGCGCGCGTGAAGGCCGAGGAGCGCGTGCTGATCACCGTGCTGACGAAGCGGATGGCCGAGCAGCTCACCGAATTCCTCGCCGATCACGGCGTCAAGGTGCGCTACCTGCACAGCGACATCGACACGGTCGAGCGCGTCGAGATCATCCGCGACCTGCGGCTCGGCACGTTCGACGTGCTGGTCGGGATCAACCTGCTGCGCGAAGGGCTCGACATTCCGGAAGTGTCGCTCGTCGCGATCCTCGACGCGGACAAGGAAGGCTTCCTGCGGGCCGAGCGCTCGCTGATCCAGACGATCGGCCGCGCGGCGCGCAACGTGAACGGCAAGGCGATCCTCTACGCGGACACGATGACCGAATCGATGAAGCGCGCGATCGGCGAAACCGAGCGGCGCCGCGCGAAGCAGATCGCGTACAACGAGCAGATGGGCATCACGCCGCGCGGCGTCGTGAAGCGGATCAAGGACATCATCGACGGCGTCTACAACGCCGACGAGGCGCGTGCGGAACTGAAGGAAGCGCAGCAGCGCGCGAAGTTCGAGGACATGTCCGAGAAGCAGATCGCGAAGGAAATCAAGCGCCTCGAGAAGCAGATGGCCGATTACGCGAAGAACCTCGAGTTCGAAAAGGCGGCCGCCACGCGCGACCAGCTTGCGCTGTTGCGCGAGCGCGTGTTCGGCGCGAATGTCGGCGACCACGTGAGCGGCGTCCGGTAAATCTCTCCAACTGTTACCGAAGACGGCCGGTAACCTGCCTGTAAGCCTTGTCGTATCAGGGTTTTACGTGGTTGCCGGTTTGTCCCCGTACGCGTTCGGTGCTAAACTTCGCCATTATTGAGAATTGTTCGCATTAGCGTTCTTCATCGCGTTAGTGTTTGTCGGTGGGCCGACCAGCCGGGCGGCCGCACTTGTGTCAGATAAAAACAAGGAGTGTCCATGTTGGGTTCTTCGTTCATCCGCACTTCGGTTGCGGTAGCGGCGGCGCTGGCCGCCATGTCGGCATCCGCCGCCGAATATCCGATCGGCAAGCAGCAGATCCAGGGCGGGATGGAAATCGGCGCGGTTTACCTGCAGCCGATCACGATGGATCCGGAAGGGATGATGCGCAAGGCATCGGATTCGGACATCCACCTCGAGGCCGACATCCACGCGGTCAAGAACAACCCGACCGGCTTCGCCGAAGGCGACTGGATGCCGTACCTGCAGGTCACCTACAAGCTGACGAAGCAGGGCGATGCGAAGTGGAAGTCGGAAGGCGACCTGATGGGCATGGTCGCGAGCGACGGCCCGCACTACGGCGACAACGTGAAGCTGAACGGCCCGGGCAAGTATCACCTGACGATGGTCGTCAAGCCGCCGATGCAGACGGGCCACATGGCCTTCGGCCGCCACGTCGACAAGGAAACCGGCGTGGGCCAGTGGTTCAAGCCCATCACGCTCGAATACGACTTCCCGTTCGCCGGCATCGGCAAGAAGGGTGGTTACTGATCGGTGGCATAACGGACGGCGCGCCTCGGGCGCGCCGTCGTCGTAGAGAAACCAGAATGAAATTTCCCCAGAAATTCGTCGCCGCGGCCGCCGCGCTGTTGCTCGCCGGCGCCGCGCAGGCCGCCGATCTGCCGACGTTCAAGCTCGAGATGGCGGACGGCAAGCTGAATCCGGCGCGCATCGAGGTGCCGGCCGGCCAGCGCTTCAAGATCGAGATCAGGAACACCGGCAAGGGCGCCGCCGAATTCGAAAGCGTGCAATTGCGCAAGGAGAAAGTGCTCGCACCGGGCGCCGACTCGTTCGTGGTCGTCGCACCGCTTTCGCCGGGTGAATACAAGTTTTTCGACGATTTCCACCAGCAGGCGCAGGGCGTAATCGTCGCGAAGTAATGCAGTTTTGTCTGCGTGCGGGCGTTTGAGTGTCCCGCATGTCAGGGAGGTATCGATGGGTCAGATCTTGTTCATCGTCTGGCGGGAGAGCGTCGAGGCGCTGCTCGTCGTCGGCATTCTCTATGCGTGGCTGAAGAACGGCGACGACGACGCGCGTCGCGGCATTCCGTATCTGTGGACAGGCGTCGCGGTCGGGCTGCTGATGGCCGTCGGGCTCGGCGCCGCGCTCGTCGGGTTCACCGAGGTGCTGTCCGGTGACGCGCAGGACTATTTCCAGACGGCGATGGTGCTCGTCGCGTGCGTGCTGATCGTGCAGATGGTGCTGTGGATGCGCCAGCACGGTCGCACGCTGAAGCGCGACATGGAGCAGTCGCTGCAGCAGAGCACGCGCGATTCGAACTGGTGGGGCGTCGCGGTGCTGGTCGCGCTCGCGATCGCGCGCGAAGGCAGCGAAACGGTGATTTTCCTGTACGGCCTCGGGTTCGGCCAGTCGGGCCATGTCGACGGCAGCCAGATGCTCGCCGTCGTGATCGGTCTCGGTCTCGCGTTCCTGACTTTCTATCTGCTGCAGCTCGGCGGCAAGTATTTCTCGTGGCGGCATTTCTTCCGCGTCACTGAAGTGATGCTGCTGCTCCTCGGCGCGGGCCTGTTCCAGACCGGCGTCGACAAGCTGATCGACAAGGAAATCCTGCCGCTCGGCATGTCGCAGGTGTGGGATACGTCGGCCATCCTCGACGATTCCGGCACGTTCGGTTCGCTGGTCGCGACGCTGACCGGCTATCGCGCGCATCCGGCGCTGATGAACCTGATCGCGTACGCGGCGTACTGGGCGGTTGTCTGGCTGCTGCTCAAGCGCGCGAGCCGGCGTCCGGCCGCAGCCGCGGGGCGCGCTGCATGAGTACCGTCGCTGGCGCAAAACCGGGCTGGCTCGCCCGGGCCGGCCAGTGGATGCAGCGCCACGGCACGCTGATCCGCGGTGTCCAGTGGGGCGTCGTGGCCGTTTATGCGTTCCTCATCATCGTGCCGGCGATCATGCCGCTGCCTGACGATTCCGCACATCTGTGGAGCAACCTCACGCTCGCCGCGGAATTCGTGTTCTGGGGCATCTGGTGGCCGTTCGTGCTGCTGTCGATGGTGATGCTCGGCCGTGTATGGTGCGGTGTTCTGTGTCCGGAGGGCGCGCTCACCGAATACGCGAGCAAGTTCGGTCGCGGCGGCGCGATTCCGCGCTGGATGCGGTGGGGCGGCTGGCCGTTCGTCGCGTTCGGGATCACGACGATCTACGGGCAGATGGTCAGCGTGTACCAGTATCCGCTGGCGGTGCTGTTCGTGCTCGGCGGCTCGACCGTCGGCGCGATCGTGATCGGCGTGCTGTACGGCCGCGAGAAGCGCGTGTGGTGCAAGTACCTGTGCCCGGTCAACGGCGTGTTCGGGCTGCTCGCGCGGCTCGCGCCGATGCGCTACAAGGTCGACGAGGACGCATGGCGCCGTTCGTACAAGAACGGCGAGCACGGGCATCGCGTGATTCCGATCAATTGCGCGCCGCTCGTGCCGTTGCGCAACATGAAGGGCGCGGCGGCGTGCCATATGTGCGGCCGCTGCAGCGGGCACCGCGACGCGATCTCGCTGTCGTGGCGGTCGCCGTCCGATGAGATCGTGAAGCTCGGCGCGCAGCAGGCGAATCCGTGGGACACCGCGTTGATCCTGTACGGCCTGCTCGGCGTCGCGATCGGCGCGTTCCACTGGACCGTCAGCCCATGGTTCGTGCAGATCAAGCAATGGCTCGCGGGCTGGCTGATCGATCGCGACATCACGTGGCCGCTCGAGACCAATGCGCCGTGGTTCCTGCTCACGCATTATCCGGATCGCAACGACGTGTTCTCGTGGCTCGACGGCGGGCTCATCATCAGCTACATCGTCGGCACGGGGCTCGTGTACGGCACGGCGCTGCTCGTCGTGCTGGCCTGCGCGACGCTGATGCTCGGTCGCTTCGATCGCGTGCGGGTTCACCATCTCGCGCAGTCGCTGATTCCGATCGCGGGTGCGGGCGTGTTCCTCGGCCTGTCGGCGACGACGCTGTCGCTGCTGCGTGCCGAACACGTGCCGCTCGGCTGGGCGTCGGACGTGCGCATCGCGATCCTGGTCGCGGCAAACGCGTGGAGCGCCTGGCTGGCGTGGCAGGTGACGGGGCGTTATGCGGCCTGGCCGCGCCGCGTGGCGGCATTCGCATGGTTTGCCGTTGCACTTGCTGTCATCGACAGCGCGTGGTGGCTGATGTTCTGGGGCTTCGCGCGTTTCTGACCGAAGAGGGCGTGTGCGGAGACCGCCGCGCCCCATGCCGCGCGTGAAATGAAAAAAGCGACACGTTCTTCGACGTGTCGCTTTTGTTTTTGCTGCGAGAACCAAAAAAAAATGGCTTGGCTTGCTGTAACGGCTGCTTGAGTGTGTTTGCACGAAGGGGTCTAGATCTCGCGTGCAAGCCGTTACGCTGGCTAATGCCCAACACCTCTCAGGGAGGTGGTCCCCACAATACTCTGTACTGCGTACTACTTCGTCAGGATCAACTTGCCGAGCCGCGTGGCGCGCAACTGATAGGTTTCCCCGTTGTGCGCGATGCTGACATGGCTGCGGCCCTGCAGCAACGCATCGCTGCTGACGACTCGCGTGCCGGTGTCGCTGCTTGTGACGCCGGGCTTCGCCGGCGTCGTGACCGCTGCCGTCTTCTGGCGGCTGCCGCCTGGGGCGCCGGTGGTACGACGCAAGGTCAGCGTGCTCGAGCGAGTGGTGTCGGTCATTCGGTTGATCGGTCAATGTCGATGCGATGGAATGAATTCTAAATGATAACCATTCCCATTTACCAAAACTCTTTATTGATCGAAACCTTGAATCTGATAGGACGAATCAAAGAGGCGGCCGCATGCGGTCGCCTCCGCCGTGTCAGTGCAGGGGATCGGGATCCTTGCGTCCCTGCGCGTATTCGCGGATCAGCCGCACGGTGTCGATATCCGACGTGCGATACGCTTCCTTGACGATCTCGTGGGTCTGCCGCGCGTCTTCGGTGTCGTTGCTGACAGCCAGCGTCGTACGGTACTCGAAACGCAGGAAGAGTTGCTGGTCTTCGCGTTCCTCGATCGTCATCGTCAGCGAGCCGCCGATCTCGCCGTCCGCCGCGTGGATGTCGTAGCGGACTTGCTGGTTCGGCGCAAACGTCACGCGGTCGCGCACGGTCGCGTTGCCGAAGTGCAGTTCGCGCTCGAGTGTCGTCGCGGTCCGTTCGTGGACGACGCAGCTGTCGAGACCGATCACGAACAGCTGCGGCTGCTCGGCGCGCAGCACGAGCCCTTCCCACAGCTGGTCACGGGTCAGGATGGGCACGGCCGGATCGTCGGCGTTGATCTGGATCAGGTGTTCGAAGTTCAAGGGGACGGGTTCCTGGTGGTGGCGGGCGCCACGTGGTTCAAGAACCTATTGTGACGCAAATCCCGCGCGATCGCGGCACCCGCGTCCCCGAATCGACACAGTCAGGATGCAATGCGGCCCATGCGTCCGCTCTGGTAGTCGGCCACTGCCTGCCGGATCTCATCCTCGGTGCTCATCACGAAGGGGCCGTAGCGCACGATCGGCTCGTTGAGCGGCACGCCGCCGATCAGCAGCAGGTCGAGCGGCTCCGCACCGGCGGAAAACGTGACCGCGTCGCCGTCGCAGCGATAGATGACCATGTGGCGGGCGTCGATTGCCTGCCGGTCCGGCCCGTAGAGGCCGGCGCCGGCTATTGGGTACGCGAATACACGATAGCCGGCTGGCACCGGTTGAGTGACCGTCGCGTCCGGCTCGAGCGTGAAATGCTGGTAGAGGATCGGCGTGCGCGTCTCGATGGCCGCCTTGACGCCGAACGCTTCGCCGGCGATCACCCGGACCCGTGCGCGTCCGTCCGGCGACGTCGCTGCGGGAATGCGGTCGGCAGTGATCTCCTGGTAGCGCGGCGCGATCAGCTTGTCGCGCCGCGGCAGGTTGACCCACAGCTGGAAGCCGTGCGAGCGGCCGCCGGTGCGGGCGAACGCCGGGTCCGGCATCTCGCTGTGCACGACGCCGGCGCCGGCCGTCATCCACTGCACGTCACCCGGGCCGAGCGCGCCCGCGTGACCGGCGGAATCGCGGTGCTGGAAGCGTCCGTCGAGCACGTAGGTCACGGTCTCGAAGCCGCGATGCGGATGGTCGGGCGCGCCTTTGGCCTCGTCGGGGCCGTAGTCGACCGGGCCCATTTCGTCGAGCAGCAGGAACGGATCGAAATCCATCAGCAGCCGGGTCGGAAACGGACGGTGGACCACGAAGCCGCCGCCTTCGGTCGTGCGTAGGGCGGGATAGGTGCGGTCAAGCGAGCGATCGGTCGTCATGCGGCGGGCCTCGGAACTATGGAATAGCGCTATTTTTGAAACGTAGCGCTATTATATTGGGCGGTTTGCCTATTAATTCAGCTCAGTTCGCAATGGATTGTTCTGGAATTGGAACGATGACATGAATATCGACGCACATAACCTGAACGACCTGATGTACTTTTCGCAGGTCGTCGAGCACGGCGGCTTCTCGGCGGCCGAACGTGTGCTGGGGATCTCGAAGTCGCGCCTGTCGCGGCGCCTGACCGAGCTCGAGGCGTCGCTGGGCGTGCGCCTGCTGCAGCGCTCGACCCGCAAGCTGGCGCTGACCGAGGCCGGCGAGCTGTTCTATCAGCACTGTCAGGCGATGCTTGCCGAGGCGCAGGCCGCGATGAACGCGGTGCAGCAGTTGCGCGCGTCGCCGCGCGGTTCGGTGCGGGTCAGTGTGCCGGTCACGGTGTCGCAGACGATGCTGTCGCGGATCCTGCCCGAATTCCTGCATCGCTACCCGGAAGTGAAAGTGCATGTTCGCGTGACGAATCGCGTGATCGACCTGTTCGAGGATTCGATCGACGTCGCGCTGCGGGTGCGCTCCGAGCCGCCGGAAAACGCGAATATCATCGTGCGGCCGCTGTGGCGGACCGAACAGATGCTGGTCGGCGCGCCGAGCCTTCTGAGCCAGAATGCACCGCCGCTCGTGCCCGATGATCTCGCCCGTTTCGAGACGCTCGATACGCCGAGCGTCGACGGGCGGCACGTGTTCAACCTGATCGCGCCGGACGGGACGAAGCACGTGCACGAACACGATCCGCGCCTCGTGACGGCCGACCTGATGACGATCCGTGAGGCCGTGCTCGACGGCGTCGGGATCGCGGCGTTGCCGGAGATGATGTACGGCAACGCGCTGCGCGCCGGGCAGCTTTCGCCGGTGATGCCGGGCTGGACGCTGCCGGTGCCGCAGCTCTATGCGGTGTTCGTTTCAAGGCAGGGGATGCCGCCCGCGGTGCGCTCGTTCGTCGACTACCTGGTCGAGAAGCTCGACCACGGCAATTACCAGCAGCCGGGCTGCCCGGAGCGTGCGAAACAGATGGCCGAGGATGCGTCGGCCGCGTGACGCGGACCTTCAAGCACTGCAAATTTGTTTTGTCATTGAAGCGTCGTTTGCAATCGCAAGTTTCAATCGGCGAAGCCTTGAATGCGCGGGCCGGCAGGCCTATATTGGAATCCCAATTCGCACAGGATGTTCTGAGCGGAGTACGGTGGCCGCATATGTTGCGAGCCAGATAGGGCAGAAAGCGCAGTCCGTGCAGACCACGGTAGCCGCATTTGCGTTGCTCGAGGCGCAACCGATACCGCCGAAGAGCCCGCCGCCCGAAGGCGCCCGCGTGCGCATGAAAAAAGGCCTTCATCTGGCGATGAAGGCCTTTTACTTTGTGGGTCCTGGCGCGCGTTACTTTGCTTTTGCCTTCGGCTCCGTCACGAAGCCGAGCTTCGTCAGGCCGCCGGCCTGCGCATCGGACATCACCTCGGCAACTCGCTCGTAGGCAACCTTGCGATCCGCGCGCAGGTGCAACTCGGGTTGCGGCTTGCGTTGCGCGGCCTCGGCAATGCGCGCTTGCAACTGTTCGCGCGTCACCGTCTGATCGTCCCACAGGATCGTGCCGTCGCCCTCGATCGCGACATCGACCGTTTGCGGCTTGTCTTCGACCGGCTGGCTGCTCGCATGCGGAAGGTCGATCTTCACCGCGTGCTGCATCGCCGGGATCGTCACCAGGAAAATGATCAGGAGTACGAGCATGACGTCGACGAGCGGCGTCATGTTGATCTCGCTCATCACGCTGTCGTCGTCATCGTCGCTGAAACCGGTGTTCATTGCCATCGTTCACCCCGCTTCAGCTGGCGCGGGCCGCGAGACGCAGGCCGTCGCGAGTGGACGACGACGCGAGGCGCGCGCCCGTCACGAAGTACGCATGCAGGCCGTGCGCGAAGCGGCGCAGCTTGCTGACGACACCCTTGTTCGCGCGGGTAAGCGCGTTGTAGCCGAGCACTGCGGGAATCGCGACGAACAGGCCGAAGGCCGTCATGATCAGCGATTCGCCGACCGGGCCCGCCACCTGGTCGATCGACGTCTGGCCGGTTGCGCCGATCACGAGCAGCGCGTGGTAGATCCCCCAGACCGTGCCGAACAGCCCGACGAACGGGGCAGTGCTGCCGATCGACGCGAGGACCGCGAGGCCGCCCTGCATGCGCGCGATGCCTTCGTCCATCGTGTCCTTCAGGCAGCGCGTGATCCAGTCGGACACGTCCATCCGGTCATGCAGATGCGGCTGCGTCTGGTGATGGTGATCGGCGGCTTCCTTGCCGGCGAGCGCGAGCGCGAGGAACGGGTTGTCGCTCGGCGTCGACGCGGCCTGGCCGAGCTTCTTGATGCCGTCGTCGAAGTCGTCCGAATGCCAGAACGCCTGCTCGGCGTTTTTCGTGAGGCGGTTCAGGCGAATCACGTTCCAGCCCTTGATGACGATCACCATCCACGACAGGATCGACATCACGAGCAATGCGATTGCGATGAAGCGTGTGACGAAATCACCTTGCGCCCAGACGTGCGCGATACCGTAGCTTTGCATTTTTATTCCTTTCGAATCTTCCGGATGAGGCAGTGTTAGTCGGTGAGCCCGAAGTTGTAGGGCTGGGTACGGGCAGCGCGGATCGCCTGACCGTTCTCGATATAGGGACGGCACGTCGACGCGCGCATCGCGGCGAGAGCGGCCTCGTCGAGGCGCGGATAGCCGCTGCTCTTCTGCAGCTCGACGCTCTCGACCTTGCCCGTCACGCCGACGACGAAATGCACGGACGCGGTGCCCGATTCGCCGCGGCGGCGGGACATCGACGGATAGTCGGGCTTCACGAACACACATTGGAGCGTCGGGACATTCTTCGGCGCGCTGACGTCCATCGTCTCGCGCGCGGGGCCGGGCGCGGCCGACGGCGCGGCGGCAGCCGGTGCGGCAGGCGCAGGCGTCGGGTCGGCCGAGGGGGCGGGCGTCGGTGACGGCACGGGCGACGGCGCAACCGGCTGCGCCGTCGGCTTCGACGCCTTCGGCACCGGCTTCGGCTCGACCTTGGGCTTCACGCGCGGCGTGGGCTTCGGCGGGGCCGGTTGCGGGATCGATTCGGCCGCGACCTGCTGCGCGATCGGCGCGGGCGTGATCAGCTGCGCGGTGATCGACTGGACCTCGACGGATTTCTCCGGCAGTGCGTTGCGATGGAGCCAGGCCGCCGTCAGCAGGACGGTGTGCACGGCGACCACGCCGACCGCAGCAGCGATGACTCGGGGATTCATACGGGGGGCAGCCGGCCAGGCGCCGGCTGGAGCGGAATGCGAAGCCTGCATGTTAGCTAGAAAGAACGGCGCTGCCCGCGGAGGGCGGCGGGGTGACGTGCCATCACTTGCGGAAGATCAACAACGAGATGCACACGGTGGTAACAAATCCGATCAGCAATTCCATAACAGGCTCCTTGACAGGTAGGCCGTTGGCTCGCGCTGATGCTGGCTTGCTGACGGGCAAAACAAAAAATGCGGCCTGAGCCGCACACGCACTCGGCGCGGGTCAGGCCGCCTTGCGCTCGTAGAACGTTACGGGAATCGGGTGAGCATGATGCTCGACACCGCACCGGCTCGCGCAGACGCCTTGCTCGGCCATGATGTCGCGCACGGACTCCTCGCACTTGCCGCAGCAGGTGGCCACGCCGAGTTCGAACTGGAGTTCATCGAAAGAATGCACGCCTTCCGCGAGGGACGCGCGAATCGTGCGATCGGATACAGACTTGCACACGCAGACGATCATGATGAGTGCGATAGCTAACGTTAATGCGAATTATTATCATTAAATTTGCCGGCGTTGACAAGCCCGCATCCGGCTTTTTTGTAACAAAACCAGACCCTTAGAGGGGTTACTGACGGAGCAGGGGGCGGATGGGGGCGTCAGGCGGCCGTGCACGCGTGTGCGTTTGGCGAGGAAATGGTGACGGATTCGACCGGCGCGTCGAGGCCGAGCAGGGTCGACGCGAGCGCGCGCAGCTGCCGGCCGTCGCTGGTCGAGCAGAAGCGCGGCGGCGCGGCCCGGGTGCCGGCCGGCGCCCGCAGGCCGCGTTCGTCGAGGACGCGCGCGAGCTGGCGGGCGATCGCGTCGCTGGTGTCGACGATCGTCAGGCGGTCGCCGACAAGGTCACGAATCGTTTCCGTGAAGAACGGGTAGTGCGTGCAGCCGAGCACGAGCGTATCGGCGCCGGCATCGAGCATCGGCTGCAGGTAGCCGTCGAGCAGCGCGCGCAACGCGGGCGAGTCCGTGTCGCCGCGTTCGACCGCCTCGACGAGCCCATGCCCGGGCTGGCAGATGAAGCGGCGGCCGGCGCCGTAGCGGTCGAGCAGCGCCTGGAAGCGCGCGCTGCCGAGCGTCGACTGGGTCGCGAGGACGCCCGCGATGCCGCTCGCGGACAAGGCTGCCGCGGGCTTGATGCCCGGCTCGACGCCAACGAGCGGGATCGCGAGACGTTCGCGGATGGCGGCGATCGACTGCGCCGTCGCGGTGTTGCATGCGACGACCAGCGCTTTCGCGCCCTCGCGCGCGAGCCACTCGCCGATCGCCAGCGTGCGCTCCGTGATGAACGCCTCGTCGCGCGGGCCATAGGGCGCGTTGCGCGAATCGGCGACGTAGACGAACGATTCATCGGGCAGTTGCGCACGCACGGCGCGCAGCACCGACAGGCCGCCCAGCCCGGAATCGAAGACGCCGACGGGCGCGCCCGCGGCGGCCGTCGTGGCGATGACGGAAGGCGTCGGCATGCTCAGGTGGTCTGCAATGGCGGGGAAGGGCGGGGGAATGCGCTTACTCGGGCGAACCCATCATCGTCTGCTGGTAGTTCTGGATGCCGACCTTGCCGATCAGGTCGATCTGCGTTTCCAGCCAGTCGATGTGCTCTTCGGTGTCGTCGAGGATCTTTTCGAAGATTTCGCGCGACACGTAGTCACGAACCGACTCGCAATAGGCGATCGCTTCCTTGCAGGTTGCCTGGGAGATCTGCTCGAGCTTCAGGTCGCACTTCAGGATTTCTTCGGTCTCCTCGCCGACGAGCAGCTTGTGCAGGTCCTGCAGGTTCGGCAGGCCGTCGAGCATGAACACGCGCTCGATGAGCCAGTCCGCATGCTTCATCTCGCCGATCGACTCGTCGTATTCGTGCTTGCCGAGCTTCTCGAGACCCCAGTGCTTGTACATGCGCGCATGCAGGAAGTACTGGTTGATCGCCGTCAGCTCGTTCTTCAGCTGGGCGTTCAGATATTCGATGACTTTCTTGTCGCCTTGCATGGCTTGTTTCCTTCTTGATTGTGGGGCTTCGGAACCCGAACGATAATCGCTCGAAAGCGAAATGCCAAGTTTCCCGCGCTCGTCCGAGCGGCCAACGCGGCGGGATGAGAATGAGAAGCAAAAAGGCCGGACAGGTGTCCGGCCTTTCGAGCGTTCGCGCTTACGCGGCGGCGACCGGGATCTTGCCGATCTTCGCCTGCCACTCCTTCGGACCGGTCTGATGGACCGACGTGCCCGACGAATCGACAGCCACCGTGACAGGCATGTCCTGCACGTCGAACTCGTAGATCGCTTCCATGCCGAGGTCTTCGAACGCGAGCACCTTCGCGCCGCGGATCGCCTTCGACACGAGGTACGCCGCACCGCCGACCGCCATCAGGTAGGCCGCCTTGTGCTTCTTGATCGCGTCGATCGCGACCGGGCCGCGTTCGGCCTTGCCCACCATCGAGATGAGGCCCGTCTGCGCGAGCATCGTCTCGGTGAACTTGTCCATCCGCGTGGCCGTCGTCGGGCCGGCCGGGCCGACCACTTCGTCACGCACCGGATCGACCGGGCCGACGTAGTAGATCACGCGGTTCGTGAAGTCGACCGGCAGCTTCTCGCCCTTCGCGAGCATGTCGGCGATGCGCTTGTGCGCCGCGTCGCGGCCCGTCAGCATCTTGCCCGACAGCAGCAGCGTCTGGCCCGGCGCCCAGCTCGCGACCTCTTCCGGCGTCAGCGTGTTCAGGTCGACGCGCTTGCTGGTTTCGGTGTTCGGTTCCCACTGGACCTTCGGCCATGCGTCGAGCGACGGCGCCTCGAGCTTTGCCGGGCCCGAGCCGTCGAGCACGAAGTGCGCGTGGCGCGTCGCCGCGCAGTTCGGGATCAGCGCGACCGGCTTCGATGCCGCATGCGTCGGCGCGGCCATGATCTTCACGTCGAGCACGGTCGACAGGCCGCCGAGGCCCTGCGCGCCGATGCCGAGCGCGTTGACCTTCTCGTGCAGCTCGACGCGCAGCTCTTCGACCCAGTCCTTCGGGCCGCGCGCGATGATTTCCTGGATGTCGATCGGCTCCATCAGCGATTCCTTCGCCATCACCATCGCCTTCTCGGCGGTGCCGCCGATGCCGATGCCGAGCATCCCCGGCGGGCACCAGCCCGCGCCCATCGTCGGCACGGTCTTCAGCACCCAGTCGACGATCGAGTCCGACGGGTTCAGCATCACGAACTTCGACTTGTTCTCCGAGCCGCCACCCTTCGCGGCGACCTGCACGTCGACCTTGTCGCCCGGCACGATCTCGTAGTGGATCACCGCCGGCGTGTTGTCCTTCGTGTTCTTGCGGCCGCCTTCGGGCGGGTTCACGATCGACGCGCGCAGCACGTTGTCCGGGTGCGTGTAGCCGCGGCGCACGCCTTCGTTGATCATGTCGGTGACGCCCATCGTCGCGCCGTCCCAGCGCACGTCCATGCCGACCTTCACGAACACCGTGACGATCCCCGTGTCCTGGCAGATCGGGCGGCGGCCTTCCGCGCACATGCGGCTGTTCGTGAGGATCTGCGCGATCGCGTCCTTCGCGGCCGGGCTTTCCTCGAGCTCGTACGCGCGGCCGAGAGCCTGGATGTAGTCGAGCGGGTGGTAGTAGCTGATGTACTGCAGCGAATCCGCGATGCTCTGGATCAGGTCTTCCTGTTTGATGACGGTCATGGCTGAGACTCTGTGAGGACTGTGGGGAATGCGTTGCCGGCGGCATGTTCCGCCGGCTTGCGGGACGCAGCGGCGGGGGCGTGCGTCTCGTGGAAATGCGCGGGATGCGTGTGGGTCGTCAGGCGGTCGACCCACGCCATCACGAGCGCCGACACGAGGAACGACACGTGGATTAGCACCTGCCACATGATCGCGTGGGTGGTGTGCTGGTCCGGGTTGATGAAGGTCTTCAGCAGGTGGATTGACGAAATGCTGATCAGCGCCATCGACAGCTTGACCTTCAGCACGCCCGCGTTCACGTGGTCGAGCCATTCCGGCTCGTCCGGATGCCCCTCGACGCCGAGCCGCGACACGAACGTCTCGTAGCCGCCGACGATCACCATGATCAGCAGGTTCGAGATCATCACCACGTCGATCAGGCCGAGCACCGCGAGCATCACGCCGATCTCGTCGAGGCTGGCCGCGTGCGACAGCAGGTGCCACACCTCGTGCAGGAACAGGAACGCATAGACGCCCTGCGCGACGATCAGGCCGAGATACAGCGGGACCTGGAGCCAGCGGCTCATGAAGATCAGCTTGGGTAGCGGACGCATCGGGCGGAAAACGGGACGGACGGGCGAGTGCGGGTCGGTCTGCGGGGCGGACATGATGGGCGAACGGGCGCGTATATGCGGGGTAGTAATTCGGAAAAGCGCGCTATTGTAGCGCGTCGGCCTGCTCGGCTGCAGCGACGCGCCCCGCGGCCGGGCGGGGCGCCGGGGACGGATCAGGGCGTGACGGGCGGGGTGCGTTTCACGCGCAGGCTCGCGAGCACGATGCCGGTGACGACGCACGCGAGCGCGAAGCCGTGCGCGAGCGTCGGCCGCTCGCCGAGGAACACGATCCCGTAGACGGCCGCGGCGACCGGCAGCACCGCGCTGAACACGCCGGCGAGGCTGCCCGGCACGTGGCGAATGCCCTTCATCCACATCCAGAACGAGAAGATGCTGGCCGACAGCCCGTACCAGACGACGAGCGCCCAGATGCTCGCCGGCACGCTCGCGTAATCGAAATGCCACATCGCGCCCGCGCCGAGCGGCAGCATCAGCAGCAGGCCGAACAGGTGCGTGTACGCGCAAATGTCGATCGGCGCGAGCGTCTGCGTGAGGCGGCGCGACAGGATCACGTAGATCGACTCGCAGCACACCGCGCCGAGCATCAGCAGGTTGCCCGTCAGCGAGCCGGCCGTCGCGCCGGTCGCGGTCGCGCCGCCGTTCGCGAAGTTGATCGTCACGACGCCGGCGATCGCAAGCGCGATCGACACAAGCGCACGGCCGTTCGGTTTTTCGCGCAGGATCAGCCAGGCGAACAGCGCGACGACGGCGGGGATCGTGCTCGTGATGACGCCGGCCGCGACCGCGCTCGTGCGCTGCACGCCGTTCAGCATCAGCAGCGTAAACATGAAAGTGCCGAAGAACGCCTGCAGGAACAGGTTCAGCCATTCGCCGCGCTTGACCGCGCGCATCTTGACCGGGCGGAACAGCGGCCACAGCACGCCGATCGCGATCACGAAGCGCAGCGTGGCGAGAATGACGACGGGAACGAAGGCGACGATCGATTTGCCGATGCCGACGTTGCTGCCGACGAGCAGCATCGACGCGATGAGGAAAAGTGCGTAGCGATTCAAGCTGGAATCCGTAAGGCGAGTTCAGTTACGATTGTAGGGTCGTGGTCGTAACAGCGCAAAGCGCGCCGCATGGCGTGCCGCCGATGGCGTCGCCGATTTTGCCCGTAAGTGACGGGTAAGTTGAGGCGCTTATCTTGGAGATGCCGGGCCACGCGCTTGCCGTCGTGCGAAGTGGTGCGGCGCAGCATCGCGCGCAGCCCCCGGGCTGCGTGCGGGTGAGGTGGGAGACAGCGGCGCGCTTGCGCCGACCAAGACGCGGCGCGCACGACACGCGCCGGCAATCAGAGGATTCATGTTCACCAAGGGGTAGTCGATGTCTGCGATTGAATCGGTTCTTCACGAAAGCCGCCAGTTTGAGCCGCCCGAGGCGCTCGTGAAGGCGGCGGCCATTTCCGGCATGCAAGCCTATCGTGCGCTTGCCGACGAGGCCGAGCGTGATTACGAAGGCTTCTGGGCACGCCAGGCCCGCGACACGCTCGCGTGGCACAAGCCGTTCACGAAGGTGCTCGACGAGTCCGATGCGCCGTTCTACAAGTGGTTCGACGACGGCGAGCTCAACGCGTCGTACAACTGCCTCGACCGTCACGTCGCGGCCGGCAACGGCGAGCGCGTCGCGGTGATCTTCGAAGCGGACGACGGCGCCGTCACCCGCGTCACGTATGCCGACCTGCTCGCGCGCGTGTCGCGTTTCGCGAACGCGCTGAAGCAGCGCGGCATCGGCCGCGGCGACCGCGTCGTCATCTACATGCCGATGTCGATCGAGGCGATCGTCGCGATGCAGGCCTGCGCGCGCATCGGCGCGACGCACTCGGTCGTGTTCGGCGGCTTCTCCGCGAAGTCGCTCAACGAGCGGCTCGTCGACGTCGGCGCGACCGCGCTCGTCACTGCCGACGAGCAACTGCGCGGCGGCAAGAAGCTGCCGCTCAAGAGCATCGCCGACGAGGCGCTCGCGATGGGCGGCTGCGACGCGGTCAGGAGCGTGATCGTCTATCGCCGCACCGGCGGCAAGATCGACTGGCATGCGGACCGCGACCTGTGGATGCACGAGCTGACGGCCGCCGAGTCCGACACCTGCGAGCCGGAATGGGTCGGCGCCGAGCATCCGCTGTTCATCCTGTATACGTCGGGTTCGACCGGCAAGCCGAAGGGCGTGCAGCACAGCACCGGCGGCTATCTGCTGTGGGCCGCGCTGACGATGAAGTGGGCGTTCGACTGGAAGCCCGCCGACGTGTTCTGGTGCACCGCCGACATCGGCTGGATCACGGGCCACACGTACATCACGTACGGCCCGCTCGCGTGCGGCGCGACGCAGGTCGTGTTCGAGGGCGTGCCGACCTATCCGGACGCCGGCCGCTTCTGGAAGATGATCGCGGACCACCAGGTCAGCGTGTTCTATACCGCGCCGACCGCGATCCGTTCGCTGATCAAGGCGGCCGAGGCCGACGACAAGGTCCACCCGAAAAGCTACGACCTGTCGAGCCTGCGCATCATCGGCACCGTCGGCGAGCCGATCAACCCGGAAGCGTGGATGTGGTATCACAAGCACGTCGGCCAGGAGCGCTGCCCGATCGTCGACACGTGGTGGCAGACCGAGACGGGCGGCCACATGATCTCGCCGCTGCCGGGCGCGACGCCGACCGTGCCGGGCTCGTGCACGCTGCCGCTGCCGGGCATCATCGCGGCCGTCGTCGACGAGACGGGGCAGGACGTGCCGGACGGACAGGGCGGGATTCTGGTCGTCAAGCGCCCGTGGCCGTCGATGATCCGCACGATCTGGGGCGACCCGGAGCGCTTCAAGAAGAGCTACTACCCCGATGAGCTCGGCGGCCGGCTCTATCTCGCCGGCGACGGCACCGTGCGCGACAAGGGCACCGGCTACTTCACGATCATGGGCCGGATCGACGACGTGCTGAACGTGTCGGGCCACCGGCTCGGCACGATGGAGATCGAGTCGGCGCTGGTCGCGCACGAGCTCGTCGCCGAGGCGGCCGTGGTCGGGCGTCCGGACGAGACGACGGGCGAGGCGGTCGTCGCGTTCGTCGTGCTCAAGCGCACGCGTCCGGAAGGCGAAGAGGCCGCGAAGCTCGCGAAGGAGCTGCGCGACTGGGTCGGCAAGCAGATCGGGCCGATCGCGAAGCCGAAGGACATCCGTTTCGGCGACAACCTGCCGAAGACGCGTTCCGGCAAGATCATGCGCCGCCTGCTGCGCTCGCTCGCGAAGGGCGAGACGATCACGCAGGATACGTCGACGCTCGAGAACCCCGCGATCCTCGACCAGCTCGCCGAAGTGCGCTGAGCCGGCGTCCCGGGCATGCGCCCCTGCGCGGCAATCCCGATTGCCCGCGCAGGGGCTTTTTGCTACACAAGGGCATGACCGTTCCGTCCCGTCCCGCGCCTGTCGCGCCGCCGCCCGTCCCCGCGCCGCTCGCGCGCGCGCATGCGCGCTACTGGCGCTTCAACGTCGCGCTGATCGCCGTGCTGATGGCGACCGGCTTTGCGGTGTCGTTCATCGTCCCGTTTTTCGCGCCCGCGCTCGCGGGCGTGCGCTTCGCCGGGTTCAGCCTGCCGTTCTACGTCGGCGCGCAAGGCGCGATCCTCGTCTATCTCGTGCTGATCGTGATCTACATCGGGCTGATGCAACGCGCCGACCGTATCCTGCGCCGCACGTACGACGAGTACGCGGCGCGGGCCGGCGACACGCGTGGCGGGCGCTGACGGATGCTGACGCGTCGCCTGATCCGCGCGTATGCGCTGTACACGCTCGGCTTTCTCGGGTTCGTGCTGCTGCTCGGCCAGATCGAGCGCGCGGCCGGCTCCGGCGTGTGGATCGGCTACGTGTTCCTGTTCGTGCCGATCGCCGTCTATGCGGTGATCGGGCTGCTGTCGCGCACGTCCGACCTCGTCGAGTACTACGTGGCCGGGCGGCGCGTGCCGTCCGCGTTCAACGGGATGGCGACCGCCGCCGACTGGCTGTCGGCCGCGTCGTTCATCGGCCTCGCCGGATCGCTGTACGCGACCGGCTACGACGCGCTCGCCTACCTGATGGGCTGGACCGGCGGCTTCTGCCTCGTCGCGTTCCTGCTCGCGCCGTACGTGCGCAAGCTCGCCCGCTACACGATTCCCGACTTTCTCGGCACGCGCTTCTCGAGCACCGCGGTGCGCGCGCTCGCGGCGGGCGCGGCGATCCTGTGCTCGTTCGTCTATCTGGTCGCGCAGATCCAGGGCATCGGGCTGATCGCGACGCGCTTCATCGGCGTCGATTTCGCGATCGGCATCTTCTGCGGGCTCGCGGGCATTCTCGTCTGCTCGTTCCTCGGCGGGATGCGTGCGGTGACGTGGACGCAGGTCGCGCAGTACATCATCCTGATCAGCGCGATCCTGATTCCCGTGTCGCTGATCGCGATGAAGAACGGGCTCGGGCCGGTGCCGCAATTCAGCTACGGGCAGTTGATGGAGCGCGTCGCCGCGCGCGAAGCGCAGGTGCGCGATTCGCGCGACGAGCAGCGGGTGCGCGACGCCTATCGCCGGCAGGCCGCGCACCTCCAGACGCAGCTCGACCGGCTGCCCGCGTCGTATGCGGAGGAGCGGGGGCGGCTCGTCGACCAGCTGGCCGACCTGCGCCGCCACAACGGGCCGCTGCGCGAGATCAGCCAGCGCGAGCGCGCGCTCGCGGACTTCCCGCACGACCCGGCGGCGGCGCGCGTGGTGTGGTCGCAGGCGCGCGACGACCTGCTCGCGCGCGCGGCGCCGCCGGTGCCGATGCACGAGCCGTTTCCGGCGGCAAGCGACGACGAGCGGCGGCCGCGTGAACGAAACTTCCTCGCGCTGCTGCTGTGCCTGTCGCTCGGCACCGCGAGCCTGCCGCACATCCTGACGCGCTACAACACGACGACGTCGGTCGCGTCCGCGCGCCGTTCGGTCGGCTGGACGCTGTTCTTCATCGCGCTGTTCTATCTGAGCGTGCCGGTGCTCGCGGTGATGATCAAGTACGAGATCCTCGCGAACCTCGTCGGGCGGCCGTTCTCGGCGCTGCCGGCGTGGGTCACGCAGTGGCATCACTTCGAGCCGGACCTGATCGGCGTCGTCGACGAGATTCGCGACGGGATCGTGCATTGGTCCGAAATCCAGATGCAGCCGGACATGGTCGTGCTGGCCGCGCCGGAAATCGCCGGGCTGCCGTACGTGGTGTCGGGGCTGATCGCGGCGGGTGCGCTCGCGGCCGCGCTGTCGACCGCGGACGGCCTGCTGCTGACGATCGCGAATGCGCTGTCGCACGACATCTACTACCACATGGTCGCGCCCGACGCGTCGAGCCAGCGGCGGGTGACGATCTCGAAGGTGCTGCTGCTCGGGGTCGCGCTGTTCGCGTCGTATGTCGCGTCGCTCAATACGGGGAAGATCCTGTTCCTCGTCGGCGCGGCGTTCTCGCTCGCGGCGTCGAGTTTCTTTCCGGTGCTCGTGCTGGGGGTGTTCTGGAAGCGCACGACGACGCGCGGCGCGATCGCCGGGATGGTGACGGGGCTCGTGGTGTGCGTGTATTACATCGTGTCGACGTATCCGTACTTCGCGCAGCTGACCGGCTTCGCCGGGCCGACGTGGTTCGGGATCGAGCCGATCAGTTCAGGCGTGTTCGGCGTGCCGGCGGGGTTCGCGGTCGCGATCGTCGTCAGCCTGCTCGACCGCCGGCCGGACGATTACACGCGCGCGCTCGTCGACTACATTCGCCATCCGTGATGGTTGCGTACGCGGGAGTGGCGGGGCGCCGCAAGAGTTTGCTATACTCTCGCTCTTCCCGGAGAGATGGATGAGTGGTTTAAGTCGCACGCCTGGAAAGCGTGTATAGGTGTAAGCCTATCGGGGGTTCGAATCCCCCTCTCTCCGCCAGAATTCAAGCCGAAATCCCCGTTGAGTCAATGACTTGCGGGGATTTTTGTTTTGCGGCTCACAAGCCGGCAATCAAAAATTGATTGCTCACTCGCTCGCAGCGTCGTAGGGATTCTCCACTCGTCCGTCGGATGCGATTCCCGCCATATGAGCATCCAGCGGAGCCGAAGAGGGCACGGAAGATCACTCTCGGCATCGGCTGCCATCGCCTTGGCCAAGTCTTGGTTGCGCGATCTGCGCTGAACGCTCGGATCGTGGCAGGCAGCGACTGGCGCGAATCTGACGGAGATCGCCGACCACTGAATGACAATGCGATACAAGGCGGCAGCGGTCGACGCGCGTCTTTGGACGTGGCCCGTTCGTAGTGCGGTGGAGGCAACTGCCAGAGGGTGATGTCGGCTGCGGCAGGCCTGAATGGCGAGAAACCACTCGACGAGAAAGATCCGGGCGGCGAGCAAGATCATCGCATTGAGGCAGCGTCCGGCATATGGGGGGCGTGCCGCCAGGCACCGAAGAAGACCCCGGCTGAGGCATTCGCCCTGGCTGCTTAACATGGGCAGATTTCGCTGGGCCGTTACATATGTGGGAGAATCCGGTGACTCACGGATTCCGCTACAAAATGCAAATTCCTATCGAGACGCGCCCGGATGGCGAGGGCCTTGGCGTCGAAGTTCGGCAAAATCACTCCCCGCATCCCGATACGACAGACGACATTGGTCCCCTGCTCGCCGCCGGCGTCTTCGTAAGCGTCTGGATGTTCGTGATATCCGTGACGGGAATCCTTCTGTCAGTGTCGATATGGAGTATCGCCGTCGCGACAATCTTGTCCGCTGGCGCGACACGCCTGCTATGCCGACGATCGCTTCGCTGGGCATTCCGGGGGCAAGCCGCATGGGCCATCTTGTGGTTGCTACCGGTATTGGTCGGGCTGATCGTCTGCTTTCTGCCGCCGTACTCGTGGGACGAAGTCGCGTATAGCGTCTCTTTGCCTCGGGCGTTCGCAGCTGCTCACCGCTTCATTTATGTGGATAGCTTCGGTCCTGCTTCTGCATTCCCCGGAAACTACGAAGCGGTAACAACGGCCTCGCTGCTGCTCCTGGATGGGCCGGTCGCGGCCAAGCTCCTGAATATTGCAATGGCACTCGGTATGGCTTTGTGCGCGACCGAAATTTGCCGCAGACTCGGAGTCGATTCGAAGCGAGCACCTCTTGCGGGCATGTTCGTGCTCTGCGCACCGGCGATAGTGCAGTTTGCCCCGATTGCCAAGAATGACATTGCCAATGCGTTCTTTCAGGCGTTGGCGCTTGTCACGTTCATGCGCTACGTTGCCACGAACAACCCCAGGTTTGTCGTTTTGTCGGGTTGGTTCCTCGGGACAGCAGTAGCAATCAAGTACAACAGCCTGCAATTCGCCGTCGTGTTCTGCGTGACCGCCTTCATCGCTGTCCAAACGCGTCAGCTTCCAGCGAAGTCGCGTTGGCTTCATGTCGTGACGTTTGGATTGGCCGCTGCCGCGTCAGCTGCCCCCTGGTACCTGCGAAATCTGTTCCGGTTTCGAAATCCCTTTTATCCGTTCTTCAATGACACGCTTCACGTCCAGAATGCATTTTCGCTGCATGACAGTGCGCTCTTGAGAGAGTTGTTCGAGGGTTTGGTCAACTATAGTTGGAAGTCCGGAACTTTTGCTGGCTTCATCTACAAGCTATCAGACGGTTTCGGGATGCCGGTTCTGGTTCTTGGCGCCATCGGTGCGTTGATTTTTCACAGACGGATGCGCGTTGCAGGCATCAATGTGTTCCTGGCCGTCCTCGTGGGCTTCTTTGCGCAAAGTCTCTTCGCCGGCTTTTGGGAGCCGAGATACCTCCTCTTCTTGCTGGTCGGCCTGTCGGCGCTCGCAACGGCGGCGATCGTCGAAGGTTGCGACTTGATTCGTCGGCGATGGTCACAGGTCTTTGTTTCCGGAGTCGTCATTGCCGGGGTCGTGGCGGCACTGCTGTTTCGCACGTACTCCGTCGACGAACTCAACTACCTGGGCGCAATCCGAACCTACGTATCAGAGCCGAAGGACACTTTTCTCGAGCGGTCTGTCTCGTTCTGGCCGGTGGCAAACTGGTTGAACGAGCACATCCCGGCAGGGCAAAGGGTGGGATTGGGGGTGAACGTCCAACCCTTTTACTATCTGAACGGATCTTGGTTCAACATACATCCGTTCAACGAAACCGGCAATTTGTCCGGTTGCACGACTTCACAGCAGTTTCTACAAGCCTTTCGGGGGCAGGGACTGTCATATCTTGCAGTTTGGAAATGGTACGACGAAGATGCATATCCCGCTGCCAGGACGCCGCATTTGCATGCATTCCTGAGCGCGTTCTATGGCGCGGTTGACGGTCTTCAAAGTTCCGGCAACCTCGTTCCGATCAAGGCCATCGGTGACGTCAAGATATATCGCATCATTTACTAAACGGAACACGTTGCATTGAACGACTGATGGATAACGGACAATACTCTTATACGGGCACCGATTTACTGTTCAGCGCGGAAACGGCTCTCGCCAACTACAACGCCTGGATCGTGACGGAGATAACCCGCTTCTTCCGGATGCGGCCCGGCGTCAACTCATCGGTGATTGATTTCGGTGCAGGGGTGGGTACTCTCGCGGCAATCTTTGCACAACGAACAGGAGTCCGCCCTTTGGCTGTCGAGGCAGACGTCAACCATCAATCCGCTCTAAATGCGCGAGGAATCGTTACCTACGCAGCAATCAGCGATGTTCCAGGTCAAGTCGACTTCGTGTACTCGTCCAATGTTCTTGAACATATCGAAGACGACGTCGCGGTCCTGCGCGAATTGCACGGGAAGCTTGCACCGGGGGGCGGCATCGCCATATTTGTACCCGCGTTCGAGGTGATCTGGTCGAAGTTCGACGACAAGGTCGGTCACCATCGGCGATACACAATCAAATCACTTCGCGAAAATCTGACGTTGGCCGGATTTACCGTTGAAGAGATTCGATATTGCGACGTGGTCGGTTTTTTTCTCGCGCTGCTATTTAAATTGGTCGGATCAAAGTCCGGGGAGCCTAGCGTCCGATCATTGCGATTCTTCGATCGCGTCCTGTTTCCAATCAGCAAGGCATTGGACTTGTTCGCTCATAGATGGCTTGGAAAAAACGTGCTTGCGTACGCAACGCGTAGCTAGCGCACGCGATACTGAATAAACTCGAGGGGTGTTGAAGCGATCAGTCTTCCGAAAAGACCTGCGTCCGATACAGTGCAAAACTCAGTAACGATGCGACAAGACTGCCAAGAACGAAAGCTATCGTGTGAGCCAGGGCGGGGCTGAGCGCATGCACCATCAGATAAAAGAGATTGGACGCCAATGCGCACATCGCCCCCGACAAAGCCGACACGACACAGAATTTTGCAAATACTGCGCGCTTCCCGCGTGCTGCATTAAACGTGATCCGTTTCTGCAGGAAGTAGCTTAAAACCGTCCCCGCCGCCCATGCCAGGATCACGGAGATCGTGAATCCCGCCGTTTCCGACGGCAGCATCCAGCCAAGAAACTCTCTGAACGCCACCGTACACAGCGCAACGAATCCGCCGACCGCGAGGAACCGTAAATATTGTCTTAACGGAAGCGTATTGCTTCGCGACGCTAATTTCGACATTGGGGACTATTCTATTTTTCCCGTGATCAGCAGAACGGAATGCAAAAATGCAGTGAAGACGATCTGCAGGCCGACCACCATGGTAGTCGCGGCAGGTATGGTGATCCGGAGAATCCTTGAAGGATCCAGCTTGTGGAAATCCGCCGTCCCCCAGTAGATAACCGATCCGACCGCGAGGAGCGCGCCAATCATGAATACGGCGCCACCGAGTATCAGCCTTCCCTCGAGATGATGACCTCGTCTTTTAACTATGCCGTCCGTAGACATCTTGCTGACGACGCTGTCGGAAATTGCCTGCGCTGTTGAATAGAACAGCGTTAGTTGAGTGCCCATCATGATCATGCAGGCCATGAAAAGCAGTGAACTGGTGTCGAGCGTGACCCCTCCAATGCGCATGCTGCCGGTCAACAGCAGACCGCCCAAGACGATGCCAACGAGGAGAAGAACAGCACCGGGATACAGGAACAGTTGCCTTGGCGCGAAGAGCAGCAGGAATCTCAGGTGTCGCCAGCCGTCCGACCAGCGGCGAAGGTGAGGGGGGCGATCGCGGCCATCCTTGTTCAGCTTTGTCGCGACCTCACAGATCGACAGCTTCGCCAGGACCGCCTTGACGATCATTTCGCTGGCAAATTCCATCCCGGGTGTGTCGAGATTCAGTCGCAACACAGCTTCGCGAGAGAATCCTCGCAGGCCGCAATGGAAATCGCGAATGTCTGAACTGAAGAAAAGCCGCCCTATGAACGAAAGTACCGGATTCCCGAGATAGCGATTCAAGAAAGGCATTGCCCCTTCTTCGATCCCGCCCAGGAAACGATTGCCCATTACAATCTGGAAGCCAGCCCGCAGTTTTGCTACGAAGGCATTCAGTGAAGAAAAATCATACGAGTCGTCTGCATCGCCCATGATGACGTAGCGCCCTTTTGCGGCGGCTATCCCTCCCAGGAGGGCCGCGCCGTATCCCTTCCGGGATACTGGAACAACCCGTGCGCCTGCAGCGGCAGCGATAGACTGCGACCCATCAGAGGAGCCATTGTCAGCGACGACAACTTCGCCCTTGATCTGGTTTCGCTCCATGTAGGATAGGGCCTTGGCGATGCATATGCCGACAGTTCGAGCTTCGTTCAGGCACGGCATCAGAATGGTCAGTTCGATGTCCTCCGGGCTCCCGGCGGCACAATTTTGTAATCCGGGGTGGTCGAAGACGTTGGCTCCCGGAATGGCTGACTCATGATGCTCCACACGCGCCTCAATTGAAGTGAGGCCGGAGTTAAGGCATTCCGCGCCTCGTTGATCGAATCCGCAATTATCCACCATTTCCACTTGGGAAAAGTCATCGGGCTGTTCCACAGCCCCGGGCCATCTCCCGTTCTCCAGAACGGGTGCGCTAGCCCGCGATACGCTGCTCGAACTGGGCCGGCGCACTCGAAGATGCCTTTGCGGTAAGACAGCTTGTTGACGATCGTGGTCATGGACAGGTCCGCACTTCGTTGCGCCTGCATCCATTCCGCGACATCGGTGCGGGTCACACCCGCGACTGGCTTGGCGAGGCTGACGTGCTTCACGAACGACGACACGGCCAGCGACTTGTTCGACAGCGTTTTGCGGGTCGTGCCTGGGGGCGTGAACCGGGCCCAGGCACGATGCGCGTTCGCCAGGGTCATGCCCGTCGGCTTGACGACCGGTACGGCCGGAGCCGGCGCGGATGCTTCGACGACGGCCCGCTGGGTATGTGTGGCGACGGAACGCAGATTGGGCTTGCCAAACGCCCGGTTAGCGGCAATTGGAAGGCTCCGGCTGTGAAGCGCCAAGGCCGAGCTCCCCAAAAAGCAACCCGGCCGAGGCCGGGCTTGGTTTGTCCGGTGTCAGTCTTTCTTGTATTCGTGGGCGACCCGGTGCACGCCTTTCGGGAAGAGCTTTCGCACGATTCCGCGTGCCGCTGCGTCTACGCGCAGCGCGACGTCGCGTACCGGCTGTTCCGGCCGCCCGCGGAACGACGTGGGATGAAAGTATTCGCTGGCGCCGGCCGGCTGGTCGGAGAAGTAGTAATTCGAAACGCAGCAGCGCAGCTCGTCACTGACGTTCTTCGAAACCGAGTGCCAGGAGTGCTGATTCGTCACCATGACCGCCAGGCGATTGAAGCGGCTGACGATCGTGCGCGGCGCTTGGCCGACGCCATGTGGCCATACCTCGAGGTTGCCGCCGTGCGCCTCGGTCCAGCCCGGAGTCGCGTAATACAGCAGGTTCAACACGCGATAGCGGTTCCGATCCTTGTCGTGTGAATTGTCCAGGTGCGGGTTGAGGAAGTGTCCGCGGCCCATGAGCGAAATCCCGCCGGCATACAGGTTCTCGTCGGGATACAGCGACTGCATGCCCGTGATTTCGGCGATCGCACGTACGACGCCCGGCTGCTGGAAAGCAAAAATCACTTCCTCGAGGATCGGCGCGTGCCGGTTCATTTGGGCGGATACATACTTCAGCTCGCGCAAACTCTTGCGCAGCATCATCGCCGACTCGTCGGGGAACGCATGCCGTATCTCGCGCGCGAGCGCTTCGGGCAGCAGGTCGTCAACGACGAAAACATTGATCGGCGCACTGTCGCGCCATTCCTGGCGGCATCGATGTGCTCTCTGCTGTAGGCGCTGTTCTATGAGGCGCCCGATCTCATTGCGGTCCATGATTCTTTCGTTGTGATATTGCAGCGAACAAAATTCGTATCGCGTTAAGCGGCTCACAAGTCAATGCCTGCCGCCAAGCTGTCGTGCCTGTCCGCGCGCAACTGAACGTCGGAGTGCGCACAGCATATCGTATCGTGCATTGCGAGAAGCAAAATCCGCGATGAATTGCGGACAGTACCGGACCGTTGATTCCGGTGTTTGCCTCTTGCCACCGGGGCCGGAACTTGCGGCTAGACTCACACCCCGTCACGCCTCGATCTCGACAACCCGCGCCAGAACCCGATCCAGCAACGCCTGCGCAAACGCGTACGCCGGCGTTTCCGCGGCGAACAGGATCCGGTAGACCAGCGGCGCGATGACGTAATCCATCAACGTCCGGCAGGCCGGCGGCGTCTCCCCGCGCGCAAGCGCCTGCTCGCGCATGCGGTCAAGCTGTTCCTCGATACAGTGCGCGCATTGCCCCGCATTGAGCGGATCGGCGCTGCTCAGCACGTCGCGCAGCAGCGTCCGGCCGACCTCGGACGACATCTCCTCGAGATACTGGGCCAGCCAGCTCTCCATGTCCTGTCTAAACGAACCCGTGTCCGGCGGAAGGCTGTCGGGCAGGAGATTCTCGATCGCCACGTCGGAAAGCAGCTGCGGCAGGTCGCCCCAGCGCCGGTAGATGGTGGACGGCGTCACGCCGGCGCGCGCCGCTATGGCCGGCACGGTCAGGCCGTCCCGGCCGTTTTCCTGCTGGAGGCCCCGGACTGCGCGATGCACGGCTTCCTGCACACGCGCGCTGCGACCACCCGGCCTCAATCCCTTTCTCGTCGTCATGGTCGATTCAATTCCTTCATGCAACACATCGAGCAACGAACGCCGTTAAAGCAAAGTATTTGCATTTGTGCGCGGCCGTCGCTATATTAAAGCACATTCTTTGCTTTAGTGAGCCGGCTGGCCCCATGTCGAACGTCACCCAAACCGAAGCTCCTGCCGGAGCGGCGCCTGCCGCGGCCGCTTCCGCGCTGACGACCCACACGATCACGCTGGTGGGCTATCTGGCCGCGTCGAGCGTGCCGACGCCGCTCTATCGGCTTTATCAGGCGCAATGGCATTTCTCGCCGATGCTGCTGACGCTGATCTTCGGCGTGTATGCGCTGTCGCTGCTGTCCGCGCTGATCGTGGCGGGAGCGCTGTCCGATTATATCGGCCGGCGTCCGGTGATCAGCGCGGCGCTCGTCCTTGAAATGGGCGCGATGGCGCTGTTCCTGGCGGCGGCGGGCCCGGGCGGGCTCATCGCCGCCCGGGTGCTGCAGGGCGTGGCGACCGGGCTCGCCACCGCGTCCGTGGGGGCGGCCCTCATCGATCTCGACCGGGAGCGGGGCGCGTTCACCAACGGGCTGGCGCCGATGGGCGGCATGTCGCTCGGCGTGCTCGGATCGACCGCGCTGGCCCAGCTGGCGCCGGCGCCATTGCATCTCGTATTCGTCCTGCTGCTGGCGCTTTTCGCGTTTCAGCTGTTCCAGACGTGGCGCACGCCGGAAACGGCGGGCGGCCGGCCCGGTGCGCTGAAGTCGCTGCGGCCGAGCATTTCGGTGCCGCCGGCCGCCAGGGCCGAGCTGCTGGCGATCACGCCGATCAACATAGCGGTGTGGGCGCTCGGTGGCTTCTATCTGTCGTTGATGCCGTCGCTGATCGGCAAGGTGACCGGCGCGGCATCGGTCTGGTTCGGCGGGCTGAGCGTTGCGGCGCTGACGTTGAGCGGCGGTGCGGCCATCCTGGTCGTGCGCCTGCGCAAACCGCTGCCGGTGCTGATCGTCGGCGCGCTGGCGCTGCTCATCGGCATTCCCGTGATCCTCGCGGGCGCCGATCTGGGCGTGACGGCGATCCTGCTCGTCGGCTCGGTGATCGCGGGGATCGGCTTCGGTGCAGGTCTTCTCGGCGCGGTGCGCAGCGTGATGCCGCTCGCGCAGCCGCACGAACGAGCGGGGCTGATGGCGGCCTTCTATGTCGAAAGCTATCTCGCGAACAGCCTGCCGGCGATTCTTGCGGGCTACATGACGCCGCGGCTCGGCTTGCTGAAGGTCGCCAATTTCTATGGCGGCGCGCTGATGCTGCTGGTGCTGGCGGGACTGGTGCTCGCGATCGTGCGACATCGGAGCGATCACCGCGTGGCCGGGCAGGCCGCGCATTGACCGGCACGGGATTTCAGCGCCGCGCCAGCCGTGCCGGAATCGGACTTCTGAACAATCGACGGAGATGAAAGTGATGGACAAGGTCAATGCAGGGGGCTTCACGACGGCCGCACCGTCTGGCGACGCAGCGTTGCTCGGCCTCGGAGCGGCCGCGGCCGTGGCCGCGATGCAGCGCGGCGATTTCACCGCGGAACGGTATGCGTCGGCGCTCCTCGAGCAGGCGGACCGGTGGCGTGACCTCAATGCATTCCGCACGCTGGATCGCGATGCGGTGCTGCAGGCGGCCCGCGCAGCCGACGAACGGCGCAGGCGCGGCGGCGCGCTCGGCCGGCTCCATGGCTTGCCGATTCCGGTGAAGGACAGCGTGAATACGCGCACGCTGCCGACGTCGAACGGCACGCTGTCCCTGGCGGGCTTCCGGCCGTCTGCGGATGCCGGCGTGATCCGCCTGCTCGACGAGGAAGGGGCGATCGTCATGGGCAAGACCAATCTGCACGAGTTGTCGTTCGGCTGGACCAGCAACAACGAAACCTTCGGGGCGGTTCGCAATCCGTACGATATCGCGCGCAGCCCGGGCGGCAGCAGCGGCGGCTCGGCCGCCGCCGTGTCGGCCTGGATGGCGCCGCTCGCGGTGGCTGAGGATACGTGGGGATCGATCCGCCTGCCGGCATCCTTTTGCGGGATCGCGGGCTTTCGCCCGAGCCGCGGACGCTATCCGGACGACGGCATCATGCCGTTGAGCCGCAATTTCGATCAGGTCGGCCCGCTCGCCCGCTTCGTCGAGGATCTTGTCCTGTTCGATCGGATTGCCGCGCGCGACGCGCGTGCCATCGAGCCGCGCCCGGTGAACGAGATACGCGTCGCCGTCCCGGCGGCGCTCTGGGCGGACCTCGACCCCGAAGTCGAACGGGTCGCGCGGCATGCGCTGGCGCGCCTGCGCGAAGCGGGCGTCTCCGTTGTGGAAATCGCCGGCTCGCTGAACGAGGTGGCGCGCGCGGCCGGCGTCGTCGGGACGATCGTGGCCTCCGAACTGCGCAGCAGCGTCGCGGATTTCCTTCGGCGCCACGAAGCGGAGGTTTCTTTCGACGATCTGTATGCGACGCTCGGGTCGAATACGAAGAACCTGATGGATGCGATGGTCCTGCCCCCGCACACGCCTGCGCGCGAAGCCTACGAGGCGGCGTTGCGCGAACGGAATGCGCTCGCGTCGATCGTTGCCGCCGGCATGCGCGAGCATCGCGTGGACGCGCTCGCGTTTCCCGTTGCCATGGTGCGTGCGCCCCGGATCGGCGAGGAAACCGGCGTGACGATCGACGGCGGGCGCACGATCGACGCGTTCGACGCACTGGGCCGCAATGTCGGGCTCGGCAGTTGCGTCGGCATGGCGAGCATCGTGCTGCCCGCCGGACTCGCGGATGACGGGATGCCGGTCGGGATCGAGTTCGCCGGGCTGCCGGGCGGAGACCGGGACATGCTCGCGATCGGACTTTCGGTGGAACGGTTGCTCGGCGGCGTGGAACCGCCTGCCGTCCGGGCCTGATCGTCGGGTTCGGCGCGGCTCCGTCGCTGCCGGACCCATGCATGAGCGACGCGCGGGGCGTCGCCACCGGCATGCTGTTCCCGAGTCGGGCCGGCGGTGGCGAATCCAGTCTGCCTGCGCATCGTGTTCCATCAATAATGCAGTCCTAAGCAGATGGGCGAGAAAGAACATCCGCACGATGAGCATGGGATGCGTGCGGCGCAGCAGGGCCCCGAAGCGCGGCCGGATGAATATTCAAAAAAGGAGAGAGCGTGAAGATCGGAATCATTGGCGCCGGCCGTATGGCGCAGTCGGTCGCATGGCTGGCCGCCCGCGCCGGCTATCAGGTCATGTTGAGCAATTCGCGCGGGCCGGAAACCATCCAGGGGCTGTGCAAGCCGCTCGGCTGCGAAGTCGGACGGGTGGACGAAGCCGCTGCATTCGGCGACATCGTGTTCGCGGCGCTCCCGCTGCAGGTCTGTCGCGCGGTGCCGGCGGAGCCGCTCGAGGGCAAGATCGTGCTCAACCCGCAGAACTATTTCCCGTATTTTGGTCTCCTTCCCGAACTCGAGAGCGGAGCGATGACGACGGCGGACGTGCTCGCGCATCATTTGCCGAAGTCGCGCGTCGTCAAGGCGTTCAATGCCATCCTGGCGGAGGAGGTGGTGCCGGACGCGCGGCCCGCCGGCGCGCCGGACCGCCGTGCGCTGCCGATCGCCGGCGACGACGCCGACGCGCGCAGCACGACGATCACGCTGATGGATCGCCTCGGCTACGACGCGGTCGATGCCGGGCCGCTGGCGGAAGGATGGCGTTTCGAGCGGCGGCGCCCGGTGTACTGCGTGCCGCTCGACAACGCGATGCTGGCGCAGATGCTGGCCGAGACGACGCGTGATTCGGTGATGCCGGAGGCGCATTGGCGCACGCACCGCGGGATGCGCGCCTGACGCCGCGCGCCAACACGTCCGCCGGATAACCTGCCCGCCGTTCCGTCGCATCGCGTCTCCGAACGGGCGGGCAGTTTCCGGAGCGAACGGGGTTGCCTGTCGCGATCCGAAACGCATCGGGTGGTTCATCGACAACGACGGCGTCCGGCATACGATCGAGCACGCGTATTCCGATCAGGGCGAGCCGGTCGGAACCTGCCGGGTCATTCCGCTGCCGTGGACGCGGGACAGGCTGGGGGATGGCCGTTTCATGCGCGTGACGCGCGCAGCGCGGTCACGGGTCGAGCCGGTTCGCGTCGACCGTGGGGTGATGGCTCAGATGCGCACGCAATTCTGCCAGTTGCCTGCGGACCTCCCGCCTCAATGCGTCGCGCGACACGACGTCGATGGTGACGGAACTGTCGAGGTAACCGCGCGCCAAATGCAGCACGACCTCGTCGGTGAAGAACGCGCCTGCGATATAGCTGCCCCGTTCCTGGCCGACGCCGTGCCATCCCGGCGCCGCGTCCAGCCATGCGTCGAACGCCTGCTCGAGATCGGCGATATTTCCATATGCACCGTGGATGTATCCGCGATTGCGCCAGGTCACGTGTGCGGAGAACTGCAGGCTGTCGACCGGGTTTTCCCATAGCCGGGTGATCAGGGCGCTCGGAATCGCGCGCAACGGAACGCTGATCACCAGGTCCGGCGACTCGGGCAGGCGGCGCTCGTTCTCGTTGCGAACGCGCGGGTCGAGCGCGCCGCATTTGACGAGCAGCGCAGTCATGTCGCGCCGAAGCGCCGCCACATGGACCGTGGCGTCGACCACGACGCGATCGATCGAGGCGACGTCCGGCTGGTCGGCCAGCGTCCGCTTCGGTTCGGCCGGCAACGATGGCGGCGCGGTATCGTCCGCGGCGGATCCTGCCGCTCCGGTCGCCCGCGGCGCCCGCGGCCGCCTGAGCATGCGCAGCAGCACAAGGAGGATAACGGCGCCGGCCAGCGCAACAACCCAACCGTTCATGTTTGTCCCGTTCAAATCCAGTGGTTTTCGCGCATGCGCGAATCGCGCGATTCGTGAATTCGCGAGAATATAAAGGCCCGCGACGGGTTTGGGAATGCGCGGCGATCAGCGTCGGGCGGACGCGCACGTTTCTTCGAGCGTCAACCCGTCCACGGCCGTTCGGGACCTGACGATCGTGTGCGGGCTGATCAACCTGCCGTCGCGCAACGACTGCCGCGGCGAAAGACAGTGGATTCTTAAAGCAGGGGCCGGCGCAACCAAGACTCGGAACAGGCGCCGGCAGATCGCCGGCACGTATTGGCCGCACCCGGGCGCCCGCAACCCCGCGTCACGCGGTCAGCGATCCGTAATGCCCGATCGACGCGCATCGCTCATCATCTTTCAGCATGCTTTCAATTTCGCCAATCGCCGCACGCCGTCACGCCCTTGTCACAAGCCCGCCAGGCTGGCTTCCCGCCGGAAGAGATTTCCGCTCCTTTCACGATTCCCGACGTTCCACTTCGTCAATGAATGCAAAATGAAAGCATTCTCTTGACGCAGGGCATTCACCCCATTTATTGTCCGTCTGCCGCCGCCGTGAGAGAGCATGGCCGGAAATCGCGGATGCCCGTCATTGGGGCATGACAACCCGCAGCAGAAGCAGAAAAGGAAACGTGGTAGCCACATGAAGCCGCTGTTCGATGACAAGAAATCCGACGCGGTCAGCGATCGTCCTTCCACCTCGTCTTCGTCTCCCGTCGTCACGTCGCCCGCAGTCGCCATGCCGCCGGCGACCGATGCCGCGCGCCTGATCACCGTCGACGAGATCGACCAGCTCGGCGCGGCGCAGGGCGGCCGGATCGCCGCCTTCTCGCAGCAGATTCTCGCGAGCGTCCGCGCATCGGACGCCGACCAGTTCGGCGACAAGCTCAACGAACTGATTGCAGCCGCGAAGGGGCTGGACCCGCGCGGCGCCGACAAGGGCGGGCTGCTCACGCAGGTCACGCGGCTGTTCCGTTCGACGAAGGAAAAGCTGCTGTCGCAATACGAGTCGGTCAGCAAGCGGATGGACACGCTCGTCGTCGAGCTCGAGAGCCATGCGCAGCGGCAGAAGGCCGGCATCGACGAACTCGAGCGGATGTACAACGACAACTACGCGCTGCACCAGGAACTCGCGCAGGCGAAGACGCACGGCGCAGCCGCGCTCGCGACGCTGCGCGCGCATCTCGCGGCCGGCCAGCAGGCCGACGACGCGTTCGGCGCGCAGCGGCTGCTCGACGTGAAGCGCAAGGCCGACGCGCTCGAGAGCAAGCTCGACGATCTCGACCGCGCGATGCTGATGTCGAAGCAGCTCGCGCCGCAGATCCGGATGGAGCAGGACCAGAAGCGCACGCTGACGTCGAAGTTCATGACGATCAAGACCGTGCTGATCCCCGCGTGGACCAATGCGTTCGCGCTCTACCTCGAACAGCTCGGCACGAAGCGCGCCGCGGCGCTCGCGAACGCGACCTACGACGCGGCCGACGAGGCGATCCGCGCGCAGGCGGACCTCAATCGCGCGAATGCGCAGGAGGTCGCGAAGCTCGCACAGCGCCCGGTGATCTCGACCGACACGTTCGAATACGCGCAGCAGCAGCTGTTCGGCGCATTCGACGACGTCACGCAGGTCATCGCCGAAGGCAAGCGGCAGCGCGACCAGGACGCGCCGCGGCTGCGCCAGCTCGAACAGGACCTGATCACCCGATTCGCCCCGAAGCACAACTGAGGTTCACGCATGATTACGCTTGAGAAACGCGCGGCGAAGGTCGCGATCGTCCTCGAAAAACGCCAGATCCTGAAGCCGCCCGTGGTGCGCGTCGGCGCGGCGCTCGACATCTCCGGCTCCGCGAAGACGCTCTACAAGTCGGGCGTGATCCAGGAGACGCACGACCGGATCCTCGGCATCGCGCTGAAGTTCGACGACAACGGCGAAGTCGACACGTGGACCTTCACCGAAGGATTCGACCGCCTGCCGACCGCGACGCCGGACAACTACGGCGCGTACATCACCGACTACGTGCTGAACGGCGACATCGACAAGTGGGGCGGCACGCAGTACGCGCCGGTGATGAACGACATCGTCGACTTCTTCTTCCGCGCGCCGGAGCCGGAGCCCAGGCGCGAAGCCAAGCGCGGCTTCCTGAGCCGGCTGTTCGGCGGCGCGGACGACACGCCCGCGCCGGCGCGCGCGCCCGTCTCGGCGAACGGCCACCTGCCGGCCTGGGTGCTGTTCGTCACCGACGGCCAGAACCCGAAGAACGATCGCAAGCGCGTGCGCCAGCTGCTGGCCGAGTCGCGGCATTACCCGCTGTACTGGTCGCTCGTCGGCGTCGGCGACCCGACCGAATTCGACTTCCTGATGGAAGTCGCCGACGAAATGCCGAACGTAGGCTTCCTGCATCTCGAGTCGCTCGACGTCTCCGACGAGCAGATCTACGAACAACTGATCACGCAGGAATTCTGCGACTGGGTGCGCGCGAAGTAAGCGCGGGCCCGCACGGCATCCCTTTTTTCGAACAGAGTCACACTCCCATCATGCTGAAAGATTTCAAGATCCCGCTGTCGCTCACGGTGCTGGCGCTCGTCGTCGCGTACTGGCTCGGCGGCGTCAAGGACATGCTGATTGTCGCCGTCCTGTGCGTACTCGAGATTTCGCTGTCGCTCGACAACGCGGTCGTCAATGCGTCCGTGCTCAAGAACTGGTCGGAGAAGTGGCGCAACCGCTTCATGGTGTTCGGCCTGCCGGTGGCCGTGTTCGGCATGCGGCTCGTGTTCCCGCTCCTGATCGTCGCGGTGATCGGCCACATCGGCATGTGGGAGGCGCTGACGCTCGCGATCGACGCGCCGGACAAGTACGCGGCGATCCTGACGTCCGCGCATCACCAGGTGTCGGCGTTCGGCGGCGCGTTCCTGCTGATGGTGTTCTTCAAGTTCATGCTCGACACCGAGAAGGACGAGCACTGGATCGGCATCTTCGAAGGCCCGATGCGGCATCTCGGCCGGATCACCGCGCTCGAGGTCGCGCTGACGCTCGCGATCGTGATCATCGCGTCGCTGTACGTGCCGTCGGCCGAGCAGGTGGGCTTCCTGCTCGCGGGCGGGTTCGGCGTGATCAGCTTCGTGATCGCGCACGGCATCGGCGACCTGATCGGCGGCGAGGACACCGGCTCGCGCGTGGTGCGCGAAGGCGTCGCGGGCTTCATGTATCTCGAAGTGCTCGATTCGTCGTTCAGCTTCGACGGCGTGATCGGCGCGTTCGCACTGTCGAACAACATTTTCCTGATCGCGCTCGGCCTCGGCGTGGGCGCGGCCTACATCCGGGAAATGACGCTCGTGCTGCTGAAGAAGGGCACGCTCGCGCAGTACCGCTATCTCGAGCACGGCGCGTTCTGGGCGATCGGCGCGCTCGCGGCGATCATGTTCCTCGGCGTGAAGCTGGAGATTCCCGAGGTCGTGACGGGCCTGATCGGCGCGGCGACGATCGGCGCGGCGGTGTGGTCGTCGATCATTGCGCAACGCAAGGAAGCGCGCGCCGCGGCGGGCGGCAAGTGACGGTGCGCGGCACCTATTGACGAGGGGCTGCCGCGGGCAGCCCGGATTTGCCGCCGGCGCTTCGGCGGCTTCCAGCAGGAGATGTTCAGATGATCAATTTGTCGAAGGGCGGTCGCCTCAACCTGTCGAAAGAGGCGCCCGGCACGCAGAAATTCCGCATCGGCCTCGGTTGGGATGCGAACGCGACGGACACGGGTGCGGATTTCGATCTCGACGTGTCGGTGTTCCTGTGCAAGTACGACGCGCAGAACAATCCGAAGCTGATCTCCGACCAGCACTTCGTGTTCTACAACAGCGAAGTGCGCACGATGGAGCGCACGGACACCTTCATCCAGCCGGGCGACGATTTCCCGAAGCGCGGGATGCCGGCGTCGAAGTGCCTCGGCGTCGTCCATAGCGGCGACAACCGCACCGGCAGCGGCGACGGGGACGACGAGGTGATCTTCATCGACGTGACGAAGCTCGCGGCGGACGTCGAGGAAATCTCGGTGGTCGTCACGATCGACCAGGCCGAAGCGCGCCGCCAGAACTTCGGGCAGGTGCGCAACAGCTACATCCAGATCGCCGACGAGGTGACGGGCGCCGTGATCGCGAAGTATGCGCTCGAAGAGGACTTCTCGATGGAGACGTCGGTGCAGGTCGGCAGCTTCTACCGGCGCGACGGCCATTTCATGTTCAAGGCGGTCGGCGCGGGCTACAACCGCGGCCTCGGCGATTTCGTCCGGGCCTACGGCGGCGTGGTCTGACAGGCGGCAGCCCGGCGCACGGACCACCGGCGCGCCGGGCGGGATGCACCGATGACCCGCCAGCCTGACGAGCCGAAGCCGCTCGATTTCGACGGCGCGCCCGCGCGCACGCCGGGCCGGCTCGCGTTCGACGCGCCGCCGGCCGATGCGCCGCGGCCGGCCGACCGGCCCGCGCCGAAGGCGCTCGACCTGGGGCCGGCGCCCGAGCGGCATGCGCGCGCGGCGCCGGCCGACGCGGTCGGCCGCGCGCTGTTCGGCGAAGCGAATCATCCGCTGCTCGAGCAGTGCTTCCGCGCCGCGCAGGCGCGTTTCCCGAACCTCTATCCGGACTGCGCGCCGCGCATCGAGCGGCACATCCGGCAACTGGTGCCGCTCAAGCTCGCGAGCGTGGCGACGATCGGCGACGGCGCGCTCGAAAGCGCCGGCAATCTCGTCGAGGCCGTCGCGGCGACGACGCGCGAATTCAACGAACTCGGCGCGGCCGACCTGATGGCGGACCTGCTCGCGCAGGCGACGCGCAAGGCCGGCATGCTCGACCGCTGGTTCCGTCCGTCATCCGGCCACGTCGATTACCGCGCGGCGCTCGGCGCGCTCAAGCAGTCGCTCGGCTTCTTCCCGCGCCGGACCGAGGCGCTGGCCGCGAAGGTCCGGCACGCCGACGAAAGCCTCGTCGTCGTGCTCGCGGCGCTGAGCGCGGTCGCGGACGTCGTGCGCGCGCCCGACGACCCCGGGCTCGAACGCACGCTGTTCGACCGCCGCAACATCGTCGGGCAGGCGCTCCAGCAGATCCGCATGCAGCCGGCGCTGCTGCGCGGGCTCGACGAACGCGTGACCGACCTGCTGTCGCGCGCCGATCACCTGATGAACGTGGTGTTGCCGGCGGCGGCCGCGGCGCGGCCGCGAGGCTGAGCAGGCGAGGGGGCGCCGCTCGGGCGCCAACCGCATCCCCGCACGCCGGCGCGACGCCCATTTCCCTGAAATAAAAATGAAAGCAGCCGTGCCGCGCCGGTATCCCGTCGACGCACCCGTCGCGCGCAACTGACCGCGGGCGACCATCGGAACGCGCGCCGGCCTTCGTTCCTGACAACACAACCCATCAGACGCGCTGGATCCCCCCTACCCGAAAAGTAGGTGGGTGCCCCATCCCGGGCTTTCGCGCGCCTCTGCACAATCCAGCTACGGGTTATTGCGATGACGTCGCCGACCCGCGTTCGCAACCGAGCATGACGTCCAGCGCGTATCGCTGGTTGACCCCAAGGATGGAGGTCATATGTTCAGCACCCGCACGTACTGCAGCAGTGTGGCGGCACTGTTGCTCCTGCTGTTCGCCGTTCCGTCGTTCGCGCAATCGTTTCGTGTCCAATGCCCGTTCACCACGCCGTCGCATCCGACCGCGCTGCCGCTCGGCGCTGGCGAGCCTGCGTACACCAAGCCGACCTATACGGGACAGACCTCCACGGCGACCGGCACCGTGAACGGCGCGATCAAGTGCCAGCAGATCTCGGGCGGCGACGGTTACGCGACGATGGCCAACGGCGTGCAGACCTACCTGTTCGCCTTCGGTCCGCTGTCGGGGCTCGCTGACATCAAGTCCGGCCTGCCCGGCACGGAGCTCGCGTCGGTGTTCAATACCGTCGGCGATCCCCGGACGGACCCGACCTACAACGGCGCGGTGGGGCTCGCCCCCGATCCGGATGCCGGCGGTGCGCTGGACGGTCACGTCGATCCGCGCCCGATCATGGATATCGGCGTGATGAACGGCAACGAGCCGGCGCCAATGATGGCGATCGACGAAGACGACGAGTTCTTCCTCACGCTCACGAACGTCGGGATGATCATGCGTCCCGACCTGTTCGAGAAGCACACGGTGCACTTCCACGGCTACCCGAACGCGTCGTCTTTCTACGACGGCGTGCCGGATGCGTCGGTCGCGATCAACATCGGCGCGAGCTTCACGTACTACTACCTCGCGCCGGATGCGGGCACCTATTTCTGGCACTGCCACATCACGCCGCCGGAGCACCTGCAGATGGGCATGGTCGGCCAGATCTACGTGCGGCCGCGCCAGGACCGGGTGCCCGCGGGCGTGTCGCTGTACGAATCGCTGGTCACCCAGCAGTCCGACCTGCGCACGCGCTGCGGAAACGACATTCTGTGCTCGACGCCGCTGCCTAAGCAGAACACCGGGCTCGTGCGCGCGGCCAACCCCAACATTCCGCAGACCACGCCGGCGACGCTGTCGCTGTACGCGTACAACGACGGCGACGGCTCGACCGCGTACGACGTCGAGTATCCGGTCCAGATTCACGGTTTCGATCCGAACTTCCACTTCGTCGGCATGACGTTCAATCCGGAGCCGTTCACCGACATGAAGGACAAGTTCTTCCTGTTGAACGGCCGCAGCTATCCGGACACGGTGACCGAGGGGGCGATGTCGACGCCTTCGTCGGATGCCGCGATGCATCCGTCGCAACCGCTGCCGACGCTGATCAACATCCCGGCCGGCGGCAGGGCGCTGTTGCGGATCTCGGATCTCGACGTCACCGAATACCAGACGCTCGCGTCGCTCGGCATCCCGATGCACGTGATCGCGATCAACGCCCGCATGCTGCGCGACCTGGCCGGCAACAACCTGGCCTACGACACGAACTCGATCACGCTCGCGGGCGGGGAGTCGCTCGACCTGATCCTCGACGCCAGCGACAAGACGAAATACCACTCGGGCCAGATTTTCTACCTGTACACGCCGAACCTCGATCACCTGTCGAACGATCAGGAAAACTTCGGCGGCCTGATGACCGAGGTTCACATCTGCAGCGCGGTGGATCCAGTCACGAAGCATTGCACTCTTTGAGGGCCAAGGCCCGCCTGCCGCATCGGGCGGGCCCGACCGGGAACTCCTGCACTGAGGAGAACGACCGTGGGACACATCACTCACCGCGCGTGGACCGAGACGCTCGCGCACCTTGGACGGCTCGCGCGCGTCGTCGTCGCGGCGCTCGTCGCGCTGCTGTCGATGCACGCGCAGGCCGCCGCGCCGGGCATCACCGGCAAGGTCTTCAACCTCACCGCCGAGGAAGCCCGCATCACGCAGCCCGACGGCTCGAGCGTCTATTCGTGGGGCTACGGCTGCGCGGCGAACAACGCGACGCCGCTTGTCTTCTCGCCATCGACGATCCCGGGCGCGACCTGTCCGACGATGCAGATCCCCGGGCCGACGCTGATCGTCAGGCAGGGTGACATCATCACCGTGACGCTCACCAACAACCTGCCCGCGGCGGCCGGCAACACGTCGATCCTGTTTCCCGGGTTCGTCGTGTGCACGGGAACGTTGAGCCCGGACGGCAAGACCTGCAGCGCCACGCCGGCGGGCAACGGCACGCCCGGGATGCTGACGCAGGAGGCGCCGCACGGCGGGACGGTCACGTACACGTTCGTCGCCGCGACGCCGGGCACGCACACGTACTACAGCGGCACGCAGGGCGACCTGCAGGTCGAGATGGGGCTCTACGGCGCGATCATCGTGCTGCCGAACACGTCGGCCAACACGGCGGGCTGCATGGCGTTCCCGGATACGGGCAGGCCGTTCGGCCAGCATGATTTCCGCAACGCGCCGGCGGCCTTCGACAACAGCGCGGCCTGCTACGACCGCGAGTATCTGTTTCAGTTCTCCGAAATGGATCCGAAGATCCATCAGCAGGCGGAGCAGCAGGTCGGGGCGAACACGACCTGCACGAAGCCGGGCGGCTGCATGACCGTCGAGACCGAGCCGTATCACCCGGCGTATTTCATGGTCAACGGCCGCTCGATGCCGGACGACATGGACCCGAACTACGCGCCGCAGTATCCGCACCAGCCCTACAACGGCAACCCGCACATGCATCCGGGCGAGCTGGTGCTGCTGCGGATCATCGGCACGGGCCGCTGGCAGCATCCGTTCCACGAGCACGGCAATCACGTGCGCGTGCTCGCGCGCGACGGCAACCTGCTGCTGAGCCAGGTCGACCCGAACAACCCGGCGAAGCCTCAGCAGCCGGCCGGCCCGCTGCTGTTCACGACGACCACGACGCCGGGCCTCACGATGGACGGGATCTTCTACTGGACCGGCAAGGGCCTGAACTGGGACGTCTACGCGCATTACGCGGGCGACGGCAGCGTCTGCATCCCGGACGCGAACGGTTATTACACGACGGCGTCGAATCCGCCGGCCCCGCGCAACGCGCCGAATTACTACGAGTGGTGCCAGGACCACGGCAAGGCCCTCGAGAAGGCGCCGTTCGGCAAGGTCGCCAGCGGCGGGCCGGTCACGCTGCCGGATTCGAACATCCTGACGAACGGCGCCTGGTATGGCGGCAGCCCTTATCTCGGACCGGACGCGACCACGCGCGCAACGTCCCCGACGGGAACGACGCCGCCGAGCGGCGTACAACTGAACCCGGCCGCGACGGAAGCGGGCTTCGCATTCATGTGGCACTCGCATAACGAGCGCGAGATCACGACGAACAACATCTTCCCGGGCGGAATGATGATGATGATGCTCGTCGATCCCCCGGTATTTCCGATCGACGAATCCAATTAGGGGTGGGGAGAAAGGCGATGAGATCCACCAAGCTCACAGCGACGCTCTTCGGCCTGTTCAAGGCAGGGGTCGCGGCATCCATGTTGCTGGCGTCAGGCGAAGCATGCTTCGCCCAGTCGGTCGTCAATCTGACGGCGAAGGCCTCCACGGCGCTGTTGCCGGACGGACAGTCCGTGCCGATGTGGGGCTACACCTGCACGCCGGCGGCCGTCGCGACGGTGCCGGCCGCGAATGCCACCTGCGCGGCCACGAACACGGCCGCCGGCGCGAACTGGTCGCCGGTGGTGATCACCGTGCCGGCCGGGCAGCTGCAGATCAACCTGACGAACAATTTGCCGGCTCCCGTGCCGACCTCGCTCGTCATCGTCGGGCAAATGGGAGGCGGGCTGGGCAACGCGCCGACGACCATGCCGAGTCCGTCGCATCCGACGCAAACCGCGACCACCTGGCCGATCGTCTCGTCTTCCACGGCGCCCGCGACGCCGTACACGTCGCCGCCCGCCGCATTCACGCCGCCCGCGCAAGGGCCTCGCATCCAGTCGTTCGGGACCGAGGTGGCGCCGTCGACCGATCCGAAGTCGTATACGACGCTCACCTGGGCGAACCTCAAGCCCGGCACCTATCTGCTCGAATCAGGCACGCACCCGTCGATCCAGGGGCCAATGGGCCTCTACGGCGTGCTGGTCGTGAAGAGCCCGAGCGTGCCCAGCTCGACCTGCGCGTCGACGAACCAGGCCTATCCGAACACGGCGACCTGCTATGACGCCGACGTGCCGCTCCTGATGAGCGAGATCGATCCCGTGCAGAACGCGGCGGTCGCCGCGGCGGTCGCGACCAAGGGCTTCAGCGAAACCGCGGCGTGGTCGGGGCAGCCCGGCGGATGCGGTGATTCGAAGTCCGTATCGTTCGGCACCTGCTATCCGCCGGTGGTGAACTACGATCCGCGCTATTACCTGATCAACGGCGTCGGGTTCGATCGCACGAACCCGAACGCGTCGGCATTTGCACCGGGCGCGACCGTGCCGGCCTCGACCGGACAGGTCCTCGTGCGCCTCGTGAACGCCGGCCTGCGCATGCACATTCCGGCCGTGGTCGGCGCGCAAACGGGCAATCCGGCCGTGCCCGGGTTCTCGCTCGTCGCCGAGGACGGCAACGTGCTGCCCGGCAACCCGCACATCCAGAACTCCGTGTTCATGGCCGCCGGCAAGACGTACGACGTGATGGTGAACGCGCCGGCCGCGGGGGCCTTGCCCGTGTACGACCGGCAGCTGAGCCTGTCGACCAACAACATGCGCGACGGCGGGATGCAGGGCTACATCGCGGTCAACAACGCGCTGCCGTCGGCGACCGCGGGCATCGGCGAGACGCCGACCGCCGCGGGCGCGAACTACTACTTCGTGCCCGGCACGACGCTGACCGTGTCGGATCCGGCCAAGGGCGTGATCGCGGCCGACTCGGGCGTATACGGCGTGAAGGTCCAGACGGCGCCTGCCAACGGCACGTTGACGCTGAACACGGATGGCACGTTCACCTATCTGTCGAGCAGCGCGACCAACGATAGCTTCGTCTATCAGTCGACGAACGGCACGCCCCCGGTGACCGCGACGGTGACGCTGACCCCGTGCACGACGAGCAACAAGTGCCTGTCGACGCCGACGGCGGGTAACGCCAGCTTCACGAGCAACATTGCGTCGCGCGTGCAGATCGGCGCGCCCGGCGTCATCGCCAGCGCCAGCGATCCCGCCGGCCTGCCGCTCACCGCGCAGATCGTGGGGGCCGCGCAGAACGGCACCGTGACGCTGAATCCGGACGGATCGTTCACCGCGGCGCCGGCGAATCCGCCGCTGGCCGGCAGCAACCCGTCTGCGCAGACGGTGACGTTCCAGTACAAGGTCACCAACACGCAAAACCAGACGAGCGCGAACGCGGGCACCGTGACCGTGACCTTCAACCCGGGCAGCGGGCTCGTCGTCAACGTGATGGACGGGCCGAGCATGGCGCCGGACGCCACCGCGCCCAACAAGATGGTCAAGCTCACCGACTATCGCTGGATCATCGAGGAAGACCGCACGATGCAGATCGATCCGGCGTGCCAGGTGAACTCGGCGACGTCGCGGCCGGCGAACTGCCCGCCGCTGCCGGTCCCGACGCTCGGCACGAACTTCCATACGAGCTACATGCCGGTGGTGGCCGCGGGCTGCGTCGGCTTGGTGGCGTGCGAATCCGGGCAGACCGTGTACGACCCGGTGTCCAACACGCACCTGCCGACCGTGTGCGACGTCGGCAACGGCGTGTGCCGCACGGGCACGAACGTGTCGCAACAGATGGCGGTCGATCCGAAGTACGTCGCGCTCGATCCGACCAAGCACTACTACATCTCGATCCTGCCCGGCGATGCGGGCAACACGTTCTCGAACGGCGGCGGCGTGCCGCCCGCCGGCCTGAACCGGCAGTTCAGCATCGCGCTCGACTGCCCGTCGGGCCCGAGCGGCGCGGACTTCGCGCCGGGCACCGGCAAGTGCGGGCACAGCATGGGCGGCGCGCCGATCTCGCCCGCGCAGATCGCGGCCGCGCAGGCAGGACAGACCGCGGCCGGACAAGCGGGGCAGCTCAACGTGCTGCTGACGCAAACGCCTTATCAGACCGCGAAGCTCTCGGTGTTCGTGTTCGAGGACGACGCGCCGCTGAACGGCGAAGTGGACGTCAGCGGCGGGTCAGACGGCTTCGGCACGGCGCGCGAGCCGGGTCTCGGCGGGTTCGAGATCAAGCTCTGGGACGATGCGGGCGGCACGGGCGACCCGACCGGGCAGATGACCTACGACATGTTCAACATGCCGCTGTCGAATTCGCTGCAGGGTACCATCGATCCGCTCACCGGGCTCAATGCATGCCCGATCACGACGGCGACCGACGGGCTGGTCGGCATGATTCCAACTTGCCCGAAATACGAGTCGGACGGCAAGACGCTGTCGCCGCTCGTCGGCCAGGCCGTCATCGCGAACCTGATGCCGGGCCGGTACGGCGTGGTCGCGACGCCGGCGGCCGACCGGATCGGGCGCGGGGAGGAATGGCTGCAGACCAACACGCTCGACGGACAGAAGGCGCACGACGCGTTCATCAAGGTCGGCGGGCCCGCATACTTCCAGGAGTTCGGTCCGGCGGGCTATCACGTGTCGATCGGCTTCGCGAATCCGAACATCATCAACGCGCGGCGGACCAATGCGTCGAAGACAGGGATTTGCGACACCGGCGCGTGCCCGAACACCATCACGGGTCATGTCTCGAACCTGCATTACAGCCGTCCGCCGAACGAAAACCTGTACAGCAGCGGATCGCACGATTCGCTGGCCTTCACGCAGTGCTACGTGAGCGTCGGCGATCCCGACGGCGAGGATTACGGCTTCACGAAGTGCGACAGCCAGGGCAAGTTCACGATCAGCGGCCTGCCCAGCGGCACGACGCGCATCACGATCTTCGACCAATGGAACGACCAGATCGTCGACGGGCTCGCAAAGGCGGTCCAGCTTCCGAGCCCCACCGGCGCCACCACGGTCGACGTCGGCGACATTTCGGTGCTGCAGTGGCAGACGAACCTCTATACGCGGACCTTCATCGACCTGCACGGTGACGGCATTTCGCACCCGGACGACCCCGGCATCGCGCTGGCGTCGGTCAACATGCGGTTCCGCGACGGCAGCTACTCGAACTTCAACGCCACCGACGGGAATGGCTATGCGCCGTTCAACGAAGTGTTTCCGCTGTTCAACTGGTATGTGGTCGACGACGACATGACGCGCTTCAAGCCGACCGGCACGCACGTGGTGTATGACGCGGGCGGCCCGGTCGACGGCACCGGCGTGCCGGGCAGCGGGAACTCGACGATTGCCAAGAACTTCGCGAACACGGTCGAGACCACGCCCCTGCCGTCGAATCTGCAGGTGCCGGGCGCCAAGTACTGCGCGGACGCCGACTGCGCGTCGGCCGGCACTGGCTCGACCGGCCGGGTCGATCCGCCGTGGGTGACGTCGGAGGCATGGCAGGGCTTCTCGGGCCAGAACTCGTTCATCGAGTACGGCAAGACGCCGTTTGCGAAGGGCGAGAACGGCGGGATTCGCGGCGAGGTCATCTATGCGTCGACGCGGCCGTTCGATGATCCGACGCTGCTCATCCACACGAAGTGGACGCCCAACGTGCCGAACGTCACGGTGAACCTGTACCAGGAGGGCACGGCCCCGGACGGCACGACGAACCTGACGCTCGTGGACACGACCAAAACGGCGAGCTGGGACGACTGGGCGCAGGGCTTCCGCGCCGACGGCAAGACGCCGAACATGAACTGCCCGGGACAGAATACGACCGACCCGTACTTCTTCACGCTGCAGAACACCACCAACTGGCTCGATCCGTTGCATCGCCAGCTGCCCGCGGGCGCGCAGTTCAAGTGCTACGACGGCATGCACGTGTTCAACCAGATCCAGCCGGCGCCGTATGACGGGATGTACAAGTTCCCGAGCGTGACGGCGACGGATTCGAACGGCAAGCCGGTCGCGTCGAACTGCACGATCTGCGTCGGGAAGAATCCCGTCGACGGCACGCCGATGCTGCCTGCCGGCAAGTACGTGGTCGAGATCATCGTGCCGCCGGGCTACGAACTGGTGAAGGAGGAGGACAAGAACATCCTGATCGGCGACAACTACATCGCGCCGGTGACGCAGCAGTTCGGCGGGATCGGCAACATCTACATCCTCCCCGACCAGGCCGCGGTGAACTCGAGCTACAACCCGAACAACGCGCAGAACATGACCACGAACCTCGGTTCGACGCCGCATGCCGAAGGCGACACCGGCAGCGTCGAGCGGTTCTGGCCGTGCGTCGGCGAGTTGCGCATCGTGCCGGACTACATGAGCATCTTCCCCGGATCGAAGGAGGTGGCGCCGTTCGCGGGTGCGTCGCGGCATCTGTGCGACCGCAAGGAAGTGGTGCTCACGGACGAGGAGTCGGTGCTCGCGAAGTTCTGGGTCTTCAGCTCGACGCATGTCAGCGCGCACTACACGGGCTTCATGCTCGACGATTTCTCGTCGGAGTTCGATCCGTATTCGCCGCAGTTCGGCGAGAAGTTCGCGGTGCCGAACGTGCCGGTTTCGTTCAAGGATTTCACCGGCAACGAAATCTCGCGCACGTATTCCGATCAGTGGGGCATCTACAACGGGCTGACGTTCTCGACCTGGGAAGTGAATCCTCCGAACCCGACCGGTTATGCGCCGACGATGATGGTCGCGTGCATGAACGACCCGGGCCCGATTCCCGACCCGAACAACCCCGGCAAGACGATGACCGATCCGCTGTACAACCCGGCTTACAGCCAGTTCTGCTACGAGATTCCGTTCATGCCAGGACAGACCCAGTACATGGATACGCCGGTGGTGCCGGTGCAGGCATTCGCCGACGGGTACGACCAGCCCGACTGCGCATATCCGGATGCCACGCCCGCGATCTCGAGCGTGACCGGCGATGCGAGCAACGGCGGCGCGGGCCCGTGGGTCGGTGCGCCCGGTCATCGCCTGACGATCAACGCGCTCGGTGATCAGCAAGTGCCGAACAACGCGTACACGGGACCGAGCCAGTCCACGGCGCCGTTCAACCAGAAGTTCGTTACGCGCCACTACGGCTTTGGCGGTACGAAGGGAACGGGATCGGTCACGATCGCGGGCGTCATTGCGCCTGTCGTGTCGTGGAGCGACAAGCAGATCGTCGTCAACGTGCCTGACCTGAGCCTCGCGATCCCGCCGCTGCTGACGCCGGCGTCGACCTGCACGATCCAGCAGATGGGCGCGCCCGCGACCCAGTGCGGCGAGCTCGTGATCACGGCCGGCAACGGCAAGCGGTCGATCGACACGGTGACCGTGACGATCGGCGGCAAGCCGCCGACCTTCGTCAACGGCGAGAACGGTGCGAACAACGCGATCCAGACCGCGATCAACAACGCGAGCGCGGGCGACCTGATCGTCGTCGGTCCGGGCACGTACAACGAGATGCTGGTGATGTGGAAGCCGGTCCGGCTGCAAGGCGTCGGCGCGCCGTCGGTGATGGTCAATGCGAACACGCATCCGTCGGGCAAGCTGGATCCGTGGCGCCGGCTGGTCGACTGCCTGTTCGGCGTGTCGCTGGACGGCGGGCCGATCACGGCCTACGACCCGACGAAGCCGGTCTCGACGACCAACAACCCGTACGACCCGTCCGGCACCTATCAGTGCTCGACGCAGATGCAGGGCCATGCGGACGCGATACCGTTCGAGCCGACCGTCGGCTGGGACGCCAACCTCAACGGCAACCTGGGCGAATTGCTGATGGAACCGTCGCTGATGGGCGCGTATGAGGGCGCGGGCATCACGGTGCTGGCCAAGGGCGTGCAGCCGAGCACGAACTGCACCGCGAACGGCATCTGCACGCCGCTCACGACGAAGGACTGCACGACGGACCCGAACAACCCGAACTACAGCAACTTCCTGTGCAATCCGTCGCGCGTCGACGGGATCACGTTCACCAACAGCTCGCAAGGCGGCGGCGGGATCTTCCTGCACGGCTGGAACCACTACACGGAGGTGTCGAACAACCGGGTGACGAGCAACGCGGGCACGCTCACGGGCGGCATCACGGTCGGCCAGGTCGAGGTGCCGGACGGGACGATCGCGTCGGACGGCGTGACGCAGCTGGCATACATGTACAACACGCATGTCAACTTGCATCACAACGCGGTCACGTCGAACGCCGCGTACGGCGACGAAATCAACTCGACCACGCCATCGGCGGCGGGGGGCGTGACCTTCTGCTCGGGTTCCGACTACTACCACTTCAACTACAACTGGGTATGCGGGAACATCAGCAGCGGTGACGGCGGCGGCGTCGCGCACTTCGGGTTCAGCTACAACGGCGACCTGTCGCACAACGTGGTGTTGTTCAACCAGAGCAACAACCCGACGCTCCCGACGTACGGCGGCGGCATCATTGCGCAGGGCGTGCCCCCGGACGGCACGTTCTGCGAGAACTCGACCGTCGACGTCGATTGCGCGCCGGAGCTGTCCGACGGCGTCGGCCCGGGCCTCGTGATCGACGGCAACCTGATCATGGGCAACACCGCCGAAAGCGGCAAGGGCGGCGGCCTGCGGCTGCAGAACATCAACGGCACCGACGTGCAGCGCAGCCTCGCGAACCCGAACAACTGGTATCAGGTCAGCGTGATCAACAACATCATCGCGGACAACGTGGCAGGCTGGTCGGGAGGCGGCGTGTCGCTGCAGGATGCGGTCCGCGTGAACTTCATCAACAACACGGTGATCGCGAACGATGCGACGGCGTCGGCGGGCGTGCTCTTCAATACGCCGGCAGCGTCGCAATCGAACGTGCTGCCGCCCGGATGCACGACCAATCCGGGCAGCGCGGAAACGACGTGCACGAGCTACATCGAGACGTCGACGCCGCAGCCGGCCGGACTGGAGACGGCGAACCACACGCAGAACCTGCTGACGGCGTTCACCCCGCCCGCGAACTTCACGGGGAAGATCACGTGTCCTGCGAACGAGCCGAACTGCACGAAGTTCTCGAACCCGGTGCTGACCAACGACCTGTTCTGGCAAAACCGCTCGTTCTACATCTCGGTGAGCGCGCAACCGAACCCGAACATTCCCGGCGTGCAGAACGCCGTGACGTTGAACCCGACCCTGAACCAGAAGGGGACCTCGACAGGCTACTGCGTGACGGGTGGCACGACTCCGCCGGTCTATTGGGACATCGGTGCGTACGGCGACACCGGGCCAGCCAACCATCAATCGGGATTGACGATGAACCCGCAGTATTCGATCCTGACCAGCACGACGGGTTACGCCGCGAGCAACCGCGCGCAAAGCCCGCAGACGATCGGCCAATACTGCAACGGCTCGCGCGTGCCGCCGGAAGCCGGCGGAAACGGCTTTGCCGTGCCGCCCGGGATTGCGGACGCGGTGTTGCCGAACCCGCTGTTCGGCCTGATGCCGACGGCGACGCCCGATGAAGGCAACCAGTGGATCAACATGTCGTACGGGCCGCTGTCGCTGTTCAACGAGGCGCTGTTGCCGGGCCAGACGGGCTACAACGTGATGATGGGCAACTACTCGATCAAGAGCACGTCGCCGGCGATCGGCGCTGCCACGGGAGCGGGTTCGCCGAATCATGACATCTTCGGCACGCCGAGGCCGCAGCTCGGCAGGTACGACATCGGCGCGGTCGAGTACGTGCAACCCGGCTTGGGCGGCTTGTTAGGCAGCAGCCAGATCGACCCGCTCGCGCTGGGAAGCCAGCCGACCGGCTCGGGGCTCGGTCTGGCGGGCCTCGTCCAGCAGGTCCTCGCGCCGGCGACGACGATGCTCAAATCGGTCACGGGAACGCGGCCATGAAACGCTCGACCTTCCGCACGGCGGCGGCGCTGCTGCTCGCGCTCGGCGCCTGCCTCGTCGCGGTCCGGCCTGAGCCGGCCGCGGCCGGGCAGGGCGCGCCCGCCGTACGCGCTCGCTCGCCGTACCAGCCCGTGAGCCTGCCGCGACAGGCGAAGGCCTATTACCAGCTGGCGAAAGGCATCGACGACCTGCACGTGCGCAGCACCGCGTCGGGCAACCTGATCCGCTTCAGCTATCGGGTCACCGATCCGCAGAAGGCGCGGCCGCTCGCCGACACGAAGGCCACCGCCTATTTGTACGGGGAGGCGAGCCATGCGCTGCTCGTGATCCCGGTGATGGACCAGATCGGCGCATTGCGGCAGACGGGCCGGCTGGAAGCCGGCCAGGAGTACTGGATGGTGTTTTCCAACAAGGGCGAGCCGATCAAGCGCGGCGACCGTGTCAGCGTGCTGATCGATTCGCTTCATATCGACGGGCTGGTGGTCGAGTAATCACGCACAAGCGCATCCGGCCGCACGCTGGCGACAGGCGGCCCGCATGCGAGGAGAAAAGTCATGAACCGGTTTCTTTTCAAGTCGATTTCGGCGGCTTGCGCCGCCGGCTTTTTGGCTTGCAGCCATGCCGCACTCGCGGCATCGGCGGCGGGGAATGCACAGGCCGGATCGGCCTCGTATCTGAGCGCCGCGCAGATCGTCGAGCGCAACGTCGCGGCCCGCGGCGGGCTGCAGGCGTGGCGCGCGGTGTCGACGATGAAGATGACGGGGCAGCTCGATGCGGGCGGCAAGAAGAGCACCAGGCTGCCCTTCACGCTGACGCTGAAGCGTCCGCACAAGAGCCGGCTCGAGATCGTCTTCGAGCAGCAGACGGCGCTGCAGGTGTTCGACGGCGAGAAAGGCTGGACCGTGAGGCCATACCTCGGACGCAACGAGGTCGACCCCTATACGCCGGCGCAGCTCAAGTCCGCCGCGGCGTCGGCCGAACTCGACGGTCCGCTGATCGACTACGCGAACAAGGGTACGACGATCCAGGCGCTCGGCACCGAGCAGGTGGAAGGGCATCGCGCATACGTGCTGAAGCTGACGACGAAGGATGGCGGGCAGCGGCGCCTGTGGGTCGATGCGTCGACCTTCCTCGAACGGAAGATCGACGGCGAGCCGCGCGTGCTCGACGGCAAGACGCACAGCGTCGCCATCTTCTATCGCGATTACAAGAAGGAGAGCGGCGTCGTCGTGCCGCACACGCTCGAGACCGTCGTGAGCGGCGTCAAGCAGACGCGCAAGATCACGGTCGAGCATGTCGCGCTGAACGAGCCGGCCGACGATGCGATGTTCGGCAAGCCGTCGCTCACCGTCGCGAAGGCGGCGAGCCGCTAGCCGGCAGGCACTGGTCAGGCATCCGAACGGAGGGGGGAGGAGGCCATGAGACGAATCGAAGCGTGGGTGTTCGCCGGCTGCGTGACGGCAGCCTTGTGCGCGTGCGAGCAAATGCCGGGCCATGATCTGAGCGTGGACCAGATCATCGAGAAGAACGTCGCGGCGAGGGGCGGGCCCGACGCATGGCGCAAGATCCGGACGATGGTCTGGTCCGGCCATGTGGACAGCGCGAACGCGCCCGTGCGCGACATGCCGTTCATCCTCGCGATGAAACGTCCGAACAAGACGCGCTTCGAGATCACCGTGTTCGGCCAGAAGGGCGTGCGCGCATTCGATGGCCACGAAGGCTGGAAGCTCGGCGCGAATGCGGGCGGCGGCGCGAGCGTGCGGCCCTACACGATGGACGAGCTGGTGTCCGCGCGCGACGAGCAGGTGATCGACGGGCCGCTGATCGACCACGACGCGAAGGGCGTCGGCGTGGCGCTCGACGGCGTCGACCGGATCGACGGGCACAACGTGTACCGCCTGGCCGTGAAGCTGCCCTCCGGTGCGGTGCGCCACGTGTGGATCGACGCGCAGACGTTCCTGGACGTGAAGGCCGACCGCGAGGTGCGCGGGCCGCGCGGCGCGGTGACCGTCGACGTAAGCTACAGCGACTACCGGAACATCGACGGGCTGCGGATACCGCTCAGGATCGTCAGCGGCGCCGCGTCGTCGCCGAACAAGGACACGCTGATCATCGACAAGGTGTCGCTGAACCCGCCGCTCGACGATGCGATCTTCGCCAGGCCGGCCTCGACGGAGCGGCGCCGTCCGGTTTCGATCGATGCCGATGTGACGCCGCCGAAGTCGCGCACCAGCCGCCCGACGCCACGACCATGAACGGCATCCGGGGGCGGTTGCGAGCCCTCGCCAACGCTGGCCCGCTCGCGTCGCGCATGCTCGCGCGGGGCATGTTGCTGGCCGCGCTGATCGTGCCGGTGGGCGACGCGGCAGGCGGCGAGGCCACGGCGCGCGTCGCGCCGGCGGACGCGGGACAGGCGATCTTCCAGCGCGGCATCCTGGGCTCGGGCGAGCCGCTCGAAGCGGTGCACCAGGACGGCGTGCGCCTGCAAGGCGCCGCCGCCGCATGCATCAATTGCCATCGGCGCAGCGGCCTGGGCTCGAAGGAAGGCAACAACACGATCCCGCCGATCACGTGGCGCTACCTGGTCCATCCGCGCGCGCAAACCGCCGAGGACCTCGACATTCCCTACGTTCCGGGCATGCGCACCGATCGCGAGCCGTACACGGAGGCACTGCTCGCGAGAGCCGTGCGCGACGGGATCGATTCCGAAGGCAAGCCGCTCGGCAGCCTGATGCCGCAGTACGCGCTCGGCGATGCCGACCTGGCCGCGCTGACCGGCTACCTGAAGCGCCTCGACCAGCGCAAGCCGTCGGGCGTGGCGGACACGGTGCTGCATTTCGCGACGATCGTCACGCCGGACGCGGACCCGGTGAAGCGGGCGGGCATGCTCGACGTGCTGCAGCACTACTTCGCGGACAAGAACGCGTTCCCGTTCGGCGCGACGCCGCCGCTGCGCTCGACGCGCAAGATGATGTTCATGGTCAATCGCCGCTGGGAACTGCACGTGTGGGAGCTCAAGGGGCCGCCGGATACATGGCATGAGCAGTTGCGACAGGATCTCGCGCGGCAGCCGGTGCTGGCCGTGGTGTCGGGACTCGGCGGCAGGAACTGGGCGCCGGTCCATGACTTCTGCGAAGAGGAGGCTGTGCCTTGCCTCTTTCCGAACGTCGAGGTGCCGGTCGAAACGGATCACGATTTCTATTCGGTGTACTTCTCGAAGGGGGTGCTGCTCGAGTCGGAGCTGATCGCGAAGCGCATTCTGGATGAGGCCGGCGCGCGACCGGCAACGAAAGCGGTGAAGACGGTCTGGCAGGTCTATCGCGCGGGCGACAACGGCGAGCGGGGCGCGCAAGCGCTGGCGGCCGCGCTGAAAGGGCGCGGCTTCGCGGTGTCGAACCACGCGCTTGCGCGCGGCGACAGCGTCGCGCACGCGCTGCGCCGGATGCCGCGCGACGACGTGCTCGTGCTGTGGCTGCGGCCGCCCGACATCGTGGCGCTCGACCACGTGCCGCCCGCGTCGGACACGGTCTTCATGTCAGGACTTCTCGGGGGGCTCGACAATACCCCGTTGCCGACGCGCTGGCGCGGCGTGACGCGCATCGCATATCCGTTCGACTTGCCGGAGGGGCGGCGCGTGCGCGTCGATTATGCGTTCGGCTGGTTCACGATCCGACAGATTCCGATGGTCGCGCCGCAAGTGCAGGCGGACACGTATCTCGCATGCGGCCTGCTCGCCGAGACGCTCGGCCATCTGGTCGACGCATTCGTGCGGGAGTACCTCGTCGAGCGCATCCAGGACATGCTCGAACGCCGCATCCTCACGGGCTACTACCCGCGTCTGACGCTTGCGCCCGGCCAGCGCTTCGCGTCGAAGGGCGGCTATATCGTCCGGTTCGCCGGGCCGGATCGCATGAAGCTCTCCGCCGACGGGGCCTGGATCGTCCCCTGAGCGGCTGCTGCGCCGCGATCGGGTAGAGATCAGCACGCGATAAGAGGGGATTGCCCCATGCCGGTTCCGCTTGGCGCGTCGCACAATGAAGACATCGCGCGACGTTCGCATGTCGCGCCGGAGCGGGGCGACACAGGGCGGTGGAGGGAATAGCGATGGCAAACTTCTTTGTCAGCCGTGGCGCGCGTCATCACCATATACGTCGCGGCTTGATGGTTGCGCTCGCAATGCTCGCCTTGCTGCAGTTTTCCGCCGCGCACGCGCTGCCGATCTTCGCGCGCCAGACCGGGCAAAGCTGCGTCGCATGTCATGCCGGCGGGCAATTTCCGGAACTCACGCCGTATGGGCGCCTGTTCAAGCTGAACGGCTATACGCTCGGCGAGCGCACGATTCCGCTCGCCGCGATGGCCGTCGGCGACCTGAGCACGACGAGGGCCAACAGCGACGCCAGCGGCAATCCGATCAATACCAAGAACGGCCAGCCGATCTTCGATTTCGCGAGCGTGTTCCTTGCCGGGAAGATCACCGACCATATCGGCGGCTTCGCGCAGTTCACCTATGCGAACTACGATCACCAGGACGGCAGCGGAAAATGGAAAGGCCACTGGGCATCGGACAACACCGACTTCCGCTTCGTCGACCGGATCATGTCCGCCGCGAACGACCTGATCCTCGGCGTGACGGTGCACAACAACCCGACCGTGCAGGACGTGTTCAACACCGCGCCGGCATGGGGCTATCCGTACATCTCGTCGACGATCAGCCCGGTTGCAAAGATCCCGAACCTGCCGGTGATCGAGGGAAGCCTCTCGATGCAGGCCGTCGGCACGGGCGCGTACCTGTACTGGAACAAGACGGTCTATGCCGAGCTGACCGCGTACAGCACGGCCGACGGCATCTGGTCGTTCCTGAGCCACGGGAACAAAGAGGGGAACCCGGACCATCCGCAGGTCTATCTGCGCGGCTACAACCCGTATGCGCGCATCGCGCTGACGCACGACTGGGGCCCTCATAGCCTGATGGTTGGCGCGTTCGGGTTCAGCGTCAACATCTATCCGAACGACCCGAACAATTTCCCGATCTTCGGCACGGGCGTCACGCGCTATCGCGACTATGGCTTCGACACGCAGTACCAATACCTGCTGGAGCCGCACACGATCACCGCGCAGGCGCGCTACGTGCGCGAGAACATTCACGACCCGAACAACTTCGTGCTGAGCGACAACACCTCGGCGAATCTCAACTCGCTGCGGCTCAAGGCGTCGTACATATACCAGAACAAATACGGCGTCAGTCTGTCGTTCTTCAACACGACAGGCACGCCGGACAGCACGCTGTACGCAGGCAGCGCGAACTTCCATCCGAACACGCAAGGCTGGACGCCGGAGATCTTCTGGATACCGGTTCAGTACGTGCGCGTCGGTCTGCAATACACGCACTTCACCAAGTTCCTCGGCGCGACGACCAACTACGACGGAAACGGGCGCAACGCGAGGGACAACGACACGCTGTTCCTGTACCTATGGGTCGCTTCGTTCTGACTTCCCGTCCGGCGTTTCCCGTGCGCGTGGCCGACTGGAGCACGCGCAACGGGAGGGCGGCGCGCATCTCGCATCGCGTGTCGATGCGCATGGGCACCGTCGCCGAACGGAATCGCTTCAGAGGGCGGCAAAAATTGCGGCAAGGAGGTTCGTGACATGAACAAGATGGCCCATATCGTGTCGCTTGCGATGCTGCTGGCCGGGTCGGCGTGCCACGACCTGGAGCGCTCGCGACAGGTCGACAATCCGGCCGTGGCGGGCAAGACCATCGCGCTGCAGGTGTGCTCGAACTGCCACGGCGCGACCGGCGTGTCGGTGTCGCCGATGTTTCCGAAGCTCGCCGGGCAGCGCAAGGAATACCTCGTCGATCAGCTGACGGACTTCAAGCTTCACACCCGGGCCGATCCGAATGCGAAGCGCTACATGTGGGGCTTCACGCACCTGACCGACGCGCAGATCGACGAGCTCGCCACGTATTTCTCCAGCCAGAGCGCGACGCTGGGCGACGCCGGCGATCTCGCGCTGATCGGCGCGGGCAAGGCGATCTTCGAGGCGGGCCTGCCGGACAAGGGCGTGTCGGCGTGCATCGGCTGTCATGGCCAGCATGGCGAGGGCGTCAGCCGGTTTCCCCGCCTCGCCGGCCAGCATGCGGACTACGTGATCAAGCAGCTCAGGATCTTCCGCGAAACGGACACCCGGCCGCGAGGCACGGTCATGAAGGAGGTGTGCGCGAACATGTCGGAGCAGGACATGCGCGCGGTGGCCGCGTACGTCGAGGCGTTTCCGCCGGAGGCCGAGGCGTCGGCGGGGCCGCCCGCCGATCGATAAACATTTCAGTGCTTCGTCTCCCCCCGGGGCGGGGCGCTGCTTTTTATTCCTGCGGTACGCGGCTCAGTCACGGTGACGACGATGAAGATCATGCAATCCTCTCGCGCCGGCACAGCGCCGGCGCGCCAGGCGCGGCAGCGGCGACGGGCTGCCGAGCCGCTGTTTGCGCCGGACGGGGCACGCCCGTTCCTGTTGCGTCTCGGCGCCGTCGACTGGCTGTTTGCGATCGCGGTGCTGGCAGGCGCGGGCTTCGCACTGTCGCGCTACGCCGCGTTCATGAACGGCTACGACAAGGCGGTTCTGATCGGCACCGTCCCGGCGCTCGTCACGCTCGGCTGGCGCTGGAAGCCGGCCCGGCTGCTGATGGCGTCGATCGCGGTGCTGGCGCTGCTGTCGATCCAGATCTACCAGGGCGACCTGGCGCGCGCGGATTCGGCGTTCTTCCTCAAGTACTTCCTGTCGAGCCAGTCGGCGATCCTGTGGATGAGCGCGCTGTTCGTGCTCGCGACGGTGTTCTACTGGATCGGCACGCTCGCGCGTTCGGCGTCCGCCGCCGCGATCGGCCAGAAGCTCACCTGGGTCGCGGTGCTGATGGGCTTCACCGGGATGATGGTGCGCTGGTACGAGTCGTACCTGATCGGTACCGACGTCGGCCATATTCCGGTGTCGAACCTGTATGAAGTGTTCGTGCTGTTCAGCCTGATCACCGCGCTGCGCTACCTGTACTACGAAGGCCACTACGGCACACGCGCGCTCGGCGCGTTCGTGTTGCTGATCATCAGCGCGGCGGTCGGCTTCCTGCTGTGGTATTCGATCGCGCGCGACGCGCAGCAGATCCAGCCGCTCGTGCCGGCGCTGCAGAGCTGGTGGATGAAGATCCACGTGCCGGCGAACTTCATCGGCTACGGCAGCTTCGCGCTGTCGGCGATGGTGTCGGTCGCGTACCTGATGAAGGAGCGGGGCGTGCTCGCCGACCGCCTGCCGGCGCGCGAGGTGCTCGACGACGTGATGTACAAGTCGATCGCGGTCGGCTTCGCGTTCTTCACGATCGCGACGATCCTGGGCGCGCTGTGGGCGGCCGAGGCGTGGGGCGGCTACTGGAGCTGGGACCCGAAGGAGACCTGGGCGCTGATCGTGTGGCTGAACTACGCGGCGTGGCTGCACATGCGCCTGATGAAGGGCCTGCGCGGCACGCCGGCCGCATGGTGGGCGCTGACTGGCCTGATCGTCACGACGTTCGCGTTCCTCGGGGTCAACATGTTCCTGTCCGGGCTGCACAGCTACGGGCGGCTTTGAAGCGGCGCGCATGGCGCCGTCTACCGTGTTCTACCCATGCATGTCGGCGAAGGTTCCCACTTCAGGCGGGTTGCGCGCCGGACGAGAATGTCATCGGGTGCATCCGTGCATTCGTGACGCAAGGTAGGAGGAGGAGCCGTGAGACGCATCTATTTTCTGTTGCCGACGCCGCAGTGCGCGCATCTGATCGTGAACGAGCTTCTGTTGCAACGGGTCGAGTGGCGGCACATCCATGTCGTTGCAAACCACAACACCGTGCTTGACGGTTTGCCGACGGCGACACTGGCGCAGCGCAGCGACCTGCTTCCGTCGCTGGCGCGCGGCACGGCCGTCGGTTGCGCGACCGGGATGGTGATGGCGCTGCTCGCCCTGGTCTTTCCGCCGGCGGGCCTGCCGATTGCCGGCGGCGCCGTGGTGACGATCACGTTGTCCGGCGCCGGCTTCGGTGCATGGGCGGCGTCGATGATCGGCGTCGACGTGCCGAATACGCGCCTGAAGCGGTTCGAGGAAGGGATCGAACGCGGCGAGCTGCTGATGATGATCGACGTCGCGAAGGACCGCGTGCATGAAATCGAAGACCTGATCAAGCTTCATCACGCGGAGGCGCACCTCGAGGGCGAGGACCCGACCATTCCCGCGTTTCCTTGAGCGGCCGACCGGTGCGACGTGATACGCGTTGCCGGGCATTGCACCGGCAACGCTCGCGTTCGCACGGCATCCGCTGCGTCGCGATGCGTGGCGCGAGCGTCGGTATCGGCATCGGCTAGTTCACGGCGAGCAGCTTCTTGTAACGCGCGAGCACGCGCGGCACATAAACGCGCGTCTGCGGAAACGACGGAATGCGATAGCCGGCGCGGATCACCGCATTTTCTCCGGCGTGGTACGCGGCCAGCGTGAGCTCGACGTTCTCGTTGAACAGGTCGAGCAGGAATCTCAGGTATTGCGCGCCGGCCAGCACGTTGTCGCGCGGATTGAGCATGTCTCCGCGCGAAAAGCGTCGCGCGGTGTCGGGCATCAATTGCATGAGTCCGAGCGCGCCTTTGTCCGACACCGCCTTCGGGTTGTATCCGGACTCGACGTCGATCACCGCGCGCAGGAGTTCGGGGCGAACGCGAGACGCGAGGCTCGCTTCCTCGATCACGTCCGCGAACCGCGACAGCACGGCGCCGTCGGCCGGTTTCGACGATGCGCGCTGCGGGCCCGGTTCGGCGGCCGGCGCGCCCGCGACGATCACCTTCAGGCCAGGCTTGCCCGGCTCGTTCGTCAACACGATGACGCCGTTGCTTGCGACCGCACCGAATATCTCCGCACATGCGCAGCATGACCATGCTGCGCCGAGCCCCATGCATGCGGCGACGATGGCGTTTCCCAAGCGGGATGAAAGGCGGTGGTGCATCTTCCGGATCTCCTGCACCTGAATTGTGGTGTACGAAAAATCCGTGCTGCAATGGGGCACCTCCCTACACTTCGACACACGCATCGCCGGCCGCGATGGACAGTGCAAGTTTGTTACATCGGTAATCGGCGGTAATGGAAGTAAACCAGCGCCGATTACAATTCTTGCTGTGGGTCACAAGGCTTCTTCCTGTTTTAACGTTATTGCGATTCAATCATTTCCACTCGTTGCAAAAAACGAGGGGTAATTTCGCTATCCGTAGTCGCACTAATGCGGCAAAAAATTCAAAAGGATGCATTTCTGAAACATACCGGGGTCGCCCCGGGCGTTTCAGGGCGGCCGTATCGCGCCCAGGCTCCGGCTGGGGCTCGCAGGCCGGGCCGTGGCGCGAACCTTGCTCGATCGAGCGACATGACGGTCGGCCGCAGGAGAAATTGCATGGATAAATCAGGACTGGGAATGATGCCCAGCGAGCGTTGCCGGCCCTGCGGATACGACATGGCTATATCGGACATTTCGCAGTGACCGGGTTGGGGGGCAACCGGGAGTGGACGACGTGAACACCAAATGTCGCGTGGTAATTGCAGAGGACCACGATCTGCTAAGAAACGGCCTGCGCTCGATGCTGTGTGCGCAAGGCGATTATGAAGTCATCGGAGAGGCGAGGGACGGCAAGGAGGCGTGTCAGCAGGCGATCGCGCTTGCCCCGGACCTGATGCTGATCGACCTGTCGATGCGCGGGATGAACGGCATCGATGCCAGTGCAACGATCAAGCGGCGCTCGCCGCAGGTGCGGATCGTTGCCCTGACGGTGCATCAGAGCGAGGAGTATGTGCGCGAAGCGCTGCGTGCCGGCGTCGACGGCTACGTGCTCAAGGACGTCTCGTTCGAGGAGCTGCTGCTGGCGATGCGCACGGTCATGCAGGGCAAGAAGCACCTGAGCGCGGACGTGTACGGGTACATGGTCGATTCATTCGTGACCGGCCGCGAAATGCCCGCGCCGAAGACGGCCTGGGACATCCTGACCGCGCGCGAGCGCAGCGTGCTGAAGCTGATCGCCGAAGGGCGCACCAACCGGCAGGTCGGGCAGTACCTGAACCTGAGTCCGAAGACGATCGAGAAGTATCGCGCCAGCATGATGCACAAGCTCCATATCGCGAACCTGACGGAGCTGGTGCTCGTCGCGATGAACATGGGGCTGCTGACGTCGCTGGCGGCGAAGTGCGCGGAGCCCAATGCGAACGACGTGCACGCGCGCTCGACCGGCAACGGCAGTCAGGCGGGCGGCGCCGATGCGAGGGCGTCATTGCGCGAATATCCGCTCGGCGAAGCGGACGGCTGAACGCCGGCGCGTCACAGCATCCAGGTCGCCGAGACGAGCGTGCCGGTCGTGGCCGACGACCGGATCGAGAACGTGCCGCCGTGCGACTCGACGCGGTACTGCATGCCGATCAGGCCGAGGCCGGTCGTGCGCGCGTCTTCCGTCGCCAGCGGGTGATGCTCGTAGCCGACGCCGTCGTCCTGGATCGTCAGCAGCAGGCCGCCCGCGACGTGCTGCAGGCCGAGCGAGATTTCGCGGGCCTGCGCGTGCTTGACGATGTTGTTGAGCGCCTCCTGCGCGACCCGGAACATGTCCGCCTTCAGATGCTCGGGCACGTCGTCGTCGTCGACATCGCAATTGAACGTGACCGACAGCGTTTCCGTGTCGCGCTCGATGCGCCGGCACAACGAAGCCAATGCGGCAGGCAGGCCGAGCCGGTCGAGCATCAGCGGCCGCAGTTCCCCGCATATCTGCCGCACGTCGCCGATCGTCTCGCGGATTCGATGAATGGTGGCGTCGAGCAGGTTCTCGGCCTCGTCGATGTCGCCGCGGCGAAGGCGCATGAGCGCGTCCTCGTTCATCAGCTTGACGAGCGTCAAGGCCTGGCCGATGCCGTCATGCAGTTCCGAGCTCAGCCGATGGCGCTCCTTCTGCTGACCCAGCATCAGCCAGGTCTGGCAAGCGCGCGCATTGGCATCGAGCGATTCGGCCGGGCCGTGCTGCTTGAGCTCGAAGCTCAGCGGTTCCTCGAACAGCGTCAGCAGCATGCTGACGCCCGCGTTCCCGGCGGGGAGCGACTGCTGATGCAGCAGGAGCTGGACGGGATGGCCGGTTCGCCCGCAGAGCATCGCGCCGAACGAGTGAAACGGGGTGCGGGCGCTCGTCGACAATTCGTCTGCCAATTCGGCGTGGGTGTCGTCGGGCGCGATGTCGGCGAGGTGCTTGCCGACGAGATCGTCGTTCGAGTAGCCCAGGAGCGTCGCGGCGCTGCGATTCACCGACACGAAGACGCCGTCGGGCGTAAGAATGGCAAGCGCTGCCCCGCGCGCATCGGTGACGATGCCGGCGCCGCGATCGCCTGGACGGACCGCGCTGCGAAGCTTGCGCATCGCGTCGATCAGATCGAGCAGCCTGATCTGCGGTCCTTCGGGCTGGCGTTCACTCATGAGAGCTCCCGATGCTGCGTTATCAGGAAACCGTAAGATTGCTGTGATTCTAGGCCGCGACCGGCGCATGCAGCAATCGGGTGATTGCGGGGGCGTGGCGTGGGGGGCATCCCGGCTGCGAGCGACGGGTAATCCACCAAGCGGACTTACCCTACCGGCCTTTGGGGGGCGTCATCCAATGACCGTTGCGGACATATTCCGGACACTGCACGGACGAGGCGGAGAAGCCATCGCGGCCTCGCTTATCGCCAGGGAGACGGATATGAAAGGGACTGCGAAATCGACGGCGGGCGCATTCGTGCTCGCGGGCGCCGCGCTTGCCGCGACGGCGGCGTGGGGCGCGCCTGAAGAGAGCGCCGCCGGGAGCGTCATGGAGAGCGCGGTCGGAAGCGTGACCGAGGGCGCGGCGCAGAGCGCGACCGGGAATGTGACCAGCGACGCGGCCGAGGATGCTCAACGGAACGCCACCGGGAGCGCCACCGAGAACGATGCCGGGAGCATGATGGAGACGCCGGTCGAGCAGGCGCCCGCGACGGCTCCGGCGAACACCAACGGAAAAGCGTCCGACGAAGCCACCGAAAGCGCGATCGACAACGCGATCGGGAACGCCGCCGAAGGTGCCACCGAAAGCGCCACTGAAAGCGCCACCGGAGGCGCCGACATGCACATGCATCACGCTGTCGCGCCCGGCACGACGCACTCGATGGTCGACTATGCGGTGCCGCCGGTGGAGCTCGTGCGGGACGACGGCAAGACCGTGTCGCTGGTCGACGAACTGAACGACGGCCGGCCGGTGATCCTGACGTTCATCTACACCAGCTGCACGACCATCTGCCCGATGATCAGCCAGACGCTCGAGCGGTTGCAGGGCGAGCTCGGCAGCGACCGCGACAAGGTGCACATCGTGTCGATCTCGATCGACCCGGAAGAGGACACGCCTGCGCGGCTCCGGGCCTATGCGGCGAGATTCGAGGCCGGCCCCGAGTGGCAGCACTACACCGGCTCGGTCGACGCGAGCATCGCCGCGCAGCGCGCGTTCAACGTGTACCGCGGCGACAAGATGAATCACGCACCGGTTGCATTCCTGCGCGCCGCGCCGGGCAAGCAATGGATGCGCATCGACGGCTTTGCGACGCCGTCGGAGCTGCTTGACGCCTATCGCGACGTCGTCGCTTCCGACTAGCGCCCGTTCACGCCGATAACGGGCTTGCGCCGGCCGCGGGAAGGGCCGGGCGCGAGGCAGGCGCAACGCGTCCGGCAAGGAGCGACGAAATTGGACAAGAAGACTCGCGTGCTGGTGGTCGAGGACCAGCATCTGTTGCGCGTCGGCCTTTGCCGCATGGTTTCCGAGCTGGACGACTACTGCATCGTGGGCGAGGCGAGCGGCGGGTACGAGGCCTGCCGCCTCGCCGCGCTCACGCAGCCCGATCTGATCCTGATGGATCTGTCGATGCCGGGCGGCAGCGGCTTCGAGGCGATCGCGACGATCCGACGCGATGCGCCGCATGCGCGCATCATCGTGCTCACCGTTCACCGCAGCGAAGGTCACGTGCAGGAATCGTTCGCCGCCGGGGCGGCGGCCTACGTGGTCAAGGATTCGTCGTTCGCCGATCTGGTCCGCGAGATGCGTTTCGTGATGCAGGGCAAGTGCGTGGTCAGTCTCGACGCGTATCGATCCCGCGCATGCGCGCAGGGGCTGCGCGACGAGTCGGCTCACAAGGCGCGGTTGTGGAATGCGCTGACGAGCCGCGAGCGCACGGTGCTGCGGCTCGTCGTCGAAGGGCACACGAGCCGGCAGGTCGGCGAGTGCCTGAAGCTCAGCACGAAGACGGTGGAAAAGCATCGCGCGAACCTGATGCGCAAGCTCGGCATCGCGAACCTGGCTGGCCTCGTCCACTTCGCGATCGACATCGGCGTGCTCGCGCTGAGCGACGACGACCGGGTGTGAAAACCCGCCATAAACGGGTGGCGCAACTGGAGGGGCTTTACCCATGCCGATGGACGGCACTCCCTACTTCTGGCCCGTATCGACCTGAACAAGAATGCATTCAAAGGCTTCAGCGGCGCTGAAGCGGCGGGTCGATACAGGGAGAAAGCCGTGCGCGACGAATCGTCCTCGATCCAGCCCGGCATGCCGGGGCATGTGCGGCGTGGCGCCGGGCTTGCATGCCGCGCATGCGCGAGCCGCGGCTTCACGTTGCTCGAACTGCTCGTCGTGATGGTCATCATCGGCTTGCTCGCGGGACTCGTCGCGCCACGGTATTTCGAGCAGGTCGGCAAGTCGAACGTGAAGATCGCGCGCGCGCAGATCGTGTCGCTCGGCCAGGCCCTCGATCAGTACCGGCTCGATGTCGGTACCTATCCGACGACCGAAGAAGGTCTCGACGCGCTCGTGAACAAGCCGCAGAACGAGTCGCGGTGGAGCGGCCCCTATCTGCAGAAGGCCGTGCCGGTGGACCCGTGGGATCGTCCGTACCAGTATCGTTCGCCCGGCGAGCATGGCGACTACGACCTGTTTTCGCTCGGCAAGGACGGGCGCGGCGGCGGCACCGGCGAGAACGTGACGATCTCGTCGTGGTAGGGAGGCAGGGCGCGGCGGTCGCGCCTGCCGTGAGCGGACTTGCAAGGAGAGTCGACGTGAAGTTCGTGCTGCGTGTCTTCGATACGAGTGGCTCGGTCCAGACGCTTCGCCTCGACAGCGATTCACCGGCGAGCGCGACTGCGCTCGCGCGCTCGCGCGGCTTTCGCGTCGTGTCGGTGAGCGCGGACGCGCGGCGGCGGCGCGGCGCGAACCGGTTCGGGATGCCGGGCGCGCGCTTCAACGTCGAGCTGTTCGCGCGCGAGCTCGCGGCGCTGCTCGACGCGGGCGTCGGCGTCGTCGACGCGCTGCGCACGCTCGGCGGCAACGAGCGGCGCGAGGCGTCCGCGCAGGTGTATCGCGATCTGCTGCGGCAACTGGAAGAGGGGCAGTCGCTGTCCGCGGCGCTCGAGCATGCGAGCGACGTCTTCCCGCCGGTGCTGGTCGCGTGCGTGAAGGCGAGCGAGCAGACCGGCGGGCTCGCCGGCAGCCTGACGCGCTATTCGCGCAACAGCGCGACGCTGCACGAGCTGCGCGCGCGGGTGGTGTCGGCGGCGATCTATCCGACGGTCCTGCTGTTCGTCGGCGCGGCCGTCGTGCTGTTCCTGCTCGGCTTCGTCGTGCCCCGGTTCGCGTCGCTCCTCGAACACAGCGGGCGCGAACTGCCGCTGATGTCGCGCCTCCTGATGGCGTGGGGCGGCATGGTGCATGCGCACGGCGCCGGGCTGGGCGTCGGTCTCGCGGTGCTGGCCGTGGCGGCCGGCATCGCGTTGCGCCGGCCGGCGCTGCGGATCTGGATCGCAGATCGCCTGCTGGCGCTGCCCGGCATCGGCCAACACTTCCGCGTGTTTCGCCAGTCGCAGTTCTATCGCACGACGGCGATGCTGGTCGACGGCGGCATTCCCGCCGTCCGCGCGTTCGACCTCGCGCGCGGCCTGGTCGGCGGCGCGGACCGGGACGCGCTCGCGGGCGCGCTGCAGCAGGTGCGCAACGGCGCCCGGATCTCCGACGCATTCCAGCAGGCCGGCCTCGCGAACGCGATTGCGTACCGGCTGCTGACGGTGGCCGAGAAGACCGGCGGCCTCGGCCGCGTGCTCGACCGGATCGCCGCGTTCCAGGAAGCGCAGGTCGCGCGCACGATCGACCTGATCTCGCGGCTGATCGAGCCCGTGATGATGATCGTGATCGGCGTGGTCATCGGCGGCATCGTCGTGCTGATGTACCTGCCGATCTTCGAGATCGCGTCGAGCATTCAGTAGACCGTTTGGGGCACGCACGTGGATATCGTCACCACACCATCGGAAGCCCTCCCCGACGCGGGAGCCGAACTGCGCGACACGCTGCGCGCGCTCGCCGAGCGGCACGGTTCCGGCATTCGTGCGCTCGAGGAGCTGATGGCGCGCACGTCGCTCGGCGCGGACGAGCTGCGCATGCAGCTCGCCGAGCAATTCCGGATGAAGCCGATCGGCATGCGCGAGCTGAACCGGCTCGAACCGGATTTCGACGTGGTGTCGTTCGTCGATGCGTCGGCGCGGCTGTGCGTGTGTTTCCGCCACCCGGATGACGGCAACGGGTTGCTGTTCGCTGTCGCCGATCCGCTCGATGCGCGCACGCGCGGCTGGGTCGAGCACCGGATGCGCGCGCGGCCGGCGGTGCCGTACGGCTGGGCGCTCGCGAGCGCGGGCGACCTCAATGCGTATCTGACCGTGCGCGAGAAGGACGTGCGCGCGATGGACTCGCTCGCGTTCGACGATCCGATCCAGAGCACCGCCGATCCGGCGTCGCTCGCGCTGACGCTGCAGGGCATCAGCAGCGACGACAGCCCGGTGGTGCGGCTGCTCAACTCGACGATCTACGACGCGCTCAAGATGCTCGCGAGCGACATCCACCTCGAATGCCGCGCGAACGGGCTGATGATCAAGTGCCGCGTCGACGGCGTGCTCACCGTGGTCGGCCGCATCGACGGGCGCGACGTCGCGGACCAGGTGCTGTCGCGCGTGAAGGTGATTTCCGAGCTCGATATCGCGGAGCGCCGCGTGCCGCAGGACGGGCGCTTCAAGGCGCTGTACGCGGGGCGCGAGATCGATTTCCGCGTGTCGATCATGCCGAACCAGTTCGGCGAGGACGCGGTGCTGCGGATTCTCGACCGCTACCAGCTGTCGCAGGCCGCTGGCGGCCTGACGCTCGAGGCGCTCGGCTTCCAGCCGGCCGACACGCGCTTCATGCGCGCGATCGCGTCGATGCCGTACGGGATGCTGCTCGTCACGGGGCCGACCGGCAGCGGCAAGACCACGACGCTCTACGCGATTCTCACCGAGATCAACAACGGCCTCGAGAAGATCGTGACGATCGAGGACCCGGTCGAATACCAGCTCGGCGAAATCCTGCAGATTCCGGTGAACGAAGCGAAGGGCCTGACGTTCGCGCGCGGGCTGCGCTCGATCCTGCGGCACGACCCGGACAAGATCATGGTCGGCGAGATCCGCGATCCCGAAACCGCGCAGATCGCCGTGCAGGCCGCGCTGACCGGGCACCAGGTGTTCACGACCGTGCATGCGAACAACGTGTTCGACGTGATCGGCCGCTTCACGAACATGGAGGTCGATCCGTACAGCTTCGTGTCCGCGCTCAACGGCGTGGTCGCGCAGCGGCTGTTGCGCCAGTGCTGCACGGATTGCCTGACCGAGGACAAGGTCGACGCAGAGGCGCTCGTGCGCTCCGGCATCGACCCGGACGCGACCGGCAGCTACCTGTTTCGCCGTGGCGCGGGCTGTGCGATGTGCCGCGGCAGCGGCTATCGCGGACGGCGTGCGATCGCAGAGGCGTTGCGCATGAACGACGAGCTGCGGCAACTGCTGTCGGAGCGCGCGCCGCTCGGGCACATCAAGGCGGCGGCGCTGCGCTGCGGGATGACGACGCTGCGCTCGGCGGCGATCGAGCTGGTCAGGCGCGGCGAAACGACACTCGAGGAGATCAACCGTGTCACGATGGTTGAATAGTCCCGTTGCGATCGGCGTCGGCGCCCGCGAGGTCGTCGTCGGCGCCCGCACGCGCGCACGGTGGTATTTGCGCAAGCGCCCGCCGGTCGCCGAGCCGGTCAGCGTCGCGATTCCCGATGCGCAGTTCGGCACCGAGCCGGGCGTGCTCGACGCGCTGCGCGCCGCGCTTTCCGCCGCGCCCGGCGCAGCGCTGCAGGGCGGGGCGGCGCCGACCGAGGCGACAACCGCGGCGCCAAGCGCGGTGACAACAATGCGCAGCGCATACGTCGTGCTCGACGATTTCTGGTGCCACCACGCGATCCTGCGCGGCGACTTCCGCACGTTGCGCGTGCGCGAGCTCGAAGCGCTCGCGCTCGCGCATTTCTCGGACACCTGCGGGATCGACGGCGAAGCGCTGGTCGTGCGCGTGTGCGTGCAGCATGGCGGCCGCGCGCTGTTCGCGAGCGCGATGCCGCGCGCGCTGCATGACGGCATGCACGACGCGTGCGCCGCCAGTGCGATTCGCATCCGCAGCCTGCGAGCGTGTCTTCCGCAGTTGCTGAACCGGATCGCGGCGAGCTGCGAAGGCGATGCGCTGCTGCTGTTCGTCGCCGGCGAGCTGATGCAGGCGGTCGTGATCGAGCGCGGCGGCTGGGCCGCTTATGACGCGCAGCGCCTGTTTGCGGGCGATGCGGGCGACGCGGCGCGGCTCGCCGAACTCGCCGCGCAGCTGTTCGAGCGTTCGGCGACGCAAGCGGGCCTGAAGCGCGAGGACTGCCGGATCTACCTGTGCGGAATCGACATGGACCCCGCGCCGTTCGCCGCGCGTTTCGCGGCGGCGATCCGCCCGCCGCAGCCGGCCCTCGACGGGTCGCTCGCGCGTCGGCTGATGGAGGTGGCGCAATGATTCCGCTCGTCGATATCGACTTCGGCCGGCGTCGCGTGCGCACCGCGACGAGCGGCATGATCCTGCTGGCCGCCGCCGTCGTGCTGCTGATCGCGTGCGGCGCACGGCTGTGGCACGCATATGCGGAAAACGATCGCGCGCAGGCGGAGGTGGAGGCCGTCCGGCATCGGACGCTCGCGCAGCGGCACGTCCCGAAGCCGCTGCCGACCCCGGCGGCGAAGCTTGCGGAGAAGCAGGGCCAGGCGATCCTGCGCGAACTGACGGTGCCGTGGCAGGACCTCTTTTCGATCGTCGAGGATTATCCGGACCACGACGTCGCGCTGATCGGCATCGACCAGAACCCGGCGCAGAGCCAGATCCGCATCACCGCCGAGGCGAAGAACCTCGACGCGATGGTCGTCTACCTGAAGTATCTGCAGGCAAGCGCGCTGCTGCGCGAAGCGGTGCTCAACGATCACGTGATCGAGAGCAACGTGCCGGGAAAGCCGGTGCGATTCCAGATCACGGCCGTCTGGAGGAAGCCATGAATGCCGCCCGGTTGCGCGACTCGCTGCTCACGCTGCGCTACGAATTGCAGCGCGCGTTCGGTCTGCCGGGGCTCGTCGGCGTGCTGATGCTCGGCGCAGCGGCGATCCTGTACGCGGGCATCTCGAACGTGCAGGCCGACACGCGCGCGATGCGGGACCCGGCGGGGCTCGCGCGGGCGGCGCGCAGTCATCCGGCGGGCGAGCGCCATGCGGCGGCGGAGGCGATCGCGCTCGACGCGTTGCCCGACCTGTTCCCGCGCTTTTCGCAGAGCGCGGACGACATCGCGGCGATCTTCGCGCAGGCGCGCGACAGCCACCTGACGCTCGGGGCCGCCGAGTATCAGGTGACGACCGATTCGGGCGCGCATTTCGCGCGCTATCAGGTGCTGCTGCCCGTCAAGGACCAGTACGGCGCGATCCGTCAATTCCTCGCGCGGGTGCTCAACAACGTGCCGAATGCGGCGCTGCAGGAAATCCACGTCGAGCGTCCCGCCGTGAACGGCAACGTGCTCGACGCGCGCGTGCGTTTCGAGCTCATCTACCGGAGCGCGCAGCCATGAAGCCGCTCGCCGTGAAACCCGCTGCCGTCACCCGCATCGCGCTGGCGGTGTGCTGCATCGTCGGCGGCGGCATCGGGTATCGGATGCTGGTCGCGGCGTCGCCTGCGCCGGCGCCGCGCGCGGCGTTCGACCGCCTGCAGCGCGACGGCGCGCACGCGCGGCCGGTTACCGGGCATCGTGCGGCGCCGCCGCAAGCGGCCGTGCAAGCGGCGTCCGCGGCATCCGCATCTACGGCTGCCGTGGCGCCACGCGCACCGGTCGACACGACCACGCCCGCGGCGACGCCGCGGGAGAAGCTCGCCGCGTTGCGCGCGCCGGTGTCCGTCGAATCGGCGAACGATCCGTTCACCGCGTCGTCCTGGCTGCCGCCGCCACCCGTCGACGTGCCGCCGCCGCCCACGGCGCGCCCGGCGCCGCCGACGGCGCCCCCGGTGCCGTTCACCTACGTCGGCGAACTGGATGCGAAGGCGGAGAAGCCGCAGGTGTTTCTCAGCAACGGCGACCAGTTGCTGATCGTGTCGCCCGGCGACGTGATCGATGGCCAGTATCGTGTCGACTCCGTGTCGGCGTCGAACGTGGTGCTGACTTATCTGCCGCTGAACCAGATGCAGGTGGTGTCCATTCCAGTGGAGGGAAAGTAGATGAAAACCTCATGCACACGGGGTGCGCGCCGCGACGGGAACAGCGGCCCATCGACACGCCTCTCGCCTGCCACCACGTTCGATCCCCGGTGCGCGCCGGCGAGCCGGATCGCGACGAAACGCGCGCTGGCGATCGCCGTGGCGGCGCTCGCGTGCGGCGGTTGCGCGCACGTGCCGAACCTCCACGACGATCCGACCAACGCGCAGGTGAAAATCGACGCGATGCACGACCGCGACGCCGAAATCAACCCGCTCCTCGACAACGCCGACCGGTTGCGCCAGGAGAGCCAGTTCGACGCCGCGGCCCGGTCCGTCTATATGGCGACCGAGCTCGACCCGACCAGCGAGCGCGCCCGCAAGCTCGGCGCGATGATCGAGCAGGACCGCAAGCATCTGGCGATCCTGCAGGAAGCCGATCGGATGATGAAGCGCGGCTCGTATACGCAGGCGGCCGATCGTGTGCATCGCGTGCTGGTCGAGAACCCGGCCAACGCGATGGCGTTGCGGATGCAGCGGGAGCTCGACGAAAAACGCCGGCAGCAGCACGCGGAACGCGACGACAAGCTCGCGGCTTCGTCGATCATGCGCACGCCGGTGTCGCTGCAGTTCCGCGACGCGAACGTGCGGATGGTATTCGAGGCGCTGTCGCGCACGTCCGGACTGAACGTGATTTTCGACCGCGACGTGCGGGCCGACCTGAAGACGACGATCTTCGTGCAGAACGCGTCGCTGCAGGACACGGTCGACATGATCCTGTTGCAGAACCAGCTCGACAAGAAGCAGATGAACGCGAACACGCTGTTCATCTACCCGGCGACGCCGGCGAAGGAGCTCGAGTACCAGGAGCTCAAGGTGCGCACGTTCCAGTTGTCGAACGTCGACGCGAAGCAGATCCAGTCGCTGCTGAAGAACCTGCTGAAAGTGAAGGAAGTCGTGATCGACGAGCGCGCGAACACGGTGACGATTCGCGGCACGCCGGACATGATCAAGGTGGCCGACGAGATGATTGCCGCGCAGGACCTGCCGGAGCCGGAGGTGATGCTCGAGGTCGAGGTGCTGGAAGTGTCGCACGAGCGGATGTCGCAGCTCGGCATCAACTGGCCCAACTCGTTCACCGCGTCGACGCCGAGCACGGCGAATACCTGGGGCGCGCTGCACCATCTGCCGATCAATGCGCTGAATGTCAGCGGCCTGTCCGCCACCGCGGACTTCAAGCTCACGGATACCGATGCGAACCTGCTCGCGAGCCCGCGCATCCGCACGCGCAACAAGGAGAAGGCGCGCATCATGATCGGCGACAAGGTGCCGGTGATCTCGAGCTCGAGCACGCCGAGCACGAGCGGCCCGTCGTTCACGCAGATGATCCAGTACCTCGATGTCGGCATCAAGCTCGAAGTGGAGCCGCAGGTCTATCGCGACGGCGACGTCGGCATCAAGCTGAATCTCGAGGTCAGCAACATCACCAATACGATCTCGAGCGGCAATTCGCAAGGGCTGAGCTCGCTCGCGTATCAGATCGGCACGCGCAGCGCGTCGACGAGCCTGCGCCTTCAGGACGGCGAAACCCAGATCATGGGCGGGCTGATCTCGGACGAGGACCGCCGCAACGCGAACAAGGTGCCGGGCCTCGGGCAGCTGCCGTTGCTCGGCCGCTTGTTCTCGGATCACGGAGGCGATCACAAGAAGACCGAGATCGTGCTGCAGATCACGCCGCACATCGTCCGGCCGCAGGTCGCGGCGGACGCGGACACGCAGGAAGTGTGGTCGGGCACCGACGTCAACGTGCACGCCGACGAGCTGCGGCTCGATCCCGTGGCGCTGAACGCGGAAGCGCCCGCCGCGCCGGACGCGGCCGCGAGGCCCAAGGCGAGGCCGGTTCCCGGCAGCGTCGGCGGCGGGACGTCGGGCGCCAGTGCGGCGTCGGCATTGGGCGCGGCGGCGACCCGCGCGCTGCCGTCGCCGGAGACCGGCGCGTTCGGGCAGATGCCGGCCGCACCGCGCACGACGCCGCCGCCGGAGCCGTACGGCGGGCGTTTCTCGCGACAGCAGCCCGCGTTGCCCGCACCGGCGACGGCGCCTGCGAAGGGCGCGGAGGCCGCGCAAGGGGCGGCGCCCGCAGGCGGCGCGCCGCAAGCGGCCGAACCGGCGGGCAACGAAGCGGAACCGGCCGCGGGCGCCACCGTGACGCCGGTGCCTGCGGCACCCTCGGCACCCGCTGCGGCCGCGGCTCCGGCTGTGGCCCCGGCAGCTGCGCCGCCGCCTCCGACGCTGCAGATGCCGGCGGGCGACATCCCGAGCGATAACCCGCTGCACCCGATCCAGACCGGGAACTGAACCGTGGCCACCCGGAACGGCACGACGCGCGTCGGCGGCACGGGGCGTCACGCCCGGCGCGGCTTCACGCTGATCGAGATGGTGATCACGCTCGCGCTCGTGGGCATCCTCGCGCTCGCGATCATGCCGTTTTCCGAGCTGATCGTGCAGCGGCAGAAGGAGCAGGAGCTGAGCGCCGCGTTGCGCGAGATCCGCACCGCGCTCGACGCATACAAGGACGCGAGCGAGGCGGGGAAGATCGAGAAGGGCGCGGAGGCGTCCGGCTATCCGCCGTCGCTGGCCGTGCTCGTGACGGGCGTGAAGGACGCGCGGGATCCCAAGGGCGGCCTGCTGATGTTCCTGCGCCGCGTGCCGCGCGATCCGTTCTTCGCCGGCGACCCGGATACGCCGGCCGAGGAGACCTGGGACGTGCGCGCCTACGGCCAGCCGCCGGATCAGGCGGCCGGCGGGTCGTCCGGCGAATCGTCCGGGAGCGACGCGGCAGGCAAGGACGTGTTCGACGTGACGTCGAAATCCGCGCGCGTCGGCATCAACGGCATCCCGTACAGACAATGGTGACGGTGCATCATGAAACCCGCTCGCATGCGCAGACCACGCGGCTTCACGCTGATCGAAATCGTGGTCGTGATGGCCATCATCGGCCTGCTTCTGACGCTGGCCGTGCCGCGCTACCTGCACAGCATCGAACGCGGGAAGGAGCAGGTGCGGCAGCAGAACATCGCGGTGATGCGCAACGCGATCGACCAGTTCTTCGGCGACAACGGCCAGTATCCCGAGACGCTCGACGAACTGGTCGCGAAGCATTACCTGCGCGTGGTCCCGATCGATCCCGTGAACGGCGACGACAAATGGGCGGTGATCGCGTCGCCGGACGAGACCAAGCCGGGGGTCTACGACGTGGCGCCCGCGAGCGGCGCGCAGGGCGAGCCGCCGCACGCGGCGGGGGCGGCGCGATGAGCGCGGCCGGCCGGGCCGCGCGCCGCCCGCGGGCCGCGCGTCAGCGCGGGCTCGTGCTGCTCGCGCTGCTGCTCGCGCTGATGCTGATGTCGATCGCGCTGGCGGGCGCGCTGGACGTCTGGGCGCTGCAACGGCGCCGCGAAGAGGAGAAGCAGCTGCTGTTCGCCGGCGACCAGTACCGCAAGGCGATCGTGCGCTACTACCGCCTGGCTCGCGCTTACCCGGCGAGCGTCGACGATCTGGTGGACGACACCCGTTTCCCGAAGCCGCTGCATCATCTGCGGCGCGCGTATCCGGATCCGCTGACCGGACGGACCGACTGGATGTTCCTGTGGCGAGCCGACCGCTTCTACGGCATCTACAGCAGCGTCGACCAGGCCACCGTCAAGCGTACGGGCTTTCCGCGGCAATACGCGGATTTCGACGGCGAGGAGACCTACGCGAAGTGGAAGTTCCTGTACCTCGCGCCGGGCCTGGCCATGCCGGCCGGCGATGCGGCACCGGCCGATGCGTCGGCCGCGCCCGCGACGGCGGCCAGCGCGCCGAGCCTGTCCGGGTTCGGCGGGTATCTGCCGGGGCAGCAGCGGTCCGGGTTGCGGTGACGCGCGACGGATCGGCGCGCGCGGCGAAGTCTCTGTTATCTTCGGGGCTTCCGAACGACTTTCCGACCGATTTTCATGACCGACCGCATCGTTGCCGCGTTCGATTTCGACGGCACCATCACCACATCCGACAGCTTCCGCCATTTCGTCCGCTCCGCGATCGGCACGCCGCGCTTCGCGTGGGCGGGGCTGCGCGCGCTGCCTTGGATCGCCGCGATGAAGGCGGGGCGGCTGTCGCGCGGCGACGCGAAGGCGAAGTTCGCGTGGTTCGCGTTCGGACCGATGCGCGAGGATGCGCTGGATGCGGCCGCGCGCCGTTTCGTCGCGACGGACCTGCCGCGGCTCGTGCGGCCCGAGATGCTCGAGCGGATTCGGGAGCATCGCGCGCGCGGCCACGAACTCGTGCTGGTCAGCGCGTCGCCGTCGCTGTACCTCGAGAAGTGGGCGAAGACGGCCGGCTTCGACGCGGTGCTCGCGACGCGGCTCGCGTTCGAGCGCGGCGCGTTCGCCGGCCGGCTCGACGGCGAGAACTGCTGGGGGCCGCAGAAGGTCGTGCGGCTGAGCGCATGGTGGGGCGAGCACCCGCCGCAGCAGCTGTTCGCGTATGGTGACAGCCGCGGCGACAAGGAAATGGCCGAGCGCGCGAACTGGGCATGGATTCGCGGGCGGGGGCCGATGCCGCCGATCGATGCGTGACGCTGGACGTGGATCGCGGCGCGTGTGCGCCGCTTACTGCAGCATGAAGATCTCGTATTCGAGCGTATCGAGCTTCCGGTCCAGCCAGCTCATCCCGACGAGCACCACGACGAGCAGCGCGATCGCGAATCCGTACCCGTAGAACACCGGGCCGGCGGCGAGCGACGCCGCGCTCAGGCACCCGTTCAGCGCGCAGAACATCGCGATCAGCGCGAGCGCCGGCCGCTGCCGGTCCAGGTAGATGAAGCTGTTCATGATCGCGAGGAACACTATCTGCAGGCTGGTCGCGATCACCTGCACCGACAGCAGCGGCATGTAGAGCCGCGAGATGCCCATCGCGTCGAGCAGCAGCGGGCCCGTCGCGAGCACGACCAGCACGGTCAGCGTCTGCACCTTGACGATGTCGAACAGCGCGCTGCGCAGCGACTGCGCCATCGCGTCGTGCGCGTACTCGATCTGCTGCAGCGAGCCGCCTTCGCGGATCGCGGTGTTGAACGCGCCGTAATGCCGCGCGAACTCGGTCTCGACGCGCAGCATGAACACCGCCATGCCCGGCGTGATCGCGAGATAGGCGAGGAAGATCGGGATGTCGTAGATGACCGACGCATGCAGCGACCCGATCACCGCCTGTCCGGAGCTCGGCGAATACCAGAACATGATCTTGTCGATCCAGATCCCGAGGTTGTACAGCAAGCCGATCAGCAGCAGCGCGGGATAGTGGTGCGCGCGCCGGAACAGGTCGAACGAGATCACGTGCGACGCCGAGAAGCCGCTGTAGACCCGGATCAGCAGCAACAGCAGCAACAGCGTCTGGCCGAGCACGAAACCGTACAGCAGCCCTTCGACGCCGAAGCGCTTCAGCGCGACCGCGGCCACCGTCGTCACCGCGTAGCCGACGAAGAACGCGCGCAGGATGCCGCTGTACTGCTTGAGCCCCGCGAGGAACACGCTCGCGATCCAGATGTCGCACAGCAGCACGAAGCCGGTGACCATCAGCGCGCGATACAGCGCGCTTTGCGCATCGAACGCGAAGCCGGCGGCGAGCAGGCCCAGCATGATCGCGCCGGCCGTGACCGCGAGCAGCGCGCCGGTGAAGTTCGGCAGGATCGCGTCGAGCTTCCGGTCGAACAGGCGGTCGCTCGTGAAGCGGGTGAGCGTGAGCTGCATCGGGCCGGTGACGATCAGGCTCGCGGCGATCAGGTAGGTCGCGGACACCTGGAAATCCGACACGATCGCGTTCGGCAACAGCGGCGACGCGCCGAGCAGCCCGACCAGCAGGATGCCGACGATCGACCAGATCCACGGCCCGGCGCCGACCAGCCCGGCATACGCATACGCGCGCATGATGCCGAGCAGCGAATTGTGCCGGGCGAGCCGGCGCAGCTTGATTCCGATGGCGGACATCGATCACTCCTTCGTCCCGGGCCCGTTTCCGTCACTTGAAGAGGCGTGCCGGCGACCGGCGCAAGCCCTTCGTTCGCGGCGCTGGCCGCGCGCCGCTGGCCGTGCGCCGCTAGCCGTGCGCCGCTAGCCGCGCGCCGCGTATGGACACGCCGACGCGGCGCCGACTACGCGTCCCGCATCCGGCATGTGCCGGTCCGGCGCGCCGGCCAGCGTCGAGTACAGCGCGCGATAGGCGCCGACCATCCGCTCCTGCGAATAGAAGCGCTCGACGCGTGCGATGCCGGCGGCCTGCGCGGCGCACCACGCGTGGTCGTCGGCGAGCAGCGCGAGCGCCTCGTGCGCGAGCGCGGCCGGGTCGGCGATCGGCACGAGCCGGCCCGCGGCGCCGAGCGCGGCGTCGTCGGCGTCCGAGCCGTGAATCAGCTCGCAGCACGCGCCGACGTCGGTCGCGACGACCGGCACGCCGGCGGCGAACGCCTCGAGGATCACGAGCGGCAGCGCCTCCGAGATCGAGCTGAGCACCAGCACGCCGATCTTCGGCAGCAGCTCGTCGATGCGCTGCATGCCGAGCAGCGTCACCTTGCCCGCGAGGCCGAGGCGGTCGATCAGCTCGCGGCACTCGGCCGCGTACGACGGGTCTTCGCTTTCCGGCCCGGCGATCCAGGCCTCGGCGTCCGGCATCGCCCGCACCACGGTCAGCATCGCGCGGATGAAGGTCTTCACGTCCTTGATCGGCACGACGCGCCCGACCAGGCACACCACCTTCGGCGCCCTGGCGGGCCGCAGCCGGCGCAGCGGCGCGAGGCGGCGCAGGTCGACGCCGTTCGGAATCGTGTGCGTCTTCGGCGGCGGCGCGCCGTCGCCGATCTGGCGGCGCCGGTTGCCTTCGTACAGCGCGACGATGTCGTCGGCGGCCGCGTAGGTCATCTTGCCGAGCGCCTCGAAGAAGCGGGCCCACATCTCGTGGAAGTAGCCGATATGCGACGCGTCGTATTCGATCAGGTTGCGGTTATCGCGGATCCACTGGCTCTGGAACAGCTCGATCTTGCGTTCCTTCGTGTAGATGCCGTGCTCGGAAATCAGCAGCGGCCGCCCCTGGCGGTGCCGCAGCAACGCGCCGAGAAAGCCCGCGTAGCCGGTCGACACCGCGTGATACAGGCGCATCGGGATCAGCTGCTCGGCGATGCGCGCGAGCTGCCACAGCGGCCGGTGCATCAGGCGCACGGACCAGAAATAGTCGGAGAACGACGGATCGCTGCAGTACGCGCGATACTGGTCGGTCAGGAACGTCCACGCTTCCTGGCTGTACAGGAACTGCGCCTCGTCGAGCCGGTGCTCGTCGGTCAGGTCGTCGACGACGCGCCGCACGAGCCGGTTGTCGAGCGGCGCGTCGGCGGGCCGCCGGAGCTGTTCGTGCAGCAGCGCGATCCGCTCGAACGCGTCGCGGTTGGCGGGCACGTTGCGCACATGCCCGGACGGCGGATGGGCGTCGTACAGGTAGTGAAGCTCGACGTGGACGACGTTGGCCGGCAGCGGATAGGACATCTTCGGATAGTCGTCCGGCTTGCTGCCGAGAAAGCACAGGCCGAACGTGTACTCGGGGAACGCGCGGATGATGTCGTGCACCCACGACGACACGCCGCCGCTCACGTACGGATAGGTGCCCTCGAGCAGCAGCCCGATGTCCGCGGACGCCGCGCGCGGCAGCACGTTGCCGAGCGCGTCGGTGACGGTGGCCGGCCGGTTGCCGGGTCGCGTTTCGAGACCGGAGTCGCGCATCATGGTGGACGTTCCTCGTCACGTATTCCAGTAGTCGGCGATCGGCGCGAGCAGGTGCGGCGGCACCGCCGGCAGGTCGTCGAGGCAGCGCCGCACGGCCGCGTAGTCGCGCCGCAGGTAGGCGATCTCGGCGAGATAGGGCAGCACCCGCATGCGCGGAAAGCCGCAGTCGATCGCTTTTTTCAGCATCGCGTCGGCGTCGTCGAGGCGGCCGGTCTCGAACGCGAGGCGGCCGCGCAGCCGCCACAGCGCGCCGTCGAGCGGCTGGTGGCGCAGCGCGCACGCCGCGTGCGCGTCGCCCTGCTCGAGCGCGTTGCGATAGACGTCGCCTTCGACGAGGCGCGCGTAGACCAGCTCGCAATACAGTTCGGCGAGCGTCTTGTCGACGCGGTAGCGTTCGTCGTCGGACAGCCGCCGCGCGAGCCTCGCGCGCTCGACGGCGATCTGCTGCGTGACGCGCTTCTCGCTCTTGTCGAGCATGCCGTATGCGAGCAGGCGCACGTCGTCGGCCGGGTCGTTCAGCAGCGCGTGCAGGATCGGGCTGGCGGCGCGCACCGGCATCGTCTGCATCGCGACGAGCGCGGTGACGCGGCGGCCGACCGCCGCGTGCCGGTTCAGCAGCCCTTCCTTCACCTGATGCTCCTGCGCATACGAGAGCGTCGCGAGCAGGTGCGGCGCGAACTGCGGCTCGCGCACGAGCGCGATCAGCGCGCCCTCGTCGAGACGCGGAAACGCGAACGCGCGCAGGCGCGCGGCGAGGCGCGCGATCGCGTCGGCCACGCGGCGGCCGGCCTCGCGCATCGCGATCAGCGCGCGCCCGCCCGGCCACGCCGGTCGCTGACGCGGCGGCGTGGGCGGCGCGGCGCGGGTGGTGCGGGCGCGGGCATTGCGCGACGCGCGCGGGGCAGGGTCACGCGAGGTCATCACGGTCGGCCAGCAGTTGGCGCAGCGCGCCGTCGGACGGCGTGCCGGCGAGCGGCGCCCAGCGCGCGACGACGCGCGCGTCCGTGAAGCCGATGCCGAAGCGGTTGCGCACATCGGTTTCGAGCCGTTGCAGCTGAGCGTCGACGGCGACCTCGTCGCACAGCGGCATCAGGAACACCAGCGCGCACTTGCCGCCGGCGCGCACGACCCACTGCACGTGAATGTCGAGACTGGTCCGCTCGATGTGATCGAAGATCGCCTGCGCCTGATGGCTCGCGTCGAACAGCAGCCGCACCACGGACGACGCGATGCCGCTCGTGCGCTGCAGGTCGGCGAGCCGCGCATATTCGAGCGCGAAGTCGTACGGGCAATCCGGGAACGCCTGCAGCACGTCGCGCGTGACGGCCGCGTGGCGCACGCCGTTCGCGTAGTAGCTGCCCATCACGAACATCAGCTGCAGGTTGTCGGCGGTCAATGCAAGGAACGGCAGCTGCGACACGACGAGCACGCCGATGACCTGGTCGCCGGTGCCGATCAGCGGCGCGCACGCGACGTAGCGGGTGTGCGTGCGGTCGCGCGCGTCGAGCGACTGCAGGTGCGCGAGCGCGAGCTCGTCGAGCGCGGCGACGACCAGCGGATCGTCGGCGTCGAAATCGAACGGCGCGCCGGTTACGGCGACGGGCAAGGCGGCCGGCACGCCGTCGTGCAGCGCGTGGATCTGCGCGGCCTCGATCTGGCACGCCTGCGCGACGGTTTCGAGAAAGCGCTGCGCGCCGGGCAGCGCCGCGTCCGGGCCGGCGTCGTCGTGCAGCATCATCCCGCGCAGCCGCGCGAGCGCGTCGCGCAGCGTCGACGGCCGAACGAGCAGGTCCTGCTCGAGCTGGTCGTGCGACAGCCGCAGCAGGTACTGGTTGTTCGTCAGCACGGACAGGCGTTCGCTCAGGTAGGTGTTCGACACGCGCGCCTGCGACAGCCGGGTGGCCCACGTGTCGCTGAACTGGCCGGCGACCAGCATCGTGATGAAGCCGCCGACGAAGAAGTCGCGCGGAAACACGTCGGCGAGCGGCAGGCGCGCATAGAACACCCCCCATGCGGCGCACAGCAGCGCGCCGCCGCCGAGGCCGGCGACGGTGCCGTAGCGCAGTGCGACGAACAGCGGCAGCAGCCACAGCCACGGGAACGCCTTGCCGATCAGCAGCGGATCGGCGGGGGACAGCACGCGGCACAGCGCGAAGACGACGACGGACAGCACGAGCGTTTCGAGCGCGACATACGCCGCCGCGTGGTCACGCGGCAGCAGCGACGCGAAACGCGCGGCCGACGCGCGCCGCAGGAAGCGCGCGCGCAGGCCGGGACGCGGGACGCGCGGCGGCGCGTCGGCCTGCGCGTCCATGCCCGCGTCGAGTCGTGTCGATTTGGTGTCGATGGCCATCGCTTACCTCGCGCATCCTGATCGTTGTCGTGTGCTGCGGCCGCCGTGCCTGCGGTCATCCTGTGCCTCGCCATGCCGGGATTCGGCTGGCCGTCGCAGGTCTCGACGCCGGTCACCGGTACGGTAACGGTCTGCGCCGTAGATGCTGCTCCTAGCGGGAACGCAAATAACGTACCAGTGATCGGGCGCACCTTGCGCCAAGCGTGGACGGGCGGCGCGCCGCGGCATCGCGCACGCCGAGTCGCGCGCATTTCGTTTCATCGCTGATACATCGGAACCGGTATCAGTGCGCCGCCCGGCCGGCGCGGCTTGCCGCGCACATGTGGGGCGGCATCTGCCGGGTGCGCGTGCAACGGGCTCGCGCATTGCCGTCAAGGCCGGCCGTCGGCGCATGGCGCAGGCCAGGTTGCGGTGGCGCGTAACAGATGTGCAACAGCGTGCGGAAAGGGTTCGCGTTGCCCGCATGCACTACGGGAAAGTCCGCCCCGACGTTTCGTGATCCTGCAGGGTTCCCGCCTTGAACTTCGAAATGTCTTGGTCTATTTCTTGATCCAAGGCATCGCGCATTCATGCGCGATCGATTCGATAGCGCGACGCGTTCGTGTGCAGTCGAGACACGGAAACAGGGAAGGCGCGCCGCGACGCAAGAAAGACAACACAGGGGTTCGCAGTGCAAAGCCAACAGCCGTTGGGCCCGGGGGGCATGGTCATGTTGGGGAGGATTCGACGTCGCCTGGTCGGCGTGAGGACGCTCATTGCGTGTCTCGCGCCGCTGTCGGCGTCGGCGCAAGCCGCTTCTCTCGACACGGCGCCGCTTCCAGCCGATTCCGCCGCCACGTTTGCGGCGCCGCTTGCCACGTCCGACGCGGGCGAAGCGCGCGCGGGCGCCGCCAGCGCGGCCGTCGCGCCGCTTCCCACCTTCGCGTTCTTCTACGGTGCGCACGTGCCGGTCGTCGCGCTGTCGTCATTCGACAGCGTCGTCGTCGAGCCCGACAGCGACTTCGATCCGGGTACGGCCGACACGTCGCACACGACGTGGCTCGCCTACGTGAGCGTCGGCGAAGTGACGACCGCGCGCAGGTATTTCAAGGACATCCCGAAGGCATGGCTGCGCGGCGAGAATCGCGCGTGGGGCTCGGCGGTCGTTGACCAGGCGATGCCGACATGGCCGGCGTTCTATGTCGAGCACGTGATCGCGCCGCTGTGGGCGCGCGGCTTTCGCGGCTTCTTCCTCGATACGCTGGACTCCTATCAGATCATCGCGAAGACCGATGCCGAGCGCTCGCGTCAGCAAGCGGGCGTGGTCGCGGTGATCGACGCGATCAAGGCGCGCTTTCCGTCCGCGCGGCTGATCCTGAACCGCGGCTTCGAGCTGTTGCCGCGCGTGCATGCGAGCGTGTATGCGGTCGCGTTCGAGTCGCTCTATCGCGGCTGGAACCAGGCGCACCAGCGCTATACCGAAGTGACGCCGGCCGATCGGGCGTGGCTGATGCTGCAGGTGGGCGCCGCGAAGGCGTATGGCCTGCCGGTCGTGTCGATCGACTATTGCCCGCCGGCTGACGACGCGTGCGCGCGCGACACCGCGGCACGAATCCGCGCGGCCGGCGTGATTCCGTACGTGACGGGGCCGGCGCTCGACGTCGTCGGCGTCGGCGCGTTCGCGCATGAGCTGCTCGCGTCGGCGCTCGCGGCGCGCGAGGCCATGCGTGCGGAACGCGGCGATGCTCCGCCGGTGGCCGGTGCCGGTGCCGCCGCCGCGCATGCGCATCGCGAGACGACAGGGCGGCCGGGCGCGCCGGCGGTCGGTCCCGTGCAATTCGTCGACATGGGGGCCCGCCGTGCAATCTGACCGCAAACGACTCGTTTCGCCGCTCGGCATCGCCGGCTTCGGCGCGGCCGTCGCGCTGTCGCTCGTCGCGGTGTTTCCGCGCGGCACGCTCGAACGCGCGCTGCTCGATAGCCGCGAGACCGATACGCTCACCGTCGCGTATCTGCGCGCGTGGTTGCGCGCCGACCCGAACAACGCGCATGCCGTCGAGCATCTCGCGCACGAATACATCAGTGAGGGTCGCTACGACGACGCGGAGCGGCTCGTCGCGCAACTGCGCGCGTCGCCGGACGCCGACGTCAGGCTGCGCGCGCAGTTGTCCGGCATCGGCCTCGCCGAGCAGCGGCTCTACGCGCTGCCGGAAGGCGCGCCCGAGCGCATCGGCCGCATTGCGCGTCTCGATGCGCTGCTCAACGACGCGCTCAACGCGCCGTTGTCGCCGGCGCAGCTGCAGATGCTCGCGGTCAAGGCGACCGCGCTGAACGACGGCGGGCTCGCTGCGCGCTACTACCATCGCCTCGCGATGCGCGAGCCGGCGCGCGCGATCTTCTGGCTCAACAAGGAATCGGCCGCGCAGCTCGCGGGCGGGCACTACCGCGAGGCCGCCGACGCGGCGTTCGCGGCGAGCGAACGCGCGACGTCGAAAGCCGAGCGGCGCACGCTGTTCTTCGCGGGGCTGCGCGCGCTGCAGGGCGGCAACCTGCTCGGCGACGCGATGCTCGCCGCGCGCGAGCACGTCGGCGAGCTCGCGACCGATGCGCGCACGCTGCGCTTCCTGATCACGCTGGCGATGGCGGCGGGCCGTCCCGACCTGGCCGCCGACTACACGAGCCAGCTCATGAACCTGCACGGCGCATCGAAGCATGCGGACGCGACGCCGTCGGCGGCGCGGCGCGACGCGGCCGACGTGCCGCGCCTCACGCTCGCGGTATGGCGCTGGAGCGACAGGCCGCGCATCGTTCGCGTCGCGCAGGCGGCGAACGCGGCGGACGCGGCGGATGAATCGGCCGACGAGGCCGCGCCGTCGGCGGCGGAGAAGGCGGGGAAGGCAGGCAAGGCGTCCGGCGAAGCGGCCGAGCCGTCCGACGAGGAGCTCGCGTTCAAGGTCTATCTGCAGAACAGCAAGCTGCGCGAAGCCGAGGAGGTCGCGCGCCACGCGCTCGCGCGCGACCCGAATTCCGTCGTGTGGCACGAGCGGCTCGCACAGGTCGCGACCTGGAACAACCGGCCGCGCGTCGCGCTCGACGCGTACATGTGGCTCGCGAAGACGCGCAACGACGAAGCGTCGTGGCAGCAGGTGCTCAGGCTCGCGCCCGCGCTGCGCGACGATCGCGCGCTGCTCGCCGCGATGCAGCACGAGCTCGGGCGGGGCGGTGCGAAGGTCGATCGCCGCAAGCAGCTCGAATGGATCGATGCGTATGTCGCGATCCAGGAGGGGCGCGCCGATCCAGGCGCGGCGATCCGCTTCCTCGCGATGCAGGCGCACGGCGCGCTGCGCCAGCCGGTGCTGGAACGCACCGCGGCGCTCGCGGAGCGCACCGGCGACGACGCGCTGGCGTTGCGCACGTGGCAGACGCTCGAGCATGACTACGGCCCGAACCCGGCGTACGCGACGAAGATCGCGGTGGCGCTGTACGGCCAGCATCGCTATGCGGAGGCGCTCGCGGCGCTGGAGAAGGCGAAACCCGCGGACACGGCGCGGAACGCCGACGCGTACTGGCGGCTCTATGCGACGCTCGGCAAGCTGGCCGGCAAGCCGGACGTGGTCGTCGAGGGCTCGCGGCACCTGCTGAAGGGCGGCCACGAGACGCCGAGCGACCTCGAGCAGATGATCGACGCGCTCGACGATCAACCGCTCGACGCGGGCCGCGTCGCCGAATATGCGTACCGCCGCACCGGCGAGCTGCGCGACCTGCGGCGCGCGGTGTACTACTACACGCGCGCCCGCGCGTACGCGCGCATCGCGACGCTGCTGAATGCGCTGACGCCCGCGCAGGCGGCCGCCGCGGAACGCGATCCGGAATACCTGATGGCGCGCTCGCAATACTGGCGGCTCGTCGGCGAGCCCGCGCGGGCGATCGACGACGTGCGCGCGGTGCTGCGCATCCAGCCCGACAACGCGAACGCGCAGGTCGCGCTGATCTGGCTGCTGAACGACGCGGGCAGCGCGAGCGAACTGCGCGCCGCGCTGCGCGCGTACCGGTCGCGCGCGACCGCCGACACGCCGCTCGCGGCCGCGTATGCGGCGGCCTACCTGCAGCTCGGCGATGCGCGCGCCGCGTTGCATTTCCTGCGCCTGAACCTGCCGTCGCATCGCGACGACGTGCTGTGGCGGCTGACGGTCGCCGATGCGCTGGAGCTCGACGGGCAGACCGAAGAGGCGTGGCAGATCCGGCGCACCGCATGGAAGAAGCTGCATCGCGAGCGGATCGACCAGCGCCGGCCGCAGCAGATGACGCCGGACGAATACGACATGGCGCGCGTGCGCTTCATCGCGCTCACCGACCGCTTCGCGGGCGGCGATGCGTCGAAGCGGCTGCTGATCGAGCTGCTGCGCCGGGACGAGCAGGCGGGTGCCGCGCCGGCGTCGAAGGCGGCGGCGGATCTCGGCGACCTGTCGATGCTGCCGCCGGCGACCGCGCAGTCGCTGACCCGCCGCGACGAGCGCGACTCGGCGGTCGCGAGCGAGGCGATGCTCGCGTGGAGCCAGTCGCACGACGCGTACGACTTCGAGCGCGACTGGCTCGCGTGGCGCTACACCCGGCAGCTGTCGCAGCCGTCGTACGCGAAAGCGGCGCTCGCGCTGGCGGACGACGATCGCGCGAAGCTGTCGCAGATGCTCGACGATCCGTCCGATCCGATGCCGGTCGCGACGAAGATCGACGTCGAGCAGCGCGCGGGCCGCGTCGAAGCGGCGCAGCAGGATGCGGCGCAGGCGCAGAACCTGCTGCCGGACAACGACGCGATGCATGCGACCTACGTCGACGCGGTGATGCCGACCGCGCAGGCGATCGCGCCGGGCTTCCGGTATCTGCATACGGGGCCGCTGCTGTTCTACGAGACCAGCATCGGCGCGGGCGTGCGCATCACGCCGACGCTCGCGTTCGCATTCCGCTACGTCGACCGCGCGCAGCACGGCGACGCATCCATGCCGGGCGTGCCCGGCAAGGACCGCAATTTCGAGGGCGTGCTGCGCCGCTACGGCACGATCGATCGCGAAGCGCTCGTGCTCGGCCGCCGCAATGCGCTGCGCGACTTCACGACGGTGCGCATCGAAGGCGCGCTGTTCGAGGGCCGGCCGCTGAGCTTCAGCTATTCGCTCGGGCGCAACCAGGAAGCGATGGAGTCCGCGCAGCTGCAGGTCGGCGGCGTGAAGGACAACATCGTCGGCGCGGTCGCGTTCCAGCCGGACCCGCACGTGTTCACGCGGGCGCGCGTCGAATACGCGCGCTTCTACGGGCAGGACCGCTCGTACCTCGGCCACGGCACGCTGATCACCGCGGACGGCGGCTACAAGCTGCGCATCGCGTATCCGGACCTCACGGTGCGCGTCGCCGTCACGCATGGCGAGTACACCGCGAACGGCACGCCGGGCGCGCTGCTGCAGCAGATGGCGCCGAACGGCGTGCCGCTGACGTCGCCGCTGTTCGTGCCGCGAAATTTCACGCAGGTCGCGCTGCTCGGCGGCTTCGGCAACGGGCTGCTCGACGGCTATTCGCGCCGCTGGCGGCCGTTCCTCGAGGTCGGCCCGTTGTACGACTCGAATGCGAAGTGGGGCGAGCGCGTGACGGCGGGCGTCGTCGGCAGCGTGCTCGGCCACGACCAGCTCGGCCTCTACATCACCCATGCCAGCGCGTCGGCGAACCAATCGACGCCCTTCACCGAAGTCGGCATCCGCTATCGCTGGATGTATTGACCTGTCAAGCAAGGAGAGCGAAATGAACGAGAGCGCATTGCCGCATGCGGCGGACAAGCCGGCGCGGCATGGAAGGACCGCCCGCCGCTGGTGGCTGGCGCTGGCCGCGGCGGGCGCGCTGCTCGCCGGCTGCGCGCAGGTCGACAGCGGCCCCGTGTCGCCGTTCGAGGCGAACGGCGGCAACAGCGACCTGCGCATGGCGAACACCGGCTGGGCCGTGCTGCCGATCGAGAACAACACCGAGACCGCGAACGCCGGGCAGCGCGCGGCGTCGATCGTCGCGGGCTTCCTGCGCGCGCAGGGCTACACCGACGTGCGCGAGTATCGCGCGCCCGGCGACGACGGGATGTTCGTCGACTGGACCGGCACGGACGTCGGCAAGGCGAAGAAATGGGCAACCGACAACCACCTGCGCTACGGGCTGACGGGCGCGGTGAACGAGTGGCGCTACAAGGTCGGGGTCGACGGCGAGCCGGCGATCGGCATCGCGCTGCAGATCATCGACCTGCAGACCGGCGCGGTGGTGTGGAGCGGCACCGCGAGCCGCACGGGCTGGAGCCGCGATGCGGCGACGAGCGTCGCGCAGGGGCTGGTGCGGCAGTTGCTGACGCCCGTGGTCGGGGCCGGCGACCGGCGCGCGCATTCGTAGCGTGTGCGCGGCGCCCGGATGGGCGCCGCGTGAAGGCTTGAAACCGGAGGCGGGCGGGGCGCCCGGCCTGCGGTGCGTCACGCGCGCAGCGCGCGCGACGGGGAGCAAGGCATCAGAGGCCCCAGTAGCAGACCTCGTTCTGGCCGGAGCTCGCATCCGACACATACGGCGTGAAGCCGTTCGAGCGGCTCGACGTGTATGCGCTCGACGCATCGGTCGTGTCCGTGCACGAGCCGACGTAGTCGAGCGTCGCGATCCAGAACGGGTGGCCGCCCGGCGCGAGGTTCATGCCCTTCCAGTTCAGCAGCTCCTGCTGCGCCTGGCTGTCGAAGGTCGGCTTGTAGACCTCTTCGTGCGCGATGCCGTCGAGCAGGGTCGGGAACTTCACGCCGCCGGTCGTGCCGAGTCGCGTGACGTCGCTGGTCGCGTTCTGCATCACGATCAGCAGCTTCGGATACTTCTGGCGCAGCTTGCGCACGAGGTCGAGGCCGCCCTGGCTGCACGCGGCGTCGCACGGGCCGTTGGTGGTCGACGTGCCGTGCTCGACGATTTCCAGGTTGTCGAGATAGAAGCCGTCCGCGCCCTGCGCGACGAGGCGCGGTGCGACGTAGTTGAGGATCAGGTTCTGGTAGTCGGCGTTGCCGACGTTCATCCACGTCTCGTCCGAATAGCCCTGGTACGAGCCGAGTTGCGCCGCCTTGTTCGCGCCGCACGACACGAAGCCGCTCGGCGCGCTGTTCCAGTAATCGCGCCAGTGCTCGCACGAGCCGAGGTTCAGGTAGCTCAGCACCTTGTTCTGGCCGTTGTTCTTCAGCGTCACGACGTCGCTCGGCACGAAGTTGCCGACGCCCGGATCGAGGTCGACGTCCATGACCCGGAACGTGCTGGCCGCTCGATTCAGGTCGATGCCCGTGTTGTCGCCGTAGTACGACATCCACGGCGCGGCGACCGTAAAGCCGGGGCCGCCCGGCACGGTCGTCGTCGAGGTCGTGCCGGAAGTCGTCCCGGAAGTCGTGCCGGTGCTCGTGCTCGACGTGCCGGACGTGGACGACGTGCCCGTCGACGAGGTGGAGGTCGAGCCGCCCCAGCCGCCGTTCCACTTCAGGGCGCTGGCGGATTGGGTGCCGCCGTCGTCGCCGCCGCAGGCGGCAAGTGCGAAGGGGAGGATCAGGGAGAGGGCCAACGGGGCTATCTTTCGCATCGGTTGATTCCTGTTCAATGTGGTGCGGAGGCCGGTTGCGCACAACCGGAGGACACCCCTCGACACAACGCCGCGACGAAACGGCGCGCGCGACGACGCGGCGCCCGTGAGGGTCCGGAGCTGCAATCAGGGGAATCGGCAAGCGACGTTCGACGGGCCTGCCGTGGCACCGACAGAGCCGAACGCGTGGCGGCTTTGGACGCCGCCAACTCTCCGCCGTCGCGCACATTCGCCGCGCGCCGGCCTTTCGGAGAGAAGAATATGTTCTTATTTATTGGGCCAATCGATAATTAAATCTGATGATTTAAATCAATTGGAGACCGACTTTAACCGAGCGGGTTTTTTGCACAGGTAACGAGATGTATGCCGCGTAACAATGCGTAAGCGCAGAGGAATGGACGCGAAAAGGCGCGATGCCGCGCGGTGCTGGCGCATCGCGCGGCGAGGCTCAGGTATCGCTTGAACGCGAAGGAATTACCGCTGGTTACGGTTTCTGTTACAAGTCGGCCCGGACGCCGCGCGCCGGGCGATACGACCCCCAGCGATTCGCGCGCGTGAACGTGCCGACGTCGTTGAAGCGCACGCCGGCTTCGCGCAGCGCCGCATGCGCGGTTTTTGCCGTGAGCTGGCGGATGTAGAAAGGGTCGCGCACCACGAAATGATGGATCGCATGCGTGCTTCCGAAGTTGAAGCAGAACAGCTGGAACGGCGCCATCCACCACGGGTTGAGCACCTGCGTCTGCTGGATCACGTTGCGCGAATCGATATCGCCGTAGTAATGCATGTTCGAGCTGACGAAATTGATGCAGAAGCTGCGCACGAAGTTCGGGCCGAGCCAGACCACCGCGAGGAAATCGACGACGCGCATCGCGCGCTCGACGACGGACGGCACCGCGACCGCATAACCGAATGCATGCAGCGCGAACAGGCCGACGTGGTACGCGATGAACGCATGCCACAGCGCGTAGTACAGGTGGCCGAGCGGCATGTACGACGACACCTGCTCGACGCGCAGCCGCGCGCGCTCGGACGCATCCTGAACGGGTTGCGCGGCGACGTACTGCTTGACCTTGCGGCGCATCGCGGCCGGGCGCAGCACGACCGCGAGCATCCCGTCGGCGAGCATCAGCAGGCGCTTCACGCCCCAGCGTTCGCCGTTGGTGATCCCGAATTCCTCGAGGTCCGACTCGCCGCCGGACACCTTGTGGTGATGCAGGTGCATGCGCCGCCGCGTCCACGGATTGATCGTGCCGGGCCGCGCGAGCCAGCACAGCGCCATCATCAGGTGGTACGCCCACGGCGTCCTCTTGAAGTACATCAGGTGGATCAGGTCGTGTTCGAGCTCGTGGATCAGCGACGTCGCGAACGCGGCGAGCGGCAGCGCGGCGTACCACGCGAGCGTGCCGCGCGCATACAGCCACGCGATCGCGAGCAGCGCGGCGACGCACGCGGCCATCACGCCCGCGCCGACGAGGTTCTGATGGTCGAGCAGCGGAAAGCGCGCGCGGATCGCGTCGCTCGCCGCGTTGATCTCGCGGCGCACGTAGGCGACTTTCTCCGCGTCGTTGCGGAACGTGATTCGGGCTCGCTGGCTCATCGACCGGTTTCCTGCAAGAGAGTGGGGCGCTATGCCGATGCGTCAAGCATAGGCGTGCACCGCACTGCGCGCGAGGGCCGGCGGTGCCAATGGCGGTGTCATTTCGGGCCATCACGTCGGGAGCGTGGCATAGTCGGGCGGCAGATTGAGGCAAGATGTCGGGGTGAGACGCCGGAGCGCAATTCAGCCGAAGCGACGCGGGCGGCGAATCGTCGTTCGTTGCGCATGATCCGGCTCCCGTGACATCCCGTGACAATGAGATCCGCCATGCACTACTTGTGGGACGACGTCGCCCGCCTGCTCCTGCACGTTCCATCCCTCCGGTTGAATCGGCCCAGTCCGGCTCAAGCGCTGCTGACGGACGTCGTCGAGGCCGGCGCCGAACTCGCGCACCTGCTGCGCGACTATCCGCGCGTGCGGTACGAGCCCCTCGATTTCCACTACGTGTGCCGGCAAAGTCTGTCCGCGTTGAACGATGCGCTTCTCGCTGACCTGACCCGGCACTGCGGCTGGCGGGGCAGGCATTGGGCCGCGCTGCTGGCGGCACTGTCGGGCGATGCGCGTTATCTGCCGCACCTCGAAGCGGTGCGGCAGGACGCGGCGGTCAGCTGGGTGGCCGCGCTTGCCGAGGCGGCGTTGAACCCTGCGGCGGCTTTGGCGGCGTCTCCTTGCTGCGAGCTGATCGTACGCCTGCGGGAACAGCTCGCCCCGTTGCCGCGTGTTGCCGTGCGATTGCGCGCCAATCCATCCCCGGAAGAATGGGCGGCCACCGAGGCGGCCGTTCGCGCCGCCTATCGCAGCGGTGATGTCGACGCGGCCCGCGCGATTGTCCATCGCCTCGGCGTGCGGTGATCGTCCGGCCGATCGACGCGAGACGCCGGTCGGCACCGCCAGGCCTGATCCGGGCGAGGCGCGCGGCGAAGCGGGGCCGCGGCCGTGACGTGCTCTAGAGTCGTGCCTACGTGTCTTCGCGGGCCGGCGGCCGCTACAATCCGCGAAACCCGCTCCGGAGTCGCCGCATGGCCCTGTCCGTCCCGGATGCCGCGCGCCAGTTGAACAAGGCGACGGTGTCGTCCGCGTATGCGCTGTTCATGCTGATGCTCGCCGAGGAGCGCGGGATCGACGCGGGCCGGATCCTCGCCGGCGCGGGCGTCGCGCGCGACCGGCTCGCGCAGCCCGACGCGCGGATCACGCCGCTGCAGCAGGCCGCGATCGTCTTCAACCTGCTCGACGCGACGAACGACCCGTCGATCGCGATCGAGATCGGCCTGCGCAGCAGCCTGACGAAATCCGGGCTGATCGGCTTCGGGCTGATGAGCTGCGCGACGCTCGGCGAGGCGATCCAGCTCGGCATCCGCTACCTGCCGACCCGCGTGCCGTTCTTCTCGGTGCGGCTCACGCAGCTCGACGGCGTCGCGCAGATCGACGTGCTCGAAGCGTTTGCCCTCGGCCGGCTGCGCCAGTTCGCGGTGGAAAACTTCATGGTCGAGACCGCGATGCTGTTCAACTCGCTGCTCGAGCCCGCGCCCGGGCGCACGCTGCAGTCGCGCGCGGAGCTGCATTTCGCGTGGCCCGAGCCGCCATGGTTCGCGCCGTATCGCGCGCGGCTGCCGCGCTGCCATTTCGACGCGAGCGCGAACCGCATCCGCTGCGACGCCGCGCTGCTCGACGAGCCGATCGGCACCGCGAACGCGCAGACCGCGCAGATGATCGTGCAGCAGTGCGAAGCCGAGCTCGCGCGGCTCGGCTATGCGGAGAGCGTCGTCGAACGGGTGCGCAACCTGCTGATCTGCGGCGCGCGCGGCTACCCGTCGCTCGACGAGCTCGCGCGCGAGCTGCACGTGTCCGCGCGCACGCTGAAGCGCAAGCTCGCGGAATACGGCGCGACGTACTCGGCGCTGCTCGACGAGATCCGCCTGCGCGACGCGCTGCGGCTGCTCGAAGGCACGCGCCTGCCGGTCGACGAGATCGCCGCGCGCATCGGCTATACGGACCGCGCGAATTTCACGCGCGCGTTCAAGCGCTGGACGGGCGTCGCGCCGAGCGAGCGGCGCTGAGTGACGAGCGGCGGCGCGTCGCTCAGCGTCACACGATCTCGATCCAGTTCGCGCCGCGTCCGCCTGGCACGCGCGCGCGCAGCGACAGCGCGCCGTTCCCGGGCGCGATCGCATACACCGACACGTGCTCCGAGCGCTCGCCGCACGCGACGAGAAACCGCCCCGACGGATCGATCGCGAAGCCGCGCGGCTGCGCTTCGGTGTCGGTCGCGTGCACGGCCTCGAACGCGCCGTCCGCATCGCGGCGATAGCAGATGAGCCGGCTCGTCGTGCGCTCCGACACGTAGGCGAAGCGCTCGTCCGGGCTCAGGTGCAGGTCGGCCGCCCAGACCGCCGGCTCGGCCGGCGCGGGTGGCCGCGGATGGCCCGGCGCGAGTTGCGCGAGCGCCGCGGGGCGCGGCGTGATGCGCGCGTCGCCGAGCCGGCCGCTATCGGGCTCGCGTGCGAACACGGCGAGCCTCGCGTCGAACTCGCCGACCGCGACGAGCGTGCGGCCGTCGCGCGACAGCCGCAGGTGGCGCGGCCCGAAGCCGCGTTCGACGCGCGCCTCGCCGCGCTCGATCGCGCGCAGGCCGCGCATGTCGTGGGCCAGCTCGAAGCAGAAGATCCGGTCCGAGCCGAGCGAGCTGACGTACGCGAAACGGTCGTCCGCCGACACGATCACCGCATGCGCATTCGGGATGCCGTTGATCACCTGCAGCGGCACGCCGTCGCCGCCGCGCACGCGCGCGGCGTCGTAGACGCTCAGCGCGTGTCCGCCGTACGACGCGCCGAGCAGCCATCGGCCGCTGCCGTCGAGCGTCAGGTACGCGAGGCTCGCGTCGATCGCGGCCGTCGCGACGCGCGTGAGCGCGCCGGCGCCCGGTCCGACGTCAAAGGTGACGATCGACGGCCGCTCGCCGCGCGTCGCCGCGTACAGCCGCGACCGGTCGGCGCAGCGCGCGAGCGGCATCACGGCGTCGCCGGCCGGATGCCGGCCGAGCGGCGCGAGCGTGCCGTCGGCGTCCAGGGCGAACGTGGCGAGATCGCCGTCGACAGCGTTCGAGACGATGACGGTCAGGTGGTCAGTGTTCGGCATGGCGGAGCATCGGGGAGGACGTAAACGGTTCGTCGGCCGGCAAGCCGCGCGGCGGGTCGCCACGCCGGTGCGTGCGGGCGAACAGCGCGGCGACCGCGGCGACGAGCGACGCGATCGCGAGCGCGTACAGGCCGCCCGTGATCGAACCCGTATGTTGCTTCAGATAGCCGAACGCCGTCGGCGCGACGAAGCCGCCAAGGTTGCCGATCGAGTTGATCAGCGCGATCACGGCCGCGGCGACGCGCGTGTCGAGGTAGCCCTGCGGGATCGGCCAGAACAGCGACGACGCGGCCTTGAAGCCGAGCGCGGCGAAGCAGATCGACGCGAACGACCACACCGGATCATGCGACGTCGACGCGAACAGCCCGCACGCGGCCAGCACGAGCGCGCACGCGAGCCAGCGCTGCGGATGCCTCCACTTCGCGGACAGCACCGCGAAGCCGTACATCGCGCCGATCGCGATCATCCACGGAATCGTGTTGTACAGCCCGACCTGGAAGTCGGTGAGGCTGCCCATCTTGCGGATGATCGTCGGCAGCCAGAAGGTCGCCGCGTAGATCGTGAGCTGGATCGAGAAGTAGAGGAAGCAGAACAGCGCGATCTGCGGATCCTTCAGCAGCGCGAGCGCCGGCACGTGCACGCGCGAACGCACGTCGCGCTTCGCGCGCTCCTCGTCGAGCGCGTTTTCGAGCGCGCTGCGCTCGTCCGGCGTGAGCCACGTCGCGTCGCGGATGTGCGACTTCAGGAGCAGCCAGCTCGCGCCGCACAGCACGACCGAGAACAGCCCTTCGATCAGGAACATCCACTGCCAGCCCGCGAGGCCGAGGCCGCTGACCGACAGCAGCGCGCCCGTGACCGGGCCGGACAGTACCGACGCGAATGCCGAGCCGCCGAGGAAGATCGCCATCGCCTTGCCGCGTTCCTGCGGCGGCAGCCATTGCGTCAGGTACAGCACGACGCCGGGGAAGAAGCCGGCCTCGGCCGCGCCGAGCAGGAAGCGCAGCACGTAGAACGACGTGTCGTTCCACACGAACGCCATCGACGCCGCAACGATGCCCCACGTCGCCATGATGCGCGCGAGCCACACGCGTGCGCCGTAGCGCTGCATCAGCAGGTTCGACGGGACCTCGAACAGCGCATAGCCGACGAAGAACAGTCCGGCGCCGAGCCCGTACGCGGCCGCGCCGATGCCGATCGACGCCTCGAGATGGCGGTCGACGAAGCCGACGTTGACGCGGTCGATGTAGTTCGCGATGAACATGATCAGCACGAGCGGCAGCACGTGCCATTTCACTTTGGAGACGGCGGACGCGAGCGGGTCGCGGCCGGATCGGGCGGGCGAGGGCGTGTTCAAGGGTGTCTCCGGTCGGGGCGGCAGGCGTTTCGGGTGCCGGCGCGGCGAGGTTGTGTAGTACGTCGTCGTATGACATATTACGCGCCGATGCGCTTGGCAGCGTCACGGGTTTACCCGGGAAATCGCGAATTTACGGGTCAAATTTCGGTTCTGGCGGATTGGAAGGATGGATTCGATATCTGATGACGTATGACAAGATTGTGATACAGGGCGCCGGATTGCCCGCTGCACCGGCGGCGCGGTATTGACGGGCGCGCTCGCGGTTGCATCAAAATATCGGATGATCGATGCGACCGACAGCGGCTCCATGCGGCGTTGAAGAACAGGGACACAGACGATGCAGGCATTCGACGGCGGACGGCACTTCTTCGTCTTCAACGGCGACGCGGACGGCCTGTGCGCGCTTCAGCAACTGCGGCTCGCCGAGGGCGAGCGGGGCGCGCTCGTCACCGGCGTGAAGCGCGACGTGTGCCTGCTTGCGCGGGTCGACGCGTGCGCGGGCGACCGGGTCACCGTGCTGGACGTGTCGCACGACCAGAATCGCGAGGCCGTTGCCCGGCTGCTGCGCGACGGCATCGCGATTCGCTATTTCGACCATCACTTCGCGGGCGCGCTGCCGGGCGATCCGCGCTTTCACGCGCATATCGACACGGCGGCGGACGTGTGCACGAGCACGCTCGTGAACCGCTACCTCGGCGGCCGTCACGTGCGCTGGGCGATCGTCGCGGCGTTCGGCGACGAGCTGCCGGCGCTCGGCGACGTGCTTGCGCAGGCGCACGGCATCGGCGCGGAGCACGCGCGCACGCTCGCGGAGCTCGGGCGCTACCTGAACTACAACGCGTATGGCGACTGCGTCGGCGACCTGCATTTCGATCCCGCGGCGCTGGCCGACGCGATGCTGCCGTACGCCGATCCGCTCGACTTCGTGCGTGGCACGCCGGTGTTCGCCGCGCTGCGCGACGGCTGCCGCGACGACCTGGCGCGCGCCCGCGCGCTGGCGCCGCTGCGCGAGGTGCCGGGCGCGACGCTGATCCGGATGCCCGATCAGGCGTGGGCGCGGCGCGCGACGGGCATGCTCGCGAACGAGCGGATGCGCAACGCGCCCGGTGTCGCGCTCGCGGTGCTGTCGCCGCGCGCGGACGGCGGGCTCTGCGTCAGCGTGCGCGTGCCCGACGGCCGGCCGCTCGGCGCCGACGACTTCTGCCGCCACTTCGCGACCGGCGGCGGGCGCAAGCGCGCGGCCGGCATCAACCATCTGCCTGAAGCGGAATTCGACGCGTTCGTCGCGCGCTTCGAGGCGGCGTTCCGGCTCGACTGACGTCGCGTCGCGCGCGGCATCGACAGGGCTCGGCACGCCCGCGACAATACGCGTCACGTTCCGGTTTCCCTGTCGAGGTGTGCGTGCCCGCCGCGCCGTCCATTGCCCCTGCGATCGTCTGGTTTCGCGACGATCTGCGCCTGACCGACCAGCCCGCGCTGATGCGCGCGGTCCGGTCGGGACGCCCGCTCGTCTGCGTGTACGTGCACGCCACGGGCGACGCCGCCGGGCGAGCGCTCGGCGGCGCGGCCAACTGGTGGCTGCACGGGGCGCTGCATGCGCTCGACGCCGCGCTCGCGCGCCACGGCGGACGCCTGCTGCTGCTGCGCGGCGACGCGCCGCGCGAGATCGAGCGCGTCGCGCACGAGACGGGCGCGGCGGCCGTCTACTGGAATCGTCGCTACGGACAGCCGCAGCGTGATGCCGACGCGGCGCTCAAGAGCGCGCTCGAGGCGCGCGGCCTCACGGTCGCCAGCAGCAACGGCAGCCTGCTGAACGAGCCGTGGGACGTGCTGACCGCGGCCGGCACGCCGTACCAGGTGTTCACCGCGTACTGGCGCGCGGCGCGTCGCGATCGCGCGGTTGCCGCGCCGCTGCCCGGGCCGGAGCACATCGCGTTCCAGCCGTGGCCGGCCGCCGTGCGGGAGCGCGCGGTCACGCTCGACGCGCTCGCGTTGCGGCCGGATGCGCCGGACTGGGCCGGCGGCCTGCGCGACGCGTGGCCCGCGCCGGGCGAAGCGGGCGCGCAGCGGCAGCTTGCGGCGTTCGTGTTGTCGTCGCTGGCCGCATATGCCGATGCGCGCGACCGTCCCGACCAGGCTGCGACGAGCCGTCTGTCGCCGTACCTGCGCTTCGGCAATCTGTCGCCGCGGCAGGTCTGGCATGCGGCGCTGGTGCAGGCGCAGGCGGGCGGCGCGGCGTGCGCGGCCGGCGCCGACAAGTTCCTGAGCGAGCTCGGCTGGCGCGAATTCAGCTACGCATGGCTGTATCACTTTCCGGCGCTCGCGACCGCCAATGTGCGCGCGCAGTTCGACGCGATGCCGTGGCGCAGCGATCCCGGCGCGTTGCGCGCATGGCAACGCGGGCTGACCGGCTATCCGCTCGTCGACGCCGGGATGCGCGAGCTGTGGACGACCGGCTGGATGCACAACCGCGTGCGGATGGTGGTCGCGTCGTTTCTCGTCAAGCACCTGCTGGTCGACTGGCGCGCGGGCGAAGCGTGGTTCTGGGATACGCTCGTCGACGCCGATCCGGCGAACAACGCGGCGAGCTGGCAATGGGTGGCCGGCTGCGGCGCGGACGCCGCGCCGTACTTCCGCGTCTTCAATCCGGTCCTGCAGGGCCGCAAGTTCGATCCGCGCGGCGCCTACGTGCGGCGCTGGGTGCCGGAGCTCGCGGGCCTCGACGACGCGTCGATCCACGCGCCGTGGACCGCTTCGCCGCTGCAGCTGGCCGCGGCCGGCGTGCGTCCCGGAATCGACTATCCGGAGCCGCTCGTCGACCATGACGTCGCGCGGCGGCGCGCGCTCGACGCGCTGGCGTCGCTGCCGAAGCGCAGGTGACGGGCCGCCGGTTGCCAGGCGCCGGGCGTTTCAATTGCGCAGGCGATGCGGGGATCGGCGCGCGCCGCATGCACGCAGGCGCCTTCGCTTCTAGGCGGTGACCTGCGCGGCGGCCTGCGCGCGCATGACCGCGTCGCATTCGGCCGCTTCCGCGCGAATCCAGTCGCGCACCTCGGCCACCTCGCGCCGCGGCGCCGGGTCGCGCTGGTACAGCCAGTACGCGTAGCCGTTCTGCGGAGCGGGCCGGTGCGGCGCGAGCACCGTCAGCCGGCCGTCCGCGAGCATCGGCGCGACGAGCGCGAGCCGCCCGAGCGCGATGCCCTGGCCGGCGATCGCCGCCTGGATCACCTGGTCGTACTGGTTGAAGCGCAGCACGCTTTTCGGGCGCGCGTCGCCGAGCCCGACCGCGCGCAGGTGGTCGTGCCACTGCAGCTGCGTCTGCGGCTGCCCGTCGAATTCGAGCAGCACGTGGCCCGCGAGCGCGGCGGCATCCGCGATCGGCCGCGCCGCATGCGCCGGGTGCGCGACCGGCACCACCGTCTCGTCGAACAGGTGCAGCGCGCCTTCCGGCGCACGGTCGAGGGGCGCGTAGCGGATCCCGAGGTCGATGCCTTCGGCGCGCAAATCGAGTACCTTGTCGTTCGCGGCGACGCGCAGGTCGATCTCCGGATGGCGCGCCTGCAGCCGGCCGAGCCGCGGCAGCAGCCACAGCGCCGTGACGCCGATGCTCGCGGTGATCGTGACCGGCTGGCGCTCGCGCGCGGCGGTGAGCGTGCCGACGGCGTCCTGCAGGCTGTGCAGCGCGGCGTCGGCGATGCGGAACAGGCGCTCGCCTTCCGGCGTGAACGCGATCTTGCGGTAGCCGCGCTGCAGCAGCGCGACGCCGAGATGCGCTTCGAGCGCATGCACCTGGCGGCTGACCGCGGATTGCGTCACGCACAGATCCTGCGCGGCGAGCGTAATGCTCATGCGGCGGCCGACGGCGACGAAGCCGCGCACGAGGTCCAGCGACGGGAGACGGACGAGAGGCGTTGACATGCGTTGGATTCATGCGAACGAAGCAGCAAGATTGGTTGAGTTTGCGCGATGCGTCAAGTTCGCGCCGGGGCGGCCCCTGCGTGCGTCGCATGCCATGGTGAAGGGCGGGGCGACCGGCAACGGGCGACCGGCGCGCGAGGAGACACGATGACGAATTCGAACGAGACGGCCGGCGCGTTGCAGCCCGAGCCGGTCACGCTGCGCGCGGCGGACGGCTACCTGCTGCGCGGCCATGCGTGGCGGCATCGCGGCGACGGCGCGGCCGGACGGCCGGTCACCGTCGTGAACTGCGCGACGTCGGTGCGCTGCGACTACTACTTCCGCTTCGCCGCGTGGCTGTTCGCGCACGGGCGCGACGTGCTGGTCTACGACTATCGCGGCATCGGCGGGTCGCGGCCCGCGCGGCTCGCCGGGCTGCGCGCGAACTGGCTCGACTGGGGACGGCTCGATTGCGAGGCCGCATTGCAGTACGCGCGCGACGCGTTTCCCGGCCAGCCGCTCGACGTGGTCGCGCACAGCATCGGCGGCTTCGCGCTCGGGCTTGCGGCGTCGAATTGCCAGGTGCGGCGCGTGCTGACGGTCGGCGCGCAGTACGCGTACTGGCGCGACTACCGGCCGGCCGAGCGGCGGCGCATGTGGTGGAAGTGGCACGTCGCGATGCCGATGCTCGCGGCGGCCTGCGGCTACGTGCCGGCCAAGCGCCTCGGCTGGATGGAGGATACGCCGCGCGGCGTCGCGCTGTCGTGGGCGCGGTCGCGGCCGCGCTTCGAGGACGTCTACGCGCGCGCGTCGCACGCCGGGCGCGTCGCGAGCCGCGCGGAGCTGCCTGCGCGCTTCGCGGCGCTCACCGCGCCGATGCTCGCGATCGGGCTCGACGACGACGCGTTCGGCACCGTCGCCGCGATCGAGCGACTGATCGGCTACTACACGGGCAGCGACGTCACGCATCTGCGGATCGCGCCGCGCGATATCGGCGTCGATGCGATCGGGCACTTCGCGTTCTTCCACAGCCGCTTCGCCGGCACGCTGTGGCCGGTTGCGCTGCACTGGCTGCAGCACGGCGCGCTGCCGGCCGATGCGCCGGGCGTCGTCCACGCGCGCCACGCGGCGGCGCGGGCGCGGCATGCGCCGGCGGGCACGGCCGCGCCCGGCTGAACGGCGCCGCGCGCACGGCGATCGATTAACATCAGACTTTTCGTCCTGCCGGTTCCTGCGTCGATGTCCATCCCGTCCGTTCCCGATTCCGCCTGCGGCGCGCGCGCCGCGTATCGCGCGCATCCGCTCCACGTGCCGGCGGCCGCGCGCCGCGCGGGCGTGCAGGTCGTGCGCGTCGATTTCGACTGGCAGGTGCCGCTCGCGTCGCCCGCGTATGCGGCGTTGAGCGACGCCGAACGCGCGCGGGCAGGGCGCTTTCTGCGTCCGCAGGACGCGGTGCGCAGCGCGGGCACGCGCGTCGCGCTGCGCGACGTGCTCGGCGCGCAGCTCGGCATCGCGCCGCATGCGGTGGCGCTCGTCATCGGCGAAGCCGGCCGCCCGGCGCTCGATCCCGCGCATCACGCGTATCACCCGCGGTTCGATTTCAACGTGTCGCACGCGGGCGACCACGCGCTGATCGCGTGGTCGGCCGGCTGCCGGGTCGGCGTCGACATCGAGCGCTGCGACCGCGCGACCGACTGGCGCGCGTTGACGCGCGAAGTGTGCACGCCCGGCGAAGCCGCCTATCTCGACGCGCTGCCGGAGCCCGCGCGCGCGGACGCGTTCATGCACGTGTGGTCCGCTAAGGAAGCGCTGCTCAAGGCGCTCGGCACCGGCATCGGCGGCGGGCTGCGGGCGTTCGCGGTGGTGCCGCCGCGCGATGCGGCGACGCCGGCGGTGGAGGTCGTCTCGCGCGCCGCGCCCGCGGCCGGCGTGGCCGGCTTCGACGCGGCGTGGCTCGACGCGGCGCCCGGCTACGCGGCGTGCGTCGCGTGGACGCGCGCGTGAGCGCCGCTCATTCGAGCGGCGCGTCGTTCGGCGCCGCGTAGCGCGCCCTCATCACATCGCTCATCGGGAACGTCGTCGAACGAGAACGGCGCCGACGCTTCGCGATGGCCGATCGCGATTACGTTGCCTTGCCGGATCTTCGCGAGCGGGCAGGGTGATTCGCATGTTGCAAAAATCAAAATAACAGCGACACATGATAAATCCCGACCCAGCGTGCGCCGGCCTGCGGACCGTTCCGGGCATCAGGGAAACTCCCGAGTCGAAATCGGGGGAAAACGGGTTGTCTAGACAAGTTCGGATGGCTACACTGCATCCATCTTGAACTTGTCTAGACAGGATTGCTCACATGATTACGCTGACCCCCGGCCACCTGACCCTCCCGCAACTGCGCAAGATCGCCCGCGAACCGGTGCAGCTTGTGCTCGACCCGGCCAGCTTCGCGAAGATCGACGCCGGCGCGAAGGCGGTGGCCGACATCGCCGCGAAGGGCGACCCGGCCTACGGCATCAACACGGGCTTCGGCCGCCTGGCGAGCACGCACATCCCGCACGATCAGCTCGAACTGCTGCAGAAGAACCTCGTGCTGTCGCACGCGGTCGGCGTCGGTGAGCCGATGGCGCGCTCGTCGGTGCGCCTGCTGATGGCGCTGAAGCTGTCGAGCCTCGGCCGCGGCCACTCGGGCATCCGCCGCGAAGTGATGGACGCGCTGATCAAGCTGTTCAACGCGGACGTGCTGCCGCTGATTCCGGTGAAGGGCTCGGTCGGCGCATCGGGCGACCTCGCGCCGCTCGCGCACATGTCGGCCGTGCTGCTCGGCGTCGGCGAAGTGTTCATCCGCGGCGAGCGCGCGAGCGCGATCGACGGCCTGCGCGTCGCGGGCCTCGCGCCGCTCACGCTGCAGGCGAAGGAAGGCCTCGCGCTGCTCAACGGCACGCAGGCGTCGACGGCGCTGGCGCTCGACAACATGTTCGCGATCGAAGACCTGTACCGCACCGCGCTCGTCGCGGGTGCGCTGTCGGTCGACGCGGCGGCCGGCTCGGTGAAGCCGTTCGACGCGCGCATCCACGAACTGCGCGGCCATCAGGGCCAGATCGACGCGGCCGCGTCCTACCGCGACCTGCTGGAAGGCTCGCCGATCAACCAGTCGCACCGCGACTGCGACAAGGTGCAGGACCCGTACAGCCTGCGCTGCCAGCCGCAGGTGATGGGTGCGTGCCTGGACCAGATGCGCCATGCGGCCGGCGTGCTGCTGGTCGAAGCGAACGCCGTGTCGGACAACCCGCTGATTTTCCCGGATACCGGCGAAGTGCTGTCGGGCGGCAACTTCCACGCGGAACCCGTCGCGTTCGCGGCCGACAACCTCGCGCTCGCCGCATCGGAAATCGGCGCACTGGCCGAGCGCCGCATCGCGCTGCTGATCGACGCGACGCTGTCGGGCCTGCCGCCGTTCCTCGTGAAGGATGGCGGCGTGAACTCGGGCTTCATGATCGCGCACGTGACGGCTGCCGCCCTGGCGTCGGAGAACAAGACGCTCGCGCACCCGGCGTCGGTCGACTCGCTGCCGACTTCGGCGAACCAGGAAGACCACGTGTCGATGGCGACGTTCGCCGCGCGCAAGCTCGCCGACATCGCGGACAACACGAAGCACATCCTCGCGATCGAACTGCTGGCCGCCGCCCAGGGCGTCGACCTGCGCGCGCCGCATCACACGAGCCCGAAGCTCGCGCCCGTGATGGAAACGATCCGCGGCAAGGTCGCGCACTACGAGCTCGACCACTACTTCGCGCCGGACATCGCGGTGATCGCGAAGCTGGTCGGCGAGCGTGCGTTCGCGAAGCACAGCCCGTTCTCGTTCGCATCGGAACAGTAACGCGATGAGCGCACCGGTCTACCAGGAGATCAAGGACTTCATCCTGGCCCGCATTCATGCCGGCGAGTGGGCGGAGGGCGATCAGGTGCCGTCCGAGAACGAGCTGGCCCGCGAGTTCAAGGTCGCGCGGATGACCGTCAACCGCGCGCTGCGCGAGCTGACGGCCGAGCAGGTGCTGACGCGCCTGAAGGGCGCCGGCACCTACGTCGCGCGGCCGAAGTACGAGTCGACCCTGGTGGCGATCCGCAGCATCTCGGAAGAGGTGGCCGCGCGCGGGCACGCGCATCGCGCCAGCGTGCTCGGCCTCGAGACCGTGAGGGCCGACGAGGCGCTCGCGGACGAGATGCAGGTCGCGGTGCGCGCGAAGCTGTTTCACTCGCAGGTGCTGCATTTCGAGAACGACGAGCCGGTGCAGCTCGAAGAGCGATGGGTGAATCCGGCGGTCGCGCCGGATTACGCCGAGCAGGATTTTACGAACACGACGCCGAACCAGTACCTGATGCGCGCGGCGCCGCTGCAGCGCGTCGAGTACCGGATCGAAGCGGCTGCACCCGCGCCTGAGCGGCGCGAGCAGCTTCGGATGGACGACGTCGAACCGTGTCTGGTTTTACATCGGCGCACCTGGTCGCAGGGCGTCGTCGCCTCGGTGGCGAATCTTTGGCATCCCGGTAGCCGTTATCGCTTCACCGGGCATTTCTGAATCTGTTGATTTTCCATTTCCCTCGGGAGCAGTCGTCATGAACCATCCGAAACACATCGATCCCCGTCTCGATCCGACGCGCACGATCCGCGCGCCGCGCGGCAGCGAGAAGACCTGCAAGACCTGGCTCGCGGAAGCGGCGTACCGGATGATCCAGAACAACCTGGATCCGGAAGTCGCCGAGCACCCGCATGCGCTCGTCGTGTACGGCGGCATCGGCCGCGCGGCGCGCAACTGGGAATGCTACGACCAGATCCTCGCGTCGCTGAAGGACCTGAACGAGGACGAGACGCTGCTGGTCCAGTCGGGCAAGCCGGTCGGTGTGTTCCGCACGCACAAGGATGCGCCGCGCGTGCTGCTCGCGAACTCGAACCTGGTGCCGCACTGGGCGACCTGGGACCACTTCAACGAGCTCGACCGCAAGGGCCTGATGATGTATGGCCAGATGACGGCCGGCAGCTGGATCTACATCGGCAGCCAGGGCATCGTTCAGGGCACCTATGAAACCTTCTTCGCGGTCGCGAACCAGCACTTCAACGGCGACCCGTCGGGCCGCTGGATCCTGACGGGCGGCCTGGGCGGGATGGGCGGCGCGCAGCCGCTCGCGGCGACGATGGCCGGCTTCTCGATGATCGCGGTCGAATGCGACGAGACGCGCATCGACTTCCGCCTGAAGACCCGCTACGTCGACAAGAAGGCGACGACCCTCGACGAGGCGCTCGGCATGGTCGAGGAAGCGAAGCGCACCGGCAAGCCGGTGTCGATCGGCCTGCTCGGCAACGCGGCCGACGTATTCGCGGAACTCGTCAAGCGCGGCATCACGCCGGACTGCGTGACCGACCAGACGAGCGCGCACGACCCGATCAACGGCTACCTGCCGCAAGGCTGGACCGTCGCGCAATGGCGCGAGGCGCAGAAGGTCGATCCGCAAAGCATCGTGAAGGTCGCGAAGCAGTCGATGGCGGTGCAGGTGCGCGCGATGCTGACGCTGCAGGAGCGCGGCGCGGCGACGCTCGACTACGGCAACAACATCCGCCAGATGGCGCTGGAAATGGGCGTCGAGAACGCGTTCGACTTCCCGGGCTTCGTGCCGGCGTACATCCGGCCGCTGTTCTGCGAAGGCAAGGGCCCGTTCCGCTGGGTCGCGCTGTCCGGCGATCCGGAGGACATCTACAAGACCGACCAGAAGGTGAAGGAGCTGATCCCCGACGATCCGCACCTGCACAACTGGCTCGACATGGCGCGCGAGCGCATCGCGTTCCAGGGCCTGCCGGCGCGAATCTGCTGGGTCGGCGTGAAGGATCGCTACCGCCTCGGCCAGGCGTTCAACGAGATGGTGAAGAACGGCGAGCTGAAGGCGCCGATCGTGATCGGCCGCGACCATCTCGACACCGGCTCGGTCGCCAGCCCGAACCGCGAGACGGAATCGATGAAGGACGGCTCGGACGCCGTCAGCGACTGGCCGCTGCTCAACGCACTGCTGAACACCGCAGGCGGCGCATCGTGGGTGTCGCTGCACCACGGCGGCGGTGTCGGGATGGGCTTCTCGCAGCACTCGGGCGTCGTGATCGTCGCGGACGGCACCGCTGAAGCGCACGAGCGTCTCGGCCGCGTGTTGCTGAACGATCCGGCGACGGGCGTGATGCGCCATGCGGACGCCGGCTACGAGCTCGCGCAGCAGACGGCCCGCGAAGCCGGCCTGAAGCTGCCGATGCTCGGCCGCTGAGCATGACGGCGCTCGACCAGGCGCCGGTGGCCGCCGCGCTGATCCGCGCGGCGGATCTCGTCGCGTCGCCGTGGAAGAACGGCGGCGGCGTGACGCGCGAGATCGCCGCGCATCCCCCCGGCGCCGCGCTCGACGCGTTCGCGTGGCGCGTGAGCGTCGCGGACGTCGGCGCGGCGGGGCCGTTCTCGCGCTTCGAAGGCGTCGACCGCACGCTGGTGCTGCTGTCCGGCGCGGGCATGACGCTCGCCGGCGAAGGCGGTGCGCGGCACGTGCTCGACGCGCCGCTCGCGCGCGCGGATTTCGCCGGCGAGGCGGCGATCGGCGCGACGCTGCACGACGGCCCGACGCGCGACTTCAACCTGATGACGCGCCGCGCGACGACGCGCGGGTCGGTCGCCGCGTGGCGCGCCGGCACGCATCGCATCGCGCGTGCGGACACCGTGCTGCTGTTCTGCGCGACGGGGGCGGTGCAGGTCGCGCTCGACGGCGCAACCCACGCGCTGGAAGAACTGGACACGCTGCGGCTCGACGGGCTGCAGCGTGCGCTTGACGTCGCGGTAAGCGGCGACGGCGCGCTGCTCGCCGTGTCGCTTGACGCTACCGATACGAACTGAACGCATGAAACCGACTGTCTGGCATCACCTGAGGCTGTGTCCGCACGGCCATCCCGACGAGACGATCGACGACGCGGCGATTGCCGTCGACGAAACCGGCGCGATCGTCTGGCTCGGCGCGTTCTCCGCGCTGCCGCACGGCTATGCGCACTGGGCGCGCGAGGACCTGCACGGCGCATGGGTGACGCCGGGGCTCGTCGACTGTCACACGCACCTCGTGTACGGCGGCACGCGCGCGGACGAATTCGCGCAGCGCCTCGCGGGCGTCAGCTATGAAGAAATCGCGCGGCAGGGCGGCGGGATCGTGTCGACGGTGCGCGCGACGCGCGCGGCCGACGAGACGACGCTGTTCGCGCAGGCCGCCGCGCGCCTGCAGCCGCTGCTCTCCGAGGGCGTGACCGCGATCGAGATCAAGTCGGGCTACGGCCTCGACCTCGCGAGCGAGCGCAAGATGCTGCGCGTCGCGCGGCAGCTCGGCGAGCGCTTCCCGGTGACCGTCTACACGACCTTCCTCGGCGCGCACGCGCTGCCGCCCGAATACGCGGGCCGCGCGGACGCGTACATCGACGAAGTGTGCGAGCGGATGCTGCCGGCGCTCGCCGACGAAGGGCTCGTCGACGCGGTCGACGTGTTCTGCGAGCGGATCGGCTTCTCGCTCGCGCAGACCGAGCGCGTGTTCGAGGCCGCGACGCGGCGCGGGCTACCGGTCAAGCTGCACGCGGAACAGCTGTCGAACGCCGGCGGCACCGCGCTCGCCGCGCGCTATCGCGCGCTGTCCGCCGATCACCTCGAATTTCTCGACGAAGCCGGCATCGAGGCGATGAAGGCGGCCGGCACGGTCGCCGTGCTGTTGCCCGGCGCGTACTACTTCATTCGCGAGACGCAATTGCCGCCGCTCGACCTGCTGCGCAAGCATGGCGTGCCGATCGCGCTCGCGACCGATCACAACCCGGGCACGTCGCCGCTCGAATCGCTGCTGCTGACGATGAACCTCGGCTGCACGCTGTTCCGGATGACGGTGCCGGAAGTGCTGCAGGGCGTCACGCGCCATGCGGCCGCGGCGCTCGGCCGCGCGGACCGCCACGGCGCGCTCGAAGTCGGCCGCCAGGCCGATTTCGCGGTGTGGTCGGTCGGCTCGCTCGCGGAACTCGCGTACTGGATCGGCCGCCCGCTGTGCGAGCAGGTCGTGCGCGGCGGGACGACCGTGTTTCGCCGCACGAACGGATGATGAGACTCACGATGACCGATACGACGTTGTTCGCGGCGCACGCCTACCTGCCCGAAGGCTGGCGCCGCAACGTGCTGCTGCGCTGGGACGCGGCCGGCACGCTGACCGAGGTGACGCCCGACGCCGATGCGCCGGCGGGTGTCGCGCGTGCGGCCGGGCCCGTGCTGCCCGGCATGCCGAACCTGCACTCGCACGCGTTCCAGCGCGCGATGGCGGGGCTCACCGAATACCGCGCGAACCCGTCCGACAGCTTCTGGAGCTGGCGCGACCTGATGTACCGCTTCGCGCTGAAGATCACGCCCGACGCGCTCGCGGCGATCGCGCGCTGGCTGTACGTCGAGATGCTGAAATGCGGCTACACGTCGGTGTGCGAATTCCACTACGTGCATCATGCGCAGGACGGCTCGCGCTATCCGCAGCTCGCCGAGCTCGGCGTGCGCGTGATCGACGCGGCGCGCGCGGCCGGCATCGGCATCACGATGCTGCCCGTGTCGTACCAGTTCGCGGGCTTCGGCAACAAGCCGCCGCGCGACGACCAGCGCCGCTTCATCAACACGCCCGACGGCCTGCTCGAACTGCTCGACGCGATGCGCCGCGCCGCGCCCGAGGACGGCGCGCTGCGCTACGGCGTCGCGCCGCACTCGCTGCGCGCGGTGTCCGAAGCGGGGTTGCGCACGCTGCTCGACGGGCTGCCCGACGACGCGCCCGTGCATATCCACATCGCCGAACAGACGGCCGAGGTCGACGACTGCGTGCGCACCTATGGCGCGCGGCCCGTGCAGTGGCTGCTCGACCGCTTCGACGTCGATGCGCGCTGGTGCCTCGTGCACGCGACGCACGTCGACGCGGCCGAGACCGCGGCGCTCGCGAAGCGCCGCGCGGTCGCCGGCCTGTGCCTGACGACGGAAGCGAACCTCGGCGACGGGGTGTTCCCGGCCGTCGACTATCTCGCGCACGGCGGCGTGATCGGCATCGGCTCCGACAGCCATGCGTCGGTCGACTGGCGCGCGGAGCTGCGCCTGCTCGAATACGGGCAGCGGCTCGTGCATCGCGCGCGCAACGTGCTCGCGAGCGACGCGCAGCCCTACGTCGCGGATCGCCTGTTCGACGCGTCGCTTGCCGGCGGCGCGCAGGCGAGCGGGCGGCGCATCGGCGCGCTGCGCGCGGGCTGCCGCGCCGACTGGCTCGTGCTCGACCCCGATCATCCGGCGATTGCCGAACACGACAGCACGGCGTGGCTGTCCGGCACGGTGTTCGCCGAGCACGGCGACACGCCGGTGCGCGACGTCTACACGGGCGGCGAATGCGTCGTGCGCGAACGCCGCCATCGCGACGAAGCCGCCGCGTATGCCGCTTACCGCGCCGCGCTGGCGCAACTGCTGCGCTGACGCGCGGCGACCGGCGCGTGCCGCGGGGCGCGCGCCGTCCGACCGACACGAGACCGACATGATCGACCAACCGGCTGTATTCACGCTGAAGCAGGGCACGCTGCCGCTGCTGATCTCGATTCCCCACGCGGGCACGTTCATTCCCGACGACATCGCCGCGACGATGACGCCCGACGCGCGCTTCGTCGACGACTGCGACTGGCACCTCGAGCGCCTGTACGGCTTCGCCGTCGCGCTCGGCGCATCGGTGCTGGTGCCGTCGCACGCGCGCTACGTCGTCGACCTGAACCGGCCGCCCGACAACGAGAACCTGTACCCGGGGCAGGACACCACGGGCCTCGTGCCGGTCGACACGTTCGACAAGGCGCCGCTCTATCCGGCCGGCGCGCTGCCCGGCGACGACGAGATCCTGCGTCGCCGCGACCGCTACTGGCGGCCGTACCATGAAGCGCTGCAGGGCGAGATCGCGCGCGTGAAGCGCGAGCACGGCCGCGTGCTGGTGTGGGAGGCGCATTCGATCCGCTCGCACGTGCCGCGCTTCTTCGACGGGCGGCTGCCGGACTTCAACTTCGGCACCGCGAACGGCGCGAGCGCCGCGCCCGGCCTCGCGCAAGCGCTGGCCGAGCGCGTGATCGCGCATGGCGGCTATACGGCGGTCGCGAACGGCCGCTTCAAGGGCGGCTACATCACGCGTCATTACGGCGTGCCCGAGACGGGGGTGCAGGCCGTGCAGCTCGAACTCGCGCAGATCACGTACATGGAAGAGACGCGTCCGTACGCATACGACGAAGCGCGCGCCGCGCGGGTGTCGTCGCTGCTGCAGACGCTCGCCGAGACCGCGCTCGCGTATCGCTGAACGCGACCGGCGGCGCATTGCACGAGGCGGCATCGATTCTGCGAATCGATGCCGCCATTGTTTTTGTCAGAGTTAATACCGACGCCGACGCGTGAAAATTTGACGCAATTTTTAGGTGATATAAGCTGAATGTCAGGAAGTCGTCACAGACGACGGCTTGCTTGCGTGTCGCTGCACGGTTTGAACCGCGCGCTGCAATAGGACACGTGTTCAGCGTTCATCCGTCAGTCGAGTACGATCGTGAAAGCCGTCAGCCCTTCGATCCAGCGGACGCGAAGTCCGTCGGCGGGCGCGCCGCGTCGTGCCGGTCCGCGCCGGCATGCCGATCGCGGCACGCATTCCGCCCTGTCCAGCGAGCCTCGCCTCACCGTCTTGTTCCATCGCGGCCTGCGCCGCTTCAATCTCGTGACCACGCGCGTGTTCAGCGCGATTCAGTGCGACGGCAGCGCGTCGTTGTTGCCCTAGCGCCGTTTGCCTCATCCGTTCCGGGCCGCACCTCATTGCGCAGCGCGACGCATGCGGCGGGTCGTTGCGCGCTCGCGCGCCGATGTTCCGGGAGACGCGATCATGAGGGCGCGCGCGATCGTGGCCGTGACCGCCGATCGCATGATGCGCGGCGCGCATCCGACGCATGCGGCGGGGGAGAAGTACCTTGCCGCGCTCGTCGACGGCGCGGGCGTGCTCGCGTTCGTGCTGCCCGCGCTCGGCATGCGCCAGCCGGTCGACGCGCTCGTCGCGGCGGTCGACGGGCTGCTGTTCACCGGCAGCCATTCGAACGTCGAGCCGCATCATTACGGCGGGCACGCGAGCGCGCCCGGCACGCTGCACGATCCGGCGCGCGACGCGACCGCGCTGCCGCTGATGCGCGCGGCGATCGACGCCGGCGTGCCGGTGCTCGCGATCTGCCGCGGGATGCAGGAAATGAACGTCGTGTATGGCGGCACGCTGCATCAGCGGCTGCATGCGACAGCGGGGTTCGCCGATCATCGCGAGACGCCGTCCGATCCGCTCGACGCGCAATACGGTCCCGCGCACGTCGTGCGTTTCGCGCCGGGCGGCCTGCTGCAGCGGATCGCGCGCGGCGCGTGCGAAGCGACGGTCAATTCGCTGCATGACCAGGGCATCGCGCGCATCGGCGCGGGGCTCGTCGTCGAGGCGAGCGCGCCCGACGGACTGATCGAGGCGGTGAGCGTGCGCGGCGCGCGCGCGTTCGCGCTCGGCGTGCAGTGGCATCCCGAATGGCGGTTCGCGGAGCAGCCGCTGTCGCGCGACATCTTCGCGGCATTCGGCGCGGCGTGCCGCGCGCACATGACGCACCGTATCCGTGCGGCCGTCGACGGCGATAGCGCGTCGCCGGCCGCACATGTCGTGGACTGAAAGAGGCCGATCATGCAACCCGCACTGGACGAATTCCTCAGGCAGCATCGCATCACCGAGGTCGAGGCGATCATTCCCGACATGGCCGGCATCGCGCGCGGCAAGATCATTCCGCGCAACAAGTTCGAGTCCGGCGAATCGATGCGGCTGCCGCAGGCGGTGATGGTGCAGACCGTCACCGGCGACTATCCGGAGGACGGCACGCTGACCGGCGTCACCGATCCGGACATGGTCTGCGTGCCCGACCCGTCGACGATCTGCCTGATCCCGTGGGCGGTCGATCCGACCGCGCAGGTGATCCACGACTGCGTGCACTTCGACGGCTCGCCGGTCGAGATCTCGCCGCGCTACGTGCTGCGCCGCGTGCTCGAGCTGTATCACGAGAAGGGCTGGAAGCCGGTGGTCGCGCCCGAGCTCGAGTTCTACCTGGTCGACATGAACGCCGATCCCGACCTGCCGCTGCGTCCGCCGGTCGGCCGCACCGGGCGCGCGGAGACGGGCCGGCAGTCGTATTCGATCGAGGCCGTCAACGAGTTCGATCCGCTGTTCGAGGACATCTACGAGTACTGCGAAATGCAGGGGCTCGACATCGAGACGCTGATCCACGAGGTCGGCGCCGCGCAGATGGAGATCAACTTCATGCACGGCGACGGGCTGTCGCTTGCCGATCAGGTGTTCCTGTTCAAGCGCACGGTGCGCGAAGCGGCGCTGCGGCACAACATGTACGCGACGTTCATGGCGAAGCCGATGGAAGGCGAACCCGGTTCCGCGATGCACATTCACCAGAGCGTCGCGGACCCGCAAACCGGCCGCAACCTGTTCATCGATGCGAAAGGCGACGTGACGCCGCTGTTTCGCGGCTATCTCGCAGGGTTGCAGACGTACACGCCGGCGCTGATGCCGATCTTCGCGCCGTACATCAACTCGTACCGCCGGCTGTCGCGCTTCATGGCCGCGCCGATCAACGTGCAGTGGGGCTACGACAACCGCACGGTCGGTTTCCGGATCCCGCAGTCGAGCCCGGTCGCGCGCCGCATCGAGAACCGCATCCCGGGCGTCGACTGCAATCCGTACCTGGCCTTCGCGGCGACGCTCGCCGCCGGCTATCTCGGCATGACGCAGCGTCTGGAGCCGACCGAGCCGCTCGCGTCCGACGGCTACGATCTGCCGTATCAGCTGCCGCGCAATCTCGAGGAAGGCCTCTCGCTGATGGCTGCGTGCACGCCGCTCGCGGAGATTCTCGGCGACAAGTTCGTCAAGGCGTATCTCGCGCTGAAGGAAACCGAATACGAGGCGTTCTTCCGCGTGATCAGCTCATGGGAGCGCCGGCATCTGCTGCTGCATGTGTGAGCGCGCGCCACCGCACTCCGGAGGACACATGACCTATCGCAACGAACCGGCCTGGATCGAGCCCGCCGCGCCTGCGGCCCGCACGACGGCCGAGTACCGCGCGCTCGACGCCGCGCACCACATCCACCCGTTTTCCGACATGGGCGCGCTCAATCGCGCGGGCAGCCGCGTGATCGTGAAGGCGCACGGCGCCTACTTGTGGGACTCGGACGGCAACAGGATCATCGACGGGATGGCCGGCCTGTGGTGCGTGAACGTCGGCTACGGCCGCAAGGAACTTGTCGACGCCGCGTACCGGCAACTGCAGGAACTGCCGTTCTACAACACGTTCTTCAAGACCACGCATCCGCCGGTGATCGAACTGTCGAAGCTGCTTGCCGAAGTCACGCCGCCGGGGTTCAACCACTTCTTCTACTGCAACAGCGGCTCGGAAGGCAACGACACCGTGCTGCGCGTCGTGCACCAGTACTGGCGCGTACAGGGCAGGCCGCGGAGGAAATACGTGATCTCGCGTCGCAACGGTTACCACGGCTCGACGATCGCGGGTGCGACGCTGGGCGGGATGGACTACATGCACGAGCAGATGCCGTCGAAGGTCGAGCACATCGTGCACATCGACCAGCCGTACTTCTTCGGCGAAGCGGAGGCCGGCGAGACGCCCGAGGCGTTCGGCCTCGCGCGCGCGCAGCAGCTCGAAGCGAAGATCGTCGAACTCGGTGCGGAGAATGTCGCCGCGTTCATCGGCGAGCCGTTCCAGGGCGCGGGCGGCGTGATCTTCCCGCCGTCGACGTACTGGCCGGAGATCCAGCGGATCTGCCGCAAGTACGACATCCTGCTCGTCGCCGACGAGGTGATCGGCGGCTTCGGGCGCATCGGCGAATGGTTCGCGCACCAGCACTTCGGCTTCGAGCCGGACCTGATGACGCTCGCGAAAGGGCTGACGAGCGGTTATGTGCCGATGGGCGCGGTGGCGCTGCGCGACCGGGTCGCGCAGGCGCTGATCGAGCACGGCGAATTCAATCACGGGATGACGTATTCGGGCCATCCGGTGGCGGCGGCGGTCGCGGTCGCGAACCTGAAGGTGCTGCGCGACGAAGGGATCGTCGCGCGCGTGAAGCGCGACATCGGTCCGTATTTCCAGCGCCGGTTGGGCGACGCGCTGGGCGGGCATCCGATCGTCGGCGAGATTGCCGGCGCGGGGCTCGTCGCGGGCGTTCAGCTCGCGCGCGAGCCGGCGCGGCGCGTGCGCTTCGACCATGGCGGGGAGGTCGGCACGATTTGCCGCGACTTCTGCTTCAACGGCAACCTGATCATGCGCGCGACCGGCGACCGGATGCTGCTGTCGCCACCGCTCGTGGTCGGCGAGGCCGAAGTCGACGAGATCGTCGAGAAGGCGAAGCGGGCGTTCGATGCGACGGTGGAGCGGATGGGGATCGGCTGAGCGGGTGGGGCGATCGGCGCGTCCGAAAAGTCGCATCGCAAAAGCAAAAAGGGCCTGCGTCGCGAGACGCAGGCCCTTGGATTTTTTGGTGGGCGGTACTGGGATCGAACCAGTGACCCCTGCCGTGCAGATGCTGTACGCCCAGGTGTGGGGCGCTGACGGACGCATGGGGTTTTACGTCAAATAAAGGGGGCGGAATGCTATTGACCGTGGCACGATGTATTATAGATCGTGCCGTTATCTTCTAAAGGTTGTGCCATGAAAACGTTAGATGTGTCTCAGGCTGCTGCTGCCGCACACGCGGGCGGTGTTCTGTCCGCTGTCCTCAAGGCTGAGGGCGGTTCATTTTACGTCGAGCTGGAGACGCGGACGGCCGGAACGGCTGTGCTGGTCACGTCGAACAATCGTCGGCCGCGTGCGTTCCGGAACCCCGTCAAGGCGCTGGAGGTGATCCGCGAGCTTGGGTTGCAGTCGGGGCGTTTCTCGCTCGAAGCATGGCGGCCGGATGAGGTCGAGATCGAACGTTCTAGCCGTCCGGATCGTGCGGCGGCGATGAAGCAGACGCACGCGAATGCGGCGGCCTATGACAAGTGGTTGCGCGAGCAGGTGCAGGAGTCGATCGACGACCCGCGCCCGAGTATCGAGCATGAGGACGTGATGAAAAAGGCTCTGGCCCGCGTCGAAGCGATGAGAAAGGGGAAGCGTGCTAAGACTTAAGTGGCGGCCGTTGGCCGAGGAAGACCTGCTGTGTATCTTGGAGTTTATCGGGGAAGACGATCCAGACGCCGCATTAGCCCTGATGCAAATGATTCGTGAAAAGGTCGAGGGGCTGAGGGTTCGCCCGAGGCTGTATCGAGCGGGGCGCGTTTCCGGAACGAGAGAGATGGTGGTGCATCACAACTACATTGTCGTGTACAGCATTGATGCAGATTTAGTAGAGATCCTGAGCGTGAAGCACGCGCGACAAAAGTGGCCAGAGTGAAGGAGGCGAGCGCGGCTGCGCTTAGCTTGTGCTGTAGATGTGCTTTTGGTATTAACTGTTTTCCGATGGTCCGGATGTGGGCGAGGGCGATGGGGCGGCTTTCAGAATTTCTAGTGTTTTGCCGGTGAGGAGTTCGTCAAAGCTCTCGGAGACCGGTTCAATGACTTCGTGAACCCACTGACCGAGGCCCGGGCAAGTCAGCAGATCGTGCGCCCAGCTGCCAACATTCAGTGCTCGAAGAATGTTGTTGCCTGGGCCTTTGAATCTGTCGCTTAGATACTGGAGCTTTCGCAGGCGAGGCTTAGTTTTTTCACCCATCTCCCCCTTGTAGTGAACAAGTTCATTGCGTAGCGTTGTCAAAACGTCAAGAGACTGAAACGGTTCGGCGCTTGAATCCCATAGTTGGCCGCCGCTTGCGGATGCTATGAGGTTCCATTTGTCGCGGGTGCTGAAGGTTTTTTTCCGCTCATTCAGCGTTTGCCAGAATGCGAGGGGGACATATGGCTCGCCTATGCCCAGCGACACTTCCTCGATGAGTTCGTTCAGCCGTGCTTCAAGATAGGAGCCGGCGAAAAAAATCGCCGCGGTATTCGCGTGCAAGACGTGAAGCGGGTCTTCGGCTGACGCTGCCATATTGGCAAATGAAAAGCATCCGTCAAGCAGGTCGGCGGAGAAACAATACATGCCTTTGCCCTCGTGAGGGCCTGCGAGAACTTTCAATAAGCGGCCCATTGCGGTACTCCCTAGGCGTCTGTATGGAGGGCATAGGGCAGTATATTGCCTGAAGAGGGTGACTCTTCGGTGTGTCGCGGGAGGCGGTCGCAGCTGCAGTGAAAGGGCTGACTGATCGAGCCGCAAACGGTGTCAGCGATGGGGGCAAATAGCGTTTGCCCCCTCGAGATGGTGAAAAAAAAGCCCTGCGAGTGCAGGGCTTTTTCTTTGCCTAGTGGCTTTGCGCTGGCGCTGGGAACAACTGCTCGATCCAGCGTTTGACGCGTCGCCACAAGCGGCGAATCTTTGGTGGGCGGTACTGGGATCGAACCAGTGACCCCTGCCGTGTGAAGGCAGTGCTCTACCGCTGAGCTAACCGCCCAAAGAAGATGAAATTATGTCAGGGTTTTTCGGGTTCGTAAAGCACTTTCTGCAAATATTTTTGCAGGCACGCACATTCGTGTCGTGGACGGCGACAAAGTCCGTGACGAATGGCGGCCGGCACGCCCTCGCGACACCCGCGCGGTTCAGCCCGCAAGCGCCGGCAGCGCATCGATCGACGCGCGCAGATAGTCGGCAAAGCGCAGCGCGACCGGTTCTGCGCTTCCGCCGCGCTTCAGCTCGAGCGTGCGCGATTCGAGCGGCGCATCCTTCAGCGGCCGGAACGCGAGCCGGTCGCTCTTCACCTGCTGCAGCACGCGCGGCACGAGCGCGACGCCCATCCCGAACTCGATCATCGACAGGATGGTCTGCCACAGCCGCGCCTCGTGACGAATCAGCGGGCTGAAGCCCGCGTTCACGCATTGCGCGATGATCAGGTCGTGATAGTGCGGGGCCGCGTCGCGCGGAAACAGGATGAACGGCTCGTCCGCGAGCGCGGCGAGCGCGACCTGCCGGCGCCGCGCGAGCGGATGTCCGGCCGGCAGGCAGCAGACGAACGGCTCCGCATAGATCGGCGTCGAATCGACCTCGGGCGGGAAGTGGCCCCAGTGCGTGTAGCCGAGGTCGATCTGGCCGCGCTGGATGGCCTGCACCTGCGCCTGCGTGTTCATTTCCGCGAGCACGATCTCGACGCCCGGGTAGTCGGCCTCGAAGCGCCGCACCGCATCGGGCAGCCCGCGATACAGCATCGAATGGACGAAGCCGACCCGCAGCCGCCCCGCGTACCCGGACGCCGAGCGCACCGTCAGGCGCTCGGCCTCGGCCGCCTGCAGCAGCAGCCGGCGTGCCTCGCCGAGCAGCACCTCGCCCGCGTTGGTCAGCGCGACCGACTTGCTGGTGCGCGCAAACAGCTGCACGCCGAGCGCGTCCTCGAACTTGCGGATGTCGAAGCTCAGCGCCGGCTGCGAGATGAACAGCCGCTTGGCGGCGCGCCCGAAATGCAGCTCTTCGGCCACCGCGACGAAATATCGAAGCTGCTTCAGTTCCATCGCGTCTTCCCCCCGGCTTCGGCATCGATAAGCGCTGTCTATCGTACCGGACAAATCCTGTATTGGACGCTTATCGATCCCGCGCCTACGCTGATCGGACCGCTTTGCATGGGGCAGGAGACACGACATGAACGACACCGAGCGCGCGCCGACCACCAGCGCGTCCAATATCCCCGACAGCCGGGGCATCAATTTCTTCACCGCGGATCCGGATCTGGGCGTGCTGCTGAGGCTCCATCTCGGCGATGCGCGTTACGCGGAACTCGAACCGCATCTGCACGCGCTCGGCGCACGCGTCAGCGGCGAGCTCGACGAATGGGCAGCATGCGCGGACAAGCATCCGCCGGTGCTCGAGCATCGCAACCGGCGCGGCGAGCCCGTGCAGCGCATCGACAAGCATCCCGCGTACGTCGCGCTCGAGCGCGTCGCGTATGCGGAGCTCGGGCTCGCGTCGCTGAGCCACCAGCGCGTCCCCGCGTCGCCGCTCGTCAAGTACGCGCTGACCTTCCTGTTCGTGCAGGCGGAATTCGGGCTGTGCTGCCCGGTCAGCATGACCGACTCGCTGACCCGCACGCTGCGCCGCTTCGGCGAGCCGGCGCTCGTCGCGCGCTATCTGCCGATGCTCGCGTCGCGCGATTTCGACGCGCTGTACCAGGGCGCGATGTTCATGACCGAGCAGGCGGCGGGCTCGGACGTCGGCCGGATCGCGACGCGCGCGGCGCGCGACACGGACGCGCACGGCAACACGGTGTGGCGCCTGTATGGCGACAAGTGGTTCTGCTCGAACGCCGACGCCGATCTCGCGATGGTGCTCGCGCGGCCCGACGGCGCGCCGGACGGCATCAAGGGGCTGGCGCTGTTCCTGCTGCCGAAGACGCTGCCGGACGGCACGCGCAACCGCTACCGGATCGTGCGGCTGAAGGACAAGCTCGGCAGCCGGTCGATGGCGAGCGGCGAGATTACGCTCGAGGGCGCGCACGCGTACCTGATCGGCGAGATCGGCCGAGGCTTTCACCAGATGGCGGACATGATCAACATGTCGCGGCTGTCGAACGGCGTGCGCGCGGCGGGCCTGATGCGGCGCGCGATGAACGAGGCGCTGCACGTCGCCACGCATCGCGAGGCTTTCGGCCGCAAGCTGATCGAGCTGCCGTTGATGCAGCGGCAGCTGATGAAGATGCTGCTGCCGACCGAGGCCGCGCGCACGATGTTCATCCGGATCGCGCTGCTGCTGCAGCAGGCCGACGCCGGCGACGCCGAGGCCGCGCGCTGCGTGCGCATCCTGACGCCGCTGATCAAGTTCCGCGCCTGCCGCGACGCGCGCCGCGTGACGGGCGACGCGATGGAAGTGCGCGGCGGCACCGGCTACATCGAGGAATGGAGCGACGCGCGGCTCGTGCGCGATGCGCATCTCGGCTCGATCTGGGAGGGCACGAGCAACATCGTCGCGCTCGACGTCGCGCGCGCCGCACAGCGCGAGCGGGCGCTCGACGCGCTGCATGCGTTCCTCGCCGACCGGCTCGGCCAGGCGCCGTTGCCGGACGCGAGCCGCACCGCGTTCAGGCGCGTGCTTGCGCGCGCAACCGATGCGCTCGCGCAGGTCGCGGCGAGCGGTGACGACGCAGGCGTGCGTCAGGCCGCGTCCGCGCTGTACTACGCGAGCGCGGCGATCCTGATGGCATGCGAGGGCGCGTGCACGGCGCCGGACCATCGCCGTCTCGCGCTCGCGCACCTGATCGTGCGCGAGAAGCTGCTGCCCGTCGATCCGCTCGCGCCGCGCTCGTGCCGCGAGGGCCGCGACGAGGCGGCGACGGTCGACGCGCTGCTGCGCGGCGCGCCGGTGTCGCTCGACGCGGCGCTCGACCTGCTGCCGGAGGTCGAGCGATGAACGGGGCGCAAGGCGCACTGGCCGGCCTGAAGGTCGTCGACCTGAGCCGCGTGCTCGGCGGCCCGTACTGCACGCAGGCGCTCGCCGACCACGGCGCGCAGGTGATCAAGATCGAGCCGCCGGCGGGCGACGAGACGCGCGGCTGGGGGCCGCCGTTTCTCGACGACACCGCGTGGTACTTCATCGGCGTCAACCGCAACAAGGAAGGGCTTGCGCTCGACCTGTCGCGCGACGAGGGCCGCGCGATCCTGTGGCGCCTGCTCGAGGACGCCGACGTGCTGGTCGAGAACTTCAAGCCGGGCACCCTCGCGCGCTGGGGCATGGACTACGCGCGCGACCTGCGGCCGCGCTTTCCGCGGCTGATCCACTGCGCGGTGACGGGCTTCGGCGCCGACGGCCCGCTCGGCGGGCTGCCCGGCTACGACGCGGTGATCCAGGCGATGGCCGGGCTGATGAGCGTCAATGGCGAGCGCGACGGCGACGCGATGCGCATCGGCCTGCCGATCGTCGACATGGTGACGGGGCTCAACGCGCTCGCCGGGATCCTGCTCGCGCTGGCCGAGCGCGAAAAGAGCGGGCAGGGGCAGTCGATCGACATCGCGCTCTACGACTGCGGCGTGTCGCTGCTGCATCCGCATTTGCCGAACTTCTTCGGCTCCGGGCGCGTGCCGGAGCGCAGCGGCAACGCGCATCCGAACATCGCGCCGTACGACAGCTACCGCACCGCGACCGTGCCGATCTTCCTGGCCGTCGGCAACGACCGGCAGTTCGCGCGGCTCGCCGCGCATCTCGGCGCGCCGGACCTGGCGGGCGATCCGCGCTTCGTCGACAACCGCAGCCGCTGCGCGCATCGGCCCGAGCTGAAGGCCGCGCTGGAGCCGTTGCTGGCTCCGCATGCGTGCGCGCCGCTCGCGCGCGACCTGATGGCGGCCGGCGTGCCGTGCGGTCCGGTGCAGACGGCCGCCGACGTCGTGCGCGATCCGCATGCGCTGCACCGGAACCTGCTCGTCGAAATCGGCCCGTATCGCGGCACCGCGTCGCCGATCCGGCTGTCGCGCACGCCGGCGACCTATCGCTCGCCGCCGCCTGCGCTGGGCCGCGACACGCGCGCGGTGCTCGACCGGCTCGGGGTCGATCCGGCGCTGCAGCAGCAATTGCTCGACGCCGGCGTGCTGAAGGCGCCCGGCTGACGCGAGGCCGCCGGCCGGCGGCGCAACCCGGCCACCCGGCCAACCGGACAAGGCGCGCGGCAGTCGCGCCACCGACTACAGACATGGAGACATCGATGACCCGTCCGCAATCCCCTCCCGCCGCGAACCCGCGACCGGGCCGCGCCGCGCTTGCCGCGTTCGTCGGCACGACGATCGAGTGGTACGACTTCTATATCTACGGCACGGCCGCCGCGCTCGTGTTCGGCAAGGTGTTCTTTTCGAGCACGATGAGCCCGGGCGTCGCGACGCTGCTCGCGTTCGTCACGTTCTGGGCCGGCTTCGCGGCGCGTCCGCTCGGCGGGATCGTGTTCGGCCATCTCGGCGACCGCGTCGGCCGCAAGACCGCGCTCGTGATCACGCTCGTGATGATGGGGCTCGCGACCACCGGCATCGGGCTGTTGCCGACCTATGCGCAGATCGGCGTGTGGGCGCCGGCCGGGCTCGTCGTGCTGCGCGTGCTGCAGGGCATCGCGGTCGGCGGCGAGTGGGGCGGCGCGGTGCTGATCGCGAGCGAGAACGCGCCGAAGCACCGGAGCATCCTGTACGCGGCGTTCGCGCAGCAGGGCTCGCCCACCGGCAACCTGCTCGCGACCGGCGCGTTCTTCGCGCTGAGCGCGCTGCCGACGCCGGCCTTCCTGATGTGGGGCTGGCGCATCCCGTTCCTGCTGTCGGCGGTGCTCGTGGTCGTCGGCATGGTGATCCGCCTGAGGCTTGAGGAGTCGGCCGACATGCAGCGCGTGCTGAGCCGCAAGCGCACGGTGAAGCTGCCGCTGCGCGACGTGGTGCGCGATCACTGGCCGGTCGTGCTGCTCGCGGCCGGCACGCTGCCCGTCATCAACGTCACGTATTTCCGCAGCACGTTCGCGCTGTCGTGGGCGACCCGTGAGCTCGGCTACGCGCAGGGGACGTTCCTCGGAATCCTGTCGATGTCGCTCGTCGTGCAGTTCCTGATGCAGCCGCTCGGTGCATGGCTCGTGTCGCGGATCGACATGCGGCGCGCGATGTGCTGGATCCTGATTCCGGAGATCGTGCTGATGCCAGTGATGTTCCATGCACTCGCGACCCGCTCGTACTGGATCGCCGTCGCCGGCATGTGCGTGTCGACGATCCCGTCGGCGATGTTCTACGGCGCGGTCGGCGGCGTGCTCGCGCGCGTGTTTCCGGCGAACGTCCGTTATACGGGGCTGTCGCTCGCGTACCAGCTGAGCGCGCTCGTCGTCGGCGGCGGCACGCCGGTGCTCGCGCAGGCGATCCTCAACGCGACGGGCAGCATCGTCGGCGTCGCGATCGCGTCGGGGCTCTATGCGTGCGTGTCGCTCGTCTGCATGCTGGCGTTGCTGAACCGCACGGGCCATCGCGCGGACGAGCTGTCGACGGCCGAGCGCAGCGATGCGGCGGAATGGGGCGCCGAAAACTCGGCGAGCGGGCCGGAGCAGGCGGGCGAGGGCGGTGCGCTGAAGCCGGCGGGGTGAGCGGCGCGGCGCGCGTCCGGCGCGCGCTTTCTCCGCCCAAAGTCGCCTCCAAAACGACAACGGCACCGCGCGTCGCACGGTGCCGTTGTCGTTTTCGCTGCAAGACCGGCCGAAGCCGGCCGCGCGAATCGCGTCAGCCTTCGGTCGGCGGCACGTAGCCGGACGCCTGGTCCGCGCCTTCGCCGAAGAAGTACTTCTCGGTCTGCTTCATCAGGTACTGGCGCGCGCGCGGGTCGGCCATGTTCAGGCGGTTCTCGTTGATCAGCATCGTCTGCTGCTTGAGCCAGCCCTGCCACGCTTCCTTCGAGACGCTTTCGTAAATGCGCTTGCCGAGTTCGCCCGGCAGCGGCGGGAAATCGAGACCTTCGGCTTCCTTGCCGAGCTTCGCGCATTGGATCATTCGAGCCATCGTGTACTTCTCCTGTAATCGGTCTGGGGGAGGGCAGCCGTGCCTGCGCTCAGAGCTGTTTCATCAGCACGAGCGACTTGCGCTGCCAGTTATAGAGTTTGCGGCGGTCTTCCGGCAGGTCGTCGACGCTCACCTTCACGAAGCCGCGCTTGAGGAACCAGTGCTCGGTGCGCGTCGTGAGCACGAAGATGTGCGTGAGGCCGCGTGCCCGCGCGCGCTGCTCGATGCGCTTGAGCAGCCGCTCGCCGTCGCCGGAGCCTTGCGCCTCGGGCGCGACGGTCAGGCATGCCATCTCGCCGATCTTCTCCTGCTGGTACGGGTATAGCGCCGCGCAGCCGAACAGCACGCCGTCGTGCTCGATCACCGAGAAGTGGTCGATGTCGCGCTCGATCTGGTGGCGGCCGCGGCGCACCAGCGTGCCGTCCGACTCGAGCGGCTCGATCAGCGACAGGATGCCGCCGACGTCGTCCGGCGTCGCCTCGCGCAGGCTCTCGAGGTTCTCGTACGAGATCATCGTGCCGACGCCGTCGTGCAGGAACAGCTCGAGCAGCATGCTGCCGTCGAGCGACTGCGGGATCAGGTGCGCACGGGTCACGCCGCCGCGGCACGCGCGGATCGAGTGCTTCAGGAAGAACGCGTCGTCGCCCTGGATGTTGCCCGAGTCGAGCAGATCGGCGGCCGCGTCGAGCGACATTTCGCGGACCAGCTCGCCTTCATCGTCGACGATGCCGGGGCCTTCGGTCAGGAAGATGATCTTGTCGGCGCGCAGCGCGATCGCCGCCGCGGACGCGACGTCCTCCATCGACAGGTTGAACGCCTCGCCGGTCGGCGAGAAGCCGAGCGGCGACAGCAGCACGAGCTTGCGGCTCGCGAGCGAATGGCGGATCGATTCGGCGTCGATCTTGCGCACGACGCCCGTATGCGCGAAATCGACCCCGTCGAGAATCCCGACCGGCCGCGCCGTCACGAAGTTGCCCGACACGACGCTGATGTGTGCGTGCGCCATCGGCGAGTTCGGCAGACCCTGGCTGATCGCGGCCTCGATATCCAGACGCACTTCGCCCGCCGCTTCCTTCGCGGATTCGAGCGCGCGCGCATCGGTGATGCGCAGCCCGTGCGAAAACTCGGATTCGACACCGTGCAGGTTCAGCTGCTCCTCGACCTGCGGCCGCGAGCCGTGCACGAGCACGATCTGGATGCCCATCGCCTGCAACAGCGCGATGTCGGACACGAGCGCGTTCAGGAGCCCCTGTTGCACGACCTCGCCACCGAATCCCACGACGAATGTGTTGTTGCGGAATTTGTGGATATAGGGCGCGACGGAGCGCATCCAGTCGACGAACTGCGCATGGCTGGCGGCCGAATCGTCGGCGGCCGGCGGGTTCGCCGTGCCGGACTGGGCGGGGGGGAGGTCGGTTTGGGAATTCATGGGCGGGATTATAATGCGCCCCCATGTCGAATGTACCTAAAAGTCCCGCGCCGACGCGGGCCAACGCGCCGTCGGGCCGGCACCCGGATGATGCGGCCGACGCGCGCCAGCCTGAGGGCCAGACGCCACGCGCGCCGCAGGGCGAACCGCAACGCGAGCGACGCGGCGAGTCGCAGGGCCGGCCGCAGCGCAAGCCACAACGCGAGCCGCAACGAGAACGGCGCGACGCGCCGCGCGAGTCCGCCGCGCAGGACGCGCGCGCACCGCGCCGCGAACGTTCGCCGCGCGTCGCCGTCGCGCCTAATCCGGTCCCGCCGATCACGTTCCCCGAAAGCCTGCCCGTGTCGGGCAAGCGCGACGAGATCGCGCGCGCGATCGCCGGCCACCAGGTCGTCATCGTCTGCGGCGAGACGGGCTCGGGCAAGACCACGCAGCTGCCGAAGATCTGCCTCGAACTCGGCCGCGGCCTCGGCGCGGGCGGCACGGGCCTGATCGGCCATACGCAGCCGCGCCGGCTCGCCGCGTCGTCGACCGGCCGCCGCATTGCCGAGGAGCTCGGCACGCCGTTCGGCGAAGTGGTCGGCTACAAGGTGCGCTTCACCGACAACCTCGCGCCCGGCGCGTCTGTCAAGCTGATGACGGACGGCATCCTGCTCGCCGAGACGCAGACCGATCCGCTGCTGAAGGCGTACGACACGCTGATCATCGACGAGGCGCACGAGCGCAGCCTGAACATCGACTTCCTGCTCGGCTACCTGAAGCAGATCCTGCCGAAGCGCCCGGACCTGAAGCTGATCGTCACGTCGGCGACGATCGACGCGGACCGCTTCGCGCGCCATTTCGGCAGCGAGGAACGGCCGGCGCCGGTGATCGAGGTGAGCGGTCGCCTGTATCCGGTCGAAGTGCGCTATCGGCCGGTGGCCGAGGACCGCCCGGCCGTGAAGAACGCCGAAGGCACGGCAAGCCGTGACCGCGTGAAGACCGCGCGCGAGGCCGAGCGCGACCTGATGGACGCGATCGTCGACGCGGTCGACGAGCTGTGCCGCGAAGGCTCGGGCGACGTGCTGGTGTTCCTGCCCGGCGAGCGCGAGATTCGCGAGGCCGCCGAGGCGCTGCGCAAGCATCACCCGCCGCACACCGAGATCCTGCCGTTGTTCGCGCGCCTGTCCGCGGCCGAGCAGGACAAGGTGTTCAAGCCGTCGAACGCGCGCCGCATCGTGCTCGCGACGAACGTCGCCGAGACCTCGCTGACCGTGCCGGGCATCCGCTACGTCGTCGACACGGGCCTCGCGCGCGTGAAGCGCTATTCGTACCGGAACAAGGTCGAGCAGCTGCAGGTCGAGTCGATCTCGCAGGCCGCCGCGAACCAGCGCGCGGGCCGCTGCGGCCGGGTCGCGGACGGCATCTGCATCCGCCTGTATGAAGAAACGGATTACCAGGCGCGCGCGCGCTTCACCGATCCGGAAATCCTGCGCTCGTCGCTCGCGTCGGTGATCCTGCGGATGAAGTCGCTGCACCTGACGGCGATCGAAATGTTCCCGTTCCTCGAGCCGCCGCCGGGCCGCGCGATCGCGGACGGCTACCAGTTGCTCAACGAGCTCGGCGCGGTCGACGACGACAACGCGCTGACGCCGCTCGGCCGCGAGCTCGCGCGGCTGCCGCTCGATCCGCGGGTCGGCCGGATGATCCTCGGCGCGCGCGACCAGCAGTCGCTGCGCGAAGTGCTGATCATCGCGAGCGCGCTGTCGGTGCAGGACCCGCGCGACCGGCCGATCGACGCGCAGGAGCAGGCCGACCAGGCGCACCGCCGGTTCGCCGACGAGCGCTCGGAGTTCCTGCAGTGGCTGAAGATCTGGGCGTGGTTCGAGGAGGCGGTCGCACACAAGAAGTCGAACCGCCAGCTGATCGACGCGTGCCGACAGAACTTCCTGTCGCACCTGCGCCTGCGCGAATGGCGCGACGTGCATACGCAACTGCTGACCGTCGTGCGCGAGCACGGCTGGCGGCTGAACGAGGTCGAAGCGACCTATGAGCAGGTGCATCTGGCCCTGATGACTGGCCTGCTCGGCAACCTCGGGCTGAAGGCCGACGACGAGCCGCACTATCTCGGCGCGCGCGGGATCAAGTTCTTCCTGTGGCCGGGCTCGGCGCTCGCGAAGAAGGCGGGGCGCTGGGTGATGGCGGCCGAGCTGGTCGAGACGAGCCGGCTGTACGCGCGCTGCCTCGCGAAGATCGAGCCGGAATGGATCGAGAAGGTCGGCGCGCATCTGCTGAAGAAAGCGCTGTCGGAGCCGCACTGGGAAAAACGCCCGGCGCAGGTGAGCGCATTCGAGCGCGCGACGCTGTACGGCCTGCCGGTCTACCACCGGCGGCGCGTCGCGTTCGGCGCGCAGGACCCGGCGCGGGCACGCGAGCTGTTCATCCGAGGCGCGCTCGTCGAAGGCGAGTTCGATACGAAGCTGGCGTTCTTCGCGCACAACCGCAAGCTGCTCGCCGACATCGAGCAGCTCGAGCACAAGTCGCGCCGGCAGGACGTGCTGGTCGACGACGAGCTGATCTACGCGTTCTACGACCAGGCGCTTCCGGAAGGCATCCACACGGGCGCCGCGTTCGAGCGCTGGTATCGCGACGAGGTGAGGAAGGGCGGCCAGCCGGAAGACAAGCTGCGCCTCCTGTACCTGTCGCGCGACGACCTGATGCGCCACGAGGCGGCGGGCGTGACGACCGAGCTGTTCCCGAAGCGCGCGACGATGGCGGGCGTCGAGATGGCGCTCACGTACCACTTCGAGCCGGGCGCGCCGCGCGACGGCGTGACCCTCGCGGTGCCGCTCTATGCGCTGAACCAGGTCGATGCGCGCCGCTGCGAGTGGCTCGTGCCGGGGATGCTGAAGGAGAAGGTGCAGCTGCTGCTGAAGTCGCTGCCGCAGAAGCTGCGCCGGCACTGCGTGCCGCTGCCCGAGTATGCGGCCGGCTTCGTCGAGCGGATGGGGCGCGAACGTTTTGGTGCGACCGGCGTAGGTGCGGGCGGGCTGGTCGAGGCGCTGATCGCCGACGTGCGCGCGCAGACGCAGGTCATGATGAAGACGGGCGACTTCAAGCTCGAGACGCTGCCCGCGCACCTGTTCATGAACTTCAAGGTGATCGACGAGCACGGCCGCCAGCTCGCGATGGGGCGCAATCTCGCGCAACTGCGCAGCGAGCTCGGCGCGCAGGCCCAGCAGCAGTTCCAGAAGATCGCCGCGGCGGCGACGATCACCGTCGGCGGCGACGCCGATGCGGCCCCGTCTGCGGCGCCGTCCGCCGGCGTGGGCGCCGCGCAGGGCGGCAAGAGCGGCGGCAAGAACGGGAAGGGTGCATCGCCGCAGACCGCGGCCCCGGCGGAAGCCGGCGCGACGGCGCTGTACGAGAACCTGACGACCTGGAATTTCGGCAAGCTGCCCGAGCTGCTGGAAATCCGCCGGCGCGGGCAGACGCTGTTCGGCTATCCGGCGCTCGTCGACCGCGGCGCGCATTGCGACGTCGAGGTGTTCGATTCGCCGGAGGAGGCCGCGCGCATCCACCGCGCGGGGCTGCGTCGGCTGTTCGCGCTGCAGCTGAAGGAGCCGATCAAGTATCTGGAGAAGAACCTGCCGGGCCTGCGCGAGATGGCGATGCAGTACATGTCGCTCGGCACGCAGGACGAGCTGCGCGACCAGCTGATCGACACCGCGCTCGATCGTGCATGCCTGCAGGACCCGCTGCCCGTCGACGATGCGAGCTTCCACGCGCGCCGCGACGAGGGCAGGAGCCGGCTGAACCTGCTCGCGCAGGAGATCGCGCGGCTCGTCGGGCAGATCCTCGCCGAATACGCGGGCCTCGCGAAGAAGCTCGCGCAGGCGAAGCCGTTCGCGCAGGCGCACGCGGACCTGCAGCAGCAGCTGTCGGCGCTGGTCGGCAAGCGCTTCGTGATCGACACGCCTTACGTTCAGCTTGCGCACTTCCCGCGCTACCTGAAGGGGATCGCGCTGCGGATCGACAAGCTGAAGGCCGATCCGGCCCGCGACGCGAAGCAGTTCGGCGACCTGCAGCCGCTCGTCCAGCAATACCAGCGCGCGGTGTCGCAGCGCGGCGGCGTCGCCGATGCGCGCCTCGCGGAGTTCCGCTGGCTGCTCGAGGAGCTGCGGATCTCGCTGTTCGCGCAGGAGCTGCGCACGCCGATGCCGGTGTCGGTCAAGCGGCTGCACAAGGTCTGGGAGTCGATGCAGCGCTAGGGCCGGCCCGGCCCCGGCCGGCGGCGCACCCCGCGCAGGAATCTTTTGCGCGAGCGGGAACGCCGCCGCCGGCCGTGCGTCGAAGTGGCGCAACGTCCGTTTCCGTCAACCGGCGGGGGTGGTCGTCCGTTTTACAATGACGGTTGTTCTTCGACGTGAGTCTTCATGCGCACTTTTCTTTCCCTCGGCCGCACGCTTGCGCTGGCCGCTGCCGTGCTGGCGCCCGCCGCACACGCGAATAACGTCATCGTCCTCAATTCGGCCGAAGCGACACTTTCCCTGATCGACCAGCAGAGCCGCCAGGTCGTCGGCACGATGCCGACCGGCAAGGAACCGCACCACCTGATGGCGACGCCCGACAATGCGTCGCTGATCGTCGCGAATTCGGTCTCGAACAGCCTGATGTTCGTCGATCCCAAGACGGGCAAGCTGCAACGCACGGTCGAAGGCATCGAGGATCCGTACCAGCTCGGCTTCTCGCCCGATCACAAGTGGTTCGTGTCGACCGGGCTGCGCCTCGATCGCCTCGACATCTACAGCTACGACGGCCGTGACGTGAAGATCGCGAAGCGCCTGCCGCTCGCGGTGATGCCGAGCCACCTCGCGTTCACGAAGGACAGCAAGACCGTGCTCGTGTCGCTGCAGGTGTCCGGCGAGATCGCGGCGGTCGACCTCGCTACCCAGACGGTCAAGTGGAAGATGCCGGTCGGCAAGGTGCCGGCGGGCCTGTGGCTGACGCCGGACGACAAGTACCTGCTCGTCGGGATGACAGGCGCCGATTACGTCGCGGTCGTCGACTGGCGCAACCAGAAGGTCGTGAAGACGATCCAGACCGGCAAGGGTGCGCACAACTTCCGCTCGCTCGCCGACGGCACGCACGTCGCGATCACGAATCGGGTCGCGAACACGATCAGCATCATCGACGAGAACACGCTCACCAACGTCGGCGACATCACGGGCCTGTTGCCCGGCCCCGACGACATGGAGCTGTCCGCCGACAAGAAGACGCTGTGGGTGACGTTCCGCTTCGCGAAGAAGGTCGGCATCATCGACCTGGCGTCGCGCAAGCTGGTGCAGACGATCGCCGTCGGCCGCTCGCCGCACGGGATCTACTTCTACGACCGCGCGCCGTGGAAGGCGGCGAACGGCGCGTGACGCTCGGGAGCAAACGATGCTGCACCTGATCGACGCGTTCGTGTCGGACATCCAGACCTGGCTGTACGTCGACATCGTGCAGCCGCTCCTCTTCAAGTTCAACCTGATGGACTATGACGAGGATACTTATGACGCGCTCTACTGGGTGATCGTCGGCGCGCTGCAGATCGTCGCGATGTTCGTGCTGCTGCGCCCGCTCGAGGCGCTGCGGCCGGTCGAGAAATGGACGAACCGCAAGGCGGTGCGGGTCGACGTGATCTATACGGTGATCGCGAAGCTCGGCATCTACTCGCTGTTCTTCTTCTTCGCGCTGCAGCCGCTGTTCGACAACTTCCAGGCATGGCTGCGCCTGCACGGCATCGCGAACTTCAACCTCGACTATCTGTGGCCGGGCGTCACGTCGCAGCCGATCGTCACGTTCGCGATCTATGTCGTCGTGCTCGACTTCGCCGGCTACTGGTATCACCGCTGGCAGCACAAGATCGGCATCTGGTGGGAGCTGCACGCGGTGCATCACAGCCAGCGGCAGATGTCGCTGTGGTGCGACGACCGCAACCACCTGCTCGACGACGTGATCCAGTCGTGCTTCTTCGCGGCGATCGCGCTCGTGATCGGCGTGTCGCCGTCGCAGTTCGTCGTGCTGACCGCGCTCACCAACTTCGCGCAGAGCATTCAGCACACCAATGCGCGGCTGTCGTTCGGCCGGCTCGGCGAGCGCCTGCTCGTCAGCCCGACGTTCCACCGGCGCCATCACGCGGTCGGCTACGGGCACGAAGGCACCAAGTACGGCTGCAACTTCGGCGTGCTGTTCCCGTGGTGGGACATGATGTTCGGCACCGCGTCGTGGAACCGCACGGTCGAGCCGACCGGCATCCGCGAGCAGATCGAGGGCGTGTCGTACGGCGAAGGCTTCTGGGCGCAGCACGGGCTCGCGTTCGTGCGGATCTTCCGGCGCATCTTCCCCGCGAAGCGCGGCGCGGCATCGGCCTGAGCGCGGCGCCCGTCGTTTCTTCCCGCCCGGCGATGCCCGTTCCTGCACCGGGCGTTCCTTTCCCGCGGCCCGTCTGCGTTTTGGCGCAGACGGGCCGCGTGGTTTATCCTTTCCCCGTTTTTCTTCGTCGACCCAGGCTCGCATGAACGACTTGCTGCGTTCCTTCGTCCGGGCACTCGCGAGCGCGCTGCACCCGCGGATGCTCTGGCTCACCCTGATGCCGTTCGTCGTCTCCGCGTTGTTCTGGGGCGTCCTGCTGTGGTTTGCGTGGCAGACGCTCGTCGACGCCGCGCGCGGCGCGCTCGACGGCTTCGCGCTGACGACGGCGCTCTACCGTGTGTTCGACGTGATCGGCCTGTCGCAATTGCATGCGGTCGTCGCGCCGTTCGTCGTCGTGACGCTCGCGGTTCCGCTGATCGTGCTGACGGTGCTGCTGCTGATCGCGTCGATTTCGATGCCGGTCGTGGTCAAGTACCTGTCGAGCCGCCAGTTCGCCGCGCTCGAGATGAAGCGGGGCGGCACCTTCGTCGGCAGCGTGTTCAACGCGCTGTGGACGGCGTTCGCCGGCATCGCGGCGCTCGTCGTCACGCTGCCGCTGTGGCTGATCCCGCCGTTCTTCGCGCTGCTGCCGCCGGTGATCGGAGGCTGGATCACGTATCGGGTGATGACCTACGACGCGCTCGCGGAGCACGCGAGCCGCGACGAGCGCCGCGCGCTCGTGCAGCGGCACCGCTGGCCGCTGATCGGCATCGGCGTCGCGACCGGGTTTCTCGGCACGCTGCCGACCTTCATCTGGGTGTCGTCGGTCTGGATGATGGTGCTGTTTCCGTTCATCGCGGCGGCGATGATCTGGGTTTACGCGTTCATTCTGGTTTTCTCGGCGCTGTGGTTCGGCCATTACTGCCTGCGCGCGCTGGAGGACCTGCGCGCGACGCCGCGCGCCACCACCATCGACATGGGGCAGGCATGAGTATCGGCATCATCATCATCGGCGACGAAATCCTTTCCGGTCGCCGGCAGGACAAGCATCTCGCGAAGCTCATCGAGCTGCTCGGCGCGCGCGGCCTCGCGCTCGACTGGGCCGAGTACGTCGGCGACGATCCGGCGCGGATCACCGCGACGCTCGCCCGCGCGTTCGCGGCGGGCGACATCGTGTTCTCGACGGGCGGCATCGGCGCGACGCCGGACGACCACACGCGCCAGTGCGCGGCCGCGGCGCTTGGCGTGCCGCTCGAGCTGCATCCGGATGCGAAGCTGCTGATTCAGGAGCGCATCCGCGAGATGCACACCGACCCGGACCAGCCGATCGATTTCGACTCGCCGGAAAACCGGCACCGGCTCAACATGGGCGTGTTTCCGCGCGGCGCGGCGATCATCCCGAACGGCTACAACCGGATTCCGGGCTTCTCGGTCGGCGACGTCCACTTCGTGCCGGGCTTCCCGGTGATGGCGTGGCCGATGATCGAATGGGTGCTCGACACGCGCTATGCGCACCTGCATCACGCGACGCCGCACGCGGAGCGCTCGCTGTACGTGTTCGAGCTGCCGGAATCGACGCTCACGCCGCTGATGGAGAAGATCGAGCGCGATTTTCCGGGCGTGCGGGTGTTCAGCCTGCCGAGCGTCGGCGACGCGGAGCGGGGCGGGATCTACGCGCGCCGCCATATCGACCTCGGCGTGAAGGGCGAGCCGGAAGCGGTCGCGGCCGCGTACGTGAAGCTGCGCGAAGGCGTGCACCTGCTCGGCGGCGATATCGTCGAGCCTGACGCGACGCGCACGTAAGCGCCGGCCGCGCCAACGCAACGGGCCGCAGTCGTTCACAAGGCGGCCCGTCATCGGGATGTCATCGCCCGGCTCGACGATGACGCAGGCGGTGCGCGTGCGCCGTCAGGCGCCGATCCACGGCAGTTTCCGGAAGCACCAGCCTTCGACCGTCTTGCGGTGGCCTTCGGCGTCCTTCGCGCCCTCGAAGCCTTCGAGCAGGTCGAACGCCTTCGTGTAGCCGGCCTGCGTGGCGGCGAGCGCGGCGAGTTTCGAGCGCGCGGCGCTGCGGCACAGGAACAGCACCGGTGCGCCGGGTTCGACAGCCGCCTTCAGCTGGTCGACGAATTCGGCATTCGGCACGCCGCCCGGGTAGCGGGTCCATTCGAGATGCAGGTACTGGCCGTCGCCGACGAGCGGGCGGCCGACCCAGTCCAGCTCGGCGCGGGTGCGCACGTCCACGAGGCGTGCCGACGGGTCGAGCTGCAGCAGTTCGAATGCCTCGGCCGGCAGCAGCGCGCCGGCATAGTTCAGCGCGCCTTGGGCGCGGCGTTCGTCGGCCTTCGCGTAAAGCTGTTCGAGCGTACTCATGGCAGGAGGTCTCCCTATCGGTCAAACAAATATTCTAGCGCGCTGCCTGCCGCGCGATGTGCGTGCGCCACGCGGCCCGCGCACGGCGCGCGTGCTCACCAAAATGGTGCAAAATGCGTGAAATGCACCATAATGGTCCATTCGAGGTGCCGGGTACGGTGAAGCGCACCATCGAGGTGCCTGCGATGAACCGGCAAGGCCCTGAAATTGCGCGGCGAAGCCTCGTCGCGGCGCGCCACGGCGCGCTTCGCGACCATCCCGCGCATGCATGGCACGGAAGCTGCTTTATTGAATTCGGTCGAATCGGGGCACGCTGCGCCAAAGCCAAGCTCCGAGCAGCTCGATAAACGAGGCGGTCCCAGTCCGCCGGTATTGTTCAATCAGGAGAAGAGGTTATGAGTAAAACCGTCGCCGACGTCATGCAGCTCGTGAAGGACGAGGACGTCAAGTTTGTCGATTTCCGCTTCACCGATACGCGCGGCAAGGAGCAGCACGTGTCGGTGCCGGTGTCGGCGTTTGACGAAGACAAGTTCGAGAGCGGTCACGCGTTCGACGGCTCGTCGATCGCTGGCTGGAAGGGCATCGAGGCGTCGGACATGCTGCTCATGCCGGATCCGACCGCCGCGTTCGTCGACCCGTTCTATGAAGAGTCGACGCTGGTGCTGACCTGCGACGTGGTCGAGCCGGCCGACGGCAAGGGCTACGAGCGCGACCCGCGTTCGCTCGCGAAGCGCGGCGAAGCGTACCTGAAGAGCACGGGTATCGGCGACACGGCCTTCTTCGGTCCGGAGCCGGAATTCTTCATTTTCGACTCGGTCCAGTGGAACACGGACATGTCGGGCTGCTTCGTGAAGATCAACTCGGAAGAAGCGCCGTGGTCGTCGGCCAAGGAATTCGAAGGCGGCAACACGGGCCACCGTCCGGGCACGAAGGGCGGCTACTTCCCGGTCGCGCCGGTCGACACGTTCCAGGACATGCGTTCGGAAATGTGCCTGCTGCTCGAACAGCTCGGCATCCCGGTCGAAGTGCACCACCACGAAGTGGCGGGCCAGGGCCAGAACGAAATCGGCACGAAGTTCTCGACGCTCGTGCAGCGCGCCGACTGGACGCAGTGGTCGAAGTACATCATCCACAACGTCGCGCACTCGTACGGCAAGACGGCGACGTTCATGCCGAAGCCGGTCGTCGGCGACAACGGTTCGGGCATGCACGTTCACCAGTCGATCTGGAAGGACGGCCAGAACCTGTTCGCGGGCAACGGCTACGCCGGCCTGTCGGAACTGGCGCTGTTCTACATCGGCGGCATCATCAAGCACGCCCGCGCGCTGAACGCGATCACGAACCCGACGACGAACTCGTACAAGCGTCTGGTTCCGCACTTCGAGGCACCGGTCAAGCTGGCCTATTCGGCACGCAACCGTTCGGCGTCGATCCGCATTCCGCACGTGTCGAACCCGAAGGGCCGCCGCATCGAAACGCGCTTCCCGGACCCGATGGCGAACCCGTACCTGTGCTTCACGGCGCTGATGATGGCCGGTCTCGACGGCATCCAGAACAAGATCCATCCGGGCGAAGCCGCCGACAAGAACCTGTACGACCTGCCGCCGGAAGAGGATGCAAAGATCCCGACCGTCTGCGCGGGCCTCGACCAGGCGCTCGAAGCGCTCGACCAGGATCGCGAGTTCCTGACGCGCGGCGGCGTGTTCACGGACGGCATGATCGATGCGTACCTCGCTCTGAAGGAGCAGGAGCTCGCGAAGTTCCGCATGACGACGCATCCGATCGAGTTCGAGATGTACTACTCGCTGTAAGCGGCGATGGCGCTTCGACGCTTCAGCGGGCGAAGCGCCGCCGCGCCGGTTCGCTTGCGCCGCGCAACTCCCGGCGCGAGCAGCGGAATCTGAAAAGGGGACGGCGCCCAGCCGTCCCTTTTTTGTTCCGCGGCATTCACAATTTTTGCGCATCCTGGGCTCGATAAGCACGCAAGATGGTTCTGAAGAATCTGATCAAGGCGAAGACGGGGCAGCCTGAGCGTCTGTCGGATGACGAGCGGCTCGCGCGTTCGGGGCTGCTCGCCGGGCTGGAGGCGCTGCCGACGGTCGTGCTGGTGCTCGACCGCAAGACGTTGAAGATCGCGTTCGCGAATCCGTCCGCGGAGGCGATGCTCGACATCTCGCGCCGCCAGCTCGCGCAGCGGCCGTGGGGCGAGATCTTCCCGAACGCGAACGAGCTCGCGTCGACGATCACCGCGATCGGCGAGGAACGCTTTCACGCGACGCACCTCGACACCGTGCTCGACCGGCCCGGCCGCGAGCCGCTGCATGTGCATGCGATCGTTGGCTTTCTCGAGAGCGCGCCGGATTTCGTGCTCGTCGAGCTGTTCGAGAACGAGCGCCAGTCGCGCACCGACCGCGAGGAGCGCATCCACGACCTGACCGCGGTCAACAAGCAGCTGATCCGCAACCTCGCGCACGAGATCAAGAACCCGCTCGGCGGGATTCGCGGCGCCGCGCAGCTGCTCGAATTCGAGCTTGGCGAGCGCGAGCGCGGCGAGCTGCGCGAATACACGCAGGTCATCATCAAGGAGTCCGATCGCCTGCAGACGCTCGTCGACCGGCTGCTCGAGCCGCACCGGCATCCGCACATCGTCGGCGACGTGAACATCCACGAAGTGTGCGAGCGCGTGCGCGCGGTGATGCTCGCCGAGTTCCCGCGCGGGTTGTCGATCGAGCGCGACTACGACGTCAGCGTGCCGGACCTGCGCGGCGACAAGGAGCAGCTGATCCAGGCGCTGCTGAACATCGTGCGCAACGCGGCGCAGGCGCTGCGCGAGCGGATCGCGCAGGGCGATGCGAGGATCGAGCTGCGCACGCGGGTCGCGCGCAAGATCACGATCGCGAAGCGCCTGTACAAGCTGGCACTGGACTTGCACGTGATCGACAACGGACCGGGCATTCCGGACGAGATCCGCGACCGGATCTTCTACCCGCTCGTGTCCGGGCGCGAGGACGGCAGCGGCCTCGGGCTCACGCTCGCGCAGACGTTCGTGCAGCAGCACGAAGGGATGATCGAGGTCGAGAGCCGGCCCGGGCGCACCGAATTTCAGATTTTGCTGCCGCTCGATCACTGAGCGGCGACTCCGCGATTCACCGAGATATCTGACCGACCTATGAAGCCGATCTGGATAGTAGACGACGACCAATCGATCCGCTGGGTGCTCGAAAAGGCACTGGCGCGCGACAGCTTCGCGACGAAGAGCTTCTCGAACGTGCGCGACGCGCTCAGCGCGCTCGACCACGAGACGCCGCAGGTGCTGGTGTCCGACATCCGGATGCCGGGCGGCTCGGGCCTCGAGCTGCTGCAGGCGATGCACGAGCGGATGCCGGGCCTGCCGGTGATCATCATGACCGCGTTCTCCGATCTCGACAGCGCCGTCGCGGCGTTCCAGGGCGGCGCGTTCGAATACCTCGCGAAGCCGTTCGACGTCGACAAGGCCGTCGAGCTGATCCGCCGCGCGGTCGAGGAGAGCCTGCGCGGCGGCGCGCCGCAGGACGACCGCGTCGCCGAGGCGCCCGAGATGCTCGGGCAGGCCCCCGCGATGCAGGACATGTTCCGCGCGATCGGCCGCCTGTCGCATTCGGCCGCGACCGTGCTGATCACCGGCGAGTCGGGCACCGGCAAGGAGCTCGTCGCGCGTGCGCTGCACCGTCACAGTCCGCGTGCGAACGGGCCGTTCATCGCGCTCAACACCGCGGCGATTCCGAAGGACCTGCTCGAATCGGAGCTGTTCGGTCACGAGCGCGGCGCGTTCACCGGCGCGCAGACCACGCGCCAGGGCCGCTTCGAGCAGGCCGAGAACGGCACGCTGTTCCTCGACGAAATCGGCGACATGCCATTCGATCTGCAGACGCGCCTGCTGCGCGTGCTGTCGGACGGCCAGTTCTATCGCGTCGGCGGCCACAGCCCGCTGCGCGCGAACGTGCGCGTGATCGCCGCGACGCACCAGAACCTCGAGTCGCGCGTGCGGCAGGGGCTGTTCCGCGAGGATCTGTATCACCGGCTCAACGTGATCCGGCTGCGTCTGCCGCCGCTGCGCGAACGCAGCGAGGACATTGCGCTGCTCACGCGTCACTTCCTGCAGAAGAGCGCGCGCGATCTCGGCGTCGAGCCGAAACGCGTGTCGGACGAGGCGCTCGCGTACCTGACGTCGCTGCCGTTCCCCGGCAACGTGCGGCAGCTCGAGAACCTCGCGAACTGGCTCACCGTGATGGCGCCCGCGCAGACGGTCGAGATCAAGGACCTGCCGCCCGATCTCGTGCCGACAGGCGCGGCCGTCGTCGCGATGGGCGACGCGGCCGACGCGCACGCGGCAGGCAGCGACGCGCCCGCGTTGTCGCCGGCCGCCGGCGTGATGGGCGCGCCTGTCGCCGCTGCGCCGAACAGCGCCCCGGCCGGCTATCCGATGTGGGAACACGGGCTGCGCACCGAGGTCGCGCGCCTGCTGCGCGAGAACTCGGCCGACGTGATGGACGAACTCGCGCGTCGCTTCGAGGCCGCGGTGATCCGTGAGGCGCTCGACTTTACGCGCGGCCGCAAGGTCGAGGCGGCGGAGCGGCTCGGCATCGGCCGCAACACGATCACGCGCAAGATCCAGGAACTGCATCTGGAGCCGTGAGCGCGCAGTGCGGCATGCGCGGGCGCCGCGCATGCCGCGATCGGACATAATCGGGGTTTGACGTTACGCCGATTCGCCATGTCCGATTCCTTCCGCTGGCCCGCCGGGGCCGACCCTTTCCGCTTTCTCGAAGCGCTCGACAGCGCGCGTGCCCGCGCGTGGGTCGACGAGCAGAATGCGCGCACGCGCGTCGCGCTGCGCGACGACGACGCGTATCGCGCGCTCGTGGCGCGCCTGGCGCAAGCCTACCTGCCGCGCGAGCGTCCGGTGATTCCGACCCGCTGGCGCGACTGGGCGTACGACCTGTGGCAGGACGACCTTCATCCGAAGGGATTGTGGCGCCGCGCGCGCTGGGACGACTGGCGCGCGGGCCGGCCGGCGTGGGAAACGCTGCTCGACGTCGACGCGCTCGGCGCGCAAGAGGGTGAGTCGTGGGTGTTCGAGCAGGAGGCGATCCTGCATCCGGACGGCGATCGCGCGCTGCTGTCGCTGTCGCCGGGCGGCGCCGACGCGGTCGTCGTGCGCGAGTTCGATCTCGTAGAGCGCCGCTTCGTCGATGGGGGTTTCACGATCGACGAGCCGGGCCATCACACGATCGGCTGGATCGATCGCGACACCGTCTACGTGAGCTGGGATCGCGGCGAAGCGCATTCGACCGCGGCAGGCTATCCGTACGAAGCGCGGCGCTGGGTGCGCGGCACGCCGCTCGCCGACGCGCCCGTCGTGTTTCGCGGCGAGCCCGACGACATCAGCGTAGGCGCGTGGTTCGATGCCGTCGACGGCCGCCACGGCGCATGGCGCAGCGTCGATTTCTTCGATCTGCATTCGTACCGGCTGACAGCCGAAGGCGAGTGGGCGCGCTACGACGTGCCGACGCACGTCGAAGTCGGATTCTGGCAGGGCTGGCTCGTGATGGAGCCGCGGCTCGACTGGGAATGCGGCGGCGTGCGCCACGCGGGCGGCTCGCTGCTCGCGATTCGCGAGGAAGCGTTTCTTGCCGGTTCGCGCGCGTTCGATACGCTGTTCGAGCCGGGGCCGACGACGTCCGCGTGCACGTGGTCGCACACGCGCAACACGCTGATCGCGAGCTGGCTCGACGACGTGAACAACCGGACGCTGCTGTGGCAGCCTCGGCAGGCGGACGACGGCGCGTGGACGTGGGACGCGCGGCCGTTCGACTGGCCGGGCGACGCGCAGATCGACGTCGAGCCCGTCGAGTTGACGCTGAACGACGACGTGTACGTGGACGTCGACACCTATCTCGATCCGCCCGAGTGCTGGCTGGCCGATCTTGCCGATCGTGCGGCCGATGCGCCGTCGCGCCGCGTGCTGCTCGATCGGCCGCCGGTGCAGTTCGAAGCGGCCGGGCTCGTCGTGCGCCGCGCGAGCGCGCGCTCGCGCGACGGCACCGTGGTGCCGTACACGCTGATCGGGCCGCGCGATGCGCTGGATGCGCCCGACGACGATGCGCGTGTCGCGCGGCCGTGCCTGCTGTCCGGTTACGGCGGCTTCGCGTTGCCGAACCTGCCGGGCTACAGCGATGCGCTCGGCATCGCGTGGCTCGAGGGCGGCGGCGTCGCGGCGTTCGCGCACATCCGCGGCGGCGGCGAGTTCGGGCCGCGCTGGCACGTCGACGCGCAGCGCGAACACCGGCAGCGTTCGTTCGACGACTTCATCGCGGTGGCCGAGGATCTGATCGGGACGGGCGTGACGACGGCCGCGCAACTCGGCATCGAGGGCGGCAGCAACGGCGGGCTGCTGGTCGCCGCGTGCATGGTGCAGCGGCCGGAGCTGTTTGGTGCGGTGCTCTGCCGGGTGCCGCTGCTCGACATGCGACGCTATCCGAAGCTGCACGCGGGCGCGGCATGGCTGGACGAGTACGGCGACCCGGACGACCCGCGAGAGGGCGCGGCGCTGGCCGCATACTCGCCGTATCACCGCGTGCGCGAGGGCGTCGCGTATCCGCCGCTGCTGCTGACGACGTCGACGCGCGACGATCGCGTGCATCCCGCGCATGCGCGCAAGATGGCCGCGCGCATGCACGCGCTCGGCCATGAAAGCGTGTGGTACTGGGAGAACACCGACGGCGGCCACGGCAGCGCCGACGATCTGGAGCGCGCCGAATCCGATGCGGCCGAATTCGGCTTCCTGTGGGCCCATCTCGGGCCCGCACCCGCGCGTCGCTGACCGCGCGCGGGCAGCGTGCTCAGCCGACGACCGCGACGACGGGCGTATGGTCGGACGGTTGCTCCCACGTGCGCGGCGTGCGATCGACTTCGCACGACGTGCAGGTTTCGGCGAGCGGCGCCGACAGCAGGATGTGGTCGATGCGCAGCCCCGCGTTGCGGCGGAACGCCATCATCCGGTAGTCCCACCACGTGAAGGTCTTCTCGGGCTGCTCGAAGCGGCGGAACGCGTCGACGAGCCCGAGTTCGACGAGCCCCGTGAAGTGCGCGCGCTCCTGCGGCGACACGAGGTTCTGGCCTTCCCATTTCGCGGGATCGTGCACGTCGCGGTCTTCCGGCGCGATGTTGTAGTCGCCGAGCAGCGCGAGCTTCGGGTAGCGCTGCAGTTCGCTGCGCAGCCACGCGTTCAGCGCGTCGAGCCACTGCATCTTGTAGACGAACTTGTCGGAGTCGGGCGCCTGGCCGTTCGGGAAATACGCGGAGATGATGCGCGCGCCGCCGATCGTCGCCGCGATCACGCGCTGTTGCGGATCGTCGAAGCCGGGGATGTTGCGGGTGACGTCCGATTCGTCGAAGGGCAGGGTGTCGCGCGCGAGGATCGCGACGCCGTTGTAGGTCTTCTGGCCGGTGAACCAGCAGCGATAGCCGGCGGCCTCGAGATCGGCGCGCGGGAATTTGTCGTCCGGCAGCTTCAGCTCCTGCAGGCACAGCACGTCGGTGCCGCTTTGCGCGAGCCAGTCGAGCACGTGCTGCTTGCGGACGTTGAGCGAGTTGACGTTCCAGGTGGCAATCTTCATGGACGGGTGCGGTTGCGGCGTTGATTCGAAGGCCGCCATCTTACCGCGAGCGCGATGTGCCAACGCGCGTGATGCGTCGCATCGCCGATGTCGCCGTGATGCGGCCGGCGACCGATCGAGAAACAAAAATGACAAAAGTGTTGACGTAGGTAATCAATGACCCTATAATTTATTTCTCTGACGCGGGGTGGAGCAGTCTGGCAGCTCGTCGGGCTCATAACCCGAAGGTCGTAGGTTCAAATCCTACCCCCGCAACCAAGCACATCTGGCGATGTGCAGCGCAAGTGACCGATGCGCACCTCGCCAACAAGAACCCGGCTCAATGCCGGGTTTTTTGTTTGTCATTCCAGATCAAGCCGGACCAGCATGACGCCAGTCCGGTAATGAAACGACGTTCCGAGCGTTCGACGGGCAGGCGGTGCGCAACGCACCGCGGCGGTGTAGCCAAGCACTCGCCAGAATGACGACCCGGTCGCAGCGATCAATGCGAATCAGCGGGTGCAGCAGCCGATGAATCGTACCTGCGCGCGAAGTCGGCGAGGTGCTTCGGGTACAACACGTGGTCGCGGAACGCGCTGTCGTCCAGTTCCAGCAGATAGGCAACGGCGGCAGCTTCGATGGCCCAGTAGCCGAAATAGCGCTTCTTCCCGTTTCCCTTGGCGCCCACTTCGAGGTGTCCGTCGTGCCACGCTGCTGCGCCCATCCCCGGATACCATGCGTCGAGGTATTCCCGGATGTCGCTGACCGATTCCGCTTTCGTATCCCGGTAAAGGCTGAAAACGAGCGGACGATACGGAACGTCGTGATGCCAGTGGTCTACGTCGAATCGACCTTCGAACTCGTACGCCAGCAGGTCTTCGTACAGCGTATCTTGGGCGCGATAGGCGGGATCGAACATCCCGGTGATGCGCGGGAGCAGATCGCGACGATGCAGCAGGTAGCAAAAGCCGATCAGCTGCATCACGATTTCATAATCCTCGACGTCGCCGAATCGGAGCGGAGGTTGACGGTCGTCTTCTTCATGCAACCTGCGGGCGTGGGTGTAGTCCTCGTACGCTGCGATGATCGATTCGAGTGCGTCGCGCAACAGCTCGATGTCGGCACCTCCCGTGTACATGAGCAGAAAGCGCGGGTAGCAATAGGAAACGAGATAGCGTCCCGCCAGAGCCTTCCTTTCGCTCTCGGTGCTGCCGACGGGAGCGACATTTTCGGACCAGTGCCGAGTCGCGTCAGTCAGGAGCGGAAATAGCCAATCAAAGTAGTCTTCACTCAGGAATCTCTGCCGCCGTCTCGAATGAAAGTCGCCCGTTTCAGCGGTTTCGCAACAAGGGTCGCTGGCCGGGAGTCCGCCCGACGCCATGAAATCCGCGTAGGTCATCTCGCGAGGCGGCTGTTGTCGTGAGAAATAGGCGTGGGAAAGCCCGCCAAAGCCGAATCCCCAGACCCAGTCGGCAGGCCGGTCTATGTGCAGCGCTTTCCGTACGCCGTGCGCGCTGCCCTGCGCCATGTATTCCTGCACCTGCCGCCATGTGGTATTGCAGGCATCGCGCGAGGTTGCAATAAAGTCGTCGGCGTCGGATAGCCACGACAACTCGTCGAGGTTCGCCGAAAAGCGTGGGCACGCATCGGCTCCAGTCAGCCGAGCGACCTGCTCGCCAAGGTACTGAACCGCGCCATCGAGTTGCCGGGCAAGCCACGGTTCCTCCCCGCGCCGCGAATGCCTGCTCAGAAAGGCAGCGAGCGTGCGCAGTCGCTCCAGCGCAGCACCGGCGTCACTGGTCAGATTGCCGGTGCCGGCATCGCCGAATACGCGCTGATCGGTGATTGCCGTTCCTGACGCGCCCGCGGCCAACAGGATGCGCCACAAGATCGGAAAATGATTGTTCGACTCGGCAACCTGAGCCGAGCGCGCGCCGCCCTGAATGTATAGCCATGCACGATTGCCCATTGAATTGTTCGTCCTGGTCAAGGTGGAGTGCGACCCGCAAACCGATCGCCGATATCCTATCAAGACCCATCAAATACGCAATTTCGCGCACGGCTCGATGTCGGGTTTCTGTTTTCCGCGGGCGTGCGCGATCGATCGGCGGAAAGCGCGCGCGTCCGTGAAGTCGCGATGATTCGTTGCGATGTGCGCATTGCCGCCACGCGTTCGTCAACGCCCCGCCCAATCCACTGCCGCCTTCGCATGCAGCGCAGTCGTATCGAACACCGGCAACGGCGAATCCTCCGTGCCGATCAGCAGCGTGATTTCCGTGCAGCCGAGGATCACGGCCTGCGCGCCACGCTTCGCAAGTCCTTCGATGATCCTCACATACGTCGCGCGCGACCCCGCGTCGACCACACCGTGACACAGCTCGTCGTAGATGATCCGATGCACGTCATCACGCTCGCGTTCATCCGGCACGAGCACGTCGAGCCCGAACTTCTCGCGCAGCCGCTCCGCATAGAACGGCAGTTCCATCGTATAGCGCGTGCCGAGCAGGCCGACGCGCGAGACGCCCGCCGCAAGCAGTGCTTCGCCGGTCGGATCGGCGATGTGCAGGAAGGGGAGCGCGACCGCGTTCTCGATCGCGTCGTGCACGCGATGCATCGTGTTGGTCGTGAGCACGACGAGTTCCGCGCCGGCCGCCTCGAGCTGACGCGCGGCGGCGGCCATGTGCGCGCCGAGCGCGGGCCAGTCGTGCGCGCGCTGCAGCGCTTCGATTTCCGCGAAATCGACCGTCACCATCACGCTCTTCGCGTTGTGATGCCCGCCATGCAGCTGCTTCGAATACCGGTTCAGCATCCGATAGTATTCCGCCGACGATTCCCAGCTCATCCCGCCGATCAGTCCGATCGTCTTCATCCGTCACCTTTGCGTTTCGTGTCTCGCGGGGAACGAGTATAGGGGCCGGTGCGCACGCGCGGCGGTACGGTCCGCGCGAAGCGGGCCAGTACGGCACGGCCGGTCAGGACGGCTTGGCGTGGCAGCACGCGGCAGTTGAAACGGGCACTGTGTTTTTGTACAGTATCGGCACCGTGAGCCCGACCACCATTCCGCCAGCCGAACCGAGCACGCCGCCACCGGGCGACGCGCCGCCGCGCGTGCGCAAGATCATCCACTGCGACTGCGATTGCTTCTATGCGTCGGTGGAAATGCGTGACGACCCGTCGCTGCGCGGGCGTCCGCTCGCGGTCGGCGGTCGCCCGGATCAGCGCGGCGTGATCGCGACCTGCAATTACGAGGCGCGGCGCTATGGCGTGCATTCGGCCATGTCGTCGGCGCTTGCGATGCGCAAGTGTCCGGACCTGCTGATCCTGCCGTCGGCGATGGACAAGTACCGCGCCGCGTCGCGCCAGATCATGGCGATCTATCGCGACTACACGGCCGACGTCGAGCCGCTGTCGCTCGACGAGGCGTATCTCGATGTCAGCGGTTCCGAGCGATGCCAGGGCAGCGCGACGCTGATCGCCCGCGAGATCCGCCAGCGGGTGTTCGATACGGTCGGCGTCACGGTGTCGGCGGGCGTCGCGCCGAACAAGTTCATCGCGAAGATCGCGTCGGACTGGAACAAGCCCGACGGCCTGTTCGTCGTGCGCCCGCACGAAGTCGACGCGTTCGTCGCTGCGCTGCCGGTGCGCAAGCTGCACGGCGTCGGCAAGGTGACGGCCGCGCGCCTCGACCGGCTCGGCATCCAGACCTGCGCGCAGCTGCGCGAATGGTCGCTGATCGATCTGCATCGCGAATTCGGCGCGTTCGGGCGGCGCCTCTACGAGCTGTCGCGCGGCATCGACGAGCGGCCGGTGCAGGCGGACCAGGAGCGCAAGTCGGTCAGCGTCGAGACGACCTACGTGACCGACCTGACGACGCTCGACCAGTGCGCGGCCGAGATTCGCAAGCTGACGGTCCAGCTCGATGCGCGCATCGCGCGCGCGGGCGCCGCGCGGTCGATCCGCAAGCTGTACGTGAAGATCCGCTTCGCCGATTTCCAGCGCACGACGGTCGAATGCGTCGCCGACGCGACGAACGCGGAAACGGCCGTCGCGCTGCTCGCGAAGGGGTTGATGCGGCGCGCGCAGCCGGTGCGGCTGCTTGGCGTCGGCGTGCGCATCGACGAAGACACCGCCGAGCGGCACGGGCAGTTCGCACTGTTCGAGCCGGAACCCGAACTGCCTGCGCGATGAAAAAACGGCGCCGCGGAATGAACTGCCCCCGCGGCGCCGTCGTCATCGATACGTGAAGCGGGCGGGGCGCTCAGTGCGCGGGCGCCGTCATCCCGTTGTGGCGCAGCAGCGCGTCGATCTGCGGTTCGCGGCCGCGGAACGCCTTGAACGAATCCATCGCCGGACGGCTGCCGCCGACCTCGAGGATCTCGCGGCGATAGCGCGTGCCGGTCGCCGCATCGAGCACGCTGCCGCCGGCTTCGGCGGCTTCCTCGAACGCCGCGTACGCATCCGCGGACAGCACTTCGGCCCACTTGTAGCTGTAGTAGCCGGCCGCGTAGCCGCCCGCGAAGATGTGGCTGAACGTGTTCGGCCAGCGCGAGAACGGCGCTTGCGGGATCACGTGGTAGCGCTCGTTGATCTCGCGCGCGAAGTCGTTCACGCCGATCGCGCCCGCCGGATCGAAATCGACGTGCAGCAGCATGTCGAACATCGAGAACACGATCTGCCGCAGCGTGCCGAGGCCGCTCTGGAAGTTCTTCGCGGCGATCATCTTGTCGAACAGCGCGCGCGGCAGCGTCGCGCCCGTGTCGACATGCGACGACATCGACGACAGCACGTCCCATTCCCAGCAGAAATTCTCCATGAACTGCGACGGCAGCTCGACCGCATCCCATTCGACGCCGTTGATGCCCGACACGCCGAGCTCGTCGACGCGCGTGAGCATGTGATGCAGGCCGTGGCCGAACTCGTGGAACAGCGTGATCACCTCGTCGTGCGTGAAGCACGCGGGCTTGCCGCCGACCGGCGCGGAGAAATTGCAGGTCAGGTACGCGACCGGCGTCTGCACGCTGCTGCCGCGCTTCGCGCGCGAGCGCGCATCGTCCATCCACGCGCCGCCGCGCTTGCCTTCACGCGCGTACAGGTCGAGATAGAACTGCGCGACGAGCGAGCCGTCGCGATTCTCGACGCGGAAGAAGCGCACGTCCTTGTGCCAGACCGGCGCGTCGTCCGCCTTGATCCGCACGCCGAACAGCGTCTCGGTGACGGTGAACAGGCCCTTCAGCACGGCCGGTTCCGGGAAGTACTGCTTGACCTCGTTTTCCGAGAACGCGTACCGCTGCTCGCGCAGCTTCTCGGCCGCATACGCGACGTCCCACGGCGCGAGCTCGGCCAGGCCGAGCTCCTTCGCGGCGAACGCGCGCAGTTCGTCCCAGTCCTGGTCCGCATGCGGGCGCGCGCGCGTCGCGAGATCCTCGAGGAACGCGATGACCTGCTGCGGCGACTCGGCCATCTTCGGCGCGAGCGACACCTCGGCGAAGTTGCGGTAGCCGAGCATCTGCGCCTCTTCGCGGCGCAGCTTCAGTTCATCGGCGACGATCGCCGTGTTGTCCCACTCGACGTTGCCGCCGCCGTATTGCGGACCGAGTTCGGAAGCGCGCGTCGCATACGCGCGATAGAGCGTCTCGCGCAGCGCGCGGTTGTCCGCGTACTGCAGCACCGGAAAGTAGGACGGGAAATGCAGCGTGAATTTCCAGCCATCCTTGCCGTCCTTCTGCGCGGCTTCGCGGGCAGCCTCGATCGCGTCGCCGGGCAGGCCCGCCAGTTCGGCCTCGTCCTGCGCGACATACGCGTATGCGTTGGTCGCATCGAGCACGTGATCGGAAAACGCCTTCGACAGCGCGGCCTGCTGCTCCTGCAGCTCGGCGAAGCGCGGCTTCTGGTCTTCCGGCAGCTCGGCGCCCGACAGGCGGAAGTCGCGCAGCGCATTGTCGAGAATCTTCTTGCGCTCGACCGACAGCGTCGCGTATTCGGCGCTTGCCGCGATCGCCTTGTACTTTTCGTACAGCGCGAGGTTCTGGCCGACGCTCGACCAGAACTCGGTCACGCGCGGCAGGTTCTCGCCGTATGCGGCGCGCAGCTCGGGCGTGTCGGCGACCGCGTTCAGGTGGCCGACGACGCCCCAGGCGCGACCGAGCGGCTCCGTTGCGCGCTCGACCGCCTCGACGACGTCCGCCCAGCTCGCCGGCGTCGCGCTTGCGCTCGCGGCGTCGACCGCGCGGTTGGCATCGGCGAGCAGCGTGTCGAGCGCGGGCGTGACGTGTTCCGGGCGGATCTCGCCGAAACGGGGCAGGTCGGAGAAGTCGAGGAGCGGATTGGTATTGGCGCTTGCGGACATAAGACTCCCTGTCTGTTGCCGGATGAACCGGGGTGATGGGGGGAGGGCGCGGCGGCGCCCGATATCGACATTATTGGGGCGCATCGTGCGCTTTCCAATCGTTAGTTTCTAACGGCGCGATTGAGGCGGGGCCGGAACACGCCCGACGGCGGCCGGCCAGGTGCCGGCGCGCGGACGCGCGCCGGCGGAAGGGGGGGTCAAGCGGCCGCGGCGGCGCGCTCGGCGGCTTCGATCGTGTTGATCAGCAGCATCGTGATCGTCATCGGGCCAACGCCGCCCGGCACCGGCGTGACGTGGCCGGCCACTTCCTTCACGCCCGCGAAGTCGACGTCGCCGCACAGCTTGCCCGCGTCGTCGCGGTTCATGCCGACGTCGATCACGGTCGCGCCCGGCTTCACCATGTCGGCCGTCAGGATGTTGCGCTTGCCGACCGCGGCGACGACGATGTCGGCCTGCCGCGTGTGGGCGGCGAGGTCGCGCGTCTTGCTGTGGCAGATCGTCACGGTCGCGCCCGCTTCGAGCAGCAGCATCGCCATCGGCTTGCCGACGATGTTCGAGCGGCCGATCACGACCGCATTCGCGCCCTGCAGCGGGATGTCGTGAGCCTCGAACATCTTCATCACGCCGTACGGCGTGCACGGACGGAACAGCGGCTTGCCGGTCATCAGCGCGCCCGCGTTCGCGACGTGGAAGCCGTCGACGTCCTTCTCCGGCGCGATCGCCTCGAGCACCTTGTGGCTGTCGATCTGCTTGGGCAGCGGCAGTTGGACGAGGATGCCGTGAATCTTCGGGTCGCGGTTCAGTTCGTCGATGCGCGCGAGCAGGTCCGCTTCGGACAGCGACGCCGGATAACGGTCCTTCAGCGAAAAGAAGCCGTTGTCCTCGCACGCCTTGATCTTGTTGCGCACATAGACTTCGCTGGCCGGGTTGTCGCCGACGAGGATCACCGCGAGGCCGGGCTGGTGGCCACGGGCGGTCAGCGCGGCGGCGCGTTCGGCGGCCTGGGCGCGCAAGGTCTTCGAAAGGGCGTTGCCGTCGATGAGGAGGGCTGTCATGGTGGTGGGTTCTGCGGAAGTTGGAATGCGGGCGTGCGGCGCGTCGGGGTGCGCCGCAGCAAAGCACGGAATTATACCGTCCGCCTGCCGCCGTCCGACAGCGAATGCGCGGGAAGCGTCATCGGCGGGCAGCCGGATCCGCCGCCCGCACGATCGCCTGCCGCCTGAATACGAAGTCGCCGCCCCGCGGCCAGGCCGCGTCGGGGAAGGGCGCGGCGCGGGCCCGGCAGGCTCACCGGGCCGCGAGGGGGCTCACGCCTGTTTCTTCGACAGCGCGAGGCGCAGCAGGTCGGCCACCGTGTTGACGTTGAGCTTTTCCATGATGTTCGCGCGGTGCGCTTCGACCGTCTTGATGCTGATGCCGAGGTCGTCGGCGATCTGCTTGTTCAGGCGGCCGGCGATGATCCGCTCGAGCACCTGCTGCTCGCGGGCGGTCAGCTTCGACAGCCGCTCGCTCGCGGCGCGCTGTTCCTGGACGCTCTTGCTTTCGCTTCGGGCCTTGTCGAGCATCCGCTCGACGAGCTTGCGCAACTCCGCCTCGTCGAACGGCTTCTCGATAAAGTCCATTGCCCCCTTTTTCATCGTCGACACGGCCATCGGCACGTCGCCGTGACCGGTGACGAAGATGATCGGCAGCGCGGCATTGTCGGCGATCAGGCGTTCCTGCAGCTCGAGGCCGCTCATGCCGGACATCCGCACGTCGAGGATCAGGCACGCGATCTGGCCGGCCTGCTGGGCGGGCTGGTACGCATCGAGGAACTGCTCGGCGCTCGAGAAGCATTGCACGCGATAGCCGTTCGCCTCCAGCAGCCAGCGCAGCGAGTCGCGCACGGCCTCGTCGTCGTCGACGACAAAGACGGTTTCCTGAGTGGTGGTGACAGGGCTATTCATAATTCTCCCGTAACGGTATGTGATGCCGATGCCTCGGACCCCCCTCGGCCGAGATCAGCGGGTTCCCCAATGGGCAGGCTGCAGTGGAACGTCGCGCCGGAGATGCGGCCATCCGCCTCGACATTGTTGACCACCCACAGACGCCCGCGATGCGATTCGATGATCGAGCGGCAGATGTTCAGCCCCATGCCCATGCCGTCGGACTTGGTGCTGTAGAACGGCTCGAACAGGCGCTCGGCGGTCGCTTCGTCGACGCCCGGACCCTGGTCGATCACGCGGATGTCGACGAAGCCCGCCTCCAGATCGGCGACGACGCGGATCACGCCGTCGGCCGATGCCGGCTTCACGTCGGCCATCGCTTCGGCCGCGTTCTTCATCAGGTTCACGAGCACCTGCTCGATCAGCACGGGGTCGACATAAATAATAGGCATTCTTGCGAGGATTTCCGTGACGATCCGGATCCTGCGCTTCCTGGCCTCGATTTCGGCGAGCCCGACCGCGTCGGCGACGATGTCCGCGACCCGCGCCGGCTGGCGCTTCGGCTCGCTGCGCTTCACGAATTCGCGGATCCGCTTGACGATCATCCCTGCGCGCAGCGCCTGCTGCGCGGTCTTCTCGAGCGCGGGCGCCAGCATTTCGTTGGTCGCGCGGCCGCTCTTGACCATCGCGAGCGTGCCCGAGCAGTAGTTGTTGATCGCCGCGAGCGGCTGGTTCAATTCGTGAGCAATCGACGACGCCATTTCGCCCATCGTCATCAATCGGCTCGTGAACTGCAGCTTCTCTTCCTGCTGGTGCGCGAGCTCCTGCGCCTTCTTGCGGGTCGTGATGTCGGTCGCGATCTGCATCTGCGCGAGGTGGCCGTCGACCCACTGGATGTACTGGCGGCGCACCTCGAACCACTTCTGGATGCTCTCGACGTAGACCTCCTGCGCGTCCGCGGTGCTGCCCGTCAGCGCGGCGGCCGGCAGGCCGGCGAAGGTGTCGACCATGTCGATCGAGTCGGACGACGCCTGCGCGCGGTCGAAGCCGCCGCCGGACAGCTCGAGGTGGCCGTCCGGGCGGATGCCGAACAGGTGCCGGTAATAGCGGTTCGCGAACAGCAGCTCGGCTTCGTCGGCGGCGAGCACCGACACCGCGGCGTCGAGGCTCTCGAGCACCGTCGTGAAGCGCTCGTGTGCGGCGGCGAGTTCTTCTCGCGCGCGCTTCGGCTCGGTGATGTCCGTCATCGACGACATCCAGCCGGTCTGGCGGCCGGCGCTGTCGATCAGCGGCGACACGTACAGGCGCGCATGGAACAGCGTGCCGTTCTTGCGCCGCACGCGCAGCTCGAAGCCGGAGCTCGGCGCCTTGCCGCGCAGCGTCATGTCGAGCTGGCGCTGCATCTCGGGGTAGGAATCGCGCGGCCAGTACGGGAACGGCGCGACCTTGCCGACGAGGTCGCTCTCGTCCCAGCCGGTCATCCGGCAGAACGCCGGGTTCACGTGCGTGATGCGGCCGTGCATGTCGAGCACGCGCATGCCGATCAGCACCGAGTTCTCCATCGCGCGGCGGAAGAACGCCTCGGCGTACAGCGCCTGCTGCGCCTCGAAGCGCTGGCGGGTGTGCTTCCACAGGCTCCAGAGGCTCCACAGCACGAAGCACGACAGCCCCGCGACGAGCCAGACGAGCGTATTGTTGGTCAGGTTGGTGAGCTGCGGGAACGCGTAGACGCGCACGGTCAGGCCCTGGCCGGGCGGATCGAGCGGCAGGTCGTAGTGCGAGTCGCGCGGCAGGCGCGGGCGCGACGACGTCGACGACAGCTCGCGGTTGTTCGCGTCGGTGATCGAGATCTTGTATTTCGACGACAGCTCCTGCGGGATGTCGTGCTTCAGGATCCCTTCGACGGAGAACACGGCGGCAATCGAGCCGAGGTACTCGCGGTCGCCGCGCATCACGGGCGTCTGCAGCGTGATGTAGCCGTTGCCGAAGTCGTCGTAGACGAGCGGCGAATAGGCCTGGCGGCGCGAGCTGCGCGCCTCGTCGTACGCGCCGCGCACCGCGTCTTGCATCTGCGCGTCGCCCGGCCGTGCGAGCCGCTGGCCCAGCACGGGCGGATGCACGGTCGGCCAGCGCTGCGTGCCCGGCGCCGTGTACCAGTTCAGGTAGAGGATTTCGGGATGCGTCTGCATCACGTCCGCGACCGCCATCTGGAACCCGTTCTGGTCGAGCCGGCCGGACGCGAGGTCGCGCGACAGCGCCTGGAGCTGCTCCTGCGCGCCCGTCATCGACAGGCGGATCTGCTGCTGCGCCCACGCGACGTTGCGGAACAGCGTGTCTTCCTGCTGCTGCTGCTCGCGGCGGTTGAGGCTCCATAGAATGAGGCTCATCACCACCAGGAACACGAGGATCGACAGGAGGGGCGTCAGCAAATAGGAATTGGACCACCACGGTCCGTGGTGCCAACGGGACGGCTGCGACTCTGCCGGCGGGCCCGACGGTCGCGCCGAGCGTGCGAAAAGCCGATCGGTCAACATGGCAGGATTGTAGCGCAGCGCTATTTATGGAAAACCTATACCGGATATGTTGAACGGAAACGGATTTGCTGCACGGCGACGTGCCGCGGAGCCCCGAAACATGGGTGCGCCGCAGCAATATTTCGTATAGCGGAAAATGATCTCATAATTCGAAAATTTTGTTGCGCGCGGCTGTACGTGCTCATTACAATCCGCTGGAGCTTGCCCGCAGCCGGTCGCGTCGCGTCGTCTGCATGAAGAGCGATCCTCACATTTCCGGACCAGGAGACGAGAATGTCCGCTGTACCTAACGAAGTGATGAAGTATGTCGCCGCCGAGCGTGACGACGATCCGCAGGAAACCGTTGAATGGCTCGAGGCGCTCGACGGCGTGATCTCCTCCGTCGGCACTGGTCGTGCGCACTACCTGATCGAGAAGCAGATCGAATTCGCGCGCACGCGCGGCGAGCATCTGCCGTTCTCCGCGAATACCCCGTACATCAACACGATTCCGGTCGAAGCCCAGGCAAAGATTCCCGGCGACCAGGAACTCGAGCACACGATCCGCTCGTACACGCGCTGGAACGCACTGGCCATGGTGCTGCGCGCGGGCAAGGACACCAACGTCGGCGGCCATATCGCGTCGTTCGCATCGGCCGCGACGCTCTATGACGTCGGCTACAACCACTTCTGGCATGCGCCGTCCGAGCAGCACGGCGGCGACCTCGTGTTCGTGCAGGGCCACTCGTCGCCGGGCGTGTACTCGCGCGCGTTCCTGCTCGGCCGCCTGTCGCAAGACCAGCTCGACAACTTCCGCCAGGAAGTCGGCGGCAACGGCATCTCGTCGTACCCGCACCCGTGGCTGATGCCGGATTTCTGGCAGTTCCCGACCGTGTCGATGGGCCTCGGCCCGATCATGGCGATCTACCAGGCGCGCTTCATGAAGTACATCGAAGCGCGCGGCATCGCGAAGACGCAGGGCCGCAAGGTCTGGGCGTTCCTCGGCGACGGCGAGACCGACGAGCCGGAATCGCTCGGCGCGATCGGCATGGCGAGCCGCGAGAAGCTCGACAACCTCGTGTTCGTGATCAACTGCAACCTGCAGCGTCTCGACGGCCCGGTGCGCGGCAACGGCAAGATCATCCAGGAGCTGGAATCGGAATTCCGCGGCGCCGGCTGGAACGTGATCAAGGTGATCTGGGGCAGCCGCTGGGATGCGCTGTTCGCGCGCGACAAGACGGGCGCGCTGATGCGCCGCATGATGGAAGTCGTCGACGGCGAGTACCAGACCTACAAGTCGGAATCGGGCGCGTTCGTCCGCGAGCACTTCTTCAATTCGCCGGAACTGAAGGCGCTCGTCGCCGACTGGTCCGATGACGACATCTGGGCGCTGAACCGCGGCGGCCACGATCCGCACAAGATCTACGCGGCGTTCCACGAAGCCAGCAACACGAAGGGCGCGCCGACCGTCATCCTCGCGAAGACCATCAAGGGCTACGGGATGGGCGAGTCCGGTCAGGCGATGAACATCACGCACCAGCAGAAGAAGCTGCCGGTCGAGCAACTGAAGAAATTCCGCGACCAGTTCCGCCTGCCGATCACCGACGAGCAGATCGCCGACGTGCCGTACCTCAAGTTCGAGGAAGGCTCGAAGGAGCTCGAGTACATGCGCAAGCAGCGCATGGACCTCGGCGGCTACCTGCCGCAGCGTCGCGAGAAGGCGACGTCGCTGCCGGTGCCGGCGCTCGACGCGTTCGAGCCGCTGCTGAAGGGCACGGGCGAAGGCCGCGAGATCTCGACGACGATGGCGTTCGTGCGGATCCTGAACATCCTGCTGAAGGACAAGGCGCTCGGCAAGCGCGTCGTGCCGATCGTCCCGGACGAGTCGCGCACGTTCGGCATGGAAGGCCTGTTCCGCCAGATCGGCATCTGGAACCAGGAAGGCCAGAAGTACGTGCCGGAAGATTCCGACCAGCTGATGTTCTACAAGGAATCGGAAACCGGCCAGATCCTGCAGGAAGGCATCAACGAAGCGGGCGGCATGTGCGACTGGATCGCGGCGGCGACGTCGTACTCGACGCACGGCGAGATCATGGTGCCGTTCTACATCTTCTATTCGATGTTCGGCTTCCAGCGGATCGGCGACCTCGCGTGGGCCGCGGGCGACATGCGCTCGCGCGGCTTCCTGCTCGGCGGCACCGCGGGCCGCACGACGCTGAACGGCGAAGGCCTGCAGCACGAGGACGGCCACTCGCTCCTGTGGGCGGCATCGGTGCCGAACTGCGTGAGCTACGACCCGACCTTCGGCTACGAACTCGCGGTGATCATCCAGGACGGCCTGCGCCGCATGGTGCAGGACCAGGAAGACGTGTACTACTACGTCACGGTGATGAACGAGAACTACGAGCACCCGGCGATCCCGCAGGGCGAGCACGTGGCGGCCGACATCATCAAGGGCATGTACGCGTTCAGGAAGGCCGACGCCGACAAGAAGGCGCCGCGCGTGCAACTGCTCGGCGCGGGCACGATCTTCAACGAAGTGATCGCCGCCGCCGACCTGCTGAAGAACGAATGGGGCGTCGCCGCCGACCTGTGGAGCGTGCCGAGCTTCACCGAGCTCGCGCGCGAAGGCCATGAAGTCGAGCGCTGGAACCTGCTGCATCCGACCGACGAGCGCCGTCTGTCGCACGTGCAGAAGTGCCTGAAGGACACGCAGGGCCCGATCGTTGCATCGACCGACTACGTGCGCGCGCTGGTCGACCAGATCCGCGGCCAGATCGATCGCCGCTTCGTCGTGCTGGGCACCGACGGCTACGGCCGCTCGGACACCCGCGCGAACCTGCGTCACTTCTTCGAAGTCGACCGCTACTGGGTGACGGTCGCGGCGCTCAGCGCGCTCGCGGACGAAGGGACGATCGACCGCAAGGTCGTCGCCGATGCGATCGCGAAGTACAACCTCGATCCGTCGAAGCCCAACCCGATGACCGTTTAACGCACACGCGCCGTGTGATGCCGCGCGCCGCCGCCGGGAGGGGCGCGCGCGGCCCTGGAGACACAAACAGATGAGTCAAGCGATCGAAGTGAAGGTGCCGGATATCGGCGATTACAAGGACGTGCCCGTCATCGAGGTGCTCGTGAAGGCGGGCGACACGGTCGAGCCCGAGCAGTCGCTCGTCACGCTCGAATCGGACAAGGCGACGATGGACGTGCCGAGTCCGTCGGCCGGCACGGTCAAGGAAGTGAAGGTGAAGGTGGGTGATTCGGTGTCGGAAGGCTCGCTGATCATCCTGCTCGAAGGCGGCGCAGTCGCGCAGCCGAACGGCGCGGCCGCGCCGGCCGCCGCACCGGTGGCAGCTGCGCCCGCAGCGGCTCCGGCCGCAGCGCCCGCGGCAGCCGGCGGCGGCACGCTCGAAGTGAAGGTGCCGGACATCGGCGACTACAAGGACGTGCCGGTGATCGAGATCGGCGTGAAGGTCGGCGACACGGTCGAGAAGGAACAGTCGCTCGTCACGCTCGAGTCGGACAAGGCGACGATGGACGTGCCGAGCCCGGCCGCCGGCGTGGTGAAGGACATCAAGGTGAAGGTCGGCGATGCGGTGTCCGAAGGCACGCTGATCGTGCTGCTGGAAGCGGCCGGCGCGCCGGCTGCCGCCGTGCCGCAGGCCAGCGCGCCGGCGCCCGCGGCGGCTGCGCCCGCACCGGCGCCCGCCGCACCGAAGGCTGCGCCGGCTCCGGCGGCTGCAGTGGCTCCGGCGGCTGCGCCGGCCGGCGAATACCGCGCCAGCCATGCATCGCCGTCGGTGCGCAAGTTCGCGCGCGAGCTCGGCGTCGACGTGGCGCGCGTGCAGGGCAGCGGTCCGAAGGCCCGCATCACGAAGGAAGACGTCACGAGCTTCGTGAAGGGCGTGATGACCGGCCAGCGTGCGGCGCCGGTCGCAGCGGCCGCGCCGGCAGGCGGCGGCGAGCTGAATCTGCTGCCGTGGCCGAAGGTCGACTTCGCGAAGTTCGGCCCGTTCGAGGCGAAGCCGCTGTCGCGCATCAAGAAGATCTCGGGCGCGAACCTGCATCGCAACTGGGTGATGATCCCGCACGTCACGAACAACGACGAAGCGGACATCACCGACCTCGAAGCGCTGCGCGTGCAGCTGAACAAGGAGCACGAGAAGGCGGGCGTGAAGTTCACGATGCTCGCGTTCGTGATCAAGGCGGTCGTCGCCGCGCTGAAGAAGTTCCCGACCTTCAACGCGAGCCTCGACGGCGACAACCTCGTGTTCAAGCAGTACTACCACGTCGGTTTTGCCGCGGACACGCCGAACGGCCTCGTCGTGCCGGTGATCCGCGACGCGGACAAGAAGGGCCTCGTCGAGATCGCTAAGGAAATGGCCGAGCTGTCGAAGGCCGCGCGCGAAGGCAAGCTGAAGCCGGACCAGATGCAGGGCGGCTGCTTCTCGATCTCGTCGCTCGGCGGGATCGGCGGCACGCACTTCACGCCGATCATCAATGCGCCGGAAGTGGCGATCCTCGGCCTGTCGCGCGGTCAGATGAAGCCGGTGTGGGACGGCAAGCAGTTCGTGCCGCGACTCACGCTGCCGCTGTCGCTGTCGTACGACCATCGCGTGATCGACGGCGCGGAAGCCGCGCGGTTCAATGCGTATCTCGGCGCGCTCCTGGGCGACTTCCGTCGAGTGATTCTTTGATGAGCAGGGAGTCTCGCGGGGGCGTGGGTTTTCTGTCGGTTATCCGCGCCCTGTCGTTGAACCTGTTTTGCTAACGGTCTATTGGCGTCGCCCCTGCGCGGGGCGGCGGTCACTTTTCTTTGTCTTCCAAAGAAAAGTAACCAAAAGAAAGGCGCGTCCTTGGGCGGACGGCAAAGGTGGTCCTGCCCATGCCCCCGTTCTCCAGTCAAGCCGTAGCCAGGTTTATCTCGCGGGTTTCCCTCCGTCTGTCAGCAGCTAATCAAGAAGGGGACAGTACATGAGTCTCATCGAAGTCAAGGTTCCGGATATCGGCGATTTCAGCGGCGTCGATGTCATCGAAGTCAACATCAAGCCGGGCGACGTGATCGAAAAGGAGCAGACGCTCCTCACGCTCGAATCGGACAAGGCCTCAATGGAAGTGCCGAGCGACGTCGCCGGCACCGTCAAGGAAATCAAGGTCAAGGCCGGCGACAAGGTCTCGCAAGGCACCGTGATCGCGCTGGTCGAGGCGGCAGCCGCTGCCGCGGCGCCCGCGAAGGCCGCCGAGCCGGCCAAGCCTGCAGCGCCAGCCGCTCCGGCGGCCGCGCCGCAGGCAGGCAGCTATGCCGGCGCAGCCGACATCGAGTGCGACATGCTCGTGCTCGGCGCCGGCCCCGGCGGCTACTCGGCCGCGTTCCGCGCGGCCGATCTCGGCATGAAGACCGTGCTCGTCGAGCGCTATTCGACGCTCGGCGGCGTGTGCCTGAACGTCGGCTGCATTCCGTCGAAAGCGCTGCTGCACACCGCGCTCGTCATCGACGAAGCGGAAGCGCTCGCGTCGCACGGCATCTCGTTCGGCAAGCCGGAAATCAACCTCGACAAGCTGCGCGACTTCAAGTCCGGCGTCGTGAAGAAGCTGACGACGGGCCTCGCCGGCATGGCGAAGGCGCGCAAGGTCGAGGTCGTGACGGGCGTCGGCGCGTTCGTCGATCCGTATCACATGGAAGTGCAGGGCGACGGCGGCAAGAAGGTCGTGAAGTTCAAGCAGGCGATCATCGCGGCCGGCTCGCAGTCGGTGAAGCTGCCGTTCCTGCCGGATGATCCGCGCATCGTCGATTCGACCGGCGCGCTCGAGCTGCGCCAGCTGCCGAAGCGGATGCTCGTGATCGGCGGCGGCATCATCGGCCTCGAAATGGCAACGGTCTACGCGACGCTCGGCGCCGAGATCGACGTCGTCGAAATGCTCGACAACCTGATGAACGGCGCGGACCGCGACCTCGTCAAGGTCTGGGAAAAGTACAACGCGAAGCGCTTCGGCAACGTGATGCTGAAGACCAAGACGGTTGGCGCCGAGGCGAAGGAAGACGGCATCTACGTGAAGTTCGAGGGCGAGAAGGCGCCGGCCGGGCCGCAGCGCTACGACCTCGTGCTGGTCGCGGTCGGCCGCAGCCCGAACGGCAAGAAGATCGGCGCCGACAAGGCGGGCGTCGCCGTCACGGATCGCGGCTTCATCGACGTCGACAAGCAGATGCGCACCAACGTGCCGCACATCTTCGCGATCGGCGACGTCGTCGGTCAGCCGATGCTCGCGCACAAGGCCGTGCACGAAGGCCACGTCGCGGCGGAAGCGGCGCACGGCGAGAAGGCCTACTTCGATGCGCTGCAGATCCCGTCGGTCGCATACACCGATCCGGAAGTGGCGTGGGCCGGCAAGACCGAAGAGCAGTGCAAGGCCGAAGGCATCAAGTACGGCAAGGCGGTGTTCCCGTGGGCCGCGTCGGGTCGCGCGATCGCGAACGGCCGCGACGAAGGCTTCACGAAGCTGATCTTCGACGAGGAAACCCATCGCGTGATCGGCGGCGGCATCGTCGGCCTGAACGCGGGCGACCTGATCAGCGAAGTGTGCCTGGCCGTCGAAATGGGCGCGGACGCGGAAGACATCGGCAAGACGATCCATCCGCACCCGACGCTCGGCGAATCGGTCGGCATGGCGGCCGAACTGTACGAAGGCGTCTGCACGGACCTGCCGCCGCAGCGCAAGAAGTAACGCATCGCTGCAATGCCGCCGGCGCCGCCGCGCGCCGGTCTGGCAAAAACGGCGCTTCCCGCAATTCGGGGAAGCGCCGTTTTTTTTGCGTTGGTTCAGGCGCGGGCGGGGCGACGCCATCCGGATGATTGCGCAAGGACCGGATGCGGCGGAGCCGGCAGGGCCGTCTAGCTCCCGCGGCCTCATCGGTCGCGCCCCAAAAAAGAAAGGCCGCGCTGGGCGCGGCCTTTCCGGAGCGACGGAAACGCTGGCTTAGGCAGCCGGCTTGGTGGCGCGGCGCGATGCAGCGGCGCTGGCAGCCTTCGTTGCGACGGCGGCGGCGGCGTTGAAGTTCGTTTCGGCGATCTCGACCGCTTGCTTCGCTGCCTTCTGCACGGTTTCGTACGTCGTGCTCGCGGCGTTCAGCGCCGACTTCAGCGCGGCGACGGCCGTTTCCGAACCGGCCGGCGCGTTCTTCGCGACGTTGTCGACGAGTGCCTGGACCTTCTTGTTCTGCTCTTCGTACTGCGCTTCCGCGACCTTCGCGAATTCAGCCTGCGTGGCCGACGCGATTTCATACACGTGACGGCCGTATGCCAGCACCTTTTCCGCGACCGGCTGCGTGAGGCTCGCCTGCAGCGCGATCAGTTCCTGTGCATCCTTCACCGACAGCAGGCGCTGCGCGTTTTCCTGCGTCTCGGCGAGCGTCGACTTCACGACTTGCACGTTCAGTTCGATCAGCTTTTCGATGCCTTCGAACGCCGTCGTGGTCAGACCGAACAGGCTTTCGAGGTTGGCTTTCTGTGCGGCGGCGATTTGCTCGGGGGTCAGCAAAGACATGTCAAGCTCCTGAAAGGCGATCGCGACGATCGCAAGGATAAAGGGCACTACGATGGTGAGCCACGGATGCGCGTGCTTTGTGCAACGCAGCAATGGAACCTATTTTAGGGCAGAAGAAGCTAATGTCAAGCACTTTTTGTGCGTTGCACAATCATGACAATTTATCGACAAAACAACGAGTTATCGTCGCGTTAAGGAAACGGTTCCACGCGCTTTCCCAGATGGTGCGCACGCACCGCGCGCACGCCGATCGCACCAGGATCGCGCGCAGGTAAACCTGACAGGGGGGTGGAACGTTGTGCTCTTGTTCTTGTCGAAAAGCGCGCCGTTTCGTGCGCGCCGGGGCGAAGTGCCTTCGCCATGGCCCGACACGCGCGCAGTTTGGCGCTCCGAGCGCCGGATACGTAGTTTCCCCGCTTTAAAACGCCCTGAAAGTGACGTTATCTCAAATTAACCGACGGGTAATCGGGAGACGAGCACTGTGGGGCTGCGCACCCATGATGATTTTTTTTGATGGGAGCGGGGGCGTCGATCGATCGAAGCTTCGACGACGCTTACAATCCGGTTTAAATACGATCGGTAAGTGCCTAATATTGCTTATTTTTTCAGCCTTAACTACACTTGCGGAAACCTCCCGCCGCTTTGTCCAGACCCCAATGAAAGCCGAATCGTTTTCACCGCGCAGAATGTTGCAGAGCATGGCGCTCGGCACGGCGGTGTCGGTCGCTGTCGCCTTGCTGGCGGCCACCGCCACCGTGACGCCTGCCGACGCTTTTGCCGCTACTGCGAAGACCCACCAAGCCGCCAAGAAGAAAGCGACCGCTTCGTCCGCGAAGAAGTCGGTGAAATCGGCGTCCGCCGATGATGCGCCGCGTGCGAAATCGGTGCGCAAGCGCGCGACGCTTGCCGCGAATGTGCGCCACCACGGCGCGGTGCGCCGGGTTGCGTTCCAGCCGCGCCAGCCGTCCGTCGGCCAGGCGTTCGGGCTGCACGACACGCCCGATGCGCTCGCGCTTCGCTCGAGCGTCGCGTACGTCGTCGACCAGAGCAGCGGCGAGCCGCTGTTCGACAAGAATTCGCACGCGGTCGTGCCGATCGCGTCGATCACGAAGCTGATGACGGCGATGGTCGTGCTCGACTCGAAGCTGCCGCTGACCGACCAGATCGAAGTCACCGACGAGGATCGCGATTACGAGAAGGGCACCGGCTCGCGCCTGTCGGTCGGCTCGGTGCTGTCGCGCGAAGACATGCTGCACATCGCGCTGATGGCGTCCGAGAACCGTGCTGCCGCGTCGATGTCGCGCTACTACCCGGGCGGCCGTCCGGCGTTCATCGCTGCGATGAACGCCAAGGCGAAGGCGCTCGGCATGGCCGATACGCACTTCGAGAATTCGACCGGGCTGTCGAGCCAGAACGTGTCGAGCGCGCGCGATCTCGTGAAGATGGTCAACGCGGCGTACCAGTATCCGCTGATCCGCAAGTTCTCGACCGATCGCAGCTACGAGGTGAACACGGGCAAGCGGAACCTGGCCTACAACAGCACGAACGCGCTGATTCGCGGCAACAACTCGTGGGACATCGGCCTGCAGAAGACCGGCTTCATCAACGAAGCCGGCGAGTGCCTCGTGATGCAGGCGACGATTCACGACCGTCCGCTGGTGATCGTGCTGCTGGATTCGTTCGGCAAGTATTCGCGCTTCGCCGATGCGGCGCGGCTGCGCAACTGGCTCGACGCCGGCGGCGGCGAGCGCCTGACGGCGGCCAATGCGTCGAACGGCGGCACCTGATCCGGCTCGGGCGGCGGTTCGACGCCCAAGCCGCAGCCAGCAAAAAGCCCCGCGTCGCGGGGCTTTTTTTCGTCCAATGAATCGCGCGGTGGCGGTTCAGGCTTGCCGCTGCAGGCCGTCCAGGTCCTTCGCGTTTTCCGGCCTGTAGCCGAGCGATTCCGAGATGGTCAGCGCGGTGCGGCTCAACTGGCCGAGCCATGCGTCCTGCAGGCGATCGGCCGGCGCCGACAGCGACAGGCCCGCGACGAGCTTGCCCGAGTCGTCGTAGATGCCCGCCGCGATGCAGCGCACACCCAGCTCCAGTTCCTCGTTGTCGCGTGCGCACGATTGCTGGCGGACGATCGTCAGTTCACGCTCGAGCTTCGCGATGTCGGTGATGCTGTTCTGCGTGTGGCCGGCGAGCCCCGTGCGCGTCGCATACGCGCGCACCCGCGACGTTTCGTCGGCCGCGAGGAACAGCTTGCCGACCGACGTCAGGTGCAGCGGCGCGCGCCCGCCGATCGCGCGCACGACCTGCATTCCGGAGCGCTCCGAATAGGCCCGCTCGATGTAGACGATCTCGTCGCCTTGCCGCACCGACAGGTTCACCGTCTGACCGGTGAGGCGGTGCAGCTCGCGCATCGGCATCAGCGCCGCGTCGCGCACCGACAGGCGCGCCTTCACCAGGTTGCCGAGTTCGAGCAGCCGCATCCCGAGACGGTAGGTGCCCGGATCGGAGCGGTCGACCAGGCGGCAGGTCACCATGTCGTTGAGGATACGGTGCGCGGTCGACGGATGCAGCTCGGTGCGCTGCGCCAGTTCTTTCAGGCTGACGGGGTCGCTGTGCGCGGCGAGCGCGTCCAGCAGCCGCATCATGCGTTCGATCACCTGGATCGACGTTTTGGAATCCGGGGTCGGGTTGGTCATGTCGGGGAATCGGTTGCTGCGTCATGCGCTGTTCCGCCGATTGTATCTCGTATCGTGAAAAAAGCGAACGGCGTTCGAGGAAGTCCTCGCATTGGTTCCGGGCGGCCGGGCCGCGCGCGGCGGCGTTGGTCCTGCCGGGCAAACGGCGGATAATGAGAGCCGTTTTCTCGAAGGAGCGCCTATGCGAGTCGGTTTGTTCGTGACCTGTCTGGTCGATTTGATGCGTCCCGAAATCGGGTTTTCCGCGCTCAAGCTGATCCGCGACGCGGGCTTCGAGGTGATCGTGCCGCCCGCGCAGACCTGCTGCGGCCAGCCGGCCTACAACTCCGGCGACCGCGCGCTCGCGCGCGATCTCGCCGAGAAGACGCTGCGCGAGTTCGAGCAGTTCGACTACGTCGTCGCGCCGTCGGGCTCGTGCGGCGGGATGATCCGCACGCACTACGGCGACCTGTTCCGCGACGATCCCGAATTGATGGGGCGCTATTCCCGATTCCAGCAGAAGGTCCATGAACTGACCGACTTCCTCGCGAACGTCGCGAAGGTTTCGCTCGAACCCGGCGAGTTCGCGGGCCCGGTCACGTACCACGATTCGTGCTCGGGGCTGCGCGAGCTCGGCGTGAAGGCGCAGCCGCGCGCGCTGCTCGCGCAACGCGGCGTCGCGGTCACCGAGATGAAGGACTGCGAGCACTGCTGCGGCTTCGGCGGCACGTTCTCGGTCAAGTACGGCGACATCTCGACGGCGATCGCGGACGAGAAATGCGCGAATGTGCGCGCATCGGGCGCGGGCGCCGTCGTGCTCGGCGATCTCGGCTGCATGCTGAACATCGAAGGGCGGTTGCGCCGCACGGGCGACCGCGACACGCGCGTGCTGCACATCGCGCAGGTGCTGGCGGGCGACGTCTGACGCCCGGGTCCGCTCACTTTCCCCCTTGATACCGCGATGCAAGTCCAATCGATGCATTTCAAGGCGCGCGCCGGCCAGAAGCTGGCCGACCAGCGCCTGCAACAGAACCTGAAGAAGCTGTCGACGAAGTTCGTGTCCGCGCGGGCCGACGCGATGACGCAGATCGACTTCCCGGCAACGCGCGCGGCGCTCAAGGCGCGCCGCAATCGTGCGCTCGAAAACCTCGACGTGTGGCTCGAGGCGTTCGAGCGCGAGGCGACGCGGCGCGGCACGACGGTGCTGTTTGCTGAAACGACGGCCGACGCGGCGCGCCTCGTCGCCGACATCGCGCGCCGCCACGACGTGAAGAAGGTCATCAAGACCAAGTCGATGGTGTCGGAGGAAATGCGCCTGAACGAGGTGCTCGGCCAGATGGGCGTTCAGTCGATCGAGACGGATCTCGGCGAGTACATCCTGCAGATCAACGACAACGAGCCGCCGAGCCACATCATCGCGCCCGTCGTGCACAAGGACAAGGACGAGATCGCCGACCTGTTCGCGCGCACCCATCACCGCGAGCGCCTCACCGAGATTCCCGACATGACGCGCGAGGCGCGCGAGGTGCTGCGTCCGCACTTCCTGTCGGCCGACATGGGCGTGACGGGCGGCAACTTCGTGATCGCCGAGACGGGCTCGGTCGCGCTCGTCACGAACGAGGGCAACGAGGGGATGTGCACGGTGATGCCGCGCGTGCACGTCGCCGTGACCGGCATCGAGAAGGTGCTGCCGACGCTCGAGGATCTCGCGACCGCGATGCGCCTGCTGCCGCGCTCGGCGACCGGCCAGAAGACGTCGAACTACTTCTCGCTGCTGACCGGGCCGCGTGGGCCGGGCGACGAGGACGGTCCGGAGCACATGTACGTGGTGCTCGTCGACGGCGGGCGCACCGGCCTCATCGGCGGCGAATTCCAGGAGATGCTGCGCTGTATCCGCTGCGGCGCCTGCATGAACCATTGCCCGGTGTATCAGAAGGTCGGCGGTCACACCTACGGCTGGGTCTACCCGGGGCCGATGGGGTCGGTGCTGACGCCGAGCTACGTCGGCCTCGATCGCGCGCTCGACCTGCCGCAGGCGGCGACGCTGTGCGGCGAGTGCGACAGCGTCTGCCCGGTCGGGATCCCGCTGTCGCACCTGCTGCGCACGCTGCGCGAGAAGCAGGTCGAGCGCCACCTGCGGCCGTGGCGCGAGCGCGCGGCGCTGGCCGCGTGGGGCTTCGTCGCGCGCCGCCCGACGCTTTATGCGCTGACGACGAAACTCGCGGTGCGCATCCTCGAGCGGCTCGGCGGCGGGGGCGGCATGCTGCGGCGCCTGCCAATGATGGGCGGCTGGATGGAGACGCGCGACCTGCCGGTGCCGACCGGGCGCACGTTCCGCGAGCTGTACGCCGCGTCGCGCAGCCATCTCGGCTGACCGCCGCGCGACTGTTCATCCGGCAGCAACACTGAGTTCACTATTTACGTATTTATCCTGATAGATGCGGTCTATAGAATCTGGCCTGTAGTCCCCGGGAGAGGGTTTCGGGGACGTAAGGTCAAGGAGGTCGCATCATGAAAAAGACAATATCGATGTATTGGCCGTTGGCGATCGTCGTGCCGCTCGCGGCTGCCGCTTATCTGCATGCCGTCGGCGACGCGCCGTCGCGGGGGCCGCTCGCGGTGCACCAGGCATCCGCCGAGCTGGCGCGCGCCGTATCATTCGGGCTCGTCGGCGACGTGGCGAAGCCGTTGCCCGCGGCAGCCGGCAGTGTCGTGCTCGCTGCACCCAAGGCGCTTTGACGCAGGTCGCCGTCGCGTGGCGCGACGGCGCGATTCCGGGCGCCTTTGTATAATGGCGTGTTCCCCGTTTACGCGGTCCGCCGCGGCCTTCCGGTAGTGCGATGACCCGCGTTGCGATCTGTTTCGTCTGTCTCGGCAACATCTGCCGTTCCCCGACCGCCGAGGGCGTGATGCGCCATCAGGTGGAAGCCGCCGGGCTGGCGGACCGGATCGACGTCGATTCGGCCGGCACCGGCGACTGGCATGTGGGCGAGCCGCCCGATGCCCGCGCCCAGGCGGCGGCGCGCACGCGCGGCTACGACCTGTCGGCGCTGCGCGCACGGCAGGTGAGCGCAGCCGATTTCGAGTGCTTTGATCTGCTGCTGGCGATGGACGAGGCCAATCTTGCGGAATTGCGCCGGCGCTGCCCCGCGCAGCATCGCGACAAGGTGCGGCTGTTGATGGAATTCGCGTCCGGCGCGACGGCGTCCGAGGTCGCCGACCCTTATTTCGGCGGCGTGCAAGGCTTCGAGCAAGTGCTCGACCAGTGCGAAGCCGCGTGCCGTGGCCTGCTGGACACGCTGCGCCAGCGCGTGCCGCGCTGACTTCGGCCGGTTTTCATTAACCGTTTCGCGAATACCCTTTCGAAGACAGGGATACTTGACTAAATTCGTCAAATATTTATACTTGACCAAAATCGTCAAGATTGCAGTCCCCTAACACCACCATGAGACTCACCACCAAAGGCCGTTTCGCCGTCACGGCGATGATTGACTTGGCACTGCGCCAGGAGCAGGGCCCGGTGACGCTTGCAGGCATCAGCCAGCGCCAGCGGATTTCGCTCTCGTACCTCGAACAGCTGTTCGGCAAGCTGCGCAGACACGAAATCGTCGAGTCCGTGCGCGGACCCGGCGGCGGCTACAACCTCGCGCGTCGCGCACAGGACGTCACCGTCGCCGACATCATCATCGCGGTCGACGAACCGCTCGATGCCACGCAGTGCGGCGGCAAGGGCACGTGCGACGGCTCGAAGCAGCCCGACGGCCACTGCATGACGCACGAGCTGTGGGCGACGCTCAACCAGAAAATGGTCGAATACCTCGATTCGGTCTCGCTGCAGGATCTCGTCGATCAGCAGCGCACGCGTGAGGGCGCGCCCGCGGTGCTGCGCGACCGGCGCGCGCCCGAGCCCGTCGCCGCGCCCGCCGAGCCGGTGCGCACGATGCCGCTCGGCCCGAATTCGGTGTTCAACATCGCAAGTTCGTGAGCGAGAAGCCAGCCCGCTGACAACCTATAACGCATAGTCCCTGCACAGAATACCCGGAGCGACAGATGACCCAAGAGACTCTCCACCTGCCCATCTACATGGATTACAGCGCGACGACGCCGGTTGATCCGCGCGTGGTCGACAAGATGGTGCCGTACCTGCGCGAGCAGTTCGGCAACCCGGCGTCGCGCAGCCACGCATACGGCTGGGACGCGGAACGCGCGGTCGAAGAGGCGCGCGAGCAGGTGGCCGCACTCGTGAACGCCGATCCGCGCGAGATCATCTGGACGTCCGGCGCGACCGAATCGGACAACCTCGCGATCAAGGGCGCCGCGAATTTCTACAAGGGCAAGGGCAAGCACATCATCACGGTGAAGACCGAGCACAAGGCCGTGCTCGACACCTGCCGCGAGCTCGAGCGCGACGGCTTCGAAGTCACCTATCTGGACGTGAAGGAAAACGGCCTGGTCGACCTCGACGTGTTCAAGGCCGCGCTGCGCCCGGATACGATCCTCGTGTCGGTGATGCACGTCAACAACGAGATCGGCGTGATCCAGGACATCGAGACGATCGGCGAGATCTGCCGCGCGAAGGGCATCGTCTTCCACGTCGACGCCGCGCAGGCGACCGGCAAGGTCGAGATCGACCTCGCGAAGCTGAAGGTCGACCTGATGTCGTTCTCGGCGCACAAGACCTATGGCCCGAAGGGCATCGGCGCGCTGTACGTGCGCCGCAAGCCGCGCGTGCGCATCGAGGCGCAGATGCACGGCGGCGGCCATGAGCGCGGGATGCGCTCGGGCACGCTGCCGACGCACCAGATCGTCGGCATGGGCGAGGCGTTCCGCATCGCCCGCGAAGAAATGGCGACCGAGAACGAGCGCGTCCGCATGCTGCGCGACAAGCTGCTGCGCGGCCTGTCGCAGATCGAGGAAACGTATGTGAACGGTGACATGGAGCACCGTATCCCGCATAACCTGAACATCAGCTTCAACTTCGTCGAAGGCGAGTCGCTGATCATGGCGATCAAGGACGTCGCGGTGTCGTCGGGCTCCGCGTGCACGTCGGCGTCGCTGGAGCCGTCGTACGTGCTGCGCGCGCTTGGCCGCAACGACGAGCTCGCGCACAGCTCGATCCGCTTCACGGTCGGCCGCTTCACGACGGAGCAGGAGGTGGACTACGTGGTCAATCTGCTGAACAGCAAGATCGCGAAGCTGCGCGAACTGTCGCCGCTTTGGGAAATGCACCAGGAAGGCATCGATCTGTCGACGATCGAATGGGCCGCGCACTGAAAACCGCATTGAATACACACGCGGGCGGATTGGCGCACGCAGACGTAACGAGTCAAGGAGTCTGAGTCATGTCTTACAGCAACAAGGTTCTGGATCACTACGAAAACCCGCGTAACGTCGGCTCGTTCGCGAAGGACGACGACGCGGTCGGCACCGGCATGGTGGGCGCGCCGGCCTGCGGCGACGTGATGAAGCTGCAGATTCGCGTCGGCGCGGACGGCGTGATCGAAGACGCGAAGTTCAAGACCTACGGTTGCGGCTCGGCGATCGCGTCGAGCTCGCTCGTGACCGAATGGGTGAAGGGCAAGACGCTCGACGAGGCGCTTTCGATCAAGAACACGCAGATCGCCGAAGAACTGGCGCTGCCGCCGGTGAAGATTCACTGTTCGATTCTCGCGGAAGACGCGATCAAGGCGGCCGTGGCCGACTACAAGAAGCGTCACGACGTCAAGGAAGGCGATCAGGCAGCCGCCTGAGCGGAATCGAGCGACTAGCTGGAACGCCGCGCACCGCGATCGGCGCGCGGCGGCAAGGACATCATGGCAATTACACTGACCGAAAAAGCAGCGCAGCACGTCCAGAAGTATCTGGTCCGGCGCGGCAAGGGGCTGGGCCTGCGGCTCGGCGTTCGCACGACCGGGTGCTCGGGCCTCGCGTACAAGCTCGAGTATGTCGATGACCTCGCGCCCGAGGATCAGGTGTTCGAAAGCCATGGCGTGAAGGTCGTCGTCGATCCGAAAAGCCTTGCTTACATCGACGGCACCGAACTCGATTTTGCGCGCGAGGGCCTGAACGAAGGGTTCAAGTTCAACAACCCGAACGTGAAGGACGAGTGCGGCTGCGGAGAATCGTTCCGCGTGTGACGCGGGATGCCGCGCGAAGCGGGCAACAGGCGGCGCGTGCCGCCTTTTTAATGCGCGGCGAATGCCCGCGCGACGAATCGGAATTGAACGCGACGATGGTCTCGCTGAAAGACAGCCACTTCGACCTGTTTCACCTGCCGGCGCAGTTCGCGCTCGACGACGCGGCGCTCGACGCCGCTTACCGCACCGTGCAGACGCAAGTGCATCCCGACCGTTTCGCGGCGGCCGGCGATGCGCAGAAGCGCATTGCGATGCAGTGGGCGACGCGGGCGAACGAGGCATACCGGACGCTGCGCGATCCGCTGAAACGCGCCACCTACCTGCTGTCGCTGCGCGGCGTGGATATCGGCGCGGAAAACAATACCGCGATGGAGCCGGCGTTCCTGATGCAGCAGATGGAGTGGCGCGAAGGCATCGAGGATGCGGCGGCCGCCCGTAACGTCGATGCGCTCGATGCGCTGCTCGCCGAGCTGCGCGACGAGAAGCGCGCGCGCGTCGAGCGCCTCGGCGCGCTGCTCGACAGCGGCGCCGACCAGGCCGCCGCCGAGGCCGTGCGCCAGCTGATGTTCATCGAGCGGGTCGCGTCGGAAGTGGGCGCGCAGATCGAGCGCCTCGAAACTTAACCGCGTGCCTCGCGGCACGCGCAGCAAACGGGCCGAGCGCCCGAACGAACCAAGATGGCTTTACTGCAAATTTCCGAACCGGGCATGGCGCCGGCGCCGCACCAGCGGCGGCTCGCCGTCGGGATCGATCTCGGCACGACGAATTCGCTCGTCGCGGCCGTGCGCAACAGCGTGCCCGAGGTGCTGCCGGACGAAGCGGGCCGTGCGCTGCTGCCGTCGGTGGTGCGTTATCTCGAAAAGGGCGGCCGCCGCATCGGCCACGACGCGAAGGAACAGGCCGCGACCGACCCGCGCAACACGATCGTGTCGGTCAAGCGCTTCATGGGTCGCGGCAAGGCCGAAGTCGAAGGCGCGGCGAACGCGCCGTACGAATTCGTCGACGCGCCGGGCATGGTGCAGATCCGCACCGTCGACGGCGTGAAGAGCCCGGTCGAGGTATCGGCCGAGATTCTCGCGACGCTGCGCTATCGCGCGGAAGATACGCTCGGCGACGAGCTGGTCGGCGCGGTGATCACGGTGCCCGCGTACTTCGACGACGCGCAGCGCCAGGCGACCAAGGACGCCGCGCGTCTCGCGGGCCTGAACGTGCTGCGCCTGCTGAACGAACCGACCGCGGCGGCGATCGCCTACGGTCTCGATAATGCCGCCGAAGGCCTGTACGCGGTCTACGACCTTGGCGGCGGCACGTTCGACCTGTCGATCCTGAAGCTGACGAAGGGCGTGTTCGAAGTGCTCGCCGCGGGCGGCGATTCGGCGCTCGGCGGCGACGATTTCGATCATGCGCTGTTCGGCCACGTGCTCGCTCAGGCCGGGATCGACGCGAACACGCTCGCGGCCGAGGACGTGCGGCTGCTGCTCGACCGCGTGCGGCTGCTCAAGGAAGCGCTGTCCGCGGCGCCGCAGGCGTCGCTCGACGTGACGCTGTCGAGCGGCGTGCATCTCGTGCAGACGGTCACGCACGATGCGTTCGCCACGCTCGTCGAGCCGCTCGTGCAGCGCACGCTGACGCCGACCCGCAAGGCGCTGCGCGATGCGCAGGTGACGCCGGCCGACATCAAGGGCGTGGTGCTCGTCGGGGGCGCGACGCGCATGCCGGTGATCCGTGACGCGGTCGCGAAGCATTTCGGCCAGCCGCCGCTCGTGAATCTCGATCCGGATCAGGTCGTCGCGCTCGGCGCGGCGATCCAGGCCGACCTGCTCGCCGGCAATCGCGGCGGCGGCGACGACTGGCTGCTGCTCGACGTGATTCCGCTGTCGCTCGGCGTCGAGACGATGGGCGGCCTCGTCGAGAAGATCATCCCGCGCAATTCGACGATCCCGATCGCGCGCGCGCAGGAATTCACGACCTTCAAGGACGGCCAGACCGCGATGGCGATCCACGTCGTGCAGGGCGAGCGCGAGCTCGTTGCCGACTGCCGGTCGCTCGCGCGTTTCGAGCTGCGCGGCATCCCGCCGATGACGGCCGGCGCGGCGCGGATTCGCGTGACCTATCAGGTCGACGCGGACGGCCTGCTGTCGGTGTTCGCGCGCGAACAGCATTCGGGCGTCGAGGCGTCGGTCGTCGTGAAGCCGTCGTACGGTCTCGCCGACGACGACATCGCGAAGATGCTCGAAGAGAGCTTCAAGACCGCCGAGATCGATATGTGTGCGCGCGCGTTGCGCGAGGCGCAGGTCGAGGCCGAGCGGATGATCGAAGCGACGGAAGCCGCGCTCGCCGCCGACGGCGAGCTGCTCGACGCCGCGGAGCGCGCGGAAGTCGATGCGCGCGTTGCGGCACTGCGCACGGTTGCGCAGGGCGACGATACCGACGCGATCGAAGCGGCGACCAAGGCGCTGGCCGAAGGCACCGACGAATTCGCGGCGCGCCGGATGGACAAGAGCATCAAGCGCGCGCTGGCGGGCCGCCGGCTCGACGAGATCTGAACGAAGGACTTGCACGCCGGCCGTCGACGGCCGGCGTTATGATGAATCGTGCGGTGCAACGTGCCGCACCTGACTGACGGAACGGACATGCCTCAACTGGTGGTGCTGCCTCACGTCGAACTGTGCCCGGACGGCGCAGTGATCGACGCGACGCCCGGCAAGAGTATCTGCGACAACCTGCTCGACCACGGCATCGAGATCGAGCACGCATGCGAGAAGTCGTGCGCATGCACGACGTGCCACGTGGTGATCCGCGAGGGCTTCAACGATCTGGAGCCGTCCGAGGAGGACGAGGACGACCTGCTCGACAAGGCGTGGGGCCTCGAGCCGACGTCGCGCCTGTCGTGCCAGGCGATCGTGCAGGACGATTCGGACCTGGTGGTCGAGATTCCGAAGTACTCGATCAACCACGCGAAGGAAAATCACTGACCGGAACAGGAGGCAGGCGATGAAATGGACCGATTCGCGCGAGATCGCGATCGCGCTGGCGGACAAGCATCCGGACATCGATCCGCAGCGGATCAATTTCGTCGAGCTGCGCCAGTGGGTGCTCGAACTCGACGGCTTCAACGATGACCCGAAGCATTCCGGCGAGAAGATTCTCGAAGCGATCCAGGCGCACTGGATCGACGAATCCGACTTCGACGAAGAAGACTGAGCACGGCGGGCGCCCGATGGCGCAAGCGGCCCGGGATGAAAAAACGGCTCGTGAGCGATCACGAGCCGTTTTCGTTTCCGGGTCACGCTGCCCGCGCATGACACGCGGGCAGGGGACCGATCGGCCGGTTACGCGCCGACCAGCGTACCGTTCTCGATCCGCACGCGCTGGCCTTGGCCGAACGGCGGCGGGTTGTGGTACGTGAACGTGCGGGTCGTGCCGTTTTCCATCTGCACTTGCACCTGGTAGTCGGTTTCCGCGCGCACCTGCTTCTCGACCTGGTTGCCGGCGAGGCCGCCGCCCAGCGCGCCGAGCAGCGTCATTGCGGTGCGGCCATTGCCGTGACCGAACTGGTTGCCGAGCAGGCCGCCCGCCGCGGCGCCGCCGACTGCGCCGATACCCGAACTCTGGCCGGGCGTGCGCATCTGGTTGATCGCGACCACCGTGCCGCAGGTCTGGCAATAGGACGAAGACGGCTGCGAGTAGCCACCGCCCTGCTGCGCGTACTCAGGCGGCTGCGGCGCCGTCGACGAGTGGCGGCGATGGTGCGTCGGCGCCGGGCGCGGAGCCGGCTGTGGCTGGGCCTGGGCGACCGGCGCCTGCGGTTGTGCGGCTTGCTCGGCCGCGACCTGCTGCGCTGGCGCTGCGCGTGCCGCGCTGGCCGCCGCCGCCGTATCGACGGCCGGCTGCGCGGCAATTATCGCTGCCTGCGTCTGGCCGTTCTGAGCGTCGCCGCTGGTGGCCTTCGGGAACAGGCCGGTGACGGCCGCCGTCGCCGCGAGGCTTGCGATGATGACGGCGCCCGCCGCGGTCGCGACGAGCGGGTGAAGGCGTTGCTTTTGAGGCGTGGTCTGATTCTGGTTGTCCATTTTTGCTCTCCTCGCACGTAGTCGTGCGTTGTTTTGCAAAAGGAGTGTCGTCCAAGCACAGGACGGCCGCCGTATCAAGTTGTAACGATTCGATGCCGAAGTTTGCGAACGGGCGTGCGCCAGACCGGGCAAAAGCCGGCGTGACGCCGAGATAAAAGGGGGGAGGATTGATTGCCGGCGGACGCCGGCAGGCGGGATTTACGCGCGGTTACAAAGCTGTCGCCTGCGCGCCGCAGGGCGCGCAGGCGAAGCGGGTCAGTCTTCGCGGCGCAGGTGGGGGAACAGCAGCACGTCGCGGATCGTCGGGCTGTCGGTCAGCAGCATCACGAGGCGGTCGATGCCGATCCCGCAGCCGCCCGTCGGAGGCATCCCGTATTCGAGCGCGCGGATGTAGTCGGCGTCGAAGAACATCGCTTCCTCGTCGCCGGCGTCCTTCTGCTCGACCTGCTTCCTGAAGCGCGCGGCCTGGTCTTCCGGATCGTTCAGCTCCGAGAAGCCGTTCGCGATTTCGCGGCCGGTCATGAACAGCTCGAAGCGCTCGGTGATGCCGGGCACCGTGTCCGACGCGCGTGCAAGCGGCGACACTTCGACCGGGTAGTCGATGATGTACGTCGGCTCCCACAGCTGCGCTTCGGCGGTTTCCTCGAACAGCGCGAGCTGCAGCGCGCCGATGCCCGCGTTCAGGAACGCCGGCTGCGTGACGTCGACGCCGAGGCGCTTCAGCTCGCTGCGCAGGTACGCGTCGTCGGACAGCTGGCCGTCCGTGTATTGCGGCGCGTACTTCTGGATCGCCTGCGTGATCGTCAGGCGATGGAACGGCTTCGCGAGGTCGAGCTCGCGGCCCTGGTACTGGATCGTCGCAGTGCCGAGCGCATCGATCGCCGCCTGGCGGATCAGTTGCTCGGTGAAGTCCATCAGCCAGCGGTAGTCGGTGTACGCGGCGTAGAACTCCATCATCGTGAATTCCGGATTGTGGCGCGGCGACACGCCCTCGTTACGGAAATTCCGGTTGATTTCGAACACGCGCTCGAAGCCGCCGACGATCAGCCGCTTCAGGTACAGCTCCGGCGCGATGCGCAGGAACATCTGCATGTCGAGCGCGTTGTGGTGTGTGACGAACGGCTTCGCGGCCGCGCCGCCCGGGATCGGGTGCAGCATCGGCGTTTCGACTTCCATGAAGTCCGCGCCGTCCATGAACTTGCGGATCGATGCGATCGTCTTCGTGCGCGCACGGAACGTGTCGCGCGTTTCCGGCGTGACGATCAGGTCGACGTAGCGCTGGCGGTAGCGCATTTCCTGGTCGGCGAGGCCGTGGAATTTGTCCGGCAGCGGGCGCAGCGCCTTCGACAGCAGGCGCAGTTCCTTGCACTGGACCGACAGTTCGCCCTTGTTGGTGCGGAACAGCACGCCGCGCGCGGCGACGATGTCGCCGAGGTCCCACTTCTTGAACGCGTCATAGGTCTCCGCGCCGACGTCGTTCGGCGTCACGAAGAACTGGATCTGGCCCGAACCGTCCTGCACCGTCGCGAAGCTCGCTTTGCCCATCACGCGCTTGAGCATCATGCGGCCGGCGACCGCCACCTCGACCGGGTTCGCTTCGAGCGCGGCCTTGTCCGAGTCGGCGAATTTCGCCTGCAGCTCGGCTGCGTGATGCGTCGGCTGGAAATCGTTCGGGTAGGCGACGCCTTGCTCGCGCAATGCGCGCAGCTTCTCGCGGCGCTCGGCGATGATCTGGTTTTCGTCCGCCGCGACGGCGGGCTGCGTTTGGGTCGATTCGGTCATGATGGTCGGAATACGGGGTGGGTGCGGCAACGCAAACGGGAGGGCAAGGGTGGCGCGACCCGGGCAGGCCGCGCCGCGGCGCTTACACGCCCTGTTTGAGGCTCGCGCTGATGAAGTCGTCGAGATCGCCGTCGAGCACCGCTTTCGTGTTGCTCATTTCGACGTTCGTGCGCAGGTCCTTCACGCGGCTCTGGTCGAGCACGTACGAGCGGATCTGGTGGCCCCAGCCCACGTCGGTCTTGCTCGACTCGAGCTTGTCCTGCTCGGCCTGGCGCTTGCGCATCTCGGCTTCGTACAGGCGCGACTTCAGCATTGCCATCGCTTCGGCACGGTTGCGGTGCTGCGAGCGGTCGTTCTGGCACTGCACGACGATGCCGGTCGGCATGTGCGTGATCCGCACCGCCGAGTCGGTCTTGTTGATGTGCTGGCCGCCCGCGCCCGATGCGCGGTACGTGTCGATGCGCAGGTCGGCCGGGTTGACCTCGACTTCGATCGAGTCGTCGATTTCCGGATACACGAACACCGACGAGAACGACGTGTGGCGGCCGCCCGACGAGTCGAACGGCGACTTGCGCACGAGGCGGTGGATGCCGGTTTCGGTGCGCAGGAAGCCGTATGCGTATTCGCCCGAGACCTTGACCGTCGCGTTCTTGATGCCGGCGACGTCGCCGTCGGACTCTTCCAGCACCTCGGCCTTGAAGCCCTTGCGCTCGCAATAGCGCAGGTACTGGCGCAGCAGCATCGACGCCCAGTCGCACGCTTCGGTGCCGCCGGCGCCGGCCTGGATGTCGATGAAGCAGTTGTTCGGATCGGCCGGGTTCGAGAACATCCGGCGGAACTCGATGTCGCCGACGCGCGCTTCGAGCTTCGCGGCGTCTTCTTCCGATGCGACGAGGGTGTCTTCGTCGTTTTCCTCGCGGGCCATCTCGAACAGGTCGAGCGCATCGCGCAGGTCGCTATCGAGCGCCGTCAGCGTCGTGACGACGCCTTCGAGCAGCTTCTTTTCGCGGCCGAGCGCCTGGGCGTTCTTCGAATCGTTCCAGACGTTCGGGTCTTCGAGTTCCTTGTTGACTTCGGTCAGACGCGCAGCTTTGGCGTCGTAGTCAAAGATACCCCCGAAGCTCGCCCGCGCGGTTGCGCAGGTCGAGCAGGGAGCTTTCGATCGCGTTGAGACGTTCCGCTTCCATGATCGTTTCGCTTTTCGTGCTTCGTAAAAAAGCGGAATTATAGCCGATCGAGGCGGCCTCCCGGTGACGCCGACGGGGTGCGCACGCTCGCCCGCGCCCCGCCGGGCGAGGCGGCGCGCGGTCCGCGCCCCGTCCGGGTGCCGGCTCAGGCGCCCGCGTGCTCGACGATCAGCTGCACGCGCGTGACGCCGTTCCACGTGTCGGCGACGAGGCGGTACGCGATGAGCGCGCTCGCCGGCAGCGGCTCCGTGTGGTTGAACCAGATCGCATTGAAGCGCTGGCGGCCGCGCGCGAGCTGCAGCTTCAGGTGCTTGTCCTTCACCAGGGACTGCGACACGACGTCGAATTCGCCCGAGAACAGCGGGGCCGGAAAGCCCTGGCCCCAGACCGCCTCGTCGAGCAGCCCGACGAACTGCGGCGTGAAGTAGGCGTCCTCGAGCTCGCCGTCGGTCTCGATCACGCGGGCGAGCGCGTCGTCGGACAGCCACTCGCGCGCGACCGCCTCGAACGCGGCCGCGAAGCGCGGCACGTTCGCGGTGTCGAGCGTCACGCCGGCTGCCATCGCGTGGCCGCCGAATGCGGCGAGCAGGTCCGGTTCGCGCTTCGACACGAGGTCGAGCGCGTCGCGCAGGTGGAAACCGGGGATCGATCGCCCCGAGCCCTTGACGCGCGCGCCGTGCTCGTCCGCGTGCGCGAACGTGAACGACGGCCGGTGGAATTTCTCCTTCAGGCGTCCGGCGACGATGCCGATCACGCCCTGGTGCCAGTCGGGATTGAAGAGGGTGATCGTGCACGCGTCGGCCGGATCGACGTGCGCGAGATCGGCGAGCGCCTGCTGCTGCATCCCGGCCTCGATTTCGCGGCGTTCGCGGTTCATCGTGTCGAGCTGCTGGGCGAGCTCCCACGCGCGGCCGACGTCGTCGGTGATCAGGCACTCGATCCCGAGCGACATGTCGGACAGCCGGCCGGCGGCGTTCAGCCGCGGGCCGAGCCCGAAGCCGAGGTCGAAGCCCGACGCGGTGCGGGCTTCGCGGGCGGCCGCGCGGAACAGCGCGGCGACGCCCGGCTGCATCCGGCCGTTGCGGATGCGCTGCAGCCCCTGCGCGACCAGCACCCGGTTGTTGCCGTCGAGCCGCACGACGTCGGCGACGGTGCCGAGCGCGACGAGGTCGAGCAGGCCGTCGAGGCGCGGCTCGGCCTCCTTGCTGGCGAATGCGCCGCGGCGGCGCAGCTCGGCGCGCAGCGCGAGCAGCACGTAGAACATCACGCCGACGCCGGCGATGTGCTTGCTCGGGAACGCGCAGCCCGGCTGGTTCGGGTTGACGATCGCGCGCGCGGCGGGCAGCGCGTCGCCGGGCAGGTGGTGGTCGGTGACCAGCACGTCGATCCCGCGCGCGTTCGCGGCTTCGACGCCCGCGACGCTCGCGATGCCGTTGTCGACGGTGATCAGCAGGTCCGGCTTGCGCGCGGCCGCCAGCTCGACGATCTCGGGCGTGAGGCCGTAGCCGTACTCGAAACGGTTCGGCACCAGATAGTCGATCTGCGCGCCGAACATCCGCAGCCCGCGCACCGCGACCGCGCAGGCGGTCGCGCCGTCGCAGTCGTAGTCGGCGACGACGAGCAGGCGCCGCCGCTCGGCGATCGCGTCGGCGAGCAGCGCGGCCGCGTCGGCGCAGCCTTTCAGTTCGGTGGGCGGGACGAGGCGCGCGAGCGCGGTCTCGATGTCGGACGGGGATTGCACGCCGCGCGCGGCGTACAGGCGCGCGAGCACCGGGTGCAGGCCGTGGCGCGCGAGCGCTTCGGCGTCGGCGGGCGCGACGGGGCGGGTAACGATGCGGGTCATGAGGTGGCTTTATTCGAACAGGGACGCGAGCGCGCGGCGGCGCCAGAACTTGCGCAGGTCGCCGCGCGTCGCGCGCAGGGTCGCCGAGCTGGTGTCGCCGCACAGCGTGACGTCGACGCGCGCCAGTTCGCCGCGCTGCAGCGCGGCGAGGGCGGGCGCGAACCAGTCGCGCTCCATCGCGCCGAGCGCGTCGTGCCAGCTCGCCCAGTCCTGTTCGATGAATGGGGTCGTGAGTGCCGACAGCTCGACGAGCGTCGCACCGTCGGCGGCTGCGAGCTTGTCGAACGCGGCGGGCGGTGCGCCGGCGTCGGCCCGGGCCGCGCGCGCGAGGCCGAGCGCCGCGGGCGCGGTGGACAGCACGCGCGCGAACGGCTGGCCGACGGGCTTCAGCGCGCCCTGCGCGTGGAACCAGATCGAATTCACGGCGGGCAGGCCGCGCGCTTCGCGCGCTTCGTTGACCGGATGCTGGAACCAGGCCATCTGCACTTCGTTCTGCAGCTTCATCCAGATCCGCGAGCGTTCGCCGGTGTGCGCCTCGTGCGGCAGCCAGATCTCGATGTTGCGGCCGCTCGCGCGCAGCGGCGCGGCGCCGGCCAGGTGGCGGAACTGTTCGCTCGACAGGTACCAGCGGTGCGGGCGGGGCGCTTCGAGCCGGACCCCAAGCTCCTCGATCAGCGGGCGCGCGACGGCGAGCAGCGCGGCCGCCTCGCCGTCTTCCAGCTCGAGCGCGGCCGGATCGACGAGCACGAGATGGTCGTGCGCGATCTCGACGTGCACGGGTTCCACGCAGGCCCAGGCCAGGTCGCCCGGGTCGCCGCCGTCCGCGAGCAGCATGTAGGGCGCGAGCGGCGCCTCGTCGGCGGCGTTGCCCTGGGCCGCGCCGAACTGGCGGGCGAGCCAGCGCTCGTGCGGCAGCGTGCGCTGGAAATCCTCGCCGGCCACGCGCTCGACGAGGCTCGCGCGCGACAGCAACTTTTCGAGCGCGGGACTGTCCAGCGTGTGCAGGGACGAGGCTGCATCGGCCGCCGACGGCAGCGCGAAAGGAACGAGAAAATGGAGGCGTCGGTCGTGCATGATGGTGCGCATTGTATGGCAAACTGCGCGCGTGTTCGGGCGGACCGACGGCCGGCTCGCGCCCGGCGGCGGGTTTTGCCCCCCGCTCGGGCGGGGGCGACCGGTACGTCGGGCCGCCCTCCATGCCGCAACCAGCAGAAAGGATTCGCTTGAAACTTCCGTACGAATGGCAGATCGGCTGGCGCTACACGCGCGCCGGCAAACGCACGACCGGCAACGGCTTCATTTCCTTCATCGCGCTCGTGTCGATGCTCGGCATCGCGCTCGGCGTCGCCGCGCTGATCGTCGTGCTGTCGGTGATGAACGGCTTCCAGAAGGAGGTGCGCGACCGGATGCTGTCGGTGCTCGCGCACGTCGAGGTGTTCTCGCCGACGGGCCAGATGCCCGACTGGCAGCTGACCGCGCAGGAGGCGCGCCGCAACCCGTCGGTGACCGGCGCGGCGCCGTACGTCGAGGCGCAGGCGCTGCTCACGCGCCAGGACGCGGTGAGCGGCGTGATGCTGCGCGGCATCGAGCCGTCGCTCGAGCCGCAGGTGTCGGAAATCGGCAAGGACATGAAGGCGGGCCAGCTCGCCGCGCTCGTGCCGGGCCAGTTCGGCATCGTGCTCGGCGACGCGCTGGCCGGCAATCTCGGCGTGACGGTCGGCGACAAGGTCACGCTGGTCGCGCCCGAAGGCACGATCACGCCGGCCGGGATGCTGCCGCGGCTGAAGCAGTTCACGGTCGTCGGCGTGTTCGAGTCGGGTCACTACGAATACGACAGCACGCTCGCGATGATCGACATCCGCGACGCCGAGGCGCTGTTCCGCCTGAGCGCACCGACCGGCGTGCGGCTGCGGGTGAAGGACATGCAGAAGGCGCCGGACGTGGCGGTGGAGCTGTCGCATTCGCTGTCCGGCAGCCTGTACATCCGCGACTGGACCCAGCAGAACAAGACCTGGTTCTCGGCGGTGAAGATCGAGAAGCGGATGATGTTCATCATCCTGACGCTGATCATCGCGGTGGCCGCGTTCAACCTCGTGTCGTCGCTCGTGATGACGGTGACCAACAAGCAGGCCGACATCGCGATCCTGCGCACACTCGGCGCGCAGCCTGGCTCGATCATGAAGATCTTCGTCGTGCAGGGTGTGACGATCGGCTTCTCCGGCACCGCGATGGGCATCGCGCTCGGCTGCCTGATCGCGTGGAGCATCCCGTGGCTGATCCCGATGATCGAGCATGCGCTCGGCGTGCAGTTCCTGCCGTCGTCCGTGTACTTCATCAGCGAGCTGCCGTCCGAGCTCGTCGCGAGCGACGTGATCCGGATCGGCGTGATCGCGTTCGTGCTGTCGGCGGTCGCGACGCTCTACCCGAGCTGGCGTGGCGCGAAGGTCAAGCCGGCGGAGGCGCTGCGCTATGAATGACCGCGCCGCCGCTGTCGCGGCTTCTCGACCCCATTACAACACTCAGGATTCGGCAGGTATGCAGGAATACGTGCTTCAGGCGCGCGGCATCACGAAGGCGTTCGTGCAGGGCGGCTTCAACGTGCAGGTGCTCAACAATACCGAGCTGTCGGTGCGGCGCGGCGAGAAGCTCGCGGTCGTCGGCGCGTCGGGCTCCGGCAAGAGCACGCTGCTGCACGTGCTCGGCGGTCTCGACGAGCCGAGCGCGGGCGAGGTGTCGCTGCTCGGCAAGCCGTTTACGCAGCTCGGCGAGCGCGAGCGCAACGACCTGCGCAACCGGGCGCTCGGGTTCGTCTACCAGTTCCACCATCTGCTGCCCGAATTCAGCGCGCTCGACAACGTCGCGATGCCACTGCGCATCCGCCGGATGACGACCGAGGACGCACGCGCCGAGGCGCAGGCGATGCTCGAGCGGGTCGGGCTCGGCGCTCGCGCGAAGCATCGTCCGGGCGAGCTGTCGGGCGGCGAGCGGCAGCGCGTCGCGATTGCGCGCGCGCTGGTGACGAAGCCCGCGTGCGTGCTCGCCGACGAGCCGACCGGCAACCTCGACGGCGGGACCGCCGATACGGTGTTCAACCTGATGCTCGAACTGTCGGAGACGCTGAACACGAGCTTCGTGATCGTCACGCACGATACCGATCTCGCCGCGCGCTGCGACCGCATCATGCGGCTGCGCGACGGCGTGCTGCACGAAGAGCCGGCCCTGCCGGTCTGACATGAACCCGCGCTCCTCGCGCGTGCCGCTGCCCGACGGGCGGCGCGTTTGCCGGGAGCGGCCAGGCGAACGCTGACATGTGGATCGATACGCATTGCCATCTCGATGCCGCCGAATTCGATGCCGACCGCGACGCGGTCGCGCAGGCGGCGCGCGATGCGGGCGTGGCGCGCATCGTGATCCCGAGCGTCGGGCGCGACAACTTCGCGCCGGTGCGCGAGCTCGCGCATCGCACGCCGGGCGCGGTCTATGCGCTCGGCATCCATCCGATGTATACGCCGCATGCGCGCGACGGCGATCTCGACCGGCTGCGCATGGAAATCGAAGCGAGTCTCGATGATCCGCGGTTCGTCGCGATCGGCGAGATCGGTCTCGACTACTTCGTGCCCGGGCTCGACGAAGACCGGCAGCAATTCTTCTATCAGGGCCAGCTGAAGCTCGCGCGCGAGTTCGACCTGCCGGTGCTCTGCCACGTGCGCAAGTCGCAGGACCGCGTGCTCGCGGGGCTGCGCCGTTTCGGCGTGCGGCGCGGCATCGCGCACGCATTCAACGGCAGTTTCCAGCAGGCCGAAGCGTATCTCGCGCAGGGCCTGCATCTCGGCTTCGGCGGCAACGTCACGTTCACGCGCGCGCTGCAGATCCGCCGGCTGGCGACGCAGTTGCCGGTCGATGCGCTCGTCGTCGAAACGGATGCGCCCGATATCGCGCCCGAGTGGGCGTATCAATCCCGCAACACGCCGGACCAGGTGCCGCGCATCGGCGACGTGCTCGCCGAACTGCGCGGCATCGACGCGGCCGAGCTTGCCCTATGCACTTCGGCTAACGCGCGTGCCGCGTTGCCCAGGCTCGCGCTTTCGTCCGCATAATCGTTTCCCGGAGGCGCCCGATTCGCGACGGCGTCGCCGGGTCGGCGAGGAGGCGGAATGCGCGTGTGGTGGGTGGCGTTCGCTTTCGGCGTCGCCGCGCTGCAGCGGCAGGCGGCGTTGCCGGGCGTGGCGCAATGGCTGGGCGGCGCGGCCGTGCTGGCGGCGCTCGCGGCGGCCGGCGTCGGGTGCGCGCGGCGCCGGCCGCGGACGCGGGCGACTGCCGCGATCGGCTGGACGTTGTGGGCAGCGGCGGCCTGTGTCGTGGGGTTCGGGTACGCGGCCGGGCGGGCGGAGTGGCGGCTGCGCGACGAGTTGCCCGCCGAGTGGGAAGGGCGCGACATCACGGTCACGGGTGTGATCAAGGGGCTGCCTGTCGTCGACGATGCGGGCGCGCGGTTCCTGTTCGCGGTCGAATCGAACGATGCCGGCCTTGCCCGTTTCCCTCCGCTGATCCGGCTGTCATGGCGCACCTACGGGGCGCGCGCGGAACCGGCGGCGGCTCCGGACCTGCGCGCCGCGCAGCGGTGGCGGCTGACGGTGCGGCTGAAGCGCCCGCACGGCGAAGCGAATCCCGGCGTGCGCGACAGCGAGGCGGCGTGGCTCGGCGCGGGGATTCGCTCGCTCGGCTACGTGAGCGCGCCGCAGCGGGCGGTGCTGGTCGATGCGCGGGCGCGCGGCATCCAGGCGTCGATCGACCGCTTGCGCGACCGGTTGCGGGCACGCATCGGCGTGACGCTCGGGCAGCACGCGGATCATCGCGGCATCGTCGCCGCGCTCGCGATCGGCGATCAGTCCGGCATCGGCGACGACGACTGGCGCGTGCTGCGCGACACCGGCACGAGCCATCTGGTGGCGATCTCGGGCCTGCACGTCGGCCTGGTCGGCGGGATCGCTGGCTGGCTCGCGTCGGCCGTCTGGCGCCGGCTTCGCTGGCGGGGCCGCGCCGCTGTGCTCGTCGTGCCGGCCCCCTGGGTCGCCGCGCTCGCGGCGCTGACGGGCGCGCTCGGCTACGCGGCGCTGGCCGGTTTCAACGTGCCGGCGCAGCGGTCATGGTGGATGATCGCGGCGGGCGGCGTCGCGTATCTGGCGGGGCGCAGCGTGCCGGCGTCGTCGGTGCTGTGCGCGGCGCTGGGCGCCGTGCTGCTGGCCGATCCGTGGGCGGTGCTGTCGGCCGGCTTCTGGCTGTCGTTCGGCGCGGTCGCCGTCATCCTGCTGGCCGTGTCGGGCTGGCGCGCCGTGCAGGAGCCCGGCGCCGAGCCGGAACGCGCCGGGTTCGGCGAGCGGCTGCGCGCATGGCGCCGGCGGGGCGTCCGCCGCGTGGCCGAAGCATCGCGGGTGCAATACGCGGTCACGATCGGGCTCGCGCCGCTGACGGCCGCGTGGTTCGCGCAGATCTCCGTGTCGGGGCCGCTCGCGAACGCATTCGCGATTCCGTGGGTCAGCAGCGTCGTCACGCCGATCGTGCTCGCGGGCATCGCGCTGCCCGCGCCGCTCGACGCCAGCGCATTCCGGCTGGCGCGCACGTCGCTCGATCCGATGATGGCAATGCTCGAACGGCTCGCGGACTGGCCGCGCAGCGTGTTCTGGCTGCCGATGCCCGACTGGCCGGTGCTGACGCTCGCCTGCGTGGGCGTCGTCTGGCTGCTGCTGCCGCGCGGCTGGCCGCTGCGCTGGGCAGCGCCGCTCACCTGGCTGCCGCTCGTCGCGCCGGCGCCGGACCGGCCGCCGGAAGGCGGGTTCCGGCTGACCGTGGTCGACGTCGGGCAGGGCGCATCGGTGCTGGTCGAGACCGCGCGCCGGACACTGCTGTTCGACGCCGGGCCGGGGGCGGAATCGACCCATGCGGGCGAGCGGATCGTCGCGCCATTCCTGCGCGCCCGCGGCATCCGGGATCTCGACACGCTCGTGCTGAGCCATGCCGATGCGGATCACGCCGGCGGCGCCCCCGCAGTCTATGCGGCGGTCAAGGTGCGCCAGCTGCTGGGCGGGATGCCGGCCGGCAACCGGCTGTGGCGCGATGCGGAGGCGGCTGGCGTCGCGAGCCGCGTGCCGTGCGCGGCAGGGCAGCGCTGGCGCTGGGACGGCGTGACGTTCACGGTGCTCTGGCCGCAGGGCGGCCCCGGCGGCGGCGCGACGAACGCGCAGTCGTGCGTGCTGCGCGTCGACGCGGGCGGCACGTCCGCGCTGCTGACGGGGGACATTGAAGCGAACGTCGAGCGCCGGCTCGTCGCCACGGATCGCGACGCGCTCGCCGCGCAAATTCTGATCGTCGCGCATCACGGCAGCCGCACGTCGTCGGTCGAGCCTTTCCTCGATTCGGTCGGGCCGCGCGTTGCGGTATTTCCTGTAGGCTATCGCAATCGTTTCGGGCATCCGCACCGGACCGTCCTCGCACGCTACGCGGCGCGCGGGATCCCGTTGCCGCGAACCGATCGCGACGGCGCCGTGCGGTTCGACGTCGCGCCGGCAGGCGGAAGGTTCGCGCTCGAACTTCACCGCGATGCGCAGCGCCGCTACTGGATGGACCGGTGACGCGCCAAGCGGGATGACGGCCTTGCACGGAACCGGACCAGGCGCTGAAGCGCCGGTTCGGGGCGACCGCAAGGCATGGGACCCGAGTAAGCGCTGAAGCGCTCATTCAGGTCGACAAAGGAGACACCGGCGTTTGAAGGACATCATCCATTTTTCGCACGCGAACGGCTTTCCGGCGTCGACGTACCGGACGATCTTCGCCGAATTGGCCGACGACTACGAACTGCGGTACATCGAGCGGATCGGGCACGACCGGCGCTATCCGGTCACGCGCGACTGGCCGCATCTCGTCGAGCAGCTGCTCGACGACATCGGCGGCCGCTACGAGCGGCCGGTGTGGCTCGTCGGCCATTCGCTCGGCGGCTATCTGTCGCTGATGGCCGCGCTGAAGAAGCCGCAGTGGGTGCGCGGCGTGGTGATGCTGGATTCGCCGATCATCGCCGGCTGGCGCAGCGGCGCGTTGCGCGCCAGCCAGTGGGCGGGGCTCGACGAGCGGCTGTCGCCGGCCGCGGCGACGCGCAACCGGCGCACGCACTGGGCGAACCGCGACGAAGCCTGGCGGCATTTCCACGAGAAGCCGGCGTTCGCGCGCTGGGACGAGCGGATGCTGGCCGACTACATCGACTACGGCATTCCGCAGGCGGCCGTCGACGGCGAGCGCACGCTCGCGTTCGACCGGCAGATCGAATACCTGATCTACCGGACCTTGCCGCATACGCTCGGCCCGCGGCTCTCGCACGGCGCGCCGGTGCCGCTCGGCTTTCTCGCCGGCACGCACTCGCGCGAGGTGCGCCAGGTCGGGCTCGACGCCACGCGCCGCGCGACTCACGGGCGCATCGAATGGCTCGAGGGCAGTCACCTGTTCCCGATGGAACGGCCGCTGGAGACGGCGCGCGCATTGCAGCGGATGCTGAATACGCTGCGCGCGGAAGAAGGGGCCGTCGTGTCCGCGCACGACGCCTGAATCGCGGCACGGCCGCCGCGCATCCGGCGCGTCAGGCTCGGCTGGCGCGACGCAGCGGGAAAGGGCGCAATCATCGCGTCAATTGCTGAGAGAAGCGCGGGCTTTACGGTATAATCCGTTTTTCCCGCGAGCATCCAGCGATGACCAAATATGTTTTCGTCACCGGCGGCGTAGTTTCTTCCCTTGGCAAGGGTATTGCCGCCGCCTCTCTCGCCGCGATCCTCGAATCGCGCGGTCTGAAAGTCACCCTCCTCAAACTCGATCCCTACATCAACGTCGACCCCGGCACGATGAGCCCGTTCCAGCACGGCGAAGTGTTCGTGACGGAAGACGGCGCGGAGACGGATCTCGACCTCGGCCACTATGAGCGCTTCATCAGCACGAAGATGCGCAAGGCCAACAACTTCACGACCGGCCAGATCTACGAATCGGTGATCCGCAAGGAACGCCGCGGCGACTATCTCGGCAAGACCGTGCAGGTGATTCCGCACATCACGAACGAGATCCAGGCGTTCATCGAGCGCGGGGCCGCGTCGGCCACCTGCGGCGAGCCGGACGTCGCGATCGTCGAGATCGGCGGCACGGTCGGCGACATCGAATCGCTGCCGTTCCTCGAGGCGGCGCGCCAGATGAGCCTGCGCCTCGGCCGCAACAGCGCGTGCTTCGTGCACCTGACGCTCGTGCCGTACATCGCGACGGCCGGCGAACTGAAGACGAAGCCGACCCAGCACAGCGTGCAGAAGCTGCGCGAGATCGGCATCCTGCCGCACGTGCTGCTCTGCCGTGCGGACCGCCGCATTCCGGACGACGAGTCGAAGAAGATCTCGCTGTTCTCGAACGTGCCGGAAGACGCCGTGATCTCGGTGTGGGACGTCGACAGCATCTACAAGATTCCGCAGATGCTGCACGACCAGGGCCTCGACCGGATCATCTGCGAGGAACTGAAGCTGACGCCGCACGACGCCGACCTCGCGATGTGGTCCGAGCTCGTCGAGAAGCTGGAGCACCCGAAGCACGAAGTGACGATCGGCATGGTCGGCAAGTACGTCGACCTGACCGAGTCGTACAAGTCGCTGATCGAAGCGCTGCGCCATGCATCGATCCACACGTCGACGCAGGTCAACATCGAGTACATCGACTCGGAAGAGATCGAGGCGAACGGCGTCGACAGCCTGAAGCACCTGGATGCGGTGCTGGTGCCGGGCGGCTTCGGCCGTCGCGGCACGGAAGGCAAGATCGCGGCGATCCGCTATGCGCGCGAGGCGAAGGTGCCGTACCTCGGCATCTGCCTCGGCATGCAGCTCGCGGTGATCGAGTTCGCGCGCGACGTCGTCGGCCTGAAGCAGGCGAACAGCACCGAATTCGATCCGCAGACGCCGGAACGCGTCGTCGCGCTGATCAACGAGTGGTACGACCGCGAAGGCAAGGTCGAGAAGCGCACCGAGGACTCCGATCTCGGCGGCACGATGCGTCTCGGCTCGCAGCGCTGCCCGATCAAGCCCGGCACGCTCGCGGAAGAGATCTACGGCAAGGACGTGAACGAACGTCACCGCCACCGTTATGAAGTCAATAACCGCTTCGTGCCCCAGCTCGAAAGCGGCGGCCTTATCATCAGCGCGCGTACCCCGAGCGAGGACCTGCCGGAAATGATGGAGCTGCCGCGCTCGATGCACCCGTGGTTCGTCGGCGTGCAGTTCCACCCGGAATTCACGTCCACGCCGCGTGACGGTCATCCTCTGTTCAAGTCGTTCGTCGAAGCCGCGCTGGCCAGCCAGCAGGCGCGCGCCGGAGTGAAAGCATGAAGCTGTGCGATTTCGAGGTCGGTCTCGACAAGCCGTTCTTCCTGATCGCGGGTACCTGTGTCGTCGAATCCGAACAGATGACGATCGACACGGCCGGCCGCCTGAAGGAAGTCTGCGAGAAGCTGAACATCCCGTTCATCTACAAGTCGTCCTATGACAAGGCGAACCGCAGCTCGGGCAAGTCGTTCCGCGGCCTCGGAATGGACGAGGGGCTGCGCATCCTGTCCGAGGTGAAGCGCCAGCTCGGCCTGCCGGTGCTCACCGACGTGCACTCGATCGACGACATCGAGGCGGTCGCGTCGGTCGTCGACGTTCTGCAGACGCCCGCGTTCCTGTGCCGCCAGACCGACTTCATCCACGCGTGCGCGCGCTCGGGCAAGCCCGTCAACATCAAGAAGGGCCAGTTCCTCGCGCCGCACGACATGAAGAACGTGATCGACAAGGCGCGTGAAGCGGCCCGCGAAGCGGGGCTGTCGGAAGACCGCTTCATGGCGTGCGAGCGCGGCGTCTCGTTCGGCTACAACAACCTCGTGTCGGACATGCGTTCGCTCGCGATCATGCGCGAGACGGGCGCACCTGTCGTGTTCGACGCGACCCACTCGGTGCAGCTGCCGGGCGGGCAGGGCACGAGCTCGGGCGGCCAGCGTGAATTCGTGCCGGTGCTCGCGCGCGCGGCGGTCGCCACGGGCGTCGCGGGCCTGTTCATGGAAACGCACCCGAAGCCGGCCGAAGCGAAGTCGGACGGCCCGAACGCGGTGCCGCTCAACCGGATGGGCGCGCTGCTGGAGACGCTCGTCACGCTGGACCAGGCGGTGAAGCGCACCCCGTTCCTGGAAAACGATTTCAACTAAGAACGTATGAACCTGCGGCGGCTTCGCGCGTCTGTAGCGAAAGCGGCTTTCGCGCACGCGCCGTCGCAGGATGAAGAATCCATCGTCATTCTCAGAGGAAACCCATGAGTGCAATCGTAGATATCATCGGCCGCGAGATTCTGGATTCGCGCGGCAACCCCACCGTCGAATGCGACGTGCTGCTCGAATCGGGCACGATGGGCCGCGCGGCGGTGCCGTCGGGCGCATCCACCGGCTCGCGTGAAGCGATCGAGCTGCGCGACGGCGAAGCCGGTCGCTACAACGGCAAGGGCGTGCTGAAGGCGGTCGAGCACATCAACACCGAGATCTCCGAAGCCATCATGGGCCTCGACGCGTCGGAACAGGCGTTCCTCGACAAGACGCTGCTCGAGCTCGACGGCACCGACAACAAGTCGCGCCTCGGCGCGAACGCGATGCTGGCCGTGTCGATGGCCGTCGCGAAGGCCGCTGCGGAAGAAGCCGGCCTGCCGCTGTACCGCTACTTCGGCGGCTCGGGCGCAATGCAGCTGCCGGTGCCGATGATGAACATCGTCAACGGCGGCGCGCACGCGAACAACAGCCTCGACATCCAGGAATTCATGATCGTCCCGGTCAGCCAGCCGACGTTCCGTGAAGCCCTGCGTTGCGGCGCGGAAGTGTTCCACGCGCTGAAGAAGATCCTGAGCGACCGCGGCATGAGCACGGCGGTGGGCGACGAAGGCGGCTTCGCGCCGAACTTCGGCAGCAACGACGAGTGCCTGTCGACGATCCTGCAGGCAATCGAGAAGGCTGGCTACCGTGCGGGCGAAGACGTGCTGCTCGCGCTCGACTGCGCGGCATCCGAGTTCTACCACGACGGCAAGTACCAGCTCGCGGGCGAGGGCCTGCAGCTGTCGTCGGCCGAGTTCACCGACTACCTCGCGACGCTCGCCGACAAGTTCCCGATCGTGTCGATCGAGGACGGCATGCACGAAAGCGACTGGGACGGCTGGAAGCTGCTGACCGACCGTCTCGGCAAGAAGGTGCAGCTGGTCGGCGACGACCTGTTCGTCACCAACACGCGCATCCTGAAGGAAGGCATCGAGAAGGGCATCGCGAACTCGATCCTCATCAAGATCAACCAGATCGGCACGCTGACCGAAACATTCGCGGCGATCGAGATGGCGAAGCGCGCAGGCTACACGGCCGTGATCTCGCACCGCTCGGGCGAAACGGAAGATTCGACGATCGCGGACATCGCGGTCGGCCTGAACGCCGGCCAGATCAAGACGGGTTCGCTGTCGCGCAGCGACCGCATCTCGAAGTACAACCAGCTGCTGCGCATCGAGGAAGATCTCGGCGATATCGCGAGCTACCCGGGCAAGTCGGCGTTCTATAACCTGCGCTAACGCGCTACTATCGCGCTGGTTTGCTTCGACGCCGCTCTGCGTGATGCGTGGAGCGGCGCTTCTTATATCTGCGTCTCATACATGCGGCTTGTCACTGTCGTCCTGATTGCCTTGCTGGCGCTTATTCAGTACCCCCTATGGTGGGGGCATGGCGGCTGGCTGCGTGTGCACGAGTTGCGTCAGCAGCTCGACAGCCAGTTGCAGAAGAACGCCGACGAAAAGCTGCGCAACGAGCGGACCGCGGGCGAAGTGCAGGATCTGCAGGGCGGCACGGCGGCCATCGAGGAGCGCGCGCGCTACGAGATGGGCATGGTGAAGGACGGCGAGGTGTTCGTGCAGTTCGTGTCGCCGAACGCGCAGGCCGCGCAGGCGGCGCCCGGCGCCAACACGCTGTCGAGCACGTCGACGCGCGGTGAAGTCTCCGCGGCGCCGGTGCGCGTCGTGCCGAATCCACAGTCGATGGCCAAGCAGTCGCGGCATCACGGCGGCGAGAAGGGGAAGCAGCCCCATCACTGATTGCGGTGATGCGAGCCCATTGAAAAAGCGCGGGAAATGCCGCGCTTTTTTATTTCCTGCCGGTCGGCAATCGAGCCGATGAAGGGCTTACCACCACCAGCCCGGATAGCCGTAGCTCAGGCCCGTGCCCCAGCCGTGTCCCCACCTGCCGCCGTAATAGCCGCCATAGTACGTGACGGGCGGCGGCGTGTAGTACGACCACGCGCGAATCGCGGCTTCGGTCGCGATCGCGTCGTCCTGTTCGCGCAGCACCTGCCGATCGATCTCGTCGTAGCGCTTGCGCTCGGCGGGCGTCAACGTCACCGGCTGGCCGGACGCGCGTTGTTCGGGCAGGCGGCTCAGGATCGTGGAGGCCGGCTGCACCGCGCAACCGGCGAGGACGAGCAGGCCGGCTGCGGCGCTCGTCAGCAACAGGGGGCGAAACAGGCGATTCATGTCCTTCTCCAGCGGCGCGCCGGCGACCGGGGCGGGGTGGCGCGCTCGACGCTCGTGCGTCGATCATTATGCGCCCGCACACCGGCGGGTGTGCGGGCGCGCGGCTCAGTGACGTTGCTCGGCGGCAGGTGTCACGCCGCTCGCGAGTTCGGGCGCGGCAAACAGCTGCGCGACGTCGACGGGATCGAATTCGTAGCGCTGGTTGCAGAACTCGCAATGGATTTCGACGTGGCCGCGTTCGACGATCACGCTGTCGACTTCTTCCTGGCCGAGCATCTTCAGCATCGCGCCGACCTTTTCGCGCGAGCACGTGCACTCGAAGCGCGTGCCGGCCGGGTCGAAATGCTGGACGTTCTCCTGCCAGAACAGCCGGCGGAACACGACGTCCGGCTCGACCTCGAGCAGTTCCTTGGCGGACAGCGTGCCGCCGAGCGTGCACACGCGCTCCCACGTATCGGCATCGGTTTCCGCGGTGCGCGGCACGATGCCGCCGTCACCCGGCAGCTTCTGCAGCAGCATGCCGACCGCGCGGTCGCGATCGGCGGCGAGCCACAGGCGCGTATCGAGCTGCTCCGAGTGATGCATGTAATGCTCGAGCACCTGCGCGATCGACTCCAGCGGCCCGTGTTCGCCGTTCAGCGGCACGATGCCCTGGTACGGCTGCTGGCCCGGCCGCTTGTCGGCCGGGTCGAGCGTGATCACGCAGCGCCCATGGCCGCTCGCGTTGACGAGTTCCGCGAAGCGGATGTCGTCCCCGATCGTCTGGGCGACGTCGCCGGAGAACTTCGCGGTCGCACGCATCGACAGATCCGAGCTGCACTGCACGACCAGCATTTTCACCGGCCCGTCGCCGAAGATCTGCATGACGAGGGTGCCGTGAAATTTCAGGTTCGCCGACAGCAGCGCGCACGCGGCCATCATCTCGCCGAGCACCGTGCGCACGGGGGCCGGGTAGTCGCGGCGGGTCAGCACCTCCTGCCACGTGTTGCGCAGCGAAACGATTTCGCCGCGCACGGGCGCCGCGTTGAACATGAATTTCTGTAACTGGTCGCTCACTCTTCTTCCTTGAATTCCGTGCGGATCAGCCGATCCGCACGAGTTGCTCCTTGAAGTGCGCACGCCGGTCGACGTACGTCTTCGCATTCGCGCGCAGCCGCGCGACGTCTTCGGCCGACAGCTCGCGCACCACTTTCGCGGGGGCGCCGAGAATCAGCGAATTGTCCGGAAACGTCTTGCCCTCCGTCACGACCGCGCCGGCACCGACCAGACAGTTGCGGCCGATCACCGCACCATTCAAGACCACTGCCTGAATTCCGATCAGCGAGCCCTCGCCGACCGTGCAGCCGTGCAGCATCGCCTGGTGCCCGATCGTCACGTTCGCGGCGATCGTCAGCGGATAGCCGGGGTCGGTGTGCAGCACCGCACCTTCCTGCACGTTGCTCCCCGCGCCGACCGTGATCGGCTCGTTGTCGCCGCGCAGCGTCGCGCCGAACCACACGCTCGCGTTTTCCTCGAGCACGACTTTGCCGATGATGGCCGCCGTATCGGCGACGAACACGCTTTCGTGGATGGTCGGGGCAGTGTCGCCCAGCTTGTAGATCGTCACATTGTCTCCTTTGTCGATCGGACCTGGCGCGTTGGCGCCGAGTCCGGTTCCATGCAAGCCGGTATCGTTCGGCGGGCGTCGGTAAAATGACGCGTTTCACGCCGCGCCTGTCGCCGCAGCACAGGCGCGTATTGTAAACCGTTGCGCGCAGCGGCTCCCGACGCGCATTCAACGGTGCCCCCGGTCATGAACATGGTGCCTTCTTCATCCCTCGATTCCGACGCGTCGACCTGCGTGCGCCGCGCCTCGCTCGACGCCCTGCGTACGCCCGAGCCGGCCGCGAAGGCTGGCCGGGTGCGCACGCTGTACGACGCGCTGCTGGCCGGGCAGGCGACGATCGATCCGTCGCTCGCACTGCCGGAGCCGGCCGGGCTGCCCGGGCGGCCGGCGCGCCCCGCGCTGGTCGAGCCGCGCCAGCTGGAGCGGCGCAGCATGCGCTCGCCGGAGGGCCGGGCGGTGCTGCTGCACGCGCTCGCGCACATCGAATTCAACGCAATCAATCTGGCGCTCGATGCGGTGTGGCGCTTTGGCGGCCAGCCGGACGCGTTCTACGCGGACTGGCTGAAGGTCGCCGCCGAAGAGGCATATCACTTTTCGCTGCTGGCCGGCCGGCTCGCCGAATTCGGTCACGCGTACGGCGATTTCCCCGCGCACAACGGCCTCTGGGAAATGTGCGAGCGCACGGCGGGCGACGTGCTTGCCCGCATGGCGCTCGTGCCACGCACGCTCGAGGCGCGTGGCCTCGACGCGTCGCCGCCGATCCGTGCGCGGCTCGCGCAGGCGGGCGACCATGCGTCGGCCGCGATCCTCGACGTGATCCTGCGCGACGAAATCGGCCACGTCGCGATCGGCAACCGCTGGTTCCGCCATTTGTGCGACGAGGCCGGCCGCGACCCGCTGCCGACCTACCGGCAACTGGCCGAACAGTACCGGGCGCCGCGCCTGCGCGGCCCGTTCAATTTCGATGCGCGCCGCAGCGCCGGGTTCGAGCCCGCCGAACTGGACGCGCTCGCGGCACAGGACGCGTCCGCGGCGCGGGATGGGGCCTGATCGAAAGCATCACCCGTCAGGCAGGGCGGCGGCGCCTAGAGGAGTGCCTCGACACGCGTGACGATCGCAGCACGCGCCCGCGCAGCGGCATCGCTATAATCGAACGACCATTCTTTTTTCGACCGCTGCAATGACTGCCACGAGTTCTGTTTCCGATTTCGTCACGGTTCGCGGCGTCCGGCTGCATGTCCGGCGCTGGGGCCGGCCGGATGCGCCGACGCTGTTCATGCTGCATGGCTGGATGGACGTCGCGGCGTCGTTCCAATTCGTCGTCGACGCGCTGGCGGGCGACTGGCAGGTGATCGCGCCGGACGCGCGCGGTTTTGGACTGTCCGACTGGCCGGTGGCGCGGCAGGGCGGCGGTCACTACTGGTTCCATGAATACCTCGGCGATCTCGATGCGCTGCTGGACCACTATGCGCCGACCGGCCAGGTCAACCTGGTCGGACACAGCATGGGCGCGAATGTCGTGTGCCTGTATGCCGGCGCGCGGCCGGAGCGCGTGCGGCGCGTCGTCGACCTCGAGGGGTTCGGTCTGGCCCCGGCGCGGGCCGAGCAGGCACCGGGCCGGCTGCGCGGCTGGCTCGACGGCCTGCGCGAGCCGTCGGCGCTGAAGCCCTACGCGTCGCTCGACGAGGTGGCCGCCCGCCTGATCAAGACCAATCCTCGGCTCGAGTCGCGCCGCGCGGCGTTTCTGGCCGCGCACTGGTCGAAGCGGGGCGACGACGGACGCTTCCATCTGCTGGCCGATCCCGCGCACAAGATGGTCGGGCCGCTGCTGTACCGGCTCGACGAGGTGATGGCGACCTGGGCGCAGGTGCGCGCGAAGGTGCTGCACGTCGAGGCGGTCGATTCGCCGACGCTCGCCTATCTGGCCGGCGACATCCCGCTGCCGGAGTTCAAGTCGCGCTTCAAGGCGTTCCCGGACTGGCGCGAAAAGCTCGTCGACGACGCCGGCCACATGGTTCACCACGACCAGCCGGAGCAGATCGCGGCGTTGATCGAGGCGTTCTGCGCGTAGCGTTTGCGGCCGGCGCGCAGCCGGACGGAAAGGGGGGAGGGGCGGCGGCGGAATGCCGCATTGCAGTAGAATGAAGCTTCACCTCCGATGCCTACGATGAACGCTGATCTCCACTGCCATTCGAATGTCTCCGACGGATTGCTGTCGCCTGTCGATGTCGCGCGCCGCGCCCATGCCGGCGGCGTGACTCTGTGGGCGCTCACCGATCACGACGAGGTGGGCGGCCAGGCGGCGGCGCGCAGCGAAGCGGAGGCGCTCGGCATGCGCTACCTGAGCGGCGTCGAGATTTCCGTGACCTGGGCGTCGCGCACGGTGCACATCGTCGGCCTGAACATCGATCCGGCAAACCCGGCGCTCGTCGACGGCCTGTACCGCACGCGCCACGGCCGCGCGGCCCGCGCGCAGGCGATCGGCGCGCAGCTCGAGACGCTCGGCATTCCGGGCGCATACGACGGCGCGCTGAAATACGTGTCGAACCCCGACCTGATCTCGCGCACGCATTTCGCGCGCTTCCTCGTCGAGAACGGGCACGCGGAATCGACGTCGGACGTCTTCGACCGGTTGCTCGGCGACGGCAAGCCCGGCTTCGTGCCGCATCGCTGGGCGAAGCTGTCGGATGCCGTGCAGTGGATCCGCGGCGCGGGCGGCGAGGCGGTCGTCGCGCATCCGGGTCGCTATCGCTATACACCGGTCGAGTACGATGCGTTCTTCGGCGAATTCATCGACCTCGGCGGTCGCGCAATCGAGGTCGTGACCGGCAGCCATACGCCGGACCAGTATCGCGAATATGCGGACGTCGCGCGCCGCTTCGGCTTCGAAGTATCGTGCGGCTCGGATTTCCACGCGCCCGGAGAAGGCCGCGTCGAGCTGGGCGGCCTGCCGCCGCTGCCATCCGACCTGAAGCCGGTCTGGGAACGCTGGCTCTGACGTCGCGCGACGGCCGGCCGCGCGTGTCGCCGGCGCGGCGCGCCCCCGTTCACTCCCTCTTTACCCGTCCCCATGTCCCAGTTCTTCAGGATTCATCCGGATAATCCGCAGCCGCGCCTGATCAAGCAGGCAGTGGAGATCGTCAACAAGGGGGGCGTGATTGCGATGCCGACCGACTCCAGCTACGCGCTCGCGTGCCACCTCGACGACAAGGATGCAGTCGAGCGCGTGCGCCGCATCCGCGGCCTCGACGAGAAGCAGCATCTGTCGCTGCTGGTGCGCGACCTGTCGGAACTCGCGAACTTCGCGATGGTGGACAACCGGCAATACCGGTTGATCAAGTCGGTGACGCCCGGCCCGTACGTGTTCATCCTGCAGGCGACGAAGGAAGTGCCTCGGCGGCTGTCGCATCCGTCGCGCAAGACGATCGGGCTGCGGGTGCCGGAGCATGCGATCACGCTTGCGCTGCTCGAATCGCTCGGCCAGCCGCTGCTCGGCACGACACTGATCCTGCCGCCCGAAGAGGAGCCGCTCAACGATCCGGAGGACATCCGCGCGCGGCTCGAGAAGCAGGTCGATCTCGTGATCGACGGCGGCGCGTGCCCGCGCGAGCCGTCGACGGTGATCGACCTGACGGCCGAGGAGCCGCAGCTCGTGCGCGCGGGCCGCGGGCCGCTCGAGCCGTTCGGACTGACGGCGGCGTGAACCCGCGCCGTTCCTTCCGTGTCCGTGCGATTGCGCTTGTTACAATGATGCGATATGGACGCTAACCTGATTCAGACCATCGCCGTCTACGCGCTGCCCGTGATCTTCGCGATCACGCTGCACGAGGCCGCGCACGGCTATGCCGCACGCCTTCTGGGCGACAACACCGCCTACATGATGGGGCGCGTATCGTTCAATCCGATGCGCCACATCGATCCGATCGGCACGATCGCGATCCCGCTCGTGATGTATTTCCTGACGGGCGGGGCGTTCCTGTTCGGCTACGCGAAGCCGGTGCCGGTGGCGTTCAGCAACCTGCGCGATCCGCGCTGGGGCAGCCTGTGGGTGTCGCTCGCGGGGCCCGGCTGCAACTTCGTGCAGGCGCTGCTGTGGGGCGTGCTGACCATCGTGCTCCCCGCCGCCGGCGTCGACGAGCCGTTCTTCACGCGCATGGCATACGCCGGCGTCAGCGTGAACCTCGTGCTCGGCGTGCTGAACCTGTTTCCGCTGCCGCCGCTCGACGGCGGCCGCATCCTGGCCGCGCTGCTGCCGCCGAAGCAGTCGATCGCGCTGTCGCGCATCGAGCCGTACGGCTTCATCATCGTCCTCGTGCTGGTCGCGACGGGCGTGCTGACGAATTTCTGGCTGCGCCCGCTCGTGAATATCGGTGCCGGCATCCTGAGCGCCATCCTGTCTCCTTTCGCCTCGCTTTTCTAACGACAATCATGTTCCCAGATCGTATTTTCTCCGGCATGCGGCCCACCGGGTCGCTGCACCTCGGCCACTACCACGGCGTGCTGAAAAACTGGGTGAAGCTGCAGTCCGAGTACCCGTGCTTCTTCTGCGTCGTCGACTGGCATGCGCTGACGACGCACTACGAGACGCCCGAGGTCATCGAGAAGAACGTGTGGGACGTGCTGATCGACTGGCTCGCATCCGGCATCGATCCGGCGCAGGCGACGCTGTTCATCCAGAGCAAGGTGCCCGAGCATGCGGAGCTCGCGCTGCTGCTCGGCATGAGCACGCCGCTCGGCTGGCTCGAGCGCGTGCCGACCTACAAGGAGCAGATCGAGAAGCTGAGGGACAAGGACCTGTCGACCTACGGCTTCCTCGGCTATCCGGTGCTGATGGCGGCGGACATCCTGCTGTACCGCGGCTCGCTCGTGCCGGTCGGCGAGGACCAGGTGCCGCACGTCGAGATGACGCGCGAGATCGCGCGCCGCTTCAACTACCTGTACGGTCGCGAGCCGGGCTTCGAGGAGAAGGCGCTCGAAGCCGCGAAGAAGCTGGGCGGCAAGCGCGCGAAGCTGTATCACGAGCTGCGCAACGCGTACCAGCAGGAGGGTGACGACGAGGCGCTCGAGCAGGCGCGCGCGATGCTGCAGGAATCGCAGAGCCTGTCGATGAGCGACCGCGAGCGCCTGTTCGGCTATCTCGAGGGCGCGCGCAAGATCATCCTCGTCGAGCCGCAGGCGCTGCTGACCGAGGCGTCCCGCATGCCCGGCCTCGACGGTCAGAAGATGTCGAAGTCGTACGGCAACACGATCGGCCTGCGCGAGGACGCGGAGACGATCACGAAGAAGGTTCGCACGATGCCGACCGATCCGGCACGCGTCCGCCGCACCGATCCGGGCGATCCGGACAAGTGCCCGGTGTGGCAGCTGCACCAGGTCTATACGGACGAGGCGACCCACGAGTGGGTGCAGAAGGGCTGCCGTTCGGCTGGCATCGGCTGCCTCGACTGCAAGCAGCCGGTGGTCGAAGGCATCCTGCGCGAACAGCAGCCGATGCTCGAGCGCGCGCAGAAGTACATGGACGACCCGTCGCTGCTGCGCGCGATCGTCGCCGACGGCTGCGACAAGGCGCGCAAGTACGCGACGGAGACGATGCGCGACGTGCGCGACGCGATGGGTCTGTCGTACACGTGAGCGGCAGGCATGAACCGGCCGTGTCCGCCGGCGGCGGGCACGGCGTGTCGACCGAGCCGTCGCGCTGGGTCGCCGGCTGGGCGCCGCTGATCGCGGCCGGCGGCGCGGTGCTGGACGTCGCCGCGGGCGGCGGGCGGCATGCGCGCTGGTTTGCGGCGCGCGGGCATCCGGTCGTCGCGCTCGAACGCGATCCGGTCGCGCTCGCCGCGTTGCGCGCGATTCCGGGCGTGGACGTCCGCAACGCCGATCTGGAAGGGGCACCGTGGCCGCTGCCGGCCGGCGAGCGGTTTGCGGCCGTGGTCGTCACGAATTACCTGCACCGCCCGCTCTGGCCCCATCTGCTCGATGCGCTCGCGCCGGGCGGTGTGCTCGTCTACGAAACCTTCGCGCGAGGAAACGAAACGGTCGGCAAACCGTCGAACCCTGCGTTCCTGCTCGCGCCGGGCGAACTGCTCGACGTGGTGCGAGGCCGCCTGCGCGTGGTGGGGTACGAAGACGGCTTCGTCGCTGCGCCGCGCGCGGCGTTCGTCCAGCGCATCTGCGCGGTGCGGGAGGGCGCGGCCACGGGGTCGGAGGCGGGTATTCCGCGTTACGAACTGCCCGGCTAATCCGCTACAATCTCAACGTTTACCGATTCATATTCAATCGCGTTTCATGGCTAACGGCACCCAAGACGGCATTCAAATCCGCGGCAGCATCCCCGCGATCGTCACCCCGATGCTCGAAGACGGCAGTCTCGATCTGCCGGCATTTCGCAAACTGATCGACTGGCACATCGAAGAAGGCACCGACGCGCTGGTCGTGGTCGGGACGAGTGGCGAGTCCGCGACGCTCAACGTCGAAGAACACATCCTGATGATTCGCACCGCGGTCGAGCACGCGGCGAAGCGCATTCCGATCATCGCCGGCGCGGGCGGCAATTCGACCGCCGAGGCGATCGAGCTGACGAAGCACGCGAAGGCGGTCGGCGCGGACGCGACGCTGCAGGTCGTGCCGTACTACAACAAGCCGACGCAGGAAGGGATGTATCGGCACTTCAAGGCGATTGCCGAGGCGATCGACCTGCCGGTGATCCTGTACAACGTGCCGGGCCGCACGGTCGCGGACATGTCGAACGAGACGATGCTGCGTCTCGCGCAGGTGCCGGGCATCGTGGGCGTGAAGGAAGCGACCGGCAACATCGATCGTGCCGCGCAGCTGATCAAGGCCGCGCCGGCGCATTTCGCGATCTACAGCGGTGACGACCCGACTGCGATCGCGCTGATGCTGCTGGGCGGTCACGGCAACATCTCGGTGACGGCGAACGTCGCGCCGCGCGCGATGAGCGCGCTGTGCCGCGCGGCGCTGGCGGGCGACGTGAAGACGGCGCGCGAACTGCACATGCAGCTGCTGTCGCTGCACAAGAACCTGTTCATCGAGGCGAACCCGATTCCGGTGAAGTGGGCGCTGCAGGCGATGGGCAAGATGCAGGGCGGCATCCGCCTGCCGCTCACGCCGCTCGACGTACGGTGCCACGACGCGGTGCGCTCGGCGCTCGTCGAGGCCGGCGTCCTGGCCTGATGTCGCGGCGGACGGGCACCGTCCGCCAATTCGTTCCCCGATCAACCCGCACCGGCCGGCTCCGTCCGGCGCCGCTCCTGACGAGCGTTCTAGCAAGACGAAGGATTTCATGAAACGTTTCGCCTTTTCCTCTCGCGCCATCCAGGTTTCGGTGGTGGCGCTTGCGCTGGGCGCGCTCGCCGGCTGCGATACGCTGAACGACTATCTGGCCCCCGACAAGGTCAACTACAAGAACACCGGTTCGGCGCCGCCGCTCGCGGTGCCGAGCGACCTGAAGCCGGTGCCGACGAGCCAGCAGTTCGTCGCGCCGCCGGCCAATGCCGGCCTTGGCACGCTGCCGCCGCGCGCGACGACGGCAGCCGGCACCGCGACGGACGGCGTGCCGACCGCGCAGGATCCGTTCGGCATGCACGTCGAGCGCGACGGCGACCGCCGCTGGCTCGTCGTCGACGGCCGCACGCCGGAGCAGCTCTGGCCGCTCCTGAAGGATTTCTGGCAGGACAACGGCTTCTCGCTGAAGACCGACGCGCCGTCGACGGGGATCATGGCCACCGACTGGGCGGAGAACCGCGCGAACATTCCTGACGACTGGTTCCGCCGCACGATCGGCAGGGTCGTCGATTTCGTGTATTCGTCCGGCACGCGCGACCGCTTCCGCACGCTTGTGAACCGCACGGTGGACGGCAACACCGACATCTCGATCACGCACAGCGCGATGGAGGAGATGATGGTCGGCCCGCAGGGCGGCACGTCGTCGCGCTGGGAAGAGCGTCCGCGCAATCCGGTGCTGGAGGCGGTGTTCCTGGCGAAGCTGATGCAGAAGTTCGGCCTGTCCGAAGCGCAGGCGAAGCAACTGCTGACCGAAGCGCGGCCGGCGACGGCGCCCGCGCAGGTCAGCGCCGCGAGCACCGGCACGGCGACGCTGCAGCTTGCCGAATCGTTCGATCGCGCGTGGCTGCGCGTCGGCCTCGCGCTCGATCGCACCAACTTCACGGTCGACAACCGCGACCGCGAGAAGGGCATGTACTACGTGCGCTACGCGAATTCGATGGAAGAGCTGAAGCGCGACGGCCTGTTCGGCAAGCTGTTCTACGGCGGTCCGTCGGCGGCGAAGCCGGGCAAGGAATTCGTCGTCAACGTGCGTGCGCAGGGCAATGGCGGCACGCAGGTCGCGGTGGTCGACGCGAACGGCCAGATCGACAACTCGTCGGACGCCCAGCGGATCATCTCGCTGCTTCACGCGCAATTGAACTAAGCGCGTGCGATTCGCCAGCCTCGGAAGCGGCAGCGAAGGCAACGCACTGGTGGTCGAAGCCGCGAGCGGCGCGACCACCACCCGCGTGCTGCTCGACTGCGGCTTTTCCGCCAAGGAGGTCGAGCGCCGGCTCGGCCGTCTGCATCTCGGCATCGACGATCTCGATGCGATCCTCATCACCCACGAGCACAGCGACCATGTCGGCAGCGCGTTGACGCTCGCCCGGCGCGCGTCGCTGCCGCTTTACATGAGCTGGGGCACCGCGCGTGCGGTCGGCGCGGACGAAGCGGACGTCGAGCTCCACGTCCTGTGGGGCGACGAGACGGCCCAGATACGCGATCTGGCGGTCTTGCCGTACACGGTCCCGCACGACGCGCGGGAACCGCTCCAGTTCGTGTTCACGGACGGCTGTCACCGCCTCGGCGTACTGACCGACGTGGGCGGGTCCACGCCGCACATCACGGCCGTCCTGAGCGGCTGCGACGCGCTGGTGCTGGAATCGAACCACGATACCGCGATGCTGGCCGCGAGCCGCTATCCGCAGTCGCTGAAGGCGCGGATCGGCGGCAGCCACGGGCACCTGAGCAACGACGCGGCGGCGGACATCCTTGCGTCGCTCGAACGCAGCCGCCTGCAGCATCTCGTGGCGGCTCACCTGAGCCAGCAGAACAACCTGCCGGAACTGGCCCGCCAGGGGTTTGCGGGCGTGCTGGGCACGGACGGGAGCGAGGTGGTCGTCGCCACGCAGGAAACGGGCTTCGACTGGCTGGCATTGACGTAGGAGGGCGGGCCTGCGGCCCGGAGCGGACGCCTGCGCATGTCGAAACGTGCAGGCGTAAAAAAACCGGCCCGAGGGCCGGTTTTTTTTCAGCTGATGCTGAGGCTTACTGGCTTGCGCCCGAAGCCGGAGCAGCCGTCGCTGCCGAAGCAGCCGACGCCACAGCAGCAGCTGCGTCGCTCGCAGCAGCCGTTGCCGACGAAGCAGCAGCCGTTGCGTCGCTCGCAGCACCAGCAACTGCCGAAGCAGCCGACGAAGCGGCAGCAGCAGCGTCGCTAGCAGCCGGCGCAGCAGCTTGGTCTGCGCTCTTGTTGCAAGCAGCCAGTGCAACAGCAGCCAGCAGGGAAGCTACGAGGAGGGATTTCTTCATGATCACGTCCTTTTATGGTTAAAGGGTAAGCAACAGCGCGAAACAATACCGGTAATGTGCTCCAACACCGACCTGGGCCGCTGGTGGAGACGCACTTCTAGAGCGTGAATCTTCCCTACGGCTTGGGCGGAAATTATATGCACTTTCCTATCGACCGTCGACAAATGCGGGGTCAATACGTTGTCTTTCCCATACAAAATTTGATTCGCATGGGCATACGGGTCAATTCACACTAATTCCGGCTCCAACCCGTATCCAGCCCGCACAATACCACTCGTGCAGCAAGGCTGTCATGGAGGGATCCCGGGATAGTGTTACAAACCGTTTCGCCTCCATCCGACGCTGATTGGCCAGCTCGGGCAGCCATTTGGTGGCCTGATCGAGTGACCCTTCCTCGCCGTTGATGAAGTACGAGCGCGCGTTATACATCAATGCGGCGCGTCTGTCGAGACATACGCCGCGCCGCGCGGCCTGCGCGGCGAACGCCGCCTCGGAAAGCGCGCGCGCGGGCGGGTCGAACACGACGTTCGATTTGGGTTCGCTCAGGTAGCAGCCGAGGAATTCGGCGACGTCCTGCTCGCGCCATTTGATGCCGTTGACGATCGCCGCGACCCGTTCGACCATCGCCGGCGGCAGGTGCGCCGGCGTCTCGACGGCGGGCTGCTTCGGATCGCGGTAGAGGTCGTCGCTGCGGGCGCCGCTGCGCAGGCCGCCGCGCTCCGCGAGGTAATACAGGAACTGGGCGCCCAGTTCGCCGGCGGACGGGGCCCGGAAGCCGATCGAGCACGTCATGCATTCGCCTTCGGCGATGCCGTCGTGCGCGATGTGCGGCGGCAGGTAGAGCATGTCGCCCGGCTCCAGCACCCATTCGTCGCTCGGTTCGAAATGCTCGAGGATCTTGAGCGGCACGCCCGGCTGCAGCGACAGGTCCCGCTGCGCGCCGATGCGCCAGCGGCGCTTGCCCTTGACCTGCAGCAGGAATACGTCATACGAATCGAAATGCGGACCGACGCCGCCGCCGTCGGTCGCATACGAGATCATCAGGTCGTCGAGGCGCGCGTCCGGGATGAAGCGGAAGCGGTCGAGCAGCGCGCGCGCGGCGTCGACGTGGAGGTCGAGCCCCTGCACCAGCAGGGTCCAGGCCTTGCGCGTGACGGGCGGCAACGCGTCGTCGTCGAACGGGCCGTGCGCCAGTTGCCACTTGTTACGAAAGTGCGTGATCAGGCGCGATTCGGCGTCGTAGTCGCCCGCCAGCTCGAACAGCGCGTCGCGCGAGACCGGGGGCGTCACGCCGGGGATCGCCTGGCGGATCAGCAGGGGTTTCTTCTGCCAGTAGCGGCGCATGAATTGCGCCGGGGTAAGGCCGCCGAGCAGCGGCGTGGGAAGATCGGGTGGCGGCGCGCCGACCGCGGCGGCTGCGCCGTCCAGCGGTTCGGCTTGAGACCGTTTGCGCATCGTATAATGAGAGTTGTATTTGGGAGAATTGGATGAAAATCGCAAAAAACACCGTCGTGTCGGTCACTTACAAGCTGTCGGATGCGCAAGGCAATCTGATCGAGGAAAGCGACGAGCCGATGGTCTATCTGCACGGCGGCTATGATGGCACGTTCCCCAAGATCGAGGAACAGCTCGACGGCCACGAGCCGGGTTACCAGGCGCAGATCCAGCTGGAGCCGCAGGACGCGTTCGGCGACTACGACCCCGAGCTTGTGAAGATCGAGCCGCGCGACCGTTTTCCCGAGCCGCTCGAAGTGGGCATGCAGTTCGAAGGCACGCCGGAGGACGGCGACGAAGAGATCGACTCGCTGATCTACACGGTCACCGACATCGCGGAAGACAAGGTCGTGCTCGACGGCAACCACCCGCTTGCCGGCATGGCGCTGCGTTTCTCGCTGACCGTGAAGGACGTCCGCGTAGCCACCGAGGACGAAATCGAGCATGAGCACGCGCACGGCGCGGAAGGGCTCGAGATCGTCGACGAGGATGAGGACGACGAGGACGGCGAGCCGTCAGGGCGCACGCTGCACTGAGCTGGCGGGCGCGCTTTGCGTCGGAGCCTGGTAGTAGGGCGCCGGCGCGGGGCCTGATGCGTCATTCGGCGCCCCGCTGTCGCCCGGCAGCGGCGGCGCGACCGACGAGGCGTCCGGCAGCGCCGGCAGGGCCGGGATCTCCGGCATCTGCGGGAGCGGGACATCGTCGTGCGGTGCGGCCGGCAAGGCCGGCGGCACCGGCAGGTTTTTCGGCACGTCCTGCAGGCTGACGTTGAAGAGCGTCTGCCGCGCCGGCGACACACCGACCTTCACCCATTGACTGGCAGGCTGGCGCGGTCCGATCGCGACGCGCGTCAGGTTGCCTACGAGTTCCCCATTGTCGGTACGCAGCGGACGGTCGATGACGAAGCCGTTCGCCAGCGGTTCGCCGCTCGCGTGCATCACGAGTATCGGGCCGCGGAAGGTGGCGGCCGCCTTGACCAGGGTGCACTTCAGTTCGCGGAAACCGTCGCGCACGCGCGGGCGGTTGAAGCGCAGCCACGCAAAGCGTTCGGCGTGCTCGTAGCGGTCGAACTTCGGGTCGCCTTCGAAGATCACGACCAGCGCGCGCGCGTCGCGCCGCTTCGCGTATTCGGCCGCATGATCGATCCAGAAACCGTTCGCGACGATGCGATCCTCGAACTCGCCGTTGCGGCCGCCGGCCGTCAGGAAGCGGTTGTTCGGCGCGGGGGCGTTGAGCGCGACGAACACGATGTCGTCGCGCACCCATCGCGCGTTCTCGCGATACGGCCGGAAACGCGCGACTTCGCTCTCGCGCGTGATCTGCAGCGCGCCCGGATCGGGCCGCGCCGCACCGGCGAGCAGCGTCTGCCGCAGGAAGTCGAGCCGTTCGACCGGGTCGTAGCCGCCTCCCGCCGCCGTGTTGCAGGTGACCCAGTCGTCGTGGCCGGGCATGAACACGAGCGGCACGCGCGACGCGTCGAGAATCGCGCCGCGCTGCGTGTACAGCGCATCGCGGCACGCTTCCTTGGCTCCCTTGAGATCCCCCGCGTACACGACGAACGCGAGGTTGCGCTCGCGCGCCATTGCCTCGAGCATCCGCTGCGCGGCGACCTCGTCCGCAGGCGACGCGATCACGCCGGAGACGACCGCGAACGAATAGGGCGCGCCGGCGCGCTTCGCGGGCGCAGCGTGGGCGAGCGCGCCGGAAAGCGCGAGCGCCGCCGCCGCGGCCGCGAGTACGACGCGGGTGAGCCGGCCGGCCACCGCGCGCTTACGCGTGCCCGTCGGCATCGTGCGACTGGGCGAGCGCGCGCAGCTCGTACAGCAGGTCGAGCGCTTCGCGCGGTTTCAGGTCGTCGGGGTCGATGTCGCGCAGTTTTTCGAGCGCAGGGTGGGGCGCGCTCGGTGTTGCCGGCGCGTCCGCGCATTCGAGATCGTCGGCAGCGGGCTGCATGCTGAACAGGTCGAGCTGCGGCGTGTGCTGCGCGGCCGACTGCTGCTCGAGGTAAGCGAGATGCTTGCGCGCCGCGCGGATCACCGGCGCCGGAACGCCTGCAAGCTGCGCGACCTGCAGCCCGTAGCTCTGGTTGGCGGGACCTTCGTTGACCGCGTGCAGGAACACGATGCCGTGACCATGCTCGACCGCCGACAGGTGGACGTTGGCCGCATGCGGGAATTCGGCCGGCAGTTGCGTCAGTTCGAAGTAGTGCGTCGCGAACAGCGTGTAGCAGCCGTTGTGCGCGAGCAGGTGCCGCGCGATTGCCCACGCGAGCGCGAGACCGTCGAACGTCGACGTGCCGCGGCCGATTTCGTCCATCAGCACGAGGCTTTGCGGCGTCGCATCGTTGAGGATCGCCGCCGCCTCGGTCATTTCGACCATGAACGTCGAGCGGCCGCCGGCGAGATCGTCCGCTGCGCCGATACGCGTGAAGATCCGGTCGATCGGGCCGAAGCACGCGGACTTCGCCGGCACGTAGCTGCCGACATAGGCCATCAGCGCGATCAGCGCGGTTTGCCGCATGAACGTCGACTTACCGCCCATGTTCGGGCCGGTGATCAGCAGGAGTTTGCGTTCCGTGCCGAGCTGGCAGTCGTTCGCGATGAACTGCTCGACCTGCGCCTCGACGACCGGATGCCGGCCTTGCTCGATGTCGATGCCGATCTCGTCGGTGAACGTGGGGGCGACCCAGTCGAGCGCGCGGGCGCGCTCGGCAAACGCGGCGAGCAGGTCGAGTTCCGCGAGTGCGGACGCGACGCGCTGGCATTCGGGAATGAACGGCAGCAGCGCCTGCAGCACCGCGTCGTACAGCGCGCGCTCGCGCGCGAGCGCCCGTTCCTGCGCGGACAGCGCCTTGTCCTCGAAGGTCTTCAGCTCGGGCGTGATGTAGCGCTCGGCGTTCTTCAGCGTCTGGCGGCGGCGGTAGTCGTCCGGCACCTTGTCGGTCTGCCCGCGCGTGACTTCGATGTAGAAGCCGTGCACCTTGTTGTACTCGACTCGCAGGTTCGCGATGCCGGTGCGGGCGCGTTCGCGTGCTTCGAGGTCGATCAGGAACTGGCCGCAGTTTTCCGAGATGTCGCGCAGCTCGTCGAGCTCCGCATCGTAGCCGCGCGCGATCACGCCGCCGTCGCGCACCATCGCCGCCGGCTCGGGGGCGATCGCGTTCGTCAGCAGGTCCAGGCATTCGGCGGGCGGCGCCAGCGCGGCGTCGAGGCGGGCGAGCGCGTCCGCGTTGCCGGCGATCGGGCTGATGCGCTCGCGCAGCGCCGGCAGCGCGGCGAACGTGTCGCGCAGGCTCGACAGGTCGCGCGGACGCGCGGAGAGCAGCGCGAGGCGGCCGGTGATCCGTTCCACGTCGGCGATCTGGCGCAGTGCGCTGCGCAGCGCATCGAGGCTCGCGTTCGCGGGCGCGTCGAGCAGCGCGCCGATCGCCTGCTGGCGCGACTGTGCGGCGACGGACGCGCGCGGCGGATGGTGAAGCCAGTGGCGCAGCAGGCGGCTGCCCATCGTCGTGCAGCACGTATCGAGCAGCGAATACAGCGTCGGCGATTCGGTGCCGCGCAGCGTCTCGGTCAGCTCGAGGTTGCGGCGCGTGGACGGATCGAGCCCGATGTATTCGGTTTCGTTCTCGACCTTCAGGCTGCGCACGTGCCGCAGCTGCTGGCCTTGCGTGGCCGCCGCATACAGGAGCAGCGCGCCCGCGGCGCCGCAGGCGCTCGTCAGCGAGTGCGCGCCGAAGCCGTCGAGGCCCGCGACGTCGAGCTGGTCGCACAGGCGCTGCGTGCCCGCCGCGATGTCGAAATGCCAGGCCGGCACGCGCTTGAGCGCGCCCGCGCCGGCGGGCATCGCGTCAGCCGATGCGTCGGCCGCGAGAACCTCGGCCGGGCGGATGCGTTCCAGCGCGGCGCCGAGCTGGTCCGGTTCGATCTCCGCGAGCCGCAGCGCGCCGCTGGCGAGGTTGAGCCACGCGAGGCCGATGTTGACCGCGACGCCGCGCTTGTTGTGGCCCGTGCACATCGCAAGCAGGTAGACGTCCGTCTTGTCGGACAGCAGTGCGGCGTCGGTCAGCGTGCCCGGCGTGACGACGCGCACGACCTTGCGTTCGACGGGACCCTTCGACGTGGCCGGGTCGCCGATCTGTTCGCAGATCGCGACCGATTCGCCCATCTTGACGAGCTTCGCGAGGTACTGCTCGACCGCGTGGTGCGGGACGCCGGCCATCCGGATCGGATTGCCGCCCGATGCGCCGCGCTGCGTCAGGGTCAGGTCGAGCAGGCGCGCGGCCTTTTCCGCATCCTCGAAGAACAGCTCGTAGAAGTCGCCCATCCGGTAGAAGACGAGCGTGTCGGGGTGGTCGGCCTTGATGCGCAGGTACTGCTGCATCATCGGCGTGTGGTTTTCGAGCCCGGCGACGGCGCGGGCCGCGGACGACTGCGTATCGCTCGCGGCCGCGGCGAGCGTGCCCTTGAGCGATTTCGAGTCCATTGGGGTTTCGTTACTGACGGGTGTGTTTTCCATCAAAAATGAGCGTAATCGGTTGGTTTTGGGCGGGATAACGTTCGTCCCGCGCATGTCCGGGGTTCATCCGGGGGCCGCCGGCTGCTTGCCGTGAATCGGCCGGATTCGTGAAAGCGGCGGCGCCGAACCCTCGATATGATCGTGACCGGCCAGTTGGAGCCGGAGTGCGCAATAGGCGATAGTTTACATGGCGCGTGCGTTGCGGGCTGCTATCCGATCGACCAACGTCGGGATTGATGGTTTGCAGGGGCCGGACGACGGGTGTTCGCGCGAGGTCGGGGAATCATGCAGGCAGGGACTCATGGCGTCCCGCTTCGATCGGGCGCCAGCGATTGCTAACCTGGCTCTTTCCCGGTCCGGACCTGAGCGACCCCGTGCGGGATTGCCGAAGTCGCGAATGCTGCCATCGCGGATGCGATTGCCGCCATCATCAGCGCTACCGAAGATGACGTGGCGATCAAGGTTCCAGCGATGGCCGATCCAATTGGAAACCCCGCCACATTCAGGCTCATCGAGATGGACATGACCCGGCCGAGCTGCCGAGGGTCCGTTCGCCGCTGGCGCAGCGTCAGCAATGCGACGTCGATCGGGCCGGATGCAATGCCGACGACGATCAGCGCAGCGACCAGCCCGCCGAGTCCGAACTCGCCTGCAACGGGCCACGCGGCGGTTGCGGTCACTGCCATGCCGACAGCCATGATTCGACGCTCCCGGCCGACCGTACGCAGATGACCGACAAGCAAGGCGCCCACGCCACCCGCAGCACCGACCGCGGTCCACATCAAGCCGGTAATCGAACTGGCTGCGCCCTTGGCAAAGTGCTCGGCGACAAACGTCGGGACGACCACAATGAGCGCGCCCCAAGTGACCTGGTACAACGAATAGGAAATCGCGAGTCCTCGAAGTGTCGGTTGCGCGGCAACCATCCTGATGCCTTCCATCGCCTGCTGCCAGATCGAGACTTGGGAGCGGGCCAGTCCAGGCAGGTGCGGAACGAATGACATGAATATCGCTGCGCCGGCGTATGCGGTGGCGATCAGCAAGATTGCTGCCGCCGGCCCCAGCGAAGCGGCCATCACGCCGGCGAGCGCGGGACCCATGACGTCGACAACCGCATAAATCGCAGTGTCCAGCGCGTTCGCCCGATCAAGTGCCGCAGGCGGAACCACGCGGGGCAGCAGCGTTCGTGTGCCGGCTGCGCCCAATGGACCCGTGAGGGAATACAAGACCACCGGCACGGCCAGCACGACGGGGGCGGTTGAACCACTCCAGCCGACGACGCTGACGGCCGCAACGAAGATGGCGCTGGCGATAAAGTCGATCCGCACAGCGATTGTCGGCCCTACGCGATCGAGGATCGCGCCCGCAACAGGGCTGACGACCAAGCCGGGCACGATCGCAGCGAACGTCAACCATCCGGCCAGCTCGGGCGACGAAAACCGCGCCAGGGCCAACAGGACCAGGGTAAGAACGAACATCCGTCCGGCGAGGCGCGAGAAGGTCGCTGCGACGAGTAACGGCGACAAACCCGGGATGTTCAGCAGGGAACGATAGGAATCTTGTTGTTTCGTGGCGATCCGCGAGTCGCATCGGTCGCGGCCATCCTATGGACCGGCTATTGATCGGTCAAGCGCCGGCCAGCTCACCCGCCCAGCCTTCCCGCCGCGTCGATGAACGGCGCCGCCAGCGGATCGCTCGCCGCCGCCACGTTGAGCCGGACCCACGGCGTCGTGTCGCCGTTCGGCCGGTAGTCGCGCCCCGACGCGAGATCGAGCCCGAGCGTGCGCGCGAGTTCGACGAGCCGCGCGGAATCGTCGACGCCCGGCACGCACGCCCACACGAACATCCCGCCGTTCGGTTGCGCGTACATCTGCCAGCCCGCCTGCCGCAATCGCGCGACCGTGTGCGCCGACGCCTGCGCGAGGCGCCGGCGCAGCCGCTCCAGATGCTTGCGGTGCGTGCCGCGCTCGAGCAGCAGCGCGACGATGCTTTCCACGATCCGCGCGCCGCCCATGCTGGTGAGGGCCTTCAGGTCGATCAGATGCTTGATCAGATCGAGTCGCGCGGCCAGGTAGCCGATCCGCAGCGACGACGACAGCGTCTTCGAGAACCCGCCGACATAGATCACGCGTTCGAGCTGGTCGAGCGTCGCGAGCCGCTGCGACGGCGTCGCCTCGAAATCGGCGTAGACATCGTCCTCGACGATCGTGAAGCCATGCTGGTGCGCGAGCTGCAGCAGCCGGAACATGATCGGCGGCGCAATGTTCGTCGCAGTCGGGTTATGGAGCACGGTCGCGACGAAGAACAGCTTCGGGCGGTGTTCGCGCAGCAGCGCCTCGGCCGCCTCGATGTCCGGCCCCGTCGCGCGGCGCGGCACGCCGACGAGCCTCACGCCGTGCAGCTTCAGCAAACCGAACAGGTTGAAGTAGCAGGGATCCTCGACGAACACCGTGTCGCCCGGCTTCAGCATCAGGCGCACGACGAGATCGAGCGCCTGGCTCGCACTGTGCGTGACGAGGATCTGCTGCGGCTGGGCGTCGATCCCGAGCGGCGCGAGGTGGCGGCACAGCTGCTGGCGCAGCAGCGGATCGCCCTGCGGCTGCGCGTAGTCGACGAGGTTCGCCACGTCGCCGCGCACGACGTGTCGCACCGCCTGCGCGATGCCGTCGACGTCGCGCCACGCGGCCGGCACGAAGCCGCTCGACAGTTTCATGCGATTGTCCAGCGACGCGAACTGCCTGAGGATGTGGCTCGTTTCCTCCTCGGCGACGCGCGTATCCGTGCCGCCCGGGAGCGCGCCGGCGTCGAGGCGGTCGGTCACGTAGAAGCCGGAGCCGTGGCGCGGCCGGATCAGGCCGCGGGCAGCGAGCAGATCGTATGCCTCGATGACCGGGAAGCGGCTGATCTGCTGATCGGCCGCCATCTTGCGGATCGACGGCAGTTTCACGCCGCTGCGCAATTGCTGCGAACGGATCATCTGTTCGATCTGGTCGGCCAGCTGTTCGGTCAGCGGAACGCCGGTCGTCGTGTCGAGCGCGAGTTTCATCGGACGCCACTGTCAAGGACTTCGGCCAAAGTGTTCAGTAAAAACAGCTGAACACTTTGGAGGTGATTGTTCGGTTCTGTTCATTCCCTCGCACGCATTCTAGTCGAATAATCGGGGCCGTCGGCTTTCGGAAATGCGATGGTCGAGACGAGCGGCTAGGGGGCGCGTGCTGCCGCGGGGACGATGACGGCGGACGCACGAGGCGGCCGCCGGCGAACGAGGGGAATCAGCAAGCGTGCGTGTCGAATCGAAGCCGTTCGTGCTGGCGTTGCCGAAGTCGGAGCAGCTCTACCAGTCTTTCCGCCTGTCGATCCCGGTCGCGATGGCGTACGTGCCGCTCGGGATCGCGTTCGGCGTGTTCCTCGTGACGAGCGGGGTGCCGTGGCATTGGGCGCCACTGTCCGCGCTGATGATCTTCGCGGGCTCGATCGAGTTTCTTGCCGTGAGCCTGATGGTGTCCGGGATGGTGTTGCCGCAGGTCGCGCTGACCGCGCTGATCGTCAACTTCCGTCACGTGTTCTACGGGCTGTCGTTCCCGTATGCGCGGCTGCGCACCGTCCCGCAGCGCGTGTACGGCGTGTTCGCGCTGACCGACGAGACCTACGCGATCACGTCGGCGGGCACGGGCGCGACGCTGAACGGCTTCCAGATCACTGCGCTGCAGCTCATCAGTCACGCGTGGTGGGTGGGCGGCGCGCTGCTCGGCTCGCTCGCGGGCCTCGCGATCCCGGGCAGCGTCAAGGGCTTCGGCTTTGCGCTGACGTCGATGTTCGTGATCCTCGCGGTCGACGCGGTGCGCACGAAGGGCACCGCGCTGCTGATCGGTGTCGCGGCGCTTGCGAGCGCCGCCGCGTTCGCGAGCGAGCAATGGCTGTTCCGCGAATCGTTCCTGTTCGCCGGTTTGCTGGTGTATCTCGCGATACTGACTGCGCTTTACGTTTTCCGGAGCCAGCGCAATGACAAGTGATTGGCGTGCGCTTTCGGTCATCGTCACGATTTCCGTCGTCACGATCGGTTTGCGTTATCTGCCGATCCTGCTGATGAAGCGGCTCGAGCACAACGGCTATCTCCGCTATCTCGGCGAACGCATGCCACCGGGAGTCATGATCCTGCTCGTGCTGTACACGCTGAAGGACAAGGACTTGACCCGTTACCCGTACGGCTTGCCCGATCTGGCGGCGCTTGCGCTGTCCGTGCTGGCTTACTGGAAAACCAGGAATTCGCTGCTGTCGATCGGGTTGGGGCTGGCTTTTTATATGTTCGCGGTGAATTGCATCGTCGTGCATTGAATGACGCAGGGCAGTAGCGAAAACACTTTGATCCGGAGGAAACCACATGCCGACCTACGACGATTTGAAAGCCAGGATTCAAACGCTGCAAGCCCAGGCGGAGCTTGCCCGCGAGAAGGAAGTGCAGCATGCCGTCAAGGAAATTCAGCAAGCGATCGCCGAGTTCGACCTGAAGCCCGAGGACCTGTTTGACGGCATTCAGCGTCAGTCACGTCGAGTCAGGCGTCGTGCTCCGGCGATAGCAAAATATCGCGACCCGGCATCCGGCGCTGTCTGGAGCGGGCGTGGACGGGAACCTCGGTGGATTGCCGGCCGCGATCGGGCGATGTTCCTGATCCACGCGTCGACATGAATGACGGGAATCTGCCAGGCGATGCTTCATCCGCCTGCGTCGACTGTTCGGCAAGAGGAATCGGAGTTGCGCTGCGATGGATGACCTGTCGATCGTCCTGTTCGTGATCTCGACCTGCGTGACGCCCGGCCCGAACAACGTGATGCTGATGTCGTCCGGCGTGAACTTCGGCGCCGCGCGCACGATGCGCCACGTGATCGGGATCAACGTCGGCTTTCCGCTGATGCTGATCGCGGTCGGGCTCGGCGCGGGCGCGGTGTTCGATCGTTATCCGTCGCTGCACGACGTGCTGCAGGTCGTCGGCGCCGTCTACATGCTGGTTCTCGCGTACCGGATCGCGACCGCGCCGAGCGTCGATTTCGACGCGAAGGCGAGGGCGCCGCTCGGCGTGCTGTCCGCCGCGCTGTTCCAGTGGGTGAATCCGAAGGCGTGGGTCATGGCCGTCGGCGCGGTGCTGACGTACGCGTCGGGATCGGCCGCCTACGCGTCCGACGTGCTCGTGATCGCGCTGCTGTTCTGCGTGTTCGGCTCGCCCTGCTCGATGGCGTGGGTGTGGTTCGGGACGTTCCTGCGGCGCTGCCTCGCGAAGCCCCGCGCGCTGCGCGCGTTCAATGTCGCGATGAGCGTGGTGCTCGTCGTCTCGCTGGCGCCGGCGCTGCATGGCCTTGTCATGAAGACACGCTGATATGAATCTCGCCCACTTCTCCGGCTTCGGCGTCGCGTTCGCCGTCTACCTGATCGGCACGGCAACGCCGGGGCCGGCCAACCTGTCGATCGCGAACGCGTCGCTCAACCACGGGCGCACGCCCGGCCTGGCGATGGCCGCCGGCGTGATGTCCGGCTCGCTCTGCTGGGGCGTGACGGCCGCGGCCGGCGTGTCCGCGATGCTGCTGTCGTCCCGGGCGCTGCTCATGTGGCTCAAGATCCTCGGCGCGTGCTACCTGCTGTGGCTCGCGTACAAGGCGGTGCGCGCCGCGTACTCGTCGCGCGATCCGCTGAAGGCCGGCGGGCAGGCGCGGCGCGGCAGCCTGGCGAGGTTCTATCTGCAGGGGCTCGGCATCCACCTGACCAACCCGAAGGCGATCCTGTCGTGGCTGACCGTGACGACGCTGGGGCTGTCGGCGAACGCGTCGGCGTGGACGAGCTTCGTGCTCGTCGCCGGCTGCGCGACGCTCGGCTTCATCGTGTTCACGACGTATGCGCTCGCGTTCTCGTCGCATTCGGCGGGGCCGTTCTTCGTGCGCACGCGCAAGCCGTTCGGCCTGTTCTGCGGAGTGTTCTACTGCGTGCTCGCGGCGGGCTTCATCCGCTCGCTCGCGTAGCGTTTCGGGCGGCCCGGAAAGGAAAACGGCCCGGGTCCGCGCAGGGCGGACCCGGGCCGTCTGCGGCGCGCGGGCGCCGTTATTCCGCGGCCGGCTGCAGGCGGCTGTAGCGGTTCAGGATCGGGATCATCTGTGCGTAGACCTTCGGGTTCGCCGCGACGATCTCGTGACGATGCAGGAAGTCGGCTTCACCCATGTAGTTGCCGACGAGACCGCCGGCCTCGGTGATCAGCAGGCTGCCGGCCGCCATGTCCCACACGTTGATGCCCTGCTCGAAGAAGCCGTCGAGGCGGCCGGCGGCGACGTTCGCGAGGTCGAGCGCTGCAGCGCCCGGGCGGCGCAGGCCCGTGCAGGCCTGCGTCATCTCGGTGAACAGGCGCGCGTACGCGTCGAGGCCGTCCTTCTCGCGGAACGGGAAGCCGGTGCCGATCAGCGAATCCGACAGGCGGTCGCGGCGGCCGACGCGGATGCGACGGTCGTTCAGGTACGCGCCGCGGCCGCGCGTGGCGGTGAACAGGTCGTTTTTATTGGGGTCGTAGACGACGGCCTGCGTGACGACGCCCTTGTGTGCGAGCGCGATCGACACGCAGTAGTACGGGAAGCCGTGGATGAAGTTGGTCGTGCCGTCGAGCGGATCGATGATCCACTGGAATTCGGATTCGTTGTCGGATTCGCCCGATTCTTCCGCGAGGATCGCGTGATCGGGGTAGGCGGTCTTCAGCGTCTCGATGATCGCGTCTTCGGCGGCCTTGTCCACTTCGGTGACGAAGTCGTTCTGCTGCTTCTTGCGGATCTCGATCAGGTCGAGATCGAGGGAGGCGCGATTGATGATCTGTCCGGCGCGGCGCGCAGCCTTGACAGCGATGTTGAGCATGGGATGCATGAGCCTGGATCCTGTAGCCGGCGGCAGGAGGCCGCCACGAAAGTGGAACAACCCGCCCGCAACGGCGCAGGCGCGCGTGGGCGAGGTGAGACGCGAATTGACAAAGAGCGGGCACGACCCGCGCCGCCTGGGCGACGCGTAAAGGCATGATTTTACCCGACTTTCGGTCCGTTTAGGCGACGGAAGTGCGGGGAAACCCCACTGGCCGTCCGGACAGGTGGGTTTGGCCCGGCGTTGGCGATACCATACGGCCATTCTGATTATCGAGTCGTACCGTGTTGGAAACCTTGCAGAACACTGCCGCGCCGTCCGCATCCGGCGCGGCGCAGCCGTCGGGGCCGCTGCGCGGCGGCTTTACGTCAACCCGCTTCGTGCTCGTCGAGCCGAGCCATCCCGGCAACGTCGGCGCCGCCGCGCGCGCACTGAAGACGATGGGCTTCTCGCGGCTCGTGCTGGTCGCGCCGCGGGTGCCGCACGTGCAGAGCGACCCCGAGGCGATCGCGATGGCGAGCGGCGCGGACGACGTGCTCGCGTCCGCGCACGTCGTGCCGACGCTCGGCGACGCGCTGTCCGGCGTCCACTGGTCGATCGCGCTGACCGCGCGCACGCGCGAGTACGGCCCGCCACGGCTCGCGCCGCGCGCGGCGGCCGAGCAGGCCTGCGCACAGGTCGGTACGGGCGACATCGCGCTCGTGTTCGGCAACGAGCGCACCGGCCTCGCGAACGAGCACGTCGACCAGTGCAGCGCGCTCGCGCATATTCCGGCGAACCCGGCGTACAGCTCGCTCAACCTCGCGCAGGCGGTGCAGGTGCTGGCCTACGAGCTGCGGATCGCGTTCCTCGAGCGCGCGAACGCATCGTTGCCGCAGCCGGAAGCCGGCACGCTCGCGCAGAGCGACGAGATCGAGCGGATGTACGTGCACCTCGAGAACGCACTGATCGCGCTCGATTTTCTCGACCCACGCAATCCGAAGAAGCTGATGCCGCGGCTGCGGCGCCTGTTTGCGCGCACCGGGCTGGAGCGGGAGGAGGTGAACATCCTGCGCGGCATCGCGAAGCACATCCTGCTGAAATCGCGCACGCCGGACCGCGACGCCTGACGCGCCGCGGGGCCGCGGCGCGAATACCCGCGCCGGCGCCGGGGAGAAATGCGCGACGTCGTGCGGGCGCGCGCGACTCGCCCTAAAATCGCCGAACGTCATATGCAAAGCAGCCGGCGCGATAAAGCCGGTCATTGCCGGCGGTGCGCGCCGGCCTTTTCCCCAGATCAGATCATGTTCACGAGACTGCGCGAAGACGTTGCGACGATTCGCGAGCGGGACCCCGCCGCTCGCAGTGCCTGGGAAGTGCTGACCTGTTATCCGGGGCTGCATGCGCTGATGCTGCACCGCTTCGCGCACGCGTGCTGGCGCGCGAGGCGCTATTGGGTCGGGCGTTTCGCGTCGCAGGTCGGCCGGTTCCTGACCGGCATCGAGATCCACCCCGGCGCGACGATCGGCCGGCGCGTGTTCATCGATCACGGGATGGGCGTCGTGATCGGCGAGACGGCGATCGTCGGCGACGACTGCACGATCTACCAGGGCGTGACGTTGGGCGGCACGTCGCTGACGCGCGGCGCGAAGCGTCACCCGACGCTCGAGGCCGGCGTAATCGTCGGCGCGGGCGCGAAAGTGCTCGGCGGTTTCACGATCGGCGCGGGCGCGAAGATCGGCTCGAATGCGGTGGTCGTGAAGCCGGTGCCGGCGGGCGGCACGGCGGTCGGCAACCCGGCGCGCGTCGTGATGCCGGCGCAGCCGAAGCCGCAACCCGAGCGCGCGGCGTTCTGCGCGTACGGCATCACGCCGAATGCGGACGATCCGATGTCGCTCGCGATTCACGGGCTGATCGATCACGCGGCGAAGGAAAGCCGGCGCGTCGACGAAATCGTCGCGGCGCTCGAGCGGCTCGGCACGCATCTGGAAACGCTGCAGGGCGCCGATGCGGCGCGCCTCGACCTGCGCCGCCTGTCGGCGGTGCTGGAAGGCAAGGCGGTCGAGCGCGAGTCCTGAACGGCGGAGTGTTGCCGCGGCGCGGCCGCCGGGCCTGCTGCTGTCAGTCGAGCGGCATCGCGTGGATGCCTTCGGCATCGACGCGCAGATAGCCGCCGCGCGGCATCCCGTGATCGAGATCCCAGTCCGGCAGCACCCAGCGCACGCCGTTGGGTTCGAGATGGCGCGCGGGGCGATGCGTATGGCCGTGGATCATTACGCTCGCGCGGCTCTTCTTGAACAGCGCGGCCACGCCTTCGCGCGTGACGTCGTAGATCGGCGAGGCGGGGCGCATCCGGCCGGCTTCGCTCTTCGCGCGCATGCGTTCCGCGAGCGCGCGGCGCCAGCGAAACGGCCACACGAGAAACAGCCACTGCGCGAGGCGGTTGCGCGCGAAGCGCCGGAACACCTGATAGCCGACGTCGGCGGTGCACTGCGCGTCGCCGTGCGCGAGCACGATGCGCCGGCCGAACGCCATGATCAGCGCCGGATCGGGCAGCAGCATCGCGCCGGCCGCCTTCATGAAGCGCTTGCCGAGCAGGAAGTCGCGGTTGCCGTGCATCACGTAGAGCGCGATGCCGCGCTCGGAGAATGTATGCAGCAGCGCGGCCATGCGCTTGACGAACGGATCGTCGTCGAGCATGTCGTCGCCGATCCAGTATTCGAACAGGTCGCCGAGAATGAAGACCGAGTCGGCGCTGTCCGCGGTGTATCTCACGAAATGCTCGAACGCGGCGACCGTCTTCGGGATCGCGTCGCTCAGATGCAGATCGGACAGGAACAGGAACGGGCGTGCGGCCTGCGCGTATTCGCGCTCGCCCGGCACGCCCGCGGAGACGCTTCGCGGCGGAGTCTCCTGCAACATCGAAGTGCCTCCGTATCCGCTCGTCAGACGACGACGGCCTTCTCGATCACGACGTCGTCGGTCGGGACGTCCTGATGGAAGCCTGCGTTGCCCGTCTTCACGGCCTTGATCTTGTCGACCACGTCCTGGCCTTCGACGACCTTGCCGAACACCGCGTAGCCCCAGCCTTGCGGCGTCGGCGACGAGTGGTTCAGGAAATCGTTGTCGTTCACGTTGATGAAGAACTGGGCGGTCGCCGAGTGCGGATCGTTGGTGCGCGCCATCGCGATCGTGTACGTGTCGTTCTTCAGGCCGTTGTTCGCCTCGTTGTCGATCGGCGCGTCCGTCGGCTTCTGCTTCAGGCCCGGCTCGAAGCCGCCGCCCTGGATCATGAAGCCGTTGATCACGCGGTGGAACACCGTGCCGTCATAGTGGCCCTTCTTCACGTAGTTCAGGAAGTTCTCGACCGTCTTCGGCGCCTTTTCGGCGTCGAGTTCGAGCTTGATCACGCCGTGGTTCGTGTGCAGTTCAACCATGATGAATTCCTTCGATAGGGCGGTTTAAATGGCACGCGGCCGGTCGTGCGACGCGGCCGCGTGAGTCGCCGGAACGGAGTCCGGCCGGATTTACTTCGAGACGACGCTCGCCGATTCGATCACGACGGCCTGCTCCGGCACGTCGCGCATCGGGCCGCGCACCGTCGTCGGCACCGCTTCGATCTTCTTCACGACGTCGAGGCCCGACACGACCTTGCCGAACACCGCGTAGCCGTTGCCGTCCGGGTTCGGGTAGTCGAGGCCCCCGTTGTCCACCGTATTGATGAAGAACTGCGCGGTCGCCGAATTCGGGTCGCTCGTGCGCGCCATCGCGATCGTGCCCAGCGTGTTCTTCAGACCATTGCGGCTCTCGAGCGGGATCGGCGCGCGCGTCGGCTTCTCGTCGAAGTTGGCCTTGTAGCCGCCGCCCTGGATCATGAAGCCCTTGATCACGCGATGGAAGATCGTGCCGTTGTACTGGCCGGCCTTCACGTAATCGAGGAAGTTGGCGACCGTCTTCGGCGCCTTCTCCGGGTACAGCTCGACGCGGATGTCGCCCTGCGAGGTCTTCAGCTGCACGACCGGGTGCGCAGTGGCCGTTTGCGCGAACGCGGGTGCGGTCGCGAGGAGGGCGGCGCCGCCAAGCGCCAGCAACAGACGTTTCATTGCGATCCTCTGGTTGGATGGGTGGAGTGCCAGGATGGGTGAAGTGCCGCTTACTGTGACGGTGCGACGTAGGGAGCCGTCATTGCACTGGCCGGGCCGCCGAACTGGAACGTCGGCGACAGCGGCAGCGTGGTGGTGGTCACGTTCGCGGCCGCGCGGTCCGAGTACGCGCGCGTCGACGGTGCGGCGGCGCGCGCGCCCGGGGCGGCCTTCGGCGGCGTGATGATCTTCTGCAGGTCGGCGAGGCGCTGTGCGGTCGGGCCGCTCGTGCGGCCGAGCGATTGCGCGCGCTTGTACGATTCGGCCGCCAGGCGCAGGTACAGGTCGCCGAGATTCTCGTACGCGAGCGTGTAGCTCGGGTTGGTCTGGGTCGCGGTGACGAGCGCCGAGCGCGCCTCGTCGTAGCGGCCATGCTTCGCATAGAGCGCCGCGAGGTTGTTGTACGGCTCGGGCAGTTCAGGGTAGGCCTGGGTGATCGCGACGAACTGCTGGATCGCGTCGTCGTCGCGGTTCAGGCGCGCGAGCACGGTGCCGCGCTTGAACTGGGCCTGCACGTCGTGCGGGTTCGCGGCGATGCGCGCGTCGAGCTGCGCGAGCGCCTGCTTCCACTGCTTGCCGGCGATCGACGAGTCGATCTCGGGGGTGCCGTCGGCCATGGGCGGGGCCTTCTGCGCGTGGGCCGCGGCGGCAGGCAGGAACGTCAGCGCGACGCCCATGACGGCGGTCGCAACGAGGGTCGCAGCGCTCTGCGCGCGGCCGCGGGGAGATTTCATAGGCGTAAATCGGAATGTTATACTCCGAGCCATTCTAACAAAACGTCTGCGCGTTCCGGCGAGCCGCAGGCAGTCTTTCTTTTGCCTCTCGTGGCCGTCACCGCTGTGCTTGCAGCCTGACCGCTCCATGTGATATCGAGGACGCGCGGCACGATGCCGCGGCGGCGGCTCGATTGTTTCGCATGCAGGGCGAGTATCGCCATGGCGGTTTCCTTCGGCTCACGGTTCATCTCTATGGAATCACTGCGCATCTACAACACGCTCGCGCGTGACAAGCAAGTTTTCGTGCCGCGCCAGCCCGGCGAGGTGCGGATGTACGTATGCGGGATCACCGTCTACGACTATTGTCACGTGGGCCACGCGCGCATGCTGGTCGTGTTCGACCTCGTGCAGCGCTGGCTGCGTGCGATCGGCTACCGGGTCACGTACGTGCGCAACATCACCGACATCGACGACAAGATCATCCGCCGCGCGGTCGAGAACGGCGAGACGATCAAGTCGCTGACCGACCGTTTCATCGCCGCGATGCACGAGGACGAGGATGCGCTCGGGATCCAGCGCCCGGACATCGAGCCGCGCGCGACGCACTTCATTCCGCAGATGCTCGGGATGATCGAGACGCTCGAGGCGAACGGCTACGCGTATCAGGCGAATGACGGCGACGTCAACTATTCGGTGCGCAAGTTCGCGAACTACGGGAAGCTGTCGGGCAAGTCGCTCGACGACCTGCGCGCGGGCGAGCGCGTCGCCGCGAACGACGCGAAGGAAGACCCGCTCGATTTCGTGCTGTGGAAGCGCGCGAAGCCGGAAGATCCGGAGGGCGCGTCGTGGGATTCGAAGTACGGCGCGGGCCGGCCCGGCTGGCACATCGAGTGCTCGGCGATGGGCTGCACGCTGCTCGGCGACCATTTCGACATCCACGGCGGCGGGCAGGACCTGCAGTTCCCGCACCACGAGAACGAGATTGCGCAGAGCGAGGGCGCGACCGGCCAGACGTTCGTCAACTACTGGATCCACAACGGCTTCGTGCAGGTCGACAACGAGAAGATGTCGAAGTCGCTCGGCAACTTCTTCACGATCCGCGACGTGCTGGAGCAGTACGATGCCGAAGTCGTGCGCTTCTTCATCGTGCGCACGCATTACCGTTCGCCGCTCAACTACAGCGACGTGCATCTGGACGATGCGCGCGCGGCGCTGACGCGGCTCTATACCGCCCTGAAGGACGTCGCGCCGGATGCGGCCGCGCTCGACTGGAGCGAGCCGCACGCGCAGCGCTTCGCGGCCGCGATGAACGACGATTTCAACACGTCGCTTGCGGTGTCCGTGCTGTTCGAGCTGGCGGGCGAGGTGAACCGCGCGCGCGACGCGGCGCTGGCGCGCCAGCTGAAGCAGCTTGCGGCACTGTTGGGACTGCTCGGCCGCGAGCCGCGCGCGTTCCTGCAGCAGGCGGCCGGCGCCGCGCAGGAAGGCGCGCTGGCGACCGACGAGATCGAAGCGAGGATCGCCGCGCGCGGCGCGGCGAAACGTGCGAAGGACTATGCCGAAGCGGACCGGATCCGGGCGGAACTGCTCGAAGCCGGTGTCGCGCTTGAAGACAAACCGGGCGGATCGACCGAATGGCGTCGCGTATGAGCGCGCAGCGTTCCACTGACCGATTCGTCAGGTAGGAGGCAAGATGGCAACGGCCAGAAAAGCGCCGGTCAAGCGCGCGACGCCTGTCGCTGCGCGTCCGGCAGCCAAGCGTGCGCCGGCGGCGAAGGCGGACGCGAAGCGCGTCGCGCCGAACGGCGCCGCGCTCAACGGTCACGCGCAGCCGCCGGCGGCGAAGCCGGCGCGCGCGTCCGACGCTGTCGCGCCGGCGGAGATCGACGGCGTCGACGTCGTCGTGCGTCCCGCCTACTGGGACAAGGCATGCGCGGATCTCGTCAAGCGCGACCGCATCATGAAGAAGCTGATTCCGAAGTTCGGCCCCGCGCATCTCGTCAAGCGCGGCGACCCGTTCGTCACGCTCGCGCGCTCGGTGGTCGGCCAGCAGATCTCGGTGGCGTCCGCGCAGTCGGTGTGGGCGCGCATCGAGGCGGCCAGTCCGAAGCTCGCGCCGCAGCAGGTGATCAAGCTCGGTCCGGACAAGTTGATCGCGTGCGGGTTGTCGAAGCGCAAGACGGAGTACATTCTCGACGTCGCGCAGCACTTCGTGTCGGGCGCGCTGCACGTCGACAAATGGACGTCGATGGACGACGAGGACGTGATCGAGGAACTCACGCAGATCCGCGGCATCAGCCGCTGGACGGCGGAGATGTTCCTGATCTTCAACCTGTCGCGTCCGGACGTGCTGCCGCTCGACGATCCCGGCCTGATCCGCGCGATCAGCGTCAATTATTTCAGCGGGGAGCCGGTCACGCGCAGCGAGGCGCGGGAAGTGGCGGCCAACTGGGAACCGTGGCGCACCGTCGCGACCTGGTACATGTGGCGCAGCCTGGACTCGCTGGACGCCGGGGCCTGATCAGGGCTATCGGGTATTAAACATCAATAGTTGAGAACCGGTTTTGAGCGTCGCGCGCGCGGGTAGAATACGCGCTGCCGCAAGACCCAAGGATTCGAACACATGAAAACCACGTTTCTGGATTTCGAACAGCCGATCGCCGAACTCGAGGCCAAGATCGAAGAGCTGCGCTTTGTGCAGGACGATTCGGCTGTCGATATTTCGGAAGAAATCGAGCGGCTGTCGAAGAAGAGCCAGCAACTGACCAAGGACCTGTACGCGAACTTGTCGCCGTGGCAGGTGTCGCAGATCGCGCGGCATCCGCAGCGTCCGTACACGCTCGACTACGTCGCGGAGCTGTTTACCGATTTTCACGAGCTGCACGGCGACCGGGCGTTCGCGGACGACCTGTCGATCGTCGGCGGCCTCGCGCGTTTCGGCGGCCATCCGTGCATGGTGATCGGCCACCAGAAGGGGCGCGACACGAAGGAGCGCGCGGCGCGCAACTTCGGGATGCCGCGTCCGGAAGGCTATCGCAAGGCCGAGCGCCTGATGCGGCTCGCCGAGAAATTCGGCCTGCCGATCTTCACGTTCGTCGATACGCCGGGCGCGTATCCGGGCGTCGGCGCGGAAGAGCGCGGCCAGTCTGAAGCAATCGGCCGCAACCTGTACGTGATGGCCGAGTTGAAGACGCCGATCATCACGACCGTGATCGGCGAGGGCGGTTCGGGCGGCGCGCTCGCGATTGCCGTGGCCGACACCGTGATGATGCTGCAGTTCTCGACCTATTCGGTGATCTCGCCGGAAGGCTGCGCGTCGATCCTGTGGAAGAGCGCGGCGAAGGCGCCCGAAGCGGCCGAGGCGCTTGGCCTGACCGCACACCGCCTGAAGGCGCTCGGCCTGATCGACAAGATCATCAACGAGCCGCTCGGCGGCGCGCATCGCGATCCGAAGGGCATGGCCGCGCTGCTGCGCCGTGCGCTCGCGGATTCGCTGCGGCAGTTCCAGGGCATGAGCATCGATGCGCTGCGCGAGCGCCGCTTCGAACGCCTGATGGCCTACGGCAAGTTCAAGGAAACCACGCCGGGCGCATGACCCGCCGCGTGCGTCCATCACAGCGCGCCCGCGTGCGCGCTTGTCCATCGTGATTCCTCCGAGCGAATTTTCCGCCGACCGCGTCGTCCTCGATGCGGTCGGCGTTGCGCTTGCCGACGTGCCGTCCGGCGCACGCATCGCGATCGCGTACAGCGGCGGGCTCGACTCGTCGGTGCTGCTCGACGCGGCCGTGCGCGTCGCGGGCGCGTCGCGCTGCATCGCGCTGCATGTACACCACGGGCTGAGCGCGAACGCCGACGCGTGGGCCGCGCACGCGCAGGCGACCGCCGCGCAGTTCGGCGTCGCATTCGATTCGATGCGCGTCGACGTGCCGCGCAACAGCGGCGCCGGGATCGAGGCGAGCGCGCGGGAGAGCCGCTACGCGGCGCTCGACGCAATGTGCGAGCGGCACGGCGCTGCCGTGCTGTGGCTGGCGCAGCACGCCGACGATCAGGCCGAGACGGTGCTGCTGCAGCTGCTGCGCGGCGCGGGCATCGCCGGGATCGCCGCGATGGCGCCGCGCTATCGTCCGGCAGCGGCGCGCGTCGAGCGCGTGCGTCCGCTGCTGCGGCTGCTGCGCGCGCAGCTCGAGCGCTATGCGGCGCAGCGCGAGCTCGCGTGGATCGACGACGAATCGAACCAGGACACGCGCTTTGCACGCAATGCGCTGCGGGTCGACGTGCTGCCGGCGCTCGCCGTGCACTTTCCGGGCTTTCGCGATGCGCTCGGCCGTGCCGCGCAACATGCGGCGTCGGCGCAGCGCCTGCTCGACGATCTGGCGGAACTGGATTTCGCCGGCGCCGCGCGCGAGGACGGGCGCGCGCTGTCGCGTAGCGCGCTGGTCGCGCTCGACGATGCGCGCGGCGCGAACCTGCTGCGCTTCTGGATGCGCAGGCTCGGCCTGCCTGGCGCGTCGGCCGCGCGGCTCGCCGACATGATGCGGCAGTTGCGCGACGCGCACGACGCGCATGCGCTGCGCGTCGATCACGCGGGGCAGTGCCTGCGGCTGTATCGCGATGTCGTCTCCTGGGAAGCAGGCGCCAGCAGCGATCCGGCCGACGACGGCAGCGACGCGACGCGCCCCGAATGCACGTGCGCGTGGAGCGGGCAGGAGGTCTGGCATCTGCCGGCATGGCGCGGCACGTTCGTGTTCGCGCCGGCCACGGCCGGCGACGCGGACGCGGTGCCCGACGCGCTGCTGCGCGCCGCGCCGCTCGCCGCGCGCGCCCGCGCGGGCGGCGAGCGGATGCGCACGGCGCCCGGCGGGCCGGGCCGCACGCTGAAGAACCTGTTCCAGGAGCGCGGCGTGCCTTCGTGGCAGCGCGACGTGCCGCTCCTGTTCGCGGGCGACCGGCTGCTCTTCGTGCCGCGGCTCGGCGTGAACCGCGACGGCGTCGACCGCGACGGCGGGGACGGCGGCAGCGGCGCCGCATGGCGCCGGATCGAATGGCGGCCCGACCTGCTGATCGCATGACGGGCGCCGGGGCGCGGGGCGATGCCGCGCCGATTTTCACTATTTGGTAAACAGCGCCGGAGCGGCCGCCGGTACGGCGTTCGGCTTGTCAAGCGGACATCGATCGGGTACGCTCGGTTGTTTGCTCGGCTCGATTTTTGAGCGTTTTGTGCAGGTTTTCCGCGTGACATACCCGGTTTGCGCGGCCTGATCGGCCTTCCGGGCAAAATCCGTCACGCTTGCGTGTTGCGTCCCAGCCGTCCCCCTCGTCGTCCGTCCACAGCCACAAGCCGCGTGACCGAACGGCAACGCGGCCTGTCCAGCGCGCCCGTGCGGCTTCTCCTCCAGTTCAGAACGACAATGGCACTCATCGTACATAAATACGGCGGCACTTCGATGGGCTCGGTCGAGCGCATCAAGAACGTCGCGAAACGCGTCGCAAAATGGCATCAGGCCGGGCACCAGATGGTGGTCGTGCCGTCGGCGATGTCCGGCGAAACCAACCGTCTGCTCGGTCTCGCGAAAGAGATTTCGAGCCAGCCGAGCCCGCGCGAGCTCGACATGATCGCGTCGACCGGCGAGCAGGTCAGCGTCGGCCTGCTGTCGATCGCGCTGCAGGAGATCGGCGTCGAGGCCGTGAGCTATGCCGGCTGGCAAGTGCCGATCAAGACCGACAGCGCATATACGAAAGCGCGCATCCATTCGATCGACGACGAGCGCGTGAAGGCCGACCTGAACGCCGGCAAGGTCGTGATCATCACGGGCTTCCAGGGCGTCGATCCGGACGGCCACATCACGACGCTCGGCCGCGGCGGCTCGGACACATCGGCGGTGGCGGTCGCGGCCGCGCTCGATGCCGAAGAGTGCCTGATCTACACGGACGTCGACGGCGTCTACACGACCGATCCGCGCGTCGTCGAAGAGGCGCGCCGCCTCGATCGCGTGACGTTCGAGGAAATGCTGGAAATGGCGAGCCTCGGCTCGAAGGTCCTGCAGATCCGCTCGGTCGAATTCGCCGGCAAATACCAGGTGAAGACGCGTGTGCTGTCGAGCCTGACGGATCCGCTGATTGCGCTCGACGTGGAAATGCGCTCGGGCACCCTGATTACTTTTGAAGAAGACGAGACCATGGAAAAGGCAGTCATTTCCGGCATCGCGTTCCAGCGCGACGAAGCACGCATTGCGGTGATGGGCGTGCCCGACAAGCCGGGCATCGCGTATCAGATCCTCGGCCCGGTCGCGGACGCGAACATCGACGTCGACATGATCATCCAGAACCAGAGCGTCGAAGGCAAGACGGACTTCACGTTCACGGTCGGCCGCGGCGACTACCAGAAGGCAATGGACATCCTCACCAACCAGGTGAAGGGCCACGTGAGCGCGGAGCAGGTGCAGGGCGACCCGAAGGTGTCGAAGGTGTCGGTCGTGGGCGTCGGCATGCGTTCGCACGTGGGCGTCGCGAGCAAGATGTTCCGCACGCTGTCGGAAGAGGGCATCAACATCCAGATGATCTCGACGTCCGAAATCAAGATTTCGGTGCTGATCGACGAGAAGTACATGGAGCTGGCCGTCCGCGCGCTGCACAAGGCATTCGAACTCGAGCAGGCGTGACGAAATTTTCGTGATGCGTTGAAGAAAATGCATCAAAAAAATTGACCGGCGGCTCGAAACCCTATATTATTTCTTTCTCGTCGCACTGCCTCCCTGGTGCGAGCGAAAGTTTGGGAGACGTGGCCGAGAGGTCGAAGGCACTCCCCTGCTAAGGGAGCATCTGGGCCAAAACCTGGATCGAGGGTTCGAATCCCTCCGTCTCCGCCAGAAATGGTGGAACAAGCCCCGCAAGTTCTCGGACTTGCGGGGCTTTTCTTTTTCCGGCTCCCGCATCGGCTCATCCGCGATATCGTGTTCGAGCTGGCCGCAAGCCATCGGTCGGCATGACCCTGGCCGACATCGGTTCTGCGACCGCCTCGATCAATCGTGGATTTGCGTCCTGACGTTACCGGGTCTGTCGGGTCGGATCGATTTCCAATCCCGCATACGCCATCTTTCGGAGAAAGCAGATTTTTCGATATCCAAATCGGAAAATCCGCTGAGTAATTGGCATATCCGTTTCGGCGCGCTTCGGCTCGACTCCGGTCTGCGCGATGTTGAAGCATTTGCCTTTTTGCACGCGGCCTACTTCAATCAAATGCACCACCGAAGGCGCAGGTGCGCCGCGCCGCGCAGGCGCGCCGCCCGGCGTCTACAGGCCGATTCGAGACATTTTCGTCCGCTATGAAAATACGGTCGAACTGCTTTTAATTTGTTTGGCCATTGACTTACCATGACTGCGGAAAATAATTTTCACTTAAAGGTAAATGCTATGGCCTTTCAAAATGCTTTGCCGGATTCGTCGGCTGGTTATTCGTTTGCATCGGCATTAACGCAGCGCGTCGACAGCGTGCTCGAGCGCACGTTGTCGGAGCAGCGCCTCGCCGGTGCGGTCATTTTGATTTCGCAGGCCGGGCAACTGATTTACCGGCGGGCCGCCGGCATGGCCGATCGCGAGGCCGGCAAGCCGATGCAGGAGGATGCGCTTTTCAGGCTGGCTTCCGTGTCGAAGCCGATCGTGTCGGTTGCGGCGTTGGCATTGATCGCCCAAGGGCGGCTGCAGCTCGACGACGACGTGACCCGGTGGCTGCCGGCATTCACGCCGCGGCTGCCCGACGGCACACAGCCCCAGATCACGATTCGTCACCTCATGACGCACACCGCGGGCCTGTCCTACAAGTTCTTCCAGGAGGAGAACGGTTCGTATGCGCGTGCCGGCGTGTCCGACGGGATGGACGACAGCGACGTGAGCCTGCAGGAGAACGTGCGCCGCATCGCGTCGGCGCCGCTGCTGTATCGGCCGGGAAGCGAGTGGAAGTACTCGATCGCGACCGACGTCCTGGGCGCCGTCATCGAGCAGGTCACGCAATTGCCGCTCGACAAGGCCGTCGGCGAACTGGTGACCGGGCCGCTCGGGCTGCGCGACACGGCCTTCGCGGCGGTGGACGAAAGCCGGCTCGCCGTTGCCTATGCGGACGATCCAGCGGCGCCCCGGCGCCTGGGCGAACCCGATTTCGTGCCGTTCATCGAAGGCACGGCCGGTTTCGTGTTGTCGCCGAATCGCGCGTTGAATGCGCGCGCGTATCCGTCCGGCGGCGCAGGCATGATCGGCTCCGCAGGGGACTTCCTGCGTCTGCTGGAAACGTTGCGCACGGGCGGGGCGCCGCTGCTGCCCGAGTCCCTTGTCCGGCAGTTCACCACCAACCAGATCGGCGACTTGCCGATGGCGTTCTGGCCCGGCCGGGGGTTCGGCCTCGGCATCACGGTGCTGAAGGATCCCGTCGCGGCGCAGACGCCCGAATCGGCCGGAACCTGGCGCATGGGCGGCACTTACGGCCATTCCTGGTTCGTCGACCCGGTACGGCAACTGAGCGTGGTCGCGTTCACGAATACCGCGCTCGAAGGGATGTCCGGCGCGTTCGTCGGCGAATTGTGCGAAGCCGTCTATGTGCCGGAGTTCAGCACGGTCGAATAAAGCGGTTCGCGCGACGACATCGATCGCTTCGCAGGGCGGGCAGGCACCTCGAGGGCCGGGGTGCCGCTCGCTCGCGACGGGGCACGGGCATGTGTCGCGTCCAGCGCTGCAACAGCCCGGGTAGGCGCGCGATCGCGCACCGGCGCCGAGCGGTCCGACATGATTTGTAGTACTAAAAGAAGGGACGGACATGCCGCCCAAACGAAAGTACCCGATTGTGATTGCCGTCTTGCTGATCATCGCGGCTGCCGGCGCGGTGACCGCCGTGCTCGGTCGCGGCGGCGCGATCAAACCGGTCTACGCCGAGGCGCAGCCCCCCGCAGCGGAAGTCGATGTCGCCGCTGCCGTGGAAAAGAGCATCGTGGATTGGCAAAGCTACTCCGGCCGGCTGGAGGCCATCGACAAGGTCGAGGTGCGGCCGCTGGTCTCAGGGACGATCGTCGCCGTCCATTTCAAGGACGGCGCGCTGGTCAAGAAAGGCGATCCGCTGTTTACCATCGACCCGCGGCCGTATGTCGTCGAGGTCGATCGCGCCGAAGCGCGACTGGCGTCGGCCCAGGCGCGGCGCAGCTTCACGGACGCGGACCTGGCGCGCGCGCGACGCCTGATCGTCGACAACGCGATCGCCAAGCGGGATTTCGATGAAAAACAGAATGCGTCACGCGAGGCGGATGCGGACCTGAAGGCCGCGCAGGCCGCCCTGGAGGCGGCCAGGCTCAATCTAGGCTATACCCGGATCGTTGCCCCCGTCGCGGGACGGGTATCGCGGGCCGAAATGACCGTAGGCAACATCGTCTTTCCCGGCGCCTCGTCGCAGCCGTTGACGACGCTGGTGTCGCTTTCGCCGATTTACGCGTCGTTCGATGTCGACGAGCAGACCTATCTGGCCTACCTGAGCCGAAACGGCAAAGGTGCGATGCCGGTCATGCTGGGGCTGGCCGACGAGAGCGGCTATTCCCATCCGGGTTCGGTCTCATCCATCGACAATCGCATCGACAGCGGGTCGGGCACCGTTCGTGTGCGGGCGATCTTCGACAACCCCGACGGCACGCTGCTGCCCGGATTGTTCGCCCGCGTGAAAATCAGCGGCAGCACGCCGCATCCCGCGGTGCTGATCAGCGACGGCGCGATCGGCACCGACCAGGAAAAGAAATTCGTGATGGTGGTCGATGCGCAGAATCGCGTGCAGTATCGCGAGATCCTGCCGGGACATCTGCAAGATGGGCTGCGCATCGTCTCCCGCGGCTTGCAGCCGGGCGAACGCATCGTCGTCAATGGCCTGCAGCGCATTCGTCCCGGCAGCAGCGTGAAACCGAACCTGGTTTCCATGGCCGCCGACAGCGTCAGCGGCTAGCGAAGCACCAATCGCAACCACTGCAGGATCCGGCGCGCGGATCGCGACATCGCGGCAATCGCCGCGCGACGAGATTGTCCTCGGCAATTCAGGCAAGAGGGCGGCGCCATGCCGTCCCGGATCGCGGCAGCGAATGCCGCGGCCGAGGTCGTCCGTTCACTGAAGACATGCGCCACCGAATAGTTGCATCGATCTGTCGTGGTTAAGCCATCTTTATAAGGAGTGCTTCATGAATGACGTGACCAGGACCTCGTCCGCGTTACCGCATTACCCTTCGAGGAAGTTGCCGTCGCTGACCGGGTTGCGATTCGTCGCGGCCGCGCTCGTCTTCGGCTTTCATGCGTCGTTGACCAAGATCATCGGCTTCAACCCGTATGCCGACCATCAGGCCTCGCATATATTCAAGGTGCTGTTCGGCGAAGGCGGGTGGATCGGCGTCTCGTTCTTCTTCGTGCTCAGCGGCTTCGTGATCACGTGGTCGGCCAGGCCGGACGACACGGTCGGCAGCTTCATCTACCGGCGCGTTCTGAAAATCTACCCGAATCACTTCGCGACCTGGGCCTTGACGATGATTCTGTTCGGCGCATCCGTCACGTCGGCTTCCGTCTGGCTGCCGAACCTGCTGCTGGTTCATGCATGGATTCCGAAGGACGAAGTCTATCTCGGCGTCAACGGCCCGTCGTGGTCGCTCTGCTGCGAACTGTTCTTCTATGTCACGTTTCCTTTTCTTTTGATCTATATAAAAAGGATTCCTGAGAAAATGTTGTGGCTCTGGGCCGCGGCCATGGTGGTCGGGCTGTTCGCCAGCCAGTTGGCCATCAATCTGCTCGTGCCGGGCACGCCCTGGGTGACGGCCTGGCCGATTTCGGTGGAGCGCTGGTGGCTGTCCTACTTCTTCCCGCCGTTTCGATTGTTCGAGTTCGTGCTCGGCATGCTGATGGCGCGCATCCTGATGACGGGGCGCTGGATCGGCCTGGGACTCGCGCCTGCATTCGGACTGATGGTTGCCGGATACGTCTTCGCGATGTTCGTGCCGTTTCAGTACAGCTTCAACGTGACAACGGTCATTCCGGTCGCCTTCCTGATCACGTCGGTGGCGGCGGCCGACGTGGCCGGACGCAGAACCGGATTCGCCGGAAAGACGATGAACTGGCTGGGCGACATCTCGTTCGGGATGTACATGATCCATCTGGTCATCCTGACGGCGGTGACGAACTGGCTGAACGGCCGCTTGATGGCCACGCCTGCGGCGACGGCGCTGGTGCTGGCGGTTTTCGGCGCGTCGGTGCTCGGCGGCTGGCTGCTTTTCGTCTGCATCGAGCGGCCGGTCATGCGCCGGTGGGGGAAGACCGCGCCGCGCAAGCCCGCGCTGATGGGCGCCGAGGTCTAGCCAGCCTTCGAATGACGGCGCACTGCATCCGGCCGGGAAGCGGCGACCAAAGCCGCGCGTTCCGGCGGCGTGCTTCGGCTTCGGCGGTGCGTCGTCGCAGGAGCCAATCCAGAATGATGGAAACTTGATCATGAACGTTTCGAGGTTTTTCGTCGACCGGCCGATTTTCGCCGGCGTCCTGTCGACGCTGGTCTTGCTGGCAGGCGTCATATCGCTGTATTTCCTGCCGATCGCGGAGTACCCCGAGGTGGTGCCGCCCGTGATCGCCGTCAATGCCCAATACCCGGGCGCGAACCCGAAGGTGATTGCGGAGACGGTCGCGTCGCCGCTGGAGGAGCAGATCAACGGCGTCGAGGGCATGCTCTACATGCAGTCACAGGCGAACAGCGACGGCAATTTGACGCTCACGGTCACCTTCAAGGTCGGCACCGACCCGGACAAGGCACAGCAGCTGGTTCAAAACCGGGTCTCGCAGGCGTTCCCGAAGCTTCCCGCCGATGTGCAGAGACTCGGCGTGACGACCGTCAAATCGTCCACCACCCAGACCATCGCCGTGCATCTGGTGTCGCCGAACAATCGCTACGACGTCAACTATCTGCGAAACTACGGAATACTGAACATCAAGAGCCGGCTGGAGCGCATTGCCGGCGTCGGTGAAGTCAGAATCTGGGGCGGCGGAGACTATTCGATGCGGATCTGGCTCGATCCGCAAAAGATCGCCGCACGCGGGCTGACCGCGACCGACGTGGTCAACGCGATCCGCGAGCAGAACGTGCAGGTCGCGGCCGGCGTGATCGGCTCGCAACCGATGCGCGGCAACGTGCCGTTGCAACTGTCCGTCAATACGCGCGGACGCCTGCAATCGGAAGACGAATTCGGCGCCATCGTGGTCAGGACGGCGCAAGCCGGTGGCGTGACCTATCTGCGCGACGTCGCGCACATCGAGCTCGGCGCATCGGATTACGGCTTGAGATCGATGGTCGACGGCAAGCCCGCCGTGGGGTTCGGCATCTTTCAGGCGCCCGGCGGAAACGCGCTGACGATTTCGGACAAGGTGCGCGAGGCGATGGAGGAAATCAAGGCGGACATGCCGGCCGGTGTCGATTACAGGATCGTTTTCGACCCGACCAAGTTCGTGCGCTCGAGCATCTCCGCCGTGGTATCCACGCTGCTTGAAGCCATTGCGCTGGTCGTGGTCGTCGTCATCCTGTTCTTGCAGACCTGGCGCGCGTCCATCATCCCGTTGCTGGCGGTCCCCGTTTCGATTGTCGGCACCTTCACGCTGCTGCTGATGTTCGGATTCTCGATCAACGCGCTGTCGTTGTTCGGGATGGTGCTGGCGATCGGGATCGTCGTCGACGACGCGATCGTGGTCGTGGAAAACGTCGAGCGCAACATCGCCAAGGGGCTATCTCCGAAGGATGCGACCTATCTCGCGATGAAGGAGGTGAGCACGCCGATCATCGCCATCGCGCTGACGCTTTCCAGCGTGTTCATTCCGCTGGCATTCATGCCGGGCCTGTCCGGCGAGTTCTACCGGCAGTTCGCGCTGACCATTGCGATCTCGACGATCATCTCCGCGTTCAATTCCCTCACGCTGTCGCCCGCGCTGTCCGCGCTGCTGTTGAAGGGGCACGGCGATCCGGAGGACGGCGCGACCCGTTTCATTCGGCGTTACCTGGGTGGATTCTTCGACGCGTTCAACCGGCTGTTCAAGCGCGGCTCGACGGCATACGGAACGGGGCTCGACGGACTGATCGGCCACAAGGCCCTGGTGATGGGCCTGTATGCCGTGCTGATCGGCATCACCATCCTGGTGGGCAAGGTCGTTCCGACCGGGTTCGTGCCGGCGCAGGACAAGGAATATCTCGTGGGGTTCGCACAGCTGCCGAACGGCGCGTCGCTCGACCGCACCGAAAAGGTGGTCAATACGATGGCCGACATCGCGATGAAGCAGCCCGGCGTGGAAAGCATCCTCGAGTTCCCGGGCATGTCGGTGAACGGCCTGATGAACTCGTCGAGCGCGGGCACCGTATTCATCACGCTGAAGCCGTACGACAAGCGTGGCGACAAGGCGCTGTCCGCGCAGGCGATTGCCGACGCATTGAATCGCAAGTACGCGGACATCAAGGAATCCTTCGTGGCCATCTTTCCGCCGCCACCCATTCTCGGTTTCGGTACGCTCGGCGGTTTCAAGATACAGATCGAGGATCGCGGCGCGCTCGGCTACGCGAAGCTCGCCGATGCGACCAACGACTTCATCAAGCGCGCGCAGCAGGCGCCGGAGCTGGGGCCGCTGTTCACGAGCTACCAGATCAACGTGCCGCAGCTCAACGTCGATCTCGACCGTGTGAAGGCGAAGCAGCTCGGCGTGTCGGTCACCGACGTGTTCGACACGATGCAGATCTATCTCGGCTCGCTGTACGTGAACGACTTCAATCGCTTCGGCCGTGTGTACCAGGTGCGCGTGCAAGCCGACGCGCCGTTCAGGGCGTATGCCGAGGATATTGGGCAGCTGAAGACGCGCAACGCCGCGGGCGAGATGGTGCCGCTGTCGTCGCTCGTCTCCGTCGCGCCGACGTTCGGCCCCGAGATGGTGGTGCGCTACAACGGCTATACGGCGGCGGACATCAACGGCGGGCCGGCGCCGGGCTTCTCGTCGGGGCAGGCGCAGGCGGCGATCGAGCGGATCGCGCACGAGACGCTGCCGCGCGGCGTGCGCTTCGAGTGGACCGACCTCACGTACCAGCAGATCCTCGCGGGCAACGCGGCGATCTATGTGTTCCCGATCAGCGTGCTGCTCGTGTTCCTCGTGCTTGCCGCGCTGTATGAAAGCCTGACGCTGCCGCTCGCGGTGATCCTGATCGTGCCGATGAACATTCTGTCGGCCCTGACGGGGGTGTGGTTGACGCAGGGCGACAACAACATCTTCACGCAGATCGGCCTGATGGTGCTGGTCGGGCTGTCGGCGAAGAACGCGATCCTGATCGTCGAGTTCGCGCGCGAGCTGGAGCACGACGGCAGGACGCCGCTCGAGGCGGCGATCGAGGCGAGCCGGCTGCGGCTGCGGCCGATCCTGATGACGTCGATCGCGTTCATCATGGGCGTCGTGCCGCTCGTCACGTCGACCGGCGCGGGCGCGGAGATGCGCCACGCGATGGGCGTCGCGGTGTTCTTCGGGATGCTGGGCGTGACGCTGTTCGGGCTGATGCTGACGCCGGTGTTCTACGTCGTGCTGCGCACGCTTGCGGGCGGCAAGATCCACGTCGCCGGCAAGGACTCGGCCGGCTATGGCGTGCCGGCTCCGCGCGTACCGGCTTCGGACGCTTGAGGACAACAAGATGGATAACTCGAAGACTCAACCTGGTTTGATGCGCATCGCGAAGCTGGCGGCGGCGAGCGGCCTGCTTGTCTCGCTGCTGGCTGCATGCGCGGTCGGGCCTGACTACAAGCGGCCGGACGTTACGACGCCCGCCGCGTTCAAGGAAGCGCCGACGCTCGCGCCGGGCGAGCAGGCCGGCACGTGGAAGACCGCCGAGCCGTCGGACGCCGCGCATCGCGGCGAATGGTGGAAGGCGTTCGGCGATCCGGTGCTCGATTCGCTCGAGGAGCAGGCGCTGGCCGCGAACCAGAACCTGAAGGCCGCGGCGGCGCGCGTCGAGGAAGCGCGCGCATCGACCCGCGCGGCGCGCTCGCAATGGTTCCCGCAGATCGGCGCAGGCTTCGGGCCGACGCGCGAAGGGCTGTCGTCGGCGTCGCAGTTCCAGCCGCAGGGCACGGGGCCGACCAACGCGACGCTGTGGCGCGCACAGGGCACGGTGTCGTACGAAGCGGACCTGTTCGGCCGCGTCGGCCGCAACGTCGAGGCGTCGCGCGCGGACCAGGCGCAGAGCGAAGCGCTGTTCCGCTCGGTGCAGCTCGCGCTGCAGGCGGATGTCGCGCAGAACTACTTCGAGCTGCGCCGGCTCGATTCGGACCAGGACCTGTACCGCCGCACGGTCGAGCTGCGCGATCAGGCGCTGAAGCTCGTGCAGCGCCGCTTCAACGAAGGCGACATCAGCGAGCTCGACGTGTCGCGTGCGAAGAACGAGCTGGCGACCGCGCAGGCGGATGCGGTCGGCGTCGCGCGTCGTCGCGCGGCGTCCGAGCATGCGCTCGCGATTCTGCTCGGCAAGGCGCCCGCGGATTTCGCGTTCAAGGAAAAGCCGCTCGTGCCGGTCGCGGTGAAGGTGCCGGCCGGCCTGCCGTCGGCGCTGCTCGAACGGCGGCCCGACATCTCGGCGGCCGAGCGCGCGATGGCGGCGGCGAATGCGCGGATCGGTCTCGCGAAGTCCGCGTATTTCCCGAAGCTGGACATCACCGGGGCGTTCGGCTATGAAGCGTCGACGCTCGGCAGCCTGTTCATGTGGTCGAGCCGCACGTTCCTGCTCGGGCCGTTCGCGGGCACCGCGCTGACGCTGCCGCTGTTCGACGGCGGACGGCGCGCCGCGGGCGTGCAGCAGGCGCGCGCGCAGTACGACGAGCAGGTCGCGAACTACCGGCAGCAGGTGCTCGTCGCGTTCCGCGAGGTCGAGGACAACCTCGCTGACTTGCGGCTGCTCGACGACCAGATCCGCGCGCAGGACGCGGCCGTCAATGCGTCGCGGCGCGCGGCGAAGCTGTCGCGCACGCAATACCAGGAAGGCGAGGTCAGCTATCTCGACGTGATCGACAGCGAGCGCTCGGTGCTCGTGTCGCAATTGCAGGCGAATGCGCTGACGGGCACGCAGGCGGTGTCGACCGTCAACCTGATTCGCGCGCTGGGCGGCGGGTGGGGGGAAGCGTAGCGCCGCAGGCATCGGGGCCGGCTTCGCGCGACGCATTCCGCTTGCGCGTGAAACCGGTTGGGCCGCCGCGCGGCCAATGCGGATCTTCCATTAAAAGAACTGGATCAATGCGCGGCGAAATAATGCGAGGGAACTATGGACAAGGGACCGTTTCACGATCGCCTGAACGACGCATTGTTTATCGTTGGCGACTGTTGGGGCAGCAGCCTGATCGACGACGGCATGGTCAGCGTTTCGGATTTCATTTCCGGATTGCGCGCGGGACGTTATCACGAGCCTTTGCCGATGCTGCGATCCGGATTCGGGGTGGAGCATCACGAGCTCGACGTCCTGCGTCACGAACTGGAGCGCATCGGCCTGGACCCGTTCGCGTTGAGCGAGATGCGTGAGCCGGATTGCGTCGAGATTGCGCATACGCATAAACGGAACCCGCAGAACGTCTTGCTCGCGAAGCTCGAACGTCTTGACGACACGCATTACCAGGCAGCGCTGCGATTGAACAGCAACAACGAGCTGCTGCTCGATCACGTCACTGGCTGCCATATCTCCGCGATGGTTCTGACGGAGGCTGCCCGGCAGATGTTTCTCGCGGTGACCGAGCAGTATTTCCTCGGCGGGGCGGCGGTCGGGCGCCACCGTTTCGTGATCAACGAATGGCAGGCGTCGTTCGAGCATTTCCTGTTTCCGCTGGATGCCATCATCGAGTACCGGATCGACGAGATCGTCCGCGACAAGAGCGATCGATTGCGGTTTCGAGTGGAGATCCTCGTGAAGCAGGCCGACTCGGTCGCCGCCAGGATTCGCATCGTGTTCACCGTTTTCGAAACGACATACCTGACCCGGTATGAAATGAAGCAGGCCGCCCGCACGGTCAGGCGCCTGAAGGCCTGCCTCGCCCGTGCCGATTCGAAGGAATGAATGCATCGAACATCGACCCTGAGGAGGGACATCGTGCAATGGTTCTTGCGCAAGTATCCGCTGCTTGTATTCTTGTCGTGTTGCCTGGTACTGCTGATCGCCGCGATCGGCGAAGCGCCCCGCTATGCATCGCCCCTTCATCGGATCGGCATTGCGCTGGTCGCGATGTATCTGGTCTGGCTCGCATGCGAGGCGCGGACCGCGATGAGCAGTTCGGTCGAAAGCAATCTGTCGAGCGATCGCGGTACGGTTCTGGCTTACGGGGCCGCCAGGGTGGTGACAGTCGCGAGCGCCTGTTTCGTACCGAGTCACTGGGATGACTATCGACCCTGGATGCCGGTATTGCCGTTGCTGTTCTTCATTGGCGTCGCGTTGCGGATCGTCGCGATTCGCACACTCGGGAAATTCTATTCCCACAAGATACGCACGCTTGCCGATCACCGGATCGTGTGCACCGGCCCGTATCGGTGGGTGAGGCATCCGGCTTACGCGGGGATGTTGATTGCGCATGCGTCGTTCGTCGCGTACTTCCTGAATGTCTATAGCGCCACTGCATTCCTGGCCATGCTCCTGCCGTCGATCGTGGTGCGCATCCGGTGCGAGGAACGGATCCTGTTCGACGTGGCTGACTACGCGGACTATTCGTGCGGTCGATATCGGCTGATGCCGTTCGTGTGGTGAAGGAATGACGAGATCGACGATCCTGGTGACCGGGGCAAGCGGCTTCATCGGCGAGGCGGTCTGCCGTCGGATGATCGGGCTCGGGCACGCGTCGCGCCTGCGCGTGCTGGTGCATCGGCGTGCGCCCGGTTTCAGCGACGCACGCAGCATGGATTGCGTTCACGGCGACCTGACCCGGCCTGCCGGTTTGCGGGGGGCGTGCGACGGCATCGAGACGGTGATCCATGCGGCGTCGGATGTCGGCGCCGATGCCGACGCATGTGACGCGGTCAACCGGTCGGGCACGCGGGCATTGATCGATGAAGCGCGGCGGGCCGGCGTGCGGCGCGTGATTTATGTCAGTACGGCCGCTGTATACGGCGCCGGCGTTCATCGCGGCATCCGGGAGAACGAGATCGTGCCGGTTCCGGTGTCGGCGGTCAGCCGCTCACGGCTGGCCGCCGAGGAATGCGTGCTGGCGGCCGGCGGGACCGTGCTTCGACCGATGTTCATCCTGGGCGCGGGCGACAAGTGGTTCTTGCCGACGCTCTTGCGGTTGATCCGCGGGCTGGACGCGTGGATCGAAGAGGGGCAGGCCGTCCTGTCGTGCACGACGGTGGACACGGTTGCCGCCGCGTTGGCCGGGATTGCGCTCGATTCGGCCCGCGTCGCGGAGGGGGGCGTCTATCACTGCACGCATCCCGAGCCCGTTCGCGTGCGCGACCTGGTCGAGGCGGCGGCGATCCACGTCGATTTCACGATGCCGCGAAGCTCGGTCAGTCTTTCCGAAGCGCTCCGGAGGTTGCCACCTGGCGTAAGCGAACGGCAAGCCCGTCTTTTCGCCGAGGATCACTGGTACGACGGCACCCGGTTATGGCAAGCGCTCGGCGCACCGCCGGGCGTGAAATTGACCGAGAGCTGCGGCGATTACTGGCAAGGATACCGACGCTGTCTGACGGGTAGCGGCTGACACGTGGCGTCAGGTTGGGGCGGGAACGGACTGGATGAAGGCGCGTCAGGCACATGATTTGCATCACTAAGATGTTGCGTGGCGTGAAGGAAATTCCAGAAAAACCATACTACTGTCTGGGGAGAAGCCATCATGACCATTCTCTTGCCCGAGACGCAATGTCTCGATCCCAGGGAGGTCGGATTCAAGTTTTCGCGTCAGGCGGAACTGCGGGCGGCGGGATTTCCGGTGCCGCGATTCCATTGCGTGCCGGTGTCGGTGTTCGATTCGGCGGTCGGTGCGGTGTTGAGCGGGTTGCCCAGGCCGTCCCTGGCTGACGGCGACCTGGCAACGCTGAAAAGATGGTCGCTCGACATCAGGGCGCGCCTGGAGGAAGTGACCTTCCCGGCCGAACTGGCCGGCGAACTGGTGACCGTGTTCGAGCGCATTGCCACGGACGACAAGCTGGTTGCGGTTCGGGCCTGTGTCGTCGCGGATGACGGCGGGCCGGGCGAGGATTCGGCCGACGATCCGTTCGCCGGACTGTCCGACAGTTTTCTGTACGTGCCGCTCGGCGGCCTGGTGACGTCGGTCATGAAATGCTGGGCCTCGGCATTCAACGTCGAGATGATGCTGTACCGGCACAAGCGCGGACTGGATCCGGCCGGTGCGCGCGTCGCGGTGGGCATCCAGACCATGATCCTCGGCGCGCGCTCCTTCGTGGCCTTTACCCGGGACCCGCGAGACGCGTCGGAGCGGTGCGTGATCGCCGCGGCATACGGCATTGGCGAGGGCGTGGTCCAGGAAAAGGCGGACATTGATCATTTCTTTGTCGAGCGCCATTCCGGGGCGGTCGCGTCGCAGCTCGTCCCGAAGCAGCGGCTGGTGGGACTCGATCGACGATCCGGCGCGATCGCCGCCCTCGACGTTCCGCCGGACCTGGTTGACCAGCCGGTGTTGAGCGACGAAGTCGCGCGGTCGGTGGCCGGGCTGGCGGCCCGCGTCGAGCGGCATTTCGGCGTGCCTCAGGATATCGAAGGCACGATCTCGGCGGACGGCGCGATGCACCTGCTGCAGGCCCGGCCGATCGCGCTGGCAACGCGGGAGCGGATCGACTACCCGCGGCCGGGCCCCTCGGGTCCGGTCGACATGATATGGAGCAACAGCAATATCACGGAGAGCTTCCCCGGCGTCACGTCGGCATTGACCTTTTCGCTGGCAGCGAACTACTACGACGTGTTCCTGACCGACGGCTACCGGCGCTGGGGTGTCCCGCGCCGGATACTCCAGCAGAATGCGCACCACCTGAGCAACATGATCGGGCAGTTCGACGGCCGGATCTATTGCTGCATGAGCGTCTGGTACCACCTTCACGGCCATGTGCCGATCTTCTGGATGATGCGCAAGACGTGGGAACGCTCCTTCTTCGGCGTGGAGCCCGATTCCGTCGCGACCGCACCTGCCACGCGGCGCGCGTCCTTCCTGTCGCGAACGGCCGGTGCGTGTCGCGACTACCTCGGCATTGCGTCGCGCCTGATCGCGCACCCGCTGCTGATTGCCCGCTTCCTGAAGCAATGGCGCGCGTTCGTGAACGCTCACCGCGATCTGGATGGGCTCGATGCGTCGGCATTGATTGCCGTCTATCGCCAGATGTGGGCGATCGTCGCGGCTCAATGGGGCGTGACGCTGGTGAACGGCTTCTTCCTGGTGTCGCTGACCGGCTGGGTTCGCGCGCTGATTCAGCGATGGACGCCGTCCGCAAGCCCGGGACTGTTGAATGGACTGCTGTGCGGCGGCACGGAGAATCGCTCCGTCGCGGCGCTGAGATCGACCCTTGCCCTGTCCGAACAGGTGCGAGCGCATCCCGAGTTGCTGCGTGCGTTTCTCGGGTCCGCGTCGGAACCGGCGATCTGGCGCGATCTCAAGGCGGGCCGTTACGGCCATGTGCTGGCGGATGCGGCAGACCGGCATCTGCGCGAGTTCGGCGACCGTAACCTCAGCGACCTGAAACTCGAGGCACTGACGCCACGGCAACAGCCGTGGAGGTTGATCGGACAACTGCGTCCGTTTGTCCAGCAGCAATTGACCGTGGAGAGCAGCCGCCGGATCGAGGCGCAGGCGCGGAGCGATGCCGAATCCGAGCTTCGCGATCATTGCCGGTCGTGGGGCAAGCGCGTCGTGCTGCGCAGTCTGGTGAAGGCGATGCGCTGGTTCATGCGCATGCGCGAGGACACGCGCTTTTGTCGCAGCGAACTGTTCGGGGTGTCTCGCGAAGTCTTCATCCGGCTCGGGATGGCCCTGGCCGACGCCGGGTTGCTCGATCGGCCCGAAGACGTTTTCGACCTGTCCGTCGACGAGGTGCTCGGCGCGTTCAGCGCCAGCGGCACCGTTCCCGACAGCGCACTGCGTGTCCTCGCCGAGGAGCGCGCCGCGATTCGACGGAGCCAGGCGCAATTGCCGGACCCGCCGAAGACGATCCGGCGCTCGGGCGCCGGACTGCGCACGTCGACGATGCGGCGCGGTCGCGAGGACGCGCATGGCAGCGCGGCGGCCGCGTCATCCACGGATGTCCGTCTGCAGGGAATCCCTTCGAGCAGCGGCGTGGTGCGCGGCAGGGCGAGGGTCGTGCTCGATCCGGCGACCATCGAACCGAGCTCCGTGCAAGACCAGATCCTTGTCGCGAAGGAAACGGATCCGGGCTGGCTCTTCCTGATGCTGGCGGCCAAGGGGCTGATCGCGGAGCGGGGGACCTTGCTCTCGCATACGGCCATTACCGGGCGCGTCCTCGGCATACCGACGGTGGTGTCCGTGACCGATGCCACGCGACGCATCGCCGACGGATCGTGGATCGAACTCGACGGCGCGACCGGCACGGTGCGTCTGTTGTAGCAAGAGGAGGTGACATCGTGATTGCGCGTTTGAGGTTGTTCGTCGGCGAATCGTTTCCGTTGCGATTCTTCATTCCCTATTCGCTCATTTACGCGTTCGGATTAACAGGGCTGCTCGCCGCGACCGACGGGAGGATCACGGACTGGACGCCGGATCTCAGGCTGTTGATCAGCGCCGCGACGCTGGCGGTCGATCAGCTGGTCATCCGGGCGCTGGACGACATCCGCGACCTCGACTATGACCGCCGCTACAATCCGGCGCGCCCGCTCGCCCGAGGCGCGGTCAATCGTTCTGACCTGATCGTCCTCATCCTGTGCGGTGCGGCCTTCGTTCTGCTGATCAATGCCGGTCGCGGCATCGCGGATCTGATTCTGGTGATCCAGCTGATCTATCTGATCCTGCTTGCGGCGATCGAGAAGCGCTTCGACTGGCCCGGCGACGGGCAGCTGTTGACGAACCTCGCGATCAGCTATCCGATTCAGCTCGCGTTGAGCGTCTACCTGTACGCGGACTTGCTGGGCATCTACACGCTCGCGCCGACGTGGCCCGGTGCGCTCGTGATCCTGGCGGCGGCCATCGGCTTGCTGCACCTGGAGCTGGCCCGAAAGGTCACGCGCAGGCCCAGGGACGGGGAACGGACCTACGTGCGCATCTTCGGGGTGCGCAATACCATCCGGATCGCGTCGGCCTGTGCGGTGCTCACGAGCCTGATCGTCGTTGCGCTGCTTCAGCCGTGGGCAAGTCCGTCGCGCAGCGCATGGGGCTGGGCAGCGCTGCTTCCGCTGATACCGGTCGTGATCGGTCGATTGAAATTCAGCGATCCGGCCTTGCCCCGGTGGCCCCTGCGCTATGCGGCGTGGTACATCCTGGTGATGTATGCGTCGTTCCTGTTCGTGGGCTTGGCGGCGCTGAGCAAGCGGATCGCGTGATCGATCGCCGGCGCGCGGCACGACGTCGACGGATGACGTCGATGGCGCCGATTCGCGACATTTCTGTCGTCTAAGAAAATACCGCCGGGCCGTTTATGCCCTTTGATCGTTGAGATACCATCCAACGGCAATCGGGAGCCTTCGAAGCAGGGGAGTCACCGCTGTCCTGCCAGCGTGATTCGCCGCACCGATCGATCAACCGCGGCCCGGCGTCGACGCGCATCGATCGCGCCAATCCGAAATTTCGCGCTATCCATTCAATGTGTACGGCGCCGATCCGTTCATGCGCCGACGACCTCGACTCGATCGGTCGGGCATCACGTTCGAGCGGCCAGCGCCTGGCGGTCGCCGAAGCATTTTCTCGATACGCAGTCGAAGCGAAGCGTGCGCCCTTGGGTTACCGCACGAAGAGAAATGATTTGCCCCGGCATATCGACAAGCGCAACAGCGTAAAGGAAGCTCAAATGACGTCCCCCCGCAACTATCAAACGCCTGGCCTGAATCGTCGAAAAATCGGCGACCTCCATGTCACGATGATCAGCGACGGTTATCTCGATGCCACGACCGATCTTCTGAACGGAATCGATCGCGCCTCGGCCGACGAGATCTTGCGCAAGCGAGGCGTATCCGACGTGTCCCGCATGAACATCAACGTGTATGTCGTGCAGGACGCGAAGCGCACGATCCTGATCGACGGCGGCGGCGGCGGGTATAACGGCTGGGGCGGGAGGTTGCCGGTTGCGCTGGCCGCCGCCGGCATCGACCCGCTCGATATCGATACGATTCTGCTGACGCATGCTCATCCCGATCACGTGGGCGGCCTCGCCGGCCCGCTGGCCACGCCGCTGTTCCGGAACGTCGAACGGCTGCTGATACATCGCGCCGAGTTCGATTTCTGGAACGATGATGCCAATCGGCCGCGGGCGCCCGAGGAAATTCGACCGTTCTTTGATATTGCGCAAAACGTCTTTCAGGCATATCGGCAGCAATTGGTGGCCTTTGACTCGGAAGACGTACTGGGCGGCATTCAGGCCGTTCCGTTGCCGGGACATACGCCGGGACACACCGGATACCTGATTTCGGACAGCGGGCAGGCGCTCCTGGTGTGGGGAGATGTGGTTCATTTTCCTCATGTACAGATCGAGCGTCCGGAAGTGACGATCGCGTTCGATCATGCGCCCGACGAAGCGGCCGTGGCGCGACGTCGTTTGCTCGATCGTGTGAGCTCGGAAGACCTGCTCGTCAGCGGCATGCACTTCAACCTGCCTGCGTGTGCCCGCATCGAGCGGCGCGGGGACGCTTACGGGTTGATGTACGAGACCTGGTCGCCGGCCTTGGTCTGATCGGGCGAGACGTCCGGCCGTGATCGACACGGCCCTGGACCGCCATTCCGGGCCCACGCCCTCACCGTATCGGTCGTTGCCGACGCAACGGTCGCGGCGTCCGATACGGTGCGCTTCCCGGTCTTGAAGTGCCGCATCATCCGGGACTTCCCGTTCGCAACGCCGGATCGGTCCGGCACACGCGACAATCAGGCACGAGCCGATGGCCGTCCGGCGGTCAGCACGGACGTGCGCGCTCGCCGCTTCGGCCCGTTCCGCCGCCGCAATGCCATCGCACATGGATGTGCGTTGCGATCACTGCGATCACACAAGTTCCCCCGGACACGCACCGCGTCAACGACGAGCGCGGACCAGCATGAACGCGCGCTGTCGCTTGCCGAGGACATTACCCAATGACAATGCCGGCAACTATCTTAAAATATCGAACGAGAGCCCACATTGAACATGCGCAAATTAGGGAGTCGTATTGGACAAGCTAAACGGCGTTACTGTTTTTGTACAGGCAGCAGAGACACGCAGTTTCGTTGCAACCGGCCGTTCTCTCGGAATATCGGCGTCGGCAGTCGGAAAAAGCATTTCGCGTCTGGAGGAAAGGCTTGGCGTGCGGCTTTTCTATCGGAATACCCGCAGCATTCACCTGACGCCGGAGGGCTCGCTGTTTCTCGGGCACTGCCGGCGCATCCTGGGCGAAATCGAAAACGCCGAGCGGGAATTGTCCAAGGCCAGAACGGCGCCGCGCGGCAAATTGCGCGTCAGTCTTCCGCTTGTCGAGAGCTTGCTGCTGTCGACGCTGTCGTCGTTCATGGCGCGCTACCCGGAAATCGAGCTGGAGCTGGATTTCAGCGACAGGCTGGTCGACATCATCGACGAAGGGTTCGACGCCGTGATCCGCACCGGCGAGTTGCGCGATTCGATGCTCATGTCGCGCAAGCTGTGCGTGTTCCGGATGCTGCTGGTGGCGTCGCCGCGCTATCTCGACCAGCACGGTGTCCCGCAGCTTCCTGACGACCTGATGCGCCACGCGTGCCTGCACTACAAGTTCGCGACGTCCGGCAAGCTCGAGCAATGGCCGATCGAACGCAGCTCGAGTGCGTACGACTTCCGGCTGCCCGTGACGATGGCCTGCAACAACGTGACGACGCTCGTCTATCTGGCGAGGCAGGGCCATGGCATCGCGTGCCTGCCGGATTTCGCCGTGCGCGACGCGTTGCTTGACGGCGCGCTGAGGACCGTGCTGGACAACCATGCGGGCGATCCGAACGTCTTCTGGATCCTGTGGCCGTCGAGCCGGCACGAGTCGCCGAAGCTGCGCGCGTTCATCGATCATTTGACGGAGCACCTGTTTGCGCCGGCAAGCGACATGCGTGCGGTGCCGGGTATCGTGGAGACCCTGTCCGCGGACCGGCCCGCGCTGGCGCAGTTCGCGCCGTCGCGGTAGGCGCGCTCGCGCGACGAACGAACGAGCGGCGGATCGCCGGCCGGATGCACGATGGCAACCTTCGAACGCATGTCGACATCAGCTCGCGGCGGACAGGGCGCTCTCACGGGGCGCGGCGCCGTAGTAGAGGACCTTGATGCCGATGAAAGCCAGCGCGACGGCGGCGAACAGCAGGCCGCTCCAGATGGTTCCCTGGAGCCCGAATCTGGAAAGGAACCAGCCGCCGGCGGTCGAGCCGAACACGACGCCGAGGTTGATGAACGAGATGTACACGCCGGTCGCGAACTCCGGCGCTTCCGGGGCTTCCGACGTCAGCCAGATCTGCGTGACGATCAGGCCGCTCGTATGGATCGCGCCCCAGAGCAGTGCGATCACGATCATCGGCGCCAGCGATGACGTACAGAAGAAGTGAAGGATCAGGTACGCGGCGCTCAATGCCAGCGGGTGCAGCACCGTCGTTCGCACCTTGTCCTTCGCGAGCAGCCTGCCGGCGAGCAGATTGCCGGTCACGCCGCCGATCCCGAATATCACCAGCACGACGCTGATGAGCTCGCCGCTCATGTGGGCTTCGACACGCAGGTATTCGGCGGAGTAGCTGTACACCGAGAACATCGCGCCGAATATCGCGGTCGACGCGGCGATGTTGAGCCACAGCGGGACCTTGCGCAGGATCGCGAGCTGCTTGCCGTATGAAATGCGTTCGGTCGCGGCGGCATCGGGCAGTCTCGCGAGGATGCCGAGCGCGGCGATGAAGTTGACCGCGGTGCTGAACAGGAATGATGCCTCGTAGGAAACGCGCGCCGCGATCCACGTCGTGATCGGAATGCCGAGCACCATGCCCATGCTCGTTCCGACGAATGCCTTCGCGGAGGCGTGGGTTGCCATGTTCTTCGGATAGAGCGACGCGGCCGCGACGAAGGCCAGCGAGAAATAGACGGGGTGGAACAGCGCCGGGATGATCCGCGAGATCGTCAGCACCGTGTAGTTGGGTGCATACGCGGACAGCACGCTGCTCGCAGAAAATATCAGCAGCGAAAGCATCAGGACTTTCTTGCGATTGAAGCGCGACATCAGCAGGACCATGAACGGGCCGCCCGCCGCGACGACGAGCGCGAACAGGCCCACCAGGAAACCGGCTTGCGACGCAGTGATGCCGTAGCGCTGCGTAATGACGGGGAGAATGCCGACCACGCCGAATTCGATGGAATAGACGCCGAACAAGCCAAGCGCAATGAAGAATATGGGATGCAGTTTTTTCACACAATCTCCTTCATTCGTTGCCCGCAGGCTTCGAACAATTCAAGGACTCGATTCGATGCGTGGATGGTATGTCGGGGCGGAAGAAAGAAAAATAGTCTCTAGTTCCGAGGTTTGACGACCTGGGTGTCCGCAATCGCGCGGGAAGCCGCCTCCGGCGGGGCGGTCGGGGGCGGTGGCGGAGCACGTGGATTGCCGCCGGCGCATCACCGGATTCGTGTCCGGCAATGGCGGGTTCCGCGTTATCGACGGCGCGCGAATTGATATATTCGAATCGGGATATGAATCGGTGGATTGTGGATATTTACTCTGTTAACAATGGACTGAAATGGACGCAATTTTGTTGATTTGTATGTATTATGATCGCGGCAGCGCAGCATGATTGTGGGGATGGCTTTCGGCAGTTTCTTTTGTGTTCCTAATTTAATGTGTGCCGGTTTGATGTGCACGTTACAGGAATGCCGCGACCGAGGCGATGAGTGATTTTCCGAATGTTGTCCTGATGCGCGCCGTTTCATGAGAGTGCCTGACTATCCAAACGAATATCAAAGGCGTTGAACGCCTTAGGGGCATTGATAATGAAGGTTGAGATTCTCGATGATCTTCTGTCGAAGATATACGATACGGCTCACGATGCCTCCCTCTGGCACATCGCGCTCGCCGCGTTGTGCCGGAAGCTGCAGGCCGAGTCCGGTTCCTTGCTCTACGTCCCGCTGCCGGGAAGCGGCTGCCAGCCGATCGAGATCATCTATGGGGCGCCCGACGACACGTTCAGGACATTGACGGAAAAGGTGAGCCGCGGACAGGGTTGCCAGCCGCTCCAGTATGTCGATCCGCAAGGCGACGTCGTCAGGATCGACGTGAAGGAGGGGGCCGACGGGCAAGGCTTGCCGTGGCTCGTCGGCTCGACGGGCGGACCGGATATCGGACAACTGCTGCTTGCGGTGTTTTTCCGGAACGATGCCTTCGTCGGCGCGATCGGTTTCAAGTCGCGCGTGCGCGGCGAACCGTTCTCGCAGGGCGATATGCAGCTGCTTTCGCTGTTGCTGCCGCATATCCGCCGCGCTCACGAATTGAAGGCGAGGTTCGAGGATATCGCCGGCGTGAACGAGACCGCGCTGCTTGCGCTTGGCCGGCTGTCCTACGGCGCGGTGCTGCTGGCATCCACCGGCGAAGTGATCCGCACGAACCACGAAGCGGACCGGATCTGCATGGCGTCCGACGGCGTCACGATCGCGCAGCGCCGCTTGCGCTGCGTCGATGCCGACAGCGATCGCAGCCTCGCCGATACGCTGCGTCGCACCGTATTCCGGTCTTGCGGCGACAGCGCGAAAACGGTGCTGATCCCCCGCCCGTCCGGCAAGCGCCCGTATATCGCGTGGAGCGTGCCGGTCGAGCATGCGCGGCCGGACGCGTCCCGAAGCCCGCCGTACACGATGATCATCATCAACGACCTGGAGCGGCCGAAGAACAACCTGCACGCGCTGCAGGAGATTTACGAACTGACGCCCTGCGAAGTCGACATCGCGATTGCGCTGGGCACGGGGGCGGAGGTGTCGCGCGTCGCGGAAAGCCGGCACGTGTCGGTCAATACGGTTCGGACCCAGCGCGCGCAGATCTATGCGAAGCTCGGGATCAGCAGCCAGAGCGAACTGATCCGGACGCTGGCGGCGCTGCCGCAACACGACATGCGGCTCTGCCACGCATCGTAGGCCCGACATGAAAACGGGCGGTCCGCTTGCGGCGGACCGCCCGGAACGGACGGCGCAAACGCGGCGCGCTCAGGCGCTGACAGCGGCAGCGGCCGACTCCGGCGTAATCAGATCGGTCACCTGATAAAGGTGATATTCCCAGGTTCCGGTTTCCTTCAGCCCGTTATAGCGCGACAGGAACTCCGGGTCCGTGAAGAGCGTGTCGAATGCGGCCTTGCTCGTCCACTTCGCCTGATTGATGACGGTCTTGCCGTCGACGCTCTTGTACAGGCGGCTCCACTGGAAGTCCGGATAGGTCCGTGCAACGTAATTCACGGTCACGCGCAGCACGTCGAGCGCGGCATCCTGCTTGCCGTCGAAGACGTGCACGACGTTGACGAGCACGACTTCGTCGGGATGGTTGGAATCGGGCGTCGTCGAAAGCGTGTCATTGGCCATAGCTAACCTCGAGTCGAGTTGATAAAGATGAGAGCGGCGGCCGTCGTCGCACCGATGGCCGCCGGTTGCGTCACGCCGGCGTCGCGAGCCCGGCTTCTTGGATGCCGTGTGCCGGCGCGCGCAGCTCCGGCAGCGCACAGGCGCCGGCGGGCATGCCGTCCTGCCACAACAGCGGGGAAACGGCGTCCGCCGCGCTTGCCGCGCGAACCCGGCCGACGACGACCTCATGGCTGCCGTACGCGAACTGGCCGTCGACGTCGCAGAACAGGTTCGCTTGCGCGCCGGCGAGGAACGGCAGCGCGTGGCGCTCGTCCCACATGCCGTATGCGAAGCGCTCGCGGCTCGGCACCTTGCCGGAGAACACCGGAATCAGGTGACTCTGATCGGAGCGCAGCAGGTTCACCGAGAAGCGCCGCCGGCGCAGCAGCGGCTCGCAGATGCTCGCCGAGCGGTTGATGCAGACGAGGATGGCCGGCGGATCCGACGAAACGGAGCTGACGGCGGTCGCCACCATCCCGAAGCGCTCGGATCCTTCGTGCGTTGCGATGATGGAAATCGTCGAAGTCAGACGCCGCATCGCTTTCTTGAAGCTCGCGACGACGGCGTCGTCGGGCTGGGAGTGATCGAGCATGGCTTGACCCTTCATGAGAGTGTCGCAGTGGGTTATGCGTTGCGGCCGGAGCGAACGACTGCCGTCACGCGATCCGCACGCGCGCTTGCGGATACGTGCCGCGCAGGCCGGCGTCCTCCATCAGCGGCAGCACGCCGTCGACGAAGTCCTGGATGCCCGAGTGATAGTCGAGCCACGTGAGGCAGATGCCGTCGATGCCCCAGTCCGAATACTTCTGGAACTGCGAGACGATCATTTCCGGCGTCCCGACGAGCGGCACGCCGGCGAACCCGGCCTTGATGTGATAGCGGAAGCGCTCGGCGTCCTCGGTCGACTTGAACATGCCGCTTTCGATGCCGATTTCCTTCGTGACGTTCGTGCAGGCCGGCTCGTCGCCCATCTGGTTCACGTAGTAATCGAGATCGCGTTCGGCTTCCGCGAGCGTGTCGCGCTGGATCACGTACGCATAGCACCAGATCTGGAGGTCGCGGCCGAATTCCTTGCGGGCGAGATCGCGGTACGACTGGATCTGCGCGCGCGCGACGTCCTCGCCGTCCTGGTACTTGACGATCAGGTACGCGGCGTCGCAATGCTGCGCGCAGAACCGCTTGCCGCGCGGCGAGCCGCCGGCGTTCATCAGGAACGGCCGGTTGAGCGGCTTCGGCTCCGAGAAGCCGCGCTCGATGTTGAAGTACTTGCCCTTCAGGTCGAACTCGCCCTGATGGGTCCACGCGCGGCGGGCGACCTCGATCCACTCGTCCGCGTGGTCATAGCGCTCGTCGTGCTCGCGCATCGTGCCGTCGAACATCTTCATCTCCGCACTGTTCCAGCCGCAGATGATGTTCAGCCCGAAACGGCCGCCGCTGATGTGATCGATCGTGGTGGCCTGCTTGGCCGCGAACAGCGGGTGCACGGTCGACACGTGCGACGTCGTGAGGATGCCGATCTGGTCGGTGACCGACGCGAGCCCCGCGGCCCACGTATAGGTTTCGTACGACACGCCCATCGGGTTGCTGTCGCCGCCGAAGCCGCGCCACCGGCCGACCGGCAGCAGCGCCTCGAAGCCGGCGCGGTCGGCGGCCTTCGCGACCTTCAGGTTGCCGAGCCAGTCGTCCGCCTTCAGGCGCTCGGGCGCGCGGGTGAACGTGCAGCCGCCTTCGATGTTCAACGCGAATACGCCCAGCTTCATTTGGTTGGTGCTCGTCAGCATCGGGTTGGGCTTGCGGGACGCGTAAGTCTGATTGGCCATGAAGTTCTCCTTGAAAAGGGCAACGCATGTGAGAGGAATACGCTGATACGACGGAACGGATGGGGCAACCGGGCGACGGGAGCCTAGGTCAGCAGCGCGAGCGGATTGATGCGGGTGATGGCGTCGATGCGCTCGCGGGACAGCCCGAATGTGTCGAACCACCCGGACGACGTCCGCAGCCAGTCCGGGATGTCCGGCTGGCTCGTCTGGCCGAGATCGGAGCTGTAGACGACGCGCGGGACGTCGGCCAGCACCGCGCGAAAATCCTCGGCGTCCTGGTAGCCGAGCAGGTAGGTGAGCGCGGTCTGCTCGACGTACACCATCGGCGCGCTCGCGAGGTCGCGCAATTCGGCCGCGCGAAGCCCCGTGAGCGGATTCGCGGGCTGGTTGAGCATCAGCCGCGGCACGTCGTGGTGAAGCGCCGCGTCGACGAGGCGATACACCTCGTCGCGGTTCGCGTGGCCGGTCGAGATGACGAGCGGATAGTCGCGCGCCATGCGCAGGATGTCGACGACGCTGTCCTTCAGCCGGCCGTCGGCGTCGGACACGGTGCAGGGCGCGATGGCGCGCCGGTCCAGAATCGGGTGGCTGCGTTCCCGCGCGAGCCGGCTCGCATGCTTGCGGCCCGTCACGGTCGGCAAGTGGACGACCAGGCGGACGGGCCCCTCGCCGTGCTGGCAGAGCGAGCGCTCGACCGCGCGCCGGTCGATGCCGCCGGCGATCTCGTTCAGCACGATCGACGCCGACACGGGAAGGCCCGCCTGCTGTGCTTCCCAGGCCTGCGCGGCCGTGCATCCGAGATGATTCTTCAGGACGACCCAGCCGCCGGCTTCGCGGTAGCGCGCGCCCGCGTCGAGCGCGGAACGGCGGCGCACGTATGCGTCGGGCCCTGCGTGGTAATGCACGTCGATGAACGTGGCCTTGGTGATCTCGGTCATGTTCGGTTCCGGTCAGGTCAGTTGCGGCAGCGGCACGGCGATGTCCAGGTGCTCGCGCACGGCCGCGCAGACGCGGACGAGATCGTCCGTCAGCGGACGCATGCCGCCGTTCGGGATGCCGAGCGCGGCCTGCGCGGGCGTGTCGCGCAGATGGATGTTGCCGCGCCGGACGAGTTGCGAGCGCTCGCCGTAGACGTTCAGCAGGCGGCCGGCGTAGCGGTCCACGGCCGCCCTGACGTCGATGTCGTGGAGCAGCGCGAAACCGCGGGCGAGGCGTGCGGCTTCCGTGGCGCGCGAGCCGGGCGCGGGCGGCGCGGCGGGTACGGGCGAAATGGCGGCGCCTTCCGGAGCGACGAGGTTGTCGAGCATCGTCAGCGCGTGCGCGACATCGCCGCGGCGGCCGAGCTCGGCGAGGGCGCCGAGCCGTGTGTTAAGCGTCTCGTCGGCGAGGCTCGGCGCGGAGATCAGCAGGACCTTCGGCACGTCGGCGACCCACGGTGCGCCGAGCATGGCTTGCACGACGGCGCCCCCCAGTGCGCCGCCCGCGAGCAGGTCGATGCGCCCCGATGCGGCGAGGAGGGCCGACCAGCGCGCGGCGAATGCGTCGAGGCGTTCCGGTTGTTCGGACAGCAAGGACAACGTGTCGTAGATCGTCACGCGATAGCCGGCGTCGACCAGCGGCCGCACGAGCGGCTCGAAGAAGCGGCCGTCGTCCCAGGCCGGGAGGACCGGGGACAGGACGGCCGCCCGCAGCGGGCCGTCGCCGTATCGCACATGGACAGGTTCGATGGGTTTCATCTGGCGGTTGGTCTGAGCCGGCGCGGTGGTGCGAGCGGCCGGCGTGCATGGGCGAGGGGTCAGGCGACCTCGGGCTGAAACGCTTCGCCGAGCTGCGTCAGGTGACGGGCCGCGTCGTGCGCGATGCTTCGCACGACGTCGGCCGCCGGGCTGACCTCGCGCACGAGATCCGACACCTCGCCCGCCCAGATCGCACGCGTGCCGACGTCGTCGTCGCGAATCGCCTGCACATAGGCTTCGCGCACGCCGTCGGGCGCGTTCTTGAGCTCGTGTTCGCGTCCGACCCACTGCGCGGAGAAGTCGTTCGCGAGCGCGCGGCCCGAATACTGGGCCGGCCATTCGATCCCGCGGACGAGATCGAACGCGCGCGTGCGCACGGTGTCCTTTTCGGTCGAGTCGATGAGACGCTGCCGCATTTTCGGGGTCGCGAGCGACTCGTCGGTCGCGACGAAGCGCGTGCCGAGCATCACGGCATTCGCGCCGAGCGCGAGGGCGGCGGCCGCGCCGCGCCCGTCCGCGATGCCGCCGGCGGCGATCAGCGGATACGCGTCGCCGACCGCGTCGCGCACCGCGGGAAGCAGCGGAAAGAGCGCGCGTCGCAGGCTGTGGCCGCCCGCCTCGGCGCCTTGCACGATGAGCGCGTCCGCGCCCGCGTCGACGGCGACCAGCGCCTGGTCGACATCGTGCACCTGGACGACGGCGAGCGCGCCTTGCGCCTTGATCCTGCCGACGAACAGGTTCGGATTGCCGAACGACAGCGCGACGACCTTCGGGCGATACGAGAGCGCGAGATCGAGCAGCTGCATGTTCTTCTCGACCGTGAACATCACGAGCCCGACGCCCCAGGGCGCGTCGACGTCCGACATCAGGCCGAGCTCGGCGCGCATCCAGTCCGGGTCGCCGTAGCTCGCGCCGACGAGGCCGAGGCCGCCGGCGCGGGAGACGGCGCCGGCCAGGCGGCCGCCCGACACGCCGCCCATCGGGGCGAGCACGACCGGATGGCGAATGCCGAACAGGCGGGTAATTGGCGAAGTGATGGCAGTCATGCGTTGATCCTCCAAAAGGCGAATACCGGGAGAGCGAAATTCATGCGTATCGGCATCAGGCGCCGGGTCAGCTCGCGTTCGCGCCGGTGGCCGGCAGCCACGGCTGGTCGTAGCGATGCAGGCGGCGGGCGTCGGCGAGGCTCGCGCCTTCGGTGACCGCGGCGATGATGCGCGATTCGGTCTGCTCGATCGCGAGCGCGCGCCTGATCACTTCTTCGGCGTGCTGCCGCGGAATCGCGATGCAGCCGTTGTCGTCGCACACGATCAGGTCGCCGGGATGCACGACGACGCCGCTCACGTCGACCGGCACCTGGGTGGCCTGAAGTTGCGCGCGGTTCTTCCCGGTCTGCATGAAGACCGCGCGGCTGAACAGCGGGTAGTTGAATTGCCGGACGGTGCCGATGTCGCGTGCGGCGCCGTCGATGACGGTCCCGCGGACGTTCCGGCTGAGCGCGACGTGCGTGAGGATGTCGCCCCAGACCGTGCAGTCGGTGCGGCCCGCGTTGCTCGAGACGACGACCGAATCGGCGGGCACGTCGTCGATATAGTTCGCGGCGTTCCTGAAGCCGGCGGTGTCGCTCACCGGCTCGTAACGGACCGTGTACGCGAAGCCCGCGCAGCGGGCGCCCGGCACGCGCGGCGCGAGGCCGTGAAGGCCGCCCGAGATGCGCAGGCTGTCGAGCGCATCCGACAGGCAGGCGGTGTCGAGATTCCGGCAGGCGGCCAGGAGCGCGTTGTCGTTCGCGACGGGTGGAGTGCTGGTCATCTTGGTGAGTCCCGTAGAGGAGGGCGTCCTAGGATTGGGTCGACGACAGTTCGAGCGCGCAGCGCTCGATGATCGCGTCGGCGACCTCGCGCGTCGTCGACGCTCCGCCCAGGTCGTAGGTGCGGCAATCGGAGCGCGCGACGTCGCACACCGCCGAGCGGATCGCGGCCGCCTCGTTCGCGTAGCCGTAGTGATCGAGCAGCAGCGCGATCGTTAGGAACATCGCGCTCGGATTGGCCTTGCCGAGCCCGGCATGCGCGGGCGCGCTGCCGTGCACCGGCTCGAAGTACGCGCCGGATTCGCCGATGTTCGCGCTGGGCGCGAGCCCGAGGCCGCCCATGACGCCCGCGCCGAGATCCGACAGGATGTCGCCGAACATGTTTTCCGCGACGATCACGCCGAACCGTTCCGGACGCCTGACCATCCACAGCGCGACGGCGTCGACGTTGTCGATGCCGACGGCAATCCCCGGGTAGTCGGCGGCGACCGCTTCGATGAGGTCCCGCGCGAACGCGCCGCTATGGCGCAGCACGTTGGGCTTGTCGGCGAGCGTCACCTTGTCGAAGCCGTGTCGCCGTGCGTAGTCGAACGCGAAGCGGAACAGGCGGGTGAGGCCGTCGCGGGTCTGCAGCCGCACGGCCATCGTTGCGTCCGCCGCCGCGACGTGCTTCCACGGCGCACCGGCCCGTTCGTGTCGCGCCAGCACCGGCTCGAATTCCGCGGGGATCGCCGGGAAATCCAGCCCGGCGTACAGGCCCTCGGTGTTCTCGCGAATGACCGCGAACCGGTAGCGGTCCGGGCCCAGCACGTCGACGATCGGCCGCACGTTCGCGAAGAGACTGAGTTTTTGCCGCAGCTGGATGACGGGCGACACGTACTGCAATCCCGTGCCGCGCAGCTCGGCCGCGAGTTCGCCTTCGGCCTCGCGCATCGGCTTGCTGGTGATCGCGCCGAGCAGCGTCGCGTCGCTCGCGGCGATCTTGTCCCAGGTCGCGTCGGGAATCGGGTCGCCGCCGGTGCGCCAGCATTCCCAGCCGATTTCGCCGAAGCTCAGTTCGCTCGGAATGCCGAGCGCGTCGAGCACCGGCAGCGCGGCGTGCGTGACCTCGACGCCGATGCCGTCGCCCGGCAGCACGCAGATGCGCAGCGGCGACTGCGGCCGGCCCGGTTCGATGTCGTTGCGCGCATTCATTCAGAGTGCTCCTACGCGCGTGTCGGTCGGGCGGCGGGCCGGCGCCGCGTGCTGCGGCGCGCTGTCGGCCTCGGCGGCCTTGCGCTGGTCGCGCACGCGCCGCAGCGTCCGGAACCACTCGGCTTCGGAGTTGTCGGCGATCGTCGCCGCGATCTTCTGCTTCGCGTCGAACGAAATGTTGTATGCGCCCAGCATGATGTCGACGAGCGGCGCGGGCAGGCTGCTCTCGGTGACGTGCTGCGCGGCGTACGACGACAGCTCGAGCACCTTGACGAGGTCGTAGCGGGTCGGCGCGTCGAGCCGGTCAAGGTACGCGGCGATCATGCTCAGGTGCAGGTTGCCGGCGCCCTTGCCCATGCCGCACAGCGACGCGTCGATGTACTCGGCGCCGGCGTCGGCCGCGGCGAGGGCGTTCGACAGCGCGAGCGACAGGTTGTTGTGCGCATGGAAGCCGAGCGGCACCGCGACGCGGCTCGCGAGCTTGCTGATCAGGCGCTCCGTGTCCGACGGGATCATGTTGCCGTTGGAGTCGGCATAGACGACGATATCCGCGCCCGCATCCTCGGCGCGCACCGACATTTCGGTGATGGCGGTGAGCGGCATCGTCGTCACGTGCGTGACGTTCGCGCTGACCTTCAGCCCGTGCCGCTTCACGCTCGCGATCGTGGCGAGACCGTCGTCCAGCTGATCGCGGCGCAGGCAGACGCGCACCATCGCGACGCCGCGATCCGCGAGCATGGCCAGGTCGCTGTCGTCGATGTTCCGCGGGTGCACCATCACGCAGAGATTCGTTTTTCCGTCGGCGGCGTCGACGAGCGCGTCGATATAGCTTTCGTCGACCGCGCTGGTGAGCCCGTGTTCGTTCTTGCGCACGAACGACCCTTTCCGATACCCGATCTCGACGTACGGGATGCCCGCCTGCGCGAGCCTGCGCGTCGTCTCGACGGCGAATTCGGTCGTGAAATTGAAGTTGTTCCGATAGCCGCCATCCCGCAGGGTCACATCGGTGATGATGATGTCGTTCATTTCTATGCCTCGTTTAAAAAGTTGGGAAAACGAAACGAAATGCAAACTTCCAAAATGGCGCAGGTAATCTGCTTTTATTGATCTTTTTTGTCGATTGCTGGAGGGGAATTTAAGTGATGAAACAATGGGCGTCATCATCCTTGAGGATGATTGCTGCTGGCTGCGTTCGGAAATGGCGCCTGGTCGCCGCGCGGGCCGATGCGGAATGCCTTGCTGGAGGGCTTGCGCGCACTGCCGTTGGGCAATGGCACCACGCTAGAGCCGGCATGCTCCGAAAGCGGACGCCGGTTGATCGGCGATGGTGCGAGGCGTCGCCCGCAATACGATCATTTAATGAAAATCGAATGACGACGGAGCGAATGGGGTGCAATTCATTTCGTCGCTTTTCCGCCGTCGGCAGCTAATCGACTGCATGAAAATCTAATTAGATTATTCCAATTCAATGTATTGACATGTGGCCTGGATTTGGCATTCGGGTCCGAGCCGGAGATCGGAGGCGAACACGTTTCCGCATCGCGAGGCGCGCAGTGTCGCGTGCAGCCGCAGATCGTCTTGCTGACAATTGCCTGACGATATCGAACGATATAATGTATCATCACAGGATTGCGTCGCCGACCGGCGCGACTGCCGGTTGGCGCGTGGTTTCGCGCGCGGCGAAACCACACGAAGATCGATACACAGTGACCCAAGCAATGCGACCACCGACCCGCGACACGCGGCGACGCAGCCGGCCGCGCGGGAGCGGGGCGGCCTGGCTGACGCACACGCTCAAGCACACGCGACGCGGCTGCACGACGATGCTGACCTGCGCGATGACAAGTTCCGGCGCGCTTGCCGCGGAGGCCGCAGCGGCCGATGCCGCCCCGCACGCGCTGCCGGCGATCAACGTTACCGTGCAAGGCGCGCCGCTCGATCCGCTGTCGCGCGTGCTCGACACCGGTTCCCGGCTCGGCCTGTCGAGCCTCGATACGCCGGCGAGCGTCGAGACCGTCACGGCAGAGGCGATCGCCGCGCGCGGCGACCACACGGTGCTCGACGCGGCGACCCGCGCGACCGGCTTCTCGAGCGCGGCTTCGCCCGGCAACGGCGGCACCGCGCTGAGCGTGCGCGGCTTCGGCGGCCAGGAGTCGGTCACGACGCTGCTTGACGGGGTGCGGCTCCTGCCCGCCGCAGGGACGATCACGTTTCCGTTCGATGCGTGGTCGGTCGAGCGCATCGAGGTGCTGCGCGGTCCGGCGTCGGTGCTGTATGGCGAGGGCGCGATCGGCGGCGTCGTGAACGTGGTGCCGAAGCGGCCGCAGTCCGTTCGCGAGACGACGCTGCAGACGGGCTTCGAGACCGGCGGCGGCAAGCGCATCGCGTTCGACACGACGGGCGCGCTCGGTTCGCGGCTGTCGTACCGCTTCTATGCGAGCGACGTGCGCGCGAACGGCTTCGCGGAACGGGCCGATACGCATACGACCGCGTTCGGCGGCGCGTTGAAATTCGATGCGAGCCCGCAACTCACGCTGACGCTCGATTACGACTACGGTCGCCAGAAGCCGGCGACTTACTACGGCGTGCCGGCCCCGAACGGCGTGCTCGATCCGACGCTGCGCAAGCTCAATTACAACGTCGGCGATGCGACGATTGCCTACTACGACCAGTGGACGCGGCTGTCGGCCGCGTACCGGCCGACGGCCGGCGTGCGAATCGACAACCAGTTCTACTACCTGACGTCCAATCGCCACTGGCGCAATGCCGAGTCCTACGCGCTCGATGCGTCGACCGGCCGTGTGACGCGCAGCGACTACCTCGAGATCGGTCATCACCAGCGGCAGATCGGCGATCGCGTCAGCGCGCGGCTCGACGGCCGGCTGCTGGGCCGCGCGAACCGCTTCGTGATCGGCGCGGAATTCAACCAGATCACGTTCGACGGCAGCAACAACTCGCCGTATCGCGGCGAATCGACGGTGGACGCGCATGGCTTCGATCCCGGCGTGTTCGCGAGCCCGGATCCGACCGTGCCGCAATTCAGCACACGCACGCGCCAGGCCGCGATCTTCGCCGAGAACCGTCTCGAAGTGCTGCCGCGCGTCGCCTGGGTGAGCGGGCTGCGCTACGACCATGTCGCGTACCGCCGCGAACAGGCGGCCACGGGCGCCGGCTTCGACAAGCGCTTCGCGAACGTCGGCTGGCGCACCGGTTTCGTGTTCGAGGTCACGCCGTCGCTGTCCGCGTACGCGCAATACACGACGGGCGCCGAGGGGCTCGGCTCGCTCGTGACGCTGTCGGCGTCGCAGGCGAACTACCGGCTCGCGACGGGCGAGCAGTGGGAGGCGGGCGTCAAGCAGACGCTCGCCGACGGCCGCGCGTACTGGACGTTCGCCGTCTACGACATCACGAAGCGCAACCTGCTCAGCACCGACCCGTTCAATCCGGCGCTGCGCCAGCAGGTCGGCCGGCAGTCGTCGCGCGGCGTCGAACTGACGGGCGGCGCGCGGCTGCCGCACGGCTGGACGATCGACGCGAACGTCGCGCTGCTGCGCGCGCGCTACGACGAATTCAACCAGACGAGCGGCGGCGTCGCGGTTTCGCGGGCCGGCAGCGTGCCCGCCAACGTGCCGCAGCAGACCGCGAATCTGTGGCTCGGCTGGGCGTTCGCGGAGGGCTGGCGGGCGAATGCCGGCGTGCGCTATGTCGGCCGCACCTACGGCGACGATGCGAACCGCGTGTCGACGCCGTCGTACACGGTGTTCGACGCGTCGCTGCTGTGGCGCGCGACGTCGCGCGTCGACCTCGCGCTCTATCTGCGCAATCTCGCGAACCGCACGTATGCGGTGACGACGTCGAACGGCGGCGAGCAATGGCTGCTCGGTCCCGCGCGCTCGGCGGAGCTCGTCGCGACGCTGCGCTTCTAGCGATGACGGTACGCACGCCGACGCCGATGCTGTCGATCGATCGCGTGAGCTGGTCGCCCGCCGGCGTGCCGACCGTGCTCGACACGGTGTCGCTTGCGATCGGCGCGGGCGAGTTCGTCGGGCTCGTCGGCCCGAACGGCAGCGGCAAGACGAGCCTGCTGCGCTGCGTGTTCCGCTACACGCGGCCCGACCGCGGCAGCATCGCGCTCGACGCGCAGGACGTCTGGCGCATGCGGCCGCGCGCGGTCGCGCAGCGGGTCGCCGTGCTCCAGCAGGAAACGCCCGACGACTTCGGGCTGACCGTCGACGAGCTCGCGTGGATCGGGCGCACGCCGCACAAGGGGCTGTTCGACGCGGACACGGACGACGACGCCGGAATCGTCGAGCGCGCGCTGCACGACGTCGGCCTGCTGGCGCGGCGCGCGCAGTCGTTCGCGTCGCTGTCGGGCGGCGAGAAGCAGCGGGCGCTGCTGGCCCGCGCGCTCGTCCAGCAGCCGGAGCTGCTGCTGCTCGACGAGCCGACGAACCATCTCGACCTGCGCCATCAGCTCGAACTGCTCGCGCGGGTGCGGCGCCTCGGCATTCCGACGCTCGCGACGATTCACGATCTCAACCTCGCGGCTGCATACTGCGACCGGCTCTACGTGCTCGCGCACGGCGGGGTGGTCGCGTCCGGCGCGCCGGACGACGTGCTGACGGAAGACATGCTGCGCGACGTGTTCGGCGTCGCCGCGCTCGTCGACCGTCATCCCGTCACGGGCCGGCCGCGCATTACGCCTCTTCATACGCCGCTTCATCCGGAATGACTGTCATGCCGATCCCCGTCCTGCGGCGCCTCGTCGCCGCCGTCGCGCTGGGCTGCGCCGCCGCGCACGCAAGCGCCTATCCCGTCACCGTGCGCAGCTGCGGCCGGGACGTGACGTTCGACCGCGCGCCGGCCCGCGCCGTGAGCAACGACGCCAACCTGACCGGGATGCTGCTCGCGCTCGGCCTGAAGGACCGGCTCGCCGGGTATACGGGCATCGGCGGCTGGAAAACCGGCAACGGGCGGCTGCGCGCCGCGCTCGCCGGCGTGCCCGAACTCGCGAGCCAGTATCCGTCGCTCGAGGTGCTGGTCGCGGCGCGCGCCGACTTCTACCTCGCCGGGTGGGGCTACGGGATGAACGTCGGCGGCCCGGTGACGCCCGATACGCTCGCGCCGTTCGGCATCCGCACGTATGAACTGACGGAGTCGTGCTCGCATGTGATGTCGCGGCCGCCCGCGTCGTTCGACGACGTGTTCCGCGACCTGCAGAACCTCGGCCGCATCTTCGCGGTGGAAGCGCGCGCCCGGCAGGTCGTCGATGCGATGCGCAAGCGGCTTGCGGCGGTTGCGCGCACGGTCGCCACCGCCGGGCCGCCGCTGCGGGTGTTCGTCTACGACAGCGGCACCGACAAGCCGACGACGGCGGGCGGCCTCGCGATGCCGACCGCGCTGCTGGCCGCGGCCGGCGCGCGCAACGTGATGGACGACCTGCCGCGCAGCTGGACGCAGGTGAGCTGGGAGAGCGTCGTCGAACGTGATCCGCAGGCGATCGTGATCGTCGACTACTCGGCCGTGACCGCCGAGCAGAAGATGCGCTTCCTCATGAGCCAGCCGGCGCTGGCGCGCGTCGCCGCGATCCGCGACCGGCGCTTCGTCGCGATTCCTTACGATGCTGCGACGCCGGGCCCGGAGAACGTCGCGGCCGTCGAGACGATTGCGCGCGCGCTGTATCCGGCCGCGTTCGCGCGCGCGCCGCGATGAGCGCGCCGCTCCGGGTCGCGCGGCTGCGCGCGGGCATCGCGCTGCCGCTGCTCGCCGCGCTGCTGGCGATGTCGGTCGTGCTGTCGGCCGCGTTCGGGGCAGCGCCGATCGCGGCCGCGCAGGTTGCGCGGATCGTCGTTGCGCATGTCGCGGTCGCGTTCGGCCATGCGGCGCCGCTTGATGGGGCGCTCGGGGGGAACCTCGGCGACGACAGCATCGTCTGGCTGATCCGGATTCCGCGCGCGCTGCTCGCGGCGCTCGTCGGCGCGACGCTCGCGAGCGTCGGCGTCGCGCTGCAGGCCGCGACCGCGAATCGACTCGCGGATCCGCACCTGCTCGGCGTCAGCGCCGGCGCGATGCTCGGCGCGGTCGCCGCGACGCTCGGGTTCGGCGCCGCGTTCGGGCCGTTCACGCTGTCGATGGCCGCGTTCGCGGGCGCGCTCGCCGCGACGGCCTGCGTGATCGCGCTCGCGTACCGGCGCGGCCGGCTCGAATCGGACCGGCTGCTGCTCGCGGGCGTGTCGGTATCGTTCATGATGGCCGCGCTCGGCAATCTGATGCTGTATCTCGGCGATCCGCGCGCGACGGCGTCGGTGCTGTTCTGGATGCTCGGCGGCGTCGGCCTCGCGCGCTGGGACCTGCTGCCGGTCCCGGCCGTGTGTGCGGTGCTGGCAGGCGGCGCGCTGGTTGCGCGGCGCCGCGAGCTCAACGCGCTGATGTCGGGCGACGTCGCGGCGGCGGCGCTCGGCGTGCCGAGCGCGCGCATGCGCCGCGAGGTGTTCGTGATCGCGTCGTTCGCGACGGGCGCGATGGTCGCGGTGAGCGGCGCGATCGGCTTCGTCGGGCTGGTGACGCCGCATCTGTGCCGGCGCATCGTCGGCGCGGAGCATGGCCGCCTGCTGCCCGTCGCCGCGCTGACGGGGGCGATCCTGCTGGTGTGGGCCGACGTGGCCGCACGCACGCTCGCGGCGCCGGAGGATCTGCCGATCGGCGTGGTGACCGCGTTGTTCGGCAGCCTGTTCTTCGTCGTGTTGCTGCGGCGGAATTGACTGCGGGAAGCGGGCGTTCGGGCGCGCGCCGTTCAGCCTTCCTGGCCGGTCGACGGCGCCGGCATCCAGCGTGTGAACGACGCGAGGGTCGCCGCGAGGATCTCTTCGGAAAATTCACGGTCGTTCACCACGCGCGAAAGCGTCAGCGCACCGATCATGCCGGCGCAGACGGCCAGCGCGCGTTCCCGCCTGACGGCCGCCGTGCGTCCGGGGACGTGGCGCGCCAGCACGTCCGCCAGCGCGCGCAGCCCGTGCTCCATCGCGTCACGCACGTCGCTGCCCTGGCGCGCCGCGTCGGCGCTCAGCGCGGCCAGCGCGCATCCTTCGCCGGGCTGGTCGCGATGCCGGGCCGACAGATAGCGGCTCGCGATCGCTTCCAGCGGCTGCTCCGGCGCGCGCGCGGCCCACTTTGTCCACTGTTCATGTGACTGCTCCAGCGCGCGCGCGCTGGCCTCGGCCATCAGTTCCTCCTTGGAGTCGAAATGGCCGTAGAAGCCGCCGTGCGTGAGCCCGACGGCCTTCATCAGGTCCGCGACGCCGATCCCCGCAAATCCCCGCTCGCGAAACAATTGCGCGGCGGCGTCGAGAATGCGTTCGCGGTTCTCCGCCATCTGCTCCTTGCTGACTTTCATGAATGCGTGCTCCGTCGGTGAACGTGTGATCAGGATGCCACTTTACATGATGACCGTCATTTGTTTTAATCATGATGTCCATCATTTAAAAAGGATGAAATCGCCATGAATGCACTGATCAGCGCGTATGCTCGTTCCCCGTTCCATTTCGCGAAAAAGGGGGCGCTTGCGGGCGTGCGTCCCGATACGCTGGCCGCCGAGGTGGTCAAGGGGCTGCTGAATTCGGCCGCCGTGGATCCGGCGCTGCTGGAAGACGTGATCGCCGGATGCGCGTATCCGGAGGCCGCGCAAGGCAACAACATCGCGCGCATCGTGTCGTTGCTGGCCGGCCTGCCGCAGTCGCTCGGCGGGATGACGGTCAATCGCTTCTGCGGGTCGTCGATGTCGGCGATCCACATCGCGGCCGCGCAGATCGAGGCCGGACTGGGTGACGCCTATCTGTGCATCGGCGTGGAGTCGATGAGCATGGTGCCGCAGGGCGGCTTCAACTTCTCGCCGAATCCGGCGCTCGACGAGCAGACCGATGCCTATATCTCGATGGGCGAAACGGCCGAGAACGTCGCGCAGCGCTATCAGGTCGCGCGTGCCGACCAGGAGGCGCTCGCGCTGGCGTCGCATCGCAAGGCCGCCGCCGCGCGCGCCGAAGGCCGGCTGCGCGACGAGATCGTGCCGATCCGCGTCGACTCCGGCGAGACCGTCGCGGAGGACGGCTGCATCCGGCCCGGCACGTCGCTCGACGCGCTGGCGGCCCTGCGGCCGGCGTTTCGCGACGGTGGCGTCGTGACGGCCGGCACGGCGTCGCCGTTGACCGACGGCGCGTCCGCGGTGCTGGTCACGAGCGAAGCGTTTGCCGTGCGCCAAGGGCTGCAGCCGCTCGCGCGCATCCGCGCGATGGCAACCGCCGGCGTGGATCCCGCATTGATGGGCATCGGCCCGGTGCCGGCGACGCGCAAGGCGCTGGTGCGCGCCGGGCTGTCGGCCGCTGATCTCGATGTGGTCGAGATCAACGAGGCGTTTGCGTCGCAGGCGCTGGCTTGCGTTCGCGAACTGGGATTGAACCTGGAAACGGTCAATCTCGACGGCGGCGCCTTGGCGATCGGCCATCCGCTCGGCGCGACCGGCGCGCGGATCACGGGCAAGGCGGCCGCGTTGCTGAAGCGTCTGCGCGGGCGCTATGCGCTCGCGACGCAGTGCATTGGCGGCGGACAGGGCATTGCGACCGTGCTGGAGGCTTTGTAGGGCAGGCGCCGGCGTACGCCGATCCGCGCCCGCGCCGCATTCATTTCACTGCGCAAGCCTGCTGGCGGCGATGCTGTCGGTAGGCGGCATCGCCGCCGTCATGGGGGGCGACAGCGATATGCGCGGCGCGCTCGGCAGTTGCCCGCAGCCGATCACGAGTACGGCGAATCGCATCGTCCGTCGGGATGATCAGAAAGAATAATGAAATATAAATGAAAGAAAATGCGCTTCGAAATTTGATGCGATGAATGTCATCGGGCGCAATCCGCCGGACATGTCGGCGACTTTTCGTCTCAAAAAGGTCGCATCCCGTTCATGATCGATTGATTTATCGTTGCTGCTTCGCACAAATAAGTACAAGAAAATCAACGATTTGACGCGGCTGTTCGCGACACATGCTTGCTGCGCTGCAAAAAATAATCAATCGCTTTATGCTGGTTAACCCCGGCTGCGCTTGACCGGCATCAAGCTTTCGCAGGATGCCGCTTTACATTTGCCCGACACCGGAGATCCACGAAATATACCTTTCAAGTCTATTTCGTTCCTTTCGCTGCGCCTGTCCCCGATCCAGCGCGCGGCACTCTCAGGGCTTTACTGACATGCAAGCTTTCCCCATTCTGAGCCTGGCCATCTGGGTTCCGATCCTGTTCGGCGCGTTCCTGCTGCGCGCCGGTTCCGACCGTCACCCGCGCCGCACGCGGCTGATCGCGCTTGCCGGCGCGCTCGCCGGGCTCGCGGCCGTCGTGCCGCTGGTCGCGGGCTTCGACACGCATTCGGCCGCGATGCAGTTCGTCGAGCACCGCGACTGGCTCGCGGCGTTCGGTGCGGGCTGGCGCCTCGGGATCGACGGCGCGTCGCTGTGGCTCGTCGTGCTGACCGCCTTCACGACGCTCGTGATCGTCGTCGCGTCATGGGAGTCCGTCTCGGTGCGCGTCGCGCAATACCTGGCGTCGTTCCTGATCCTGTCGGGACTGATGGTCGGCGTGTTCGCGGCGCAGGATGGCCTGCTGTTCTTCATCTTCTTCGAAGCGACGCTGATCCCGCTCTACCTGCTGATCGGCACGTGGGGCCGTGAAAACCGCGTGCATGCGGCGGTGAAGTTCTTCTTCATCTCGTTCGCGGGCTCGCTGCTGCTGCTGATGGCGATGCTGTACCTGTACGCGAAGTCGCACACGTTCGACATGAGCGTGTGGCGCACGCTGCAGCTCGGCTTCGCGCCGCAGCTGCTGGTGTTCCTCGGCTTCTTCGCGGCCTTCGCGGTCAAGGTGCCGATGTGGCCGGTTCATACGTGGCTGCGCGACGTCTACTCGGACGGCCCGACCGGCGCCGCGCTGATGCTCGGCATGCTGAAGCTCGGCGGCTACGGCTTCCTGCGCTTCGCGCTGCCGATCACGCCGGACGCGAGCCATTTCTTCGCGCCGGCCGTGATCGCGCTGTCGCTGTTCGCGATCATCTACGCGAGCCTGCTCGCACTCGCGCAAACCGATCTCGGCAAGCTGCTCGCGTATTCGACGGTCGCGCACATGGGGCTCGTCACGCTCGGGCTGTTCCTGTTCAACCGGATCGGCGTCGAAGGCGCGATCGTGCAGCTCGTGTCGTACGGCTTCGTCGCGGGCGCGATGCTGCTCTGCGTGAGCGTGCTGTCCGACCGCACGAACACCCGCGCGATCGCGGAGTACGGCGGCGTCGCGAACGTGATGCCGCGCTTTGCGACGTTCGCGCTGCTGTTCTCGATGGCGAACGTGGGGCTGCCCGGCACGTCGGGGTTCGTCGGCGAGTTCATGATCATCATGGGCGCGATCCGCTTCAACTTCTGGATCGGCGCGCTGGCGGCGCTGACGCTGATTCTCAGCGCGTCGTACACGCTGTGGATGCTCAAGCGGGTCGTGTTCGGCAAGGTCGCGAGCCCGCGCATCGCGCAACTCGTCGACCTGAACCGCCGCGAGATCGTGATGTTCGCGTCGCTCGCGCTGATCGTGCTGATGGTCGGCGTCGATCCGAAGCCGTTCACCGATGCGATCGATCCGACGGTCGCGCGCCTGATCGACGAGGCCGGCCAATCGAAGGTGCCGGACGGGGACGGCACGACGCCGGCGCAGTCTTCGTTCGTGGCGTCGGTGCGCGACTGATCGCCGTGACGCCGGTGTGTCGGGGGCTGCCTGCGCGCATGCGTCGCAGCCCCGCGACAATCTGACACACAGCAAATTTTGCAATGATCATTTGCCGCATTTGTTGATTTTAAACAAATCCAGCCGCCTTAAGATGCCGCCACTTTCGTGGATCGAATGCGCATCGGGCGTGGATGGATTCATAGACAACCAGGCTGTGTAATGAAAAGAAAGGCTTTGAAAGGCGCGTCGAGACTGCTGCCGCTCGCCGTGACCTTGAGTTTGTCCGGCTGCAACCTCGACGTGCTGAATCCGAAGGGCAGCATCGGCGCCGCCGAGAAATCGCTGATCGCGACGTCGACATGGGCGATGCTGATCGTCGTCGTGCCGGTGATCCTGCTGACGCTGTACTTCGCGTGGCGCTACCGCGCGTCGAACCGCAACGCGACGTATGCGCCGGACTGGTCGCACTCGACCGCGATCGAGGTCGTGATCTGGACGGTGCCGACGCTGATCATCCTGTTCCTCGGCATCCTCACGTGGAAGACCACCCACGAGCTCGACCCGTACAAGCCGCTCGAGTCGTCGGTCAAGCCGATTGACGTCGAGGTCGTCGCGCTCGACTGGAAGTGGCTGTTCATCTATCCGGAGCTCGGCATCGCGTCGGTCAACCAGCTCGCGATTCCGGTCGGCACGCCGGTGAATTTCCGCATCACGTCGGACTCGGTGATGAACTCGTTCTTCATCCCGCAGCTCGGCGGCCAGGTCTATGCGATGGCCGGCATGCAGACGCGCCTGCACCTGATCGCCGACGAAGCGGGCGATTACGCGGGCACGTCCGCCAACTTCAGCGGCCGCGGCTTCTCCGACATGAAATTCCGCACGCTCGCCGAACCGCGCGAGCAGTTCGATGCATGGGTGCAGAAGGTGAGGGCGTCGTCCGACCGGCTCGACATGACCGCGTACGGCACGGTCGCGCAGCCGAGCGAGAAGGCGCCGGTGCGCTACTTCTCGTCGGTCGATCCGAAGCTCTTCCACAACATCATCGCGAAATACAACGATGGCCACGTCCTCGACCTGAAGGACGCCGCCTGCGGCACGAAGGGATAACGCATGTTCGGCAAACTCACACTTTCGGCGATCCCGTTCGATCAGCCCATCATCATGGGGGCGGGCGCCTTCATGGGGCTCGTCGTGCTGGGCATTCTCGCCGCACTGACGATCACCGGCCGGTGGAAATGGCTGTGGAGCGAATGGCTGACGTCGGTCGATCACAAGAAGATCGGCGTGATGTACATCATCGTCGCATTCATCATGCTGCTGCGCGGCTTCGCGGACGCGATCATGATGCGCCTGCAGCTCGCGCTCTCGTACAACGCGCCCGGCTTCCTGCCGCCGCATCACTATGACCAGATCTTCACCGCGCACGGCGTGATCATGATCTTCTTCATGGCGATGGTGTTCATGGTCGGCCTGATGAACCTGATCGTGCCGCTGCAGATCGGCGCGCGCGACGTCGCGTTCCCGTTCATCAACTCGCTGAGCTTCTGGATGACGGCGGTCAGCGCGATCCTGATCAACATCTCGCTCGTGATCGGCGAGTTCGCGCAGACGGGCTGGCTCGCGTATCCGCCGCTCTCCGAGCTGCAGTACAGCCCGGGCGTGGGGGTCGACTACTACCTGTGGGCGCTGCAGATCTCCGGCGTCGGCACGTTGCTGACGGGCGTCAACTTCTTCGTGACGATCATCAAGATGCGCGCGCCGGGCATGTCGCTGATGAAGATGCCGGTGTTCACGTGGACCGCGCTGTGCACGAACGTGCTGATCATGGCGTCGTTCCCGATCCTGACCGCGACGCTCGCGCTGCTCGGCCTCGACCGCTACTTCGGCATGCACTTCTTCACGAACGAAGCCGGCGGCAACGCGATGCTGTACCTGAACCTGATCTGGGCGTGGGGGCATCCGGAGGTGTACATCCTGATCCTGCCGGCGTTCGGGATCTTCTCGGAAGTCATCGCGACGTTCGCGAAGAAGCCGCTGTTCGGCTACAAGACGATGGTGTATGCGACCTGCGCGATCATGGTGCTGTCGTTCCTCGTGTGGCTGCATCACTTCTTCACGATGGGCTCGGGCGCGAACGTCAACGCGTTCTTCGGCATCATGACCATGATCATCGCGATCCCGACCGGCGTGAAGGTGTTCAACTGGCTGTTCACGATGTACCGCGGCCGGATCGAATTCACGACGCCGGTGCTGTGGACGATCGGCTTCATGGTCACGTTCACGCTCGGCGGGATGACCGGCGTGATGATGGCGATTCCCGGCGCGGACTTCGTGCTGCACAACAGCCTGTTCCTGATCGCGCACTTCCACAACGTGATCATCGGCGGCGTGCTGTTCGGCTATCTCGCGGGCTTCAACTACTGGTTCCCGAAGGCGTTCGGCTTCAAGCTGAACGAGAAGCTCGGCAAGGCCGCGTTCTGGTTCTGGCAGGTCGGCTTCTACGTCGCGTTCGTGCCGCTCTACGTGCTCGGCTTCATGGGCATGACGCGCCGCCTGAACCACTATGACAACCCGGCGTGGCATCCGTGGCTGCTCGTCGCCGCGTTCGGCGCCGTGCTGATCGCGATCGGCATCGCGTGCCAGCTGCTGCAGCTCGTGGTCAGCATCCGCAACCGCAACCTGCCGCAATACCGCGACACGACGGGCGACCCGTGGGGCGGCCGCACGCTGGAATGGGCGACCACGTCGCCGCCGCCGGCGTACAACTTCGCGACGATCCCGCAGGTGCGCACGCTCGACGCGTTCGCCGACATGAAGGCGCGCGGCGAAGGGCAGGGGAAGAGCGCGGCGTACCGCGACATCCACATGCCGTCGAACACGAGCGCCGGCCTGTTCGTCGGTGTCTTCAGCCTCGCGCTCGGCTTCGCGCTCGTGTGGCACATCTGGTGGCTCGCGATCGCCGGGCTGGCCGGCATCGTCGCGACGCTCGTGATCTACAGCTCGCGCAATAACGACGGTTATTACATTCCCGCCTCCACGGTGCGGCGAATCGAAGAGCCGCGACACGCCGCGCGCACGACTGCGCCGCGCGTCGACGACGTGGAACTGGAGGCCAACTGATGTTGCAGAAAACCTTGAGCGCAAACCTGGTCGACCACGCGGACGACCACGACCATCCGCCGTCGCATTCGGTGTTCGGCTTCTGGCTGTACCTGATGACCGACTGCGTGATCTTCGCGGCGCTGTTCGCGACGTTCGCGGTGCTCGGCAACCAGTACGCCGGCGGCCCGAGCGCGAAGGACCTGTTCGACATTCCGGGCGTCGCGGTCGAAACCGCCGCGCTGCTGCTCTCCAGCATCACGTACGGCTTCGCGATGCTCGGCGCGCACCGCGGCAAGCGCGGCGCGACGCTCGCCTGGCTCGCGGTGACGTTCGTGCTCGGCGCGGCGTTTCTCGCGATGGAGCTGCGCGAGTTCTCGCACCTGATCGCGGAGGGCGCGGGCCCGCAGCGCAGCGCGTTCCTGTCGGCGTTCTTCACGCTGGTCGGCACGCACGGGCTGCACGTGAGCGCCGGTCTCGTGTGGATGATCGTGCTGGCCGCGCAGATCGCGTTCGGCCGCGAGCTGACCGAGCGCGACATGCGACGCCTGACGTGCCTGAGCCTGTTCTGGCACTTCCTCGACATCGTGTGGATCTGCGTGTTTTCCTTTGTCTATCTTGCGAGCGTGATCTAAATGGCCCATTCGCATTCGTCTCAACTCGAAGAAGGGCACGGCAGCGTCGGCAGCTACATCGCCGGCTTCATCCTGTCGGTGCTGCTCACGGCCGCGTCGTTCGGTCTCGTGCTCGGCGGCGTGCTGTCGCCGCATGCGTCGCTGATCGCGCTCGCGGTGCTCGCGCTCGTGCAGATCGTCGTGCACCTCGTGTACTTCCTGCACATGAACAGCTCGTCGGGGCAGCGCTGGAACGTGATGGCGTTCAGCTACACGGTGCTGACCGCGGCGATCCTGATCGTCGGCACGCTGTGGGTGATGCACAACGTGACCATGAACATGATGTCGCGGTAACGCGGCAGCGGTTCCCGAAAAAAGAAGAGCGGCACGCCATGTGCCGCTCTTTTTTTATTGCCCGTCCGCGCGCGGCACGTTTGCGCCGCTGCGCCATCAATCCCGCCGCCGGCGGCCGGAGCCCGGGCCGCATCGATGCGGCAAGGGGGCGTGAATGTTACAAGACGTTAGCGCGCCGTCCGGGTTGCGATCCCGCGCATCAGTTCTTACAAACTTGAAATATGCGCGTGCGCTGCATGCCGCTATAGTCGAATCACCCACGAAACAACCAGAAGAGGAATCCATGAAGACCTTGCGTGTTGCGTCGCTCGTCACAGGCACTGCGGCGTTGCTCCTGTCGGGCGCAGCAATGGCGGGTGTCAATGTCGGGATCAACGTCGGCGTGCCGGCGCCGGTCTACGTCGCGCCCGCGCCGGTGTATGCGCCGCCGCCTCCGCCGCCGGTCATCTACCAGCCGGCGCCGGTGTATGCCGCGCCCATGTATGCGGTGCCCGCGCCGGCCATCGTGATCGGCTGGCACGGCGATCGCTACTGGGACGGCCGCCGCTACTGGGGGCGCGACGACTGGTATCGCCACCATCGCGGCTGGGACGACCGCGGCCACTGGGATCACGATCGCGGCCGTCACAACGGCTGGCGCTGATTTGCGGGCGAGCGCGCCGACTACGCGTCGATTGCGCACCGCCGCCGGGGCGGTTCCGGCTGCCGACGAACCCCACGCTTGTCGAAGCGTGGGGTTTTTGTTTTTCCGGCCTGAGCCGAAAACATGGGCGAATGCCGAATGGTGGCAGACCCATCCGAATGGGTAGAATGCGCGGACGTTGCCACCCTCAATCGATCGACAGGACTTTATGACGAAGGGTTTGCCCCGGACCGCCGCCGCGCGCGCCCGTTCCGGCGTGGTGCGGGCTGCCGGCCGCGCCGCGGCGGTGCTGCTGATGCAGGCCGTGCTCGCCGCGAGCGCCGCGCATGCCGCCTATGCGATCGCCCAGTACGGCGAGCCGAAATATCCGCCGGGCTTCGCGCATTTCGACTATGTGAATCCGGATGCGCCGAAGGGCGGCACGCTCGTGCTCGCGAACCCGAACCGGATGACGTCGTTCGACAAGTTCAACCCGTTTACGATGCGCGGCAATCCCGCGCCCGGCATCGAGATGCTGTTCGAGAGCCTGGCGACGGCCAGCCTGGACGAGCCCGCGTCCGCTTACGGGCTGCTTGCCGACGACATCGCGGTCGCGCCGGACCGCCTGTCGGTCACGTTCCACCTGAACCCGCGCGCGCGTTTCTCGAATGGCGACCCGGTGACGGCAGCCGACGTCCAGTACTCGTTCGACACGCTGAAGAGCAAGCAGGCGGCGCCGCAGTTCGCCGCGTACTTCGTCGACATCGCGCGCGCGGTGATCGTCGACCCGGCCACGGTGCGCTTCGAGTTCCGCCAGCGCAACCGCGAGTTGCCGCTGATTGCGGCCGCGGTGCCGGTGTTCTCGCGCAAATGGGGGCTGCGGGCAGACGGCACGCGCATCCCGTTCGACCAGCTCGCGTTCGAGCAGCCGATCGGCAGCGGGCCGTACCTGATCGAGCGCTACGACAACGGCCGCAACATCACGTACCGGCGCAACCCCGCGTATTGGGGCGCCGACCTGCCGGTGCGGGTCGGCACCCACAACTTCGAGCGGATCGTCTACAAGCTGTACGGCGACGGCGTCACGCGCCTCCAGGGGTTCAAGGCGGGCGAATACGACGTGCTCGTCGAGAACGTCGCGCGCAACTGGGTGCGGCACGACGTCGGCAAGCGCTTCGACAGCGGCGAGCTGATCAAGCGCGAATTCCGGCAGCACAACGGCGCGGGCATGCAGGGCTTCATGATGAACCTGCGCCGGCCGCAGTTCCGCGACGTGCGGGTGCGCCAGGCGCTCGACCTCGCGCTCGACTTCGAATGGCTGAACCGCCAGCTGTTCTACGGCGGCTACACGCGCCTCGACAGCTACTTTGCCGACACCGACCTGCAGGCGACCGGCATGCCGGGGCCGGGCGAGCTCGCGCTGCTCGACCCGCTGCGCGCCCAGCTCGACCCGGCGGTGTTCGGGCCGATGGTCGTGCAGCCGAACACGAACCCGCCCAACTCGCTGCGCGCGAACCTGCTGAAGGCGCGCGCGCTGCTCGCGCAGGCCGGCTGGACGTATCGCGACGGCGCGCTGCGCAACGCGCAGGGCGAGCCGTTCACGTTCGAGATCCTCGACGACGCGGGTTCCCCGTTCGAGCCGGTCGTGATCGCGTACCAGCGCAATCTCGCGAAGCTCGGCATCACGGTGAAGTTCCGCGTCGCCGACTACGCGCTGCTGCAAAAACGCATGGACGCGTTCGACTACGACATGACGACGATCCGCTACCTCGGGGTGCAGGTGCCGGGCGCCGAGCAGTTCTCACGCTACGGCAGCAAGTTCGCGGACCAGCCGGGTTCGGACAACGTCATCGGGCTCAAGTCGCCGGCCGTCGACGCGCTGCTGAGGGCGCTCGACGCCGCGCAGACCCGCGAGCAGCTGGTCGATGCGACGCGCGCGCTCGACCGCGTGCTGATGCACGGCTACTACGCGATCCCGCAGTGGTACAGCACGACGCACCGGGTCGCGTACAAGCGCACGCTCGGCCATCCGCAGACGCTGCCGCTGTACTATTCGGCGGAAGGCTGGGTCGTGTCGACCTGGTGGGTCAAGCCGGGCAGCTGAGCGCCGCGCGCCCCAACCGTTGTCAATCGATCGCGAGTCGACGCTTATGTGGAGCTACATCCTCAAACGCCTGCTGTTGATGATCCCGACGCTCGTCGGCGTGCTGACGCTCACGTTCGTCGTGATCCAGTTCGTGCCGGGCGGCCCGGTCGAGCAGGCCGTGCAGGAACTGCGCAAGGGCGCGACGGAGCAGGGCGCGGCGCCGTTCGGGATGCGCGCGCGTACCGGCGTCGATCCGCAGCAGGTCGCGCAGCTCAAGGCGCTGTACGGTTTCGACAAGCCGCCGCTCGAGCGCTACGTGCTGATGCTGAAGCACTTCGCGCGCTTCGATCTCGGCGACAGCTACTTCCGCCACCAGAGCGTGTGGTCGCTGATCGTGCAGAAGCTGCCGGTGTCGATCAGCATCGGCTTGTGGACGTTCTTCCTCACGTATCTGATCTCGGTGCCGCTCGGCATCGCGAAGGCCGTGCGCAACGGCTCGCCGTTCGACGTCGCGACGAGCCTCGTCGTGCTCGTCGGCTATGCGATTCCCGGCTTCGTGCTCGGCGTGCTGCTGCTCGTGCTGTTCGGCGGCGGCTCGTTCTGGCAGCTGTTCCCGCTGCGCGGGCTCACGTCGGACAACTTCGCGGCGCTGTCGACGGCCGGCAAGGTGCTCGACTACCTGTGGCACATCGCGCTGCCGATCACCGCGTCGGTCGTCGGCAGCTTCGCGGTCGTCACGATGCTCACGAAGAACGCGTTCCTCGACGAGATCCGCCGGCAATACGTGCTGACCGCACGCGCGAAGGGGCTGTCCGAGCGCCGCGTGCTGTGGAAGCACGTGTTCCGCAACGCGATGCTGCCGCTCATCGTCGGCTTTCCGGCCGCGTTCATCGGCGCGTTCTTCACCGGCAGCCTGCTGATCGAGACGTTGTTCACGCTCGACGGCCTCGGGCTGCTGTCGTACGAGTCGGTCGTGCGTCGCGACTACCCGGTCGTGCTCGGCACGCTGTACCTGTTCACGCTGATCGGCCTCGCGACCAAGCTGATCTCCGACCTCTGCTACGTGTGGGTCGACCCGCGCATTCAATTCGAAAACCTGGAGCGCTGAGATGAAACGACTCCCACGCTCGCATTGCCCGCGGCGTTTCGACGGTGGCACCGGCGCGGGCCGCGCCGCCCGCGGAGGGCGCGCATGAGCCAGGCCGCCGCACCGTCCCGCCTCGACGCGGCGCGCGCGCGCGTGTCGCCGTCGCCCGCGCGCCGCGTGTGGCGGCGCTTCACGCAGCAGCGCCTCGGCTACTGGAGCTTCGTGATCTTCGTCGTCGCGTTCGCCGCGAGTCTTGCCGCGCCGTTGTGGTCGAACGACAAGCCGCTCGTCGTCCGCTATGACGGCCACTATTACTTCCCGATGTTCAATGCGTATCCGGAGACGACCTTCGGCGGCGATTTCCCGACGCCCGCCGACTATCTCGATCCGTACGTCCGCAAGCGCCTCGAGGCGCCCGGCAATTTCGTCGTCTATCCGCCGAACCGCTACCATTACGACACGCTGAACTACTTCTCGCGCGTGCCGAATCCCGCGCCGCCGTCGCGCGAGAACTGGCTCGGCACGGACGCGCAGGGGCGCGACCTGCTGGCCCGGCTCGTCTACGGGTTTCGCGTGTCGGTCGAATTCGGGCTGGTCCTGACGCTGATCGGCACGCTCCTCGGCATTGCCGCCGGCGCGGTGCAGGGGTTCTTCGGCGGCCGCATCGACATCGTCGGGCAGCGGCTGATCGAGATCTGGAGCTCGCTGCCCGAGCTGTACCTGCTGATCATCTTCGCGTCGATCTTCGAGCCGAGCTTCCTGCTGCTGATCGTGCTGCTGTCGCTGTTCGGCTGGATCGGGCTTGCCGACTACGTGCGCGCCGAGTTCCTGCGCAACCGCACGCAGGACTACGTGCGCGCGGCGCGCGCGATGGGGCTCACGAACTGGCAGATCATCTGGCGCCACGTGCTGCCGAACAGCCTGACGCCGGTGATCACGTTCCTGCCGTTCCGGATGAGCGGCGCGATCCTCGCGCTCACGAGCCTCGACTTCCTCGGGCTCGGCGTGCCGCCGCCGACGCCGAGCCTCGGCGAGCTGCTCGCGCAGGGCAAGGGCAACCTCGACGCGTGGTGGATCTCGCTGTCGACGTTCGGCGTGCTGGTCGCGACGCTGCTGCTGCTGACCTTCATGGGCGACGCGCTGCGCAACGCGCTCGATACGCGGATCGCCGATTCCGTGCGGGCGGCGGGAGGCCAGCGATGAGCGCCGCCGCCGTATCGACGCCGCCGCAGGACGAGCCGCTGCTGTCGCTCGAGCGCCTGCGGGTCCGCTTCGGCGACACCGTCGCGGTCGACGACGTGACGCTCGCGATTGGCCGCGGCGAGCGCGTCGCGCTCGTCGGCGAGTCGGGGTCGGGCAAGAGCGTGACCGCGCTGGCGATCCTGCGCCTGCTGCGCGATGCGGAGGTCAGCGGCACGATCCGCTTCGCGGGCCAGGACCTCGCGGCCCGCAGCGAGCGCGAGATGCGCGGGCTGCGCGGCTCGGACATCGCGATGATTTTCCAGGAGCCGATGACGGCGCTCAATCCGCTGTATACGGTCGGTGCCCAGATCGCCGAGACGATCCGGCTGCACGACGGCGTGCCGGCGGCGCAGGCGCGCCGGCGCGCGATCGCGCTGCTCGCGCGCACCGGCATCGCGGAACCGGAGCGGCGCGTCGACAGCTATCCGCACCAGCTGTCGGGCGGCCAGCGGCAGCGCGCGATGATCGCGATGGCGCTCGCGTGCCGGCCGCGCCTGCTGCTCGCCGACGAGCCGACCACCGCGCTCGACGTGACGATCCGCGCGCAGATCGTCGAGCTGCTGCTGGAACTGCAGCGCGAGGAAGCCGAAAAGCGCGGGATGGCGATCCTGATGATCACGCACGACCTGAACCTCGTGCGGCACTTCGCCGAGCGCATCGCGGTGATGGAGGGGGGGCGGCTCGTCGAGAGCGGGGCGGTCGAGCGGATCTTCGCCGCGCCCGAGCATCCGTATACGCAGCGCCTGCTGAACAGCCGGCCACAGCGCGCGGTCGTGCCGGTGATGCCGATCGCGCCGGTGCTGCTCGACGCGCGCCACGTGACCGTGCAGTTCGCGCGCAAGCGCCCTGGCCTCGCGGGCTGGTTCAAGTCCGTGCCGGTGGCGGCGGTGTCGGACGTGTCCGTGTCGGTGCGGCAGGGCGAGACGCTCGGCGTGGTCGGCGAGTCGGGCTCCGGCAAGTCGACGCTCGCGATGGCCTTGCTCGGGCTGCAGAAGACCGCGCATGGCGAGATCGAATTCCAGGGGCGCGCGCTGTCGAGCTATCGCGGCCGCGAGCAGGCCGCGCTGCGCTCGAACATGCAGGTCGTGTTTCAGGATCCTTTCAGTTCGCTGTCGCCGCGCCACACGATCGAGCGGATCGTCGGCGAAGGGCTCGAGCTGCACCGCCCGGACCTGTCGGCCGACGCGCGGCGCGCGAAGTCGCTCGCGGTGCTGCGCGAGGTCGGCCTCGACCGCACGGTGATGCATCGCTATCCGCACGAGTTCTCCGGCGGGCAGCGCCAGCGGATCGCGATCGCCCGGGCGCTCGTGCTCGAGCCGCGCATCCTGATCCTCGACGAGCCGACGTCGGCGCTCGACGTGTCGATCCAGCAGCAGGTGCTGAAGCTGCTCGCGAGTTTGCAACAGAAATACAACCTCGGCTATGTGTTCATCAGCCACGACCTGGAGGTGATCGGCGCGATGGCGCACCGCGTCGCGGTGATGCAGGGCGGGGCGATCGTGGAGTCCGGCGACGTCGCCGACATCTTCACCAAGCCGTCACATCCTTACACACAAAAGCTGTTGAAAGCGGTCTGGAAAGCGTGATAGGACGCCAATGATCTGACCATCTCGATTGTATTTTTTAATTTGTTTTGACAAACGGATACGCGCTGGCTAGTATCGACCGAAATTTTCCGCCAATCAGCTGATTTTTAAGCACAATCCATCGACCAATGCAGCACCGATCCCTGACCCAGGCATGCGCGCGCGCCGTCGCCGGGATGTTTATCGGCGTCCTGTTCGCTGCAACTTCCGGCGCGTTCGCCGACGAAGCCAGCAGTTTTAATCAGAATGCCGCGAATTCGACTCAATCCGGGTCGGCTTCCTCCCAGAATACCCAAGCCAGCGCATCGTCGTCGACCGGCGGCGCGAAGTCGTTCCTGTCCGGCATGGCGGGCAAGGCGGGCGACGTCGTCGTCGGCGCGCTGAACATGATCGGCGTCCGCTACCGCTGGGGCGGCAACACGCCGGATTCGGGGCTCGACTGCAGCGGCTTCGTGCGCTACGTGTTCCAGGACACGCTCGGCATGTCGCTGCCGCGCCGTGCGGAAGAGATGAGCCGGGTCGGCGAGAAGGTGCGCGTGAGCGAGCTGAAGCCGGGCGACCTGGTGTTCTTCAATACGATGCGCCGCACGTTCTCGCACGTCGGCATCTACATCGGCGACAACAAGTTCGTGCATTCGCCGTCGACGGGCAGCACGATTCGCGTCGACGATCTCGACAGCACCTACTGGGAAAAGCGTTTCAACGGCGCGCGCCGGCTCGAGTCGCAGTTCCCGATGAAGGCCGACGATCTGCGCCAGCGCGTGCGCGCGACGATCGGCGACGACGCGGCGAACGGCAGCAACTGAGCGTTCCCCGGCAGCCGGATCGAAAACCCTGTCGCCTCAAAGGCGGCAGGGTTTTTTGTTTTTGGGGCAGTCGGCGCCTGGCGCTGCGTTATGTGGCGGTCGCGGCGGTTGCGGTGCGCGCCGCCGCGAGCTTGCGCTGCAGCTCGGGCATGATGCGCGCGACCGCTTCCTCGCCGGCGAGGATCGCCGCGTTGCGCTGGCTGAAGTCGCTGCCGCTCATCGCGTTGAGGTTCGGGCGAATCACGACGTCGGCGTACTTGTCGAGCTCGTAGGTCTTGATCGTCTGGCCCATGATCGTGAACGTCTGCAGCAGCATCTCGATCGGGTTGCCGGTCGCCGCGCCCTCCGGGCGCGCGGAGATGTCGACCGCGATCACGAAGGTCGCGCCCATCTTGCGCGCGTAAGACGCGGGCACCGGGCTCACGAGGCCGCCGTCGACATACTCGCGGTTGCCGATCTTCACCGGCTCGAACACCGACGGCACGCTGCTCGACGCGCGCACCGCGAGCCCCGTGTTGCCCTGCTGGAACAGGATTGGCTGGCCGTTCTGCAGATCCGTCGCGACGATGCCGAGCGGCTTCGCCATCTTCTCGATCGGCCGGTTGTTCAGCGTCTTGTTGATGAAGTTCTGCAGCGCGACGCCTTGCAGCAGGCCGCGCGAGCGGAACGGCAGCGCCCAGTCGCTGATCGCGGACTGGTCCATCTCGAGCGCGAGCTTGTTGAGCTGCAGCGCGTTCATGCCCGACGCATAGAGCGCGCCGACCACCGAGCCGGCGCTCGTGCCGGCGATGATCTCGATTGGAATGCCGCGCGCCTCGAGCCCCTTCAGCACGCCGATGTGCGCGAAGCCGCGCGCCGCGCCGCCGCCGAGCGCGATGGCGATCTTCACCGCCTTGTCGTGCGGCTGGACCGCGGCGGTGTTGTCGGGGCGGCTCTTGCCGCCGAGCGACGTGCAGGCGGCGAGGCTGGCGGAAGCGCACGCGATCGTGAACTGGCGGCGCGACAGGTGGGGGGACGACATCGAAGGTTCTCCAGCGTCGGGCGGCGGGCGACGGGCCCGCTGCGTCGGTAGGTTGGGGCGGTGCGGCGGGTGCCGCGCGGCCGGCGCGGCGCCGGCAAGGCGCCGCGGCGCGCACATCATAAAGCAAGCGCCGCGCTTGGCGCGATGTCCGGCGCGGGTATAATTTCGGCTTCTTTTCCGTTCCGGGCGTCGCCGGTCCCGTTGCTCTTCGGGCAGCCGCTGCCGACCCCGCGTCGAATCATTCACGCGCCCCAGGCGTTCGAGTTACCGTTTATGACCCGTCCTGTCCGTACCCGCTTCGCGCCGAGCCCCACCGGCTTCATCCACCTCGGCAACATCCGCTCCGCACTCTATCCGTGGGCGTTCGCCCGCAAGATGAAAGGCACGTTCGTGCTGCGCATCGAGGATACCGACGTCGAGCGCTCGTCGACGGAAGCGGTCGACGCGATCCTCGAAGGGATGCAGTGGCTCGACCTCGATTTCGACGAAGGCCCGTTCTACCAGATGCAGCGGATGGACCGCTATCGCGAGGTGCTCGCGAAGATGCTCGAAGAGGGGCTCGCGTACCCGTGCTACATGTCGACCGAGGAGCTCGACGCGCTGCGCGAGCGCCAGCGCGAAGCCGGCCTGAAGCCCCGCTATGACGGCACGTGGCGTCCCGAGCCGGGCAAGGTGCTGCCCGAGCCGCCCGCGGGCGTGAAGCCGGTGCTGCGCTTCCGCAACCCGCTGACGGGCACCGTCGCATGGGACGATGCCGTGAAGGGCCGCGTCGAAATCTCGAACGACGAACTCGACGATCTCGTGATCGCGCGCCCGGACGGCACGCCGATGTACAACTTCTGCGTGGTGGTCGACGACCTCGACATGGGGATCACGCACGTGATCCGCGGCGACGACCACGTGAACAACACGCCGCGCCAGATCAACATCCTGCACGCGCTCGGCGGCGAAGCGCCGGTATATGCGCACCTGCCGACCGTGCTCAACGAGCAGGGCGAGAAGATGAGCAAGCGTCACGGCGCGATGAGCGTGATGGCGTACCGCGACGCGGGCTACCTGCCGGAAGCGGTCGTGAACTACCTGGCGCGCCTCGGCTGGTCGCACGGCGACGCCGAAATCTTCTCGCGCGAGCAGTTCGTCGAGTGGTTCGACCTCGAGCATCTCGGCAAGTCGCCGGCGCAGTACGACCACAGCAAGCTGAACTGGCTGAACAACCACTACATCAAGGAAGCGGACAACGCGCGTCTCGCCGCGCTGTCGAAGCCGTTCTTCGAGGCGCTCGGCATCGACGACGCGGCGCTCGCGAGCGGCCCGGACCTCGCGGCGGTGATCGGCCTGATGAAGGATCGTGCGTCGACGCTCAAGGAAATCGCAGAGGGTGCGGCGATGTTCTACCGCGTGCCGGCGCCGGATGCCGAAGCGCTTGCGCAGCACGTGACCGATGTGGTGCGCCCGGCGCTGGCCGAACTCGCGGCGGCGCTGAAGACGGTCGAGTGGAGCAAGGAGGCGATCTCGGCCGCGCTGAAGGCGGCGCTGGCTGCGCATAAGCTGAAGATGCCGCAGCTGGCGATGCCGGTGCGCCTGCTGGTTGCGGGCACGACGCATACGCCGTCGATCGACGCGGTGCTGATGCTGTTCGGTCGTGACGCCGTCGTGTCGCGTATCGAGGCCGTGCTGGCCTGAGATTCGAGCATTCGCGAAGCCGCCGGTGGGCGGCTTCGCAAAAAATTTTGCTCGAATCGCAAAAAGGGTATTTACAAGCTCAAAGTTGGTCCATATAATCTCATTTCTGTTCTGCAAGGGGGTATAGCTCAGCTGGGAGAGCGCTTGCATGGCATGCAAGAGGTCAGCGGTTCGATCCCGCTTACCTCCACCAACAGAACAAACAAATCGGTTCGCGAAGCAGGGTAGTTAAAAAATGCTTCACAAAACGATTTAAAGCAGTTAGAATTTCGGCCTTCGTTGTTGATGAAAAATTAATAGCGGAAGCCAGACAGATCTGAAAAGATTTTGTCCCCTTCGTCTAGAGGCCTAGGACATCACCCTTTCACGGTGAGTACAGGGGTTCGAATCCCCTAGGGGACGCCAGATTCAGCGGCGTTTCGATGGAAGTGTCGCGAAGCTTGCAGGAACGTAACCGACGTCCTGCGGGTTAGGGTTAAGGAAGTTGGAGCGGTAGTTCAGTCGGTTAGAATACCGGCCTGTCACGCCGGGGGTCGCGGGTTCGAGTCCCGTCCGCTCCGCCAGAACGAAGCCCGTTCAAGACGTTTTTGAGCGGGCTTTTGTATTAAAGGTGTAAGCAGTACGTTGTCCCCTTCGTCTAGAGGCCTAGGACATCACCCTTTCACGGTGAGTACAGGGGTTCGAATCCCCTAGGGGACGCCAGATTCAGCGGCGTTTCGATGGAAGTGTCGCAGGCTTGCAGGGATGTCATCGACGTCTGCGGGCCAGGGTGAAGAAAGCTGGAGCGGTAGTTCAGTTGGTTAGAATACCGGCCTGTCACGCCGGGGGTCGCGGGTTCGAGCCCCGTCCGCTCCGCCAGAACGAAGCCCGTTCAAGACGTCATTTGAGCGGGCTTTTGTATTAAAGATGTAAGCAGTACGTTGTCCCCTTCGTCTAGAGGCCTAGGACATCACCCTTTCACGGTGAGTACAGGGGTTCGAATCCCCTAGGGGACGCCAGATTTCGGCGTCGTTCGAACAAACGATGCGCCGGCAGGAAGCAACCGACGCCTGCCAGGCAAGCAGCAAGACTGGAGCGGTAGTTCAGTCGGTTAGAATACCGGCCTGTCACGCCGGGGGTCGCGGGTTCGAGTCCCGTCCGCTCCGCCAAAAAAGAGAATGCCCGCCTTGCGCGGGCATTTTCGTTTGTACCGTCTCCCAGACCTCCCACCCGCTCAAGCGGGTTTTCTTTTTTGAGCCCGGCGCGATACGAACAAATCACGATTGCATCCGCACCGGACTGCGCTATCGTGGCGAGATGCGTCCTTGATCATCGCGCGATGCTCGATCCCACCGACCTGCGACTCCTGTATCAGCTCCGCCCCGCGGAGCCCGGCGATTTTCCGTTTGCCGAAGCGCTGACGCACGGCAACATGGGCGGCTATTACAAGCGCCACGGGCTCGTGTGGCGCAGTGACCTGTTCTACGCGAGCTGGCGCGAGTCCGAGAACTTCATCCTCGAAGCCGACGGCGAGCGGATCGGCGTGCTCCGCGTCACGGAAGAGGGCGATTCGCTGCATATCCGCGACGTGCAGATCGCAGCCGGCCATCGCGGACACGGCGCCGGCACCTACCTGCTCGAGATGTCGCACCGCTGGGCGAGGGCGCGCGGGCTGAGCGAGCTCCAGTTGCGCGTGTTCGTCGACAATCCCGCCGCGCGGCTGTATCTGCGCATGGGCTATCGCGTGACCGGATCGCGGTTCGCGCAGCTCGGTGCGATCCGGCACATGGTGCGGCCGGTCTGACGCCCGCACACTGCCGTCTCACGGCTGGCGGTCCGCCGGGTCGTCGTTCGGTTGTCCGTTGCTTTCCGTCATGCCTTCGGCGGCCTCGTGCGCGTGACCGCGCAGCATGAACGCGCGCGGGCTTTCGCCGAAGGCGCGCCGGAACATCGCGGAGAACGCGCTCTGGCTCCGGTAGCCGAGTTCGTGCGCGATACGCGACAGCGGACGCCCCTGGTTCAGCAGCGGAATCGCGCGCGCGAGCAGCGCCTGCTGCCGCCATTGCGAAAAGCTCACGCCCAGCTCCTGCTTGAACAGTCGTGAAATCGTGCGCGTGCTCGCGCCGACCTCGCCCGCCCAGTGTTCCAGCGATTCCGCATGCGCGGGCTGCGCGAGCACCGCTTCGCACAGCGTGCGCAGCCGCTTCTCGTCGGGCATCGGCACCGACAGCGGCAGCGGTTCGGCGTGGCTCAGTTCGTCGAGCACCAGTGCGCAGAGCAGGCGTTCGCGGGCCGCGCCCAGGTCGCGTGCGTCGAGCGCGACGATCAGCTCGCGCAACAGCCCCGTCACCTCGACGACGCGGCATGCGTCGAGCCCGCCCGGCACGATCGACTCGTCGATATACAGCGTGCGCAGGTACGCGTCCTCGACGATCAGGACCTCGTGCGTCACGTGCGGCGGCACCCAGATGGCCCGCGACGGCGGCACCATCCACGTTGTTCCCGTCGTCGCCATGCGCAGCACGCCGCGCGACGCATAGGCGAGCTGCGCCCATGCGTGCGTGTGACGCGGGATGCGCGCGCCGGCGGGAACGGGCCGCGCGCGCACGCGCATCGGGTGGACGGGCGTCGGCGCGAATTCCGGCGGAATGTCGATGGTGTCGCGATGAGCGGGCTCGTCGGCGCGGGCGGACGGATTCATGGGCAATTCGGACGGTACGGCAGCGATGCCGTTATTTTAGAAGGCCCGCACATCTGCGCGCGGCGGCTTTTTTCAGTCGATAATGCAACGTTAGATTGAACCTAGTATGCGACCGGACCTGGCGCTGAAGCGCCGACTCCGGTCGACCGCACAGCATGGGACCGGAGTAAGCGCTGAAGCGCCAACTCCGGTCGACCGCGAAGCATGGGACCGGAGTAGGCGCTGAAGCGCCAACTCCGGTCGACAGGAGACGATGACATGACGACGTTTGCGACAACCGACCTCTGCGACGCCCACGAAGACCAGCTCGCGGCCGGCACCCTGCGCGTGCTCGCGCCGACGCTGCGCCCGTACGGCGGCGCGGCGCGTTTCGCAGGACCCGCGGCGACGCTCAAGCTGTTCGAGGACAACACGCTCGTGCGCGCCGCGCTCGAGCAGGACGGCGCCGGGCGCGTGCTGGTGGTCGACGGCGGCGGCAGCCAGCGTTGCGCGCTCGTCGGCGGCAACCTCGGCGCGCTGGCCGAGAAGAACCATTGGGCCGGTATCGTGGTCTATGGATGCGTGCGCGATTCGGCTGAATTGCGCGCGTGCAACGTCGGCGTGCTCGCGCTCGCGACGCATCCACGCAAGAGCGACAAACGCGGGGCCGGTGAACGGGACGTTCCCGTCACGGTGCTCGGCACGCGAATCGCCCCCGGCGAATGGATCTACGCCGACGAGGACGGCGTGCTCGTCAGCGCGACGCCGCTGACCTGACACGGCAACACACGAATCGAAGAAGGAGAAACACGATGCGCCACGTATTCGTCTACGGCACGTTGAGAGCGGGGGAGGCCAACGATATCGGCCATGCGGCTGCGCGGCACGGCATCGCGGCGCCGACGCTCGTCGGCGCGGCCGCGCTGCCGGGCGAACTGTACGATTTCGGCACGTATCCGGGCATGGTCGCGGTGGCGGACGGGAAGACGCTCGTCTGGGGTGACGTCTATGAAGTCGACGAGCAGCTCGTCCCCGTGCTCGACGAGATCGAGCGCATGTATCCGGGCGTCGACACCCTGTTCAGGCAGGAAGCGGCGAGTGTCGAACTCGGCGGCCGGCAGTATGCGTGCCTGTATTACCCGGTCGCCGCGCATGCGGTGTCGGACAAGCCCCGCATCGTGTCGGGCGACTGGGTCCAGCATCGGCGCGAACGGGAAGCCGCCTGAGCGGGCGCGCGTCGCGCCAAAGAAAAAAGCGCCCCGCGGGGCGCTTGAACCGGATGGCCAGCCTGACCGAGGCAGCCCGATCGGCTTGCGCTGATCGGGCTTTTTTCATGCGGCCGCGACGCGGTCAGATTTCCTCGTACAGCGGCAGCGTCAGGAATTCGGTGAAGCCTTCCGACGTCGACATCTGCTCGAAGATCGCCGCGGCGCGCTCGTACGGCTGCGTATTGCCGCCGACCGACCGCTTCACGTTCTCCAGCTCGGCCTTCGCATAGTCGCGCACCAGTTCCGCCGTCACCTTGCGGCCGTCGTCGAGCACGCCCTTCGGCGAGCGGATCCACTGCCACACCTGCGAGCGGGAGATTTCGGCCGTCGCCGCGTCTTCCATCAGGTTGTGGATCGGCACGCAACCGTTGCCGTCGAGCCACGCGCCGAGGTAGTGGATGCCGACGTTGATGTTGTTGCGCAGGCCGGCTTCGGTAATCGGCGCCGCCGGCTGGAAGTCGAGCAGGTTCTTGCCTTCGATCTGCACGTCGTCGCGCTGCTTCGCGATCTGGTTGGGCTTGTCGCCGAGCACCTTCACGAATTCCTCCATTGCGATCGGCACGAGGCCCGGGTGTGCAACCCAGCCGCCGTCGTAGCCGTCGGTCGCGTCGCGCTGCTTGTCCGAGCGCACGCCGCCCATCGCCTTGTCGTTCGCTTCCGGGTCGTTCTTGATCGGGATCAGCGCGCTCATCCCGCCGATCGCCGGCGCGTTGCGCTTGTGGCAGGTCTTCAGCAGCAGCAGCGCGTAGGCGCGCATGAACGGCACCGTCATCGTGATCTTCGAACGGTCGGCCAGGCAGAAGTCGCGGTCGTTCTTGAACTTCTTGATCGCCGAGAAGATGTAGTCCCAGCGGCCCGCGTTCAGGCCCGAGCTGTGCTCGCGCAGCTCGTACAGGATCTCGTCCATCTCGAACGCGGCGAGGATCGTCTCGATCAGCACGGTCGCGCGGATCGTGCCGCGCGGGATGCCGACCTGTTCCTGCGCGGCGACGAAGATGTCGTTCCACAGGCGCGCCTCGAGATGGCTTTCCATCTTCGGCAGATAGAAGTACGGGCCCGAGCCGCGCGCGATCAGCTCCTTCGCGTTGTGGAACAGGAACAGCGCGAAGTCGAAGATGCCGCCGGACACGCGCTGGCCGTCGACCGTCACGTGCTTTTCGTCGAGGTGCCAGCCGCGCGGACGCACGATCAGCGTCGCGACCTTGTCGTTGAGCTTGTACGACTTGCCGTTCTGCTCGAGCGAGATCGTGCGGCGGATCGCGTCCTTGAGGTTGATCTGGCCGTCGATCTGGTTGGTCCAGCTCGGCGCGTTCGAATCCTCGAAGTCCGTCATGTACGAATCGGCGCCCGAGTTCAGCGCGTTGATGATCATCTTGCGCTCGACGGGGCCGGTGATCTCGACGCGGCGGCATTGCAGGTCGGCGGGCAGCGGCGCGACCTTCCAGTCGCCCTCGCGGATCGCCTTCGTGTCGGCCAGGAAGTCGGGGCGCTCGCCGGCGTCGAGGCGCTTCGTGCGTTCGACGCGCGCCTGCAGCAGGGCCTGGCGACGCGGCTCGAACGTGCGGTGCAGCGCCGCGACGAGTTCGAGCGCCGCGGGCGTCAGGATTGCTTCGTAGCCCGGACGGATCTCGCCGGTAATCGCCATGCCTTGCGGCAGCGTGAGCGTGGTGGTCATGAGTCTCATCTCCTTGGTCGGTCAGTTGCGGTTTCGGTGAAAGGGGGAAGGGGCCGGCAGCAATGCGAGCGTTACGCGCCCGGGCCGGGGCGCGCGCGGCTGGCATGTCTGCCGGACGGAGCCGGGGTGGCGAGGAACGCGAGCAGGTCGGCCATGCCGGCGCCGGTGCCGTCGGGCGGCGCGCCGAGTTCCTCGGCGGGAGCGCCCGTGCGGTTGAGCCAGAACGTCGTGTAGCCGAACCACGCGGCGCCCGTCACGTCCCAGCCGTTCGACGACACGAACACGATGTCGCGCGAATTCGGCCCGAACGCGTCGGTGCCGAGCGCGTAGGCGGCCGGGCACGGCTTGTAAGCGCGCACCGCGTCGACCGACAGTACGCGATCGAACAGGCCGGTCATGCCGGCGCTCTTCACCGCGATGTCGAGCATCTGCGGGTTGCCGTTCGACAGGATCGCGAGTTGCGGACGCGGGTCGAGTGCGCGCAGCTTGCGCAGCGCGGGCACCGTGTCGGGGTAGGTGGACAGGCACGCGTATTCGTCCATCAGGCGCTTCTCGGCGGCGCTGTTGAGCGTGAGGCCGAGCGCGCGCGCGGCGAACCGCAACGCGTCGTGCGTGATGTCCCAGAACGGGCGGTAGCGCGCGCCGGCCGGGTCGGCGAGCGTGCGCAGCTGCGTGTATTCGATTTGCTTGCGTCGCCACAGCTGCGACAGCCGTTCCCCGTGGCCGGGGAACATCTGCTCTGCCGCGGCCACGACCGCGTGCACGTCGAACAGCGTGCCGTAAGCGTCGAAGAGGATGGCGGCAGGAGAGAGTGTCGTTGTGGCCGACATAGCCTTGCGCTCCAGTTTCAGAGGTCGGAAACGATTTTATTCGTGATCATCGGTGCCAAAAAAGACGCTAAACATCACTTGATCTTTTACTTTCATATACCTAATCTGGAGCCGCTTCAGTCAACATGAAGGACGGTTGCGGCCGTCCTCCCGATTCATGGACCGGTTCAAACAGATCGAAACGTTCGCCGCGGTCGCGGCGAAAGGCAGCCTGTCGGCGGCCGCGCACGCGGAAGGGGTCGCGCCCGCGATCATCGGCCGCCGCCTCGACGCGCTCGAGGAGCGGCTCGGCGTCAAGCTGCTGGTGCGCACGACGCGCAAGCTCACGCTGACCTTCGAGGGCTCGGCCTTCCTCGAGGATTGCCAGCGCGTCATCAACGACATGCAGAACGCGGAGGCGAGCGTGTCCGCGGGCGGCGTGAAGGCGAGCGGCCACCTGCGGATCTCCGCGCCGGCCGGCTTCGGCCGGCGGCACGTCGCGCCGCTCGTGCCCGAATTCAGCTGCGCGCATCCGGACGTGTCGGTCACGCTCGACCTGTCCGACCGGATGGTCGACCTCGTCAACGAGGGCTTCGATTGCGCGGTGCGGCTCGGCGAGCTGCCCGACTCGTCGCTGGTGTCGCTGAAGCTCGGCGAGAACCGCCGCGTGTGCGTCGCGTCGCCCGCATATCTCGCGCGGCGCGGCACGCCGGCCACGCTCGCGGAGCTCGCGCGGCACAACTGCCTCGCGCTCGCCGCGAACGCGAACCAGCAACGCGGCTGGTCGTTCCTGGAGGACGGCAAGGTCGTGTCGATCCGCGTGAGCGGCACGATGGAATGCTCGGACGGCGCGGTCCTGCACGAGTGGTGCCTGGCGGGGTACGGCCTCGCGTGGCGCTCGTGGTGGGAGGTCGGCGACGACATCGCGGCCGGCCGCCTCGTCAGCGTGCTGGACGCGTTCGCAGCGCCGCCGATCGGCATTCACGCGGTGTTCCCGCAGCGCCGGCATTTGCCGTTGCGCGTGCGGCTGTTCCTCGATTACCTGAAACACACCTACGAGCGTCCCGGGTATTGGGGGTAGGATGCGTCGATCCTCGCCGCTTCCGCCGCCCGCGCGTTTCCGATATGAGGGCGAACCCGCTGCCGGGGCCGGTGGTCGGTTTTCGCACACTACAATCGAAACAGGCACCCCGGGCGCGCGGCCTGCGGGGCGCGACTGACGATGGAGGGCGCGATGTTCAAGCACATCCTCGTTCCGACCGACGGGTCCGACCTGTCGAAGAAGGCGATTGACGGCGCGATCGATCTCGCCCGGGCGGTCGGCGCGCGCGTGACCGCGTATGCGTGCCTGCCGCAGTATCCGTACTCGCCGTTCTCCGAAGTGATCATCGAGCCGCCCGCCGATTTCAGGGCGCGCAGCGAACGCGAGGCGCGCACGCACCTCGACGAGGTCGAGTCCGCCGCACGGGAGGCGGGGGTCGACTGCGATACCTGGACGAGCGTGCATCCGTCGCCGTATCTCGGCATCATCGAGGCGGCCGAACGCGGCGGCTGCGACGTGATCTTCATGGCGTCGCACGGGCGCCGCGGGCTCGGCAGCCTGCTGATCGGCAGCGAGACGCAGCGCGTACTGACCCATACGAAAATTCCGGTGATCGTTTATCGGTAGGCGCGGCGACCGGCGGGCACAGGCCGGTCGGTCGACGCTGAAAGCTGCGCGCGCCGGGCAAGGCCGGCGCGCGTTTTGTCGCATGCGGCCCGCAGGCCGTGCGGCACGTCGCGCGTCTGCCGCCGCGCGCATGCCGTCTCCTCCCCTGTTGCTCCTTCGCGGTTCAGGCGCCGACGCCGCGCCGTCGCATGACCGGCGGGCGTCGGCATGATGCCGTGACGGGTCTCAGGCGACCTTCTTGCCGTCGAAGAACTGCTCGTCTTCGGTCGAACCGTGCAGCGCGGTCGTCGACGCTTCGCGCTCGACCGTCTGCGTGACCGCGTCGAAGTAGCCGGTGCCGACTTCGCGCTGGTGCTTGACCGCGGTGAAGCCCTTGTCGGCTGCCGCGAACTCGGCCTGCTGCAGTTCGACGAACGCGCTCATCTGCGTGCGGGCATAGCCGTGCGCGAGGTTGAACATCGAGTAGTTCAGCGCATGGAAGCCGGCCAGCGTGATGAACTGGAACTTGTAGCCCATCGCGCCAAGTTCCTTCTGGAACTTCGCGATCGTCGCGTCGTCGAGGTTCTTCTTCCAGTTGAACGACGGCGAGCAGTTGTACGACAGCAGCTTGCCCGGGAACTGCTTGTGGATCGCCTCCGCGAATTTCTTCGCGTACTCGAGATCCGGCTTGCCCGTTTCGCACCAGATCAGGTCGGCGTACGGCGCATACGCGAGACCGCGCGAGATCGCCTGCTCGAGGCCCGGCTTCGTGCGGAAGAAGCCTTCGACCGTGCGCTCGCCCGTCAGGAACGGCTTGTCGTTGTCGTCGATGTCCGACGTGATCAGGTCCGCCGCTTCCGCGTCGGTGCGCGCGACCAGCACGGTCGGCGTGCCCATCACGTCGGCCGCGAGACGCGCCGCCGCGAGCTTCGCGACGGCTTCGCGCGTCGGCACGAGCACCTTGCCGCCCATGTGGCCGCACTTCTTCACCGAGGCGAGCTGGTCTTCGAAGTGGACGCCCGATGCGCCGGCCTCGATCATCGCCTTCATCAGCTCGAACGCGTTCAGCACGCCGCCGAATCCGGCTTCCGCGTCAGCGACGATCGGCGCGAAGAAGTCGACGTAGCCTTCGTCGCCCGGGTTCTTGCCTTCCGACCACTGGATCTGGTCGGCGCGCGTCAGCGTGTTGTTGATGCGCTTCACGACCTGCGGCACCGAGTTCGCCGGGTACAGCGACTGGTCCGGGTACATTTCGCCCGCGACGTTCGCGTCGCCCGCGACCTGCCAGCCGGACAGGTAGATCGCCTTGAGGCCGGCCTTCACCTGCTGCATGGCCTGGTTGCCGGTCAGCGCGCCGAGCGCGTTGACGAACGGCTCGTTGTTGATCAGGGTCCAGAGCTTTTCCGCGCCGCGCTTCGCGATCGTGTGCTCGACCTGGAGCGAGCCGCGCAGGCGGACCACGTCCTCAGCCGTATAGGTGCGCTTGATGCCCTTCCAGCGCGGATCGGTTTCCCATTGCTTTTGCAGTTCCTGTGCCTGTTGCTGACGCGACATGATGTGCTCCTAGAAGGGGTGTTGCCTGAACCGGGATGAATCGAACGGTGCTCATGCAGTTCGCGAGGCGGGGAGTGGGGCGTTCCGGTTCGCGAAGTCTTGTATAAGAGTCTAGGTAAATCGCAGGTTGCGAAACAGGGGCTTTCTCAGGAAGTTCTTAAATTTTTAACCGTTATAAATCAACGGTTTGGGATGTATATTTCGAGATAAGAAATGCCTTTTTCCATCCTGCAATGTCACGTGTTGTGCCACGCAACATGATTTTTTACGACACAAAAAAATTTTTCGTATCGTGAAATGTCGGCGAGGGCGAAAAAAAACCGGCGCGGATGCGCCGGTTGCGTGTTGCGGGCCGGTGACGGGCGGCCGATGAGGCCGCCCGCGCGCCATTACGACGCCGAGTTGCTGCGTCGCGGGCCGCCGCGCTGGCCGTCGCTGCGGCGGTTGCCGCCGTCGCGGCTGCCGCCCGGCTTGCCGCTCCAGCCGCCGTTGCCGCCGCCGTAGCTGCGGCCGCCGCCGTTGCCGTGACCGCCGCCCGGCTTGCCGCCGAAACGGCGGCCGCCGTTACCGCCACCCGGACGGCCACGGCCGCCGTTGCCGCGATCGTTGCGCGGCGGCGCCTTGCGCGGCTCGAAGCCTTCGATCACGTTGACCGGCAGCGGCGAGCGCACGAAACGCTCGATGCGCTTCAGCGCGCCTTGCTCGGCATGATGCACGAGGCTGACCGCGATGCCCGAGCGGCCCGCGCGGCCGGTACGGCCGATACGGTGCACGTAGTCTTCCGCGAACTTCGGCAGGTCGTAGTTGAACACGTGCGTGATGCCCGGGATGTCGATGCCGCGCGCCGCGACGTCGGTCGCGACGAGCACGCGCACGCGGCGCTCGCGCAGCGCACGGATCGTGCGGTTGCGGGCGCCCTGCGGCAGGTCGCCGTGCAGCGCGGCCGACTCGAAGCCTGCGTCCGCAAGGCGGCCGGCGAGCTGGTCGGCGTCGATCTTGGTCGCCGTGAAGATGATCGCCTGGTCGAGCGCGCTGTCGCGCAGCAGGTGATCGAGCAGGCGATCCTTGTGATCGCGGTCGTCGACGTAGTGCACGGTCTGCGCGATGTTCGCGCGCGATTCGAGGCGCTGCTGGATCTCGATGCGCTCCGGATCCTTCAGCAGGCGGCTCGTCAGCGAACCGATCTTGCCGTCGAGCGTGGCCGAGAACAGCATCGTCTGGCGCGATTCCGGCGTTGCGTCGACGATCGTCTCGATGTCCTCGATGAAGCCCATGTCGAGCATGCGGTCGGCTTCGTCGAGCACGAGCATCTTCAGCTCGGACAGGTCGATGCGGCCGCGCTCGAGGTGGTCGAGCAGGCGGCCCGGGGTCGCGACGAGGATTTCCGGGTTCTTCGCGAGCAGCATCAGCTGCTGGCCGTAGGCGACGCCGCCGAGGATGCTGACCGTGCGCAGCCGGCGCAGGTGCTTGCCGTAGGTCGATGCGGCGGTCGTGACCTGCATCGCGAGTTCGCGGGTCGGCGTCAGCACGAGGAGGCCCGGGCGCGCGACCGGCTGCGGACGGCGGGCACGGCGATCACCATTGTTCGGCTCGCGCGGCGCGCGCGGCTGCTGCGCCTGCGCCTTCTGGAGCTGCGCGAAGCGCTCGATCGCGGGCAGCATGAACGCGGCGGTCTTGCCCGAACCGGTCGGGCTCGACACCAGCAGGTCGCGGCCGGCGATGCCGGCCGGGATCGCGCGCTGCTGGACCGGCGTCGGCTTCACGTAGCCGGCGGCCTCCAGCGCGGAGACGATCTCCGGCGACAGCCCGAGCGACGCGAACGTCGGCTCGTCGGCGGCCGGCGCTGCGGGCTGCGCGGCGTCGTCGAGACCGAGCGCCTTGTCGGCGGTCGCGTTGAGGGGGCTGGTGGAAATGCTCGAAGTCATAACAATCCTTGAAACACAGTGGGTGAAACGTCGGCGCCAATCGCGCATGCCCAAGTTGTCGGATTCAACGAGCAAATCGGAAAACGGGTGCAATCCGCCAGTCATGAGGCGGATGAGGCTAGAAGCTGTTTTGGGTGCGGCGTGCTGTGACGCGTTGCCGCCAGCCTGATAATTGACGGCCGCTAGAGCCGAAGCAGGAAGGGGACAGGTTCTAAACCGGATTGGAGCTTAACGCTACGAGGCGTCCGGCCGGTTCGACCAGTGGGCCGAGCGCGGAAGTGACGCAGCCAGCATTATAGAGATTTTTGCTGCGCTGCGCCACTGCCGATTTGACTACACGTCGCGATCAGGACGCGGTGCCGTTCTTCAGCGATTCGACGAGTTCGACGTATTGCTGCTTCGCGGCATCCTGCGACGTGCCCTTCAGCGCGTCCCACGCGTCGTACTTGTACTTGCCGACGATGTCGGTGAAGCCCGGCTTGTCGCCGTGCACGTCGCCGTCGGTCGCCTGCTTGAAGAGCGCGTAGAGGCGCAGCAGCGTGAGGTTGCCCGGACGCTCGGACAGTTGCTTCACGTCTTCCTGGGCCTGGTTGAACTGGGTGGTGATGTCGCTCATCGGGTGTCTCCGTGGAGGTTTCAAGTCGGGCGATCTTAGCAAGCGCGCCGCCGCGGCGGGTCGAGCGATCCTTCCAAACCGCCGCGCGCGCCCGGTGCTCGTCGCGATCCGCTGCGCATCGCCCGTGGGAGCGGGGCGCCGCATTACAATGTCGGCCATGACGCAAACAGTGCTCCTCGCCATCGATACGTCGACCGAATACTGCTCGGTCGCGCTGCTGCGCTCGGCCACGGCCGAATCCGCCGCTTCCTCCCTGCAAAGCTGGGTCCGCCACGAACTGACGGGCGCCGTGTCGAGCACGCGCGTGCTGCCGGCCGTCCAGGAACTCTTCGCCGAATCCGGGCTGACGCTCGCCGACTGCGACGCAATCGCGTTCGGCGCGGGCCCCGGCTCGTTCACGGGCCTGCGCACCGCGACCGGGATCGCGCAAGGCCTCGCGTTCGGACGCGGGCTGCCGGTCGTGCCGGTCGGCACGCTGCTCGCGTGCGCCGAGCATGCGCGGCTGCGCGCGCCCGGCACCGCGCGCGTGCTGGCCGCGCTCGACGCGCGGATGGACGAGGTCTACTGGGCCGAGTTCGCGTGGGACGACGGCGCCGGCGACTGGCGCACGCTGCATGCGGCCGCGCTCGACGCGCCCGCCGCGGTCGGCGTGCCCGACGCGCCGTTCACGCTCGCGGGCAACGCGGCCGCCGCGTTCGGCGCACAGCTGCCGGCCGTCGCGCGGGCAGCCGCGATCGACGACGACGCAATGCCGCATGCGCTGGCGGTTGCGCACGCGGCGTTGCGCGCGTTCCGGGCCGGGCGCACGGTGCCGGCCGACCAGGCGGCGCCCGAGTACGTCCGCGACAAGGTCGCGCAGACCACCGCCGAACGGATGGCGGCGCGCGCGGCTCAAGCGGGCGGAGCGCAGGAATGACGAGTGTGCTGCTGAGCGACCGGTATCTGTCGCCGATGACGGACGCCGATCTCGACGAAGTCGTCGCGATCGAGCATGCCGCCTACGAATTCCCGTGGAGCCGCGGCAACTTCGAGGATTCGCTGCGCAACGGCTATTTCGGCGTGTGCCTGCGTCACGTGACGGGGACGCTCGTCGGCTATTGCGTGCTGATGCCGGTGATCGACGAGATGCACCTGCTGAACCTGTGCGTCGCGCCGGCCGCGCAATGCACGGGCGCAGGCCTCGCGCTGCTGCGCGAGGCGGTGCGCATCGCGCAGGCGGAGCGGCTCGACGGCATGCTGCTCGAAGTGCGGCCGTCCAATCCGCGCGCGATCCATCTGTACGAGCGCTTCGGTTTCGCGACGATCGGGCGGCGCAAGAACTACTATCCGGCGCGGCATCGCGGCCGGGAGGACGCGATCGTGATGCGTCTGACGCTGAACAAGGACGGAGGCGCGCATGGCGTGGGCTGAAGCGGCACTCGAGGAAATGGGGCTGGCGCAGATCTGGGTGCGGCGCGGGCTGCGCGCGGCCGATGCGCCGGCGGCCGCCGAGCAGGATGTCGTGACGAAAGCGCCAGAGGCGGCTCCGGCGGGGCAGGCAGGCGAGGGTGGCGCGGCGCGCGCAGGCGCCATTGCGTCGGAGCCGGTGGCAACCGGGGCCGTCACGCCGGCAGTCGATGCGCCGACGCGCCCGCTGCCGGCATCCGCGCGGGCGGATGCCCCGAAGCACGTGTCCGACGCCGGCGCGCTGCCGGCCGCGACGCAGCCGCCTGAAGCGCCTGCCCGGTCCGTCGCGGGCGAGCGCATTGCATCCCGCCAAGCCGCGCGCACGGACGATGGCGCGCCGCCGGCCGATGCGCGGCCGGTCGAGGAAGACGATTTCGCGTGGTTCGACGCCGCGCCGCCGGCCGATCCCGCGCCGGTCGCCGACCTGCGTGCGGTCGAGACACCGGTCGCCGAACTCGACTGGGACGCGCTCGCCGCGCGCGTGGCCGACTGCACGCGCTGCCGGCTTTGCGAAAAGCGGACCAACACCGTGTTCGGCGTCGGCGACCGCGAGGCCGACTGGATGCTGATCGGCGAAGCGCCGGGCGAAAACGAGGACAAGCAGGGCGAGCCGTTCGTCGGCCAGGCGGGCAAGCTGCTCGACAACATGCTGCAGTCGTTGTCGCTCGAGCGCGGCGCCAACGTGTACATCGCCAACGTGATCAAGTGCCGCCCGCCGGGCAACCGCAACCCGGAGCCGGATGAGGTCGCGCGCTGCGAGCCGTATCTGCAGCGCCAGGTCGCGCTCGTGAAGCCGAAGCTGATCGTGGCGCTCGGGCGGTTCGCCGCGCAGACGCTGCTGAAGACCGACGCGAGCATCGCGTCGCTGCGCGGTCGCGTGCACACCTACGAAGGCGTGCCGGTGATCGTCACCTATCACCCGGCCTATCTGCTGCGCAGCCTGCAGGACAAGTCGAAGGCATGGGCCGACCTGTGCCTCGCGCGCGATACGTTCCGTGGGGCGGCCATCCGTGGGGCGGCTACCCCTGGGGCCGGCGAGCGGTCCGCACAATGACGGCCGGCGCGGCGTCTTCGTTCGTCGAAACGCTGCGCGACGCCGCGGTACGCGATCTGGCATGGCTGCTGGCGAGCCCGAGCCTGCTTGCCGCGGCGCCCGGCGCACCGCTGGCGCAGCCGTGGTCCGATGCCGCCGAGCGGGCGGCCGCGCAAGCGTGGCTGGTCGCGCTCGACGCCGCGCCCGAAGCGCTGCACCGCGCGCTCGAAGGGCTGCGGCCGGTGCGCCTCGGCCGCTATGCCGAGTGCCTGCTCGAATTTTTCCTCACGCACGGGCCGGCGCTGCGGCTCGTCGCGGCCAACCTCGCGCTGCGCATCAACGGCCGGACGCTCGGCGAGGTGGACTTCCTCGTCGATACGCCCGGCGGCCGGCGCCTGCATTGGGAACTGGCCGTGAAGTGCTATCTGTGCGCCCCCATGCGCGACGGCGACGCGGCGTCGCTCGCCGACTTCGTCGGGCCGAACCTGGTCGACCGTTTCGATCGCAAGCGCGCCCGCCTGATCGATCACCAGCTGCGCCTGGGCGGGCGCGACGGATTCGCGCTGCTCGGCTACGGCGCGCCGTCCGACGCGCAGATGTTCATCAAGGGATGGCTGTTCTATCCGCACGGCGCGCCGCTGCCGCGGCTCGACGGGGAAATCGCGCCGGATCATCCGCGCGGCTTCTGGCTGACCTGCGCGCAGTGGGCCGCGTGGGCGGCTGCGCAGCCGGCCGACGCCGGATGGGCGGTGCTGCCGCGGCTCGCGTGGCTCGCGCCGCGCCGCATCGCGGCGGGCGCCGGCGCGCCCGAGCCGCTGGCGGCCGCGCATGCGTTGCCGCCAGTGCTGTCGGCGCGCCAGGCGCCGGCGCTGATCGGCGTCTACGGGCTGGCCGCCGACGGCGCGTGGCACGAGATCGCGCGCGGCTTCGTCGTGCCGGACGACTGGCCGGAGCAGGCGCGGGCGTTCGCGGCGAAGGCGGACTGACGAGGCGTCAGCCGCCGCTCACCACCACCGGTGGAAGTGATGCACGGGGCCGACGCCGCGGCCCACGTCGAGGCGGTCGCTGGCGGCGATCGCGCCGGTGAGGTAGGCCTTCGCGTCGCGCACGGCGCTTTCCAGATCGGGATGCCGCGGCAGCAAGGCGGCGATTGCGGACGACAGCGTGCAGCCGGTGCCGTGCGTATTGCTCGCACGCACGCGCGGGCCGTCGAAGCGCACGGTGCGGGTCGCGTCGACGAGCCAGTCGGGGCTCGCGTCGGCGTCCGGCAGATGGCCGCCCTTCATCAGCACGGCGTGCGCGCCCGCCGTCACGAGCGCCTGGCCCTGCCGGACCATCTCGTCTTCGGTCGTCGCCGGCGCGTCGCCGAGCAGCGCGGCCGCCTCGGGCAGGTTCGGCGTGACGACGGTGGCGAGCGGCAGCAGTTCGCCGCGCAGCGCATCGACCGCATCCGGCGCGAGCAGCGCGTGCGAACTCTTCGAGATCATCACCGTGTCGAGCACGATGTAGCGGGGCGCGTAGCGGCGCAGCGCGTCGGCGACCGCGCGCACGATCGCCGCGTTCGCCAGCATGCCGATCTTTACCGCGTCGATGCGGATGTCGTCGAACACCGCGTCGAGCTGGGCGGTCACGAATGCGGCGTCGGGCGCGTGCACGCCGGTCACGCCGCGCGTGTTCTGCGCGGTCAGCGCGGTGATCACGCTCGCGCCGTACGCGCCGAGCGCGGAGAAGGTCTTCAGGTCGGCCTGGATGCCTGCGCCGCCGCCGGAATCGGAGCCGGCGATCGTCAGGACGTTGGGGATCGGATGCGTCATGATGGCAAGGCGCCGGTTCGGGAACCGGCGCGGGCATGCGGGAACGGGAACGGGCGCGTCAGTGCTTCGCCTCGCCGATCAGCGCGACCGAATCGAACTGGCGCTGGTTCGCCTGGTGGCGGCGCATCACGAGCCACATCGTCAGGCAGACGAACGTGCCGAACAGCACGATGACGACGCCGACCGGCACGTCGAGCCACACGAGCACCGCATACAGGCACAGCATCACGAGCACCGACAGGTTCTCGTTGAAGTTCTGCACCGCGATCGAGTGGCCGGCCGACAGCAGCACGTGGCCGCGGTGCTGCAGGAGCGCGTTCATCGGCACGACAAAGTAGCCGGACAGCGCGCCGACGCACATCAGGAAGATGTACGCGATGATCAGGTAGACCGGCAGCCGGAAGTGACCGAGATGGACGATCCAGTTCGACGGGATCAGGTCGCGCGAGTAGAACGCCATCAGCATCACCGCGATGCCCATGATGACGCCGACGGGCAGCACGGTCAGCGACTTCTTGAGCGGGATCCGGCTGGCCGCGGCGATCGCGCCGGCCGCGACGCCGAATGCGACGACCGCCTGCAGCAGCGCGCCTTCGGACAGCGACATGCCGAGCGACACCTCGGCCCATTTCAGCACGATGAACTGCAGCGTCGCGCCGGCGCCCCAGAACAGCGTCGTGACCGCGAGCGAGATCTGGCCGAGCTTGTCGTGCCAGAGCGCCATGAAGCAGTCGGAAAAGTCGGTGACGAGCTTGATCGGGCCGTGCTGCTGCTTCGGATAGCGTGCGCCGGTGTCGGGAATGCGCAGGTTGAACAGCGCGGCGACCACGTAGATCGCGAGGATCACCGCGATTGCGGCTTCGGCGGGCGTGCTGATCCACGACGGCGTATGCGCGATCACGTGCGATGCGATGTGCGGACTGATCAGCGCGCCGCCGAGCACGGTGCCGAGGATGATCGAGCTGACGGTCGTGCCCTCGATCCAGCCGTTCGCCGCGACGAGCCGGTCGGCCGGCAGCAGCTCGGTGAGAATGCCGTACTTGGCTGGCGAGTAGGCCGCCGCGCCGAAGCCGACGATCCCGTAGGCGACCAGCGGATGGGCGCCGAACAGCATGATCAGGCAGCCGGCGACCTTGATCGAGTTGGTGATGAACATCACGTGGCCCTTCGGGCGCGAATCCGCGAAGGCGCCGACGAACGCTGCGAGCACGACATAGGACAACACGAAGAACAGCTTGAGCAGCGGTGTCATCCAGTTCGGGGCGTGGAGGTCTTTCAGCAGGGCAATGGCGGCGATAAGGAGCGCACTGTCGGCCAGCGACGAGAAAAACTGCGCGGCCATGATGGTGTAAAAACCTTTTTTCATCTGATGCGATGCTTTCGTCGCTGCGGTCCGGCCATAGGGGCCGCCGGATAGGCGATCGGCTTATTCCGTTCGAAATGGGTTGTGCGCACGGCTTTATAACACGAAAATACAGCGATTCGGACTAGCAAGATTCCCCGATCGTTCCGCAAGTTGTCGGCTTCGGTGCCCAAAAGGCGCGGTAAGCTGATGATTCGCAAGCGTCTTTACGTAAATTTCCCATGCCGCGCCCGATCTCCGCCACCATCCATACCGCCGCTCTCGCGAACAATCTCTCCGTCGTCCGACGCTACGCCGGCCAGTCCAAGGTCTGGGCGGTCGTCAAGGCCAACGCGTACGGGCACGGTCTCGCGCGCGCGTTTCCCGGCCTGCGCGGCACCGACGGCTTCGGGCTGCTCGACCTCGACGAGGCCGTCAAGCTGCGCGAGCTCGGCTGGGCCGGCCCGATCCTGCTGCTCGAAGGGTTCTTCCGTTCGACCGACATCGACGTGATCGACCGCTACAGCCTGACCACGACCGTCCACAACGACGAGCAGATGCGGATGCTGGAAACGGCGCGGCTGTCGAAGCCCGTCAACGTCCAGCTGAAGATGAACAGCGGGATGAACCGGCTCGGCTACGCACCCGAGAAATATCGCGCCGCGTGGGAGCGCGCGCGCGCCTGCCACGGCATCGGCCAGATCACGTTGATGACCCATTTTTCTGACGCGGACAGCGAGCGCGGCGTCGCCGAGCAGTTGGCCGCGTTCGAGCGCGGCGCCGAACACATCGCCGGCGCGCGCAGCCTTGCGAATTCGGCGGCGGTGCTCTGGCACCCGGGCACGCATTTCGACTGGGTGCGCCCGGGCATCATGCTGTACGGCGCGTCGCCGTCCGGGCGCTTCTCCGACATCGCCGACACGGGGCTCAAGCCGACGATGACGCTCGCGTCCGAGCTGATCGCGGTGCAGACGATCGCGAAGGGACAGTCGATCGGCTATGGCTCGACGTTCTCCGCGCAGGCGCAGATGCGCGTCGGCGTCGTCGCGTGCGGCTATGCGGACGGCTATTCGCGCGTCGCGCCCGAGGGCACGCCGGTGATCGTCGACGGCATCCGCACGCGGATCGTCGGCCGCGTGTCGATGGACATGATCACGGTCGACCTGACCCCGTGCCCGCAGGCCGGCGTCGGTTCGCGCGTCGAGCTGTGGGGCAACGAACTGCCGATCGACGACGTGGCGCGCCACTGCGGGACGATCGGTTATGAACTGATGTGCGCGGTGGCGGCCCGCGTACCGGTGCGCGCGGAATAAGGGCGCACCGCGTGGCTAAACAGAAAACAGTCTACGTCTGCAGCGAGTGCGGCGGTCAGTCCCCGAAGTGGCAGGGGCAGTGCCCGTCGTGCCAGGCCTGGAACACACTGGTCGAATCGGTCGCCGAAGCGCCGTCGGCGCATCGCTTCCAGTCGCTCGCGAAGCGCGCGCCGGTGCAGCGCCTCGTCGACATCGAGGCGGCCGACGTGCCGCGCTTCTCGACCGGCATCGGCGAATTCGACCGCGTGCTCGGCGGCGGGCTGGTCGCGGGCGGCGTGGTGCTGATCGGCGGCGATCCGGGCATCGGCAAGTCGACGCTGCTGCTGCAGTCGCTCGCGGGCATCGCGAGCGAACGGCGTACGCTCTATATCAGCGGCGAGGAGTCGGCCGCGCAGATCGCGTTGCGCGCGCAACGGCTCGCGCTGCTCGACGGCGGCGTGCCGGCGGCCGAATTGAAGCTGCTCGCGGAGATCCAGCTCGAGAAGATCCAGGCGGCGATCGACGCGGAACGGCCGGACGTCGCGGTCGTCGACTCGATCCAGACCGTCTATTCGGAGGCGCTCACGTCGGCGCCCGGCTCGGTCGCGCAGGTGCGCGAGTGCGCGGCGCAGCTCACGCGGATCGCGAAGCAGTCCGGCACCGCGATCATCATGGTCGGGCACGTGACGAAGGAGGGCAACCTGGCCGGCCCGCGCGTGCTCGAGCACATCGTCGACACGGTGCTGTACTTCGAGGGCGACACGCATTCGTCGTTCCGCCTCGTGCGCGCGTTCAAGAACCGCTTCGGCGCGGTGAACGAGCTGGGCGTGTTCGCGATGACCGAGCGCGGCCTGCGCGGCGTCGCCAATCCGTCCGCGCTGTTCCTGTCGCAGCACGAGCAGGTCGTGCCCGGTTCGTGCGTGCTCGTTACGCAGGAGGGCACGCGCCCGCTGCTCGTCGAGATCCAGGCGCTCGTCGACACCGCGCACGTGCCGAACCCGCGCCGGCTCGCGGTCGGCCTCGAGCAGAACCGGCTCGCGATGCTGCTCGCGGTGCTGCACCGCCATGCGGGCATCGCGTGCTTCGACCAGGACGTGTTCCTCAATGCGGTGGGCGGCGTGAAGATCGCCGAGCCCGCCGCCGACCTCGCGGTGCTGCTCGCGATCCATTCGTCGATGCGCAACAAGGCGCTGCCGAAGGGCCTGATCGTGTTCGGCGAAGTCGGGCTGGCCGGCGAGATCCGGCCGTCGCCGCGCGGGCAGGAGCGCCTGCGCGAGGCGGCGAAGCTCGGCTTCACCACCGCGCTGATCCCGAAGGCGAATGCGCCGAAGCAGCCGATCGACGGGCTGGAGGTGATGGCGGTCGAGCGGATCGAACAGGCTATCGACCGGGTGCGCGGGCTCGAGTGAGCGCCGCCGCGCGCCGGGGGGAGCGCCCCCGGCGATCTGTCGCGTAATGTGCTGTAAATGTTCTGTAGGGTTGTGTAACCCGGCGGACATCGCTTTTCCCTATCCTTTGGCGGACAGCCGAACCGTGCAAAGCGAAAGGGACCTATGTTGAAACAGTACGGGCAAGCACCGGACCGACACCTCCACAACCTGCGCGGTTGCCGCGTGTCGGAGCCGATCCGCCAGCCGTGGGGCGGCGGGTGCCGGATCGTCGAATGGATCGACGCGGAAGGGCGTCTCGCGCGGCGGGTCGTTGCGGAGGACGTGACGGAAGCGGAAGTCGTCGAGGTGATCCGGCGGCCGACCGAAGGGCGCCGTCACCTGATGCGCGACGACGAGCAGATGCCGCGGGATACGCTGCCGCGGCGCTGAGCGGGCGGGCCCGCCGGGCTGCGCCAGGCGGATGAGGCAATCGGCCGGGCCTTCGTGCCCGGCCTTGCTGCATGGGTGTCCGCAATACCGTGCGCCGCCGGTGCGACGCGCGGCGGTCAGCCGATCTGCTCGAGCTCTTCCTGCGCGGCGAGCCAGTCGCCCTCGACGGATTCGAGCCGCGCGTTGACGTCGCCCAGCTTGCGGATCGCGTCGGTCAGCTCGGTCTTGCGCTCCGCTTCGTAGCTCGCCGGATCGGCGACGAATGCGTCGAGGCGGGCCTTCTCCGCGTGCAGCGCGTCCATTTCCTTTTCCAGCTTCGTGATGCGCGTCTGCAGCGGCCTTCTCAGGTGCGACAGCCGCTGCCGTGCCTCGGCTTCCTGACGCTTCTGGTCCTTGCGGTTGACGGCCGGTTCCGCGCCCGCCGCGGCTGCGCTGTCGGCCTTCGCGGCCGCGCGCTGCTCGGCCGCGTGCTGCAGCAGCCAGTCGCGGTAGTCGTCGAGATCGCCATCGAACGGCTGCAGCCGGTGCTTCGCGACGAGCATGAACTGGTCGGTCGTCGCGCGCAGCAGGTGCCGGTCGTGCGAGACCAGGATCAGCGTGCCTTCGAATTGCGCGAGCGCCATCGTCAGGGCGTGGCGCGTCTCGAGGTCGAGGTGGTTGGTCGGCTCGTCGAGCAGCAGCAGGTTCGGCTTCTGCCAGATGATCAGCGCGAGCGCGAGGCGCGCTTTCTCGCCGCCCGAGAACGGAGCGACCGGGCTCGTCGCCATGTCGCCCGAGAAATTGAAGCCGCCGAGGAAGTCGCGCAGCTCCTGTTCCCGCGTGTCGGGCGCGAGCCGTGCGAGGTGCGCGAGCGGCGAATCGTCCTCGCGCAGCGTTTCGAGCTGATGCTGCGCGAAATAGCCGATCGTCAGCCCCTTGCCTTCGCGCACGTGGCCGGACAGCGGTTCGAGCGTCGCCGCGAGCGTCTTGATCAGCGTCGACTTGCCCTGGCCGTTCGCGCCGAGCAGGCCGATGCGCTGGCCGTTCTGGATCGACAGCGACACACGCTCGACGATCGGGATCTCGGCGCCGTCGTCGCCGTGGTAGCCGCAGCGAACGTCTTCCATCACCATCATCGGGTTCGGCGCGGCGTCGGGCGTGCGGAATTCGAACGTGAACGGCGACGCGATGTGCGCCGGCGCGATCAGCTCCATCTTCTCGAGCGCCTTCATCCGGCTCTGCGCCTGCCGGGCCTTGGTGGCCTTGGCCTTGAAGCGGTCGATGAAGCTCTGCAGGTGCGCGACCGTCTTCTGCTGCTTTTCGTATGCGCTTTGCTGCAGCGCGAGCTGCTGCGCGCGCAGCACTTCGAATTGCGAGTAGTTGCCGCCGTAGCGCTTCACCTGCCGGTTCTCGAGGTGCAGCGTGACGTTGCAGATGGAATCGAGGAATTCGCGGTCGTGCGAGATCACGACGAGCGTGCCGGGGTAGCGGTGCAGCCAGTCTTCGAGCCAGACGATCGCGTCGAGGTCGAGGTGGTTGGTCGGTTCGTCGAGCAGCAGCAGGTCGGAGCGGCACATCAGCGCCTGCGCGAGGTTCAGGCGCATGCGCCAGCCGCCGGAGAAGCTCGAGACCGGCTCGCGCGTCTGCGCGAGCGTGAAGCCGAGGCCGAGCAGCAGCGCTTCTGCGCGCGCCGGCGCAGTGTAGCCGTCGGCGTCGGCGAACGCCGCATGGGCTTCCGCCTCGGCCGAGCCGTCATGCGCGGCCGAAGCGGCGACGATGCGCGCTTCGATCTCGCGCAGCGCGGCGTCGCCGTCGAGCGTGTAGTCGAGCGCCGAGCGCTCGACGGCCGGCGTTTCCTGCGACACGTGGGCGATCCGCCACGACGGCGGCATCGAGAAATCGCCTGCGTCGGCGTGCAGCTCGCCGCGCAGGACCGCGAACAGCGTCGACTTGCCGGCGCCGTTTGCGCCGATCAGGCCGGCCTTCTCGCCGGGATTGAGCACGAACGACGCTGCGTCGAACAGCGGCTTGGTGCCGCGCGCAAGGCTGAACTGATTGAAACGGATCACGACGGAAATGACTGGGCAAAACCGCTATTCTAGACTGCGGGCCGCGCACCGGGCATTGGCCGTTCGGAAGATGCCGTTTTCGCGCGTTTTCGCCTAGACTTCACGTCGACTCGAATTCGAAAGGGGGCACGATGTCCACACTGTATTCCTTCAGCGCGGAGACGCTCGCCGGTGCGCCGGTGTCGCTCGACGCGTATCGCGGCAAGGTGCTGCTGATCGTCAACACGGCGAGCGAGTGCGGATTCACGCCGCAGTATGCCGGCCTGCAGAAGCTCTACGACCAGTACGCGGCGCGCGGCTTCTCCGTGCTCGGCTTCCCGTGCAACCAGTTCGGCAAGCAGGAGCCGGGCGACGCCACGCAGATCGGCGCATTCTGCGAGCGCAACTACGGGGTGACGTTCCCGATGTTCGCGAAGATCGACGTGAAGGGCGGCAATGCGCATCCGCTGTACCGCTACCTCACGGACGAAGCGCCCGGCATCCTCGGGCTCAAGGCGATCAAGTGGAATTTCACGAAGTTCCTGGTCGACCGCGACGGCCGGATCGTCAAGCGCTACGCGCCGTCGACCAAGCCCGACGAAATCGCCGCCGACGTCGAAAAGCTGCTGTGACGCCCGAAGCGGCCGGTGCGGGTCGCCAGGGCTTCAGGAGGCCGCTCACAGAATCGGCGCGAACAGCCGCGCGATGTGCATCGCGACCCGCCGCCACGCGGGCGAGTGGCGGTATTCGCTCGCGTCGACTTCATAGGCCAGCGCGAAGTCGGCCGTGAGCATCGCCTCGACCTCGTCGGCGAATCCGCGATCGACGGTCAGCACCATGATCTCGAAGTTCAGGCGGAACGAGCGGTTGTCGAGGTTCGCGCTGCCGATCGCGGCTGCGCTGCGGTCGATCAGCACCACCTTCTGGTGCAGGAAGCCCGGCCGGTAGCGGAACACCTTGACGCCCGCGTCGGCGAGGTCCCGCGCGTACAGCTTCGACGCCTCGAACACGACGACATGGTCGCGCCGGCTCGGGATCAGGATGCGCACGTCGACCCCGCGCATCACCGCGAGCTTGAGCGCGGCGATCACCGCTTCGTCGGGGACGAGATACGGCGTCGTGATCCAGATCCGCTCGCGCGCCGCGTTGATCGTCTCGACGAAGAACAGCGAGCCGGTTTCCTGCTTGTCGGCCGGCCCCATCGGCACCGCGAGGCAGTGCATGTTGGCGTCCGGCAGCGCGGCGGGCGGCGGCGCGAACGGCGGCAGCTTCTGCGTCGCCCAGTGCCAGTCTTCCGCGAACACGTACTGGATGCTCGCGACGACGGGGCCGCGCAGCTCGATGTGCGTGTCGCGCCACGGCGACAGCCGGGGTTTCGCGCCGAGATACTCGACGCCGACGTTGTGTCCGCCGACGAACGCGCGATTGCCGTCGACGACGACGATCTTGCGGTGATTGCGGAAATTGAGCTGGAACCGGTTGACGAACTGGCGCTTGGTCGCGAACGGATGGACTTCGACGCCGCCCGCGCGCAGTGCGTCGACGTAGCCGTGCGGCAGGTCGAAGCTGCCGATGCTGTCGTACAGCAGGTAGCAGCGCACGCCCGCGGCCGCGCGCGCGAGCAGCGCGTCGCGCAGCATCTGGCCGAGCGCGTCGTCGCGAACGATGAAGAACTGGACGATCACGTAATCGCGCGCGTCGTCGATCGCCGACAGGATCGCCGCGAACGTCGCCTCGCCGTTGACGAGCGTGCGCACCGCATTGCCGGCGAGAAACGGCATTGCGCCGAGCCGCGTGAGCGCGTGCACCGCGGGCTGGCCGAGCGCGCTCGCGGCCGCGCCGTCGGTCGAATCGGCGACGTCCCACGGGACGGGATGCGTATGCGTGCGCAGCGCTTCGGTCTCGTGGCGGCGCGCGTCGACGTAGCCGGAGAACTTGCTGCGGCCGAGGAACAGATACGGGATCAGCGTCAGGTAGGGCATCGCCGCGAGCGACACGGCCCACGCGATCGCGCCTTGCGACGTGCGCGTGTTCAGGATGGCGTGGCAGGCCGCGACGATTCCGAGCACATGGATGGCCAGGATGAGCGTGCCGAGGTGTAGCCAGTCGAGTGTCATAAGCGCGTGGCGGACTCCTGAAGCGCGGCATCGCGGCCGCTTACGCGCATCTTACCGAACCGCGCGGCGCAGCGGGGCGCCGCTCGGTTCGGGCAGGCGGGGCGTCAGGCCTTCTGCGGGAGATCCGACGCCTGGATCAGGAACACGCTGTCTTCGCCGGCGCTGGTCGGCAGCCACGTCAGCTCGAGGCCGCCGAATGCCGCTTCGACGTGCTCGCGCTCGTTGCCGATCTCGACGACGAGCACGCCGTCGTCGTGCAGCCAGTTGCGCGCCTCGCCGATGATGCGGCGGACGATGTCCATCCCGTCCTCGCCGCCGGCGAGCGCCATCTCGGGCTCGTGCCGGTATTCGGGCGGCAGCGCGGCCATCGACGCCGCGTTGACGTAGGGCGGGTTCGTCAGGATCACGTCGTAGCGCGCGCCCGGCTCGGACGAACGGAACAGCGGCAGCGGCGCGTAGAGGTCGCCGCGGTGCAGCGAGATGCGGTCCTCGAGCCCGTAGTCGCGCACGTTGATCTCCGCGACCTCGAGCGCCTTGTCGGACAGGTCGACCGCGTCGATCTCGGCGTTCGGGAACGCGCTCGCCGCGAGGATCGCGAGGCAGCCGGAACCGGTGCACAGCTCGAGCACCGCGCCGACCTGCTCGGGATCGGCGACGTACGGCTGCAGGCCGTCGTCGAGCAGCTCGCCGATGAACGAGCGCGGCACGATCACGCGCTCGTCGACGTAGAAGCGGTGGCCGTGCATCCACGCCTCGTGCGTCAGATAGGCAGCCGGCACGCGCTCGGTCGCGCGCCGCTCGATCACGGTCAGCACGGCGTCGATCTCGTCCGGCAGCAGGCGCGCGTCGAGGAACGGCTCGAGCGTGTCGAGCGGCAGGTCGAGCGTGCGCAGCACCAGATAGGCCGCTTCGTCGTAAGCGTTGTCCGAGCCGTGGCCGAACGCGAGCTTCGCCTTCGAGAAGCGCGTGACCGCGTAGCGCAGCAGGTCGCGAACTGTTGTAAAAGGTGTCGTCGTCATTCGGGGCTCCGTCAGGCGATCAATTGTTCGAGCACGCGGCGGTACACGTTCTTCAGCGGATCGATGAAGCGCACCTCGATGTGCTCGTCGATCTTGTGGATGCTGCCGTTCGGCGGGCCGAACTCGATCACCTGCGGGCAGATGCGCGCGATGAAGCGGCCGTCCGACGTGCCGCCCGTCGTCGACAGCTCGGTCGTGATGCCGGTTTCGGCGCGAATCGCCGTCTCGAGCGCGTTCGACAGCTCGCCGCGCGGCGTCAGGAACGGCAGGCCGCTGATCGACCAGTTGAGTTCGTAGTCGAGCCCGTGCTTGTCGAGGATCGCGTGCACGCGCGCCTGCAGGCCTTCGACGGTGCTCGCCGTCGAGAAGCGGAAGTTGAACAGCAGGTCGACATGGCCCGGGATCACGTTGGTCGCGCCGGTGCCCGCATGCAGGTTCGATACCTGCCAGGTGGTCGGCGGGAAGTATTCGTTGCCTTCGTCCCACTGTTCGGCGGCGAGCTCGGCGAGCGCCGGCGCGAGCAGGTGGATCGGGTTCTTCGCGAGGTGCGGGTACGCAATGTGGCCCTGCACGCCCTTGACGATCAGCTCGCCGGACATCGAGCCGCGGCGGCCGTTCTTCACGATGTCGCCGAGCTCGGCGGTCGACGTCGGTTCGCCGACGATGCAGTAGTCGAGGCGCTCGCCGCGCGTTTCGAGCAGCTCGACGACCTTCACGGTGCCGTCGGTCGCGGGGCCTTCCTCGTCGCTCGTGATCAGGAATGCGATCGAGCCGCGGTGGTTCGGGTGTGCCGCGACGAATTCCTCGGTCGCGACGACGAAGCCCGCGAGCGAGGTCTTCATGTCGGCCGCGCCTCGGCCGTATAGCTTGCCGTCGCGATGCGCGGGAATGAACGGCGGCGACGTCCATTGCTCGAGCGGGCCGGTCGGCACGACGTCGGTGTGGCCCGCGAACGCGAGCAGCTTGCCGTCGCGGCCGGCGGCGCCGCGCTTGACGGCCCACAGGTTGGTCACGCCGTGCGACGCGATGGTCTCGATGTCGAAGCCGAGCGCGGCGAGGCGCTCGGTCATGATTTGCTGGCAGTGCTGGTCGTCGGGCGTGACGGACGCGCGCGCGATCAGCTGTTCGGTAAGGGCTAGGGTGGCGGACATGGTTCGGACCACTTTCGATAAAAAATGCCGGCGCGGTGGCCGGCAGCGATGTGTTCGGGCGCCGTGCGGCGACAGCAGGCCAGCGCAAGCCCGTTGTTAGCGGGAACAGGCCCTAAGCGGCGAACAGTGCCGCGTACTGGTCGGCCGCGAAACCGAGCGATTTCACGCGGCCGTTGACGACGAGCACGGGGCGCTTGATGACCGACGGCTTGTGGATCATCAGCGCGACCGCGCCGGCCTGCGTGTCGGCGGCCGCCTTCATGGCGTCGTCCAGCGCGCGCCACGTGGTGCCGCGCTTGTTCACGAGCGCGTCGAGCGACACGTCCTTCAGCCAGTCCTCGATCAGCGGAACGCTGACGCCGGCCTTCTTGAAATCGTGAAACTCGAATTCGACGCCGTGGTCGTCGAGCCACACGCGGGCTTTCTTCACGGTGTCGCAGTTCGGAATGCCGTAGACGACCACGGTGCGCGGCTTCGCCATCAGTCGCCTCGCAGCAGTTCGTTCAGGCCGACCTTGGCACGGGTCTTCGCGTCGACCTTCTTCACGATCACCGCGCAGTACAGGCTGTGCGAGCCGTCCTTCGACGGCAGGTTGCCCGCGACGACGACCGAGCCGGCCGGGATGCGGCCGTAGCTGATTTCGCCGGTTTCGCGGTCATAGATCTTGGTGCTCTGGCCGAGGTACACGCCCATCGAGATCACCGAGTTTTCCTCGACGATCACGCCTTCGACGACTTCCGAGCGCGCGCCGATGAAGCAGTTGTCCTCGATGATGACCGGGTTCGCCTGCAGCGGCTCGAGCACGCCGCCGATGCCGACGCCGCCCGACAGGTGCACGTTCTTGCCGATCTGCGCGCACGAGCCGACCGTCGCCCAGGTGTCGACCATCGTGCCTTCGTCGACGTACGCGCCGATGTTCGTGTACGACGGCATCAGCACGACGTTCTTCGCGATGAACGAGCCGCGGCGCGCGATCGCCGGCGGCACGACGCGGAAGCCGCCCGCGGCGAAGTCTTCTGCGGTGTAGTTCGCGAACTTCGACGGCACCTTGTCGTAGAACTGCGAGTAGCCGCCGGCCGGCATCGGTGCGTTGTCCTCCAGGCGGAACGACAGCAGCACGGCCTTCTTCAGCCACTGGTGCACGGTCCAGCTGCCGTCGATCTTCTCGGCGACGCGCAGCGCGCCACGGTCGAGCTGCTCGATCGCGTGCGCGACGGCGTCGCGGACTTCGGCGGGCGCGGCCTTCGGCGACAGCTCGGCGCGGTTTTCCCAGGCGGTATCGATGATTTGCTGAAGTTGTTGCGACATGTTCGTTTTCGCAGGAGATGAATGGAATTGATCGGAGGGTCGATTACCGGGCGAGGCCGCGGCAGAAGTCGACGATGCGTTGCGCGCCCTCGACGCATTCGGGGGTGCCCGCGACGAGCGCGATCCGGATGAAATCGCGGCCCGGATTCGTGCCGTGCGCGTCGCGCGCGAGATACGAGCCGGGCAGAACCGTCACATTATAGTCGGCGTACAGGCGCCGGGCGAACTCGGTATCCGACAGGCCGGTGCGCGCGACGTTGGCCCACAGGTAGAACGCGGCGTCGGGCAGCTTCACGTCGATCACGTCGGCAAGCATCGGCGTCACCGTGTTGAACTTCTGCACGTACAGCGCGCGGTTCTCGCGCACGTGCGCTTCGTCGTTCCACGCGGCGATGCTCGCCTGCTGCCAGACGGGCGACAGCGCGGCGCCGTGGTACGTGCGGTACAGCAGGAATTTCTTCAGCAGCGCCGGATCGCCCGCGACGAACCCCGAGCGCATGCCCGGCACGTTCGAGCGCTTCGACAGGCTCGACAGCATCACGAGCCGCTCGAAGCCGCGGCCGAGGCGGTGCGCGGCCTCGAGCCCGCCGAGCGGGGGGCGGGATTCGTCGAAGTAGATCTCCGAATAGCATTCGTCGGACGCGATCACGAAACCGTGGCGGTCCGACAGCGCGAACAGCTCGCGCCAGTCGTCGAGCGTGAGCACCGCGCCCGTCGGATTGCCGGGCGAGCACACGTACAGCAGCTGGGTGCGCGCCCAGACGTCGTCCGGCACGGCCGCGTAGTCGCACGCGAAGTTGCAGGCCGGGTCGCTGTTCGCGAAGTACGGCTCGGCGCCCGCGAGCAGCGCCGCGCCCTCGTAAATTTGATAGAACGGATTCGGACAGAGTACGATCGCTTTCTCGCCGCTTTCAGACCGGTTCGGGTCGATCACCGTCTGCGCCAGCGCGAACAGCGCCTCGCGCGAGCCGGATGCGGGCAGCACCTGCGTCGCCGGATCGATCGCCGGCAGCCCGTAGCGGCGCTCGAGCCAGCGCGCGATCGACGTGCGCAGCGCGTCCGAGCCGGCCGTGGCCGGATACGAGGCAAGGCCGTCGAGCGCGGCCACCGCGGCGTCACGGATCAGTGCCGGGGTCGGGTGCTTGGGCTCGCCGATGCCGAAGCTGATGGCTTGAAGGCCGGCGGAGGGCGTCACGTCCTTGAACAGGGCGCGCAGCTTTTCGAAGGGATAGGGCTGGAGCGAGTCGAGTCGAGGATTCACGGGCGAAGCGGCCATCGCGGCCGGTTTGGAGCGAAAGGGGCGGCGTGCGCGCCGCGCGGCAGCGAGGCGGGGCCGATGATGCGGCGCGTGTCGCAACCGACGATTATAGCGTGACGAATTGCGGTCACGGCGGGCGCAAACGCCGGCCGGGCAACGAATAGTGGAAGGGTTTGAGCCAAATGAACAATGCGGTACGCGGCAGCCTGCCGACACTGGCGATCCTGATCGGCGCCTCGGTATGGGGCCTGATCTGGTATCCGTTGCGGATCCTGGCGTCGCTGGGCCTGACGGGCACCGCGGCGAGCGCGCTGACGAGCGTCGTCGCGTTTCTGTTCGTGATCGTCGCACGGCGCCGTGCGATCGCGACGCTGCGCTGGCACTGGGTGCTGCCGGGCATCGCGGTGACGGCCGGGATCACCAACCTCGGCTTCGTGTGGGGCACGATCCACGGCGAGGTGCTGCGCGTGATGCTGCTGTTCTATCTGACCCCCGCATGGACCGCGATCTACGCGCACTTCCTGCTGCGCGAGCGGCTCACCTGGGCGGGCGCGGGGCTTGCCGCGCTGTCGATCGGCGGCGCGATGCTGATGCTGTGGTCGCCGCGGCTCGGCGTGCCGCTGCCGGCCAGCCCGGCCGAATGGGCGGGGCTCGCGGCCGGGCTGAGCTTCGCGATGAGCAACGTGCTGGTCGTCAAGGCGAGCCGCGAGCTGCCGCAGATGCGGGCCGAGATGCGCACCGCGACGCTGTTCGGCGGCGCGGCGGTGTTCGGCGCGATCGCGTCCCTGTTCGAGGGGCTGCCGGCCGTGCCGGCGGGCGGCAATCTGGGCGTGGCGGCGCTGCTGGTCGCGGGCATCGGCGTGACGATGGCGTCCAACAACCTGCTGGTGCAGTACGGGCTCGCGCGCGTGCCGGCGAACCGGGCGTCGATCATCATGCTGTTCGAGATCGTCATCACCGCGCTGTCGGCGTGGGTGTTCGCGAACGAGCTGCCGGGCGCGCGCGAGTGGGCGGGCGGCGCCTGCATCGTGCTCGCGACGCTGCTGTCGAGCCGGGTCCACCGGCCGCGCGCCGCGCAGGACAAACCCGGGAACGGGCGGGACGGCGCACGCGCGATGGTATGATGGGTGCCGTTTGCGGGGCCCGACGCTCGAGAGCGCGGCCCCGTTTTTGAATTCCGAGGCGCGCCGCGCGCAAGGGCCGGCTGGTCCGGCGCGGCGTGTCGTCGTCCGTTTCACACATTCTTCACATCCGATACCGCCGTGCGTCTGAGCTCGATCAAACTCGCTGGCTTCAAATCCTTTGTCGATCCCACGCATTTCCAGGTTCCGGGCCAGCTTGTCGGCGTGGTAGGCCCGAACGGGTGCGGCAAGTCCAACATCATCGACGCCGTGCGCTGGGTGCTCGGCGAGTCGCGCGCGTCCGAGTTGCGCGGCGAGTCGATGCAGGACGTGATCTTCAACGGCTCGACCGCCCGCAAGCCCGGCAGCCGGGCGAGCGTCGAGCTGATCTTCGACAACTCCGACGGCCGCGCGGCCGGGCAGTGGGGCCAGTACGGCGAGATCGCCGTGAAGCGCGTGCTGACGCGCGACGGCACGTCGAGCTACTACATCAACAACCTGCCGGCGCGCCGCCGCGACATCCAGGACATCTTCCTCGGCACCGGCCTCGGCCCGCGCGCGTACGCGATCATCGGGCAGGGCATGATCGCGCGGATCATCGAGGCGAAGCCGGAAGAGCTGCGCGTGTTCCTCGAGGAAGCCGCGGGCGTGTCGAAGTACAAGGAACGCCGCCGCGAGACCGAGAACCGCCTGCACGACACGCGCGAGAACCTGACCCGCGTCGAGGACATCGTCCGCGAGCTCACCGCGAACCTCGAGAAGCTCGAGGCGCAGGCGGTCGTCGCGACCCGCTACAAGGAACTCGTCGCCGATGGCGAGGAAAAGCAGCGCCTGCTGTGGCTGCTGCGCAAGAACGAGGCGGGCGGCGAGCAGCAGAAGCAGCAGCGCGCGATCGAGCAGGCGCAGATCGACCTGGAGGCGCAGACCGCGAAGCTGCGCGAGGTCGAGTCGCAGCTCGAGACGCTGCGCGTCGCGCACTACGCGGCGAGCGACGCGATGCAGGGCGCGCAGGGCTCGCTCTACGAAGCGAACGCCGAAGTCAGCCGGCTCGAGGCCGAGATCAAGTTCATCGTCGAATCGCGCAACCGCGTGCAGGCGCAGATCGCCGCGCTCAACGCGCAGCGCGAGCAGTGGCGCGCGCAGGCCGAGAAGGCGCAGGACGAGCTCGAGGACGCCGAGGAAGCGCGCGCGATCGCCGACGAGAAGGCCGCGCTCGCCGAGGATGACGCCGCGGCGAAGCACGACGCGCTGCCGGCGCTCGAGGCGACCTGGCGCGATGCGCAGGCGCAGCTCAACGACGAGCGCGCGCGGATCGCGCAGACCGAGCAGTCGCTGAAGCTCGAGGCCGCGCACCAGCGCAACGCCGACCAGCAGCTGCAGCAGCTCCAGCAGCGGCAGGAACGCCTGAAGGCGGAAGCGGGCGGCCTCGACGCGCCGGACGAGGCGCAGCTCGAGGAGCTGCGCATGCAGCTGGCCGAACAGGAAGAAATTCTCTCCGACGCGCAGGCGCGGCTCGCCGACGCGCAGGAAACCGTGCCGCGCCTCGACGCCGAGCGCCGTGCCGCGCACGAGCGCGTGCAGGCCGAAAGCGCGCAGATCCATCAGCTCGAGGCGCGCCTCGCCGCGCTCAAGCAGCTGCAGGAGAACGTGCAGACCGAGGGCAAGGTGCAGCCGTGGCTCGACAAGCACGAGCTCGGCACGCTGCCGCGGCTGTGGAAGAAGCTGCATGTTGAACCGGGCTGGGAGACGGCGCTCGAGGCCGTGCTGCGCGAGCGGCTCGCCGCGCTCGAAGTGTCGAATCTCGACTGGGTGAAGGCGTTCGCGACCGACGCGCCGCCCGCGAAGCTCGCGTTCTACGCGCCGCCGCCGGCCGGCGAGCCGCCCGTGGCGGCGGCCGGGCTGCGCCCGGTGCTGTCGCTCGTGCGCATCGACGACGCGGGCATCCGCGCGGTGCTGAACGACTGGCTCGGCAACGTGTACGTCGCCGACGACGTCGCGCAGGCGCTCGCGACGCGCACGCAACTGCCGGCCGGTGGCTCGTTCGTCGTCAAGGCTGGCCATGTCGTCACGCGCGTCGGCGTGCAGCTGTACGCGGCCGATTCGGAACAGGCGGGGATGCTCGCTCGCCAGCAGGAAATCGAGAACCTGACGCGCCAGGTGCGCGCTCAGGCGCTGCTCGCGGACGAAGCGAAGTCGGCCGTGGTGCGCGCGGAAGCCGCGCACACGCAGGCGACGCAGGCGCTGGCCGACGTGCGCGCGCAGGCCGAGCGCGCGACGCAGCGGGTGCACGCGCTGCAGATGGACGTGCTGAAGCTCGCGCAGGCGCACGAGCGCTACACGCAGCGCAGCACGCAGATCCGCGAGGAGCTCGAGGAGATCGGCGCGCAGGTCGAGGAGCAGCGTGCGCTGCGCGTGGAGTCGGAAGCGAATTTCGAGCGTTTCGACGGTGAGCTCGCGGAACTGCAGGCGCGCTTCGAGGACAACCAGCTTGCGTTCGAGTCGCTCGACGAATCGCTGTCGCAGGCGCGCCAGGCGGCGCGCGATCTGGAGCGCGGCGCGAACGACGCGCGCTTCGCCGCGCGCAATGCGGCGACCCGGATCGACGAGCTGAAGCGCAGCATCCAGGTCGCGCACGAGCAGAGCGAGCGCGTCGCCGCGTCGCTGGAAGACGCGCGCGCCGAGCTCGAGACGATCAACGAGCAGACCGCGCATACCGGCCTGCAGGAAGCGCTCGAGATCCGCGCGGTGAAGGAAGAGGCGCTGCAGGCCGCGCGCATCGAGCTCGACGACCTGACCGCGAAGCTGCGCGCGTCGGACGAGGCGCGCCTCGTCGCCGAGCGTTCGCTGCAGCCGCTGCGCGACCGCATCACCGAGCTGCAGTTGAAGGAGCAGGCGGCGCGCCTGTCGGTCGAGCAGTTCGCCGAGCAGCTCGCGACGGCCGAGGTCGACGAGGCCGCGCTGCGCGAGAAGCTGACGCCGGACCTGAAGCCGTCGTACCTGCAGGGCGAGGTCACGCGGATCAACAATGCGATCAACGCGCTCGGCCCCGTGAACATGGCGGCGCTCGACGAGCTGAAGGCCGCGAACGAGCGCAAGGTGTTCCTCGACGCGCAATCGGCTGACCTGAACGACGCGATCACGACCCTCGAGGACGCGATCCACAAGATCGACCAGGAAACCCGCACGCTGCTGCAGGGAACCTTCGACGAAGTCAATCGTCACTTCAGCGACCTGTTCCCGCGCCTGTTCGGCGGCGGCCAGGCGAAGCTGATCATGACGGGCGACGAGATCCTCGACGCCGGCGTGCAGGTGATGGCGCAGCCGCCCGGCAAGAAGAACGCGACGATCCACCTGCTGTCCGGCGGCGAGAAGGCGCTGACCGCGACCGCGCTGGTGTTCGCGATGTTCCAGCTGAACCCGGCCCCGTTCTGTCTGCTGGACGAGGTCGACGCACCGCTCGACGACGCGAACACCGAGCGTTTCGCGAACCTCGTGCGCGCGATGTCGGACAAGACGCAGTTCCTCTTCATCTCGCACAACAAGATCGCGATGGAGATGGCGCAGCAGCTGATCGGCGTGACGATGCAGGAGCAGGGCGTGTCGCGGATCGTCGCGGTGGACATGGAAACCGCCGCGGGTTTTGCCCAGAATTGACGTTTACGAACCGGGTTCGCGGGCGTGCGGCACCGAGCCGCCCGGCGCAACGGCGCCCCGCTTGCGAGCCCAACGAAAAAGAATTGTGATGGAGCGTGCATGGACGAGTTGACACTCGGTTTGATCGGCGCAGGCGCGGTCGTGGTAGGCGGCGTCTTGGTCTACAACGCGTGGCAGGGCGCGAAGGTGCGGCGCAAGATGCCGCGTCCGATGCCACAGGAGACGGCGGACGCGATGCACCGCCCGGAGCGCGACGACGAGCTGCCGTTCATCGAGCCCGTGCGCCAGCCGGCGCGCCGCGAATCGGCGGCGCCGGACGCCGAGTCCGCGACGGGCGTGGCGGACGCGTCGGCCGAGGCCGCACGCGTCGAGCCGACGTTCGGCGGGGCCACCTTAGGCGGTGCGGCGCCTGCCGACATGCCGGCGGACCTGCAGGCCGAGGCGACGTCGGTCGACCTGCCGGTCGCCGAGACGGCCGACGAAAGCCGCGCGAGCGAGCCGGTGGAGCCGGTCGAGCCGGTGCTGCCGGCCGCGACGACGATCTCCGCGGCGCCGCCCGCGGTCGTCGATCGCCGGATCGACTGCATCGTGCCGATCCGCCTTGCGTCGCCGCTGCCGGGCGACAAGATCCTGCCGGTTGCGCAGCGCCTGCGCCGCGCGGGCAGCAAGCCGGTGCACATCGAAGGCAAGCCGGAAGGCGGGAACTGGGAGCTGCTGCAGAACGGCGTGCGCTACGAGGAGCTGCGCGCGGCCGCGCAGCTTGCGAACCGCGGCGGCCCGCTGAACGAGCTGGAGTTCTCGGAATTCGTGACGGGCGTCCAGCAGTTCGCCGACGCGATCGACGGCGCGCCCGAATTCCCGGACATGATGGAGACGGTGTCGATGGCGCGCGAGCTCGACGGCTTCGCCGCGCAATGCGACGCGCAGTTGTCGATCAACGTGATGTCGGACGGCGCGCCGTGGTCGGCCAACTACGTGCAGGCGGTGGCGTCGCAGGACGGGCTGCTGCTGTCGCGCGACGGCACCCGCTTCGTCAAGCTCGACGCGAAGCAGAATCCGGTGTTCATGCTGCAGTTCGGCGATACCAATTTCCTGCGCGACGACCTGACCTACAAGGGCGGCAACATGATCACGCTGGTGCTCGACGTGCCGGTCGCGGAAGAGGACATCCTGCCGTTCCGGCTGATGTGCGACTACGCGAAGTCGCTGTCCGAGCGGATCGGCGCGCGGGTGGTCGACGACCAGCGCAGGCCGCTGCCGGAATCGACGCTGCTCGCGATCGAGCAGCAGCTGATGAAGCTGTACGCGAAACTGGAAGAGGCGGGTATTCCGGCCGGTTCGCCGGTGACGCGGCGGTTGTTCAGTCAGTAACGCGAACCACCGGTCGCGGCGCGTGATCCGCGCGCCGCGCCCCCGCTGCCGGCGGCCGTCGGCAGCATCGCGCGCCACGCTGTTTCCGGCCCCCGGCGCGGCGCCAAACTGAGATAATCTGGCATTCGATTGTCTCAGAAAGAATCTGCCGCCAGCATGGCCCGAACCCAAGCCGAACCGCCAGCCAGCCAGCCCGACGCGCGTGCCGCGTGGCTGCGCGACCAACTCGAGCGGGCGAACCACGCCTATTACGTGCTCGACCAGCCGGACCTGCCCGACGCCGAATACGACCGACTGTTTCTCGAACTGCAACAGCTCGAGGCGGATCACCCCGAACTCGTGACGCCCGACTCGCCGACGCAGCGCGTTGGCGGCGAGGCCGCGGGCGGCTTCACGCCGGTCGTCCACGACGCGCCGATGCTGTCGCTGAACAACGGCTTCGAGGATGAGGACATCGCCGCGTTCGACAAGCGTATCGCCGACGCGCTCGACAAGGCCGTCGATCTCGCCGGGTCGGTGACCGACCCTGTCGAATACGCGTGCGAGCTGAAATTCGACGGTCTTGCAATCTCGCTGCGCTACGAAAACGGCACGTTCGTGCAGGCGTCGACGCGCGGCGACGGGACGACCGGCGAGGACGTGACGCAGAACGTCCGCACGATCCGCTCGCTGCCGCTGAAGCTGAAGGGCAAGAATCTGCCGGCCGTGCTCGACGTGCGCGGCGAGGTGCTGATGTTCAAGCGCGATTTCGCGCGCCTGAACGAACGCCAGCGCGCGGCCGAGCAGCGCGAATTCGCGAACCCGCGCAACGCGGCGGCCGGCAGCCTGCGCCAGCTCGATCCGAAGATCACCGCGCAGCGCCCGCTGTCGTTCTTCGCGTACGGGATCGGCGTGCTCGACGGCGCGCCGATGCCCGACACGCACAGCGCGCTGCTCGACTGGTACGAGACGCTCGGCCTGCCGGTGAATCGCGAGCGCGCGGTCGTGCGCGGCGCGGACGGGCTGCTCGGGTTCTTCCGCAAGATCGGCGAGCAGCGCGAGTCGTTGCCGTACGACATCGACGGCGTCGTCTACAAGGTGAATCGCCGCGATGAACAGGAGCGGCTCGGCTTCGTGTCGCGCGCGCCGCGCTTCGCGCTCGCGCACAAGTTCCCGGCGCAGGAAGCGCTGACGACGCTCGTCGCGATCGACGTGCAGGTCGGCCGCACCGGTGCGATCACGCCGGTCGCGCGGCTCGAGCCGGTGTTCGTCGGCGGCGCGACCGTGACCAACGCGACGCTGCACAACGAGGACGAGGTGCGCCGCAAGGACATCCGCATCGGCGACACGGTGATCGTGCGGCGTGCGGGCGACGTGATTCCGGAAGTGGTCGGCGCGGTGCTCGACCGGCGGCCGGACCCCGCACCTGAGTTCGTGATGCCGACCGCGTGCCCGGTGTGCGGCTCGCGCATCGAGCGGTTGCCGGACGAGGCGATCGCCCGCTGCACGGGCGGCCTGTTCTGCCCGGCGCAGCGCAAGCAGGCGCTGTGGCACTTCGCGCAGCGGCGCGCGCTCGACATCGACGGACTCGGCGAGAAGATCATCGACCAGCTGGTCGAGCAGAACCTCGTGCGCACGCCGGCCGACCTGTTCAACCTCGGCTTCGCGACGCTCGCGGAACTCGACCGGTTCGCGGAGAAGTCCGCGCAGAACCTGCTCGATTCGCTCGAGAAGGCCAAGCACACGACGCTGGCACGCTTCATCTACGGGCTCGGCATCCGCCACGTCGGCGAATCGACCGCGAAGGATCTCGCGAAGCATTTCGGCTCGCTGACCCCGATCATGGATGCGACGCTCGAGGAACTGCTCGAAGTCAACGACGTCGGGCCGATCGTCGCCGAGTCGATCCACCAGTTCTTCGCGGAGGACCACAACCGCACGGTGATCGAGCAGCTGCGCGCGCCGGGCAAGGTCACGTGGCCCGAAGGGCCGCCCGCGCCGAAGGCGCCGCAGGGCGTGCTGGCCGGCAAGACCGTCGTGCTGACGGGCACGCTGCCGAACCTCACGCGCGATGCGGCGAAGGAGATGCTCGAGGCCGCCGGCGCGAAGGTCGCCGGTTCGGTGTCGAAGAAGACGGATTATGTCGTCGCGGGCGCGGAGGCGGGCAGCAAGCTCGCGAAGGCCGAGGAACTCGGCATCCCCGTGCTGGACGAAGACGGATTACACCAACTTCTGGAGGGCCACGCGCCATGATTCGCGAGATTCTGAAGATGGGCGATCCCCGCCTGCTCGAGATCGCCCAGCCGGTCGAGCGCTTCGACACGCCGGCGCTGCACGAACTGGTCGCGGACATGTTCGAGACCATGCATCACGCGAACGGCGCGGGGCTGGCCGCGCCGCAGATCGGCGTCGGCCTGCAGGTCATCATCTTCGGCTTCGGCAACAACAACCGCTACCCGGAAGCGCCGCCCGTGCCCGAGACCGTGCTGATCAACCCGAAGGTCGAGTTCATGCCGCCGGACATGGAGGAGGGCTGGGAAGGCTGCCTGTCGGTGCCGGGCATGCGCGGCGTCGTCAGCCGTTACGCGAAGATCCGCTACAGCGGCTTCGACCAGTTCGGCGCGAAGATCGACCGTGTCGCCGAAGGGTTTCACGCGCGGGTCGTCCAGCATGAATACGATCACCTGATCGGCAAGCTGTACCCGATGCGGATCACCGACTTCACGCGCTTCGGGTTTACCGAAGTGCTGTTTCCGGGGCTCGACGCGACGGACGACTGACGCGGGATGGGCGGGCGCAATCGTGCGTCACGCAGGCCGGAAAAAAAGCCCGCGCAAGTGAACTGAACCCCGGAAGTTGGACGGTTCAAGAATGCTGGGCCAAGAAGGGCTGAGTTCTGTACTGCACAGGACTCAGCCCTTTTAGTTTCAGCCGGATACGTTCGTGGTTGTAGTAATGGATGTACTGCTGGATCCCAGCCTGTAGCTGTTCAACGCTGTCGAACTCGTTCAAGTGGAAGAACTCTGCCTTGAGCGTACCAAAGAAGCTTTCCATCGCGGCATTGTCCAGGCAGTTGCCCTTGCGCGACATGCTCTGGCGAATCGCCCGCTGATCCAGCAGTCTTCGATAGGCAGCCATCTGGTACTGCCATCCTTGATCGGAATGCAGCAGAGGGCGCTCGCCTTGCCCGAGACGGGAGAACGCTTTGCTCAGCATGCTTCCAACCAGATCGAAGGTCGGCTGGACAGCACTCTGCCAGGCAATGATCTCCCCGTTATACAGATCCATCACCGGCGACAGGTATAGCTTGCGGCCTTTCACGTTGAATTCGGTGACATCCGTGACCCACTTCTCGTTAGGTCGCTGCGCCTTGAATTGCCGGTTGAGCAGGTTCGGGGCAACACGGCCTACCGTTCCTCGATAGGAGCGGTACTTCTTCGGCCGCACCAGCGACTTCAAGCCGAGCTGAACCATCAAGCGCCGAACCAGTTTGTGATTGATCTGTTCTCCAGCCTGTCGGACTACCGCCGTGATACGCCGATAGCCATACCGGCCCCGGTGGGACTCGTAGATCGCACGGATGCGTTGCTTGAGCCCGGCGTAACGATCTCCGGCTTGAAGCGCTTTCTGCTGGTAGTAAAAAGTACTGCGCGCCAATCCCGCTACGTCCAGCAGGATGGCCAATGCATGGTCTTGCCTCAATTCGAGCACTACTTGCGCTTTGCGCGTCGTGTCTGACGTTGCTCCGCCCGAATCAAGGCATCGAGTTTTTTTAGATAGGCCACCTCCGCGCGCAGGTATTCGTTCTCCTTGAGCAATTGCTCGCGGGTACGGGTATCCGATTCGGCGTCCGACGGCGTAGGTTCGGTAGGCGGTAAAGTCGACATCTTGTTGGGGCGGCGCCCCTTGGGGCGCGGTAACAGGGCTGGGAAACCGCCGTCATGATACTGGCGTTCCCAACGGGCAAGTGCTCCAGGATCTCGGATACCCAGTATCGCCTGCATCTGCGTACGGGACAGATTCTCTCGCTGCATACGCTCCAGCGCCTCACGCTTGAATTGCGCGCTGTACTCGCTGTGACCCTTGCGGCGCAGCCCATCAATACCGTGCAGTTTGTACTCCGCAACCCACTGCCGCGCCAAGGTTCGGCCCACCCCATGGGCCTGGGCCAAGGCTCTGAAGCCTATCCCTCCCGCCAAATACTGCTTCACTACTTTGAGCTTTAATCGCTCGTCGTGCTTCAACATGAAAAAAACCCAAGGGTCGGATCTATGTCCAACTCCTGGGGTTCAGTTCACAAGCGGGCTTTTTCGTGACGTGCGCAAACGCGCCGCGTATTGCCGTCAGAACGTCTCGTCGGCCGACAGGTAGCGCCATTGCCCCTGCGGCAGCGCGCCGAGCATCACGCGGCCCATGCGCACGCGCTTGAGGCCGATCACCTCGAGGCCGACCAGTTCGCACATGCGGCGGATCTGGCGCTTCTTGCCTTCGCGCAGCACGAAACGCAGCTGCTCGCCGTTCTGCCAGCTCACCATCGCGGGCTTCAGCGCGACGCCGTCGAGCTCGAGGCCGTGGCGCAGCTTCGCGAGCGATTCCGCCGGGAAGTGCTGGTCGATGTCGATCAGGCGCTCGCCAAAGCGCACGCGCACGAGGTATTCCTTGTCGATGTCCGACTGCTCGCCGATCAGCTGCTTCGCGATCCGGCCATTCTGCGTCAGCACGAGCAGGCCGGTCGAATCGATGTCGAGCCGGCCTGCCGGCGCGAGCGAGTGCAGATGCTGCGGCGAGAAGCGCAGCGCCGAGCGGTCGCCGCTCCAGTGGTTCTCGCGCGTGATCAGCACGGTCGCGGGCTCGTAGCCGTCTTCCGCCTGGCCCGACACATAGCCGACCGGCTTGTGCAGCAGGATCGTCACCTGCGCCGCTTGTGCCGCGCTGGCGCGTTCGTCGATCTCGATGCGCTGGTCGGCGCGCACCTTGGTGCCGAGCGTGTCGATGCGTTCGCCGTCGACCAGCACCCAGCCTTTCTCGATCCATTCGTCGGCTTCGCGGCGCGAGCACAGGCCCAGTTCGGACATCCGCTTCGACAGGCGCATCAGGCCGGTCTCGTCGCCGCGGTCCACGTCGGCTGCCCGGTGCTTCACCGGTTGCGCGGCCTTGAAGCGCGCGCCGGACGACGGCCGCTCTGCAGCGCCGCGCTTGGCGGGGGCGTTCGGGCCGCGGGCGGCGCGATCGCCGTCGCGCGGCGCGCGGGCCGGACGTTCGGACGACGTGCGGCGTTCGCCGAAGCTGCGCTTTGCGCCTTCGCCGCCTGTTGCGTCGCGATAGGGGCGCTTGCCGCCTTCGGCGCCGGCGCTCGCTCGGCGGGGCCGCGCATCGTCGTCGCCGCGGCGGGCCGGACGTGCGTCGGGTTTGCCCCGGCTGAACTTGCCGTCGGCGCTGCGGCGCTCGCTCGCGGGTCTCGCATCCGCGCCCCGATATGGGCGGGTATCGCCGCGCACGGCGGGCTTGCCTTCTGCGCTGCGATACGGGCGGTCCTCGCCGGAGCGGCGCTCGCCGCGCTCGGTGCGGCCCGTGGGCTTCGCGTCGGCACTGCGATACGGGCGGTCGTCGCCGGAGCGGCGCTCGCCGCGCTCGGTGCGGCCCGTGGGCTTCGCGTCTGCGCTGCGATACGGGCGGCCTTCGCCGGAGCGGCGCTCGCCGCGCTCGGTGCGGCCCGTGGATTTCGCGTCGGCGCTGCGATACGGACGGTCTTCGCCGGCGCGGCGCTCACCGCGCTCGGTACGGCCCGCGGGTTTTGCATCCGCGCTGCGATACGGGCGCGATGGGCGCGATTCGCCGCGCTCGCCTCGCGCACCCGGCTTGCCTTCCGCGTTGCGATACGGGCGGTTTTCGCCGGGGCGGCCCGCGCCGCGTTGTTCGGTGCGGCCGGTGGGTTTCGCATCGCCGCCGCGATAGCTCCGCTCGGCGCCGCCGTCACGCGGCGGACGTTTCGCCGGTGCGCGATCCGCGCCCGGACGGTCCGCGCCACTGGCGGCGCGCGGCTTGAACGCACGCTCGCCGGCGGCCGCCGGCGCGGGCGCCTTCTTCGGGCGGGCCGGCTTGGCTGCCGCATCCGGTGCAGCGGCGCGCACCGGCTTGCGGGCGACGAGGCTGCCGGAGCGGACGGGTGCGCGGGTCGGCGACGCCGGCCGCGGATTCTTGACGGTCAATTTGGTGCGCATAAACGCTGGGATACTTTCAGACTGTTTCAGACTGCGATCGCGCGCAGCAACTCGGTTTCCACCTGAATCTGCAGACGGTTGCCGGACAGGCCGGCGCCGTCGAGCAGGAAGATGTCCTCGACGCGTTCGCCGAGCGTATTGATCCGCGCCGCGTGGACGCCGACCCGGTGCTCGGCCAGCACGCGCGCGATCGAATAGAGAAGGCCCGGCCGGTCGTTGGCGGACACGGACAGGATGTAGTACTGGCCGCGCTCGTCGGCCCGCAGGTCGACGCGCGGCGTGATCGGAAACGTCCGCGACAGCCGCGACAGCCGGCCCTTGGACGGTTCCGGCAGCGGCGCGGCCTCGGCGAGGCGCGTCGCCAGCTGCTGCTCGACGAGGTTCGCGATGTCGCGGTACTGCACGTCGTGCTCGGTCTGCGTGACGATGAAGTTGTCGAGCGCATAGCCGTGCCGCGTCGTGCTGACGCGCGCGTCGAGCACCGACAGCCCGTTGCGGTCGAAGTACGCGCAGATGCCCGCGAACAGGTCCGCGCGGTCCTTCACGTAGACGAGCACCTGCAGCGCATCGCCGACGGGCGACGGCCGCGCGCGCACGATCGCGGTCTCGGCGTTCACGTGCCGGTACAGCACGCGGGTCTGCCATGCGATGTCGGCGGCGTCGTGGCGCAGGAAGAAGCCGATGTCGAGCTGGTCCCACAGCGCGCGGTGCGCATCGGTGGGCACGGTCTCGAGGCGCAGCAGCGCGAGCGCCTCTTCCTGGCGCGACTTCAGTTCGGAATGCGTGTCGGGCTGCGCGCCGCCGAGCACCGCGAGCGCCGCGCGGTACAGGTCTTCGAGCAGCTTGCCCTTCCACGTGTTCCAGACCTTCGGGCTGGTGCCGCGGATGTCGGCGACGGTCAGCAGGTAGAGTGCCGTCAGCCGGCGCTCGCTGCCGACGAGATCGGCGAAGCGCTTGATGACTTCCGGATCGCTCGTGTCCTGCTTCTGCGCGACCTGGCTCATCGTCAGGTGATGCTGGACCAGCCAGACGATCAGCGCGGCGTCGTCGCCGGCGACGCCGTGCTCGCGGCAGAAGCGCCGCGCGTCGGCCATCCCGAGCGTCGAGTGATCGCCGCCGCGGCCCTTCGCGATGTCGTGGAACAGCGCCGCGATATACAGCACCCACGGCCGCTCGAAGTTGCCGATCAGCTGGCTGCAGAACGGATATTCGTGCGCATGCTCGGCGACCGCGAAGCGGCGGATGTTGCGCAGCACCATCAGGATGTGCTGGTCGACCGTGTACACGTGATACAGGTCGTGCTGCATCTGGCCGACGATGCGGCGGAAATTCAGCAGATAGCGGCCGAGCACGCTCGTCTGGTTCATCAGCCGGAACGCGTGCGTGATGCCTTCGGGCTGCTGCAGGATCTGCATGAACGTCCGGCGGTTCTGCGGATCGCGCCGCCACGCGTTGTTCATGATCTCGCGCGAGTTGTACAGCGCCCGCAGCGTGCGCGCGGACAGGCCCTTCACGCCGCGCGTCGTCTCGTAGAGCAGGAACGCCTCGAGGATCGCGTCCGGATGGCGCTCGAACACGTCGTCGTCGACGATCTCGAGCATCCCCTGCTTTTCGACGAAGCGGTCGGGAGACAGCACGCGCGTGATGCCGCTCGTCGCGGGAAAGAGCTGCGCCTCGATGTTCTGGATCAGGATCGTCGCGAGCTGCGTGACGGCCTTCGCGGCCCAGTAGTAGCGGCGCATCAGCTGCTCGCTCGCGCGCTTCGCGGGCGTCGGCCGGTAGCCGAAGCTTTCGGCCGCCTGGGTCTGCAGGTCGAACACGAGCATGTCCTGGCGGCGCCCGGCGATCACGTGCAGCCGCGCGCGCAGCGTCTTCAGGAAACCCTCGTTGCGGCGCAGCTCGCGCGCTTCGCGCTCGGTGATGAGGCCGCGCGTGTCGAGCTCGCGCCAGCTGCTGCCGAAGCCGGCCGCGCGCGCGATCCACAGGATCGTCTGCAGGTCGCGCAGCCCGCCCGGACTTTCCTTCACGTTCGGCTCGAGGCTGTACGGCGTGTCCTGGCTCTTCGCGTGGCGCTGGCGCATCTCGAGCACCTTTGCGGTGAAGAACGCGCGCGCGTCGAGCGCCTCGTGGTAGCGCACCGTGAAGCGCTCGAACAGCGCGGTGCTGCCGACGATGCGGCGCGCTTCCAGCAGCGAGGTCTGCACCGTGACGTCTTGCGACGCCTCTTCGATGCATTGCGCGACCGTGCGCACGCTGCTGCCGATCTCGAGGCCGAGATCCCAGGCCATGCCGATGAAACGCTCGATCCGGGCGTCGAGTTCGGCGGCGTGCCCGTCGGGCAGCAGCACGAGGATGTCGACGTCGGAATAGGGGGCCAGCTCGCCGCGTCCGTAGCCGCCGACCGCGACTAGCGCGAGCGTCGCGGGCAGCCCGCAGTCGTCCCAGACGCGCTTGAGCGCATCGTCGGTGGCCTTCGACAGCGCGTGCATCAGCGATGCGACGTTGGTCGCGCTGCGAAAGCGCGCGAGCAGGTCGGCCTTCGCGGCCTTGAATTCGGCGCGCCGCGAGAGCGCTTCGGTCGAGGGGGCGGCGTGAGCGCTCATGGGCGGCGGGTCGGAAGCGGGCGGGCGCGGACGCGCTCAGGCCGCCGGGGTCGAATGGACGAAGACGGGGCGTTCGGGCGAGCCGGCGGACACGGTCAGCACGTCGTAGCCGGTCTCGGTGACGAGCACGGTGTGCTCCCACTGCGCGGACAGGCTGCGGTCGCGCGTCTTGACCGTCCACTGGTCGGGCATCGTGCGGATGTCGCGCTTGCCGGCGTTGATCATCGGCTCGATCGTGAAGATCATGCCCGGCTTCAGCTCGACGCCGGTGCCCGGACGGCCGTAGTGGACGACCTGCGGATCCTCGTGGAACACCGTGCCGATGCCGTGGCCGCAGTACTCGCGCACGACGCTGTAGCCCTGCGCTTCCGCGTGCTTCTGGATCGCGTGGCCGATGTCGCCGAGGTGCGCGCCCGGCTTGACCTGGTCGATGCCGAGCCACATGCACTCGTAGGTGGTCTGCACGAGGCGCTTCGCGAGGATCGAGCCCTCGCCGACGATGAACATCCGGCTCGTGTCGCCGAAGTAGCCTTCCTTGATCACGGTGACGTCGATGTTCAGCGCGTCGCCGTTCTTGAGCACCTTGTCGCCCGGGATGCCGTGGCAGATCACGTCGTTGACGGAAATGCAGCACGACGCCGGGTAGGGCGGGTAGCCGGGCGGCTGGTAGTTCAGCGTCGCGGGAACCGTGCCCTGCACGTCGACCATGTAGTTGTGGCAGAGGCGGTCGAGTTCGGCGGTCGTGATGCCTGCGACGACGTGCGGGGTGAGGTAGTCGAGCACTTCGCTCGCCAGACGGCAGGCGACGCGCATCTGCGCGATATCGTGTTCGTTTTTGAGCGTAATAGCCATCGAGGTGTGCCTGGAAAGCGGTGAATTGGCGGATTATCGCACCTTATGCCGGGCGTCGCAGCCCCGGCGCCCGCGCGGATGCGGGTTTTTGCGGATTGCCGCGGGCACCGCCACCGGCCCGGCAAAGTGTCAGGCGACTTGAGGGCGGACGGCTCGGCGTGCTATACTCTTTGGCTAAGTCGACACTCAAATGCCATGCATGCCCCAGCCTGGGGCGGCGTTTGCGGTGAAAGGCTTGCGGCACGGGCATCTTTTTTGCGCGTGCCGAATCGCAAGCCGGCGCAACCAGGGTGCCGGCCGCGCGGAGCGGAAAGCCTTCGGGCCCGTTCGCGCGGCGGTACGGCGGCCGGCTTAAGACCCAACCCTCGTGGAGAATTTACATGGCAGTTACGATGCGCCAAATGCTGGAAGCGGGTGTCCACTTCGGTCACCAGACGCGCTTCTGGAACCCGAAGATGGCACCGTTCATTTTCGGTCACCGCAACAAGATTCACATCATCAACCTCGAAAAGACGTTGCCGATGTTCAACGACGCGCAGAAGTACGTGCGTCAGCTGGCGGCAAACCGCGGCACGATCCTGTTCGTCGGCACGAAGCGCCAGTCGCGCGACACGATCGCGCAGGAAGCGCAGCGCGCAGGCATGCCGTACGTCAACGCACGCTGGCTCGGCGGCATGATGACCAACTTCAAGACGCTGAAGGTTTCGATCAAGCGCCTGAAGGACATGGAAGCGGCAGTCGAGGCGGGCGAGCTCGAGAAGATGAGCAAGAAGGAAGCGCTGCTGTTCGAGCGTGAAATCGCCAAGCTGCAGAAGTCGATCGGCGGCGTGAAGGACATGGGCGGCATTCCGGACGCGATCTTCGTCGTCGACGTCGGCTACCACAAGATTGCCGTCACCGAAGCGAACAAGCTGGGCGTGCCGGTCATCGCCGTGGTCGATACGAACCACTCGCCGGAAGGCGTGGACTACGTGATCCCGGGTAACGACGACTCGAGCAAGGCAGTCGCGCTGTACGCGGAAGGCGTGGCCGACGCGATCCTCGAAGGCCGTGCGAACGCGGTCAACGAAGTGGTCCAGGCAGTGCGCGGCGGCGACGACGAGTACGTCGAGGAAAACGCGTAACTGGCCCCGAGCCGGCGCAAAAAGGGGGCTCTCAACAGGCCCCCTTTTTTTAGCTTGTGCGCCGGACCTGATCGCGCCGAATCGGCGCGGGTCCGGAAATGAATCTCGGCCGTTCGCGTCCAAGCGGGCGGCGTTGTGAATACAGACTCAAGGAGCGAATGATGGCGGCAATTACCGCAAGCATGGTGGCAGAACTGCGCGCAAAGACCGACGCACCGATGATGGAGTGCAAGAAGGCGCTGACGGAAGCCGACGGCGACCTGGCCAAGGCTGAAGAGCTGCTGCGCGTCAAGCTCGGCAACAAGGCGAGCAAGGCGGCATCGCGCGTGACGGCAGAAGGCGTCGTCGCATCGTTCGTCGGCGGCAATGCCGGCGCGCTCGTCGAGCTGAACTGCGAAACCGACTTCGTCGCGAAGAACGACGACTTCCTCGCGTTCTCGAAGACCGTCGCTGAACTCGTCGCGACGCAGAACCCGGTCGACGTGGCCGCGCTGTCGGCGCTGCCGCTCGACGGCTCGACGGTCGACGCAGTGCGTCTGGCGCTGATCGGCAAGATCGGCGAGAACGTGTCGATCCGCCGTTTCGTCCGTTTCGAAACCGCGAACCAGATCGCGACCTACCTGCACGGCGCGCGCATCGGCGTGATCGTCGAGTACACGGGCGCAGAAGAGCAGGTCGGCAAGGACGTCGCGATGCACATCGCGGCGATGAAGCCGGTCGCGCTGTCGTCGGCTGACGTGCCGGCCGAGCTGATCGAGACGGAGCGTCGCGTGGCCGAGCAGAAGGCTGCGGAATCGGGCAAGCCGGCCGAGATCGTCGCGAAGATGGTCGACGGCAGCGTCCAGAAGTACCTGAAGGAAGTGTCGCTGCTGAACCAGACGTTCGTGAAGAACGACAAGCAGACGATCGAGCAGATGCTGAAGGCAGCGAATGCCGCAGTGCAGAAGTTCGCGCTGTTCGTCGTCGGCGAAGGCATCGAGAAGCGTCAGGACGACTTCGCCGCCGAAGTGGCCGCGCAAGTCGCAGCAGCAAAGCAGCAGTAAGCAGTCCGGCAGTACCCGCGGCGGGCGTCCGCTCCGCCGCGGCCGGCGGCGTCGCCGGGCCGGCCGGAAGGTCCGGTCTGGCCGGCGGCGCTTGCCCGAATCAGTATTTCGCCCCTACAGTTCGTGGTTGTCATCCTCTCGTCGCTCGGAAGCCCCTATGCCCAATGCCTATAAACGCGTCCTCCTCAAACTTTCCGGCGAAGCGCTGATGGGCGACGATGCCTTCGGCATCAATCGCGCTACGATTGAACGGATGGTGGCCGATATCGCCGAAGTCGTGCGTCTCGGCACGCAGCTCGCGGTGGTGATCGGCGGCGGTAATATTTTCCGTGGCGTCGCGGGCGGCGCGGCCGGCATGGACCGCGCGACGGCGGACTATATGGGGATGCTGGCGACGATGATGAACGCACTGGCGCTGCAGGACGCGATGCGCCACGCCGGCATCGAGGCGCGCGTGCAGTCCGCGCTGCGGATGGATCAGGTCGTCGAGCCGTACATCCGCCCGCGTGCGATCCGTCAGCTCGAGGAGGGCCGCGTCGTGATCTTTGCTGCCGGCACCGGCAACCCGTTCTTCACGACCGACACGGCCGCCGCGCTGCGCGGCTCGGAAGTGGGCGCCGAGGTGGTGCTGAAGGCGACGAAGGTCGACGGCGTGTATTCCGCCGATCCGAAGAAGGATCCGTCCGCCACCCGCTACACGACGATCAGCTTCGACGAGGCGATCAGCCGCAACCTGCAGGTGATGGACGCGACCGCGTTTGCGCTGTGCCGCGACCAGAAGCTGCCGATTCGCGTGTTTTCGATCAACAAGCCGGGTGCGCTCAAGCGCATCGTGCTGGGCGAGGACGAGGGTACGCTCGTCCACGTGTAAACTCCCGCGGATGCGGGCGACTGGCCGGGCGACCGGCTGGGGTGCCCGCGCGGCGCCGCTGCGCACGCGACGAGTCCGCGTTCATTGAAGATTTGAAGGTTCGGAGGTTGAAATGAGTGTCGCTGATGTCAAGAAGGGCGTGGAGCAGAAGATGCAGCGCTCGATCGAAGCGTTCAAGAACGATCTGGCGAAGATCCGCACGGGCCGTGCGCACACGGGCCTGCTCGATCACGTGCAGGTCGACTACTACGGCTCGATGGTGCCGATTTCGCAGGTGGCCAACCTGACGCTCGTCGACGCACGCACGATCGGCGTGCAGCCATGGGAAAAGAACATGGTCGCGAAGGTCGAGAAGGCGATCCGCGAAGCCGACCTGGGCCTGAACCCGGCGACGTCCGGCGACCTGATCCGCGTGCCGATGCCGCCGCTGACGGAAGAGCGCCGCCGCGAGCTGACGAAGGTCGTCAAGAGCGAAGGCGAGACCGCGAAGGTCGCGATCCGCAACCTGCGCCGCGACGCGAACGAGCAGCTGAAGAAGCTGGTCAAGGACAAGGAAATCTCGGAAGACGACGAGCGCCGCGCGGGCGACGACGTGCAGAAGCTGACCGACAAGCACGTGACCGAAATCGACAAGCTCGTGCAGAGCAAGGAAGCGGAGATCATGACGGTCTGACCGTCGTTCTCGCGTACCGCCTCTTCCCGCATTACTGTCTCAACGGCCATGACTTATACCAGCTCTACCGTTCGCGTGCCTGACGTCGGCGCCGTGCCGCGTCACATCGCGATCATCATGGACGGCAATGGCCGTTGGGCGACCGAGCGCCGCCTGCCCCGCGTCGCGGGGCATACGCGCGGCGTCGACGCGGTGCGGGCGGTGGTCGAGGGCTGCGCGCGCGTCGGCGTCGAATACCTGACGCTGTTCGCGTTCAGCTCGGAGAACTGGCGGCGGCCGACCGACGAAGTGTCGTTCCTGATGCGGCTGTTCATCACCGCGCTGGAGCGCGAGGTCGGCAAGCTGCATGCGAACGGGATCCGCCTGCGCGTCGTCGGCGATCTCGATCGCTTCGAGCCGCGGATCCAGGCGCTGATCCGCCGCGCCGAAACCAAGACGGCGCGCAATACGCGCCTCACGCTCACCATCGCCGCGAACTACGGCGGCCGGTGGGACATCCTGCAGGCGACCCGCAAGCTCGTCGAGCAGGCCGCGCGCGAGGGCCGCGAGGTGGAAGTCAGCGAAGACAGCTTCGCGCCCCACCTGGCGATGGCCTATGCGCCGGAGCCCGACCTGTTCATCCGCACCGGCGGCGAACAGCGCATCAGCAACTTCCTGCTGTGGCAGCTCGCGTACACCGAATTCTATTTCACCGACAAATTCTGGCCGGACTTCGACGGCGCGGCGCTGACCGAGGCGCTGGCGTCGTACACCGACCGCGAGCGCCGCTTCGGTCGCACGAGCGCGCAGCTCGAGCCGCAATCCCAGAACGCCGATTCCCTTTCATGCTGAAAACCCGTGTGATCACGGCGGTCGTGCTGCTGGCGGTGCTGCTGCCGGTGACCTTGTTCGCGCCGTTGAGCGCGTTCGGCGCGCTGATCGGCGTCGTGCTCGTGTTCGCCGCCTGGGAATGGGCGCGCCTGCTGAAGCTCGGCGGCGCCGGCCCGGTCGTCTACGCGATCGTCGCGGCGCTGGCGCTGCTGGCGACCACGCGCCTCGGCATCGGCACCTCTTCATCCCGCCCCCTTTTTGCGGCGGCCGGCGTGTTCTGGCTGCTGGTCGGCCCGTTCGCGCTGCGGCGCAAGCCCGTGCTCGCCGAGGGCGTGTGGCGGCCGTTCCTGCTCGCGGCCGGCCTCGTGATCTTCACCGCCTGCTGGCACGCGCTCGTCGCGGCGCGCGCGCAGGGCGTGCCGTTCGTGCTGTCGCTGCTGCTCGTCGTCTGGCTGGCCGACATCGGCGCATATTTCGCGGGCAAGGCCTTCGGGAAGCGTAAACTGGCGGTCACGATCAGCCCCGGGAAGAGCTGGGAAGGGGCGGTGGGCGGCTGGCTCGCCGTGATGGTCGTCGCGAGCGTCGCGATGGCCGCGCACCTGTTCGAGCCGACCCTTTTTTCTGCCTTTGCCGCGCAGTTCGGCGGACCGGGCGCCTGGGCGGCGCTGACGCTGCTCGTCGCGTACAGCGTGATCGGCGACCTGTTCGAGTCGCTGCTGAAGCGCCAGGCCGGCGTGAAGGATTCGAGCGGCCTGCTGCCGGGGCACGGCGGCGTGCTCGACCGCGTCGACGCGCTGCTGCCCGTGCTGCCGCTCGCGATGCTGCTGTTTCACGGTTAACCCCTACACTTCAGTTATGCAAAAACGCCTGACATTGCTCGGTTCGACGGGCTCGATCGGAGACAGTACGCTCGACGTGGTCGCGCGCCATCCGGAGCGCTTCTCGGTTTATGCGCTGACCGCGCATCGCAACGGCGACAAGCTGGTCGCCCAGTGCCTGCGCTTTGCGCCCGAGGTCGCGGTGGTCGGCGACGCGCAGACGGCCGCGCACGTCGAAGCGCAGTTGCGCGCGGCCGGCAGCAAGACCCAGGTCGCCTACGGGCCGCAGGCGCTCGTCGACGTGTCGAAGAGCGACCAGTGCGACACGGTGGTCGCGGCGATCGTCGGTGCGGCGGGCCTCGCGCCGAGCCTCGCGGCCGCGCGCGCCGGCAAGCGCATCCTGCTCGCGAACAAGGAGTCGCTCGTGATGTCGGGCGCGATCTTCATGGACGCGGTGCGCGACCATGGCGCGATCCTGCTGCCGGTCGACAGCGAGCACAACGCGATCTTCCAGTGCATGCCGCGCGACGCGGCCGAGCACGGCGGAATCGCGAAGATCATCCTGACAGCGTCGGGCGGCCCGTTCCGCACGCGCGAACCGGCAACGCTCGTCGACGTGACGCCCGACGAGGCGTGCAAGCACCCGAACTGGGTGATGGGCCGGAAGATCTCGGTCGATTCCGCGACGATGATGAACAAGGGCCTCGAAGTGATCGAGGCGCACTGGATCTTCGGGCTGCCGGGCGACCGGATCGACGTGCTGATCCATCCGCAGAGCGTGATCCATTCGCTCGTGTCGTACCGCGACGGCTCGGTGCTCGCGCAGCTCGGCAACCCCGACATGCGCACGCCGATCGCGCATGCGCTTGCCTATCCGGACCGCGTCGACGCGGGCGTCGAGCAGCTCGACCTCGCGCAGATCGCGCAGCTGTCGTTCGAGAAGCCCGACTACGCGCGCTTCCCGTGCCTCGCGCTCGCGCTGAAGGCGCTGGCGGAAGGCGGCATCGCGAGCGCCGCGTTGAACGCGGCGAACGAAGTCGCGGTCGAAGCGTTTCTCGAGCGCCGGATCGGCTTCATGGCGATCGCGGCGACGGTCGACGCGGTGCTCAACGCGCTGCCGAACCGCATGCCGAACGGGCTCGACGACGTCCTGGCGGCGGATGCCGAGGCACGCCGCCTCGCCGCCGAGATCATTGCAAAAGCGCCTGCGCCACGCGTGGAGCGCACTGCCTGAATGAGGTGCTCATGAACGTGCTGGTCGAACTGATCGCGTTTGCGGTGGCGATCGGGGTGCTGGTTGTCGTGCATGAGTACGGTCATTATCGCGTCGCGCGCTGGTGCGGCGTGAAGGTGCTCCGCTTCTCGATCGGCTTCGGCCAGCCGGTTGCGCGCTGGGTCAGCAAGAAGACCGGCACCGAATGGACGCTGTCCGCGCTGCCGCTCGGCGGCTACGTGAAGATGCTCGACGAACGCGAACCGGGTCCCGGCGTGAAGCCGGAGGAACTCGGCCAGGCGTTCAACCGCCAGTCGGTCGGCAAGCGCATCGCGATCGTCGCCGCGGGGCCGATTGCCAACTTCCTGTTGGCAATCCTGCTGTTTTCGGTCGTTTTTGCATCCGGCGTGACCGAGCCCGCGGCGATCATCGCGCCGCCGGCGGCCGGCACGGTGGCGGCCCGCGCGGGTTTCGACGGCCACGAGACGATCGTGTCGATCCGCGACGCGCGCGCAGGCGACGCGCAGCCGGTGCGCTCGTGGCCGGATTTGCGCTGGAAGCTCCTCGCGGCGGCGTTCGATCACCGGGAGGTCGTGCTCGGCGCGCGCGACGGCGGTGCTTCGACGTTCGATTTTCGCGTCGATTTGCGCAATATCGCGGAAGGCGACATCGACGATGATTTCATGGCGCGGCTGGGCTTCGAGACGGGCGGCGGCACGCTGTCGGTCGCCTCGGTCCAGCCGGGCAGCGCGGCGCAGAAGGCGGGACTGAAGAACGGCGACAAGCTGCTTGCGCTCGACGGCGAGCGGATCGGCGGCGCGTCGCGCTTCATCGACGCGATCAAGCACCATGCGGGCAAGGCGCTGGCGCTGAAGATCGAGCGCGGCGGCGTCGCGCAGACGGTCACGATCGTGCCGCAGGCGCAGCCGGACGACGAAACCGGGCGCCAGGTCGGTCGCATCGGCGCGGCGCTGTCGATGCAGACGCCGGGCGTCGACGTGCGCTACGGGCCGATCGACAGCCTGAAGCTGGGCGCGCGCCGCACGTGGGACATCGCGGTGTACTCGCTGCGGATGTTCGGGCGGATGATTACCGGGGACGCTTCGCTGAAAAACCTGTCGGGCCCGGTGACGATCGCCGACTACGCGGGCAAGAGCGCGCGGCTGGGTCCGTCGGCGTTCCTGTCGTTCCTCGCCCTTGTCAGCATTAGCCTTGGCGTACTGAACTTGTTGCCGATTCCCGTTTTGGACGGGGGGCATCTGTTATATTATCTGGTTGAAGCCGCGACCGGGAAAGCCGTTTCGGAACGCTGGCAACTGATTCTGCAAAGAGCCGGGTTGATCTGCATCGTCGCATTGTCGGCGATCGCGCTGTTCAACGATCTGGCTCGGTTAATCCATTTTTGAAGCGTCAGGCGGCGGCCGCGGGCAGCCGCCTGATTTGATGCAGCTAAATATTGGGGATGCATGTTGTTCAAACCTCATCGCTTTGTACCTAAGACAATGGCAGCGGCGGCGCTCGCCGCGCACGGACTCGCGGCGCATGCAGCCGCACCGTTCGTGGTGCAAGACATCAAGATCGAGGGCTTGCAGCGCGTCGAACCGGGCTCCGTGTTTGCGTACCTGCCGATCAAGCAAGGCGATACCTTCACGGACGACAAGGCATCCGAAGCAATTCGCGCGCTGTACGCGACGGGCTTTTTCAACGACGTGCGCATCGCCACCCAGGGCAACGTCGTGATCGTGCAGGTTCAGGAGCGTCCGGCGATTGCGTCGATCGACTTCACCGGCACGAAGGAATTCGACAAGGACAACCTGTCGAAGGCGCTGCGCGCCGTCGGCCTCGCGGACGGTCGCTACTACGACAAGGCGCTCGTCGACAAGGCGGAGCAGGAGCTCAAGCGCCAGTACCTGACGCGCGGCTTCTACGCAGCCGAGGTCAAGACCACGGTCACGCCGGTCGACGCGAACCGCGTGTCGATCCTGTTCGCGGTCGCGGAAGGCCCGAGCGCGAAGATCCGCCAGATCAACTTCATCGGCAACAAGGCGTTCAAGACGAGCACGCTGCGCGACGAGATGCAGCTGTCGACGCCGAACTGGTTCTCCTGGTACACGAAGAACGACCTGTACTCGAAGGAAAAGCTGACCGGCGACCTCGAGGCGGTGCGCTCGTACTACCTGAACCGCGGCTACCTCGAGTTCAACATCGAGTCGACCCAGGTGTCGATCTCGCCGGACAAGAAGGACATGTACCTGACGGTCACGCTGCATGAAGGCGAGCCGTACACGGTGTCGGGCATCAAGCTCGCGGGCAACCTGCTCGACCGCGAGGCCGAGCTGAACAAGCTGATCAAGATCAAGCCGGGCGACCGTTTCTCGGCCGAGAAGCTGCAGCAGACGACGAAGGCGATCGTCGACAAGCTCGGCGAATACGGCTACGCGTTCGCGGCCGTCAACGCACAGCCGGACATCGACCAGGCGAACCACAAGGTGAACCTGACGCTCGTCGTCGATCCGAGCCGCCGCGTGTACGTGCGCCGCATCAACATCGTCGGCAACACGCGCACCCGCGACGAGGTCGTGCGCCGCGAAATGCGCCAGCTCGAGAGCTCGTGGTTCGACTCGAGCCGCCTCGCGCTGTCGAAGGACCGCGTGAACCGTCTCGGCTACTTCACCGATGTCGACGTGGCGACGGTGCCGGTCGAAGGCACGAACGACCAGGTCGACGTGAACGTGAAGGTCGCGGAGAAGCCGACCGGCGCGATCACGCTCGGCGCGGGCTTCTCGTCGACGGACAAGGTCGTGCTGTCGGCGGGCGTGTCGCAGGACAACGTGTTCGGCTCGGGCACGAGTCTCGCGGTGAACGTCAACACCGCGAAGAGCTACCGGACGCTGACCGTCACGCAGGTCGACCCGTACTTCACGGTCGACGGCATCAAGCGGATCACGGACGTCTACTACCGCACGTACCAGCCGCTCTACTATTCGACGAACTCGAGCTTCAAAATCGTCAGCGCGGGCGGCAACCTGAAGTTCGGCATCCCGTTCTCGGAAGTCGACACCGTGTACTTCGGCGCGGGCTTCGAGCAGAACCGCCTCGACGTCGATTCGAACACGCCGCAGAGCTACCAGGACTACGTCCACGAGTTCGGCCGCGTGTCGAACACGGTGCCGCTGACGGTCGCGTGGTCGCGCGACGCGCGCGACAGCGCGCTGATCCCGAGCCGCGGCTACTTCACGCAGGCGAACCTCGAATACGGCGTGCCGGTCGGCAAGATCCAGTACTACAAGGCGGACCTGCAGGCGCAGTACTACTATTCGTTCTCCCGCGGCTTCATCCTGGGCATGAACCTGCAGGGCGGCTACGGCAACGGCATCGGCAACCCGTACCCGATCTTCAAGAACTACTACGCGGGCGGTATCGGCTCCGTGCGCGGCTACGAGCCGAGCTCGCTGGGCCCGCGCGACTCGAAGACGAACGACCCGATCGGCGGCTCGAAGATGGTCGTCGGCAACATCGAGCTGACGTTCCCGCTGCCGGGCACCGGCTACGACCGCACGCTGCGCGTATTCACGTTCGTCGACGGCGGCAACGTCTGGGGCAACGCGCCGGGCGGCAACAGCACGGGCGCGAACGGCCTGCGTTACGGCTACGGCGTCGGCCTCGCGTGGATCTCGCCGATCGGGCCGCTCAAGCTGAGCCTCGGCTTCCCGATTCAGAAGCACGAAGGCGACAAGTACCAAAAATTCCAGTTCCAGATCGGGACGGCGTTCTGATCGAACGCTCATGACAACAGCAACGAGAGGGTAATTTTGCTAACCGGTAAGTTTTCGAAACGAGTGATGTGCGCGCTGACCGTTGCGCTGGCCCTGGGCGCCGCGACGGTGCACGCACAGGACGTCGCCCGCATCGCGGCGGTCAATTCGGATCGGATCCTGCGCGAGTCCGTCCCCGCGAAGGCGGCGCAGACGAAGCTCGAGGCCGAGTTCGCGAAGCGCGACAAGGATCTGCAGGACATGGCGCAGCGCCTGAAGTCGATGTCGGATTCGCTCGACAAGAACGGCACGTCGCTGTCGCCGGGCGATCGCGCGCAGAAGCAGCGCGACCTCGCGCAGCTCGATACCGACTTCCAGCGCAAGCAGCGCGAGTTCCGCGAGGATCTCAACCAGCGCCGCAATGAAGAGCTGGCGGCGGTGCTCGAGCGCGCCAACAAGGTCATCAAGCAGATCGCCGAGCAGCAGAACTACGACCTGATCGTGCAGGAAGCCGTGTACGTCAGTCCGCGCATCGACATCACCGACAAGGTGCTCAAGGCGCTCGCGTCCGGCTCGGTAAACTGAACGGAGCGGACGACGAATGGCATTGACGCTTGAGGCACTCGTAAAGCGGTTCGGCGGCGAGATCGCCGGTGACCACCAGTGCCCGGTCGGCGGCCTCGCGCCGCTCGACCAGGCCGGCCCCCAGCAGCTCGCGTTCCTCGCGAACCCGAAATACCTGTCGCAGGTCGAGACGACCCGGGCAGGCGCGGTGCTGATCGCGCCGAAGGATCTGGAGAAGCTGGGCGCGGCCGCTAGCGGCCGCAATTTCATTGTGACGCCGAATCCGTACGCGTACTTCGCACGCGTCGCGCAGATGTTCATCGACCTCGCCGCGCCGCCGCGCGCCGCGGGCGTGCATCCGAGCGCGACGATCGATCCGGCCGCGCAGGTCGCCGCGACCGCGGTGATCGGCCCGAACGTGACGATCGACGCGGGCGCGGTGATCGAGGACGGCGTGCAGCTCGACGCGAACGTGTTCGTCGGCCGCGGCACGAAGATCGGCGCCGGTTCCCACCTGTATCCGAACGTGTCGGTTTACCACGGCTGCCGGATCGGCCCGCGCGCGATCGTGCATTCGGGCGCGGTGATCGGCTCGGACGGCTTCGGCTTCGCGCCGGACTTCGTCGGCGACGGCGACGCGCGCACCGGCAGCTGGGTCAAGATCCCGCAGGTCGGCGGCGTGGCGATCGGCCCGGACGTCGAAATCGGCGCGAACACGACGATCGACCGCGGCGCGATGGCGGACACCGTCATCGAGGAATGCGTGAAGATCGACAACCTGGTCCAGATCGGCCACAACTGCCGGATCGGTGCCTACACGGTGATCGCCGGGAACGCGGGGATCGCGGGCAGCACGACGATCGGCCGCCACTGCATGATCGGCGGCGCGGCCGGCATCGCGGGCCACGTGACGCTCGGCGATTACGTGATCATCACCGCGAAGTCGGGCGTATCGAAATCGCTGCCGAAGGCAGGCATCTACACGAGCGCATTCCCGGCCGTCGACCACGGCGACTGGAACAAGAGCGCAGCGCTCGTGCGCAATCTCGACAAGCTGCGCGACCGCATCAAGGCGCTCGAGACCGCACTGGCCGCCCAGGGCGGCGGCGCGGACGCGTAACCCATACCATGCGACATCATGAACCGGGCAGGGACGGCGCGTGCCGCCCGGTTCGACCGACAGGGCCGGGCGCCGGCCCGCATCAGCACTTGCTTCACCACCGCGCAGCCTCTGCGTGAGACGAACCATCATGAGCACTGAAAAAATCAATCTCGACATCCACAAGATCCTCACGCTGCTGCCGCATCGCTACCCGATTCTGCTCGTCGACCGCGTGCTCGAGCTCGAGCCGCACAAGGGCATCAAGGCGCTGAAGAACGTGTCGATCAACGAGCCGTTCTTCCAGGGACATTTCCCGAAGCGGCCGGTGATGCCGGGCGTGCTGATTCTCGAGGCGCTCGCGCAGGCGGCCGCGCTGCTGACGTTCGCGGAAGAGCAGCCGAAGGACCCGGAAAACACGCTGTACTACTTCGTCGGCATCGACGGCGCGCGCTTCAAGCGCGTGGTCGAGCCGGGCGACCAGCTGATCCTGAACGTGACGTTCGAACGCTATATCCGCGGCATCTGGAAGTTCAAGGCAGTGGCGGAAGTGGACGGCAAGGTCGCGGCGGAAGCCGAGCTGATGTGCACGGTCAAGACGGCCGACGCGGCGCCCTGAGCGACGCGGCACGCATGGCAACGCAACGCGACACATCATATTGAGAGGCAACGGCGCATGACCAGGATTCATCCCACGGCGATTGTCGAGCCGGGCGCGCAGATCGACGAATCGGTCGAGATCGGCCCGTACGCGATCGTCGGCCCGCACGTCGCGATCGGCGCGCGTACCACGATCGGTTCGCACAGCGTGATCGAAGGTCACACGACGATCGGCGAGGACAACCGCATCGGCCATTACGCGTCGGTCGGCGGCCGGCCGCAGGACATGAAGTACCAGGACGAGCCGACCCGGCTCGTGATCGGCAATCGCAACACGATCCGCGAATTCACGACGATCCACACCGGCACCGTGCAGGACGCCGGCGTCACGACGCTCGGCGACGACAACTGGATCATGGCCTATGTGCATATCGGCCACGACTGCCGCGTGGGCAGCCACGTGATCCTGTCGAGCAACGCGCAGATGGCTGGCCACGTCGAGATCGGCGACTGGGCGATCGTCGGCGGGATGTCCGGCGTGCACCAGTTCGTGCGCATCGGCGCGCACGCGATGCTCGGCGGCGCGTCGGCGCTCGTGCAGGACGTGCCGCCGTTCGTGATCGCGGCCGGCAACAAGGCCGAGCCGCACGGGATCAATGTCGAAGGATTGCGCCGCCGCGGCTTCTCGCCCGATGCGATCTCGGCGCTGCGCAGCGCATACCGGCTGCTGTACAAGAACGGCCTGTCGCTCGAGGAAGCGAAGGTGCAGCTGCGCGAGCTGGCGGAAGCCGGCGGCGACGGCGACGCGCCGGTCAAGGCGCTCGTCGCGTTCATCGACGCGTCCCAGCGCGGCATCATCCGCTAAGCGATGTCGCTCCCGACCAACCAGCTCCGGCTTGCAATGGTGGCGGGCGAGCCGTCGGGCGACCTGCTCGCGGCGTCGCTGCTCGGCGGGCTGCACGAGCGGCTGCCGGCGTCGGCCCGGTATTACGGGATCGGCGGCCAGCGGATGATCGCGCATGGCTTCGACTCGCACTGGCAGATGGACAAGCTGACGGTGCGCGGCTACGTCGAGGCGCTGGGCCAGATTCCGGAGATCCTGCGGATCCGCGGCGAGCTGAAGCGGCAGCTGCTCGCCGACCGGCCGGACGCGTTCATCGGCGTCGACGCGCCGGACTTCAACTTCAATGTCGAGCAGGCCGTGCGCGACGCGGGCATTCCGGTCGTCCACTTCGTATGCCCGTCGATCTGGATCTGGCGCGGCGGCCGGATCAAGAAGATCGCCAAGTCGGTCGACCACATGCTGTGCCTGTTCCCGTTCGAACCGGCGATCCTCGACAAGGCGGGCGTCGCGTCGACCTACGTCGGCCATCCGCTCGCCGACGAGATCCCGCTCGAGCCCGATATGCACGGCGCGCGGATTGCGCTGGGCCTGCCGGCCGACGGCCCGGTGATCGCCGTGCTGCCCGGCAGCCGGCGCTCGGAAATCGCGCTGATCGGCCCGACGTTTTTCGCGGCGATGGCGCTGATGCAGCAGCGCGAGCCGGGCGTGCGCTTCGTGATGCCGGCGGCGACGCCGGCGCTGCGCGCGCTGCTGCAGCCGCTCGTCGACGCGCACCCGCAACTGGCGCTGACGATTACCGACGGCAGTGCGCAGGTCGCAATGACGGCGGCGGACGCGATCCTCGTCAAGAGCGGCACCGTGACGCTGGAAGCCGCGCTGCTGAAGAAGCCGATGGTGATCTCGTACAAGGTGCCCTGGCTGACCGGGCAGATCATGCGCCGGCAGGGCTACCTGCCGTATGTCGGCCTGCCGAACATCCTCGCCGGGCGCTTCGTCGTGCCGGAGCTGCTGCAGCATTTCGCGACGCCGGAGGCGCTGGCCGACGCGACGCTGACGCAGCTGCGCGACGACGCGAACCGCCGCACGCTCACCGAGATATTTACCGAAATGCATCTTTCGCTGCGGCAGAACACGGCCGCGAAGGCCGCCGAAGCGGTCGTGCGCGTGATCGAACAGCGCAAGGGACGGCGCGCATGACGGCAGCACGCACACCGCGTCGCCGCGCGCCGGCCGACGCGCAGGGCGGCTTCGACTTCAGCCGCCCCGACGAGATCGTCTGCGGCGTCGATGAAGCCGGACGCGGCCCGCTCGCAGGCCCGGTCGTGGCCGCCGCGGTGATTCTCGATCCGGCGCAGCCGATCGACGGGCTCGACGATTCGAAGGCGCTCTCGGCGAAGAAGCGCGATGCGCTGTACGAACTGATCATTGCGCGTTCGAGCGCGTACTGCGTCGCGTCGGCGAGCGTCGACGAAATCGACACGCTGAACATCCTGCACGCGACGATGCTCGCGATGAAGCGGGCCGTCGAAGGGCTCGCGGTCGTGCCGACGCTCGCGCAGATCGACGGCAACCGCTGCCCGACGCTGTCGGTGCGCGCCGAGGCGATCGTCAGCGGCGATGCGCTGGTGCCGAGCATCTCGGCGGCGTCGATTCTCGCGAAGGTCACGCGCGACCGCATGCTGGTCGACCTGCACGAGCGCTTTCCGGTCTACGGGTTCAACGTGCATGCGGGCTACGGCACCGCGAAACACCTTGCCGCGCTGCGCGAGCACGGGCCGTGCGAAGCGCATCGCCGCTCGTTCGCGCCGGTGCGCGCGGCGCTCGACATGATTCGATGAAAGTCATTACTTCAAGGGACAACCCGCTGTACAAGCGCCTGAAGGCGCTCGCGGGTTCGACGTCGCATCAGCGCCGCAGCGGCCAGGCGCTGCTCGAGGGATTCCATCTCGCGAGCGCGTATCTCGACACCGGCGCGACGCCCGAACTGTGCGTCGCGACCGAAGGCGCGCTGCGCCACGACGAGGCGCAGGCGATCGTCGCGCGCATCGACGCGCACCGGCTTGTCACGCTGCCCGACGCGCTGTTCGGCCAGCTGTCGAACGTCGTCAACGGCGTCGGCTTCCTGCTGCTCGTCGACCGGCCGTCCCATCCGCTGCCCGCGCGCGTGACCGACACGTCGGTCGTGCTCGACGGCGTGCAGGACGCCGGCAACGTCGGCTCGATCCTGCGCAGCGCGGCAGCGGCGGGCGTGAAGCACGTGTTCTGCGCGCCGGGCACCGCGTACGCGTGGTCGTCGAAGGTGCTGCGCTCGGGCATGGGCGCGCATTTCCTGCTGTCGATCCACGAGGACGTCGAGGCGGGCGCGCTCGCCGATCGGATCGGCGTGCCGGTCGCGCTGACGGATTCGCACGGCGCGCAGTCGATCTACGATAGCGACCTGGCCGGGCCGGTCGTCTGGGTGTTCGGCAACGAGGGCGCCGGCGTGTCGGCGTTCTGGCGTGACGCGGCGACGCATCGCGTGACGATTCCGCAGCCGGGCGGGATGGAGTCGCTGAACGTCGCGGCCGCGGCCGCGGTCTGCCTGTTCGAGCAGGTGCGGCAGCAGCGCCGCGCGTGACGGTGCGGGGCGGCAGGGCGGTCACGCCCGCCGCTGCGAAACGAAAAAGGCCGCGTGTCGCACGCGGCCTTTTGTCTTTCCGGGGCGGGAAGGGCGGCGCGCCCGCGCCGCGTCAGTACGATTGCCGGTCGAGGCGGACTTCCTGCAGGATCGTCGTCGCGATCTCCTCGATCGACTTGTGCGTCGACGACAGCCACTTGATGCCTTCGCGGCGCATCATCGCTTCGGCTTCGTTGATCTCGTAGCGGCAGTTCTCGGGCGCCGCATACTTGCTGCCCGGCCGGCGCTCGTTGCGGATCTCGGACAGGCGCTGCGGGTCGATCGACAGCCCGAACAGCTTGTCGCGGTGCGCGCTGAGCGCGGACGGCAGCTTGCCGCGCTCGAAGTCTTCCGGAATCAGCGGATAGTTCGCGGCCTTCACGCCGTACTGCATCGCGAGGTACAGGCTCGTCGGCGTCTTGCCGCTGCGCGACACGCCGACGAGGATCACGTCGGCTTCCGACAGGTTGCGATTCGACTGGCCGTCGTCGTGCGCGAGCGAGAAGTTGATCGCCTCGATCCGCGTCTTGTATTCCTCGGTGTCCGCGTTCTGGTGGCCGCGGCCCATCGCGTGGCTCGACTTCAGCTGCAACTCCTGCTCGAGCGGCTCGACGAAGCGCTGGAACATGTCGAGCACGAGCGCGTTCGAGCGCTTGACGATCTCGTTCGACTCGCTGTCGACGAGCGTCGTGAACACGATCGAGCGGCGGCCGTCGTGCACGGCGGCTTCGTTGATCTTCTCGACGGTCGCATACGCCTTGTCGAGCGAATCGACGAACGGCACGCGCACGAGGCGGAATTTCTGGTCGAACTGGGAGAGGATCGAATGCGCGAAGGTCTCGGCAGTGATCCCGGTGCCGTCGGAGACGATGAAAACGGTAGGCAGCATGAATCTGGACGTCGAACGTGAAGGGCGGTTGCGCGGGCGGCTGGAGGTCGCTCTCCGGGCGCAGTGACAAGGTCGCGCCACATCCGGCAGCCGGCACGGTAGAATAGCGGCAACCTGTTGGATAAGCAATTGCGGGGGCCATGCGCGACGCGCGCAGCGCGCTTGCCGCAAGCGATTGAAAATTCCCGGAAAGTTCGGCGATATGGCTGCAAATTTCGCCCTTCTGCCGGGATTTTTGTAAATCGGGTCGAAAGATTTTCGAGCCCGGCGATTGTTTATCTAACAGGTTGCACAAGACGCGCCGCGCCTTTTTGCAAGCGCCCGCGTTCAAGCCCACTTGCGCGATCGAGCATTTTTTTCACACTTAGGGGCTTGTATGACTAACGCAGCAAACGTCGCAAAGGACCAGGCGTATGTAATTCCGTTCGAGCAGTTGCGGATGACCGATGTGGAGATCGTCGGCGGCAAGAATGCGTCGCTCGGCGAGATGATCAGCCAGCTTGCGTCGGCAGGCGTGCGCGTACCCACCGGTTTTGCCACGACCGCGCTCGCATTCCGCGATTTCCTCAAGCACAACGACCTTACCGACCGCATCGCGAAGCGTCTCGAGTCGCTCGACATCGACGACGTGAAGGCGCTCGCCGAAGCCGGTGCGGAGATCCGCAAGTGGATCGTCGACGCGCCGATGCAGTCGCGCCTCGAGCAGGACATCCGCGCGCAGTTCGAAGTCCTGCAGAACGGCTCGCCGGGCGAGCTGTCGTTCGCCGTGCGCTCGTCCGCGACCGCGGAAGACCTGCCCGACGCATCGTTCGCGGGCCAGCAGGAGTCGTACCTGAACGTCGTCGGCATCGACGACGTGCTCGACCGCATGAAGCACGTGTTCGCGTCGCTGTATAACGATCGCGCGATCTCGTACCGCGTGCACAAGGGCTTCACGCACGCCGAAGTGGCGCTGTCGGCCGGCGTGCAGCGCATGGTCCGCTCGGACGTCGGCGCGGCCGGCGTGATGTTCACGATCGACACCGAGTCGGGCTTCAAGGACGCCGTGTTCATCACGTCGAGCTACGGCCTGGGCGAAACCGTCGTGCAGGGCGCGGTGAACCCGGACGAGTTCTATGTGTTCAAGACCACGCTCGCGCAGGACAAGTACCCGATCATCCGCCGCTCGATCGGCTCGAAGCTGATCAAGATGGAGTTCACGCAGCCGGGCGAGCCGGGCCGCGTGAAGACGGTCGACGTGCCGCACGAGCAGCGCAACCGCTACTCGATCACCGACGAGGACGTGATCGAGCTGGCGAAGTACGCGGTGATCATCGAGAAGCACTACCAGCGCCCGATGGACATCGAGTGGGGCAAGGACGGCCGCGACGGCAAGATCTTCATCCTGCAGGCGCGCCCGGAAACCGTGAAGAGCCAGGCGAACGGCAAGGCCGAGCAGCGCTTCAAGCTGAAGGGCCAGTCGCAGGTGCTGGCGACCGGCCGCGCGATCGGCCAGAAGATCGGCGCGGGCCCCGTGCGCGTGATCCAGGACCCGTCGGAAATGGAGCGCGTGCAGCCGGGCGACGTGCTGGTCGCCGACATGACCGACCCGAACTGGGAGCCGGTGATGAAGCGCGCGGCCGCGATCGTCACGAACCGCGGCGGCCGTACCTGCCACGCGGCGATCATCGCGCGTGAGCTCGGCGTGCCGGCGGTCGTCGGCTGCGGCGACGCGACCGACGTGCTGAAGGACGGCGCGCTCGTCACGGTGTCGTGCGCGGAAGGCGACGAAGGCAAGATCTACGACGGGTTGCTCGAGACGGAAGTCACCGAAGTGCAGCGCGGCGAACTGCCGGAAATCCCGGTGAAGATCATGATGAACGTCGGCAACCCGCAGCTCGCGTTCGACTTCTCGCAGCTGCCGAACGCCGGCGTCGGCCTCGCGCGTCTCGAGTTCATCATCAACAACAACATCGGTGTGCACCCGAAGGCGATCCTCGAGTACCCGAACATCGACCAGGACCTGAAGAAGGCGGTCGAGAGCGTCGCGCGCGGCCATGCGTCGCCGCGTGCGTTCTACGTCGACAAGCTGACGGAAGGCATTGCGACGATCGCCGCGGCGTTCTATCCGAAGCCCGTGATCGTGCGGATGTCCGACTTCAAGTCGAACGAGTACAAGAAGCTGATCGGCGGTTCGCGCTACGAGCCGGACGAGGAAAACCCGATGCTGGGCTTCCGCGGCGCGTCGCGCTACATCGCCGACGATTTCGCGCAGGCGTTCGAGATGGAGTGCCTCGCGCTCAAGCGCGTGCGTGACGAGATGGGCCTGTCCAACGTCGAGATCATGGTGCCGTTCGTGCGGACCGTGAAGCAGGCGGAGCGCGTCGTCAACCTGCTCGCGAAGTTCGGCCTGAAGCGCGGCGAGAACGACCTGCGCCTCATCATGATGTGCGAAGTGCCGACCAACGCGATCCTCGCCGAAGAGTTCCTGCAGCACTTCGACGGCTTCTCGATCGGCTCGAACGACCTCACGCAGCTCACGCTCGGCCTCGATCGCGACTCGGGCATGGAACTGCTCGCGGTCGATTTCGACGAGCGCGACCCGGCGGTCAAGTTCCTGCTGAAGCGCGCGATCGACACCTGCCGCAAGATGGGCAAGTACGTCGGCATCTGCGGCCAGGGCCCGTCCGATCACCCGGACTTCGCGCAATGGCTGACCGACGAAGGCATCGTGTCGATCTCGCTGAACCCGGACACGATCATCGATACGTGGCAGGCGCTCGCCAACCGCAAGTAAGATCGGTAACGCTCGTTCGACAGGCGGGCGGCGCGTCCGCCTGCCGGATGAAGGCAAAACGCAAGGTTCATGCTATAAACACCCCGATAAGCACCGGGGTGTTTTCGTTTGTAGGAGACCACATGATGTCGGGGCATCTGTTCTGGTGGATCGGGGTAGGCGTGCTGGTCGTCGGCGAACTGCTGACGGGCACGTTCAATCTGTTGATGATCGCGCTCGGGTTTCTCGCGGGCGGCCTGCTGCAGGTGGCCGGCTTCGCGCCGCACGTACAGTTCGGGGCGGCCGCCGTGGTCGCGATCGGCGCGATGGTCGTGCTGCGCCGTTCGGGGCTCGGGCGCAGGCAGAAGCGCGACGCGTCGGCCAATCCGGACGTCAATCTCGACATCGGCGCGACCCTCACGGTCGACGCGTGGCGCGACCGCCGCGCGCGCGTCCAGTACCGGGGCGCCGAATGGGACGTCGAGCTGGCCGAAGGCGAGCGCGACGACGCGCGCCTTTACCAGGTGCACGCCGTGCGCGGCAACTGCCTCGTGGTCGTGGCGAAACCCGCGGGCTGATCGTCCGCTGACAACAAGGAGGGAACGCTTCATGGACTCGCTGATCATCTGGGTCGTCCTGCTCGTCATTGCCGTCGTGATCGTGTCGAAGACGGTGAAGATCGTGCCGCAGCAGCACGCGTGGGTGCTCGAACGCTTCGGGCGCTATCACGCGACGCTGTCGCCTGGCCTGAACATCGTGCTGCCGTTCGTCGACCGCATCGCGTACCGGCACGTGCTGAAGGAAATCCCGCTCGACGTGCCGAGCCAGGTCTGCATCACGCGCGACAACACGCAGCTGCAGGTCGACGGCGTGCTGTACTTCCAGGTGACCGATCCGATGAAGGCGTCGTACGGGTCGAGCAACTTCGTGCTCGCGATCACGCAGCTTGCGCAGACGACGCTGCGTTCGGTGGTCGGCAAGCTCGAGCTCGACAAGACCTTCGAGGAGCGCGACTTCATCAACCACAACATTGTTTCGGCGCTCGACCAGGCCGCGGCGAACTGGGGCGTGAAGGTGCTGCGCTACGAGATCAAGGACCTCACGCCGCCGAAGGAGATCCTGCATGCGATGCAGGCGCAGATCACCGCGGAGCGCGAGAAGCGCGCGCTGATCGCCGCGTCGGAAGGCCGCAAGCAGGAGCAGATCAACCTCGCGTCGGGCGCGCGCGAAGCCGCGATCCAGAAGTCCGAGGGCGAGCGGCAGGCGGCGATCAACCAGGCGCAGGGCGAGGCGGCGGCGATTCTCGCGGTTGCCGAGGCGAACGCGCAGGCGATCCAGAAGATCGCGAACGCGATCCAGTCGCAGGGCGGGATGGATGCGGTGAACCTGAAGGTCGCCGAGCAGTACGTCGGCGCGTTCTCGAATCTCGCGAAGCAGGGCAATACGCTGATCGTGCCGTCGAACCTGTCGGATCTCGGCACCGCGATCGCGTCGGCGCTGTCGATCGTCAAGCATGCGGGGCCGGCGGGAGCCGGCACGCCGGCCGGCAAGGGCTGAGCGGCGTCGCCGCGGCGGTCTTGCCGCGGCTGCGTCGTGCGCCGGGCATGCGGCGAATTGCCGCGCGACGAAGTGCGTGTCCTGCCGCCCGCCGGCGCGTCACGCTTGCCCACCGGACAAAGGCCCGCTTCGAGTGAACTGAACCCCAGGAGTTGGACATAGATCCGACCCTTGGGTTTTTTTCATGTTGAAGCACGACGAGCGATTAAAGCTCAAAGTAGTGAAGCAGTATTTGGCGGGAGGGATAGGCTTCAGAGCCTTGGCCCAGGCCCATGGGGTGGGCCGAACCTTGGCGCGGCAGTGGGTTGCGGAGTACAAACTGCACGGTATTGATGGGCTGCGCCGCAAGGGTCACAGCGAGTACAGCGCGCAATTCAAGCGTGAGGCGCTGGAGCGTATGCAGCGAGAGAATCTGTCCCGTACGCAGATGCAGGCGATACTGGGTATCCGAGATCCTGGAGCACTTGCCCGTTGGGAACGCCAGTATCATGACGGCGGTTTCCCAGCCCTGTTACCGCGCCCCAAGGGGCGCCGCCCCAACAAGATGTCGACTTTACCGCCTACCGAACCTACGCCGTCGGACGCCGAATCGGATACCCGTACCCGCGAGCAATTGCTCAAGGAGAACGAATACCTGCGCGCGGAGGTGGCCTATCTAAAAAAACTCGATGCCTTGATTCGGGCGGAGCAACGTCAGACACGACGCGCAAAGCGCAAGTAGTGCTCGAATTGAGGCAAGACCATGCATTGGCCATCCTGCTGGACGTAGCGGGATTGGCGCGCAGTACTTTTTACTACCAGCAGAAAGCGCTTCAAGCCGGAGATCGTTACGCCGGGCTCAAGCAACGCATCCGTGCGATCTACGAGTCCCACCGGGGCCGGTATGGCTATCGGCGTATCACGGCGGTAGTCCGACAGGCTGGAGAACAGATCAATCACAAACTGGTTCGGCGCTTGATGGTTCAGCTCGGCTTGAAGTCGCTGGTGCGGCCGAAGAAGTACCGCTCCTATCGAGGAACGGTAGGCCGTGTTGCCCCGAACCTGCTCAACCGGCAATTCAAGGCGCAGCGACCTAACGAGAAGTGGGTCACGGATGTCACCGAATTCAACGTGAAAGGCCGCAAGCTATACCTGTCGCCGGTGATGGATCTGTATAACGGGGAGATCATTGCCTGGCAGAGTGCTGTCCAGCCGACCTTCGATCTGGTTGGAAGCATGCTGAGCAAAGCGTTCTCCCGTCTCGGGCAAGGCGAGCGCCCTCTGCTGCATTCCGATCAAGGATGGCAGTACCAGATGGCTGCCTATCGAAGACTGCTGGATCAGCGGGCGATTCGCCAGAGCATGTCGCGCAAGGGCAACTGCCTGGACAATGCCGCGATGGAAAGCTTCTTTGGTACGCTCAAGGCAGAGTTCTTCCACTTGAACGAGTTCGACAGCGTTGAACAGCTACAGGCTGGGATCCAGCAGTACATCCATTACTACAACCACGAACGTATCCGGCTGAAACTAAAAGGGCTGAGTCCTGTGCAGTACAGAACTCAGCCCTTCTTGGCCCAGCATTCTTGAACCGTCCAACTTCCGGGGTTCAGTTCATCGAGCGGGCCTTTTCATGCGACGCAACGGCGTGCGCGTCAGGTGCCGGCGCGCATGATGCGTGCCTTCTCGCGCTCCCAGTCGCGCTTCTTCTCGGTTTCGCGCTTGTCGTGCAGCTTCTTGCCTTTCGCTAGGCCGATGTCGCATTTCACGCGGCCGCCCTTGTAGTGGAAGTTCAGCGGCACGAGCGTGTAGCCGCGCTGCTCGACCTTGCCGATCAGTTTCTTGATCTCCTCGGCATGCAGCAGCAGCTTGCGGGTGCGCAGCGGATCGGGCTTGATGTGCGTCGAGGCCTCGGGCAGCGGGCTGATGTGCGTGCCGATCAGGAAGATCTCGGCGTTCTTCACGATCACGTAGCCTTCCTTGATCTGGCCGCGCCCGGCGCGCAGCGCCTTGACTTCCCAGCCCTCGAGCACGAGCCCCGCCTCGTAGCGTTCCTCGATGTGGTAATCGAAGTGCGCTTTCCTGTTGTCGATGATGCTCATGAAAGGATCGGGCCAACTCGTTTAAAATCACAATTTTAGCAAAGCGGGGCGAGAATCGCCCGGCTTGCGTTCCCACCTTTGCGATGCCGCGTGATTTATGGCAGATGTCCAGAAAACCGTATTGATCCGTCATTCGGCGGAACAGATGTTCGACCTCGTCACCGACGTTGCCGATTACCCCAATTTCCTGCCCTGGTGCGGCGGCATCGAGATCCGCCGTCAGGACGAGAACGGGATGGAGGCGCGCATCGACATCAACTTCAAGGGCATCAAGCAGCATTTCGCGACGCGCAACACGCAGCAGCGCCCGACGCGCATCGACATGGAGTTCGCGGACGGCCCGTTCAAGAAATTCACCGGCTCGTGGCGCTTCACGGCGCTGCGCGCCGATGCGTGCAAGATCGAATTCTCGCTGCATTACGAGTTCTCGAACATCCTGCTCGAGAAGATCATCGGGCCAGTGTTCAGCCACATCGCGAACACGTTCGTCGATTCGTTCGTCAAGCGCGCCGACCAGCGCTACGGGAAGGGGTGACGCGATGCTGTCGATCGAAGTCTGCTACGCGCTGCCGGAGCGCCAGACGCTGATTCCGGTCACGTTGCCGGACGGCGCGACCGTCCGCGCGGCGATCGACGCGAGCGGCGTGCTCGCGCTGCATCCGGAGATCGATCTCGAGCACGCGAAGACCGGCGTGTTCGGCAAGCTCGCGCCGCTCGACACGCCGCTCGCCGACCACGACCGCGTCGAGATCTACCGGCCGCTGATCGTCGATCCGAAGGTCGCGCGCCAGCGCCGCGTCGAAAAATCCCGCCGCGAGGGCTCCGTCGAGGGCCGCAAGTGGCAGCACAAGGACTCGCGCTGATCCGCGCGATCCGGCGCTGATTTATCCGATTCGTCCGATCAAACCCTGCCGCGCTCAGTGCGCGGTGAGGTTTGCATTCAGCGGGTCGTCCTTTGCGTGCGTGTCGCTGTGCCGGCGCACCGAGCCGTAGACGCCCGCGAGCAGCAGCACGAGCGCCGCGATCTCGAGCACGCGCGGCAGCCGGTGGTCGTAGACGAACGCGTACAGCAGCGCGAACACGGTCTCGAACACGATCAGCTGGCCCGACAGCGTCAGCGGCAGGCGCTTCGACGCGGCGTTCCACAGCCCGTTGCCGAGCCACGACGCGCCGATCGCGAGACCGAGGTTCAGCAGCCAGAACAACTGCCAGCGCGACGCGGGCAGCGCCGCCTGCAGCGTACCGGCGGGCGCCGCGAGGATGCCGAGCCAGCACAGGGCGCCGATCAGGCCCGTCACGACGCCCCACAGCACCGACCATTCATTGCCGCTGAAATGATGATGCCGCTGCAGGTAGCGGGCATTCGCGACCGCGTACCAGGTCCAGCTCGCGAGCGCGCCCGCCGCGCACGCGATGCCGGCGAGTTTCTGCGCGAGTGTCGTCGCGTGCGCGGCTTCGGACGTGAACAGGTCGACGTTGATGCACGCGATGCCGGCGACGACGAGCGCGAGCGGGCCGGCCAGCCGCCTGAGCGGCACCGCGCCGTGGTCGCCGAGGCCGGCGAGCGTGACGGTCACGGGCAGCACGCCGACGATCAGCGAGGTGGGCCCGATGCCGATCAGGTGCACCGCGCCGGACAGCAGCATGTAGTAGGCGACATTGCCGACCAGCGCGAGCTTCGCGAGCGCGACGAAATCCTCGCGGGTCAGGCGCGCGAGCAGCGAGCGCGCGACCGGCAGCGCGGCCGCGAGCGACACGAGGCCGTACATCGCGTAGCGGCCGGCGCTCAGCAGCAGCGGCGAGAAGTCGGTCAACAGCCGCGGAACCAGGAACACCATGCCCCACAGGGCGCCCGCCAATACTCCGTACACCACACCGCGCTGCATCGACTTCTCCGACTGAATCACTGACGAGCGCGCATCTTAGCGGTGTCGGCGGGAAGGCGTCTTGTTCAATCCTGCACTCGGCGGGCGATGGCATGGCGTTGGCGAACGCCGCGCGCGTCGTCGGCAGGGGAGACTTTGCCTATTGATCCGTCGAATCGGTCGATGCCGTCGCGACGCGTGCGGGACGACGCACGGCCCGAATCTTCCTGCTGTCGCCGCCGCCGCAGAAGAAGCGGTCGCCGCCGTCGGATTCGAGCCCCGACACGCCGACGCCCGGCGGCATGTCGAGCCGTTCGAGCACCTGGCCCGATTGCGGATCGACCCGCCGCAGCTCGCTTGCGTCGCCTTCCCAGGTGCCGTGCCACAGCTCGCCGTCGACCCAGGTCACGCCGGTGACGAAGCGGTTCGATTCGATCGTGCGCAGCACCGCGCCGGTCTGCGGATCGATCTGATGAATCTTCCGCTCGCGATACTGGCCGACCCACAACGTCCCTTCGGCCCACGCGAGTCCCGAATCGCCGCCGCCGCCGGGCGCGGGGATCGTCGCGAGCACGCGGCCGGTCTGCGAATCGATTTTCTCGATGCGGTTCTCGACGATCTGGAACAGGTGCCGGCCGTCGAAGGCCGTGCCCGCATGCGCGGCGACGTCGAGCGCGCGCAGCATCTCGCCGCTGTCCGGATCGAGCGCGTTCAGCCGGTCGCCGGACGCGAACCAGACCTGCCGGCCGTCGAACGTGACGCCGTGCACGCCGTCGACACCTGGAAAGGGGCCGTATTCACGGATGATGTCTGCCGCGGATCGTTTCATGTCGCCGTCCTCGTCGTTCGGTTACGTCATCCTAGTCGCCCGGCAGCGGCGCGGGGAGTAACAAGGTCGTCGCGAATCCCGGCACGGGCGGCGTCGTCCAGCGGCGCGCCCGCCCGCGGCCGAACGTCTGCACCTTGCCTGCCTCCGCGAGCGCGTCGAGCGCTCGCTGCACGGTGCGCTGGCTCGCGCCGAGCGCGAGGGCGAGCGCTGAGCTCGACCACGCTTCGCCGTCGGCGAGGAGGGCGAGCACCGACGCATGCTTCTCGTCGACCGGGCGCGCGAGCACGACGACCTCGCGCGCGCCGTGCGGCTCGAGCGCGAAGCCGCGCGCGGTCGCGGTCACGTTTGCGAGCGGCCGGAGCATCGCGCGCAGCCGGCCGATTTCGACGCGCAGGCGCGCGCGATGCGATTCGTCCGCTTGCCGCGCGCGGAATGCGTGGGCGACGAGCGTGTCTCTCGGCACGTCCGCCGGCCACGCCTCGCCGAGCGCACGCGCCAGCGCGAACAGCACCGGCCGCCGCGCGAGCGGGATCGCCGTGCGCGCGTCGCGCACGACATGGCGGCACGCATCCACGACGACGGCGTCCGACGCCAGCAGCGCTTGCACTTCGTCGAGCAGCAGGAGCCGCGCGCCGCCGGGCGCGATCCGGCGGGCGGCCGGCGCATCGAGGATGCCGCGCGCACAGTCGATCTCGGCGGTCAGCGCGGCGATCCCGGCGTCGTGCGCGGCCAGTCGCGCACGGGCGAGCGCCGCGCGCGCGGCGCCGGGCCGGACGCGCCGCATCGCGATGCCGGCGGCGACGAGTTCGTGCGCGGCGCGCGACGCCGCCGGCAGTGGCGCCGGATCGAGGCCGGCGAGCGCGCGCTCGGCGTCGTCGAGGCGCCCGATCAGCAGCAGCCGGCGCACTTCGAGGAGGCGTGCATGCGCGGCATTGACGTGATCGCCGTGCGCTTCGAGCGTGATGCGTGCGGCGTCGAGCGCACGGGGCGGCCAGCCGAGGTCGCGCGACGCGAGCGCGATCTCGGCGTCCGCGACGACGCAGCGCGCGCGGGCCACGGCCTCCTTCGGGCCGAACGCGCGCGCCGCGCTGCGCACGAGCGCCTTCGCGCGCTCGAAGTCGCCGAGCTGCGCCATCGCGATGCCGCGCAGCGCGAGCGCGGGGGCATCGTCGCGCAGCGCGACCCGGTTCAGCGCGCCGAGCGGGTCACCCGCGGCGAGCGCGCGGGCCGCGGCCGTAATCAGCGAATCCATCCGAATCCCGACACACTTGTCATTCCCGCGGTTCGTGGCCCGGCACTAATCTAGCACCACACCCCCCGCGCGGCACGCCGTTCCGGCCGCGGGCCATGCAATGCAGGACACCGGAAGGCGGGGCGCACGATGACGACACATCTCACCGGGACGCGCGACGAACGGCTGGCGGCGCGGCTGCCCGGCGTGGCGCAAGCGTTCCCCGTTTTTGCCGCCGTCGTGGTCCTGCTCGCGGGCGCGCTGCAGTTCACCGCGCGGAAGGCGGGTCGGCTCGCCTGTTGCCGGGGTGGGGCGGCGCATGGCGGGACGGCCTGCGGGCCGGTTGCCGTCGCGGCGCGTGCTGCGCGAACCTGCTGGCGATCGCGCTGGCGGCCGGCATCATGGACCTGCGAGTGATGGCCGCGGTGGCGGCCGCCATGACCGCCGAGCGTCTGGCGCCACGCGGCGCGGATCGTCGGGGGCGCGGCCGGGCTGGCGTGAAGGCGCGCGCGAACGGACACGCCGGCATCGAAAACGAAACCGGATCGAAAACGACTCGAACGGCGATGCGAACGATTCGGGGCCCCAAGCGCCGGAAAACGGCTAAGCCATTGTTCGTGTTGTGAAATTCAGCCGCACTTCGCGTATAATTCGATTTTGCGCCCATAGGATTTGCCATGCGTCTGATCCAAAAAGCACTCACTTTCGATGACGTGCTCCTCGTCCCGGCCTTCTCCGACGTTCTGCCGCGCGACACCAGCCTCAAAACCCAGCTGACCCGCAACATCTCCCTGAACATGCCGCTCGTGTCCGCCGCGATGGACACGGTCACCGAAGGTCGCCTCGCGATCGCGATGGCGCAGCAAGGCGGCGTCGGCATCGTCCACAAGAACCTCACGCCCGCCGAGCAGGCCCGAGAAGTCGCGAAGGTCAAGCGCTTCGAGTCCGGCGTCGTCCGCGACCCGATCACGGTGCCGCCGCAGATGAAGGTGCGCGATGTGATCGCGCTGTCGCGCCAGCATGGCATTTCGGGCTTCCCGGTCGTCGAGGGCCCGCAACTCGTCGGCATCGTCACGAACCGCGACCTGCGCTTCGAATCCCGCCTCGACGAGCCGGTCAAGTCGATCATGACGCCGCGCGAGCGCCTCGTGACGGTCAAGGAAGGCACGCCGCTCGCCGAAGCGAAGGCGCTGATGCACAGCCACCGCCTCGAGCGCGTGCTGGTCGTCAACGACGCATTCGAGCTGCGCGGCCTGATGACCGTCAAGGACATCACCAAGCAGACCGAGCACCCGGACGCGTGCAAGGACGAGCACGGCAAGCTGCGCGCAGGCGCGGCGGTCGGCGTCGGCCCTGACAACGAAGAACGCGTCGAGCTGCTGGTGCAGGCGGGCGTCGACGTGATCGTCGTCGATACCGCGCACGGTCACAGCAAGGGCGTGCTGGAGCGCGTGCGCTGGGTCAAGCAGAACTTCCCGCACGTCGAGGTGATCGGCGGCAACATCGCGACGGCCTCGGCGGCGAAGGCGCTGGTCGAGTACGGCGCGGACGCGGTGAAGGTCGGCATCGGCCCCGGCTCGATCTGCACGACGCGGATCGTCGCGGGCGTCGGCGTGCCGCAGATCAGCGCGATCGCGAACGTGTCCGACGCGCTGCGCGGCACCGGCGTGCCGTGCATCGCCGACGGCGGCATCCGCTTCTCGGGCGACGTGTCGAAGGCGCTCGCCGCCGGCGCGAACGCGGTGATGATGGGCAGCATGTTTGCGGGCACCGAAGAGGCGCCGGGCGACGTGTTCCTGTACCAGGGCCGCCAGTACAAGTCGTACCGCGGCATGGGCTCCGTCGGCGCGATGAAGGACGGCGCGGCGGACCGCTACTTCCAGGACAACTCCGCGAACATCGACAAGCTCGTGCCGGAAGGCATCGAAGGCCGTGTCGCGTACAAGGGTTCGGTCAACGCAATCATCTTCCAGCTGATCGGCGGCGTGCGCGCGAGCATGGGCTACTGCGGCTGCAAGACGATCGCCGAGCTGCACGAGAAGGCCGAATTCGTCCAGATCACCGCGGCGGGCATGCGCGAGTCGCACGTGCACGACGTGCAGATCACGAAGGAAGCGCCGAACTATCACGTGGACTAAGCGCCGATGAAACCGCTGCTGCGAGCCGTGCTGGTCGTCGATGCCGTGCTGCTGCTGGCGTTCGGCGTGCTGTTCGTGCTGACGCCCTGGCACGCGCTGTTCAACGCGCTGCAGCTCGCGAACATCGAGCCGGCGATGCTCGGCCAGGCGTTCGGCATCGCGCTGCTCGGCCTCGGCTGGCTCGCGGCGCACGCAGCGGTCAACGGCGATCTGACGGCGCCTGTCGCGCGCGCGGTCGGCCATGTGAACTGGCTGACCGGCGTGCTGACGATCGTGTGGGCGATCGGCTCGCACGGTCCGGCGCTGGCGGCCGCTGGCCAGTTGCTGTCGGCGGCGGCCGGCGTCGTGCTGTTCGTGCTCGGCCTCGGCGGCGTGCGACTGGCTTCGGCCGTGCGGCGGCGCGAGAAGGCGCAGGCGCTCGAAGCCCGCACGGCGCAGCGTCCGACCGAGCCGGCGGCGGTTGCGCCGCAGCGGGTCGAGCCGGTCGTCGCCCGTCCGGCGGCGCCGGCGGCAACGTCCACCGCAGCGGCGCCTACCGCAGCGGCGGCCGCACCGTCCGGCGCGCCTGCCGCGTCCGGCAAGGCGTCGGCCGACGTCGCGCTGGACGAGCGTCCGCCGATGCAGGAATGACCGGCCGTGCGTCGCGCGCCCGTTTCGCCCGACGCCGCCGTCCATGCTTTTGACGCAGCGCGCGATGCGCTGCTTTTCTTATCCGTTTGTTCTTCATCCCGTCCGCAGCCATGCACGACAAAATCCTGATTCTCGACTTCGGTTCGCAAGTCACCCAACTGATCGCGCGGCGCGTGCGCGAAGCGCACGTCTATTGCGAGATTCATCCGAACGACGTGTCCGACGACTTCGTCCGCGAGTTCGCGCCGAAGGCCGTGATCCTGTCGGGCAGCCACGCGAGCACGTACGAAGACCATCAGCTGCGCGCACCGCAGGCCGTGTGGGATCTCGGCGTGCCGGTGCTCGGCATCTGCTACGGCATGCAGACGATGGCCGTGCAGCTCGGCGGCAAGGTCGAATGGAGCGACCACCGCGAATTCGGCTACGCGGAAATGCGCGCGCACGGCCATACGCGCCTGCTGAACGGCATCGAGGATTTCACGACGGCCGAAGGCCACGGGATGCTGAAGGTCTGGATGAGCCACGGCGACAAGGTCGCCGAGCTGCCGCCGGGCTTCAAGCTGATGGCGTCGACGCCGAGCTGCCCGATCGCCGGCATGGCCGACGAGGCGCGCGGCTACTACGCGGTGCAGTTCCACCCGGAAGTCACGCACACCGTGAAGGGCCGCCAGATGCTCGAGCGCTTCGTGCTCGACATCGCCGGCGCGAAGCCGGACTGGATCATGCGCAATCACATCGAGGAAGCCGTTGCGCGCATCCGTGAGCAGGTCGGCGACGAGGAAGTGATCCTCGGCCTGTCGGGCGGCGTCGATTCGAGCGTCGCGGCAGCGCTGATCCACCGCGCGATCGGCGACCAGCTGACCTGCGTGTTCGTCGACCACGGCCTGCTGCGCCTGAACGAAGGCCAGATGGTGCTCGACATGTTCGAGGGCCGCCTGCATGCGAAGGTCGTGCACGTCGACGCATCGGAGCAGTTCCTCGGCCACCTGGCCGGCGTGACCGATCCCGAAGCCAAGCGCAAGATCATCGGCCGCGAGTTCGTCGAGGTGTTCCAGGCCGAGGCGAAGAAGCTGTCGAAGGCGAAGTGGCTCGCGCAGGGCACGATCTATCCGGACGTGGTCGAATCGGGCGGCACGAAGACGAAGAAGGCGACGACGATCAAGAGCCACCACAACGTCGGCGGCCTGCCGGAGACGCTCGGCCTGAAGCTGCTCGAGCCGCTGCGCGACCTGTTCAAGGACGAGGTGCGCGAGCTGGGCGTCGCGCTCGGCCTGCCGCCGGAAATGGTGTACCGCCATCCGTTCCCGGGCCCGGGCCTCGGCGTGCGGATTCTCGGCGAGGTGAAGCGCGAGTACGCGGACCTGCTGCGCCGCGCGGACGCGATCTTCATCGAGGAGCTGCGCAACACGACCGCGACCGCGCAGGATGCGGCGGCGGGCCTGTGCGGCGAAGCCGACGTCGGCAAGAGCTGGTACGACCTCACGAGCCAGGCGTTCGCGGTGTTCCTGCCGGTGAAGTCGGTCGGCGTGATGGGCGACGGCCGCACGTACGACTACGTGACGTCGCTGCGCGCGGTGCAGACCACCGACTTCATGACCGCGCACTGGGCGCACCTGCCGTACGCGCTGCTGGGCCGCGCGTCGAACCGGATCATCAACGAGGTGCGCGGGATCAATCGCGTCGTGTATGACATCTCGGGGAAGCCGCCGGCGACGATCGAGTGGGAATGATCCAAACCGATCCCGAGACGTTCCGCGAGTACTGGCTTTTCCTGTTTTTCATTTAAAAAACAGGGGGCATGAGCTGGTCCTGCAAAGTTGAACGGTTGAAGGTTGGGCACCCAAGGGCTGAGTTCCGTACTGCACGGGACTCAGCCTTTTTGATTTGAGCTTGATGCGTGCTTCTTCGCTTGCACCAGCGCATCGGCAGGATGTCGTTTCATTGCACCAACGTGAATCGAATCTGCGCTCATTGGTCAGCAATGTGTCAGGGCGTTGAAAAAATCCGCCGGCAAAATCGATGCCCAAAGGAACTGGCTGGACGCTCGGGAAAATGCTAGCTGTATCGGCCGAATGGAGTTACTAGCCTTATTAGAACGAAGAATCCGATCGCCGATCCAATTGGACAAAAGAAATTGCAACTTGCATTCCGCATTCGGCGCACCGCCACGGACCGGCGCGATGATGACAGCCATGCGCTGATAGCGAAAGCGACGGACGGCTCCGTGTGATGCGTTTGTGCGTCGTGCCGGCGGGATCCGACGGAGTGCTGATCAAGTCGTGAGATCAACGCAATAAACGGAGCGCGCGAATGAGCGACGAGCGGACCGTGACGCTTGACCGTCTGGAAGATCAGATCAAGTGGTATGACCACAAAAGCATTTCGGCACAGCGACGCTACAAATTGCTGAAACTGCTCCAGATGGTTACCGCCGCCGTGATCCCGCTGCTCGCCATCTTCTCTGCTGCACAGTGGCAGAAGGTGAACGCGACACTAGGCCTGTGCGTGTTGATCCTGGAAGGTGTCCAGCAGCTCAATCAATATCAGCATAACTGGATTACCTACCGCTCGACGTGCGAATCCTTGAAGCACGAAAAATACACCTATCTCGCGTCTGCCGGTCCGTATGCGGGCGCCGAAAACCGCTTGGCGACGCTGGCAGATCGCATCGAAGGACTGATATCCCAAGAGCACGCAAAATGGGTTTCAACGCAAGAGCAGATGCGGTCACCTCGGGGCCTCGACACGGCAGGTTGAACGCCCTGCATTTTGCATAGGTCTGTTCCGGCCGCGATGCGAGTCGATTGCTCCTGGCTTGCGTATTGCCGCGTCGCGAGCGTTGGGACAGGGGCGCTAACGAAGCAGTTCATCCAGATTTGCATTGGGTCAGCATTTAGGTGGCCGTGGCGTATCCGCTTGCGTCCTTGAAGACCTCGACGCTTTCCGCCACAGGCCGTACTGCCGTCTATCCCAAGCGAAGGCAATTCGCCCGGGGAGCGCCATGAGAGTTTCCCGGGGTGTCACTCCGTCGCATTGCCCGGTTCGTCGATCGCCTTGTGTGCTTGGGTGCTTCAAGACGGCGCTTGGTGCAGCGGTGGGCGCGATTCTCGGTGCAATTGCGGTCAGTAGCGGCGCGCATGCGCAAGGACCATGGTCCGGGATGGCAAACAATGGCACCGCCGGCACCGCCGAGGATTGCGTATCGCGGAGTCGGGACGCTTGCGGCGCACCGGCAACGAAGACCGGGCAGATTGCCGACGCACAGACACCGCCGGCAGCGGATGCCGGTACGTCCGACTCACGTTCCTCACTGCCGGAACGCGTTGACACTCCCGAGCAGCCGCTCGGACTCGCCGTGAACGTAGGCCTGACCTACGACGATAACGTGTCGCGCGCGCGCGCTGCCGAAGACAAGCTATCAAGCCAGTCGCTCGGTGCAACCGCAAGCAAGGTCTTTCTCATTCCATTGAGCGGCTCATGGCAACTCCTGCTGAATGGCTTTGCCGGGGGCGACGCCGTTCGCGCCTATACGAAATTGTCGCGCCTGTTCGTCGGTCTTCACGGCGAGATCCGCTATCGTCATTCGTCGTCCTTCTTTAGCCCGACGCTCGCGCTGTTTTCTCGCATCTCTGGAGAGGAGTACGGTTCCGATCTGCGCAGAGGCTATCGCTATTCCTTCGGTGCTTCAATAGAACAGCCGCTGACCGATCGCATTACGTTGTCTGGATCCATTGCACACAATCGGCGCGACGCGAAAAGCGCCGTGTTCGACACAAGTGACAACTCTGTACGGCTCAACCTTGATTATGCGACCGTGGCAACAGGGTCCTTCTATGTGAGCGCGGAATATCATCTCGGCGATACGGTCTCGTCAGGGCGGATGTCGCTTGCAAATATCGATATCGCAGAGGTTTTCGTCCGGGACGACGCGTTCAACCGCAGCGATTTCTTCAGCTATCGAACCAGAGCCAGGACGGTGTTTGCGTCGATCGGCTATAGCCACCCCGTCGGCGAGAAAGGCTCGCTTGATTTTTCCTGGCGATATGCACACGCGACGCCCACTGCAACGCCGAATTTCCCTGGCGCGGGCAACTCACCGTATACGGACAATCAGTTCACGGTCGCCTACCAGATGCATTTCTGAGGACATAGCCATGCGCTCAAATTGGCTGATCGGTTGCGCGGTGTTCGTGGCGGCGGTGCTCCTGCTGGCGGGTTGCAGCGGCGGAAGCGGCAACGACGTGTCTCCGGCGGCTCCGCCCATTGCCGCGCCGACGGGAGCCGACATGTTCCTTCTATTCCCGAACCCGCAAGTGCAGCCGGACGGTTCGTTCCAGACCAATACCGAGGCTTACGCCCAGGCCTACTATGCTGCGATCGACCCGACCAACGCGAAGGACACGTTGGACAAGTGGAAAGCGGCAAATGGCTTCGGTAGCGGAACGGGAGCGGAGATGGCGGCCATATTCGGTGACGTTCGGGATCTCGGCTACGGCCGCCGTATGGTTGCCCGGGTCGATCCGGCTCGCCAGTCCATTGCATTTCTCGTCGAGAACTACCTTGCCAGTCCTGGCGGAGCGTACGGTTTCTCGAGCTTGAGCATGGACGCCGCGGTATTGGGCGATTCGCGCTGGCGCATCCATTACAACGCCATTGAATTCAGTCCGGGTCCTAAGGGCGGTGTGCCGTTTGCGAAGTTCTACAATTTCGATCCTGTCACCGGGCAGAGGCAACTGACGATCGATATGGATGGACGTGGCCGCAAGGCGATGCCTGCCGTCTGCTTCTCCTGCCATGGCGGACGCGCTGACGCGCTCACCCTGGATATGAACGGAAATCCGGTGTTCGGTCACGTGCAGTACGCGCAGTCCCAGGCCGACGGTGATGCACAGGCCCGACTGCAGCCATTTGAAGTAGGGAGCTTCGATTTTTCCGCCATGACGGGACATACGCGTGCGGACTACGAAGCGATCCTGAAGGCGATGAACAAGTTGGTGCTGTGCACTTACCCGGTGGCCGCGGCCGCGCCAGCCGGGCAAACCAACTGCCCGGATTATCCGGTATTCAATCGCGCGGCCAACTCCAGCGAATGGCAGGGCAAGCCCGCCATGCTGATAAAGAAAGCCTACGGCGGCGAGGGTTTGCCCGCCACCACCTACCTGGATTCGTATCTTCCTCAGACATGGTCAAGCGCGGGCCAAGGAACGCTGTACCTCAACGTTGTCGCGCAATCGTGTCGTGCGTGCCACATGCTGCGCGGAAGCAAGGGCAGCGACGAAATTGACTTCGACGATTTCAACGGCTTCGTGACGTACAAGCAGCTTATCAAGCACGATGTGATCGATCGAGGAACAATGCCGCTGGCCAAGATCGTCTACGACAATTTCTGGAAGTCGGGCGAACCTGAACTGCTCGCAAGTTTTCTCGAGTCGTCGCCAAACGCCCAGGCCGTACGGGATACGAGTGGCGCGGTTCTGCAGCCTGGGCGGCCGATTGCCGATCCCGGGCCGGACCGGGCGGTCAATTCAGGCCCGGTCAGGTTGAGCGCCGCGGACAGCAGGTTCGCGGACACGTATCGCTGGACCATTGTCGGCGATCCGGCCGGCGCAGTGCTGAGCGATGCCAGCAGTTCTTCACCCATCTTCACGCCGAAAGTGCCAGGGCTTTATGTGTTGCAGCTCGTTGTGAGTCGCGGCAACGCAACAAGCGCGCCGGCGCTGTTGAGAATAAGCGTCAATGGCTCCGGAGTCGCCGATCCGAGCCAGCTCCGCTTGGCGGATATCCTCGCCGTCCTGCAGGGCACGCAGAACAATCCGCGCTGTCTGGCATGTCATGGGTTGCCTCCGCTTTCTGCGTCGATTCCCCCGCTGAACTACCAAGATCCTGTCGGCCTGTATCAGAACATCCGCAGCCGCATCAACTTTGCCGACATCAACGCGAGCCCGTTGTTACAGAAGCCCGCTGGACTGGAGGGCCACGGTGGTGGTCTTCAGGGCGGTTTTAACCTGTTCGGGCCGCCGACTCAAGCGACTGCGATGCCCGCTGGGCGCGAATCCTACGATCTCTTCGTCAATTGGATCATGAATGGCGCACCCGAGAAATAGCGGCCGTAACGTGGCCTGCACCCACGCCTCGGCGTTGCAGGCCGCTTCACGGCGTGTAATTTCGCATCGACGGCACACCATAGCGCGCATCCGGCAATGCCGGAAAGGATCGCGGCAATTCTCGTCCGACCAGCGTTTCGATCAGCGCGAGTTCCTGATCGGTGTGGTTCTTGAAGGGCGCGGGAAGAATGCTCTTTCCCGGATTCTTGTTGCCCGGAAGGATATAGAGCGGTCTGTTGTGGTGAGTCGACACAACCGTGTCCGTGCTTTGCGGGTCATCCTTTGCGGCGACTTTGGTGGCGCCGTAGCAGGTACAAAAGTACGTTTGTTCCGGATCGGCTTCGAGATACAACCCCGTCCCGCGAATGCCGATTGATGCCGAGGGCGTCTCGATCCGAACCGGCCGCCCCGGAGCAAACACGGAAAGCAGCTTTCCGTTGAGCAGCTTCATGTTGCCGACGATCTCGGATACCGGATCGTCGGCCGCTGCGGACAGCACGAGATTGCTGTCGTTGCGCAGGAGCATCGACGTTTCGCCGACGACGAAGATGAGCTGGCTGCGAGGCCCGGTCTCCACCGTATCTCCGGGTTTGATATGGGAGTCGATGGTCGCCGGCTTGCCGTTGATCTTGCAGGTGCCGTCAACGCTATATATCGATTGACCCGGCGGGAGCTTGGCCGGCCTGCCGCCGAAAATGCCGGCGGCAATCGCATTGCCTGCACCTGTCGATGCGGCGAAAAATCCGGCGGCAAGCGCGCGGATCAGAATCCGTCGACGGGGGTCGTCCGCATCACCGAAACGTTGCATAGATGCTCCGCGTTCAGGTACTGCTCGACTTGAAGACCTGGAATACATCGGGGATGCACGGTATTTCTGCTGATTCGGCAAGCGGTGCAGAAGAGCGAGACCCAATACATGCTGCGCGCTTCGCAGTATTAAGGTACGCCAAATAATGGCGTCATTCCAGATATTTAATCGCACTTCTCAGGTGCAGGCAGCGATACGCAGGTCTTGTGATAGCCTCCCGTGCGCACATATCTTTTCCACTCGTCGCAGCTCAAGTTCCGATTGGCAATTCGGCAAGCCTCCGAAGAAGCATCCGCCGGGTCGACGCGCCAAAGCATGATCTTGCTGTCAAGCCCTCCGGAGGCCACATGTATGCCATCCGGGCTGAACGCGACGCTTTGGAGCCGCTCGGCGTGGCCCTCCAGCACGGTCGCAACGGGTGTTTCACCGTCCAGGTCCCAGACGATCACCTTCTTGTCCCAGCCGACCGATGCCAGCTGCGTGCCGTCCGGACTGAACGCGACGCCAAGCACCGGCTCGGTATGCGCGTCGAGCGTTGCCAGCAGGGTGTTGTCGGTCATGTTCCACAGGCACACGGTCCCGTCCCAGCTCGAAGACGCGAGTCGGGTGCCATCCCGGCTGAAGGCGACGCTTGAGACGGCATTGCCATGCTTCTCGAGTATCGCGATCTGGCGATGGCGGTCGATGTCCCACAAGAGCACGCCGTGTTTCGCGCTCGCGATTGCCAGTTTCCTACCGTCGGGGCTAAACGCCACGGAGAAGTACGGGCCGGTCCGTATCGGCAAGGTTGCGGGCGGACTGTGCGCGTTGACATCCCAGATCGTGACGGCGTTTTCACTGGCTCCGGCGATGAACCGACCATCGTGACTGAACGCTACGCCCGAAACCTTTCCACTCGATGCATCGAACGACTTCAATGGTGTTGCGTGGTCGATGTCCCAAAGCTCTACCGTGCCATCCCAACTGCCTGACGCGAGCAATTTTCCATCGGGGCTGACGGCAATGCTGCTGACCAATTTCTTGTGCAGACGGGGTAGCGTTGCCACACGCTTTCCGGTCTCGACGTCCCATATGGTGATGTCGTCGTCAGAGCCTGACGACACAAGATGCTTGCCGTCGGCGCTGAACGCAAGGCTCATGACGGAACCTTCGAGACTCTGTAGCGGCGCGGCGAATCGCGTATCGGGCATTTCCCACAAGATCACCGACTTGTCGGCGCTGGACGACGCAAGCCGCATTCCATCCGGACTGAATGCTGCCGAGAAGATCTTTGCGGAATGCCCTTTCAAGGTGGCGGTGGGTATGCCGGTCGACATGTCCCATACGATCAGGCTCCTGTCCGCGCTGGCGGACACGATTCGCCGGCCGTCGCGGCTGAACGAAACGGCATAAACCGCCGCCGTATGGCCGACGAAGGATCGCACACTCGCATAGCTGTCCGTATTCAGGACGATCACGGAACCATTGGCACCCGACATGGCGAGGTACTTGCCGTCCGGGCTGAATGCAACGCTCAACACTTTGCCGATGTGAACCGGAAGACTGAGCTGACGCCTGTTGTCGCCGAGCGCCCAAATGGCGACCGTTCCATCCCAGCTCGACGATGCGACCCGCTTGCCATCCGGACTGAAGGCGACGCCGGTCACCGTGTCCGTGTGTCCGTCGAGGGTAGCAACAGGCCTGCCGCTTTCCACGCTCCAAATCATGACGGTTCTGTCCGCGCCGCCGGAAGCCAGCAACTTGCCGTCGGGGCTGAACGCGATGCTGGTGACAGGGCCTTCATGTCCTCGAAAGACGGTGACGGACGTGTGGCTATCCATGTTCCAGAGCGTCACGGTGCCATCCGCATTTGCCGAGGCCAATTGCCTGGCGTGCGGGCGGAACGCAATGCCATAAACCTCGTCGCCATGCCCGGTGATTTTCGCAATCGGCTTGTGTTGTTCCACGTCCCACAGCATGACGCTGCCGTCGTAGCTACCGGAAGCGAGCGTCTTGCCGTCGTCGCTGAACGCAACACTGAATACCGGCTTCTGGTGACCGTGCAAATACGCGGATATATAGGGCTGGCGAAGGAAGCGTGGGATGAAAGCCAGCGCATCAGACCGATTCTTCGATATCTGCAGAGCCTCGAGGTGCAACAACAAAGACGTGTCGTACCGGCGGCTTTCGAGTTTGTCGGCGCTTGCGATCAGCGCGTCATGTCGGGCGTGTGCGCGCAACGAATAGCTTTCCCATGCAAAAACAGCGGCGACGACGATCAGCGCGGCGGCGGACAACGCTCCGATATGCACGAAGAAGGCGTTGCGCTGGTTGATGCGCTGCTGGGCGAGGGCGGCATGCTCGCGCGCATGCGCCGCCTGCTCGGCTTCGCTTGCACGGCGGTTGTCCCGGCTTTCCTTGACGACGCGCGTCAGCACATCGTGAGTCAACTCGATGCGGCGAACGCCGCGCCGCTCATCGATCCGTAGCAGGCGGCGGCGCACCAGTTGTTCGAGGCCTTGCGCGCTCACGCCGGGCAAAGCGAGTGCGTCCTCGAAATCGTAGCTGTCGCGATACCCTCGGTCGGTGATCAGTTCGTCTTCCACGAAGGCCCGCAAGTGCGGATCACAGCCATCCATGCTGCGCGCATAGAATCCCGAGAGAATTTCGCGGTCGGCACGTTCGATCAGGTCAAACGTAATGGACTCGCGCGGCGGACGGCTTTCACGCCTTTTGCGATTCAGCTCGCTGCACACCACGCTGAGCAGGGCGGGGTCGATTTCGATGTGTTCGAATTCCGATTGATCGACGGGCGGCGCGGCCGTGTTCTGCCAGGCAAGACGAATGATGCTGCGCGCGCTCTCGTCATTGACGAGATGCCCGCCGGCTTCGGTGATGACACGATACGCTTGCGCTCCGTCCATCGCCAGCAGACGAAAACGGTTGTACATGAGCGATGGTATCTGCTCCTTCAGGCCCTCGACTTCAGCGAGGAAGTCCTCACGAAAGCTCAACAGGAGCTTCGCTCGAGACCGCTTGAACTCGAAGCGGCTGGCACACGAGGGATCCGCTTCCAGTGCCAGCGTGACCATCTCCGGCGGATGGTTTTCGACAAGGTTGCCGAGCGAGGCGACGAACTGCGCCAAGCGATTTCGCGACCCATCGGCATCCGGGCCTGACGTGAATATTTCCTCAAACTGGTCGAGCACAATGACGGGCGTGACCGGCCGGTTGCGTGCGCTCCAGAATTCGACGTCACGCCGGTGAAAGAACGACCATAGGCTCTCGTCGGCCACCGGTTGCGCGGCGTGCACGTGAAAGGCCTCACATTCCGTCTGTAACGTGCGAAACACCTGCTCGGTGAGAGGCGGCGCATTCTCGGCATGATCCAGACGCACGTAGACGGGCAGGTAGTCGTGATCTCGCAGCAGGGGAAAGAGACCGGCTTTGAGCAGCGACGTCTTGCCTAAACCCGATCGGCCAAGCAACACGGTCAGGTTTTCGCGCTGAACGAGGCGGTGGAGCTCGCGCGACTCGACGGTCCTGCCGAAGAAGTACCCGTGATCCGCCTCGTCAAAAGGATCCAGGCCGGGCCACGGATTGTCCGGTGTCAGCGCCTCGCGTCCGGGGCCAAGCATGTCAGGTCGCCTGCTGTCTGCGATGGAAATCGCGCACCAGCTCGACGAGTCGATTGGCCGATTCGGATGTCAGCGTCCCGCCGGAGAGGCGCATCGCCTGCGAGCGCTTGAACGTGTCGGGCAGCGCATCGGCAACGTCGATTCGCGTGTCGTCGATCACGATAGGTACGATGAATATCTCGCCACGCGACATTCCGCTGGCAACATCGTGCGCGTAGTTCCATTCCCTCCAGAAATAGCGGCGATGGTTTCGCTCGCTCAGTGCCTCATGCGATATGACTGGCGCGAACAATGAACATCGTTCGACGCCTTGACGGATCATGTGTGCCCAATCGTCGCCGGCGTGCAGGGCGGCCTTGTCGAACCAGACGTCCAGCCCGGCAGCCTGAAGTCCGCTTGCGAGGCGTTCTGCGGCCCCGATGTTTTCGCTGGCATAGCTGATAAATATGGCGCCCTGTGGCACATGCAGGGTGTCGGGAATCCTGGACGATTGCAGTGAATCGTTCTCGGCGAAAGGGTGGAGTTCGCGCCAACGCCGCGTCAATTCCGACACAAAGGCGTAAGCATCGATGGGAACCACGCGTGTTTCATGGCTATAGTTCTTGAGAAAGACGGTGAGATCCGCCTCGTTCCTGATCCGGTCGTCGACCAGAACCTCCCAGCGTCTGCGTTTTTGTGAGAGTTCGACGCTCCGGACCGCGCGAATGAAAAAGCGCGTCAGCCAGTCCTGAAAGCCGCAACCGAGAAACAGCAGATGATGGCGGCGCAATTCGTCGAACAGGAACGCCGGCTGGCGCTGCTTGTCCTGCATCGCGTGGACGAACTCCAGCAGATCCTCATCGCAGATCACGAATTCAGGGGAGCAGGATGCGCGCCCGAGCAAATGGAAGACCAGGGGTCTCGTCAGCTCGGCTTTCGAACAGGTCATGTCCCGCAGGGCATTCGGCGCGTAGCTGATCTGGTCGGCGCGCGATCCTGGATGGGCTGCCGCCAGGGCATCCGCCAGCAGAGAATCGCAAGTCAGCGACACATATAAATTGAAGCGGGAAATACTGGCGAGATCGCTGAGTAATTCGCATGGGCTCAGCGCGGCGTTTCTGACGATGCTAAAGATTCTCGGATAGAGTTCCTCGCGGTCGCCGCCCGTACTCAAGTGCAAGGAGACGACGTCGTTCAGCTGAAAGCGCTCCGGTAGCCCGCCGACCGGCAGTTCGAGCGCCTGCTGTAGCCGCCCGGCAATCCAGCGACCAATCGGGAGGTCCACGCCAGCGTCGTGAACCGTCACAAGGTCAGGACCTATCACGGGGATTACTCTGCTTTCCTCAATGAGGAGGAGGAGGTCTTCCCAGAACCGCTCGTGAGGATCGATCATCTGACGCTCACCATGTTTGGCGGTCGCCTGGAGGCTTTAGCCAACGGCGGCCGGTACGGTGTCGATTGCTATTCGGAATTCCGCGCGAAACAAATCATCGCCTGCGAGCGCTTTAGCCAAAAGTTGAACCCTATTTTTAATATATCAACCCGGCGGACCGCCATCGTCAGAAAAAACCCTGATCTTCCGATTCCGGATTTGCTTGTTGCATAAGTCAGACGACGACCTTTCATACTGTTTGACGAGGGCCTGTCACGACCCGCCCGCGAACGTGTCCCCAAACATCGGATAACCGCCGGCGGATTCGCCGCGCGTCGCCTCATCCTGCAACACGTCCCAATGCTCGACGAGCTTGCCGTCCTCGATCCGCAGGATGTCGACGGCGATCATCGCGGCCGGGCTTGCCGAGCTGGTGTAGCGACTGTGCACCCAGACGAAGTCGCCCTTGGCGATCACCATGTCGTACTCGAAACGCAAGTCGGCAAGCGCGCGGACCAGACCGAACAGCCCGTCACGTCCGGCGGGAACATGTCGGCTGTGCTGGACATAGGAATCGGACCAGAACTGCGCGGCCTTCGCGTAGTCCTTGCGGTTGAACAGCGTGTCGAGTGCGTCGAGAACGAGCGCCGTGTTCTGCTCTTCAAGCATTGCGGTCATGATGTGAACTCCAGTGGTTTCAGGCGCCGCGCGCGTGCGGTCGTTATGCGACAGGAATCGGGTTGTCGACGATGAACTGGTTGAATTGCTCGACGAACGCATGCTCGTTCGGCCCCGCGTTATCGCGAAGGGGCCGGGCCGCGTCGACGACGACCTCGGTCGTGGCGGTTTCCAGCAGCGTCATCGTTTCGGCGATGAACGCGTCGAGCGGCATCGCACGCGGGTCGCCGCTCTTGTGAACGAGATCCGTGTCGACCCACGGCGGCGCGATCTCGAGGACGCGCACGCTCGTGTTGCGCAGCATGAAGCGTTGCGACAGCGTGTACGAGTGGATCGCGGCCTTGGTGGCCGAGTACAGCGCGGTCGCCGCGAGCGGCACATAGGCGAGCACCGAGCTGTTGTTGATCAGGGTCGCGTCGGGCTGCCGCTTCAGATGCTCGATGAAGGCGGCGCTCACGCGCACGGGGCCGAGCAGGTTCGTGTCGACGAGACGGACGGCCTGGTCGTCGTCGAGCGGGCCGCCGGCGTCGTCGAACGGCATGATGCCCGCGTTGTTGATCACGACGTTCAAGGCCGGATAGCGTTCGATCAACTGCGCGGCGACCTCGCGAATCCGCGCGGCGTCGCCGATGTCGAGCTCGACCGTGTCGATGCCGGGATTCATCTGCGCGATCTCGTCGAGCAGCGCCTTGCGCCGGCCCGCAACGATGACCTTGTTGCCGCGCCGGCTGAAGGCCTCCGCCAGCGCGCGGCCGATGCCCGACGTGCCGCCGGTGATGAAGATGGTGTTTCCGCTGAGTTTCATGGTCAAAATTCCGTATCGGAAGGGATCGACGACAGGTTCGAAATCCTGGGCTTACCGCGCCGTCGCGTAACGCGGTGCGGGCGCGTTGGTCGACAGATGCGGGGCCATCGTTCGCCGCGCGGCTTCATAGGCGTCCCACTCTTCGCCGGCATGCAGCGACGGGATCGTCACGAGTTCGCGACGGTCGAAGCCCGTCAATGCGGCGTCGACCATGTCGGAGGCCGACATGACGATGGCCTTGGGCAGGTGCTCGAGCGGAAGGCCGCCGGTTTCCCAGAAATCGGTGGCGGTCGCGCCGGGCAGCACCGCTTGCACCTGCACGCCCTTGTCGGCGAGCTCGTGATGCAGCGACTGGCTGAACGCGAGCACGAACGCCTTGCTGCCGCCATAGACGCCGTTGAGCGTTTCCGGCGAGATCGCGACGATCGACGAGATGTTGATGACGGCGCCCTTGCCGCGCGCGACGAAGCCCGGGACGGCCGCATACGTGAGGCGGGTGAGGGCGGTGACGTTCAGGTCGATCAGCCGCGTCATCGCGTCGACATCGCTGTCGATGAGCGGCGTATGCGTGCCCACGCCCGCGTTGTTGACCAGCAGCGTGATGCTGGCGTCCTGTTTCAGTTTCGCTTCGACGCCGGCGAGCTCCGCGCGGTCGTTGAGGTCCGCGGCGATGATTTCCACGCTGCGGCGCGTGTCGTTCGTGATGCGCTCGGCGAGGGCTGCCAGCCGGTCGCGGTTGCGCGCGACCAGGATCAGGTCGTAGCCGCGGCGTGCCAGCCGGTCGGCGTAGATTGCGCCGATGCCAGTCGACGCGCCGGTCACGACAGCCGTACCTTGATGTGCTTGAGCCATGATGTCACTCCGTTTCGAAGGGGTGGGTGAATGCGTGAGTGCATTCTGGCTTCGATTCGCCGCGACGGAAATGACGTATATGGTTATGATTAAGGACATGACGCGGCAGCGTTGACCGACACTGGAGAACGGAGATGCACCGGATCGGCTTTCTGATCAGCGACGGTTTTCAGATCATGGCGCTCGCGCCGCAATCGGTGTTCGAGTACGCAAACATGGTGGCGGGCGAGGGGTTCTACGCGCTCGAGAGCTTCTCGGTAGACGGCGGCGAGGTGCGCTCGTCGCTTGGCGTGGCGGTGGGCACGCGGCCGTTGCGCGGGAAGATCGACGTGGACACGTGGATCGTCGCCGGGGTCAATGATCCGCTCGAATCGCCGGCCCCGGAAAAGCTGCTTGCATACCTGCGCCGCGCGGGCCATCGCGCGAGGCGCATCGCCGGGATCTGCACCGGCGCGTTCGTGCTCGCGGAAGCGGGCCTGCTGGCGCAGCGGCGCGCGACGACGCATTGGGCGTTCGGGCGCGACATGCAGAAGCGCTTTCCCGACATCCACGTCGAGGAAGACCGGATCTATATCGTCGACGGGCCGATCTGGACGTCCGCCGGCATGACGGCCGGCCTCGACCTCGCGCTCGCGATGGTGGAAAAGGATCTGGGGCCGGAGGCGGCCCGTTCGGTCGCGCACAAGCTGGTCATGCATCAGCGGCGGGCAGGCGGCCAGTCTCAGCATTCCGAAATGCTGGAGCTCGCGCCGAAATCGGACCGCATCCAGAATGCGCTGAACTATGCGCGCCAGAATCTGGGCCGCTCGCTGACGGTGGAGGAACTCGCGGAGACGGTTCATCTGAGTCCGCGCCAGTTCAGTCGCGTGTTCACGCTCGAAACCGGACAGTCCCCGGCCAAGGCCATCGAAAGGCTGCGGCTGGAGGCCGCGCGGCTGATGATCGAACAGAGCCGGCATCCGCTCGACGTCATCGCGAGGGAGACCGGCTTTCGCGATCGCCGCCACATGCGCGAAGCCTTCGTGCGCGGGTTTGGCCTGCCGCCGCAGGCCGTCCGCCGCGATTCGCGCCTGAACGACTGAAAACGCTTCCGGACCAGCATTCGCCGGTTTCGATGCCGCGCGGCCGGTTGAGATATGCTCGCCTGCTTCTTCGCGCGGAGCCTCGGCGGGTTCCTGGCCGCGCTGACGTTCCGGCCGTTTCCGAAGGCTCGCTCGATGCCGGCGGCGGCGTGATGCGCGCGGCGCGGCTACCCCTGCGCACCGAGGCGAAACACGCTGCGCAGCTCGTCGTGGTTGTGGACGTCGAGCTTGCGATAGATCTTGCGGACGTGATCGACGACCGTGCTGTCGCGCAACGCGAGGCAGCGTGCGATCTCGCTGTGCGAGCGGCCGAGCACGAGCTGCGTGCAGAGTTCGCGCTGGCGTTCGGTGAGGCCGAGCTGGAAGCCGAGCCGCTCGATCTCCAGTTCGAGCGGCGGGAAGTGTTCGATGTAGATCACGATCGCGAATTCGCGTCGCATCGCGTCGGCGTCGGCGAAGCGATACGCCTTGAAGCGGAAGCGCCCCGCGGTGGTGCGGCGCTCCAGCGTGGCGGGCGGTGCGGGGTGACCTTGCCAGATCCGGCTGACGTTCGTCAGCAGCGGCGCGAGCCAGTCCGGCACGCGGTCGTCGCGGTAGAACGCGAGCGGCTCGCCGGTCGCAAGCGCCAGCATCCGGATGCTGGCCGCGTTGTGCAGCAGGATCCGGCCGGCGTCGTCGGCGACCACGATCGCGGACAGGCTGCCTTCCGCTTCATGCAGCGGCGGCTGCACGGGGCGAGACAACGCATGCGCGAGATGCCGCGCGAACGGTTCGAGGTCGCGGTGATTCCTGTCGGAGAACGGCGGGCTGCCCGGCGAACGGGACAGCTGCAGGCTGCCCCAGCCGCGCGTGCCGTCGGTCGCGGTCAGCTCGAGACAGTGCCGCATCGATACCGACTGCCACAGGTCCGCATACATGGCGCTCGACAGCAGCGCGCCGTCGTAGCGCGCGCTGTTGTCGAAGCCGCGTCCGCGACGCATCGCGTCCGAGAACGTGACGCCGAGCACTTCCTGTTGCGGGGTGTTGTGCACGTTCGCGAAGTAGGCGGGCAGCACCGTGTAGACCGCGTCGTTTTCGCTGTACACGTCGGTCAGCACATGGCATTCGTCGGCGTAGAAGAACATCCCCCAGTCGGCGCCGACGATGTGCCGCGCCGCTTCAATCACGTGAGGAATGACGAGACGCGGCTCGACGCCCAGCGAACACAGTCGTCGAATGTGACCCGCAAGCGCGGCGTGCTTGTCAGACATGAAGACGTCCCTCGAGCGTACGACGGACCTGCTCGCGACGGCGTCGCGATGCGCGCGGCGCGAGCCTTGCGCGCGATGCTTTGAGCTTAGGCGGAAAAGATGACAAATCGTGCAATTGCCCCCTTTCAAGGGGGCGTCAAACGCACGCGCGGTCCCTATCATTGCCCCATTCCTGCCGTACGATCGATGCTCGCACGCTGTCGCGCACGACGCGAGAGAGGAGTCCGAAGCAATGCGAGCGCGACGGGAAGATTCGACTCGCGATGCGGCGAGAGGCGCGAACAGGACGACACTAAACGCGCGATGCGGCCGCGACGCGGTGTTGCGCATGCCGATGCGCTGGCCCCGGGGGAATTCATAGGGGGATTGCCGGAAAAGATCGACGAAGCCTCGGGCGCGCGAGCCGGTCGCCGGCCTGTCGAAAGCGCGCGGCTGCGCGGCGCCGGCAACGGCCACGGACAGGCCGGCGCATCGCAATGAGGCGGACGTCGAAGCGCGCGGACGGCGGACATCAGCGCTGCCCGCGTCGAACAGATCGCATTGCTGCTTCATGTGAGGTGCCACGATGAAGACCGTATTCAAGGCGGCGTTGGCCGCAGTCTGCGTGCTGGGCGCGGTGGGGCTCGCCCGGGCGCAGGAGGGAAGCGCACCGGCGTCGCCGTCCGACGCCGCGATCAGCGCGACGGCGGTGGGCAGCATGCCCGCCGCTGGTACGCAGGCGGGCAGCCCGGCCGGCCTGACCCGGGCGCAGGTCAAGCAGGAGCTGCTGCGCGCGCAGAAGTCGGGTGAACTGGAACGCCTGAACCAGCTTTACCAGGGCGGTCAATAGCCACGGGTCCGACCGCCGGGCGGCATGGGCGGTCGCGTCTCCAGGCTGCGCCGACGGAGCAATGCGCGGCGATGCGGTGCGATTATGCGATGCCGCACGCCGCGCATCGTTGTAAATGGGGGAAGAACGACGCACGCGCTGCCTCAGCACAATCCTGTTGCCGATGCAATATCGAGCATTCTCTCGAAGGGCCTGTCACGCGCGCGTCACCCTGCTAGAATTCGGCTGCCGCATTGTTTCGATTGACCAATGAGATTGCTTGATGCCCTGGTCGAACAGCGTATTGCCGCCGCCGCCGCGCGGGGCGCGTTCGACGATTTGCCGGGTACCGGCGCGCCACAGGCGCTGGACGACGACCTGCTCGTACCCGAGGAGGTGCGGGTGGCCAACCGTATCCTGAAGAATGCGGGCTTCGTGCCGCCAGCCGTCGAACAACTGCGCGCGCTGCGCAACCTGCAGGACGAACTGCGCGCGGTCAGCGACCGCGCGGCGCGTTGCCAACTGCAGGCGAAGATGCTGGCGCTCGACATGGCGCTCGAATCGCTGCGCGGCGGCCCGATGACGGTGCCCCGCGAATACTGCCGCCGCATCGCCGAACGCCTGTGCGAGCGCGGGCTCGACGACGGGCCCGCGGAAGCGGGGCCGATGTGACGCCCGACGTGCTGCCGGGCGCGCCTGCCGAACCCACGACCGATTCTCCCGCACCCGCCGCCGCGCCGGTGTCGGCGCGCGACACGCATTTCATGCGGCTCGCGCAGGCCGCCGCCGAAGAGGCGCGCGCCGCCGGCGAAGTGCCGGTGGGCGCGGTGCTGGTGCGCGGCGATGAAGTGATCGCGCGCGGCTTCAATCACCCGATCGGCGGGCACGACCCGTCGGCCCATGCCGAAATGGCCGCGCTGCGGATGGCGGCCCAGCATCTGCAGAATTACCGGATGCCCGGCTGCGAGCTGTACGTGACGCTCGAGCCGTGCCTGATGTGCGCGGGCGCGATCATGCACGCACGGATCGCGCGCGTCGTGTACGGCGCGGCGGATCCGAAGACGGGCGCATGCGGCAGCGTGATCGACGCGTTCGCGAATCCGCAGCTCAATCATCACACCGAGGTCGTCGGCGGCGTGCTGGCCGACGAGTGCGGCGCGGCGCTGAAGTCGTTCTTCGCCGAGCGCCGCCGCGCGCTGCGCGAGGCGCGCGTCGCCCGCGACCAGGCGTCCGGCACGTCGTGAACCCGGCGCGGTTCGGACCCTCTAAGCTGGTTTGATCACCGACACGTCCTGCCCATGTCCGCTCCGTCCACCGCATCCTATTCCATCCGCCTGCTGGCGCCGTCCGGCTATCCGCACGATCCCGACGCGATCAATCGCGCGCTCGAGCGCCTGAGCAATGCGAAGCACCGCATCGAGAACGTCGAGGCGACGCAGCGGCGCTACCAGCGTTTCGGCGGCACCGACGGCGAACGGGCGGGGGACCTGAACCGGCTCGCCGATCCCGCGCGGCCGCTGCCCGACATCGGGCTCGCGGTGCGCGGCGGCTACGGCGCCGCGCGCATCCTGCACGGGCTCGACTATCGCGGGCTCGAGCGCCGGCTGCGGGACCAGCCGATCGCGCTGGTCGGCCACAGCGATTTCACCGCGATCCAGCTCGCGCTGTACGCGAAGGCGCGGATCAAGACGTTCGGCGGCCCGATGCTGTCGGCGGACTTCGGCGCGGAAACGTCCAGCGACTTCACGATGAGCCACTTCTGGCGGACGATCGCGCAGCCGTCCACGACGATCATGGCCGACGCGCCGCAGGCGCAAAGCGTCAACGTGTCCGGCACGCTGTGGGGCGGCAACCTCGCGATCCTCACGTCGCTCGTCGGCACGCCGTACATGCCCGACATCGAGGGCGGCATCCTGTTCGTCGAGGACGTCAACGAGCAGCCGTTCCGCATCGAGCGGATGATCTACCAGCTGCACCTGTCGGGGCTGCTCGCGCGCCAGCAGGCGCTCGTGCTCGGCCAGTTCACCGGCGCGCGGCCGTTCGAATACGACAACGGCTACGACATGCAGGCGATGATCGAGCAGGTGCGCGCGGTGATCGGCATTCCGGTCGTCACGGGGCTGCAGTTCGGTCACGTGCCGGACCTGGTGACGCTGCCGTTCGGCGCACAGGCGCAGCTCGTCGCGAACGCGCACGGCTTCCGGCTCACGCTGTCGGACTATCCGCATCTCGGCTGACGTCGGGACGCACGATCGAAAGGGCGGGTCTTCCGCCTTTTTCTTTATGTGGTCTCGCAACTAACGATCAAGCATTCGAGCCCTGCGCAACACGATGCCGTTTCTGCCGTGCACAAATTTTGTCAACAAAATATCCGGCGAAAATTCGGCAAGGATCGCTGTCGATGGACGATCCAGGCTTGTCGTGCATGGGTTTGGCGCGGGTTGCACCATGCCGGTTCGCCGCGATGCGCGCCGAATGTGCAAGATCCACGAAAAGAATTGTTGACAATCTTTATGTCCGTTCTACGATGAGGACCATCAGACGATGCAGATCATGAACGAGCCCGAATCCATCCCGTCCGGCGCGCCCGGACCCGAAGCGATCGCCGAGCGTATCCGGACGGCGATCCTCGAGCATCGGCTCGCGCCCGGCGCGAAGCTGACCGAGGCGCAGCTGTGCGACGTGTTCGGCGTCAAGCGCGGGACGATCCGCCAGGCGCTCGCGCTGCTCGCGACCGACCGGCTGGTCGACCTGGAGCCGAATCGCGGCGCGTTCGTCGCGAGCCCGACGCTGCAGGATGTGCACGAGGTGTTCGAGATGCGCCGGATCATCGAGCTGGCGGTGGTCGAACGGCTCGCGACCGGGCCGGGCGCGAAACGCCTGAAGGGCGTCGCGGCGCTGATCGACAAGGAGCGCAAGGCGTTCGAGCGGCGCGATTTCCCGGCGTGGATCCGCCTGTCGGGCGAGTTCCACACGGCGCTCGCCGCGCTGATGGGCAATGCGACGCTCAGCGCGTGCCTCGACGGCCTCGTCGCGCGCTCGACGCTGATGTCGGCGCTGTACGAATCGCACGGGCGCAGCCCGTGTTCATTCGACGATCACGGTGCGATCCTCGTCGCGCTGGAGGCGGGGGACGCGAAGCGCGCGGCGAAACTGATGGCGCATCACCTGCAGCACGTCGAGTTGAAAATGCTGGACCGGCCCGCGCCTGGGACGGTCGATTTGCGCGCAGTGTTCGGCGGCGCCGCTTAAGCGGCGACGGAACCCGGTTTGCGCCACCACCTGAACTGAAGCAATGCCGGCCCGCGGCGAGCGCCGCGGCCGCAGGTCCGACCCCGGGGCGACGGCCCGGGGCGATTTCGACGACGATGAAGCGGCCGTGCGGCCGCGGTCAAGGAGAGGTCATGGCTCAGTTCAGTGTGGCGCACGACAGCGCATATCCGGCGGAGGGCGGCGGCGAGGAGAGCGGCCCGCCATTGCCGAACGGTTTCAGCGAACGTCTGTATAACGAAGATTTGGCACCCCTTAAGAATCAGACATGGGGCTCGTACAACATCTTCGCGTTCTGGATGTCGGATGTGCACAGCGTCGGCGGCTACGTGTTCGCGGGCAGCCTGTTCGCGCTCGGGCTGACGAGCTGGCAGGTGCTGATCGCGCTGATCGTCGGCATCGGCCTCGTCAACGTGCTGTGCAACCTGATCGCGCGGCCGAGCCAGCAGATCGGCGTGCCGTATCCGGTCGCGTGCCGCGCGACCTTCGGCGTGCTCGGCGCGAACGTGCCGGCCGTGATCCGCGGGCTGATCGCGATCGCGTGGTACGGGATCCAGACCTATCTCGCGTCGAGCGCGCTCGTGATCGTCGTGCTGAAGTTCTTCCCGCAATGGCTGCCGTACGCGGACGTGCACCGCTACGGCTTTCTCGGGCTGTCGGCGGTCGGCTGGGCGGGCTTCATGCTGCTGTGGGTGCTGCAGGCGTTCGTGTTCTGGAACGGGATGGAGACGATCAAGAAGTTCATCGACTTCGCGGGCCCGGCCGTCTACGTCGTGATGTTCATCCTCGCCGGCTACATGGTGTGGCGCGCGGGCTGGCGCAACATCGGCATCAATCTCGGCGGCGTCAAGTATCACGGCGCCGAGGTGATTCCGGTGATGATCACCGCGATCTCGCTCGTCGTGTCGTACTTTTCCGGGCCGATGCTGAATTTCGGCGACTTCTCACGCTATTGCCGGAGCTTCGGCGACGTGAAGCGCGGCAACTTCTGGGGGCTGCCGGTCAACTTCCTCGCGTTCTCGCTCGTCACGGTGATCACGACCGCCGCGACGCTGCCGGTGTTCGGCGAGCTGATCACCGATCCGGTCGAGACGGTCGGGCGCATCGATCATCCGACCGCGGTGATCCTCGGCGCGCTGACGTTCACGATCGCGACGATCGGCATCAACATCGTCGCGAACTTCGTGTCGCCCGCGTTCGACTTCTCGAACGTCGCGCCGCGGCTCATCAGCTGGCGCGCGGGCGGGATGCTCGCGGCGGTCGCGTCGATCTTCATCACGCCGTGGAACCTGTTCAACAACCCGGCCGTGATCCATTACACGCTCGACGTGCTCGGCGCGTTCATCGGCCCGCTGTACGGCGTGCTGATCGCCGACTTCTACCTCGTCAAGCGTGGCCGGCTCGTGCGCGACGACCTGTACACGATGTCGGAGCGCGGCGCGTACTGGTACACGGGCGGCGTCAACCGTCGCGCGCTCGCCGCGCTGCTGCCGGCCGCGCTGATCGCGATCGTCTGCGTGATGATGCCGGGCTGGCAGGGCGTCGCGAACTTCTCGTGGTTCATCGGCGCGGCGCTCGGTTTCGGCTTCTACCGCCTGCTGACGAACGGCAAGGCCTGAGGCGCGCGATGAAGATCAAGCTGATCAATCCGAACACGACATGGCGGATGACCGACGCGATGGGCCGCTGCGCGCGCGAGGTCGCGGGCGCCGGCACCGCGGTGGTGGCGGTCAGTCCGCCGCTGGGCCCGCCGTCGATCGAAGGCTATTACGACGAGGCGCTCGCGACCCCCGGGCTGCTGGCCGAGATCGCGCAGGGCGAGCGCGACGGCTTCGACGCTTACGTGATCGCGTGCTTCGGCGATCCGGGGCTGTATGCGGCGCGCGAGCTCGCGCGCGGGCCCGTGATCGGCATCGCCGAGGCGGCGATGCATGCGGCGAGCGTGCTCGCGCCCGGCTTCTCGGTCGTCACGACGCTCGCGCGCACCTGCGGGATGGCGTGGCATCTCGCCGAGCGCTACGGGATGAAGCGGTTCTGCCGCAACGTGCGCGCGACCGACGTCGCGGTGCTCGAACTCGACCGGCCCGGCTCGGCCGCGCGCCGGATCATCGTCGACGAATGCCGGCGCGCGCTCGACGAGGACGGCGCTGACGCGATCGTGCTCGGCTGCGCGGGGATGGCCGAATTCGCGCACGAGATCGAGCAGCAGATCGGCGCGCCGGTGGTCGAGGGCGTCACGGCGGCGGTGAAATGGGCCGAGGCGCTCGTCGCGCTGCGGCTCGCGACCGCGAAGCGCGGCGACTACGCCCGCCCGCTGCCGAAGCGCTATGACGGTGAATTCGCGCGCTTCAGCCCGTCCGCGGACGCGGCGGACCCGGCGCCGGGCCGGCCGGGCGCCGCCGCGCCGCAGGCTGACGCCGCCGTTTTGCCGCACCCGCACATACACACCGTCTGACATGCACTATCTGCGCCGCTGTATGGGCGCATATGGGCGTTTTCGCTACACTGGGCCGTCGTTCACATCGGCTCGCGGGGGCGCCGCGCAGCCGGTGCGAGCGCGGCGTCCCGCCGGCCGGGCCGATCGATACCCATCATTTCAGCAAGCTTTCGTCGCACATCGAACCATGTCACTCGATCCAAACTATCCACGCGATCTGATCGGCTACGGCCGCCATCCGGTGCAGGCGAACTGGCCCGGGCGGGCGCGCGTCGCGGTGCAGTTCGTGCTGAACTATGAAGAGGGCGGCGAGAACTGCGTGCTGCACGGCGATCCCGGCTCCGAGCAGTTCCTGTCGGAAATCGTCGGCGCGGCCGCGTATCCGGACCGCCACATGAGCATGGAGTCGATCTACGAATACGGGTCGCGGGCCGGCGTGTGGCGCATCCTGCGCGAGTTCGAGAAGCGCGGCCTGCCGCTGACCGTGTTCGGCGTCGGCATGGCGATCGAGCGGCATCCGGAACTCGCGCGCGCGTTCGTCGAGCTCGGCCATGAAATCGCGTGCCACGGCTGGCGCTGGATTCACTACCAGAGCATGACGCCCGAGCTCGAAGCCGAGCACATGCGGCTCGGCATGGAGGCGATCGAGCGCGTGACCGGCGTGCGGCCGCTCGGCTGGTACACCGGCCGCGACAGCCCGAACACGCACCGGCTCGTCGCCGAATACGGCGGCTTCCTGTACGACTCCGACAACTACGGCGACGACCTGCCGTTCTGGATGGACGTCGACGTGTCGGGCGGCGGCACGACGCCGCAGCTGATCGTCCCGTACACGCTCGACACCAACGACATGCGCTTCGCGACGCCGCAGGGCTTCAATACCGCGGATCACTTCTTCCACTACCTGCGCGACGCGTTCGACGTGCTGTACGAGGAGGGCGACGAGGCGCCGAAGATGCTGTCGATCGGCATGCACTGCCGGCTGCTCGGCCGGCCGGGCCGGTTCCGCGCGCTGCAACGGTTTCTCGACTACATCGAGCAGCACGATCGCGTATGGGTGACGCGGCGTGTCGACATCGCGCGTCACTGGCGTGAACATCATCCGTATCAGCCCAATCAACGGAACGAAGGGAAAGCATGAAGGCGATGCGTTACACGTTGGAGCAACTGAACACGATGGCGCCGGGCGCATTCGTCGCGGCGCTGTCCGGAATCTTCGAGCATTCGCCGTGGGTCGCCGAGGCGGCCGCGGGCGCGCGGCCGTATGCGAGCATCGACGCGCTGCACGAGACGATGTCGGGCGCGGTGGAGGCGGCAGGCGTTGCGCGCCAGCTCGCACTGATCAACGCGCACCCGGAGCTTGCGGGCAAGGCCGCGGTGCGCGGCGAGCTGACCGTCGAATCGACGCGCGAGCAGAGCGGCGCGGGCCTCGACCAGTGCACGCAGGAGGAATTCGACCAGCTGCAGACGCTGAACCGCACCTATCGCGAGAAGTTCGGCTTCCCGTTCATCCTCGCGGTGCGCGGCTACGATCGGCACGGGATCATCGCGAACTTCGAGTCGCGCGTGAATCATTCGCGCGGCGAAGAGCTGCGCGCGAGCCTCGACCAGATCTACCGGATCGCGCGCTTCCGGCTCGACGACCTGATCGACGCCTGACACCACAATACGGCCCGCCGCGTCGCAGCGGCCGCTTCGCAATACTGACAAGGACACACCATGGCAATCCCGCTTCTCGATCCCGATGCACCCGAGTTCACGCGGCGCTACGTGAACCTCGCCGACCCGCGTCTCGGTGCGCAGGCGCTCGAGGCCAGCGACGATTTCTTCGCGCCGAAGGAGCGCATGCTGAACCCCGAGCCGGCGGTGTTCATCCCCGGCAAGTACGATGACCACGGCAAGTGGATGGACGGCTGGGAAACGCGCCGCAAGCGCACGACCGGTTACGACTGGTGCATCGTCAAGCTGGCGCGCCCGGGCGTGATCAAGGGCTTCGACATCGATACGAGCCACTTCACCGGCAACTTCCCGCCGGCCGCGTCGATCGAGGCCGCGCACGTGGCCGACGGCGCGCCGACGCAGGCGACCGAGTGGGTCGAGATCGTGCCGTCGACGACGCTGCAGGGCAACAGCCACCACTACGTCGAGGCGAGCGACGCGCGCGCGTTCACGCACCTGCGCGTGAACATCTACCCGGACGGCGGCATCGCGCGCCTGCGCGTGTACGGCCAGCCGCAGCTCGACTGGGCCGGCGCGAGCGCGACCGAGCTGTTCGATCTCGCGGCGACGGAAAACGGCGGCTACGCGGTCGCCGCGAACAACCAGCACTTTGGCCTCGCGTCGAACCTGCTGCTGCCGGGCCGCGGCGTGAACATGGGCGATGGCTGGGAAACCCGCCGCCGCCGCGAGCCGGGCAACGACTGGGCGATCATCGCGCTCGCGCAGCCGGGCGTGATCCGCAAGATCGAAGTCGACACCGCATTCTTCAAGGGCAACTATCCGGACCGCTGCTCGATCCAGGCCGCGTACGTGACGGGCGGCACCGACAGCTCGCTGATCACGCAGTCGATGTTCTGGCCGGTGCTGCTCGGCGAGCAGAAGCTGCAGATGGACAAGCAGCATTATTTCGAGCACGAGGTCGCGTCGCTCGGCCCGGTCACGCACGTGCGCCTGAACATCATTCCGGACGGCGGCGTGTCGCGCCTGCGCCTCTTCGGGACGCTCGACAAATGAAGGCGCTCATCATCGAACCGCTGACCCGGGAAGCGTTCGCGCCATTCGGCGACGTGATCGAGACGGAGGGCGCGAAGCAGATCCCGATCAACCTCGGCACGACGATCCGCTTCCACGATCTCGCGAAGGTCGACGTCGACGACGAAGGCGGCCGTACGCTCGTCAACCTGTTTCGCGGCCAGCCGCGCGCGCTGCCGTTCGAGGTAAAGATGCTCGAGCGGCATCCGCTCGGCAGCCAGGCGTTCGTGCCGCTGAACGACAAGCCGTACCTCGTCGTCGTCGGCCCCGCGGGCGAGCTCGACCCGGCGCAGATTCGTGCGTTCGTGACGAGCGGCTGGCAGGGCGTCAATTACGCGAAGGGCGTGTGGCATCATCCGCTGATCGCGCTCGGCGACGTCAGCGACTTCATCGTCGTCGATCGAGGCGGGGACGGGCTGAACCTGAACGAACAGGATCTGCAGGAATCGCTGTGGCTGACCGAGGAGGCGCTGCTTGCGCTGACGGCCTGAGCGTTCGCGTCTATTGCGCGAGGCCGGACGGCTCGAACGTCCGGTGATGCTTCCGAACGAACCCGCGACTTGTCGCGGGTTTTTCTTTTTTGTGCGTCGCGCGGCGTTTTGATTCCACGCAAGGGGCGGACTCGTCACCAGACTGTCAATGCGCCGGCGCGCGACCCGACATCGCCGCAGCCGTTGCCGTCGCTCGTGCTATCGTGCCCGCATCGCCTTCATCACATTGTCCGTTCAGGACGAATCTCACCCGATGAGCAAGCCCGAATCCGACCTCGCCATCCTGCTGCGCACGATGCAACCCGAGTTGCATCCCGGCGCTTACGTGTTCGCGTTGCTTCCGCACGATGCTGACGTGCCGCTGTCTGAAATGGTCGCGACTTTTCGCGAAGAAGAGGGGCTGACCGTCGTCGTCCGCGAGGAAACGGCCGCGCGCCACGGCTGGCCCGTACTGTTTCGCGCCGCGTGGATCACGCTGACCGTGCATTCCGACCTGCAGGCCGTCGGGTTGACGGCCGCATTCGCGCAGGCGCTCGGCGCGGCCGGCATCAGTTGCAACGTGATGGCGGCCGCGTGCCACGACCATATCTTCGTCCCGGTCGATGACGGCGCGCGAGCGCTCGACGTGCTAACCGCACTTCAGCGGGATGCGCAGCGCGGTTAGCGATGCCGTGCACATATCGAAGGAATACCTGGAATGCCGCAACTGGCGTTGTCGATCGTCAAGCGAGAGTCGACGGACGACGGATCGGCAAGCGCCATCACCCCGCGGCAAATTCGCGAAGCACAAAAAAACGGGCCCGTCACCGGGCCCGCGAACGGAGAGGACTTGCGCCGAGGGCCCGGGGGCAGGCGCTGCGCAGCGGCTTACTTCGCCGCGCCGCCCTCGAACCACGCGGCGAGCCTGGTGCGCTCGTCGTCGGTCATGTGCGTGACGTTGCCGATCGGCATCGCCTTCAGGCGCACGGCCTGCTCGTAGATGCGCTGCGCGTTCTTCGACACTTCGTCCGGCGTGTCGAACATCACGCCGGCGGGCGCGCTGCCCATCAGCGTCGGCTTGGCCGAGTGGCACTCGACGCAGCGCTGCTGCAGGATCGGCATGATGTCGTTGATCACGACCTTCGGCGCGTTCGCGGCCTGCGCTTCCGGTGCGACCGGCTTCGGTGTCGTCCATGCCAGCGCGCCTGCCAGCAGCGCGACGCCGCCGATCGGCAGGTACCACAGCTGCTTGCCGCGGTGACGCATCACGAAGAACTGGCGGATCAGCGCGCCGGCCAGCATGATCAGCACGAGCACGACCCAGTTGAACTTGTTCGCGTACGTCATCGCGTAGTGGTTCGACAGCATCGCGAACACGACGGGCAGCGTGAAGTAGGTGTTGTGCACCGAGCGCTGCTTGCCGCGCTTGCCGTAGATCGGGTTCGGCTCCTCGCCCTTGAGCATCTTGTTGACCATCTTGCGCTGGCCGGGGATGATCACGAAGAACACGTTCGCCGACATGATCGTCGCGAGCATCGCGCCGACGATCAGGTACGCGGCGCGGCCCGCGAAGATGTGGCACGCGAGGTATGCGGCGGCGACCACGTAGATGCCGACGCAGATGCCGAGCACGCGGTCGTTGGTGCCGAGCAGGCGGCACAGCGAGTCGTAGACGATCCAGCCGGCCATCAGGAAGCTGAGCGCGGACGCGACCGCGACCACCGGGCCCATGTCGAGCACGTTCTTGTCGATCAGGTACGTGTTCGGCGCGAGCAGGTACAGCACGAAGAACAGCGAGAAGCCCGACAGCCAGGTCGTGTACGACGGCCACTTCGACCAGTGCAGCTCTTCAGGCATCTCGGGCGGCGCGACCGTGTACTTCTGCATGTTGTAGAAGCCGCCGCCGTGGACGTGCCACAGCTCGCCGAACACGCCGCGCTTGCGCTGGTTCGGGTCGACCGGCGGTTTCAGGCTGTTGTCGAGCGCGACGAAATAGAAGGACTCGCCGATCCACGCGATGGCGACGATGACGTGCAGCCATCGCAGCGCGAGGTTCAGCCAGTCGGTGATGAAGCCTTCCATGAAACTCCTCCAGACTCAGATCGTTGTCTTGTTGCGGGCGGCCGATACGTGTGTCAGCTGCCGCGATAGGTGCTGTACGACCACGGCGACACGAGCAGCGGCACGTGGTAGTGCGCGCCCGGGTCGGCGATGCCGAAGCGCAGCACGACGCGATCGACGAAACGGGGTTCGGGCACCTTCACGCCGAGCGACGCGAAGTAGTCGCCGGCATGGAACACCAGTTCGTATTCGCCGGCGGCGAGCGCGTCGCCTTCGAGCAGCGGCGCGTCGCAGCGGCCGTCGCTATTGGTCAGCACGGTCTTGATCGCACGGCGCGATTCGCCGTCCAGCGCGTAGAGGTCCACCTTGAGCGCGGCGCCGGGACGACCGTGCGCCGTATCGAGTACGTGGGTAGTGAGCTTTCCCATTCGTTGCGTCCTTGTGTGAATGCGAGGTTCGGCGGCGGCCCGATCCAATGTCTGTGCGGCGGATCGAGGCTCCACGTCACGTGGCTACATACCCGTCGGCGAGTTGAAGCGAGCGCCGTGCAGGCATTCTAAGAAGGTTCGCCATGCAAAACCGCGAGCGATAGCAAAGATAATGCGCCGCGCATGAGCCACTGTCGACGGCGCGAAATGCACCGTCCCAGCGCCGTCCCGCGCGCGGCCGGACGCCTCCGCGCACCGGCCGCGCGCGTACCATATCGGAACCGTGAACTCGGCTATTCGGGATCGCGCATTGTGTGCCGCACGCGCTTGCGCGATCCTCCCGCCGTGCGCGTCGGCTTCGGCCGGCGCGCACCCCGAAGACGGCGAGCACGCCGGGTAACCGGGCCATGGCGTTCGAACGGACGCAGGCACCGGGCGTGCCGCGAATCAGCGTTCGAACGGCTTTGTGACCGCCCCGGGAACGGCCCTGGGGCAGACCGACGCGGAGAACGCATGAACCTCGAGCAGCACTCCGGCGCGCCCGCCCGCGCGCCGCACGATTCCCCATCCCGCCCGAAGACCCTGCTGGTCAAGCACGCCGACGTGCTGGTGACCATGGACGACGCGCGCCGCGAGCTGCGCGACGCGGGGCTCTACATCGAAGACAACCGGATCGTCGCGGTCGGCCCGAGCGCCGAGCTGCCCGGCACGGCCGACGAGGTGCTCGACCTGCGCGGCCACCTCGTGATCCCGGGGCTCGTGAACACGCACCACCACATGTACCAGAGCCTGACGCGCGCGATTCCGGCCGCGCAGAACGCCGAGCTGTTCGGCTGGCTGACGAACCTGTACCGGATCTGGGCGCACCTGACGCCGGAGATGATCGAGGTGTCGACGCTGACCGCGATGGCCGAGCTGCTGCAGTCCGGCTGCACGACGTCGAGCGATCATCTGTACATCTACCCGAACGGCAGCCGGCTCGACGACAGCATCGCGGCCGCGCAGCGGATCGGCATGCGCTTTCATGCGAGCCGCGGCGCGATGAGCGTCGGCCAGCGCGACGGCGGCCTGCCGCCCGACTCGGTCGTCGAGCGCGAGCCGGACATCCTGCGCGACGCGCAGCGGCTGATCGAGACCTACCACGACGAAGGGCGCTACGCGATGCTGCGCGTGGTCGTCGCGCCGTGCTCGCCGTTCTCGGTGAGCCGCGAGCTGATGCGCGATGCCGCCGTGCTCGCGCGCGAGTACGGGGTGTCGCTGCACACCCACCTTGCGGAAAACGTCAACGACATCGCGTACAGCCGCGAGAAGTTCGGGATGACGCCGGCCGAATACGCGGAGGATCTCGGCTGGGTCGGGCACGACGTGTGGCATGCGCACTGCGTGCAGCTCGACGACGCGGGCATCGGCCTGTTCGCGCGCACCGGCACGGGCGTCGCGCACTGTCCGTGCTCGAACATGCGGCTCGCGTCCGGCATCGCGCCGGTGAAGAAGATGCGGCTCGCGGGCGTGCCGGTCGGGCTCGGGGTCGACGGTTCGGCGTCCAACGACGGCGCGCAGATGGTCGCGGAAGTGCGCCAGGCGCTGCTGCTGCAGCGCGTCGGCTTCGGGCCGGATGCGATGACCGCGCGCGAGGCGCTCGAGATCGCGACGCTGGGCGGCGCGAAGGTGCTGAACCGCGACGACATCGGCGCGCTCGCGCCGGGGATGGCGGCCGACTTCGCCGCGTTCGACCTGCGCCAGCCACTGTTTGCCGGGGCGCTGCACGATCCGGTCGCGGCGCTGGTGTTCTGCGCGCCGTCGCAGACAGCGTATACGGTCGTGAACGGCAAGGTCGTCGTGCGCGAAGGGCGCCTGGCGACGCTCGATCTGCCGCCCGTCATCGCGCGCCACAACGCGCTCGCGCGGGCGCTCGTCGAGGCGTCGCGCTGACGCCGCGGCTTGCCGTCGCCACGCGCCGGTCATGGTGCGCGGCGGCGGGCCGGCGGCGGCGCGCGCCTGCCGTTACGCCTCGATCAGCGTGCGGGTGGCCTCGGCGACGAGGCCGCGCAGCCAGCGCACTTCGTCGGAGTAATGGCAGCGTTCGTGCCAGAGCTGGTAGTACTGCATCGGCGGGAAATCGAGCGGCGCCGGCACGACCGACAGCGGCAGGAATTTCGCGTAGTGATCGGCGAACAGGCGCGTCGTCGTGAAGATCAGGTCGGACTTCACGAGCACGTACGGCGCGAGGTTGAAGTACGGCAGCGTGACGACCACGTGGCGCTTCAGCCGCTCGCGCGCGAGGTGCACGTCGATTGCGCCGCGCTGGCCGACCGAGTAGGGCGTCGGCGCAAGGTGCGGCGCGTTCAGGTACTGGTCGAGCGTGAGGCCGCCGCGCTTCGCGAACGGATGCGTGTTGCTCATCAGGCAGACGATCTCGTCGACGAACAGGTTCGACAGATGCAGCTGCTCCGGCGGCTCCGGCCAGTTGCCGACCACGATGTCGAGCTTGCCGTCCTCGAGCGCGAGCTCGTAGTCGAATGCGGGGCCGAGCGAGTGGAACTCGAGCGTCGCGTTCGGCGCGGCCTGGCGGAAGCGCTCGACGACGGTCGGCACGAACAGTACGTTCAGGTAGTCGGGACAGCCGATCCGGTAGCAGCGGATCGACGTCGCCGGATCGAAGCTGTGCTGCTGGAACTTGATCCGCTCGATCTCGCGCAGCGCGTTCTGCACGGGCTCCAGCAGGCGCAGCCCGTATTCGGTCGGCACCATGCCGGACTTGCCGCGCACGAGCAGCGGGTCGCCGGTGATGTCGCGCAGGCGCCGCAGCGCGGCGCTGATCGCCGGTTGCGACTGGTTCAGTTTGACGGCCGCGCGCGTGACGCTGCGCTCCATCAACAAGGTGTGCAAGACGCGCAAGAGGTACGTGTCGATCGCCTCGCGTTGCTGACTCATGATTTCTCCGTTTATATGCCCGGGCTGATCGAGGGGGGGATGGGGTATATGGTTTTTAATATGAACGAAAAAGAGCGTCAAGCGATGGATACCCGCACGGGGCCGCCGGCACGGCAGCGACCGCGGCAGGCGTGGGGCGCACGAAGGGTGCGCGGATGCGCGGAGCGCGCATCCGGGGCATGAAGCGTGACGCGGCGCTCGCGCGTCAGTCGTCGATGCGCAGGCCGACTTTCAGCGTCACCTGCCAGTGAATCACCTGGTTGCCTTCGATGTGGCCGCGCGTCTCGGTCACCTGGAACCAGTGCAGGTTATGCAGCGTCGCCGCGGCTTTCGCGATGGCATTGCGGATCGCGTCGTCGCTCGACTCCCGCGACGAGCCGGTCAGTTCGATCAGCTTATAAATGTGGTCGCTCATGATGCGCTCCCTGTCGTGTCGGGTTCCGCCGCGGGCGCAGCGCACAAGCGCAGCCACGTGCGGAATGCGCCCGGCTTCTTGAGTGATAGGTATGATGGGCGGCAAGTTCAACCCATATCGGAGACGAGGCGCATCGTGGAAGTCGGATTTTGCGGACCGGGACTGATGGGCGCGCCGATGATTCGGCATCTGCTGGCGGCAGGCCACCGCGTCGGCGTGTGGAATCGCACGCGCGCGAAATCGGAGGCGCTCGCGGCCGCCGGCGCGCAGGTCGTCGATACGCCGCGCGCGCTGGCGGAGCAGGTCGAAACGGTGCTGTTGTGCGTGCTGGACGCGCGCGCGGTCGGCGACGTCGTGTTCGGCCCGGACGGCCTGCTGTCCGGCGACGCGGCGGCGCGCTGCGTGCGGCGCATCGTCGACCACTCGAGCATTCCGCCCGGCGTGACGCGCGATTATGCGAAGCGCGCGGCGGACCTCGGCGTCGGCTGGGTCGACGCGCCGGTGTCGGGCGGCGTGCCCGGCGCGCAGGCCGGCACGCTTGCGGTGATGGCGGGCGGCCGGGCGGAGGATCTCGATGCGGTGCGGCCGCTGATCGATGCGTACGCCGCGCGCATCACGCACATGGGCGACGCGGGCGCGGGCCAGACCGCGAAGCTGTGCAACCAGGCGATCGTCACCGCGACCGTCACCGCGATCGCCGAGGCGGTGGGTCTCGCGCAGGCGAGCGGCATCGACGCCGCGCGCCTCGCGCAAGCGCTTGCCGGCGGCTGGGCGGATTCGGTGCTGCTGCAGACGTTCGTGCCGCGCATGACCTCGGGCGGACACGCGCGGGGCGGCCATCCGCCGATCGGCGCGCTCGGCACGTTTCAGAAGGACGTCGACACGATTGCCGACGCGGCGCGCGACACGGGCGCGGTGATGCCGGTGTCGGCCACCGTACAGCAGGTGCTGCGGCTCGGCGCGGCGATGGGGCTCGCCGACGCGGACTTCGCCGCGTTCATCGATATCGTCAGGCCGGGGAACGGGCGCCGGCAGGCGTGACGGCGACGCATGAATGGCAGATGGGCCGCGCGGAGGCGGCCCATCAAAAACCGGCGTTGAATCAGCCGAGAGAGCGGGGCGTCGTGTCCCCGGCGTTCTGTCGACCGAGCCCGCTGCGCAGGCTCGCTTTCGCGCCTGCACCAAATTCGGGCAGGATGCGCGCACGCGCGCGGCTCGCGAACACGAGGAAGCCGAAGCCATTGGATTCGTACCAGTAGCCGCCGTTTTCGAGGCCGTCGAGCGGCTGTTCGAGCGCGTTGGCGATCGACTCGATGCAGCGCTTGCGCAGTTCGGCGATCGCCGGGTACGGCGGCTGCGCGCCGCGCACGCTGCACAGGAGCACGTCCAGGCCGGGAAGCACATGCGCGTACAGCACCGGTTCGTCCTGCGCGCGGGCGCGCGCGATCTTGGTGTCGAGCTGGGCGAACGGTTTCGAGTGGCGCAATACCGCGAGGAATGATTCCTGGCCGTCCTGCTGCGCGCGTCGACGTTTCTTCGGGAAGGACATAAACACTCGCCTCAAAAACAATTGCAAGAAATGCGGCATTTTCATGCGACCCACTCCCGGCTATGTACGCCGCATGTCGATCCTTTATAGCACACGAAAATGCTGCGCTCGTGCGGTGCGACGATCGATGTCTCCCGTCGACCCGCTCGCCACGATCGACACAGTCAGCGCTTGGCGCCTGTACTGTCGTTTAGTCTCCATGATAGACCCGGTTTCCCGGCGCGTGCATCCGCTCGTCACAAAAAAATGCAAGGCGCCGGCGCGGCGTCCCGCATGGGGCGCGGCAACAAAAAGGCCCGCACGCGGCGGGCCTGGCTGACGACGGCGAGCGGTTGCTCAGCGCTGCTTGAGCGAATCGCGGATCTCGCGCAGCAGCACGATGTCTTCCGGCGTCGCGGCCGGCGCGGCTTCCGCGGGCTTGCGCAGCTTGTTGATGAATTTCACCATCAGGAAAATGATGAACGCGAGGATGATGAAGTTGATCAGCACGGTGATGAACGAACCGTAGCCGAACGCCGCGACGCCCGCGGCCTGCAGGTCCTTGAACGAATCGGGATTACCCTTGAACGACGGCGGGATCGTGCCGAGCAGTACGAACTTGTTCGAGAAATCCAGGCCGCCCGTCAGGACGCCGATGACCGGCATGATCAGGTCCTTCACGATCGAGTCGACGATCTTCGAGAACGCGCCGCCGATGATCACGCCGACGGCGAGATCCATCACGTTGCCCTTGACGGCGAACTCCTTGAATTCCTTGATGATGCTCATGAGCGGCTTTCTCCTGGTTGGGGCAAAGGAAGGCGTGCCGCGACGCGTTGCGTCGAATTCAGGGTCGGTGGCACGCCGATGGCCGCATGATAGCGAACGTGCCCCATTGCCGATAGCCCATCTTGAAATGATTGACAAATCGGCGCGGCGGGCGCGCTCCGCAAGGCCGGAGCCCGCCCGCGCGGGACGCTGACGCGCGATGCGGCAGCGTCCGAACCGAGACGATCAGGTGTCCGTCCAGCCGTCGTCGTTGCTGCCGAGATCGACGCCGCCGCTGCTGCCGCTACTGCCGTTGTCCCAGTTCGTGTCGTCGCCGCGGCCGAGGTCGAAGCCCTGATCGGCATCGCGCCGGCGGTGCTCGTCGTCGACGATCACGTCGCGTTCGATCACGCGGTCGCGGCCGCCCGACATCGCCTGTCCGAGCAGCACGCCGGTCAAGAGTCCGCCCATGCCGCCGCCGAAGCCGCCGCCACCTTGCTGGATCACGACGGGCGGTTGCTGCTGCGGCGGATACTGCGGCGGAACCTGCTGCGGCGGGTAGGGCTGGCCCTGCGCGCCGCTCAGGCGGTCCGCTTCCTGCGCGAACACCGAGCCGCTGCCGCCGGCCGGCGCGCTCGCCGGCGCAGCCGGATCGGGCCGGCCTTCGACGCGGGCCTTCACGCTCGCGTGGCGTTTCTCGAGCTCGTCGACGCGGTACGACGGCACCGGGTTCTTGCCGTTCGACAGCGCTTCGACGAGTTCGCGTGCATCGGTCTCGATCCCCTCGAGCTCGCTCGTCAGCGCGGCGGCGCCCGGCGCCGTCGACAGGCGCGCGTCGAGCTTGAGCGGGCGGATGTCGTTGAGCACGTCGGTCGCGCGCTTCAACTGCGCGCGGCGTTCGTCGTCGGCGCGCGTGTCGCCGGCCGAGCGCGCGCGCCGCAGCGTCCAGCGCAGCACCAGCGCGATCACCGCGACGATCAGGCCAAGGCCGATCCACATGCCGACCGACGGCCCGTGCTTTTCGGCGGGCGCCGCGGCGGGCGCGAGCGACGACTGCAGCGTGCCGCTCCGGGCGCTTGCCGACGGCGCGTTGCTCACGCGGCCGGCGTCCGCGCGGAGGCGCGCTTCCGTCTGCGCGAAGCGCGAAGGATCGGTGAACCGCAGCTGCGGATCGAGCGTCTTCGCGCGTTGCAGCTGCGCGAGCGCGTCGGACGCGCGGCCTTCGCGATCGAGCACCTGTGCATACAGATAGTGCGCGTGCGCGTTGTTCGGATGCGCATCGATGACTTGCGACAGCTGCGTGTCGGCGCGCTGCCAGTCGCGCTGCGCGATCGACTGCTCGATCTGCTGCAGCGACGGTACCGCGAACGCGGCGGACGACAGCGTCAGCAGCGCGAAGCCGAGAGCGGCGAGGGATTTCTTCATGATCGAACCGGGCGCGTGCGCCCGTCTCCTGACGATCGATGCGCGCCGCGCCGGAACCCGGGGCGGCGCGCGCCGGTTACTGCGCGGGCGTATCGAGCTGCTTCTTCAGTGCGGCGAGTCGATCCTCGACCGACGGGCCCTTGTTCAGCGCGGCGAGCTTGTCGTCGAGCGCCTTGCCGCTCGACGTGTCGGCCGAATTGAGGCGGGCGTCCGAGCGCGCGTTCTGCAGCGCGACCTTGTCCTCGAGCTTCTGGAAATCTTCCGACAGGTTCTTGCCGCCGATCCCGCCGAGCGCGGTGGCCGCGACGTCCTTCGCCTGCGCGATTTCCTGCTTCGCCTGCAGGATGTTCGAGCGGGCGTTCAGGTCGTTGCGGCGCTGGCGCATCTCGGCGATCTGCCCCTTCAGCTTGTCGACCGACGGCTCGAGCGTCGCGAGTTCCGCGGCGAGCGCGTCGCGCTCCGCCTCGGCATTCGCCTGCGCACCGAGCGCCTCGCGCGCGAGCGACTCGTCGCCCGACTGCAGCGCGCGCTTGGCGCCGTCCTCGTACTTCTTCACCTTGTCGTCGGCCGCATCGCGCTTGCTGCGCTGGGTCGCGACCTGCGCCTCGATCTCGATCAGCGAGTTCTCGGCGCGGCCGATGCTGTCGTCGAGCTCTCGCACGATCTGCCGTGCGTCGCGCGACGGGTCCTGCACCGAGTCGGCCGTGTCGTTCAGCAAGCCCTTGAGCGTGCGCGAAATAGAGTCGAAAAGCGACATGAAATCCTCCGTGTGTGAAAGGCGCCGCGTCGTGGCGGCGTGACCCTCGGCGGTGCCGGGTCCGGCCCGCGATTGCCGGCGAATATTACACCACCGGATCACTTAAATACGGCTTAAGCGCGCAAGTTCAAGCGCTGCGAATGCCGAGCCGGGAAACCGCGCGCCGAGTCTTTCATGATTGAAAGCTCGGATGCGCGGGTTTTCGTGTTCATGATAGGCCGGGCGGGCGGGCAAAAAGACGCGCGCAGCGCCGCGGCACGGGAATTTTTACAAAAAATCGCGAAGCTAATCGATTGATTTCATTAAAATGCGCTGTCACGTCGCGGGAACGGATCGCCGCGCGACGCGGTCTGTCGACGTGACGAATGTGTCACGATGCACTCTCTCTCGATTCATCCGCTTGCATTCCGCATGCGTCCGAGGGCGCGATGCGCGCCCGCCATTCCGACATGCCAATTATCAAACGACCGCCTTCTCCTCCCGCCAAGAACGAACCTCACTACACGCTGCGCCGTTCGCCTGCGGGAGCCTATTACACCGATGACGACGACCGCGATGCGCACAGCGGCGGGTCGCATGATGGCGGCGGCGGGGGCCGCCGCTCGTTCCGCTCGCGCGTCGCGCTGTGGTTCGTCGGCCTGTTCGCCACGCTGGCCGTCGTCGGCGCGCTGATCGTCGGCTATGCGCTCGTCGTGATGGCGCCGCAGCTGCCGTCGCTCGATGCGCTGACGAACTACCAGCCGAAGGTGCCGCTGCGCGTCTACACCGCCGATCACGTGCTGATCGGCGAATTCGGCGAGGAGCGCCGCAGCCTCGTGCGCTTCCAGGAGATTCCCGACGTGATGAAGAAGGCGGTGCTCGCGATCGAGGACTACCGCTTCTACGAACACGGCGGCGTCGACTTCCTCGGCATCCTGCGCGCCGGCGTCGCCGACCTGATGCACGGCGGCGCGCGCCAGGGCGCGAGCACGATCACGATGCAGGTCGCGCGCAACTTCTTCCTGTCGAGCGAGAAGACCTACACGCGCAAGATCTACGAAATGCTGCTCGCGTACAAGATCGAGAAGGCCCTGACGAAGGACCAGATCCTCGAGCTGTACATGAACCAGATCTACCTCGGCCAGCGTTCGTACGGCTTCGCCGCGGCCGCGCGCGTGTACTTCGGCAAGGACCTGAAGGACATCACGCTCGCGGAAGCCGCGATGCTGGCGGGCCTGCCGAAGGCGCCGTCCGCGTACAACCCGGTCGTCAATCCGAAGCGCGCGAAGGTGCGCCAGCAATACATCCTGAAGCGGATGCTCGAGGTCGGCTACATCACGCAGCCGCAGTACGACCAGGCGCTCAAGGAAGAGATCCACGTGCGCACGCCGGGTAACCAGTACGCGGTGCACGGCGAGTACGTCGCCGAGATGGTGCGGCAGATGATGTACGCGCAGTACAAGGACGAGACGTATACGCGCGGCCTGACGGTCACGACGACGATCAATGCGGCGGACCAGGAAGCGGCGTACCAGGCGGTGCGGCGCGGCATTCTCGATTACGAGCGCCGCCACGGCTATCGCGGGCCGGAAGGCTTCATCACGCTGCCGGCGGCCGGCGACGATCGCGACGAGGCGATCGACGACGCGCTCGCCGACCACCCGGACAACGGCGACCTGCAGTCGGCGGTGGTGCTGGCCGCCGCGCCGAACGCGGTCGAGGTGCAGTTCGTCGGCGGCGCGACGACGACGATCGGCGCGGGCGGGCTGCGCTTCGTCGCGGCGGCGCTCGGGCCGCGCGCGAACAGCGCGCTGAAGATCAAGCCCGGTTCGATCGTGCGCGTGCTGAAGGAAGCGAAGACGGGCTGGCAGGTCGTGCAGCTGCCGCAGGTCGAGGGCGCGCTCGTCGCGATCGCGCCGCAGGACGGCGCGATCCGCTCGCTCGTCGGCGGCTTCGACTACAACAAGAGCAAGTTCAACCACGTCACGCAGGCATGGCGTCAGCCGGGCTCGTCGTTCAAGCCGTTCGTCTACTCGGCGTCGCTCGACAAGGGGCTCGGACCGGCGACGATCATCAACGACGCACCGCTGTACTTCCCGCCGAGCGTGCCGGGCGGCACCGCATGGGAGCCGAAGGACGACGACCAGCCGGATGGCCCGATGTCGATGCGCACCGGCCTGCAGCGTTCGAAGAACCTCGTGTCGATCCGCATTCTCGCGTCGATCGGCACGCAGTACGCGCAGGAGTATGTGACGCAGCGCTTCGGCTTCGATCCGGCGAAGACGCCGCCGTATCTGCCGATGGCGCTCGGCGCGGGGCTCGTCACGCCGCTGCAGCTCGCGACCGGCTACGCGGTGTTCGCGAACGGCGGCTACAAGGTCGACCCGTACCTGATCGCCGAAGTCGACGACGCGCGCGGCCAGCCGCTGCAGAAGGCGCAGCCGGTGATCGCCGGCGGCACCGCGCCGCGCACGATCGAAGGCCGCAACGCGTACGTGATGAACAGCCTGCTGCACACGGTCGCGACGGCCGGCACGGGCGCCGGCTCCAACGTGCTGGGTCGCGGCGACCTGCAGGGCAAGACGGGTACGACCAACGACGCGAAAGACGGCTGGTTCGCCGGCTATCAGCAGTCGCTCGTCGCGGTCGCGTGGATGGGCTTCGACCAGCCGAAGAGCCTCGGCAGCCGCGAATTCGGCGCGCAGCTCGCGCTGCCGATCTGGGTGGGCTACATGCGCACCGCGCTGCAGGGCGTGCCCGAGCAGCCGATGCCGATGCCCGACGGGCTGACGACGATCGACGGCGAGCTGTACTACGCGGATCGCACGCCGGGCGCCGGCTTCGTCGCGAGCGTCGACATCAACCCGGCGGCCAATGCGATGAGCGCGAACGACGCGCTCGGCTCGGCCGGCGCGGCGGGCCTGGCGCCGCCGCCGGTGACCGCGCAGGAGAAGCAGCAGATCATGGACATGTTCGAAAGCAACAAGCCCTGATGCGGTAGCGGCTTAGCGAATCGACGGGCGCCTGCGGGCGCCCGTTTTTTTGGGGGCCGCGAGTCAGAACGACGCGCAGGTCGGCGCAAGCGTCATGCCGACCGCGTCCTGCTTGAACCGCTCGACGTACGCACGGCGGATCGCCGACAGACGCTCGAGCGTGTCGCCGGCGACGATGCGCACGACGAAGCTGTCTTCCCGCGTGATCCGGCCGGTCGCGCGGTCGCGCCACTGGCCGCGGGTATCCCATGACGTGAAGCCGTCCGGGAAGCGCGGTGTGACGACGTCGGAGAGGAAGGCGGCGCGTTCGGCGTCGGTGACGGGGCCGCGCCCCGCGATGTCGCGTCCGAACAGCAGGTCGGCCTGCAACTGGCGGCTGCCCCCAGCCTGCGCGCAGAACGCCGGTTCGCCCGCGGCCGGCGGTTGCGTGGCCGCGCAGCCGGATAGCAGGGCGATGCCGAATACGAGGCCGGTCGACAGGAAGCGCATGCAGGTGTCCTTTGTTGGGCGCGCAATGCTCGCGAGTCTGTCACGGTCGAACGCGGATTCCAAGCTGGCTGAAATATCGGGAGGAAGGCGGGCCGCGGTGGCGGCCCGCGTCGCGGGCGCGCCGCACGAACCCTTGTGCATCAACGACTTGGCGCGCCGATCCCGCCCTTATCAACATGCCTGTCAACAGAAATTGTGGATAACCTGCGGTGACGGCGAACATTGCCCAATCTGCGGCGTGCCCGGGGGCGATGTTTGTTTGTTTAATAAAAACAATGGCTTGGGGCGCTTTCCGGCAAGTTCTCCACAGTCCTGTCAACAAAAACTGGGGATAACCCTAATCTGCGCGACGGGCTGCGCCCGGCCGCTGCCGCAAACCGCATCGCGCGGGGAAAGCCCTGTCCGATCAACGCGTTGGCGCAGTTTCCAGAAACTTTTCAACAGGCTCTTCAACACGAACCGTGGATAACCTCGCGCGGCGTCAGCGCAGCAGTTTTGCATGTGCGAGGTGCATGCCGAGCGTGACCGGGTCGGTGTTGGTGCCCGACAGCAGCACGCCGACCCGCTTGCCCTGCAGCGTTTCGCGCAGCGGGCCGAGCAGGGCGGCCATCGCCGCCGCGCAGGCCGGCTCGACGGCGACCTTCAGGTGCGAGAACAGGTACAGCATTGCCGTGCGCAGCGCGTCGTCGGAGACGGTGACGATGCTGTCGATGTGCCGGCGGCACAGCTGGTAGCTGTATTCCTCGGTATGCGGCGCCATCAGCGAATCGGCGATCGTGTGCATCGCGGCCATCTTGACCGTGTGGTTGGCCGCGAAGCTGCGGCTCATCGCGTCGGCGCCCTCAGGCTCGACGCCATACACGTGCACGCGCGGATTCGCGAGCCGCAGCGCGGTCGACACGCCGGCCGCGAGCCCGCCGCCGCCGATCGGCACGATCACCGCGTCGAGGTCGGGCGTCTGCGTCGCCCATTCGTAGCCGAGCGTCGCGGTGCCGAGGATCGTGTGATAGCCGTTGAACGGATGGATGAAGAAGCGGCCTTCCTCGGCCTCGATCCGGCGCACGAGATCGAACGCCTGCGACGCGCTTGCCGCGAGCACGACCTCCGCGCGGTACTGCTTGCATTGCGCGATGCGCGTCGGGCTCGCGGTATGGAACATCACGACCTTCGCGCTGCTGCCGAGCCGCATCGCCGCATACGCGACCGCCGCCGCATGGTTGCCGGCCGACACGCAGGTGACCCCGGCATTGCGGCGCGCCTCGTCGAGCGCGAGCAGGTGCGTGAACGCGCCGCGCGCCTTGAAGCTGCCGCTGGCCTGCAGCAGCTCGAACTTGAAGTTGACGTGCGTGCCTTCGAGCGAAGGCAGGTCGGCGCGCTCGAACACCGGCGTGCGCGAGACCCACGGCGACAGCGCGAAGTGCTGCGCGGCGATTTCGTCGAGCGTCGGGATCGGCTCGCCGTCGATCGTGTGGGCGGTGCCCTGTTGTGTAGTCGACATGGCCTGGCGTGTGGGAGGGAGGAGGGCCGGCCCGCCCACGCGAGCCGGCGTGGCGGGAAACGCTCAGTGCGCGTCGACCGACATGCTGCGGATGAACTTGCGCAGGAACTGCTCGCATTCGGCCAGTTGCGCGAGCTCCACGTATTCGTTCGGCTTGTGCGCCTGCTCGATGTAGCCGGGCCCGCACACGACGCTCGGGATGCCCGCGCGTTCGAACAGGCCGGCCTCGGTGCCGTACGCGACCTTGCGCTTGTCCTGGTCGGCGGTCAGCGCCCGCACGAGCTGCGTGATCGCCGCCTGCTCGGTCGCGTCGAGACCGGGCGCCGCGGCGATCTTCGCGAATTCGATCGCCGCGTTCGGATGCTCGCGCCGCATCTGCGGCAGCAGCGTTTCCTGCGCATAGGCTTCGATGCGCGCGAAGATCTGCTCCGGATCGAGCGTCGGCAGGTTGCGGAACTCGAAATCGAAACGGCATTCGGCCGGCACCGTGTTGATCGCGTTGCCGCCCTGGATCGTGCTCGTCTGCGCGGTCGAGAACGGCACGTCGTAGAGCGCGTCGAACGGGCCTTCGGCGCGGAAGCGCTCGGCGATGTCGCGGATGTGGCAGATGAGGCGCGCCGCGTATTCGATCGCATTCAGCCCCTTCGGCGTCAGCGACGAGTGCGCCGCGTGGCCGCGCACGCAGCAGCGGTACGCGTTGATGCCCTTGTGCGCGATGATCGGGCGCATCCCGGTCGGCTCGCCGACGATGCAGCCGGACGGCTTCACGCCGCGCTTGACCAGATCCGCGATCATCAGCGGCGCGCCCGCGCAGCCGATTTCCTCGTCGTAGGAAAGCGCGAAATGGATCGGCTTCGCGAGCTTCGCCGCCTGCATCTCGGGCAGCAGCGCGAGCGCCGCGCCGATGAAGCCCTTCATGTCGCAGGTGCCGCGGCCGTACAGGCGGCCGTCGCGGAGTTCCGGCCGGAACGGGTCGCTGTCCCACTGCTGGCCGTCGACGGGCACGACGTCGGTGTGCCCGGACAGCACGATGCCGCCGTCGGTCGCGCCGTCATGCGCGGGGACGGTCGCGAACAGGTTGGCCCAGCCTTCGCGCGGATCGTGCGTGATCACGGACGCGATGCCCCGGGCGGCGAGCGCGTCGCGCACCGTTTCGATCAGGCCGAGGTTCGGCACGCGGCTCGTCGTGTCCATCGAAACGAGCTGCCTGATCCACGGCAGGCTGACGAGCGATACGTCGTCGTGGTCGGCAGCGGCCGGGGCCGTCGCGTCGAGGGTGGGCATGGCTCAACTCCGTCGGATGAATGCGAAAATCATACTCAAAAACGCTGCGACCCGCTCTGGCGGGCCGCGATGCGCTGCAGCAACGCGGCGCCTTTCGACTCGGCAGGCCGTCGAACCGGCCGCTCAGCGCGACGCGGCGGCCGCGTCCTGCCGGTTCGAATGACCGAGCGCGCGCAGCGTCTCCTTGATCGTCGACACGCGGACCGCGAGATCCGGCGAGCGCGTCTCGATCCGCAGCTTGTCCTGTCCCGCGAGCTTGATGTGGCGATGCTTCTGCACCATCTCGATGATCCGCATCGGATCGATCGGCGGATTCGGCACGAACTGCAGCCCGATCGCCACCTCGCTCGCATCGATCTTCGTGATCCCGAGCGGCTTCGCGGCGAGCCGCAGCCGGTGCGTCTCGACGAGCGCGTGCGCCTGCGGCGGCATCTTGCCGAAGCGGTCGATCAGCTCTTCCTGGATGCCGTCGATCGCGTCGCCGTGCTCGCAGTTCGCGAGACGCTTGTACAGCGACAGCCGCTCCTGCACGTCCGCGCAGTAGTCGGCCGGCAGGATCGCGGGCGCATGCAGGTTGATCTCGGTCGTCGCGGCGAGCGGGGCGGTGAGGTCGGGCTCCTTGCCGTTCTTCAATGCCTTCACCGCGTCGTTCAGCATCTCCGTGTACAGCTGGAAGCCGATCTCGTGGATCTCGCCCGACTGCTTGTCGCCGAGCACCTCGCCGGTGCCGCGGATCTCGAGGTCGTGCATCGCGAGGTAGAAGCCCGAGCCGAGCTCCTCCATCTGCTGGATCGCTTCCAGCCGGCGCTGCGCCTGCTTGGTCAGCGCCTGCGGATCGTGGACGAGCAGGTACGCATACGCCTGGTGGTGCGAGCGGCCGACGCGGCCGCGCAGCTGGTGCAGCTGCGCGAGGCCGAACTTGTCCGAGCGGTGCATGATGATCGTGTTCGCGCTCGGCACGTCGATGCCGGTCTCGATGATCGTCGTGCACAGCAGCACGTTCGCGCGCTGCGCGACGAAATCGCGCATCACGCGCTCGAGCTCGCGCTCGTGCATCTGGCCGTGCGCGATCGCGATGCGCGCCTCGGGCACGAGTTCCTCGAGCATCGCCTTGCGATTCTCGATCGTCTCGACCTCGTTGTGCAGGAAGTACACCTGGCCGCCGCGCTTCAGCTCGCGCAGCATCGCCTCGCGGATCACGCTTTCCTCCTCGCGGCGCACGAAGGTCTTGATCGCGAGCCGCTTCTGCGGCGCGGTCGCGATCACCGAGAAGTCGCGCAGGCCCTCGAGCGCCATCCCGAGCGTGCGGGGAATCGGCGTCGCGGTCAGCGTCAGCACGTCGACTTCCGCGCGCAGCGCCTTCAGCGCTTCCTTCTGGCGCACGCCGAAGCGGTGCTCCTCGTCGATGATCACGAGGCCGAGCCGCTTGAACTGCACGTCCGACGACAGCAGCTTGTGCGTGCCGATCACGATGTCGACGCTGCCTTCGTTGATCTGCGCGATCGCCGCGTTGACTTCCTTCGCGGTCTTGAAGCGCGACAGCTCGACGATCCGCACCGGCCAGTCGGCGAAGCGGTCCGCGAAGGTCTGCGTGTGCTGCTCGGCGAGCAGCGTGGTCGGCGACAGCAGCGCGACCTGCTTGCCGCCCAGCACCGCGATGAACGCGGCGCGCAGCGCGACCTCGGTCTTGCCGAAGCCGACGTCGCCGCACACGAGGCGGTCCATCGGCTTGCCGCTCGTCATGTCGCCGATCACGGCCGCGATCGCCGCGGCCTGGTCCGGCGTTTCCTCGAAGCCGAAGCTCTCGGCGAACTTCACGTAGTCGCGCGGGTCGAGCGCGAACGCGTGGCCCTCGCGCGCCGCGCGGCGCGCGTACAGGTTCAGCAGCTCGGCCGCGGTGTCGCGGATCTGCTGCGCGGCCTTGCGCTTCGCGCGCTCCCACTGGCCCGAGCCGAGCGCGTGCAGCGGCGCGCTGTCCGGATCGGCGCCGCTGTAGCGCGAGATCACGTGCAATTGCGCGACCGGCACGTAGAGCTTGCTGTCGCCCGCGTATTCGAGGTGCAGGAATTCCGTCTCGCCTTCGCCGAGATCCATCGACACGAGGCCCATGTAGCGGCCGATCCCGTGCTGCGCATGCACGACCGGGTCGCCGACCTTCAGCTCGGACAGGTCGCGCACCATCGCGTCGACGTTGCTCGCCTGCTCCTGGCGGCGGCGCCCCGCGCGGCGGCCGAGCGCGCCGTACAGCTCGGTCTCGGTGACGATCGCGTAGCCTTCGCCCGGCACCACGAAGCCGCTCGACAGCGGCGCGACGCCGAGCGCGAAGCGTTCGTCGCTCGCGAGCCAGCCGGCGAAGTGGTCGTTCGACGTCGGCCGCAGATGGTGCTCGGCGAGCAGCTGCAGGATCGTCTCGCGGCGGCCGGCCGATTCGACGGTCAGCAGCACGCGCTTGCCCGACGTGTCGATGAACGTGCGCAGCGCGGCGAGCGGATCGTCGGCATGGCGGTCGACCGTGAGCTCGGGCAGGCCGGTCGCCCAGCCGCCCGCCGGCTGCGCGGGCAGCACGACGCGCGCGAACGGCTTCGCGAACGCGAAGAAATCCTCGTCGGACAGGAACAGGCGCTGCGGCTCGAGGATCGGCCGCTCGCGGTCGTGCGCCAGGAACGCGTGGCGCTGCTTCGTGTCGGCGGTGAAGCGGCGGATCGACGCGTCGAGGTCGCCCGTGAACACGAGATGCGCGTCCTGCGGCAGGTAGTGGAACAGCGTCGCCGTTTCGTCGAAGAAGAGGGGCAGGTAGTACTCGATGCCGGCCGACGGCACGCCGTTGCCGATGTCCTTGTAGATCGGCGCGCGGCTCGGGTCGCCTTCGAAGGTCTCGCGCCAGCGGCTGCGGAACGCGGTGCGCGCGGCCTCGTCGAACGGGAATTCGCGGCCCGGCAGCAGGCGCACTTCGCGCACCGGGTAGAGGCTGCGCTGCGTGTCCGGATCGAACGCGCGGATCGAGTCGACCTGGTCGTCGAACAGGTCGATCCGGTACGGCAGCGGCGAGCCCATCGGGAACAGGTCGATCAGCGAGCCGCGCACGCAGTATTCGCCGGGCCGCACGACCTGGCTCACGTGCTCGTAGCCGCCGAGCGTGAGCTGCGCCTTCAGCTTCGCCTCGTCGAGCCGCTCGCCCTGCGCGAACGCGAAGGTGTAGGCCGCCATGAACGACGCGGGCGGCATCCGGTACAGTGCGGTCGTCGCCGGCACGAGCAGCACGTCGCAGCGGCCTTCGCCGAGGTCGTGCAGCGTGGCGAGCCGCTCGGACACGAGGTCCTGGTGCGGCGAGAACGTGTCGTACGGCAGCGTTTCCCAGTCCGGCAGCAGGCGCACGCGCGCGTCGGGGGAGAAGTAGCGGATCTCTTGCGCGAGGCGCTGCGCGTCGACCGCGTTCGCGCAGATCACCGCGAGCAGCGGCAGGTCGTTGCGGTTGTCGGCAAGATAGCGGGCGATGGCGAGCGCATCGGCGGAGCCGTGGGCGCCGTCGAAGGCGAAGCGCTGGCCGGGCTTGACGCGTGCGACGGGCGACGCGGACGGGTTGGAAGCGTTGTCTGGCATAGGGGCGGCAGGGTAGCGGGCGCGAGGCGCATCGCGGTGCGCCGGTCGAGACGAAAGACCTATTATAAAATCCGCTTCTTGATTTCATCTTTTCGGCGTTTCCCTTCGTGACTCCCCGACTTTTTGCCCTGATTCCCTGTGCCGGCACGGGCAGCCGTTCCGGCTCGGCCGTGCCGAAGCAATACCGCACGCTCGCCGGGCGCGCGCTCCTGCATTACACGCTCGCCGCGTTCGACGGATGCAGCGAGTTCGCGCAGACGCTCGTCGTCCTCGCGCCCGACGACACGCATTTCGACGCGCGCCGCTTTGCCGGCCTGCGCTTCGCGGTGCGCCGCTGCGGCGGCGCATCGCGGCAGGCGTCGGTGCTGAACGGCCTGCTGGAGCTGACCGAATTCGGCGCAACCGACCACGACTGGGTGCTCGTGCACGACGCCGCGCGCCCCGGCATCACGCCGGAGCTGATCCGCACGCTGGTCGCGACGCTGAAGGACGACCCGGTCGGCGGGATCGTCGCGCTGCCGGTCGCGGATACGTTGAAGCGCGTGCCGGCCGGCGGCGACGCGATCGCGCGCACCGAGTCGCGCGACGCGCTGTGGCAGGCGCAGACCCCGCAGATGTTCCGCATCGGCATGCTGCGCGAAGCGATCCTGCAGGCGCAGCGGGAAGGGCACGACCTGACCGACGAGGCGAGCGCGATCGAATGGGCCGGCCATACGCCGCGCGTCGTGCAGGGCAGCCTGCGCAACTTCAAGGTCACGTATCCGGAAGACTTCGCGCTGGCGGAAGCGATCCTCGCGCGCGCCCCGCAATCCACCTGACCCCCACTCAATCTCAATCGGAACACGCATGGATTTCAGAATCGGACAAGGCTACGACGTGCACCAGCTCGTCCCGGGGCGCCCCCTCATCATCGGCGGCGTGACGATTCCATACGAGCGCGGCCTGCTGGGCCACTCGGATGCGGACGTGCTGCTGCACGCGATCACCGACGCGCTGTTCGGCGCGGCGGCGCTCGGCGACATCGGCCGCCACTTCTCCGACACCGACGCGGCCTTCAAGGGCGCGGACAGCCGCGTGCTGCTGCGCGAATGCGCGGCGCGCGTGAAGGCCGCGGGCTTCACGATCCAGAACGTCGACAGCACCGTGATCGCGCAGGCGCCGAAGCTCGCGCCGCATATCGACGGGATGCGCGCGAACATCGCCGAGGATCTCGGCCTGCCGCTCGACCGCGTGAACGTGAAGGCGAAGACCAACGAGAAGCTCGGCTATCTCGGCCGCGGCGAGGGCATCGAGGCGCAGGCCGCCGCGCTGCTGGTGAAGCAGGGCGGCTAACGGGCCGCGGCGGGGCTGGCTCGCGCGGCGGTGCGACGAGGCAGCCCGTGCCGCGGCCGGCGCCGGTTGGTCCCGCGCCGCACAAACGCTTACGGAAATGAAAAATGTCTGTTGTCAAGTTTTTTCTGTAATGGCAATGCAGGAAAAAGCTTAAACAAGACAGCCACTTAGCCTCGATTCCAGCAGCTGTGTGTCCTTGACGCTTGATAGACCAAGGGCCGTATGGGTGCCATGCAAAGACGAACCTTGGAGCAATCCAGCGGGCGTTCGCGATGCTGAGCGACAGCATGAGATTCTCACTGTTGCCGTACAAGCCGGTGATTGAGCCGCAGTTGGGGCAGCAGATCGCCGAGACAGCAAGCGGCGGTGGAGTGTCGTGGGAGATTGGACGTCAGAAAGGACTATCTATTGCTTGATCCTTTGACGTTGCTTGATGCAACCGGAACGAACTGCGGCTGCAAGAACTCCATGAATACACGCACGCGAACAGGAACTTGCCTCCCGTAGCCATGTCGTTCGACTCAGCCACTGGGTTGCATTTGCATGCTTGCATCATGAGCGCCTCTTTATCAAAAAGGATTCCACCAGTCTGACAAGCTCGGCTTTGAGCTCCAAGGAATTCAGAAAATCTTGGCGGGCTGCTTCGTGAATGGCCCCCGCCACGGCAGCGGACAAGACCAAGGCTGGAATACGGGGATCGCTCGATCGGTGATCTCGCGCGTTAGAGACAAAAAAATTCTCACAGCCTTGGCGGTACGCGGTCTCAAACAGGTAATCCATGTCGCTGGATTTCATGTTTTCCGGTGCCCCCTCCAGCAGAACCCGATGTGCGGCTGGATGGCGCGCATGCACGGCAATCATCCCGTCCACAAAAGCCGAGACACGCGCGGCCCGCGACAAACTGTTGTTGGTCGCAGTTTTCAGAACAGCCAATACCTCATCGAAATGGCGTTTTCGTACTGCCGTGACGAGCGCCGCTTTATTGGGAAAGTACTGATAGAGAGACCCGATGCTGACACCCGCCTTTTCCGCGACGGAGTTGGTGCTGACGCCTGCCCAGCCGTGCGCGCCAAGAATGTGAGCGGTGGCGTCCAGGATCGCCTCCAGCGTGGCCCGCGAACGCGCCTGCACAGGGGACTTGCGCATGACGTTCTGTCCGGTGGAAATGCGAGTAGGCAAGTGATAGGTCTCCGCGAATAATGTGAGTCATCCGCTCACATTCTAATATCTCACCTCAGCTTGTTGAAGACCTGACACATGCCCATCGAAACACAATCCGGCCATGAAATCCGGCTGAAGTCCCGGCCCGCGGGCCTCCCGACCTCCGAGCACTTTGAACTTATCGCGGTACAGATTCCGTCACCCAATGCAACGCAAGTTCTGGTGCGGAATCTCTTCTTCGTCATATCGCCCTCACTTCGGCAAATGATCAGCGAGGGCGCCCGGAACATCCCAGGCGTGCCATTTCCTGCTTTCAGTCCAGGTGACGCCTTGATGGGCCAGGCCATCGCTGAAGTCGATTCCGCGCCCGAGGGCAGCGGCTTGAAGCCCGGGGACCTCGTGCAGCACCCCTATGGCTGGCGTGATTACGCCCTGGTTCCCATTGCGCAATGCCTGCGCATTGGCAAACCCTTCGCCGACCCCGTGGGCGTCCTAGCCTATCTAGGGCACGGTTGGACGGCGTATGCGGCGCTGACGCGTGGCGTACAGATTGCACGCGGCGACACGGTATTCGTATCGAGCGCGGCCGGTGCAATTGGCTCGATGGCCGGACAGATCGCTCGCCTGCTGGGCGCCAGGCGCGTAATTGGCAGCACCAGCACTCAAGAGAAGGCGAATCGCCTCATCACCGAATTGGGCTACGACGCCGCCATCATTCGAGAGACGCAAGAATCCTTGACTTCGCAGTTGCGTCAGGCCGCGCCCAATGGGATAGACGTCATGCTGGATAGCGTTGGCGGCGAACAATTACGGGCAGCGACCGAAGTTGCCAATGAAGGCGGCCGGATACTTGTGATCGGGACGCTGTCTGGGCAACTGGCCCCATCAGGGAATGGCCGTGTGGCGCCTGTCCAGTTAGATTCCAAACAGATTCTTCTAAAGAAACTCATGATCCGGGGCTATAGCGCAGACCACGATCCGAAAGCCATGCAAGCATGGCGGAGCCAATTTTCCACGTGGCTTGAAGCCGGCCAAATTCAATTCCCATTTTCGATAGTCAAGGGATTGGCATCTGCGCCAGGCGCTCTCCAGGAAGCAACGAAAGGAAGCTATCTTGGGGCTGTTTTTGTGCAGCCATAGCTAACTTATCAACACGTCTTGATGTTTTTAATGTATCGCAACATGCAAAGGAGGTGACGTCATATGGATCTTCGTCATCTTCGCTGCTTTCTGGCCGTTGCCGAAGAACTGCACTTTGCTCGTGCGGCGGAGCGATTGCACATTGAACAGTCACCGTTGTCGCAGGCTATCAACGAACTGGAAGAAGACCTGGGTACGCGCCTGTTCATCCGCAACACGCGCAGCACCCGCCTGTCGCGTGCCAGGCAGGTATTCCTGGAGCATGTTCCGCGCATCTTCATCGCCTTGCAGCAGGCAGGCGAGGGCGTCAAAGCCGTCGCAGCCGGCGACGGCTTGCTAGCGGAGCTGGCCTGGAGCGATCCGCTGGTGGGGACCGTTCCCGTGCGGCATCCCCTGCTGACCCACAAGCACATCCCGCTGGAAGAAGTGTTGCGCTACCGCTGGTAATGCGTGATTCGCACCTCTACGAGGGCTACAGCCGACAAATCGCGCGTGTCCTTCGCGCTATGGACATCGAACCGCTTGGACTTGGTGAGCTTGAGCTTTGCCATGACGACTCCTTGGAATGGCCCGATTCCCAGGGGCCTCATAGCGGCCAGCAAAGAGGAAGTCGGGTCAGGTTTCGGAATGCACCGGCATATGCTGAACCCACCTAAGTGACTGATAAACCTGCTGTATCTGGCTTCGGTGCAGTCCAGCGGAGTGCCGGGCTGGAGTCATCGTGAAATGAAAAACGCCACGCGAGGCAGGCACGCGTGGCGTTTTGCTTTTTGCGCGATCCGTGCGGACCGGCGCGGCGATGCCTATTCGCCTTCGGCGGCGATCACCTGCGCGGCGGCGTTGATCACCGACGCGATGCGGCCGACGTCGCGCAGCTGCGTGACGGTCATGCCTTGTTCGTTCTTCAGCAGCGCATAGTGCGACTTCACGCAGAAGTGGCACTTGCCGACGATCGACGCGGCGAGCGCATACATCTCGAACTTGCGCTTGTCGACGCCGCCGTGCGACGCATACGCGCCCATCCGCAGCTCGGCGCGCTGGGTCTTCAGGTCGGCGTCGTCGGCCATCTCGACATACGGATACCAGGCGTTGTTCATCCCCATCAGCGCGGCCGCGGTCAGCGCCGCGTTGGTTTCCTCGGGCGACAGCACGCCGGCTTCGCGGATCGTCTTCACGATCGCCGTGCTCTTGGCCGCGAACGCCGCCGCCAGCGCGACGCCGACCGCGTCGTTGCCTTCGAGCGACGAGCGCGAGATCGTGCCGTCGAGGTTCAGGCGAATGTCCTTCGCGTAGTCGGGGATGCGCGCCTTAATCGAGTCGATGAATTCCATTGATATCTCCTATGGGTTGGCCGTTAAAAAAGCCCGCAGGCAGGACGTGCGCCGCGGGCTTCGTGCATCGATGCGCTTACAGCGTTGCGCCGCCGACAGTGCGGTTGCACGGGCACAGTTCGTCCGTTTGCAGACCGTCCAGAATGCGCAGGATTTCGTCCGTGTTGCGGCCAACGTTCAGGTTGTTGATCGAAACGTGCTGGATCGTGTTGTCCGGATCGACGATGAACGTCGCGCGCAGGGCCACGCCGGCTTCCTTGTCGCGCACGCCGAGCTGGTCGATCAGTTCGCCCTTGACGTCGCCGAACGAGTAGTGGTTCAGCTTGTTCAGGTCCTTGTGCTCACGGCGCCATGCGAGCTTGACGAATTCGTTGTCCGAGCTGCCGCCCAGCAGGATGGCGTCGCGCTCTTCGAACTGCTTCGTCAGCTTCGCGAACTCGACGATTTCCGTCGGGCAGACGAACGTGAAATCCTTCGGATAGAAGTAGATGATCTTCCACTTGCCCGGGAACGACGCTTCGGTGACGGTCTCGAACGCCGACTGGCCGTTTTCCTCGTGGTGGTTGAAGCCCGGCTTCGCGGCTACGACGGTGAAGGCTTCGAGTTTATCGCCCACGGTTTTCATGCGGCTACTCCTGTATGAGTGAGTTGGGAAGAAGACTTGAGTCAAGCTACCTCGGTGCTGCAACGGTGATGTGACAGCATGGGGGAGACTGTAGCACTATTGATTAAGTGCTTCAATAGATTTTAACTAACGATCCTCATAGTTTTTTTCAACCGGATCGATAGTGTGCAGCGCAATACGTGTGCGCTGGCGCGTCACGCAGTCGCACGCGTTTTCCCGCCGGGGAATTCGAGCGTGACTTCGAGCCCGGGTTCCGGGCTGCGGTTGCGCAGGCGCAACGCGCCGCGATAGCGGCCGACGAGGCGCTGCACGATGGCCATCCCGAGGCCCGTGCCGTCCGCCTTGGTGCGGGCGGTGTCGACGCGGTAGAACGGCCGCATCACGAGCGGCAGCAGGTCCTCCGGGATGCCGGGGCCTTCGTCGCTGACCGACAGCTCGACCCGCGCGTGCGAGACGCGCGTCTCGAGCGTGATGCGCGCGACGCCGTCCTGCCGGCTCTGGCCGTACTTGCGCGCGTTCTCGACGAGGTTGCCGATCACGCGCCGCATGTCGGTCTCGTCGGCCTCGATGACGGCGGTGGGCGCGAGCCGCGTCTGGATCTGCACGCCGTCCTCGCCCGAGATGCGCGCGGCGACTTCCTGCACGATCGTCGACAGGTCGACGGGCTCGGGCCGGCGCTGCGTCGGGCGCGCGTAGTCGATGAACGCGGCGATGATGCGGTCCATCTGTTCGATGTCGTCGACCATCGCGTCCTTGGTCGCCTGGTCGGACGGGCTCATCTCGGTTTCGAGGCGCAGCCGCGCGAGCGGCGTGCGCAGGTCGTGCGAGATGCCCGCGAGCATCAGCGCGCGGTCGGCCTCGAGCTGTTCGAGGTCGCGCACCATCTGGTTGAAGCTGCGGTTGGTGTCGGCGGCGACGCCCATTCCGCGCTCCGGCAGCCGCTCGGGCGCCTGGCCCGAGCCGACCTGCCGCGCGGCGAGCGCGAGGCGCGAGAACGGCCGGTTCACGAGGCTCGTGATGAACGCGGAGCCGAACAGCGACAGCGCGAGCGCGAACAGCCCCCAGCCGGCCCACTGCAGCCCCGTGACGGTGTCGAGCTGGTCGCGGTCGAGCGCGACCCAGTAGTCGTCGTCGTCGATCTTGAAGCTGATCCACACGCCGGGGATGTCATTGACCGTCTGCGCGATCACGGTATCGTCGCCGAGCCGGCTGCGGATGTCGTGCTCGATCAGGCGGTTCAGCGATTCGTCGGGCTGCAGCCTGAACTTGTCGGTTTTCTCGCGCGGATACACGCGCACGCCTTCGTTGCTCTCGAGATCCTGCAGCAGCGCGCGGCGCAGGTCGGGATCGGAATAGAGCAGCGCGGTGCGCGTGAGCTTGACGATCGCGACGAGCTGGAGCGCGACGCGCTGCGCGCGCGGCTCGCGCTCAATCACGCGAAAGCTCTGGAACCACGCCGCGAGACTGACCGAGATCAGCAGCGCGATCAGCAGGAAGGTGCGCCAGAACAGCCCGCCGAAGGCGAGCTGCAGAAGGCGCCGGTCGATACGCATGGGACGGGCCGTGGACAGGCGAAGCCGGAAGAAGGGAAGGTCAGGCCGCGCCGTCCGGGATGAACACGTAGCCGAGGCCCCAGACGGTCTGGATGAAGCGCGGGCTGCCCGGATCCGGCTCGATCAGCTTGCGCAGGCGCGAGATCTGCACGTCGAGGCTGCGATCGAACACTTCGTATTCGCGGCCGCGCGCGAGCTCCATCAGCTTCTCGCGCGACAGCGGCTGGCGCGGATGGCGCGCGAACACCTTCAGCACCGAGAATTCGCCGGTCGTCAGCGGAATTTCCTGGCCGGACTTCGTCAGCGTGCGGGTCGCGAGATTCAGCGAGAACTCGCCGAACTCGAACACCTCGGTCGTTTCCGACGGCGCGCCCGGCAGCTCGGCCGGCGCCTGGCGGCGCAGCACCGCGTGGATGCGCGCGACGAGCTCGCGCGGGTTGAACGGCTTCGGCAGGTAGTCGTCGGCGCCCATCTCGAGGCCGACGATGCGGTCGACGTCCTCGCCCTTGGCGGTCAGCATGATGATCGGCGTGCGGTCGTTGCTGCCGCGCAGGCGGCGGCAGATCGACAGGCCGTCCTCGCCGGGCAGCATCAGGTCGAGCACGAGCAGGTCGAAACGCTCGCGGACCCACAGCTTGTTCATCGCGGTCGCGTTTTCCGCGACGTACACATTGAAGCCCTGCTCGCCCAGGTAGCGGCGCAGCAGATCGCGCAGGCGCGGGTCGTCGTCGACGACGAGAATCTTGGAGGGGTTTTTCGTTTCCATGAACGGCATCTTATCGCGAATGGGAAATGGCGCGCGGCCGGGGATTTTGGCACGTTACAGTCAGTTACAAAATTTACCCGTGGTGTGGCGCGGAGTAAAGGCACGCTATAGAGATTCCTTTACTCGAAGACGAAATTCGGTAGATACTCGCTCCACTTAATCTTTCATGGTTTGCACACCCGATTTCCGCAGGGTTTTTCAAGTACCAGAGGTAGCCGGTTGCCGCGTGACGTAGGGAACAAATCGACCAAAGAAGCGAGGACGGTCATGCGATCTGCCCGGATTGCACTGATGCTGACGATCGCGCTCGCCGGTCCGTGTGCGTCGAACTTCGCATATGCGCAACGCCCCGAGTCGGGCGCTTCGTCGCGCAAGCTGCCCCGCGGCAAGGCGGCGCAGCAGGGCGACCGCGCCGATGCCGTTGCCCGCTCCGCCGTGCCTCCCGATCTCGAGCAGCGCCGCCGCGACGGGCACATGACGCCCGAGGAGCGCCACTTGCTGCGCCAGCACATCGAGGACGCCGTCCGCGAACTGTACAAGCGCTGACCCGCGCCGCTTCCGCCCGCCGCCGGAAAGCCCGCCGCGCGGAAAGATTCCGTAGCAATTTTGCAGTCAACTTTCGCTCATCGGATGCCGTTTAACCGGCACATGCGCGCATTGCGCGCTTCGGGAGTCCTTCACGATGAGTCGAGCGAACGCGGCCGCGCAGGCATTGCCGCCTGCGATGCAAACGCCCCTCGAGGCGGACGATGCGCTGTTCTTCCTGAGTCGCACCGGTTTTACGCCGGCGCCCGCCGACGTGGCGCGCCTCGTCGGCCTGACGCGCGCGCAGGCGGTGGCTGACGCGCTCGGCAACGTGCGGCGCGAGCCGGCCGCGACGTGGCCCGACTGGCTCGCCGAACTGCCGCCGACGCGCGCCGAGCGGCAGGCGCAGACGCCGGACCAGCGGCGCGACGAGCAGCGCACGCGCAACCAGCGCTACGATGCATTGCGCGCGGCCTGGGTCAACGAGATGGTCGCGACGCCGTCGCCGCTGACCGAGCGCATGACGCTGTTCTGGCACGGTCATTTCACGTCGGGCGAGGACAAGGTGCCGTTTCCGCAGACGATGGCCGCGCAGAACGCGCTGCTGCGCCGCGAGGCGCTCGGCAATTTCGGCACGCTGCTGCATGCGATCGCAAGGGACCCGGCGATGCTGCAGTATCTCGACGGCGCGAGCAACCGCAAGGGGCGCCCGAACGAGAATTTCGCGCGCGAGGTGATGGAGCTGTTCACGCTCGGCGAAGGGCATTACACGCAGCGCGACGTGACCGAAGCCGCGCGCGCGATGACCGGCTGGACGATCGATCCCGACACGCTGCGCTTTGCCGTGCGGACCGAGTGGCACGATGCCGGGGACAAGACGATCCTCGGCGAGACGGGGCCGTTCGACGGCGACGGCTTCCTCGACATCCTGCTGAAGCGTCCGGAGACCGCGCGTTTCATCGCGGGCAAGCTGTGGCGCGAGTTCGTGTCCGATACGCCGGACGCGGGCGAACTGGAGACGGTCGCCGAGCGCTTTCGCGCGAGCGGCTACGAGATCCGCGCGGCGCTCGGCGCACTGTGGTCGACCGACGCGTTCTGGGATCCACGCAATCGCGGCGTGCTGGTCAAGTCGCCGGCGGAATTCGTCGTCGGGTCGGTGCGGCTGTTCGACGTCGGCTACGGCGATCCGCAGATGCTCGCGAACACCGTGCGCACGCTCGGGCAGAACCTGTTCTATCCGCCGAACGTCAAGGGCTGGCCGGGCGGCGCGATCTGGATCAACAGCTCGACGCTGCTCGCGCGCAAGCAGTTCGTCGAGCAGCTGTTCCGCGCGACCGAGACGGCCGGCATGCGTCCCGCGACGCTCAATGGAAGCGCCGGCGCGATGGCGGCGAAGACCGGGGCAAGTCCCGGCGGGATGGCCGCGATGGCCGGCGGAAATCCGCGTGCGACGCCCGCGAAGCCCGCGCGCGGCGGCCTGCGTTTCGATCTCGAACGCTGGCTCGCGCAATACCGCGCGCGGCCGCAGGCGCCTGCCGGGCTGTCGACCGAACTTCAGCTGCAGCATGCGGTGTTGCCGGTGCCGCCCGTCGCGGCGATCGACACTGGATCGACCGGCAGCGCGTATCTCGAGGCGCTGCTGATGGATCCGGCCTATCAATTGAAATGACGACGAGTCGCCGACGCGGCACGCATGCGCTGCGGCCGGCAAAGGATTCACGATGAACCGACGCGATTTCCTCGCGCTCACCGGCGCCGCCGCGACGGCCGGCGTGTCGCTCTGGCAGCCCGGCGCGCTGGCCGCTCCGCTTGCCGCGACGAAGGCGCGCGCGGGCTATGCGAACGTGCTGATCCTCGTCGAGCTGAAGGGCGGCAACGACGGCCTCAATACCGTCGTGCCCTACGCGGACCCGCAATACTACGCGTTCCGGCGCAGCATCGGCATCAAGCGCGAGCAGGTGCTGCAGCTCGACGAGCGCGCCGGACTGCATCCGTCGCTCGCGGCGCTGATGCCGCTGTGGCGCGACCGGCAGGTCGCGATCGTGCAGGGCGTCGGCTATCCGCAGCCGAACCTGTCGCATTTCCGCTCGATCGAGATCTGGGATACCGCGTCGCGTTCCGACCAGTATCTGCAAGAAGGCTGGCTCACGCGCACGTTTGCGCAGGCGCCGGTGCCGCCCGGCTTCGCGGCGGACGGCGTGGTGCTCGGCAGCGCCGAGATGGGGCCGCTCGCGAACGGCGCGCGCGCGATCGCGCTCGTCAATCCGGCGCAGTTCATCCGCGCCGCGCGGCTCGCCGAGCCCGTGTCGCTGCGCGAGCAGAACCCGGCGCTCGCGCACATCATCGACGTCGAGAACGACATTGTGAAGGCCGCGGACCGGCTGCGGCCGCGCGGCGGGATGCGCGAATTCAGGACGGCGTTTCCGGGCGGCGCGTTCGGCACCGCGGTGAAGACTGCGATGCAGGTGCTTGCCGCGTGCGAGGCATCGGGGCCGGCCGCGCAGGACGGGGTCGCGGTGCTGCGGCTCACGCTCAACGGCTTCGACACGCACCAGAACCAGCCGGGCCAGCAGGCGGCGCTGCTCAAGCAGTTCGCCGAAGGGATGAGCGCGATGCGCGGCGCGCTGCTCGAACTCGGGCGCTGGAATGAGACGCTCGTGATGACGTATGCGGAGTTCGGGCGGCGCGTGCGCGAGAACCAGAGCAATGGCACCGACCACGGCACGGCCGCGCCGCATTTCGTGATGGGCGGGCGCGTGGCCGGCGGGCTGTACGGCGCGCCGCCCGCGCTCGGGCGGCTCGACGGCAACGGCAACCTGCCGGTCGAGGTCGACTTCCGCCAGCTCTATGCGACGGTGCTTGGGTCGTGGTGGGGGCTTGATGCGACGCGCGTGCTGCAGCAGCGATTCGAGCCGCTGCCGCTCTTGAGGGCGTAGCGGAGCGTCAACGGCGGCGCGCGGCGCGCCATGCGATCCACAGCTTGCGGATCGGCGTCAGCGCGATGCGCTGGTGCAGGACCTGGTAGCCGTCGCGCTCGATCTCGACGAGCAGCGCGCCGGCAAGCGCGAGTTGCGCGCGCAGCGTGCGCTGCGCGCTGCGCTCGGCGGCGGGAATCGCCGCGTCGGCGGCCTTGAGCGCGTCGCGCGCCCGAGCAGTCTGGAACGTCAGCAGCTCGGTGAACGCGGGGCTGTAGCGCCGGTTCAGCAGGTCCGCGGCCGTCACGTTGTAGCGTTGCAGCTCGTCGATCGGCAGGTAGATGCGGCCGTGCCGCGCGTCGTTGCCGAGCTCCTGCACGAATTGCGCGAGCATCAGTGCGTGGCCGACTTCATCGGCCCACTGCTGCGGCTCGGCCGGACGTGCGGCGCTGGCCCGCGCGACGAGCGACGCGAAGCCGCCGCCGACCTGCGCGATGTAGCGCCGCAGGTTCGCGAAATCGAGGTAGCGCGCCTGTTCGAGATCCATCCCGTAGCCGCTGACCAGCGCGCGCAGTGCATCGGCTTCGGCCGCGATCGACGGATGATGCTGCGCGAGCGCCTTCGTCACCGGATGCGACGGCTCCCCGGCGGCCAGCGCCGCGAGTTCCTTGTGCCACCACGCGAGCTTGGTGTGGCCGACGGTCGGGTCGCTGGTTTCCTTGACGGTTTCCTCGAGTTCGCGGCGCAGCGCGAAGAGGGCCGTGAGGCGCGGCTGGACGGCGAACGGCGCCTGCCGCAACGCATAGTAGACGCTGGAGCCGGCGGGCGCGGCTTTCTGCTGACAGTAGTCGTCGAAATTCACGTGCGGAATCGGGTCGGGGGCGGTATCGGGGGACGTGCGGTTGCGCACCGCCGGAAGCGTCAAGCGCGGCATTCTAGCACCGGCGCGTGAACCTCGCCGGCGGATGCAGACAATGCTGCGCGGATCGGGTAGAATCTCGCGCTCGCCTGATCGGGCGCGCCGGTTTTGCATGTCGGCGCGACGGCCCGGGCCCGGTGCGCAATGCGCGGGCAGGCGACAGAGATGCGCGTGAGTGGCGAAATTGGTAGACGCACCAGGTTTAGGTCCTGACGCCCGCAAGGGTGTGCCGGTTCGAGTCCGGCCTCACGCACCAACTGACATTCCCGGGGAGTCCAGGAATGTCCATGGACGCCAAGCCAGATAAGGATTCCGCCGATTTTGATGTCCGGCACTGTCCACTGGAATCCAACACGATCCGCACAGTTTGATGGTATTTTGGTTGGTATCCCAATACCAACGCGCTTCCGGCGCGTGGCGATACCAACAGGATATCCGATGGCACTCTCAGACTTGCAGTGCAAGAACGCCAAGTACAACCCCAATGGTACGGGCAACAAGCTAGCCGACGGCGATAGCCTTTTCTTGTTCCTGATGCCTACCGGCAGCAAGCTTTGGCGATATTTGTACCGCGACGCGTTCAAGAAACAGAAAACGCTTTCTATCGGCGCTTATCCGGCAGTCAGTCTGCAAGCTGCTCGAAAGAAACGCGACGAAGCACGCACCCAGATAGCCGAGGGTGTTGATCCGAGCGAAGCCAAAAAAGCTGCGAAGCAAGCGGCGTTGCTTGCTGCTTCCAATAGCCTGGAGGCAGTGGCGCGCGCCTGGATGGAAGAGCGCCGCTCCCGAGTCGAGCCGAAACAATACGACAAAACATTGGCTCGTTTCGTCGGCGATGTGTTCCCGTGGTTGGGCAAGCGCCCCGTCGACCAAATCGATGCGCCTGAAATTCTATCCGTGATGAAGCGCATTGCCGGGCGGGGCGCTCGCTATACGGCTGACCGTGTGCGCTCCGAACTGAGCATGGTCTTTCGGTATGGCATTAGGGAAGGCTATTGCAAGGCCGATCCGGCCCGAGATCTGGTTGGGGCCGTTCCAGTGCCGCGAGCCAAGCACTTCGCATCGATCACGGACTGGCGCCAGGTCGGCGAATTGCTTCGAGCGTTTGACGGATTCAAGGGCACTTTCGTCGTGCAGTGCGCTTTACGGTTATCTCCTCTGTTGTTTCAGCGTCCAGGCGAGATTCGGAAGGCAGAGTGGGGTCAATTCGACCTGGATCGTGCTGAATGGCGGTACTTGGTCACCAAGACCAAGACGGAGCATCTTGTCCCATTGTCGCGCCAAGCTCTCGTGATACTCCGCGAGCTGTACGCCCTAACTGGTGACGGAAAATACGTATTTCCAAGTGCTCGCACGAAGGATCGTCCGATGAGCGACGGTGCAGTCAATGCTGCGCTGAAGCGCATGGGATTTGACACGCAGCAGGAAATCACCGGTCATGGATTTCGGGCGATGGCGCGCACGTTGATCCATGAGGAGCTGGAAGAGAAACCTGAGTACATTGAGCAGCAGCTTGCCCATGCCGTGCCCGATGCAAATGGGCGTGCATATAACCGAACTAGGTTCATTCGGCAGCGCACAAAAATGATGCAGCAATGGGCAGATTTACTTGACGCGCTAAAAGCCGGAACCTACTCGCCGGTAGATGAAAGTGTATTCGACGAGTAATTTGGATTCGGCGTCAGTGGTGGATCGATTTCGTTCCTTCTCAGATGGTCGAAAACGCTTTTCAGTCGATGGCAATGGTCGACTCGGCACATAAAGTGCGAGGTGGGTGCCGTCGACCGAATTGCAGCTGCATCCACGCGCAGTTCCCTCAGCGGACCGGAAACGCGCATCGCGCGTAGCGATGCCGGCGTCCGAGAATTTCAGTCGAAGAGCTTTCCGCTGAGATGGCGGTCGCGCCATAATCGATTCCCAGGGGCCACTCTGGGGTCGACAACCACCACGGCGCGCGGGCGATCAAGCTGAATAAGTGCCGAACGCTTTGGCCCGACGATGTGGTGAGGCGGCGAGGCTGTTTCCGAGGGCCGATGGACAGCACCAGTGTTCACGAAACTCAGGATGGCTTCGAGAGTCATTTCTTGATTCTCCGAATACGCTCCGTCTCCTCTTGAAGTAGTATCTCGATAAACTGTGATCGGGATAGGTTTTTCTGGTTTGCGAATTTATCCAGGGTTTTTAGTGTTGAATTTGACAAAATAAGATTGCATTGCTTCTTGCCCACCATGTTTTCGCGATGTTTGCGCTGACTCCATCGCATTTTGATGGTGTTGATGACGAATTTTTCCTCGTCATCGCTCAATTTAAGCGTATCAAAAAAATTCTGTACATCGACTCGGGTTGCGAAAGGCCGTTGGCCTGTCGTCAAATGAGGTTTATTTTTTCTCAGCCACGACCACGCTAAATCGCACTGTTCAAGCTCATTTTCTTTGATGAACCACCGGAACTTTCGCTCACGTTGAACGCGCTCATCCCAGCCGATTCTTAGCCCCTCCACGACAAGCTCTTTAGTCGCGAGATCTTCATCCCAATAATCAATGGCGGCAATTACGGCATCTCTCGACGACCAAATAACCTCGGTGAAGATGGGCGAAATTGGCGGTGATCTACTGTGGTTACGGTGTTCGTGCTTTAGCTTGGCGTCCTCAAGATAATCCCTAATCCACCATAGCTGCTCTTCGTCGTCGTCCGAGATCCATTTCAAGTCGGCGTTTGAAACCTGGGGGCGGAGCTGATCACGGAGATGGATCCTCAAGGCCGGTGAGTCTGTGAAGTACTTCACCATTGCGGCCCGCATGGTTGGCGTGTCGAACTGATCGGGCGGAAGCCTGAGCCCTTCGTGCTTGAGCTTTAACCATACCCAGATCCATTCGCGATGGGTAAGTTCTCGCTGATCGCCAAGGATTGAAAGGCCGCCACTTGGAGGGTGGTTCATGTCTAAGTTGTTGATTGTTAAGTAGATAATTTATAGAACAATGATAGATGAATCATAGATATTTCCTAGTAAAATATTCTAGTAATAAAAATTGGTATGAGTCAAGGAGGATGGTAGTTTTGGACGAAAATTCTTCGATTTTTCGAGGAGGCTGGATCTTTGCTCCAGTAAGAGGGTGATATTTGTTAGCTCGAGTGGGCATAGGCCGAGGCTCCTGTCCGGTTAAAAATCATCGCCGCCCCGAATCGTCTGGACTAACCAGACAGGAGCGACAACATGCGCCTCATCCGCCTCACCGACGTCAGTCAGGCCACGGGCCTGCGCCGATCCACCATCTACAAGTACATCGCCGAAGGCGCTTTCCCAAAGGCCGTTCCGCTGGGTGGTGGCCGCGTAGCCTGGGTCGAGCAGGAGATTCAGGATTGGATCATCGCGCGCATCGGGGCGCGCGATGTCGCGTAACCCGCGGTAGCACAGGCTATGATCGGAAAGGGGAAATCCCTTTCCGACTCAATCTATGAAACATCAGCAGAATAAATGCCCATACGAAAAATACACAAACGTGGGCCTAATTTTGAGCGTTCGCTGTGTGGCTTTCGGAGGAAAGTCTGCTTATCCATTGTCGTCGTCGTTGCTTCTTATGGAATTAAATAAGGGGGGCATAAAAAGTAAATCAAGAGAACTCAGTCTCTGATTGACAGGGAAGGCGATTGCTCGACATTGTCATCAAAAATGAAGATGAAGATGAAGATGAAGATGAAGATGAAGATGAAGATGAAGATGAAGATGAAGATGAAGATGAAGATGAAGATGAAGATGAAGATGAAGATGAAGATGAAGATGAAGATGAAGATGAAGATGAAGATGGCGTAGGCGTAACGCCTGCGCATAAACGATAAAATCATATCGCCATAGTCTATAAGCTGAACTACAACCGGAGATTCAGCATGAATGGCAAATACAAGGCGAGCCGACTTGAAGATCGAGGTATCGAACTGGAGAAGCGGGCGTACGAGAGACGATCCCGATATCTGATTCTCTTCCTGACTCTCAACTACACGTCCGAGTATCGCGAGGATATAACGATTGACGATTTGCGTCGTCATCGCAATAGGCTTTTCAGAAATATAGAATGCAACGAGTTGCTGGGAGGTATCAACGCTTATATATGGAAAATCGAAGAAGGAGCAACTTCTGGCCTACACATCCATTTTCTCATTTTTTACTCAGGCAATCATCGAGCAGACATTCACATCGCACAGCGCATCGGGGAGTACTGGGAGAGGGTTGCCACCCGTGGATTGGGTGCGTACTGGAGCAGCAATGGCGAGAAGGATCGCCTCATCGCTCGTGGACTCGATGTTGGCGTAGGCCGGATCGACCGTAACGATACGAGGGGGCGGGAAGCGATCAGAACGATCATTCGCTATCTGGCGCAGCCGGGACAGGAAATGGATGATCTGCCATGGCATGGACGGACGTTTGGCACGTCAAGACTTGACTGAAAACTATCAGCGTTTCCGGTAGACTCAGTCCTAGGGTTTGGGGTTGGAAGTGAATTGTCCTCGCAATGACAGTCTTTTGCTCGACTGTCAGGTGTCTCGTGCACGCGAGCCCGACGATTCGCACAGTTCATGCGGTGTGGCCATTGCAGCGCCGGTATCGGCGATCTTGCCGAAACGGCATAGCGGGTGGCTTGGTCGTTCGACTTCAAACTCCTTCTTGAGTCAAGCATCGTCGTCGCCTCAAGCGGCCCCAAGGGGCTGGTCGTCTGATGTTGGACTCCTGTGGTCATTCATCGAGACATAACTGATTTGCAGCAGCGATTGGCGAGGCTATGAATGCGCTAGTTGGTGTAGATCTGCGGTAAATTCGCGTGAATCAACGCACAGATCGATGGGAGAGGGAGTGGCTTCCAGCAACAGAATCAATCACGCCTTGCACGCTCCTGATTGGAGCTTTGACGCTGCGAACCGCGTTCGGCCTTCGAGTGCCGACATGGTGCTTCCCTCGGAATATACAGCGGACATGGAGGATAGACTCTATTGCCCGGAATGTTTCACACCGATCTCCCGTTCGCCGAAAGACAAGGATCGCTTTTCGAATGGTCGCTCGTGCTGCTTCATGCATCGTTTGACCTACCGCGCGATTCCTTGCTCACTTCGCACGCCGCTCGCGGACGGGAAAAGATATCTGACGGAAGAGGATGCTAAGCAGGCTATCGCGAGTGACCAGCTCGCGATTGTCAATTCCTTTACGAAAGACCGGCCGCACAAACCGGATGGGGACGCCGAGCCGTATGGGCAAAGTGCTGTCGAAGATGATGATGGGCCAGTTGCGGAAGTTCCCATCGGAAGGCATCGAGGCGAAACGTTCGCGCTTCCAAGTAGGATCACGACAATCGCGGGGCTGTGCCGACGCTTCGATGTCAACCTCTACAAGTACTTTGTGCTTCCCGGTACCGATGTTGCTCGGAAACTAACCGACATCCTGATCGATATCGCGACAGTTACGGAGGAATGTGATATTCCTCGCCTTTATTACGGAACCATCCTGCGCTCTTGGAATGCCGGTATTCACCCGAAGCCGACCAATATCCGCATGACAAGGTTGCGGGCTCATCCCGATATCGCGGATTTCACGATCAAGGTACCAGCAGGTGAGCAGGAAGAGAAAGGCATCAACGACGAATCAGCAGACCGTATCGTGCTCTTCTGGGGAAGAGTCACATCGAATGGCGTTGGATTGGCAGTCTCAGGTTTGGGATGGGGCGAGTTCGCATTGCTCGCCGAAAAATATCAGAAGTTCCTCGCCGTCTAGACCGGGCTGTCGGACCCGCTATGAACAGTGGGGCTTAACGCACGTGGCAGTGCTGACCCGATACCCTTGATGTCTGCTTCTGCCGTTTGACTGCCGCTCGTAAGCGTCTAGCCGAGCGGGGAGGAGGACGCGCATCTCGACGGTGCGGACTGCGAACAGGAACGACTGCTTGCGATGGCAGACTTGTCATCCGGTTCGCAGATCCAGATCGACCCAGAATGGGCGTTTGCATGCTCAGGTGTTGGTAATGGTTATTCCTGGGAAGGTAGGAGCACACCCGAATACCAACTCTCTGCACTGACTCACAGTTCGTCGATTGTAGCTTTCTACAAAATCCCTATCGTTCCTCGCAACTCGGACTTCGAACCCGCTGTTGTGTGAAATTAATCCAAAATTAACGTTATTGAGTTGTATGCTATAAAAGGTAACCAACATGTGGGAGCTGGCATGAAACTCGAGTGAGAAGTTGGACGAAGACGGCAAGGCAACATTGGATGCACGATCGGAAAGCAAGACGACAGGTTCGTCGTAAATGAGAATATGTGAGCCACTGATTTTGGTTTTATCGGAGATAATTCCATCGATAACCTTGTCCAACATTGGCTTGTCCAGACCAGGAACAGGGTAGAGCAGAATGAACAGTGTAGCCAGCCAGTTCCGATATTCTTTTGAGGTAATGTTGAGCATCTTGCAAATGCGATCCTGTCGCGGATTGCGCCCATTTAGGACCATTCGATGAATTTCGTCCGCATGCGGATCTGTAATTCGAGCGCTAGCCATTTGGGGAAACATGCTTAAACAGGCGCGAACGTTATATGGATTGCGTACAAAATCCAAAAGCTTGGCGCGAATGATGCCAAGAACTTCTTCATGCATGTCACTACGCCCTGCGAGTGCCTTTTCCGTCAGGGATAGCGTGTGTTGGGCAACTTCAGATTCGTAGCGATGGAATAGTGCCTCGAAGTTTCGGCGCAGCTTGCCATCGATATCGAAAGTGTACAAATCTATTAATGCTAGATTATGTCTGATAGGGCGCCCGCCTTTGTTGGTTGGGGAAATTTCGCTCTCTCCGTTTCTTCTGTATGCGTTAATGTGACTGATCTCGCCGTTTGGTGATGGAGTGGCGTTTAGAGATTGCACCTTCTGAGAAACGAAATGCTGGTTCTCGGTATTGTTCGGGGGCAATGGTTCAATTCTCTTTGTCATCTAACTTCCTGAAAGTTCGGTCTGTCCAATTCATCTCGACCCTAACACGTTTTTGAAATACCTTTCGCATACGTCGAAGAGATCGACGTCGATGCATACCGGCGTGGGCTCGGCGCTGGCGTGTCGGTTCGGCGTATGTGGACGTGAACTCGCCGTTGTCGGCCTGACGGGCAACGTTGTTCGCGAGGTGCTGTTCGGTTGCCGAGACAGGTGTTCGGCCTTTCGGAAAACGCATGGGCAATGACCGTGGAGCGTGCGTCCGTTCGCGCAGATGATGGCCGCACTTCGTCGGTCGCTGCGGGTCCGCGAGATGCCGGTTGACAACGCCCCGCTGCTGCCGGTCGACATCTTTGATGTTTCAGGGGCGGCCATCGGAGCGGAACGGTCATTTCTGACCGTCGATCGAGGATCATCTCATCGGTCGGAGCGAGCGTTCGGCATCAACTTAATGAAAGTCCGCTTTCGAAACACTTCGCAAATCCCAAGCCGCGGCACGATTGAAGGGTTAGTATCGAAACTCAACACGCGACCAAATCGGCGGGGGAGATTTCAATGTCTGAACTTATCAAGAAGCGAGTCGTCAAGGACTTGATCGACGAACTGGCCGATCTCGATGCCGTCAGCCTGGAGCTGGTCGGACACAAAGTGATCGAGACGCTCGAAAATAAGACGCTCGTACACCATGGCATCAACAAGGACTATAAGCCTGTCGGCTACACCGTCGACACGTTTTCCCAGGACTTCACGATCGTCGGTGAATACAGTACCGAGTCGGGATATTTCGAGGACTGTTCAGGCAGGAAGAAAGAGAACCGATTCGACAAGATCGAGAAAGACATCAATCACGCGATCGAGAAGAGTGGCTCAACTCCTCCCTCCAAGATCTATCTGGTTTCATCGGAAGAGGAGCCTGCATCCTTTCGCGGCAACTTCAACGAGTCAAAAATTTGCGAGGAAAACAGGAATCGGGTGAACTTTCTCGACGCGCGAGAGTTGGCGAAAGCTATCTTTCAGTCCTCTCTGGACAACTCGCAAGCGGCTGACTTCTATCGGCACTATCTTCCTGACTTCTCGCAAAATCTGGATCGCTACGAGTACTACGGACGGGTTCCCTCAGCTTGTGCCCACCATCGATCCGAGCAGTCTTTCATCGATGCCATACGCCAGCACTTCGCAGCGGGCGCTCAAGTGTGCGTCTTGCACGGCCTCAGCGGGTCCGGCAAAACACAGGCTGCAATCGACTACGTCCATGCAGACTTGTCACAGTTCGGAAACTATCTTTGGATTTCGGGCGGAGACTGGCCTGACGACACGCCGCTCACGGCGATCAAGCGTTCACGTGGTGGCGCGGCGATGAACGTTGCCGGCGTGTTCAACGCTACCAAAACTTTGCTGATCATCGATGATCTAAGTCGTGCGGTAGCGCCTGATTCCTTTGCGGATCTCCGGACGGGATTCGAGCTTGGAGGGCGCGTTCTCGTGACTTCGCAAGTCGGCGTTCCCGGCAGCGCAGTTCATTTGCAGCTGCCGCTGATGTCTATGTCAACCGGCCTTCAGGTCCTAGGGGAGGCCGAAGACACTGCGAGCGAAACCTGCAAGCAATTCGTTGAGGCCTGTCGCTTTTGCCCGTTGATCCTTGCAGTCACACGGGAAGTGGCCAAGATCGATGATGTGCCTGCTGACGATCTCTATCGAGAGATCCTGCAAGATCCGAAGACCGTTCACGAGAACGATGGCGGAAACGTGATGGAACGCGTTCTGCGTCGTCTAAGCGTTGAAAACCGCCAAGCTCTGCAGAAGATCGCCGACAGTGGGTGCACGACGTACGATTCGCAGTTTCTCAGAGGCTTCATCGGAATAAACGCGCGCGCGTCGCTGCAATCGCTCGCCATTCTGAATCGGACGGCGGCGACTGCGGCTCTGTCCGTTCACGATTTGATCTGTCGAGTATCGCACTCGGGTGCAACTGCAAATCATCAACTGGCGCAGGCTATTGCGCAATACGTCGATCAGAAACGTGGCGAGATGACGCCGAGCGTGCTGAGGCAAATCCATCTGTCGGCAGATCAGCTCCAAGCAGCCTACGACGCCGGTTGGGACGCAAAGCAAGCGGGTTGGCTAACTTACTCTCTATTGCAGATAGACAAGCCATCACGAGCAGCATTGATCTCTAAGTTGCAAGGCATCGACGCCAAGGCTGACATGCCGATCGCGGAGTTGCTCTGTATTGTCGACGCCAGAGAGGCGGCCTCGTACGCGCTCGAAAAACCGGATCGTACGGCCCACTACAAGTCCTGCGCCAGCGACTACGGCAGGATAGCGGCAGAGACTAAGGACCCTGAAGTCCGTGCAGAGATGCTTCACCACCAGGGCAAGGCGCTACGTCGCTGTGGCGAGATCGACGCCGCATTGGCATGCTTCCGCGAACTCCTGACGGAACGGCCCGAATGGCATGCCACATACGGACAGATCGCGCATTTGGGAACGCAGACCGACGCCAATGCCGAGGCTAAGAAGCAAGGCGAGGCAGCGATTCGCCGGCTCGTTGCCGACGTCCAGCAAGACCTCTATGCCGTGCCTTTGCGTGTATCGCTCGCGACCTTGAGCCGACTTCGATCCTACACAAAGGTTAGTAGCGAGATAAATGCAGATGCGGCGGCCGTCAAGCAATTCGGCGACGTAGTCGCATTGTCCGCGCTTGAGGGCTTCGATCAGTTCTACGAGGCCTTTCTCGCTCTCACCACATTGTTCGGGTATCGCCACGGCGAGACTTGTCTTGCCGTGGCTGAGATCTTTCCCGACATGCTCGCCATATTTCCCAACACGGTGCACCAACGCCAATGGGTAAACGCCTGCGAGGCACTTGCAAACGTCTCTATCGTTGCCGCTCGAAGCGGTGATCCGGTACTTGCCAGCAAACTGGAGAGCACCATGAGGGCGTTCGCAGATGAATTGGCGAGCGCATCAGGAAGCGACCCCTTCGTCGCACGGGTTCTCGCGAAGACCTTCTTAGCCATCGGCGATCCGACGGCAGCATTAGAAGCCGCCAAAAAGATCGACGAGGAAGCGAAAGACCACTGGCTGCTCTATCAGCAGGCCAAGGCGGAACTGGCGCTTGATCAAGCCGCGCCGGCATTGATTACGGCCAAGCGCGCACTCAATGGTGCCGAGAAGGACGTCAAGGGAAAAGCAAGACTGGCGATCTACCACGATCTAATGAGCCAGTGCCATGAGGCGCTCGGCTCGGTCCCCCAAGCATTGGAGAGCGCAGAGGCTGCACGAAGCTCGGCCAGCGACGACAAGTACGTACGCCAATTGACAGCGCGTGTGGATGCGTTGAAAGAGCGCTTAAGCTGATCTGGTTGAAGATGCACCCATGTCATGCCCGCCTTTTTGGGGCGACATTCTCTAAGCCGATATCTGCAGCGGATCGCGAAGAGAGTTTTGTGCTGCCGACGGGGAGGCGAACTTCGGAGTGGCCGCTTTTGTGGACCGCCCACGTTGTCAGCCGATGCGACGGCGGCACTGGGCGATTGAATGACTATTTGCCTGGTGAAAAGCGACCCTATCGGGGCCGGCTAGGACGTTTTGCTAGTGGCATCTGTCCCTATTTAAAATCTGAAAGATCGCCGCGAGCAAAATGTTAGTAGCCTCTGCGGGGTTGCGACGTCTCTGGAGGGCAGATGTGCTAGTTCGCCGGTTGCCCAAGCATGTGCTTCCGATCACGTTCGCGGGCGATCCTTAGCTCGTTTGAGTGTGACGCCGCATGAATTTCCCAAAATGGGAACTTGACCGTTCCCGAGGCTGGGCGTATATTTGCTCCCATGTCGTGAACATATCAAGATATGAAATTACACGGAAGGAACAGGTTGCAGGAGCTGTTTGGGTTAGACGACCAGACCGACAAATGGCTCCGGGCCTGGATTTCAGAAGTAGCGAACGCGAACTGGAAGCAAGCCAAGGATGTGCTACGTCAGTTCCCCCAGGCGAAGTGCATCACGGATAACGTAATTCAATTCCGTGTAGAGCCTCAGGCGGCCTGGATTGAGGTGGCACTGTCCTTTTCCCTCGCCGTGGCGATCGTATGCGATCTGAAGCGCACAAATTGATGAAGTTAATGGACACGAAAGTAATTCGCTCAGAGGAGCAGCATCAAGCATATTTGCTTGAGATTCAGGACTTGATTGCAGGTAACCCACTGTCAGGAAGTGCCGAAGCCGAGCGCTTGGAGCTGCTATCGGTACTCGTAGAGGCATATGAAAATCAAAAGTATCCCGTTGAAGCGCCTGATCCGATTGATGCAATCCTCTTTCGAATGCAGGAGCAGGGGCTAAGGCAGGCAGACCTTGTGCCTTACTTCGGCACACGTAGCCGTGTATCCGAGGTTCTGGGCAGGAAGCGCCCGCTGACGATCCCGATGATCCGAGCCCTTTCCAGCGGATTAGGTATATCAGCGGAGACACTCCTTGGTACTGAGCCGGTAGACGCCCCGCAGACGAGGAAGGATGACGTTGATTGGAGTGGTTTTCCTGTCAAAGAGATGGTTGCGCGAGGCTGGTTGCAGAAGCTCTCAAGTAAGGCAGTGGGATCGACAGAAGAGCTTGTACGGAATTTCATTGCAAATGCTGGAATGCAGTTTGGAACGGCAGCCTTCCGGCGTTCACTTCATGGCGATGCATGGTCTCCAACTACTAAATATGCGCTGTATGCTTGGTTGGCCAGGATCATTCAGAAATCCAGGGATAGGAAGGCTAGTTTAGGTAGATTTGATAAGGGTGTTTTTTCGCCTACGTTCCTGCGCGATTTAGTGCAGCTGAGTTGGTCCGATCATGGGCCAGCGTTGGCAGTGGAGTTTCTCGAACGCTATGGAATAGCAGTTATTGTCGAACCCCCGCTGAAAGGGACACTCCTTGACGGAGCTGCGTTGCAGGATTCGGATGGTACGCCGATTATTGGGCTGACTTTGAGATTTGATCGTCTCGATAATTTTTGGTTTACATTGCTTCATGAGGTCGCTCATCTTTGGAAGCATGTTAATCCCGATGAGACATTCTTGGACAACATGGATTCTTCATCCGAGGATCGGAGAGAGCTTGAGGCCAATCGCATCGCAAAGGAGGCGCTAATTCCTCGTGTGACGTGGAAACGCAGCGAAGCGTATCTGAACCCAAGCAACGAATCGATCGATAAGCTTTCAAGGGAGCTCAAGATCCACCCCGCAATCATCGCTGGCAGGCTGAGGAAAGAGCGGGAGAATTACACGTTGTTTAACGATTTGGTAGGCCAGAACCAAGTGCGCAAGCACTTCAATGTTTCAGAAGTGGAGATCTAGCATGAGTCTCAGTTATGTTCCGGTAATGGCCGCCAAGCGCGGGGAGTTTACCGCTCTCACGAATCTGCCCAACGCGGTAGCCAACAGGATCATCCCGCTCTTTGAGTTGCCCGCTAAACCGCCAGAGGCTGTTCTGCATGAGAAGCGCATCTCTAAAACGGCGGTAGCAGGAGGTAAGGCGTGGTCAGGGCGTCCTGCCTTCCTGGACATCTCAAAATGGAGTCCGGATGCTCGAACGGAAAGCGGGATTCACGTCCTCGAGTTTGCATTTGCGCAACTTCGTGCCGCTGGGGTTTCTGTACATCCCGTCCTTGGCTATGATCGCTGGGATGACCCCGTCTACAGTCAAGCGCTGAAGAACATTCGGATGTTGCATCAGATAACTCCGTGCATCCGCCTTGACTTGGAGGCTATCCAAGACGATCTTGGAGACCTCCCGTATTTCCAGGGCCGAATCCAAGATATGCTCGCCGACCTCTCTCTTGGCGCAGGCAACTGCTATGTGATGGTGGATTTTGGTGACGTATCGAAAGCTACTATCCCGGACATAATTCAGGATACTGAGGCAGCCGTGCATGCGCTGCGCTCAATGGGCTTCAGCGTGGTCATTGTTGCCGGCGGCTCAATGCCCGCAGGCGTGAACCTTGCCGTGGATACTCCCGACACGGAGGGATGTATTGCGCGGGTCGAGATGCAGGCTTGGAAAGCTGTGCTGACAGGTCTCAAAGACGATCAAATTGTCTTTGGCGATTACCTGATCCGAAGCCCGGAGGCCGTCGAGGGCGTGATCGCACCGGATGCAAACGCCAAGATCCGTTACACCATAGAAAACCAATTTTTCATTGTTCGGGGGCACACCAAGAAGCGAGACTCGCTCGAAATCCAACATAAGGAACTTGCGCGGAAACTCGTGGCATCTGTTCACTATATGAAGGCTGCATTCAGCTGGGGAGATTCCGAGCTTTTGAACTGCAGTTTGGGAATTAAGCAGCTGCGTGATCCGACGTCCATGATTGCAGTCGATAGCAGCCATCACATCCATATGGTGATGGCCGAAGTGACCGAGCACGTCAAAAAAAGCGTCGGAACCAAGATCACGAATCCGACCGACCTTGCGTAGCCGACATTTTCGAGCTCATCTGCTATGGCAAAGTTTGATTAGCTCCCTTTTAGGTAAATGACTTGCTTTAGGCAGAAGATCCCGCATTAGGAAGTTCGCCCTAGCTATTCGATCATCACCGCCGCTGATTGCGGGTCTCCAATTTACAGGAGCCCTTATGGGAAGCTGTTTGCCCACACAAAGAAAAATCGACCGTGGAAGCTAGATGCCGAAAGAGCGCCGCGCCATGCTGGCGCGGCACTCATGCTGAAGTCCGACCGGACTACCGGCTCAGGCCGGTGATAGCCCGCACTGGCCGCGCCACTCGCGCATCATGTCGTTGCTGACGGGCGCTTCTTCCCCCATGCCGTTGCGGAAGTCCTTCAGCTTGGCGTCGTAGCAGTCTTGGCCTTTGCCCGACGGCTGAGCGGCATCGATGGCCTTCGGAACCGCTGCCGATTCTGATGCCGGGGGCTGCTGGCCGGGGACGATGTTGTCAGGGACGTTGAGCACGGCGTGAACGTGATCATCGCCCCGGCGGTGGAGCAAATCCCACATCGTCTGACTCCAATTCCTGTCGAGGCGAGTGGTGCTACCGTCCTGCTTTGCCAATTCGACACCGGACCAGGCCGGCACGACTTCATCATCCCGCACGAACCACTGGAACACTTCAGTTGCCTTGGCGATGGCGCCGTATGCCTTGTCAATCTGCGCGAGCGCGTCTTTCTCGGCCTGCTCAAAACGCTCGCGCTCCTGCTGCACGCCGGTCCGGTTATTTCGGGCGTCATCCAGCTCCCGTTGTGCCCGCTCGACGGAGGACTGGGCCGCCTGCATTGCGCTTTCGCGGTTGACGATGGCCTGTTTCAGCGCTTCCGGCGTATCTGCACCCGATGGCGCGCCATTGGCCTGCAACTGCGCGAGCTGCCTTTGGGCATCGGCGAGCTGTTTCTCCAGGACATCGGGATTCTTCTGGCGGATGCGCTCGGCGGTCTGATCGAGGCCGCGGTAATAGCCTTGATAGTCGTGCTGCGTATCGCTGATCTTCTGCTGGCGGAACGCGGCAAGAAGCTCCGCACCACCCTTGAGATCACAGCGGTATTCGACGACCGTTCGGTTTGTGTCGTCCTTGAACGAACGCCATTCGTCCTTCTCGCACGAACTGCGGTTCGACAGCGCAGTGTCGTAGGTATGTGTCGCATCTTGAGGAACGGTTGCAGCCCTGACCGTGTTTACCTCGGAATGACCGCAGCCCGTCAGCGTAAGGTTCAGGGCCGTCATCGCAGCAAGGGTTATGGTTTTCATGTTCATGAGCGAAAGATGTTGGGGTTGAGATCGGCGCATAGGCTGAGAAGCGGGTAGCTATCGCCAGATAGAGAAAGGCGCAGCAGGCCGGTGGAATGCCCAGCCTCTGCGCCGAGGGAATACGCCGCCGCCTGTCTGGGACGCGGTATAGGCACCGAATGGTTACTGCGTCAGTCCGATGGTCAGGTACTTGGTATCCGTGTCGAACGTGAGCGGGCTATCGGGGCTCATCGTGCTGTTGACGGTGAGGTAGGCGTACTTCGTAATGCCGTTGGCCGTGTACTTGTAGACCTTGGCGTGCATGACCGAATGATTGGCTGGGTCAGAGCGGCCCGCATCGGTGAGCGCCTGTGCGATGTTGGTATCCGGTGCGTCCTGATGGCCTGCGTTGTCCGTGAACGTAGCGGTGCCGTTGGCGAAGGCCAGCGTGCCCGACTTCACACAGTCCTCGTACTCGTCGAAGGTCTTGCCGTTCAGTTCGTTCAGATCCGTGACCTCCGCCAGATCCTTGGAGACATAGACGTACTGACCTGGCTGACTGGCGACGACGCTGCCGACGCCGTTGGACGTGCATAGCTGGCCGACACGGTTGCCCAGGACGCTCAAGACGGCGGTGAACGGGCCGGGATTCGTGAACGACGTGACGTTGCCGTTCGAATCGATGTTTGCCTTCGCAACGTACTGACCGCGATTCGGATCGGCGATGGCAATCGCGAACGTGCCGTCCAGATTGACAGACGATCCGATCTTGATCTGCGTGATGCCCGGTGTCGTATAGGCCGTCGCAGCGTAAGCTTGCCGCGTCAGTGCCGTGCCATTTGCCGTGTTCACGGCCGCATCCGACTGCGACAGTCCGGATGCCGTCAGAGCGGTACCGTAGGTTTCGAGCACGTCGTCGCCGGCGTCGCCCTTTTCGGCCTTGAAGCTGGCGGTGAGCGGATTGAAGCCGTCCGGTAGCACCAGTTTGCCCGGCAGGGTCGCGATCGCCGTTTTGAGCTTGATCAGCGCGTCGTCGAGGTTGCCGCTCGTTATCGCACCGACGAGGTCGCCGTTTTTCACGCCGCTGAACCAAGTGTCCGGGTCCTGTTTGTCGAGTACCCCGACCATGATGTCGGTCAGCGGCGTAATGTTGGTTACGCCTGGAGTGCCGAGGACCGAATGCAGTGCTGTCGGCAGATCCTTGCCGTTTGAGGTGCCGCCGGAGACGCGTGCGACGCACGGATAGTCCGTGTTCTTGAGCGAGACATTCCATTCACCGCCTTTCCCTGTCGTGGTCGAGGCCGTCGTTCCGGACGCGCACTTTAGTTCGACCGAGCCGTTGATGATCGGTGAGCCAATCGCGGCTGTTCCCGTCGTGTTGACCGAAACAGAATTGTTACCGGCGGACGGTGAGTTGCCGTCGCTGCTCCCACCACCGCATGCAGTAAATGCCGCACACATGGCGGTGCCGAGCGCGAGCCTGGTAATCCCCGTATTGAACTTGTCCTTCATGTTGATCTGTACCTCTTGAAGTAACGCCTGCTTTGATGAATCCAGCCGTGATTGCTGCTGGGCCTTGCGAATGAAAAAAAGCCGACCGGCGAACCGGTCGGCAAAAAGGTTCTGGCGATCCGAGGGCCATCGTGCATTGCCAGAACCAGACACGAATTCGCTACATGAGCTGTTCGGCGAGTACCGCCAAGTGCAGCCGATTCGCTACTCGGTGGCCAGAGAGCACCGGGTGCGACGAACTGAGATGGGCATCCCTGAGGATGTGTACTTCCCCGGTCGAATCAAGCATTGTTTTTCCTTTTGTGGGCCGCTTTGCATCTCCGTGGGTTACGCGCGGCAGCCCGGCGTCGTCAGATTTCCGCATCCAGCGCTGCAAGACATGCCCGGAAGATCGGTGCCCCAAGCAGACCACTGTGCTTGAGCGCTATCAGTCGCTCCCGGCGCACGTCAACGGGGTGGGACGCATCCCCAACGAACTGCCATACAGCCTCGATCAGCGCCGACCGCGCGGCCCGTCGCCGAATCAGGTACGCAGCCCCGGCGACCGGCCCGATGCATGCCGACGCGACGGCCCACCCAATCGGTCGAAGCCCAACGCGGTTGGCGCGTAACCGGTGCATGTCGAACGCGATGCCGAACGCTGTCGCGGCGGAGCAGGACAGCCAGACGAGTTGAAACATGCCAATCCCTGAAATATACCGTATACGGATAAAGTATATTTGGCATGTGTATCTAGAATTTATTCATGACCCATCCGATCCACGACCCCCGCTACCAGCGGATCGCGACCATGCTCGCGGACTTGCGCAAGCAACGCGGCTTGCTGCAGCAGGACGTTGCGGATCGGCTTGGACGGCCGCAAGCCTTCGTGTCAAAGGTCGAGAGTGGTGTGCGCCGCCTCGACGTCGTTGAGCTGCTGGACTTCCTGCGAGTGCTTGATGCCGACCCACACGCTTTCATCGACGCACTGCTGGATCAGCCGATTACATCGTTGCCGCGCTGATCGCTAGTAGTCGGCCGGTGGCAGGAACGTGGAGGCAGAGCGGTCCGCCTCCGTGATCAGCCAGACGGTGTGCCCGCCCGGCAGGACATAGCTGGACAGTAGGCGCTGTCCCTTCTCGACAGCGCACTCGTTCTGCTGACGGTCGGATTCGGACAGGCCGCTCCAATCGCCACGGATATGACGGATCAGCAGGTCAATGATCGACACGCGCGCGTCAGCGATGACTTCCAAGGCGGCAAGTGTGGCGAAGATCCGACCGAGCTTGAAACGCGGGCTCGCATGGTTGGTGGAGGACAGATTCATGATGAAGATCTCTTCTATTCAGGACGTAGGGTGCTGGCCCGCGTCGCGAGGTATTGTCGGGCAGTAGTCGTAGACCGGCCAGCCGTAACGGCGGGCGATGGCGCGGGCATAGCGCAGCGCGTTCCGGCTCGTTGGTAGATCGGCGCAGCACATCACGCCGCCGCAGACGCAATGCAGGTAGACGCTGAAAAAATCCGGGTGGTCGTGGTCGATCTCGCAGTAGGACCGAGCGGGATTGATCGCATCGGTGAACTGCCGAACACCGTGAATCTCGATCGCATCAAACCGACTGGGCTCGTCCCGAATCAGTTTGTTGGCATAGCGGGCCGCAGGTGAGGGGCGGGCAGTAGCAGAGCGAATGCGTGCAGCCCATCGCCGCTTGAGCATTGCTATAACGGATGGCATGACGGGTTTTCCAGAGGGGCGAGCACGAGCCTCCGGCAGAACCGGATGCAAGGTCGGAAGTGAAGGGACGCGCCGGACGCTGGATGCGCCCGACACAGAGCGGGACTAGCGTGTCTCGGACGCGAGCGCGTTCGGGTAGTGCTTTGCGAGAATCTGGTTCATCTTGTCGACCAGATCAGGTCGCTTGAAGCTCAGATGGCCGTTGCCGTTCTTGAACCAGCGCAGATGGAAATAGGTGTTCTCCGCCTCGGTCTGCCGTGACTGCCGCGTATCCGAGACGAGAACATACGCGCCGTGCCGGTGATCCGGCTCGGGCTTGCCATCAAGCACGCAGAACACGCGAATCAGGTCGTCCAGTTCATTCGTGACTCGGTGATTGGGCGAACCGGAGCTGAACAGATATCGCACGATGATGCGCTTTCCAAACTTGAACGGTTCGTTGGTTCGGTAATTCCAGGACAACCGCCTGAAGCACTGCAGCACACCGCGTTCGAACATGTCGCCGCGCGCGCCGTAGAGCTGCGCGAAGGTGGCTTCGATGTTGGACGCTGTCAGGTCGGGCACGTCGCCTTCGGCAATTTGACTACTCCACTGTTCGCGAGCCTTGGCGTCCATGAAGGTGCGCAGGCCCGATTCGGACAACAGGTAATCCCAGCCACGTATGTCGATGAGGCGGACGATGGCGGCCTCAGCTTCGTCGCGCTTCGCATACTCTCCGGTAATGGTCGGTCGGCCACGACAGCCGTAGCTTTCGTCGAGCACGAGGCGCGGAAAACCGAGATGCGCAGCCTTAGCGAGCTGTTGGGCTTCGCCGAGCAGATCGAGGGCGGCGCGCACGCGTTCGACGACGGCGACACGCTGGTTGGCGAGATTGGCGATGCTGAGACTTTTGACGAGATCAGTTGGTGTATCCATAGCGCTTCGGCCAATGTGGTGAAAAATGGGTTGAAGGACAGGAGGCGTATCGGTCGTGCCCAACATCTGCACGATTCCAGATCGTGATGCCGGTGCAGGTGTTCGAACGGGTCATAGGCCATGTTGATTGCAGAACAAGAGAGAGAAAGTCGGGCGCGAAGCCCGGCTTCTATGCCGCAACATTGCGTTCGGCGAGCTGGCGACGAAGCGTGACCGCGCGTGCCTGGGAACAGCCGAGATGACGACGGATGTCGGTGACGGTGGGGCGAACGAGACCTGCCGCGATGTCTCGGACGAGTTGCGTCAGGTGGTCGTCGATGGGATCGCCAGCCGGTAATGGCGTGACCGGGGCGTCGCGTGGCGCGTGACTACGGGTCGTGCTGCTGCGACCGAGAGTCGAGGAATTGCGACTAACGGTCTCATTGGCGTGACTCGCTGCGACTGGCACGACTACCGAAGGAGTCGCGTCGGTCGCGTCCGTGACTACGGATTGAGTCACGTCGGCCGTCACCGTGACTGCTGCCGGTGTGACGCCAGTCACAGGCAGCGGCATCGGTAACGGCGACCGAAGCGCGACCGTCCACAACAGGCACGCAACGCCTTCCAATACTGCGGCGAATGTGAGGCCGGTCAGGAGATCGATCCGAGCAGCAGTCGTGCCGACTAACGCCGCAAGTCGCGTCGTGACGGGATCGGCAAGTAACGCGTCATGTTGTGCCGTGACTCGATCCGTCGCGGCCTGCTGGCGTCGAATGTCATCGGCTTCGTCATTCAGCGCTTCCATCTTGGCCGCAAGCGTCACGCGACGGCCCTCCAGCGAGACGCAATTGCCAGCGCAGTAACGGGCATTGGCCGTGGCGAGCTGCGCAGTTACGCTCGCGCGTTCCGCCATGACGGTCGTGAGACTGCGAGCGGGCGGCGTAACCGAAGCTACCTGTACCGTTGACGCCCGTTGTTCTCCGGCATGCTGTTGAGCGAGAACGAAGAAGACCGCATGCCCGTAGCAAGCTGTCGCCAGACATGCGCCCCATAACACGCTACCGACTCCTTGGATGACGATCGGCGTATCTCGGGTCAACGCCGGCAACAGATGCGCGCTCGTGACGAGCACCGTGCCGATTGCGATCCAGATGAGCCGTTCCTGTAACGTCCCGCCGCGCTGCCAGCCCGCCAGAATGGACAGGCTGAGCGCAGTGGTCGTTGCCATGACCGCCAACATGAGCGCCCAGCGTCGAACGCTCATGCCGCCGCCGCCTTCCCGCCGAGCAGCGCGGCCTTGCGTTCCAGCTTGTCGCGCAGGGTAGTAGGCGTATCGGTAGTGCTGCTTCCCACATTCGCGTGGTCGGCCGCAGCGTCGGGATAAAATTCCTCGACAACAGCGGCTCCCTCGTCGGGACTGTCCTCGAATGCCCCGTTGGCAAAGCCGAGCTTGGCTGCGGCATCGAGCGCGGCCTGGTCGAATCCGGCCGAGCGGCGTCGTGTGTCCAGTTCCTTCGCCTGTACGAGTGCGTCTTCCAACGTGCAGCCTGAGCGAACGCCGAGATCGACGTAGTAGATTGCGGACCGGTAGCTCTGCGTGGTCGATTTGCCCCTGAGCTTCAATTCCAGCGGCAGACTGGCGAGCAGATTGCCGGAGACAGCGCGGAAGTAGTGCAGTCGGGCGGCGAGGGTGCGGATCGAGTTAAACGAGGTCGTTCTAAAGACGAAGCTCCCCATCTCGTCCTCGTCCCCGATAATCACGTTCATTCGGCCATAGGGCTTACAGCCGCCCTGACGACCGAACATGCAGCCGTCCGGACTGGGGCACGGCAGGGTTTCGATGCCAGCGTCCGTTACTCGTCGGCATGTCTCGCCATTGCCTACACATATAGGTCTTCCGGTGTCGCGATCGAACAGCGAGTATTCGGCCCGCAGGTTCAGATCCGGGTCGTTGAATAGCACGCGGACCGGAATCGTCCGCAGCTTGCCGGGTGTCGCTTTGCGTAGCGTTTCGTTGAGCGGATGCAACAGCCACTCGCCACGATTTTGTACTTGAGTGGTCAAGGTGAACGCGTCGTCCTTCTCCGGGAGACGCTTGCCGTTCTTCTCGACAATTCGGCCGATCGAGATACGGCCGATGATGGGTGGGACGATAGCCAAGCCTTTGAGCATGATGGTTCTCTAAATTGAAAAGGGAAGGGAAGCAGGGATCGAGCGTGTGCAGTTGCGCTGATTACCGTGCAAAGTGCGCTTCGAGCTTTTCGTGGATCTCTCGTGCGACGCCGTGCCACGCCTTGGCGCTGACGATTGGCTGATCGCCGAATTGCTCGTTCAGTTCTTCGAGTGGCATCCTCGCAATGTGGGCCGCGTGCTTGCTGAGCGCGTCCATCACGAATGCCTGCGCGAGCGCGCCGTATCGGGAGAAATTCATGATCTCCATGACGCAATCGACGTTCGTCGTCTGCATCGGCATAGTTCTCCTTGTCGAATGAATCGTGCTGTCGCTGTGCGTCCGGCCAATAGTCGCGTGAGGAGAGCGTGGTCGAACGCAGCTGGAGTCAGGTGGAAATGAGGAAGCGTCGGGAGCCGGGTTTCGAGCTGGTGTATTGCGTCTCGAATGTAGGGTGATCGGCCAGCAGCCGTGCCAGATCGATCTTCGACGAATCCTTGGTGCGCTTGAACGACACCGAACCGGTCTCGAACACCGCGCGCGTCGCATCGCCCATCGCCTGCTGGATTTGCTGCTTGAGCGTCGCTTCGATCGCTTGTCTTGCTTCGATATCGGCCCGCACGGCAACCAGATCGGCAAACGTGGATGACAGCAACCGGTCGTCGCTGAAGTCGACAGTGCCACCGTTACCCGGATACAGATGACGGAGCGCCCGGTCGGCCGACTCGGAGCCATCCGCGGGAGGCGGTGTATCGGATTCCACGAACCGCCAGAAGCGCGCTTCGAGTTCGATAAGCCGCCCGATCAATGCATCGTCGCGTTCGATCCGATGCACCTCCAGCGCCTGTCCGCACAGCAGCACGGCGACGTGAGCTGCCTGCTTGCCAGTTACGGCGAGTTGGTGTTGGACCTGGATCTGCACGTATTCGGGCACGCCGTCGCGCCAGAGCCGTGAGCCAAATTCGCCTGCCGTTTTGCATTCCAGAATCTGCACGTCGGGCACGCCGACAATCTCCCGGTCGAGGTTCGCGAGCATCCATGGGATCGTCGGGTGGCGCAGCACGGCGTTGACGCGCCGGACCCGATTGCCGGTCTGTTTGGTATATGACGCACTGACGATGGGTTCGAGCAAGGTCCCCCAGTACGTCGGCGACGTCGTATCGTCCGGATCGGGGCGGCATAGGCCATCCGCACGCCCGGTCTTCTCAAGCCACAATTCCAATTGACTCTGGTAGGGCGAAAGCCCCACTGCAGCCGCCGCATCCGATCCTCCGATCCCGGATTTCCTTACCTCCAGCCATTCCTCGCGCGGCATGTCCTTCGTTTTTACGAGACGCAAGGCAGGACGGTTGTGAGAACGTCCGGTGGGTTCAGGCGAAGACATAGCACCCTCCATAAATGAGAACGCCCGGTAGGAGTGGGGCCGACCGGGCGTGTATGTGGTAATGAAATGGGCTCATGCGACGAGCCTGAGCGCTTCGTCCCACGCCTTCTGCTTGAGGGCGGCCCCGGTCCCGAACCACGCGGCATCGCGCCGGTGATCATCACTGCGGGCCCGGCGATGGTGATCGACGAATTCGGTGACGCTGTTGAGCAGTCCCCATGCCGTGCCTGAAGCAGAGGCCATGTCGGCACCCTTGCCGCGACCGGCGAAAAGTTCCTGCACGGCCTTGACCGCGCTGTCGTTCATGGCTGCAACGGGCGTGCTGCTGGCGGTTGCCGGATAGGTCAGCACACGGCGGAAGAAGGCTTCGGCTGCCGTATCGTTCACCTTGCATTCCGACAGGGCTTTCATGCGGACCATGAACCCATCCCAGGACGACACAGCAATGCCGAGCTGGCGTTTGACGGTCTGCGCATCGAACTGGCTGCGGTGCGACACCTTGACGGCGCCGGTGCTGTCGCCCAGCGCAATTGCCAGCGTGTTGTTGCAGACCACACGAACGGATGTGAACTGCGCCGTTGTGGCGAGTGTGCCATCGCAAGCGGTTGCCAAAAGCAAATAGCCGTTCACACGGTCACGGCCCTTGAGCGTGGCGCTCTGGCCTGTCTTTGCGAGCGCCCACAGCTTTTTGCCGTCTTTCAGTACCCCTGCAGTTTCCAGCTCGAAGCCGCCGACTTCGGTCAAATCCCTGTAGAACTCGAGAATGGTTTCGGGCTGCACGACCTGGTACCTGGACGAGACGACGGACAGCGGCGCTTTCGTGTCCGAGCGGTAAAGCACTTTCTGCTCGGGGAAAGCGTGGATCGAGCCGAGTGTGGAGCCGGCCGTGCCGGAGACGAAGCGCACTTCGGCTTCTTCGATACGCCAGTTCATGCCGGCCTGTTGCGCCCAAACTTCAATTGGCTGGTGGGCCGCAAGTTGATTGCCGAGACCGTGCCACGGGGTTTCGTTTACGAAAGCCATCGATTGCACCAAATGCATGGAACTCTCCTGATAGGGGAACAAGGAACAGAAAGCAAAAATGCCTACAGCCCCGAAGGGCTGTAGGCATGGCTTGTTGAGTGATGGAGCGGGAATTAACGCGAGAACGAGCGAGCGTCAGGATGTGCGTTGCTTACCGAACGTATGGCCGCACTCTTGACACTCGAAGTTGTCGAGCACGGTGGTGTCGATCTGCTCGCCAACGGCGGAGCCCGCTGCACAACCAGCTGCTCCGCCGCACAAAGCACCAAGAAGAGCCCCTGCAAGTCCGCCGAAGATTGCGCCGACAGGGCCGGCGACTAGCCCGAGGGTGGCTCCGGCTTCGGCTCCGCCGAATGCTGCAGCAGCACTACCGGCAGCTCCGGCCGCGGCTCCGATTGCACCGCCGGCTTTGCGCGCATAGTCCCGGATGGCAATACGATTGGAGTCGCAGCGGGGGCAGGAAAGAGAGTCGTTCATATATCAGCCTCGTGAAGATTCGGGGCAAACGGCGTTGCCCAGGCATTCCGGGTTGGATGCTCACTGAGGTGATATATGCGTGAAAAATCTTTGAATCTGCATAATTGGCCTCGTAATCGCGGCCAATTATGCAATGGCACATGCTTCTAGCTGTACCCTCAGGTCTCGGCTGGTGGAAACGTCAATCATGAGGGCTCGCTGTTACCTCAGACCCATAGCACCTTGCCTCCATGTACAAAGAAATGCGAACGGCAGCCATCGCGTAGCCATACCGACGGTAAGAGTGTCGGGCGACCGTCTGGCGCTACCCGTAGCTCCCAACGAGGCATTGCCTCGGGTATGAGCGGGAGCTCTAGCTTCTGCCCACAGCCGCACGGGCACCGCATCGCGATAGACCAGTCTTCGTCGCCGTCGCGAAGCAGCACTAGGCCGCGCCAAGGTAGGCGCCGTGGCAGGGCTTCCCCGCTTGCGATCGTTAGCTTGCGAGCCGGCAGCAGCAATTCCACGGTATTCCGCAACCATTTGGGGCACCACATTACGATTCCCTTCTTTTCGCGAGAACCGGTAATCCGAGGAGGGGCTCGAGATCGCCGGAAGCCAACCCCGACCAGACCCTCGCCTCAAATTCATTCTCGGCGGTGAATTCTTCGACACCCTCGGCGAGCATGAAGCTGGTACGCGCGTACCGCGTATTGCTCTCGTGGCGAAACGGGTACGCGCGGGCGATGAATTCCATCACGCATGAGCTGGCCGCTCGCATGTTCAACGTGATGACGGAGGGCGCTTGTTCTGGCACGTCCTCGATATAACCACGCTTGACTTGATCCGCGTGTGCTTCGGGATCGGTTTCCGCCAAGTCCTCAGCTTGCAAAGTCGCAGCCGTGTACACCCCGCGATCGAACAAACTGCTTCCGCCGGGATAGACGTAGTCAATACGGCCGGTCGCCTCGTCGATAGCTTTCGTGCCGGCGCCGATGTCCCTAGTGGGTATGGCGACGCCGACGTCGAACAGGGGGAGCAGAAAGGCTGCCGAGAGTCGATCTGCGACGCTACGACCGCGATGGGTGTCCACGCAGCAGAAAAGGACGTCGGACTGAGCGGCCGAAATGACAGCCTGCCGCGTCAGTACATTTGCCTCGACCGGAACGGCATACGGCTCGTCACGATAGGTGTTTACGCGGTCTGCGAATACCTTCACCTTCGCGCGCCGAGCGTCAGCATCTGCCTTGACCGTGTTCAAGATGCGGTTCAAGTTTTTCCCTTCGACCTTGTCGTGGTCGATAAATATCACCTTGCCGAACCCGAGCCGGCACACCTGCTCTGCGACGATGGAGCCGGTTCCCGAGACGCCTATGACACATGCCGTCAGGCGATGGAGTTCGGTTGTCATCGCGCTAGTGAAGGCCATTGGCCGGCCGATACTTCGCTCGACATCGTACGACCACCAATAGTGAAGATCCTGGCCTACGACCGAAATGAGTTCTATCGGGGCCGGGACCAGTTGCTGCGTATATATGCGGCCAAACACGACACCAGTAGGTAGCATCACGGCCGTACCGTGAAGCTGTCCGCACGCCTCAAAAATACAGGGCATGATTTCTTGATCGCTGCGGTCGTCGAGGTCTGAAAACGTCGGGTATCCGCTCGGATGTGAATGGACGAGGACCAGGCTCAATTGCCGGGGAGCAGCGATATCGATGGCATTTTCGATATACTCGGACGGCCACGATAACGAGATCTCGTCCCTCCTGCTGCAGTGTTCGTGCGGTACCAAGATAAGGTCCTGTGCGAGCAATCGCAGACGTTCACCCGGAACGCTGGTACAGATTAGGACGGCGGCGGCTTCCTTCCCGTCACCTGGGAAAAGGTGGCGCTTCAACCGGTCGTGAATCCCTTCCGTAACGGTTAGCGTGGATGCGGGCATCATTCGCCGAACTCCCGCACAAGGCTGTATTCGACCAGAGCCAGGTGAGTGGCCACGTTGTCCGTCTGCGGGTCCCATGGGGTGAGCGCGTTTCGATGCCGAGACCAGCGCTGAAATGTGATTCCGTCAATCGAGACGGCGGCCTCCGTATTCGGAATGGGTTTCCCGTCGCCACGCGACACGGCCGGTGCAAAATAGAACATGTCGATTTGCGCGGTCGGGTATTCCTTGGGGATGTTCAGGGCCAACTTGCTGGCCGTCGGTGTGAAGCCCGAAGGCAGTTCATACCCGTGAATAATTAGCCAGCGTTGATCACCGCATAGGGTCGTTTCCCAGCGAAGGCCCGTGCTGGTCAGGTAACGCTCGTCCACCTCCAGCAGGTCGAATTCACGGCGCAGCTCGGGCTGCTGGCCGTCGCCGTTATCGATATTGCGTGGAATCAGGCGGATCTTTTCGATTCCGGGCGTGCACAGGTCAACGATGTAGTTGACGTCGATGGGCTTTTTCGGTTGGCCCGCGACAATCAAAAAGATATTCCATGCCTTGGTCGGATCGAAGCCTGCCCTACGCATCGCGTCGGCAACCTTTACCTGAGGCACGTCGTAAGTCAGCGTCACCCCCTGTACACGGAGCTTCCATTCGCGTCGTCTGGTCGTGATGCGCTTGATACATTCGTCTTCGAGATCGATCAGTGTTGTCGACTCAATGACTATTGCTTCCCCATTTGAGATTTCCCACAGCAAGTCGATGTCATCCGCGATATCGGCCAACACACGGATGACCGCACCGGAAATATGGCGGCTGGTCCACTCCAGCTGTCGATCGTCGATAACGAAGGGGAACGGGCGGCTTCCCTCGCTCACAACGAATTTGATGTCGACGGCCAGGTTCGGGATATCTCCGGGATGAACGCGGATCAGGTCGCCCGAAGCTCGTACCTGAAAAAGTACGGCTTCCGGGTGAGGCGCGCCCGCCGCCTCTAGAATGTGAGCGCCTGTAGGAGCGGGATGAGCGACGTGGATGTCGCGGTAGCTGAGATTTTTGTCGGCGATCCGTAGCACGTGGTTATCATTGGGTTTCATCGTTTCCTCATCGGGGGAACAGCCCCCTTCAGTACCCAATGCTTCGTTTCACGCTCGATTTGCCATAGCGTCGCCGAATTAGAGGGAAAACTCTAAATTTCGGCAAAAACCTCAGAAAAAGAGCATAGGAGGATGCAAGGTGCTTACGGACGACAGCGATGACGAGTTGCTTTTGCCGGGAGACGTACTGGCAAGCGCGGAAGAGATTTATCAGGCGGTAATCGACGCGAGAAGCGACCCCCATATAAACGCGCGACTGCTGGCCGCTGCTAGGTTCATCTTGACTTCGACCAGCAACGTGAAGCGAACCGGCGAGCCGGAGGACCTGCTTCAAGATGCCATCGAGGCAGTTCTCAGCGGTAGACGAAAATGGCCCAAGAGCCGCGTTGATTTTAAGGGGCTCTTGGTCGGCGTCATGCGCAGCATAGCTTGGAGCCGCGACAATACGTTGATGAAGACGACCCCCGATCTGACGATGGAGCACGAGTTGCCACTGGTTGGCGAAGCGCAAGAGCCGCAGAGCTTGGACGATGTTGCTGCAGACCCTGAGACGACCGAGGAGAAAGTGCTCAGGCACGAGCAACATGCGTTGGAAGAAACGAAGCTAGCGATTCTGCGTGCGAACTATGGCCCGGACGCCTTGCACGGGAAAATACTAGACAAGGTGCGAGAAGGCTTCGCCAGCCACCTCGAAGTCCGAGAAGCACTTGGCATCGAAGATAGCGCGTATTGGAATGCGTGGAAAGCTCTGATGCGCGCTGCGGAGAAACTGAACTCAAATGCCAAGGAGTAGCCTCATGAACGCGAAAAAGACCCCTGACGAGAATCTGCTCGATGCGCAGCTGGACTTCATCATGAATGCTCCTCAGGCGCAGTTTGACGAGTACTTGGCCGAATCGGGAATCGACACGAATGACTTTAGCCGTAGGTCCACATTAGCTTTCGATCGAGCGCTTGAAGCTCACGCAAGCGCGAACCAGGCTGTAGAAGCACTGGCGAACCTCAATCCCGCGCAGCAGAAAGCGCTTGCGGATGGCCTTCGAATTCGCCGAAGTGTACTGGCCGCGCTCCGGGAGCACAGAGTCATCGTCGCTTCGATTCCAAAGCGCTTTTTGTCCCAGCTGGCGGACCTACTCGGTCAAACGATCGGAGCCGTGACGGCAGCTCTTGCTGTACCAGCCCCCCGACTTGTGGGGCAATACAAGTCTGATGACAAACCGGACGCAGCGACTACGCGCGTAACATTCGAGCAGCTCCTGAGGGATGCGGCCATGAGCGAAGAGGAAATCGAGGCGCTTATGCGCGACGGTGACTAAAAATGGACGCTGTCGAAATCGCCCGGCAAACCGCGGCGCAGCTTCACCTTGAAGCTGTAGCCCGAGGTCTTGATCCATGGAAGCCGTACGACTTTGTGGTCGCGGAGGCAAGCCACCATAACTACACGGTGGAGGACATGCTTTCGGGAGCAGTAATGCTCGACGGGGGGCGGGCTAAGCTGCTTCCCAGCGAAGAACTGATCCTTCATGAAAGGAAAGGCACGCCATTCGAGCAGGCGCTGCTTGTCGCACACGAAATCGGTCATGCCATACTTGGCGACGCGGACGATTCGACGCCGGCGAAAGATATAGACTTCGCACGTTCAGCGGAGCGCTCCCCGGTCGGGGAGGAGCGTGTTGTTGACTACGGACGCAAGCAGCGGCGTGAAGTCCAGATGGACCTCTTCGCAAGGGAATTGCTGTTGCCCAGACCGGTGGTTCGCCGCCTGCATTTGCAGGAGGGACTAACGGCAAGTGACATCGCCGAGAGGCTTGGAGCTCCGTTCGATATCGTGGCGCAGCAACTCCTGGATGCACTACTACTTCCCGACGTGGAACTCGCGTCCGAACAAGCGCAACGTGAACATCCTCTCAACGCTCGCCAAAAAAAGGCCGTCGATCACCGGGGGGGCGCGTTTCTTTTAGGTGCTGGTCCTGGCACCGGCAAGACACAGACCCTGGTCGCTCGCGTCGAAGGGCTTCTCGATGAAGGGGTGGACCCGCGCCGCATACTTTTGCTGACCTTCTCCAACAGGGCTGCGGGAGAAATGGCGGAGCGTATCGGACAAAAGCGACCGGAGGCGGCTGCTGCGCTCTGGGTCGGGACCTTCCATGCATTTGGACTGGACTTGGTGCGTCGATTTCACGCAGAACTGGAGCTTTCCAAGGACCCGCGGATGATCGATCGCACCGAGGCGGTGGAACTGTTGGAGGAGGAGTTTCCAAGGCTGGGCCTAGTGCACTATCAAGACCTATACGATCCGACGCAGGTTATCTATGACCTCTTGGCGGCCATCTCACGTGCAAAAGACGAGGTGATCGGGCCACAGGAGTACGAACACTTGGGCGAGAACATGCTCCGAAAAGCATCGTCCAATGAGGAGGTCGAATCTGCTCAGAAAGTACTGGAGGTAGCGCGAGTCTATGCCGCCTACGAGGCTTTCAAGCGGCAGCGGAACGTGGTGGATTTCGGGGACCTCGTCTGGTTGCCTGTTAAGTTGCTGGAAAGTAACGAAAACATTCGGCAGCACCTTGCGAGTACATACACCCACGTGCTCGTAGACGAGTACCAAGACGTGAATCGAAGTAGTGTCCGGTTGCTCACCGCGCTTTGCGGCAGCGGGGATAACTTGTGGGTCGTAGGCGACGCAAAGCAATCGATCTATCGGTTCCGCGGCGCGTCGTCTTTCAACGTCTCCCGCTTCGGCAAAGAAGACTTCCCGCGTGGTATCACGGACAGGTTGACGGACAACTATCGATCCCTCAAGCCAATTGTCGACGCATACTCTGAGTTTGCGAAGGGGATGAAAGTCGGGGGTGCGGATAGCGTGCTCGAACCCGTTCGCAAGGAACCAGGAGAGCCGCCAGAGCTTATTGTTGCGGCCAGTGCCGACGAACAAACGGTGGCGCTTGCCGATAGTATCGAGGCGATGAAGGTAGCGGGTTTCCGCTACAGCGACCAGGCCGTCCTTTGTACCGGGAACGACAAACTCTCCGATCTCGGCCAAGATCTGGAACGACTTGGAGTTCCGGTGCTCTTCCTCGGCAGTCTGTTCGAACGCTCCGAAGTGAAGGATCTTCTTTCATTTTTGTCGTTGCTCATTGATCCAAGGGCTATGGGACTAGTCCGGGTTGCTTGTTTGTCGCAATTCGATATGTCTCTCTCGGATGTAGCGGCCGTTCTCACGTATCTACGGCAGGCGGATTTGAAGCCGCTTGTTTTCATCGACGTGCCTGATATTCCCGGACTCAGCTCGGACGGTTCCGCGGCATTGAAGCGTTTGCAAGTGGTGTTCGACGGGTTCGACAGCGATGCCCGGCCATGGGACGTGGTTTCGACCATGCTGCTCGACCGCACTCGCCTCGCTGCGGATATCTGCAGTGCAAGCAGCGTCAGCAGTCGGGCGCAAGGAATTGCGATATGGCAGTTTATGAACTTTGTCCGCGTTCAACCAGCCGGTGCAGGCCTTCCGATTTCTCGTCTTTTGGATCGAATTCGAAGGCTGTTGCGTCTCGGCGACGACCGAGACCTCAGGCAGCTGCCCGCGGCCGCCCGGGGGATTGACGCCGTCCGCCTTATGACGATCCACGGCTCCAAGGGCCTTGAGTTTGATGTTGTTCACGTGCCGGGTTTGAACGAGGATACGTTACCCGGATACAGAAAGCCGGCTCCAGCTTGCCCGCCTCCCCAAGGGATGATTGAAGGGGCGACGGGGCCCACTGAGAAGGTCTTAGACGAGACGCGAAGCGAAGAACAGGAGTGCTTGTTCTATGTAGCTCAATCTCGCGCTCGTGATCGCCTCTTTTTGTATGCCGCATCGATGAATCGTGGTGGCAAGTCTCGCAAGCTTTCCGTGAACTTTCTGCAACGAATGGGGCAAGGCCTCAAGCGACAAACGGTGAGTCCATCCCGAGCACTGCCGCCTGCGCCCGCGTCAGCGGACGTCCCTATGTCATTCTCGGGTGGGATGCGATTCGACGCGCACCAAGTCGAGTTGTACGAACGGTGTCCTCGGCGGTTCTTCTATACCCACGTTCTGCAAACTGGCGGCCGGCGCAAGACCACCCCGTTTATGCAGATGCACGAGGCGGTTAGGAAGGTCTTAAAGGAAATCGTAAGCGCTGTCCATGGTGGAGGCGGAGCCGCTTTGAGCTCGAAAGTTGAGGAAGCGCTCGCGGCAGAAGGGCTTGCGACTCATGGCTACTACATTCATTACCGTGACTTCGCGCTGGCCATGATTCGGTACTTCACCCAGGGGCGGGAGAACTGCACTCCGGAAAAGCCGATCGCTCTGCGCGTGGCCTATGGCGAAGAAGAAATCTTGGTCACTCCAGACGACGTCCTGATCACACGGGATGGCACAAAAATATTGCGCAGAGTCATGACTGGCCACGGCCGAAAAGACGACGAAAAGACAATCGGCGCGGCCGCATTCCTTACAGCGGCAACGGAAGCGTTTCCTGGTGCGCACGTGGAACTCGTCTACTTGGCCGACCAGGAGACGCGTCCCGTTACGCTCAAGCCGAACGAGTTACAGACACGCAAAGAACATATGCTTGGGCACCTAGGACAGATTCGCGCAGGGCACTTTCCTCAAAAGGCGTCCTCTCGGACCTGTCCGAACTGCCCCGCGTTCTTCATCTGTGGCCCTGTTCCCCGCGGATCGTTCGTTCCAGAGTTCAGATTCCCAGATGCGTTGCGTGAAGGCAACGGGTAACTAAGAGACGAAGGCCGGGTCCTGGGTGATCGAGCAAGAGTGGCATCACCATGAAGATGTACAAGTCCAATGCGTGGTTCCGGGCCACGTCCAACAATCGAATACGGGGGCGTGAATGGTGACGTTGTTGCATACAGCCGACTGGCAAATCGGCAAGCGCTACGGGCAATTCGATCCAGAAGAGGCGGCCTTATTGGCCGAGGCGCGCTTTGACGTTGTCTCGCGCATCGTGGATCTCGCCAGTTCTGAAGGTGCCGATCTGGTTCTCGTCGCCGGCGACGTGTTCGACGCGCAGGGCGTATCTGATCGCACGGTGCTGCGCTTGTTTCAGCTCGTCTCCGGTTTCGATGGGCCGTGGGTGATGATTCCCGGCAACCACGATGCAGGTCTCGACGAGTCGGTCTGGACGCGTGCGGCGCGGCTGGGGGTGATCCCGGCTAACGTTCACGTCTGCTTGCGTTCCGAGCCCCTGATTCTGAACGATCCGGGAGTTGTGATCTTGCCGGCGCCGCTGACGCAGCGCCATACATACGAGGACCTTACACGCTGGTTCGATTCTGCGGTGACGCCGGAAGGCGTACCGCGCATAGGGTTGGCCCACGGGAGCGTACAGGGCATCCTCGCCGAGGACATCGACGCGACCAACCCGATCGCGGCCGATCGCGCCGGTGTCGCGCAGCTCGACTATCTGGCGCTCGGCGACTGGCATGGCACCAAACAAATCGATACTCGGACTTGGTACAGCGGTACGCCAGAAACGGATCGCTTCCGCAACAACGAGTCCGGCCAAGTTCTGCTGGTTGAGATCGCCGCGCCCGGCAGCGTGCCGACTGTCACGCCGATGCGGACTGGCCGATATCGCTGGCGTGACATCGAGCGCGAATTGCAGCTTGCGAGCGACGTCCCCGCGCTCGTACAAGAACTGGAAACATTCGACACAAACGACGTCGGGCAACTCAAGATACGCGGCCACGTCGATCTGGAAAGCCACCTCGCGGTGAGCCGCGCGATTAGCCAAACCCAAGCCCGCACCCGCAGCTTGGTCGTCGACTTATCGGAGCTGCGCATACTTCCGACCGACGACGATCTCCGCGCGCTCCATGCCGACGGCTATCTAGGGGACGTCATCGCGGATCTCCGCGAGCAAGAGGATGGGGACAACGCTGAACTGGCGCGCGACGCACTGGCGCTGCTCGTCGGCATCCTCGACGAGACACGTGCGACGAGCGCGAATGGGGGCCAACGATGAAGCTATCTCGTCTGCGTATTGAGCAATTGCGCAAGTTTCGCCAGCCTGCGGAGATTGCGGACCTAGCCGACGGCATCAACCTGTTCGTCGGCCCGAACGAGGCCGGTAAAAGTACGATCGCCGCAGCGATTCGCGCGGCGTTTTTCGAGCGGCATCGTTCGAGCAGTGTCGAACACCTTCGTCCGTGGGGCGATGGTGCGGCGTCGCCGTCGATCGAGATCGAGTTCACTGTGGGTGGTCGTCCCGCGCGTTTGCGCAAGAGTTTCCTGCATCGCAAGCGCTGTGAGCTGGAAATCGATGGACAGCGCCTAGAAGGCGCGCAGGCGGAAGACCACCTTTCCAATCTACTAGGTTTCGGATTTGCAGGCCGCGGCCCGAGCGGCCCAGAGCATTGGGGCATCCCTGGGCTTTTGTGGATCGAGCAGGGCGCAGCCCAAGAGATCAAAACCCCGGTCGTGCATGCGGCTGAACATTTGCAGCGTGCTCTGGGCGCCTCGCTCGGTGAGGTTGCCAGTAGTTCGGGCGACGCGGTGATGGATCGTGTGGAGAGCGCGCGAAACGAACTGCTCACACCGGCCACCGGACAGCCCCGCGGTGATTACGCCGAGGCGCGGAAAAGAGAATCGTCCTTGGCGGCAGAGCTGGAAAGCCTGGAGGGCCAGGTAGCGACCTATCGCAGCAAAGTCGATCAACTAGCGACGTTACGCTTGGAGCACGCGAAGGACAGTACAGAGCAGCCGTGGCAGGCATTGCGCGCGGACGAACGCGTGGCGCAGGCCAAACTTGACGAAGTCGGAGCCGTCGAGAAGTCATTGCAGGCGGTTCGCGAGAAAGTCGAGCAGACCGCCCAGCGGCAAGCCCTTCTGGTCGCGAATCTCGAGACCTTCGATCAGCAGGAGCGTGATCTGGCTGCCCGCGAGAAAGACCGCGACGAGGCGCAAGCGCGAGTGACGGTAGCGGAAGCGGCGCATGCGTCGTCCAAAGCCCGCAACGAGCAGGCGCACGCGAGTTTTGACGTCGCGCGTAAAGTGTTGAGTCTCGCTCGCCACGAGGAAAATCGGCGTAGCCAAGCGGCTCGCGTCGATGAACTTCGCGCGCAGATTGCGGCGGCGGAGAAGAAGCTGGCCGAGGCCGACATCGAGCACGAAGCCTTGCTTGCCGCACGTCGGGCCGCTGCTGCGACCGAACTACGCGACGACGACCTGAAAGCGCTGCGCAACCAGGCGGCGCAATTGCGCGAGTTGGAGATCCGGCAGGCGGCAGTGGCGACCCGGCTGCGATATGGTCTCGAGCCTGGCCGCGAATTGCGTACCAGGAGCGCAGTGTGGACCGGCGATGGTGAAGCATTAATCACCGAGCCGACGACGCTTGTTCTGCCCGGCATCGGCAGCCTCGAAATCATTCCTGGGGGTTCGGATCTTGCCGAGGTTGCACGCGCGCTTCGTTCTGTAGCCGAGCGTCAGGCTGCGCTGCTCGAACGCCTGGGGTTATCTTCGCTCGAAGCGGCAGAGACGCGTCGCGAGATGCATCGTGGATATGAAGCCGAGGCCAAGACGCGCGAGGCGACGCTCAAGATCCTCGCGCCGGCCGGCGTCGACGCCCTCCGCAGTGAATTAGCAGCACTCAGCGCGCGGCTGGAAGAGTGCGAGAAGCGTCTCGCTCAATTGCCGGACCGGTCGGACGATGCGGACCGCTTGCCGTCCGTTGATGAAGCGGAAGCCGCCGAAGAAAATGCTCGGCGCGATCTCGAACGGCGGGGCGAGGAGCTGAACCAAGCGCATATCGCGGCAGCAAACGCGCGGAGTGTATTCGATGCAGCGCAGCGAGAAGTCAAGACCGTTCAAGCAAAACTCGAAGCACCGGATCGCGCAGAAAGGTTGCGCAAATCGCAGGCTGACCTCCTTGAGGCCAAAGCCGAGAGCGCACACTATGCTGGCGAAATCGCGACGTTGGAAACAAAGATCAGCGCGGCGCGTCCCGACCTGCTGCTTCAGGACATCAAGCGCTGGCGCGCAAGTGCTGAAGCGCTCGAGAGAGCCTACGACGATCGCCGCTTGCGCATCGAGCGTCTGGAGGCCGAACTGCAAGCATTGGGTGCGCAAGGCCTCGAGGAAAAGCGTGCCGACGTCGCGCGTGAACTCGAACAAACGCGTAGGCGCGTCGCGGAAATGCAGCGTCGAGCGAATGCGCTCGATTATTTGCTCGAGCTGCTACGACGCAAGCGGGCCGCGGTGACCCAGCGCCTGCATGCGCCGCTGCAGCGGCATTTGAACCACTACGTACAGTTGTTGTTTCCTCAAGCGACGCTCGAGCTTGGCGACGACTTCGTGCCGCGTTTGCTGAGCCGACCGGGGGCCGAGGTGGGCGATTTCCACGACATGAGCTTTGGCGCGCGCGAGCAGATGGGGGTGATCAGCCGGCTCGCTTACGCCGACCTTCTCAAAGAGGCGGGGCGTCCGACGCTGATCATGCTCGACGATGCACTTGTGCATAGCGACCACGGACGCCTGGGACAGATGAAGCGCGTGCTGTTCGATGCCGCTACCCGACACCAGATCTTGCTGTTCTCCTGCCATCAGGAGAAATGGCGCGATATGGGCGTTGGAGCTCGCTCGGTCGAAGCACTGCTTGGCGCCTAATTCGGGCGGCGTAAAAGCAGGACAAGGGGCGGAATCTCCGCGCGGCCGATCGCTGGGGCCAAGCGGCCCCGCTTTCTCCCAAGCTTCAGTCTCTTCGTTCGTCAACTTGACGATCACAAAGCCCGGACGCCGAACCTTACCAGCGCTGGCCTTGTATGCTGGTCGCTCATCCGGCCGGAATCTGCTGATCCAGCGGCGGAGGGGGGCGGAAAGCGCAGTTGCACGCTGACCGCGCTCGCGCCCATGCCGATACGGCTGTTGTGATCCTTCGGGGGCGAAGCGATGCCCGATTCGACTCCACGTTTGGCTATCTCATGCAACACTCTGACCTCGCGAAGCAATCGCGCCTGCTCGCTGACGATCTCCTCGAGAGATCTCGCGCGCATCAGGTAGGCGCAAGAAATCCCGATATCGAGTAGTTCCAATGCGGCGGAATGGTAATCGATAATCGCCGCAGTTCCGAATTTTCTAAGGAAAATGTAATGATCGGAATTGCTGCAATTTTCGCAATTCATAATTTTCACTTTGTGGCAGTGCGACCTACACGTGGCCATAGAGTGCGCCCGCTGTTATTTCATCAGCATTACAAGCACCGAAGTGACACACCGAAAACGACGGCATGAGGCCGTGCGGGTATAAGAGGCGTAGAAATTGGGAAGTCGTCTTGTTAATCCTAGTTAAATCCAGTCGTCCAGACATGATTGTGCCGGAGCGCCTAACGACCTTTCACTGGCGATTTTGCTATCCTTGCATGCTGAATCGGGCGGCTTGTTCGTTTGCAACAGGACAATCGCCTTTCAATAATATTACGTAATTTCGTGCGCTGGGTGTCTGAGAGTAACCCGGCGTGCGGCCCACAGACAGGGTAACCGTATGGTTTCTGATGCGCTGAACAGGGCGCTGCACACCGGGTACGCGCAGCTTGATCGTATTGCCAAACTCGACACGCCACTCGGTGAGGATTGGCTGGTGCCGCTGTACGTCAAAATCAACGCGCGGCTCGGGCGCAATTTCGAGGTGATCGTTGACGCTGCGTCGACGCAGGTCAACAAGATCCAGCTCAACGCGCTGGTGCGCCAGTCCGTCACGCTCTGGATTCGGCAGACCGACGGGAACTACTTGCCTATCCACGGCTATGTGCAACGCGCACGCCGGCTCGGCAGTGATGGGGGCGTCACGTATTTTCAGCTTCAGTTTTCATCGTGGCTCAGCTTCCTCAAGCTCAGCAGCGATCGTCGCGACTGGCAGGAAGCACCCGGCCAGCATGTGTTGTCCGACGTGTTCGACAAGCATCCACAGGCGCAAGGCCACTACAAGTTCGATCTGCGCTCGCCGATCCGTTCGTATTCACATCGCGTGCAGTGGGAAACGGACTGGAATTTCGTGCACCGGAGCATGGAGGAGGTCGGCGTATTCCCGCGCTTTGATTTCGCGAAGGACGGCAAGTCGCACACAGTCGTGATCTCGGACGATCTGTATTTCGCTCAGTCGTTGCCTCAATCGGAGATGATGTTCAGCCGCGCGGGTACGGCGGAAGAATTCGATGGGCTGACTCAATTCAGTGAGCAGCAGGAAGTACAAAGCGCGACGCTCACGATAGGCACGGCCGACTACAAGCGGCCGGACCTGGACAAGCAGGTCAGCATGCCCGCGCTGAATACCGACGAGTTGTCCGGACAGGGGGAGGACTACCTGTACACCGGCTCGCAATGCTGGGTCGATAGCGACATGGGCGATCAGGAGGCGCGCATCCGCACTGACGAGTGGGCGTCGCGTGCGAAGCGGTATTTCGCAGTCGGCAGCCCGCGCTACGCGTTGCCTGGCTACTGGTTCAAGCTGACCGGTCATCCGGAATTCGACGCACTGCCTGCCGAGGATCGCGAGCTGGCGATCATCGCGAGCGACTGGCTGATCCAGAACAACGTGCCGGGCATGGAAACGCTTGCTCGCTTCCCGCAGAGCCTGCGCGCGCAGGTCGAGCAGGCCAAGGCCGCAGGCGCCGGGACGAATGTGCGACACACGGACGGAGGCGTCGGGTTCATTCTGGTGGAGATCGAGGCGCAGCGCCGTCGTGCGCCGTTTCGCAGTCCGTTCGAGCATCACAAGCCGGAAATGCATTTGCAGACGGGGATCGTCAGTGCGCCGGGCAACGAGGAAATCTATACGGACGATGGCAACCGGGTCAAAGTCTGGATGACGTATAGCCGCAAGTCGCGTGACGAAAAGGCGTCGGCATGGATACGCGCGGCGATGCCGGATGCGGGTGCGAAACGCGGCGGCTATTTCCCGCTCCGCAAGGGTGATCAGGTCCTGGTCGGATTCGTGAATGGGGATTGCGACCGTCCGGTTGTCATTTCGAGGCTGCATGGCGGCGAGACGATGCCGGTCTGGCACACGCATGGCGTGCTGTCCGGCCTGCGGTCGCGCGAGTACGGTGGTGACGGTTTCAACCAGCTGGTGCTGGATGACTCGACTGGCCAGAACCGGGCGCAGCTCTACACGACGAGTTACGCGTCGCACCTCCATCTGGGTTATTTGATCGAGCATTCGGGAAATACACGCGGGGCCTTCGTCGGCAGCGGCTTCGATCTCAAATCCGAGGCACACGGCGCGATTCGTGCGGTCCAGGGCTTGTCGATTTCGACGCATCCGGCTGCGGTGCAACCGATGAACGTGTCTGCTGCTACCGATCAATTAGCGGCGGCCGAGGCCGTCTTCGAGACGGTCTCGCAGGCGAGCGAAACGAACCGGGCCGAGAGCCTGCATGACGGCAGCGATGCGCTGAAAGCCTTTACCGAGATGACGCAGCACAGTGTCGCCGGCACCACAAAGGGCGGTCGCACGGCGGGCGGCGGAACAGGTAACGCCAGTGGCTTCGCGAAGCCGGCGCTACTATTGGCGAGCCCGGCGGGTGTTGGGCTCTCCACCCAGCAATCGCTTCACGCCTCGGCGAATCAACAGGTCAACGTGGTGTCGGGAAGGAACGTCAACGTTGCGGCCGGGAAATCGCTTCTCGCAAGCGTCATGGACAAGATCAGCCTGTACGCTCAAAACCTCGGGATCAAGATCTTCGCGACCAAAGGCCCTGTCGAGATCCAGGCTCAGAACGATGCGCTGACGATGCTCGCGCAACAGGACATCATGATCGAGAGCGCGTCCGGACGGATGGTTCTGCGCGCGGAAAAGGAACTGATTCTTAACGTCGGCGGTTCGTATATCAAGATCACGCCGAACATGATCGAGAACGGCACGTCGGGTCAGATTCTCGAGAAATGCGCATCGTGGGACAAGCCCGGTGCGTCGACCATGACGTTGCGCGATCCGTTGCATGGCACACCCGTGTCAAGGCACGGCGGTTACGCGGACGATTTTTCCGGCTGATCCGGATTCGACCCGTACCAGAAGCACGATAACGACTTGCGATTCTAATTGCCATGACGGACAAGCACCCTCCCAAACAACCACCGAAGAAACCTGAGCCTGACGCAAAGCCCGCGTATACGCCTCTTGCATGGAGCTATCCGTTCTCGCCCGCGACCAAGGACGGTGCGGCGCCGGACGCCACGGATCCCATGACCTATATGAAGGTGCTTGCGACCGCTGAGGATGGTTTTTATCCGCTGGGAGCCAGCGGCATCTGGCATGGCGGCATTCACTTCGGTCAGAAGACCGGCGAGGCACTGAAACAGGACGAAGGCGTACGCGCAATCGCCACCGGGGAGATCGTCGCTTATCGACTCGACAACGAGTGCCCCACGTTGACGTACCAAGACACGCGCCAAGCTTTATATTCGCGGGGCTTTGTGCTGATTCGCCATATTCTGCAATTGCCGCCCGCACCGAAAAAGCCGGACCCGGCTCCTGCACCCTCGAATGCGCCACCCACATCGCCCGCGTCGGGCGCCAATGGGACACCGCCGGCACCGGCCTCTGCGCCAGCCCCGGCGCAGGCTCCTGCGCCATCCAGTCCGCCTCCCGATGAAACGCTGACGTTTTTCAGTTTGTACATGCATACGCTCAACTGGAAAACGTACAAGGCGGCGCTTGATCAGCCCAAAACGGAAAACGCGGATCCCAAGGCACCGCGGCTCACGCCTCTTCCGTACTGGGAAGCCGATCGCTCGTATCGAGCGTTGAAACCGAACAAGCAGGAACTTCCCAAACCGAAGCCGATCAATCCCGACGCGCTCGGCGACGATCCGTCGCAGCCGCAACAAGGTGCGGATGATGCGCTGCCGGAGCCTGTATCGGGTGTTCGGGTTCGTATTACACCGAATGGCAAGCTCCTCGGCTTGCTACCCGAGGGGACGGAACTCACCGTGAACGAGGCCGATAACGGCGGCCGCAAGGGGTGGGTAAAGATCACGAAGATCATTAAAGGCGATCCGGTGGGCCCAGTTGTAGGTCAATCACCCGACGTGCAGTTGAAGTGGAGTTACGTTTTTCTTTCGGAGCTGGAGCCGATTCCTCAGTCCGGCCCCGTCGATAAAGTGGTCGTGCTCAAGAAGCCTTACCCCGTCAAGGCGGGAGACGTTGTCGCGCATTTCGGGCAATACCAGCGCTACAGGGAAGCAAAGCTCACTCCTCCGGTACCGAGTCGGCCGTTGCTGCATCTCGAAGTCTTTGCCGGCTCCGATCTTCCGGCGTTCATCGCCAAGAGTCAGGCACGCGCGAAAGAACTGCTGGATACAGACAAGCCGTTTCTGGAGGTTCTGGCGGGCGCAAAACTCGTGACGAAAGTTCCGGATTCGGATTACACCCTGGAGCAGACGGGTTTGAAGCTGGTACCTGTCGGCGATCCGAAATCGCGATGGGTCAAGGTGCAGCCCAAGACCGTGAAAATGCCTGCCGCGCAGCCGGAGCCAGCCGGGCCGGCCGGCAAGGGGAAGAAGCACAAGGAGAAGCCACCGAAAAAGCCGGCGCCGATCGAGACGCCGGCTGGCAGCCCGTTCTGGATCGACAGCAGCCTGGGCCTGGTCAATCAAATGACGACGGCGCCCGTCAAGGGCTGGAAAAACTTTCCGCTGAAGGTCAGCCAGGCGGACGGGCCCGGAACGGACTTCCGCAACGTATTCCGGGTGGTGGATCTCGACAAGCAGGGTCCGCAAAGCTTGGCACGAGAAGACAAGGACGCGAGCGGAAAAACGAAACGCTGGTGGAACGTGATAGTCGGTACGAAAGAGGGCGGAACCCGTCAAGGCTGGGTGCGCGAGCAGGATCATCCGAAAGTGAAGATGTGCAGCCCGTGGGACTGGCCTGGGTTCGATCTCATCGACAACAGTTCGACCGCAATGGTTGACATGTTCAAGCGTTATCTGTTCGTCGCTGGCCTGGCCATGGGAGAGGATCAAGACAACTTCAAGCCGAGCGCGGATGCGTTGGCCACCAGCGACCTTATCCAGAAACTCGAAATGGCCATTGACGCTAATCACGATGGCAAGGTAACCGCAGCGGAATTGGCGAATGCGCAGACAACGCAATGGCTGGCCGAGGCGATCTCGCACATGGTCGTGAAGAGCGAGAGCGAATGGGGCGGTAACATGGGGAAGTGGGAGGACATCACGCCTCATATGAAGCTCGTGCCGTGGAAATGGGTCAACGAGATGGAGCGGATCAAGAAGCTGCAGTGGTGGGAAGAGGTTCAGGGGATTGACGCGAAGATTCTTCCGAAGGAGCCAAAGCCGTGGCATTTTCACCCGATCGGGTTGATTGCGAATTTCATGGCTGGTTGTAGCGATAAATGCAAAACTGACGTGCTGGATTTTCCCACTACAGAGGGAATGTACTATACATCAGTAGAGGGGTTTCACCTTATCCTCGACTCGGAAGGATTTGGTGAAGTTCCTTACGTGCCAGGGAGCAAAAAAGATCAATCTAGCGGCGTAACAATTGGCTACGGTTATGATTTGGGGCAACAAACCGAAGCGACGGCTCGCGGCGATTTGAGTGGTTATTTTACGGAGACGGAGATCACCCGGCTCTTAACTGCGATCGGAAAACGAGGGGATGGGGCGCGCGCCGTTGTTTCATCCTTTAGTGATATAAAAATTTCCGAGCCAAAGGCGCTCGAGATGGCCAAGAAGGTTAAGCGCCGCTACGCTCAGTTTACTGTTGACGCTTTTCCTGGTATTACGAAATTGCATCCGCATTGCCAAGGGGCGCTGCTCAGCTTGGTCTATAACCGCGGATCTCAACTTGAAGATAAACCCGGTCAAAAATCGCGGGCTCACATGAGGAATATTAAGGCGGCCATTCAGAATAATAATTTACCGGAAGTTGCGGCGCAGTTGCGTGCCATGAAAGTATTGTGGGAAGGAACCGGGAACGATGGCCTGCTCAAACGGCGGGAGAAGGAGGCGGTTCTATTCGAAAAAGGTATGACTTGTGACTGTTGGAGATAGACTGTGACGAAGAACATTGTTTTTTGTGTGCTTATGCTTGTTTCTGGTGCCGCTTTTTCGAAGGTGGTTTGTAATGGCCAAACAAATGCAGAGTTAACCAGTTGCGCGCAAACAAATTACGAGGATGCAGATAAAATTTTAAATAAAACCTACAATGATTTTCTGGGGAAATTGAGCGCATCGGATAAGCAAAATCTCATTGCAACTCAGAGGGCGTGGGTAGTATATAAAGAGAAATATTGCAGCGCGGCTTTTGATGCTACCGCTCCGGGGGCGGAGGCAGCTATTGATAAATTGACTTGTTTGACGTCGGTGACGGAGACGAGAACTGATGAAATTCGCTACTTGGGGTCAGCGGTCGGAATGGATGTATTCAGGCGGTCGCTGGCTGTAATGGCGAATTTGTATGAAAATGGAGATACTGGCAAGGTGATAACGAAGTTGATAAAAAATACCTCCGATGGAGCCAATCCGAATTGGCTTAAATATGTAACCCTGAACTGCAAGATGACGGCCGCGAAGCTACAAGAAGAGCACGACGCCTGCACGGCCAGGCTCAATTTCTTTAAAAATTGGTGACATTGATCTTCATTTCCCGTTAACGGAGAGCAGATGATCGATTTGATTCGCATCGGTGACGGCACTGACCACGGTGGTAAGGTCGAAACAGGCTCAACAACCATGCGCTTCGACGGGCGATACGTTGCGCGCAAGGGGGATCGCGTGTCTTGTCCGCAGCATCCCGACCTATCTCCCAACGTCATCGAGGAGGGCGATTCCTCGATGACGGACGACGGCATACCGGTTGCACGGCATGGTCACCGAGCAACGTGCGGCTGTCACCTGATTTCGAGCCTTGTCTGATTCCTTGCAGAATCGGTGAGCGACGGATACGAAATGGGCATCGTCGAGTCTCGGTTGTCATGCCGTCGAGTCTCGGTTGTCATGCTACATACGAAGCAGATAGAGAGATCGACGCCGATACCAACCACGGCCACAACGGCAAGGTCAAAACGAGCTCTGCGACGATGCGCTTCGATGGCCGCTTTGTCGCGTGCAAGGGCGATTGCGTATCGTGCCCGCGGCATTCCGGCGTGTCACCCAACGCCATCGAGGAGGGCGACCTGTCGATGACCGAAGATGGTGTTCCGAATGCGCGGCACGGCCATCGGGCTACATGTGGCTGGACGTCGGCGTCGTCGCCGTTATAGCCGAGAGTTCAAGGTTCAGGTGGATGAAGGACAGAGAGTGGAGCAGCCCGCCAGCGGAGCAAAATGGCGGCAATGTGACTTGTTGGTATTTTTGTTGGTATTGATGCGACACCGAATTCAAGAGACCTTGTCTACCAAGGTGCTCAAGGCTAAATTAGAGTCAGGCCTCAGCACCAACAAGCATCTTCGCAAGACACCAAAAGGCACCACAACGCATTTGTTTTCAATGACTTGCGTTAATCTTTCGGATGCCCATCCCGCCTAGTCACCACACAAAAATACGCTGAACCGCACCCCGCTACGCAGAAATTACGCAAGGGGTTCGCGACATGTGATCGCTGGCGAATGGCGCGCCGTTTCGTTTTCGTTTGAACTGTCTGATGATAGAGTGAAATGTCCACGCGGCCGTCGTGGGACAAGAACAACGCTTTGAGATGGCGACAGATGGCAAACGAGAATATGCGCTTGCGCCAAGCCGGCTGGACCGCGCTGCGCACCCGCGAGAATGCGGTCATGGCTTATTACAACGATATCGCGAACAACTGCACTTTCGGTGTCGGGACGCTTCTGCATCACGGGCCGTGTACTCCGCAGGAACTTGCTCGCCCGGTAAGTGTGGCGAGGTAAATGCACAGCTCGCGACGCGCGTCAGCCGGGCGGAAGCTGCGGTGCGCCGAAACGTCACTACCCGTGAACTGACTCAGGACCAGTTCGACGAACTGTTCAGCTATACCTACAACGCTGGCGATACGGGTGCGCGAGCGGCGCTGCAGGCCGCCAATCAGAACAACGACGCCGGCGTCGTGTCCCACATGTATCAGCGCGTCTACGTCCACCCGCGCGACGCAAACGGCCGCCGTCTGGCGCCTGTGTGCTCGAATGGACTCGTTAATCGCCGTCGTCTCGAAACCGCGCCGTTCCGCCGGCAGCAGGGTGGCCAATGAGAAAGATCGTTGTCGGGCTGTTGTTGTGTGCGTCCGCCCACGTGTTCGCCGACCAGACACCGGCCGAGGAGATCTCGGCTCGCAGCGGGTTGCCAGCGAGCGAGGTCAATGCGCTGCTCGCCAACTGCGACTCGAACCAGGCGAGCATGAACTTCTGCGCGTGGCGCGATCAGATCGTGGCCGAGCGCGAGTTGCGCCAGGTCGTCGATCAGCAAATCACCGAGCACCCGAAACGCAAGGCCGCGCTCGAGGCGAAGGTGGCGAAATGGAAGAAGGCACGCGACGCTTCGTGTGAGAAATCGGCGCGTAAGGAGTGGGGTGACGGGTCGATGCGGCCAGCGGCGCAGGCAATATGCGCGACCGCCTCGACGAAGATCATGACAAAGAAGCTCACTGCGGCGGCAGCCCGCAAGCCGTCTTGATCGCGCAGAGTAGCTTCCAATCCTACACACCAGAAGTGCCAAAGCCCACTGTTGTGAACTGAACCCCGGAAGTTGGACGGTTCAAGAATGCTGGGCCAAGAAGGGCTGGCTCCCCGCCACCGGCGTGTTCGTGTAGCGGTACTCGATCCTGTTGCCGTGCAAGTCCTCCGTGGCGGCGAGTGCCCAAACGCGGACATGCCGGGTATTCCCCGCCAGGATGAGGCTATCCGGCGTCGTGCCGTTCTCGTGTCTCGTCCCGTTCTTCAGGTAGACGATAAAGCCGTCCTGCGGCGTCGCCCCTGCCACGACCTTGGACCAGTCGTGAATCTCGGCGTAGTACACCGTGCCGGCTTGCCCGTATGCGCCCGATACCGCGATCAAGCGCTGTCCGTCGAGCAGGTACCGGTCGTTGGGGCCGTAGTCGACTCAACCGTTGAAGCCATCGACATCGCGCGTGGCTTTCGTGCGCGTGATCGCCGACAGCCCCGTCAGGCTCCAGCCCACGCCCAGTACGCTATTGCCTTGTTGGTGCCCGTAGGCCAGACCAATGCGGGGGTGCACCCCAGCGATGCCGGGGGGCACTTCGATGGGCAAGTGATAAGTCGCCTGCCCATTGGCGTCGACTTTGAACTTGCCTTGCCGCAGGCCAACCGCGGATGGAGTGAGCGTCATCGGTGCCCCGCGTCAGATTTACAGCGACATACTCGCCTTTTTGATGTCCCACACGGACACCTTGCTTGGATAGCCATCCCTCTGCACCGTCGCGACGCAAGTTCGGGCAGTCGGCAGCATCCAAACACTTACGTTGTTAGGCGCCTTGGAGTCCTTGTCGGTCCAGACCAGATCTGTGTCGTTGGAAAGCGTGACTTGTTCGCACAGATCTTGCCGGACGCAGATCAACGCGGGAAAGTCTCCGAGGCTCGGTGGTTCTTTGAAATCCATGACCGCGACGCAGCCGAGCGCGATGAATCCGTTGGGCGCCATCGGCATATAAATCCCCAAATTGCTCGACTGGTGGTGACCCGAGCAGGTCCATACTTTCAGAAGAGCGGAGGGCGTCGACACTCCACCAGCGCCGGAGCACCTATAAACGTTCTGAGTCACCGATGGAGGAGCATTGTAGTTGGGTGTCGCGGTCATTCCCAGCATGCCCCATCCGAAGGGAACCTGCGGGCTCCAGAATGAAATGGCGCTGTCTGCACCCGACCCGACGTCCGTGACCTGATTCGAGGAGAAAGCACTGATGGCTTGACTTATCAAATAAATGTTATCCATGCGCACCTCTAGAGAATTAACTTCAAGAAATGGTCTTCGCCTCATCGTCGCGGCGTCCGCGATCAATCATTGCCGCCGTCAACGCATCATTAAAAATTTTGATTTGAAATACGTGCAATTGTTGCTCGCAAACAAGACTAAATAATTCGGAGGATTTGGAGGGCCGTCGATTAAAGTTAATTTAATTATTTTGCTTGTGCGCAAGAGGGTACGCTGTCATCCCCCGACGCACCAGTCATTCTTTGTGCAATGAATACCGCTTGGCCGCCACCGGTAGCAGGATCGCCTGACTAGGCAATCCCCCAAAGTCGTGAGGTTGTGGAGTCCGTGCACATCCATTTTTCCGCTTGCGTGAATGTTGATGTGGAGGTTGCTTCCATCTATGCCTAAACAGGCCTGCGCATAATTAAAATTCATTGGAGCGCGCCTAATCTGGTGATTCCTTTGTTTCGGAAAATTAATTCATGATTTTCTTGTGGCTGCGACTTGTGCTTATAGCTGGGTTGTACGCTGTTCTTGTCTTGTTGATGTTAGGTTATACATGATTTTCGAAAATGGCAAGTTTTCCTCTTTCGGGTGAATATCCATGGCATTTTCCGCCAAGCGTTGGCGGAGGAAAGTAAAATTTGGATTTGTGTCAGAATTTTCCTGGAAATTATTTATATTTTCAAAATTATCTCGACCGTGAACATAAAAGGCAGGTTGAGCAATTCGGGGTACCGCTTAGGGGCTGTTCACATTCTCACCAGCGCCCCGAATGCACAAGCAAGCACGCAGCCATGCCCGCAAGATCCAGCAGGGCAAGCGCAACAACCAAGCGCTTATTGCGCCCGCACGGCGGCACTGCGACGTCCTGTTCGCCATGCTGTGCGACGGCGCCATTTACCAACCCAAGTTACCCCCAACGCTTGACGAAAGACAAAGGGGCGCCCCCCCGAAGAAAACCGTAAATCCCCCCCGCGGGCGCGGCGAACGATACGGGTAAATACTGAGTCGCTTTGCTAGACTAAACGACGTGTTCTCTCGGTGGCTTTCCAAATATCCTCTGCTAATCCACGCGTCCTGGAGCCAGCACTAGTTATTTATTCATTGCGAGAAATTTAAGTCGTAAGCGTAAATTTATATATCGAGACGGCTATACGTGTTTGCGTCTCCGTAGTTTTTAGAAATAAGGAGTGTTCATGTCCTGGCTGGCGGAAACGCTAAGGCACTATCCCGAAATCGCGCTATTTCTTTCCCTCGGAATAGGCTACTGGGTCGGAGGCAAGAGCTTCAAGGGTTTCAGCCTCGGCGCGGTGACCGCGACCCTGCTGGCGGCCATTGCGATTGGGCAGGCGGGCATTACGATTTCGCCCAACGTCAAGTCGGTGTTCTTCCTGCTGTTCCTGTTCGCCGTCGGCTACGGGGTCGGCCCACAGTTCGTGCGCGGCATCGCGAAGGACGGCGTGCCGCAGGCACTGTTCGCCGTCGTTCAATGTGTGTTGTGCCTGGCGGCACCGATATTTGCCGCGAAGCTGGCGGGCTTCAGCGCAGGATCGGCCGCCGGACTTTTCGCCGGATCACAGACCATTTCGGCGTCGATGGGTCTTGCCACAGACGCAATCAATCGGCTCGGGTTGCACGCAGACCAGACGAAGGCCTTGCTGGATGCAATGCCCACTGCCTACGCGGTATCGTACATCTTCGGCACGGTCGGTTCGGCTCTGATCCTCGCCACGCTTGGACCAATTCTGCTGCGTATCGATCTTGTTGCTGCGTGCAAGGAGTACGAGGCCAGACTCGCTGGCACCAAGGAACTGAGCGGCGCAGGTCAGGCGTGGCATCAGTATGAGTTGCGTGCCTACCGGATCTCCCACGATAGTCCCGTCGCCGGCAGGACCGTGAGTCAGGTGGAAGCAACCGAACCGGACGGCACGCGGCTATTCATCGAGCGCGTGAGACGCGGGAGCAACATCCACGAGGCAACGCTGGATTTCGTCCTGCAGGTCGATGACGTCGTGGCGGTGGCGGGTCGCCGTGACCAGCTCGTGTCAGTTCTAGGACCGAGCGGCGCGGAAGTCGATGACGCTGAGCTGCTTTCCGTGCCCGCCGAGGGCGTCGATATCTACGTGTCCAGCAAGGCGGTGGACGGAAAGACGCTGCAAGAGCTCGCCAAGCTGCCCGCCGCGCGCGGCGTCTACCTCAGGAAGATCAAGCGCGGGCCGACGGAGACACCGATCCCGGTTCTACCGAACACCCAGTTGCACCGGGGCGACACGGTGACGATTGTCGGCCGTACACAGGACACGACCGCCGCCGCGAAAGCGCTCGGCGTGCTCGACCGGCCAACCAATGTGGCCGATGTGGCCCTGGTGAGCATCGCAATCACAGTTGGCGCCCTTATTGGCGCGGTCGTCATTAATGTCGGTGCAATTCCGATCACGCTTTCGACCGCCGGCGGATCGCTGATATCCGGCATCGTGTTCGGCTGGCTGCGCGCCATTCACCCCACGTTCGGTCGCATTCCGGAACCTACCGTGTGGTTTATGAACTCTGTCGGGTTGAACGTGTTCATCGCCGTGGTCGGCATCACCGCTGGTCCCAAGTTCGTCTCCGGCCTGCAGCAACTGGGCATCAGTCTGTTCTTGTGGGGCATCTTTTCCACGACGGTTCCGCTCATCCTCGGAATGCTCATCGCCAAGTACGTGTTCCGCTTTCACCCAGCCATTCTGCTCGGTGTCTGTGCTGGCGCAAGAACTACGACGGCCGCACTGGGAATGATCTGCGACGCCGCGAAGAGTCAGGTGCCCGGCCTTGGATACACGGTGACCTACGCGGTGGGCAATACGCTGCTGACTATATGGGGCATGGTCGTCGTCATGATCCTGTCCTAGCGGGGACTGCGGACTTGTTGCCGCAGACCGGAGTTTTCATTGCGGAGGTATCGGATGGACAAGTTGGAAAAGAAGGTGTTGGGAGAAGCAGCCAAACTGGCAGCACTCAGCCCGTTCGAACTGAAGGACGATCTGATCAAGGCGGCGGGCGGCGGTGTCATCGAGCGGGCCGCAAACATCTCGATGCTCAATGCGGGCCGCGGCAACCCGAACTTCCTCGCGACGATTCCGCGGCATGGCTTCTGGCAGCTCGGCCTCTTTGCGATGCGCGAAGCGGAGCGCTCGTTCGCCTACATGCCCGAAGGCGTCGGCGGCTTTCCGAAGCACGAAGGGCTGATTGAGCGCTTCGAACTATTCGTGCGCGAAAACAGAGGCGTGCCAGGCATCGAGTTCCTCGCGGGCGCAGTGTCATATGTGCGCGACCAGCTCGGTCTGTCTGCGAGCGACTTCCTCTACGAAATGTGCGAGGGCATTCTCGCGTCGAACTATCCGGTGCCAGACCGGATGTTGAAGTTCTCGGAGATCATCGTCGGGCAATATTTGCGTCGCGAGATGGTTGGCAAGCGTCCGTTCATCGGCGAGTTCGATACATTCGCGGTGGAAGGCGGCACTGCGGCGATGACGTACATTTTCAACACGATGCGTGAGAATCATCTGATCAAGGCGGGCGATACGATCGCGCTCGGCGTGCCGATCTTCACGCCCTACATCGAAATCCCGCGCCTGAACGACTACCAGCTGAACGTCGTGAACCTGAACGCCGATGTCGAGAACGGCTGGCAGTATCCGAAGAAGGAGCTCGACAAGCTGCGTGACCCGAAGGTGAAGGCGTTCTTCCTCGTCAATCCAAGCAATCCGCCGTCGGTGAAGATCAGCGATGCAAGCCTCGAGTACATCGCGGACATCGTCAAGGAACGCCCCGACCTGATCCTGCTGACCGACGATGTTTACGGCACCTTCGCCGACGATTTCGTGTCGCTGTTCGCGCTCGCGCCGAGGAACACGATCCTCGTGTACTCGTATTCGAAGTACTTCGGCGCAACCGGCTGGCGCCTCGGAACCATCTCGACACATCGCGACAACGTGCTCGACCGCTTGATCGCCGAGTTGCCGACGGACGTGAAGAAGGAACTCCATGCGCGCTACGAGTCGATCACGACGGAGCCGGACAAGCTGAAGTTCATCGACCGTCTGGTTGCGGACAGCCGCACGGTCGCACTGAATCACACGGCCGGTCTATCGACGCCGCAGCAGGTGCAGATGGTGCTGTTTTCGCTGTTCTCGCTGATGGATTCACACGATGCGTACAAGACTGCGCTGAAGCGCCTAATCCGCAGCCGCAAGCAGGCGCTGTATGAGGAGATCGGCATCTCGTTCGAGGTCGGCGATCCGAACGAGGTTGATTACTACACGCTTCTCGATCTCGAGTTCCTCGGCGAGCGTGCTTACGGGCGCGAGTTCGTCGACTGGATTATCGGGAACACCGAGCCGTCGGAGCTGTTATTCCGCCTCGCGCGTGAAGCGCGGGTCGTGCTGCTCCCGGGGCGCGGGTTCGGCACGCCACATCCGTCAGGTCGCGTATCGCTGGCGAATCTGAACGAGTCCGACTATCGGAAGATCGGACGTGCGATACGCGCACTGCTTGCCGACTATGTCGATCGCTATAACTCGGCAACCGGCAAGAACCTCGACAAAAACAAGGTCTTGTAGACCGCCAGTCTAGGTTGGCCGGCGGATCTGGCAAAGCGTGTCCGGACACCGGCGCAAAAGACGTGCTTTTATAACAGGAGTTATCCATGGCCACGCCTATTGAAAAAATTACTCCCTACGACGAATTCAATTTCGCGATACCCGAAGACGAGTTCCCAAAAAATGGCATCTCGGCCCGCGCCGCGGAGGCGCTTGTACTCAGCGCCGAATGGACCGATACCAATCCGATGCTGAACATGTCGTCATTCGTCACCACCTACGCAGAGCCGGAGGCGGTTGAGACTGCGAAGCGCAACATGTACAAGAATTACATCGACCACGACATGTACCCGCAGCTCTTCGGAATGGAGACGCGGATGGTGAGGTGGTTACACCAGCTCTGGAATGGCCCAAACGGCGTCGAACCGTACGGCACTGCCACGGTAGGGTCGTCTGAAGCCTGCATGCTGGCGGGTCTCGCTCACAAATGGAACTGGCGCCAGAAGCGCGAGAGGGAAGGCAAGGACGCGACCAAACCCAACATGGTCACGGGCGGGAATGTCCAAATCGTGTGGAAGAAATTCCTGCGCTATTTCGATGTCGAGCCTAGAATCGTGCCGCTCAAGCCTGGCAACTACCGTCTCACCGCCGAACACCTCGAGCAGTACGTCGACGAGAATACGATCGCCGTGGTGGCCATTGCCGGCCAGACTTTCACGGGCGAAGACGATGACATCCAGGGTATTCACGACTGGCTCGACGCGTACGAAAAGAAAACTGGCATATCGATCCCGATGCATATCGACGGCGCGTCGGGTGGCTTTGTCAATCCGTTCCTGTATCCGGACTACAAGTGGGATTTTCGGCTGCCCCGAGTGCAGTCGATCAACGCCTCCGGTCATAAGTATGGACTGACGCCACCTGGTCTTGGTTGGGTTGTCTTCCGCGAGCGCAAGGTCTTCAATGAAGATCTGGTTTTCTACGTGAACTATTTGGGCGGCGAGATGCCGACTGCGACACTTAATTTCAGTCGGAATGGTTTTCAGATCGCTGTTCAGTATTACCAGATGCTCCGCCTCGGGTTCGACGGCTACAAGCGGATCATGCAGCACACGCTGGACAATGCAATCGCATTGCGCGAGACGCTCGTGAAGAGCGGCTACTTTACGATCATGAACGAGACACAGCGCATTCCCGTCGTTGCCGTCACGCTCGACAAGAAGATCAAGAATTTCAACGAGTTCGATGTATCCAACAAGGTGCGCGAAAAAGGCTGGGTACTGTCGGCCTACTCGATGCCTCCAAATGCCGAAGAGGTGAAGAGCCTGCGAGTCGTTGTGCGGCCACACATCAACCACAACGTCGCGCAATTGCTTGGACACGACATTATCGAGGCATGCAAGTTTCTTGAAGAACACGGTGGCAACGCAACGCCACCCAAGCTTCACGTGCACGCGGAGTTGAGGTCATCACCCGCAAAGTGCTGATGTGGAAACGCTGGCCGGTGTATCAGCACTGGCCAGTCAAGACTGTTGATTCAATTGGTCGCTGCAACGAATTGATGAAATCGCTCAGCCGGTGTATCGAAGTCTAGTGTCTTTCGCGGACGCTCATTGAGTCGTCTGGCTGACCTCGGACTCTAGCTGCAGTCCGGACTCAAACCGGGGGCAGGTCACTGAATTACACGTCCGGCACGGGGTGGGGTTGCAACACGTCGATCAACGCGGCCACGCTGGGCTGCGGTGCTCAAGCCGCGCGTTCACGCGACTGGCGAAGCCCTCGTCGCCCAGCGAGCGGCCGGCCGGTCTCGATTCGATCCATTCTTCGCTAGCTGCGAAGGTCGCCGGCGACAGGTACGGACTGTGCACGTCGTCGGCGGTGATATCGAATTCCTGCCCGGCAGCCGACTCATGGAACTCCATCGCCCGCTCCCTTTGCCCTAGCGCGCCAGCCCCCTGGAGCGCCAAAACAGGCCCGCCAAAAATTTCTTGTGGGCCTTGCTCTCGACCCACCCGTACAGGAACCCTGCCGTAGATCCGGCGGCGAGCAAGATGAGCCAGATCTCGAAAAGGCTGAGATGGTCTGCGTAAGCCTTCAGTCTGGTTTCAACAGCCACGATGACGGCGATGTGAATGAGATAGGCACCATACGATGCATCGCCAATCCAAGTTATGGCCGAGCCGAATTGCGCTCGCAACACGGCGGCAAGCAGGCAGCAAAACGACACCGCCATCAGCATGAAGCCGGTCGCGCCGATCGAAAACTTCACACTGTAGGCAATCAGCCATAGCGCTATCGATGCCGCCAGCAGAAGAGCAGGGCTTTCAGGCAAAGCCACGTCGCTCGCCCAGAAGAGCAGACCGATCACGAAGAAGACCGAGTATGGCGACAGCAGAATCCACTTCCCCGGCTGGCCGAGGAAAAGCCATTGCATGGTTGCGTCTGCGTGATAAATATTGAACAGCGCGATCGCTGATATCCACACCAGGCATATCATCTGAACCTGTTTCCGCGTGATGCCGGCGAGGATCATCAGGTACACCGCGCAATAGAACGCCATCTCGTAGCAGAGCGTCCAGAACGGAATGCGGTAGGTCGTATTGATAGCGGAGCTGGGCACCAGGAATGCCGACTTCAAGTCAAAGTGCCAGCCATCACCCGGGCGTAGGAAGATCGCCGCACTGATCAGGATCGCGATCCAGAACGGCGGGTAGATCCGGGCGGCTCGGTTCCACAGGAAGCGCCTGCCCTGGGTCATGCACAAGCCCATCACGTAGCCGGATATCACGAAGAAAATCCCGACGCCTATCTGGCCGAGGTCAACCGGCAGGTAGCGGCCGAAAGGTATGCCTTTCGCGTCACAGGCAAAATAGGTGGCGTGCTGAAGGATGACTAGCGAGCACGCCAGCGCCCGCATGGCCTGGATGCCGGAGTTCTTGTTCATTACGTATTACGTCTCCCTTTCGCTCTTATGCGCTATGTACGAGCTGCACTATGCACCAACTGTGTGGAATTGCCCGCGCGGATTCTACACCAAGGGGCACCGGCCAGTTTTGATCTTCGTGGGATTACGCTCCCCAAAATTGGGTGCATCGCAGGAAACCGTGGAGTCCTGGAGAGCGATTGCGTAACCGGACGCCTGACCTCAAGGATGTCGGGGGGAGGAATTGCTCGATCGCAAGGTACTTCAGGCACTGGGCTGCCGGACAGGCTATCGGCCGGGGCGTTCTCCGAACAGCTCTACGACCTGTTCCACGTCGTCGCCAAATATGGACGCGAAGTCATCGATCGAATGCGAGTGGATCAGGCCAATCAGTTGCGCCACGACCGGCCAGCCCGGAGGGTCCTGAAGCCCGGCCGCTGGCTGCTGCTGCGCAGCCGCTAAAACCTGCGGCCTGAATAGTCCGTGCACCTGAAGGAACAGCTGGTAGCCAATCGGCCGTTGTTATGCGCCTACCTGCTACGTGACGAACTCAAACGGCTCTGGTTCTACCAGCGGCCAGCCTGGGCGCAAAAAGCCCGGGAGCAATGGTGCGAGCAGGCTCGGCAAAGCGGAATTGCGGCCCTGCAACTGTTCGCTCGGCGTCTGCAGGGTTACCGGCATGGAATCCTGGCCCGTTGCCGCCATCCGCTCAATCCCAGCGTCGTCGAAGGCATCAACAACACCATCAAGGTCATCAAGCGCAGGGCTTACGGGTACCGCGACGACGAATACTTCTGCCTCGAGATCCGCGCCGCGTTCCCCGGGATTCCGCGATGAACCAAAAATTACCCACGACTCGCCGAAATCCGTGATGTAGCGGTGCGTTCGAGTCCGGCCTCTGCAGCACCACATGCCGTTCCGGCCCACGCCGGACCATGCGAAAAAACCCGCGACAGCCGATGCTTCGCGGTTTTTTCGTTTTCAATCCCTGAACGGCGTGTCCGCATTGAACGTTTTCATGAAGCGAAACACCAGCGCGGCGCGTGAACGCACCCCCAGCTTCGCGTAGATCGTCTTCAGGTACGAGCGCACGGTGAACTCGCTGATATGCAGGCGATCGGCAATCTGTTTGGTCAGGAATCCCATGCAGACCAGGTGGACCACCTGCATTTCACGGCTGCTCAACAGCCTGCCGATATCGACGCCGGATGGGTTGTCGCCGGGCGGCGCGGCATCCCGGCGGCGACGTGCTTCGGCCACCAGCACGTAGCGGTGCCCCTCGAATTCGAAGCGGACGATTTCACCTTCCGCACTGGCCGATCGCGTGCCGTTCGTCTCGTCGATATCGCAATCGACTGGTCCGGCGCCGTCGGCGAGCAGGACGCGGCACTTGCGTCCCGCGAGTTCGACTTCGCCGATCTCCCGGCCGACGAACGGACGTTGCGCCCCGGCTGCCGGCCGATCGATCCAGAGCCTGCTCGCGTCGGGCAACCGCTCGTCATCGGGTTGAGATACCGGCACGGAATGGCTCCCCCACGTTGTTTGCCGGGCCCGCCGCTGCATGACTCTGCGCAACCCGTGAAGTGCTGCCTCCGTCACCCGATCCGCCGTATCGGCGCGTCCTCGCGAGAGGCACGGCGCAGTCTCCGGAATTCGCGGTCCTGAGCAACGGGCAAACGGAGACGATCCGTGGTCGGTCGCGCGGCAACCGTTCGACCTTCCGTCGATGGAGCCTCGAACGCGCGACGGTTTTCGCTGTCGCGATGCACCTGTCCGCCGCGGCTGCGACCTCTTCGTTGTGGCACAAGGTCAGATGAAATTCAAGGCCGGCATCGCGCCACAAACGCGCTACCCCAAATGGGTCAAGCCGATGCATGGCGAGCGTTCGCATGCGCCTCTTCGGCGTCGCCTTAATACGCTTGTCCGCGAGAGTCAGCGCGACGAGGCGAATGCGATCGAATCGACTGCAACGGGCGATTTGCGAACGCAGGCGCTCCACTAGAGTGGGGTCAACGTGTCGGTCGACCGTGCACCGGCTGCACTGCACGCCCGATGTCCCGAATCGATCGCGGAGAAATGCAATGGATGAGCCCTTCGATGGCGACGTGGCGGACGAAGCCGACGCGAGCGACGAGACGGATGCATTCGAGCGTTTCGACGAGCAGCGCGCCGACGAGTCATTCGGCGACGAATCGTTCGACGAAAGCGGTGACTTCGCCGTCGATGCGCAAGAAAGCGATGCGGACGCGGACCTGGCCGACGAGATGGATGGCGTCGACGAGATGGCGCTTTGGAACGCATTCGAAGAAGAGCTGGCCGACGGACTCGACGCGGCGGACGACGATGAATTCATCGGACGATTGCTGGGCGGCATCGGGCGTGCCGCCGGCGTGGTCGGCCGCGGGCTGGGCAGGGCGGCAGGCGTCGCGGGACAGCTCGGCGCGCTCGCCCGGCGCACGGACGACGTCGCGGGCCGGATCGGCAGCATCGCGGACGCCGTGTCGCCGGCCGCCGTTGCCCTGGCGAGGCTGGCGCGTGTCGCAGGGGCGCCAGCCGCGGCCGACGTGCTCGGCAGCGCCGGGCACGTCGCGCGCCGTGTCGGCGGTGCTGCGCATCAGACCCGACGTGCGGCCGGTTCGCTCGGCCAGGCGGCGGGCGGCGTTCAGGGCCTGTTCGGGCAGATCAGCCAGTTGCTGAGCCAGAGCGCCGGCACGGACGAAGCGTTCGACGCGCTGGCGGATCTCTATGTCGAGGACGGCGTCGACGAGGCGTTGCCCGTGCTGATCGGTCTGGCCGCTCGCGCAGCGGTGCACGTGCTGGGCTTTCGCGACGCCGCGCAGCTGTCGGTCGCCGCGCGCCGTGCGCTGGTGCGCGGCGTCGCGGCGGCGGCGCGCGAACTGGCGAGATCCCGCGCGCCGCATGCGGTGCGCGCGTTGCCGCACCTCGCGCGCTCCGCCGCCGAGGTAGCGCAACGCCAGCTGCCGACGCCGCAGCAAGCCGTGCGGCTCGTCCGCCGCGAGCTGCCGCGCGCCGCCCGACAGCTCGCACAGAATCCGCGCCTGATCCGCAGCGCGGTCCAGCCGGGCGCCCCGCGCCCGCTCGCGGGTCCCGCGGACACGGGACGCGGCATGCGGAGCGCCCGCATCGGCCGGAGTCGCACGTTCCATATCGACGGCCCGGTCACGCTGACGATCACCTCTCACTGACGCTTGGCGCTGAAAGGAGCACACCATGGACCGATTCGAAACGGATGTAATGGACGACCTCATGTACGAAGCCGCGGAAGGTCCGGCCCGCGCGTCGACGCATGCCTACGACGAGTTCGACGAAGACGGTTTCGACGAGGGCGACTATGGCGACGAGGGCGATGACGAATTCCTCAGCCGGGTATTGGGCGGCATCGGCAATGTCGTCGCCGGTCTCGCGGGCGGCGGCGCCGGGTTCGACGAATACGACGAAGGCGACGGATTCGAGTTCGCGGACGAAGCGGACGAAGGCGACGACTTCGACGCGGCCGGCGAATGGGAGGGCGCCGACGAGCTCGACGCGATGGACGACCTCGTCGCCGACGCGCTCGATGCGGCCGACGGCGACGAATTCTTTCGCCGGCTGGCGCGCGTCGCGCGCAGCGTCGGGCGCGGCATCGGCAGTGCGGCGCGCGTGGTCGGACCGATTGCCAGCATGATTCCGATTCCGCAGGCGCAGCTCATCGGCCGCATCGCCAACGTCGCCGGCCGCCTGCTGGCCGATGGCGCCGACGAATTCGAGGTGTTCGACGAGATGATCGACGGCCTCGACGAGGACGGGATCGACGCGGCGGCGCCCGTGCTGGCCGGCATGGTGGTGCGCCGTGCGCTGCCGGCCATCGCGCGCGCCACGCCGCAGGTCAGGCGCGCGGCGGTTCGCAGCGTCGCCCGGGCGGTTCGCACGGCAACGCGACGGCAAGGGCCGCCGGCCGCCCGCGCGGTCGCGCGCGCCGTGCGCGCGACGCGGCGCATTGCGCAGCGTCAGCGCATCGCGCCGCGCGCGGCCGCGCAGATGGTGCGGCGGGTCGCGCAGCAGGTCGCACGCCGGCCGCAGGCGATACGCCGGCTGGCGCGCCCGCTGGTGCCGGCCGCGCGCCGCGCGACGCCGCGCGGCCAAGGCGCCAGGACGATCGCGCGAGCCGTTGCGCCGGTCGCGCGCCGCGTGGCCGCCACCGCAGGGCGGCGCGCGCCGGGCGCGGCTGGCGGCGCGTGCCCGCACTGCGGCGTACGGCACGTGCGTCTGCGCGGCCCGGTGACCATCACCATCAGCGGCGTACGCTAACTTTCCGTCACCGGGGCTCACGGAGCCGGCCATGAACCTGCACCGCTTTCTGCAAGCGAAAATCAGCGGGCTGTCCGCCCGCCTGTCGCGACTGGCGCGGATCGACAACGCGTTCGTCGGTCTGCGCCCGCAGGACATGCGCTATGCGCCGTCGGCCCGTCATTTCGAAGCGGCGAACGCACGCCTTGCGCGGGTCGAGCGGCGCATCCGCGCACGCTTCGCCGGCTTGCGGGACTGGGACCGGCGCGCGCCTCAGCGGGTGCTGATCGACATCGCGCTGGTCGAGCGCGAGCTCGACCGGGCCCGGCGCCTGTTCGGCATGTTCTACGAGGTCTTCGCGCAGCGCGGGACCAGCTACGGTCCCGCGCTGGCGGCCCACGACGCGATCGCCGAGGATTGCTACCAGGCGATCCGCCAGGCGGCGCCGCGCATCTTCGACGGCCCGCTGCTGAAGCCGGTCTGCTACATGGAGCACGGCTACTCGCCCGCGACGATGCGGCGCGGCGTGCAGCTGTCGCGACTGCTCGGCGAGCAAAATCCGTTCCCGCTCATTCGCATTCCGTGGGACCGGGACCAGCCGTGGCAATCGGTGTTCCTTCACGAGGTCGCGCATAACCTGCAGGCCGATCTCGGCATCTGGCAGGAAAACCGCCAGGCCGTGCTGAAGCGCATCATGGGCAGCGCGCGCAGTCCGCTCCTGGCCGGCATCTATGGCCGCTGGCACAAGGAGATCTTCGCGGACCTGGCGGCGATCCTGCTCGGCGGGCCGGCCGCGGCGTGGGGCATGGCCGACTTCCTCGCGCATCCTCAACCGCGGACCATGACCTACCGGCCGGGCGGCGCGCACCCGACGGCCTACCTGCGCGTCTACCTGCTCGCGGAAATGCTGCGCCGCCTCGGCTTCGGCGCCGACGCGACGAAGCTGCTGCGCGTATGGCAGGGCCTGTATCGCACGAACGCCGGCCATCGCATTCCGGCGCCGCTGATGACGAGCGCGCCGCGGCTGATTCCCGAGGTGGTGGACGAGATCGCGTTCCAGACGCGCCGCAACCTGGCGCAACGCGCGCTCGTCGACATCATTCCGTTCCGTCCCGACGACGAGGCGTCAATCCGCGACGGCGCCCGCCGGCTCGCCGCCGGGCGCGACCCGGAGCTGGCGCCGCGGCATCTCGTCAGCGCCGCGCATTACGCGCTGGAGGGCGGCGGGATCGCGCCGCAGCGGCTGGCGCAATGCGTGATCGCGATGCTCACCGCCCATCTGCCGCCGCAGCACGCCGCGCCGCCGCGGCTGCGGCTGGCCGCCTGAATGCCGGGAAGCCGACGAAGAACCCACACTAGCCCAGCCTTTTCCAGCGAGGTACCGCCATGTCCATCCCCGCCAATCTTTCCTACACCGGCTGGCCGCAGTCCGACGGGACGAGCGCGCCGGCGACGGCGGGCGCGCAGCGCATCGCTTTCGACAATCTCATCCGGCGCGAATTGAAAGTGGGCGATCCCGCCGACCCGGCGCAGGTTGCCCGGGCGCTGCTGGACCGTTACCAGCGCGACCCGCGCGCGCAGGCGATCAGCGGCGAGGCCGACGGACTGCCGTTCCTGAATACACCGTCGCTGCCGGTCGGCGCGCCGGCCGCGCCCACCGCGACCGGTCTCGATCTCGACCAGGCCAGAAGCGACCTCAACCAGGATCTCGCCGAGCTCTTGAGCAGCAATCTCGCGAAGGACGTGCGCCCGGAGCTGGAAGGCTGGCAGCAGGCGATCAACGATCTGGTCGACGACGGCGTCAACTCGGCGCTGCAGGGGCTCGACGCGTACAGCCGCGACCGTGCGTTCGCGATGCGCCGCCAGCTCGGCGAGTACGCGCGCCTCGCACGGCTGATCGGCGCGCTGACGCCGGAGCTCAACGAGGACTACCGCAATCTCGCGCAGAGCCTGGACGAAGTCTGCGCGGTGCTGCTGGTGCTGATGGGCGAAGCGCTGGCCAACAACGGCTTCGCGGGCGGACGCTATCTGCTGCAGGTGCCGTTTACCGAGTTGCAGGCGCGTCGCGACGCGGTGCTGGTGGCGTTGCGCAATCTGTCCGGCGGCGCGCAGCAGTCGCTTAACCAGAGCACCTGGCCGCGCGGCCTCGATGCGTATCGGCAGCTGTACAGCGTGCTCGAGAATCGCGGTCAGCTCGAGCTTCGGTCGCTGCTGTCGGAAGCCGAACTGGCGCGGGCGATGGACGACCTCGTGCAGGCGGCCGGCGGCGGCTCGACGAGCGGCATGCGCCGCGTCGGCGCGACCGCCTGGGCGCCGCTCAACCGCTTCCAGCGCTTCGTGCAGATCACGCTGCATGCGGTGAGTCCGCAGTCGCCGGCTCTCGCCGGGTTCCAGGAGGCGCTGCAACTGTTCATCGACGGCTTTAACAATTCCGGCGGGTTCCGGCTGCTGCGCATTTCGCGGCCGACGGTGCTGCTGTACGGTCTCTACGGCTCGACCCAGTTGAGCGCGGCGGAAAACCGCCTGATCGAGCTGGTCAACCGGCGCGGCCAGTTCGCGTCCACGATCGACTGCCTGACGCGCTGCATGTGCAGCGACGACGTGGTCAAGGCGCAGATCGTCCTCGACAAGATCCTGTTCGACATCGATCGCGCGATCGATCTTTACGCGATCGGGGACAGGGATTTCGGGGATCCTGAATTGCGTGCGGCGGCGTGCGGCCTGCTGATTTACGCAGCGAGGCACCCGGAGAGCTGGGCGCGCGTAAAAAAACCGAACCCCAACGCACGCGCGTCGAACGCCACCGTACATCAGGTGCTGCCTTACCTCGGCTCGTTCGACGCCAACGCCAAGCGCGCGGGGCAAACGCTGGGCGTCAACCAGCAACTGGACGACCTGCAGGCGTTGCTGATTCCGCATAGCGGTGGCACGAACCGGTTTGCTGCTTACTGGGAGCCCGGTTCCGGCAACTGGTGGATCAGCGCCGGGACCGCGCTGTCGGTGCCGCCGGAGGCGCGAGCGCGACTCCGCCATGAACTGGCGTTGCAAGTGCAGACCGACGAGAACTGGCGGCCGATCGTCGAGCAGATGGCGTCCGGCTGCGTGCCGGTCGGCCAGGTCTTCGGCGGCATGGAGGAAGCCGTGGGGAACCCGCATTCGAAACAGCCGAACCCGTCCGCGCAAGACCATCTCGACACCAATGGTCTCGGCGTGCTCGCGGCCTTCCAGCATGGCGGTCTGTGGCTCGTCGACGAAGGCAAGCGCGTCGACCGTCTGAATCCGCCTCGTCCGCGCATCCCGCAGGATGTCGAGACCTCCGTTGACGAAATCGCCCGCATCAATTCCGAGGTGTTGCAGCTGCGCAAGAATGAGTGATTGCAGGCACTCGCCGCTGGCGGCGCCGGCGTTGCCGGTGCCGCCGCTCGACCGACCACCGCGCAGCGCAACGTTGGGAACATCGAGCCGTCGTCGCAGCCGCGGCGTCCGCATGCGACACCCGTCATCCGTCCCGCGCATCGACTTCGCTCACAGGAGTAGGCCATGAACTTCCAGACCAACGAGACGATCCAGCGCCTGTGGGACACGTTCCTGCAGGAACAGCTGGCGAGCTTGCCGCCCGATCAGCGGGAAGCCTTCTCCAACCAGTTCGAACAGCGCTTCGGCGAGCTGCTGGGCAAGCCGAACGGCGGCGGCGACGCCGGCTTCTTCGACCTGCTGGGTCTCGGCCCCCAGGGCGAAGTGGGTTTCGACAAGATCGCCTATCCGCGCGTGCAGCCGGATTTCGACGATTCCATCGTGCCCAGCCAGCTGCACGCCGCGGCCGAGCTGTACTACATCTACCAGCACGAACGGATGAAGATCTTCGAAGTGGTGGAGACCCTGCTGCGGCTGTTCCGGCTCGGCAAGATGCGCATCCAGCGAGGCCCCGGCGCGCGCGGTCTGTATCTGCTGGAGAAGTGGCAGCCGATCCGCTACAAGAAGAGCGACCGGATGATCGCGTATCGCCGCGCGTTCAACTACGGCAACGCGCAGGCGCCGGCCGGCGCGGTCGTCAACCGCAATTTCCATCGGCAGATGGTCGGCTTCATGGTCGCCATCGGCCAGTACTTCCGCGACCTGCTGATCGGCGAGGTGATTCGCGGCGGCCAGCTGATCGACCAGCGGCCGTTCGGCAGCGTCGGCACGATCCAGCGCATCGGCCTGGACCTGCGCTACGCGCTGGACCGCTCGACCTACGGCAACATCTTCGCGCTGGCGATGGAGACCGGGCATTACCTGATCCAGGTGCTCAAGCTGCTGGATTCGCCGGACATCAAGAAGGCGTTCGACGCGAACACCAAGTGGGACGTCGTCGAGATCGTGTCGAACCGCTATCTCGGCGGGGTCGCCGAACCGTCGCAGCGCGCCAAGATGGCCGAGAGCGGCCGGCGGATGCTTCAGTTCGTCGCGGACAACGACTTCAAGACCGCGATCGACCCGATCCTGTTCCAGAACGTCGTGCGTCCGATGGGCGCGCACGCCGAGGCCTGGCTCGCAGCCTACCGGATGACGCCGGAAGGCCGCGGCTTCCCCGGCGTGACCCCGGCGCTGAAGAGCGTGCTGGGCGTCCCGCAGGCGATCGGCGCCTGACGCGGTGCGCGGGTGAGCGGCCATGCGCGCGGACGACATGCTGGTCTCGGTGCGGAGCCGCAAGCTCGCTTGCGTGCTCGATCCCGCGCTGGTGCTCGGCTCGCGCGTCGGCCTGGCGTTCGCGTTGCGGCTGTCGCGGGTGCTGGAGCCGTGGCTCACGCGCAGCTTCTGGCAGGTGATCGATGCGAGCGATCTGTTGCTGCCCGGCCTGGCTGCCGGGGCGCCGCCTGACGATATCGACGCGCGGTGGCCGCTCGCGGACGTGCTGCAGGCGTGGATCGCGCTGCGCGACGCGACCGATGCGAGCGCGTGGCCGTTTCGCTGGATCGGCGACAACCTTGCCGAATCGCAGCTGGATGGCGCCGCCGCCCCGGGCATCGTGATGCATTACGAAGCGTTGGCCGAAGCGCTGGCCGCACGGTTCCGGCCCGACGAGGACCCGGTGTCCGGCATCTGGCCGTCGCGCTGGGATCACCGCGAGGCCAGCGTCGACGCGCTCGCGTTGTCGGCGGCGCTGGACGGCGCGCTGGTGCTGACGGCGTCGGTCGCGGAGCGGGAGCCCTGGCCGGTGCAGGCGCTCGCGCGCCTTGGACGTCCCGCGCGGCTGCTCGATCCGTTGCCGGTCGAGCGGTCCGCGTCGCTGTTCGCCGCCGAGCGCGCGTTGCTGCGCGACGCGCTGGCGGCGGCGGGGCTGGCGAGTCTGGCGCAGGACCTCCCGCCGCTCGTAGCGCTGCACGTGAACGTCGTCCCGGCGATGGTCGCGGCGGCGGCGCATGTCGCGCCGCGCGCGGAAGAGGGGCTGGCGCCGGCGCACCGGATCGATGCCGCGAACCCGTGGGACGACGTGCGCGCATGGTGGTACTACCTGTAAGCATCAACGCCGTGCCGTCTCGGGCCGGGATCGCCGCACGGCGTGCCGGCGCGCACAATCGGAGATTCGTGATGAGCCGCAGCCTGTCCACGCAACGTGATGGCCGCAACGGGCCACGTGTCAATGCTGACCAGCTGGTCGCCACCGCGGTCGCCGGCCAGATCGCGCATCCGGTCGGCCAGGCGTCGGCGTATCGCATCGGCTACGACGGCGTGGCGCGGGTGCTGCCCGGCACCGGCGGCATCGCGCTGAACAAGCGGATCGGCGATCTGTGCGTCGGCCTCGCCGGCGATCACGTGGAGCCTGGCGTCGCGCTGCATAACAACGGCCGCGAGGTGACCGGCCCGCGCGACGGCCCCAACAACGCGCTGATCACGTCCGCGTGCGTCGGCAATCTGGCTCGCGTGATCAGCGGGCCCTGCAGCGGCAAGGTCGGGCTGGTCACCGGCAAGCACGGCGGCGTCAATCACGTGCTGGTGGACTTCCCGAGCGACGTGCTGATGCAACTGCGGATCGGCGACCGCGTGCAGATCGTCGCGCACGGCCTGGGGCTGCGCCTGCCGGATTGCGCGCGCGTCGAGGTGCTGAACTGCGCGCCGCGGCTGCTGCGCCGCTGGGGCATCGTGGAGCGCGACGGACGCCTGCACGTGCCGGTCACGCACCTCGTGCCGGCGCGCCTGATGGGCTCGGGCCTCGGGAAGAACACCGCGTGGCGCGGCGACTACGACATCCAGCTTGCCGATCGGCTCACCCGCGAGCGCTATCGGCTGGGCAGCCTCCGTTTCGGCGACATGGTCGCGATCACCGACGCCGACACGCGACGCGGCCCGCTTTATCGCGCGGGCCGCGTGACCATCGGCGTGATCGTGCACGGCGACAGCACGGTCAGCGGCCATGGCCCCGGCGTGACGCCGCTGCTGACCGGTCCCGCCGACGTGCTGATGCCGGTGCATGAGCCGCGGGCGAATCTCGCCGAGATCTTCGGCATTCGCCGTGCCGTGCCGCCGCGGCAGCGGCCGACGCTGGCCGAGATCGATTGCCGGCGCCGCCGCGTGCTGCGCGAGCAGCCTGCGCGGCTGGCGTTCGACGCCGCCGGCCATTCCGTCGTCAAATGAAGCGCGGGCATTTGCGTGGCTTTGCCGGGTCGCTAATCCCAGAAACTGCGCACCGCGACCGCGACGATCACCGGCACCGAGAACACCAGCGGAATGGCGAAATATTGCGCTTCGCGGTCGACGATCCAGCTGTAGATCAGCCAGCTCGCGCCGATCGCGAACGTCACGAGGCCGACCAGGATGGCGACGATATTCAGCGTCAGGTTCGACGGCCTGCGGCGCGCAGGCCCGCGCGTGGACGGTTTCATCGGAAGGATGCGGCGCGTGGCCTTGTTTGGGCAAAGTCACAGGAAACCGCATCCGCATGGATCGCGCAAGGGCCGGCGCATCGCGCGCTCGACCCGAGCGCGCGCGTGACCGGCGTCACAGGTCGAACGATGCCGCAAGTTCGTCGAGCAGCCCGCGCTGGAACGCGCGGAACCGTTCGCCGGGCTGCTGCGCGATCGCAAGCTCGAGCATCGGGTCGGCGACGCCAGTGCGGATGCCCGCCAGTTCCTCGACGATCGCGAGTCCGCAGAACGGGACGTACGCCTCCGAGTAGCCGCCTTCGTGAATGATCGCCAGGCGCCCTGCGCAGAGCCGCCGCGCGGCGTCCTGCACCGTGCGCGTCATGAACCGGTAGCTGTCGCTGTGCAGCTGCATGCGCGCGAGCGGATCGACGGCGCTCGCGTCGAGGCCGCTTGCGACGACGATCAGTTCCGGCCGGAAGCGTTCGAGCGCGGGCAGCACGATGCGCTCGAACGCGTAGCGGTACGCGTCGTCGCCGCTGCCCGCGAGCAGCGGGACGTTGATATTCGCGCCGATGCCCGCGCCGGCGCCGCGGTCGTCCGCGCCGTTGTAACCGGGCGGAAAGCAGCGGTCCTGATGCAGTGACATCGTGAGCGTGTGCGGATCGTCGTAATAGATCGACTGGGTGCCGTTGCCGTGATGCACGTCCCAGTCGATTACCGCGACGCGGCCGACGCCGTGCTTCGCGCGCGCGGCCTCGATCGCGATCGGGATGTTCGCGAGCAGGCAGAAGCCCATCGGACGATCGCGCAGGCAATGATGGCCGGGCGGCCGCGACAGCGAGAACGCGCTGGGCGCGTGCCCGGCGACGACTGCGTCGACCGCGGCGATCGCGAGGCCCGCCGACAGCGCGGCGATCTCGTAGCTGCCCTTGCCGAACGGCGCAAGATCGCCGAGATCGCCGCCGTTCGCGTTGCTGAGCGCGCGGAACGCATCGAGGTAGCCGGCCGGATGGATGCGCAGCAGATCGTCGGTCGTCGCGGCCGGCGCGCCGCGCAGGTCGAGCTGCGCGGCGAGACCGGACGCCTGCACGAGCGACAGGAAGCGGCGCTTGGAGTCGGGCGATTCCGCGTAGCCCGCGGCCGACGGCGGCTGCACCCAGCCGCCGACCGGGAAGAACAGCGCATGCGTGCCGCCCGTATGCCAGAAGGTGCGTTCGTCGGTGTAGAAGGCAGTGCGATTCATGGTTGTGCGTGACCTGTCACGGTTGTGAGGAAACGGAAGTGCGCGCGCGCCGGTCGATGTGCAGCAGCGCGGCGAGCGAAGCGACCGACACGACCGTCGCGGAGACGAACAGCGCGCGCATCGTGCCGCCGGCATCGAGCATCAGCCCGGCGAGCAGCGGGCCGGCGGCGAGACCGGCGCCGATCACGAAATTGAGCGTCGCGACGAGGCGGCCCGACGCGTCGATCTGCGCGACGGTCGCGAGGATGAACGGCAGCACGAACGTCCACGCGAACTTGAACGCGAAGATCGCGGCGCCGTAGCCGGTCGCGTGCGGCAGCGCGGCCAGCGCGACGAGCGACGCGGCGAGCAGCGCGTAGCCGGCGGCCAGCATCGCGCGCCGCGCGAGCCGGCCGCCGACGCACGATGCGAGCGCCGCGCCGGCGATGCCCATCACGCTCGCGATCGCGAGCACGTTGCCGGTCGCTTGCGGATCGAGCCCCGCATCGGCGGCGGCGCGGCTTGCGAACGTCCAGACGCTGCCGATCGCGAGGTAGAACGTCAGCACGGCGCCGATCGAGAATGCAATGAGGCGGCCGGGCGTGCGATTCGTTCGCGCGCTTGACGACCGCGCGCACGAGGCCCGTTCGCCGAGCGACGGCGGAAAGCCGCGCGACAGCGGCGCCGCGACGATCGCGAGCACGGCGAGCGCCGCGTAGAGCGCGCGCAGCCCGAACGCCGCGAACACGTGCGGCAGCACGAACAGCCCGATGGCGCCCGCGATCAGCTGGCCGACGACCCACAGCCCGTACACGCGGTCGCTGTTGTCGCTCGTCGCCGCGCTCGTCATGCAGAGCACCATCAGCGAGCCGCCGCCGAGCGCGGTCGCCGCGCGCAGCGCGAGGAGCGCGCCGAAGCCGGGCATCCACAGCGCGGTGAGCAGGTTGCCCGCGCCGAACAGCGCGATCGCGCACGCGGCGACGCGGCGTGCATCGACGCGGCCGAGCCACAGGAGCGATGGCACGGTCGCGAGGCTGAACGCGCCCAGCTCGACGAAGAAGTAGGTGCCGATCTGCGATGCGGACAGCCCGAGCTGGGTCGCGAGCTGTCCGGCGACGGCCGGCGCGACGAGCAGCAGGAGCGGGGTGATCGCGGCGAACACGACGAGCGCGACGAGCGTCGCGCGTGCGAACGTCGATGCGTGGCCGGCGCTCGGCAGCGCGGCATCCGGGGAAAGGGTTTTCATGGCGGGGTCTCGTGAAGGTCGTGGGGCGAGTCAGAACAGGTGATACATGCCGACCATCGCGCCGACCTGCGATGTGCCGGCGAGCGGCGTCGGGTCGTATTCGTAGACGGTCTGCGAGCTCTGTCCGCTGTTGCGCGCGTAGCCGAGGTTCAGGTACGCGACAGTGCGTTTCGACAGCGCGTAGGTCGTGCTGGCGATGAACAGCGTCGGATGGCCGATCGCCGGCGCGCGCGAATCGGTGTGATAGACGCCGGCGTTCAGGCCGATGCCGTTCGACGCCAGGTAGCGCGCGCCGCCCCAGACGATCGTGCGCGCCGCATCGAGGTCGCCGGTGAGCCGCTCGACGCCCGCATGGAGGGTCAGCGGCAGCGCGTCGAACGCGTAGCGCGCGGCGAGCGTGCCGAGCTCGCGGCGGCGCGAGGAGGCGTCGCCCGTGGCGGACGCGTCGCCGTGCGCCTGATGCAATACCGCGCTGACCGACAGGCTGTTGCTCGTGTACTGGCCGCCGAGTTCGAGCACGCGGCCGGCGCGCGCGTTGCCGGCGACGCCGGCGGTCGCGGCGAGCGCCTCGACGTCGAAGCCGCCGAATGTCGGCGACTGGTACTTGACCGAGTGGTCGATGAAGTTGGCCGACATCGGCATGATCACGCCCTGGCCGCTGTACGACGCGTACCAAAGCGGGTCGTAGAACAGGGTCTTGTCGAACAGCACGCTGAACTGCCGGCCGAACGTGACGGTGCCGGCCGGCCCCGCGACGCCCAGGTACGCGCCGCGGAAGAACGCGTAGCCCGGCGCGGTCGACGTGCCGTCGTTCACGTTGATCCCCTGTTCGAGCCTGAAGAGCGCGTGCCAGCCGCCGCCGAGATCCTCGCGGCCTTTCAGCCCGATCTGCGACGGCACGATGCCGTAGTTCTGCAATTGCCACGCGGCGCGACGGCCGTCGGCATGCGTCAGGTATTGCACGCCGGCGTCGAGCGCGCCGTACAGCGTGAGGGCCGACTGCGCGTGCGCGGACGCGCCGCAGGCGGCGAGCGCCACGGCGGCCGAGGCCGTGCGGATGAAGCGCGGGTTCATGACGTTGAGTTCTCCATACCGAAGTTGCGTGCCGTCGTCGTCGTCGCGGCTGTTGTCGCGATGCAGTGTCGGTAGCGGGAAAGCCGCGCGAAAGTCGTTCAGATGGACGGTGCGGAAAACCCCGGCGGTGCGAGCCACAGGACGCTGCAACCGGGGAAAGGGGCGTGATGCGGAGCAGCAATCCGCTGCACCCCGTTCAATTGGATGGGGCTGTCGCACGTCGCGGCGCACGGTTTCGCCAAAAAAACCGCTCGCTATAATCGACCCAGCGCAAGATCGGCCCGGTCGGGGCAGGGGAGCGGGAAGTGAGGATCACGACGGATATCGGGCAGGACCTCGATGCGCTGCGCGACGTGCCCGCGGCGATCGTGCTGGACGAATCCGCATGGCCCGCGCTGCCGCCGCGGCGCGCCGATTTCGACGGCGTCGACCACGACGATGCGCGCGGCCGCGCGCTCGGCCTGCTGCTGCTCGACCTGTATGCGCTCGCCGGGCAGGCTGGCATCGGCGAATTCGAATGCCGGTTCTTCGCGCTGCTGCGCGCGCTGCTTCCGTTCGACGCCGCGTGGACGGGCGTCGCGACGCACACGCCGGCCGGCCCCGTGATGCACAACAGCTTCCTGTACCGGCTGCCGCACGCGTTCTTCGGCGACTGGAAGCGCGTGCGCGACTGCGATCCGCTCGCGCGCCGCACGCTGCACGGCGCCGACGGCCGCGCGGTGCGGCTGTCGGTCGTCGAGCGCGGGCTCGACGCGCGATTTCGCGACTGGTGCGTGAAATACGGGCTCGCGCAACTGATGTGCGTGTGCACGCTCGACCGCCGCTTCGGCCTGAGAACCTTCCTGTCGATCTATCGGCAGGGGCTGCATCGCCCGTTCGATGACGACGACGCGCGCCGCTTCGAGGAAGTGATCCCGCACCTGGCCGCCGCGCTGACGATCAATCGCGCCGCGCAGCTGATGCGAGTCGGCGGCGACGCGGCCGCGCCGGCTGCGCGCGCGCTGTGCGACAACTTCGGCGTGCTGCACCACGCGGACCGCGGTTTCGACGCGGTCATGCAGGCCGAGTGGCCGGGCTGGATGGGCGCGCGCCTGCCCGAACCGCTCGTCGCGCACCTGCGGCGCCAGCCCGGGCAGCCGTTCGTCGGCGCCGCGCTGCATATCCGGTGCGTGCCGGTCGCGGGCCTGTTCCAGCTCGACGCGCGGCCGCGCTCGCTGCTCGACCGGCTGAGCCCGCGCGAGCTCGCGGCGATCCGCTGTTACGGCGCCGGGCGCTCGCACAAGGAGGTCGCGCAGCAGATGGCGATCTCGCCGACGACCGTGCGGCACTATCTGCGCTGTGCGTATCGCAAGCTCGGCATGCACGACAAGAGCCAGATCGCGGGCGTGCTCGGCGCGGCCGTCGAGCCGCCGTGCGAGGTGCCTGCGGCTGCGTCCGCAGGCGAGGAGCCGCGCTGAGTCGATCCATTCGCGCAGATGGTTGTGTGCGCAACCATGACGCGCTATGCTCGTCAGCTCCCGGGAGGCGGAATTCCATCATGAACGACACGAATTCAGGGTCGGTGCGCGCGGCGGTCGTCGGCGTCGGCGCGATCGGCGGACTGCTTGCGGCGGCGCTCGCGCGAGCCGGCATGCGCGTGAGCGCCTATGCGCGCGGCGCGACGCTCGACGCGCTGAAGACGCACGGCGTGCGCGTGCTCGACGAGACGGGCGCGATGTCGTCGGTCCCGATCGACGCCAGCGACGATGCGGTCGCGCTCGGCGTGCAGGACTATGTGGTGATCGCGCTGAAGGCGCAGGCGCTGCCGGATCTGGCCGCGCGCCTCGCGCCGCTCGTCGGGCCGCAGACGGTGATCGTCGCGGCGATGAACGGCCTGCCGTGGTGGTTTACGCATGGGCTGGCCGGGCCGCTCGACGGCGTGCCGCTCGAAGCGGTCGATCCGGGCGGCGCGGTATCCGCGGCGCTGCCGCCGGCGCAGGCGATCGGCTGCGTCGTGCACCTGTCGTCGAGCACCGACGCGCCGGGCGTCGTGCGGCGCGGACGCGGCAATCGCCTGATCGTCGGCGCGCCCGATCCGGCGCGCGCCGCGGCCGCGGCGCGCTTCGCGGCGGCGCTGGCCGCGGGCGGCTTCGACGTCGAGACGACGCCGGCGATCCGCACCGAGATCTGGGCGAAGCTGTGGGGCAACATGAACATGAATCCGCTGAGCGCGCTGACGGGCTCGACGGCCGACCGCCTGCTCGACGATCCTTGTACGCACGCGCTCGCGCTGCGGATGATGGAGGAGGCTGCCGCGATCGGTGCGAAGCTCGGCCTGGACACCGGCGTGAGCGCCCCGGAGCGCATGGCGGTGACCCGCAAGCTCGGCGCGTTCAGGACGTCGATGCTGCAGGATTTCGAAGCGGGGCGTTCGCTCGAGATCGGGCCGATCCTCGGCGTGTTTCCGGAACTGGGGCGCAAGCTGGGCGTGCCGACGCCGTATTGCGACGCGGTGCTCGGCCTGTTGCGCCAGCGCGCCGCGAACAGCGGGCTGTGGGCGGGGTGAGCGGGGCGGCCGCCCCGCGGCTCAGTCGTCGCGCTCGAGCGCGTGGCTGAGTACTTTCTCGAGCAGCCGGTCGAACGCGTTGCGCTCGCTGTCGGACAGGCAGGCGAGCAGCCCGTCGTTCCACTTGCGCACGATCGGCATGATCTTGCGATGCAGCGCGCGGCCGTCCGGCGTCAGCGCGATCAGCACGATCCGGCCGTCCGCCTCGCTGGCGCTGCGTTCGAGCAGGCCCTGCCGCAGCAGCGCCTCGGCCGCGCGGCTCGCCTGGCTCTTGTCGAGGTTGGTGTGGCGCGCGAGATCCATGATCGAGAACGGGCCGAATGCGCCGACGGCCGCGATCACGCGCGCCTCGGGCAGCGAGATGCCGAGCTTGTCGCGGTAAACCTCGCCGATGCCGCGGTCGGAGCGCTTCGTGAGCACGTGGAGGCGGTAGGTCAGAAACTGATCGAGCCCGACTGGACGGCCTTTCATGTCGAATCCTGATGATAAAGGGCGGGCCCGATTGTTCCCGTATCGCGCGCTCGGGTCAACGGTCAGCGCGCGCCGTATTTCAGGCGCGTCAACTGCTCCGCCTCGTTCGCGAGCAGGCTGGCGGCGTCGCGGATCGCGACGTCGAGCGTGATCGGGCCCGGTGCGGGCGAGAAGCACCCCGAAAAATGTTCGGCAAGGCGCGGCAGCGCGGCCGGATCGACGGCGCCCGACAGCAGCGACGCCGGTACGCCCGCCGCCTGCGCATGGCGGCACGCGATGAACGGCGCCTTGCCGTGCAGCGTCTGCGCGTCCGAACGGCCTTCGCCGGTGACCAGCCAGTCCGCGCCCGCAAGCGCCGCGTCGAGCCCGACCTGTCGCGCGACGACTTCCGCGCCCGCCTCGAAGCGCGCGCCGAGCATGTGCAGCGCGAAGCCGAGGCCGCCCGCCGCGCCGGCGCCCGGCAGGTCGCGGGCGCGCCGGTCGAGCGCCGCTTCGAGCAGGTCGGCGAAATGGCCGAGCGCCGCGTCGACGGTCGCAACCTGCTCGGGCGTCACGCCCTTTTGCGGGCCGAACACCGCGGTCGCGCCATGCGCGCCCGTCAGCGGGTTGTCGACGTCGGACATGCCGATGAACTCGGCGTCCGCGATGCGCGGGTCGAGCCCCGACGCGTCGACCCGCGCGATCTCGGCGAGCCGCGCCGGCACCGGCTCGACCGGCTGGCCGGCCGCGTCGAGGCAGCGCAGCCCGAGCCCGGCGAGGAGGCCCGCGCCGGCATCGTTGGTGCTGCTGCCGCCGAGCGCGACGAAGAACCTGCGCACGCCGTCGTCGAGCAGCCGGCGGATTGCTTCGCCCATCCCGCGCGTGCTGCGCGCGTCGACCGCGACGCTCATCCCGACCGGATCGGTGATGCCGACGATCTCGGCCGTCTCGACGATCGCGGTGCGCGCGTCGATGACGCCAACGGCGGCGTCGCGGGCCGCGAGCGACGCGCCGGCCACCGTCACGATGCGCCGCGCGCCGCCGCCGGCGAGCATCGCGTCGAGCGTGCCTTCACCGCCGTCGGCCATCGGGCAGCAGCGCACGACGGCGTCGGGGCGCGCGCGGCGGATGCCGGACGCGATCGCGTCCGCGACCTGTGTGGCGGAAAGCGAGCCTTTGAACGAATCGGGCGCGATGACGACGACGGGCGCGGACGGGTGATGCGGCATGGTGTCTCCGGTTGGCGTGATTGGTCGGACGATTGGCCGCCGTGCGGCGGCGCATGCGCTTTCCGAAGGAGCTTACAGGATGCAGGGGCGGGCGTGGATATGCGCGGCGGCATATCGGCGATCCATGCGCATCGGCGGCGGCCGCGCATGCACGTGGCGGGTTCTGGCGGTGCAGGGAAAATTGTTTGCTAGAATAGTCGATTCTTCCGGCCAAAGCCGTGCTCCGAGCCGCTTGCGTCAGCCCTCCCGGCGTATGCAAGGATGGCGTGGCGTCCCGGCGCGGCGTATGACGCCGCCAGGCAGGCACGGCAAGGAAAACCCGATTCGCTCGAATAATTTTAGGACGATTGAAGCCATGGCTAACGTTGTTGAAAACCTCGGCAAGCTTGAACGCCGCGTGACGATTTCCCTGCCGAAAGACACGGTGCAGAAGGAAATCGACGCCCGTATCCAGAAACTCGCGAAGAACGTGCGCATGCCGGGTTTCCGCCCGGGCAAGGTGCCGCTGAAGATGGTCGCGCAGCAATACGCGGGTCAGGTCGAGGCGGAAGTCCTGAGCGACAAGATCGGCCAGGAGTTCTTCACGATCAGCCGTGCCGAGAACCTGCGCGTCGCGGGCCAGCCGAGCTTTGCGCCGAAGCAGGAGCAGGCGGAAGACGCATATGCGTTCGACGCGACGTTCGAGGTCTATCCGGAAGTGAAGATCGGCGATCTGGCGACGGCTGAAGTCGAGCGCTCGACGACGTCGATCGGCGACGCGGAAATCGACCGCACGCTGGACATCCTGCGCAAGCAGCGCGTGCACTTCCACGCACGCGGCGAAGCCGGCGAGCACGGCGACGGCGGCGCGGACACGGCAGCCAAGAACGGCGACCGCGTGACGGTCGACTTCGTCGGCAAGATCGACGACGTCGCGTTCCAGGGCGGCACCGCGGAAGACTTCCCGTTCGTGCTCGGCGAAGGCCGCATGCTGCCGGAATTCGAAACGGCTGCGCTGGGCCTGAAGGCCGGCGAAGCGCGCCAGTTCGACCTGAAGTTCCCGGACGACTACCACGGCAAGGATGTGGCCGGCAAGACGGCCCAGTTCACGGTCACGATGAAGAAGATCGAATGGCCGCACCTGCCGGAGATCGACGCCGACTTCGCGAAGTCGCTCGGCATCGAAGACGGCGACCTGACCAAGATGCGCGGCGAGATCAAGGAAAACCTCGAGCGTGAGGCAAAGCGCCGCACGCAGGCGATCGTCAAGAACCAGGTGATGGACGCACTGCTGAAGATCTCCGAGCTCGACGTGCCGAAGGCGCTGATCGAGCAGGACCAGCAGCGCCTCGTCGAAATGGCGCGCCAGGACCTCGCGCAGCGCGGCGTGCCGAACGCGAAGGACGCGCCGATCCCGGCCGAGATGTTCGCCGAGCAGGCCGAGCGCCGCGTGAAGCTGGGCCTCGTGCTCGCCGAGCTGGTGAAGGCGAACAGCCTGGAAGCGAAGCCGGAGCAGATCCGTGCGGAAGTCGACGAGTTCGCGAAGAGCTACGAAGACCCGAAGGAAGTGGTCCGCTGGTATTATTCGAACCAGCAGCGCCTCGCCGAGATGGAAGCGTTCGTCGTTGAAAGCAACGTCGTCGATTTCGTGCTGGGCAAGGCGAAGGTGACGGACAAGGAAGTGAGCTTCGAGGCACTCGCGAGCGCATCGGCGCAAGCGTAAGTGTCGCTCTAGCGGCGTGCCGGCTGTCGGAGCGACGGCCCGCACGCCGTTTTTACGTCAGGCGCACGGTTGCCATTAATATGGCGATTGAGCTGGCGGCTTCCTTCCGTTCAATTTTCCATTCGAACAAGGTTCATTGAATGATCACTCGCGCTGAATTGCTGGACATGCTTGCTTCGAACGCGCCGCAGGGTTTCGAGGCCCAGGCGCTGGGGCTGGTTCCGATCGTCGTCGAAACGAGCGGCCGCGGCGAGCGCTCGTACGACATCTATTCGCGTCTCCTGAAGGAGCGCCTGGTGTTCATGGTCGGCGAAGTGAACGACCAGACCGCCAACCTCGTGGTCGCGCAGCTGCTGTTCCTCGAGAGCGAGAATCCGGACAAGGACATCAGCCTGTACATCAACAGCCCGGGCGGGTCGGTGTCGGCCGGCATGGCGATCTACGACACGATGCAGTTCATCAAGCCGGACGTGTCGACGCTGTGCATGGGCCTCGCCGCGAGCATGGGCGCGTTCCTGCTCGCATCGGGCGCGAAGGGCAAGCGTTTCGCGCTGCCCAACTCGCGCGTGATGATCCACCAGCCGCTCGGCGGCGCGCGTGGCCAGGCGTCGGACATCGAGATCCAGGCGCGCGAGATCCTCTACCTGAAGGAGCGGCTCAACCAGCTGCTCGCGCAGCACACGGGCCAGGACGTCGAGCGCATCGCGCGCGACACCGACCGCGACAACTTCATGTCGAGCGAGGACGCGAAGGCGTACGGGCTGATCGATCAGGTGCTGTTGAAGCGTCCGTGAACTTAGTGGGGTGCTGCCCCATTAGCGGCGGCCCCCCGATACGCCCCGAGCGCTGCGGCAAGCGCATCCAGCCGGCTCAGGTCGCGCCCTAGGTCGTGGCGCGCGGAGCATTCGGCGTATCATGTCATTTACCTGTCCGGAGGCTCATACATTCATGGCGGACAAAAAAGGTTCGAACAGCGAGAAGCTGTTGTATTGCTCGTTTTGCGGCAAGAGTCAGCATGAGGTGAAAAAGCTCATTGCGGGCCCGTCGGTCTTCATCTGCGATGAATGCATCGACCTGTGCAACGAGATCATTCGCGACGAGGCGGCAGCCGCGGGCGTCGAGGCCAGCCTGTCCCGGTCGGATCTGCCGAGCCCGCAGGAAATTCGCGACATCCTCGATCAGTACGTGATCGGGCAGGAGCGCGCGAAGAAAATCCTCGCGGTGGCCGTCTACAACCACTACAAGCGTCTCAAGCATCTCGACAAGAAGGACGACGTCGAGCTGTCGAAGAGCAACATCCTGCTGATCGGCCCGACGGGTTCCGGCAAGACGCTGCTCGCGCAGACGCTGGCGCGTCTGCTGAACGTGCCGTTCGTGATCGCGGATGCGACGACGCTGACCGAAGCCGGCTATGTCGGCGAGGACGTCGAGAACATCATCCAGAAGCTGTTGCAGAACTGCAACTACGAGGTCGAGAAGGCCCAGCGCGGGATCGTCTACATTGACGAAATCGACAAGATCAGCCGCAAGTCGGACAACCCGTCGATCACGCGCGACGTGTCGGGCGAGGGCGTCCAGCAGGCGCTGCTGAAGCTCGTCGAGGGCACGATGGCGTCGGTGCCGCCACAGGGCGGCCGCAAGCATCCGAACCAGGATTTCATCCAGGTCGACACGACCAACATCCTGTTCATCTGCGGCGGCGCGTTCGACGGCCTCGAGAAGGTGATCACCGATCGCACCGAGAAGACGGGCATCGGCTTCGGCGCGACGGTCAAGAGCAAGCAGGAGCGCGACGCCGGCGAGGTGCTGCGCGAGGTCGAGCCGGAGGACCTGATCAAATTCGGTCTGATCCCCGAATTGATCGGCCGTCTGCCGGTGGTCGCGACGCTCGGCAAGCTGGACGAGGCCGCGCTGATGAAGATCCTGGTCGAGCCGAAGAACGCGCTCGTCAAGCAGTATCACAAGCTGTTCGCGATGGAGCGCGTCGAGCTGGAAATTCGCCCGGCTGCGCTGCAGGCGGTGGCCCGCAAGGCGATCCGTCGCAAGACGGGCGCGCGTGGTCTGCGTTCGATCATCGAACAGGCGCTGCTCGACGTGATGTACGAATTGCCGACGATGAAAGGGGTCAGCAAGGTCATCATCGACGAGAACGTCATCGATGGGGACGGCAAGCCGCTGTTGATCTACGAGGACACGCCGAAGGTGGCGGGTTCGAATTGACCGGCTTGACGGCGATGTTCAGACAAAAAAGGCCGTTCATCGAAGCGTGAACGGCTTTTTTTCGTTTATCTTGTGGGTAATCTGACTCAACACGCGGCGGTTACTTTCTTACCGAATATTTCCCACGCTTGGAGGCCTTGCAATCGGATGCGCCGGCCTCAATTACCGAACAATTGATTCCACTCATGGGGAAATGAAATGTCAGGCACCCAACTTCTCCCGCCGGAACGCATCACGCTCCCGCTGCTGCCGCTGCGGGACGTCGTCGTTTTCCCGCACATGGTGATTCCGCTCTTCGTGGGCCGGCCGAAATCGATCAAGGCCCTCGAAGCAGCGATGGAAGGCGGCAAGCACATCATGCTGGTCGCCCAGAAGACCGCGGCCAAGGACGAGCCGACCGAAAAGGACATGTACGAGGTCGGTTGCGTCGCGAACATCCTGCAGATGCTGAAGCTGCCGGACGGCACCGTGAAGGTGCTGGTCGAGGGCCTGCAGCGCGCGAAGGCGTTGTCGATCGAGGAACAGGAGACGCAGTTCTCCTGCGAGGTGATGCCGCTCGAGCCGGACCACGCGGACAGCGCGGAAACGGAAGCGCTGCGCCGCGCGATCGTGTCGCAGTTCGACCAGTACGTGAAGCTGAACAAGAAGATCCCGCCGGAGATCCTCACGTCGCTGTCGGGCATCGACGAAGCGGGCCGGCTCGCGGATACGATCGCCGCGCACCTGCCCCTCAAGCTTGACCAGAAGCAGCACATCCTCGAGATGTTCCCGGTCGTCGAGCGCCTCGAGCACCTGCTCGCGCAGCTCGAAGCCGAGATCGACATCCTGCAGGTCGAAAAGCGCATCCGCGGGCGTGTGAAGCGCCAGATGGAGAAGAGCCAGCGCGAGTACTACCTGAACGAACAGGTCAAGGCGATCCAGAAGGAACTAGGCGAAGGCGAAGAGGGTGCGGATCTCGAGGAGCTCGAGAAGCGCATCAACGCCGCGCGCATGCCGAAGGAAGCGAAGAAGAAGGCCGACGCCGAGCTGAAGAAGCTGAAGCTGATGTCGCCGATGTCGGCGGAAGCGACGGTCGTGCGCAACTACATCGACACGCTGATCGGCCTGCCGTGGCGCAAGAAGAGCAAGGTCAACAACGACCTGTCGAACGCCGAGCAGGTGCTCGACGAGGATCACTTCGGCCTCGAGAAGGTCAAGGAACGCATCCTCGAGTATCTCGCGGTGCAGCAGCGCGTCGACAAGGTCAAGGCGCCGATCCTGTGCCTCGTCGGGCCCCCGGGCGTCGGCAAGACCTCGCTCGGCCAGTCGATCGCCCGCGCGACGAACCGCAAGTTCGTCCGCATGGCGCTGGGCGGCGTGCGTGACGAGGCCGAGATCCGCGGCCACCGTCGCACGTACATCGGTTCGATGCCGGGCAAGATCCTGCAGAGCCTCACGAAGGTCGGCGTGCGCAATCCGCTCTTCCTGCTCGACGAAGTCGACAAGATGGGCATGGATTTCCGCGGCGATCCGTCGTCGGCGCTGCTCGAAGTGCTCGATCCGGAACAGAACCACACGTTCGCCGATCACTACATCGAGGTCGACTTCGACCTGTCGGACGTGATGTTCGTCGCGACGTCGAACTCGCTGAACATCCCGCCGCCGCTGCTCGACCGGATGGAAGTGATTCGTCTGTCGGGCTACACGGAAGACGAGAAGGTCAGCATCGCGCAGCGTTACCTGCTGCCGAAGCAGAAGAAGAACAACGGTCTGAAGGAAGGCGAGATCGAGGTCGCCGAGCAGGCGATCCGCGACATCATCCGCTACTACACGCGCGAAGCCGGTGTGCGTTCGCTCGAGCGGGAAGTGTCGAAGATCTGCCGCAAGGTCGTGAAGATGCTGCTGCTGAAGAAGGCAACGGGCGCGATCAAGGTCGACGGCGAGAATCTCGACACGTTCCTCGGCGTGCGCAAGTACGACTTCGGCCTCGCGGCGAAGGAAAACCAGGTCGGTCAGGTGACGGGCCTCGCGTGGACGGAAGTCGGCGGCGATCTGCTGACGATCGAAGCCGCGGTGATGCCGGGCAAGGGCAACGTGATCCGCACCGGTTCGCTCGGCGACGTGATGAAGGAGTCGGTCGAGGCGGCGCGTTCGGTCGTGCGTTCGCGTTCGCGGCGTCTGGGCATCAAGGACGAAGCGTTCGAGAAGCAGGACATCCACATCCACGTGCCGGAAGGTGCGACGCCGAAGGACGGTCCGTCCGCCGGCGGCGCGATGACGACCGCGCTGGTGTCGGTGCTCACGGGCATTCCGGTGCGCGCCGACGTCGCGATGACGGGCGAGATCACGTTGCGAGGCGAAGTCCTGCCGATCGGCGGCCTGAAGGAGAAGCTGCTGGCCGCGCATCGCGGCGGCATCAAGCTCGTGCTGATTCCGGAAGAGAACGTGAAGGATCTCGCGGAGATTCCGGACAACGTGAAGAACGCGATCGAGATCGTGCCGGTCCGCTGGATCGACAAGGTGCTCGAACTCGCGCTCGAGCGGACGCCGACCCCGCTGCCGCCGGAAGAAGAGGCGAAGGCTGCGGCGCCCGTCGCGGAAACGGCGAAGGAAGCCGGCTCGACGGAAGTCGTCAAGCACTGAGCCTGATGTGACGGTTGTTCACGAAACCCGCGGCGTGTCCGCGGGTTTTTTTATGCGCGGCGCGCAAGCACGACGACAGGGAGCGCGGTGATGAACAAGACGGAGCTGATCGAGCATATTGCACGGCAGGCGGACCTGTCGAAGCTGTCCGCCGCACGCGCGCTGGAGGCGGTGATCGAGGCCGTGACGCAGACGCTCAAGTCGGACGGCAGCGTGACGATCGCGGGCTTCGGCACGTTCGTGGTGGCGGAGCGCAGCGCAAGGCAGGGGCGCGATCCGCGCACCGGCGCACCGATCGAAATCGGCGCTGCAAAAATTCCGCGATTCAGGGCTGGTAAAGTTCTAAAGGATGAATTAAACTAGCGGGCTCGCTGGTTGTTGATGCCGAAACGCAGATCGCAGCCAGATTGAATCCGGAGCGGGTGCTTAGCTCAGTTGGTAGAGCGGCGCCCTTACAAGGCGTAGGTCGGGAGTTCGAGCCTCTCAGCACCCACCAGTTTCGCGATTCAGCCAGACCAAGGAGCGGTAGTTCAGTCGGTTAGAATACCGGCCTGTCACGCCGGGGGTCGCGGGTTCGAGTCCCGTCCGCTCCGCCAAGACAATAAATGCCCGCCTCGTGCGGGCATTTTTGTTTGTTGTTCATTTGCGCTGCAGCAAGGCGGCCCGCCAGGCCGGCGAACCCCCCGTTTCGCCTTTTTTCCTGCCCGCTGTTGTAATATCGGACGTTTTGTCCAATACATACCCCGTCACGCATGCTCGATTTCTTCCGTAATCACCAGCGCCTGATGATGGCGCTCCTGCTCCTGATCGTGTTGCCGGGGCTGGGTTTCGTCGGGATCCAAGGCTTCCGCGGCTTCTTCGACGAAAGCGCGAACGTCGCGGCGGTCAACGGGCACAAGATCACGCGAGTCGAATTCGACGGAACGTACCGTCAGCAGATCGATCGCGCGCGTCAGATGCTCGGCGCGCAGTTCGACCTGAAGTCGTTCGACACGGCCGAGCACCGCAAGGAAGTGCTCGACGGCCTGATCCAGCAGCGCGTGCTGGCCGACGAGACGCAGCGTCTGCACCTGACCGCGTCCGACAACGCGGTGCGCGAGTCGCTGCTGAACGACCCGATGATCGCGTCGCTGAAGAAGCCGGACGGCTCGATCGACGTCGAGCGCTATGCGCAGCTGCTGTCGTTCCAGGGCATGACGCCCGAGCAGTACCAGGAGCGCGTGCGCTACAGCCTGGCGCTGCAGCAGATCCCGGCCAGCATCGTGTCGAGCGCGTTCACGCCGAAGAGCCTCGCGCAGCGGCTGTCCGAGCTCGCCGCGCAGCAGCGTGAAGTGCAGGCGCTCGCGCTGAAGACGAGCGACTACGTGTCGAAGGTGCAGCCGACCGACGCGCAGCTCGCGGCCTACTACGACGCGCACAAGCAGGGCTTCGCGACGCCAGAGACCGCGACGATCCAGTATCTCGTCTATTCGCCGGCGGCGGCCGCGGCGAACGCGCTGCCGACCGACGCGGACATCAAGAAGTTCTACGACGACAATCCGACGCACTTCCGCACCGAAGCGCAGGTGCGCGTGAGCCACATCTTCATCGCGGCGGCCAGCGACGCAAGCGCCGCGGACAAGGCGGCCGCGAAGGCGAAGGCCGAGCAGCTGCTCGCCGACGTGAAGGCGCATCCGGACCAGTTCGCGCAGATCGCGCAGAAGAGCTCGCAGGACGCGCCGTCGGCGGCGAAGGGCGGCGACCTCGGCTTCATCACGCGCGGCTCGACCGCGGGCGGCAAGGCGTTCGACGATGCCGCGTTCGCGCTGAAGCAGGGCGACGTGAGCGGCATCGTGCAATCGGATCTGGGCTTCCACATCCTGAAGGCGACCGAAGTGAAGCCGGCGGCCGTGAAGCCGTTCGCGGAAGTGAAGGATGCGATCGCCGTGGAGCTGAAGCAGCAGTATGCGTCGAAGGCGTTCTCGGACAACGCGGAAGGCTTCACGTCGACCGTCTACGAGAAGGCGAAGAGCCTGCAGCCTGCCGCGGACAAGTACAAGCTGACGATCCAGACGGCCACCGTCACGCCGGCGCCGAACCCCGCGCTGCCGCCCGCCAGCCCGCTGAACAACGCGAAGTTCCTGGCCGCGGTGTTCGCGACCGACTCGGTGAAGAGCCAGAACAACACGCAGGCGATCGACATCGGCAACAACACGCTGATCTCGGCGCGCGTGACCGACTACAAGCCGGCCGCCGTGCCCGCGCTCGACGCGATCAAGGATGCGGTGCGCCAGAAGGTGGTCGCCGAACAGGCGGCGGAGCTCGCGAAGAAGGATGGCGCGGCAAAGCTCGCCGAGCTGCAGAAGTCGAAGGCGACCACGGGCTTCGCGCCGGCGGCAACCCTGTCGCGCACGCAGTCGCACGGCCTGACGCCCGCGGCGCTGAGCGCGGTCTACAAGGTCGATGCGAAGGCGCTGCCGGCCTACGTCGGCGTCGATCTCGGCGCGGACGGCTATGCGATCTATCGGGTGAATGCGGTGATCCCGGGCTCCGCGGTCGATCCGCAGCAGCTCGCGGCCGCGCAGCAGCAGATGGCGCAGGTCGACGCGCAGAGCGAAGGCGAAGCCTATCTCGCCGCGCTGCGTGACCGGTCGAAGGTGAAGCTGTACGGTTCGACCGCGAATGCCGCGCAGGACGGCGGAAACTGATCCGCGCTGCGTCGACAGCAAAAAGCCCCGCCATCGAGCGGGGCTTTTTATTGGCCGGGCGCCTGCCAGCCGCCGACGGGGCGGGCGGTCAGCCGCGCGGTTTGCCGAGCAGCGGCTTCAGCGACGGCCACACGTTGTCGAGCAGCACGCCCTGCGCCTGCCGGGCAGGATGGATCTGGTCGGCCTGGAACATGTCGGGCCGGTTCTCGATGCCGGCCAGCAGGAACGGCACGAGGGGGATGCCGAGATCCTTCGACAGCCGCGTATAGATACCGTGGAACTTCTGCGTGTAGTCGGGGCCGTAGTTGGGTGGGACGAACATGCCGACCAGCACGACCTTCGCGCGCGCGCGCTGCGCGTCGGCGACGATCTCGCGCAGGTTGCGTTCGGTCGTCGCGAGCGGCACGCCACGCAGTGCGTCGTTCGCGCCGAGCTCGACGACGACGATCGCGGGCTTGAGCCGCGCGAGGACGGCGGGCAGGCGGGCGCGTCCGCCGCTCGTGGTGTCGCCGCTGACGCTCGCGTTTGCGACGCTATAATCGATCCGCTCGGTGGCGAGCCGTTGCCGCAGCAGCGCGACCCATCCGGTATCGCGCGGCAGTCCGTATTCGGCCGACAGGCTGTCGCCCAGCACGACGATTACGGGCTGGCCCAGCGGGGCGGCCGGCGGCGTCGCAGCGCAAGCGAGGCCGGCCGCGGTTGCGGCAAGCACGCCGCTCAGCAGCGCGGCCAGCGCCGCGCGTCTATTCCTGCGAGTTGTCGTATTCATGCTCAAGATTAGCGATCCGATCATCGAAGTCCATCACGTATGCAAGCGTGTCGCCGATGCGACGGGCGAACTGACGATCCTCGACGGCATCGACCTGACGGTGCGCTCCGGCAGCAGCCTCGCGATCGTCGGCGCGTCGGGGTCCGGCAAATCGACGCTGCTCGGCCTGCTTGCGGGGTTGGACAGCGCGACGAGCGGCACGGTTCGGCTGCTCGGCCAGCCGCTCGACCAGCTCGACGAGGATGCGCGCGCGGCACTGCGCAACGGCGCGGTCGGGTTCGTGTTCCAGTCGTTCCAGCTGATGCCGCATCTGACCGCGCTCGAAAACGTGATGCTGCCGCTCGAGCTGCAAGGCGGCGTCAGCGCGCGCGACGCGGCCGACCGCGCGCGGGCGCTGCTCGTGCAGGTCGGGCTCGGCGAACGCACCACCCACTATCCGAAGCTCCTGTCCGGCGGCGAGCAACAGCGTGTCGCGCTCGCGCGCGCGTTCGTCACCCGCCCGTCGATCCTGTTCGCCGACGAGCCGACCGGCAGCCTCGATGCGGCGACCGGTCACGCGGTCATCGACCTGATGTTCGAACTCAATCGCACGCACGGCTCGACGCTCGTGCTCGTCACGCACGATCCGGAACTCGCGCGCCGCTGCGCGACGACGGTGACGCTCGACGCGGGGCGGATCGTGGCGCCGCGCGTGGCACAGCGCGGCGCATGAAGGATCGACGGTCCGGCCGCGCGTGCACGCGGCCGGTGCGCGTCAGCGCTTGAGCGCGGCGCGCGCGCGGGCGATCAGCGCGGTGGTCGACGAATCGTGCTTCGCCGGATCGACCGCCTCGGCGGCCAGGTCGGCCTCGACCACCTTGCCGAGGATCTTGCCGAGTTCGACGCCCCACTGGTCGAACGGATTGATCTGCCACACCGACGCCTGCACCAGCACCTTGTGCTCGTAGAGCGCGATCAGCGCGCCGAGCGAGCGGGGCGTCAGCGCGTCGACGAGCAGCGTCGTCGTCGGGCGGTTGCCGGGGAACGTCAGGTGCGGCGCGAGCGCCTCGTTGCCGGGCCCGGCGACCTTGTGCGCTTCATCGAGCGTGCGGCCGAGCATCAGCGCCTCGCTCTGCGCGAAGCAGTTCGCGAGCAGCTTCGGATGATGGCTCGCGAGTGGATGCTCGGGCGTCAGCACGGCGACGAAGTCGATCGGCACGATCGTCGGCCCCTGGTGCAGCATCTGGAAGAACGCATGCTGGCCGTTGGTGCCCGGCTCGCCCCAGGTCACGGCGGACGTCGGGTAGTCGACGAACGTGCCGTCGAGGCGCGCGGACTTGCCGTTGCTCTCCATCTCGAGCTGCTGCAGGTACGACGGCAGGAAATGCAGCGCTTCCGAATACGGCGCGACGAGATAGCTCTGCGAGCCGAAGAAGTTGCGATACCAGATGCCGATCATCCCGAGCAGCACCGGCAGGTTGCGCTCGAGCGGCGTTTCGCGGAAATGGCGGTCCATGTCGTTCGCGCCGGCGAGCAGCTCGTCGAACTGTTCCGGGCCGATCGCGATCATGATCGACAGGCCGACCGCCGACCACAGCGAGTAGCGGCCGCCGACCCAGTCCCACATCTCGAACACGTTGTTCGCGGCGATGCCGAACCGGACGACTTCGGCGGGGTTCGCCGACACGCCGACGAAGTGCTTCGACAGCGCATCCTCCGGGCAGCCCCTCGCGACGAACCAGTCGCGCAGCGAGCGCGCGTTCGTCATCGTCTCGAGCGTCGTGAAGGTCTTCGACACGATGATCGCGAGCGTCTCTTCCGGATCGACCTGCTCGAGCACGCGCACGAGATCGGCGCCGTCGACGTTCGACACGAAGTGGGTCGAGATTTCGGGCGTCGCGACGTGGTGCAGCGCATGCACGACCATCTTCGGGCCGAGGTCCGAGCCGCCGATGCCGATGTTGATCACGTGGCGGATGCGCTTGCCGGTGTAGCCGGTCCACGCGCCGCTGCGCACGGCGCGCGCGAAGGTCGCCATCTTCGCGCGCTCGGCGCTGATCTGCGCATGGAACGGCGCGTGCGGATCGGTCGCGCGCAGCGCCGTGTGCAGCGCCGCGCGGCCTTCGGTCGGGTTGACGATGTCGCCCGCGAACATCGCGTCGCGGCGCGCCTCGACGCCGGCGTCGCGCGCGAGCTGCGCGAGCAGGCGCACGGTCTCGTCGGTGATGCGGTTCTTCGAGAAGTCGGCGGCGAGGCCGCCGCCCGAGAGCGTGAAGCGCTCGGCGCGGGTGGGCGCGGGATCGTTTTCCGGGGCAAACCAGTCGCGCAACCGGGCGTTGCGGATCTGTTCGAAGTGGCTTTGCAGGGCTGTCCAGGCGGGGAACGATTTCAGCGTCATGGCGGTTCGAGTGAGGCGTGAATCGGAGGAATGCCGCGCCGGCGCGTCGGAAGCGGACCGCCGGCGGACGAGTGGCCCGCCGCGCGGCGGGGGACTCAGTATAGCGGCGTTATGTGTCCGCGCGCGTCGACGGGTAAAAAAGGCGATTGATCAGCGTGCGCACCGTCGGCGCGAGTTCGCCGGCCGTCAGGCCGGCCGGGCCCGTGCCGTTCGCGACCAGCGTGTCGGCCGCGAGGCCGTGCAGGTAGACGCCCGCGAGCGCGGCCGCGTACGGGTCGACGCGCTGCGCGAGCAGTGCGCCGATCAGGCCGCCGAGCACGTCGCCGGTGCCGCCTGACGCGAGCGCCGCGTTGCCGGTCGGATTGACCGTCAGGCGGCCGTCGGGCGCGGCGATCACGGTGCCGGCGCCCTTCAGCACGACGACGCTCGCGAAGCGCGCGGCGAGCGCGTGCGCGGCGTCGAGGCGGTCGCGCTGCACGGCCGCGGTGTGGCAGCCGAGCAGCCGGGCCGCCTCGAGCGGATGCGGGGTCAGGACGCACGCGCGGCCGTGCGCGCCGCGCGCCGCGACTGCTTCCGCGAGATCGGCGTGCGCGGCGACCAGGTTCAGCGCATCGGCGTCGAGCAGCGTGGGGGCATCGTGCGCCAGCACGTCGCGCACGAGCGTCGCCGCGGCTTCGCGCGTGCCGAGGCCGCAACCGGCCGCGACCGCGGTCATCGCGTCGAGATCCAGCGCGTCGGCCGGATGCAGCATCAGTTCGGGAAACGGCGGGTCGTAAGGCGGCGCGCCGGCGCCCAGGAAGCCGACGTGCACCTTGCCCGCGCCGGCGAACAGCGCGGCGCGCGCGGCGAGGATCGGCGCGCCGCACATGCCGGTGTCGCCGCCGATCACGGCCAGGCTGCCGAACGTGCCCTTGTGCGACGCGAACGCGCGCGCGGGCAGCGCGGCGGCGAACCGTGCAGGGGCATTCAGCGTCACCGCGGGCGCGGCCGGGGACGGGACGTCGAGCGACGCGACGGCGATCTCGCCGGCGAGATCGCGGCCGTCGCCCATGTAGAGGCCCGGCTTCGCGCCGATGAAGGTCAGCGTGTGCGTCGCGGCGACCGCGGCGCCCGCGCCGACGATCCGGCCGGTGTCGCTGTCGAGCCCGCTCGGCACGTCGAGCGCGAGCACGCGGCCGACGGTGCGGGCGCGCGCGCCGATGCGCTCGGCGAGGTCCGCGAACGCGCCGCCGAGCGCGCGGCCGAGACCGATGCCGAACAGGCCGTCGACGACCCATGCGTAGCCGTCGAGCGAGTCAGGCGGCTCCGCCGAGACCGGCACGCCGGCGGCGCGGGCGACGCCGAGCGCCCATTGGGCGTCGTCGGGCTTCACCGCGACGGGCATCCATGCGTGCGTCGCGATGCCGAGCCGCTGCAGTTCCGCCGCCGCGACGAGCGCATCGCCGCCGTTGTTGCCGGGGCCGACCGCGAACCAGGCGGGGCGATCGTCGCCGCCCAGGCGCTCGGACAGCCAGCGCGCGGCGGCGGCGCCGGCGCGCGCCATCAGCGTGTGCGGCGGCAGCGCCGCGGCTGCGGCGGTTTCGGCGGCGCGCAGGTCGACGACGCGCAGCAGCGCGATCGGTTCAGGGGCGGGGAGCGGGCGGGCGGGGTGGGCGAGCGTCATGGCGGCAGGAGGGTCGGCGCCGCCGGGCGAGCCCGCGCGGCCGGTCAGTGCGAGAAGCGCTCGGCGCGCAGCGCGGCGAGCGTGTCGGCGGGCCAGTGCTGCGTATCGCCGCCGACGTAATCCGCCACCACTTTAGCAGACCCGCATGCGAGCCCCCAACCGGCCGGGCCGTGTCCGAAATTGACGAACACGCGCGGATGCGGGGTCGGACCGACGACCGGCAGGCCGTCCGGCGACAGCAGCTGCGTGCCTTGCCACGACAGCGCCGCGGAGATTTTCGCGGCGCCGGGCACCCAGTCGTGGACGGCCTGGCCGAGCAGCGCGAGCGCGGCCTCCGACAACGGCTCGGCGAGTGGCCGTGCGGTGTCCTGCAGGCTCTGCAGCACCGCGCCGCCGCCGACGCGCAGCCGCTGGTGGGTGCGGGTCATCGCGATGCGCTTGATCGAATCGACGACGGCCAGGTGCGGCGCGTGTTCGACGTAAGCGACCGGCGCGGTCAGCGTGTGGACGCGCATCGGATGCAGCGGCACGCGCATGCCGAGCCGCTCGAGCAGCGCGAGGCTGCTCGCGCCGGCGGCGACCACGATCGCGTCGGCGGAAATCACGTCGACCTCGCGCGCCTTCGGCGCGCGCCGGTCGCCGCCCGGCGGCGCGAGCTCGACCGCGGCGCGGCCGGCGTCCGCGCGGATCGCGGCGACTTCGGCGCCGAAGCGGAACTGCACGCCGTGCTCGTCGAGCGCCTGCTTGACCAGCTTCGTGAACAGCGGGCAGTTCGCGGTGCGCTCGGTCTCGAGCAGCACGCCGCCGGCGAAGCCGGGCTCGGCGGGCACCGACGGCTCGAGCGCCGCGCATTCGGCGGCCGTCAGCACGCGGTGCGGCAGGTCGAGCGTGCGCAGCAGCTCGAGCGCGGGCTGCGCGGCGTCCCAGTCGCTTGCGTCGCGCACGACGTGCAGCACGCCGGTCCGCTGTTCGAAGTCGAGATCGAAGCGGGCTTCGATGTCGGCGATCGCGTCGCGCGACGCGTCGACCAGCGGGCGCAGCCGCGCATACTGGGTGGCGAACGCGCCGGGCTCGCGCAGCTCGCCGAGCCGCTTCACGAAGCGGCGCACGCCGCCGTTCAGCCCCGGCTTGTAGACGATGCCGCTGTCGCGCGGCTGGCGCTGGCGCATGAAGGTCGGCCCGAACCAGACGTCAAGCGGGCTCGGCAGCAGCGTGCCGCCATCGCCGTAGGTCGCGCCTTGCGCGACGGTCGCGTGGCGTTCGACCACGCACACGCGATGGCCGGCCGCGCGCAACTGGTAGGCGGTGGCGACGCCGCTGATTCCGCCGCCGATGACGATGACATCCATGGATTGCTTCGATGACGGGCGGCCGTCCGGCCGCCCGGTGGGTGATTCGCGTGACGGGCCGCGGGGCCCGGTGAACCGGCAATGATAGCGCCAAACCGGCGGCGCGCGGCCCGGGACCGGTTCGGCCGGGCCCGGCGCGCGCCGCGGACGGGTTTGGGCGTCCGACTTCCGGGTATAATTACGGCCTTCCTTTCGCCCCACGTCGCCACCTTGCGCGACTCATCGACGTCAGTCCAGCCCATGGCTCACTTCTCGTGTTTTCCCGGCGCTTCGGCCCTCTCCGATTTCCGTCAAACCCGTCTGCTCGACACGCTCAGGCAAATCGACGCCAACATCGTCGCGGTGCGCGGCCAGTACCTGCACTTCGTCAATGCCGGCGAGCCGCTGTCGGCCGATGACAGCGCACGCATCGACGCGCTGATGCACTACGGCGCGCCGTTCGAGCCGGCGGCCGAGAAGGGCGCGGTCGAGACCTTCGTCGTGCTGCCGCGCTTCGGCACGGTCTCGCCGTGGGCGAGCAAGGCGACCGACATCGCGCAGCACTGCGGCCTCACGCACGTGCGCCGCATCGAGCGCGGCGTCGAGTACACGGTCACGCTGAAGTCGGGCCTGCTCGGCGGCAAGAAGGCGCTGTCCGACGACGCGCGCGCCGCGGTCGCGGCCGCGCTGCACGACCGGATGACCGAAAGCGCGGTGGCGTCGCGCGACGATGCGAAGCACCTGTTCGACGAGCTGCCGGCCAAGCCGCTCGCGACCGTCGACGTGCTCGCGCAGGGCCGCGGCGCGCTCGAGCGCGCGAACGTCGAGCTGGGCCTCGCGCTCGCCGACGACGAGATCGACTACCTGGTCGACGCGTTCCGCAAGCTCGAGCGCAACCCGACCGACGTCGAGCTGATGATGTTCGCGCAGGCGAACAGCGAGCACTGCCGCCACAAGATCTTCAACGCGCAGTGGACGATCGACGGCGACGCGCAGGACATGTCGCTGTTCGCGATGATCCGCAACACCGAGAAGCTGAGCCCGCAAGGCACGATCGTCGCGTATTCGGACAACTCGTCGATCATGGTGGGCGCGCAAGCGGAGCGCTGGTTCCCGCGCGGCGCGGGCGCGACCGGCGAGCCCGGTGAGCGCTACGGCCGCCACACCGAGCTCACGCACACGCTGATGAAGGTCGAGACGCACAACCACCCGACGGCGATCTCGCCGTTCCCGGGCGCGGCGACCGGCGCGGGCGGCGAGATTCGCGACGAAGGCGCGACCGGCCGCGGCGCGCGTCCGAAGGCGGGCCTGACGGGCTTCACGGTGTCGAACCTCGACCTGCCCGACGCGCGCCAGACGTGGGAAAACGCACGCGACGCCGCGCAGCCGGTCGGCGAGCGCAACCCGAACGAGCAGCATGGCCCGTACGGCCGCCCGGACCGCATCGCGTCGCCGCTGCAGATCATGATCGATGGCCCGCTCGGCGGCGCCGCGTTCAACAACGAATTCGGCCGCCCGAACCTCGGCGGCTACTTCCGCGTGTACGAGCAGAACGTCGGCGGCCAGGTGCGCGGCTATCACAAGCCGATCATGATCGCGGGCGGCCTCGGCAACATCTCCGACGCGCACACGCACAAGCACGATGTGCCGGCAGGCTCCTTGCTGATCCAGATCGGCGGCCCCGGCATGCGGATCGGCATGGGCGGCGGCGCGGCGAGCTCGATGGCGACCGGCGCGAACACGGCCGAGCTCGATTTCGACTCGGTGCAGCGCGGCAACCCGGAAATCGAGCGCCGCGCGCAGGAAGTGATCAACGGCTGCTGGCAGCTCGGCGACGAGAACCCGATCCTGAGCATTCACGACGTCGGCGCGGGCGGCCTGTCGAACGCGTTCCCCGAGATCGTCGACGGCGCGGGCAAGGGCGCGCGCTTCGAGCTGCGCAAGGTCGCGCTCGAGGAGTCGGGCCTGTCGCCGCGCGAGATCTGGTCGAACGAGGCGCAGGAGCGCTACGTGCTGGCGATCGCGCCGGCCGACCTGCCGCGCTTCGAGGCGATCTGCGCGCGCGAGCGCTGCCCGTTCTCGGTCGTGGGCGTCGCGACGGACGAGCGCCAGCTGCGGCTCGTCGACGACCAGGCGACGGGCGCTGACGAATACCCGGTCGACATGCCGATGGAAGTGCTGCTCGGCAAGCCGCCGCGCATGCACCGCGACGTCACGCGCGTGAGCACCGAGCGCGCGCCGGTCGACGTCACGGGCGTCGCGCTCGCGCAGGTCGCCGTCGACGTGCTGAAGCACCCGACGGTCGCGAGCAAGTCGTTCCTGATCACGATCGGCGACCGCTCGGTCGGCGGCACGTCGGTGCGCGACCAGATGGTCGGCCCGTGGCAGGTGCCGGTGGCCGACTGCGCGGTGACGGCGCTCGACTACGCGGGCTTCAAGGGCGAGGCGATGACGATGGCCGAGCGCACGCCGCTCGCCGTGATCGACGCGCCCGCGTCGGGCCGCATGGCGGTCGGCGAGGCGATCACCAACATCGCGAGCGCGCCGATCGCGTCGCTCGACAAGCTGAAGCTGTCCGCGAACTGGATGGCCGCGTGCGGCACCGCCGGCGAAGACGCCGCGCTGTTCGACACGGTGAAGGCGATCGGCATGGAGCTGTGCCCGGCGCTCGGCATCGGCATTCCGGTCGGCAAGGACTCGCTGTCGATGAAGACGAAGTGGGACGAGCAGGGCGTCGCGAAGGAAGTCGTTGCGCCGGTCTCGCTGATCATCTCCGCATTCGCACCGGTCGACGACGTGCGCCGTCACCTGACGCCGCAGCTGCAGCGCGTCGCCGATGCCGGCGACAGCGTGCTGATCGCGATCGACCTCGGCCGCGGCAAGAACCGGATGGCCGGCAGCATCTTCGCGCAGGTCACGCAGCAGGTCGGCGACGCGACGCCGGACGTCGACGATCCGGAAGACCTGAAGCGCTTCTTCAACGCGATCCAGTCGCTGAATGCGCAAGGCAAGCTGCTCGCGTACCACGACCGCTCGGACGGCGGCCTGTGGGCGACGGTCTGCGAAATGGCGTTCGCCGGCCACGCGGGCGTGTCGCTGAACGTCGACATGCTGACGCTCGACGCGAATCATGAATCCGACTACGGCGACGCGAAGGACTGGGCGAAGCAGACGAGCGGCCGCCGCGAGGACCGCACGCTGCGCGCGCTGTTCTCGGAAGAGCTCGGCGCCGTCGTGCAGGTGCGCGCGGCGGACCGCGACGCGGTGCTTGGCGCGCTGCGCGAGTTCGGGCTGTCGACGTGCTCGCACGTGATCGGCTCGGTCAACGAGCGCGACGTGATCGAAGTGTTCCGCGACGCGAAGAAGATCTACGACGCGCCGCGCGCCGAGCTGCATCGCGCGTGGGGCGAGGTGAGCTGGCGCATCGCGCGCCTGCGCGACAACCCGGCCTGCGCGGACGCCGAATACGACGCACTGCTCGACGCGGCGGACCCGGGCATCGCGCCGGTGCTGACGTTCGAGCCGGCCGACGACATCGCCGCGCCGTACATCGCGACAGGCGCGCGTCCGCGCGTCGCGATCCTGCGCGAGCAGGGCGTGAACTCGCACCTCGAAACCGCGTATGCGTTCGATCGCGCGGGCTTCGACGCGCACGACGTGCACATGAGCGACCTGCTCGCGGGCCGCGCGACGCTCGCCGACTTCACGGGCGCGGTCGCGTGCGGCGGCTTCTCGTACGGCGACGTGCTGGGCGCGGGCGAGGGCTGGGCGAAGACGATCCGCTTCAACGCGAACCTCGCCGACATGTTCGCGGCGTTCTTCGCGCGGCAGGACACGTTCGCGCTCGGCATCTGCAATGGCTGCCAGATGCTGTCGAGCCTCGCGTCGATGATCCCGGGCGCACAGGCGTGGCCGAAGTTCACGCGCAACAAGTCCGAGCAGTTCGAGGCGCGCTTCTCGTTCGTCGAGGTCCAGTCGTCGCCGTCGATCTTCTTCGCGGGGATGGAAGGCTCGCGGATTCCGGTCGCGGTCGCGCACGGCGAAGGCTATGCGGACTTCTCGCAGCAGGGCGACATCGATCGCGTCGCGGTCGCGATGCGCTACGTCGACCATCGCGGCAACGCGACCGAGGGCTATCCGTTCAACCCGAACGGGTCGCCCGCCGGCATCACGTCGGTGACGACCGCCGACGGCCGCTTCACGGTGCTGATGCCGCACATGGAGCGCGTGCACCGTACGGTCACGATGAGCTGGCACCCGGAAGGCTGGGGCGAGGCGAGCCCGTGGCTGCGCGTGTTCCGCAACGCACGCCGCTGGATCGGCTGACGCGATGTTCGATCCGCATGCGCCGGTCGACGTCGTCACGCTGCGCGACGAGCGCGCGAGCGACGTCGCGGCGATTGCCCGCGTGATCGCCGCGGCGTTCGCGGCCGAGCCGCAGCACGGGCAGTTCGAGCAGCAGATCGTCGACGCGCTGCGTGCGGACGGCTGCCTCAGCGTGTCGCTCGTCGCGGAGCGCGACGAGCGCATCATCGGGCATGTCGCGTTTTCCCCGGTGATGATCGGCGACGGCGCTGAATCGGGCGGCTGGTATGGGCTTGCGCCGCTCGCGGTGCTGCCCGACTGCCAGCGGCAAAGCGTCGGCGCGGGGCTCGTGCGCACCGGTCTCGATGCGCTCCGGCGGCTCGGCGCGCGCGGCTGCGTCGTGCTCGGCGACGCCGCCTATTACGCGCGCTTCGGCTTCGTGCCCGCAGGCGACATCGTGTTTCCGCAGGCGCCGCCGGAATACCTGATGGCGCTGCCGTTCGATGCCGCGGTGCCGAGCCCGGCGGGGGAAGTGCGGTACCACGCGTCGTTCTACGCGTAGCGGCACTGCGCTTCGCCTGCCGGCAAAAAGAAAAAGCCGCTCCGTGGAGCGGCTTTCTCGTATGCGGCGCAGCGTGGCGTTACTGCACCTTGGCCTGCTGCCGCAGGTTTTCCTCGAACGCCTGCAGCTTCTGCTGGACCATCTGTTGCGCGATCTGCGCCTTGACCTGGTCGAACGGGGGCGGCGCGACGGCGCGGATGTCGTCGACGCGGATGATGTGCCAGCCGAACTGGGTCTTCACCGGCTCGTCGGTCATCTGGCCTTTCTGCAGCTTCGTCGCGGCCGCCGCGAATTCCGGCACGTACGCCTTCGGATCGGACCAGTCGAGATCGCCGCCGTTCTTGCCCGAACCCGGGTCCTTCGAGTATTGCTTCGCGAGATCCTCGAACTTCGCGCCGGCCTTGATCTTCGCGATCAGGTCCTTCGCCTGCTGCTCGTTGTCGACGAGGATGTGGTGCAGGTGGAATTCGCGGTTCGCGACGCCCTTCACCAGTTCGTCGTAGCGCGCCTTCACTTCGGCGTCGGTCGGCTGGTTCTTCTTCAGGAAGTCTTCGATCAGCGAGCGCAGCACGACGGTCTGCTGCGCGACGGCGATTTGCGCCTTCACGTCCGGACGATTCGGGATGCCGCGGCGGATCGCTTCCTGCATCAGGATTTCGCGGTTCACGAGTTCCTGGCGCACGGCCTGCTGCATCTGCGGGCTATCGGCCTGGCCTTGCTGGACCAGCTGCGCGACCATCGCGTCGGCGCGCGACTTCGGAATCGGCGTGCCGTTGACGACGGCGATGTTCTGGGCGAAGGCCGGCGCTGCTGCGAGAGCGGCCGCTGCGGCCCACAGGCGGGGGGATTTCAGGATCATCGGAAATTCCTAATGAGACGACTAGATTGAAGATTCGTTGAATTCTTCGGGCGTGTACGCCACGATCGCGAGCGCGTGAATGCCGCGCTGCATCGCATCAGCGAGCGCATCATACACCAGCCGGTGCCGCGCGACGCGCGCCTTGCCGGCGAATGCGGCGGACACGATCGTGACCGTGTAGTGGCCGCCGGCGGCCGCGCCCGCGTGGCCCGCGTGCTGCGCGCTGTCGTCGCGCACCGCGAGCGACACGGGTGCGAGCGCGGCGGCGAGGCGCGCCTCGATCAGCGCGATGCGCGCGTCGGGCGATGCGTTCAGGAAGGCATCACTCATGTCATTCGTCCTTCAGGTATTTCGCGAGCCAGAGGCTCTGCAGGATGATGAACACGACCATCGCGCCCGTCGTGCCGAACAGCTTGAAGTTCACCCACTGCGACTCGGTGAAGTTGCGCATCACGTACAGGTTGACCGCGCCGAGCGCAGCGAAGAACAGCGACCATGCGACGTTGAGCCTGTCCCAGACGGGGTGCGGCAGCGTGAGCTGCTTGCCCATCATTTTCTCGATCAGGTTGTTGCCGAACGCGTAGCGCGCGGCGAGCAGGCCGATTGCGAATAGCCAGTAAAGCACGGTCAATTTCCACTGAATGAATTTCTGGTTGTGCAGCACGAGCGTCGCACCGCCGAATACGACGATCAGCCCGAGGCTGACCCACTGCAGCGTGTCGACCTTCCGGTGCCGGAACGCCACCCACGCGACTTGAATGAGCGTCGCGACGATCGCGACGGCGGTCGCGGTGAAGATATCCCACACCTTGAAGGCGGCGAAAAACAGGATGATCGGAAACAGATCGAACAAAAATTTCATGATGATCGCAGCTGCGTGAAAGGCCGCTTGCGCGGCCTTTCACCGTTGTAGGGGCCCGCGAAGCGCCGCGGTCGCGAATCGTGGGGTATGTCCGGTCGATCCGCCCGCGCGCCGCTTATTGGTCTTCGGGTCGGGAGTCGAAGTTTAACGCAGCCGAATTGATGCAGTACCGCAAGCCGGTCTGGTCGCGCGGGCCGTCCTCGAACACGTGGCCGAGATGCGCGCCGCAGTGGTTGCAGCGGACCTCGACGCGTACCATCCCGTGCGTGTGGTCCATCACTTCCTCGATCACTTCGCCGTTGAGCGGCTTGAAGTAGCTGGGCCAGCCGCAGCCGGAATGGAATTTCGCGCCGGATTCGAACAGCGGCGTGCTGCATACGACGCACTTGTAGATGCCGGGGTCTTCCGTGTCGGTGTATTCGCCGGTGAATGCGCGCTCGGTCGCCGCGTGCTGCGTGACCTCGTACTGCATCGGCGTGAGCCGGCGGCGCAGCTCCGCGTCGTCTTTCTGGTACGGATAGGACTTGTCGTCTGAATCGTGGGACATGTGTCGTTTCTCCTGATGGAACGGTCGGGACGCGGGCGTCACGACGAGCAGCTCACTTCGAGCGAGCCGGCCCAGTCGGGCGGAAGCGCCGCGTACGACGCGTATTCGGGCTGTTCGTCGAACGGCCGGCGCAGCACGTGCGCCAGTCGCTCGACTTCGGAAAAATCCTTTTCCTTCGCGTGCCGGATCGCGATCTCGGCCAGATGGTTGCGCAGCACGTACTTCGGATTCACGCGATTCATCGCGGCGGCGCGCGCCGCGTCGTCGCGTGCTTCCTCGGACAGGCGCGCGCGGTAGAGGTTCGCCCATGCGTCGAACGCGTCGCGGTCGATGAACAGGTCGCGCACCGGCGCATCCCGGCTCGCGTCGTGCTTCGACAGTTGCGACAGATGGCGGAACGTCAGCGTGAAGTCCGCATGGCTCGCGTGCATGACCTCGAGCAGCTGGTTCGCGAGCGCCGCGTCGCCGTCGCGTTCGACCTCGAGGCCGAGCTTCGCGCGCATCAGGCGTTCGAGCGCGGGGCCGAAGCGCTCCGGAAACTTCGCGAGCACGGCCTGCGCGTCCTCGACCGCGCGTTCGGCGCGCGCGTCGTCGTCGGCGATGTCGTGCTGCAGCCCGATCAGCGGCAGCAGCGCCTGCGCGAGGCAGTAGCAGTTCCAGTGCGCGATGCGCGGCTGCATCCGGTACGCGTAGCGGCCGCGCGTGTCGGAGTGGTTGCAGATGTGGTTCGCGTCGAACGCGTCGACGAAGCCGAACGGGCCGTAGTCGATCGTCACGCCGAGGATCGACATGTTGTCGGTGTTCATCACGCCGTGGCAGAAGCCGACCGCCTGCCATTGCGCGACGAGGTCGGCGGTGCGCAGCGTCGCCGCTTCGAGCAGCGCGAGGTAGGGATCGTCCGCGTCGCGGCAGGCCGGGTAGAAGCGCTCGATCACGTGATCGGCCAGCGCGCGCAGCAGGTCGGGGCGGTCGTTCGAGAAGAAGTGCTCGAAGTGACCGAAGCGCACGAAGCTCTCGGACACGCGCGTGACGACGGCCGATGTTTCGATTTCCTCGCGGACCACCGGCTGGTCGGAGCCGATCACGGTCAGCGCGCGCGTGGTCGGAATGCCGAGGTGATGCATCGCCTCGGAGCACAGGAACTCGCGGATCGACGAGCGCAGCACCGCGCGTCCGTCGCCCATCCGCGAGTACGGCGTGCGGCCGCTGCCCTTCAGCTGCAGCTCGTAGCGGCGGCCGTCGGTGCCGTCGAGCTCGCCGATGGTCAGCGCGCGGCCGTCGCCGAGCTGGCCGGCCCATACGCCGAACTGGTGGCCCGAATAGACCGACGCGTACGACATCGCGTCCGCGGGCCAGTCGCGGGTCGGATTGCCGGCGAACAGCCCGGCGAACTGCGGATGGCCGGCGAGCGCCGCCGGCAGCCCGAGCAGCCGCGCGACTTCGTCGGAGAAGCCGACCACGTAGGGCGCGGGCAGCGGCGCGGCCGGCAGGCGAGTATGAAATGCCGCGCCGAGCCGCACGAATGCGCCGTCGGCGGGCGCGCCGAGCGTGGCGGCAAGATCGGGGAGGTCGGGCAGGGTGTCAGCCGGATCGGCTGCGCTTCGGGAAAACGACATGTTGAGCGCCTCTGGTTTAGCCGATATTGTAAGGCGGCGCCGCGCCGCCCGCATGGCGGCGCGCCGGGCCGCAGCACCGGCCCGAGGCTGTACACCGATTCGCGTCCTTCCGGGAGAACAAGACGATGGGTAAGCCGTTGCTGGGCCAGATGATGGACATGCCGCTCCTGGTGTCCTCGTTGATCACGCATGCCGCGCGACACGCGGGCGAGGTCGAGATCGTGTCGAAGCGGATCGAGGGCGACCTGCATCGCTATACGTATCGCGACTGCGAACGGCGCGCGAAGCAGCTCGCGCAGGCGCTCGCGCGGCTCGGCGTCGCGACGGGCGAGCGCGTCGGCACGCTCGCATGGAACGGCTACCGGCATCTGGAGGCGTACTACGGGATCAGCGGCATGGGCGCCGTCTGCCACACGATCAACCCGCGCCTTTTTCCCGAGCAGATCGCCTATATCGTCAACCACGCGGAAGACCGCTACGTCTTCTTCGACATCAATTTCGCGCCGCTCGTCGACGCGCTCGCGCCGCAATGCCCGCACGTGCAGGGCTGGATCGCGATGACCGACGCCGCGCACCTGCCCGCCGGCGCGACGCCGTTCCTGTGCTACGAGACGCTCGTCGAAGCGGAGGACGGCCGCTACGACTGGCCGCGCCTCGACGAGCAGCAGGCGTCGGGGCTCTGCTACACGTCGGGCACGACCGGCAACCCGAAGGGCGTGCTGTATTCGCATCGCTCGACCGTGCTGCACGCGTACGGCGCGGCGCTGCCCGACGCGATGAACCTGTCCGCGATGGACGCGGTGCTGCCCGTCGTGCCGATGTTCCATGTCAACGCGTGGGGGCTGCCTTACTCGGTGCCGCTCACGGGCGGCAAGCTCGTGCTGCCCGGCAAGGACCTCGACGGCAAGTCGCTGTACGCGCTGATGGAGGCCGAGCGCGTGACCTTCTCGGCGGGCGTGCCGACCGTGTGGCTCGGGCTGCTCAACTACATGCGCGAAGCCGGCGTGCGCTTCTCGACGCTCGAGCGCACCGTGATCGGCGGCTCCGCTTGCCCGCCGGCGATGCTGCGCACGTTCGAGGAGACGTACGACGTGCGCGTGATCCACGCATGGGGCATGACCGAGATGTCGCCGCTCGGCACGCTCGCGAAGCTGACCTGGGCGCAGTCGCAGCGTCCGCTCGACGCGCAGCGCAAGCTGCTCGAGAAGCAGGGGCGCGTGATCTGCGGCGTCGACATGCGGATCGTCGGCGACGACGGCCGCGAGTTGCCGTGGGACGGCGTCGCGTTCGGCGAGCTGCAGGTGCGCGGGCCGTGGGTGGTCGACCACTACTTCCGCAGCGACGCGTCGCCGCTCGCGGACGGCTGGTTCCCGACCGGCGACGTCGCGACGATCGACCCGGACGGCTTCCTGCAGATCACCGACCGCAGCAAGGACGTGATCAAGTCGGGCGGCGAGTGGATCAGCTCGATCGACATCGAGAACGTCGCGGTCGCGCATCCGGCGGTCGCCGAGGCCGCGTGCATCGCCTGCGCGCATCCGAAGTGGACCGAGCGGCCGCTCCTGGTCGTCGTCCTGCGGGACGGCGCCGACGTGAGCCGCGAAGAACTGCTCGCGTTCTATGAGGGCAAGGTCGCGAAATGGTGGATTCCCGACGACGTCGTGTTCGTCGACGCGCTGCCGCATACCGCTACGGGCAAGCTGCAGAAGCTGAAGCTGCGCGACATGTTCCGGGATTACACGCTGCCGACGGCGGTCTGCTAGCGGTCGTTCCGCCCCCCGAATCGCGTTCAAATTCAAATTGAACGACCGTGCTTTTTCGTTGTATGCTGCCTCCGTTCGTCTTGGACAAGCGGCTGTTCACCCGCGCACAATGAAGCGCAGCCACCCCGGCGCGCGACGCATGGAGGCAGACAGATGGCAGTGGATTACTCGATTCGCGACGGCGTCGCCGTCATCACGCTCAACAATCCGCCCGTCAACGGGCTCGGTCTGTCGACCCGGCTCGGCATCATGGAAGGGCTCGATCGCGCCGCGCAGGATCCGGCGGTCGCCGCGATCGTCCTGACGGGCGCGGGCCGCGCCTTCTCGGGCGGCGCCGACATCACCGAATTCAACACCCCGAAGGCGCTGCAGGAGCCGACGCTGCACACCGTGATCCGCACGGTGGAAGCGAGCGCGAAGCCGGTCGTCGTCGCGATCCACAGCGTCGCGATGGGCGGTGGCCTCGAGCTCGCGCTCGGCGCGCATTACCGGATCGCGGCGCCCGGCGCGCAGATCGCGCTGCCGGAGGTCAAGCTCGGCCTGCTGCCGGGCGCGGGCGGCACGCAGCGCCTGCCGCGCGCGGTCGGGCTCGAGACCGCGCTGAACATGATCGTGTCGGGCGCGCCGGTGCCGTCGGAGCAGCTCGCGAAGAGCGGGCTGTTCGACGCGATGGCCGAGGGCGACCTGCTCGACGCGGCCGTCGCGCTCGCCCGCAAGGTCGGCGCGCAGGCGGGGCCGCATCCGCGCGTGCGCGACCGCAAGATCGTCCACGAGAACGCCGCGGGCTTCATCCAGTTCGCGCGCAACTCGGCGAAAGCCGCCGCGCCGAACTTCCCCGCGCCGCACAAGTGCATCGACGCGATCGAGGCGGGCGTGCTGCACGGCTTCGACCAGGGCGTCATCGCCGAGCGCGACGGCTTCGTCGCGCTGATGATGACGCCGGAAAGCCGCGCGCTGCGGCATGCGTTCTTCGGCGAGCGCGCGGCGAGCAAGATTCCCGACGTGCCGGCCGACACGCCGGTACGCGAAATCCGCCGGGTCGCGGTGATCGGCGCGGGCACGATGGGCGGCGGCATCGCGATGAACTTCGTGAACGCGGGCCTGCCCGTCACGCTGCTCGAAACGAAGCAGGACGCGCTCGACCGCGGGCTGGCGACGATCCGCAAGAACTACGACGCGCAGGTGAAGAAGGGCAAGCTCACGCAGGAGAAGCTCGACGCGCGCATGGCGCTGATCACGCCGACGCTGTCCTATGCCGACCTGAAGGACGCCGACCTGATCATCGAGGCCGTGTTCGAGGAGCTCGGCGTGAAGGAGCAGGTGTTCCGCCAGCTCGACGAAGTCGCGAAGCCGGGCGCGATCCTCGCGTCGAACACGTCGACGCTCGACGTGAACAAGATCGCCGCGTTCACGAAGCGGCCGCAGGACGTCGTCGGCATGCATTTCTTCAGCCCGGCGAACGTGATGAAGCTGCTCGAGGTCGTGCGCGGCGACGCGACCGCGAAGGACGTGCTCGCGACCGTGATGGCGATCGCGAAGAAGATCCGCAAGACCGCGGTGGTGTCGGGCGTGTGCGACGGCTTCATCGGCAACCGGATGATCGAGCAGTACATCCGCCAGGCGCTGTTCCTGCTCGAGGAAGGCGCGCTGCCCGCGCAGGTCGACCGCGCGATCGAGAAGTTCGGTTTCGCGATGGGCCCGTTCCGGATGAGCGACCTCGCCGGCAACGACATCGGCTGGGCGATCCGCAAGCGCCGCTACGTCGAGAAGCCGGACCTCCATTATTCGAAGATTGCCGATCGCCTGTGCGAGCAGGGCCGCTTCGGCCAGAAGACCGGCGCGGGCTGGTACGACTACGCGCCGGGCGACCGCAAGGCGAAGCCGTCGGCGCTCGTCGACGAGATGATCGTCGCGTATTCGCAGGAGCGCGGCGTCGAGCGGCGCACGATCGGCGACGACGAGATCGTCGAGCGGCTCGTGTTCGCGCTCGTCAACGAAGGCGCGAAGATTCTCGAGGAGAAGATCGCGTCGAAGGCGTCCGACATCGACATGGTGTACCTGACCGGCTACGGCTTCCCGCTGTGGCGCGGCGGCCCGATGCTGTACGCGGACACGGTCGGCCTCTACAACGTCGAGCGGGCGATCCGCCGCTATGCGGCCGCCGCGAACGGCGACGCGTGGCAGCTTGCGCCGTCGATCGCCGAACTCGCGCAGGCCGGACGCGGCTTCAACGGCTGACGACGCGGCGGCGCGGCGCATTTGGGAGAAACGCGATGAAACACACCGACGACGTTCTGCTCGTGATCGACGTGCAATACGACTTCATGCCCGGCGGCGCGCTCGCGGTGCCGGACGGCGATGCGGTCGTGCCGGTCATCAATGCGCTCGCCGCGCGTTTCGACCAGGTGGTGCTGACGCAGGACTGGCATCCGCGCGACCACGTGTCGTTCGCGGCGAACCATCCGGGGCGCGAGCCGTTCTCGACGCTCGCGCTGCCGTACGGCGAGCAGGTGCTGTGGCCCGTGCACTGCGTGCAGGACACCGACGGCGCGGCGTTGCATCGCGACCTCGACATTCCGCACGCGCGGCTCGTGATCCGCAAGGGCAGCGACGCGCAGGTCGACAGCTATTCGGCTTTCGTCGAAGCCGATCGCACGACGCGCACGGGCCTCGCCGGCTACCTGCGCGAACTCGGCGCGAAGCGCGTGTGGTGCTGCGGGCTCGCGACCGACTATTGCGTCGCGTGGTCGGCGCTCGATGCGCGCTCGGCCGGCTTCGACGCCGCGGTGATCGACGACGCATGCCGCGCGATCGACCTGAACGGGTCGCTCGCGAATGCATGGCAACAGCTGCAGGCGGCGGACGTGACGCGGGTCACGTCGGCCGGCGCGCGCCCGGCGGCGTAGCGCATTCACTCATTCATCCAGGAAGCAGGAACAGGAAGGAGACTCGCATGACCGAAGCCGTAATCGTATCGACTGCGCGCACGCCGCTGGCGAAATCGTGGCGTGGCGCCTTCAACATGACGCACGGCGCGACGCTCGGCGGCCACGTGGTCGCCGCCGCGCTCGAACGCACCGGGCTCGACCCCGCGCGCGTCGAGGACGTGATCATCGGCTGTGCGAACCCGGAAGGCGCGACGGGCGTCAATATCGCGCGCCAGATCGCGCTGCGCGCGGGGCTGCCGGTGAGCGTGCCGGGCATGACGGTGAACCGCTTCTGCTCGTCCGGGCTGCAGACGATCGCGCTCGCCGCGCAGCGGATCATCGCGGGCGAAGGCGACGTGTATGTGGCGGGCGGCGTCGAGTCGATCTCGTGCGTGCAGAACGAAATGAACCGGCACATGGTGCACGAGGGCTGGCTGCTCGAACACAAGCCGGAGATCTACTGGAACATGTTGCAGACCGCCGAGAACGTCGCGAAGCGCTACGGGATCTCGAAGGAGCGGCAGGACGAATACGGCGTGCAGTCGCAACTGAGGGCGGCGGCCGCGCAGGCGGCGGGGCGCTTCGATGCCGAGATCGTGCCGATCACCGTGCGCGCCGGCATTGCCGACAAGGCGACCGGACGGCTCTTCACGAAGGAAGTGACGGTGTCGGCCGATGAAGGCATCCGGTCGGACACGACGCTCGACGGCGTGTCGAAGATCCGCTCGGCGGTGCCGGGCGGCGTGATCACCGCCGGCAACGCGAGCCAGTTCTCCGACGGCGCGTCCGCGTGCGTGGTGATGAGCGCCGATGCCGCGCAGAAGGAAGGCCTGCAGCCGCTCGGCGTGTTCCGCGGCTTCGCGGTCGCCGGCTGCGAGCCGGACGAGATGGGCATCGGCCCGGTGTTCGCGGTGCCGAAGCTGCTGAAGCAGGCCGGGCTGAAGGTCGAGGACATCGGCCTGTGGGAGCTCAACGAGGCATTCGCGGTGCAGGTGCTGTATTGCCGCGACACGCTCGGCATTCCCGAGGACCGGCTCAACGTGAACGGCGGCGCGATCGCCGTCGGGCATCCGTACGGCGTGTCGGGCGCGCGCCTGACCGGCCATGCGTTGATCGAAGGCAAGCGGCGCGGCGTGAAATACGCGGTCGTGACGATGTGCATCGGCGGCGGGCAGGGCGCGGCCGGCCTGTTCGAAATCGTCTGACCTTGGCGCAGTCGGCGTGCGTTGCCCGCACGCCGGCTGCGCCGCCGCGCGCGGGAGCCGCGCCCCGCACACGACGCTATGTCCGATCGACTCCATCCGATACGGACGCGAATCAATCCGCGCGGTCGCACCGCTGCCGTTTCCCCTTACTTGTCAAACGAATCGCCCCACCTATACTAGCCTCTGACATTTGCCTTTCGGTATTGGGGGCCGGATTGCGCGTCGCGCAGGCAGTCGCCGCGCATGCCCCGTCAGCTGGGACGGGCGATGTGTCGTGACCCGGCGTCTTTCGTGTTCGAACAACGCAGCGGATCGATCGGGGGCCGAATTGAGCACGACATACACCGCAAGCGAGCCGCCACGCGCCGTCAGCGCCGTCGCGAAGATCTACGCGAAGTGCCTGCTGATCGGGTTCGCACTGCTGCCAGCCTATCTCATTGCATATCTGTGGTTCTTCGGCGATCCGCACCTGACGTTCGAGAACCACGCGTTCCACGAAATCGCGATTGCCGCGGCGACGCTCGAGGGCGCCTTCGTCACGTACGTGACTTGGGTGTGCTACCGCTCGTCCGGCGAACCGCTGCTGCGCTGGCTGACGCTCGGCTTTCTCGGCTTCGCGATGATCTATGCGCTGCACGGCCTCTTCACCGGGATGGCGCATCACAATATCTGGCTGTTCCTGCTTTACGGACCGGCGTCGCGGCTCGTGATGGCGATCCTGCTGCTGACCGGGCTGATGTCGTATTCGCGGCCGTCCGATCGCGTCGACCGGCGCACGAGCCTGCGCACCTGGCTGCCGTGGGTCGTGTTCTTCCTGGTCGTCGATGCCGCGGTTGCGTACATCGCCTATTCGCCTGTCGCCGGCACGCTCGGCACCCGCCTGTCGATGGAGGGCGGCGCGATGGTGTTCTCGATGCTCAACGTCGGCGTGCTGCTCGCGCGGCGCATCCGCTCGCCGTTGATGGCGATCTACGGGATGTCGATCACCGCGTTCGCGCTGTCGTCGCTCGCGTTCATTCTCGGCAAGCCGTGGAACCACATGTGGTGGCTCGCGCATGCGATTTTCGCGGGCGGGTTCTTCCTGCTGAGTTACGGCGTCGTGCAGGCGCTGCAGACCACGCGCTCGTTTTCGGCGATCTACAGCCAGGAAGACCTGATGAGCCGGCTGTCGGAATCGATGTCGCGCACCGAGAGCGCGTTGCAGGAACTGCGGCGCACCAACCAGAAACTCGAATACCTGGCCGCGACCGACCCGCTGACGGGCGCGTCGAACCGCCGCCAGTTCATCGGCCTCGTCGAACGCGAGATCCAGCGCGCGGAACGCGACGGCAAGCCGTTCTCGCTGCTTGCGTTCGATCTCGACAATTTCAAGAACATCAACGACGCGTACGGGCACCAGATCGGCGACGAGGTGCTGCGCGGCGTCGTGCGGCAATGCATCGAGGCGATCCGGCCGGGGAGCGGGATCGCGCGGGGCGGTGGCGAGGAGTTCGTGGTTCGGCCGGCGGGCGGGATTGCGCGGGTCGGCGGCGAGGAGTTCATGGCGCTGCTGCCGGAGATGCCGCTCGAGGGCGCGCGGATGACGGCCGAGCGCTTGCGCTCGTCGATCGCGAGCGCGCCGTTCGGGCTCGATTTCAAGCGGGTGCAGGTGACGGTCAGCGTCGGCGTCGCGCAGTACGGGATCGACGGCAGCACGGTCGACGCGCTGCTGCGCGCGGTGGACGAGCGGCTGTACCAGGCGAAGCGCGAAGGGCGCAACCGCGTCGTTGCGCATTGACGGCGGTTGGGGCGAGACGTGCGATGGAGCGATGCGAGTGCGTCAGTCGCCTGCATCGACGATCAATTCCGGATTCAGTGCGCGAATCCGCTGATCGATGAAGTAGCCGCCGCCCTCCTGGTAACGCAGATACACGCGTCCGCATGGCCGGCACCGGCAGACGCTGCAGCGGTTGTACGGAAAATGACGCACGGCGATCGGCGCATCTGCCGACCAGTAGCGCGTTCCGTCCGGATGATATTCGTCAAAGGCGGGTTCGTCGGTCTCGTCCGGCGCCACAAGCGTTCCGACCACTTCCAGTTGAGATTCCGGCAGCGACAGCGGCAGGCTCGTCCATCCTTCAAGCGGCGTTTTCGTGCAGGTGCACGACGACGACACGGCGGCCGATTGGCGTGCCAGTTCCAGCAGCGCGGCGTGCGCGAGATAGGGCGGGCGATTCATGGAGGGCGTTTCGCGTAACAGGGACAAGTCGGCAGTGTAGCCAACCGGCGCGGATCACGTGCGCCTGCGTCTGTCCGTCCATCCGGCTGGCGAGCCGGGTGGGGCCGGATTCCCGGTCGACGAGGTTTGGGCCACAATGGCACACCATCACGACCTGAAACTGGAGCAAACGAAGTGATCCGACATATCGTCATGTGGAAACTGCATTGACATTTGTGATCGTAAGATGATGATTGGTAACGAATTAGTTGGCGAAATGGGCGTTTGATACCCACTCTAATACCCCCTTTTTCATGTGCTGGATCGACTGGCCACAGCGCGACCATGGATGTTGAGCCGTTAGACTGGATTCGTCGCCATCCGGCCGGTTGTTGCCGATGGCGAGCGACAGCTACCGGCCAGCTTCGGTCATTGCCAGGCGCTCCGGTTCGGACGATCGATCGTCGCTTTCGTCTATACAACGGACATCTAGCCCGCCGGCGCAACGGTCGCATCTTTTAGTAAGTGGCGTTCGAAACGCCTGTCCACCCAGTTTAATGAGAAGATTTACGCTCCATACCGTTCCGTTCTCGGGGAGCCGCATGAGAGTGACACATTGCTACTGGTCAGTCTGCTTTGTACCGCTTCAGGCACAGGATCCTAAATTCTTCGGATTTTCAGAGTTCCTGGCGGCCCTCGCACTAATGGTTTTGGCGTGGACTATCGCGGACATCCGGTACCGGTTCAGGGTTAGAACCGCGCCACTTCCACTGCAAGGAGGAACGTACACAATCGTCGGAATAGTTGGCGCACTTACCTTGCTGACTGACTGGTGGCGTGCGGAACAGTGGCTTGTTCCCGAAGGAAAGCTCCTGACACCCGCCTCCTGGCAAGCGTTGTTAGGGGCCATATTTCTCGCGAATTTTATGGTCTGGGCTTGGTTTGCTTTTGTTCGGCCGCCCGTCTTTGGCCGCTGGAACGCTAAGCGCTTTGCCCGTCAGCTCTACCTTGTGATCGTAAAAGGATCACCGGCTGAACTTCCAGAAATTGCGGACGAACTGGAGCGGTCAGCGAAGCATCTGATTCGGCACACCTGGTCTCTTACCGAAGTGGAGGCACAAAGGAAGTTGCTTTCACGCGGTCAAGTGCCAACGCATACGCGCAGCAGTAGCACTCGTCAATGCGCGCACGACGTGCTACTACTTCTCGCGGACCGCAAATTCTGTAGAAACGTCGTACAGTTCGCGCCTTCTACCGCATTGGCGCTTTTTGAAGCAATCAATACGCAGAAAAAATATGACGTCGCGCTCGGCACGTTCGCCAAGAATATTACATCCGAGGCGATAGCCAACAAGGATTCGTTTGCTTTTCACGAAGTCGCTGGGTATCAGACAGGATTCATCGGATACCACAAACCGCTGACCTCAGCGCTTTACGGAAACTATTCAGTGGTAAGTAAGCTCGATCACGTCTTTGACGTTCACCATGACGAAGTGCGGGAATGGCAAGCGGATCAATGGATTGCCTTCTGCCGCCTTGTTCTGGTGACATTCCGGAGCTATGTAGATACGGGCGCAAAAACGGAACCACCATTCGTCCTGAATCGCGTCGCCGGAGTGATTTCCCGCGCCCCCGTCGCCCTCTATAAGCTGAACGGTGTGCCGACAGATAGTTTGGCAGATGGAGAGGTGAACAAGCTATCTGCAGCGGTCAAGTTCGCGACGGACGCAATAGAGATTCTTGATGCCAGCGAGCGCCGACCAAACGTTCCGTTACGGCGTCACAAAATGGATCCGCAAAGCGACGTCTATATGCTGGTATCAAGAGTAATCGTTGACGTGGTTGTCCTAGCCTCAACGGTCAAACAACCTCGCGATAGGTGCTGGTCGGTCCAGTACATCGTCGTATGGAGCGAATTGATTGATCTCCGAATGACCGGGCCAGCAGGAAAAATCGTTTTGCATAAGGTGCGGCGACAGCTCTATAACGAGGTCGTCAGAATGAGCAAGTTTCCTAATTTTAAGAGCTCGAAATTGCTTGCGCTGCTTCTCAACGTCATGGGGATACGGTACCAAAAGGCGACCTCCGACCGGCCAATCAGCCCACTTCATAAAGCTGTGTTGAGCTGGGTCAAACAAAACTACGTGCGTTTGGCGGACCAAAGTCCAAGGGTCGCTGGTGACTGCCTGCCCGAAGGAATCACGTATGACCCTGATGGCCCACGATTAGTGATGACTGGAATTGCGATTCTAGATCGTGCACCTTCCCAAATTATTCTGGATCTAAATCCTCGGATTCAGCAATAAAATGAACACCGCACATCACTGTGCCCGAGCGACGTGAAGGGCAGTAGTGTGACGCCGGCCTGTTCAGCAAATGAGCCTATTTTGTGACTATTACTGGTCAGGCCGGGGTGCGAGATAGGCGTCTCATACAGATTCGAAGTAGCCATTCGTTTGCCGTGAGCTCGAATGACCGTAACGGGTCGATCTGCGCTGGTCGTGCGTCACAGGGCGGTGGCCGGCCGCGTTCGGCCACTAGCGGCCGCTGGTGCGAGGAAAGCCACGTCGCTCAGCAGTCGCCTGCCCGTTCGAAGCGGACATTGCCACACGCAAGGGCTGGCAGAAACACGAGGCCGCCTCTATTTCGGGTTCAAGAGTTCGTCTTTTATGCGTTCCCTGCCTTTCTCACGTAACGCACGCCAAAATTTTTGCGAAGGGCGTTCTGGTTCCTGTCGCAGCTCTAAGAAGTATTCTGCGGCCCCTTCGGCTCGCAAGGTTACTTGATCGAAAAGATGATTGAGCCGGCCGGGGCACTGTTTAATTCCGGGGTTCACGACGGTCAGTTGTCGATCGCCTGAGAATGAAAGCCAGTCCACGATCCCTTCGTCAATGTGTCTGTCACCGAATCCGTATCCGATACACACCAGGTGCGATGAGTAATTCAAGTAACCACGGAACAGAGACAGAAACTCCGGCGGCGCTATCTGAGAGATTTTGGGCGAAAATTTATGTGCTCCGCTCAACAGGCTATTTCGAAGAAACTGAAGTTGCCCATTGTGATCTAGATAGGTATGTTCATTAACTGCACGAACGCCGTCTCGTTTCCCCAATGCGAGATCAATCTTCGCAACAGTTTCCAGTTGCTCGACATAGGACGCTGCACGATTTTCTTTTGCAGCGATTTTGATATAGCTGAGCTCGTCGCCGCTCCCAAAAATATCGAGTGATCCATGCAGCTTGATTAGGTTGACACCGGTCTCTCCCGGTTTGAAGAAATCGTAGTCGTTAGCGTTGATTGCCTGGCGAGATAAGTGGGCGACATTTATCGCGGTGAAACCTCCACTGCCGTCGTTCATTTGAAGTTCATCATTGCCATGAAAGCCAGTTTTCAGGGGAATAGAAAATTTCGCAGCGAGCAATTCAAACATGACATCGTGGTTAAGCGAGAAAACCCAGAGTGGTTTGCTGTCGACCATCAAGCTGCGAATGCCCCCAAAACTATCTAAAGCGGCCATCGCAAAGTCAAAATTCCTGAGCTGACGGTCAAGCAATAGCCCGTGGACCGTTTGTAACAAAAATGCATGAAGTCCATGGAGCTCGCCTCTCCGGCCCGCGTCCTGCTCGCGCGCAAAATCCACCTCGATAGCACCAATGATGCTTTCATAGTGCAGCTGCGAATTTTGTAGCCGCGAAATAAGCATCGCAACGATGTCATCGCTCCAACCGTTTTGGTGACTTTTTTGATGCTCGTTGATTTCGTGAATTTTATCCGGCGTCAGCCACCTCTTTATTTCGGCAGTTAGTTCCGAAACTAATGGCATGGCGCAGTCGTATGACGAGCCCGCACCTAAAAATAACGCTTGCATTCTTTCTCACTCCCCCTGCTTAACGACAAAGCTCTCAATTGGAATTTTCTGCGAATCTTACCCGTTTGTGCGTTCCAGAAATAATACTACTCTAGGCAACAACTCCCCCTTGCGTGCTCTTGCGGTCGCAACATGATGGAGGCTTGAATGTCCGCCGCAGCGTCAAGCGTCCGGCAGGGTGGACGATGCGTCGAACGACCGTTACACCGTGAAAGCGTCCATCGGCAGTACGCAAGGTCGAACGGCGCATACGGGTCGATCACGGCCCTTGATAGGGGCACGTCGAAGTAATTTCAGACCTGATCGGATGCTGGCTGGGGGATCAGGTCTGGACTTGGACATGTTATTGGGCGGCGGACGTTTCGCGTGATGTGATGGAACGAATCCATGCTTGTACTTCTGTCTCTGCCCATAGTGAGAGATTGCGAACTCGTCGTGGTCTCGGGAAACTACCATCCTTCATCATGTCGTAGATCGTCGTCTTGCCCAAGCCGACCATGTCGAGAACGGTCGGCAGTCGCAACAGTCGTTCGGTTGTGGCGTTCAATTCACTGTTCCTCGTTATTCGATGACGGGCTGGGTTGCACGGGCGAGTTGCATGAGCCCCGTTTCAAGCGTGATCGCGGCGGTCGCGGCCCAAGTGCGCGCATCCTGTGCCGCCTTGTGGCGGGCGAATGATCCGATCTCGTCGGCCATCAGGTCCAGCAGCTCGACGTCGGCCGCGTGCGAGATGTCAGTGATTAGCGAGCGGATCTTGATGCGCAGGTCGTCAATCTGCGCGAGCCTGCCTTGGCGGGCATTCGCCAAGGCTTCGTTTCTCTGGATTGCTTTACGCCGCGCGAGCGGCGCATCGTTGTTCTGGATCGTTGTTGCGGGCGTCAGCCCGCTGCTGTTCGACTGCGTCGAAGTACCGTTGACGCTCGCCAGTGCGAGAGCCGGGCGCTGTTTCGTGTGTTCCCGCTTTCGCGGCAGCGGACGTGGGGTAGAAAGGGCCGGGCGCGAGGTCAATTTGCGGCTCCTCTTGGGAACGGCCATGCTGACGCAGGGTCGAGGCCGGGCTTCGCCTTCTGTGTCGGGAACGCGGAATCGAGCAACGCGCGGTTCGACGTGATCCGCCGCTTGTTCTCGATGGCCGTCAACACGTCCGTCAGGTCCGGACGTTGCCCTTTGGCCGTGGCTGTTGAGAATTCGGCGGTCATGTCGGGGTCGGGCATGCCGACGATCTCGTTCGCCCACGCGAGAATTCGCTTGAATGCTGCTTGCTCCGACTTGGTCCGCCCGTGGACGGGCGACTTAATTGTGTCGACGAGCCGCGCAGCGCCCGAGCGAATGGCCTGAACGCGCGTCCATACTGCGCGCGTCTGCGAAGATACCTTCAGAGGGTCGCTCGCGAAGCTGGTGCCGGTGTTGTATTCGATCGCATAGATCCATGCTCCGGGAGCCGGTTGAGCGATACGAATGTGGGCGAGCGGTCCCTTGATCCTGTCGGTTCGCTCGGGGCCTCGAAGTGTCTCGATTGGTTCACAGCAGCCGTTCTCGTCCGGCTCGGCGATAGGCCATGATTTCCCGGCGGGGCGAGCGTCGAGTAGATCGGCAAGCGGCATCAGCGCGGTGTGAACGGCATCTATCGTCACGGGTGCCAGTTTTCCGAAACCTTCGTCGTGCAACACCGCCTGCAGCGCCTGCAAAAGTTGCTTTGAGTGCTTCTCGCTGATCTTGGAAGGCGCAGCCGTAATCAGGCCGGTAGGCGCATGTGCTGGCGCCTGTGCCGCGGACGGGGCGTCTGCTGCCGTCGTCGCGGGGGAAGGTGTCGCAGCGCGTGCGGTGGCCGTCGACGATGCATGCGTGGACGGCGGTGCCTGATCCGGCAGTGCATCGATCAGGGGTATCGCTTCGAGGTACTTCTTCGTGACCTTCTGTTTGCCTGCTTCCTCAGCTCTGGAGATCCCGACGACGATGCGTTCGAGTGCCTTGTCGCCGCCGTGCTGGCGGATCTGTTCGATCGCCAGTGTGCCGGCGATGGTGCCTTCGCGTACGAGCTGGTGCAGTTCGGCCGGTGCGCGTTCGAGCAGGCCGACATCGCGAATCGTTTGGTCAGTGACATTCAGCCGCTTGCAGATCTCTGCGAGGGTCATGCCGTGAATGTCGCGTAATTCGGCGACCGCCGCAGCCAAATCAAGGGGCGACGAACGCTTGCTGTCGTTGCTGAGGTAGCCGTCGATCACCATATCAGCGCGGTTGACGGTCTTGGCGTCACGGACGACGACGGGGATCTTGCCGAGTTTCTTTCCAGCCTTGATTGCATTGCCGGCCGCGAGGTAGCGATGTTGGCCCTTGTAAATGTAGAGCAGATCCTTGCCGTCGACCTTTCGCGCGTAGCAATGGAGCGGGGAACCCTTGTCGTATCCGTTCGCGGAGATCAGGGCCGTGAGATGCGTCACCCACTCGGGATCAACCGGGCGAACGTTGTCCGCCGGGTCATGGTGCAGTTGCTCGTAGGGGACCATCCACAGATCTGCCGACGTCGCGCCGGCTGCGGCTGCTGCGGCCTTGATGTTCCCGGTCGGAATCGGAGCGGTCAGATTGAGCGGCTGGGTGCGGTCGTCCATCATGCGGTCCTCCGGCGTTGAACGAGCTGTTCAAGGCGCGCGACCTCGAGGTCTATGCTCTGACGGAACAGGCGCAGATAGCGCAACGCCTGCGCGGCGGAATCTTGCAGAGAGTCGGCCGTGATCTCGAGCGGGTACAGGTGCGGGAACGAGACGGCGACGTGGCTCCCTTGGTTGCGCGTGACGATCGGATGGAACGCGGGCCGAGTGTGCATCGAGCCGGCGGTGACTGCCGCGTATGCCGCCCGTCGGGGCTTGAACGTGTCGTCGGGGGCGCTGGCGTACGTGCCGTCCGCTTGCTTGCACGGGATCGGAAGCGGCGGGGCAGCGTCAGATCCGGCCAGCCAGTACACAAAGCGCAGATCGTGAGGGCGCGGCTGGCGACGAAGCAGTCCGCCGCGAGCGAGCTTGTCGATGTGCTGTGCCGCGACGCTCGCCATATCCGGGAAGTGCGTCCTGCAGACCTCGTCGGACGTCATCGCGCGCGTCAGACGGCGGAACACGTCGAGGATGCGAATGGTGAGGTCTGCGCGCTGGCCGGCCGTCAGGTCCACAAACGGATTGAGCGGCTGTGCGGTATGTGCCGGTGCTGGCGTCATGCAGCCTCCCGGATCGTGAATGCGCGCGGCTTACGCGGCTTCTTCGCCTTGGCGATCGCATCGGATGCTGCGACGCCTGCTGCGCGTTTCGCGTCGCGCAGGCGCTTGATGGCGGTGGCACAGTCGGCCTCGCTCGGGATCGAGATCTGCGTGCCGGCGATCTCGGCCCCGTCGAGGATCATGTAAAGCGTGTGCAGGCTGTCGGGAAGGGGGCGTCGAGCGACGACGTACTTGCCGACGAGAATCGGCGTTGTCGGGCGCTTTGCGTTCCGGTCGTAACGAACGACGGTTCGCAGGGACAGAGTGTCGCGACGCTCGACGTCGAAAAGAGGCTTGGCTTTGACTTTGATTCGCGGCATGGCATGTCTCCATGACGCCGGGGCCGCTTGCCCCGGCAGGGTCGGGGCGGTTTAGGCGGTGACTCGGTAGGCGGTCGGCGGCTCGTCGATCGGGCCGTCTTGGAACACGTTGACGACAATGAACAGCAGGGCCGCGACGAGGGTCCAGCGGAAGATCGCCGACTTCTCAAAGTTGCTTTGGCGGGCCGGCTCGGACGGCGTGACGCAGGGAATTTGTTCGTCGCGGAGCCAGTCCTGACGGGCTTCCGCGTGCAGATCGGTCGATTCCATGGTGGTTCTCCGGTTGAGCGTCGGGTGACGCGACAGCCGGAGTATCCCCGTTAGGATATATTGATGTCAATCCCTATAGGGATATTTGTCGTTGTAAGTAGCCCGCCGGGGATGGCGGGCACACCTTGGAGGTTACTTGGGCGTCGTTCGGTGGGTGGTGAGGCTTGCGAGAAAATGGGCGGCCAAAACTAGCGTGCTGTCGATCCACGGGATCGCGTTGATGTATGCGCAGGTAGTCAAGGCAATCGCTGCCATTACGCCGAGTGCGATGTTGCCGTTTTGGCGAGGGCGGGGTTTGGGCTTGCCCTTTGTGTGGTGGCGGATTCGTGCCGACAGGTGACTCAAGCCATTGAGCATTTCGTCGGCGAGGTCGGGTTCGATCCCCTTTGCGGAGATGCTGATTGTCCCGTCCGCCTGCATGGAAACGCACGCGATCGCAATGATCGAGTCTTCGGCGTGTCGAGCCATCTGCTCGCGCAGGTATTCTCGAATTGCCTGGTGCCGGAGGGTCCGGCCATGCGTCGTGAGGTGGTAGACGTTATCGGCGTTGCTTTCTGGTCGCTCGGAATGCGGGGTCGCGGCGTGGTTTCTCATTGCTCAACGTTTGATTTGATAATGGGCGTTGAGCGGCAACACCCGCTCGCCGTTTGGACTCGGCGGTGGCGGGAATTTCTTCTGAGATGCTGAGGGAGCCATCCGCTTCCACGTGGGCGGTGCTGGTCTGGCTCAGAACGAACTCTATATAGCTTTCAATCTTGGCCTTTTCTGACGCCGGCAGCGCGGCGACGAGCGATCGGTCGAACCTTAGCAATTCCTGCTCGGACTCGTCGTCGGTCAGGAGTGCGCCTGGAGGTACGCCGATTGCCTCGGCGAGTGCCTCGATGATGTACAGCTGCGTGTCTATCTCCCCCTTGAGTACGCGCGCGACACTGCTCTGCGCCACACCAGCTGCTTTGGCGAGTTGTACTTGCGTTCGGATGCGTTCGCTCGCCTCCATGTGGCGGCGAACGTTCCGCGCCAAGATCATTCGAAGCGGCGTCTTATTCATGTCCGCATATTGCCGGGAAAGATGAATCCCTTGCGAGATATTGGCGCGGGGTGGTGCGTTGAGTAAATATCCTGAATGGGATATTATTGTGGCGGTCATCATCAAAGGATCGTCATATGCGGAACTATAAGGAACCGATGCTCGACACCGTGCTGCGCCACCTTGACGCTGCTAAGGGTGGGTGGCCGGCGCTCGCCCGCCAATGTGGCATCCCCTACCAAACCTTGACAAAGATCGCTCTTCGAATTCATCGCGATCCTCGCGTCTCGACCGTACAGGCCCTGTACGACCACTTCCTCGATCACCCGACCGAGGACGATTTGCCCCCGGCGGTGCATTGACATCGTCTGTCTATCCATTGGCCGAATCGTAGTCGCGATCCCTGGGGCGCGACAGGATGAAAGCCGCCTTTACCCAATACCCGCAAATGACCTGCCGATACGACAGTACCGAATGGCTGGACGTGCTCTATACGTCCGTACGCGACACGCCCGGCGGCGTTGCCGATGCGGCGAACTATCTCACCGTCCGGCGCGGAAAAAACATCACGGCCGAGTCGCTGCGTCTGCGGTTGCGCGGCGTCGGCGACAGTCGCCTGTCGATGGAAATGTTCGAGCTGCTCGTCGAGTGGATGCAGGAGAAATCCGAGGCAAATGCGCACGCGCTCGACGCGCTGCATGCGCTGAATGCGCGTTTCGGCCTGGTCGCAGAACACGTCGACGAGCAAGCGACCGAGGACGCGCTCGAGCCAGGTGCGATGCGTCTCGTCTCGACGGCGCTACACCTGCAGGCCCATGTCGGGCGCGTGGCTGATGACGTGACGCGCGCGCTCGAGGATCAACGTATCGACGACCGCAAGGCCGAGGAGATCATTGCGACGGGGCGCAAGGGGCAGCGCCTGTTTCAGCGGCTGATACATGCCGCTCGGAACCTCGCGAAGCGTCGGCGGCGCTGATATGGAGCGATTCAAGCCCGGCATGGGGTGTTGTCGCGTGTGGCGCGAGCAAGTGGAGTTGTGCTGCGAGTATGGACAGCAGCTCGCCTGCGCCACGACCGCGCTCGCCTATCGATTCGACAACGCTCCGGATCAGGTCGGCCGATTCCTCTTGGACCTCATATCGACCTTCCCCGATCGCCTCGCCGTGTTCCTCGCGGAAGCAGGGCGGGTCGGCAAGGTCAACGTGTTCATCGGGGTCGCCGCTCGTTCGTGTGCGGCGCTGCCTACCAAGGCGGAACGCCACGCGTTCCGCGACCAGATCGTCGGCCAGCTTTGCGCGGCCGACCTTTCGGCGTTCGACGACCAGATGTCCGCTGAGTGGCGTCGGCTGCGCGGCAAATAACCGGAGATCTAAGTGAAGGTAAGTGGAACGAGTGGCGCATTGCGACGCGGAACATCGCAATACCGACGTTCGCCGAGCGGGCCGCAGTGCTACGCCGCCGGGCGAAGCGTGTGGCGCAACTATTCGCACAAGGTCGCGCGCGATCGCCGGCTCGCCGAGCTAGCCGCGAACCGCAGTGCGCGCTAACGGGGATCGCAATGGACAGCGATCGCCATCGACACAGGAGGGTCTATGCAAAAGGGTACTTCGACGGCCTCGCGGCGGCAGGAGGGGGCATGACGCCTGAACGCCGTGAATCAATTGTGCGCGAGCTTCCGATACAGGCTCAAAAGGTCTTTGAAAGTGTGCCGGGCGGTGCGGCGTGGACAGCGCAGCACATCGCGTCGGACCTGTATGCCACGACCAAATCGAGCATGGAACTGCGCACGGTAAAGGGCTGCCTTGACAGGCTCGTCGACGCGGGCATCGTCAAGGAAGCGCCGCGAGGCCATTTCCAACGCGCAAAAGTATCGATGCCACGCATGGAGCAAGACGCCGATCCGGTCCATCCGGCCGAGTCGGAGGTATCGGCAGCAAGTCAGCCGCCCGCGATCGAGCCGATTGATCTTCTATCAGGCATTGCAGGGCGCTTGTCACGTCTATCCGACGATATCCGGGCGATCACGTCGGATCTGGAAACGGCGGCGCTCAGGATCGAGGAACAGCGTGAGTGCAACGAACGTGGCGTCGAGAAGCTGAGGCAACTGCAGACGCTTCTCAAGGAATTGTGATCCGGTCGTGACGCGCGGCCAAAGCAACTTTGGTGTGCCCGTGGCGATGGCCCGGGGCGCACGAACAATGGAGGTGAATTTCGCATGGCAACACTTGACCAGATCATTCAGCAACTGCGCGCGGCGGGTCATCCTGACCTGCCCGCCGGCCATCCGGTCGCGGATGGTAAGCATCACCGGTACGGGCCGCGCAAGAAGTACTGGTATCAGCTTCGCGAGGTTGTCAGCAAGGGCGCCGTGATCGGCTACGGCGGCACGTTCGGGCACTTTTCGGGTGACGATCCGGGCACCGAGCGCTTCGAGTGGAGCGGCGCACCGCTGACCGAAGAAGTGCTCGCCGAAACCCGTCGTCGGCAGGAATCGGCCGAGCGCGGGCAAGCCGAGCGCGAGGCTCGGCAGGCGAAGCTCGCCGCGAACCGCGCGCACGGTCAGTGGAGCCGCGCGACCGAGGATGGTACGTCCGCGTACCTGGAGCGCAAGCACATCACGGCCGAGGGTGTGCGCTTCGATGCGGACGGCACGATCTTCGTGCCGATGTACCAGTATGGCGACGAGCCGCGTCTCGTCGGCCTGCAGAAGATTACGCCGGACGGCGCGAAGCGCTTCAACAAGGGCATGGAGAAGAAGGGCGCATCATATGTGCTCGGCGAGGTCGGCACGGACGACCAGGTCGTGCTGGTTGCCGAAGGCTACGCGACCGCACGCGCGATCCGCATGGCGATCGACGACGCGTTCGCGGTCGACGTCTGCTTCGACGCGGGCGGCATCTTCCCGGCCGTGCGCTACCTGCGCGCAACGTATCCGGACGTGCACGTGCTGGTCTGCGCCGATGACGACTGGAAGATCGAGCAGCGCATGCGCGATTGGCTCGCCGATGAATTCGCTTTCCGTGGCGAACTGGTCTTCGGTGCCGAGCCGGTCCGGATTGAGGCGAAGAATACGTGGTACATGGTCGCCGCGTCCCGCCGTCGTGACGATAATGGCGTGCCGTACGTTGAGGTGAGCTACGGTAACGACGTGATGCCGCTGCGTCGCAAGCGCTTCGAGAACACCGGCCTGAAGCGCGCGTACGAGGCGGCAGCCGAGGTCGACGACGTCAGCGTCGTCTATCCGGCATTTGCTAATCGTGGCGAGCGCAAGCTGACCGACTTCAATGACCTGCACGTCGAAGAGGGTTTCGAAGTCGTTGAAGCGCAGATACAGGCGGCGATCTTGCGCGTCATCGCGCCAGCGAACGACGATATCCGGCCGGCGGCGACGGACGTATCGATCGCGGACGCTTCGCTGACGAAACCCGCCGCGACGTCCGCTGCCGCGCATCTGCCGGAATGGGACGGCCGCGAAGTGGAGAACGGCGCACACACATGGGAGCAGGATCTGGCGCGGTCCGACAAGGGCACGCTGTTGCCGACGCTCGGCAACGTCCACCTGATCCTGTCGAATCACAATGCGTGGCAGGGCGTAATCGAACAGGACGATTTCGGTGGCCGGGTGATGAAGCGCCGTGCGCCGCCATTTCCGCAAGGTGTGACGGGCGAGTGGACCGACATGGATGATCAGCGCTGCGTGCTCTGGTTGTCGCAGCGGTACGGCCTCTCTGTGCGCACCGATATCGTGATGAATGCAGTCCTGCTGGTTGCTGACGCGACCCACTTCCATGACGTGCGCGAATACCTCGAGGGGCTGAAATGGGATGGTATGCCGCGCGTGCGATCGATGCCGTCGACGTACCTGCGTGTGGCCGATAGCGAATATGTGCAGCTCGCATTCATGAAATGGATGATCGCGGCCGTGGCTCGCGTGATGGATCCGGGCTGCAAGGTCGACAACGTCCTGATCCTCGAAGGCAAGCAGGGTGCCCGCAAATCGACGGCGCTGAAGGTGCTGGCCGGCGCTCCATGGTTCACCGATACGCCGATCCAGATCGGCAACAAGGACACATACGCGGTGCTAGCCGGCAAGTGGGTGATCGAGCTGGCCGAACTGGATTCGCTGAACAAGGCCGACTCGTCGGCGGTGAAGAGCTTCTTCGCGACGGCCGTTGACCGGTTCCGCAACTTCTACGGCAAGCGGGCAACCGACGTACCGCGCCAGTGCGTGTTCGCCGGCTCGGTCAACTTCGACACGTACCTGAAGGACGAATCGGGCAACCGGCGCTATTGGCCGCTGCGTGTCGGCGGTCTGGTCGACATCGACGGCATCGTGGCCGTCCGTGATCAGCTTTGGGCCGAGGCCGTGCACCTGTACCGCTCGGGCGTCGTGTGGCACGTGACGGAGCAGGAACGCCCGCTGTTCGAGATCGAGCAGGCAGAGCGCTACGAGGGCGACGTGTACGAGGACAAGATCGCCAAGGCCCTGGAATTCGTGACGCGCACGACGATGGAAGAAATCCTCGCGGACATCCTGAAGCTCGACACGTCGAAATGGACGCTGGCGGAACAGCGCCGCATTGGCAAGGCGCTGAAGTCGCTCGGTTGGGTGCGCAAGCGGGAGTCGACCGGTTCGCGCGGGTGGTACTACGTGCGCGAGGAGCAGGAGCCGGAAGTCGAGCGCGAGCTGGTTGTGGCGGGCGATGACGACAGTCCGCTGTGATGGTTTGGCGCGCTGTGCCTGCATGGCAGGCGCGCCACTGTACCAGCCTTGGCGCGCCGTGGACGTCCCATGTCCCAACGTCCCAAGGCGCGGTCTCGGGCGCGGGTGCAGGGGCGCGATATGCGCGACGTGAGCGGCGCATGTCGCGCATGTCGCAGGCGCGCACCCCTGCAGGCCTTTTCCCTTGGGACATTAGGACGAATAGGAGAGAGTCATGATCGATTTGATGGAGCGGGCAGGCGTTGCAATGAGTGTTCGTGGTCAGTTCACCGACCCGATTGCCGATCCGAAAGTTACTTTGGGCGCGCTCGCCTTTGCGAGCGATCTCGGTCGGTTGCTGGTCCGGATCAAGGCGGGGCTGGAAGCGAAGCCTGCGACGATCCGCAAGGCCACGTTGCTGTTTGCGCAGATGATCCGCTTGTCGGGCCGTTTTAAGCGCAATCGGTTCACGGGCCTGAACCGTGAGGAACGTCGCGATCAGCGCGCAGGACACGAAGTCAAGCGTGCGAAGGTCGATATTGTCGAGCGCTTCGCATTGCGCTTGCTCGACGAGTGGATCAACGATCAATGTGCGCGGTGCGAAGGGCGCGGCGTCGTGCGACGGGACGGTCGATATATTTGTCCGGATTGCGCTGGCTCGGGCAAGCGACCGATTGACGAAGCCGCGCGCGCGCAAGCGCTCGGCATCCCACTTGACGAGTATCGACGGCACTGGTCGCGTCGTTTCCACGACATGCATTCGCTGCTCGATCATGTGAATGGATCGGTGTCCGACACAATGCGCCGCCAATTGCGAGAATGAAACGTCTTCCATTCCAAGAGCGGATCACGTAAACTTCGGACATCCTTTACCGCGTCACTGGATATTCGCTGGCACCGCGCGTTAGTCGTGCAAACCTCTCGGGACATAAGAACACATAGTGGAGCCCGTTAGGTCGTGTGGGGGCGTTCGTCCCTACGAAATGAATTCAAAGCCCTGAGTGCGAAAGCCCTCGGGGCTTTTTGCATTGGAGCGCGAAATGCGAACAAGCTCTATAGATGGCTCGGCGGTCGCAATTGTTGGCGAGGGAGTCGCGGCAGCCATCAAAGAGGCGGTGCAGGACGATCCGAAGGCGTATGGTCTGGCGGAAGAGGAAGAGGAAGAGGCGGATGCGCTCAAGGCGCTGTCGGCGGCCCTGAGCGCAGTGGAGGGATTCGGCAATCAGATCGCCGTATTGGTGTGTGCCGAGCGCAGTGTTCGTGAAAGGCTCAGACCTTCCGCAGCGTTTCCGGCAGCAGGTCACGCACCGACTGCTTGAACGTCTCGATAATCTCATCGGATGCGTGCGACGCCATGAGCTTCGATACACGCAACTCTGTCAACGTGTTCACTGCGGCAGCGAATACCGGGTTGTCTACGTTGGCTTCTGCGAGTGCACGCACAACGGTGTAAAGCGCCATATTGTCTGCGACAAGTTGTTGCTTGATTGGGGCTTCGGCTTCCATTGCTTCTGCGATTTTCTTGAGCGCGTCGCTCATATGGATCTCCTTGTGTGGTTAGGAAGCGCGATTCTACAGCCCGCACCAGCTGAACCTGATCCGCTCTACGATCGCGAGCGCGTGATGCTGGACCGTAGCGTGCTGCGGGCGCATCTGGGGACCCTCGGGGGCGGCGCACACGCGGGGGCTCGCACCCGCGATTTTTCTCTACTGGCGAGTCTCCATAGGGGGTCATATTCATGCCGACTCAGCAGCAGATCGCCGAGCACCTGGACCTTGATCAGTCGGCCGTTTCGCGGTTCGTCGACAAGGTCCGACTCGACTACCGTGTGGCTTCGATCGACGAGATCCGTGTCGCGTACATCCGGCACCTTCGTGAGATGGCCGCCGGCCGCTCCAGCGAGAACGGGATAGATCTCGTCGCTGAACGAGCGATGACCGAACGCGTCGATCGCGAGATCAAGCTGCTGACGCTGGCAGAAAAGAAAGGGCAGCTCGTCAATGCGGCGCAACTTGAACAGGCGTACGGCCTGATGGTCGGCGCATTTCAAACGGAATTGCTGGCGCTGCCCGACAAGCTGGCGCCTGAGCTGTATGCGCTATACGGCGTCGAGGTAGACGTCGAATGGTTGAACGAGCATATCTATGGATGCCTTGAGCAGCTATCTCAATACGAGCCAGACAGTCCGCGCGGTGATTCGACGGATCGCGAAGCTGCTGCGACCGCCGGAACGGATCGGGACGACGGAGTGGGCGACTAAGCATCGGCGGTTGAGCGCGAAGGCATCGGCGAGCCCGGGCCGCTACAACGTGAACATCACGCCGTGGGTGATCGGCATGCACGAAGCGCTGGACGATCCGGCCGCGCAGAAGGTTGTGTGCATGAAGTCCGCGCAGGTCGCGTGGACGGATGGGGTGCTGCTGAACTACATTGCGAAACGGATCGACGTCGATCCGTGCCCGATGATCGTCATGTTCCCGAAAGAGAAAACGGCGAAGAAGTTCAACCTCGAAAAGTTCGAGCCGATGGTCGAGGTGACGCCTCGCCTGTCGGCGAAGCTACCGGTTCACGCAGCCCGCGACAAAAACAACTTGTGGGATCACAAGACGTTCGCGCGCGGCTTCCTGAAGTTCATCACGTCGAACGCGCCGGACGAGGTGAAGTCGACGCCGGCCCCGGTCGTTGCGGTCGAGGAGCCGGACGACGCAAACACGAACGTGCGTGAGCAGGGCGACTCGATCACGCTGTTGGAAGAGCGGAACAAGAGCTATTCGGACCGGCGTCGCAAGATGATCCTGGGCGGTACGCCGACCGTGGACGGTCTGTCGCGCATCCAGCAGGCGTATGCGGCGTCTGATCAGCGCGTCTATCTTGTGCCGTGCCCCGATTGTGACGAAGAGCATGAGCTGGCATGGGAAAACGTGACCTGGTGTAACGACGCCGATGTCGTGCATGAGGTCTATGGCCGAGCGCGACCGGAGACTGCCCGCTACACGTGTCCGCATTGTGGTTCGTTGTGGGACGACGCGATGCGCATCCGCGCAGTGCGTCGCGGGCGATGGGTCGCGACGGCACCGTTTCACGGCGTGGCCGGTTTTCGAATCAACGAGCTGGTATCGCCTTTCCCCGGATCAAACATGGCCGAACTAGTGAAGAAGTGGCTGACAGCCGACAAGGCGCTACGCGAGGGCGACGATACGAAGATGCGATCGTTCGTGAATAACTCGCAGGGGCGGGCGTACAAGTACAAGAGCGAGTTGCCCGAGCTGGAGGTGCTTGCTGAACGGGCGCTGTCATACGCGGAGCTGACGGTGCCGGCCGGCGGTCTGCTGTTGACGCTCGGCGTCGACGTGCAGCACGACCGTCTCGCGATCGTGCTGCGTGCATGGGGGCGCAGCGAGGAGAGCTGGCTCGTCGTGTGGGGCGAGATTCACGGGAACGTGCTTGAGCAGCAGCAAGATCCGCTGACGGGCGGTGTATGGGGAGCGCTGACGATGCTGCTGACGCACGCCTACCGGCATGAAAACGGTTGGCTGCTGCGGGTACGTGCGACGTCGATCGACTCGTCGGACGGCTCGACGTCGGACGCGGTATACAAGTATGTGCGTGCGGCGCAGCAGGCCGGTTACAACGTGATGGCCGTCAAGGGCAGCGGCAACCCTGACGCGGAGATCTTCAGCGTGCCTAAGGCGTCGATCGACTCGACTCGGAACAACAGCAAGGCGGCGAAGTACGGCCTGCGTCCGTACATGGTCGGCGTGAGTCGGGCGAAGGATCTGATCCTCGAAAACCGAATGAAGCTAGAAGGCGACGGGCCGGGCCGGATGCACTGGTATCGCGGCGTGCGCAGTGACTACCTGTCGCAGCTCACGGCCGAGGTCAAGGTGCCGGGACCGCGTGGCGGCAAGCGCGTGTGGCAGAAGAAGGCCGGCGCGAGAAACGAGGCGCTGGACTGCGAGGGCTATGCGATGCACGCGGCCCGTAGCGTCAAGGTGCACTTGATGACCGAGGCGCACTGGCAGGTCGAGCAGCATCGTGCTTCGCAGGTGTCGCTGTTTGATGCCGTGCCGGTGCTGGAAGCGCTGCCTTCCGGCCTGCCTGTCGCGGTGCTGCCCGACCCGCCCGATGAACCGGAAGTAACAGAGGCTCCGCGGCCGTCGCCGCAGGTAGCAAAACCCGCCGAAACCCCGCCACCGAGCGGGGTTTCGCGTATTCAGGGGCGTCGGGTCGGACGGTCGACCTATCTGTCGCGGCGCTAGGAGGTGTTCATGGGGTACACAAGGCAGGATCTGGAGCGGATCCAGTCCGCGATCGCGAAGGGCGAGCTGGAAGTGCAATACGCCGACCGGCGCGTGCGCTATCGCTCGATCGCCGAGTTGCGCGAGGCGCGCACCGAGATCATTCGAGATCTGAATGGCGCGGCCGGCCGTTCGTCGATCGTCCGACTGCGTCACGCGGGCAAGGGGGTGCGATGAGACGCGGTTATCCGTCACTCGCGCAGCGCGGATTTGTGGTGCCGACGCGGCTGAAGGCGGCGGCGTACGAGTCTGCGAGCACGGCCGGGGCGCGGGCGAAGTCGTGGCGGGTATCGAGTGCGGGGCCGAATGCTGCGGCGGTGCAAAACCTGCCGCTGATGCGGTCTCGCGCGCGTGACGCGATCCGGAACGACCCGTGGGCGAAAACGGCGATCGCGCGACTCGTCTCGAACACGATCGGCAATGGCATCCAAGCACATCCGCAGCATCCGAATGACGCAGTGCGCAAGATGCAAAAGCAACTTTGGGAGGATAGCGGGCAGGAGATCGATGCCGACGAGCTGTTCGACATCGCCGGGGTGCAGACGCTCGCCGCGCGCGCGTTTTTCAGCGACGGCGAGGTGCTGGTGCGTCGCCGGTTGCGCAGTCCGCGCGACGGCTTGGCTGTCCCGATGCAGATTCAGCTTCTCGAAGGCGATTTGCTGCCGATGGAGAAGAACGAAATCGTTCCAGGCGGGGAGATCGTCAACGGCGTCGAGTTCGACGCAGACGGTCGACGCGTTGCGTATCACCTGCTGAAGCGTCATCCGGGCGAGTATGGGCGTGCGTCGATGACCAACATGCAGACCGTTCGCGTGCCTGCCGACGAGATCGCACATGTCTTCCTCGCGCTTCGGCCCGGACAGGTGCGTGGCGTTCCCGAGCTGTCGACGGTGCTGCTGCGGCTCAAGTCGCTGGACAACTTCGATGACGCGGTGCTGTTTCGGCAGGAAGTCAGCAACCTCTTTGCAGGATTCATCACGAAGCCGCCGACCGAGCCGGGGTTTCCGGGAGATCCAGTCACGGGCAGCGCAATGCAATACGACGTCGACGGCTTCTCGCCGGTCGTATCGCTCGAACCGGGGAGCATGCAGGAGCTGGCTCCAGGTGAGGGCGTCACGTTTGCTGCGCCGCCCGGTGCTGGAACCGACTACGGGCCGTTTATGCGCCAGCAATTGATGGCGGCTGCGGCATCGGTCGGCATGCCGTACGAAGTCATGACGGGCGATCTGCGCGACGTGAGCGATCGCGTGTTGCGCGTGATCCTGAACGAGTTTCGTCGATCGATCGAACAGATCCAGTGGAACGTGTTCATTCACCAGCTTTGCCGGAAGGTCTGGCGCTGGTGGGTTGACGCGTGCGCGTTGTCGGGTGCGATGCCGATGCCGGACTACTACCGCAGCAGGCGCGACTATCTGCGGGTGCGATGGGTGCCGCAGGGATGGCCGTACATCCACCCAGTGCAGGACGTGACGGCGAAGCGGATGGAGATCCGGTCTGGGCTGGCGAGCCGGTCCGGCGCGGTGCTTGCGCGCGGGGACGACCCGGAGCAGGTCGACCGCGAGAACGCGGACGATCTCGCGCGGGAGCATCGGCTCGGGATTCGATATGACACGCTCGATCCGGTCGACGGCACGGGCGACGCATTTAAAGGGGATGGCGAATGAAAGGTAAGAAACGATGGTGGGACATCCGCGCGCAAGCGAGCGCGGACGGCGGGAGGGGCGTCGAGATCCGGATCTACGGTGACATCGGATTCTGGGGCACCGACGCGGATCTGTTCGCATCGAAGCTCGACGAGGTAGCGGCGACGGCAACGTCGATCGTCGTCGCGATTAACTCGATGGGCGGTGACGTGTTCGACGCATTCACGATCTACAACGCGCTGCGTCGACATGCCGGCAAGGTGACGGGCCGGGTCGACGGCGTTGCCGCGTCGGCCGCGTCGCTGATTCTGATGGCATGCGACACGATCGTGATGCCGTCGAACGCGATGCTGATGATCCACAACCCGCATACCGTCGCGGCCGGCGAGGCCGAAGACTTCCGTCGTCTCGCGGATCTACTCGACAGCACGGGGGCGAACATCCTCGCGGCGTACGTCCAGCGCAGCGGTCTACCGGAAGACGACGTGCGCGCGATGATGAACGCGGAGACCTGGCTGACGGCATCGAAGGCGAAAGAGCAGGGGTTCTGCGACTCGATCGAAGAGCCGATCAGCATCGCCGCATACGCGGGCGCTGCGCGGCTCGCTGCCCGCTTCTCGGCCGTGCCGGCAGAGATCCGGGCGGTGCTGGAGGACGACGGCGAGGTGCCGCCGCCGAATCCACAGCCGAATCCGCCGGCCGATCCTGCGCCGCCGCCGTTGGCGACGCCGGACGTCACGGCGCTGGCGTCGCACGTATATGCCGCGTGTCGTGACGCGCGGATCGAGCACTGCGCCGAGGGCATCGTGCTGGCGACGGGCCTGCGTGACCGCGCGACGGTCGACGCCGCGATCCGCAGCGCGCAGGACATCGCAGGTATCTGTCTGGCCGCGAGCCTGACCGAGCTGACCGCCGGCTTCGTCGCGGATGGTCTGACGCCCGATCAGGTTCGGGCGCGGCTGTTCGAGCGCGTGACGGCGTCGCAGTCGAGCGTCACCAACCGTCCCGCGCCGGGGGCATCCAACACACCGCAGGTCGACGCGCGTGCGCCGCGTGCGGCATCCATCTACGCGGCTCGCAAGGGCGGCAAGTAACTTTGACGTAACCCGAGGAGGGGAATCACATGTCGAACGTGAAGCAACAGGGCGTGTTGCCGGCTGAATTTCTTGTGTCGGAGGGCAACGGGCAGATCTCCCGTGAACCCGTCGTCGTCAAAGCTGGTCCGGCGCTGCCGGCCGGCCAGGTGCTCGGCGTGACCGGCACCGGCGAATATGCGCCGTACCTGAACACGGCGAACGACGGTTCGGAAGTCGCAGCGGCCATCCTGTACGCACCGCTGGCGGCGTCCGATGCGCCGCGCCTGGCGACTGGCATCGTGCGGCTTGCCGAGGTGGTCGGCGGCCTGCTCACTGGTCTGGACACTGCTGGCCGAACCGACCTCGCCGAGCGCCACGTAATCATCCGCTGATCGCGGTTCACGTCTTCGAAGGCCACGCAATGCGCGTGGCCTTTTTTGTATCCATTTTCCTGTTGGAGGTTGTATGGCGGACATCGCCCTGTTTCAAGACGATGCGTTCTCGCTGTCGTCCCTGAGTGCTGCGATCAACGAGCAGCCGCACGTTCCCGGCCGGATCGGCACACTCGGGCTGTTCGAAGAGGACGGCATCACGACAACGACGATCCAGATCGAGCGCGACGGCGACACGCTCGCGCTCGTAGCGGCCGGCGAGCGCGGTTCGCCGGCCGCCGTTGTGGGCGGCAGCAAGCGCAGCATGATCCCGTTCAATACCGTGCACCTGCCGCAACGTGCGGTGATCAAGGCGGACGAGATCCAGAACCTGCGGGCGTTCGGTTCGGAAACCGAGCTGGAGGCGCTGCAGACCGTGGTGAATCGCCGGCTCGGGAAGATGCGGCGTCAGCTCGATGCGACGCATGAATTCCACCGCGTGGGTGCGATCAAGGGGGCAGTGCTGGACGCGGACGGTAAGTCGGTGCTGGTCGACCTGCTGAAGTACTTCGGTATCAAGCAGACAGTGATCGCGTTCGAACTGGACAGTGCGACGACCGAGATCCGGCAGAAGTGTCAGGAGGTTCAGGACGCGATCGAAGATGCGCTCGGTGCGACGACGTACACGGGAGTGCGCGTGCTCTGCGGTCGCAACTTCTGGAACAAGCTGATCGTGATGCGGACCGTGAAGGAAACCTACCTCGCCACTGCGATGGCCGCATCGCTGCGCGGCGATACGCGCGATGCGTTCGACATCGGCGGCTGCACGTTCGAGCGCTATCGTGGCCGTGTCGGTGACATCGGGTACGTCCCGGACGACGAGGCGTATGCGGTGCCGGAAGGTGTCCCGGAGCTGTTCATCACGCGCTTCGCGCCGGCCGACTACGTCGAGGCGGTCAACACGACCGGTCTGCCGTACTACGCGAAGCAGGAGCTGATGGACTTCGGCAAGGGCGTCGAGATCGAGGCGCAGTCGAACCCGATCCACCTGTGCACGCGCCCGAAGGCGATCGTCAAGCTGAAGGCGTGACATGGCGTTCCGGGATCTGATCGCGGACGTCGACGCTGCGGTGGTGCGCGACCTTGGCGATGCAGAAATCACGATCGACGGCTCGCCCGTCGAAGGGATGTTCGCGTCACCTTGGCTCGGACCGGATCTCGGCAGCCAGCGTACGCAACTGGTCGCGCCCGTGTTCCATCTGCGGGACCGTGATGCCGTCAACGTCCGGCAAGGCAGCGTCCTGGTCGCGAGCGGTGAGCGGTATCGCGTGCTCGAGGCGCAACCGGACGGCACGGGCTGGACAATCCTCATTCTCCAGTAGCGCGTATGGACGACCTGAAAATCGAGATCAACCTCAACGAGGTGACGGCCGTTTTGCAAGGGCTGTCATCGTCCGCGATGCGGTCCGCATGGCGGCGCACGTTGCGCAAGACAGCCCAGTGGATCAAGAGCCAGACCGCGAAGGAGGTCGGAGGGGCGACGAAGATCCCACAGAAGGTGATCCGTCGTCGGATCTATTTCTTTCTGCAGTCGGCCGACACCGGCAAGGTGTGGCTCGGCCTGAACCCAATCGAGGCGCATCGTCTCGGCAATGCGATGAAGACACGCAAGGGTATGCGCGTAGGGCGCCAGAGTTTCGAGGGCGCGTGGCGTCAGTCGAATCGACAGCCGGACGGACCGATTTACGAACGGGTCGGCAAAGAACGGGTGCCTTACCGCATGGTGACGGTCCAGTGGCAGCAGACAGGCGATCCTGCATTTCGTCGGGCCGCGAGAGCGTGTGAGGACAGGCTGATGACGATTCTTCGTCAGGAAGTGAACTACGAACTACTGAAGGCGATACGACGTGCTTGAGAACCTGAAACAGTTACACGATGCGATCGAGCACGGGCTGCGCATCAAACTGCCAGCGATGAAGCGGATCGAAGCATACCCGCGTCTCGGTCAGAAGATCGAAACGCCGTTGATCGCGATCGAACTGAGCGAGTTCGAACCCGGTCACGACGATGGAACCGACGACGTGCCGCTGATCGCACGCATGCAGGCGCGCATCGTGTTTGATCCGATCGACGAGGGGGCCGAACTGGCGGTGCGCGAGGTCGCGGCCCGCGTCGCGATGGCGGTGCACATGCAGACGTGGGATCTGCCAATCACGCCCGGCAAGGTGGTGCAGGTTGCGGAGGATCCTTTCCGCCCGCAGCTCGACACGTATTGCGTGTGGCTCGTCGAATGGACGCACGAATTCGGGCTCGGCATGGCGCTAGGCGAGATCCCGGACGGGCCGACGATCCTGTGGGGCGTTGATCCGGACGTTGGCCCCGGCAGTGATGGGCAGTATTGGGATCCGGCGGATAAACGGGAGGCAGGTACATGAGCGATTACGAGCTGGGTGAGATCGATCGCCGTATGGCGTGCATGGTGCAACACGGCACCGTCGAGGACGTCACCTACCAGCCGCCGATGTGCCGCGTTCGCATCGGCGCATGGGTCAGCGACCTGATGCCGTGGAAGACGGCTGCTGCGGGCGCAGTGCGCTTCTGGCGCCCGCCGTCTGTGGGCGAGCAGGCGACGATGTTCGCGCCGTCCGGCGATCTGTCCGGCGCATATGCGATACCGGGCTACTACTCGGACCAACACGGCGGCTCGGCGCGGGCCAGTCCGGCTGAAACCGCGTGGGACTACCCGGACGGCGCATCGGAGGTGTACGACCACGAGAAACACGAATACCGCGTTGACGTACCGGCCGGCGGCAGGATCGTGTTCCGCATCGGGGACACCGAGCTGGAGCTGCGCGCGGACGGTGTGACGCTGCGTACGCAGCAGTTGCTCGGCGATATCCCGGATTCGACGTTCACCGGGAACACGACGACGGAAAAGCTGCTGACGTTCAACGGCGGGATGCAGGGCAAGGGCGGAGCTGCTGGCGGCCCGGCTGTCCAGGTGAACGGCGGTGCGCGCTATACGGGCGACATCGATATCAGCGGCAAATCGTTCCTGCGGCACTCGCACATGGAACAGGGCGACGGTGCGCCGGTATCGCCGCCGCTGTAACGAATCCATTCGCAAAGTCACTTTGCCCCGCTTCTGCGGGGCTTCGTTTTTTGGGGATCACAGATGGCAAAAGACAATGCGCAGGCTACAACTCGTGACGTTCCGATCCGCGCGACGTATCTCGACACGAAATTCCGCAGCCGCGTGATCGTGTTTCCGGACGGCGACGTGCTGCATGTTACTTCCGGCGAAGTCGTCGCGATGACCGCCGCGCATCTCGCCTATCTCGACGCGAATCCGGATTACAAGCGGCTCGAGGAGCGCGGATGAGCAGGTCCGGATCGCTGGTCGGCATGGACAGGTGGACCGGAAGGCCGATCAGCGGTGTCCCGCACCTGATACAGAGCATTGCCGACATTCTCGGTACGCGCAAGGGAAGCCGCCGCGAGCGTCCCGAGTACGGATCGGACATCCCGCTGATGGTTGACCTTCCGATTACGCGCGGATGGGTGTCTGCCGCGCAAGCCGAGGCTGCGCGTGCGATCGGACGATGGGAGCCGCGCATCAGGCTCGCGCAGGTCAAGGTGCTGTCGGTTGTCGACGGCAAGGTGACGTTTGCGATTCGCGGCGAGTATGACGGCGCGGCCGTTGAAATCGAGGTACCAACATGACGATCATCGATCTTGCGTCGCTGGACCCGCCCGATCTTGTCGAATTGATCGACTTCGAGGCGACGTACCAGATGAAGCTCGCGTATTTCAAGTCGATCTATCCGGACTGGACGGCCGCGCTGGAATCGGATCCGGTGGTGAAGCTGCTCGAGCTGGCAGCCTACGATGAGATTCGTTTCCGAACGCGCGTGAATGACGCAGCACGGGCGACGATGCTCGCTTTCGCGACGGGTGCCGACCTGGAGCATCTGGCGGTGCTGTTGGACACCGAGCGGGCAGTCGTCGATCCGGGCGACCCGAATGCCGACCCGCCGATTCCGCAGCGAATGGAGTCGGACGAGCGCTTGAAGCTTCGCACCCAATTGTCGCCTGAGCGAGCAACCGTTGCCGGCCCATTTGCCGCGTACCGGTCGCTCGCGATGGACGCCTCGGCCGATGTGCTCGACGTCGCGGTGGATCGACCCGAACCGGGAACGGTGCGGCTGACCGTCATGTCAGCGAAGGGTGACGGTGTGCCAGATCAGGCGCTGATCGACATCGTCCGCGCGAAGGTTTCGCCCGAGACGGTGCGGCCGCTTAACGATACGGTGCTGGTCGAGCCTGCAATCAAGATCGAGTATGCGATCGATGCGCTGATCTATGTCGGAAGCGGCCCGGATCCGAAAGTGGTTCGCGACGCGCGGCGCAAAGTGCTCGACGGCGTCGTCGCGAAATCGCGTCGGCTGCGTGCGGGCATGCCGCGATCCGCGATCGAAGGGGCGCTGCATGCGCCGGATAGCGGCGTGACAGGTCTCGATCTGTCGACACCCGTCGACAACGTCGTGTGCGGCCCGCGCGAGTTTGCGCACTGCACGGGCATTCGTGTCGAGGTGAAGGCCGATGAAGCGTGATGCACTACTTCCGGCGAATCAGACGCCGCTTGAGGCCGCGCTTGCCAAGGTGATGCGGCCGAGCGTGGATCCCGAGATCCTGCGCACGTTGTGGGATGCGGATCGTTGCCCCGTCGCATGGCTGCCGTGGCTCGCGTGGGCGCTCGCCGTCGACGGTTGGGAGCTTGCGGAATCGGAAGACGCGCGACGCGCGCTGATCAAGGGATCGATGGCGCTGCATCGGAAGAAGGGGACGCCGTGGGCGGTTCGCGAGGTGATTCGTCGGTTCGGCTTTGGCGAGGTGACGATCATCGAGGGGCGCAGCGGTCGCCGACGTGACGGCACGATCGTGCGGAACGGCGAGCAGGTGCACGGCAAGGCGAGCGCGTGGGCCGAGTACATCGTGAAGCTCGATCAGCACATCACGCGCGATCAGGCGGACCGGCTCTGGAAGGCGATCGAGCGTTACGCGCCTGCGCGGAGTCAGCTCGTATCGCTCGATTACTCCGCCGTTCCGATCCGCCATAACGGTGTCGCGCGGCGAGATGGACAGTACAGCAGAGGGAGCATTGCATGAGCAATCTCATTGAAATTGACCGCTGGGAAGGTGGCATTTACCAGCTCGAAACGTCGGATCCGGTTATTGGCGGTCCGGACGGCATCGACAACTTGCAGGCAAAGCAACTCGCGAACCGCACTCAGTTCTTGAAGAGGTCGCTCGAGGCCGGCCAAAGTAACTTGGAGGCGCACGCGAGTGCGGTCGATCCGCACCCGCAATACGCAACAAAGTCAGACCTTGCACAGCGGCTTGCCGAGTTGGTTGGTCAGTCTCCTGCCGCGCTCGACACGCTGAACGAACTGGCGGCCGCGCTGGGCAACGACCCAAATTTCGCAACGACGATGACGAGCGCGCTGGCACAGAAAGCGTCGATCGACTCGCCAGTCCTGACCGGAACGCCAAAGGGGACAACGCCACCGCAGTTCGACAACAGCACGAAGCTCGCGACGATGGCGGCAGTGCAGCGTGCGCTAGGGAACCTTCAGCAGTCGCTTGTGTATGGGACTAGCCAAACTCTTGCAGCGGCCACGGCCGGCTCATGGATCGCTCCATCCGTCGTTGGCCTGACGTTTACCCTGCCGCTTGCCTTATCGTGTCCGCCCGGCTCGGCTTTCTGGTTTTACGGTAACTCGTATGGGTTGACCGTGAGCGCGCAGGGCAACGATAAGTTATCGCTTGGCGCAAGCGGCGCTTTGACGAATGCAGCAGTTGGCAATTTCGACCGACTTGTACTCGTCAACATTGGCCAGAGCGGTTGGTATGCCATCGGCGGTGAGGCAGCAATGGGGGCGTCTAGCGCGTTCGCCGCATCGCTCGGCACAAACGGCTACCAGAAGCTGCCGGGCGGTCTGATTATCCAGTGGGGAACGCTCTATTGTGGCGCTGTCACGTCGGGGGGCATCACATATCCACTCGCGTTCCCGACCACTGCGTTGGTCATGCAAATTTGCAGCTATAACGACGTGCACGGAACGAATGAAACTGCATGGCTGACGACGTCCGGGTCCATTAAAACCACGTTGACTTTCGGTGCTGCGAATACAAACAGCGCGTCGGCTGTTCGCTGGATGGCTATTGGGTTCTAGGATAAATCATGGGTAAAAAATTCGCAGCATTCGATGCGCAAGGCAACATCACCGCGTTCTACGATAGCGTTGATAGTCCGGTTCCGCAGGGAGTGTCTGTCATCGGCATCAGTAACGAGCAGTGGAGCGATCTCATTAATGCTCAGTCTTCGGGCAAACGCCTTGTCGTCGACGGCACCGGGAAGCCGGCCGCACTCGATCCGCCTCCACCAACCCGAGCCGAAGTCGCCGGCGCCAAGCGTGCAGAGCGAGACACGGCGCTTAGCGCGACAGACTGGCTTGTCGCTCGGCATCAAGACGAAAAGTTACTTGGGAACGGGACGACACTGACGACTGATCAGTTCGTAATGCTGCTCGCGTATCGGCAGTCGCTCCGTGAATGCAGTGGGATGCCGAACTGGCCTGATGTCACGCTTCCGTCGCCTCCGCCGTTCGTCAGCGAACAGGGCATCGCTCCCGCCTGACGCGCGCTTTCAATCACTCGCAATGCAGGGCCGCTCAAAACGAGCGGCCCTTTTTCTTTGTGGCTTTCTCGGAGACCTGAATGGCTGCTACATCTTTCTTTCACGGCGTGACGACCGTGCTGGTCGATACCGGCCCGCGCACGATCGCGGTGCCGTCGACGTCTGTCGTCGGCATCGTCGACACCTACACACCGGGCGTGGGTCTCGTCGCACCCAACGTGCCTGTCCGCATCACGAGCGAATACGACGCGGTCGCCGCATTCGGCGAGACCAGCGCGATCACTCGATCGATTCAAGGCATTTATAGGCAGAGCAAGACGGTCATGGTCGCAGTCGGCGTCGCTGCCAATCAGGACGACGCCGAGCTGACGTCGGCCGTGATCGGTGGCGTCACGGCCGGCGGCGCACGCACCGGTATGCAGGCGCTGGTCGACGGCAAATCGCTGTTCGATCTGCAACCGCGGCTGCTCATCGCACCTGGACACACGGCCAAGCAGCCGGTCGCCACGGCGGCGGATTCGCTCGCTGCGAAGCTGCGCGCGATCGCGATCATCGACGGTCCGAACAAGACCGACGAAGACGCGATCGCGTACGCGAAAAACTTCGGCAGCAAGCGCCTGTACATGGTCGATCCCGGCGTGCGGTATTGGGACACGGCAGTGAACGCCGACGTCGACGCGCCGGCATCGGCATACGCGGCCGGGCTGTTCTGTCAGACCGACGCGGCGATCGGCTTCTGGGCGTCGCCGTCGAACAAGGAGATCGTCGGCATCAGCGGCACGAAGCGCCCGATCGAATTCCTCGACGGCGACGAGACGTGCCGCGCAAACCTGCTGAACAACTCCAAGATCACGACGATCATTCGCGACGGCGGCTATCGACTGTGGGGCAACCGCACGCTGTCGGCGGATCCGAAATGGGCGTTTGTCACGCGCGTGCGGACGCTCGACATCGTCATGGACGCCGTGCAGGCTGGCCACAAATGGGCGGTCGATCGCGGCATCACGGCGACGTACGTGAAGGACGTTACCGAGGGCTTGCAGGCGTTCATGCGCGATTTGCGCAAGCAGGGCGCACTCATCAATTTCGAGGTCTACGCGGATCCGCAGCTCAACACGGCATCGCAGCTCGAGCAGGGCAAGGTGTACTGGAATATCCGATTCACTGACGTCCCGCCCGCCGAAAACCCCATCTTCCGCTTCGAGGTCACGAACCAGTGGCTCACGGAAGTGCTCGACACGCAATCGTAAGAGGTGACACATGGTTCCGGAAACACTGAACAACATGGCGTTATACGTCGACGGGCGCGGCTTCGCGGGCCGCTCGCCGGAAGTCAATCCGCCGAAGCTGAAGCTCAAGACCGAGGACTATCGCGCTGGCGGGATGGATGCCCCGATCAAGGTCGATCAAGGGATGGAAGCCTTGCAAGCTAGCTTCTCGATGGGAAGCCTCGAACGCGATGTGCTGAAGTTCTTCGGGCTGGCCGATGGAAATGCGTTCAATGGCACGTTCCGTGGTGCATTCCGCGACACGAAGGGAAAAGTGAAGGCGGTGGCGGCCATCATGCGCGGGATGCTGTCCGAATACGATCCCGGCAGTTGGAAGCCCGGCGATAAATCGGAGGTCAAGTACACGGTGGAACTGAGCTACTACAAGATGGAAATCGACGGCGCGGTGATTCACGAATTCGACGTATTGAGCATGATCCGCGTGATCGATGGCGTCGACCAGTTGGCTGACGTGCGCAAGGCACTCGGCATGTGACGCCGGTCGGCGAGACGACCAAAGTTACTTTTCAACAATCCACGGGGCGGCCATGCGGTCGCCCCGTTTCGTTTGAGGCACACGATGGAAACAACCAAGATCAAGTTGCGGTATCCGATCAAATTCGATGGCGTGGTTCGCGATGAGCTGGTGATGCGCCGGCCGAAGGTGCGCGACGTTCGCACCGCGAGCAAGCAGGCGGGCGGCGACGACGCGCAAGAAGAAATCATCCTGTTCGCGCTGCTCGCGGATGTGGCTCCCGACGACATGGAAGCGATGGACATGGCCGATTACGAGGCCATGCAGCGTGCATACAGCTCCTTTCGATCCGCTCGTCCGGCTTCCAATCGCGACCGTGAAGGCGCTGGCAAAACGAATGATGCGGGAGTTCAGCGCGACGCCGCAGTCGGTTGACGACATGACGCTCGACGATATGGTGTGGTGGCTAACAGACTGAGCAGGGATTGAGCGGAGGCCGACATGGCACGGGATATTTCACTTGGCATCGTGATCGGCGGTGCCGTGTCGGCGACGCTTGGAAGAGCGCTCGCTGACACGAGCTCGAGAATCGCTGGGTTGCGCAGGGCCGCAAGCGATCGCGGCATGTGGCAACGGCAGATCGGCGAGACCATCCGGCTGCAGGCCGAGTTTCGCCGGTTGCACCTGGCCGGCGATAGCGCAGCTGAAGGGATCCGGCGCAGGCTGGAAACGAACCTGAGCGCGCTGCGCGCTGCCGGGTTCGAGGTGGATCGGCTCGATCGGGCGTATGCGCGCCTCGGCCGCACGATACGCGGGCTGGAACTGCGTGCGCGCGGTCATGAGCGGTTTAATGCGGGTATGGACGGCATGCGCAATGCCGCCGCCGACTCGGCGAAGCTCGGGGCGGCTGTCGCAATTCCGGCCGTCGTGTCCGCACAATATCAGGCAATCATCCGCGACATTGCGATTAAGGCGGGCATCGCGCGTACGGAGCAGGAAAGTGCGATGTCGGATCGGATCCGACGCGACGCGCTGGCGAACGGGATGAACCGCAACGAGCTGGCAGATGCGGTAAACCAGATGGTTGCGGGCGGCATGGACGTTGATCGCGCGCTCAACTTCGGACCAGCCGTTGCGAAGTTCTCGATCGGTCAGGGTGCGTCGAGCGTCGAGACCGCACAGATGATTCAAGCGCTGCAGCAGAACGCCAACATTACGGATCCGAAGGCGATGATGAAGGCCCTTGAGGCGATCGCCTACCTCGGGAAGGAGGGTTCGTTCGAATCGGCCGACATGGCGCGGTGGTTCCCGGTGCTGCTGGCGGAAATGAAGAAGATCGGCATCACAGGGCAGGATTCGGTTACGCAGCTCGGCGCGATGCTGCAGGTCCAGATGAAGACGGCCGGCAATGCCGACGAGGCAGCGAACAACCTGAAGAACTGGTTCTCGAAGATCGGTTCGGGGGAGACCGCGAACAACTACAAGAAAGCCGGCGTCGACTACGACGCCAAGATGAAGGAGGCGATCGGCAAGGGTTGGTCGACGCTCGAGGCATCGTTCGTGCTCGCGCGGTCGTACATCGAGCGTGTCGATCCGAAGAAAGCCGCGCAGTTGGCGGCTGCGGCGAAGCAACTGAACACGGAGCTGGATCCGGCGAAGCGGCAGGCGCAGATGCGGGCCTTCGAGGACACGATGAAGACCGGCGACCTGTTCAATGACATGCAGGTCAAGGCCGCGTTGACCGCCTATATGCAGAACGCCGAGCTGTATCAGAACCTGAAGCGCAACGGGGCGCAGGCAAGCGGCGAAATCGAAAAGGATCTCGCCGACCGTCGCGCGACCTCGAAGCAGATCTGGAGCGAGGTGCTGCAGCAGTGGGACGACGCGATGCGCAGCATTGGCGACGCCCTGCGGCCGATTACGGATCTCGCCGGCAAGGGTGCAAAGAAAGCCGGCGAGAAGGTTCACGAAGCGGTCGATGCGTCGCCCAAGACGGCTGCTGCTGTCGTGGGCGTCATCGGTGCTGCGGTCGCGTATCGCGGAGCGCGTGCGGTGGGGAACCTCGGTCGAGGCCTGTTCGACATGGTGCGCGGGCGCTGGCTCTCTCGCGGCACCAGGGTGCGGCCCGGCGGTGGCGGAGCGGGCGGTGGAGGTGGCGGTCCCGGGTTCGACCCGTTGGGCGGGGCGGCCGGAGGTGTCCAGCGCGTGTTCGTCGTCAACTTCCCGGGTGGCGGAGGTGGGGGCGGCCCCGGAGGCGGTCCGGAGATCTGGGCGGGGGTGGTCCCGGAGGCGGTCCTGGAGGCGGGCCGCCGGGACCGCCTCCACCGCCTCCTCGTGGCCGGTTCGGTCGCGCTCTCGCGGCGCTACGCCGCGTCGCTGGGCGGATTGCGCCGTACGCGGGGAAGATCGCCGTTGCCGCTACCTTGCTGAAGCTCGGACTGGCCGCGAAGAACGCGTATGCGGTTGCGCAGGGCGATGACACGACCGCACACAAGGTCGAGGGGTTCGCGGGCATCGGTGGCAGTCTGGCCGGCGGCTTTGCCGGCGCGAAGCTCGGCGCGGGGATCGGTATGTTCGCCGGCGGTCCGATCGGCGCAGCGGTTGGCGGTGTTGTCGGCGGGGCAATCGGTACGTTCGCCGGGCAAAAGTTATTTGCCACCCTCGCGAGGTGGACGATGGGGAAGAAGGACGAGGAGAGCGACGCAGCCAAGGCGGCGACGAAGGCAGCGTCGGAGGTGAATCCGGATTCGCCGCAGGCCCGGCCGTTCAAGGTGGATCAGCAGAATCAGTTCTCGCCGGTATTCAATGTCAACGTGCAAGGCGTTGCAGACGCGGAGATCGCGGACAAGCTGCTCGCGCAGCTCAATCCGCAGCTCCAGCGTGCCATGTCGGAATCGCTTGAGAAGAGCAATCGGTCGGCGATGTTCGATGCGCCGCATTTGTAAGGGGAAATCGCATGGATTTTGTATCGAGCGTGACGAAGGCGGCGACGCAGGCGAGCATCGCGTCCGAGCGCGTGCGTCAGGTGGTTCGCGTGTTCGACCGGAACCGCGCAGCAAGTCAGAACACCATCAACGTTTTGACGAGGCTGGCCACGGGAAACCTCAAGTCGGCAGCGGACCTGCTGTCAGGCGCCACCAGTTTGCTGTCCGTGGCCGGCGACCTGAGTCCGAAGATCGGCACAGTGCTGCGCAGTTTTTCGGCGACGGGCGCGGCAGTGAACAACGTGCTCAAGATGGTGGGAGCGCTGAATCACCCTCTGATCCGGTCTGCCGCAAAGAGCGTCATGGGTGTATTGAAGGGCGTGCAGACGCAGTTCACTGCGTTGGTCGGCGAGAAGACGATGGGGGCGCTGAAGTCGTTCGCGAAGACGGCCGGTCTCGGCTCGGTTTTCTCTGGCCTGTTTGATGGCGCAAAGTCTTCTACCCCTCATCTGCTGACGCTGTCGGTGGATGACGGCGTCTCGTTCCATTTCGGGTTGTCGACTGCGGCGTTCGACAAGCTGCGGCGCTCGACCCGCTACAAGGTCGCGTCTCAGGAACGCCTGAACCGCGAGGAGGCGGCGCAGGCGGTGAGCCGAGGGGGCGAAACGATCACGCTGTCCGGCGTCGTGTTTCCGGCGCTCGGCGCGGGATTCCGGCAAGTTGAAACGCTGCGCGCGATCGGCGCGAAGATGAAGCCCGTCCAGCTCACGTCCGGCACGGGCGACGTGCTCGGCCGCTGGTATCTGCAGGGCGTCGATGAGGAACAGGAGGCAATCATGTCCGATGGTGCGCCTCGCAAGCAAACCTACAGTCTGGAGTTTGTCCGTTATGGCGAAGACGCTCAGAACCTCTGACGGGGACGTGCTCGACACGCTTTGCTACAAGTACTACGGGACACTGTCCGGCACCGTCGAGGCGGTCTACGAGGCGAATCCGGGGCTGGCGCGAGAAGCGCAGCCGTTCAGATCCGGTGTGCTGATCGTGATGCCGGACCTCGAGGTGCCGCGCGATGAGCCAATCCAGTTGTGGTCGTGAGGGAGGAACAATGCGAGCTATTTTCCAGATCGTCGCGAATGGCGACGACATCACGCGCGTCATTCAGGACCGCGTGCTGCGGATCCAGACGACCGACAAACCCGGCCTCGAGGCGGACGATTGCGAGATCGAGCTGGACGACCGCGACGGCAAGGTGCGATTCCCGCCGAAAGGCGCAACGCTGAAGGTCTCGCTTGGTTGGGAGGGGCAGGGCTTGTCGATGCTCGGCGAGTACGCGATCGACGAGATCGTGCTGCGCGGGCCGCCGGCAACGATGGTCGTTCGCGGTAAGCCGGCGAACATGCGCGCGACGTCGAAAACGCATCGCTACGGCGGCTGGACGAACGTCAAGCTGGCCGACATCGTCGGGGACGTCGCGCGTCGCAATAAGTGGGCGGCTGCGTGTTCGGTCGAGGCCGTCGTGCCGCGTGCGGATCAGTTCGGCGAGAGCGATCTGCATTTCATCACGCGCATCGCGCGGCAGTACGGTGCGACCGCGACGGTGAAGGCGGGCAAGCTGATCGTCGGGCCGATCGGCGGCGGTAAGAGTGCGAGCGGCAAGATGCTGCCGTCAATCGAGCTGACGCCGGCAGATCTTGCCGATTACGAGATCACGTTTCCGGACCGGGCGAGTTTCGTCGCGGTGCGGGCGAAGGTGCACAACGCGAAGACCGGGAAGAAGATCGACCTCACGATTCCGAATCCGGATGCGCCGCCGGGTGCAGCTGCAGTCCATACCGAGCGTCATTCGTACGCCAGTCCGGAGGCCGCGAAGGCGGCAGCGAAATCTCGCCTCGAGAAGCTCAACCGGCATACCGCGAAGAGCGTGCTGCGCATGCGCGGCCGGACTGATATCGCGGCCGAGAAAACCGTGACGCTCAAGGGCTTCAAGCAGGAGGCTGACGGCGCGTTTCTCGTCGAGTCGGTGAAGCATACGTACGCCGGCCGCAGTTGGGAGACGTCGGTGGAGCTGAATGCGGGCAACAAGGGGAAGGCGAAGGCCGGTCACGGCAAGAAGCCGACAAAGAAGATCGATCTGGTCGTGCCAGCGCCGCAGAAGTAACGCACGCGCGGGTCGTTTCTATCAGCCGCCTCGAGGCAACTCGGGCGGCTTTTCTTTTTTTCAACGAGGGTGGGATGCAGGACCACGAAAAGACGATTCTGGAGTTGATCATCATGGGCGGATTGATTGGTATCGCGAAGGTGTTGGTCGGCAGCGAGCAGCTGACGTTCCGGCTCGTTGCCGGTCGGGCCTTGTTGGGTTCGGCGACGTCGATGGTCGCCGGTATCGCGCTGCTGCAGATCCCGGATCTGCCGCCGATGGCGCTGCTCGGCATCGGAAGCGCGCTTGGCATCGTCGGATCGCAGTACGTCGAAGTGTTGCTGCGGCGGAATGCGAAGCGCCTGTTCGGGGAGAAGTGACATGGCCCGAATCGATACCGCCGCGGCTGGCGGCAAGAACCGCGTCGCGTTCCTCGACATGATCGCAGTGAGCGAAATTGGCTCGGCGCTGCTCGCGAAGTCGGACGACGGCTACAACGTGCTGGTCGGCTCGACGCCGTCGCGACCGCTTCTGTTCACGAGCTATGCCACGCATCCGAACGTGCTGAACCGGCAGATCTCGGTGCCGTCGACGGCGGCCGGTCGCTATCAGATCCTCAATCGCTGGTGGCGCATCTATCAGGCGCAGATGAAGCTGCCGGATTTCGGACCGGTCTCACAGGACCGATACGCGCTGCAGCAGCTGCGCGAGCACGGTGCGCTACCGCTGATCGACGCCGGCCGGTTTCGCGAGGCGGTCGCGAAGGTGTCGAACGTGTGGGCCAGCTTGCCGGGTGCCGGATACGGTCAGCATGAAAACCAGATCGAGCATCTGCTGGCGGCGTATCAGGCAGCCGGCGGAGAGGTCGCATGAGCTGGATCGATCCGCGTATCTGGCTGGTCGTGATTGCCGGCATCGTCGCCAGCTCGGCCGGCGGCTATTTCAAGGGACACCGGGACGCCGACCAGTCGGCCAAGGTCGCAGCGCAGGCGAAGCAGATCGTCGAGCTGGCGGCCGAGCGTGATGCATATCACCGCCAATCGGCGGCACAACAGGAGATCGCAACCGATGCTGCGAAAGAACGTGATCAGGCGCGCGGTGATGCCGCCGCTGCTGCTTCTGCTGCTGACGGCCTGCGCAGACAGGTCGCCGCGCTCGTTGTCGGTGTTCGCCGTTCTGCCGCTCCGGCCGGAGGCTCGCCAGCCGGAGACGCCCTCGATCTGCTCGCCGACGTGCTCGGCCGGGCTGATGCGCGAGCGGGAGAGCTGGCAACGATCGCTGACGAGCGAGGCATCGCCGGCCAGCAGTGCGAACGCAGCTACGACGCGCTGACGGGCGACGCGCAAATCAATCAGCCGCGATAGCGCGGCATGCGAGGCCGAGCGGCCTCGAGAGAAACAGGGCGACCGGAGGGCGTGCGCGAACACGCTCGCCGGTCGCCTTTCCACTGTCTGTGCCAGTGAATCGGCCAAAGCCCTGCTACCTACCGGTAGGCGGGCCGGATTCTACACCAAGTTTAAAAACGGCTTTCACAATGGCAAATCCCATCATTCCTTGGATCGGCGGCAAGCGCCGCCTTGCTGACCATCTCATCCCGCGCTTTCCGGCGCACGACTGCTACGTCGAAGTGTTCGCTGGTGGGGCGGCGCTGTACTTTCTACGCCCACCGGCAAAGGTCGAGGTGATCAATGACGTCAACGGCGAGCTGATCAACCTGTACAGGGTCGTGCAACACCACCTGGAGGAGTTCGTGCGGCAGTTCAAGTGGGCGCTCACGAGTCGGCAAGTGTTCGAGTGGCTCAAGCAGACGGTCCCGGAAACCCTCACCGATATCCAGCGTGCAGCCCGGTTCTACTACCTGCAGAAAAGTTGCTTTGGCGGGAAGTTGGAGGGGCAGACGTTCGGAACTGCGACGACAACGCCGCCGGGATTGAATCTGCTGCGCATCGAGGAAGATCTATCGGCTGCGCACCTGCGCTTGGCGAATACGTTCGTGGAGCGCCTCGATTGGGCCGCGTGTATCGATCGGTACGATCGGCCCCACACGCTGTTCTATCTCGATCCGCCGTATTACCAGACTGAAGGGTATGGCGTGGCGTTTTCTTTCGCAGAGTACGAAAAGATGGCCGAGCGGCTTCGATCAATCAAGGGGCGAGCGATCGTGAGCCTCAACGATCATCCCGACATCCGACGCGTGTTCGATGGGTTTCACATCGAGACCGTGCCGATTCAGTACACGGTCGGAGGTGGGAGGGGCGTCGAGCGGAACGAACTGATCATCTTCAACTGGGATGACGCGGCGGAGCCGGTCGGACTCTTCTAGGAGGCAAGGACCGGTATTGATATCAGCGCCGGAAACTGCGGGACGCAATGGTGCGGGGGGTATTGACGAGCGCTCGCCGCTACCAGTGCACTGAGAGGTCACCTGCAGAAATTGACAGTAATTGAAGAGTTACATGGCACTGCCTCTCGACAATCATATGAAGATACGGTATCAACGTCCCAATCAAAAAAACGAGGGCAATCGGAAGTGAAAAGGAGCTACTTGCTCGTCGGCGACAAGTCGAGTTCTGGCGGGGTTGTGACCGCCGGAATCTCGAATACGTCAATCAATGGTCAACAGATGACCCATCTTGGGGCTCCGGTCGCGTGTCCGGCATGCAAATCGGTGGGGCATATCGTGCCAGTCGGCCCGCGTTGGCCGGATGGCTGGATGGGACAGAAGGTCGCCCTGGAGGGGGACAAGGTAGCGTGTGGCTGTCAGCCGATGCCGGTCATGCTTGCCTCGCAGAGCATGATGTTCGAGCAATTCGACGGCGATGGGCTTTCCAGCATGGGTTTTGCCCCCAACTTGGCAGCGCTACCTATCGAGCAATGGTCGTACATTGCATTCAAGGCAAACGATATCGGTTCGCTGGAAGGGCTGCGATGCGTGGCCCATTTCGATGACGGCACAACTGCGACCGGTACCTTTGATCATCAAAATACGGTGCGTTTCGAGAACCCGTCGGGCAAGGTATGTCAGCGGGTCACGGTGTCGGCAGATGCCGATGAGTCGAGTGGCACGTTCTTCGACTCCTACGCCGATACCCTGACAAAATAAGAGGCCCGACATGCCCCATGAGTATCCTGCAATCGCGACGAACGACGACGATTCGATTCACTACACTGGATCCTATCCAGTGAATCAGCAACACCAACTAGATGGGTTGCTCGAAAAATCACTTCAACAGTTCGAAGCGGCGGCGCAGAAGATTGCCGTCGACTTCATCCAGGACGCGAAATTCCGCCAAGAGTACATGCGCCAAATTGCCGAGGTTCCGAAATTGGTACGTGCGGAGGTGGCTGCAGGCCGTGTCGGCCTCGAGGAGGGCGTTCGGTTCGCTCAAACGCTGCGGAACCAGATTATGAAGGAGACTCGCGCAGCAACGTCGGCTGGCACTCTCGCGGTGGCCGAGCGCCACAAGAAGGAGGGGCTTTCTGAGCGATTTCTGCTAGAGCGGTATAGCGTCCTGCAGACTGAACCGGCGGCAAAGAAAATGTCTGTGTTCGAGTTGAAGCAATATGTGACTAATATCGTCGAAGGGCGCTTGCCAAGTGCATTCGATCGATTGAACGCGGAGCAGCGCGCGAAGGTGTACTACGCGATCATTGATGCAAGTGGCCGGGACAGTGTCAAGTTCAGCGGATTGGCCACCAAACTCGCGGCAACCGGTAAGGTGTTCACGGCCATGACTGCGATACTGGCCCTTTATAAGGTTGCGACATCGGGCGACAAAGTTCAGGAGATCAACCGGCAGGGCTCGATTATTGGCGGCTCATTGCTTGGCGGCGCACTCACGGGCGCAGCTGTGTCGACGATTTGCGGTCCCGGTGCGCCGATATGTGCGTTCGTGTTGATTGCCGCTGGTAGCCTTGCGGGCGCGCACTTGGCAGAAAAGGGAAACGAGCTGTATCAGGAAGAACTGCGAGAGTTCATGAAATGGCAGATTCGATAGGCACAATCGAGCGACAGAATTGCTGGCTCACGATGTCGGACTTGTTCGTCGATAACGAGGTGGACTATAGGGGCATCGCAGACTCACTGGTTCAGCATTGTCCGAACATGACGGATGCGGAGTTGAAGCGAACCTACTTCGACGAGGTGGCCCCCGTATTGGGCGGTAACGGCTTGTCGCCGGCACCCGCCGTGTGGACCGGATTTGATGGGGACCAAGTGCTACGGGATATCAGTGGCTGGCTCGCACAGCAGCAGTCTTCGGCCTACTATCGCGCTACCGGTTGTGTGTGGCGGGCCATGTGCCGATTGTTGTTCAAGTCGATATGGTCGGAACTGGAGCGAGAGTTGCTCGCGTCAAGACAAACTAGGTGACCGAAGTCGAGCGGAGCATGGGGGCGCTTTCAAGCGCCCTTACTTGCGCTGTTGTCAGACCTAAAGTTGCTTTGGCTGCCCGAGTCTGCCTGCAGCCCCGACGCGCAAGAGCGAAGTTCGCCTTTCGGTCAGTTGCCGGAGACGACGACCGGCGGCTGCCGGCCATGAGCGGTCATTTGCGGTGGGTTTGCGAACGTCTGTTGACGAGCGACGAGCTGCCATTTTTCAAAGCGACGACCGACGATTCGGCGGACTGACTTACGCCCGACGGTGATTTCCGCTTGAGCGGGCTTAAGTTTCACCGCTGTGACGCCCCACTCATCTTCTATCTAGTTCGGCTTCACGCCAAGTCTCGCCCATGCCATGGGATGAATAAATACTTCCGAGTTGGCCCGAATTTGCCCGTCACCAGGCGCGTTGATATCCATATACGCCCAAATCTGACTATTAAAAGATGCCAGCTTTAGACCCACCACACCTATTGAGTAAAGTGCTTTTATAAGTTCAACACGGAACGCATGAGTGTTATCATTATTTATAAACGCAAATCCGGCCCGAATTACCGGGTCGACGGCATGCTCACCGTCGAAACACTTGGCAATAGCAAACTCGTTGATACGATCTTTGTGGATTTGAGATAATCTAAATTTAGATGGCATTTGCTCTATCAGTGGCAAATATTCCAAGAAATCCGGAAAATGAGAAGTCCACTCGAAACTTAGTGCATTCATTCGCGCCGTCGAATATTCTATTTCCGCATTTCGAACTGTCTGAACTGTAACCTGCCCCTTACCCTCTGAGCGCTTTAAGCATTCGTTTATAAATGAGATCGCGTCTCTCGGGCGGTAGTGAGTTCGCTCTAGCAGATAATCAACGAATGCCTCTTTTCCAACCGTTTTTGGAAACAAATCTACTAGTTCAATTGGTGATAAAGTATATTGCTCCCGCACCAGCCGTATAATGCGCTCATTGAGCATCTTTATCAAAAGGGTTTTTTCCCACCGGAGTTGCAAAAAAAGCGCAGCGTACTTTTCCTCTTGGAACCCCGCATCGCGGGTCCTTTCAAACACTGTTTGAACAAGATCTTGACGCAAAGCCACAATTATTTTTACATTCACAATACTTCGAAAGGTCTTCACACATTCAATCAAAGCACGAATTAGTCTGTACCGGAGATCGTCATCAACCCAGTTTTCATCAAGACGATCAATAACAAGGTAATATTTTTGCTGAGGGTCCGTAAATATCTCTTCGTTCATTAATGCGATCACGTCGGCAAGCGCTTTAATTTGAATCGAATTTATAACGGTCTGCGCCTTGTTAACAACTTCCGTCTTACGCTCATCCATCCTTTTGAGGCTACCGCTTACATCCGCCTTCAATGCGCCGATTTCCGCCCCAAGCTTCGACGTGATTTCCCCCTCAAGCTTTTCGGTAACTTCCTTCACCCGATATTCGGTCTCTTGCCAAAAAGTATCGCCCCATGTAGATAAGTAGTTAAAAGCGCGCTCCTTGGCTTGATCTTTTCGCTTCAGTGTAGGAATAAACCCAGCGATCCAGCTACGCGTCTTCTCTTCGTTAGTGAGATGGCAACGTCGCTTTAGTAGCTCAACGGCAAATACATGCTTCCAAAGCAATCCGTAGAAAATATCCAGCTTAACCCCGGCTTTTTCTAGGGTAACAAGAATATCGGAATTTGAAAGATAATTAAGGGAAAGGTTTTCCGGAGATACTACGATGACGTTAGTTATATTTTCAATCAAATGATTGATCAGTGCAGTCTTCCCTGATCCCGTCCGCCCGACAATTATGCGGTGTGGAGATCGGCAGTCTTTTAGCGTCTCGAAGTCTCCCGTATCCACGAAACAGGACGACAAAAAATCGCCGTCTGACTCGGCGTCAAGCTCGCCGATTGATGCGCCGCGGCGAAGCCGAAAGTGAAAGCCGTGATTGGTTTCTATCATTTCAGTTCGAGTTTTTGTGTCGTTTTATCACTTCGCTTGGCGCATGGCGTGACTCTGCAAACGAAGGCTTTCAGCGTACAGAATATCGGAAAGTGTGTAGCGAACAAACTACCATGATCTGAAAAACGAAAAGGAGTCGGCTTCGGTGACGGCGGGAAGGTGCTGCGTCGCGCGCGAGGGCACCTCAGTTCGTTTCGCTGAGTATGCCAAGCTTGGCTTCCATCCGCAAAGCTTTTCCACTCGGTGCAGATCCATCCGATATTCGCTGGCGCCACCGTTCGACGGAATAGAGCTAATCCTTAAACAAGAGTTGTCAAGGCCCCCGCGGGGGCGTAGTCGGGAGGGTAAGGACCGTTATTGGTGAGGCCGAGACATTCGGAGAAGCTCATCTACGGGCTGCAATGGGTCGGTAACTGCCGGTGCCGAAATGGGCGAGCGTAGGTCTTGGCGTAGATTTGTTCGCTAGGCCTTGTCAGATAAAGCAAAGGTACTGCTGCATCATCGGGCATTGATGGCCTAGCTGCGGGCCAGCGCTTCTTCTTCGACGTCGCTAAGCCAGTCTGCCCAAGCTTGCATCATCTCCCGTCGCTCGGGGAGGTACTTTGCGTGATTGTACGTAGAGCGCGTCTTGTCCTTGTCCTTGTGTGAAAGCTGCATTTCAACGACTTCGTCCTTCCAGCCCATCTCATGTAGGTGCGTGGACGCGGTGGCTCGAAAGTCGTGGCCAGTTATCGGCTCGGGGTTGTCCGGGACCATGTAGTCGATTGCCCTGTTGATCGTTGCGCGGCTCATATGGGGGAGCTTTCGATTGCTATGAAGAATCGGCAGGATGTATCCGCGGTTGCCGTACATCTCCTGTAACTCCCGTAGTAAGGTTAGCGCTTGTTTTGGCAACGGAACGATGTGCAACCGCCGTGATTTGATCTTCTCCGGCGGTACTTTCCACTCGGCTGCGCCCAGGTCGATTTCTTCCCACCGTGCTCTACAAAGCTCGATCGTCCGTGGAAACAGGATCATCAGCAGCCGGATCGCGATCACGGTGCGCTTGCTCTTATAGGTCGGGAACAGCCGGAACAATGTCTTCAGTTCGTCGCGACTCAGTGGTCGGGCGTTCTCAGTCGGCGGTTTAACAACGGATCCACGCAAGACAGATGCAGGGTCTGAATCAGCCCGAAGGGTTATAACCGCATACTGAAAAACATTCGATACGTACTGGCGCAGTTTGATCGCGACGGACGGGGAGCCGCGCTCTTCGACTCGGCGCACCAAGGAAAGCACGTCATGCGCCGTGATCGAGCGCATGGGACGGCTGCCGATGTAGGGGTAAGCATCGGCGTCAAGCATGCGCAAAATTTCGCCATAGTGACGCTCTGTCCACGATTTTTTCTTCTTCGCAAGCCATTCGTCGCTGACTGCTTGGAAAGTTGCTTTGCCTTCGTTGATGGTCTTGGAAAGCACTTCCTGTCGCGCGTGAGAAGGGTGCAAGCCCTTCTTGACGAGTGCGCGAGCATCGTCTCGTGCCCGGCGAGCGTCTTGCAGACTGATGGCGGGGTAGTCGCCGATCGCGAACAGGTTCTCCTTCCCGGCAATCCTGTATCGGTATCGCCAGAGCTTGGAGCCGGACGGGCGAACCTCAAGATACAGTCCATTGGTGTCGGTAAGTTTGGTAGGCTTGGTAGTTGCCTTCGCCTGCCGGATCTTGATGTCGGTAAGTGGCACGGTGAAAAAGCGGGTATCGTTGTTGGAAGAGTGAAATGATACCCGCTTTGATACCCGCTTTTTTCTCGGCTGCGCACGATTTTCAGCGAACGCGGGCGAACGGTGAAGTGCCGGGAAATACCCGGCCAGCAAGGACATTGGCCGAATTGGCGAACCATCACGAACTGGAGCGAACGAAGTGATCCGACATATCGTAATGTGGAAACTGAAGGAAACCGCGGAAGGCGCGACGCGCGCGCAGAACGCGCTCAGGCTCAAGGAGAAGCTCGAAGCGTGCCGCGACATCGTGCCGGGCATTCTTCATCTCGAAGTCGGTCTCGCGACGCCGGGCCTCGAAGCGACCTACGACGTCGTGCTGGTGTCCGACTTCGTCGACCAGGCCGCGCTCGACGCGTACCAGGTGCATCCGGTGCACGAGGCGGTGAAGCAGTTCATCGGCGCGGTGCGCGAAGCGCGCCAGTGCATCGACTACCTCGTCGACGCGGCATGATGAGCGGCGCAGCACAGCAGGCGGGCGGACCGCAGATCGAGAGCCCGTTCGTCGACATGCTCGGCGTGCAGCTCGTGTCCGCGAAGGACGGCAACAGCGAGATCCTGTTGCCGCTCGACGAACGGCACATGAACACGTGGAGCATCGCGCACGGCGGCGTGACGATGACGCTCGCGGACGTCGCGCTCGCGATGGCCGCGCGCAGCCTGACCGACGACGGCGTAGGCGTCGTCACGGTCGAGATGAAGGTGAACTTCATGCAGCCGGGGCGCGGCGAGTTGCGCGCATACGGGCGCGTGATGCACCGCTCGACGACGATGGCGTACTGCGAAGGCGAGGTGCGCGACAGCGAAGGGCACTTCGTCGCGAAGGCGCTCGGCACGTTCAAGTACATGAGGCGGCTCGCGGTAGGCCGCGACATCCGCCAGCAACGCAACCGCACCGTGCCGGACGCGCATCCGGGCCCGAGCGACGCGTAAGCCTGGCGACACGCGGCCCTGCCTGTCCGGCAGGGCCGTTCTTTCTCGCGGCGCGCGTCCCGCGCGGCCGCGAGGCATGGGACTGGAGGCAGCGATGAGCGTCATCAACCGTCAGATCCTGCTCGTGTCGCGTCCGCAGGGCGCGGCGAGCGTCGACAACTTCCGGCTCGTCGAGACCCCGCTCGCGCCGCTCGCCAACGGCGAAGTGCGCGTGCGCAATCACTTCCTGTCGCTCGATCCGTACATGCGCGGCCGCATGAGCGACGCGAAGTCGTATGCGCAACCGCAGCCGCTGAACGAAGTGATGATCGGCGGCACGGCGGGCGAGGTGATCGAGTCGCGGCATCCCGGGTTTGCGGTCGGCGATCGCGTGGTCGGCGCGCTCGGCTGGCAGGAATACGGCACGTCGAACGGCCACGGGCTGCGCAAGGTCGATACGTCGCGCGTGCCGCTGTCGGCGAGCCTCGGCGTGACCGGGATGCCGGGCGTCACGGCGTGGTACGGGCTGAACCGGATCATCGTGCCGAAGGCGGGCGAAACGGTCGTCGTGAGCGCGGCGAGCGGCGCGGTCGGCAGCGTCGTCGGCCAGCTCGCGAAGCGCGCCGGGTGCCGCGCGGTCGGCATCGCAGGCGGTCCTGACAAGTGCCGCTACGTCGTCGAGGCGCTCGGCTTCGACGCGTGCGTCGACTACAAGGCGGGCCGGCTGGTCGACGACCTCGCGGCCGCGACGCCCGACGGCGTCGACGGGTGCTTCGAGAACGTCGGCGGCGCGGTGCTCGACGCGACGATGGCGCGGATGAATGCGTTCGGCCGCATCGCCGTGTGCGGGATGATCGCCGCGTACGACGGCGCGAGCGCGCCGTTGGCGGCGCCGGCGCTGATCCTGCGCTCGCGGCTGAAAATGCAGGGCTTCATCGTGTTCGAGCATCCTGACGCGTGGCCGCCTGCGCTCGCGGAGCTGACCGAGCTCGTCGCGTCGAAACACCTGCACTACCGCGAGTCGATCGCGTACGGGCTCGAGCGCGCACCCGAAGCGTTCCTCGGGATGCTGAAAGGCCACAACTTCGGCAAGCAGCTCGTGCAGCTCATATGACGCGGGCGTGGCATGATACGGCGCTTGTCGACCGTTCCCGCGCCGTTGACGCGCCCGCTTGCCGATGCCGCTGAATCCGAAGATCGCCCAGATACTCGACATGGTCGAGCGGGCCAAACGTCCGTCCTATCATCATCAGACGCCGCAGCAGGCGCGCGCGGCGTATGAAAAGAGCGCGCCGATCCTCGACGTCGCGCAGGCGCCGATGCATTCGGTCGAGGACTGCGTCGTGCCGACGCGCGACGGCCGTTCGATCGGCGCGCGCCTGTATCTGCCGGTCGCGCCGAGCCTCGCGGAGCCGCTGCCGGCGCTCGTGTACTACCACGGCGGCGGCTTCACGGTCGGCAGCATCGATACGCATGACGCGCTGTGCCGGATGTTCGCGCGCGACGGGCAATGCGCGGTGCTGTCGGTCGGCTACCGGCTCGCGCCGGAGCACAGGTTTCCGACCGCGGCGAACGACGCGGACGACGCGCTGCGCTGGCTGCATCGCGAGGCGGGCGCGTTCGGCATCGACGCGGCGCGGCTCGCGGTCGGCGGCGACAGCGCAGGCGGCACGCTCGCGACCGTCTGCGCGGTGCTCGCGCGCGACGCGGGCATCCGGCTCGCGCTGCAACTGCTGATCTATCCCGGCCTGAGCGGCCACCAGCAGACCGATTCGCATGCGCGGCTCGCGAACGGCTATCTGCTGTCGCAGGACACGATCCAGTGGTTCTTCTCGCAATACGTGCGCGATCCGTCCGATCGCGACGACTGGCGTTTCGCGCCGCTCGACGGCACGCGCGGCGCGCCGTCGTTCGCGGGCGTCGCGCCGGCGTGGATCGCGACCGCCGAATACGATCCGTTGAGCGACGAGGGCGTCGCGTATGCGGACAAGCTGCGCGCGGCCGGCAATGCGGTCACGCTGACCTGCTATGCGGGGATGATTCACGAATTCTTCAAGATGGGCGGCTACGTGCCCGAAGTGCTCGCCGCGCATGCGGATGCGGTCGCGGCGCTGAAGGCGGCATTCGACGACGCTTGACGACATTTGACGGCGGCTCGGCCGCGCGGAGGATGCGCAATGACGAACTGCGAGGTGCAGACGGGCGACTGGACGACGCTGGGCGGCGACGCCGCGCGCATTCGCGACGCGGTGTTCGTGCGCGAGCAGCGCATTCCGCCGGAGTGGGAGATCGACGACGACGATCCGCTGTCGCGCCATGCCGTCGCGTACCGGATCGACGCGGCGACGGGCGCGCGCCGCGCGATCGCGACCGGGCGGCTGCTGCCGTCGGGCATGATCGGGCGGGTCGCGGTGCTGGCCGACGCGCGCGGGCAGGGCGCCGGCTCGGTGGTGCTGCAGGCGCTGCTGGACGAGGCGCGGCGCCGTGGCGAGCCGGTCGTGCGGCTCTATGCGCAGGAAACGGCCGTGCCGTTCTACGTGCGGCATGGCTTCTCGACGATCGGTGAATGGTTCGTCGAGGTCGGCGTGCGGCACGTCGAGATGACGCGCGCGCCGTGAGCGTCGCGCGCGTCAGCGCGCCTGCGTCGCGTCGATGTCGAACGTGAACGCGCGCTCGAACGCGCCGGGACGGACGATGCGGTGCGAGCCGTCATCGTCGCAGCGCTCCTTGATTTCCACCGTCAGCCGCACGCCTTCCTTCATCGTGACCCGCAGCGCGGTGGTGCCGCGCGTGCCGTATTCGGGCGTCTCGATGAACGCGGCGGACAGCGCGCGCTCGCGCTCGAGCGGGATGCCCGTGTGCGGCAGCACGTCGTCCGCGGCGATGTGCGGGTCGCGCATCAGCGCGATCAGGTCGTCGAGCGGGGGTGTCGGGTCGTCGGTCAGCAGCGTGCCGAGTTCGGCGCGCTTGCGCACGACTTTCGGCCAGGGCGTGTCGAGCCGCCCATTCGACAGCGCGTGCACGCCGGCCGGCACGAGCGCGGGCGCGTCGACGCCGGCCGCGTCTTCCGCCGCGCGGTTGCAGAACCATGCGAACTCGCGCCGCTTCCAGTCGCCGACCAGCAGGTTGAAGCCGTTGTAGACCGCCGCATGCTCGGCGAGCCGTGCGAGGTAGTCGAGCGGTGCGACCGGCTGCCCGCCGAGGTAGTCGGACACGAGCTTGCCGCGGGTCGGCGCGCCCGCGCGGATGTCGAACGGCGCGCGGTAGTTCGTGAGCGCCGCGAAGCGGCCGTCGCGCGACACGCCGAGCCATGTGCCGCCGGCTTCGAGATCGCGGCCGGCCAGCAGGCCGGGCACATCCTCCCACCACGACAGCGGCGCACTGGTGCGACGGAAGAACTCGTCGCGGTTGGCGACCAGAGTGAACACGGGACCGGCGGCGGCATCGGGCTGCCAGTCGAAGGCAATCAGACACATCGGGCAAATCTCTCGCTTCAAACCTCGGCCGCCGGCCGCACAGCGCGGGCCGGCGCCTGAACAGGGGGATGGCCGGTCAAGCCTCCGTCGGCCATGCGTAGGGCAGCGGCTCGAACGTGAGCGCCGGGCCGTTGGCCGCGCCGAGATGGACGCTGCCGCTTTCCAGCGCGGCGAGCTTGATCTCGACGAGTGCGTCGACGCCGCCGGCCGGTGCGGCCGCCGCGTTCACGACCATCCCGCACGGCTGGCCGGGGTCGTCGCTGTGGAACAGCTCGATGCCGGCGCGCACCGCGTCGGTGTCGCCCGCGGCGTGCGCGAGCGCGGTGCGGCGCTTGATCGTGCCGCGATACTGGCTGCGGGCGACGATTTCCTGGCCCGGATAGCAGCCCTTGCGAAAATTCACCGCGCCGATCACGTCGAAATTGATCATCTGCGGCACGAACTGCTCGACGGCCGGCTGCGTGACGCGCGGCTCGCCCGCGCGGATGTCGAGCCAGTCCCACACGGCCGGCGACACGGCGGGCAGCTTGCCGTCGAGCGCAGCGAGGCGCGCGTCGACTTCCGCGCGCGGCCCGATCCACAGGTAGCGCCGCTTGCCGGCGGCGTCCGGCATGCGGATCAGCGCGCCGGCGGGACCGTCAACCTTCACGTGCACGCCGTCCGGCAGCGCGTCGAAGATGCCCGACAGCGCGGCGCGCACGTCGCCGGCGAAGCCGACCACGGCAAGCGCGTCGCTGGCGTCTGCGAGCTTCGCCTTCGCGCGCAGCACGAACATCGACAGCCGCTTCTGCACCGCGGCCTGTACGTCCTTCGAGACCAGCAGGCGCACGTCATGGCCGGACCGCCACGCGAGGAACGACGCGAGCAGGCGCCCCTTCGCCGAGCAGTAGCCGGCGAGCCGCGCGCTCGCGGCGTCGAGGTGCTCGATGTCGTTGGTCAGCTGGGTGTGCAGGAACGTCGCGGCATCGTCGCCGGCGACGTCGATCACGCCGAACTGCGGGAGCGGCATGTACGCGCCCGCCGCGTCGAAATCGGCGGCCGGCGGACGGGGGAACACGGGAAGCGGGACGGGTGCGGCCTGGGCAGCCGGTGAAGCGAACGGTGTGCTCATGGAATGAGGGAACAGTCAACCCTGACTTTGACGGAGGCGAGCAAGTATTATATGGGTCTTACCTGAGTCACGTTTCCATGTCCCTACTGAAGAAATGCGCCGCAACGGTCGCGGCGCTGGCCGTCGTTGTGGTCGCCGCCGGCGCGGGCGGCGCGTATTACTGGGCAACCCGCCCGCTGCTGCTCGGCGCCGCGTCGCTCGACGTCACGATCAAGCCGCGCAGCAGCGTGAAGAGCGTCGCGCAGCAGCTGAAGCACGGCGGCGTGCCCGTCGAGCCGTTCGCGTTCGTCGCGATGACGCGCCTGCTCGGCCTGTCCAGCCAGCTCAAATCCGGGAACTACGAATTCAAGACCGGCATCACGCCTTACGACGTGCTGCAGAAGATCGCGCGCGGCGACGTCAACGAATACGTCGCGACCGTGATCGAAGGCTGGACCTTCAAGCGGATGCGCGCGGAACTCGACGGGAATCCGGATCTCGTGCATACGACCGCCGGCATGAGCGACGCCGACCTGCTGCGCGCGATCGGCGCGCCGGACAGCGCGGTCAGGCGGGGCAGCGGCGAAGGGCTGTTTTTTCCCGATACCTACCTGTTCGACAAGGGCACGATCGACCTGAATATCTACCGGCGCGCATACCGGCTGATGCAGACGCGTCTCGACGAGGCATGGGCGGCGCGGGCGCCCGGCCTGCCGTACAAGACACCTTACGAAGCGCTGACGATCGCGTCGATCGTCGAGAAGGAAACCGGGCATGCGGCGGACCGCGCGTTCGTCGCGGCGGTGTTCGCGAACCGGCTGCGCATCGGCATGCCGCTGCAGACCGATCCGTCGGTGATCTACGGACTCGGCGATGCATACGACGGCCGCCTGCGCAAGCGCGACCTGCAGACCGACACTCCCTACAATACGTACACCCGGCGCGGGCTGCCGCCGACGCCGATCGCACTGCCCGGCGTCGCGGCGCTGCAGGCGGCGATCAATCCGGCGGCGACGAGCGCGCTCTACTTCGTCGCGAAGGGCGACGGCACGAGCGTGTTTTCCGATTCGCTCAACGACCACAACAAGGCCGTGGACAAATACATACGAGGTCAATGATGGCGCGCGGTAGATTCATCACGTTCGAAGGCATCGACGGGGCGGGGAAGACCACCCACCTGAACTGGTTCTGCGAACGGCTCCAGGACAAGCTGGCCGGCGCCGGCCGGCAGGTCGTCGTCACGCGCGAGCCGGGCGGCACCCAGCTCGGCGAGAAGCTGCGCGAGATCCTGCTGAACCAGCCGATGGACCTCGAGACCGAGGCGCTGCTGATGTTCGCCGCACGGCGCGAGCACCTCGCGCTCGTGATCGAGCCCGCGCTCGCGCGCGGCGACTGGGTCGTGTCCGACCGCTTCACCGACGCGACGTTCGCGTACCAGGGCGGCGGCCGCGGGCTGCCGCGCGACAAGCTCGAGGCGCTCGAGCGCTGGGTGCAGGGCGGCTTCCAGCCGGACCTGACGGTGCTGTTCGACGTCGCGCCGCAGGTCGCGAGCGAGCGGCGCGGCGCGGCGCGGATGCCCGACAAGTTCGAGAGCGAGTCCGACGCGTTTTTCGCGCGCACGCGCGGCGAATACCTGCGGCGTGCGGCCGAGGCGCCGCACCGCTTCGCGATCGTCGATGCGACGCAGTCGATCCCCGAGATCCGCAGGCAGCTCGAAGGCGTGCTCGCCGCGCTGTAATTCCGGACGGCCGCTTCGCTTACCTTTGGAACACACATGATCTATCCGTGGCAGACCGACGACTGGAACCGCCTGCAGCAACTGCGCGCGCAATGGCCGCATGCGCTGCTGCTGCACGGCCAGGCCGGGATCGGCAAGCTGCAGTTCGCGCAGCATCTCGCGCAGGGTTTCCTGTGCGAAACCCCGCAGGCAAACGGCGAGCCGTGCGGCGCGTGCGCGGCCTGCACGTGGTTCGCGCAGGGCAACCATCCCGACTACCGGATCGTGCTGCCGGAAGCGCTCGCCGGCGAAGCGCCGGGCGCGGCGGATGACGCCGCGAAGCCGGCGGACGCCGACGACGGCGGCAAGAAGACCCGCGCGCCGAGCAAGGAAATCAAGATCGAGCAGGTGCGCGCGCTGCTGGACTTCTGCGGCGTCGGCTCGCACCGCGGCGGGGCGCGCGTCGTCGTGCTGTATCCGGCCGAGGCGCTGAACGTCGCCGCGTCGAACGCGCTGCTGAAGACGCTGGAGGAGCCGCCGGCAGGCGTCGTGTTCCTGCTCGTGTCGGCGCGCATCGACCGCCTGCTGCCGACCATCATCAGCCGCTGCCGGCAATGGCCGATGACGGTGCCGGCGCCGGACGAGGCCGCCGCGTGGCTTGCCGCGCTGGGCGTCGCAGACGCGCCGGCGCTGCTGGCCGAGGCGGGCGGCGCGCCGCTCGCGGCGCTGGCGCTGGCGAGCGACGAGAACCGGCCGCTGCGCGACTTCACGCTCGGCCAGCTCGCGGCCGGCGCGGGGTGCGACCCGTTCGCCTGCGGCGAGGCGCTGCAGAAGCTGCCGGTGCCGCTCGTGCTCGGCTGGCTGCAGCGCTGGCTGTACGATCTGCTCGCGCAGCGGATGGCGGGCGTGCCGCGCTATTTCCCGATGCATGCCGCCGCGCTTGCGCGCTGCGCGGGCGCGCTCGACGCGAATGCGTTCGCGCGCTTCATGAAGACCGTGACGCGCCAGCGGATGGTTGAAAACCATCCGCTCAATGCGCGGCTGGTATTCGAGGAACTGTTTCTCGGATATCGTGAAATGTTCGCGTGAGCGCCGGATCGCTTCTCATCGGTCGAGATGTCATGACCCGGTTCTATCGTGACGCGACCGGGGCCGGTCCGCCTGCGATCGTCGCGGTCTGCCACGCGACGGCGTCGAACGCGATCTCGTGATCGTCGGCGAGCGGCTCGACCGCGCACGGGGCGCATAACCGGCGGCGCGCTGTCCGGGCGGCCGCCCGTCACCCGCATTCAGGAAACACGATGTTTGTCGATTCTCACTGCCACATCAATTTCAAGGGTCTCGCGGACCGCCTGCCGGCGGTGCTCGAGAACATGCGCGAGCATGACGTCACGCACGCGCTGTGCGTGTCCGTCGATTTCGAGACCTTGCCCGAGGTGCTCGCGATCGCCGACGCGCACGACAACGTCTACGCGTCGGTCGGCGTGCATCCCGACCACGAGGACGCGAAGGAGCCGACGCTCGCCGAGCTGATCGAGCTGGCCGCGCACCCGAAGGTCGTCGCGATCGGCGAGACGGGCCTCGACTACTACCGCCTCGAAGGCCGCGCGATCGCCGACATGGAATGGCAGCGCGAGCGCTTCCGCACGCACATTCGCGCCGCGCACGCGACGCTGAAGCCGTTGATCATCCACACGCGCTCGTCGTCGGAGGACACGCTGCGGATCATGGCCGAGGAGCGCGCGGAGGTGCCGGGCGGCGTGATGCACTGCTTCACCGAGCCGTGGCCGGTCGCCGAGCAGGCGCTCGCGCAGAACTTCCACATCTCGCTGTCGGGGATCGTCACGTTCAAGAATGCGACCGACGTGCAGGACGTCGCGCGCCGCGTGCCGCTCGACCGGCTGCTGATCGAGACCGATTCGCCGTATCTCGCGCCGGTGCCGTATCGCGGCAAGCCGAATGAACCTGCTTACGTCAGCCATGTCGGACGCTTTATCGCATCCGAGCGCGGCATCGCCGTCGAGGCGCTGGCCGACGCGACGACGCAGAACTTTTTCCGGCTGTTCAAGATCGCCCGCTGACGGCGGCGCGACGCAGCCGACAACCCAGGGGAAGGAGCCCACAACAATGACCAAGCCGATCAAACATCTGCCGAAACGTGCGCTCGTCGCCGCCGCGCTGGTCGCGAGCGGGCTGTTCGCGGCCGCCGGCGCGCACGCGGAGTCGCTCGAAGCGATCGTCAAGGCGGTCAAGTTCGACGACATTGCCGACATCGGCAAGCAGCTGAAGAACGGCCTCGATCCGAACATGCTCGCACCGAACGGCGATCCGCTCATCGTGATCGCCGCGCGCGAGAAGTCCGACAAGGTTGCGGCGGCGCTCGCCGCGGCGCCGAACGTCGACCTCGAGAAGGAAGACAAGGCGGGCGAGAACGCGCTGATGCTCGCGTCGCTGAACGGCGACGTCGGGCTCGTGAAGCTCCTGATCGACAAGGGCGCGGAGGTCAGCAAGAAGGGCTGGGCGCCGCTGCACTACGCGGCCACCAGCGGCCAGGACGCGGTCGTCAAGGTGCTGCTCGACCATGACGCGTACATCGACACGGCATCGCCGAACGGCACGACGCCGCTGATGATGGCCGCGCGCGGCAACCACGCGTCGACGGTGAACCTGCTGCTCGACCAGGGCGCCGATCCGCAGGTGAAGAACCAGCTCGGCCTGACCGCGCTGGAGTTCGCGAAGCACTACAAGGCGCCGGACGCGAGGGACATCCTGAGCAAGCGCACCGAGCGCATCGGCGCGGCGACGCCGGGCAACGCCCAAAAAAGTGCAAAATAGCGGTTTTGGGCGCGGCCGGCTCAGGCGCGGCCGGCGGCCCCGGGTCGCATTGACATAAGGAACACCATGTTGCGGGCTATGTTTTGTGCCGCGGCGTTCGCCGTGCCGTTGTCGGCGGCGGCTTTCACGGGCGCGGATCTCGATCGGCTGTGCGCGAAGACGGACGTGAAATCGCGGGCGTCGTGCGCGGCCTACATTGAAGGCGCCGCCGACGGCGTCTACAACACGATCGACGCGATCGGCGGCACCACCGGGCCGCGCGTCGGCCAGTATTTCTGCCTGCCGCCCGACATCAGGGCGCAGCAGATGACCGACGCGGTGCGCAAGTACATCGCGGAAAATCCGAAGCTGGCCGACTACAACGCGAGCACCGCGGTGTCGCTCGGTCTCGGCAAGGCGTTTCCCTGCAGGGGCGGCAGCTGACCTGAAGCCGTGCCCGGGCGCGTGCCGCGCCCGGGCGTCGCCGATGCATCCAGGACGAGGCGCATGATGCGCCTCCTGAACCGAAGAGGCTCAGGCGTCGATGATTTCACTCGAGGAACTGCAGCGCATCGCCGATGCGCCATTGCATTCGTGGCTCGGCACGCTGATCGTGTCGGCCGTCAGCCTGCTGGTCGGCGCGGCCGCGCACCGGATCGGTGCGCGCATCGTCAAGCGCGTCGCGAGCCCCTATCCGATGCTGAGCGTCGTGCTGCGCTACATCGACAAGCCGTCGCTCGTCACGCTCGCGCTGCTCGCGCTCGAATTCGTGTGGGTGCAGGCCGACGACGGCATGGCGTTCGTGCGCGGGATGCGCACGGCGGCAGCCGTCGGCACGATCGTGGCGCTGACCTGGCTGCTCGTGCGGCTCGCGGCCGCGCTCGGCGAGGCGATCATCCAGGCGCATCCGCTGGACACGGCGAACAACCTGCAGGCGCGTCGCATCCATACGCAGGCGCGCGTGCTGTCGCGGACCGTGATGGCGCTGATCGTGATCATCGGCGCCGGCGCCGCGCTGATGACGTTCCCGAACGTGCGCCAGGTCGGCGCGAGCCTGCTCGCGTCGGCCGGGGTCGCGGGCCTCGTCGCCGGCATCGCCGCGCGCCCGGTGCTCGGCAACCTGATCGCGGGCCTGCAGATCGCGCTGACGCAGCCGATCCGGCTCGACGACGTCGTCGTGATCCAGGGCGAGTGGGGGCGCATCGAGGAAATCACCGGCACCTACGTGTCGGTGCGCCTGTGGGACCAGCGGCGCCTCGTCGTGCCGCTGCAATGGTTCATCGAGAATCCGTTCGCGAACTGGACGCGCAACAGCGCCGAAATCATCGGCACGGTGTTCCTGTCCGTCGACTACCGGACGCCGCTCGCGCCGCTGCGCGAGGAGCTCGCGCGGCTCGTCCAGGGCGCGCCCGAATGGGACGGCCGCGTGCAGGTGCTGCAGGTGACCGACGCGACCGAGCGCACGATGCAGCTGCGCGCGCTCGTCAGCGCGGCGGATTCGTCGCTGTGCTTCGACCTGCGCTGCCGCGTGCGCGAGGGCCTGATCGCGTACATCCAGTCGCATTACCCGCAGTGCCTGCCGCGCAGCCGCACCGAACTGTTTCCGCACGCATCGGCGCCGGACGCGCCGAATCCCGTACACTCGCGCGAGCGCGCGCCTGCCGCCGGCACGGCGGCGAATACCGCGGCCGATCCGCAGGCCGTCGACGGACGCTGACCCGACCCCATCCATGACGGCACTCCATACGCTCGCCATTGCCAACTACCGCTCGCTGCGCGAACTGATCGTGCCGCTCGCGGCGCTGAACGTCGTGACGGGGCCGAACGGCAGCGGCAAGTCGAGCGTGTATCGCGCGCTGCGGCTGCTCGCCGACACCGCTCAGGGCCGCGTGATCCCGTCGCTGGCCCGCGAAGGCGGGCTGCCGTCGACGCTGTGGGCCGGCCCCGAACGGTTCTCGCGGTCGATGCTGGCGGGCGACGCGCCCGTCACCGGCACGGTGCGCAACGGCCCGGTGAGCCTCAAGCTCGGGTTCGCGTGCGACGATTTCGGCTACGCGATCGACCTCGGCCTGCCGGTGAAGAACGACGATTCGATGTTCGGGCTCGATCCGGTCGTCAAGCGAGAATGCATCTGGGGCGGCCCGTCGTTGCGGCCGTCGACGCTGCTGGTCGACCGGCAGGGTGCGCAGATCCGCGCGCGCGACGCGTCGGGCGACTGGTCGACCGTCCCGCAGCCGGTCGCGAGCTTCGACAGCATGATGACGGAGTTCGCCGACCCGCGCGGTGCGCCGGAGATGATCGCGGTGCGCGAGCGGATCCGCTCGTGGCGCTTCTACGATCATTTCCGCACCGACGCGCAGGCGCCTGCGCGGCAGTCGCACGTCGGCACCCACACTCCCGTGCTCGCGGACGACGGCGCCGACCTTGCCGCCGCGCTGCAGACGATCCGCGAGATCGGCGACGGCGCGGCGCTCGACGCGGCGATCGACGACGCGTTTCCAGGCGCGTCGGTCGAGATCGACAATCCGGGCGCCCGCGGCCGCTTCGAGGTGCTGATGCGCCAGCCGGGGCTGCTGCGCCCGCTGGCGGCCGCCGAGCTGTCGGACGGCACGCTGCGCTACCTGCTGCTCGCGGCGGCGCTCCTGACGCCGCGGCCGCCCGCGCTGATGGTGCTGAACGAACCGGAGACGAGCCTGCATCCGGACCTGCTGCCGGCGCTCGGCCGCCTGATCGCGCAGGCGGCGCGGCATTCGCAGGTGATCGTCGTGTCGCATGCGGCGCGGCTGATCGCGACGCTCGAGCGCGAGGCCGGCTGCGAGTCGCTCGTGCTCGACAAGCGGCTCGGCGCGACCGGGCTCGTCGATGCCGACACGCGGGACCTGCCGCCGTGGAAATGGCCGTCGCGCTGACGCGCGGCGCCTCGTCCGTCGGGCCTCCGGCCCCTGTATCGGCGGGGCGCCCGAGTGTATCCGGTCTGTAACAACGCCCATAAAATGCAAGCCCCTCGGTGCTGCTCGGCCGGATCGCCAATAATGAGATATTCGGCCGGCGCTGCGCCGACCCTTTGGAGACGTGGATCATGAGAATTGCCCAGATCGCCCCGCTGACCGAGTCGGTGCCGCCGAAGCTGTACGGGGGCACGGAGCGCGTCGTGTCGTACATCACCGAGGCGCTCGTCGACCTCGGTCACGACGTGACGCTGTTCGCTAGCGGCGATTCGACGACGCGCGCGAAGCTCGAGCCGGTATGGCCGCGCGCGCTGCGGCTCGACTCGTCGATCCGCGACCGGATCGCGCCGCACATGCTACTGATGGAAACGGTCGCGCGCCGCGCGAAGGACTTCGATGTCCTGCATTTCCATATGGACTATTACTCGTTCTCGGTCTTCAACCGCCAGGAAGTGCCGTACGTGACGACGCTGCACGGCCGGCTCGACCTGCCCGAGCAGCAGCCGGTGTTCGACACGTTCAGCACCGCGCCGGTGATCTCGATCTCGAATGCGCAGCGCCAGCCGTTGCCGCAGGCGAAATGGCTGACGACCGTCTATCACGGGCTGCCGGAGACGCTCTACATGCCGCAGCCGGTCGAGCCGCGCTATCTCGCGTTCCTCGGCCGCATCTCGCCGGAAAAGCGCGTCGACACGGCGATCCGCATCGCGCAGCAGTGCGGGCTGCCGATCAAGGTCGCCGCCAAGATCGACGCGGCCGACCAGGAGTATTTCGAGCGCGAGATCAAGCCGCTGTTCGCGCTGCCGCACGTCGAATACATCGGCGAGATCGCCGATCACCAGAAGGCGGAATTCCTGTCGGGCGCGCATGCGCTGCTGTTCCCGATCGACTGGCCGGAGCCGTTCGGCCTCGTGATGGTCGAGGCGATGGCGTGCGGCACGCCGGTGATCGCGTTCAATCGCGGCTCGGTGCCGGAGGTGCTGGACGAGGGCGTGTCGGGCTTCATCGTCGAGGACGAGATCAGCGCGGTCGCGGCCGTCAACCGGCTGCACCTGCTGCCGCGTGCACGCGTGCGGCAGCGCTTCGAGGAGCGCTTCACGTCGCGCCGGATGGCGCAGGAGTACGTCGACGTCTATCAGTCGGTGATCCGTGCGCAGAAGCGCGCGCGTTTCAAGGTGATCGATTCGACGACCTGACGCGCGTCGCGCAGGCGCAAAAAAACGGCGATGCCCGCGAGGGCATCGCCGTTTGCACATGGGCTGCCCGCGCGGTGCGCGGGCGGCGTGGTCAGATCTTCAGCTTGGTGACCTTCGTGCCGTTGATCGACACGTCGCCCATCAGGCCGGCGTTCGTCAGCACGATCACCTGCACCGGCGCGGTGGCCGTGTTGGTGTCGACCGCGCCGTTCGCGCCCATCTTCACAAGCGCGACCGACGCGCCCGCGCCGGCGGCCCAGCCGTCCGAGCCGCGGAATTCGTCGAGCGATTCCTGCGTCATGAACAGGAACACGATCGCCTTCGATTGCGCGCCCGCCTGCAGGCCGACCGACAGCGACGACGTGTTGTAGTAGCCGACCGTGCTGCCGCCGACGCGCAGCGCGCCGTTGCCGGACTGGCCGCCGACGATGAAGCCGGCCTGGAGCACGTCCGGGAACACCAGCACGCCGCGCGATTTCCCGACGAGCTCTCGCGAGCCCTTGACCGTGGAATACAGGCGCGACAGCGTCGCGTCGACGCTCGAATCGATCGCCTGGCGCTTCGACGCATTGGTCGCGGCGGTGTCGGGCTTGTCGGGGGTCGTGGTGCAACCGGCGAGCGCGAGGCTGCCGACGATGAGCGCGGCGGCGGCTTTCAGTGCGAGATTCCGTTTTTGCATCGTTCTTCTCCATCGGGTGATGATCAGGGTGAGCCGCACCGTTCAAGGGGCGGATCACGTCGGCAGTTATATCACAGCGGATTACGGCCGGCTTTTCATGCGGGAGTGAAAAAGCGTCAAATCGTCAAGCCGTGTCGCCATGCGCCGACGAACGGCGCGCACACGCTCGCCGGCGCGGCGAACGCGCCGGCGGCTTGCCGGCAAGGGGAGGGCGGGCGCGGTGCGGCGACGCGCGCGTCAGTGCGGCACCGGCGGCTTGATCGGCGGCCGCCGCAGCGCGCGGCGGATCAGCGCGATGACGACGCCGCATGCGAACAGGAACGCGGCCGGCACGACCCAGTAGCCGACGAACGCATGCCACAGGTAGCTCGCGAGCGTGTTGCGACGCACCACGTACTCGTCGCGCGCGGCCTGCTGGCGGGGGGCATTGGCGGCGAGCACGTCGGCGGGGCAGCCGGCTGCACGCGCTTCGTCAGGGTCGCCGTGACAGCGCGCGGCGGCGCCGGCGGCGCGCTGCGCATCGGCGAGTTGCCAGGTGGTCAGCGCGAGCTGCAGGTCCGCCTTGTTGTAGGCCATTTCCTCGCGGATCTCGCGCACGGCGACGATCGCGACGGGGACGGCCCAGAACACGATCACGATCACCCAGCGGCGGAACCAGCGGTGTTGTCTCCATGCCATCCAAGCCTCCGTTTGACGCGGCATGCGCGTCCGTGTCGAGGGCGGCCCGATGGCGCTTCTTATGCTTGGATGGGCCGCATTGCAGCCATCATAGAAGAAAACGCGGCGAATTGCCGCATCCTGTGCCGGATGTGCGCGGCGGGCCGGAGCCGGCACGGAAAACCGTTGCCAGGAAGGCCGCGCTGCGGCCGACGGCCGGCGGCGAGCCCGTGATCCACGCGAGCGGAGTCGATGCGCGTGCAACGAAAACAACAATGCCGCGCCCGTCGAAACGGTGCGCGGCATTGATGACGGGTTAGGGTCTGTTCACGCTATCAGCGTGAACAAACCCCGGGCCGGAATCAGGCGGCCGGCTGGGCGCTCAGGCAGCTCTTCATGAACGCCTTGCGCTCGTCGCCCTTCTTGCCGGCGGCGTCCTTGTTGCAGGCCTTCATCTTGTCCTGCTGCGACATCGCCTTCGCCGGCTTCGCCGACAGGCAGTCCTTCATGAATGCCTTGCGTTCGTCGCCCGTCTTGCCGGCGGCCTGGGTGTTACAGGCCTTCATCTTGTCCTGCTGGCTGTTCGCCGCGAATGCGGGGGAAGCGAGCATGCCGCCGACGAGCAGTGCGGCTACGAGCGATTGGATTTTCATTTGACACTCCCATGGGGTGAATTGCGTTTTATTGACGCCATCGCGAAGCGGGACGCGTAGCGGGGACGCATCGCGCCGCGCGCTCCGATTATGGCGAATCAATGTGAAAACACCGAAACAGCACTTTCTATAACGTGGCGGGCCGGACCGGCGTTGACGAAAAGCGCGCGCGGGCGATCGGGACAAACCATGATGCGCACGCACCGGGCGCGGCCGGGCTATCGTGCCCGGATCGTGAGCCATTACAATCGCGCCCATGAATACTCCGCATTCCGCTTCCGCTTCGTCGCCGGCCCTGCCGCGCATCGCCGTCCTCGCCACCGGCGGCACCATCGCCGGGGCTGCGCCCGACGCCGCCAGCACGGCCGGCTACCAGGCCGGCGCGCTCGGCGTCAACTTCCTGATCGACGCAGTGCCGGCGCTCGCGTCCGTCGCGCGCATCGACGCCGAACAGGTCGCCAGCATCGACAGCAAGGATCTCGCGCTGCCGCTGTGGAACGCGCTGGCCGCGCGCATCGGCGCGCTGATGGCCGACGACGCCGTCGACGGCATCGTGATCACGCACGGCACCGACACGCTCGAGGAAACCGCCTACGCGCTGCACCTGACCGTGCAGGGCGACAAGCCGGTCGTGCTGACCGCGGCGATGCGCCCGGCGACCGCGCTGTCGTCCGACGGCCCGCTCAACCTGCTCAACGCGGTGACGGTCGCAGCTCACCCGGCCGCGCGCGGGCAGGGCGTGCTGGTCGCATTCAACAACCGGATCCATGGCGCGCGCGACGTCGTGAAGACGAGCACCTATGCGGTCGATGCGTTCCAGTCGCCGGAACTCGGCGCGCTCGGCTGGGTGCAGGACGGTCGCGTCGAATTCGCGCGGCGCGTGACGCGTCCGCACGATTCGCAACTGGCGATGCGTAATGAATGGCCGGCGGTCGAGGTTGTTGCCAGCTATTCAGGGGTCACGCGCACCACCGTCGATGCGCTCGTCGCGGCCGGCGTGCGCGGGCTCGTCGTCGCGGGCACCGGCAACGGCTCGATCCATGCGACGCTGCAAGCGGCGCTCGTCGATGCGGTGAAGCAGGGCGTCGTCGTGGTCCGCGCGTCGCGGGTCGGCTCGGGGCACGTGATGAAGAACGGCGCGGCTTGCGACGACGCGCTCGGCTTCGTGAGCGCGGGTTCGCTGAACCCGTTCAAGGCGCGCGTGCTGCTGATGCTCGCGCTCGCGAACGGGATTGGCGCGCGCGACGACCTGCAGCGTGTATTCGACACCTACTGACCGTACGCGTTGCGTCCGGCGTCAATGCAAAAGGCAGGCCGATCGGCCTGCCTTTTCCTTTTGCGATCCTGCGCGACCGATCAGGACTGCGGCGGAATCACGAGCTTCTGGCCCGGGTAGATGCGGTCGGGGCTCGACAGCATCGGCTTGTTCGCTTCGAAGATCGCGGTGTTCTTCGTGCCGTCGCCGTAGTACTGCTCGGCGATCTTCCACAGATTGTCGCCGGACACGACGTCGTGGTACTGGACTTCCGGATCGTCCGGCTGGAGGTCGTCGTCGTTGACGCCCGCGACGCCCTGCACGTTGCCGGCCGCGACCTTGACCTTGGCCTTCGTGTCGAGATCGGCGACGCTGCCCGACAGCGTCACGGTGCGCGACGCGCCGTCGAACGCGACAGTCAGGTTCGACGTGTCGAGGCCTTGCGTGTTGATGTAATTCTTGATCGCATCGGCCGCGGTCTGGTTTGCGGCATTCGGATCTTCCGCCGCTTGCGCGTCGGCGTGACCCAGCAGTTTTTCACCCGCCTCTTTGATAAACGAAAGAAGACCCATCGTTGCACTCCTTAGGTGGTTGAAAAGAAAACGCGCCGTGAAGTGGCGAAAAAAACACCGCGCTGGGCACGAATGCGCGCGCGGCGGTTTTCTCGAAAGGCGTGGCGAAAGTGTAGGCGTTCACGGCGACGATTGCATGACTTATTGCGCGCGCGAACGTAAAGAAGTGTAAGACGTGAAATCCGACAGACGGACACCCGACGACGACGTCTGACCGACCAAGGCTTCCCCGGCGTCGCCGGGTGCCGCTGCGGACCCCACCTCGCCGCTCTCAGCCCAGAGCGGCGTTTTTCGCCCCGTCGCACGCGAACCGCGATGCGTGGCGAGGCGCCCCACGGTGATGCGCGATGACGCGCGCATCGATGCGATCCGGCACGCGGAACCGCAAGTGTGGCGTGCGCGCGCGTCCGCGGTGACCGCGAACGCCGCGCGGTTGCGTCAGGCGACCTTGGCTTGCGTCTGCGGCTGCGCGATCTCGAAGTTCGACATGATCTCGAGCGCGCGCACGAGCGCCGAGTGATCCCAGGCCTTGCCGCCGTGCGACGCGCAGACGCTGAACAGCTGCTGCGCGCTCGCGGTATGCGGCAGCGCGAGGCCGAGCTTGCGCGCGCCGTCGAGCGCGAGGTTCAGGTCCTTCTGGTGCAGCTCGATGCGGAAGCCCGGATCGAACGTGCGCTTCGTCATCCGCGCGCCGTGCACTTCGAGGATGCGCGATGCGGCGAAGCCGCCCATCAGCGCCTGGCGCACGCGCTCCGGATCGGCGCCCGAGCGTGCGGCGAACAGCAGCGCTTCGCCGACGGCCTCGATGTTCAGCGCGACGATGATCTGGTTCGCGACCTTGCAGGTCTGGCCCGCGCCGTTGTCGCCGACGAGCGTGATGTTCCTGCCCATCAGCTCGAACAGCGGCTTCGCGCGTTCGAAGGCTTGTTCCGGGCCGCCGACCATGATCGTCAGCGTCGCCTCGCGCGCGCCGACTTCGCCGCCGGACACCGGCGCGTCGAGGTAGTCGCAGCCGAGCGCGTTGATGTCCTTCGCGAATGCCTGCGTGTCGAGCGGCGAGATCGAGCTCATGTCGATCACGAGCTTGCCGGCGGCGAGGCCCTTCGCGACGCCGTCGTCGGCGAACAGCACGTTGCGCACGTCGGGCGTGTCCGGAACCATCGAGATGATGATGTCCGCGTGCTTCGCGACTTCGGTCGAGTTCGCGACGACCTTCGCGCTCGCCCGCAGGTCGTCCGGCACCGGAAACGCGCCGTTCACGACGAGCTGATGATCGCCCTTGAGCAGGTTGCGCGCCATGTGCGCGCCCATGATGCCGAGGCCGATGAAACCGATGGTTGCCATATGAAAGTCTCCTATAGGGGCGATGACGGAAAGGGCGAGGCTCAGGCGGCGCGGCGCGCCGAGCCCGGTGCGCAGTCGGCGACGCCTTGCAGCCAGCCGAGCCCTTCGGTCGTGGTGGTGCGTGGCTTGTATTCGCAGCCGACGTGGCCGGCATAGCCGAGCCGGTCGAGCAGCGCGAACAGGAACGCGTAGTTGATCTCGCCCGTGCCCGGCTCGTTGCGGCCCGGGTTGTCCGCGAGCTGGACGTGGCCGATCGACGCGAGGTTGCGTTCGATCGTCGCGGCCAGTTCGCCTTCCATGCGCTGCATGTGATAGATGTCGTACTGCAGGAACAGGTTGTCCGAGCCGACCGCGCGGATCACGTCGAGTCCTTCGGCCGAGCGGTTCAGCGCGAAGCCCGGGATGTCGAAGCTGTTGCACGGCTCGACGAGCAGGCGGATGCCTTCGCGCTTCAGCGCGTCGGCCGCGAAGCGCAGGTTGTCGACGATCGTGACGAAGGTCGTGTCGCGCGGCGTGCTCGCCGACGGAATCCCGACGAGGCAGTTCAGCTGCGGCACCTTCAGCGCCTTCGCATACTCGATCGCACGGCCGACGCCTTCCTGGAACTCGCCGACGCGATCGGGCAGGCACGCGATGCCGCGCTCGCCCTGGTCCCAGTTGCCGGCGGGCAGGTTGTGCAGCACGAGGCGCAGGCGGTGCGTCTCGAGCCGCTCGGCGAGTTCCTCCTTCGCGTACGGATACGGGAACAGGAACTCGACGGCGTCGAACCCCGCATCCGCGGCCGCCTTGAAGCGGTCGAGGAACGGCACTTCGTTGAACAGCATGGTCAGGTTGGCTGCAAACTTCGGCATGAGCTAAGCCTCGTCGGTCGGTCAGTAGGAATGTGGCGGTTCAGTCGAGCAGCGAGATCGCGGTCGGCGCGTGCTCGGCCTTCTCGGCGAGATCCTCGAACTCGTTGATCGCGTCGATCTCGGTGCCCATCGAGATGTTGGTCACGCGCTCGAGGATCACTTCGACGATCACCGGCACGCTGAACTCTTCCGCGAGCGCCTGCGCCTGCTTCAGCGCCGGCTCGATCTCTTCCGGCCTGGACACGCGCAGCGCCTTGCAGCCGAGGCCTTCGGCCACCGCGACGTGATCGACGCCGTAGCCGTTCAATTCGGGCGCGTTGACGTTGTCGAACGCGAGCTGCACGCAGTAGTCCATGTCGAACGCGCGCTGCGCCTGGCGGATCAGCCCGAGGTACGAGTTGTTCACGACGACGTGCACGTACGGCAGCTTGAACTGCGCGCCGGCGGCGAGCTCCTCGATCATGAACTGGAAGTCGTAGTCGCCCGACAGCGCGACGATCGGCCGTTGCGGATCGGCCGCGCGCACGCCGAGCGCGGCGGGGATCGTCCAGCCGAGCGGGCCGGCCTGGCCGCAGTTGATCCAGTTGCGCGCCTTGAACACGTGCAGGAACTGCGCGGCGGCGATCTGCGACAGGCCGATCGTGCTCACGTAGCACGTGTCGCGGCCGAACACCTTGTTCATCTCCTCGTACACGCGCTGCGGCTTGACCGGCACGTTGTCGAAGTGCGTCTTGCGCTGCAGCGTGCGCTTGCGTTCCTGGCACTCGGCCACCCACGCGCCGCGATCCTTCAGCTTGCCGGCGGCCTTCCATTCCTGCGCGACGGCGACGAACAGCTCGAGCGCGGCCTTCGCGTCGGACACGATGCCGAGATCCGGGCCGAACACGCGGCCGATCTGGGTCGGCTCGATGTCGACGTGGACGAACTTGCGGCCCTTCGTGTAGACGTCGATGCTGCCCGTATGGCGGTTCGCCCAGCGGTTGCCGATGCCGAGCACGAAGTCGGACGCGAGCATCGTCGCGTTGCCGTAGCGGTGCGACGTCTGCAGGCCGACCATGCCGGCCATCAGCGGATGATCGTCGGGAATCGCGCCCCACGACATCAGCGTCGGGATCACCGGCACGCCGACGGTTTCCGCGAACGCGACGAGCAGGTCCTCGGCCGCCGCGTTGAGCACGCCGCCGCCCGAGACGATCAGCGGCTTGTCCGCGTCGTTGAGCATCGCGAGCGCCTTCTCGATCTGCGCGCGGGTCGCCGCGGGCTTGTAGACGGGCAGCGGCTCGTAGGTGTCGATGTCGAATTCGATTTCGGCGAGCTGCACGTCGATCGGCAGGTCGACCAGCACCGGGCCCGGGCGGCCCGAGCGCATCAGGTGGAACGCCTGCTGGAACACGCGCGGCACGAGCGCCGGCTCGCGCACGGTGACGGCCCACTTGGTGACCGGCTTCGCGATCGACTCGATGTCGACCGCCTGGAAGTCTTCCTTGTAGAGGCGCGCGCGCGGCGCCTGGCCGGTGATCGCGAGGATCGGAATCGAGTCGGCCGACGCCGAGTAGAGGCCCGTGATCATGTCGGTGCCGGCGGGGCCCGACGTGCCGATGCATACGCCGATGTTGCCCGGCGCGGCGCGCGTATAGCCTTCGGCCATGTGCGACGCGCCCTCGACGTGGCGGGCCAGCACGTGGCTGATGCCGCCCGATTTGCGCATCGCGGAATAGAACGGGTTGATCGCGGCGCCCGGCACGCCGAACGCGGTCTGGATGCCTTCCTTCTCGAGCACGAGCACGGCGGCGTCGACGGCTCTCATCTTGGCCATGAATGTCTCCTTGAATGTTTGCGGATCTTGCGAATCGGTTTGTTGGAGACACTTTAGGGATGCATCAAAGGTTTGATAAGATCAGCCGGAGTCGCTTTTTTCGAAACTAAAAGTATCGAATGACGGCAGGTCGGACCTTGGCTGGCCGTCACCGTCATGCAGGAGACATGGGATGGACCGCTTCAAGCAGATCGAGACGTTCGTGCGGGTCGCGGACGCGGGCAGCCTCGCGGCCGCGGCGCTCGAGGAGGGCGTGTCGCCGGTCGTGCTCGGACGACGCATCGACGCGCTGGAGAAGCGTCTCGGCGTGAAGCTGATGTACCGCTCGACGCGGCGGCTCGTCGTCAGCGAGGAGGGCGCGGCGTTCCTCGAGCGCTGCCGCGGCCTGCTCGCCGAATGGGACCAGGCCGAGAACGAGCTGGCCGCCGGGCGGCGCGCGGTGAGCGGCCACCTGATCGTGTCCGCGCCGGCCGCGTTCGGCCGCAAGCACGTCGCGCCGCACGCGCCGGGCTTTCTCGCCGACAAGCCGGACATGCAGCTGTCGTTCAACCTGACCGACCGGGTCGTCGACCTCGTGCGCGAAGGCTACGACCTGTCGATCCGGATCGGCGGTGCGGTCGATCCGAACTTCGTCGCGGTGAAGCTCGCGTCGAACCGGCGCGTCGTCTGCGGCACGCCGGATTATTTCCGCCGGCACGGCCGCCCGAAGGCGCTCGACGACCTGCTGAAGCACAACTGCCTCGCGTTCAACCTGCAAGGCGGCCAGAACCGTGGCTGGTACTTCCAGCGCAACGGCAAGATCGTCACGATGCGCGTGACGGGCAACCTCGACTGCAACGACGGCGAACTGCTGCACCGCTGGGCGTCGGAAGGGCTCGGGCTCGGCTGGCGCTCGACCTGGGAGATCGCCGCGCAGCTCGAGACGGGCGAGCTCGAGACCGTCCTCGACGACTATGCGCTGCCCGACTACGACATCCTCGCCGTCTACCCGCAGCAGCGCTACGTGCCGGCGCGGGTGCGCTATTTCATCGACTACCTGCGCGACGCGTACGCGCGCGCCGGCTACTGGAACGGCACGCCGTAGGCGCGCGGGACGCGGCAGCGGCCGGGGCACGACCGGGCGCGGCGGCGGGCCGCGCGGATCCGGAGCCCGCCGCGGCGGGCGCGGCTGGCCGCGCGCGAATCGGGGTGCTTCGGGAACGGGAGAGCGTATGGCATGGCGGCACCTGTGCGGGCGATGACGAAGGCGTGTGCCTGTGATACCGGCGGCGCGCGGCGGCCATTCCAGGATTATTTTTCGTCTCCGCTTGCCTGTAGCGGGAATAAACTCGATCGACGGGCGGTAAGGATCGTGAGCCGCGCGTATCGCGATGGTCGGTCCGGGCGACGCGCGCCGGGCCAAAGCGGCGGCGGCCGCATCGATCAACAGGAGGCGACGTGGGGCAATCCGGCCGGACGGTCGACGAGCGGGAGGCGGGTGACGCCGCCGCGCGCGGCGAGCGCTTTCGCACGCTCGTGCTGCCGCACCTTGACGCCGCGTACAACCTCGCGCGCTGGTTGTGCGGCAATGCGGGCGACGCGGAGGACGTCGTCCAGGAAGCCTGCGTGCGGGCGCTGCGGTTCGTCGATGCGTGCCGCGGCGACAATGCGCGGCCGTGGCTGCTGACGATCGTGCGCCACACCTGGTACAGCGAATGGCGGCGGCGCACGCACGCGCACGAGGTCGCGCTGCCCGACACGCTGGATGCAGCGGATGCGCCGGACGACTGGCACCAGGAGGCGGAAGATCCGCTCGCCCAGCTGCTGCGCGGCGAGGACGTCCGGCTCGTGAACGCCGCGCTCGCGAAACTGCCGGCCGAATATCGGGAAGTGCTCGTGCTGCGCGAAATGGAGGATTTGAGCTACCGCGAGATCGCGGCGATCGCGGACGTGCCGGTGGGCACCGTGATGTCGCGGCTCGCGCGCGGCCGCCGCCGCCTCGCCGCGCTGCTCGGCGGCACGCGCGGCGCGGCCCGCAAGGAAGCGCCGCCGGCCGGCGCCGCGTCGGGCGGCGCGCCGGCGGCCGGAACCGCATCGGAGGCCATCGATGGACTGTAACGAAGCGCGCGAACTGCTCGGCGCGGACGTCGACCGCGAGTTGCCGGCGCCCGATGCGATGCGGATCCAGCGGCACGTCGACGCCTGCGACGCGTGCCGCCGCGAGCGCGACCGGATCGTCGCGCTCGGCCAGGCGGTACGGCAGGCGGAATACCATCGCGCGCCGGATGCGCTGCGCGCGCGCATCCTTGCGGCGCTGCCGGCGGCGGACGCCGAACCCCGGGCGGTCGCGCGCGGGCCCGGCTGGCTGCAACGGCTCGGCCTGCGGGGTGCGCCGCGCGGCCCGGCGACGGTTCGGCCGCGGCCGGGCGCCGTCGCGCTGCCGGGCCTCGGCTGGGGCGTTGCGCTCGTGGTCGCGCTGGCCGCGGCGGCCGGGCTGACGCTGTCCGCGCATCACGCGGCGACGGAACGCACCGTCGACGAGCTCGTCGCGAGCCATGTGCGGGCCGGCCTGTCGGCGCGCGACATCGACGTAATCTCGACGGACCGCCACACGGTCAAGCCGTGGTTCAACGGGCGGCTCGACTACGCGCCGCCGGTCGAGGACCTGAGCGCGAGCGGTTTCCCGCTCGCGGGCGGGCGGCTCGACTACGTCGGGCAGCGTCGCGTCGCGGTGCTCGTCTACCGCTACCGGCAGCACGTGATCGACGTCTACGTGCGGCCGGCCGGCGAGGGCGGGGCGGCGCCGTATGCGACCGTGTCGCACGGCTATGCGCTCGACCGCTGGGACGCGGCCGGCATGACGTGGTGGGCGGTGACGGACGCCGAGCCGGCGGCGCTTGCGGCGTTCAAGACGGCGCTGGGCGCGCGCCTTGCCGCGCCGCGCACCGAGTGACGACGGGCCGCGCGATGCGGCCCCATCACGATCTGCGGGGGCGCGCCGCCGCCGGCCGGGCTCAAGTCGTTGAAAACACGGCCGATTCGCGCGGCGAATCAACGGTTCGCCTTGCACGCGACCCATATCCGGGTTAGAATCTTCGGCTTCTCACTTGCCACACCGGTTCAGACGCCCGGGTGGCTTTAATCCACAAGGAGTGTGTAATGCGTCATTACGAAATCGTCTTCATCGTGCACCCCGATCAGAGCGAGCAAGTACCCGCGATGATCGAGCGTTACAAGACCACGATCACGTCGCACGGCGGCCAGATCCACCGTGTCGAAGACTGGGGCCGTCGCCAGCTGGCCTACATGATCGAGAAACTCGCGAAGGCTCACTACGTCTGCATGAACATCGAGTGCGACCAGACGACGCTCGACGAACTCGAACACGCGTTCAAGTTCAACGACGCCGTGCTGCGTCACCTCATCGTCAAGATGAAGAAGGCCGAGACCGGCCCGTCGCCGATGATGAAGGAAGTTCAGCGCGAAGAAGCCAAGAAGGCGGCTGCAGCTCAGCCGACCGAAGCGCAGGCTTAAGCTCCTAGTCTTTAAGCCATCGAGGAGCACGCGACTCACGTGAACAGGTTGCAATTGACGGCGAGCGTCGTCGAGCGCGCAGCGGTGCGATACACGCCCGCCGGCGTTCCGATCGCAAGCGCCACGTTGCAGCACCGCACGGAAGTCGTCGAGGCAGGCATTCGCCGTCAGGTCGAGATGACGATCGAGGCGGTGGCGGCCGGCGAGGCGAGCGGCAGGCTGGAAAGCTGTGAAATGGGCGTCGAGACGCTGTTCACGGGCTTCCTGGCGAAGAAGAGCCGCAACGCGCGCACCTTGGTGTTTCACATCACAGCATTGCAGGACATTGGAAAGGACTGAACATGGCCCGCCCCACTGGTAAGAAATTCGACAAGCGTCGTCAGCAACAAAACCCGCTCTTCAAGCGCAAGAAGTTCTGCCGCTTCACCGCAGCCGGCGTCGAGCAGATCGACTACAAGGACACGGAAACGCTGAAGGACTTCATCGGCGAAAACGGCAAGATCACGCCGGCTCGCCTGACGGGCACGAAGGCGCACTATCAGCGTCAGCTGGACACGGCAATCAAGCGCGCGCGTTTCCTCGCGCTGCTGCCGTACACCGATCAGCACAAGGCGTAATCAGGCGACGCAATAAGGAGAATTCGAATGCAAATCATTCTGTTGGAAAAAGTCGCCAATCTGGGCAACCTCGGCGATATCGTCAAGGTCAAGGACGGTTACGCTCGCAACTTCCTGATCCCGAACCGCAAGGCTCGCCGTGCAACGAAGGAAGCGATCGCTGAATTCGAAGTGCGTCGCGCAGAGCTCGAGAAGGTCGCTGCTGAAAAGCTGGCAGCTTCGCAGGCAGTCGGCGAGAAGCTGGCAGGCCAGTCGTTCGAAATCACGCAGAAGTCGGGCGTTGACGGCCGTCTGTTCGGCTCGGTCACGAACGGTGACGTTGCTGAACTGCTGAAGAAGGCAGGCTACGACGTCGAGAAGTCGCAGGTTCGCATGCCGGAAGGCCCGCTGAAGATGATCGGCGAGCACGGCGTTCAGGTCGCGCTGCACACGGACGTCGTCGTCGACGTCACGGTCAACGTGATCGGCGACCACGCGTAAGCGACAGGCAGTCTCGCCGGGCGGCTCCCGCCGCCCGGATGAAGGGCAGGCGCCCGGGCAACCGGGTCCTGCCTTTTTTGTTGCCCGGCAGCCGGCGACCGCGCTGGCATCTCCGCGCTCAATTCGCGATAATCCCAACCCATGAACGCGCCGCAAGATCCTCAAATCGAATCGCTGAAAGTCCCGCCGCACTCGGTCGAAGCCGAGCAGTCGGTGCTGGGCGGCCTGTTGCTCGACAATGCGGCGTGGGACCGGATCGCCGACTATCTGTCGCAGGGCGATTTCTACCGCTACGACCACCGGATCATCTTCGAGCACATCGGCAGGCTGATTGCGTCGACGCGTCCGGCCGACGTGGTGACCGTGTACGAAGCGTTGACCACGTCGGGCAAGGCGGACGACGTCGGCGGGCTCGCGTACCTGAACGCGCTTGCGCAGAATACGCCGAGCGCGGCGAACATCCGGCGCTATGCGGAAATCGTGCGCGACCGCGCGGTGCTGCGCCGGCTCGTGTCAGTGGCCGACGAGATTTCCGCCGATGCGTTCAACCCGCAGGGCAAGGAAGTCCGCCAACTGCTCGACGCGGCGGAAGCGAAGGTGTTCTCGATCGCCGAAGAGGGCGCGCGCGGCAACCAGGGCTTTCTCGAGATCGGGCCGCTGCTCACGCAGGTCGTCGAGCGCATCGACACGCTGTATCACACCGCGAACCCGAGCGACGTCACCGGCACGCCGACGGGCTTCGTCGACCTCGACCGGATGACATCGGGGATGCACGGCGGCGAGCTGATCATCGTCGCAGGCCGTCCGTCGATGGGTAAGACGGCCTTCTCGATGAACATCGGCGAATACGTCGCGGTCGAGTACGGGCTGCCGGTCGCGGTGTTTTCGATGGAAATGCCGGGCACGCAGCTCGTGATGCGTATGCTCGGTTCGGTCGGTCGGCTCGACCAGCACCGGATGCGGACCGGGCGGCTGACCGACGAGGACTGGCCGAAGCTGACCCACGCGGTGCAGAAGATGAGCGAGGCGCAGCTGTTCATCGACGAGACGGGCGGCCTGAACCCGATGGAATTGCGTTCGCGGGCGCGCCGGCTCTCGCGCCAGTGCGGCAAGCTCGGCCTCATCATCGTCGACTACCTGCAGCTGATGTCGGGTTCGTCGCAGGGCGAGAACCGCGCGACCGAAATCTCGGAAATTTCCCGCTCGCTGAAGAGCCTCGCGAAGGAGCTGGACGTGCCGGTGATCGCGCTGTCGCAGCTCAACCGCGGCCTCGAACAGCGTCCGAACAAGCGTCCGGTGATGTCGGACCTGCGGGAATCGGGCGCAATCGAACAGGATGCGGACGTGATCCTGTTCATCTACCGCGACGAAGTCTACAATCCGGACAGCCCGGACAAGGGCACTGCCGAAATCATCATCGGCAAGCAGCGTAACGGCCCGATCGGGCCCGTTCGACTCACGTTCCTGGGGCAATACACGAAGTTCGACAACTTTGCAGGTGCGCAGAACTTCTACGGCGAGTAAAGCCGGTTGTAAACCCCTATTTCACGAAACGTTGTATCCCGTCTCCGTGCACGCGCACGCTTCATGTTGCGCCGGACGGGAAACGGTACAATGTCGCCGATTTTTGTGACAGCCGTTTGACCATCTTTCAGGAATTCCATGTTCGGTCGATTCATGCCCACCGAGGGCAAGTTCTTCGAAATCTTCAACGCGCACGCGAAGTACATCGTTTCCGGTGGCCGCGAACTCGAACTGCTGATCGACAATCTCGCCGACGCCGAGATTCACAAGCAGAATGTGCAGCTGGCCGAGAAGGCCGCTGACAAGCTGACGCACGAAGCGATCGATCTGCTCCACAAGACGTTTATCACGCCGCTCGACCGCGACGAGATCCACAAGCTGATCACGACGATGGACGACATCCTCGACCTGATGGAGGACGTCGCGACCGCCGTGTCGCTGTACGACGTGCAGGCGGTGACGTCCGAGGCGAGCCAGCTCGCGCATATCGTCACGCAGTCGGCGCAGCACGTGCAGCAGGCCGTCGCGCTGCTGTCGGACATGAAGCAGTCCGCGCAGATCCTCAAGGCGTGCGAAGAGATCGACCGCTGGGAATCGGAGGCGGACCGCGTGCTGCGCGCGGCGATGTCGAAGCTGTTCCGCGAAGAAAACGACGTGAAGACGCTTATCAAGCTGAAGGCGATCTACGAGCTGCTCGAAGAGATCACCGACAAGTGCGAGGACGTCGCGAACATCATCGAAGGCATCGTGCTGGAAAACGCCTGAGCGGAACACGATGCATTCGATACAACTTGCCCTATGGATGGTCGCGGCGCTGGTGCTCGTCGCGCTCGTATTCGACTTCATGAACGGCTTCCACGACGCGGCGAACTCGATCGCCACCGTCGTGTCCACCGGGGTGCTGAAGCCGCAGCAGGCGGTGGCGTTTGCCGCCGCGTTCAACGTCATCGCGTATTTCATCTTCCACCTGAAGGTCGCGCAGACCGTCGGCAAAGGCACGATCGATCCTGAGATCGTCGACCACTATGTCGTGTTCGGCGCGCTCGTCGGCGCGATCGCGTGGAACGTGATCACCTGGTACTACGGGATCCCGTCGAGCTCGTCGCACGCGCTGATCGGCGGCCTCGTCGGCTCGGCGCTCGCGAAGTCGGGCTGGGGATCGCTGAACATCGACGGGCTGATGAAGACGATCGCGTTCATCTTCATCTCGCCGCTGCTCGGTTTCATCCTCGGTTCGGCATTCATGCTCGGCGTGTCGTGGCTGTACTTCCGCACCGCGCCGAGCAAGGTCGACCGCCGGTTCCGGCGGCTGCAGCTGCTGTCGGCCGGGTTGTACAGCCTCGGCCACGGCGGTAACGACGCGCAGAAGACGATCGGCATCATCTGGATGCTGCTGATCGCGACAGGCTACGCGTCGGCGACCTCCGACGCGCCGCCGGCATGGGTGATCGGCGCGTGCTACCTGTCGATGGGCCTGGGCACGCTGTTCGGCGGCTGGCGGATCGTGCGCACGATGGGCCAGAAGATCACCAAGCTGAAGCCGGTCGGCGGGTTCTGCGCGGAAACGGGCGGCGCAATGACGCTGTTCATCGCGTCGTTCCTCGGCATTCCGGTGTCAACGACTCATACGATCACCGGCGCGATCGTCGGCGTAGGCGCGACGCAGAAGCTGTCGGCCGTGCGCTGGGGTGTCGCCGGCAACATCGTCTGGGCGTGGGTGCTGACGCTGCCGGCGTCCGCGCTGTTCGCGGCGGGCGGCTGGTGGGTCGGCCACCAGATCTTCTGATCGCGACCGAACGACGCTTCATGTCGAAAGCGCCGCATGCCGACAGGCTGCGGCGCTTTTTGTTTGGTCGGTCGGGCTCGGATGCTGCGTGTGGCGGGCGGATTCCCGGGCGGGCCGTGCGTATGAGGGCTCTGCGGATCAGGTACGTGGCTGGGGACGCGGGGCGGGGCGCCAAGTCGGGCCATGGCGACCGTATGCCGTTCGATGGACCGATGTCCACAGGTGCGGAGCGCAATCGGGCGAAGCTTGCCCACGATGAAAACGCCGCGCGGCGCCAACGCCGCGCGAATCAATAATTTCCGTTGGCGAACCGTGCAATCGGATCATCGGTCGTGCCGGTGCGCGCGCTGACGGGTGCGGATTGCGTCGACGCGCGCAGCACCTGCACGGCGTCGGATTCGGCGACGCGCGCTTGACGGGGCGCGGCGGCGGGCGGCGGTTCCGCATCGAATGCGGCGGCCTCGGCGGCCGTCAGTGCCGTCGTCGGAATCGGCGTGCCGGCTTCCGGTGCGCCGACCGGCGCCGCGTTTGCCGTCTGGGCGGCGCCGCCCGCGGATGCCGCCTGTTGCTGGGCCGAGACCATGCGCGGCGGCGGCGGTTCGTACGGATCGGCCGACGCGCTTGTTGCGACAGGCGCAATCGGAGCCGGCGCCGGCGACACGCTCGGCTGCGCAGCCGCAAAAGCGGGCTGCCGCGGCGCTGCTGCCGTTACGACAGGCGCCGGCGCTGCCGGCTGCGCGCGCGGCACGTCGTCGCGCCGTGCTTCGTATGTCGGTGCGTCGAACGGCGTCGGTTGCGCCTTCGGCGGCGCGACGCGGCGAATCCCGTCGAAGCGCTTCGCCCAGTACGGGTTCGTCAGGTAGTCGAGCCGCACGGTGCCGCCGGTCGACGGCGCGTTGACGAAGCGCAGCTTGCCGACATAGATGCCGACGTGCGAATGCGGCCGGCCGGTCGTGTTGAAGAAGATCAGGTCGCCCGGCGCGACCTGTTCGGGGTCGATCGACATGCCGCGGCCGCTCATGTCGGCGGTCGTGCGCGGCAGGTTCACGTCCGCCGCGCGGCCGACCACGTAGCGCACGAGCCCGCTGCAGTCGAAGCCGCTATCCGGCGTATTGCCGCCCCAGCGGTACGGGACGCCGACGAGGCTCATCGCCTGGATCGAGATTTCTTCCTGGCCGACGCTGTGGTCGACAAATTTCGGGAAATTGGCGGGCGGGGCGAAGGCGCGAGGCGTCGTGATCTTCATGCCCGACGAGCGCGAAGCCGACTGCGGCGGCACGCTGGAACAGGCCGCAAGCAGCGAGACGACGGCGACGGGAAGCCAGATTCGAAGCATGACAGGCGGGCGAGCGCGGGGCGCTCGACAATCGTATGACAACAGACAGACCCGATGGTAGTCGCTCCGACGGGGCTTAGGCAACCATTCCTGAGAATTTACTTGAAGTTTCGCGCGTAACGCGTGGTTATTGCGTGACACGGCCGCGCAATGCTTTCGACCCCAAAAATAAAAACGGCGCTCCGTTTCGGGAGCGCCGTGTGCTTTCGCAAACCGGCCCAAATCGGCCGGCAAGCTGCGTTACAGGATGTCGGACGCGTAGTCGGCGAGCCGCGAGCGTTCGCCGCGCGCGAGCGTCACGTGGCCGCTGTGTCCCCAGCCCTTGAAGCGGTCGACGACATAGGTGAGGCCCGAGCTGCCCTCCGTCAGGTACGGCGTATCGATCTGCGCGATGTTGCCGAGGCAGACGATCTTCGTGCCGGGGCCCGCGCGCGTGACGAGCGTCTTCATCTGCTTCGGCGTCAGGTTCTGCGCCTCGTCGATGATCAGGTACTTGTCGACGAACGTGCGGCCGCGCATGAAGTTCATGCTCTTGACCTTCAGGCGCGAGCGGATCAGTTCCTGCGTCGCCGCGCGGCCCCATTCGCCGGCCGCGTCGTCGGTCTTCTGCAGCACCTCGAGGTTGTCGTCGAATGCGCCCATCCACGGCTGCATCTTCTCTTCCTCGGTGCCGGGCAGGAAGCCGATGTCCTCGCCGACCGGCACGGTCGCGCGCGTCACGATGATCTCGTTGTAGCGCTTGTCGTCGAGCACCTGCGCGAGGCCCGCGGCGAGCGCGACGAGCGTCTTGCCGGTGCCGGCCTGGCCGAGCAGCGTGACGAAGTCGATCTCCGGGTTCATCAGCAGGTTCAGCGCGAAGTTCTGCTCGCGGTTGCGCGCGGTGATCCCCCACACGTTGTTCTTGTGGTGGCTGTAGTCGCGCAGCGTCTGCAGGAGCGCCGTCTTGCCGTTCAGTTCGCGGACGAGCGCATGGAACGTCGGCTCGCCGTTCTGCGGCTCGAGATAGACGAACTCGTTGACCAGCATCGACGCGACGAGCGGGCCGGTCACGCGGTAGTACGTGGTGCCCGTCTTCGTGTCCTGCCAGCTTTCCATGCCCTTCGCGTGCCGGGTCCAGAAATCCTGCGGCAGCTCGCGCACGCCGGTGTAGAGGAGATCCTTGTCCTCGAGCACCTGGTCGTTGAAGTAGTCTTCGGCGGGCAGGCCGAGCGCGTGCGCCTTGATCCGCATGTTGATGTCTTTCGACACCAGCACGACCTGGCGGTCCGGCCGGTCGCGCTGCAGCGCGCGCACGACGCCGAGGATCTGGTTGTCGGCCTTGCCTTCAGGCAGGCCTTCGACGGGCGGAATGTTGGTGAGCGTCGTCTGGAAGTACAGGCGGCCGAGCGCCTCGCGGCTGCCGAGGCGCGACAGCGGAATGCCGTTCGTGATCGGGCCCGCGTCGGCGACGAGCGCATCGAGCGTACGGCTCACCTGGCGCGCGTTGCGTGCGACTTCGGACATCCCCTTCTTGTGATTGTCGAGTTCCTCGAGCGTCATCATCGGCAGATAGACGTCGTGTTCCTCGAAGCGGAAGAGGCTGCTCGGATCGTGCATCAGCACGTTCGTGTCGAGCACGAACAGCTTCTGCATCTCGGCCTCGGCGGCCTTGCGGCCGCGCGACTTGATCGCCGCGCCGGCTTCGCGCGCGGCGGCTGCGACCGGTTTCGCGGCGGCGGGTTTCTCTGCGCGCGCGAGCGGCGCGGCGGGTTCGGCGGGCGCCGGCACGGGCTGCAGCAGCGCGGCCGTCTGCTTGGTCTTGCGGCTGCGCACGGGCGCGCTCGCGGCTTCAGGCGCCGACGCGACCGCACGCAGCGGCGCGGCGGTGTTGGCGGCTTGCGTCATCGGTTGGGCCACGCTAGCCGGGCCGTAGTCAGCGGCCGTGGAAACGTCCCCTTCGGCGGATTTCTTGGCGGCTTTCGTCGGCCGCGCTTTCGCCTTGTATTCGTCGGGCGGCAGCAGGCTGCCGAGCTTGCTGGGGGGGGTAGGCAAAGGCATGGTGTCCCTCGGGAGGAATCGTGTCGCTGGGGTGCGCCGCTGATCGCATCCTGCTGCGTGACGAACACGCGTGCGGTTTGCGCGCGGTGGCGCACATGAATTTCATTTAGCCGGTTCGCCTAAGTGTCGGTCAACTCCTTGACGGGGTGAGGGGCCGGACCGAGTGCCGGCGCGCAGACCATAAAAAAAGCCGCTGCCCCGTCGACCGGGACATGCGGCTCGGCTGATACCGTCGTGATGCGCGTCAGGTGCCGGAAAGCATCGCTACGAGCACCGGCGCAGCTACGAGAAATATGGGGCGAACTGGCATTCATTGCGGCCCAATATAGCGCGGCTCAAAGCGCTTGTACAGCACTTAGCACGTCCTCCACGTGACCCGGCACCTTGATGCCGCGCCATGCCTGGCGAAGCACGCCGTCGGCGTCGATCAGGAACGTCGAGCGCTCGATGCCGCGCACTTCCTTGCCATACATTTTCTTCATCTTGATGACATCGAACAGCGTGCACAGCGCTTCGTCGGCATCGGAAATCAGCGCGAACGGCAGCTCGAGCTTTGCCTTGAAATTGTCATGCGAGCGCAGGCTGTCGCGCGACACGCCGACGATTTCCGCGCCGGCCTTCTTGAACTTCGGATACAGGTCGCGGAACTGCAGCCCCTCGGTCGTGCAGCCGGGCGTGTTGTCCTTCGGATAGAAATACAGCACGAGCTTCTTGCCTTGCAGGCCGGACAGCGAAAGATCTCCGCCGGTGGCCGGTGCGGTGAAATCGGGAACTTGACGGTCAACTTCGACGGACACGTGTTTCTCCTGTTGTTATGGGAGGGCGCCTTCGCGACGGCGCGCGTGGGTGACGGCGCGTTATGCGCCGACGCGATCGCGTCGGCGCGCAGGGAAGGGCGCGGCGGCGGGGCCGCGCCGACGGACAGGCGCATGGCGTCGCCTGCCCGCGTGGATCAGTCGGGCTGGACGATCAGCTCGCCCGACCGGCCCGGAATCTCGCCCCACGTGACAGGGTACGATGGCAGCGTGTCGCGGTCCAGCGTCGCGTGATAGTCACCCATCGTCGCGAACGTATGGCCTTGCGCACGCCAGCCGGCGAGCAGCTGCTCGAACACCGGCGCGAGCTTCTGGCCTTCCAGTTCCGCATGCAGCGTGAAGACCTGGTCGTGCGGATTGGTTTCGGTGAACTTGAGGATATGCGCGGCGACATTGTGCGTGTCGACGCCGTCGATGCCGAGCACCTCGTCGAGCGTCGGCAGCGTCGTCGGCATCTGCACGTGCGCGAGCGTCTTGCCGCCGACGACCGGCAGGTACGGCGAATGGCCGCGGCCGTCGGACGCGTAGCGCATGCCCCACGCGTCGATCTGCTCGAACGCCGCGTCGTTCATCTGCCAGCCCGCCGCGCCGTGCGTGACGGGCGCCGCGCCGAAGATCTCGACGAAGCGCGCGTGGCTTTTCTGCATTTCACGCGCGGTCCAGTCGCGGTCGCGCGCGCGCACGTTGTCCTGCCAGTACACGTGATCCCACGTGTGGATCCCGCATTCGAAGCCGGCCTCGTGGATCGCGCGCATGTCGGCGACAGCGCGACGGCCGATGTCGGGGCCCGGCAGCAGCACGCCGTACATCAGCTGCTTCACGCCGTAATGCTCGACCACCGACGTGCGCGACACCTTCTTCAGGAACCCCGGGCGGAACACGCGCCGCAGCGCCCAGCCGGTATGGTCGGGCCCGAGGCTGAACAGGAAGGTCGCGCGCGCGCTGAAGCGGTCGAAGATGCGCGCGAGGTTCGGCACGCCTTCGCGCGTGCCGCGCAGCGTGTCGACGTCGATCTTGAGGACGATGCGAGCCAAGCGTGCGTCCCGCTCAGCCTTGCTGCTCGACGAGCGCGCGTGCGTCGGCGACGTGGCCGCGGTACGCTTCGAAGATCTTGCGCAGCGCTTCGTCGAACGTCGATTGCGGCGCCCAGCCGAGCTCCTGCATCGTGTTGTCGATCTTCGGCACGCGGTTCTGCACGTCCTGGTAGCCCTTGCCGTAGTACGCGCCCGACGTGGTCTCGACGAGGTTCACGTTCTTCGCGGAATCGGCGTACTCGGGGAACTCGGCGGCGAGCTCGAGCATCTTGTGCGCGAGTTCGCGCACCGAGAAGTTATTCTTCGGATTCCCGATGTTGTAGATCTTGCCCGATGCGACGCCGTTCGGGTTCTCGATGATCTTCATCAGCGCGCTGATGCCGTCGTCGATGTCGGTGAACGCGCGCTTCTGCGAGCCGCCGTCGACGAGGCTGATGTTCTCGCCGCGCACGATGTGGCCGAGGAACTGCGTGACGACGCGCGAGCTGCCTTCCTTCGGCGTGTAGATCGAGTCGAGGCCCGGGCCGATCCAGTTGAACGGGCGGAACAGCGTGAAGTTCAGGCCTTCCATCCCGTAGCCCCAGATCACGCGGTCCATCAGCTGCTTCGAGCACGCGTAGATCCAGCGCGGCTTGTTGATCGGGCCGTAGGTGAGGGCGGAATTGTCCGGGTCGAACTGCTCGTCCGCGCACATCCCGTAGACCTCGGAGGTCGACGGGAACACGAGGTGCTTGCCGTACTTCACGGCCGAACGCACGATCGGCAGGTTCGCCTCGAAGTCGAGCTCGAACACGCGCAGCGGCTGCTGGACGTAGGTCGCGGGCGTCGCGATCGCGACGAGCGGCAGGATCACGTCGCACTTCTTCACGTGATACTCGACCCACTCCTTGTTGATCGTGATGTCGCCTTCGAAGAAATGCATCCGCTCGTGGTTGACGAGATCGCCAAGCCGATCGGTCTGCATGTCCATGCCGAACACTTCCCAATCGGTGGTTTCAAGAATGCGCTTCGACAGGTGATGGCCGATGAAGCCGTTCACACCCAGGATCAGGACTTTTTTTGCTTTCATGAATGACGGGAAGAATGAATGAACTGCGCGAATTCCGCGGGCGTCACGACGGTTTCGCTGCCGTCGCGCTGTTGCCACAGCTCGAGAATGGATATGGCGCGGCTGTCGCCGCAGACGCCGAATAGCGCATTATCGCTTACGTGCAGGCCGGGCGGCAAATCTGCTGCCGCCGCGGCGGCCGGGCTGCCGGGCGCCGCGACGCGCGCGCGCGCGACCACGAAGCGCGCGCCGTTCAGGTCGGTGAACGCGCCCGGATACGGGGGCGCGACTGCGCGGATCAGGTTATAGACTTGCGCGGCGGGCTTCGACCAGTCGATCCGGCCGTCCTCGGGCTTGCGCCCGCCGAAGTAGCTGCCGGCCGCGAGATCGTTCGGCAGGTGCGGCGCCTCGCCCGCGAGCAGCGCGGGGAGCACGCGCCAGAGCGTCTGCTCGGCGGCCACCGTGACCTTGTCGAACACCTGCGCGGCCGTGTCGTCCGGCAGGATCGGCACCGCGGTCTGGCCGATGATCGCGCCCGCGTCGGGCTTCGCGGCCATTTCGTGCAGCGTCGCGCCGGTTTCCGTCTCGCCGTTGAGCACCGCCCAGTTGGTCGGCACCCGACCCCGGTATTTCGGCAGCAGCGACCCGTGCATGTTGTACGCGCCGCGCGGCGCGACGGCGAGCAGGTCGACGGGCAGCATGTGCCGGTAATAGAACGAGAAGATGAAGTCCGGCTGCGCATCGGCGAGCGCGCGGCGCAACGCGGGGTCCGCCGGATCGGCCGGCGTGACGACCGGGATGCCGTGCGCGGCCGCGACCGACGCGACGCTGCCGAACCAGATGTTCTCGTTCGGGTTGTCCTCGTGCGTGACGACCAGCGCGACGTCGACGCCACGCGCGAGCAGCACCTGCAGGCAGCGCACGCCGACGTTGTGATACGCGAAGACGACGGCGCGCGGCTTCATCGCGCGACCTCCTGGCGGCCTTCGTCGGCCGGCGCGTCCTGCACGTTGCCGTGCCGCTCGAGCACGGTCTGGATCAGGTAGCGCGGCCGCGCGCGCACCTGCTGGTAGATGCGGCCGATGTACTCGCCGAGCAGGCCGAGCGCGAAGATGATCACGCCGAGCAGGAAGAACGTGATCGCGAACAGCGTGAACACGCCTTGCACTTCCGCGCCGACGATGAAGCGCCGCACGAGCAGCAGCACGAACAGCGCGGCGGAGCCGAGCGACAGGATCACGCCGATGAACGACAGCCATTGCAGCGGCACGACCGAGAAGCCGGTCACGAGGTCGAAATTCAGGCGGATCAGGCTGTACAGCGAGTACTTCGATTCGCCCGCGAAGCGCTCCTCGTGCGCGACCTCGACTTCGGTCGGCTTCTGCGCGAACGTGTAGGCGAGCGCCGGAATGAACGTGTTGACCTCGCCGCACACGTTGATCGTGTCGATGATGCGGCGGCTGTACGCACGCAGCATGCAGCCCTGGTCGGTCATCTTGATGCGCGTGATGCGCTCGCGCAGCCGGTTCATCATGGCCGACGCCTTGCGCCGCCACAGGCTGTCCTGGCGCTGCTGGCGGATCGAGCCGACGTAGTCGTAGCCCTCGTGCATCTTCGCGACCAGCTTGCCGATTTCCTCGGGCGGGTTCTGCAGGTCGGCATCGAGCGTGACGACGATGTCGCCGCGCGACTGCGCGAAGCCGGCGAGGATCGCCATGTGCTGGCCGTAGTTGCCGTTCAGCAGCACGACGCGCGTCGTGTCGGGGCGCACGTGGAACTGGTCCGCGAGCATGGCGGCCGAGCGGTCGCGGCTGCCGTCGTTGATCAGGATCACTTCGTACGACGTGCCGAGCGCGTCGAGCGCCGGATACAGCCGAGCGAAGAGCGCGGCGAGGCCGTCTTCCTCGTTGTACACGGGAATGACGACCGATACCTCCGGGTTGGCTGCGCCCGGACGTCCGGCGCCCGGATGCCCGGCGCGTGCTTCAAGGTGACTCATGTAGGCTTACTTTCCGTATTGTTCGCAAATCTGGTTGATGGCGTCGACGACGCGACGCACGTCGTCTTCCGTCATCTGCGTGAAGAGGGGCAGCGTGACGGTCGACGCGCCGTACCGTTCGGCGTGGGGGAACATGCCCTCCTTGAAGCCGCGCGCGCGGTACAGCGAGAAAAGATGGATGGCCGGGTAGTGGATCCCGGTGCCGATGCCGCGCTCCTTCATCTGCGCCATGAACTCGCCGCGGGTGATCGACAGCCGCTCGAGCGGCAGCGTGACGAGGAACATGTGCCAGTTGCCGTGCTCGAATTCGGCGAGCGGCAGGCCGAGGCCGAGCTTCGCCGCCGGGCCGCCTTCGAAGGCGGCGAAGTACGCGCGGGCGAGCGCATGGCGCTTCGCGGTGAAGCGCTCGAGGTGCGGCAGCTGGCCGAGGCCGACGCGCGCGGCGACGTCGGTCAGGTTGTACTTGCCGCCGAGCACGTCGCAGTCCATCCCGTCGAAGCCGGTGCGCGTGATGCCCTGCAGCCGGTACTTCTGCGCGAGGATCGCCTCGTCCTCGTTGTTGAGCACGAGCGCGCCGCCCTCGATCGTCGTGAGATTCTTGTTCGCGTGGAAGCTGAACGACACGATGTCGCCGATTGCGCCAATGCGCTTGCCCTTCCACGTCGAGCCGAGCGCCTGCGCGGCGTCCTCGATCACGCGCAGGTTGTGCGCGCGCGCGATCGCGTACAGGCGGTCCATGTCGACCGGCAGGCCGGCCAGGTAGACCGGGATGATCGCCTTCGTGCGCGGCGTGATCGCCTTTTCGAGCAGGTCGAGGTCGATGTTGCGGGTGACCGGGTCGATGTCGGCGAACACCGGCGTCGCGCCGGTCTCGAGAATCACGTTGCTGGTCGACACCCAGGACGCGGGCGACGTGATCACCTCGTCGCCGGGGCCGACGCCGGCGATGCGCAGGCCGATCTCGAGCGTGCAGGTGCCCGAATTGAACGCGCGCACCGGGCGGCCGCCGCAGTACTCGGACAGTGCGGCCTCGAAGCGCTGGTTCTGCGGGCCGGTGGTGATCCAGCCCGAGCGCAGCACCTCGACGACGCCCTGGATGGTTTCCTCGTCGATTTCCGGGCGCGTGAACGGCAGGAAGGGAACGGTAGTCTGGCTCATGAACGCGTGACTCGCAATGGCGTGTGAAAAGGGTCGGGCGCTTGCCCGAAACCGGCATTAAACACCGGTTGACGGATTCGTACCGTGATTTTTTGTAGGCAGGTGCTTAACGGCGGGCGGCTCAGCTGCGCGCGAGCACGAACACCCCGACCAGGATGATGCCGATGCCGACGAGCCGGTGGACGGACAGCACCTCGCCGAACAGGTACCACGCGGCGAACGCGTTGACGACGTAGCCGAGCGACAGCATCGGATACGCGATCGACACGTCGACCCGCGACAGCCCGACGATCCAGACGACGACGCTGAGCACGTAGCACCCGAGGCCGCCGATGATCGGCAACTGGGTCGCGATCTTCAGGCCGACGGGCACGATGTTTGCACGGGTGAATTCGAAGTGCCCAACGGCGTTGACGCCGGCTTTGAGCAGCAGTTGCGCGCATGCGTTGAGCATGACGCCGGTGATGATGCAGACGAGCGAGATCGGGTTCACGGGGCGGCGTCCTTACGATTGCGGCTTTTCGACGATCACGCGGCGGTTGTCGCGCGCGATCACGCGCATCGGCAGGCCGGCCTTGGCGAGATCGTTGTAGCGGTTCACCGGCATGATCGCGAGTGCGTAGCGCTCGTTGTTCCAGCGGGCGATCCACTCGTCGACGGTCGGGATCCACTTGTCCGGCTCGACCGAGATGCCGAATGCGAGCTCGTCCGTGCGCGCGACCATGATCGTCGTGTGGCCGACGTAGAACGGGAACGTGTGGTCGAGCATTTCGATCGAGTAGAACGGCGTGTCGGCCGGCAGCTTCGCCAGTTCGGCGCGCACCGCGGGCGCGAGCAGCGCGCCCGAGCTGTAGCGGCCGAACTCGTCGTGGCCGGTGCCGCCGATCGTGCCGAACGCGAGCCACGCGGCGCCGAACGCGGTGATCGCGGCGGCGACGCCGGCGCGCGCATGGCGGTTGAGCCACGCGGCGGCGAGCGTCAGCACGGCCGCGACCGCGAGGCCCGCGTACAGCCACAGCTGGAATGCGCGGTACTGCGCGTTCGGCGTGCGCGCATCGCCCTGGTAGGCGAGGAAGATGATGCCGAACGCCGCGACGACCAGGAACACGAGGTAGCCGAGCAGGTGGCGGCGGAAGCGGTCGGCCGGCACGAGCGGCAGGTACGCGCCGATCATGAGCGCGAGCGCCGGCGCGACCGGCAGCACGTACGAGATCAGCTTCGAATGCGACGCGCTGAAGAACAGGAATATGAACGCGCTCCAGATCATCAGCACGAGCATCGGCGCGAAGCCGTTCGGCTGGCGCGGCATGCGCAGCGCATGGCGGAGGCTCTGCCACGCGACCGACAGCCACGGCAGGAAGCCGACCAGCAGCACCGGCACGAAGTAATAGAAGGGGCCGGGACGATTCTGTTCCGGGGTCAGATACCGTCGGAACTGCTGGACGACGAAGAAGAAATTGAAGAATTCCGGGTTGCGCTGCTGGACCAGCACGAACCACGGCGTGACGATCGCGAAGAAGATCACGAGCCCGCTGACGACGTACAGGCGCTTCCACAGCGCCCAGTCGCGCGCGACCAGCGTATAGAGCACCAGCACGGCGCCGGGCAGGATCAGGCCGACGAGGCCCTTGGACAGTACCGCGAGCGCCATCGACGCCCAGCACACCCACATCCAGCCGCGCGCGGCGGCGGGCCGCAGCCCGGGGCGCTGCGCGAGCAGCAGCGCGCAGAGCGTGATGGTCATCCAGAGCGCCAGGCCCATGTCGAGCGCGTTGAAATGGCCCATCAGGTTCCAGTACGGCGAGCACGCGAGCACGACGGCCGCGAGGAAGCCGGACAGCGGGTTGAACAGGCGCGCGCCGGTGAAGCCGACGATCAGCACGCCCGCGAAGCTCGCGAGCGCGGTATAGAGGCGCGCCTGCCACTCGCCGATGCCGAACCACGCGAACGTGAGCGCGTTGAGCCAGGTCTGCAGCGGCGGCTTCTCGAAGTACTTGTAGCCGTTGTAGCGCGGCGTGATCCAGTCGCCGGTGACGAACATCTCGCGCGCCATCTCGGCGTAGCGGCCTTCGTCGCTGGGAATCAGGTGGCGCAAGCCGAGCGGCGCGAACCAGATGACGGCGAGCGCGAGGATCAGGAGGGCGAGCGCGGTGCGATTGAGCGGTAGCCTCGACGGCGTATCGTTCATGGAAGTTTCAGCCTGTTGGTTGTTGTGATGTGCCGCCGCCGGCTTGCGACGGGGCATGCGCCGGACCGGGGATCGGACCCGGTGCGCCGGCGAGAGTTTTACCGCATCGGCGATTAACGTTCAATTAAGAGCGCGGCGGCGACTTTGCGGCCTTCGGCCATCAGGATGTTGTAGGTGCGGCAGGCGGCCTGGAAATCCATCGTCTCGACGCCGATGCGCCGCGCGGTGAGCGCCGCGACGAGGCGCGGATGCGGGAAGCGCAGGCGGGTGCCGCTGCCGAAGATCACGACCTCGGGCGCCGGTTCGAGCAGCATCGCGAAATGTTCGGGCGCGAGCGCGTCGAACGACGACACCGGCCACGCGAGCACCGGCCCGCCGGGCAGCACGATGACGCTCTGTTCGTGACGCTCGAGATTGACGTCGACATAATCGGGGCCATAGCCGGTAACGGTGTTGAGCGCGCCGCTCGCGTCCTGGTGCAGTTTCAAATCAGTATGTCCGCAGTTCCGATAAGGTGTTCGATGGGGCCGCCCGGGCGGCCGATTTCGAGCTCGGTGCGCGCGGGACGCCTGACGGCGCGGGCCCGGCGCGGCTTTGTGCATTGCGAAAGTCGGCCAAAATCCGCTAAATTATAACTTTTTGGTCGCCCCCGGGCGCCAACCGCGTCGTGCGTCGCCACAAGCCGCGCCCGGCCGCCGCAAAATCGTCCAGCCTAGACAGCGCGCGCAAACCGGCCGCTCTCCAGTTTCGATTCCCGTCCCCAGGCCGCCAGGCATTATCCAGGAACCGTGTCGTCGTGAAACCGATCCAGAAATCGAACAAGCTGCTCAACGTCTGCTACGACATCCGTGGCCCGGTGCTCGAGCACGCGAAGCGCCTCGAGGAAGAAGGCCACCGCATCATCAAGCTGAACATCGGCAACCTTGCGCCGTTCGGTTTCGACGCGCCGGACGAGATCATCCAGGACATGATCCGCAACCTGCCGACGTCGTCGGGCTATTCGGACTCGAAGGGCGTGTTCTCGGCGCGCAAGGCGGTGATGCACTACACGCAGCAGAAGGGCGTGGTCGGGGTCGGCCTCGACGACATCTACATCGGCAACGGCGCGTCCGAGCTGATCGTGATGGCGACCCAGGCGCTGCTGAACGACGGCGACGAGGTGCTGCTGCCGGCGCCCGATTATCCGCTTTGGACGGCGGCGGTCAGCCTGTCGGGCGGCACGCCGGTCCACTACATCTGCGACGAGCAGAACGACTGGATGCCCGACCTCGACGACATCCGCCGCAAGATCACGCCGAATACGAAGGCGATCGTCGTGATCAACCCGAACAACCCGACGGGCGCGCTTTATTCGGACGAATTGCTGCTCGAACTGCTCGAGATCGCGCGCCAGCACGGGCTGATCGTGTTCGCCGACGAGGTCTACGACAAGATCGTCTACGACGGCCGCGAGCACACGGCGATGGGCGCGCTGTCGGAGGACGTGATCACCGTCACGTTCAACAGCCTGTCGAAGAGCTACCGCTCGTGCGGCTACCGCGCGGGCTGGATGGCCGTGTCGGGCCTGGGCGGGGACAACCGCCGGCGCGCGAAGGACTATCTCGAGGGGCTCGGCATCCTGTCGTCGATGCGGCTGTGCGCGAACGTGCCGGGGCAGTTCGCGATCCAGACGGCGCTCGGCGGCTACCAGAGCATCAACGAGCTGATCGTGCCGTCGGGGCGCCTCTACAAGCAGCGCGAGCTCGCGTACGACATGCTCACGTCGATTCCGGGCGTGACCTGCGTGAAGCCGCAGGCCGCGCTCTACATGTTCCCGCGGCTCGACCCGAAGCTCTATCCGATCCAGAACGACCAGCAGTTCATTCTCGACCTGCTGCTCGAGGAACGCGTGCTGCTCGTGCAGGGCACCGGCTTCAACTGGCCGACGCCGGATCACTTCCGCGTCGTGTTCCTGCCGAATCTCGACGACCTGACCGATTCGATCGACCGGATCGCGCGTTTCCTCGACGGCTATCGCAAGCGTCATTCGGTCTGAGCCGGGCGACACCGCGCCATCCGTTTTTAACTTTTACTCACGATCACACGCAGCATGGAACCGATCAAAGTTGGCCTGTTGGGCTTCGGCACGGTAGGCAGCGGCACCTTCAAGGTGCTGCGCCGCAACCAGGAAGAAATCAAGCGACGCGCGGGGCGCGGCATCGAGGTGGCCCGCATCGCGGTGCGCAACCCGGCCAAGGCCCAGGCCGCGCTCGGCGGCGATGCCGGCAGCGCGCGGATCACCGATGACTTCAACGCGGTCGTCGACGATCCGTCGATCGCGATCATCGCCGAGATGATCGGCGGCACCGGCGTCGCGCGCGAGCTCGTGCTGCGCGCGATCGCGAACGGCAAGCACGTCGTGACCGCGAACAAGGCGCTGCTCGCGGTGCACGGCACCGAGATCTTCGAGGCGGCGCGCGAGAAGGGCGTGATGGTCGCGTTCGAGGCGGCCGTCGCCGGCGGCATCCCGATCATCAAGGCGCTGCGCGAAGGCCTGACCGCGAACCGCATCCAGTACATCGCCGGCATCATCAACGGCACGACCAACTACATCCTGTCGGAAATGCGCGACCGCGGCCTCGATTTCGCGACCGCGCTGAAGGCCGCGCAGGAGCTCGGCTACGCGGAAGCCGACCCGACCTTCGACATCGAGGGCATCGACGCCGCGCACAAGGCGACGATCATGAGCGCGATCGCGTTCGGCGTGCCGGTGCAGTTCGACCGCGCGTACGTCGAAGGCATCAGCAAGCTCGACGCGACCGACATCCGCTACGCGGAAGAGCTCGGCTACCGGATCAAGCTGCTCGGCATCACGCGCCGCGCCGAAAACGGCATCGAGCTGCGCGTGCACCCGACGCTGATTCCCGAGAAGCGCCTGCTCGCGAACGTCGAGGGCGCGATGAACGCGGTCGTCGTGCACGGCGATGCGGTCGGCACGACGCTGTACTACGGCAAGGGCGCGGGCGCGGAGCCGACCGCGTCGGCGGTCGTCGCGGATCTCGTCGACGTCACGCGCCTGCACACGGCCGACCCCGAGCATCGCGTGCCGCATCTCGCGTTCCAGCCGGACAGCCTGTCGAACACGCCGATCCTGCCGATCGAGGAAGTGACGAGCGGCTACTACCTGCGCCTGCGCGTCGCCGACCAGACCGGCGTGCTCGCGGACATCACGCGCATCCTCGCCGAGTCGGGCATCTCGATCGACGCGCTGCTGCAGAAGGAGTCGGAGCAGGTCGACGACGCGAACGGCGAGACCGACATCATCCTGATCACGCACGTGACCATCGAGAAGAACGTGAACGCGGCGATCGCGCGGATCGAGGATCTCGCGACGGTCGTCTCGAAGGTGACGAAGCTGCGCATGGAAGCGCTGAACTGAGGACTGAGGCGGAACACATGAATTACATCTCCACGCGCGGCGCCGGCATCGGCGAGCGCCACACGTTCTCCGACATCCTGCTCGGCGGCCTCGCGAAGGACGGCGGACTCTACCTGCCGGCCGAGTACCCGAAGGTGTCCGCCGACGAGCTCGCGCGCTGGCGCACGCTGCCGTATGCGGATCTCGCGTTCGAGATCCTGTCGAAGTTCAGCGACGACATCCCGGCCGACGACCTGCGCGCGATCACGCGCCGCACCTACACCGCCGATGTCTATCGCAATACGCGCCACGGCGAGAACGCGGCCGACATCACGCCGCTGAAGACGCTCGGCACCGAGAACGGCGCGCCGATCTCGCTGCTCGAGCTGTCGAACGGCCCGACGCTCGCGTTCAAGGACATGGCGATGCAGCTGCTCGGCAACCTGTTCGAGTACACGCTCGCGAAGCACGGCAAAGCGCTGAACATCCTCGGCGCGACGTCGGGCGACACCGGCAGCGCGGCCGAGTACGCGATGCGCGGCAAGGCCGGCGTGCGCGTGTTCATGCTGTCGCCGCACAAGAAGATGAGCGCGTTCCAGACGGCCCAGATGTTCAGCCTGCAGGATCCGAACATCTTCAACCTCGCGGTCGAGGGCGTGTTCGATGACTGCCAGGACATCGTGAAGGCCGTGTCCAACGATCACGCGTACAAGGCGCAGCACAAGATCGGCACGGTCAACTCGATCAACTGGGCGCGCGTCGTCGCGCAGGTCGTCTACTACTTCAAGGGCTACTTCGCCGCGACGACGAGCAACGACGAGCGCGTGTCGTTCACGGTGCCGTCGGGCAACTTCGGCAACGTGTGCGCGGGCCACATCGCGCGGATGATGGGCCTGCCGATCGCAAAGCTCGTCGTCGCGACCAACGAGAACGACGTGCTCGACGAGTTCTTCCGCACCGGCGCATACCGCGTGCGCAGCGCCGAGCAGACGTACCACACGAGCAGCCCGAGCATGGACATCTCGAAGGCGTCGAACTTCGAGCGCTTCGTGTTCGACCTGCTCGGCCGCGATCCGGCGCGCGTGATGCAGCTGTTCCGCGACGTCGAGGAAAAGGGCGGCTTCGACCTGACGGCAAGCGGCGATTTCGCGCGCGTCGCGGAATTCGGGTTCGTGTCGGGCAGCAGCAACCATACGGACCGGATCGCGACGATCCGCGACGTGTTCGCGCGCTATGCGACGACGATCGATACGCATACCGCCGACGGCGTGAAGGTCGCACGCGAGCATCTCGATGCGGGCGTGCCGATGGTGGTGCTCGAGACGGCGCAGCCGATCAAGTTCGGCGAGACGATCCGCGAAGCGCTCGATCGGGAGCCGGAGCGGCCGGCCGCGTTCGACGGGCTGGAGGCGCTGCCGCAGCGCTTCGAGGTCGTGAAGGCCGACGCGCAGCAGGTCAAGGACTTCATCGCCGCGCATACGGGCGCGTGACGCGCTGCCGGGCCGCGCACCCGGCAACGCCGGACGGCCGGAACGCCGATTCGTCGAACGGATCGGGGTTCCGGCCGTTTTGCCTGGCGGCGCCTGGCGGCAGGTCCGGCCCGGCTGCCCGCCCGGTCGGGCCTGCCGCCACGCGCCGCGCGCAACAAGCGCCAGTGCCGCGCATCCGCGCCGATCACAGTTCCCGCATGCCCGCCATATCGCGCGCCGGCGCGGCGGCGTCGCTACAATGATGTATTGCACCCAACGATCCCCGATTCAATCGATGTCGCATCCGAATCCCGCGGCGCCGCGCGCGCCGATGCTGTCGACCGCCGAAGCGCTCGGCGCGCTGCTCGACGCCGCGGCGCCGCTGCCCGGCGCCGAATCCGTCGCCACCCTCGACGCGCTGGGGCGCGTGCTGGCCGCCGACGTCGAATCGCCGCTCGACGTGCCGCCGATGCACACCAGCGCGATGGACGGCTACGCGGTGCGCGTTGCCGACCTGTTGCACGGCGACCGGCGCCTGCCGGTGTCGCAGCGCATTCCGGCCGGTCATCCGGCCGCGCCGCTCGCCGCCGGCACGGCGGCGCGCATCTTCACCGGCGCGACGGTGCCGCCCGGCGCCGACGCGGTCGTGATGCAGGAGCAGACCGAAGCCGACGGCGACGCGGTCGAGATCCTGCATACGCCGAAGCCCGGCGAATGGATCACCGCGCAAGGCGCCGACATCCGGCGCGGCGCGGTGATCCTGCCCGCCGGCGCCCGGCTGACGCCGCAGGCGCTCGGGCTGGCCGCGTCGGTCGGCTGCGCGCAGCTGTCGGTCGCGCGGCGGATCAAGGTTGCGGTGTTCTTCACCGGCGACGAGCTGACGATGCCCGGCGAGCCGCTCAAGCCGGGCGCGATCTACAACTCGAACCGCTTCACGCTGCGCGGGCTGCTCGAACGGCTCGGCTGCCACGTGACCGATTACGGGATCGTGCCCGATTCGCTCGCCGCGACCCGCGATACGCTGCGCGAGGCCGCACGCGACCACGACGTGATCCTCACGAGCGGCGGCGTGTCGGTCGGCGACGAGGACCACGTGAAGCCCGCGGTCGAGGCCGAAGGCCGGCTCGCGCTGTGGCAGATCGCGATGAAGCCCGGCAAGCCGCTCGCGTTCGGCGCGATCCGGCGCGGCGACAGCCGGCCCGACGCGCATTTCATCGGGCTGCCCGGCAATCCGGTGTCGAGCTTCGTCACGTTCCTGCTGTTCGTCCGGCCGTTCCTGCTGCGCCTGTCCGGCGTGCGCGACGTCGCGCCGCGGGCGCTGTCGCTGCGCGCCGACTTCACGCAGGGCAAGTCCGACCGGCGCAACGAATTCCTGCGCGCGCGCATCAATTCGGCGGGCGGCCTCGACCTGTTCCCGAACCAGAGCTCGGCGGTGCTGACGTCGACGGTGTGGGGCGACGGCCTGATCGACAATCCGCCGCACCATGCGATCAGCGCGGGCGAGACCGTCCGCTTCCTGCCGTTTTCCGAACTGCTGTCCTGACGGGGCCGCGCCTTTCGACATGAAGATTCAACTGAAATTTTTTGCGAGCGTCCGTGAGGCGCTGGGCGTCGCCGACGAGCAGGTCGATGTGCCGGACGGCGTGACGACCGTCGGCGACGTGCGCGCGTGGTTGCGCATGCGCGGCGGCGCGTGGGCCGACACGCTCGCGGAAGGCCGCGCGCTGCGCATGGCCTGCAATCACGAAATGACCGACGCCGGCACGCGGATCACCGACGGCTGCGAGGTCGCGTTCTTTCCGCCGGTGACGGGCGGCTGAGGAGGCGCGATGGCAACGGTGCGAGTCCAGGCCGACGATTTCGACCTGAATGCCGAGGTGGCGGCGCTGCGCGCGCGCAATCCGAAGATTGGCGCGATTGCCTGCTTCGTCGGCACGGTGCGCGACCTGAACGACGGCGATTCGGTCGCCGCGATGGAGCTCGAGCACTATCCGGGGATGACCGAGAAGGCGCTCGAGCAGATCGCCGCCGACGCGTGCCGGCGCTGGCCGGGCATCGACGTCGCGATCGTGCACCGGGTCGGCAAGCTTTACCCGCTCGACCAGATCGTGCTGGTCGCGACGGTTGCCGCGCACCGCGGCGACGCGTTCGCGTCGTGCGAGTTCGTGATGGACTACCTGAAGACCCAGGCGCCGTTCTGGAAGAAGGAAACGACGTCTGACGGCGAGCGCTGGGTGGATGCCCGCAGCACCGACGACGCCGCGCTCGCGCGCTGGGGCGTCGAATCGGGCAACGCACCGCGCTGAGCGCGGCTCACGGTAAGGAAGGGGCCCACCGGTCGCCGGCGGGCGTTGCGCGCGGGCCACGCAGGGGCCGCGTCACTGCGTCGCGGCGGGACGGAGCCTGCGTCAAAGCGTCACGTGGGCAGCTCCGCGCGGCTGCTCCGCGTGGCTCAATCCTCTGACGAACCGCGCCCGATGATCTTCGCCGGGAACGGCTCGCCGCGCGAGCGCGACGGCAGGTGATCGGGATCGTCGCGGCGGCGCGGCGCGACCGCGTCGAGCAGCGCCTGCTGTTCGGGCGGAATCTGGTAATCCCAGCCGAAGCGGCTCAACTGCAGGCTTTGCGCGATCCGCAGCGCCGGCTCCATGAAGCGGACCGCCGCGGGCGGCGTGTAGCGCGCTTCGACCGTATTCAGGAACAGCGCCAGCCAGCGGCTGAAATGCACGGGCTCGAGGCCGTCGAGCGGCTGGTGCGCCTGCTGCACGTTGCCGCGATAGCCCTTGGTGCCGAGCACGAGGCTCGACCAGAAGGTCACCATCTTCGGCAGGTGCTCGTCCCAGCGGCCGGCCAGCTTGCCGTCGAACACGGGCCCGAGCAGCGGATCGGCGCGCACGCGGTCGTAGAACGCGTAGACGAGCGCGCGGATGTTGTCTTCAGTGGGTTCCGTGTCGCGGGGCCGGTTCGATGCGGCGTCGGGCGGGGTAGGCGTGGCGGTCATGACGATAAAGGGGCCGGGCGAAGGGCGGGACGCCGGCATGATTTTGACGCACAATAACGTCGGCCAACCCCTCGATAAACGTGCTGATGCCCCGCATCTTATTGCGCGCCGGCCGTCCCGGCAACCGGGGCGCGCGTAATCAGCGCACGATCATCAAACACCGCTTTCATCCATGAGACTGACCGACTACACCGACTACTCGCTGAGAGTCATGCTGTACCTCGCCGTGCGCGGCGAGGGGCTCGCGACGATCCAGGAGATTTCGGACGCCTACGGCATCTCGAAGAACCATCTGATGAAGGTCGTGCAGCGCCTCGGCGAGCTCGGCTGGGTCGATACCGTCCGCGGCCGCAACGGCGGGCTGCGGCTGTTCCCGCACTCGGCGCGGCTGACGGTGGGCCAGGTCGTGCGCGAGACCGAGAACGATTTCGCGCTGGTCGGCTGCTTTGCCGGCGGAGAATCGTCGCGCGCGTGCGTCATCGAGCCGCAGTGCCGCCTGAAGGGCGTGCTGGCGGCGGCGCGCGACGCGTTCTTCGCGGAGCTCGACCGGCACACGCTCGGCGAGCTCGCGCAGCCTGCGTCGCCGCTCGCGGCGCTGCTCGGCGTCAAGCCGATCGCCTTCGTGCGGGACGCGGCAGCGCCCGCCGAGCCGTCGCCGCTCGCCAGCTGACGCGTGCGCCACGCACTGCGGGCCGCCCGTTCGCAGATTGCGCCGGTCCACGAACACTTTTGTGCTGAATCAACAGGAATCCGCTTGAAAGCCGCATAACGATCCTCATTTGGGTGTTAATCGAAAATTGGAGGTCTCTACCAAATGAGAATCGACAAGCTCACCACCAAATTCCAGGAAGCGCTGGCGGATGCGCAAAGCCTCGCGGCTGGCCGCGACAATCAATACATCGAACCGGCTCACGTGCTGGCCGCGCTGATCGCGCAGCAGGACGGCTCGGCGCGCTCGCTGATGTCGCGCGCGGGCGTTCACGTACAGGCGCTGCAAGGCGCGCTGAACGAGGCGATCTCGCGCCTGCCGCAAGTGACGGGCACGGGCGGCGACATCCAGCTCGGCCGCGAGCTGGTCGGCCTGCTGAACCAGGCGGACAAGGAAGCGCAGAAGCTCAACGACACGTTCATCGCGAGCGAGATGTTCCTGCTCGCGGCCGCCGACGACAAGGGCGAGGTCGGCCGGCTCGCGCGCCAGCACGGCCTGACGCGCAAGGCGCTCGAAGCCGCGATCGCCGCGGTGCGCGGCGGCTCGCAGGTGCACAGCCAGGACGCGGAAAGCCAGCGCGAGGCGCTGAAGAAATACACGGTCGACCTGACCGAGCGCGCCCGCGCGGGCAAGCTCGATCCGGTGATCGGCCGTGACGACGAAATCCGCCGCTCGATCCAGATCCTGCAGCGCCGCACCAAGAACAACCCGGTGCTGATCGGCGAGCCGGGCGTCGGCAAGACCGCGATCGTCGAAGGGCTCGCGCAGCGGATCGTCAACGGCGAGGTGCCGGAGACGCTGAAGGGCAAGCGCGTGCTGTCGCTCGACATGGCGGCGCTGCTCGCCGGTGCGAAGTATCGCGGCGAATTCGAGGAGCGCCTGAAGGCGGTGCTCAACGACATCGCGAAGGACGAAGGCCAGACGATCGTCTTCATCGACGAAATCCACACGATGGTCGGCGCGGGCAAGGCCGAAGGCGCGCTGGATGCGGGCAACATGCTGAAGCCGGCGCTGTCGCGAGGCGAGCTGCACTGCATCGGCGCGACCACGCTCGACGAATACCGCAAGTACATCGAGAAGGACGCCGCGCTCGAGCGCCGCTTCCAGAAGGTGCTCGTCGACGAGCCGAGCGTCGAGGCGACGATCGCGATCCTGCGCGGGCTGCAGGAGAAGTACGAGCTGCACCACGGCGTCGACATCACCGACCCGGCGATCGTCGCCGCGGCCGAGCTGTCGCATCGCTACATCACCGACCGCTTCCTGCCGGACAAGGCGATCGACCTGATCGACGAGGCGGCGTCGAAGATCAAGATGGAAATCGATTCGAAGCCCGAAGAGATGGACAAGCTCGACCGCCGGCTGATCCAGCTGAAGATCGAGCGCGAGGCCGTGAAGAAGGAGCAGGACGAAGCGTCGCAAAAGCGCCTGCAGCTGATCGAGGAAGAAATCGAACGGCTCGGCCGCGAATACTCGGACCTCGAGGAGATCTGGACCGCCGAGAAGGCCGCGGTGCAGGGCAGCGCGCAGCTCAAGGAAGAGATCGAGAAGGTGCGCGCCGACATCGCGCGCCTGCAGCGTGAAGGCAAGCTCGAGAAGGTCGCTGAGCTGCAGTACGGCAAGCTGCCGCAGCTCGATGCGCAGTTGAAGCAGGTCACGCAGGCCGAAGAGCGGGAGCAGCACAACCCGACGCGTCCGCGTCTGCTGCGCACGCAGGTCGGCGCGGAGGAAATCGCGGAAGTCGTGTCGCGCGCCACCGGCATTCCGGTGGCGCGGATGATGCAGGGCGAGCGTGAGAAGCTGCTGCACATCGAGGAGAAGCTGCACGAGCGCGTGGTCGGCCAGAACGAGGCGATCGACGCGGTTGCCGATGCGATCCGCCGTTCGCGCGCGGGTCTCGCCGATCCGAACCGCCCGTACGGCTCGTTCCTGTTCCTCGGCCCGACGGGCGTCGGCAAGACCGAGCTGTGCAAGGCGCTCGCGGCGTTCCTGTTCGACTCGGAAGAGCACCTGATCCGCATCGACATGAGCGAGTTCATGGAGAAGCACAGCGTCGCGCGGCTGATCGGCGCGCCGCCGGGCTATGTCGGCTACGAGGAAGGCGGCTACCTGACGGAAGCCGTGCGCCGCAAGCCGTACAGCGTGATCCTGCTCGACGAGATCGAGAAGGCGCATCCGGATGTGTTCAACGTGCTGCTGCAGGTGCTCGACGACGGCCGGATGACGGACGGGCAGGGCCGCACGGTCGACTTCAAGAACACGGTGATCGTGATGACGTCGAACCTCGGCTCGCAGGTGATCCAGGCGATGACCGGTTCGCCGCAGGAAGAGATCAAGGACGCGGTGTGGCTCGAGGTGAAGCAGCATTTCCGCCCCGAGTTCCTGAACCGGATCGACGACGTCGTCGTGTTCCATGCGCTCGACCGCAGCAACATCCAGTCGATCGCGAAGATCCAGCTCGCCCGCCTGCACGACCGGCTCGCGAAGCTCGACATGGCGCTCGACGTGTCGGAAGCGGCGCTCGAGCAGATCGGCAAGGTCGGCTACGATCCGCTGTTCGGCGCGCGGCCGCTCAAGCGCGCGATCCAGCAGGAGATCGAGAACCCGGTCGCGAAGCTGATCCTCGCGGGCCGTTTCGGTCCGAAGGACGTGATTCCGGTCGACGTCCGGGACGGCACGTTCGTGTTCGATCGCGTCGTCCACTGAGCGCGCGAGTCTCGGTGCGGACCCGGCGCGGGATGCCGGGTCGCCAAAAGCAAACACCCCGCCGCGAGGCGGGGTGTTTTTTCATCCGGCGTGCAACTGCCGGCTCAGGCTCACGCCTGCTTGTTGCCGCCGAACAGGCCCGCGAGCTGCGTCAGCGTGCCGAGCACGTTCGCCGTGTCGACCTGGCCGTCGGCCGGCACTTCGCCGTTCGGCGTCGCATGGTTGACGATGTGCGGCAGCACCTGTGCGAGGATGCCCGACGCCTGCGCCGGATCGACACCGAACTTGCTCGCCAGCGCACCGACCGCGTCGGAGCCGAGCACGTTCTGCAGCGTGTCGGCCGAGATCGGCTGGTTCTCGCCGGTGCCGACCCACGAGCCGATGATGTCGCCGGCGCCGCCGGCCTTGAACTTCTCGATCAGGCCGTTCAGGCCGCCCGGCTGGTTGTTGACGAATTCGAGCGCCGCCGACAGCAGCGCGCTTTGCGAATTGCCGCCGGCCTGGCCGCCGAGCAGACCGCCGACGATGTCGAGTAGACCCATGATTCTTCACCTTCAATGAAACGGCGCCGCGACGGCGGCGCCCGTGGAACGAAGCCGCGCGCGCATTGCTGCGCGCGCGGCGCGCATCAGGCGCCCGACGCCGCGGCGGCGGAGGCGGCCTTGTCTTTCTTGCCTTTCTTCTTGGAACCCTTCGTTGCCTTCGCGGACGACGCGTCGGCCGGCGCGCTTGCGTCCGCGACCGGCGCCGATGCGCCGGCGGCCACTGCGGCCTTGTCCTTCTTCGACGCGCGTTTTGCCTTGGCCGGCTTCGACGCCGCTTCCGGCGCGCTCGCGGCCGGCGCCGACGCGGTGGTCGTCGTGGCGCCTGTCGTGGCCGGAGCCATCGTGCCCGGCGTTGCGGCTGGCTTCGTCGCAGGCGCCGTCGTGCCCGCCGTCGCGGCGGACTTCGACGCCTTCACGCCTTTCGGCGGCGTCGACGAGCCGCCGATCGTCAGGCCGTTTTCCTCGAGATGCGCGACCGACTTCGTGCCGAGGCCCTTCACGCGGTTCGCGAGATCGTCAGCATCCTTGAACGGGCCGTTCTTGGTGCGCTCGTCGATGATCGCCTTCGACTTCACGGGCCCGAGACCCTTGACGGACTCGAGCGCGGCCTGGTCGGCCGTGTTGACTTCGACCGCCGCGGCGAAGGCCGCGGTCAGCGACAGCGATAGCGCGACGAACAGCATCAGCAGCTTTTTCAGCATGGCAAAGGCTCCCTGGTTCGAACGGATGAATGGCTGTTGCAACGGACGGCGGGCGGCGCGGGGCCGGGCGTTGCCGTTAAGCATAGGACAAGTGCGTGCCCTTTTTAAGACAGGCTGCCGGAATCTTGCTGAACGCTTGCGCTGCTGTAAAGGGCGCAGGTCCCGCCGAAGCGCGGTTTTGACGATGTTTGACGGAATCGCCGCTCACGTTGCGCTGGCCGTCGACAGAGCATTGACTTAGAGTGAACTCTAAGTCCTAACCTTGAGCCTGTCTGTCATGTCAACCGTATCGAAGACTTCCGCCGCACGCGCCCTGACGATCGGTCAGGTTGCCGAACTGATGGGCGTGTCGGCGCACACGTTGCGCTACTACGAGCAGGCGGGCCTGCTGCGCGCGATCGCGCGCACGCCGGCCGGGCACCGGCTGTACGCGCCGGCCGACCTCGACTGGCTGCGCTTCGTGATGCGACTGAAGGCGACCGGCATGCCGATCGCGCAAATGCAGCGCTTCGCCGCATTGCGTGCACGCGGCGAGCCGACGCTCGGCGCGCGCCGCGAACTGCTGGTCGCGCATCGCGATGCGGTGCGCGCGCATATCGCGGAGCTGCAGGCGAGCCTCGACGTGATCGGCGAGAAGATCGCCTATTACGAGACGGCGGAGCGCGATGCGGGGCGACAGGCGACATCCCCACAACCGGAACAGGGCACATGCAATGGAACGACTCGCTGACGACCGCTACACGCGCGGCTGGAACAAACTGAAGGAAATCGACGGCGACGTGGGCGAGCGAGTGATCGCGGCGCTCGCGCCGATCGCGCCGGATTTCGGCCGGCTGCTGGTCGAATTCGGCTTCGGCGACATCTACAGCCGGCCGCAGCTCGACCTGAGGGCGCGCGAGATCGCGACGATTGCCGCGCTCGCCGCGCTGGGCAACGCGCAGCCGCAACTCAAGGTGCATATCGAGGCGGCGCTGAACGTCGGCTGCACGCGCGACGAGATTGTCGAAGTGTTCATGCAGATGGCCGTCTACGCGGGGTTTCCGGCCGCGCTGAATGCGCTGTTTGCCGCGCACGAGGTGTTCCGGCGGCGCGACGGCGAGGCAGGAGCGCAGGCCGCCTGACGCGGGATGTGCGTGCCCGTCATGCGCGCTTTCAGGCGGGCTCGGGCGAGGGCGCCGGTGCGCGGCTCACGTGCCGCAGGTACAGCGCGAGCCCGGCGGCCGCCAGCATCAGGCTCATCGTGTTCGCGAACCAGAAGCCGCGCGCGCCGGTCAGCCACGCAGGCGAGTAGCCGCCGACGTCGAAGCCGAGCAGGTAGCCGCCGCCGAGCCCGACGCCCCACAGCGCGACCGCGTAGATGACGGTCGGCACGACCGCGACCTTGTACGCGCGCAGCGCGAACGCGGACGTGACCTGCAGCGCGTCGAAGAAGTGATAGCAGGTGACGATCGCGACGAGCGGCATCGCGGCCGCGGCGACTGCCGGGTTCGGCGTGTAGCCGCCGACGATCAGCGGGCGCAGCGCGAACACCAGCAGGCCATACAGCGCAGCGATCCCGCACGCGAGCGTCACGCCGTGCCGGCCGAGCAGCCGGGCTTCGTCGGGCTGCCCGGCGCCGAGCGCCCGGGCGACGAGCGTTGACGTAGCGACGCCGATCGACAGCGGCGTCATGTACAGCACGCCACTGATGTTGGCGGCGATCTGGTGCCCGGCGAGCGTCGTCGTGCCGAACTGCGCGATGAAGAGCGCCATGCAGGTGAAGGACGTGACCTCGATCAGGTACGACAGGCCCATCGGCACGCCGAGCTTCAGGATCGCCTTCTGGCGCGCCCAGACCGGCCAGCAGAAGCGCGAGAAGATCGCGAGCGGCGCGAACACGTCGAGCTTCGCGAGCAGCGTGAAGCCGACCAGCGCGAGCGCCCAGTTGATCACCGTGCTCGCGAGCCCGCACCCCGGGCCGCCGAGCGCCGGCACGCCAAGCCCGCCGAAGATGAACCAGACGTTCAGGGGAAACTTGAGCGCGAGCGCACCGATCTGCAGGACCATCGCGAGGCGGGGCTTGCCGGCCGCGTTGGTGAGCGCGCCGTAGATCCGGAACATGAGGCTCGCCGGCAGCCCGAACGACAGGAGGCGCAGATAGGCGACGGTGCGCTCGTGCAGCGCGGCGGGTGCGTGCGCGAGGCGCAGCAGCGGTTCGGGGAAATGCAGCAGCAGGAAGCCGGGCACCGCGAGCAGCGCGGCGAGCCACAGCGCCTGGCGGACTTCCTCGCCGATCTCGGCGTAGCGCCGCGCGCCGTACAACTGGCCGGTGATCGGCTGCAGCGCGGACAGGATGCCCGTCAGGCCGATGAAGATCGACAGGTAGATCGATGCGCCGAGCCCGAGCGCGGCGAGATCGATGGCGGAGAAGCGGCCGACCATCGCGGTGTCGGTCACGCCGAACGCAATGATCGCGAGCTGGCCGACGAGCACCGGCCACGCGAGGCCGATGATCCGACGGATGTCGGCCAGCATCGTCAATCGTCCGCCTGGCGGCGCGGTGGCCGGCGCTTGACCGGCGTCTTCGGCCGCTCGATGCGCTCGTAGAGGCGGAAGCGCTCGTCGCGGTCGGCAACGCGGCGGCCTTCCCAGACGAGACGCCACACGTACTGCGACATCGAGCTCGGTTCGCCGAAATCGGCACGGTCCTGGCGCAGGATCACGTCGCAGTCGCCGGAGTAATCGAAGTGCATGTTGCCGAAATAGGCGAACGTCGCGATCTGCGCGTCGCCGAGCCGCACCGGCGAAATGCATTCGTAATCGGACGGCAGGTGCACGGCGATTTGCTGCGCGACGTCGCGATAGGTCCGGCCGTAGTTGACGATCGGCAGCCACAGCGTCATCAGCAGCACCCACATCAGCGTGGTGCCGGCGCCCGACAGCACGACGCTGCGCCACAGCACCTTCGGCTGACGCGACACGCGCCACCTCGCGAGCAGGAACCAGCAGACTGTCACCGCGACCGCGCAGACGAACGACAGCACCTTGAAGTGCGGCTCGTAGCCGGGCAGGAGCCGCGCGAGGTTGCGTGCGAGCGGGTGCGGGAAGCCGGTCATCGACGCCAGCCAGACGAGCCACACGAAGCTGCCGAGGATCGTGAAGCTCAGCACCGCGAACCAGTCGATCGCGTTGATCGCGCCGCGCTTCAGCGTCGGCAGCGCGAACGTCGCGAGCACCGCGAGCGGCGGCAGCAGCAGCATGTACATGCGGTTCGACTGCTGGCTCTGCAGGATCACGAGCGCGACGAGCGGCACGACGACCGACAGCGGAATCGCGATGTGCGTGCGCCGGCGCAGGCCGGCCCAGCTCCACCACGCCCAGATCGCGAGCGGCCACGCGGGCCACGCGAAGATCGGCAGGTTCTTTGCCGCGTACATCAGCACGGCGGTCGGCGGGCCGGAAAAGCGCATCAGGCTGCCGCGCACCCACTGATCGAAGAACCATGCGGCGTCGTCCGGCGCCGCGGCGAGCGCGGCGAACACCCACAGCGCGATGATCGCGGCGGCGAGGGGTACGCCGATCGCGGGCAGGTGCAGGCTGCGCATCTCGGGCGTGACGAGCCACAGCACGGCGGTGCCGACGACGAGCGCGACGACGAGCACCGGGTTGCCGGACAGGCAGACGAGGCCGATCGCCGCGCCCCACCACAGCGCGCCCTGCAGCGGCTTGTCGACGCCGCGCACGAGCCCGTAGACGAGCATCGCGATCCACGCGAACTGCGCGAGCTGCGGCGTCGTTTCGTGTCCGCGCTCCGCGAGGCCGAAGCAGGCGAGCAGGATCAGCAGCGCGCCGTCGGCGAGCGTGCGGCCGTAGTCGCGCGGCTCGGGCTCGCCGCCGAACGCGTACTTGAACGGCTGGACTTCGGCGCGCCGGCCGAGCAGATACGCGGCGTACCAGACGAACGCGCAGGCGACGCAGAACAGGATGCCGGTGTCGAGCCGCGACGCGTTGCTCGCGTCGACCCACGGCGCGAGCGCCCGGATCGACAGCGCGCCGAGCCAGTAGCCGAGCGGTCCATCGGTCGTGATGAACTTGCCGACGAGATTCGGCAGCAGCCAGTCGTGCCAGCCGCCCGTGGCCATCGTCCACATTACGCCGAAGCCCGCCGCGTCCTCGTTTTTCCACGGGTCTCGGCCGAACAGGCCGAACGCCGCATAGACGAGGCAGAGCGTGAGCAGCAGCCAGCGCGGCAGCGCGCGCGTGGCAGAGGCGGTGAGACGAACGACAGGCTTCATGCAGATGGACGATTTGTTCTGGGCGCGGCTCGCGCGATGCCGCGCGGCGCACCGGTTTTGAGCATCCGGCATTGTAGACGCGCCGGCCGTTGCGCGTCAGCGGTTGCGCCCGGGCGCCGGCCGACGGCGCTCGGGCGAGCAGAGACGAAAAAGGGCAGCCTGGGCTGCCCTTTGGTGCGGTACCGGTGCGTTGCGGTCACCGGATGCGGCGCGAAGCTTACTTCGCGACCTTGCCGCTGGCGCGCGAACCGAACTTGTTCTTGAACTTCTCGACGCGGCCGGCCGTGTCCATGATCTTCTGCTGGCCGGTGTAGAACGAGTGCGATTCCGACGACACTTCGATCTTGGCGAGCGGGTAGGTCTTGCCTTCGAAGTCGATGGTTTCGCGCGTCTGGATCGTCGAGCGCGTGATGAACTTGAAGCCGTTCGACATGTCTTGGAAGACGACTTCGCGGTAATCCGGGTGAATGCCAGGTTTCATGATTTTCCTTGGTGAGAGCGGTAGCCAACCCGCCGCTTGCCGCTCCGAACCGCGCGAATTGCGCGTGTCGGCTGGCGTCAAGCCCGGCGCGAGCCACTTGCCTAAGGTCGAAAAACGGCGATTATGCCAGAAAATCAGACGGTTGACGATTAATTTTCAGCGCGCGTCGAGCGCGCCGGTTTGGGCCGGATCCTGCCGGTAGTAGCGGGCAAGCAGCCGGTAGAGCTCCGGGAATTCGGCCTCGAACGCGCGTGGCCGCACGAACAGCGCCTCGCTGCATACGGCAAAGAATTCCGACGGGTGGTCGGCCGCATAGGGATCGATGACCGAATCCCGCTCGAAGCGGGCCCACGCGCGATCCGGCACCGCGTCGACGCGCGCGCAGAAGTGGTCGTACGCGTTCTCGAACACGTCGGCCCACGCCCGCGCGTCAAGATGCGGCGCATGCCAGCGGCGAAAAAGGGGCGGATAGCCGTCGGCCCAGCCGTTGATCGAGTCGATCTTGTGCGCGAACTCGTGAATCACCGGGTTGTACGCGCTGTGGCCGTCGGTGATCTGCGCGTCTTCCCACGACAGGAACAGCTGGCCGCCTTCCCACGACTCGCCGCTCGCTTCCTCCTCGACTTCGTGGACGACGCCGTCCTCGTCCTGCACGGTCTTGCGGATCAGGAATCCGCCCGGGTACAGGACGATGTCGCTCCAGCCGTCGTACAGCGACAGGTCGAGGTTGAGCACGGGCAGGCAGGCTTGCACGGAGATGCTGACGATCATCTCGTCGGTCAGCTCGAGGTCGTGCGCCGTCGAAAACGATTTCCGCGCGAGGAACAGGCTCGTCAGCTCGCGCAGCCGGCCGAGGTCGTCAGGCGACAGGTAGTCGAGGAACGGCAGTCGCGCGACGGTGTCCCGCCACAGCGCGTCGGGGATCGGGTGGCTGCGCAGCGCGCGGTCGCGGCGGCGATGGTCGAGCCAGCGGGTGAGTTTCGAAAACATGGAGACGGCAACGGGATTCCAAAGCCTGTTTTTTAACTCAATCGATGTCTTTTTGCCATGCGGCGAAGATCCCGCCGCATATCGCGATGCCGGCGAGGAAATAGAACCCGTCGAGCGACGACAGGAACGACGCCTGCTGCGCGACCATCCGCGCGATCGACGAGATCGCGAGCGCGTGCGCGTCGCCCGACGCATGGCCGGCGGCCGCGTAGCTGCGGGTCAGCGTGTCGACCGTCTGCTGGAACAGCGGGTCGAACACGTTCACGCGCTCGACGAGCCGCGTCTGGTGCACGGCCTGCCGATGCTGCTCGACGATGATCACCGACGCGGTTGCGAACGAGATCGTCAGCTGGCGGGCGATGTTCTTGAGCCGGTAGCCGTGCGTGTATTCGTCGATCGCGAAGATCCGGAACGTCAGGTTCGCGACCGGCAGCACGATGAACAGCAGCAGCAGGCCGCGCAGCAGCAGCGGCACGATCAGCGCGGCTTCGCCGACCTGCGGCGTCATGCGGGTCATCCACAGCGCGGCGAACGCGGCGACCGCGAAGCCGGGCACGATGATCCATTTCTTGTGCGTGATCAGCTTCGCGTAGCGCAGGTATGAGAACAGCGCGGTCGCGGAGATCAGCGACATCGTACCGACGAGGCGTCCGGCGTTCTCGACCGGGTAGCCGAGCCCCGATTCGAGAAAGCGGGAGGTCAGGTAGCTGAAGCCGGTCGACTCGTAGTAATAGAACATGTAGAGCAGCAGCCCGACCTGGAAGGTCCGCTGGCGGAACGCGTGCAGGCGCACGAGCGGCGTCGGGTGGTGCCACTGGTGATGCGCGAACCACGCGAGCGCGCCGAGGCCCGCGACCGTCAGCAGGATCAGCATCGGCGAGCCGCTGTAGAGCTGGTACCGCACCTGCTGCATCACGACCTGCAGCGCGCCCTGCGCGAGCGCGAACACGACGTACGGCCAGAAATGCCCGGTGCCGCGTTCGTCGTCGGGCAGGTTGCCGGTGTCGGGCAGCGTCAGCAGCGCGAGGATCGCGAATGCGATGCCCGCGGGCGCGGTGCACGCGAACAGTGCGCGCCACGTCGAATGCGCGACGAGCAGGCCGCCGGCGATCGGCGCGAGCGCGCTGCCGAGCAGGATCATGATCAGGAACGCGCGCGTCGCGGGTGGCCGTTCCTGCGGCGTGAAGCTGATCTGGATCAGGATCCGGCACGCGCCCATCATCGGCCCGATGAAATAGCCCTGGAAGCCGCGCGCGGACGCGAGCTCGAGCGACGTATCGGCGAGCGCGGACGCGATCGCGCCGAACGAGAACATCAGCATGCAGCCGGCGACGTAGCGGCGATGCCCGAGGCGGTCGATCCACCATTGCTGCTGGAGGATGCCGAGCACGGCCGCGACCGCGTAAGCGCTCGACGACCACACGAGCTCGTCCGGCGACGCGTTGATGCCGCCCGCGATGTAGCTGGCGAAGAACGAGAACGTCGCATTGTCGAAATAGTCGATGCCGGTGACGAGCGCGAGCGCCCACGGGAACAGGTCGGCGCGCAGGCTCGCGCGGCTCCACAGTGGCGGGCGGCCCGGCGTCGCGTTCATGCGCGGCTCTTGCGCGACCGGCGCTCGCTTGCCTCGGCCCGCCGCTGCGCGATCAGCGCATCAGCACTTTCGCCGGCGAGGCGCCGCTCGACGTAGTCGATGTCGCGCTGCAGTTCCTTGCGCAGCGCCATCGCTTCCTTCAGCTCGCGCTGGACCGCCGCGATGCGCCGGTCCAGCGTGCCGATCTGTTCCGCGAGACCGGTGCGGATGTCCCGCAGCGACGCGTCGGAGTAGCGGCGCCGGCCGTCGTCCGTCTCTTCCAGCGGACGCTTGAGCATCTCGGTGATGCCCTGCAGCGAGAAGCCGAGCGCGCGCAGGCGCAGGATCCGCGCGAAGCGCTCGAGGTCGGCTTCGTCGTAGAGACGATAGCGGCCTTCGCTGCGCGACGGCGTGACGAGCCCGCGCTCCTCGTAGTACTTGAGCGTGCGCGGCGTGACGCCGAGCCGCGCGGCGGCGTCGCTCACGGTCAGCAGCGGGGTGGGGTGTCGGTCGTCATCGGGGCGGGGGCGGCGGGTTGGGGCGACGGGATGGATTATAGATCAACGTGTACGTTCACGTTCAGGTTGGCGCGAAAAAACGGCCGCCGGGCGCAACGCGCGGGCGGCCGTCGTATCCGCTGCCGGGGCGATCAGCCGCCGCGGCGCATCAGGTCGAAGAACTCGGAGTTGCTCTTCGTCTGGCGGATCTTGTCGAGCAGGAATTCCATTGCCTCGACTTCGTCCATGTCGTGGATGAATTTGCGCAGCACCCAGATCTTCTGCAGGATCTCGGGCTTGATCAGCATTTCCTCGCGGCGCGTGCCCGACTTGTTCAGGTTGATCGACGGGTAGACGCGCTTTTCCGCGAGGCGGCGCTCGAGGTGCACTTCCATGTTGCCGGTGCCCTTGAACTCTTCGTAGATCACGTCGTCCATGCGGCTGCCGGTTTCGATCAGCGCGGTGCCGATGATCGTCAGCGAGCCGCCTTCCTCGATGTTGCGCGCAGCACCGAAGAAGCGCTTCGGGCGCTGCAGCGCGTTCGCGTCGACACCGCCCGTCAGCACCTTGCCCGATGCCGGGATCACGGTGTTGTACGCGCGCGCGAGACGCGTGATCGAGTCGAGCAGGATCACGACGTCGTGCTTCATTTCGACGAGGCGCTTGGCCTTCTCGATCACCATTTCGGCGACCTGAACGTGGCGCGTGGCCGGTTCGTCGAACGTCGACGCGATCACTTCGCCCGCGACGGAGCGCTGCATTTCGGTCACTTCTTCAGGGCGCTCGTCGATCAGCAGCACGAACAGGATCACGTCCGGGTGGTTCTGCTTGATCGCGTGCGCGATGTGCTGGAGCATCACGGTCTTGCCCGACTTCGGCGACGCGACGAGCAGGCCGCGCTGGCCCTTGCCGATCGGCGCGATCATGTCGATGATGCGGCCCGTGACGTTCTCTTCGCCGCGCATTTCGCGCTCGAGCGACAGCGGCTTGTTCGGGTGCAGCGGCGTGAGGTTCTCGAACATGATCTTGTGTTTCGAGGCCTCGGGCGGCTGCCCGTTGACTTTGTCGACCTTGACGAGCGCGAAGTAGCGCTCGCCGTCCTTCGGCGTGCGGACTTCGCCTTCGATCGTATCGCCGGTGTGCAGGTTGAAGCGGCGAATCTGCGACGGGCTGATGTAGATGTCGTCGGTGCTCGCGAGGTACGACATTTCCGGCGAGCGCAGGAAGCCGAAGCCGTCCGGCAGCACTTCGAGCGTGCCGTCGCCGAAGATCGTCTCTCCCGTCTTGGCGCGCTTTTTGAGAATGGCGAACATCAACTCCTGCTTGCGCAGGCGGTTCGCGTTTTCGATCTCCAGGCCGTTGGCCATCTCGATCAATTCGGACACGTGCAGAGACTTGAGCTCGGATAAATGCATACGGGAATCCCGCCAGGGAAGAGAAGCGACGAAAGAAAAAAGGGAGGAGGGCGAGCGGAATCGCTCAGAGACTTAAATGCGTCTTGTAGACGTTTTTTAATTCTAGCATATGCCGATTCGCGCTTGAGCAGCCGATCGGCGGCTTGGCGGCGGACGTGTTGCCGGTTGACAACACGTCCGCGAACCTGCCGGTATTATTACAGGTGGCTGTCCAGGAACGCGGTCAGCTGCGACTTCGACAGCGCGCCGACCTTCTGCGCGGCAGCCGCGCCGTTCTTGAAGAGGATCAGCGTCGGGATGCCGCGCACGCCGAACTTCGCGGGCGTCGCCTGGTTGTCGTCGACGTTGATCTTCGCGATCTGCAGCTTGTCGCCGTAGTCCTTCGCGACTTCGTCGAGGATCGGGGCAATCATCTTGCACGGGCCGCACCATTCGGCCCAGAAATCGACGAGCACCGGCTTGTCGGATTTGACGACGTCCTGTTCGAACGATGCGTCGCTGATGTGTTTGATCTGTTCGCTCATTTGGTCAATACCTCTTTCGGTTCGGGGACTGCCTGCATGGCGCCTTTCGGCGCGCCGGCCGCCCGGCGGGCGGCTGGCCGCTGCGGCAGGTAGCTCCGCACTCCGGAAAGGAAGGGCGTAAGCGCTGCGTACCGCGGCTCGCGGGTCATTCGGGCGTCATATTAGCCTAAATTGCTATCCGCTGTTGACGGCGATAGTAGCCGCTTCGCGAGTAGGGGCACGGACGCCGAAGACGGTTGCATCGCGCATGTGGAGGCCGGCGCGCAAAATACAAGAGGGCGGTCGCGCCTGTTGCACGCGCGTGTTGCACGTGCCTGCAATTGCGTGCGCCTGCTTTCGCATATTCGTTCGAATAACGGTCGCATTCGGCGCAAAGCGGTGATAGAATGCGACGTGACGGGCCTCCTCGCATGGTGGGCCGGTGAACCTGGTCAGGTCGGGAACGAAGCAGCCACAGCCGTTTTCCGCCAGTGCCGAGGGTCGGGCTCGTCACCTTCCTTCTCGCCCCGTTCGCAGGGCGTTTTTTATTTCCGCTCTCGACGCTTTCCACGCGCTTCCCACGTTTTCGCATCCGTGTCCCGTACCGTTTCGCGTGTCGGCGCGATGCAGCGTTGCTGATACAATTTCCGGATGACCTATCAAGTTCTCGCACGCAAGTGGCGTCCGAAGGATTTCGCTTCGCTCGTCGGCCAGGAGCACGTCGTCAGGGCGCTCACGCACGCGCTCGACGGCGGGCGTTTGCATCACGCCTATCTGTTTACGGGCACCCGCGGCGTCGGCAAGACGACGCTGTCGCGGATCTTCGCGAAGGCGCTCAACTGTGAAACCGGCGTGACGTCGCAGCCGTGCGGCGTGTGCCGCGCGTGCCGCGAGATCGACGAAGGCCGCTTCGTCGACTACGTCGAAATGGACGCCGCGAGCAACCGCGGCGTCGACGAAATGGCCGCGCTGCTCGAGCGCGCGGTGTACGCGCCCGTCGATGCGCGCTTCAAGGTCTACATGATCGACGAAGTGCACATGCTGACGAACCACGCGTTCAACGCAATGCTGAAGACGCTCGAGGAGCCGCCGCCGCACGTCAAGTTCATCCTCGCGACGACCGACCCGCAGAAGATTCCCGTCACGGTGCTGTCGCGCTGCCTGCAGTTCAACCTCAAGCAGATGCCGGCCGGGCACATCGTGTCGCATCTCGAGCGCATCCTCGGCGAAGAGCAGATCACGTTCGAGCCGCAGGCGCTGCGTTTGCTCGCACGAGCGGCGCAGGGCAGCATGCGCGATGCGCTGTCGCTGACCGACCAGGCGATCGCCTATTCGGCGAACGAAGTGACGGAAACGGCCGTGTCGGGGATGCTCGGCGCGCTCGACCAGACCTACATGGTGCGCCTGCTCGACGCGCTCGCGGCCGGCGACGGCACCGAAATTCTTGCGATCGCCGACGAAATGTCGCTGCGCAGCCTGTCGTTCTCGACCGCCTTGCAGGATCTCGCCAGCCTGTTGCACCGGATCGCGTGGGCGCAGTTCGCGCCGGGCTCGGTGCTCGACGAATGGCCGGAAGCGGCCGACCTGCGCCGGTTCGCGCAGGCGCTGAGCCCTGAGCAGGTGCAGCTGTTCTACCAGATTGCGACGGTCGGGCGCGCGGAACTGGGCCTCGCGCCCGACGAGTACGCGGGCTTCACGATGACGCTGCTGCGGATGCTCGCGTTCGAGCCGGCGGCCGGCGCTGCCGGCGGTGCGCCGGTCGGCCAGCCTTCGGCGCCGCGCGCCGTGCCGGGGCCGCGTGCGGTTGTGTCGGCCGCGAAGCCGGCGCCGGCAGCGCCCGCCGAGGCGACGCGCAAGCCGGCGGTAGCTACGGCGTCTGACACGCCGGTCGCGCCGGTCGCGCGACCGGCTGTCGATGTGTCTGCGCAACCCGGCGAACGCGCAAGCGAGCCGCCTGCCGCTCCCGCGACAACCGAGGCTCCCGCAGCAACCGCTGCGGCTCAACCGGTCGCGGCAGCCGACGCGCGCGCGGCTGCGCCCGCCGCAGCCGTGAAGAACGATCCGCCCGCACCGCCGGCAGAATCCGAATCTCGTACCGATGCGGCGGATGCCGCGCCGGCCGAATCCCCGCAGCGCGCCGCGTCGACGGAAGCTGCCCCGCGTTCGGCTGCCCGCTCGGGTGGCGCCGCCGCGGCGCTCGATGTGCTGCGCAACGCCGGCATGCGCGTGTCGACCGATCGCTCGCGCGCCGGCACGGAGGCGAAACCGGCCGCGCCGGCTGCCGCGAAGCCGGCTGCGCCGCGTCCCGCGGTGCAGGTGCCGACGCCGCGCGCCGCGGCGCGCGCGCCGCAGGCCGATACGCGTCAGGCGCCGCCGCCGTGGGAAGACATTCCGCCGGACGAGTACGTGCCGCTCAGCGCGGACGAGATGTTCGGCGGCCCGCCCGACGACGGCTTCGTGCCGGTGTTCGACAGCGGGCCGGACGACGTGCGCGTCGCGCCGAAGCCGGCCGCGTCCGCGCCGGTCGATACGCGCCCGCTGCCGCCCGCCATCGCGCTCGATCCGATCGGTTTCGACGGCGAGTGGCCGGCGCTGGCCGCGCGGCTGCCGCTGAAGGGCGTCGCGTACCAGCTCGCGTTCAACAGCGAGCTGACGGCGGTCGACGCGACGACGCTCAAGCTGTCCGTGCCGGTGCCGCAGTACGCGGATGCGGCGCAGGTCGCGAAACTGAAGGCCGCGCTCGCGGATGCGCTCGGCAAGCCGGTCGACGTCGCCGTCGAGGTCGGGCCCGCGCGGCGCACCGCGGCGGCGCTCGACGCGGCCGCGCGTGCGGCGCGCCAGCGCGAGGCGGAGCAGGAGATCCACACGGATCCGTTCGTCCAGCAGCTCGTGCGCGACTTCGACGCACGCATCGTCGACGGCTCGGTGCGACCGCTCGCGGATATCGCCGTATCGGCGGACGGCGCGTCGCCGACGCTGCATTGAACGGACCGTGCAGCGACAGGCACAATCACGCCCATGCACATTGCCGGCACGCGCCGCGTGCCGGTTTTCACACGATCAAGAAGGAGTATTCCCATGTTGAAAGGCAACATCGCCGGACTGATGAAGCAAGCGCAGCAAATGCAGGAAAACATGAAGAAGATGCAGGAGCAGCTTGCGCAGGTCGAGGTCGAAGGGCAGTCGGGCGCGGGCCTCGTCAAGGTGACGATGACCTGCCGCAACGAAGTGCGCCGCGTGTCGATCGACCCGAGCCTGCTCGCGGACGACAAGGACATGCTCGAGGATCTCGTTGCAGCCGCGTTCAACGACGCCGTGCGCAAGGCCGAAGCGACGTCGCAGGAAAAGATGAGCGGCATGACGGCCGGCCTGCCGCTGCCGCCGGGCTTCAAGCTGCCGTTCTGAGCGGCGCGTCCGTCCCAGCATCCGTCGACGTATGAAACAGCCGTCCGCCTTGTCCGCCCTCGTCGAAGCACTGCGCGTGCTGCCCGGGGTCGGGCCGAAATCCGCGCAACGCATGGCGTACCACCTGATGCAGCACGATCGGGAGGGGGCGGAGCGGCTCGGCCGTTCGCTGCTGTTCGCGACCGAGCATCTGCAGCACTGCGAAAAGTGCAATACGTTCACGGAGGCGCAGATCTGCGAGGTCTGCAGCGATACGGAGCGTGATCCGACACTGCTGTGCGTCGTCGAGACGCCGGCCGACCAGATCATGCTCGAACAGACGATGACCTATCGCGGGCTGTATTTCGTGCTGATGGGGCGGTTGAGCCCGCTCGACGGCATCGGCCCGAAGGAAATCCATTTCGACCGGCTGGTGCGGCGCGCGTCCGACGGCATCGTCAAGGAGGTCGTGCTCGCGACCAACTTCACGAACGAAGGCGAGGCCACCGCCCACTATCTCGGCCAGACGCTGAAGGCGCGCGGGCTCGCGGTGACGCGTCTCGCGCGCGGCGTGCCGGTCGGCGGGGAGCTGGAATACGTCGACGCGGGCACGATCGCGCGCGCGATGCTCGACCGCCGCACGATGTAACGCTACGGCCGCCGCCGATCCGGCGGCGCCGTTCCTCATGCCAGGGAGACACATGAGCGCCAGCCAGGGCCCGCTCGCGGGCGTCAAAGTGCTCGAATTCGGTACGCTGATCGCCGGGCCGTTCGCGTCGCGGCTCTTTGCCGAATTCGGCGCGGAAGTCATCAAGATCGAGGATCCGAACGGCGGCGATCCGCTGCGCAAGTGGCGCAAGCTGCATCCGGAGACGGGCGGCACGTCGCTGTGGTGGTCGGTTCAGGCGCGCAACAAGAAATCGGTCACGCTCAACCTGAAATCGGACGCCGGCAAGACGATCGCGCGTCAGCTCGCGCGCGACGCGGACATCGTGATCGAGAATTTCCGTCCGGGCCTGCTCGAGAAGCTCGGGCTCGGCTACGACGTGCTGTCGGCCGAGAACCCCGGCCTCGTGATGGTGCGCCTGTCCGGCTACGGGCAGACCGGCCCGTATCGCGACCGGCCCGGCTTCGGCGCGATCGCCGAATCGATGGGCGGGCTGCGCCACATCACCGGCTACCCCGACTTGCCGCCGCCGCGCATCGGCATCTCGATCGGCGATTCGATCGCCGCGCTGCATGGCGTGATCGGCGCGATGATGGCGCTGCATCATCGCAACATGAACGGCGGCGCGGGGCAGGTGGTCGACGTCGCGCTGTACGAAGCGGTGTTCAACATGATGGAAAGCGTCGTGCCGGAATACGGCGTGTACGGGATGGTGCGCGAGCGCACCGGCGCGTCGCTGCCGGGCATCGTGCCGTCGAACACCTACGCGTGCCGCGACGGCAGCATCGTGATCGGCGGCAACAGCGACCCGATCTTCAAGCGGCTGATGAAGGCGATCGAACGCGACGACCTCGCCGACGATCCGGCGCTCGCGCGCAACGACGGGCGCGTGCCGCGCACGCAGGAGATCGACGACGCGATCGCCGCGTGGCTCGCGCCGCGCACGATCGACGAAGCGCTCGCGGTGCTCAACGCGGCGGACGTGCCGGCCGGGCGGATCTACAGCGTAGCCGACATGTTCACCGATCCGCAGTTCGTCGCGCGGCAGATGATCCAGCGCTTCAAGCTCGCCGACGGCACCGACATTCCGCTGCCGAACGTCACGCCGAAACTGTCCGGCACGCCGGGCGAAACGCGCTGGCTCGGGCCCGAGCTCGGCGAGCATACCGACGAGGTGCTGCGCGGTCTCGGCTATGACGCGCAGGCGATCGCGGCGCTGCGCGAAGCCGGCGCGATCTGACCGGGAAGGCCGCCGCGCAATGCGGCGGCACCGGCCGCGCGAGCACGTGTTTGCGCGGGCCGGACTGTCGCTCTCGCGCCATCTTTCCTCGGTTACAATCGCCGCATGCGAATTCTACTCAGCAACGACGACGGCTATCTCGCCCCCGGTCTCGCGGCGCTTCACGACGCGCTGCAGCCGCTGGCCGAGCTCACGGTGACGGCGCCCGAGCAGAACTGCAGCGGCGCATCGAATTCCCTGACCTTGTCGCGACCGCTGTCGATCCAGCGCTCCGCGAGTACGGGTTTCTTCTATGTGAACGGCACGCCGACCGATTCGGTGCACATCGCGCTGACCGGCCTGCTCGATACGAAGCCGGACCTCGTCGTGTCGGGGATCAACAACGGCCAGAACATGGGCGAGGACACGCTCTATTCGGGGACAGTTGCGGCGGCGACCGAAGGCATCATGTTCGGCGTGCCCGCGATCGCGTTCTCGCTGGTCGACAAGGACTGGGTGCATCTTGCCGACGCCGCGCGCGTCGCCGCCGAGATCGTGCAGCACTATCTCGCGCATCCGCTGCCGGGCCAGCCGTTGCTGAACGTCAACATCCCGAATCTGCCTTACGACGAGTTGAAAGGCTGGAAGGTCACGCGCCTCGGCAAGCGTCATCCGTCTCAGCCGGTGATCCGCCAGACCAACCCGCGCGGCGAGCCGATCTACTGGATCGGGCCGGCAGGGGCGGCGCTGGATGCGAGCGAAGGCACCGATTTCCATGCCGTCGCAAACGGTTTCGTGTCGATCACGCCGCTGCAGCTCGATCTCACGCATACGCACATGCTGCCCGCGACGCACGACTGGGTGCGCGCCGGGGGGCGCGCTTCATGAGCGGCGAGCGCGCGAAGCGGTTCCCGCTCGCGCTCGAAGATCTCAAGCGGGCACCGCGCAAGGCCGAGGGCCGGGCAGGCGAGCGCCATGCGGCGGGCGACGGCACGCGCCAGCGGTTGTCGGCCGGCGCGTCTGCGCGAGGCGGCGCGGTGGCGACGCCGCGGGCGTCCGATCCGCCCGGCGCGTCCAGGCCGGGCGCGGCGCCTGCGCCCAAGCCGGCTGCTGTGCCGAAACCGATCGCACCCAAGCTTGCGACACCCGCAACGGCCACGCGCAAACCGGCGGCGCCGAAACCGCCCGCGCCTGGGCTGGCGGCCGGCAAGCCTGCCACGACACCAGCGGCGCCGAAGGCCGCCTCCAAGCCCGCGATGCAAATGCAGAGTGCCGCGCTCGCCGGCGCGCATGCGCTGACGTCTGAACGCGTGCGCGAACGGATGGTCGAACGGCTACGCGCAAACGGCGTCGCCGACGCTCGCGTGCTGGAGGCCATGGCGGCGGTGCCGCGGCACCTGTTCGTGGATCCCGGGCTCGCGACGCAGGCCTACGAGGATTCCGCGCTGCCGATCGGCCACCAGCAGACGATTTCGAAGCCGTCGGTCGTCGCGCGGATGATTGAACTCGCGATGGCCGGCCGCACCCTGGAGCGCGTGCTGGAAATCGGCACTGGCTGCGGCTACCAGGCCGCCGTGCTGAGCCATGTGGCGCGCGACGTGTATTCGATTGAACGCATCAAGCCGCTCTACGAGCGCGCGAAGCTTAACCTGCGGCCGCTGCGCGTGCCGAACATCCGTCTCCACTACGGCGACGGGCGCGTGGGCCTGCCGTCCGCGGCGCCGTTCGACGCGATCGTGATCGCCGCGGCCGGGCTCGATGTGCCGCAGGCACTGCTCGAGCAGCTGACGATCGGCGGACGGCTCGTCGCGCCGGTCGGCGGGCAGAGCGGGCAGCCCCAGGTGCTCACGCTCGTCGAGCGTGTCGCACCCGCACAGTGGCGGGAGTCGCGGCTTGATCGCGTTTTCTTTGTCCCTTTAAAATCCGGAGTAATTTGAAACCGATGAGTATGTTGCGCGCGATGCAAAACAAACGTTCCAAGGAACCGCTCACGCTCGCCCAGCGCGCGATCTGTGTGGCCGCGTTCACCACGCTACTGGCCGCCTGTGCGACGCGGCTCGACAACGCGCCCGTCGTAGACCGCTCCGGCTCGCTCGGCACGACGCCCGCTGCGCAGCCGGCGGTTCCGCTCGGCCCGCCTCCTCCGGGTTACTACCGTGTGAAGCCGGGCGATACGCTGTACCGGATTGCGCTGGAGAACGGACAGAACTACCGCGACATCGCCGCGTGGAACAACCTGGCGAATCCGAATCAGATCGAAGTCGACCAGCTGTTGCGCGTCGCGCCGCCGGGCGGCGCGGCAGCCGCCGGCGTTGCGCCGGGCGCCGCGCCCATCACGGGCGGCGCCGTCGCGACCGCGCCGCTGAGCAGCGGCCCGGCCACGCCGGCCCGCGGCGCGTCGGCAGCCACCGCTGCGCCGCCCGCTGCCGCGGCAGCGTCGAGCGACACGTCGGCGGCGCCGAGCGGCCCCGTCACGTTCGCATGGCCCGCGCGCGGCCCGGTGCTGAACAATTTCGACGACGCGAAGAACAAGGGCGTCAACATCGGCGGCGCGTCAGGCGAGACTGTGAAGGCGGCGGCGGACGGCCGCGTCGTCTACGCGGGCAACGGCCTGCGCGGCTACGGCAACCTCATTATCATCAAGCACGATGCAACTTACCTCACGGCATATGCACACAATCGCGCTTTGATGGTAAAAGAGGGGGACGCGGTGACGAAGGGGCAGAAGATCGCCGAGATGGGTAATAGCGATGCCGACCGCGTGATGCTGCATTTCGAGGTTCGCCGTCAGGGTAAACCTGTCGATCCGCTGAAGTATTTGCCGCCTCAATAACCGAGACGACCATGCCGAAATCGAAGCGCCACGAGCCGCAAGCCGAGTCTGAGAACATCAGTCGCGCCACGCAAGCATCGGTGGGGCGCGCTGGCGCTTCGACGGACGACGAAGAGGACGTCGCGGACAACGAACGCGAGTTCGAGGCGCGCGACGCCGACGCGGACGGCGGCGACGAGGAGCGCGAAGGCGGCGCGGAAGCGTCGCCCGAGCTGGACGATTTCCGGGCGATGCTGCAGGCGGAGCTGACCGCCGACACGATCCAGCATTACCTGAACCGCATCAGCGTCAAGCCGCTGTTGACCGTCGAGGAAGAGCAGCGCTATTCGCGCCTCGCGAAGGCTGGCGAATTCGAGGCGCGGCAGGTGATGATCGAGCGCAATCTGCGGCTCGTCGTCAGCATCGCGAAGGGTTACCTGAATCGCGGCGTGCCGCTGCTCGACCTGATCGAGGAAGGCAATCTCGGCCTGATGCACGCGATCGAGAAGTTCGACCCGACGCGCGGCTTCCGTTTCTCGACCTATGCGACGTGGTGGATCCGGCAGAGCATCGAGCGGGCGATCATGAATCAGGCCCGCACCGTGCGCCTGCCGGTGCACGTGATCCGCGAACTCAACCAGGTGCTGCGCGCGAAGCGCCACCTCGAAAAGAACTCGATGTCGACGGGCGAGGCGGCCGAGCGCCGCGAAGCCAGCATCGACGACATCGCCTACCTGACCGGCAAGACCGCCGAGGAAGTCACCGACATCCTCGCGCTGAACGAGCACACAGCGTCGCTCGACGCGCCGCTCGATCTCGACCCGGCGAGCAGCCTGCTCGATCTGCTGCCGGACGACCAGAGCCAGTCGCCGGACGCCGAAGTGCAGCACCGCGAGCTCGAAACGCTCACGCGCGCGTGGCTGTCGCGGCTGTCCGACAAGCACCGGCACGTGATCGAACGTCGCTTCGGCCTGAACCACATCGAACCGGCGACGCTCGAGGAGCTCGCCGACGAAATGGGGCTCACGCGGGAGCGTGTGCGGCAGATCCAGCAGGAAGCGCTGGTGCGCCTCAAGCGGTTCTTCGCCTCCAATGGCGTTCGCAAGGACGCCGTTCTGTAAAGATGACTCCGATTCTGGTTTTTGACATCGAGACGATTCCCGATGTCGACGGCATTCGCCGTCTCGACGATCTGCCCGCGACGCTCGACGATGCCGCGGTGGCCGAGCACGCGTTTGCCGCCCGCCGCGAGAAGACCGGCAGTGATTTCCTGCCGCACCATCTGCAGCGCGTCGCGGCGATCTCGTGCGTGTTTCGCGACGCCAACGGCTTTCGCGTGCGCTCGCTCGGCACGCCGCAGGACGGCGAGGCGGCGCTGATCCAGTCGTTCTACCGCGTGATCGAGAAATACACGCCGCAGCTCGTGTCGTGGAACGGCGGCGGCTTCGACCTGCCGGTGCTCCATTACCGCGCGCTCGTGCACGGCGTTCCCGCGACGCGCTACTGGGATCTCGGCGAGGACGACCGCGATTTCAAGTGGAACAACTACATCTCGCGCTATCACTCGCGGCATACCGACCTGATGGATCTGCTCGCGATGTATCAGGCGCGCGCGAACGCGCCGCTCGACGCGCTCGCGAAGCTCTGCGGGTTCCCGGGCAAGCTCGGGATGGACGGCAGCCAGGTCTGGACCGCGTTTCGCGAAGGGCGGATCGAGGAGATCCGCAACTACTGCGAAACCGACGTCGTCAATACCTATCTGCTCTACTGCCGGTTCCAGCTGATGCGCGGCGGCCTGACGCCGGACGAATACGCGAACGAGATCGTGCTCGTCAAGAACGCACTCGCTCAGGAGCTTGCGCCGCACTGGGCCGAGTACCTCGCCGCATTCGACGCGTAGCGCGCGCCGTCAATCCAGCTCGAGCACGATCGGCTGGTGATCGGATGCGCGCAGGTCGCCGTCGATCTCGCAGCGCGCGACGCGCGGCAGCAGCGTGTCGGTGACGAACACGAAGTCGCACGCAAGCGGCCCCTCCGACCATTGCACGGTGTCGTAGACGCCGGCCGTCGGCGGCGGCGCGACGCCCGGGTGTAATGCCGCCCACGCATCGACGAAGCGCGGCGCGCCGTCGATCGGTTCGAGAAAGCGCCGATACGCGTCGCTGTCGTATGCGCTGTTGAAGTCGCCGCAGACGATCGCGTCGCGCGGCTGCGCGGTCGCGCTGAACGGGCTGTCCGCGTGCTCCGCGCGCGCGGGGCGGTCCGCATGCGCGCACGCTTCCCGATGCCGGTCGTGCAACGCATCGACCTGCGCACGCCGCTGTCGGGCGGAATAATATTCGAGGTGAGTGGTGGTCACGCGCAGCGGGCCCGACGCAGTCGCCAGCTCGACCTCGAGCGCGACGCGCGGCATCGACGGCGCGGCGTCGTCGGCCGGCCACGGCAGCAGCCGGCGCATCACGCGCCCGACCGGCAGGCGGCTGGCGATCGCGTTGCCGAACTGGCGGCGCGCGGCGCCGGGCGCGGTGGGCGGCAGGTCGGCGCCGATCGCCTCGACGACCGTGAAGCCGGGCAGCAGCGCGGCGAGCTCCGCGAACTGGTCCGGCCCGGGATGGCCGGCCAGCGCGCCGAACCCGCGCGTGACTTCCTGGAGGCACAGCACGTCGAAATCGCCGAGCCCGCGGGCGGCGGCAAGGGTGCGGGGGAGGTCGACGACGCCATCCGCGTCCCGACCCCATTGAATGTTCCAGTCGATCAGTCGCATGGTCGAATCCCCATGGTGAGGCGGTGCTTCGTCTACAATCTCGCCTTTCAACGTTTGTCAGGAAAAGCTGGTGTCTGAAGCTGCCCCCACTTCTGCGCGCAAATTGAAAAGCGTGCCCGCCGCGCCCGATAGCGCCCCGGCTCTCGAGATCGAATCGCTCGACATGGAAGCGCGCGGTGTCGGCCGCGTGACGACCGAGGACGGCGAGCCCGGCAAGGTCATCTTCGTCGAGGGCGCGCTGCCCGGCGAGCGCGTGACCTATTCGAGCTACCGCCGCAAGCCGAGCTACGAGCAGGCGCTGGTTGTCGATATTCTGCGCCCGAGCGTGATGCGCACGGAGCCGAAATGCAAGTTCTTCGGCACCTGCGGCGGCTGTTCGATGCAGCATCTCGACATGCGCGCGCAAGTGGCGATCAAGCAGCGCGTGCTCGAGGACAACCTGTGGCATCTCGCGAAGCTTCGCGCGGAGACGATGTTCGCGCCGATCCACGGTCCGTCGTGGGGCTACCGCTACCGCGCGCGCCTGACTGTGCGTAACGTCGTGAAGAAGGGCGGCGTGCTGGTCGGCTTCCACGAAAAGAAGAGCAGCTATGTGGCCGACATGACGAGCTGCGAGGTGCTGCCGCCGCACGTGTCGGCGATGCTCGTGCCGCTGCGCCGGCTGGTCGAGGGGCTGTCGATCCGCGATCGCATGCCGCAGATCGAGCTCGCGGTCGGCTCGCAGGTCACGGCGCTCGTGCTGCGCGTGCTGGAGCCGATCAACGCGGCCGACGAAGTGCTGCTGCGCGCGTTCGCTGACGAGCACAAGGTGCAGTTCTGGCTGCAGCCGAAGGGCCCGGACACGGTGACGCCGTTCTATCCGCTCGACGTGCCGCTCGACTATACGCTGCCCGAGTTCGGCATCCGCATGCCGTTCAAGCCGACCGACTTCACGCAGGTCAACCATCAGATCAACCGCGTGCTGGTCGGCCGCGCGCTGCGCCTGCTCGCGCCGTCGCGTGACGATCGCGTGCTCGACCTGTTCTGCGGGATCGGCAATTTCACGCTGCCGCTCGCGCGCCTCGCACGCGAGGTGATGGGCATCGAAGGCAGCGAGACGCTGACGACGCGCGCGCTCGCGAATGCGCGCGAGAACGGCGTCGACGGGCATACGACGTTCGCGTGCCGGAACCTGTTCGAAGTGACCGGCGACGACATCCGTGCGCTGGGTGCATTCGACAAGTTCCTGATCGATCCGCCGCGCGAAGGCGCGCTCGCGGTGTCGAAGGCGCTCGCGGACATCGCGCAGAGCGGCGAAGGTCCGCTGCCGCGCCGGATCGTCTACGTGTCGTGCAACCCGTCGACGCTCGCGCGCGACGCGGGCCTGCTCGTGCACGAGGCCGGCTACCGGCTGAAGGGCGCGGGCGTCGTCAACATGTTCCCGCATACGTCGCACGTCGAATCGATCGCGCTGTTCGAGCGCGACTGAGCGCGCCGGAGGCAGACGTAAAAAAACCGGCCCGAGGGCCGGTTTTTTGCTGGTGTGCGGCGAACGTCAGTTGCGGTTGCCGCCAAAGATGCCGAGCAGGGCGAGCAGGTTCGTGAACACGTTGTACAGGTCGAGGTAGATCGCGAGCGTTGCGCTGATGTAGTTCGTCTCGCCGCCGTTCACGACGCGCTGGACGTCGAACAGCATGTACGCGGAGAAGATTGCGATCGCGAGCACCGACACGGTCAGCATCAGCGCCGGCAGTTGCAGGAAGATGTTCGCGACCGACGCCAGCAGGATCACGATCACGCCCATGAACAGCCACTTGCCGAGGCCCGAGAAATCGCGCTTGCTGACCGTGGCGATCGTCGCCATCGCCGCGAAGATGATGCCGGTGCCGCCGAAGGCCAGCATGATCAGCGACGGGCCGTTCGAGAAACCGAGGATGAAGCTGAGCAGGCGCGACAGCATCAGGCCCATGAAGAACGTGAAGCCGAGCAGCACGAACACGCCGGCCGCGCTGTTCTTCGTGCGTTCGATCGCGAACATGAAGCCGAACGCGATCGCGAAGAATGCGAGGAGGCTCATCATCGGGCTGGTGGCCGCGAACAGCGAGAAGCCGGTCGCGACGCCGACCCAGGCCCCCAGCACCGTCGGCACCATCGACAGCGCGAGCAGCCAATACGTGTTCCGCAGCACGCGGTTGCGAACCTCGACGGTGCTGACGGAGCCGCCGCGGCCGAAATTGTACGGATAGTCGTTCATGGTTTCTCCTAACATTGAACGCGTGGGCGTCCGGGGCCGGTTCGGCGCGCGCGGTGTGCGGCGCAGCAAACCGGAGCAGCTATGGCTAAGATACGTTCCGCGCCGGGAGGTTTCAATGGCCGAGCGGCGCAAAACATACGGATTTGGAACCTTTCATATGTGTAAGGGTTCAATCACAATGATACACGGGATCGTGCTACAATAGCGGATTCATTTGGAAGTGTAACTTCTTAATTTCTTGGAGTTTTTATGGCAATCGAGCGCACCCTGTCGATCATCAAGCCGGATGCGGTGGCAAAGAACGTGATCGGCCAGATCTACAGCCGTTTCGAAGGCGCCGGTCTGAAGGTCATCGCAGCGCGCATGGCACACCTGTCGCGCGCTGATGCAGAGAAGTTCTACGCAGTCCACGCAGCGCGTCCGTTCTTCAAGGACCTCGTCGATTTCATGATCTCGGGCCCGGTGATGATCCAGGTTCTGGAAGGTGAAGGCGCGATCCTGAAGAACCGCGACCTGATGGGCGCGACGGATCCGAAGAAGGCGGAAAAGGGCACGATCCGCGCCGACTTCGCCGACAGCATCGACGCGAACGCGGTGCACGGCTCGGACGCACCGGAAACGGCAAGCGTCGAAGTCGCGTTCTTCTTCCCGGAAATGAACGTCTACTCGCGCTAAGCACTGGCTGAGCATTCAGGCAGGCAGGATTCAGCGCACGCGGCAAGGCAGCACATCATGACGAGCGAAACTTCCGTCAATCTTCTCGACTTCGACGCCGAGGGCCTTGTCGCGTATTGCGGCAGCCTCGGCGAGAAGCCGTTCCGCGCCAAGCAGTTGCAGCGCTGGATCCACCAATACAACGCCGGCGATTTCGACGGCATGACCGATCTCGCGAAGTCCCTGAGGGAAAAGCTCAAGGGCCGCGCATCGATCGTGATGCCGGATATCGTCAGCGACAACGTTTCCACCGACGGCACGCGCAAGTGGCTGATCGACGTCGGAAACGGCAATGCGGTCGAAACCGTGTTCATCCCGGAAGAGACGCGCGGCACGCTGTGCGTGTCGTCGCAGGCGGGGTGCGCGGTGAACTGTCGCTTCTGCTCGACGGGCAAGCAGGGTTTTTCCCGCAATCTGTCGACGGCTGAAATCATCGGTCAGCTGCGGATGGCCGAATTTGCGCTGCGTGCGTCGCTCGGTCGCGCGCCGGGTCCGAACGGCAAGGCCGAACGGGTGGTCACCAACGTGGTGATGATGGGCATGGGCGAGCCGCTGCTGAATTACAGCGCGGTCGTGCCGGCGATGCGGCTGATGCTCGACGACAATGCGTACGGGCTGTCGCGCCGTCGCGTCACGCTGTCGACGTCCGGCGTGGTGCCGATGATGGACCGCCTCGGCGCCGAGCTGCCGGTGGCGCTCGCCGTGTCGCTGCACGCGCCGAACGATGCGCTGCGCGACATGCTCGTGCCGCTCAACAAGAAGCACCCGCTTCGCGAGCTGATGGCCGCGTGCCAGCGCTACCTGAAGGTGGCGCCGCGCGATTTCATCACATTCGAATACTGCATGCTCGACGGTGTCAACGATACCGAAGCGCATGCACGCGAACTGCTGGCGGTGACGCGCGACGTCCCGTGCAAGTTCAACCTGATCCCGTTCAATCCGTTTCCGGAGTCGGGGCTCATTCGTTCGAAGCCGGAGCAGATCAAGCGTTTCGCACAGATCCTCATCGACGCGGGCGTCGTCACGACGGTGCGCAAGACGCGCGGCGACGACATCGACGCCGCGTGCGGCCAGCTGGCCGGTGCGGTGAAGGATCGCACGCGCCTTGCCGAGCGCACGGGCGCAGCAGGAAAAATAATCGAAGTTCGGGCGGTTTGACGGGGTCGCCTAGGCGGGGGCGCCTAGCTGGGGATGCCCGGACTTTTTGGCGGTAAACACGCGAATAGCGATCGGACGCGGCGCCTCGTGCGCCGCGCATGGTATGGACGACGCGCGGGCGCCGCGCCGGCAGGAGCCGGGTGCGCTCGCCAGTGAAGAAGAATCGACGCGAGGACAAGGATGAGTGAGCCGCAGCCGTCAAACGGCGCAGAGACGAATGCCGCGAAGCCGGCAACGGCTGGACTGGAATCGCTGATGGCCGTCGGGGGACGGCTGGCGCAGCTTCGGGAGGCGAAGGGCTGGACGGTCGACGACGTGTCGGCGCGGCTCAAGGTTGCGCCGCAGAAGCTGCGGGCGCTCGAGTCGGGTGATATCAGCCATCTGCCCGGAGTGACGTTCGCGATCGGAGTCGTGCGCAGCTACGCAAAGATGCTTGGCGTCGATCCGGAACCGTTTGCGCAGGCGCTGCGCCGCGAGCGCGGCGAGCCGGAGGTGGATCTGTCGATGCCCGCGTCGTCGGGGACGGACCTGCCGCGCGGCCGCGTGTCGATTCCGCTCGGCGGCTCGTCGCGTCATCGGCCGTGGCTGTGGGGAACGGCGGCGGCGGCCGTCGCGCTGATCGCGGCGGCGATGTGGCACACTGGCGGCGATTCGTCGAACTGGCTCGCGCGTTTCAAGAGCGGCGCGGTGCAGGGCGGCGCGTCCGCCGCATCGGCGTCGGTAGCATCGGCGGCGACCGCCGAAGCGGCGAGCGCGGGCGGCGCGTCGGTCTCGACCGCAGTCGAGGCGTCGGCGCCGGCAGTGGCGTCGCAGGTGGTCGCATCGGCAGTCGCGCCGCAAGTCATGGCTTCCGCCGTGCCGGCCGCAGCCGAGCCGGTGTCGCAGCCCGCGGCGGCTGCGCCGGCGGCCAGCGCCGTCGTGGCGGCCGCGGCCCAGCCGGCGAGCGTCGTGGTCGCGGCCGGCCAGTCGATGGTCGAGCTGAAGGTCAAGCAGGATAGCTGGTTCAGCGTGCGCGACAAGAGCGGCAAGGAGCTGTTCTCGGGGCTGGTGCGCGGCGGCGACGCGAAGCAGGTCGCGGGCGACGGCCCGTTCAAGGTCACGATCGGCAACAAGGCGGGCCTCGACGCGATCGCGTTCGACGGCAAACCGGTCGATCCGGCAAAATATTCGGCAGCGCGGGGTAACGTGGCGCGGTTCACGTTGCCCTGACGGCAAGCGCCGTGGCGAAGGTCTGTGATGAGTGTCGACAGACCCTGAAGGCACGGCGCTTTTTCAATTCATGCGCCGCGTCGCGGCGCATTCGGCGTAAATGGATCTATCGATGCAATCCGAAGCTCAATCCCCACGCAGCAGTCAGATTTGTTCAACCGAGCCGGTGTTCGGCGGGCATGCGCCGCGCCGCGTATCGCATGCGGTGAATGTCCGCTGGGGCGGAACGCTGGTGACGATCGGCGGTGATTCGCCGGTGCGCGTGCAGTCGATGACGAATACCGACACCGCGGACGCGATCGGCACGGCCATCCAGATCAAGGAACTCGCGAACGCGGGCTCCGAACTCGTGCGCATCACGGTCAACACGCCCGAGGCGGCGGCGGCCGTGCCGGCAATCCGCGAGCAGCTCGACCGGATGGGCGTGACGGTGCCGCTCGTCGGCGACTTCCATTACAACGGCCACCTGCTGCTGCGCGACCATCCGGGCTGCGCGGAGGCGCTGTCGAAGTACCGGATCAACCCCGGCAACGTCGGCCAGGGCGCGAAGCGCGACACGCAGTTCGCGCAGATGATCGAGGCGGCGATCAAGTACGACAAGCCGGTGCGGATCGGCGTGAACTGGGGCAGCCTCGACCAGGACCTGCTTGCGCGCATGATGGACGAGAACGGCGCGCGCGCGCAGCCGTGGGATGCGCAGAGCGTGATGTACGAAGCGCTGATCCAGTCCGCGATCGGCTCGGCGGAGCGCGCGGTCGAACTGGGCCTCGGCCGTGACCGCATCGTGCTGTCGTGCAAGGTCAGCGGCGTGCAGGACCTGATCGCCGTCTACCGCGAGCTCGCGCGCCGCTGCGGCTTCGCGCTGCACCTCGGGCTGACCGAGGCGGGCATGGGCTCGAAGGGCATCGTCGCGTCGACGGCGGCGCTTGGCGTGCTGCTGCAGGAAGGGATCGGCGACACGATCCGCATCTCGCTGACGCCGGAGCCGGGCGCATCGCGCACCGGCGAAGTGGTGGTCGGCCAGGAGATCCTGCAGACGATGGGCCTGCGTTCGTTCGCGCCGATGGTGATCGCGTGCCCGGGCTGCGGCCGCACGACGAGCACGCTGTTCCAGGAACTTGCGATGCAGATCCAGACCTACCTGCGCGAGCAGATGCCGGCCTGGCGCAAGGAGTATCCGGGCGTCGAGACGATGAACGTCGCGGTGATGGGCTGCATCGTCAACGGCCCGGGCGAATCGAAGCACGCGAACATCGGCATCAGCCTGCCGGGTTCGGGCGAGAACCCGGCCGCGCCCGTCTTCATCGACGGCGAGAAGGTCAGGACGCTGCGCGGCGAGCGCATCGCCGAGGAATTCCAGCAGATCGTCAGCGACTACGTCGAACGCAACTACGGCCGCGCGGCGGCCCAGAACTAATTCGTAACAGACACGATGACTGAACAGAAACGCAAGATCGAGAAGCTCGCCGGCGTCAAGGGCATGAACGACATCCTCCCGCAGGATGCCGGCCTTTGGGAGTTCTTCGAAGCCACCGTGAAGTCGCTGCTGCGCGCTTACGGCTACCAGAACATCCGCACGCCGATCGTCGAGCACACGCAGCTCTTCACGCGCGGCATCGGTGAAGTCACGGACATCGTCGAGAAGGAGATGTACAGCTTCACCGACGCGCTGAACGGCGAGCACCTGACGATGCGTCCGGAGAACACCGCCGCCGTCGTGCGCGCGGCGATCGAGCACAACATGCTGTACGACGGCCCGAAGCGCCTGTGGTACATCGGCCCGATGTTCCGTCACGAGCGTCCGCAGCGCGGCCGCTATCGCCAGTTCCACCAGGTCGGCGTCGAAGCCCTCGGCTTCGCGGGCCCGGATGCGGACGCGGAAATCATCATGATGTGCCAGCGCCTGTGGGACGACCTCGGCCTGACCGGCATCAAGCTCGAGATCAACTCGCTGGGCCTCGCGGAAGAGCGCGCGGCGCACCGCGTCGAGCTGATCAAGTATCTCGAGCAGCACGTCGACGCGCTCGACGCCGATGCGCAGCGCCGCCTGTATACGAACCCGCTGCGCGTGCTCGACACGAAGAACCCGGCGCTGCAGGAGATCGTACAGAACGCGCCGAAGCTGATCGATTTCCTCGGCGACCACTCGCGCGCGCACTTCGAAGGGCTGCAGCGCCTGCTGAAGGCGAACAACATTCCGTTCACGATCAACCCGCGTCTCGTGCGCGGCCTCGACTACTACAACCTGACCGTGTTCGAGTGGGTCACCGACAAGCTTGGCGCGCAGGGCACGGTCGCGGCCGGCGGCCGCTATGATCCGCTGATCGAGCAGCTCGGCGGCAAGCCGACCGCCGCGTGCGGCTGGGCGATGGGTGTCGAGCGCATTCTCGAGTTGCTGAAGGAAGAGCAGCTCGTGCCCGAGCAGGACGGTGTCGACGTGTACGTCGTGCACCAGGGCGAGGCGGCGCGCGAGCAGGCGTTCATCGCCGCCGAGCGTCTGCGCGACACGGGCCTCGACGTGATCTTCCACTGCAGCGCCGACGGCGCGCCGGCGAGCTTCAAGTCGCAGATGAAGCGCGCCGATGCGAGCGGCGCCGCGTTCGCGGTGATCTTCGGCGAAGAAGAGATCGCGAACGGCACGGCGGGCGTGAAAGCGCTGCGCGGCACGGGCGAGGAAGGGGAAAAGAACGCTCAGCAGACCGTACCGGTCGAAAGCTTGACCGAATTCCTAATCAATGCGATGGTTGCATCCGCCGAAGACGGCGACGACTGATCGCGCTGGCATTCGCTCGACAAGAAAGGCCTGAACAGGAAGGAATCGCTCGCCGATGAGTTACCACGACGAACAAGAATCGATTGAAAGCCTCAAGGCGTGGTGGGCCCGCTGGGGCAACCTCACCACGTGGATCGTCCTCGCGGCGCTCGTTGTCGCGGCCGGCTTCAACGGCTGGAATTTCTGGCAGCGTCGCCAGGCCGCGCAGGCATCCGGGCTGTACGAGCAGGTGCAGAAGGCCGCCGCGTCGAACGACAAGGCGACGATGGCCCGCGCTGCCGCCGACATGGAAGACAAGTACAGCGGCACCCCGTATGCGCAGATGACGGCGCTTGCGGCCGCGAAGGTGCTGTACGCGGCGGGCGACGCCGCGGGCGCGAAGACGCAGCTGCAGTGGGCGGTCGATCACGCGAAGGACGACGAGTACAAGCAGATCGCGAAGCTGCGCCTCGCGTCGCTGCTGCTCGACGAGAAGGCGTACGACGCGGGGCTCGCGCTGCTGTCCGGTACGCCGATCGATGCATTCAAGGGCCTCGTGGCCGATCGCCGCGGCGATTTGCTCGCCGCGCAAGGCAAGGCGGACGATGCGCGCGCCGCGTACAGGCTCGCGCTCGACGGCCTGCCGAAGGAAGACATGTCAGCGCGCCAGCTCGTGCAGTTCAAGCTGGACGCGCTGGGCAGCTGAGCCACGGCTCCCTCAACCTCTTAACTTTGCTTCGCTAACCGATGAATTTGCTGAAACGTTACGCTGTGCCCGTTGCCTGCGCGGCGGCCGTCCTGGCACTGGGGGCCTGCTCGTCGACGAAGGACGCGCGTCGCGTGCCGACGCCGCTGACCGAGTTCAAATCCGCCCTCGACGTGCAACAGGTCTGGTCGTCGAGCGTCGGCAAGGGCGGTCGCTACCTGTTCTCGCCGGTGGCGGTGGGTGACGCGGTCTTCGCGGCCGGCGAAAACGGCTCGGTCGAGAAGATCGATGCAAAGACCGGTCAGCGAATCTGGCGCACCAAGCTCGACTCGGACCTGTCGGCGGGCGTCGGCAGCGACGGCAACCTGACCGCGGTCGGCGCGCTGAAGGGCGGCGTGTTCGTGCTCGGCCAGGACGGCAAGCTGCTGTGGAAGGCGAGCGTGCAGGGCGAGATTTTCTCGCCGCCGCTCGTCGGCAACGGCCTCGTGATCGTCCGCACGATCGACGGCCAGGTGATCGCGTTCTCCGCGCAAACCGGCGAACAGAAGTGGAACTACCGCAACCGCGCGGTGCCGCTGAACCTGCGCGTGTCGGCTGGCATGACGTTCGCGGGCGACGCCGCGGTGCTCGCGGGCTTCCCGGGCGGCGGCCTCGTCGCGATCAACCTGCAGACGGGCGAACCGTACTGGCAGACGCCGGTGTCGTTTCCGAAAGGCGTGACGGAAGTCGAGCGGATCAACGACGTCAGCGGTCCGCCGACGCTCGTCGGCGCGCAAGCCTGCGCAGTGACGTTCCAGGGGCAGCTCGGCTGCTTCGATGCGAACTCGGGCCGCCCGGTGTGGGAGAAGGCGTTCTCGAGCCGCAGCGGCATCGCGCAGGACGACTCGGTGGTCGCGGGCGGCGACGACTGGTCGGTCGTCACCGCGTACGACGCGGCGAGCGGCAACGAGCTGTGGCGCAACACCAAGCTGAAGAGCCGCGACGTCAGCGTGCCGTACCTGCTTGGCCATGCAGTCGTGATGGGCGACTACAAGGGTTACGTGCATTTCCTGTCGCGCGAAGACGGCACGTTCATCGCACGGATGAAGACCGACGGCAGCCCGATCACGGCGGCGCCGGTCCTCGCGGGCAACACGCTCGTCGTGCAGACGAACGACGGCGGGCTGTACGGCTTCCGTCCGCGCTGACGCGACGGCGCGCGGGCGCCCGCGGCGGTTCGCCGCACGGTGCGCCGCGCATCACATGAAGGCGGCCGGGTGCTCCCGGCCGTTCGGTATTTGGAAGGCAGTACGAGACGAAAGATGGACGGCGCGCGTCGCGCGCCGGGCGCGCGCATCCGACGCGGCGCGAATTCGTGATATTTTCATTCAGCGCAGCCGCCCGCAGCAGCGGGCCTCCCGCTGCTGCGCCTCACCGTAGACAACACAGATGAAACCGGTCATTGCCCTTGTTGGGCGCCCCAATGTGGGGAAATCCACGCTGTTCAACCGGCTCACGCGTTCGCGCGATGCGCTGGTAGCCGACTTGCCGGGCCTGACGCGCGATCGCCACTATGGCGAAGGGCGGGTCGGCGAGCGGCCGTACCTCGTCGTCGACACGGGCGGCTTCGAGCCGGTCGCGAAGGACGGCATCCTGCACGAGATGGCGCGCCAGACGCGGCAGGCGGTCGAGGAGGCCGACGTCGTCGTGTTCATCGTCGACGGCCGCAACGGGCTCGCGCCGCAGGACAAGTCGATCGCCGACTACCTGCGCAAGACCGGCCGGCCGATCTTCCTCGTCGTCAACAAGTCCGAGGGGATGAAGTACACGGCCGTCGCGGCGGACTTCTACGAGCTCGGGCTTGGCGATCCGCGCGCGATCTCGGCCGCGCACGGCGACGGCGTGACCGAGATGATCAACGAGGCGCTCGGGGTCGCTTACGCGGGTCAGCCGGAAGAGGAAGACGAGGACAAGGCGTCGCGCGGGACCAAGATCGCGATCGTCGGCCGGCCGAACGTCGGCAAGTCGACCCTCGTCAACACGCTGATCGGCGAGGATCGCGTGATCGCGTTCGACATGCCCGGCACGACGCGCGATTCGATCTACGTCGATTTCGAGCGCAACGGCAAGCCTTATACGCTGATCGACACGGCCGGCCTGCGCCGCCGCGGCAAGGTGTTCGAAGCGATCGAGAAATTCTCGGTCGTGAAAACGCTGCAGTCGATTGCCGATGCGAATGTCGTCATTCTTCTGCTGGATGCACGCCAGGACATTTCAGACCAGGACGCGCACATCGCCGGGTTCGTCGTTGAGCAAGGGCGCGCGCTGGTGGTCGGCGTGAACAAGTGGGACGGTCTCGACCCGCACGTGCGCGAGCGCACGAAAGCGGATTTGACCCGCAAGCTGAAATTCCTCGAGTTCGCGAAATTCCACTTCATTTCCGCAGCGGAAAAGACCGGCATCGGCCCGCTGATGCGCTCGGTCGACGACGCGTACGGCGCGGCGATGGCGAAGCTGCCGACGCCGAAGCTCACGCGCGCGCTGATCGAGGCGGTCGAGTTCCAGCAGCCGCGTCGTCGCGGCCCGGTGCGCCCGAAACTGCGCTACGCGCACCAGGGCGGCCAGAATCCGCCGGTCATCGTGATCCACGGCAATGCGCTCGATGCGGTGACCGACACCTACAAGCGCTACCTGGAGAACCGTTTCCGCGAAACTTTCTCCCTGACCGGGACTCCATTGCGCATAGAGTTCCGTTCGTCGCACAACCCGTACGCGGACAAGAGCTGAACGCACGTCCCGCAAGGGGTAGGCCGCATGGCCTAGGCCCGGGCGGGGCACGCAAAATCGGCTATAGTGTAGCGATTGGCGCCGGATCTCTTTTTCTTCGTCGCCAATCCAGATCAACCTGCAAAACAAGATGGAGTACGCCATGAGCAACAAAGGGCAATTGTTACAAGACCCGTTTTTGAACGCACTGCGCAAGGAGCACGTTCCCGTTTCGATTTATCTCGTCAACGGCATCAAGCTCCAAGGGAACATCGAATCGTTCGACCAGTACGTCGTGTTGCTCCGTAATACGGTGACCCAGATGGTCTACAAGCATGCCATCTCGACGGTCGTTCCGGCGCGCCCGGTGAACTTCCACCCGGACGCGGAAGCCTCGTCCTAACCTATCGCAGCGGCCGGCATCCGGTCGCCGCGTGCGACCGATGCCAGCCGCCAAATCTTGACACCTGACAATTTGATCAACGCAGCGCTCGTCGGCATCGATTTCGGCAAGACCGATTTCGAGGCCAGTCTCGAAGAACTCAGTCTTCTCGCATCCAGCGCGGGTGCGCATCCCGCCGTCACCCTGACCGGCCGCCGTGCCAGCCCCGATGCCGCGATGTTCGTCGGCAGCGGCAAGGCCGAAGAGCTGCGGCTCGCCTGCGAAGCCAACGACGTCGACATCGTCATCTTCAATCACGCATTGGCGCCGGCCCAGCAGCGCAATCTGGAGCGCGCGCTTAACAGGCGGGTCGTCGACCGCACGAGTCTCATCCTCGACATCTTCGCGCAGCGCGCGCGCAGCCACGAAGGCAAGCTGCAGGTCGAGCTCGCTCAACTGCAATACCTGTCGACCCGGCTGATCCGCGCGTGGACCCACCTCGAGCGGCAAAAGGGGGGTATCGGCCTGCGCGGCCCCGGCGAAACCCAGCTCGAAACCGACCGCCGGCTGATCGGCGAGCGCATCAAGATGCTGAAGTCGCGCCTCGACCGGCTGCGCCGCCAGCACAGCACGCAGCGTCGCCAGCGGGCGCGCAGCGGCACGATGTCGGTCTCGCTCGTCGGCTACACGAACGCAGGCAAGTCGACGCTGTTCAATGCGTTGACGAAAGCGCAGGCGTACGCGGCCGACCAGCTGTTCGCGACGCTCGACACGACGTCTCGGCGCGTGTATCTCGGTGACGAGATCGGCCAGATCGTGGTGTCGGACACGGTCGGGTTCATACGCGAGCTGCCGCACCAGCTGGTGGCGGCGTTCCGCGCGACGCTCGAGGAAACGATCCACGCGGATCTGCTGCTGCATGTCGTCGATGCGTCGAGCGCGGTGCGGCTCGAGCAGATCGAGCAGGTCAATGGTGTGCTGCACGAGATCGGCGCGGACACGATCCGGCAGGTCCTGGTATTCAACAAGATCGACGCCGTGCCTGAGCTGGCGGCCCGCGGCAACGCGGTCGAGCGGGACGAGTATGGTAATATTTCGCGCGTCTTTTTGAGCGCGCGCACCGGTCAAGGGCTGGACGCGCTGCGCGCCGCCATCGCCGAAATCGCCTCTGCGGAACACCTTGACGGCGCGATGCCGCTCGACGGCGCGCCCGCGGAATCACACGAAGACCATACGCTTTCCGAACACGGGCGCTAGCCGGTCCCGGCCGGTTTGCCGGCGTCTAATCTGGTGAACAAACTCTGGTGAACGAATACAACGAGCGGAGTAACGGGCGGCGGAAGCACGCCTTGCTGTCGATCAACGATCCCCGCTGGGGACGTGGCGAAGGCAATGGCGGGACGCAGCCCCGCGCGAACGAATCGAAGCGCCCGCCAGGCGGTGACGGTGAAGGCCCGCCCGATCTCGACGAAATGTGGCGCAACTTCAACCGGCGCCTGAGCGGCCTGTTCGGCGGCAAGGGTGGCAACGGGTTCCGTCCGGATAACGGCCGGGCCGCGCGAGTCGGCGTCGGCATCGTGATCGGCGTGCTGGTCGCGGTCTATGCCGGCAGCGGCCTGTTCGTCGTGCCGGAAGGCCAGACGGGCGTCGTGCTGCAGATGGGCCGGCTCACCGGCACCGTCGAGCCGGGCGTGCACTGGCGCGCGCCGTATCCGTTCGCATCGCACGAGATCGTCGACACGTCGCAGAGCCGCTCGGTCGAGGTCGGCCGCAACAACGTCGTGCGTCTCGCGAACGTGAAGGAATCCGCGATGCTGACGCGCGACGCCGACATCGTCGACGTGCGCTTCGCGGTGCAATACCGGATCCGTTCGGCGACCGATTACCTGTTCCGCAGCGTCGATCCGGAGCGCAGCGTCACGCAGGCCGCGCAGGCTGCAGTGCGCGCGATCGTCGGCACGCGCAGCGCGGCGGACATCCTCAATCAGGATCGCGATGCGTTGCGCCAGCAGGTGAGCGAAGCGATCCAGCACGATCTCGACCGCTATCACACGGGGCTCGAAGTCACGTCCGTGACGATGCAAAGCGTCGCGGCGCCCGAGCAGACGCAGGCTGCCTATGGCGAAGTGGCGAAGGCGCGCGACGAGCGCGAGGCCGCGAAGCGCGCCGCGCAGGCCTACGCGAGCGACCTGCTGCCGAAGGCGCAGGGCGATGCCGCGAAACTGATCGACGAGGCGAAGGTGTATGCGGATCGCGTCGTCGCGCAGGCCGAAGGCGACGCGGAGCGCTTCAAGCAGGTCTACGCGCAGTATTCGAAGGCGCCGGCCGTGATCCGCGAACGGATGTACCTGGAGACCATGCAGGAAATCTATTCGAATTCGACGAAGATCTTCGTCGGCAACAAGGGCGGCAACAACGTGCTGTATCTCCCGCTCGACAAGCTGGTCGAGCAGGGCCGGCAGAGTGCGGCGGGCGTCGCTGCGCCCGCCGGCGCATCGGCGGCTGAAGTCCCGGCGCCGGCCGCGGCATCGACGCCGTCGGCAAGCGTGCCTGCCAGTTCGGCTGCCGCACCGGTATCCGGCAGCGACGTGCTGCGATCGCGCGAAGCCTTTCGCAGCCGGTCGCGCGAAGACGATCTGAAGTAACGGGAGCGCGTGTCATGAATCGAATCATTGCGCTCGTCGTTGCAATCGTGATCGTTGCCTTCGCTGCGTCGTCGACCGTCCTGACCGTCGACCCGCGCCATGCGGCCGTGTTGTCGGGCCGTTCGGGCGCTGACCCTACGCTGGCCGGCCCCGGCGTGCATTTCAAGCTGCCGCCGCCGTTGCAGACGGCGACGCTGATCGATACCCGTCTGCAGTCGCTCGAATCGGCGGATCCGCTGCAGTTCTCGACTGCGGACAAGCATGACCTGCTCGTCGGCTACATGGTCAAGTATCGGATTGCCGATCCGATGAAGTATTTCACCGCGACGGGCGGCGAGCCGACCGCGGCCGCCGACCGCCTGGGCGTCGCGCTGAAGGGCGCGCTCGGCGACGCGATCGGCAAGCGCGAGCGCGACGACGTGATCGGCGGCCAGCGCGCGATCGCCGACGCCGCCCGTGGCGCGGTGCTGGCGACGGCGTCCGGGTTCGGCGTGGACGTGGTCGACGTGCAGCTCACGCGTGTCGACCTGCCGGCCGCGCAGACCGACGCTGCGTACCAGCGGATGATCGCCGCGCTGCGCGAGCAGGCTGCGCAGGTGCGTGCCGAAGGCGCGGCGGACGTCGAGCAGATCAAGGCCGACGCCGAGCGCGAGCAGCAGGCGGTGCTGGCGAATGCATACAAGTCGGCGCAGACGATCAAGGGCGAGGGCGACGCGAAGGCCGCGACGATCGCCGCCGACGCGTTTGGCCGCGATCCGCAGTTCTACCAGTTCTATGCGAGCCTGCAGGCGTATCGCAATACGTTCAAGCGCAACGACATCATCGTCGTCGACCCCGACAGCGAGTTCTTCCGCTTCATGCGCAGCCCGACGGGCGGCGCCGCACCGGCGGCGCCCGCTCCCCGCAAACACTGACCTTGGGGCGCCGCGTCATGCGGCGCCGTCGCTCGCATGGATCTGGCTGGCTCGTTGTTGCTCGCAGTTGCGCTGATGCTGATTATCGAGGGCGCATTTCCCTTCGTGTTTCCGTCCGCATGGCGGGACACGTTTCGTAGAATAGCGGAGCGGCCGCCGCATCATATCCGGATCGGCGGGCTGATCGTGATGGCGCTCGGGCTCGCACTGCTGCTGCTCGCCACCTGACCCGGACGGCGCACCCGCCGTCTGCCTGAACCCGATTCCGATTCACACCGCGGTGCGCGTGTCGCGCGTCGCGTTTCCCGTCGTAGGACCGTACCGATGTCGACCTGGTTACTTCCCGAGAATATCGCCGACGTGCTGCCGTCGGAAGCGCGCAAGATCGAGGAGCTGCGCCGCAGGCTGCTCGACCGCTTCCGTTCGTACGGCTACGAAATGGTGATGCCGCCGCTGCTCGAATATCTCGAGTCGCTGCTGACGAGCGGCGGCAACGATCTGCGCCTGCGCACCTTCAAGCTGGTCGACCAGCTGTCGGGGCGCACGCTCGGCCTGCGCGCGGACATTACGCCGCAGGTCGCGCGCATCGACGCGCACCTGCTGAACCGTCAGGGCGTGACGCGCCTTTGCTATGCGGGCCACGTGATGCACACGCGTCCGCGCGGTCTGCACGCCACCCGCGAGCAGATCCAGATCGGCGCCGAAATCTACGGTCACGCCGGGCTGGAAGCCGATCTCGAGATCCAGCAGCTGATGCTCGACGCGCTGCATCTCGCGGGCCTGTCGCGCATCCGGCTCGACCTGTGCCACGCGGGCGTGCTCGCGGCGCTGCTCGCGCGCGACGCGCAGGCGGCCGAACGCGGCGAGGCGTTGTACGACGCGCTGTCGGGCAAGGACGTGCCGCTGCTGAACGAGCTGACCGATGATCTTGGCGCCGACACGCGCGCCGCGCTGCGCGCGCTGCCGCATCTGTACGGCGATGCGAGCGTGCTCGACGAGGCGCGCGCGCGGCTGCCCGCGCTGCCGGAGATCACGCGGGCACTCGACGATCTCGCGCAGCTCGCGGCGCAGGCGAAGGGCGTCGAAGTCGCGATCGATCTCGCCGACCTGCGCGGCTACGCGTACCACAGCGGCGCGATGCTGACGGCCTACATCGATGGCGTGCCGAACGCGATCGCGCGCGGCGGCCGCTACGATCACGTCGGCCAGGCGTACGGCCGTGCCCGCCCGGCGACGGGCTTCTCGCTCGACCTGCGTGAGCTCGCGCGGATTTCGCCGGTCGAGGCGCGCGGCACCGCGATTCTCGCGCCGTGGGCGCAGGACGACGCGCTGCGCGCGGCCGTCGCGGCGCTGCGCGATGCAGGCGAGGTCGTGATCCAGGCGCTGCCGGGGCACGATCATGTGCTCGACGAGTTCGCCTGCGACCGCTCGCTCGTCGAGCGCAACGGCGCGTGGGTGGTCGAGCCCCGCTAAAAAGGCGTTCGCGGGCCGCGTTTTGGCGTGCCATATCGTTGAAGCGAAACGGAAAAATTCGGAATCGCCCGCGAACATAGGTAGAATACGTTTTTAACCAGCTAACGAATCAACATGTCTGCCAGCGCAGTGAATGTGACTCCCGGGCGCAACGTCGTCGTCGTGGGGACTCAATGGGGTGATGAAGGCAAGGGCAAGATCGTCGACTGGCTGACGGACCACGCTCAGGGCGTCGTGCGTTTCCAGGGCGGCCACAACGCCGGCCACACCCTCATCATCGGCGGCAAGAAGACCATCTTGCGCCTCATTCCGTCGGGCATCATGCGTGAAGGCGTCGCCTGCTACATCGGCAACGGCGTCGTCCTGTCCCCCGAGGCACTGTTCAAGGAAATCGGCGAGCTCGAAGAGGCTGGCCTGAACGTCCGCGACCGACTGTTCATTTCCGAAGCGACCACGCTGATCCTGCCGTATCACATCGCGATCGACCAGGCGCGCGAAGCGCGCAAGGGCGCGGGCAAGATCGGCACGACCGGCCGCGGCATCGGCCCGGCGTACGAGGACAAGGTCGGCCGCCGCGCGCTGCGCGTGCAGGACCTGTTCGACGCGAAGACCTTCGCCGACCGCCTGCGCGAAAACCTCGACTTCCACAACTTCGTGCTGACCCAGTACCTCGGCGGCGCGGCAGTCGACTTCCAGGCCACGCTCGACACGATGCTCGGCTATGCGGACCGCCTGAAGCCGATGGTGGCCGACGTGTCGCGCCGCCTGTACGACGCGAACAACGAGGGCCAGAACCTGCTGTTCGAAGGCGCGCAAGGCACGCTGCTCGACATCGACCACGGCACCTATCCGTTCGTCACGTCGAGCAACTGCGTTGCCGGTGCGGCGGCGGCGGGCGCGGGCGTCGGTCCGCAGAAGCTCAACTACATCCTCGGCATCACGAAGGCGTATTGCACGCGCGTCGGCTCGGGCCCGTTCCCGAGCGAGCTGTACGACGCCGACAACCCGAAGCGTCAGGATCAGGTCGGCGTCACGCTCGCGAACGTCGGCAAGGAATTCGGTTCGGTCACGGGTCGCCCGCGCCGCACCGGTTGGCTCGACGCGGCCGCGCTGCGCCGCTCTATCCAGATCAACGGCGTGTCGGGCCTGTGCATGACGAAGCTCGACGTGCTCGACGGCCTCGACGAGGTCAAGCTGTGCGTCGGCTACAAGATCGACGGCAAGGATGCGGACATCCTGCCGCGCGGCGCGGCCGATGTCGCGCGCTGCGAGCCCGTGTACGAGACGTTCGTCGGCTGGAAGGAAAGCACCGTCGGCATCAACTCGTGGGATGCGCTGCCGGAAAACGCCCGTGCGTACCTGACCCGCGTCCAGGAAGTGGCCGGCGTGCCGATCGACATGGTGTCGACCGGCCCGGATCGCGACGAGACGATCCTGCTCCGTCATCCGTTCAAGGTGTAACGCACGATGACGCAGCAGAACACGATGGCGCTTGTGATGACCGATCCGCGCAACGACGACAAGAACCTGTGGGTAGGCTGGGACGAATACCACCGCCTGATCGAGATGCTCGCGCTCCAGGTGCATGAGTCCGGCTGGAAGTTCGACCAGATCCTGTGCCTCGCGCGCGGCGGCCTGCGCGTCGGCGACCAGCTGTCGCGCATCTACGACGTGCCGCTCGCGATCCTCGCGACCAGCTCGTACCGCGAAGCGGCCGGACGCGAGCAGGGTGACCTCGATATCGCGCAGTACATCACGATGACGCGCGGCAATCTCGCCGGCAACGTGCTGCTGGTCGACGACCTCGTCGACTCCGGCGTCACGCTCGCGCGCGTGCAGGAGCACCTTAAGGAGCGCTATCCGGCCGTCACGGCGGTGCGCTCGGCGGTGCTCTGGTACAAGGGCTGCTCGAAGGTGAAGCCCGACTACCACACGCAGTTCCTGCCGACGAATCCGTGGATCCATCAGCCGTTCGAGGAATGGGATACGGTTCGTCCGCACAATCTCGAGGCCTGGATCAAGCGCGGCGACGCGCAGCGCGACGCCGCACGCGCGTAAGCGCCTGCCGGCCGATCGCCGGACCTTGCTGACGGCGCCGCTTGCGGCGCCGTTTTCATTGGTGCGTCACGACCCGGGTAGGCAACCGCCGACGTCACGGCTATGATGGCCTCCCTGCCACAGCTCGCGCCGCGTTGCATCGGCAGAGTGGGCCTCGTGGCTTCGCGGCAACAGGACAGGACGGCATTCGATTCCCGCGCGAGTAGAATAGCGCTCGTTTTGTTCGACTCCGGACCCGATTATTTCGCTGCATATGAACGATACGACTCACGCGACCGACGCGATCCACGCGCCGCATTCGACGACGCAACAACATTCGCTGCAGGCGCTCGCGATCGCCGCGATCGGCGTGGTGTTCGGCGACATCGGCACGAGTCCGCTGTATTCGCTCAAGGAGGCGTTCAGCCCCGCACACGGCATTCCGCTCACGGAAGGCTCGATCCTCGGCGTGATCTCGCTGCTGTTCTGGGCAATCATTCTCGTGGTCGGCATCAAATACCTGCTGTTCGTGATGCGCGCCGACAACAACGGCGAGGGCGGCGTGCTGGCGCTGATGGCGCTGTCGCTGCGGCCGCTCAATTCGAAGAGCCGCGTAACGGGCGCGCTGATGGCGCTCGGAATCTTCGGCGCGTGCATGTTCTACGGCGACGCGGTGATCACGCCGGCGATCTCGGTGATGTCGGCGGTCGAAGGTCTCGAGATCGCGACCCCGCACTTGTCCCATCTCGTGCTGCCGATCACGATCGTGATCCTGATCGCGCTGTTCTGGATCCAGCGCCACGGCACCGCGACGGTCGGCAAGCTGTTCGGCCCGATCATGGTGCTGTGGTTCATCGCGATCGCAGCGCTGGGCGTGTATCACATCGTGCGCGTGCCGGGCATCATCGCGGCGATCAACCCGTACTACGCGGTGTCGTTCATGTCGGACCACGTGCTGCAGGCCTACGTCGTGCTCGGCTCGGTCGTGCTGGTGCTGACGGGCGCCGAAGCGCTCTACGCGGACATGGGCCATTTCGGCGCGAGGCCGATTCGGATCGCCGCGTACGGGCTCGTGATGCCGTCGCTCGTGCTCAACTACTTCGGGCAGGGCGCGCTGCTGATCCAGAACCCGAAGGCGATCGAGAACCCGTTCTTCCTGCTCGCGCCCGACTGGGCGCTGCTGCCGCTCGTCGTGCTGTCGACGGTCGCGACCGTGATCGCGTCGCAGGCGGTGATCTCGGGCGCGTATTCGCTGACCTCGCAGGCGATCCAGCTCGGCTACGTGCCGCGCATGAAGGTGCTGCACACGTCCGAACTGGCGATCGGCCAGATCTACGTGCCGGTCGTGAACTGGCTGCTGCTGTTCGTGATCCTCTGCATCGTGATCGGCTTCAAGAGCTCGGACAACCTTGCCGCCGCGTACGGTATCGCGGTGACGGCGACGATGGTGATCACGACCGTGCTCGCCGCAGTCGTGATGGTGAAGGTGTGGAACTGGAACCGGCTGCTGGTCGGCGCGATCATCGCGGTCTTCCTCGCGGTCGACCTCGGCTTCTTCGGCGCGAACCTGCTGAAGGTCGCGCAGGGCGGCTGGCTGCCGCTCGGGATCGGCGCGCTGCTGTTCTTCCTGCTGATGACCTGGTACAAGGGGCGGCACATCGTGAAGGAGCGCACGGCGGCCGACGGCATCCCGCTCGAGCCGTTCCTGCAAGGGCTGCTTGCGCATCCGCCGCACCGCGTGTCGGGCACGGCGATCTACCTGACCGGCAACGACAAGCTCGTGCCCGTCAGCCTGCTGCACAACCTGAAGCACAACAAGGTGCTGCACGAGCGGACGATCTTCCTGACGTTCGTCACGCGCGACATCCCGTACGTGCGCGACGACAAGCGTCTGAGCGCGCGCGACGCGGGTGGCGGGCTGTATATCGTGACGGCGGAATACGGCTTCAACGAGACGCCGGACGTGAAGGCGGTGCTGGAAGAGTTCGGCCGCACCCACGACATGACGTTCGAGCTGATGGATACGTCGTTCTTCCTCGCGCGCGAAACGGTCGTGCCGACGCAACTGCCGGGCATGTCGATCTGGCGCGAGCGCGTGTTCGCGTGGATGCACCAGAACGCCGCGAAGCCGACCGATTTCTTCGCGATTCCGGCGAACCGCGTGGTCGAGCTCGGCACGAAGATCGAGATCTGACGGCTGCGGGGCGCGCGCCCCGCCTGGCTGCGCAGGAACGAAAAAAAGCCCGCCGTCAGGCGGGCTTTTTGTTGGCGCGCGCGATGCTCAGCGCTTGAGCTTCGCGAACGCCGCGGCCATCGCGCCGGACGGTTCCGGCTCGCGCGAGCGGGGCGGCCGTGCCTGGCCGCCTCGGCTTGCGCCGCCGCGATCCTGGCCGCCGCGCGCCGCCGTGCCCGGGGTCGCATCGTCGTCGAGGCGCATCGTCAGCGAGATGCGCTGGCGCTTGACGTCGACGTCGAGCACCTTGACCTTGACCACCTGGCCGGCCTTCACGACTTCGTGCGGGTCCTTGATGAACTTCGTCGACAGCGCGGACACGTGGACGAGGCCGTCCTGGTGCACGCCGACGTCGACGAACGCGCCGAACGCGGCGACGTTCGTCACGACGCCTTCGAGGACCATGCCCGGCACCAGGTCCGACACCTTCTCGACGCCTTCGCGGAACGTCGCGGTCTTGAATTCCGGGCGCGGGTCGCGGCCCGGCTTTTCCAGTTCCGACAGGATGTCGCGCACGGTCGGCAGGCCGAAGCGCTCGTCGACGAACTCGGCGGGCGACAGGCCCGCGAGCGCTTCGCGGCTGCCGAGCACGTCGTCGATGCGCTTGCTGATCTTCGCGAGGATCCGTTCGACGACCGGATACGCTTCCGGGTGCACCGACGAGCGGTCGAGCGGATTCTCGCCGCCGTTGATGCGCAGGAAGCCGGCTGCCTGCTCGAAGGTCTTGTCGCCGAGGCGCGGCACCTTGCGCAGGTGCTCGCGGGACGGGAACGGGCCGTTCGCGTCGCGGTAGTCGACGATGTTGCGTGCGAGCGTCGCGTTCAGGCCCGACACGCGCGCGAGCAGTGCGGACGACGCGGTGTTCGCGTCGACGCCGACCGCGTTCACGCAGTCCTCGACGACGGCGTCGAGCGAACGCGCGAGTTCGCGCTGGTTCACGTCGTGCTGATACTGGCCGACGCCGATCGCTTTCGGCTCGATCTTGACGAGTTCGGCGAGCGGATCCTGCAGGCGGCGCGCGATCGACACGGCGCCGCGCAGCGACACGTCGAGCTCGGGGAATTCCTTCGCCGCGAGCTCGGATGCCGAGTACACCGACGCGCCGGCTTCCGATACCACGATCTTCTGCAGGCGCAGTTCGGGGTGCTTCGCGATCAGCTCGCTCGCGAGCTTGTCGGTTTCACGCGACGCGGTGCCGTTGCCGATGCTGACGAGCTCCGCCTGGGTCTGCGCGGCGATGCGCGCGAGCTTCGCGAGCGAGCCGTCCCAGTCGCGGCGCGGCTCGTGCGGGTAGATCGTGTCGGTCGCGAGCAGCTTGCCGGTGCGGTCGACGACCGCGACCTTCACGCCGGTGCGCAGGCCGGGGTCGAGGCCGATCACGGCCTTCGGGCCGGCCGGCGCCGCGAGCAGCAGGTCCTTCAGGTTGCGCGCGAACACGCGGATCGCCTCGTGCTCGGCGTCCTCGCGCAACTGCGTCAGCAATTCGTTCTCGATGTGCGGCTGCACCTTCACGCGCCAGCACCAGCGGCAGACGTCGGACAGCCACTTGTCGGCCGGCCGGTTCTGGTTCGCGATGCCGAAATGGCGCGCGATCATCGCCTCGCCGGGATGCGGCACCAGTGCGTCGAGTTCCTCGCCGAGGCCGAGCTTGACTGTCAGCACGCCGGCGTTGCGGCCGCGGAACAGCGCGAGCGCGCGATGCGACGGCACGGTCTTGATCGTTTCCGCGTAGTCGTAGTAATCGCGGAATTTCTCGCCTTCTTCGTTCTCCTTGCCTTCGACGACCGCCGACGACACGACGCCCTGGTTGTGCAGGTAGTCGCGCAGCTTGCCGAGCAGCTCGGCCGTCTCGCCGAACTGCTCGGACAAAATGTCGCGGGCGCCGTCGAGCGCGGCCTTCACGTCGGCGACGCCCTTGTCGGCGTCGACGTAGGCGGCCGCTTCGGCCTGCGGGTCGAGCAGCGGGTTGCCGAGCAGCGCCTGCGCGAGCGGCTCGAGGCCGGCTTCGCGGGCGATCTGCGCGCGCGTGCGGCGCTTCGGCTTGTACGGCAGATAAAGGTCTTCGAGCACCTGCTTGCTGTCGGCGGCATCGATCGCGGTGCGCAGTTCGTCGGTCAGCTTGCCTTGCTCGTCGATGCTCGCGAGGATCGTGGCGCGGCGCTCCTCGAGCTCGCGCAGGTACAGCAGGCGTTCCTCGAGCTGGCGCAGCTGCGTGTCGTCCAGGTTGCCGGTCACTTCCTTGCGGTACCGGGCAATGAACGGAACGGTGGCGCCTTCGTCGAGGAGTTGCACTGCCGCCGCGACCTGGCGCGGCTGGACGGTCAGTTCGGTGGCGATGCGCTGTACGATCTTGAGTGCTACGGTTTCCGTCATGTCGTGGATGATCTGCCTGCTGAAATCGCGGCGCGGGCCGGTGAGGCCCGCCTGGCGGGCCGCTCGCGGCGAGCCCGCCGAACCAGACGCCGCGGGTGAATGAAGCGGGGCATTTTGCCATAAATGGCAGAGCGTCCATTCGCGGGGTGATAGAATTTGGCACATGTCCCGCAGCTTTCCTACGACGTTGCCAACCTCCCGCTTTCCTCTCATCGCGCTCGGCGCAGCGCTTGCCGCGGCTTTGTCCTTCGGGGCGGCCGGTGCGCATGCGCAGGCGTCCGCTGTCGCCGCATCGGCCGCCGACGCGGCCGCGTCCGCCTCGACCACGCGCGACTTCGACGCGCGTCAAAAAGTGCTCGATCAACGCACGGCCAAAAACGATTATCGTTATGCGGTGGCCGAACATGACTGCTACAGCAAGTTCTTCGTCAACTACTGCCTTGGCAAGGCGCGCGATCAGATGCGCGAGGAGCGCGCGGGCATCCGGCAGGAGCAGCTCGCGCTCGACGACGAGCAGCGTGCGGTGCGGGCGCAGCAGCGCGACCAGCAAATCGCGCTGAAACAGGCGCAAAATGCGGCGGAGGCGCCGCAGCGGGCGGCGAACGAAGCGGCGAACGCGGCCGCGTTCCGCGACAAGCAAGAGCAGAATGCGCTGAAGCAGGCGCAGCGTGGCGCGGAAGGCCCGCAGCGCGCGGCGAACAAGCAGGCCTACGACCAGAAGCAGGCCGATTTCCAGCGCAAGCTCGACGACGCGCACCAGCAGGCGGCCCAGAAGGCGCAGGAACGGGCGGACAACGCGGCGCGCTACGAGCAGAAGCAGAAGGAGGCCGCGCAGCACAAGGCCGACGTGGGGCAGCGACAGAAGGAAGCGGCCGACAAGGCCAAGCAGCAACAGCAGCAAATGCAGGGGCAGTAACGTGTTGGGTTGATCCGGAAAGCAGTCTCGAGCGCACCGGCATGCAGGCCGGCGCGCTGCTTCGATGAGGAGGCGCATATGCAAAGCCGTCATGCGGAACAGCAGCAGGAATTGCACAACCGGTTGGCTTCATTGCAGGAGCTCCACGCCCAGCTTGCTCGGGAGATCGAGCAGAAGGAAGGGCGGTCCGACATCGACGACATAACGCTGCACCGGCTGAAGAAAGAGAAGCTGGCGGCCAAAGACAAAATCATCATGCTGCAATCGCAGCTGGAACCGGATAAGCGCGCCTGAGCGCGGCCTGGCAAGCGCCGGCGCCGCCCGGGCGCTGGACACAGGAACGCTTGCCTTGAATTCACCGCTTGAAGCCACCCCCGATGCCCGGCGAGACACCTCGTCCACCGGGCGCGCACGTGCGTCCGAAGCCACCTTTGAGCTGAGTCGCAAGCGCGTCGACGAGCTCGACGCGATCTTCGGCAACGGCGGGCTGTTCGCGCGAGCGCTCGACGGCTACCGGCCCCGTGCATCGCAGATCGAGATGGCGCGTGCGGTCGCGGCCGCGATGGAGGCGTCCGCGCGCCGGATGCCCGAACCCGAGATTTTCGAGACTCGCAAGCGCCCGGCGCGGCGCCTGCAGGGCGACGCGGAGAACGCGGCCGAGTCCGGCGCGGATGGCGCCGCAGCCGCGGAGGCCGACAGCGACGCGGGCGACAACACGCTGATCGTCGAGGCGGGCACGGGCACCGGCAAGACCTACGCGTATCTCGTGCCGGCGATGCTGTGGGGCGGCAAGGTCATCGTGTCGACCGGCACCAAGCACCTGCAGGACCAGCTGTTCCTGCGCGACCTCCCGACCGTGCGCGACGCGCTCGCGGTGCCGGTCACGGTCGCGATGCTCAAGGGGCGCGCGAACTATCTGTGCCACTACTACCTGCAGCGCACCGCCGACAACGGCAGGCTGCCGTCGCGGCAGGACACCGCGTACCTGCAGGAGATCGTCCGTTTCGCGAAAGTCACGAGAAGCGGCGACAAGGCCGAACTGGCGAGCGTGCCGGAGAACGCGCCCGTATGGTCGATGGTCACGTCGACGCGCGACAACTGCCTCGGCCAGGAGTGCCCGCACTACAAGGACTGCTTCGTGATGCAGGCGCGGCGCGAGGCCCAGCAGGCCGACATCGTCGTCGTCAACCATCACCTGTTCTTCGCCGACATCATGCTGCGCGACACGGGGATGGCCGAGCTGCTGCCGAACGCGAACACGATCATCTTCGACGAAGCGCACCAGTTGCCGGAGACGGCGACGCTGTTCTTCGGCGAAACGCTGTCGACGACGCAGATCCTCGAGCTGGCGCGCGATACGGTCGCGGAGGGCCTGAGCCATGCGCGCGACGCAGTCGAATGGGTGAAGCTCGGCGGCGCGCTCGAGCGCGCGGCACGGGACCTGCGGCTTGCGTTCGCGGACGACACGATCGTGCGCATGTCGCTTGCGCAGCTCGGCGACGACCATCCGCTGTTCGGCGCGCTCGACGAGCTGGAGGCGGCGCTCGACGCGCTTGCGTCGGCGCTCGCGAGCCAGGCCGAACGCGCGGAATCGCTCGGCGCATGCCTGCGGCGCGCGCGCGAGCTGCAGGACCTGCTCGCCGGCTGGGTCGCGCCCGGCGCCTCGCAGGCGGCCGCCAGCGCGGAGGCGGCGGAATCGAAGGCCGGCGACGGCGGCGATGCCAGCGAGAAGGTGCGCTGGGTCGAGGTGTTCTCGCATACGGTCCAGCTGCACGAGACGCCGTTGTCCGTCGCGCCGATCTTCGCGAAGCAGCGCGCGGGCGTGCCGCGCGCATGGGTGTTCACGTCGGCGACGCTGTCGGTGCGCGGCGATTTCACGCACTACGCGGCGCAGATGGGGCTCAGTTCGCGCCGCTCGATGACGCTCGCGAGCCCGTTCGACTACCAGGAGCAGGGGCTGCTGTACGTGCCGCGCAACCTGCCGCAGCCGTCGTCGCCCGCTTTCACGGATGCGGTGTTCGACGCCGCGCTGCCGGCCATCGAGGCATCGGGCGGCGGGGTGTTCATGTTGTGCACGACGCTGCGCGCGGTCGACCGGATCGCCGCGAAGCTGCGCGACGTGATCGAGTCGCGCGGGTGGAACACGCCGCTCCTCGTGCAGGGCGATGCGAGCCGCACCGAGCTGCTCGATCGGTTCCGCGCGTACGGCAACGCGATTCTCGTCGGCAGCCAGAGCTTCTGGGAAGGCGTGGACGTGCGCGGCGACGCGCTGTCGCTTGTCGTCATCGACAAGCTCCCGTTCGCGCCGCCCGACGATCCGGTGCTGGCCGCGCGGCTCGACGCGCTCACGAAGAAGGGCTTGAGTCCGTTCGCCGCGCACCAGCTGCCGCAGGCAGTGATTACGCTGAAGCAGGGCGCGGGCCGGCTGATTCGCGCGGAAACCGATCGCGGCGTGCTGATGATCTGCGACACGCGCCTCGTCGACAAGCCTTATGGGCGGCGGATCTGGCAGAGCCTGCCGCCGTTCAAGCGGACCCGTGAGATCGAAGTCGTCGAGGCGTTCTTTGACGAGCATCGCGCGGCGAAGCGGGCATAGCCGTGCGGCGGCGCCAATGAAAAACCCGGCCAATCGGCCGGGTTTTTTTGTCGCTTCATGTGACGCGGCGGCTCAGAACTGCCACCACGACTTCTTCGCGCCGGGGCGGGCTTTGCCCGTCACATACGGGCTGTCCGGGAACGTGCCCGCGAGCACGCGCTTCGTGTCCTCGGCGAGCTGCGGCTGCTGCAGCTTGTCGTACGACAGGATCATGATGTGCAGCGCGTCCTCGATCGACGGCGCGCCCTTGTATTCCTTGATCGCGAGCTGCGCGCGGTTGATCGCCGCGACATAGGCGCCGCGACGGTAGTAGTAGTCGGCGGCGTGCACTTCGTGCGACGCGAGCGCGTTGACGATGTAGCGCATCCGGGCCGCCGCGTCGGGCGCGTACTTGCTCTTCGGGTAGCGGTCGACGACGACCTTGAATGCGTCATACGATTCGCGCAGCGCCTGCGGGTCGCGCTCGCTCATGTCCTGGCCGGAGAAGCGGCCGAACAGACCGAGATCGTCGTTGAAGTGGATCATGCCCTTCAGGTAGTACGCGTACGGGATGTCCGGGTGATCCGGGTGGAGCTGGATGAAGCGGTCGACGGCCTGGTCGGCGGCAGCCGGTTCGTTATCCTTCCAGTTGCAGTACGCGACGTTGATCTGCGCCTGCTGCGCGAAATGGCCGAACGGGTCGCGGCCCTGCAGCGCTTCGAAGTACTTCGCGCACTTGCCCCAGTCGCCGCCGGTCAGGGCATCCTGAGCCTCTGAGTATAATTTGTTGTTCGACCAGGTCGCGGTCTCGTCCTGCTTCTGCGGCAAGCCGTGGCAACCCGCGATGAGGGCTGCGGCCGCAACCGCCGTTGCCCGGGCGGCGACGGTAATTGCCGCGCGTTTGGTCGAATTCATCATGCTCGCATGTCCTAGCTTCAAGTCTCGGTGACCCAGTCTAAATGACCCGTTCTAATTCGCTGAATGCCCAGAAGGGCAAGTCAAATCGCGAAGATTATAGCCCAAGCGATCGGCCCGCCGACGCCGCTCCCGGCGATTCGCTCGATGACGACCTCGTCGGCGACGCGCTGCAGTCGTCCGTCGCGCCGTCCGCCACGGCCGACGACACGCCGCGTGTCGTCGAAGTCCCGCCGTCGCTCGCCGGCGAACGACTCGACAAGGCGCTCGCGCAACTGTTCCCCGAATTCTCGCGCAGCCGGCTGCAGAGCTGGATCGACGCGCAGCGGGTGCGCGTCGACGGCGCGCCCGCGAAGATCCGCCAGCCGGTGCCGCTCGGCGCGACGATCGAGCTCGTGCCCGACCTGCTGCCGGAGCAGCTCGCGTTCACGCCGGAGCCGGTGCCGCTCGACATCCTCTACGAGGACGACGCGCTCGTCGTGATCAACAAGCCGGCCGGCCTCGTCGTCCATCCCGCCGCCGGCAACTGGAGCGGCACGATCCTCAACGGCCTGCTGCACCGCTACGGCGACGCGGCGGCCGGCCTGCCGCGCGCGGGGATCGTCCACCGCCTCGACAAGGAAACCTCGGGCCTGATGGTCGTCGCGCGCACGCTTGCCGCGCAGACCGACCTGGTCCGCCAGCTGCAGGCCCGCACCGTGAAGCGCCGCTATTTCGCGCTCGTCTGGGGCACGATGCCCGACGAAGGCACGATCGACGCGCCGATCGGCCGCGATCCGCGCGAGCGCACCCGGATGGCGGTCGTGACCGGCGCGTCCGGCAAGCCGGCGCGCACGCATTTCCGCACGGTTGACACATGTCTGTGGCAACGTCAGCCGGTTTCCGCGATCCAGTGCGATCTCGAGACGGGGCGCACGCACCAGATCCGCGTGCATTGCGCGCACGCCGGGCATCCGCTGCTCGGCGACCCCGTGTACGGGCGCGCGCGCGGCAAGCGCTCGGTGACGCCGCTGCCGGACGATTTCGCGCGGCAGGCGCTGCACGCGTGGCGGCTCGGTCTCGTGCATCCGGTGAGCGGCAAGACGATGCAATGGCGCTGCCCGCTGCCGGACGACATGACCGCGCTCGTCGCGGCGCTCGGGTTCGGGCAGGAAGATGGGGAATTCGACGACGACGACGGTGTCTACGACGATGATTTCGGCGGCGACTGTCACGACGATGAGCCGTACCTGGACGACGAGGAGGAGTGAGTGGCGATGACGAACCTGGCGCCGTTGACGTGGCAGGACTGCGTGCAGCCCGACTGGCAGGTGTCGCCGCGCGTACGCGCGCTGGTCACGACGCGCAACGGCGGTGTCAGCGAAGGCCCTTACGGGCGCTGGCAGGACGGCGTCGCGCTGCCGGGCGGGATGAATCTCGGCCTGCATACCGGCGACGCCCCGGCCCATGTCGCCGAGAACCGCGCACGGCTGCTCGCGCTCGCGGGCCAGCCGCGCGCCGCATGGCTCGATCAGGTTCACGGCGCGCGGATCGTGCGCGCCGACGAGGTGATCGCAGCCGATCCCGAATCCGCGGCGCCGGCGCAGGCCGACGCGAGCGTGACCGATCGCGCGAATGCGGTATGCGTCGTGATGGTCGCCGATTGCCTGCCGGTGCTGCTGTGCGATGCGCAGGGGCGCGCGGTCGGCGCGGCGCACGCGGGCTGGCGCGGGCTCGCGGCCGGCATCGTCGAACAGACCGCCGCGCGCGTCGCGGCGCTTGCCGGCGGCGCGACGGATGGCCTGCACGCGTTCCTCGGGCCGGCGATCGGCCCGGATGCGTTCGAGGTCGGCGCGGACGTGCGCGACGCATTTCTCGACACGGCCCCGCAGTCGGAGCATGATGAAACCGGCCGCGCGTTCGTCGCGATCGACGGCGCGCCCGGCAAGTATCTTGCCGATCTCTACGCGCTGGCGCGCTTGCGCCTGGCGCGGGCGGGCGTCGCGCGCGTGAGCGGCGGCGGCGCGTGCACGGTCGCCGAGCATTCGCGCTTCTATTCGTACCGGCGCGACCGCGTGACGGGCCGCATGGCGGCTGCGATCTGGCTGGCCGACTGACACGGCGTGCGCACGAGCCTGCTGCGATGCGGAATGGAATTATCGCGATATTGGCGCGGCGTTGCGCCGCGGCATCCGCAGTCAAAAGAAAATATGTGAAGTCAAGCGAATCAAAATGTCTCGGGTTCGTCGGAAGCCTTGTCCCGTCTGTTTTACGCGGATTATCTCGATGTTTAACGGTTAACGGAGTTAACGGGACGCTGCTTTGATCCAGCGCTTCACATGGGGAAAACGATAATGATAAAAATACCGCACTGCGGCAGAATCTGGAGGCGCCTCTCCAGTGCATGACGGCCCGGCTCGTCCGGCCGGCACGCCGCGCCGCGAGCAGGATTTCTACGATTGACGCTCAGGAATCACCGGTAAGGCAGGTAATGACAGCATCGAAAAACTCGTCGACGTCCGCACAGGCGGGCACTTTCACGGGCCGCCAGGCATTCGATCAGGCAGCCCAGCCGATGCAGCAGATGTTCGAGGCGTGGTTGAGCGCGTGGCGGGGCTTCGCGGACCCGGCGCGCGCGGCAACGGCGTCGGCCGCGACGAATCCGTTCGCGACGTTCCAGTTTCCCAAGTCGTTTCCGTTCCAGGTGCCGTCGATGCCCGATTTGGGCGGCGCGGCGTCGCCGTTCGCGGGCCTGAAGCTGCCGGTCGCCGCGATTGCCCCGGAGCGCCTGCAGAAGCTGCAGGCCGACTATGCGCGCGACTGCGTGACGCTGATGCAGCAGGCAAGCGCCGCGAAGCTCGAGGCGCCTGAACTGAAGGATCGCCGCTTCAGCGGCGACGCATGGAAGGCGTCGCCCGCGCACGCGTTCGCCGCGGCCTGGTACCTGCTCAACGCGCGCTACCTGCAGGAGCTTGCCGACGCGCTCGAGACCGATCCGAAGACGCGCGAGCGGATTCGCTTCACGGTCCAGCAGTGGACGGCCGCCGCCGCGCCGAGCAACTTCCTCGCGCTCAATCCGGATGCGCAGAAGTCGATCATCGAGACCCAGGGCGAGAGTCTGCGGCAGGGGATGATGAACCTGCTCGGCGACCTGCAGCGCGGCAAGATTTCGCAGACCGACGAATCGCAGTTCGTGGTCGGCAGGAACCTCGGCTGCACCGCGGGCGCGGTCGTCTACGAGAACGACCTGATCCAGCTGATCCAGTACAAGCCGACGACGGAGACGGTGTTCGAAAGGCCGCTCCTCATCGTGCCGCCGTGCATCAACAAGTTCTACATCCTCGATCTGCAGCCCGAGAATTCGCTCGTCGCGCACGCGCTGTCGTGCGGCCACCAGGTGTTCCTCGTGTCGTGGCGCAACGCGGACGCGTCGGTCGCCCACAAGACCTGGGACGACTACATGAACGAAGGCATGCTGGCCGCGATCGATGCGGTGCAGCAGGTCAGCGGCCGCGAGCAGATCAACACGCTCGGCTTCTGCGTCGGCGGTACGATGCTGGCGACCGCGCTCTCGGTGCTCGCGGCGCGCGGCGAGCACCCGGCCGCGTCGATGACGCTGCTCACGGCGATGCTCGACTTCTCCGATACGGGCGTCGTCGACGTGTTCGTCGACGAGGCGCACGTGCAGATGCGCGAACAGACGATCGGCGGCAAGAACGGCACGCCGCCCGGGCTGATGCGCGGCGTCGAGTTCGCAAACACGTTCTCGTTCCTGCGCCCGAACGATCTCGTGTGGAACTACGTCGTCGACAACTACCTGAAGGGCCGTACGCCGGCGCCGTTCGACCTGCTGTACTGGAACGGCGACTCGACGAACCTGCCCGGCCCGATGTACGCGTGGTACCTGCGCAATACCTATCTCGAGAACCGGCTGCGCGTGCCGGGCGCGCTGACCGTGTGCGGCGAAGCGGTCGACCTGTCGCGCATCGACGTGCCGACGTTCATCTACGGTTCGCGCGAGGATCACATCGTGCCGTGGCAGACGGCCTACGCGTCGACGTCGATCCTGACGGGCCCGCTGAAGTTCGTGCTGGGTGCGTCGGGCCACATCGCCGGCGTGGTCAATCCGCCCGCGAAAAAGAAGCGCAATTACTGGGTCAACGACGACAGCCTGCCCGAATCGGCCGACGACTGGTTCGCCGGCGCGACCGAGCAACCCGGCAGCTGGTGGCCGGCCTGGATCGAATGGCTCGATCAGTACGGCGGCCGCAAGGTGGCTCCGCACGCGCAGCTCGGTTCGCAACAGTTCCCGGTGATCGAGCCGGCGCCTGGCCGCTACGTGTTGCAGCGCGATTGACGAAAACCGGACAGCGGCGCACGCTGTCCAATGCGCCGCAGTTTTTTTAACAGGGCGGGGAGCGATGCGCCGTGTCGCGCCGGCCCGGAGGAAATGGAAATGTCGGACGTAGTGATCGTATCGGCCGCGCGGACCGCGGTCGGCAAATTCGGCGGTACGCTCGCGAAGATCGCGGCGCCGGAGCTGGGCGCGACGGTGATCCGGGCGGTGCTGGAGCGCGCCGGCGTGAAGCCGGAGCAGGTGAGCGAAGTGATCATGGGCCAGGTGCTGGCGGCCGGCTCGGGCCAGAACCCGGCGCGGCAGTCGCTGATCAAGGCCGGGCTGCCGAGCGCGGTGCCGGGGATGACGATCAACAAGGTGTGCGGGTCGGGCCTGAAGGCGGTGATGCTGGCGGCGAACGCGATCATTGCCGGCGAAGCGGAGATCGTGATCGCGGGCGGGCAGGAGAACATGAGCGCGGCGCCGCACGTGCTGCCGGGCTCGCGCGACGGGTTCCGGATGGGCGACGCGAAGCTGGTCGACACGATGATCGTGGACGGGCTGTGGGACGTGTACAACCAGTACCACATGGGGATCACGGCGGAGAACGTCGCGAAGGAATACGGGATCACGCGCGAGGAGCAGGACGCATTCGCGGCGCTGTCGCAGAACAAGGCGGAAGCGGCGCAGAAGGCGGGCCGCTTCGACGACGAGATCGTGCCGGTGTCGATCCCGCAGAAGAAGGGCGAGCCGCTGCAGTTCGCGACCGACGAGTTCGTGCGTCATGGCGTGACGGCGGACGCGCTGGCGGGGCTGAAGCCGGCGTTCGCGAAGGAAGGCACGGTGACGGCGGCGAACGCGTCGGGGCTCAACGACGGCGCGGCGGCGGTGCTGGTGATGTCGGCGCAGAAGGCGGCGGCGCTGGGTCTGACGCCGCTGGCGCGGATCAAGGCGTACGCGAACGCGGGCGTGGACCCGAGCGTGATGGGGATGGGTCCGGTGCCGGCATCGCGGCGGTGCCTGGAGCGCGCGGGCTGGACGCCGGGCGACCTGGACCTGATGGAGATCAACGAGGCGTTCGCGGCGCAGGCGCTGGCGGTGCACAAGCAGATGGGCTGGGACACGTCGAAGGTGAACGTGAACGGCGGGGCGATCGCGATCGGGCATCCGATCGGGGCGTCGGGCTGCCGGATCCTGGTGACGCTGCTGCACGAGATGGTCAAGCGCGACGCGAAGCGCGGGCTGGCGTCGCTGTGCATCGGTGGCGGGATGGGTGTCGCGCTCGCGGTCGAGCGTCCGTAATCCCGTTGTCCGGTTCTCGGCGCCGGCCGTCAGGTCCGGCCGGCGCCGCGTGAAGTCAGAGGGGGCCCTGGCTGCTCTCGAAACCAAAAAAATGGAGTGAGATTTATGTCTCAGCGAATTGCTTACGTAACGGGCGGCATGGGCGGCATCGGCACCAGCATCTGCCAGCGCCTGTTGAAGGACGGCTTCAAGGTGGTGGCGGGCTGCGGCCCGAACTCGCCGCGTCGCGTGAAGTGGCTCGAGGACCAGAAGGCGCTCGGGTTCGACTTCATCGCATCGGAAGGCAACGTCGGCGACTGGGACTCGACCAAGGAAGCGTTCGACAAGGTCAAGGCCGAGGTCGGCGAGATCGACGTGCTGGTCAACAACGCGGGCATCACGCGCGACGTCGTGTTCCGCAAGATGACGCGCGAGGACTGGACTGCCGTCATCGACACCAACCTGACGAGCCTGTTCAACGTGACGAAACAGGTGATCGACGGGATGGTCGAACGCGGCTGGGGCCGGATCATCAACATCTCGTCGGTGAACGGCCAGAAGGGCCAGTTCGGCCAGACCAACTACTCGACCGCGAAGGCGGGCATTCACGGCTTCACGATGGCGCTCGCGCAGGAAGTCGCGACGAAGGGCGTGACGGTCAATACCGTGTCGCCGGGCTATATCGGCACCGACATGGTCAAGGCGATCCGTCCGGACGTGCTCGAGAAGATCGTCGCGACGATTCCGGTGCGTCGTCTCGGCGCACCCGAGGAGATCGGCTCGATCGTCGCATGGCTTGCGTCGAACGATTCGGGCTTCGCGACGGGCGCTGACTTCTCGCTGAACGGCGGCCTGCACATGGGCTGAGCCCCCGATCCGCGCGGACCGGGTGGCCGCGCGGATCGGTGTTTACAAAGGGGCCCCGCCACCCGTCTTTCGGGCGGCGGGGGATCGTCACTGCGCTGCGCTGGCACTTAAAGGCGTTACATGACTACTACAAAGAAAACGGCTGAACGGCTCATCAAGAAATATCCGAACCGCCGGCTCTACGATACCGAGACAAGCACGTACATCACGCTTACCGACGTGAAACAGCTCGTGCTGGAGCAGGAGGATTTCAAGGTCGTCGACGCGAAATCGAGCGAAGACCTGACCCGCAGCATCCTGCTGCAGATCATCCTCGAAGAGGAAAGCGGCGGCGTGCCGATGTTCTCGTCGTCGATGCTGTCGCAGATCATCCGCTTCTACGGGCATGCGATGCAGGGGATGATGGGCACCTACCTGGAGAAGAACATCCAGGCGTTCATCGACATCCAGAACAAGCTCGCGGACCAGTCGAAGAACCTGTATGAGAACAATGCGATGAACCCGGAGATCTGGTCGCAGTTCATGAACATGCAGGCGCCGATGATGCAGGGCATGATGACGAGCTACATCGAGCAATCGAAGAACATGTTCGTCCAGATGCAGGAGCAGATGCAGAATCAGGCGAAGTCGATGTTCAGCTCGTTCCCGTTCAAGCCGCCTGGCTCGGAGCCGGAGAAGAAGTAAGCGGATAGCCGGTGCGGGCGCGCAAAGCGCCGCGCCGGGGGCGCGCGGGATGGACGCGAGTCTGTCGTATTGCGCCAAGGTCGCCGCATGTCGTGCGGACTCGTGGTTCGCTGCGACGGCGGCGCCGTTCGATACCCAGGGCCGGTCGTTCGCATCGGCGCCTGCGGGCTGCTTGTGGCTCGCCGATGCTCGGCGCGAGCCTGAATCGCTGCCATAGAGCGTTGCTCCCGATTTCCCGATCTTCCCACACGAGTGCATGGCAATGCCGTCCGCTCGATCGTCGTGCGACGTGTCGTCGACATGCGCATGCATCGCTTGTGCAGCACGCGAGGCTCAACTGGCGACGGCCGGTGCGGCGTGCGGCACGATGGCGTCGGACGCAAGCGCTGTGCGCACGTAGAGAAATGCTCTCCGCTCGCGGTCCGGCAGCGTTTGCGACCCGTAGGTCACGGTTACCGAGCCATTGGCGAGTTCGCCTGCCTGCGTGAAGTTCCACGCACGGGGATCGCTGTCGAGCAGCGCGTCGACGACGTTGAAGCCGTAGCCATCGCGAACGATGTCGCAGATGAAGTTGCCCGTCAACGCGCGTGCCCAGCAGGCGCTCGCCAACCTGTAGCGCATGGTGCGGGAGGTGTCGCCCGGCAAGCTCCTCTTCATCAACAACCATTTCACGCCCCATTCGCGTGATCGTTTCGAGCCGCAATACGACGAGAACGGTCGCGCGTTCCGCTGGGTGCAACGCGTGTTCGATCCCAATCTGCTGTACGCAGGGGGAGGCGGTGGTGGGCTGGTCGTTGGCCGACGTGGGAGCGCCGCCGGTCGAGTGATGGGGGCGGCGAGAGATTGAAAACGGGGGCAGGGCAAATGGGAGTGAAGTCTGAGTACCGTAAATCGGTGGCGCCGGAAAAATGAAAAATGGGCCGGCCGGCGCATGCCGGTCGGCCGACATGAAAGCAAAAATTAATCGTGGTTTCTGTTGGTCAGCCGTGACTCGCGATTATCGAACGGCGAAGCGGGTAGCTACCATGCCGTTGACGCATCCATTCCCGTAGATGATGAAATTCCGGTTGCTGTTAAAGACGGAATAGATGATCGAGAAAAATTCTTTCTGGTTAAACGCGTAGGTGTTATCGACAATGGTGACCAGAAGGTTGCCGTTCGGGTCGGTTTCGAGCTTGTCGATCCTGCCGGCTTTACAGATGGATTCCGCAGATGCAAAGGAGGACGCAAGCATCATGGCAGTAAAAAGCATCGGTGCAATCTTTTTCACGATCTTTCCTTTTTGAATGAATCGATGATGTGGTTTTTGATGCGGGTGATGCTCGGCGAGGTGGTGTTTGTTTTTATGAAGAAATGGGGTCTGAAGCCTTGTGGTGATTCGTTTTCGGTTGTGTGGCTTCCGGGCTTGAATTATCTGTTTTCGATGGCTGTCTGGAATTTTGTGTTGCTTGGCAATTCGGTTGCGGCGTTCCGGTGCTGCGGTGCGCAACAGAGATTATTGTTTGGCATTGAACAATTCCAATTAAATTAATTTATCGTTTTTCTTGGTTGATAAGGGATTGAATTGACTTGGTCTGGAAATATTGTGATGGGCATTGTTCAGTAATTTGGTTGTGGTTGCGAATATTGTGAATAATGGATGCCGATATTGAGCTGCGCTGTTAATGGCGAGATGGCGATGGGGCGAACTTAGGGGGGCGTGCGGCAAGATGCGCCTTGGTCACCTTCGTGCAAGTTGCATGGGATATTCGCATTTGTTGAATGGCGGATGATTTTGTTGAGTGGTGTGTTTGTTCCTTGCTGTTGTTGGGTCGTTTGTTTTGCTGTCGTGTAATCGGGTGTGATTGATGTGATGTGTGGGGAAGGGTATGTTTGCAGGGCGCAGGCTCCAAAATTTGGCTTTATATGCGCAGATTTTATTTGGTTGATTTTTGAGGTAAATTCTGGCATAGCTGCGCGAACCAATGCATCGCGACCCGGAGGGTGAAAATGGAAGATTATATTAGATATGGAGATGTTGTTCGTTTCATTAACGGCTACCAGGGCGGTAGCTACCTCGGCGTGGGGGCGGGGTCAACCATTGCGGGAGCTGTGGACGATGTTGGAATGTATCCATCCATAAATGGCCATGATACTGTGACGCAATGGGTGATTTTTTCACTTGGTGGCGCCAAGGATAACGGGAACATAATTAGAAGCTGCGATCGGGTAGCCATTCTGGCTATGAAGAACGAGGCAAGTTTGGCGTTGTTCAGCAACACATTCTTTCCAAATGGTGATTTCGGCGTGGCGACGGGTAATGGGTCGGCTGCCTGGCATATTTTAATCGATTCAAATGCTGACGATAATCCTGGGCTTGTCGCCGGGGATCAATTGCATATTTTAAATGATTTCAATAACGGAACCGGATTTCTGGACACTCGCAATCAAGCTAGTCCTGGCTCGGGTTTCCTGTTCAACGTGTCGGCTTCATATTTTTACAATCGTGATGCCGGTAGCGGTACATGGCGGATAGTGCGAGTCTGAGCTTCAACTTCTTCGTGCCGCCCATATTGTCGGAGCGTCGATGGCGGGCATAGCCCGCCATCGGCATGACGTCGATTGCTCGCCGAAGCTTGTCGGGCGCAAACGAGTCGGGTGCGCCGCTTTTCTTCAGTTTTTTTCTTGGTCGCGCGATGCTGCAGCTGTATCCGGCTGACGAGATGGCCGCTGCGTTGGCGCTGGCGGTCGGCCGACAGCCCCTCGTCCCGAAGTGAAGGGGACGCATCAAGCTTCGTCTCGTGATCCATCGCCCATCCGGCGCATATTCGAGCCGCCGGTCCATGCCGCCGCCCGCTCATTTTGGCTCGCCGAACCCTTAATGGCTGTAAACTCTCGTTTTTGCCGCCACGCCCCCACATTCCAGATGTCCCAATCCCCCAAAGCAGGCTTCGTTTCGCTCCGCTGCCCGTAAGTCAATTCATATATGCCGGCAACGATGGCGGTACTTCTTCCAACGGAAGCCACTCCGTTCTGGGCCACGACTAGTTGATCTGCGAGAGGCTCACGTCGAAATGTGACGGTCAGGGTCAACAGGACTCTTGCGTCATGGTTGGCAAGGTGCCGAATAACTCGGATCGGTCGACTCGCGTTCGAGCAATCAAGGCCGTATTTCACCGTCGACCTGCCAAGAGCCAATCGCGTCGAGCACCTCCTTCCGAAACGTCTCCAATAGGCCAGCCATAAGGCGAGGCGCTGCGTGCGGCGCGGGTCACGACAGTTGTTGCACCTGCCGCGCCGTTACAGGATTGACGAGGTGCTGGAACGATCGTTGGCATTCAGCGGGGACACCGCGCCGCTTTTTGATTTCGAGATCCCACACTGGGTCCGCCTGGCGCTGCAGCATTCGAAGAACAGATCGCGCAACTCGAGGCGAAGGGCAGCTACATCCCGCTGCCGGATATCCGCGTTGCGATGTGGTCGCAGGATGTGAATTTCAATGCGGATCTATCTGATGCCACCGAGTTTTCTGGCGCGTATCGCGGACTATCCGGTCAACCGCATCGAAGCGCTGCTGCCATGGCGTGTTGCCGGTGGGCTGCGCGAACCAAATGGCATCTCGGTATCGGCTTGGCGTTAGCAGGCGCGTCAGGCGCAACCAGTCGACTATCGTCAGGTACAGATGGCGGTGGCGAAAAATTGTATTAGACCGCTACCAGCTTCAGAACTTTAGCGGGCCCAGCGCGAAAGGACTTGTTCTTGCCATTGGCTTCAATCATGTGCGGAGCGATTTCATGCGCTGCCAAAGCCTCTTCCGTTTCCCAACGCTCCGTCAGAACGAATTGATTTTCGGTTTCGCTGACATGATGAAGTTGATATTCGATACATCCTGGTTCAGCCCTGACCATCGGCGCAATTCGCTGGAAGGCTTCTAATTGCTGGTTTGCTTTACCAGGTTGTACCTCGATCAGGACAATCAACGAAACACTCATTCGAACTCCTCGCGTTGAGACAGTGTGATTGGTCTGATGATCATGTCAGAAGTCAGTGGAAACACAAAGCCAAGCTATCGTATCTCGCTTGCTCCGCAGATTCGGTGCGGCCCGCGCGAGCCGCTTACGGAGGAGGATGCGTTCGTGTGGTCAATTTCATATGACCTTTGATCACGCAACACGCGGTGCGCGCACCGACGCTTGAGAGTGCGCGCACCGTACGTCAAAACTGGCGACGAGCTTGGCAGCGTCGCCGCTCACCGCACGTGCGGCTGCAACGCCCGCAACCAGTACGCGACCGCGACGGCGCCCCCGTCGGGCGTGCCGATGGCGCGTTCGCCCAGATAGCTCGCACGTCCCGCGCGCGGCGCCATGCGGGTCGTTTCCTGCGCGCCGCGTTCGGCGGCTTCGACGGCCGTTGCCCACGCGGCAGAAGCATCAAGACCGTCATCGAGCGCGCGGTCGAACGCGTCAACGGCCGGCACGAGCGCATCGAGCATCGTCCGGTCGCCGGCGCGCGCGCCGCCCAACTCGCCGATCGACGCCACCGCACTGCGGAACGCCGCCGCCCAGTCGCGCGCCGACGGCTCGGCGACGTCGGCAAGCCGGCGCGACGCGCGCAGCAGCGCGGTCGCATAGAACGGCCCCGAGCTGCCCGCGATCGCACGGCGCAACGCGGCGCCCAGCACCGCGAGCGCGCGGGCCGGCGTGCCGTACGCGGCTTCAGGCAACTCGAGAATCGCCTGCGCGGCCCGATGCATACTCGCGCCGAGATCGCCGTCGCCGGCCGCCGCGTCGAGTTCCGTCAGCGTCGCTTCGTTGTCGATCAGCGTGCGCGCGACTGCGTGCAGCGCCGGCTGCAGGCGCGCGGCCCATGCGCGGCCGGTCGCGTCGAGCGGCGCGGGCGGCGCATCGCGGGTTTCCGCGGCGGCTACCCGGATCTGCGGGTTGACGGTGCCGCCGCCTGGCCACGCGCGCGCCTGCGTCGGCGCGTCGAGCAGCGCCGTACGCTCGTCGTTCAGCCGCAGCACGGAAATCGAGCAGCCGGGCATGTCGAGCGCCGACAGGAACGTACCGGCCCACGCGCGTTCGACGGCGATGCCGCGCCGGCTCAGGTTGTCGTACGCGGCGCGCAGCACGATCGCCAGTTCCATGTCGGGCGTGGCGCCGAGACCGTTGACGAACAGTGCGACCCGTTCGCCGCGGTCGAGGACGAGATCGGCGACGATGCTCGACAGCAGCGTGTCGACCAGCGCGTCGGCCGGCAACGGCGCAGTGCGTTCGACGCCTTTTTCGCCATGGATGCCGAGGCCGAGCTCGATCTCGTGTCCGGCGAGGCTGAAGCCCGACTTGTCGGCGCCCGGTATCGTGCAGCCGTCGAGCGCGACGCCCATCGTGCCGAGATCGGCCGCGGCCTCGCGCGCGATCGCGGCGACGCGGGCGAGCGGCAGTCCGCGCGCGGCGGCCGCGCCGGCGAGCTTGTGGATCAGGACGGTGCCCGCGATCCCGCGTCGCTGCCCGCGCTCGACGCGGTCGCGCAGCGATACGTCGTCGGCGACGATGACCGTCTCGACCGGAATGCCTTCCGCGCGCGCGAGTTCGGCGGCGAGCCCGAAATTGAGCCGGTCGCCCGTGTAGTTCTTGACGACGAGCAGCGCGCCGTTCGGGCCGGCGGTCGCGCGGATCGCGGCCAGCACGGCGTCGGTGGACGGCGAAGTGAACACTTCGCCGCAGACGGCCGAGCTCAGCATCCCGTCGCCGACGTAGCCGCCGTGCGCGGGCTCGTGGCCGCTGCCGCCGCCGGAGAGGACCGCGACGGCGCGCTGCGACGGTTCGGGGAGCGCTTTGCGGACGAGCACGTGCTCGTCGCCGAGGATCGCGAGATGCGGCGACTGCCGCGCGATGCCTTCCAGCATTTCGCGCACGACGTCGGACGGGCGGTTGACAAGCTTTTTCATGGCGACGGTTTCAGGGCGGGTGAAAGGGGTTTGGACTAACGCGCTCGCGCGTCGGACGGCTTTCGTGTTTCGGAGGCAGGCGCACCGTTTGCAGTCGCATGCGGCGACGCAACGGCCGTTGTTCGGCCGCGCATCGCGTCACGATACATCAGATCAAAGAACAAGGGACGATACGCACGTCGCCGCTTGGCTCGTGAATATCGAGGGTGTCGATCTTCAACCGTGTGGAGGAACGCATGTCGCGAATGGCGCCGCTGTCCACCTGTTTTTGGCTCGCCGAACCCTGAATCGCTGTAAACTCTCGTTTTTGCCGCCACGCCCCCACATTCCAGATGTCCCAATCCCCCAAAGTAGGGTTCGTATCCCTCGGCTGCCCAAAAGACAATCAAAATAAACCGATCTCGACATATTAAAGCCGAAGATGGCTTGATAGCTTTGCTTGGCAAGCTGTCTGTGGCGCAGAGTTTCGAGTATCTGGGCAAGGGTCGTTCGATTGGCCGCCCATGTCGTTCGCGGTGGAGGTGTCCGCGACGGGGCTGTCCGAACAGGGCCTAGCGTGGCACCAGGCTGCCACCGGTGCCGATGCTTGGTTTGTGCCACGCCGGAACGGGCCATGTTGGAGCTGTGCGATGACGTCTCGGACGCTGCCTTGATCTACGAGGTGGATGCGCTGATGCAGGCCATGACCACGCTACGACCACAGCGGGTCGGCCTGTTGCTGCGCCATTGCCACAGCATCAAGGTCAAACGACTGTTCCTAGCGTTGGCAGAGCGCCATCGGCATGCGTGGCTGCCGCACGTGACGCAGGATGGTGTCGAGCTGGGGCGGGGAAAAGCGCGCGCTGGTGCCGGGCAGCCGCCTGCATCCGATCTACCAGATCACCTTGCTGGGAGTCCTGGATGAACAACTGGCTTGATCATTGCAAGTCACCTGCCCGAGGCGAATCTTTCCACCCTTGTCACGGTCAACGAAAGATACCGATAGCGGGCAGAAATCGGCCATTCATTTCGCAACGGTGATCCGTTGCATTGGCCATACGCGAGGTCCGGCTTTCCCTCACTGCGGCCTTCTGGCTGCCCGCATCGGCGTGACGTGATCGTCGGCGGTCCAGTGGCTCCTGGTTGCGAAATTCGATACACTCGCTACGAGCGAGCGGAGCGTCAGCGATTAGCGTAAGCCGAGAGGTGATCGCAGCTAGCGCGCGCTCGGTCTGGTTGCCTTTTGATGAACCCTTGGGGGACATGGGGGAGTCGTCATGCTGATCAAGCTCTTGTCGGTGAAGGCCGTCGCGATTGGCGTGGTCCTGAGCGTCATCGCTTTGGCGTTTTTCTGGCCGCTCAACGGCCTTGGCGCTTCGGTCGCCCTCATGGCTTTCGTCATCGGCGCTGGCGGGTCAGAGTTGATCTTTAGACTGCTAAATCCGCGCGCGCCGACAGCGAGCGATAAGCCGGCGGCAGGCGAAAAATGACCTACATAAAAGCCGCATGGCTGCGATGCGCAGTCATGAGCGCGGTGTTGGCTTTGGCCACGGGTTGCGCAACCACCTCGGACGTCATTCCATCGGCGGGAGGCGGACTGCTCGGAGCACCGCCGCCGATTGGCTGGAACAATTCGCCGGCGCCCACGGGAGAGAAGCTGATCGAAGTTCGCGGCTATGTCCTAGCGCGCAAAGATCAGGTACCCGCCGACGCGATAGGATATGCCGTCCCGATCTTCACAAGTCGCGAGGAGATCGATCGCTTCTGTCCCCTGTTCCTGGATCACATGAGCTTCAGCGGCGCCCTCAACCAAGGCACGCCCATGCGGATCAATTCCTACGGCCAGGACGTGCAAATCGCCCCGTTCGTCTGGCCGGTGGTGACCTGGTCCGCGGTTGATAAGGCTGACTGCAAGACCTTGGGCGATCGCTACGATATTTCCGGGGCCAGAACATTCTTGAAGCAAGCTCAACAGATGATCGCGGCTCAGGGTGGTCGAGATATTGACGCCCTCAAGAGCGGTCCCTTCATCCTGACGGCGAGACGGGTGAGTGGCTCCATGGTCCTGTACGATCTGTCGCAAGCTCCAGACGGCGATTATCCGACGTGGCTGACGCGCGCGATTGAGCAGATGAGCAATCCTGCCGCCACCCAGACCCTCTACGTGACGCCCAACTGGCACGATAAAGCCCGCTATTACGTGTTTGGCGCTATTCCGAGCTTCAACGGCATCCTCAACGTGCTGATGCCCGGATTCACGGACGCTCATGCCAAGAGTTGACGCCACGAGAAGTCAGTGCCCGTCCTCCTGAAGCTCCGGCCGGGCGCGATAGCTGTTGACCTGGAGGGATTTGGCGATCCGGTCGGAAATGGCCTGGGCCTGATTGGCCACACTGCGATGAGCCGAGAATGTCACGAGGACGCCAAGGTTACCCTCGGTGCGGGCCAGATAGCGGGTCTGGTAGTCCTTGACCTCTGAGTTCCAGTAAATCGCATCGATCCAGATGACTTGGCCGATCAGTGTGCTCGTTGGCGCCCGAACGGTCTCGACACCAGCTTTCGTGCCGACAACATCCTGAAGATATTGAATGTAGAGCTGCGGGCTATCTATCGGCCCGACTTCCTTGGCCGTCAGGATCACGGTCATGCTGTATTTGCCTTCCGGATTGGCGGGCGGAAGGCAGACATACTCTGTCTCTTCGAGGCGGCATTGCCATTCGTCCGGTATGTCGAAACTCAGGTAAGTGTTCGCAAACGATTTCGCCTGCGCAGATCCAACGAGGGCCGCCACAAATACGAGGCCCAACACCACTTGTACGGTGGACCGCATGTTTTTAGTCTCCGAAGGAGCGCCGTATAGTTTAATTTATTGTGCGTCGGGGCGACCTAAAGCCCCGAGCTAACTTGAATCTTTCCAGGAGCCTTTCCCATGGGATCCGTCCTGCGGAAAGTGGTTGGCTTAGGCATAGCGGCCATCGCCCCGCTCATCATGGCCGATTCTGCTGGGCCCACCGACAAGGATGTCCAATTAACCTTTAAGATGGACTACTACAACGTGTCTGGCCGCACCTGGAATGAAATATGGAATTCAATTAAGGCCAGTCTTCAAAGGGAGAAGGACCTTCAGGGAAGATATGAGGGGATCACATCATATTCCGTCAAACTGGGACCGGAATCTCTTGTCGAAAACGATATGTGTTCCTCCGATACGGCAGTCATCGCGGTCAATCTAGTCGTCAAAGTGCCAAAGTTGACGACTCAGAACTTGCAGCCACAAGATCAAGAATGTTGGGCATTCTACGATCGATCTCTTTCCGATCATGAGGAATGGCATGTTCAGATTGCCGTGCATGAAATGCGGGCGCTGCAAGTCAAGATTAGATCTTCGCCAAACATGAGCTGCAAGGAGATCGTTGAGCTGGTGAACCACGACGTCCAGAAAATGATCGATGAGCAAAACAACTACGATGCCGTCACCGCCCACGGGACGGAGCAGTGGAGGGCGTACGGGCTCGATAAACCGAAGGAATCCGACTACGCCGCCGAGGTTCGAAATCGTTGTTTCGGCTGATATGTCGAATCCAAAAGATGCAGTGCTGACCGATATGCCTTGGAAACGGACGCAGTTGTGGCCCGGTATGAGCGGCAGAAGTGGGTCGGTAAAGGTCGATCCACGAAGGGGAATGCGTAGGTCTTCGCGTAGGTTAGTGCGCTGACCCTTGTCAAATAGAGCGCAGATACTGCTGCAACATTGGAGTGGCATTTGCAGGTACGTCCGTGGACTAGATGCTCATGTGACCGGGCAAAGTTTCTTTGGCTGCCCGAGTTTACCGGCGGCCCTAACTTGCAAGCACGAAGTTCGCCTTTCGGCCAGTTGCTGGAGGTTACAACCGGCGGCCCCGGCCAATTGCAGGCATTGAGATTGGGGCGGTGAACGAACTCCCGTCACGCCGACCACGTGAAGCCTGTTCTTGACCGCTATCGCAGTTGCTTAATGCTCTCTTGGAGAGCCAGGGCGGCTGGGATGTTCATGGCTGCAAGTGCGGCCGCGATCTCGATAAGCGCCTGTCGAGCCTGAGGGTGCTGCGACAGGGCATGCGCGTCGGAACTCAATGCCGCCACCACCAGCGCAACCAATGCATCGCCCGTACCCTCGCGGTACCAGCGACTGGAAGGCTCGCGTTCCTTCAGCATGGCGGTGAGCCAGCAAAGCCCGTCAAGCCGAAGTGGGGCTCCGAACTTAGTCGTCAGGAAGTGGCAGAAACGGGTGACGCATTCTTCGTCGCGAGCTAGGTGCGCGGCGGCCCAGCGTTTGTAGAGATCCTTCATCCGCAGAGTCGCGCCCGGGTTCAGTCTGGACAGGGCGTCCTCGTTCCCGAAACCAAGCAGGTCGCAAATCAAGCGCTCGCCGTAGAACCAGAGGCCAGGTTGGGACCAATCGGCTGTGAGTCCGTACTGCGCGGTGGCTTGCCAGACACGCTCGAATGCCACCGGATCGTCGCCTTTCCCGAGGCGCAGGAATAAGCCGCGAATGAAGTGCTGCAGCGCGTAGTGTGCGGCCGGACCGTGGACGAGAACGGGTTCCCAAACCGCACGCTCTTCCCCTGCGGGCGCCGCGATCGACAGGGCTCCGAGCTTCAGAAGGATGTCGTAGCCGAGGTTCTGGCTCGGCAAGTCGTACTCGCCATGCTTCTTCTCGCTGGCCTTGGCGCGCGTGGTATCGTAATCCCAGATGCGCAGCGCCAAGCGCGTGTCGAGATCGCGGTCGCCAGTGCCACCGCCTTCGATGAGCCAGTTAAACAGGACTACGAGGACGTGACCGTCTAGCGAACCGCCTCGTTCGCGCTTCGGCTTTCCGCGCCAAGTCTGGTCGCCGGCATTGTAGAGCCGCATGCGGCGCTGGAAGTCCAAACGTTCTAGGCCCGCGCCGACACGCTTGAAATCGAGTTCATCCGGCGTCGCGTTCGGCCCACGGAGCGGAAAGCGCCGCAGCCGTGCGAGCCACACCCTCCAGGCGTACTTCGCATCATCGCCATCGCCGTGGTGCGGAGCGAGCAGAATGAGGCCCGACCAGAAGAGCCCGGCGCGGAGCAGCCGCCACCACGCGGTGCCCAACTGCTCTCGATTGGCGTAGGCGACGCCGACTACAACGGCGGTCGCTCGCGTGTCGCCGCTCGTCAGAAGGCGCAGGACGGCGGTCTCCCATTCCTGAACGCCATCTCCATCGGCGAGCCACAGGTGCATGGCCGCATAAGCGACGAACTTCAGCTCGTCGCGGAGGCTCCCAATGCGCCGCCCGCGAATCTCTTCTCCTGTCGACGCGATCGACGCCACACCAGCGCGCACGACTTCGAGCACGTGCTTCTGCGCTTCGGGGTCCTGGGCGAGCCAAGCACCGCCCAATGCGACGAGCGTGCCGGCTGTAGCGAAACGGCATTTCGATTTGGCATCCTCATCGTCGCTTCCCGCTCCGGCGTCACACTCTCGGAGCAGATTGAAGAGGGACGAGGCCTCATCGTCGGAGAGCGGTTGGTTGCCCCGAAGCCTCTGCTCGCACTGGTCCGGCACGAGAAGGTACGCGAGGGCTGGCGCATTGTCGGTCTGCCACGACAACACCTCGAGGTGGAGTTCATCCGGACACACGAAGACATTGGTCTCCGCGCCCGTCGACGGGTCGGTGACGGGCTGATAGTTGGCCCGGTCGAGCGTGGCGAAGAGAAGCTTGAACTCCAACGCCTCTTTCGGGTCTCCAGGTAACGCCCAGGTCGGCAGTAGCGCTTGAATACGCCGCGCAACGTCGCCGTCGGCCAACAGGAGTGCGACAACGACATCGAGGAACTTCTGCTGGCGATGGGGCGCCAAGGTCCAATCACGCGCGAAGTCGAACATCACCTGACCGCCCTGGAGCCAGCTCGATCCGATGAAGTTGTAACCAACCTGCTTCACGCGAACGCTGTCCCAATAGAACAGGTTCGGGAACGTAATCAGGGCCGCGAGGGGCCCCGTCAGCAGCGACGGCCGATACTTGGCGACGTTGAGGAGCACGCTGACGAGCGCCGCGGAGTTTCCCTCCCGGAGTATCTTGTCGATATCAGCAGTGATGTCCTTACCCGCGTCGAGCCGCAGCGTAAGCCAGCGCTCCAACGCATCGAGAGCGCAGAACAGGTTTCCGTTGCGCATCGAGTCATTGGACTGCGGCCAGTCGAATACCTGCCACCAGCCAGGGAAGGTCTTCTCCGACCCGTCCGCAAACTGCAGTGTCACCCCGGGAGCCTCGCCGGTTCGCCCCCTCATGACCTCGGCGACCCAGCGTTCCGTGCAGAAGTTCACCAGCGCGATGAGCGAGGCGAGCGCTGTTTCCGGGGCCAGCTGGAAGAAGGGGAAGAACGGGCTCTTCCAGAAGGCCGTCGGGTACGCGTCCCGGGGGTATTCGAGGCCGAGGTTCACTTCGAACCGCTCGGCCCCGTACTCCCGTTCCGGCTGGTCTTCGATGATGAGCGCGAGCAGGACTTCGGCCGCCAGCTCAGGTTGCGCATGCATCAGAGACTGGATGCCGTTTTCCTTGATGCAGGCAGTCCGGAAATCCATGTCGACCTTGTCGCTGGCACCTAGGGAAACACTGATTTATCCGGCACGGCGGTCATCGCTGACGCAGCCGGGGACGTTGTAGAAGATAGTTCACGGAACGAACCCAAGACGATGAAACGGCAAGTGAGCTTTGCGGAAGCGGAAAGCATGGGCAAGAAGCGCGTGACCCGGCGTCAGCGTTTTCTGGACGAGATGGAGAAGCTCGTGCCATGGTCGCGGTTGCTGGCGGCAATCGAGCCGTACTACCCGAAGGGAGCTCGCGGCCGCCCGCCGATTGGTCTGGAGCGGATGCTGCGAATCTACTTCCTGCAGCAGTGGTACAGCCTGTCGGACGAAGGGCTGGAGGATGCGCTGTACGACAGCATCGCGATGCGAGCGTTTGCCGGGATTGATCTGGCCGTCGAGAACGTGCCGGATGCGACCACGCTGCTGAAGTTCCGGCGCCTGCTTTTCGAACATGACCTGACGCGCAAGCTGTTCGACGAGATTGGCATCTCGCTGTGCGAACGCGGGCTGATGATGAAGGAAGGCACGCTGGTCGATGCGACGATCATCGAAGCGCCGCCGTCGACCAAGAACGCCGAGAAGCGTCGCGATCCGGACATGCATCAAACGAAGAAGGGCAACGAGTGGCATTTCGGCATGAAGGCGCACATCGGCGTCGATGCCGATTCGGGGCTGGTTCACAGTGTGGTCAGCACGTCGGCCAACGTGTCGGACGTTTCGCAAGCGCACGCGCTGTTGCACGGTCACGAGCGAGAAGCGTTCGGCGACGCGGGCTATATCGGCGTGGATAAGCGCGACGAAATGAAGGGCAAGTCGGTGAAATGGCGGGTGGCGGCCAAGCGCGGAAGGATCAAGGCGATGCAGGACGGGGCGCTGAAGGATCTGATGATCGCATTCGAGCGAACCAAGGCGCAGATTCGTGCGCGAGTCGAGCACCCGTTTCATGTCGTCAAGAATCTGTTCCGCCATCGCAAAGTCCGCTACAAGGGACTGGCGAAGAACACCGCGCAACTGTTCAGCCTGTTCGCCTTGGCGAATCTGGTGATCGCGCGAAACCTGTTGCGATCCGTTCATGGGAGCAGTCCGTTATGTGCGTGAAGAATGCGAGAAACGAGGCGCACCCTCGGGCCAAACTCACCGGAATTGCCGACGCTTCACTTCGGCATCCGGAAATTCCGTACCAGCGCCGCCGACAACCTCGCAGGATGGCCTATTAATCAGCGATTCCCTAGCGGCCAAGGCGGCAATCGCTCGCGGAACGACCCGAGGGAGCGCGGCATCTGCTTCCGTTCTTCGTGCCGCGCCTTGTATTCGGCATCGGTCTTCAGACGCTCGGCGTGCGCCTTCGTCTTCTGTAGCCGAACCTCGGCGATGCGCCGTTTGACGTCAGCGTCGACCTCTCGGCGTCCCGCGAGTTCGAGCGCCCAGTTTCCGATCTCGATCGGTATGTCGGCCGCGCCGGCCAGTGGTGCGGTGTACAGCAGCGGCTCATTCATCACGTATATCACGCCCTGGCTCTTTTCGACCTGCATGGTCCGAGCCATGGCGAGCGCCAATTCCGCCATCTCCAAGCGGAAAGGCGTCGGATCGCCGTTGCTTAGCGTGTGCGGTGTCTGCGTCAGCCAAGTCTCGATGACCTTCGCAAGAGAGGACGAAACCAGTCCAGCCAGTCGCTCCCGCTGCGCGATGAGGAAGCGGAGAACGGGCGGCCAACGGCCGAAGACAATCGAGCGGTACTGCGCTTCCATGTACAAGCCGACCGCTGCGCTAAGTCCCATTCCGCCGCCGGTCGGCACCGTCGCGATATGGTGGAAGCGCAGAAGCAGCCGCGTTAAGTGCTTCGTGCCGTTGCCGAGCAGGAGGTCGACGCGTTCGGTCAGGAAGCGTTCGGCGTCGGGGTCCAAGCAAAGCGCATCAAGGAGGATATCGCTCGCCAACTCGTTCTTCGTGTCCTGCGCGGCCCCGAAGGCGAAGTCCCAGGCCGTGCCAGTTTCGGCCGGCTGTCGCAGAAGGAACTGGCCCAGCATCCGGAGCGCGTTCGTCCAGAGCGGATTGCCCGCCAGGGCAGCCCACTGCGGCGTGTCTGTCCAAATCTGCTTCAGAAACTGAAAGCGCGTCCAATCTGCCGCGAGATCGTGCTCGAACTCGATGCGGTTGGTCCGCTCGTTCAGGCGCAGCGGAAGCTCGTCCGGCCGCCGCGTGAACGTTGCCGTGTCCGCCGGCTCCAAGTCGGTCAGCGCGAAGCTGCGCTCGAACGATGCTTCTCGCTGGGCGAGGCGCATCATCAGCGCCTGCACATCGGCGCGGTCCTTCGTCCAGTACTTCCAGAGGCGGTCCGCGATGGCAGTGTGAGACGCTAGTCTGCCGGCGTTCGACCCCAGCGCCGCACCCGCTTTAATAACCCAAGCCAGTGTCCGCAGGTTCGTTAGCGCCGCGATGGTGTCGTCATGCGCGGCCAACCAGCCCAAGGTGGGCGACTGCAGAAGCGCCAGCTTCACAGTCTCGCTCTTGAGCGCCTCGACCTCGACGAGATGCGCTTTTCGCCCGCCGAGTATCATCTCTTCGCCTTCGGCCCAACTCTGCGTCTGCGTGACGATGACGACCCGCCACGCGCCCTCGGTCTCTTCGCCGTTATTCGACAGGATGGCTTGAAGCAATTGGCGGATGACGACGAACTCGCCGGCCTCGACGCGTTCCGCAGAGTCGATGACCAGCACGTTCTGCGGGTTCACCGTGGCGTTCAGCACCAGCGAAAGTTCGTGCGTCAGGGGAAGGGCGCTGCGGCGCGCCGCGCTGAGCGCCGTTTTCAGGGTTTCCGGACCGAACCACACCTGATTCCACGACGGGTACGCGCCGTCCAACACAGACTTGACCAGCGCCGACTTGCCCGAGCCCGACTCCCCGAAGACCGCCGTGACCGGGTGTTCCGCGACAGCTGCGTGGAGCGTTGCCTTCTCCTTTGTCCGTGGGACGGCGTAGCCAGACGGTAACTCCGTCTCTATTCGCGCCTTGTGGTCTGCAGTGATGTTGAAGAGCGTCTCCCAATCACGCTCGAAGTCCGGATGATAGCGGAGGCCGAACTGGCCCCGGAGCAAGGACAACAGGTCCGCGATGGTGATGGTCCCGCTGCGTATGCGCACATCCTTCGCGACGTTGACGAGGCTCTTCCAAAGAGCCTGCGCTTCGTCATCACAGCCAGACGCGAGCAAGCGACGGCATTGTGCGATGGCCTGGGTCTCGTTCTCGGAGTGCGCAAACTGCAAGTCGGTTGGCAGCACGTGCAGGCGGCGGATGAGTTCGATGGTCTCTTCGTCGGACGCGCCGCCGGGCTTCTGAACGCTGTCGAAGACGCGCGACTGCCTCGAGTTGCTGCGGATGCGACTCATTGCGAGCGCGGTATCCGCGCCGTTGCACGCGTTCTTCACTTCGCGCCACGCCGGGAAGAACGCCTGATGGGTGCCGAGCGTGACCAAGGCCAGTCCGTCGGCCGCGCGGTTGAATGGCCCCTGCGGGTCACGCCACTGTTCCCAAGCGCGCGTCACGAAGTCGGCGGGGAGGCCGGCCGCGTTTACCTGCAAGTTCCCCTTTGCCGAAGTCGCTAGCCGCCGCGGTGCGCCGGCCGCATGCGCCGTCAGAAGCAGGTCGTCGATGTGCCAGCCCAAGGTCGAGACTTGGGCTTGGACCTGCGTGACGACGCCGCCGATACCCGGTGCCTGCTCACCTGACAGGGCCTTCACCAACTGCCAGGCGCTTATCAGGTCCTCGAACTCGAACCCGGCGCCGCTGGTCGACCTCAGCGTCGCGGGCGCTTGTTTCGCGCTGCCGCCGCGAGGTGCTTTCGGCTTCGACGTGTTCTTAGACAGCGCCATTAGCTTCCGAATGCTTGTAGCTCTGGATAATTGCCATATTTATCGGCGAGAAGTAGGGGGCAGGCTCCTCGCGGCCTTATGGTGGGCTTGAGGCGCGTCGTAGGTCCCCGATTGCAAGTTCAGCACCACCGAGTTGCACACAACAAAGTGTACTGCCGAGGAGGGGCCGAAGCCACCGCGCCTGCAGTCAAAACCTGGGGTGCGCACCCGGAACAGACCTCCGGAACGTCTCCAAAAGATGGGAAGCAGTCGTTCGTGATCGCCCGCTTCCGACCCAAAGCGGGAGCCCGATTCGGATGACCGCTGAGCCGCGATTGCGGTCAGTCTTCGCAGGCAGACGTGCTCAAGCTGACTGGCGCGAAACTGTCGTTGGTTCCGGCGAGCGTGCCGGCCGGAGTCACAGTTATGAGTGACACTGCGGTCGTATGCGCTGAGCGGCTGCCGGAAGATGAGATCGAATATTAGTTCCCACGCCAGTGAGGTAACAGTCAGTCGGCCAGAGAGTGTGCCGTCTGTGTGGTCGACTAAGTCGTTGGAGTGGCCTCCCCAGCCGATGGAGGTCGCGAGACCTTAAGGTCAACAATCAAGAACACCACCGCGACCTCCCGGTGGTCGACACGGTAGGTCGCGATATACCCACTTGTCTCGTAATCGGGAGGCCCCAGAAATTCGCAGCCGAGGTACGTGAGACCGGGAGGAACCTCGTGTTCGAGCATTTGTTCGACATACTCGAGGAGAGGATTGAGCTCCTTCGCGTACGAGTAAGTGACGTGGAAATAGAGGTCACAGACGCCGTATGACAACAGCTTGTCGAAATGCTTCTTGATATTGGTCCGGTCAAGCCAGGAGCAGACGAGCGCCTCATAGATGGATATCTCCTGACCAGATACTCGGATAACGGCGTCCCGTTCGCCGGGATTGCCGTTTCCAGTTGCGCCACCGAGCGACTGGTCAGCCACATCCCACTTGGCCACTGCGAGCGAAGCTCCCAGCACCTCTCGCACAGCGGTGTTGAGGTCGTCCTCGAACCTTGCCTCGTCCTCTGGATTTTTCCGGTCACGCAGCATCGCCGCCATGTGTTGAAGCGCGGCAACGGCACGTGAGACTTGCCGTGTGAGATAACCTCGAACTCCGCGGCCGGGGGGGCCGAGCACGTCACCAAGCTGGGAAGGCGGAAGCTCGGTCAACTGCTGCAAGGCGGCGCGGATGGATGAAATCGAGTCGATTACAACCGATGCCGAAGCGACGCTGGACGTAGCGTCACCAGCTTGGAGGTCGTTCTTGAGCGCAAGAAGCCGGTCGTCAGCGCCGAACTCAGTGATGGCTGCGTCCAATATCGCCATCGCCTCGCCACGGAGCCCCATCATGGACTTTGCAAGCACGGTGATAAGTTCGAGGTCTGAGCTTCGCGTCTTCCGACGACGCGCGGCCACGCTCTCCAATGCATCCTCAGGCCTTTGCAACGCCAGCAAGAGCAACGCACGGTTGGCGAGCAAGTTGCTGCGGGCTAACTTCTCGTCCGCAGCGACCACAGCATTGATTTCCGCAAGCAGGTCCTCGCCGGTCACCTTTTCCTCACCGGTCAACGGGTGAAGGGTTGGCCCCAGAAGCTGCTGGATGGCAATTGCAAAGACATTTTCCTTGTATGCAGAGGCCGCACCGGGACGCGCTGCAAGGCGTTGCAGCACGACTCGAGCACCTGCGAGATTACCGTTCGGGCGCAGCAGTTGGGAGGTAGCCCTGTAGAATTCCAGTTGGTCTTGTGCTTGTTGCATGGTGGCCGCATCCAGTGCCGATGGGACGACGGTCCCATCGAGTGCAGTCCAGTTGTTCTCTTTCGCAAGCAGCTGAAGTCCGAGACCAAAAAAGCTAAGCCGGAACTGCGATGGCGCGCGGTCCAACTCCTGCTGGGCTGCATCCAGGTGCTCGCGGGCAAGCCCGTATTCGCCAGCGACCAATAAGGACTCGATGCGGTGCTGCAGTTCGGGCCAGGTCCAAGGCGTTGAAGCCTCTCCCGGCTTCAGTTGCCGCAACCTCGCTTGGATGCCGGGCTTCGCCGCCGCAGGCAGGCGCTGGCAAAGCTCAGCGAGTAGCACCGGGTCATCTGACTGAGCAAGCACCTGCAGCATCGCTTCCTGACGACTGCCATCCAGCCGACGCCATGCGGCTGCGAGGTCTTCTGCCGGCGAGACCTCGTCACGTCCAAGAAAGCGGCTTGCGCTGTACCTGTCCGTGAGGGCTCCGATGCGCCCTTTCTCTGCATGTTCAATGACGCTGCGCGAGATGAGCGCTTGCAAAGCGTCGCAAAGCTCGGTCGGCACGTCTCCGTCCGGCCAACCGGCCACGGCACGTGCGAGCATCCGCACATGCTCTCTCAGGGTTCGAGCAATGGAAGAGAGCAGGGACGGCCTCTCATCGGCTGGAGTCTCTCGCAGTAATTGCACGCTATCGAACGGGACTAGCAGCGCATCTCGGTCGGACGCGGCTTGTGCGAATGCAGTCGCGACAAGTCGAGCGGCCAGTTCTGCGGACAAGCTCGACGCGTCGGTCCTTTCCAAGTGCAGGTCGCGCGCAAACTTTGAATACAGTGCGACGATTGGAAAAGCATCAGCACTAGGCGCGTTCGAAAGGCAGTCCAGTCCATCGAGCACTCCCGCAAAGCACGCCCGGGGCACGTTGCCCTCGTAGGCCGCCTGGTCTACTAGGTGTTGCAGCACCGCAGACTGAAGTTCTTCTTTTTTCTTTCCGACCATCCCGAGAAGCTGTCGTCCGACGGTCCTCCTCGAATCTGCAATTGCCCTCCTACCGCCAACGTCGCCGTCATAGCACCAAGTAACCAAAGACGCGCATTCCTCGAGGTCAAGTGTGCCCTCATCCAGGTGATAAGCCAGGAGCGACAGCGCGTCTTGGACCACAAACTCTTTGGTCTGGGCTTCACGGCTCAAATTGCGATCACTATCCCACCTTGACTCCGGCCGCCACTCGATGGCCAACTTGGCAGCCAAGCAGGCAGAGCGCTGGTGCATCAACATGTCCACCAACAGCGCTGGCACGGCTTCGACTCGGAACAGGAATTGCTGCAACGCCATCGGATGATCGGCTGCGAACGATATGACCGTCGCCGCTTCGACCGTGATGCTCGGCCCAATGCCGGTCTTCTCAAGCTCGGAGCAAAGCAGGCCAAATGCAAAGCTGACCGTGCTAGCGCCGAGCCGTTCCATCATGAGGTGTTCAACCTCGGGCCATTTTAGCCAGTCGACCCGAGACACAAGTGTCCGCGGCGGTGCCTTCCTCGGAGTCCTGCCATACCGCAGTCCCTCCTGCGGAATCGCAAACGTTTTTTCGAGCACGTCAACGTAGCGCGCGGCATCGTTGTCCCAGGCGCCCCAAAGTGCCTGGCGGTGCAAGGCTCGATGTGCCGCCTCACGGCAGTACCGCATCTCAGTGGGCCCCCAGCCAATGTCCCATCTACAGGCACCTCCGAGGACGCCACACCACGCAGACCACTCCAAGAAGGCTCTGTCGACAGCCCCGGCCTCAGCCTCTAGAAATGCCGACGGACCACTAGCCTCATTCACTACAGTAGACACTGCCTGCATTGCGTCGCCGCTATTATCCGTGGCGCGAGGCTGCGGCTTCGGGCACAGCCGCTCCCACAGCCTGCCTGCAAGCCAGTCCGGATCTCTGGTAGGAATGTGCTGATCGAGCCAACCTTCGACCAATATTCTGGCTGCAAGCGCTTGAGCATTTGGAGGCGGCGTGTCAGTCTTCGCGACGAGTCGAGCCTTGCCGAGCCCCGTCAGAAAGATCTTCGTGCTCGGGCTCGGGTAGGTGATGTGCGAGAACGTGCCTGAAGGCGTGCTCTGCACAATCCAGCGGCCGCCGTCAAAGAACACCCAGCCTAAACGCACGAGGTCGTCGAACGTCGGGCCGCCGTCTGCAATGCGCTGCTCCGATTCGTCCCAGATCTTGGCAAGGTCCTCTGCGCCGCCCGGATACTCCAATCGGTAGTGTTGGCACAGGTCGAGGAGGCTCAGCTCGTCGACCATTTCGTCTAGTCCGAGGATGGGACGCGGGTGACGCGACCGCGACAACCAGCGCTCGAACATCTGCCTCAGATCGAGGCGCACCTTCAGTGGCGCCCACATGCCTTCCAGCGGGCGCACCTCTTCGAATCCGGCCAAGATTTCCCTCTCTAGTGTCCCTGCCACGCATGTTACTCCACGAAGCCGCCATATCACGACAAGTGGCGCAGCCCACCGCAAGCCGTGAGAGCCGAAAAAGAAGCTAATCCCACCTTCGCTGGACTTCTCGATTGCACTGGGAGCGCCATGTGGTTGGATAACCATTGGTCTCGGGCGTAGCCGCCTAAGCGTAGCGAACGTCCGGGAGGCCCCGGCCTTACTTGGACCGTAGTTTTGAGATCAAGCTGAGGGTTGGGATTGAGGCGTTCTTTCCAGCTTCATACACCGTTCGTTTCGTTGCCTCGGGCAATGCCGTTGGTAGCGCTACATGATCTCATTCATTGTTTGAATACCAAGTTTGGGGCTGTCGGCCAAATCCTCTGTAGAGCAGAGAAGGCAAGTGCAGCGATGCAGGCTGCCATGTCTAGGTGGTCGCCATTGATCTGCTGATGGACCGCGTCAAGACGTGACTGTATTGAGGGGTGGGAGTTGGATTGTTCCCAATTCGGATGGCCTAGAACGACGAGAGAAAATATCGCGAAGTAGATGCCGATGCTGCGCTTCTGATACACAAGGTCCGGATTTGAACCATTTTCGACCGCGTATCTATTCGCGTCGCTCATCAAGAATGTCGTCGCGAATAGATCGCACGAATGTTCTTCGTTTCTGGCAGGGTCGCCGATGCCTTCTAGGCCGGACGATGTTCCTTCCTGTTGGTGCTGTAGATGCCGAACTTCGTGGAGCATGGCCCAGCCAGTCGCAAACATTGCGAATTCCGCAGCGGCGCGTAGTTGTGGTTCCGCATCTTTGTCGGGCAGTTGGCCGGGCTGAGGTAAGCCGGTCAGTGGTACCGACTCCGGGTCGTTTGAGTCGCGTACATCCAATGCGATTTTTAGTAGCTCCTTGAGGCGGTCATCGGTCTTGACTTCACCCTCCATCAGTTCGGCATGCGTGCATGCATACGCCTCCCACGCTGCGAATGCGCTGACCCATACGACTCTCAAGGCGCGGTGATTGAAGTGTACGTAACGGTATGCTCCGCCCTGCATCATCGGAGATTCGCCGTCTCCAAGGAGACAGAATTGCAACTGGAGGCTATCCCATAGCCCCAGCAGTTCGTGTGCGCGTTCGGGAACGATGCCTAGGAACAGGCTCTTCACAGACCGTTGAATCTCGTCATCAGTTCTTTTCTCTTCCTGCATCATAGGTTCCTCTTGTTGTCGATCGTTGGAGTTTTGCGTGAGCTGGCGGGTCGGTTTGATGCACTTTACCTTGGCCCAGCCTGGCGACGATGAGCCACCTTCCGGTGTTTTACCGCCCCCGCTTGGCGTCCCGTTTGAGTGCAGCCTTCAACAGTCTCGCTATTGGGCGGAGCAGGTCGGCGCTTTGATACCATCGCCGCCGAGTTTCCGTACTTGCTGGCTCGATAGAGGATGCGGGATCTGAAGCAGGTGTTCCCGCGGTTACCAGCAAAGTGCGAGCTGCGGCTTCGAGACCCAAGGGCGCGAAGGCTTTCGGAATCCAATCTAGTGCCCGTAGGACTGCCTCCTGAGTAAGCGGTAATTCGGCAGCGTGTTTGTGCTGTTGGAGAAATACATAGCCCGCCATGAGCAATGTAAATCTGTCGGAGGGCTTGGGGTAGTTGGAGGGAGTTACGTGTCCCGGGGTACCTGGCCCGAAGATGAGGCAGAGCAGCACGAAGGCGAGTATCACCAGATCGGGCCTGTGCGTTTGATCGGTGGTGTCCAGGAGTGCTTTGCGGCGAAGGTCGTCGCGTTGAAGCCAAGCGGCTACCATGCCGCCCGCGCGAAAGTCCGAATTGGATTCTTGATGCGCATCGCTCGGCAAGGCGACATGCCCACTGAACGCATGATTGAGTTCATGACCGAAGGCAGCCATGCTCGCTACCATCGCGCAGGCAAGTGGCCACGACGCCGTATGCGCGTATGGCGCATGTTGAAGATCGAGCGCTTGGGTCATGTCCCGCATCCGGTGGAGCAAACTCATCGGCGTGGTTATCCGGAAATAGTCTGGCGAACTCCCTGTAGCCTGCGGACTCAACGTGGTTTCCGGTGTCAGTTGAACGAGTATCTTGTCCTTGTCCTTCGGTCGGATATTCACCTGTGCCAGCGCAGTTAGCCGCGCGTGGAGGCTGTCAATTTCCAGAAAATACGCGGACAGTACGTTCCTGTCGGCCTCATCGTTGACGCCGACATCAAGGAAGTACTGGTTTGCTGCCGCAAGGACAGATTCGCTTCTCTGCTTTTTCAGCCCCATGTGGACTTTCCCCCTTGGAATAACGAGTGTTTCGAGGAAGCCATATGAAGCCCATGGTGTCCTCGGTGATGTGTTTGCTGATGCGTAATCAGACGCGCTACGAAGCAGCACTGCGCGCAAGCGTCACATTGGCGTTGCCGCAACCATAACGACTATGCGCCGCCACTCATCCCATTAGACGCAAGACTGACGCCCAGTGCGCGCCGTAAAACTCCATGTTGATGATGATGGCTTCCGGTGTCTCAATGACCTGGTATGCGAAGATCTCTAGGTGCGATCCAAGCTTGGGTAGCTGCTCGAAATTCTGGGCAGTCGATGCTCGGACTGTGCTTACTGACGATGCAAGGTCGGGGGCGACTTCAGGATCGATGGGGATGAATAACGGACAGGCATACAGGTTGCCGAGGAGCTTGCGTCGACCGCCGTGATGATGGAAATAGAGCGCACGGGCGATCTTTTGCAAGCCTGTGCTCAGGAGCTCGAAGTCGATCTTGAATGGGTCGTCTATCACCAGCACATCGCGATCCCACCGGAACCCGTAGCGGTGCAGGCTGCCGCTGCGCTTCAGCGCAAGCCGAACGGCACTCCTGGCTGCACTGCGCTTGATCGCATTGGGGATGTCCGAGGCGATCGCTCCCAATAGAAATTTCAGGTATTCGTCCGCCTTTGAGTTGGCGTTGTTGTGCGTCACGCACGACGGTACCGTCATCAATCTCGACCAATCGGCGCCCTTCGGGAACAAGCATTTGGGCGGCACATGTTCCCGCCCAGTCGCTTCGGCGTCACAGTGATAGCAGGTCGTCGTCTCAAAATATGCCATGGCGTGCTTCTGATCGAGTCAACCGGGCGGATGCAGACACGGCGTGGAAGCGGACCCACGCGTCGACCGCAGCAGCAGTTTTCGAAGTACTTATCCAGCAGATTTATAACTCAAGACACTTGGCGAGCGTGGAGTTTTTTGACGCTTCGAGAGGTTTATTCTGTCGAACCTACGTGAGTGGTGGCGGTCCTGGGCATCGTCACCGGTCTCGTCGGATGGGCTACAACGCGTTGCCTTGAAGCCGACCTCATTTATCATGTGGCCTTCTTGATTGCTGGCAGATACTGGCTTCGTTGCGACAAATCCTATCGCTTCGATAAATGTCTGGTGACTAACTCAAAGAATTTGCATCTCTACCCATGCCGACTTCTGAAGAGAGGGCGGCATTCGCCGACCGTCTTAAATTTGCACTTGCGCGCAGCCTGAGAAGATCTGTTGGCGCGACGGCATTGGCCTTGCAGTTCAATTGCCGCTACTGGGGCGACAGGCCGATCACACCTCAAACCGCGCACTAGTGGCTAACGGGACGTACGATTCCGACCGAGGCGAAGCTACGTGTACTCGCAGATTGGTTGCAGGTCGATCTGCATTGGCTGCATTACGGACCTTCACCAGCGGCGCTTGTCCGGAACAGTACGCTTCCGCGGAGTGGTGAAAGTGCACATCCGCCGACGGTTGAGGCGTTGGCGTTGGCCGCCAAGATTGAGGCGCTTCCCCCGCACCAGCGATACCTGATCGAGGAGTTGGTCGCTCAGTTCGATAGCCGCTTTATTGCGCGATGAAGTCTGATGGGGAGAGGGTGCGGGCTGACAAAATGAATGTCGGGATTTTTTCGGATTTATACCAATATATTTGTGAGATTGTTTCGATTGGGTCAGTGCGAAAGGGATGTGGGGGGGAATGGCTTGCGAGATGGAAGTGTTGGTGTTGAGAATTGAATTTGTGTCCGCAATTTTTATTGATGTTAACTACAATGATGAGCGCGTCGTCCGCGTTATCGGCGCTATCAAATATTCAACCTACTAACGCGTGATCGATAGGCTGAGCTTTTCTCTTGGAGACTGATTGATGGCTACGTACAAGGAACTGTTGGCGAAAAAGGCTCAAATCGAGGAGCAGCTCGAAGTGGCTCGGCAAGCCGAAGTTGGCGCCGCGATCGCGACGATTCAGGAACTGATGGCGCAGTACGGATTGACTCCCGATGACATCGCGCCGCGTCGGCGTCGCGCCAGTGCTCGCCGTTCGGTGGAGGCGAAGTACATGGATCCGAAGACCGGAAAGACGTGGTCGGGGCGCGGCAGGGCACCTGCATGGCTGGGCAAGAACCGCGAGCGCTTCCGTATCAAGGCAGAGTAGCGGCTTCGCACCGCTCGCCATCAGCGTGGCGGCGCGACGACACTCGGCGATCGTTGGCACGGCGCTTCCCGCCGGAAGCGCCAGCGACATGCCAAGATGACTGCCCCGGCTTCCTGGTTTAGCTAAAACGCCACTTTCAACTGGACCTGTCCACTGAGGCTGGTGAAGCGCGAGCCATCGATGCTGTGCTCCACGCCGAGGCGAGCGTTGATCGAGACGTTCTTGCGCAACTGACCTTCGACACCCGTCTGCAAGCGCAGGGTCGTGCCGGGCAGGTCGTTGCTGAAACCGACATCACCCTGGGTGGGCGTACTGAAGCGGGTACGGGTGCGATTGCCCATCCGCTGCAGCAGGTCGGTGCTTACCCAGGCCGACCCTGGTGCCTGGCTGGACCACTGCAGGTCCTTGCTCAGGCGCGCGCCCAGGCGCAGCAGCGCGGTATCGATACTGGGGAACATGACCCGACTGGCGGCATCCGAGGCATCGCGCAGGTTCAGGTGCTGGTACACCATCTGGGCCTGTGGTTGCAGGTACAGACCGGGCGCCAGATCGTAGCGGCGTCCCGCCTCGAGCGAGGCGGCGATGCCGTACCCGCCCGTGGATAGCGTCATGCCCTCATTGGAGCGGCTGTTCGCGTCGTAGTAGGTACCTTGGACGACCGCATCGAGGTAGCTGCCATGCCCGTCCAGCCAAGTGCCGTAGAGGCCGACACTGTAGCCGGTGAAGTCGTTGTTGCCGGCACGTGTGTTGGAGCCGGCGGCATCGACGTGATCGGCCCAGCCGTGGCTATGGCCAATGGCGCCGTAGACGCCGGCGAGGGTCGAGGCATCGCCATGCTTCGCGCCATACAGGTCGCCGCCGATTTGCAGCGCGGCGATATTCGCGTCGCTGCGCACGTTGTGATCTTGCAACCCATGATCGGCGCCGCTGCTGCTATCGCTCCGACCGACGACACGCATCCACACGCGCTGGTCGTCTCCAGGTTCGAGGTCCGCCTGGGCGCCACGGCGCTCATGGAAACTTCCCAGGAGGGTATCGCCGTAGCGCACGGCCTGGGTCTGCAACGCGCTGTAGAGGGACGTTTCCGGACGATAGTTCTGCCCGTTCGCAAGGCCACTGACCAGGAACCAGTCTTCCGGTGCGCCGTTGCCGCCGCGCTGCAGGTTGTAGCGGTAGGGGCCGGCCAATACCGGGCTACCCAGCTCGAAGGCGCTGGCCTCGGTGGTGCCGCCATGGGTGGTGATCACGACTGGAATGCCGTTGCCCGTGGTTTGATCGCCCAGGCCGCCTGCGTTGTGGATCTGCAGGACCGACAGGCCCGTAGCGCTTCCGCCGTCGATGACCACCCGATCGGTGATCGAGCCGCTGTCGCCCAGTACCGTGTACAGGCCGATGCTGCCGCCCAGCCCATGCAGGTTGTTGACCGTCAGCGTGCGCCCCTGGGTCATGGGTTGCGGCGGGGCGACAAAGCCGATCGTGCCGGCGTTGGTCAACTGCTGGATGGTCGAATCCGCCGTGATGGTCCAGGTGCTGGCGGCATCCACGCCGACGTCCAGCGGATCGATGCTGCCAGTGAGCACCGCGCCGTTGCGCAACAGCAGCGCGCTGCCCGGTTGCCCGATGACGTTGCTCAGCAGCCGCGCTCCGCCGTCGCTACCATCGAGGACCAGTTGGCCGGCTTGCACGTGAGTGTTGCCGCGGTACAGCGTCTTGCCGCTCAGCGTCAGTGTCCCCGCGCCGGTCTTGGTCAGCCCGCCGGTACCGGCGATGCTGCCGCTGAACGTGGTGCTGTCCGCCACCGTGGTGTTGTTCGCGGTCAGTTCGGCGTTGCCCAAGGTCAGTGTCCCGGAGCCGGCCAGGCGGTTTGCGACCTGCGCGTAACCGTTGAGGTCGAGCGTCCCGCCCGCGTTGACCACCACGTCGCTGCTCTGAGCGAAGACATTGGCTGCGCCAGCACGCAGCACGCCGCTGTTGACGGTCGTGCTGCCGCTGTAAGTGTTCTCCGCGCTGGAAAGGACCAGCAGGCCATCGCCGGCCTTGGTCAGGCTCTTGCCATCCCATCCACTGGAGAACGGGCCAAGCTGATTGGTCAACGCCAGATCGACATCAAAGGCTGTGTTTTGCTCCAGGGTGAATGTGCCAGTACCGAGCGCCTGACCGCCTTGGGTCCAGGCCAGACGGAAACCGAGGTTGTAGTCCTTGCCATCGGCGGAGACAGCGCCCGTCGCAGGCAAATAATCCGGGCCGAGATGGCCCAGCGGGTTGTTGACGAAGTTGCCAGTGATGCCGTTGGCGGTGTGCAGCACCGTATAGGTTGGCCCCTGGATCGCACTGGCGGTGGCGATGTCGAAGCCGCGCACGGTGAGGGTGCCGTCCAGGTTGGCCGCTTGCGCGGTGATGTCAGGGGACGCGCCGAGCGTGATGGCCAGGTTGGCGCCGGCGGCCTGGGTGAATGTTCCACCCACCACCAACGTCGTCGCCTGCTCGCCGATATCGGTACTGGCGCCTGCCTGGGTGATGAAATCGCCCGCGGTCGTGAACGCGCCAGCATGCGCGAAGCGCAGCGTACCCTGGCGCACCTCCGCGCCCCCGACCTGCGATCCCGCACCGGCAAGCGTCAGCGTTCCGGTGCCGGTCTTGGCCAGGCCGCCCGTGCCGGTGATGGTGCCCGCGAAGTCGCTGTTCTCGGCGCTGGAGGCGTTGTTGGCGGTCAGCGTGCCGCTACCGAGACGCACGCTGCCATTCCCAGACAACTGGTTGGCGACTTGGTCATAGCCATGGAGGTCCAAGGTGCCGGCACCCTTGACGATCACGCTGCCACTCAGCGCGAACACGTTGGCTGCGCCGGCCTGCAGGACGCCGTCGCTGATGGTCGTGCTGCCGGTATAGCTGTTGGCGCCGGCCAGTACCAGCGTGCCCAGGTCGGTTTTTTCGATGCCGCCCGCACCACGCAGCACGGAAGTTAGGGTGGCACTGAAGCCTGCGCCGGCCGCCGTACCGTCACCCACGCGAATGATGTTGTTGCTGGTGGATAAGGTGATCGGGTCGCCTTGGATGCGATAGCCATTGGCGGCGAACTGCATACCGGAAGAGACAATGTCGCCGCGGCTGTTGTCTACCGTGACCGTACCCGGCGCCCCGGTGAAGGTCGCGAAGCTGCCATTGACGTAGGCATCGTTGACCGTACCAGTCGCCTCCGTCCAATTGTTGTTGCCGCGGGGGCCTTGCCAGGTGCCATGGCCACCGTCGACCACGCCATTGAACTTCGGCCCTGCGTCGCCATCCCAGAACGCCAAGTTCAGACCCGCGCGATTGACCAGGTTGACCTGACCCGGGATCGTCGTCAGCAGGGTGTTGTCGCTGCCTGCGGGCATGCTGCCCAGCGCGAGGCCATGGTCGGTCAGGGTGCCACCGTAGTTGAACAGCCGGTAGACGCCTGGGCCATAAGTTCCGCCTGGCGCGGTCGACACATTGAGGGTGCCGTCCAGCGTGAGGTTGCCATTGACCACGGTCAGATCATTCAGCGTGCCGCCTGCCGTGCTGGCCTGACCGAGCCGGTAGTTCAACACCGAGCTGCTGGTCAGCGTGAGGTTGCCGTTGATGCTCAAGGTACCAGGGCTTGCGGCGCCGCCCGGGGCGAGCGTACCCGTGTTCACCACGTCGCCGACAAGGGTGCCACTGCCGGCAAGCGTCGCACCCGGTTGTACGTTGGTGACGGGCGTTGTGAGGTTGCCGTCGACGCGCAACGTGCCGCTGGTGAGGGTGGCGCTGGTGGCGAAGCCGCCGTTGCCGGTCAAGGTCCAGTCATTACCCTGCATCGACAAGCTTTGCAGGTTGCGGAACTTGGACGCATCCTCAACGTTGCTGCCCAGCAAAGTCAGTTGGTTGACCCCGGGTCCACCCAGCACATTGCCGTTGAGCACCGAACCGGTATCGAGGGTCAGCGAATTGGTGAAGGGCCCAACTTGGTCAAACACGATGGCATTGCCACCGCTTCCGGTGATGACGCCCGCGTTGAAGACGGTGCCATTCGCACCGTTCAAGGCGATGCCAGTCTGGCCAGCGATGGTACCGGCGTTGGTGATGCTGATCGGTCCGGCGTCCGAGGCGATCGATGCCGCACCGCTGTAGATGCCGTAGACCGTGCCATGAATGTTCCCGCCCGCTTCGTTGTTGACGAAGCCGCCGAAGGCCTGAGAGACGGCACCAAAGTAAACGCCCGCTCCGGAGCCTGCTTCATTGCCGTTGCCGGCGACGAAACTGGCACCGTCGCCGCTGATCGTCCCTGCGTTTACGAGCACGTTGTTCGAGTTGGCCCGGCTGCGCACATAAGCAACCCCGCCCGCGCCGCGCATGTCGCCTCCGGCCAGGTTGGTGATCGGGCCACCGCCGTAGGACCAGACGCCTGCGCCTGTTCCGCCGGCCACGGTCCCCGCATTGATGACGTGAAGATCGGTGTAAATATCGGTCCCGGCGATACCGAAGCGCGGCCCCTGGATGAGTCCGCCGGCGTCGTTCGAGATGGTGTTGGTTGCGTGCAGTACCGAGATGCCGACACCCGTGGGCAAGGTGCCGACAATCTGTCCGCTGGCCAGGTTGACGAGGGTATTGGACACCGACGTATTCGCACTGGCGGACAGGTAAGCTCCTGCATAACCACCCAGCACCTTGCCGCTGTTGACGATGTCAGCCCCGTTGCCGCTGTTTGGCAAGGAGAAGCCCAGTCCGTAATAGTTGCCCTCGATCGTGCCAGCGTTGTTCAGCTGAAATTCCCCGACACCGCCGATGGCCGTATAGCCCTGAATCGTGGCGCCCGACGCATTGGTGACGCTAAGCCCGGCAGCACCGTAAATGCCTTGGCTAACGCCGTTGATCACATGTTCGTTGATGACGCTTGCGGGGCCGTTAAGCCGGATGGCTACATCGTTGGGCGACTGAATCGTTCCACGATTGGTGATGGCCCAGGTGTCGCCTGGCTTGCCGACCATGCCCTGACCGCTACCTGGGGCGATGGTTACGCCGGTTTCGATTAGCACCGTCGTGCCCGGTTTGGTCAGGTTTACCGTGTTCGTCTGGTTGCTGTCGATCGTCTGGTCGTAGACCTGGGCTGTTGCAACGCCAGGGACAAACAGGGTCGCCAGTGCCAGGCGCACTGCTATATGAATTGTCCGTAGTCCTACATGAATCGATCCGGCCGGCACGCCGAAAAGTGATGCCGGCGCAACAATCTGGCTGCCAATCCAGTTGCGCATGATGATCCCTCAGTGTGGAAGACAAATCCGATCGTCCCGTCGAACCAAGATCAGAAACCAACCGGCACACACGGTTTCATGTGGGGCGCCATTGTAGGAGTTGTCTTACGATGTGCACGAAAAAGCTTTCGGACAGTTCTTGGTGGCCGGATAGAAAAGCCGCGTTGTGAAGCATGCGATAGGGTCCATCGGGCGGCTTCTTTCAATCCGGCTTAGCGCGCCTCCCTATTGTTTTGAGTTGTCGGTGACGTCTTCGCGACGTGGGAGTGAGAGTGGACGTGCAGGCCGGCAGCTTGCACGGCAAGGAAAGAACCGCGAGCGGTTCCGGATCGCAGCAGGGTGGGGGATTAGCTGCGCTCGGTGAGCACCGGCAAAGAGACGCCGATGTTCTCCGGCATGATGGTCACCGATAAGGCGGCGACGTCAGTTCAACGCCGCTGTCACGTCATTCGTATGTGCTGACTCACCACGCGTCGATAGGCAATTTGTGCCTACGTCGTAATGTAAATGATGAGTAATCCTATAAAAAGGCGATGTCACGTCACATCGATGCCACCGATTAGCTGGCCCTGCGCGGTAGGCGTGCGGCTTAACGCTCCGGCTCTGCCCGGTAGGCGCACCAGTAGAGGTGAGAGCTTTTGTGGTGGCGGGCAAGCTTGCGTACAGCATAGATACGGACACGCCCGAGCTGGCCAGCGTCGACCACCACCTGTTGCTCTTCCGGCCCGTCACGGGTGGGCGTCGGCAGCGCGTTCAGTGCGGCCCCGACGACCTCACCTGGAATGTGCCCCAGGATGCCGCTGTCCGTCGGGATCGACGACGTCGGGGTGGCGGCGGGCGGTGGTGTGAGATGATCGGTCATGGTGCGCCACCCAAAAATGGAGATAAGGCGCTTTGAGTATAAATCGTGGCGAGGCGAGAGCGGGCGGCGGCCAAGGTGGTCATGCAAACGCTATCGCGGCAACCCATAAAGGAGGGCGTGTGACACAACAGGGGAACCGGTGGATGCTGGCGGCCAAGGATCTTTGGAGCGACTTACCCTTCTTCGGCGCGATCGGCTTAATCTGCGGCCTGATTCAATCGGTCGGTTACCGGTACTTCAACAAATCCAACGTAGGCACCGAACTCCTGTTGGAGCACATTCCCTTCGTGTCGTTGGTGACGACCGTGGGAATTCTCTGGTTCGCCAAGTGGGGCGTCGAGCGGCTTTGCATCCAACGGGATCGGCCGCGTCTCCGTGCACTGATGGCGCACGTCAGCATGCGCGCCGTGTCCTTTGCCTCGGTCTCCGCTGCGGTCATCATCGGTTTTGGGGTCGCCGTCGCCGCGTGCCAAGACTACGGGTACGCGTTCAAGTTTTGGGTGCTTTCGTTGCCCTTTGCTGCATTAGCCGAAATAGCGGCCAACCCATCGTGGGCCCCGGGGTACTCCAAACTCTATTTGCTAGCCGTGGGCATCATCATAGTCACGCCGTTCGCGGCCGCTTTGATGCGCTGACGTCGATCACCGTCCGCTCAGGTTCCCTCCGCTCGCCGAACGTCATGGCCGTCCCGCGCTTGCGACGCCCAACGAAACGTGTGTGGCAAGCTGTGGCGAAAACAACGTAACCGCTCTTGTCTCGCGATGAACGCCAACAACTCGACTGCTGCGCTGCCGCAGCAAGATTACCCGCTCGCCTTGACGCCCGAAGCCCTTGGCAATGTCATTCGTCTCGCTGCCCCCGAAGGGCCGGTCACCGTCAAAGGGGTCGCGAAAGAGGTCAAGGTGTGGACTCGCCCGGGCGACACCGAGCCAACCAAGACCTATGGCCGCCTGGTGCTCGGCGACGCCAACATACGCTTCGAACTCCCTGCCACATCGCGCTTGCGCGACGACGCGCATGTCGTGCTTTACGGTACGTTGCGCGTTCGCGCCGCGCAGGCATATCGCATGACCCACGAGGTCACCCTGGTGGGCGATGTGGTCGGACGTTGGCAGCCTGTCGTGGAGGACGCCGATGCGCCCACCATACCGTTGGAGCGGAAGGTGGCGCGAATGTCCCTTGAGGTGGTCGTGGCGAAACACGGCATCGAGGCCGTAGGGTTTCTTGCCACCAAGACCGCGTGGCAAGACCTGACCCAAGCAGCGGCTTCGGTTTCCGAGCTCGCCCTGTGCACGCGGGGGGAGCCGAACTTCATGAAGGCCACCGTCTTTGTCGAGTCGCTTAAAACCATGCTGGCTTCGACGCCTCGGATCAAGGCGCTCGTTGTCGCTCGCGGCGGCGGCGAAGGCATGGAAATCATCGGCGACGAACCTGTCGTGGCAGCCGCTTTGCTCGAATGTGGTTTGCCGTTCTTCACGGCGATGGGTCATGAGCGGGATATTCTGCTGCTCGACAAGCACGCCGACTACAGTTACCCCACGCCCTCGATCTTCGGCCATAGCTTGGCCGAAGCCGCTCGCACCCATGCGGAGAAGGTCGCACAAGCGCAGCGTTTGAACGACCTACAGACCAAGTACGACGCGTCGGTGAAGGCATTGGCAGATGCTCGGGTGAATGCTCCCGAGCAGACCGTCCGAATCACCCATCAATCGACGGCATCGCCGCGACGTTTCAACTACGTGCTGCCCGGCATTGTCTTGTTGGTATTGCTGATGGTGTTCCTGCTGGGTCGATGCTCGCACGGCTAATTTTAAGGCGCCGGCCTCATGATCTCGAGCCTCGCCTGATGACGAGTTGAGTGTGCATGCAATGCGTGAGACATGACGTCTCGCTTATGCTTCCATGGCTAATTCCAGGTAGGGATTGTTGAGCGGCGGTTCGCTGAATAACGTCGCCCACTCGTTGAGCAGATACCCATGGAGCTTTCGCGATTTGCGAGGCCCCGTCACCGTGCAGGTCCAGATGTTCAATCCATTGGGTTGCTTGCGATGCAGTTGCAGCTTCTCGAACTTCTTCTGCACCCACTGCCAATCGTGCAACTGCTGCGCCTTGGCTAGGGTCGCCACGCGCGGATGCTCCTGGGCATAGCGCTGGAAAATTCCTGGGCTGACCAGGTACACCGTATCGGCCACGGTATGCACCAGCGCCTTCGCGTCGTTGATCACCAGCTTGTGGCTCTGTACCGCATGACTCAGCCACGTGATGAAGTGTTCGCCCGAGGGCGGCGCGGTCGGCGGGGTGGCGTGAGGTGGCACGGGTTCCGCCGCCGAGGGTGGAGGTGAAGGCGGCGCGGGCGGGACGATGGGCATAGGTGGCGCGGTCGGCGTCGTCATGAGGGCCCCCGTGGCCATCGGCGGGGCATCCGGCATCACGGGCAGGGGCGGTATCGGCTCAGGCACAGGTGTATCCGGCTTGGCGGGCTCAGGCGCAGCGCCGAACAGGTTCAGCAAGTCAGCGATGGCGTCTGCCGGGGCGGGCGCGGGCACCACGGCCAGCGCCGCAGGCGGCGGGCTCGTATCGGCGGCGTCGGCCATCACCGTGTCGTCCTCAGTGGCCATGACCTCCACGACGACAGTGCCAGTGAATGGTGGCGGGCGCTGCGTGGCGTCATCCCAGATCAGTGCCGGTGCCAGTTTGAGGAAGGTGAAGGTGTGCGACCAGCCATTGTCGCCGGTTACCGTCGCCTTCCAGATCGCCTTGCCGACCGCCGTTGGCTGGGCCATGCCGTGGTCCTGCAGGATGGTGAACAGCGCCGTGTTGCTGCTGGGAATGCCCTCGATGCCCTGCGACAGCAGGTGCGCGCGGAGCTTGTCCGACACGGTCTTGCTGACCAGCCACAGCGCCTCTTGCGTGAGCCAGCCATCCGACGCCTGCGGCTGATTGAGCTTGAACTCGTGCTTGAGTAGGTAGCGCAGACCGTCCAGCAGCTTGCGCTGCAGCGCATGCTTCGGCGCGGCTAGCGCCTTGCTCGGGTCGCCGCCGAGTTCCTGCGCGACCGATGCCTGATCGGCCTGCACGACCAGTTCGCCCAGCACGCCGGCATGCTCGTATTGTCCTGCCAGCACATACAGCAGCGAGGACCATGCCTCTTGATGATCGCTGAGCCAGTCGAGGATTTTGCTGTCGAGCACCTGCATATACAGTAAGCCTGTCGCAGCACTGTGCAGGCGATAGGCACGCCCCTCGCGATAGCGAAACCGATAGGGCTGGTTCAGCGGACCATGCCATGGGTGCCACACCAGCCCGTCGGCCAGTTCGACGTCGAGGTCCACGGCAATCTTTCCCAGGTCGTGCAGCAGCGCGGCGTAGGCCGCTGCGGCCGTCCAGACTTCGGCCTGAGCAGCTTGATCTTCTGGCGTCGTGCCGACCGGCAACAGGCGCGACTGGCGCAGTTTCAGCGCGTAAGCGACGATCTCGAGCCCGTGGTCCAGCATGCCACCCGGGTAGGCATGGTGATGGCTCTCCGACGCGGGGAGTTCCTGCACCAGCGTCGCATAGCGTTCCAGCGGCTGTCGGTAGAGCTGGGAGAACTGCGTGCGGGACAACGACGTGCGCTGCCAGATGTGCTCCAGCAGCATCCGCCGACGTTGGGTGCTCAGCAGCGCCAGCGCCGATGCTGGCCGGGTGAAACCGCTGGGGGTGGTATCGGGCGGCGCGGAGGCGGGCGCGGCGGTTTTCTTCGAGAACAGTCTGAACATGCGTGCTCCGGCAGCAAGCGGCCGCGGGAGGGCCTTTTCCTTTTCGAAGCAGCAGATGTAGCTCGGCGCATACCGCGCGGCTACGGACAATCCGATGTTCTTGTTGTCCGTGTTTCGCGCAGGGATGGGTGGTCTGGTTCGATGGCCTTTTCGCTTTTCGGGTAGGACCTTTCCCCTTGCCCCCTTCCGTTAGACTTTCCCCGTCCTTTTCCGCTGGGAATCTCCTGCCAGTTCGCTAATCCAGCTAACGGTAGGTCGCGCTCAAGAAGGCGCATCGAATAGGGCATTCGCTGTCGGTTGCTTGTCAGGGCCGCCTTCATCCCAGATGGATGACTGCATTTCTCGAAGCTGGTTGGTTCTGCATCCCCCATAATGCAATCGCAGGGCACCGGCGGACGTCGACCATCGAACTGTTTGGCGAGTCGCGCTGCGACGCAGATGCCGACGCGACATGCACGGGCGCCTCATCGTGTCGCGGCCGGTGATCGCCACCGTTCGGCGGATGATGCAGAAAAACGAAGGAGGGGAGCGTGGTTCGGATTTTCCAAATCGACATCCAGCACTTCAGGTCCATACAAACGCTTTCCTGGCGCCCATCGCTAGGCCTGAACTGCCTCATTGGCCCTGGCGACAGCGGCAAGACCACCATTGTCGATGCTATCGACCTGTGTCTCGGCGCTCGGCGGAACGTCACCTTCGGCGATACCGATTTTTTCGCCCTTGACGTTACCCATCCCATCCAGATCACGCTCACCCTGGGCCGGTTGCCCGACGCGCTGAAGGATCTGGATGCCTACGGCCACTACCTGCAGGCGTTCGACGTTGCGACCGGGATGTTGCACGAAGAACCCCAGCAAGGATTGGAAACCGTCCTCACGCTACGCCTGACGGTGGACAGCGAACTGGAGCCCGCGTGGACCTTGGTGTCCCAGCGCGCCCAAGCACTGGGCCTGGAGCGCAACATCGCCTGGAAAGATCGGGTCGCGCTGGCGCCCGCACGGCTGGGCACCTACGCCAGTTCGAACCTGTCCTGGACACGTGGATCGGTCCTCAACCGGTTGAGCGAAGAGCGCCCCAACTTGGGGGCCGAGCTTGCTAACGCCGCCCGTCAGGCACGTGCCAACTTCGGCAACCAGGCCGGCGCCCAACTGGCTGAAACACTGCAAATCGTGACGCAGAAGGCGACCGCTCTAGGGGTTCCTGTCGGTGCTCAGGCTCAGGCGCTGCTGGATGCGCATTCAGTTTCCATCAGCGATGGTGCCATCGCCCTGCATGACGATCGAGGCGTGCCGTTGCGCTCGCTCGGCACGGGTTCCTCACGCCTGCTGGTGGCCGGGCTACAACGTGCCGCGGCCCAGCGCGCATCGATTGCCTTGGTTGACGAGGTGGAGTACGGGCTGGAACCGCATAGGCTTGTCCGCCTGCTGAACGACCTTGGTGCAAAGGAAAATCCGCCACCGCTGCAGGCGTTTCTGACTACCCACTCGCCGGTAGCTGTGAGGGAGCTCAGTGGCGAGCAGATCTTCGTCGTTCGCAAGGAGCCGGACGGTGCACACAGAGTTCGTGTGATCGGCGTCGACGACGACGTGCAGAGCACCATCAGATTGGATCCGGAGGCGTTTCTTGCGCGCAGCGTCATCGTGTGCGAAGGCGCCAGCGAAGTCGGCTTTGTCCGTGGCCTGGATCAGTGCTGGACACAGGCCAACGGGCGTTCGATGCTCGCTGCAGGCACTTCATACGTCAACGTTGGTGGCGGCGAGCCAGACAGATGTTTTGTGCGAGGTAAAGCGCTTCGGAAGTTGGGTTATCGCGTCCTCGTACTCGTCGACGCTGATAAGCCGCCAACACCGGCGGCCGTCCAGGAATACGAGGCCTTGGGCGGAGAGTGGATCACCTGGCGGCCGGGCCGAGCCTTGGAGGATGAGCTGTTTCTGAGCTTGCCGGACGCGGCCGTTGACCAGCTGCTCCAGCGGGCAGTCGAGTGGCTCGACGAAGAGCTGGTGGCCGCGCACATCCAGACCCAGTCCAACGGTCAGGTCACGCTCGCGCATATTCGGGCGCAACGGCAACTGGGGCACGCCTATCCGCCGAATGTGCGCGAAACCCTCGGGTTGACCTCACGCAATCGCAAGAACAGCTGGTTCAAGTCTGTGACCAAGTTCGAGTCCATTGCGAAAGAGCTTGTTGGCCCGCATCTCGCAGCGTCTGAAGCTGGTTTTCTTGCCTTGGTCAGCCAGCTCTACAGGTGGGCCCATGCCGCCTGATCTCGACCTGTTCGCCTTCCGGCGTGGCACCGTGACCGCGCCGGCCGGTTGCGGCAAGACGCAGATCATCGCCGACACGCTGACCCAACACACAGACGCCAAGCCGGTTCTCGTTCTCACCCATACCAACGCGGGCGTGACCACGTTGCGACTGCGCATGCAGCGTGGCAACGTTCCGTTGTCGGCGTATCGCGTGGCCACGATCGACGGCTTTGCTATGCGCCTGGTCAGCACCTTCCCGCAACGCAGCGGCATACCGGCTGCCACGCTCGAGCTGAGAAATCCGCGTGTCGACTATCCCGCTATCCGGGCGGCCGCCTGCGCGCTGGTACAGGGCGGCCATCTGAACGACACTCTCGCGGCAACGTATGCGCACCTCATCGTCGACGAATACCAGGACTGCAACCTCGTCCAGCACGCTCTGGTGACGGCGCTCGCGGAGGTTTTGCCCACCAGCGTCCTTGGTGATCCGATGCAGGCCATCTTCGGCTTCGGCGGCAACCAACTGGTGGACTGGAACGCACACGTGCTACCGCAATTTCCGCTGATCGGTGAGCTCGACCAGCCCTGGCGCTGGATCAATGCCGGCACCCACGGGTTTGGACAGTGGCTGCTGGAGTGCCGTCGGCTGTTGCTGGCGGGGGGCAACATCGATTTGCGCCACGCGCCACCAGAAGTCACTTGGATCCAGTTGCAGCCTGCTACTGCCGAGCGGCAGCGTATGGCCGCGGCGATGACACGGTCAGTCACGCCCGATGGGCAGGTGCTGGTCATAGGTGATAGCCGCAATCCGCGAGGGCGGCGGCAGATGGCCAGCCAAACGCCCGGTGCCACCGCTGTCGAACCGGTGGACCTGGCCGATCTCACCAACTTCGGCCGGACCTTCAACTTGCAAGCCGCGGATGCCGTTACGCAGTTGATCAACTTCGCCGCCGAGAACATGACGCAGGTGGGTGTCGCGGCCTTGTTGCCAAGACTGGATTCTCTGCGGCGAGGAACGGCCCGCACGCCGCCGACGCCAGCAGAAGCTGCGTTGATGGCCTTCGCCGCTACGCCGACTTTCCCCTTGGCGGTGGAAGCGTTGCGCGCCTTGACTCGCCAGCAGGACGCGCGCGTGTATCGGCCAGACGTACTGTACGGCTGCCTGCGCGCCATGCAGTCGGTGGCCAGCGGTCGGGGAACGTTCGCAGAAGCTACGGTTCGAGAACGGGAACGCAATCGCCACGAGAGCCGACCGGTGGCACGTCGAGCCATCGGCAGCACCTTGTTATTGAAGGGGCTCGAAGCTGAGGTCGCTGTCATCCCCAGCCCACAGGACATGGACGCGCGACATCTCTATGTCGCCATGACACGTGGCTCGGCGCGGTTGGTTATCTGTTCGGTTACGCCAGAACTTGTTCCGCAGCAGTAGGGTGCGCGCTGTATGCGACGAGGCAGCAAACGTGCACATGTCCGATTTCGGTAAGAAACGGGCATTGCCCCCTCTCTCGCCTCAGCTTAACTCGTCGACTCACCGAACAGGTCGCGCGCCGCAGCCATTTGTGCCGCCATAGTTTCAGGGCGGCGGTCGCGGCAATCGGGGGGCCTCTTCGATATCCGGCGCTTGATCTTGCATACAGACAGCCATTGTTCGTACCGCACTTGTGTTCTCCACACATACACGTGTGTGGAAAGCTTGCCGTCACTGGTCGGAACGGGATCCGTCCTGTCTGCGCGGGCCCACACCAAGCTATTTGCGGGGATTCGGGCGCAACTACGCTCCACGTAGCCGACATCCATTGCGCGCGGGAACACGATGAAGTCCTGCCGTGATCGAAACTGCAGGCTGTTCAACAGTTCGACGTCTCGCCTGTCGCTTAACAGGGTGTGGCTGCTTCCCTTCTCGCCAAACTTGTAGACAGACTTGTCGATCAGCGCCAGGGTGACCGATGGGGACAGCGGAAGGAATATCTGGACACCGTTCTTTGTCATCCCGGTATAACCTGGGTCGTCAGAATTCCGGAGGTACCAGTTGTACAGTACCGCAGGGTGATCCGAGATCACGAAGGGGAGGTTGGTACCGTTGCTCAGGACATGCCAGGAGAGATCCTCTAGCAGCCAGCGATTCAAAACCGATCGCAGCAGCAATCGATTGCGCATGGCCCGCTCGTCGGTTGGTCTCCACTTGAGGTTCTGTACCGATTCGACAGGATGCCCATTGAGTTCTGCGAACTGTTCAAAGACTTTACTGCTGAAGCCGTCGATGAAATCTAAGGCTTGGCTTTGGGTACCGGGTGTGCGGGCCATTTGAACCGCGATGAAAGTAAGAAGGGCCGGAAGACCTGGCTCAATCACTCGGTTCGGGTCGGCTACGATGGAATCGACCGCCGCCGCCGCCGGGCCCTCGACTTTCTCGGCCAAGAACTTCTCCACAGCATTGTCGTCGTCGTAGAAGTTGTTCCGCGCGAGCACCCTACGGATGGAACTAGACCGAACCTTGTTCCGAGTCGAATCAAAAATCTGCACGTCTTCGTCGCTACTGGTGGTGAAGTGCCGAAGCAGCAGCCGTGGCACAAAGTGTTGATTCTTGGTCAGCTCAGCCAATTAGGGTCCTCAAAAGTCTCTCAAGCGCCAAGTTACCATTCCCCTGAAATCCAAGAAGAGTTTTTCTTTTGTTTACCGGCGACAAACGGCTGCTCTGTGGCGACCGGGCCAAAAATGGCCCGGTCGAGCCAAAAATGGCCCGATTATTCCTCTTTCTTTTCAATGATTTGCGTTTGTGTGGGCCACGAATGGCCCGAAATACCGGTCAAAAAATCAATTTTTGCAGCTTCGCATTCCTCGTGGTCCGTCCGAAACGCCGCGCATCCCCACTAATACGCTGATATTAAAGGATTAAATTCCGATTCGCGAAAGTTGGCACGGGCATTGCGTTAGCTATGCCGTCATCGCCGATGGCAACACGGTCAGAGGGCCGTGTCGGTTCCAACAACAAGGACTGCATCCATGCCGACTCCCGCTTATATCAGCATCCAGGGCAAGACCCAGGGCAACATCACGCAAGGCGCCTTCACCGCCGACTCCGTAGGCAACGTCTACCAGGAAGGTCACGAAGACCAGATCCTGGTCCAGGAAGTCGAGCACCTGATCGCCACCCCGACCGACCCGCAGAGCGGCCAGCCGTCGGGCCAGCGTGTGCACAAGCCGTTCACCTTCACCTCGCCGCTCAACAAGGCCACGCCGCTGCTGTACCAAGCCCTGGCCTCCGGTGAAATGCTCCCTGAAGTGGAAGTGAAGTGGTACCGCACTTCGACCGAGGGCAAGCAGGAACACTTCTTCACCACCAAGCTCGAAGACGCCACCATCGTCAACATCAACACCGTGCTGCCGCATGCGCAGGACGCCAGCAAGGCCGAGTACACCCAGATGGTCAAGGTGGCCATGGCCTACCGCAAGATCACCTGGACCCACGCCATCGCCGGCACCGAAGCGTCGGACGACTGGCGCAAGCCCCAGGAAGCCTAAGTCTGGCTCACACGCACGATCGGCGCTGGCGCCGGTCGTGCACTCCGATGGAGACCACCGGCCCGGTCACGGGCTGGTAAGGAATGCTCATGGTGGATCGAACCGACCTGCGCTTTACTTTTACCGCTGGCGACGAATTGTTCGAGGTCGTCGAGTTCACGTTGCACGAAGGTCTGTCCGAGACCTTCCATCTGCAGGTGGAGCTGGTCAGCGCCAACGCTGCCATCGACTTCGGCCAGGTGCTGGATCGTAATGGCCTGCTCACCATCTGGCAGGGCGGCGTGCCCGTGCGTTACGTGCACGGTTCGGTATCAAGTTTTGCACAGCACGACACCGGCTTTCGACGCACCCGATATGCGGCCGTGGTCGAGCCGCGCTTGGCGCGCCTGAAGCTCTCGTCCGATTGGCGGATCTTCCAGACGCTCAACGTGCCGGAGATCGCCGCGACCGTGCTCAAGGGGCATCACCAGACGCTCGACTACGAACAGCGGATTACCAACGAACACCTGCCGCGCGAATACTGCGTACAGGCGGGCGACACCGACTACGATTTTATCGAACGCATTCTGCGCGAGGAAGGCTTCTTCTACGCCTTCCAGCACACGGCCGACGGCCACCGGCTGATCCACTGCGACCGGCTGTTCATCTTCGGCCGCCAGCAGGGCGAGCCGGTGATCTACAACCCGATGCCGGGCGGCGACCAGCCGCAACCGTGCCTGCGCACCTTCGACTACACCGAGAACGTGCGTACCGCGCGGCAGGTACAGCGCGACTACACCTTCAAGAACCCGCGCTATCCGCACGAGTACCCGCGTGAAGGGACGGACCTCGAGCACCAAGGGCGCAGCTACGCGCGCTACGACTACCCAGGCCGCTACAAGCACGAGCCCAGTGGCAAGGCGTTCACACAGGACCGCCTGCGCGGTCATCGCCGCGACGCGCGCATCGCGACCGTCAGCGGTGACGACGCGCGGCTGCAACCGGGCGTGTTCTTCGACCTGATCGGCCACCCGCGCGAGGACATGAATCGCGGTTGGCGCCCGGTGAGCATCGTGCATCACGGCGTACAGACCACCAGTCAGGCGGAGGAGAGCGCCGACGCGCAGTTGGGCACGCATTATCACTTCGACGCGATGCTGGTGCCGGACGATGCCGAATGGCGAGCCGAGCCGCTGCCGCGCCCGCGCATCGACGGCCCGCAGCCGGCGACGGTAGTCGGCCCCGAAGGCGAAGAGATCTACACGGACGAGTACGGCCGCGTGAAAGTGCAGTTCCCGTGGGATCGCGAGGGCAAAGGCGACGAGCACAGCTCGTGCTGGATACGCGTGGCGCAGAACTGGGCGGGCGCGACGTGGGGGCATATGGCGATCCCACGCATCGGGCAGGAAGTGATCGTAGGCAACTACGATGGCGATCCGGACCAACCGATCGTGATCGGGAGGGTATACAACCGCCTGCAGTTGCCGCCGTACGAACTACCGCGGCACAAGACGCGGATGACGATCAAAAGCCAAACGCACAAGGGCAAAGGCTTCAACGAACTGCGCTTCGAGGACGAAGCCGGTCAGGAGGAAATCTACGTCCACGCGCAGAAGGACCAGAACATCCACGTCAACCACGACGAAACCACCTTCGTGGGCAACGACCGCAGCGAGCAGGTGGAGCACGACGAAACCATCGCCATCGGCAACGACCGCACCGAACGGGTTGGCCATGACGAGCAGGTCACGATCGGTCGGGACCGTCGCCACGACATCGGGCAGGACGACTTCCAGAGCATCGGACGCAACCACACCATCCACACCGGCAAGGACCGCACCGAAGAGGTCGGCAACCATCGTCGCGACAAGACGGTGGCCAACCACTCCACAGACATTGGCGGGCATCTGGAGCAGCGCGTGGCAGGCCATGCCGAGCTGGAGGCCGGGCAGAACATCCGTCGGCGCAGTCGCGTGATCGAACTGGCAGCCGGCGATGTGTTCCGTCTACGCGGCCCCGGCGGCACCATCACCCTGGACGACAGTGGCATCCTGCTGGATGGCGTCGGCGTCCACTTCAAGGGGCCGCTCAACGCCGACAAAAAAGGCTCAGGAAACGCCATCGACATGGCGGGCATACCGATCTTTGCCGGCCTGCCGCTGACCTTGCCCGAAGAAAGCGGGCAACTCGAGAGCACCTTTGCCCTCGACCAGCTCACGGGCATCGCGCAGCGTTGCACCAAGGGCGAATTCACACTGATGCTCGCCCCCATCTTCGGCTTCGACATTCCCGCGCACACCTACATCAAGCTGTACGACGGCCTGCGCCAGGGCACCATTGTCAACCCCGAACATCGGCTGATGAAGCAGGGTAAGTCGCCGGCCGACTACGACAACCGCGAGCGCGTGGTTCGGGTGCACGCTCTGACCGTGGAACGCGCACGCACCGACAACGAGGCCTCCAGCCTGCTGCTGGCCGCGTTGCTGCATGAATTTGGCCACCACATCGACAACCTGCTACGGCACGACCTGGCCGACCGCCATCCGGATGGCACCTCCACGCTGGCGGACGACAGCCCCCTCGACGAAGGCGCGCGCTACGCCTATCACATGGCATTGTTCGATTTAGAATCGACCACCCAGGTCACCTACGCCCACTACACCGGCCCCGCTGGCAGCGGCCCGCTGACGCTCGACTACGCCGAGGCATCCAAGGCTATTCGCGCCCTGCAGGGCGGCGACGCCCACGAACACGAGGAAAAGACCGGCACCCGCGAAGCCTTCGGCGCCGGCCGCGGCGAGCATCACGACACGCAACCCGACAGCTCCTTCGGCCACGAGTCTATCGAGGATGCCTTGGGCGAGGCGGGCTTTAACGCGCAACAGCGCAAGCAAATCTATTTCGGCAATTGGCTGCGCGACTACTCGCAGTTAATGGACCCGAAAATCGTCCGGCCGCCGAGTGCAGAAAAGGACCTCTCCCGATATCTGTCGCGCGGAGTCTTGACCCGCGTGGTCGATCTGCTCGCCTTGCGCGAGTTTCACTCCATCCAGAGTAAGAGCAAGAAACTCACGGTGGGTAAGGAATACACCTACATGCTCGACATGGAGATGTTGGGCGTCTATCGTCCTAGCGAACATATCGACAACCCCAGCAACTTCAAGCCCAGCCCCGCCGACCCGCGCACGGTGGATCCGGCGTTCGAGCCTTGGGCATTGCAGGGGGACCCGCGTCTGGCCATCGATAAAGCCAGCTCGATGAAGCGGTACATCTTTGATTCAAAGAAGTACATGGGCGAGCAATTGAACGAAGCGCTAGATGCCGGGCCCACGGCAAAAGGATTCCGGCTTTTTGGCGCTGCGTTGCATGTATTGGAAGACTATTTCGCCCATTCCAATTTCGTGGAGCTGAGCCTGCGCAAATTCCACCCCAACGTGCTGGCGTGGACGGCGCCACGCAGCAGCACGCAAAGCCGGCATGCCCTGCCGGTGGTCACTGGTATGTTCGGGTCGTTGGACATCATCGCCAGCCTCGCAGAGCCCATGGCGCAGATGATGTTCCCTGTGGATGACGGTGAGTTCAAGCCCACCAAGCCGGGGCAGCGCTCGGATGGCGAGCGCATGATGCTCATCTTGCTGGAAGATCATAGGGACGGGACTTATTTGGCGGCCTTTGACCAGTTCTTGAAATGGCGCGACAGCCTAGCAAGTGTTCCGGGCTATGAATTAGCAGCCCGCATCGCCTGGGTTGCGAAGGCACCCCTGCGTGCCGTGACCAACGCATACAACCTGGTTTTCCAGGCCATGATTCAACTGATCGGCAACAGCGTGGACGACGTACAAACCTACTCCGGCAGCGACCCCAATGCTGACGAGAGCATGGACCCATCGCATTCCCAGTTGGCCAAGGACCATGACGTACACCCCTTCCATTCCTTGGCCGCAACGCTGGCCAAGCATGCGGTGCGCGACGTCGGTCAGGCGATGAAGGCACGATGGGAACATCGCGCTGGGCGGGATCCGGCGGCACTGGCAGCCAGCTACCTGGTCCACCCCAACGACTGCCAGTGGCAGGATGCCATCGTCAAGGCATGGGCACAGGCCAATCCCGACGCCATCCGTCGTGGCGCGTCTCGTACTGAGTTGGAGCATCTGCACGAGGTGCACGGCAAGCGGGCACTGGAACGCTTGCGGCAAATAGGGCGCTACGGCGTAGCCGGCCGTGACTATATCCAGAAGTACTATGAAACACTGTTCGGCGAAAAGAACCAGATAGCACGATGAAAAAAGAGAAATCTCATGTCTCGGTATGGCTTCTGACCGCGCTCCTGCTGCTCAGCGGTTGCGGTCAAGCTAAGTCGGAGCCCGAGCCGACCACAGAAGAGGGTGAGATGGCAGCGCAGGTGCGGTGGCTAAAACGCGCCACGGATGTTACCAATCAAGTGGATGACTGGCTTCATGGTTCGCCGAGAAAAGCTCCTCGCGGAGCTAAGCCCGAACTGATTGTGGAGAACGACCGCATCACTCTGGATGGCAAACTGCTGGTGTTGGAAGCCCCTGTCGCTGAATGGTGGAAGGTGCTGGGTCCTCCAAGCCGACAAGACCGTCAAGGTGATGTTCAAGTCTGGGATGACTTGGGCGTCGGCTTGACAACGAGGGTTGATGACCTCACAAAGAAAACGCTTGCGGACATGACAAGTCAATTCTATGACTCTAACCCTACGTCCGACGAAGCATATGAAAGGCAGCGAGAGAAAAGGAGCCGGACGCGAGACCAGGCGCAAAACAGTGGCGTCTTCCAAGTCTCGTCGTTCTATGTGCGCATTCGCGCCATTCCCGGCCCTGATACAGATGAAGATGGGCGGCCGGTAATTCGCCAAGCATTCAAGGGTTATCTGCAAGTTAACGGTGTCGGCGTGGACGCCGAGAGCACTTTGCGGGACATCTCACGCTGGAGCGACAAATCCAAGCATCCGCTTTCTTACCACTGCCTTCGCTTGGACGAACTTCGTCGCTGCACGGCAAATACGGAAGTGGCTGAAAATGGAACTAGCATGGACTTTGGTTTTACGGTGGATGAAACCGAGCAGCGCCGTATCATGTCTTTCTCGTTCTCATGCGAAGACTGTCCACGTCCCACGCCATGAGTATGCAGCAGCCTTGCCCGTCCAACATCGGCACGCCAATGGCAGCAGAAGCGATGAAGGCTCGTTGGAAGAACGGAGGAACCAGATACCGCGATGACAACGATAAATCCTATTTTGGCACCTTTGCTGGCTGCCCTGATGTTTCTCAGCGGTTGTACTCGAGCCCAATCGGAATCGCCGCGCGCGCGAGCGATGAGTTGCCGAAAACAGGAGGACATGGCACGTGCGTTCCTGGCATCTTCTGATGGTCGTCTGTTTTCTGCTCGGTGTGGGCACAGACACCCATGCGCAGACTTCCGGCCCGTTCGAGCTGAGTTGGCCGAATCCCGGCGAAACGCTCGTTTACCAATCGCGCGGCTGTGCCGATGCCTGCTGGGAGGCGGCGTTGGTGAACAAGCGCACTGGTGTTTTGCTCGCGCGCCTGCGCTGCGAGGGCACCGACTTGCCGCTCACGCTTCGCGGCTACCGGCCCGCCGCGACACCATCCGAGGTGGAGCTCGACGATTGCAGCCCGGATGCCTGGCCGCCGAAGGGCGTGAACAAGTTTCAGGCCATACCGGCGGCATTGGAGCGTTTGCTCACGATGCCGTGATGTTGGGCGGTTCGTCGGCGGTGCCCGCCATCGAACCTTTCGCGAGAACGGGGGGCAGGGCGACTTTCGCCGTGGCGGCCGATTCAGTCGTTAATCTGCGTCCGTTCTTTGTTCTCAACCGCGATACTGTTGGCGTAGTCCCGCGGGCCGCAGGATTGGCGCAGTGCGTTCCAACTCGCCGCTGCGTCTTTCAGGGTTTTACCTTCGTTACGCGGCTTGTCGCGCATGAAGTCCCTGACGAAGCGGTTGTATTCCCACGTGTGCATCAAGGGCGAGGTGTAGTTCTTGTCCTTGCGCCGTTCGTACTCGGCGCGCCACTCGGCCGCCAGGTCGCCGTAGGTTAGGCCGCGATCGGCGTTGGTGCGGCGAAAGCGCTGTAGGTGCGCGGTGAAATGAAAATGCGCGCCGATCACGGATTCGAAGAAGGCCCGCGTTGCTGCGTCGCACTTGTAGTCAGGGCCGATCGGCGTATCCAAGGTGAGTTCACGCGACCCCGCCGGAGCGGCTCTTGCGCACCGCGATACGATCCGTTCGGTGGTGGGTGGCGACTTGCCCTGCAAGTCCCGACGCACGCGCTCGATCACGTCGTGCTTGTGACCTGCGCTCGGCAACCCGTGCTCGCGGCAGTAGTGCACCAGTTCGTGCAGATACCAGTAGTACTGGTCCAGCGCGTCGACCACCATGCCTGGTTCCAGCCGTGGGCGGTCGGGATGCGCGGGCCGCGTGTTGGCCGGCGGCGTTCGGGACACGGGGCGTTTGCTCATGATTTCACTGACACGTAGATGTCTGCCCCCTCGGCGCCGATGATCTCGAAGTCGCACGCATAGAGACGGTCGAGGTCTTGCCGACCCCAGATGTGCTGCCATGCGGCACGGATGCCTTGGGGGCTGTCAACGTGAAACCTGGCGTAACGGGCGGCGGGAAAGCTGTTCGTCTGCACGCCGTCGACTGGCGGTGGCGTTTCGCCCGACAGGAGGCTGCCGAGCAGCAGCGTGTACGCGCCGCTGGCGTCGCTTTCGTAATCGAAGTAGACCTCGCAGATCGGCGCGTTTTGGCCGGCGCCGATCTGTTGCAGGATGCCTTGTTGGAAGAATCGCCCCCAATGCTGCTCGATCTGGGCGAGCCCGGCCTCGCTGTTGTCGGTGCGCAAGGCGATGCCGGTGATCGTAAGAGGACCCAGGTCGACAAGTTCATAGTTCATGCGTGTTTTCTCGTGTGTAGAGGGCGGGCCGCTGTGCGGCCCGCGTGCGGTCAGGCGCCGTTCTGACGTGCGTCTTGTCTTACCTGCACCTCGCCCGGTCCGCTCGCCGACGCATCCGCGCGCCGCTCGTCCTGCAACAGCGTGCGTGGCAGCGCGAAGCCCTTGAACAGCGGCTGGGTGAACGGATTGTTGGCCTTCTCCGTGCTGATGCGGTAGCGCATGCCGCCGTCCGCCGCGGCGAAGCTGAGGTCGACGCTGGTAGCCGTGGCGCCGTTGAGGCGGGCCTGGCTGAGCAGGCGGTAGAGCGACCACGGGCCGCGGTAGATTAGCCCGCTGCTGCTGCCGCCGGCATGGACGAGGGTCATGCGGCTTTCGTTACTGGGCGCCAGGGTGTTGGGCCAGATGACGGCCGTGCTGGTGGTGGGGCCGTGGTTGTAGGTGATGAGTTGGCCCTCGACGCTGAGGGAGCTGCTGCGCTTGTTCGCGGCTAGGCCCAGAGGTTCGACGAAGAACTGCACGCCGAGCTGCCCGCGGCTGTTGAAGAAGGCGTCGCGGATCCGGTTGGCGGCTTCGAGCTGGGTGAGCACGTCGTTGCGCACCAGATAGCCGCCGAGGCGTTCGGAATACAGGGCTTCCAGATTGTCCTCGATGAACAGGTTGAGGTATTTGTCGCGGAACTGTTGCAGTCGCCCCTGCGGCCCGAAGAACGCGGCGAAGTCGTCGAGCGAGACTTCTTCGCGGCTGGTCGGGTTGAACGGGTAGCGGTTGGCCAGGCGCTCGCGATAGAAGCGGTACACGTCGGCATCCCAGCGTTTTTCCAGCTCGCGCAGGGCTTCGACAAGGACGATGCGCGAGGACTCGTCGGCCAGCTTGCCGACCTGATGATTCAACGGCTCGGGCAGGCCACCGGCGATGCGCTGCAGGTTGGCGATGGGATCGGGACCTTTCTGGCCGAATCGTTCGAGCACGACGTTGAGCGCGGCCTTGCCGCGGTCTGGGCTGTCGTGCACGGTGCGCACTTTGTCCTGCACGGCGCCGATGGCCTGCATAGTTTCGTCGAGATACGGGGGCCGCTCGCCCTTGGCTTCGAGCAACTGGCTGATCGGCGAGAAGGCACGGGCGATGGTGATGACCGGCAGCGGCGGGGCTTCGGACTCGGTGCGCTTGTCCACCTTGTCGGCCAGCGCGGCAGCCTTGGTTTGTGAGGCTTCGGTGCCGGCGCTGGCCGTGGCGGCGGGCGGGTTGCCGAGCTCACTGTTGTCGCGCACGGTTTCAACCAGGCGCCGCAACGGCGCGGCCGGGCTAGTGACGCTGCCCAGGATGGTGACGGCCTGGCCGATGTCCTGGAAGTCGCGCACGGCGATCTGGTTGAGGTTGCGTTGCCAGGTGTCGACGTAGTCGCGACTGTAGAGGGCGCGGATCCGATCGGCCAATGCTTGCTTGTCGGCCTCGGAGTAGTCGACGTTGCGTCGCTCGCCGAGGGCCCACTGGTCGATCATGGCCAGCTCGGTAATGTCCTGGCTGTGCGGGGCGAAGTAGCCGCGGTAGCCCTTGGCGGTGAGCAGGGCGTCGATGCGGCCATTGGCGAGCGGTGTCTCTTGTTTGCCGCCCGTGCTGGCTTCGGGTTCGTACACGATGTCGTAGGCCGGGCCGATTTCGTTGCGCAGATCCAGCGGCGCGCGCAGCGCGGTGCCGGCCTGACGGCGCAGTGCCATGTAGACGCGCTGCGGCAGCGGAATGGTGCGCAGCTCGCGCTGCACGGCCGAGACACGTTCCTGGTATTGCGGCAGGCGCGTGTCGGCGTATTTCATCGCGTAGTCCAAGTGGCGCATCAGCGCGCGCTGCACGCCGTCCTCGCCCGGGAAGGCGGCCTGCCATTGCGTGGACATCCAGTTTTCGACCACGGGCGCACGGCGATTGGGGCGGTCTTCGATCATGCGGTAGACGCGCAGCGCGGCAAGTTGCGTATCGCTGTCAGTACCGGCGCCGTCCAGCTTGTTCATGACGCCGCTGGCCAGCGCCGGCAGGAAGCGCTGAGACAGCAGGGTGAGGTAGGCCTGGTCGACCTTGGGGCCGATGGTGCGGCCCTGGTACAGGCCAAGGTCAGCCACGACCGGCCAGGCGTCGCGGTAGTTGCCGTAGACGGCGACCACGCTGCCGATCTGGTCCAGCGGTTGCAGCAAGTTGCGGCCGGTGGGGTCGAGGGAACCGTCGATGGCGTGGGTGCTGAACGCGCGGCTGCGCTCGAGCACGTTCAGGGCCTTGTCGCGATTCAGCGCGTAGTAGTGGTACCACGCACCGATCACGAGCGCGCTACCCAGCGACGCTACGCCGAAGCGCAGGGCCAGCGCGTGCTTTTTCTCGGCGATGACCTTGGGGTTGTCGCCGGCCAGACCGGACTCGGGGTAGATGACGCGCTGGAACAGGTGCTGCGCGAAGTAAACCAGGGAGCGCCCGCTGGGCTGCATGTAGTTGACCGGCCCACGCAACGCATAGGTCTGCGAAGCGGTGGTGAGGAAGGCATTGTTGAGCACGCCTTGCTGATAGACCGACGAGAAGAACACGCCGCGCGGCAGCGCCGGGGTCACGTAGCGATCGCTGCCGAGCACGTCGGCCAGGAAACCCAGCAGCAGGGGCCGCAGGCCGCTGAGCTGTCGGGTGAGCGAGTACAGCGCTTCACGCTGTGCCACGTCGGGCACGTCGGCCAGGCTGTCGAACACCTGTTCGTTCAGGCGGTCGAGGAACGTGTCGTAGTGCGTGCCGAGCTCGTCTAGCCAGGCGTCGTAGCGCTGGATCGCATCCAGCGTGAAGCTGAAACCGAAGAGGTCCTCGCGCACGGACTTGGGCAGCCGCGCGAACAGCGTTTCGAAGCCCTCAAGCAGGTCGAACTTGCTGAGCACCACGTACAGCGGCGGCCGTGTGCCGAGCTGCCGGCTCAATTCGGCCAGGCGCGCGCGCAGCACCGCGGCGAGCGCCTTGCGGTCGCTCGGCGTCTGATGCGCCAGGGTTTCCAGACTGACCATCAGCACCACGCCGTTGAGAGGCCGGCGGCTGCGGTTACGGCCGAGCCAGCCGACGAAGCTGTCCCACAGCCGAGCGTGGATATCTTCCGGCAGCACGCCGTGGCGGGTCAGCCGCGTGGACAATGCGGGCGCACTCGCGGTGGATAGGCCTTCGTCGTCAGCGTCATCGGACATACCGGACTGGGCGATTCGCGGCTGGCTGATCAATTCGCCCGGCGGGTCGATGAGAATGGCCTGGTCGCCCATCCACCAGTCAATGGCGTAGAGCTTGTCCGGGTCTTCTTGCAGCCGCCGGCTGCCGGCCTTCATTTCACCGGTGAGCGAGAAGCTCTGGCCGGAGCGGTTGACAAAGCTGGTCTTGCCGGCGTTCTCCTGCCCCAACACCAAGTACCAGGGCAACTGGTACAGCGCCTGTCGGCCCTTGAGGTTGGCTTGCAGGATCGCGAGGCTGTGATCGAGGTCGCGCTCCTGCGCTTCGACGTAACGCAGACATGGGTCGGTCTGTTGCTCTTCCACATGATGCTGCTCTGCCTCCAGGCGCATGGTGCGCTTGCGCAGGCGCAGCGCCCAGATCAGTAGCGGCAGTATCAGCAGGACTACCGTCGCCAGTACCCGCGCGGTCAGGCTGGCCAGGGGGCGGTGCTCGCCCCAGCTCCACTTGGGTCCCAACCACCAGATAGCGACCAGCGCGAGCGCCAGTAGCAGCAGTGGCAGCAGGGGCGCGCCTTGCCGCCCCCAGCGCAAGATGAGTTGGCCGTAACGTTGCAGTTTGGACCAGATGTTCCACATGACGATGCTCCCTGTTTAATCCTTGTGCCCCGAGGCATCCGGCTGTTGTCGTTCGAGAAGGCTGAAGAGGTCGGGCTCCCACTCGGGCGCCGAGGCGTGCTGCATGGCCCGATACGCGCGGACGAACAAACCGTCGGCCAGCCAGGCGAGGCCGCGCGGCCGCAGCAGTTCGGCAGCGATGGCCATGACATGGCAGCGGTGCCGCAGGTCGGCAGCTTCCTGCTGGATCGCTTCCAGGCGGCGCAGCACGGACTCGACGCCTTGCGTTTCGAGCAGGCCGTGCAGTTCGTCGCGCACGCCGGCGTAGTCACGGCCGGCGGCGGCCATGGTGCCGCCCGCGTGCGCGCCGCTGATCCAGGCCTGGGTTTCTCCGTCCACGAACGGACGCCCATCGGCGAATTCCAGTTTGCCCAGCGCGGGCAGCCGGGTGACGAAACGCTCGGTCGCTTGGCGGATGGCCTCGGCTACCAACGGCATCTCCAGCCGTCGCGCGATGCCGGCGGCCAGGTAGCTGCCGCGCAGCCAGTACGGCGAGGTGGTGACGCTGCGCTCGACGCGTTGCAGCAGCGCCGGGTCGACAGCGTTGGCACTGAGCGCTTCCGCATACCCTTCGGCGACGTCGGCGGGCACAGCCATCAGTTCGGTATGGTGGTGTTTGCGTGCCGACGGCGCGTTGGTCAGGTGGGCCCACAGGGCAAACCGCCGCAGCAGGTAGCCGGTGGGGTCGTAGGGGTCTTGCTGGTTGATGATCTCCGCCGCGGCCAGCAGCGACTTGCGGCCCTCGCGCTCGTTGCCGGGCGTGGGCAGAACCGGCGTGAAGAAGGCGTCCGATAGCACTTCGCCGCGCGCGGGCGTGTCGAGCTGCTTGGCATCGGCCAGCTCCGGCGCGCGCAACGCTTCGGCTTTTTGCCGCAACAAGGCCTCCAGCCTAGTGAGCGTGGGCACGTCGAGCTGAGCGTTCTCGGCACTGCGTTGCAGGCTATCGAGTGCGGCCTGGCCGGCCTTGTAGAACTCTTCGCCGTAGCCGGTGTTTTCCAACGCGGCCAGGCTGTCGGACAGCCGCTCCAGCAATTGCCCCACCAACCGTCGCTTGGCCAGGTAGCCGGTGGCGCCCGGTTTCGGATAGCTGGTTTCCCAGTAGCGTTCGACCATGCCGGCGAGTACGCCGGTGGCCTCGGCCCAGCCGCGCCAGCTGCGTGTGCGTGCGCGAGCAGTCAGTAGATGCCCGGCGATGCGCAGGTGCTTGCACTGGCTGCACAGGTAATGCTGCGCGGCTTCATCGACGTAGGGCCAATCGATGGTCGCCTCTTGCAAGCTGCCGAGCTTGACCATTTCGTGGTCGATGCCTTGGTAAGCATCGTCTTCCTCATCGAAAACGCCGGCAGGCTGGCGCGGATCGAGCGGCGCCAGCAAGGTATCGAGGTCCAGCGGGGCGGGCAGTTTCACCAGTGACATGCCTCGCGCTGCTGGACCAGTTGCTCATGGAGCCGGGAGACGTCGAAGACCAGTCCGTCGAGGGGGGGCTGGTCGCTCTCGATCTGCAGGCGTTGCGCTGGCCGGGCCAGGTGGCGCAGCTGCTCGATCGCTACCAGGCCGCGTCCCGCGTCGGTGACCGTACCGTCATCAAGGACCTGCCACGGCTGGCTGGCCGACACGGGGCGGCCGTCCAGCAGCAGCCGTAGATTGGCGCGGTTGAAGGGCAGTGCCTCGGTGGTCAGCAATTGCAGGCGCGAGATGTTCTGCAGGCAACTGATCGCGAGGGTGGGGCCGGGTGTCGAGCCTCCCAGTGCCGGCGCCGAGATGATCACCTTATCCTGGCCGGGAAGCCTTTCTGGCGTGCGCATCAGCAGCAAGCCGGTGTCGTCGGCGCGGCGCTTGGCCTCGTTGGCCTGGACCAAGTCGGTGATGTCCGGCCGTTTCGCGCTGGCTGGCGTGGTGGCCGGCGTTGGCGGCGTCGTGGGTGCCTTGGCTTGGAGCGCGGTCGGCGGTGGTGGCGGGGTGCCCGCCTTGGCGTCGAAGCAGGCCAGCCGTTCCTGCGGCGACACGATGGTCGTGCAATCGTTGCCGGCGGCGACGGCGGGGTGCTTTCCGTCGCAACCGGCCAGTGCCGCCGCAAACAGCAATGCCAGGCTGAACGATTTCATGATGGGTGATCCTCTCCATTCAAATTCCACTCCAGGCATTTGCGTGCCAGCGTGCGTTTGGGTATGCCGAGGCTGAGTGCAGCCTCGCGCCGCGACCCCTCGACCCGGCGCAGCCGTTCGCCGACAACGAGGCGCTCGAAGTGCAGCAAGGCTTCCGGCAAGTTGTCGGTGTGCAGGAGCTGTTGCAGTGCCGATGCCGTCGGCGATGGCGGCTCGCTCGGCGGCAGCATTTCTTCTTCCAGGTCGGCCAGCAGGTCGCCGCGGATATGCTTGCCGGGCGCGATACGCTCAGCTGCGGCCAGCACGAGGCTGCGAAGCTCGCGAACGTTGCCGGGAAAGGTGTGCGCTTGCAGGCGTGCCAGCGCCCTCGCGGAAATGCCGGCGATGTTGCCCTGGCATTCGCGGTTGTGTTGCAGCAGCACGTGCGCGACCAGTGCCGGAATGTCTTCCGGGCGTTCGCGCAGGGGCGGAATGCGCAACACACGCTGGCGGATGCGGAAATACAGGTCCTCGCGGAACGCGCCGTCACGCACGAGTTCGGGGAGGGGGCGGTGGGTGGCGCAGATCAGGCGGAAGTCGGACGCCTGCTCGCGCGTTGCGCCTATCGGTCGATAGGTCTTCTCGTTCAGCAGGCGCAGCAGCGTGCCTTGCAGTGCCAGTGGCATATCGCCGATTTCGTCGAGGAACAGCGTGCCGCCATCCGCCTCGGCCACCAGCCCGATGCGTGCCTGAGTGGCGCCGGTGTAGGCGCCGCGTACCGCGCCAAACAACTCGGCTTCGATCAGGTCTTTCGGAATCGCCGCGCAGTTCACCGGTACAAACTTGCCCTGGCGGGACGAGGCCTGATGAATCAGCCAGGCCGCATGATCCTTGCCCGAGCCGGTTTCCCCGGTGATCAGCAATGACAGCGACGAGTCGGCCAGCCGCAGCATGTCTTCGCGCAATTGACGGGCCGTGGACCCGACACCGACAAAGTCCGCGGCCAGCAGACGGGCGGCGCGTGTCCGGTCCTGGTCGATCTCGCTTCGTCGCTGCTCTTCGATGCGGTGGATGTCGGACGATGCCAGCAGGCGCGCCATCAGCACGTGATGCAGGGTGACCAGCTCCTGCCAGATCGGATTTGCATGCCAGGCGCGCAGGGCCGCCTCGGCGCCAATCAACGCGAAGATACCCACCAATTCATGCCGTGGGCCATGGATCGGCAGCACGAGCAGGGCGGCGCGGGCGGTGAGATGTTCGCGCAGGGCATCGAAGCCAGCGCCGACCTTGACCAAGGCGTCCAGTCGCGCGACATGGCAAGGCTTTGCGCTGGTCAGGCAATACACCAGCGGATTGTCCAACTCTTCCAACGATATCGAGGTGAGCCTCGCGGCGTCAGCCACATGGGCATGGGCGATCGGCAGCAGTCTGTCGCCAGGGCGTTCGTGCCAGTAGCAGAGCGCCTGTGCGATACCGGTGCCATCGCAGGCGGCGCTCAGCCAGGCCTCCGCCAGCGAGGCCACGGTGCTCGCTTGCGCGAGTTCGCGCGCCAACAGGACGACGCTCACGGTCTCCATGCCGTGTTCCACTCAGTGCAGCGTGGCCAGAAAGGCGCCGTCCTGCCAGCGCAGGTCCGCGCGCTGGAAAGGTGCCCCCTTGGCCTGCTGCTGCAGCACAGCGAGCGACAGCGGCGGCAGCAGTTCGCCGTCGATGCTCGCATCGAGCATGCGCGCGCCGTTGGCGTGTCGTATGCAGCGCGAGCGTAACTCGTCGCGTGCGCTCTCGGCCACTTCCAGAGGGGCGTTGTAGCGCTGGGCGAATTGCCGCTGCAAGCGCTGCAAGCGACTGTCCACGATGTCACTCAACACTGCCTCGTCGAGGTAGCGGTACGGCACGAGCTGCATGCGCGCCAGCAGGGCCGGCTTGAAGAAGCGCATCAACTGCTGCCGCAGGCTGTCGACGTCGAGGTCGGATAACGACGGATCATCCTGATCGAAGCCGAGGTTGGAGGTCAGGAAGAACAGGATGTTCTGGCAGTCGATGCGTCGACCTTCGCCATCGGCCAGCTCACCCTTGTCGAAGGCCTGGTAGAACATGTTCAGCACTTCCGGGTGGGCCTTCTCCACCTCGTCGAGCAGCACGACGGCATAGGGCTGCTTGCGGATGGCCTCGGTGAGCACGCCGCCTTCGCCATAGCCGACGTAGCCGGGCGGTGCTCCCAGCAGGCGCGACACGGTGTGTTTCTCCTGATACTCGGACATGTTGATCGTGGTCAGGAAGCGCTCGCCGCCGAACAGCGCATCGGCCACCGCCAACGCCGTTTCGGTCTTGCCCACACCACTGGGGCCGACCAGCAGGAACGCGCCCATCGGCGTGCCCGGCCGGCGCAGGTCGGCCATCGCCGTGAGCAGGCGCCGGTGCAGCGCCTCCAGTGCCGCGTCCTGTCCTTTGACGCGCACTCGCAGGGTGGTCGGCAACTGCTCGAGGCGCGTCAGTTGATCGCTGTTGATGGTGGTAGCCGGTATGCCAGTCCAGTCGGCGATCACTTGGGCAATCTGCTCGGCGCCCACGTCGGCATGCAGCAGGGCACCGTCGCGTTGCAGTTCGGTGAGCTGGGCCACCTTGTCCGACAGCAGTCCTGCGATGTCGTCGTTGGCCTCCTGACTGCGCAGGGTGACAATCGCATCGACGGCCGCTTTCTGCTGTTCCCAGGCTTGTCTCAGTTCGGCAATACGCGCCTCCACCTGTTGCCGCGCATCGCGCAGGTTGTCCTGTCGTTTCGTCGACGGCGTGCGGCCGGACCGGGCATCACGCGTCAGGTGTTCGGTCTCCGCATCGATCTGCCGAAGCTCGTTCTCGAGCGCGGTCAAGCGACGCGGCGGCTCGGCCAGTGCGGTGGCGACGCGCGCGCAAGCGGTATCGAGCACGTCGATGGCTTTGTCAGGCAACTGCCGGCCGGACAGGTATCGCGCCGACAATTTTGCGGCGGCATGCAGCGCATCGTCCGCGATATAGACCTTGTGTGCTTGCTCGTAGAGAGGGCGCAGGCCGCGCAGGATATGCACGGCATCCTCCGCACTGGGTTCCTCCAACTTCACCAACTGGAAGCGTCGCGTCAGGGCAGGGTCTTTCTCGAAATACTTTTTGTACTCGGACCAGGTGGTGGCGGCGATGGTGCGCAATTCGCCGCGCGCCAGCGCGGGTTTGAGCAGGTTAGCCGCATCGCTGCCGCCCGCGGCGTTGCCGGCGCCGATCAGCGTATGCGCCTCGTCGATGAACAGGATGATCGGCTGCGGCGAGGTCTTCACTTCGTCGATCACCGCCTTCAAGCGTTTCTCGAACTCGCCCTTGACCGACGCACCGGCTTGCAGAGCGCCCAGGTCCAGCCCCCAGAGGTGAACGTCGCGCAACGGCTCGGGCACGCGCGCCTGCACGATGCGTAGGGCGAGTCCTTCAACGACCGCGCTCTTACCGACACCGGCGTCACCTACCACGATGGGGTTGTTCTTGCGGCGACGCGACAGGATGTCGACCATCAGGTCGATCTCGGCATCGCGGCACAGCACCGGGTCGATCCGCCCCTCGCGAGCCTGCGCGGTGAAGTCGTGGCCGAATCGGGCCAGCGCGCTGTCCTCGCCGCCGACAGCCGCAGGGCGATGTTCGCCGGACGCCACGCTGGCGACTTCCGTCGATCCGGCCAACAGTTCAGCAAAGCGTTTGCGCAGCGGTTCCCGGCTCACGCCATCCAGCAGGCGTATCGCCGCCAGCGGAAGGTAGCGCCCCGGATTGAGTAGCGCGGCGAGCAGCAGGGCGCCGCTGCGGATTTCAGCTTGTCCCAGCTCCACCGAGCTGAGCAGCCATGCCTCCTGCAACAGCTCCACCAGCAGCGGGGAGAAGGACGGATATTGATTGTGCCCGCTATTCCCCTCGGGAAATGCGGTGGACAGCGCGTGTCGCGCGGTGTCCACCTCAATCCCCGCGACGCGCAACACGATACGCACATCGCACTGAGGCTGATCGAGCAGCTTGAACAGCAGGTGGGGCACTGTGACTTCGGCGCCACGCTGCCCGATGCAGAGGCTGCCCGCTTCTTCCAAGGCATGCCGACACAACGCATTAAGGCGCTCGAAGAGCGCCGGGAGATCCACCGTAATCATGTAATCGAGCTCCCCTTTTCAGGAAAGGTTTTTCTTAGAAAAATCGTCTCTGCGTTGCTAGTGAAAATGAAGCAAATGCAAATGAACGTTTCGGCTCAACGATTTGAAAAACGTGGGTGAGCGTGCTTACGGTTCGCCCACAATAAGCACGCGATCAAGCTTTCGAGGGAAACACGCCAATAACCCGTCTGTCCATAGGATTTGTCTGGAAATCAATGAGGGAAATTTCTCTTAAATCGATATTCGGACAAATACGATTAATTCCGACATAAAAATGGGTGCTGTCTGATTCCATCGGCCGCCATTAACGTCTAGCTTCTCTGTTTGCGTGCGGAAAGCGATTTTTGGCATGCCATAGATTGGTGTTAGGTCGGCGAGCTTGGCTCGGCCGGCATGCCTTCGCTTGCACTGCATACACCTTGGCGCGCAATGCGCCGGGGTTTATCGAATCTCGTGCTGCAAAGACTTCAATTCGAATGGGAGTGGCTCATGGCAAAGCAAGGATCGGTCGCACCGAAGGAACGCATCAACATTCGCTACGTTCCAGCAACGGGCGGTGAGCAGGAGGAAGTCGAGCTGCCGTTGAAATTGTTGGTGACGGGCGACTTCAAAGGGCGCGAGGACGAGGTCGCACTCGAAGACCGTGCCGCCGTCAGCATCAACAAGGACAATTTCAACAACGTGATGTCCGAGTTCGGTCTGGGGCTGACGATGGATGCGCCGGCCGTACTGGAAGAGGGTGGCGAGAACGACACCTTGCCCGTCCACCTGAAGTTCAGCGCCATCGAGGACTTCAGTCCCGATGCCATCGCCCGCCAAGTGCCGGAACTGCGCAAGTTGCTTGAGCTGCGCGAGGCGCTGGTGGCGCTCAAGGGGCCGATGGGCAATATCCCGGCCTTCCGCAAGCAGTTGCAGGCCCTGCTCGGTGACGAAGCCTCTCGCGGCAAGCTCGCCAAGGAGCTGGAACAGTTGCTGGAACCCGGCAAGGCCTGATGCCGCGCTGTTCCTCTTCCCGTTTGCAAAGGACATAACAATGACACAAGCACAAACCGCTGCTATCCAGAAGCAGGACCCGTTGCCGCAGGAGGGCCTGCTGGCACAGATCATGGCGCAGACACGCCTGCAGCCCGCTCAGGAGGGCTATGCCGTCGCCGAGCGAGGCGTGGCTGCCTTCATTGCCGAGATGCTCAAGACCGATGCACGAGAGCAGCCGGTCAACAAGCAACTGGTCGACCAGATGATCGCCCAGATCGACGCCAAGCTCGGCAGGCAGATGGACGTCATCCTCCATCAGCCTGCCCTGCAGGAGCTGGAATCGGCCTGGCGCGGACTTCATCGACTGGTGGCTGGCACCGACTTCCGCGAAAACATCTTCATCGATGTGCTGCACGCCACCAAGGATGAACTGCTGGAAGACCTCGAGAGCGCCGTGGATATCACGCGCAGTAATCTCTACAAGCTCATCTACACCGCGGGTTACGGCCAGTTCGGCGGCAAGCCCATTGGCTGCATCGTCGGCAACTACACCTTCGGCCCCTCCGCACCCGACATCAAGCTGCTCAACTACGTCGCTGCGATCGGCGCCATGGCGCACGCACCGTTCCTCGCCGCGGCTGGCCCCGAGATGCTCAACTTGGACTCCTTCCAGGACATTCCCAATCTCAAAGAGGTCAAGGACATCTTCGAAGGTCCGCGGCACGCCAAATGGCGCGGTCTGCGTGAATCGGAAGATGCACGCTACCTGGGCCTGACCATGCCGCGGTTCCTGCTGCGCCAGCCGTACGATCCGCTGGAGAACCCTGTACGCAGCTTTGGCTATCGCGAAACCATCGACGGCCGGCACGACAACTATCTGTGGGGCAATACGGCCTTTCTGATGGCCAACCGCATCACGGACAGCTTTGCGAAGTACCGCTGGTGTCCCAACATCATCGGTCCGCAATCGGGCGGCACCGTGGACGACCTGCCCGTGCACCTGTACGAGTCGCTCGGCCAGCTCCAGGCGAAGATCCCGACCGAAGTGCTGATTTCGGATCGGAAGGAATTCGAGCTGTCTGCGGAAGGCTTCATTCCTCTCGCGATGCGCAAGGACAGCGACAACGCAGCCTTCTTCTCGGCCAACTCGGTGCAGAAGCCCAAAGTCTTCCAGAACACGCCCGAAGGCCAGGCCGCGCAGACCAACTACATGCTCGGCACGCAACTGCCGTACATGTTCATCGTCAACCGTCTGGCGCACTACATCAAGGTGCTGCAGCGCGAACAAATCGGTAGCTGGAAAGAGCGCCAGGACCTGGAGCGCGAACTCAACAACTGGCTGCGCCAGTACATTGCGGACCAGGAAAGCCCCTCCGCCGACGTGCGCAGCCGCCGTCCGTTGCGTGCCGCCAGGGTCGTCGTTCAGGACGCGACCGGCAACCCCGGCTGGTACCAGATTTCCCTGTCGTTGCGCCCGCACTTCAAGTACATGGGCGCGAGCTTCGACCTGTCGCTGGTCGGCCGGCTCGACAAGGAATGACGGAGGGCATGACGCATGCCGCGCTCCCTCGGCCAGGGCAGCCTGTTCGAACGGCTTGATCCAGATCTGCCGCCGCGCCGCGTGCGCACGCGGCAGGCGCTGGCGTCGGAGCGCATCGGTGCCATCAAGGACCACCTCGAGCGCATTCTCAATAGCCGCCGGGGCAGCTCGCAAAGCTGCCCTGGTTTCGGCCTTGAGGATCTGAACGACGCCGCAGCCAGCCAGATGGATCTGCGCCATCAGGTATGCCAGGACGTCCGTGCCGCGGTTACGGCCTACGAACCTCGCGTGCAGGTGCTGAACGTTCATCCCGTCACCGCGCACGGCCAGACGGGTCCGCTGCATTTTCGTTTGCACTGTCTGGTGCCAGTTAACGACAACACGGAGGACGTGGAGATCGATCTGCTCGTCCAGCACCGGGAGCGCTGGATCCACGTGATCTAGCACCCAGCCAGGAGGGCTGATGCCACTGAAGCGAAAATTCCGCGAAGAGCTGGACTATATGCGCCGCCTCGGCCAGGTGTTCGCGCGCAACAATCCGCAGCTCGCGCGATACCTGGGGGAGGAAGCCACCGATCCCGATGTGGAGCGGCTGATGGAAGGCTTTGCCTTCCTCACGGCCAAGCTGCGCTTGAAGATCGATGACGACTTCCCGGAGCTGACCCACCCGTTGCTGCAACTGCTGTGGCCGAACTACCTGCGTCCGTTGCCCAGCGCCACCATCATGCAGTTCCTGCCGATGGACCGCACCATCACAGAGCGGCATGTGATCCCCAAGGGGACACGCATGCGCGCTCGCGAGGTAGACGGCATTCCCTGCGAGTTCCGCACCTGTGCTGACATGGCCATCTATCCCTTGCGGATCGATCAGGTCAGCGATGCGCACTCGCTGGAGAAATCGACCGTGCGCGTGGATCTGTCCACGCTCAGTCAAAGCCCGCCCAGTACCTACGATTGCGACCAGCTCGATTTCTACCTGAGCGGCAGTGATTACACCGCCATGACGCTTTATCTGTGGCTGGCCGAATACCTCGGCGAAATCCGCATGGAGGTCGCGGGGCAGGTGCGTCACATCCCTGCCAGCCAGGTGCTGTTTCACGGCTTCGCGCCTGATCAGGCGCTGCTGCCATACCCGAAGAACGCACTGGACGGTTACCGAATTTTGCAGGAGTACTTCCTGTTCCCGCGCCGGTTCTTCTTCTTCGGTATCCGCGGGCTGCGTTCACTCTGGCCCACCGAGCAGACTGGGCAGATCCGCCTGGAATTCGTTTTCACCCGGCCCATGCCCGAGGACGTGCGCATCCGCACGGGCGACCTGGCGCTGTACTGCACGCCGGCCGTGAACCTGTTCGAACACGAGGGCGAGCCCGTCCGGCTGACCGGCAAAGCGGTGGACTATCGCCTGAGTCCAGCAGGGCAGCGGGCCGACGCCTACGAGATTTTCAGCATCGACAGTGTCGACGGCTGGAAGGGCGAGGGCAGCGGCAAGGCCGGCGAATGGCTGCGCACCTACCAGCCCTTCGAGTCGCTGCGCCACCAGATCGACTACGAGCGCGGCCACACCACGCTTTACTACCGCACCCGCATCGAACCGTCGCTCACCGCCGCCGGTGTCGAGCACCGTGTCTCGTTCGTGCGTGGCGACGAGCACCACTACATCGGTCGCGACGAGACGGTCTCGGTGTCGCTGACCTGCACTAACCGCGATCTGCCGCTGGCGTTGGGCGCGGGGGACGTGCGCATCCCCACACCCGACGTCCCCACCTTCGTCAGCAGTCGCAACCTGACGGCACCCACCCCGTCGTATCGGCCAGTTCTGGACGGCAACCTGCAGTGGCGGCTCATCTCCAATCTGTCGCCGACCTACCTGTCGCTGCTGTCCGCCGAGCCGTTGAAGGCCGTCATCAGCGCCTACGACTTCGCCGCTCACCACGATATCCAGCGGCGCCGCGCCACGCAGAAGCGCCTGGATGCACTGCTGGAGGTCGCGACCACGCCGGTTGACCGCATGTTTCAGGCACTGCCGATTCGCGGCATCCGCAGCGTGGTCAAGCTCGATCAGGCGGGGTTTGCCTGCGAAGGCGACCTCTACCTGTTCGGCACGGTGCTCAGTCACTTCCTCGCGCTGTACAGCAGCATTTCCTCCTTCCATATGCTGGAGGCGATCAACACCACCAATCAGGAGCACTACGCATGGCCCATGCGCAGCGGAACCCAAGCCCTGATTTGACTGAAAAGCTGCTGGAGAGTGCCAGGAACCATGACTTCTTCTTGCTGCTGGAACGGCTGCATGCGCTACATGGCGATGATCTCGAGTCGCCCGACAGCGACGATCCCGAGCGCCAGCGCATCAAGCTGAGCAACTATGCCGGCATGGGTTTCCCGGCCTCCGACGTGTCGCTGGCACGGCACCTGGCGCACAGCGAGCCGCACCAGTACGAGGTGCAGGCAACGTTCTTCGGCATGCACGGCCCTGACTCGCCGCTGCCGTCCTACTATGTGGAGCGGCTGGCCTATGAGGCCGGGCAGGGCATCGGCATCCGTCCGGCGTTCTTCGACGTCTTCCATCACCGCTTGCTGACGCTGCTGCATCAGGCGTGGCGCAAGTACCGGCACTACATCCGCTTCCGCCCGGGTGCCAGCGACCCGCTCTCGCAGCGCCTGTTTGCGCTGATCGGTCTCGAGAACACCGCCATCCGCGGCGATACGCCCATCGCCTGGAGCCGCCTGCTCAGTTTTGCCGGCGCCGTGGTGCATCGCAGCCGCTCGCCCGCGATGGTCGCCGGGCTGATCGCACACTGCTTCGACCTCAAGGACGTCGACATCCGCGATTTCGAACTGCGCCACGCCGACATCGACCCCGGCGATCGCGTCCAGCTCGGTTGCCTCAATGGTTTGCTCGGCGAGAGCTTCCGCGTGGGCGACAGCGTGCGCACGCGCCACGCCAAATTCACCGTCGTCATCGCCAACCTCAGCCAGCAGCGGTTCCGCGAATTTCTTCCGCACGGCGAGAACTTCGAGCGTCTGCGCCTGCTGGTCGCCTTCTTGCTGCGCGACCAAACCCCGTGCGACCTCGAACTGGCGCTGCGCGAAAACGAAATCCCTTCCTTCAACCTCGCGGACGACGTCGGCACCGAATTGGGCTGGACCAGTTTTCTGGAACAGCCTGCGTTACGCCGGCCGCCGCGCGTTCGACTCACGGTGCGCGCATGAATACAGTATCCATGGAGCCCCGCCTGGCTTTGGTCGTTGCCAACCCGGAAGCCTTGCAGCAAGGCACAGCACCGCGCTACAGCTTTGACCCCGCCGGCGGCACCATCGGCTCGCAGAGTGCCAGTTGGCTGCTGCACGACCGCGCCGGCCGCGTGCAGCCTCAACACTGCGAAATCCGCTTTGAGGATGGTGGCTATCTCGTCATCGATCGCAGCGGCCACACCCGCCTGAACGAACAAACCCGTCCCTTGGGCCTGCACGCAAGCGCGCGCTTGCGTGACGCGGACACCCTGCACGTCGGGCCGTACCGCCTCTCGGTGCACTTGGACGAGGAGCAGCACGCGTTGCCGGACCCGTCCCGCGTGCTGGCCCAGCACGACGTCGAAGAATTGATGCAGTTGCCCGACGACTACCTGGACAGCTTGCCCGCCGCAGCGCCCGAGGGGCAGCACCCCGCCACGCCGAATCCCGACTGGGCCGCTTTCCAGGCCCTGAGCGAGCCGCCACGGCCGCAGGGCCAGCTCGACCCATTGCACGCGCTGGACCTCGCTGCCCAGCGGAACGCGGGTGCCACCGTGCACGCGTCGCTCGATCCGCTCGACCCCCATCACTACGGACTGTCGCCGTTGGCGGCCCAGGCCGACCTTGCCGCCACGGCGCAGGAAGCCGTTTACGGCAGGCCCATCCATGCATCAGGAGACACCCTCATGTCGGAACACGACAGCCACAACCCCGCCGCCAGCGCGTGGCTGCATGCGCAGCAAGCCAACGGCCACGATCCGGCCGGCGTGGTCAATCCGCTAATCGAAGGGCTCGGCGCGCCAGTGGGGGCTCTGGATGCCCAAACAGCTTACGCGCTGCTCTACGAGGCAGGCCGTAGCCTCAGTGCGGCCATCAGCGGCCTGAGCGCTTTGCACGGCAGCGCGCCCGAACAGCGCCAGCGCACCTTGCAGCCCATCGAAGACAACCCCCTGCGTCTGGGGCAAAGCTATCCGGACACCGTACGCGCTATGTTCGCCGCCGACCGCAGCGTCGTTCATCTGTCGCCCGCGGCAGCGATCGAGGAATCGCTCGAGCAGATCCATCGCCAGCAGCGGGCCACCCATCAGGCCATCACCGCCGGTCTCGGCGCACTGCTGCAAGCCTTCTCCCCGGAGCAGTTGCAACGGCGATTCACTCGTTACCGACCGCCGCAGGGCGGCCAGGCGAACAGCGACGGCTGGGCATGGCAGATGTATGGGCATTACTACGACGAGCTGATCTCCGGGCGTCAGCAGGGCTTCGACAAATTGTTTTGGGAGGTCTTCGATCAAGCCTACGACCAGGCGTTGCGTGCGGAGGCACCATGAAGCGAAGCCTCGCGCTTCTGCTCGCCGGCATGCTGCTCGCCGGCTGCAGCACCGTGGGCAACGTGTTCAAGAAGACGGGCCGGGTCTTGATGGACCCGTCCATCCCGGTGGGCGCGCCCGACGACCAGCCGACGCAGATCGCCTTGAGCCTGTATGCCAGCGCCGACGTCAATCCCAACCCGGTCAGCGCGTCGGCCGCCGACAGCGCCGCCGTGGTCGATGAACCGACCGAGGAGAAGCTGGTCGGGGAGGGCCCGTATGCCGTCAGCTTCAACGGCGCCACCAAGGGCGAACTCATCAGCGGCTTGCGCGCCTTGCTGGACCATTTGCAGGGCGAGGAGGGTATCGTGCCACTGCCGTCGCATGGCACCGGCCGGCCGCTCCCGAATTCCCTCACCGTCACGCCCACCGGCAAGCCGCCCTTGCCGCCGGACGGGCAGCTTCGCCGCAGCCCGTCGCTGGCGGACGCGCCCGGTGTCGCGCCAAACTTGGGCCAGTACCGCAAGGGCGACAGTTTGGCCGCAGCGAGCCCGCTGGCGCCGGCGCCAGCGTCACCAACGTCAGCTGAAGCGTCGCCAGCGCCGGCGTCCAGCACCGCCGCCACGCCGATCGCCTTCCAGGTACTCCAGCTCAAGGACGACAGCATGCTGGAAAACGCTGACCTCGACCTCGTCAGCCAGAACCCTAAGAAGGCGCTGGGCAGCACCTTCATTGCCGCAGACGACTACACCCTCGCACCCGGCCAGTTCAAGTTCATCGAATTCAGTCCCATCGAGGACAAGGCCCGCTACGTGGCCGTCGTAGCTGCCTTTCACGATGTCAATGCGACCCGCCGGTACGACGTTTTCCGGCTCGAACCGCGCGGGCGCAAATACGCCTTGCTGGTCACCCTGCAAGACACCCGCGTCACCATTACCAACGAGGCCTATCGCGCGCCGGACCCGTCGCGCGAACCCGCCCGCGACACGCGGGACCCGCAACGCAAACCGGTCCGCGGCGCACCGGACATGTTGCGTGAGCCGACCGATAGCGCGCCGGACATGTTGCGCGAACCGACTGATCGCGCACGCGACCTATTGCGCAAACCGACTGACACCGCACCGGACCTGTTGCGCAAACCGCCCTCCCGTCCGCAGTTGTTCCGCGGATTGTCCCGCGAGGCGGCCACCCAAACGAGCAAGCAACCATGACCACCCGCAATCCCATCGCCTGGAACGAAGGGCTCTTCGTCAAGCCCCAGCATTTCCAACAAACCAGTCGCTACCTCGAGCACTACGTCAATGTCCGCTTGGGTCGTAAATACGGCTACGGTTTCGCCGAGCTGGTGTTGAACCAAGACTTCCTTGCCATTGGCAAGATCGCCATCGTGCGTGCGCGCGGCATCTTGCCCGACGGCACCGCCTTCGATATCCCGCACGACCAGCCGCCGCCGGAGCCGCTGGACATCACCGATGCCACCGCTGCCAACCAGACCGTCTATCTCACGCTGCCGCTGCGCTCCGACGGCATGGCCGAAATCCGGTGGCCGGACACCTACGCCAATGCTCGCTACGTCGCGCGCACCGAAGACGTGCGCGACACCCACAGCCACCAGGGCAACCATGTCGCCGTGACCATGGCCGTACCCAACCTGCAACTGGCGCTGGAGCGGGACGACCGCAGCGCCTTCACCGGGCTGGCCATCGGCCGCATTCTCGACCGGCGTCCCGATGGCAGCCTGCTGATGGATAGCGGTTTCCACATCACCGGCCTGCATCTGCGAGCCATCAGCCAGCTCGCGCATTTCATGGAAGAAATCGCCGCGCTCGCGCACGAGCGCGCCAAGAGCATCGCCGAGCGCATTGGTTCGCCTGGCCAGGCCGGCGTCGCCGACGTCACCGACTTCAATCTGCTGCAGGCGCTCAACCGCTGGCAACACCTGTTCCGGCATCTCGCGCGCGACAGCGACGTGCATCCGCTCGACGCCTACCTCGCGTGCGGCCAGGCCTGCGGCGAACTCGTCACGTTCACCGACGAGGCGCGCGTGCCACCGGAGTTTCCGGCCTACCAGCATGACAACCCGCAGGCCACCTTCCACCTGCTGCAGGAAACCCTGCGCCGCGTGCTCAGCACTGTGCTGCAACCGCGCGCCGTGTCCCTGCCGCTGGTCAAGGAGCGCCATGGCGTGCTCACCGCCCAAGTCAACGACCCCAGCCTCATGCAGAGCGCGGAATTCATTCTCGCCGTGCGTGCGCGCATGCCGCTGGACCAGTTGCGCCAGCTCTTCTTGCAACAGGCCAAGGTCGCCTCCCAGCAAACGCTGCTCGATCTCATCCGCCTGCAATTGCCCGGCATCCCGCTCAGCCCGCTGCCGGTGGCGCCGCGCCACCTGCCGTTCCATGCCGGCTTCACCTACTTCCAGCTCGATCGCACGCATCCGAACTGGCAGAAGTTGATGCAGAAGGGCGCCAACGGTTTCGGTTTCCACATCACCGGCGATTTCCCGGAACTGGAACTCCAGTTCTGGGCTATTCGGAGTCAATGACATGAACACCACCGTCGACATCGGCAACGACAGGACCGATCGCGAGCCGCGGCTGCGGGCACACCAACTGGCACCGAATCCACCGGGAGCCACGTCGGGCGACTTCCTGCGCACACCGCCTGTCTCCCCGATGGGCGACAAGGACCGCATGCTCTTCGACTCGGTGCACCACATCGACTACGACGACGACCTGCAATTCCAGCTACGCGGTCACAGCTTCAACCCCCTGGTGGATGCCGCCCAGCCGCTGCTTGGCCTGGTCATCCGCTTGCGCCGCCTCGACCGCTGCGACGACATCCCCAGGCTCTACGCCAACGTGCGCGACCAGATCACCGCGCTGTCCGAGGAAGTGCGCCAGCTCGGCTACGACGGCGCCACGCAGTTGGCCTACCGCTACGCGCTGTGCGTCTTCATCGACGAAGCCGTCATGGGTACTCCCTGGGGCAACGGTTCGGTCTGGCGCAAGCGCTCGCTGCTCAGCTACCACCACAACGAAACCTGGGGCGGCGAGAAATTCTTCACCGTGCTTTCGCGCATGCAGATGGAGCCGGAGCGATACCACCACGTCCTGGAATTCAAGTACCTCTGTCTCTGCCTGGGGTATCGGGGCAAATACGGTCAGCAGCACAACCAGCAGGACACGCTCAACGCCATCATCGTCAAGCTCCACCGCATCCTGCGGCCGCTGCGCGGCGATGCGCCCGAGCGCCTCACCGATGCGCCCGTCGTCGCCACGCGTCGCTACCGCCTCAAGCGCCAGATGCCCCTCTGGACACCCTGGGCCATCGCGTTGGTCGTACTGGTCGGCGCCTACCTGTTCTTCTCGATCAGGCTGGGCACCACCACGGACCAGGTCCTGCAATCGCTGGATCACATCCTTAAACCCTAACCCAGGCCACCGGAGCGACCATGCCCACGCAATCCGACCTGCGCTTTACCTTCACCGCTGGCGACGAGTCATTTGAGGTCGTCGAGTTCACCTTGTACGAAGGTCTGTCCGAGACCTTCCTCTTGCAGATGGAATTGGCCAGCGCGAATCCCGTCATCGACTTCGGCCAGGTGCTCGACCGCAACGGTTTGCTCACCATCTGGCAGGGCGGGCAGCCGGTGCGCTACGTGCACGGCGCCATCTCATCGCTGGCCCAAGGCGAGACGGGGTTTCGACGGACACGCTATTCCGCCGTGGTTGAGCCGCGCCTGGCGCGACTGAAGCTGTCGTCCGACTGGCGCATCTTCCAGACCCTGAGCGTGCCCGAGATCGCCACGGCCGTGCTCAAGGCACACAACCAAACGCTGGACTACGAACAGCGCGTGACCGCCGAGCATCTGGCGCGCGAGTACTGCGTGCAGGCCGGCGACACCGATTACGACTTCGTCGAACGCATCCTGCGCGAGGAAGGCTTTTTCTACGCCTTCCAGCACAAGGCTGATGGCCATCGCCTGATCCACTGCGACCGCCTGTTCATCTACGGTCGCCAGCAGGGCGAGCCGGTGCTGTACAACCCAGCGCCGGGCGGCGACCAGCCGCAACCCAGTTTGCGCACCTTCGCCTATACGGAGAACGTGCGTACCGCGCGTCAGGTGCAGCGTGACTACACCTTCAAGAGCCCACGCTATCCCCACGAATACCCACGTGAGGGCACCGACCTCGATCACCAAGGCCGCGGCTACGCGCGCTACGACTACCCGGGCCGCTACAAGCACGAAGCCAGCGGCAAGGCCTTTACGCAAGACCGCCTGCGCGGCCACCGTCGCGATGCGCGTATGGCCAGCGTGAGCGGCGACGATGCGCGCCTGCAACCGGGCATCGCCTTCGACCTGATCGGCCACCCGCGTGAGGACATGAACCGCGGCTGGCGCCCGGTCAGCATCGTCCATCACGGCAAGCAATACACCAGCCAAGCCGAGGAGGGTGCCGACGCGCAGCAAGGCACGCACTACCGCTACGAAGCGGTGCTGGTGCCGGACGACGCGGAATGGCGCGCCGAACCACTGCCGGGCCCACGCATCGACGGTCCGCAGCCGGCGATGGTGGTTGGCCCGGAAGGCGAAGAGATCTACACCGACGAGTACGGCCGGGTGAAGGTGCAGTTCCCGTGGGATCGCGAAGGCAAGCACGACGAGCACAGCTCGTGCTGGATCCAGGTCGCGCAGAACTGGGCTGGCGCGACGTGGGGGCATATGGCGATCCCGCGCATCGGGCAGGAAGTCATTGTGGTCAACCTGGATGGCGATCCGGACCAGCCTCTCATCATCGGGCGGGCGTACAACCGCTTGCAGTTGCCGCCGTACGAACTGCCGCGACACAAGACGCGGATGACGATCAAAAGCCAGACCCACAAGGGCGAGGGCTACAACGAACTGCGCTTCGAGGACGAGGCGGATCAGGAGGAAATCTACGTCCACGCGCAGAAGGATCAGAACATCCACGTCAACCACGACGAAACCACCTTCGTGGGCAACGACCGCAGTGAACAGGTGGAACATGACGAGACCATCGCCATCGGCAACGACCGCAAAGAGACCGTGGGCCACGACGAGCAGGTCACCATCGGCCAGGATCGGCGCCACGATATCGGTCAGGACGACTTTCTGACCATTGGCCGCAACCACACCATCCACACCGGCAAGGACCGCATGGAGGAGGTCGGCAACCACCGTCGCGACAAGACCGCCGCGAATCACACGGTCGATATCGGCGGGCATCTGGAGCAGCGAGTGCAGGGGCGTGCCGAACTGGAGGCGGGGCAGGCTATTCGGCATCGCACCAAGGTCTATGAAGTCCACGCTGCAGAGGTGCTGGAAGTCAAAGGCCCCGGTGGCACCGTGCGCATCGACAGCGGCGGCATCACGCTGGAAGGCGTGGCGATTCGTACGAAGGGGCCGCTCACGCAGGATAGTGGAGGTGCCGGTAACAGCCTGGCTTTCGACGGCGCCCCCATCAAGGGCCTACTGGCCGATTGCGTGGAAAAACAGCGATGAGTCACGATCTCCTGTATCGGTTTGCCACAGAACAGCGTCATAAGGAAGACTACCTCTGTCTCCTGCTCGATCCGCTGGCCGAGTGCGACGCAGATGACCCGCTGCATATCGATTCGCTTAGCGAACGACTCGGCAGCGAGGCATGCGTTCGCGTGCTGCGTGTCGATCTTGCACATAGCCCCGGAGCGTGCCCCATCTTGCTCACTTTGGCGCAGCCGGGAGAAGAAGCGGACCGTTCCCTGCTGTCACAGATAGAAGCCACCATGCGCCGTGAGGCCTTCTATCGAAAGCGCTATGTCTGCGGCCTGGTTGCCGCCCCGTTGACGCCCGAGGAAGTGGCCGCGCATATCCTGTCGCTATGCCGCTATGCGTCCGGTCCCGAAGGTCGGGGCTTTATCCCCCTCTTTGAACCGCTTCGGATGGAGTTGTGGGCCGCGTGTCGCATGGCGGGCAGCCTTTGGCCGCTGCGCCAATGGCTGATTTGTTTGAGCGGAGCCAGCATAACGTTGCTCGAAGGCAAGCCGGACCACAACCCCGCCAACGCCTCCGAACACACCTGGTTCGCCCAGCGCTCGGCTCGCTTAATCGCCGACATCGGGGCAGCGTGGCAACGCGTGAGCGAAGCATCGTTCGACAACGCACATCTCCGAAACCCGGGCGCCGCGCTCACACCCCAGCAGGTCACCGCCGTGGCTTACCGCGCCGTCCGGGCGGCACACACGCTGGGCCTGCGTGACCATCGCGACATCCTGATCCTAGGACTCCATAGCCTGCGAATCCACCCGCGGCTGCATGAGCATCCTCAAGTGCGGGCCAGCATCGAACGGGCCGCGCGCGGCAATACCCCTCTCTCGGATGACTTCGACCGCTGCACCGACGCGATGTGGCAGCACATCGCAAATGAACTTGACGCAGCATGGAGTGCAACATGAGTAGTACTAGCCAACGTTTGAGTACTGCCGCGGCGGAAACCTGTCCTGCGGCGCCGGGTGTCTGCCGCACCTGCGAGCGAACCGGCCTGCCTCTCTTGCTGCTGCGCAAGGCGGTGATACCCACCCATCGGTCCTTGGCGAAAATCGACCCACCCAGCAACGCGTCCATCCAATCGTCGCTGCGCACGCTCCGCGAAGGCTACGTGTACGTCCTGCTCGACAGAAAGCAGTGGCAGGCCTACCAAGTCACACCCGAGGGTTTCCTGCGGCAATTCAACCCGTATGAGATGCCGCGCAGTCGACCCGCGCCGCTCTCCAAGCGGTGCCTCGACGCGGGGCACGACCTGCGAGCCTCGTTCCTGCGCCTCGACGCCCGAGTGCATCGCACGGCATGGATTGCCTTCGCGCACGACCCGTGGCCAAGCACCGTGCTCGATGCTTACAAGACCGGCAAGCGTGCCGACGGCTCGTCGCTGCCGGCCGACTACCGCCAGCGCTTCGTTGAGATCGAACTGGCCGCCATCAAAGCCGACCCCTCGGCCAAAGGGCAGGCGCTGGCACTTGAGCATGCCCATGCGTTGGCGGAGCACGTGGCCGAGTACGCCAGCGGCACCAACGATTTCGGCAGCGCCCATGGCTGGTATCCGCGTCAATCCCGTTTGGAGGCGATGCGCAACTATCTGCACATCCTCGAACGGCAGGAAGGGGCCACTCAAGGCGTCGCCGGCCTGATCCTGCCCGATCCCGTCGGTATGGCACAGGAACTCAACAACCTGCGCCTGTCGGTCACCACCTACAAGCAATGCTGGGCCGAAGAGCCTAGCCGGAAATACAAGTTCATGACGTCGCAGGCGTTGCTGGGTATCAAAACCCTGATTGCGCAGCGCGCGGATGCGGAGACACCGGACAACACGGAATACTGGTCGCACAGCGAAATGGGATCGCCCCCCGTCTTTCGCGATCCGGCCGAGGAGCGCGGGGATATTGTCCACGGCAAAACTCGCAGCAGGATCAAGCGCCTCGAAAAGCGCTACCGTGAGACCGGCAAGGACGGTCGGGCCAACTTCCAGCAGCAGTACGACGATGCGCAGGCCGAGTTTCAGCAGCGTATCGACGCCTACGCCAAGATGTGGGCGGCGCAGATCGACAGTGCCGCCTGGAAGCGGGTCATCGCACTGGACTACGCTGATGCCGTGGCACGCTCGGTCGGCTGCCGCTTGAAGACTGTCGCGAAATGCCTGGCCGGCGGCGTGACCGACGCCGTGCTAGCGCCACCGAAGCCGGATCAGAAGCCCACACCTGAAGTGCTTGGGCCCAGTGGCAACGTATGGAAGCAGTTGCTGAGCGATCCCGGTAGCCCGGCTTATATCGCCCTGCAAGGCCAGCAGACCAGCCTGCATCAGGCCTTTGTGCCGATGTTCGGTGCCGGTGCCATGCCGAACGACGCCGGCAAGAAGTACTTCGACACGCTCAAGGGCCTCGTCGGCGCGGGCGAGGTGGCTAACTGGCGCGAAGCCGCCACAATCGCGGCAGCTGATGACCTGCTTGCAGCTATACACGGCGCAGCCGCGCGTTTGGATCAGCACCTGAGCGCTGGCGTCAAGAGCGCGCTCGACCAGCTTCACGTCGGCGCCGCCTGGCTCTATGGCAACGTGCGGCTCACCCAGGTCAAGATACAACTCACCGTGGGCGAGTGCCTCAGCCTCATCGCCACCGAACTGCACAGCACCGCTGCGGTGGCTGGGAGTAAGGCCGGCCGCCGCGTGCGCGCCGTGCTCTTCAGCGGCCTTATTGCCATTCCCGACAGCACGCTGCGAAACGTACTGATCGACGTCACGCTATGGACCCACGGCACGGCGGAGCAGGTCAAGCAGCGCCTCTTGGGCCTGCAACATGACGTGAGCGCCGCCGGGCGCGACATCACCCGCGCCGCGGGTGTCCTCACGGGCGATGCCCGCAACGAAGCCAAGGCCGCCCTGCGCCAGGTCCAGGCCGGCCTCAAAAACCTGGAGCCCGCGGCCCAAAAAGTCCTCAAGGGCATCCAGCTCACCGGGGCCGGCGCGAGGCGCTTCGTCGATGGCAGCCTGGCCAGCCTCAAGCGTCTGTCCGTCACCGGGGTCGATGGCGGGCTTTCCCTCATCAGCCTGTACTTCCTGCAAGACAGTCTGAAAAGTACGCTCGCCGATCTGGACGCCAAGATCGGTGCGCGGCACCCGGAAGCGGTCGCGGCTTTCTACGCCGCTACGGCGGGGCTGATGGGGGCGGGCGTGGAAGCGGCCGGCCTGGCCATCAAGCTACCGGCCGATGCATCGCAGGCCTTCCTGCGGAGCTTGGGGGCGATGGACACGCCCAAGCTAACCAAGGCGGTGGGGTTGGGTGAAAAGTTGATCAGAGCCGGGGGGGTGATTGCGGCGGTGGGAGGGATTGCCGATGGCGTGGGGAATTGGACTGCGGCGGTACGCGTTGCAAAGGTTGGAGACAAGGAAGCTGTCGGGATCTATGCATTAGCCGGAGGACTTTCAATCGCAGGTGCCATCGTTACCGGAGTGGCGGTGGGCGCTGATGCAACGGCGATTATCGGTGGGAGCATGGCGTACCTCGGCGTTGGTGCGCTTGGTTGGGGGCTTCTACTCGGATTGGCGGCATACGCGGCCGTAGCAATCGCGAAGAGCTTGGAGTCGACCGCTTTGGAAATGTGGGCGCGCCACAGTTACTTCGGTACCGAAGAAAAACATCGTCGGTGGGAAATCAAGGCGGAGGACAGTCCCGAAGCAATTGCGCAGACGATGAGCAGTGCCATCGCGGCACTGAACGCGGCCGTCTTGGGCATGGAGGTGGCCTTGGGATTCCAGATCGGTAAGCGGGCCGTGAAAGCGACGAATGCTTTCGAAGCAGCAAAGAACGGTGTGGCCTGGGAGACGGTGAAGGAACTCGCTTACCAGATCGTGCTGCCGGGTTACGATCCCGCCAACTCGGGTTACCGCTTCACACTGGAACTGGAGCGCTTTGGCGCGCGTCGCGATGGCCGCCTTACAACGGAAACCAGCACGCAGGTACTGGCTTCCAGCCAGGTCAATGTGGAAGGCACACCGGCCCCTCCATCGGCAAGCCAGCAACGGGGAGAGGCTTGGGCAATGCAGAGCCAGCCGAGTAAAAGTAGCCCTGTTCTCCAAGGCACCTACCAAATGCCGCTCCCTAACGGTGTGCGTTCGGCCACGCTTACTATCACCTACTGGCCTGACCGAAGCGACGATAACGGTTATGCGGAAGTCATCATGACGGAGGTGTCGTGATGGCGCAGCCTAAGCTCAATCCACCGTGTGATGGTTGGCAGCGTGATCTACCTGGCCCGCACGACCCCATCAGGGAAGGGCCCATGTTGCTTTGGGCCCATCCAAATCACATGGACGACACCTATCTAGAGTTGCCGCGCCGAAATAATAAAATCTTATTTTTATTATTGGGAATTGCTGGATTTTTCTTCTCAGTATTTTATTTTATAATACCAATGATTTATATCCCAATGATGTCGGGGATGAGGGTTGGCGAGATTTTGTTTTCGATGTTGATAACGGCGATTCCATTAATTGTGCTAATCACTGTTACGTTGCTATGCATTCGATTGGTGATATCTATTCCAGCCGATCAGCCGATTCGATTCAATCGCCTGCGACGCAAGGTGTATGTCTACGAGAGTCACTACAGCGGCAACCCCTACGTCGACTGGCCGATCACGGCGCGAAGCTACGATTGGGACTGCGTTCGCGCCGAGGCATGGAAGCAACGCGGCGCTACGTCCGGCGGTGCGATGGTACTCAGCGAAGGGGTCTCGCTTGCCGTCGTCGCACCGGGTACGAACGACGTGCTCGACCGATTCCAATTGAAAGGCAACGTCCAAACAGCCATGTGGGCCTATATCTGCACCTATATGCAGAGTGGCCCGCACGCACTGAAACGCGCAGACCATGAGGTGACGCCAGTCCCCAATGAAGAGATCGGTGATGCTCCCCTCCTGAAGTGGATACCCAAGGTGGCATGGCCGCCGGAAATGGATGCCGAATCGCGCACTGCGCCATGACACGCCACGAAATGAATCTACGCCCGTTCTTGCCGCTCCCTAGTGGCGTGCGTTCGGCGACGCTCACCATTACCTACTGGCCAGACCGAAGCGACGATAACGGCTACGCGGAAGTCATTCTGACGGAGTTGGCGTGATGGCACGACCCAAGCTCAATCCCCCGTGTGATGGCTGGCAGCGCGATTTGCCTGGTCCGCATGATCCCGTCGAAGAAGGGCCGGCGTTGCTGTGGACCCGACCGAATCATATGGATGATGTTTATCTAGAATTGCCGCGCCGCAATTCTATGCGATGGTTTTTTGCTCTAATGGGAGCGGTGTGTGCCATTACCACTATTGGCTTGTTGATATTAGCCATCGTTGATATCCGAGATATTATTCAATTGGCATTTGATGAGATTATATTGATCGCGCCAATGTGTCTATTTGCTTTATGTGCGGGTGTAACCATTTCGTTACTTTGTAGTCGCTTAGCAATTTCGATCCCGGCCGATCAGCCGATTCGATTCAATCGCCTGCGACGCAAGGTTTACGTCTACGAGAGCCACTACAGCGGTAACCCCTACGTCGACTGGCCGATCACGACGCGCAGCTACGATTGGGACTGCGTTCGCGCCGAGGCATGGAAGCAACGCGGCGCGACGTCCAGCGGCGCGATGGCACTCAGCGAAGGGGTCTCGCTTGCCGTCGTCGCACCGAGTACGAACGATGTGCTCGACCGGTTCCAATTGAAAGGCAATGTGCAAACAGCCATGTGGGCCTATATCTGCACCTATATGCAGAGTGGCCCGCATGCACTGAAACGCGCAGACGATGAGGTGGCACCAGTCCCCAACGAAGAGGTCAGTGATGTCCCCCTTCTGAAGTGGATACCCAAGGCGGCATGGCCACCCGCGATGGACAGGGAATCGCGCACCGCGCCATGAGGCCCGTGGATATCCACGAAGTTAGCCTGCCCCGTTCTCCAGCCAGACAAGAGCGATGAGGACGGCTATGCCCGGCTGATAGCCAGAGAAGACAAAATGGATCATGCCAAGAAGGGGGGCTCCCAGTGACCACACCACAACTTCATCCCCCTTGCTCTGGATGGCAGGTAGATCTGCCAGGCCCCTATGCGCCACCTAACGTGGAAGCGGCCATGGGACATCAGGCGCCCAGTCATCAAGATGATGTCTATCTGGAAATCCCTAGGAATGCGTTTGCCGTCCGGGGAATTCTCTTGCTGACTAGCGTGACTGGGATCATCGCGCTTATCGGTACACCGACACTTGTTGTGGAAACTTGGAAGTCGGGTGATTACGGGCTTACGATTATCGCACTACTAACTATGGTGACTTGTGTGTGGATGGTTGCGATAGCATGGCGGTGTGATATATCTCCCCCACGTAGTGAACCCATCCGCTTCAACCGGGCGCGCCAACGCATCTACGCCTACAACTTCACGTACCGCTGGTGGAACCCCTTCGAGCGCTGGCGGGTCGTCCCGGTCGCCTACGACTGGTCGCAAGTCCGTGCCGAAGGTTGGAAAAAGCGCGCCGCCACCGCGAAAGGCGCAGTCATTATCAAGTGGGGTGTGGTGCTGTCCATCGTCGAGCCGGGCACCAACAAGGTCATCGACCGTTTCCCTCTGAGTACCATGGGCCCCAACGAGTTCGCCTGGGCTTACATCTGCACCTACATGCAGCAAGGCCCCTCGGCGTTACCACCCATCGAATCGCCGCGCGACCTCAACGACGTGCCCGAGTACAACCTCGCACTGCGACTTGCACCAAGAGTGAAGTGGCCAGCGGACATGGACCACGAGTCGAGAACAGCACCTTGACACAAGCACAGCTCAATCCCCCTTGCTCGGGATGGCAAATGGATCTGCCAGGCCCCTATGCGCCACCTAACGTGGAAGCGGCCATGGGACGTCAGGCGCCCAGTCATCAAGATGATGTCTACCTGGAAATCCCTAGGAATGCCTTTGCCGTCCGGGGAATTCTACTGCTGGTTAGCTTGCCCTCGATTATCTGGTTAATGTGGTCACGAACACTCATAGCGGAAGCTTGGGAAGTGGGTGAATACACATTGATGCTACTTGCATCGCTAGCTATTGCGATTAGCGTATGGATGGTTGCGATCGCATGGCGGTGCGACATATCCCCGCCGCGTAGCCAACCCATCCGCTTCAACCGGGCACGCCAACGCATCTACGCCTACAACTTCACGTACCGCTGGTGGAACCCCTTCGAGCGTTGGCGGGTCATTCCGGTCGCCTACGACTGGTCACAGGTCCGTGCCGAAGGTTGGAAGAAGCGCGGCGCCACCGCGCAAGGCGCAGTCATTTTCAAGTGGGGCGTGGTGCTGTCCATCGTCGAGCCGGGCACCAACAAGGTCATCGACCGCTTTCCCCTGAGCACCATGGGTCCCAACGAGTTCGCCTGGGCCTACATCTGCACCTACATGCAACAAGGCCCCTCGGCCCTGCCGCCACTCGAATCGCCACGCGACTTGAACGACGTGCCCGAGTACAACCTCGCGCTGCGCCTTGCGCCGAAAGTGAAGTGGCCGACGGACATGGACCTCGAGTCGAGAACGGCACCTTGATACAGGCGGACTGGCACAAGCCATGGAGACAGTGCCTCCGGGGCAACACAAGTCTCAGTACGCGATTTCATTGATGGAGAAGTAGTCCCAACCATAAGGAGCTTGATATGCGACCTATCGTACTCGTCGGTCACCGACACAGCTGTCCTATCCACGGTGACGGCACCGTCGTCAGCGGCGCCGAGTCCGCCGCCATCAACGGCCGAGCCGTGGCGCGCGTTGGCGACCGCATCAGTTGCGGCGCGGTGATTCAAACCGGCTCAACCGGCACGGAGATCGAAGGTCAGCCGGCGGCGCGGCAGGGCGACACCACCAGCCATGGCGGCACGCTGGTCGAGGGCGAGGCTGGATGGATGGTGGAGTGACCGCCGCCGGTGACAGCGGTCGCGATGGGCGGCTGCTGTCATCGATGTCTACCGAAGATGGATTTCGCCTCGCGATGGCGTAGGCAAGGAGTAGCGATGAAGGACGACGATCGGTCATCGGCTGGCAAGCCGTCGTCCCGGGCCTCGGGCTCGCAGGACACCAACGTCGATATCCCCGGCTACAAGCGCATGGATTTTCCGGACGGCAGCTACGTGCTCGAAGGTCAGCACGGCGAGCAGGTGCTCGTCTCGGAATCGGGCAACATGAGTGTGAACGTCCCGGCGATTCGCAGTGTGCAAATCGACGATCTGAGCCAGGTCGTACGCCACGAGGTAGTACAGGTCCACGACACGATCTCGCATACCGTGCATTTGGTGGGAAATGGCGTCTTCGGATACCTGCATCTGCGCAATGGTCACGGTCTATCGATCGAAGGTCGCAACGTCGCATTTCGTATCTGCCAGGACGGTGTCATTCTTGTCCTTGGCTCGGCCACGAACCGTAACGCTGCCAATAGGTCTCCCCCAGCACCCCCTGGCAGCGAGCAATAGCGATGGATGACGGCAGTGTGCCGTAGGCATCAAGCAATGGGCCTCGGAGACAGGCCAAAGTCACAGAGGGTGGTCGCGTGACGGGGTCAAGGGAGGAGCGATGGAATTCGAGTTTTATGCCAGGGAGGCAACGCTGATCAAGGAAGGCCAGGTGGAGATTCTGAGCTTCCTCGATCAGCCCGAAGCCCCTCACGATTATCTGATCGTGCAACGCACTTTGCATCCTGATGCGCGCGACGTATGGCTCGGTCAGGACACCTAATTTGTCGAGGTAGCAAAGGACAAGCGGGCAGGGTATGGCGGGGTTGAGGAAGTCAGGATCGGAGCGGATGTCATCGAGTTCGTGCTCTCCGACGCGGACGATACATGGGCCGGATTGGCCCGTGTGAAAATCAGACACACGTTCCACGGTGAGGCATGGTCGACCGCGGTCCAAGGGCTACGGAAGCTCTTCCGGGAGACGGAAGTAAAGATACTGTCGCTGTGTCGGGAACAAAGGCCGGCCCAGGACCGAGCAAGAAGCACGACATCGTCTTGTCGAACACGGGCCTTGGACCGGCGATCATCAAGAGTATGCCGATAACGGCGGGTGGCATGGTCGGTAGTCATCGCCAGGCATCTGCCGTTGGACAGTGCTGTACGAAAAGGCGTACACCAAAATCAAACTCGTCTCATTGGAGGCGTGCGCAACCTTCCCTAGCATGATGAACTGGCCCAGATTTTCATGATCAGGGCTCGATATTCCGCGCTCATGCGCGTGCTGTCGTTTCGCTGGAGAACCATGACATGGATAGGCGCCCGACCGTACCCGAATGGCCGACGTCTGAAGCGTTTTCGATTCAGCATTCCCTCGGTGAAGGTTGCCGGATTGATGTGACCGACGGTGCCAGCAAAGACACCGCCGACTTGATGCACATAGCGTTGGAGTTGTCCTTTGCGTGGGGAGGGAAGTGGATCCGTTGCTCCGGCATTGTGCCGGGCGCCACGATGTGGGTGACCATTGGTGAGCTTCGCCCCGTGGATGATGGCGAAAAATTGCAGCTGGTTGAGGACATTTGGGCGGTGGTCCGGCCCAAGCTCGTCGACTGGCTACGTTCGCGAGCGGTCGCTGAGCAACTCTCCTTGCGCCTTACCCATGGCATGTGGTTCGAATTCTGCTGGGGTCGTAAGTTACCGGCCCTGCCTTACGCCGCGGAGATCTGCGTTCACTACGACGCCGCTTATGTGGCGGACTATGCTTTGCGTCGCCGACGGCAGCCCCTGCGGGAGCTGCCGGCCCCACCGGGACAGGTGCGGCGGCATCAATTCGTGACCATTCGTCGCTTGTTGCTTGCCGTGTTGGATCGCAGTCGTCTTGCACTCGACGCCCGGTATAGCCGTCTACCGATACCAGTTCGCTGGCGCGTGGCGGGTGTGATGGCGGCGTGGCAGGCATTGTGCGACGTACTAGATGCGCAGGCCACGGGCCGAACGCTCACGACATTGCTGACCAACGCGCCGATCCTACAAGTCCTCGATCACGTCAGCGCTTTGACTCAGACCATGTTGCCCAGAGGTACCCGGGGCCGGCCTGTTGAGCAGTTGGTCGCCGATGTCCGGCAAAGCGTTCTTTGGTATGCGTTTGAACTGCGCAAGGGCGTGTTCTACGAGCCCAGCGAAACCCTGCACCTGCTTCTGGACTCCGCCCGTATCGCCGATGATGTACCCATTGGCATGGTGTCGTTGCCGGTCGATACTTTCTGTATCCTTCCCAAGGCTGGCGCCGCCGGCGGGAGCGCCGATCATGCAATCGCGTTTTTCCGGAACCCAACGGGCATCGGCTTCGCGACGTGGTCCGACCGGCACGTGGCAGACGGGGGGCAAGTGCTCGAGTTCCGTGTGCTCGAGTTTCCAATGGACGAACCCGAGGTGACGATACGCGAAGCACTGCGCCGCGTCTTTGCGCAGGATGACGCCGTGACGCAGGAACACCAAGACTTGCAGGAGCAGCAGGAACAATGGCGGGCGGCCCTCGACTATGCGATCAAGATGTTGCTGTACTTGAAGGCCCGTCCTGCCCACGTGATTCCTGATCGTGCCTACACGGATGCGCCGAAGAATATTGGTGGCCTCGGCAAACGCAGGCGGGCCGAACGACTCGAAGAGATCGCACAACTATACGACCGGTTTGTCGTCGGGCCGGCACTGCTCGATGAGGAATTGGCAAGCCGGTCCCCGACCCACGGGGGCAACGAACTGAGTACCCATTGGCGCAGCCCCTATTTCAAAATGCAGCATTACGGTCGTCGGAACACGCAGCGCAAACTGGTGTTCGTTGGCCCGACGATTGTCAGGGCGGACCGCTTGGGAGAGTGATGCGTCGACCGCCTGCGGCCATCGGGTGCCTAGCGTTACGGGTGCATCGTGCACCCGGGTTATGCCGGAAGGAAACACGGTTGATTCGAGTGCGTAGGAGGTCCCGGACATGAACAAGGCAAAGACAATGACGTTTGCCGAGCGTGCCGGCCGTACGGTTGGCCGGTGGCTGAAGCCGGTCGTACGTATGGAATCCACCGTCTGGCACAATGTTGCGGCGGCGGGCGCACCGCACGGGTTGATGCTCACGCTGAAGTGGTGCGTGCGCCTCGCGTTGCTGCTGGGTCTGCTGTACCTCTGGGTCGTCCCCGCGCTTATCGTTCTGTTCCTCGTTCTTCTGGGGAGCCGTGGCGCCGGAACTGCTGATGAAGAGCTTTGGAACCCGTCGTTTGAAGTCCACGACTACATGCGGCAGGAAGAGGAGGCACTGAAGCCCCAGTGGCGCGAGGGGCATTCCGGGTGGGGGCTTTACTCCCACGACGATCATGCGCTGGATGTCGACAACCCGGACGACTACAGGCAGTGATTCCTGACTAGCCGTCCTTTCCCTTTGACTTGGGATTGAGCTTGGCGTTGAGGCGATTGCTCACCTGTTGTGTCCCAAACCCTCCAATAAACTGTCCTGCTTTGGCGCCTGCGGATTTTGCATCGTGGGTGGCTGCGGTGAGCCCTTGCACAAAGTTCCCTGCACGCACGCCGGCCCACGCCAGCGCCATCACCCAGAAACTTGGCAACACGAGGAACATCGTGGCCGTCACGAAGTTCACCATAATGTCGCCAAAGGCGTTGTCCAATCCCAGCAGCGGATCGAAGTTGGTGTGCGGCCGGTCCACGCCAAACCCCCAGCTGCCGTAGAGTGCGTCCAGGATCGTGCTGTCGACCCAGCGCGCCAGCTGATACCAGAAGTCGACGAAGTACAGCGAGAATTGCACCACGCTGGCCGTGACCACGGACTTGAGGTCCAGCGCGCTGAACACCAGCACGAACGGGATGCACATCACCAGCGCCGCCTTCAGAAACGACAGCGCCATCGGCAACGCCTGGCGCATGACATCCATGGCCGGGAAGAAGCCCACTGCACCCGCAGCCAGACCTACATCGCCAGCGACGCGTCCCGCCCAGTTCGGCGCGGTCTTACCGATTTGCCCACCGTAGTCGGCGTATACGCTGCCGCTGTTGACGTTCTGCTTTTGCGGCGCAGCGATGGCGCGAATGACCGCATCATCCGCCTGCTCCTTGGGGATGAAGCTGGCCCACTTACTGACCTGGGTCAGCAAGTCCGGGCTGACCTGCGCCAGCAGGCGTGCTCGTAGTCCCTTGCCGCCATCGCTCCACCACTGCTGGCAGGTCGGGTAGCCCCCGCCGCTCGGCACCTGCGCCAACCCGGCATCGCGGGTGGCGTTGTACGGCCAGGCGGTACGCGGCGTGTGCGAGTGGTAGGTGTCGTAGTAGCCGGGGTTGGTCAGGAACTGGCGTGAGCCGATCCAGGTGACGTCGTACATCTGCGCGTCGTTGAGCGTCGGACGGCTCATGAACAGCTTGGCTCGCGCCGGGCCATAGCAGTCGTTGGAAAAGTCGGCGACTTCCTGCGATAGCACTGGATCGGCGATGCGCGCGCTGTCGATGTTCATCCGCATCTGCCGCAAATCGATGCCGCACGGAATCGCCGCCACCGCAGCGCCGGTCACGGCCTTGGACACGACGTGCGTGAAGAACCACCATAGTGGAACCTTCGCGCTCTGGTGATTCACGGTGGTGAACGACTGGCTCCATCCGGTATCTCCCGGTTCGGCCACCATCACCTGGCATTGCTTGGAGCGCGTCATGTCGAACTTGATGGTATCCATGCTGACGTCGATGACCGGGATGCCAGCGAATATCAGCACCATGACGGCGATCCAGATGCGGTTCTCGACGCGGGCGGTGGAAAGCATCCCTTTGTTGCCCTCGTCGGCGCCTTCAGCCCGGGCCCGTAGCCACTCCTGAATCACGATGGCGAGAAAGGGGACGGCGATCAGGCTGGTGGCCACCAGGGTGTTCCAGATGCCGTTGTGTACCACCCAGCCGATCAGCGTCAGGTAGTACTCCAGGTAGTCGTTGGTGTAGAGGGTTGTTCCTCGCATGGCCGTCTCCGTTACGACTGGCCCAGCCACTGGCTGAGCTCGATCAGCACGGCCAGCGGCAGGGCAATCCGTTCCATGAAGCGCACGCGTAGGCGACTCTCCGGATCGCGTTGCAACAGCTGACGGCGCGCCCATAGCCAGCCGGCAGCGATGGCGGTATACAGGCACAGTCGCCAGGCGAGGAAAAACAGCTTGTACTCGTCCAGCCACTGGCTCCAGGCGACGATCCCGCCGGCCAAGTAGATGCCGATGACGTTCGCGGCGAACGCCACCAGGAGCAGCAGCGCCGTCCACAGCACCGCCGCGCGCAGCAGGCGTCGGTGCGACGTAGCGGACCACCGTGACGGAATGGACATGTTGAACTCCCGGGCTCGCATGGCTTGTCGTCGAACTACCCGCTCAGGAGGGGCAGGCAGTGACTGAGGGAGTTCATCGCACCTGGCTGGCGCCGGCGAGCGAAAATGTGATGCGCGCGATACCGCTTTGTTGCGAGGGGAATCGAAGTCCGCGGTGTCGGCGGGGGCGGCAAGAAAAAAGGTGTTCCGCGGATTTCAGTGGATGTTGCTGTCCGCCTCTCTTCGGCTGTTGGGACTCGCGCGAGGTGGATAATGGCTTCCGGGGTTCTTCGGACGTCTATGTTCGCGCGAACGGTACCGATGGTGGCGAAGTGAAGCGGTGCGCAAGTTGGATGAGGAACTCCCGCGCAAGCGCGAGCACGTCATGATCGACCAAAAGAGTGAACCGATTCCGTGCAGGACTGTTGCATGCGCTGATCCGAGTCAGTAGCGATCGCGCTGCAGGAGTGCCTTAACGCACGACTGTCGACCCGCAACGTGCCGTGCATTCTCGCCAACATCGAGCACTGAGCATGCACAAAGAATATCGACGCATTTTGGCTGCGATGGTCCTCGTCCTTCAGACTTACCGCGACTGAGCAGCGTGTGGATCACGCGACGGCAATGCATCCGTTGGCGATGTAATCGCCAACGGATGCATTGCCCCAGGTCACCGCTACCGGCGCAACGGACACGAGTGAGTCAATCGCTAAGCCCGCCGGCCCTGCTCAAACGAAAAAGTCGCCGCCGGCAGACGAGACGATCAATCGAGCGTCAGGGATCGGTGTGTCGAAGCCAATGTCGGCCACAAAGAAAAACGATACGCCCATCCCCCACACGACCGTGTGCGGCTCTGATAGAGCGAACGTATTCGCATTATCGAGTTCAGTCCGGTGCTCGCCCGTCAGCAGCAGGTCGTTGAACTCCTGTACCTTGCCTGAGCCGTCGTAGATATGGACATTGCGGATGCTGCCGGAGGTTGCCGCAAACATGAGAAACAGGCGCTGCACCTGCGAGCGCACATCGCCGATGATAACGGGCGTGGCTAGCGGAATGTGAAACCAGCTGTTTTGACCGGGCTTTATCACCATGTCCGCGCCCCAGCCGAAATGCCCGACGCGGTCAAGGCTGCCCGGGTTCTCAACCGTCAGCGCGTTACCGTGAATCCAACTCGCATGAAGAGCCATGTCGCACCACCCCTTCTTACATTCCTTTAGTTACGTTAAACGGTAGTAGTTACGCCCGGTCAATGCAGTCATCGTTTTCCCGAGCCGCGTATTCAATGTTTTCGGCATTATTTTTGCTGAAACGCTTGTCACTTTTCTGAAATTTTCGCGCGGCTGGCAAGGATCGGTTTAAGGTCCTCGTCAAGCGCTACATTAATAATCAATATTTTCGCTCCGTATTGGTGCAGCTGGGTGAAGGCCAATAGCGCATTCTTACTTCTCTGAAACAGGGGCTCTATGCATTTCGCGTAGGACCATCTCGCACGGGAATCCGAATCTCGACAGATCCGGAGAGGCGAGACGCGTCAGGCTTGCCAGCCATGATTGGAATATCCCCAACGGCTGATAAGGCTGCTGTAGTGAGGGGCACGACGTGCGCGCGAGGGCCGTTGGAAGCGCGGAACTGACGTTGGAATGTCCGCCTCAGCGCGTGTCCGGACGTCCGTAGTTGGCCGACCTCGGCCCGTTGACTCTCCGGTTGTCGGCGACCGGCTCACACCGGCCCTCACGTTGTGGTTGTCGTTTTTCAAAGCAGACACTCCACGGAAAAGTAGGCAAAGTGAAAACGACTGTTCACGGCTGCAGACTGATCACGGCATGTGACTGATCGGTCTTGGATTGAAGTTGTCATAGTACGGGCAATGGCGGAATCAGTCCCGGCTAGGAGCCTTCAGTGACGATATTTCCCCCAAAGGCGACGCTGCGTTTGACGGTCGAACTTGGTGGGAGCTGCCTCACAGCACATAGCTGCTTTTGATGAGCGTGGTGAGGGCGGCTTAGGCCTGATGGCGGACCTTGCAGATCGTCTGCTATGTGCTATACCAATGCAATATCGCATTGGCACGCACCGATGGCATAGAGAGGCAGCATTCGTTTTGTCCGTGCGACGAAGCGAGTGATTCTTTTGCTTCTGTGGAAACGCATGTTGGATGTGCTTGCAATCATCGCCTCTGATCCGCTGGCAATAGGGAAATGAAATATCCGATGAAATGGCGTAACGACTTGAGCAATTTTCGGCTCATTTTTACGCCTTGCTTGTCCTGAGCCGAATGTGGGCGCGCGCTTGGTATTCCAAGACATTTATTTTTCGACGGCTTGCTGGATGTTCCATCGAGCACGTGAAGGAGCGGTGTGATGGTGCCGACAACCAAAAACACGAAAGACCGAGCGCCGCTGTCTGGAAGCGCCCGACCACGTCCAGATCACCATGTGTTCCTCGAACGCGCCAATCCAAGCGCGAAGATCTCCGTCAGCCTGATCGTGCGCCGGCAGCCGGGCGGTCCCGCGCTGCCCGGGTTGGAGCACTTCGATCAGACGCCGCTGGCGCGCCGCAAGTACCTCACACCGGCCGAATACGCCGAAAGGCATGGCGCGGCCGCCGAAGACCTGCGCAATGTGGAGGCCTTCGCCAGAGCACACGGACTCACGGTGGTCAGCAGTCACTCCGGGCGCCGGACGGTAAGCGTCGAGGGAACCGTGTCGCAGATGGAAGCGGCGTTCGGCATTACGCTGAATCGCTATGAGGCGCCAATGCCAGGCCCGGCGAGCCGGGTGCACGGCCTCGGCGGCGACCAAGGCCAGGTCCGCGGTGGGTCACGCGAGTCGAAGAGCGCGAAGAACCAACCATTCGCTGAAGAGCGCAAGCAAGTCCACCACGGCTTCGATGGGGCGGTGCATCTGCCGCACGACCTGACGGACGTCGTCGTGGCAGTGATCGGGCTGGACGATCGTTTGCTGGGCGTCCCTGGGGGCACTGGCGATCCGGCCGGGGCGACCAGCGTAAGCGTCCCGACCGCGGCGGGGCTCTACAACTTTCCGACGATCGGCGCTGCCGACCAGACGATCGGCATCATCGCGCCGCAATCAGCTGCGGGCGTCGGCGCGAGCTATCTTCCGGGCGATATCACTGCGTACTTCGCGAGCCTGCCAGCGGGGTTCCAAACCGCGCCGACGATAAACAATGTCAACCTGACGGTCGGTGGTACAGCCTTCTCCAACAGTACGGCCGCGGTGACGGCGGTCACTGCGGCCAATCTCGGCAGTGCGGCGAACAGCTCTATCCTGGAGATCACCCAGGATATCTGCACCTCGGCCACCATTGCCCAAGGCGCGACGGTCAACGTCTACTTCACCCAGAACTCCGAAGCCGGTTGGGTGGCCTTCTTGAGCCGGGTGCTGCAACCGGAGGGCGAGAACCAGCCGACCATCGTGAGCTGCAGCTGGACGCTGTTTCTCGGAGACGATTCCGGCACCGTAGGTAAGCTGAGCGACAGCGCCTCATCCGTCTCGGTGCTCACGACGTTGTTCCAGGAGCTCGCGTCGGTTGGGGTAAGTTGCTTCATCGCCATCGGCGACTGGGGCGCCGACAATTGGTGGCGATTGGGAGGGAGCCCGGCGACTCCGCCGGACGGCAAGAGCCACGTCATGTATCCGGGTACCGACCCGTGGATCACATCGTGCGGCGGCACCATCATTGCGACCAACGCTGCGCCGCCGCCGACGATCAACGAACAGGTCTGGAGCGACGCCTACTCCGGCACCTTCGGCAATGCGAACAGCAACTTCGGCGCGACCGGGGGCGGCGTCAGCCAGACCTTCGCGGCGCCGGCCTATCAAACCGCAGCGGGCGTGACCGGCGCGACGGACTCCGGCGGGACCTTCCGGGCCGGACGCGGCGTGCCGGACGTCGCGGCGATGGTTGCGTTCAGCGGCTTTCAAGTCAATGGCATCGGCTACTTCTTCACCGGCACGAGCTGCGCAGCACCGTTCATCGCCGGCTTGATGGCAGTCATTCGCAGCGCGCTCGGGGTCGCCCTGGCGCCACTCAACTCGCTGCTCTATCAGCTGGCGGGCTCGGCGTTCAATGACGTGACCACCGGTAACAACGACTCCGGTGACTCGCCGGCGAATGTCAAGAAGGCGATCCCGACCTACACCGGCACGACGGCTGATGCACCGTTCTTCACAGCCGGCGCCGGGTGGGACGCGTGCTCGGGGCTGGGCAGCATCGACGGTATCAAGCTGCTGGACGGCATTGCTAGCCTGCTCTACGGCCGTACCTGGTACTTCCAGGTGCAGAAGGGGACATTCGGGTTCGACGAGGTGGGGATCACGCAAACCTGGGACGGGAAGCTTTCCTTGGTGTTGGAAGGGTTCACGCCCGCCCAAGTCACCGCCGCAGGCCTGACGCCCAAGGTCAATGTGGTCCTACCCGGCATTGATGTCACGGTCGGCGCGGCCAAGCCGCAGATTCCCAGCCAGACCTCGACGCCGCAGCGCATTTTCTTCCCGTGTACGATCGCCTTCGAGGCTTCAGCGATCAAGCGTGTGGCCGACGGCGGCCTGTTCCCGCCGGTGGGTGGGGCGGACACCGAAGCACCGGTCAGCTCGGTAATCACATTCGCCGGCCAGATCATGACCGCCGAGACCGTGTTCTATCTGGAGCCTGGAGCCGATCCGTACTTCAACAACTACGACCCAGCCGGCACAAACGAGTTCTATCTGAGCGACGCGCTGCGGGTATTCACGGTCACGCCCGGATTCAACAATGCCCCGATCGACGGCATAGCACTCAACGCCACGAACAAAACCGACTTCGACACCGCGGCAGGCTACGCCTACATTCAGGCGCTCCTGGCGCACCTGAACTCGACGTATGCGGATCCAACCGGAACCGATCCGTTCACGACGCTGCTGCCGGATCAGAACGCCGCACTCAGCGCCGATTCCTCGGTGTCGCCGACAACACCCAACCCGGCGGGCGGCACATTTGCCAACTACAACTTCGCAATCGCCCGTGTGCGCCTGGATGGCGCAGTGGGCGAAAGCTCGGTAAAGAACGTCAAGGTGTTCTTCCGCATGTTCGCCTCGGAAACGAGCGACACGGACTACCAGCCCGCACTGACCTATCCGTCGACCAGCGATGCGGCGGGCCTGCCCTCGGAGCCACTGCTAGGTGTGGGCAATGTCACGATCCCGTTCTTCGCGACCGGCAACTATGAGGCCAACGGCGATTTCGGAAAGAACACCGACTATTCGGCCAACAGCATCAACAACCAGCCGGTCACCATCAGCGCCGGCAAGGGGGTCTGGGCGTACTACGGCTGCTACATCAATGTTTATCCGACGAAAAACACCATCGCAAACGCCGCGGTGCAGACTTTGTTCCCCAGCACCCACGCATGCCTCGTCGCGCAAATCGCGTTCGACGATGCGCCGATTCCGACCGGCCAAGGGCTCGGCCCGGAAAACTTCGACAAGCTGGCGCAGCGCAACTTGGTCGTGACGTTGTCAGACAATCCCGGCCCGGCGACTGCTCACCGCATTCCACAAACGTTCGACTCACGGCCCGGCAAAGTGTCGGGGACGGGCGGCGGCATCGCCGACTACCCCGATGAACTGATGATCGACTGGGGCGACACACCGGTCGGATCGATTGCACACATCTACTGGCCGCAGGTGAAGTCGGCCGACGTGCTGAGCCTCGCCAAGTTGTTTTATTCGACACATCAACTGTCGGCGCGTGACGAGTACACGGTCCAGTGCACGGTGCTGCATGGCTACACCTTCGTGCCTGTCCCGCCGGGTAGTGGCGAAAACTTCGCCGGACTTTTCACCGTCGACCTGCCGGCAGGCGCAGTGCACACGGGCCAGGAGTTCACCATCACGGTCCGCCGGCTTTCGACGCGCGAAGGGGTGGTGAGCGACCCGCCGCCGCCACCGCCGCCCATCGCTGGCAGAGCCAAACCGGCGGCGGGTCAGGTCCGAACGCTCGCCACGACCAGCAGATCCCCGAACAGGCATAACGTCGACTGGCGCTATGTCGTCGGCACTTTCGCTGTGCGCATCCCGGTGACGACTTCGAAAGTGATGCTGCCGCTCGAGGAGAACACCTATGCGATCCTCAAATGGCGCTACGAGCGATTGGCGCACACCAACCGCTGGCGCCCGGTGCTGAAGCGCTATCTGGAATACATCGCCGCGCGGATCGAAGGCCTTGGTGGACAGCCGTGGAAGATTACGCCGTCGCCGTGGGGATATCCCCACGGGCATCGTGGCCACGGCGATCATCCCGGACAAGGCGGTCACCCCGGCCATGGACACGGCGGACATCTCCCCGGCCACCTGAGGCCGGGCGAGCGGGAGCACACCGGCAAGGTCGACGGCCTGGTCTACGACCGGTTCGGCGACTTCGAGGGCTTCCTGTTGATGACCGAAGAAGGCCATCAGCGCAGCTATCGCAGTCGCGAGGCAGAGATCGAGGCGCTGGTACGGTTCGCTTGGCAGGACCGCGCCGTGATCGCCGTCATCACCCGCGACACGGACCCGAGTGTGCCGATTTCGGTGATCCTGCGACGCGCGCCGCCGCAGCCGAAACGATGGCCGGCGTGATGACGGCTGGTGGACTGTTTTTTTTCTGGGGATAGTAGCGCACTGCGAGCCTGTCAACGGGTGGGGGGCTATGGCTGAAGAGTTTGACCTGCATTCGCTGGTTGCTGCCTACGATCGAGGCACGCTCGTGCCATTCATCGGCTCCGGGATGAGCCGCGAGATTTGCGGGACGTGGGGCGAACTAATACAGGGCCTTGAACGTCAGGCGGAGCTCCCGGAGTTACCGGTCGAGGACGTGTCCCCGGAGGAGCTTACCCGGCGTGCACTGGCTGCGGTGCAATGGCTCAAGCGCAATGGTAAGGACATAGGCTGTGCTGTACGCAAAGCGGTCTATGTTAACCCCAACGCAGAGCTTCCGTTATCTTCAACGCTGCTGGCTTCACTGTATTGGCCGCTGGTGTGCACGACCAACTACGACGACGTTTACCTCCGTAGCGTCCTCCACGCGAATCGAGAGCTGCCGCGTGTTTTGGGGCGGTCGGAACGCGATTGTCGCCGAGTCATGAACCACATCGCCTATCCAACTGATGAGGTCTTGTGGGCGTTGCAAGGGTTCCTCGAGCCTGACTCAAGCAAAATCAAATGCAAGGTCGATGTACTGACAGACTATAAGCGGTTGGACAGCGAGCTCGTCGTGGGGCACAGGGAGTACCGCAAAGCTACCCATCGTTCGCCGAACTTTCGTCGGGCGTTCGCAGAGGTGTATCGTACGCGTTCGTTCCTGTTTCTGGGTTCGGGATTGCTGGAGCCTTACCTTCGTGCTCTTTTCGATGAGATTGTCGAACTCGCTGGGCCGCCTGTACAGCCACACTTCGCCATCGTTGAGGAGGGGAAGTTCGACCCGGCTTTTTTGCGTGAGCAATACCACATCCTTTGCGAGACTTACCCGCAGCATAAGCACAATATGGTCAGCGAGTGGCTAAAAGACCTGAGGGACGAAATTAATAAGACAAGGCCCCGGATCACCTCGTGGGCCTATCACCTCGCATCACGGCCTAAGCGCCCTGCAGACCGTGGAACGTTTGAGATCCGGATCGGTGAACACCCTGTAGCAGTTCAGGAGACGGAAGCTCTCGCTACAAGCTGGGGCAGAGATATAGGCAACACCGGGTCGGCTCGAGGGGCTGCGCGCTACGGGAGCAAGAAAAGAGGAAACGGAAACAAGCAGACCTCTATCGACTGGCTGACGGATTGGGTGGTCCAGTTGGCCAGCGGTGAGAACCATTATGGTGTCGTCGCGCGCGACCTGGTGACGGGTCAGGGTTCTTCGAAAGGTCGCCGCAGCCCCGAAGCGGTTCGCGCAGCGTTCCATTCATTTCTGAACCTTGCCACTGAGCGTCAAAAGCAAATCGCGCACGTCCAACTCCTCGGCGCAGGGGATTGCCGGGTCTTCAGTTCTTGGGTCGCGCTGACGCAGATGGCGAGAGCGTACGGCGAATGGTTTAACAAGCTTGAAGACAAGGCGAACGCGCTAAAAGTAATCGTATACGTGGTCGACCCACTCCTGGTTGGGATGTTGACGGCAGGGCACGTCAATATCCCCGAGTTCCTTTTCGCCGGCAATCGGCTTCGCCTCAGGGTGGAAATAGTGGATGCAGCAGGAGACGTGGAGGAGCACCATCGCCATGTCAAAAGTGACGAGACTATTGGAGAGGTGCTCAGCCAATTGCGGCGAACGACGGCTGAGCCACGCGTCTACTGCCACCCTGCACCGACGCTCAACGCGGCCCCCAAGCGTTTCAGCCATGTGCGGGACACCACTTGCCTGGACTTCGGTTTGATATCAGGAAGCACCCTGACAGTCGACTTTCAGCAGCATGTGGCGGACGCCGCAGAGTCGCTTGAAAAGGCGAAGCGGTAGGCTCCGCAGCCGCCAGAGAAACTCGTGAAAATTCTGACGGGGACTACTCTGGATACGTTCGACACATACGTATGGCCAGCATCGAACGCTTACGGCCATCACTCGCTCATTGAATGAGTGGGCAGCACTGATGCTGTATTTCAACGACGGGACCGACCGACGCGAGTGCATCTTCGTTCAATATCCGGCGCCCACGGCGCGGCCCAAATAGTCCAGATGTTCTTGTACCCAACTGCCCATCATTCCGTGGGGAGGCTCAAACTCACTGCCCTTCGGATTCGATAAGGGAGGTGTGGTCGGATCCCAAGCCTGTGTTTACGCTTAACTGCCATGCAACGAAGCTACGTCATCCTGAGAAGGTTGTAAGTCGAGTGGCAACGCAACCCGGGTGCCTTTTGTTATCGACATAATTCGCAAAAAAATAACCCTGACTTCCTCTAGGAAGCCAGGGCCATAAAACCTCGCTGGAGCACGAGGGAATTTCCCGGAGCGTTGGTTTATTGGCAAGACCTACTATCCCAAACCTTACACTCCGATATGGTGGGTGTCATTCTGACTCGTACGAAAATCCAAGGCTGATTCGGACGAGCGCTGGGATGCCGTGCCAGGAAAGGCCGTCCTTCAGCCGATATAAGCCAACTGCGGGGCCGGGACACGCTGCTGGATCAGCCCCACACGATTGATCACTTTCTGGCAGGAGTTTTCCAGGTGGCGCCGCAGCGCTTTCTGCGCTCGCGCTGTTTGCCCCTGCACCAGCGCATCCAGGATCTCCAGGTGTTCCTGCATGAACGGGTCCTGGTGCGGCATAGGCGCAGCTGCGCCCAGCACATGTTTGCTCAGCGTGAGAATGCAGCGGGTCCGCTGCAGGCTTTCGACGATGCTGTCGTTCGGGCAGTGGCCGAGCAAGGTCACGTGGAGGTCGTGCTCCAACTCGTCCAGTTCCGCACGGGTGAGGCGAGGGTAGCGACGCTTGGCTTTGCGCAATCGCTCGGCCATGGCAGCCACTTCGTCCTTCGGCGTGTGTTTCGCCGCGCTCTCGAGCGCCGCAGGTTCCAGCAACCAGCGCAGCTCGTAGAGATTGCGGATGCGACGCTCGTCCAGTGGGGTCACCGTCCAGCGCAATCGCTCGTCCTTGCTGATCAAGCCGAGTGATTCGAGGCGCAGCAGCACATCTCGCGCCGCGGTGCGGCCCACGCCGAAGTGGCGGGCCAGCTCCATTTCGTTTATGCGGTACGCGCCGAAGACCGACAGGTGCACGATGTCGTGCTCGACGGCCTGGTAGATGCTTTCCCAGCCGAGGGCCTTGCGCACCGGCTCGGCCGCATCGTCCAGCCCGAGCATGGCGGCGGTGAGCGGAATCCGCCGCGGCGTCTGTCCTTCGGCGCCCGCCAATAAGCCGCGTCCGTCGAATCGGCTGACCAACCCCAGGGTTTCCAGTTCGCGCAGCGCCTGGCGGACCGGCATGCGCGTGACGCCGAACAGCTCGGCGAGCGGACCTTCAAGCAACACCGTGCCGGGCGGCAGGGCGCCAAGGCTCAACGCTTGGCGCAGTTGCTCGGCGATTCGGCCATAGATCGGCGCGTGATCGCCGGTGTCATCGGCGGGCTGCGCGGCGGGGAGAGGATGCTTCGATGATGGCTTCACTTGGTTTCGTGCGTTCAGTCATACCGCATCGTACGTCAGGCGCCATGGGCAGCGATCCAAGTTCGAGACGATCTAGGGAAAACGATAATGGCTGTTGCCGGCACGAGTCGTTTAATTTGACTCGTGCCGGCATTAGTCATTTTTGATATGCCGGGCGCCACTCACTTTCCGGGATCGCCATGGACTACGACTTCGACTTCAGCTTCTTGCCTACGCACTGGGCTGTGCTTGTTGCCGGTGCGTGGTCGACGGTGCGCATGTCCCTGGCGACCATCGTGTGCGGTTTTCTGCTTGGGGTCGTCCTGGCAGTGCTTCGCACGCAGGGGCCGCGCGGGGTGCGCCGCGCGGTCACCGTGTATGTCGATGCGATTCGCAACACGCCGCTGGTGATTCAAGCCTTCTGGCTGTTCTTCGGCCTGGCCACGCTGCAGATTCGCGTGCCGGCGCTCGCCGCGGCGGTGATCGCGCTGGTCATCAACGTATCGGCCTACACCACGGAAATCATGCGCGCCGGCATCGAGTCGATCCCTCGCGGGCAGATCGAAGCGGCGTCCTGTCTGGGCATGAGCCGCTGGAAGATCCTGCGCCTGGTGATCCTGCCGCAGGCGGTGGAGCGCATGTACCCGGCGCTGATCAGCCAGTTCGTGCTGATGATGCTGGCCACGTCGATCATGTCGCAGATATCGGTGGAGGAGCTGACATCGGCCGGCTACAGCATCCAGTCCGAGACGTTCCGCGGCTTCGAAGTCTATGTGGTGGTCGCGCTGCTTTACCTCGTGATGTCCTGGTTGCTGCGACTGATGATGGCCGGCGTGGCGTGGCTGATGTTCACGCGGCGTCGCCGGCTGGGGACGCCGCTGTAGCCGCATCGTCACACGTACCTTCTTTCACTTCAGGAGCCGGCATATGCATGGCATTTCCTTCGAGCACCTGCAGTTCATTTTTCGTGGCGCGGGCTGGACGCTGCTGCTGTCGGCCATGGGGTTTCTTGGCGGCGCGATGGTGGGCCTGCCGTTGGCGCTGGTGCGTAGTCGCGGCGGCCGCTTCGCGCGAGCCGCGGCCGGCGGCGCGATCCAGCTTGTGCAGGGCGTCCCGCTGCCCGTGCTGATGTTTCTCTGCTACTTCGGCATCAGCATCGCCGGTTTCAACCTGCCTAGCCTGGTGGCGGCGGGTCTGGCGATGACGGCGTACTCCGGCGCGTTCCTGGCGGAGATCTGGAAGGCCTGCATCCAGGCGGTGCCGAAGACGCAATGGGAGGCTGCCGAATGCCTGGGGCTGGGGCGGGTGCAACGCGTGGCGTACGTGGTGCTGCCTCAAGCTGCACGGATCGCCATCGCCCCCACGGTGGGCTTCCTCGTGCAGATCGTGAAGAACTCGTCCTACGCCGTGGTCATCGGTTTCTTCGACCTGACGTATTCGGCGCGGGTCGTGAACAACTCGACGTTCGAGCCGTTCGTGGTGTTCAGCATCGCGGCCGCGATCTACTTCGCGATCTGTTACCCCCTGTCGGTGCTTTCGTACCGGTTGGAGAAGCGCTTGCGACGCGCGTGAACGCCGCGCCCAAAAAAACGTTACAGGAGACCGGTCTCATGGACGAGATCATTTGCTTCAAGCAGGTCAGCAAGTCGTTCGGCGATGTGCAGGTGCTGAAGGGTGTCAGCTTCTCGGTCAAGCGCGGACAGGTGGTCGCGTTGATCGGCCGCAGCGGCTCCGGCAAGACCACCGCTCTGCGATGCATCAACGGGTTGGAGACGATCCAGGGCGGCGAACTGCAGGTCTGCGGGCGCGCGATGGAGCGGGGCGACGTCGATCTGCTGGCGTTGCGTCAGGAAGTGGGCATCGTCTTCCAGGCCTACAACCTGTTTCCGCACCTCACCGTGCTGCAGAACATCACGCTCGCTCCGCGCAAGGTCAAGGGGGTGGCGGCGGCGGATGCCGAGGCGCTGGCCATGGATGTCCTCGGCAAGGTCGGATTGCAGGACCGGGCGCATCACTATCCCGAGCAACTCTCCGGTGGCCAGCAGCAGCGCGCGGCCATCGCACGCTCGCTGGCGATGCAGCCGAAGCTGATGCTGTTCGATGAGGTGACCTCGGCGCTCGATCCGGAGCTGACGGGCGAAGTACTGCGCGTCATCGAAAACCTCGCGAGCGAAGGCATGACCATGGTCCTGGTCACCCACGAAATGGCCTTTGCGAAGTCCGTCGCGGACCAGATCCAATTCATGCACCAGGGCGTGGTGTGGGAGCAGGGCGACGGCGACATGCTGTGCCAGCCCCGGACGCCCGAACTGCAGCAGTTCGTTGCCAGCGGACTGTAGCCGCGACGTGCATCACCCATCGATTCCTCGATTGACCCACCCCACGAGAGAGTGCTCCATGAAGACTGTTGCTCGGATGTTTGCCGCGCTCGCGGCGTCCTGCCTGCTGGCGACGTCCGCCAGCGCCTGGTCGAACACGCTGGAAGCCATCAAGCAGCGCCAGAAGATCATCGTTGCCGTCGATATCAGCGCCCCGCCGTACGGGATGCTGGATGAGCAGGCACGCCAGACCGGTTCTGACGTGGAGGCCGCGCGACTGCTGGCCAAGGATCTCGGCGTGGCGTTGGAAATCGTCCCGGTCAACGGCCCCAATCGCGTGCCATACCTGCTGAGTCGCAAGGTCGACGTGGTGCTGGCCTCGTTCTCGATCACGGACGAACGCAAGAAGGTCGTCGCGTATTCCGAACCGTACGGCGTGGTCCCCATCCTGGTGGCGGGGCCGAAGGCGGTTCCCGTCGCCGGTTTTGCGGACCTGCGCGGCAAGACCATTGCCGTGACCCGCGGGACGACCAGCGACCAGGAGCTCACCCGTGGTCTCAAGGATATTCCGGGCGCCCAGATCGTCCGCTACGAGGATGACGCCACCACCAACACCGCGGTCGCCACCGGTCAGCAGGATTTCCTGGTCGGCGCGCCGAGCGTGTTGCCGGCGATCAAGAAGGCCAACCCTGCGCGCGACATCGTGCCCAAGTTCACGGCCAAGGCTTACCCCTACGCGGTGGGTCTGCGCAAGAACGAACACGAACTCAAGGCATGGCTCGACGCCTGGGTCGAGACGAACCTGAAGAACGGCAAGTTCAACGAAATCTACCTGCGTTACTTCGGCATGCCGTTGCCCAAGGACATGCAGCGCTGACCGTCCAAGGAGAATCGTATGCTCAGCAACAACGTCGTTACCTCAGCCGCGCCGCGTGAGGCTGCGCGGGTGATCCGGCTTCATCCTCAAGACGATGTGGTGGTCGCCCTGGAGCAACTGATTGCGGGCACGCCGGTAGCCGGCGAGGGCGTGACCGTGGCAGGCCTGATTCCGCCGGGTCACAAGGTGGCCACCCGGGCGATCGCGGTGGGGGAGGCCGTGCGGCGCTATGGCCAGATCATCGGTTTCGCGAGCCAGCCGATCCGGCCGGGGCAACACGTCCATACCCACAATCTGTCGATCGGCGATTTTGTGCGCGACTACGCTTATGCGGTCGACGCGCGACCGACCGAACGGTTCGCTGCGCCTGCAGCCTTCCAGGGGATCGTTCGGGAGGACGGCCGTGTCGCTACGCGCAATTACATCGGCATTCTGACGAGCGTGAATTGCTCGGCCACGGTGGCGCGTGCGATCGCCGATCACTTCCGGCGCGATATCCGTCCCGACGCCCTGGCCGACTATCCCAACGTCGACGGCGTGGTGGCGCTCACGCACCACAGCGGCTGCGCGATGGATGCCGAGGGCGAAGGCCTGAAGATGCTCCAGCGCACGCTGGGCGGCTACGCCTGCCATCCGAACTTCGCCGGTCTGCTGATGATCGGTCTGGGTTGCGAGACCAACCAGATTGCGCGCCTGCTCGCCACTCAAGGGCTGGAGGAAGGCCCTGGCCTGCGCACTTTCACCATCCAGGATATGGGCGGCACCACGCGGACCATCGCGCGCGGCATCGAGCTGATCCGCGAGATGTTGCCGCAGGCCAATGCGGTGACGCGAAAGCCGGTGCCCGCCAGTCATTTGCGGGTCGGCTTGCAGTGCGGCGGTTCGGATGGCTACTCGGGCATTTCGGCCAATCCGGTGCTGGGCGCGGCCGTGGACCTGCTGGTCCGACACGGAGGGACGGCCATTCTGTCGGAGACCCCCGAGATCTATGGCGCCGAGCATCTGCTCACCCGTCGCGCGCAAACCGCCGAGGTCGGGCGAAAGCTCATCGAACGGATTCGGTGGTGGGAGTCCTACTGCGCCCGCAACGGGGCGTCGATGGACAACAACCCCTCGGCCGGCAACAAGGCCGGTGGCCTGACCACGGTGCTGGAAAAGTCTCTGGGCGGCATTGCGAAGGCGGGCTCCACCAACCTCATGGAGGTCTACCAGTACGCTGAGCCGGTGCGCGCCAGCGGTCTCGTGTTCATGGACACACCGGGCTACGACCCGGTGTCCGCCACCGGCCAGGTCGCAGGTGGCGCGAACCTGATCTGCTTTACCACGGGCCGCGGATCAGCCTACGGCTGCGCGCCGGCTCCGTCGTTCAAGCTGGCGACCCATACCGCGCTATGGCACCGACAGGCCGACGACATGGACCTGAACTGCGGTGACGTGCTGGATGGAACACGCACCATCGCCGAGCTGGGCGAGGTGCTGTTCCAGCGACTGCTGGAAACCGCCTCTGGCAAGCGGTCGCGCAGTGAGCTGCATGGCTACGGACAACAGGAGTTCGTGCCTTGGCAGACCAGCGTGATTACCTGATTGGACTACCTCGACTTTTTCGGATCACCCCATGACTCAACCTAAACATCCTCGCTATCGCGGCATCTTTCCCGTTGTCCCGACCATCTTCAAGGAAGACGGTAGCCTCGATCTCGACGGCCAGCGACGCTGCGTCAACTTCATGATCGACTCGGGTGTCGACGGCCTGTGCGTGCTGGCGAACTACTCGGAGCAGTTTCTGCTTGCCGACGACGAGCGCGAAACGCTCACGCGTGCAGTGCTCGCGGGCGTTGACGGGCGTGTCCCGGTGATTGTCACGACCAGCCATTTCAGCTCCCGGGTCTGCATCGAACGCAGCCAGCGTGCGCAGGCGATGGGGGCTGCGATGGTGATGGTGATGCCGCCATACCATGGCGCTACGTTCCGTGTGAGCGAAGCGCAGATCTACGCGTTCTATGCGCGTTTGTCCGATGCGCTGCGCATTCCCATCATGATCCAGGACGCGCCTGCCGCCGGCACGCCCATGTCGCCGGCCTTCCTGGCGCGCATGGCCCGGGAAATCGCGCAGGTGTCGTACTTCAAGATGGAAACCGCAGGCGCCGCCGGAAAGCTGCGTGAACTGATCGAACTGGGTGGGGATGCCATCGAGGGCCCTTGGGACGGGGAGGAGGGCATTACGCTGCTGGCGGATCTGGACGCGGGCGCGGCGGGCTCGATGACGGGCGGCGGCTTTGCCGACGGCATCCGGCCCATCATCGAAGCGCACCGCTCAGGCCAGTATGACTGGGCCTTCGACCAATACCAGGCGTGGCTGCCGCTGATCAACTACGAGAACCGCCAAGCCGGTTTTTTGGCGGCCAAGACGCTGATGAAGGAGGGCGGCATTATCGACTGCGACGCTCCCCGGCATCCGTGGCCCCAGTTGCACCCGGATACCCGCGAGGGGTTGCTGGACACCGCCCGCCGACTCGATCCGCTGGTGCTTCGCTGGGCGCGGTGATCCGTTGCCCGCTTGATGAGGAAGCGGGGCGTGTTCCAGCGGTTGTCCTGAACGCAGTGGCACACTGAGGCCCGGCATGCGTACGGTGCATGCCATCGAAACGGAGTGAGACCATTCCATGACATCGAGAGAATTGACCCGGCGCGAGGCGCTGGGTCAACTGGTGGCTGAGCTGGATCGCGTGTATCCGCAGGGCTCGTATGACGGCGACGCACTGCAGAATGAAAAGGGTATGCCGGATTTTGTGACCGCCAGGAACGGTCGTGAGCGGCAATTCACCCGGGTCGCCACGAGGGCGTTGCAGGCGTTGGTGCTGGCTTGGCAGAAAGAGGTGCCACGGCTGGCCGTCACATTGGATTCCGCGGCGCTGCAAACCCTTCTGCAGCAGTCCGTCGCTGACCTGCATGCCGATGGCCAGTTCGGTAACGACGTCGCCGCCAACCTGGCGTGCGTTGAGCAAACTTTCGAGCGGACCCTCGCGAAGACCGAAACCAGCTTCACGCATGCGTTTCCGGCCAGGACCTTGGGCATGGAGGTCGATGAACCTTACGTCCTTGGACCCGTCACCTTTATGACCCGCGACCAGTGGATCGAGGCTGTCGAATTCAGCGACCGCGCGAAGGAGCAGTACCTCGGCGGCTCGCGGGACAACGAGCAGTGGAAGCCAAGACTCCGTGCAGCATTGTCCCAAGCCAAAAGGGCCGTGCCGGTGGATGCCGAGCCACTTCCCGGTCTCGCCGCGGCGCTGTATGGCCCGCTCAGTGCCTGCCGCTCGCTCCTGAGAGTCTCGCTGTCCGGCTACGAGCAGTCGCTTTCCGTGAAAGCGGCACGCCATATCAGCAAGACCGCGCTCGACGGTTTGTCGCTGATGTTGGGCGGGCGTGATCTCTTCCATCAGCAGGTACTCGTTGACGAGCGGATGCCCCCTGTCGGCCACTACACGCTATTGGAGTCGAACGGCTACCTGCGGTTGCCTGGCATGGGCCTCAACAAGCAAATCCCTATCCTGAGCGGTCGCCAGGTTAAGGGCGATCTCAGTAAGGCCAGCCTCCGTCCCTTGCTCGATGCGCTCGCCCATGTCCTGGACGGCTTGGTTTCACCGTCCACTCACTCGCATCCACTTCTGGCCATGCGCTGGGCTGTCGCGCTGGATTGGCTCGCCGAGAGTGAGCGCGAGTACAACGAAGCCATCGCGCTCACCAAGATTGGCACCAGCCTGGACGTGCTCACCGAAGGCGGCCGATTCGGCGGCATCCTGGATATGCTGACGCATCTGACGGGGTGGAAGGAGGAGACCGCGTTTCCAGTCGGACCGTACACGCGTGATTTACGGTGGCTGGTGAAAGAGCTGTACGACCACGGCCGATCGAAGATTCTGCATGGCAACGTGTTTGACCGACTGCAGTCGTTCGCCGAGATGCGTCGCTCCGGCGCCATGCTGGCGCGGTATGCCTTGATTGAATGCGCCTTGCGGTTGAAGTCCTACACCGGAGCGGATACGTCGAAGGCTTTTCGCGACATACCACGTCCGCCCGCTGCAGAAAGCACGGACGAGGAAGCCGGGTAGATTTTGGAGTAGCGCCACACTGAGGAGCGGCTGCTACTTGCCACTTGCGGGCTTCTGGATCTCCTGCACGCGATCACGCACGGTATCGCCTTCGTATACGCCACGCGAGCCCGCCGCGCGCGCGCCGTGGCGCTGGATGATCGTCATTGGCGAGTTGGCGGCCAGCGTCCGGCGCAGCTCCAGCTCCGTCTTGAGATTGCCGATTTCCTGCGCCAGGGCGGCGCTTTCCTGGTCCACGGCTTGGATAGCCAGCTCATTGGCGGACACGTTCGGCTCCTTCTTGCCGGCGAGCAACGTGCGCTGCAGCAGCAGGGCTTTCTCGAGCACGCTGGTCAGCGCCACCTCAGACGCCAGGCGTTGCCCGAGCAGGTCCTGATCCGGCTCGTCGCGCAGCGCTTCGATGACGCCGCGGGTGATGGGCAACGAGACTGCGCCGGCCGCTTCCAGGTTCTCGGCCGTGGGTGGCTTAGTGCCGCTGACCAAGGCCTGCAGCGCCTTGACCTTGACGTCGTATTCCTCCTGAATCATCGGCGTGAGGCCGACGCCCGGCGTCGTTTGTGTTTTCGTGCACTGCTCGCAGGTGCGTTGTTCGCGCTCGCCCAGCACGCGCGTGGCCCAGGTCGCGGCGGCCTGCGGCGAACTCCAGGTCTGGCAGGTCTGTCGGTTGCCGCAGGCACTGGGGCTGATCGATGAGGTGTCGGTCGCGCTGCGGCTGCTTAGCAGGTTGTAACCGGCACGGGTCACGTCGCTGACCACCTTGATCGAACTCTGTCCGTTACCGCCGGCGTTGCTGCCGCCGACCCACGGAACCCCGTTGTTGCCGCGGCTCTTCTCGGCCTTCTCGACAGCGGCCACGGCATCGGTGCTGGACACCGCCTGCTTCAGCGCCATGCCCTCGGCGAGCTGGCTCCATCCGGTCTGGCCTCCAGCCAGATCCGCCATGCGCTCGGCCATGGCGCGGCAGGCGAGCTTGGACCGGTCGAAGTCGAGCCGCGCTTGCAGCACGCCATTGGTCAGCAGGTTGTACAGGCCGGGATCGGCGCGCTGGATGATCAACGCCGGCAGCGAGGCGACCGCGCTGGTGGCGCTCTGGATCACACTCGACATGATGTTCTGAAAGCCGTTGGTGATGCCGTTGAGCTGGTTCTGCAGCGTGGTGGTGATGCTCATGTCGCCGCAGATGAGGTTGCTGTTCCAACCGAGTCCCACACCCAGGCTCTGCATGTTGCCCGCGCCGCTCATCGACACTGCGCGGCCGCCGCCAATGCTGTAGAGCACGTCGTCGCCGATGACGCTGCCCGAACTGCGGATGGTGCCGTCGCCGATCTGGGTCTGTGCCCAGAGCGGTGCATTGGCGACAGCCAGCGCGACAAGCAAGATCGCGCGGCGCACCGTCGTGCGGTGACGGTCGTAGAAGCGGTGGGAGGAGGGTTTCATTGCCATGGGGCCTCAATGGAAGTCCGTACTGCCCAGGAACTTCTGTCCCCGGCGCTTGCAGCAGCTATAGGGGCGCCAAAGCGCCCAGGCGTAGTCGCCGCGCGTGGCTTGCGTCAGGAAACGCGTGTTGGGGAATACTGCGCAGGTATTCGACATGCGGGGTGTCAGTTCCTGCCACTTGCCCGTCGAGATGTCGCCTTCCACCAGGGCCCCGGCCGGCCAGTAACCTTCGCGGGGCGTGCCGAGTAGCGCTTGATACACATGGGGTTGGCCGCGCCGCGTCACCACATCGCCGGCACGCTGGGCGACCACAGCGCTGGCCTTGTGATCGTCCACCTGGTGCAGGTTGCCGCCGCGTGGGTACACGCTGCCCCACAGGTTGAACGTCAGGCGTCCGCCGATCTCCCGCATGCCTGGAATCAGGGATTCCGGATAGACCAGCTCCGGCACGTTGTAGCGCCAGGCCAGGGTGTCGAGCGTGCTCAGCAGATATGGGACGAAGGGCGTGGCGGCTCCCTCGCAGGTGTATCCGGAGGCGGCAGCGAACTTGCTGAACACCAGGCCGGCCGGATGGCCGATGACATCGGCATTGCGAAACTTGGCTAGGTTATTTTCGCTACCCAGATTGGTCGTGCCATCGCCGCCGCCAAGAGCGGTGGGATTCGGCGTGCTCAACAGGCTAACTTCCCGCCACGGATTCTCGCCGGTGTTGGCGTAGCTCGATACGACGGCGTCCGGAATGTAGTGGCGGATCTTCACGGAGGTGCGCACGACGCAGCCGCCGAAGCCACACTGCAACCAGTAGCAGATACCGACGACACGGTAGTCGAGGCAGCTAGGCGACAGCGCGGCGGCCGTGATAGACGCGGTATCGAGGGCACATACGCTGCCGGATACCGCCAGCATCACCGATGCCGCGATAACGCGCAGACGGCGCGAGGCGATCATCACGGATGCTCCTTGCGGTACTGAGCGATGCGGGTCAGCGCGATCGACACATCCGACTCGCCGTAGACGACGTAGCGATGAGCGAACACCACGGCGGGCACTTTGGCTACGCCCAAGCTCCAGGCCTCGGTCACGCCTTGATAGGCCGTCACCAGTCGCTGTTGCAGGTCGGGGCCACCCTGTTGCAGACGTCGTTGGACGATGGAAGTGGCTTTGTCAGCATCGCCTGGTAGGCTCGCGGCCAGTTCTTCTTCAAGGCGTGCCGCCGCGTCCAGCTCGACGACGGCGGTGCCGGCTGGCACGCCCCGCACCGAGTGAGCGCGGTCGGTAAAGACGTGCAGGTCGGCCGCTATCGCCGGCCACGTGCTGGCGGCCAGTAGCACAGCGGCGGCGAGGTGAGCGAGCTTCATGGTGCGGCGCCTGGTTGGGGTACAGGCATGCAGTCGACCGCATGTCGCTTACTCGGGCCATGGAAAAACGGTTATAGCCGCCATCCGCATTGTTGTTAGGTCGGGAACGTGCCGGCCGCACCTGACATGGTCTACATGGTCGACTGTTCAGTCATCCCGCTCAGCTTGCCAGGCATGGTAGCCGCATAGCCCATTGTTGTCTTGGTCATCCGGTCCGAGTGCTTCCCCGCACAATACGCAGCGCGTGAATTCCAGCTTCCCACCGCACGCGATACAACGCCCTTCCTCTACGATGAATGTTTCCTTGGTGCACTCGGGGCAGGTACCGACCGGCTGATCGCCGCCATCGGTCATGGCGATATAGCTGTCCCCGGCATAGCAGTCCGCGACCGCCGCCTCGATGACGTCGTCGAAGTCAGATTCCTGCCCACAAGATGCACAGCGGAAGACGAGCTGCTCGAGATATTCGACGTCAGGCTCATCCGGCTTCACGAGCTCGGACCCGCAATGGCGGCAGCGAATGTGGTCGGCAACACGCTCACCCTCTGGCGATTGCCAGTCGACTTGATCCATCGTTGCGCGACATGCAGCGAGTTCGCTCTCGTAGACATCGTTTTCTTCGAGGAGCGTGGTCCAGGTTTGGTTGCCAAGTAGCTCGGCCGGATCTTCGTCAAGTTCGGTAGCTATGAAGTCGCGGATGACAATGAACGACTTTGCCAATACCTCACGAATGCTCTTGGACGTGGCGCTTGTCCGGTAATGCTCAATGTCGTTGCGAAGACGTATAACTTCGTCTACTCGAGCAAAATCCGCAGCTACGCCGAGTGATTTGAATCGCTCCTTGATGTCCCGAACATCAACGGTCTTCCGCCCTTCTCCTTGGAAGCCGAGGCTGCCGTCTGGTCGGTGCACTGGTCGAATAGTTTGTTTTATCAGCACTTCGTCCGAGTCCGGGGGAGAGAGACGGCGTAGTCTTTCCTTGAACAGCAGCAAGATGCCAGCCGTCAAATTGCGCACTGCTGAAAGGCCTCGGCGCTCATCGCCGGACAGGTAGTCCTCTACCCCAATCTGTATCGAAACTATGGCGTTCTTGAGTATTGTGTCCATGGGCGCTGGCCCTCGCAGCATGGAGACGGCCCCGCACTCGGAGCCTGGTGTCCAGGTTGAACGACGCTCGATAAATTCTGGCGCCGCGCGGCGTGCCAGAAATCGGAGCATGTGCGCAGACTACATCAGTCTGGGATGCTGGAAACTGGCGATCTTCCATAAAAATGTGTGCATCGAGTTAACCGCATCGCGTACGAAGTCCGCGGAGAGTTCGCATTGCACGCTATCGTCGTCTTGCGTCAGGATGATTCCTGTCACCTTCTCTAGCCGAGCAATCTCGCTGCTGCCTTTCTCGAAGGTGCCGTCGGCATGCGTGATCTTATTGCGAAGTGTGTTCAGCAGTTTGATGCGTTGCCAGTCCGGTCCACCGGTCTCAATGGTGACACCAGCAACCACACGCAGATATTTCACAGCCCGTTCCACCCCCGTTCTGGGCTGATCAAACTCTCGAACGGAAATGGGTAGAGATAGCCGCTTCTGAGCGATGTCGCAGATATGATTCAGCGCGTGCTCGAAAGTCGCATAGACGAACAGGAATTGACTGTGCCACTGCACTCGCGGAAGGCGGGCGATGAACTCGGACTCCTCCAGCTTGTAGTTCGCGTAGAGGGCTTTGTCTTCCTCATCGAGATCTTTGATAGCGTCTTGGAAAGATTCGTCGTAACTGCGCTGCTGATCCCGAACGTGCTCGTCCATCATGCTCGCGTGGTCGCTGAGCATCTTGAACTCTTCCAGAAACCACCGGTGGAGCTCCGGAACGAGCGCTGCGCCAAGCTTGCGAATGAGGTGCGCAAGATGAGAAGGAAAGGGTGGTGCGTGATCGTTGCTCATGGAAATTCCGGTGTCGCCACCACTTGAACTGGCGTGGTGGCTGAAGCCGCTCAATCTCGTGATGGGCGTGCGGAAGCCTTGCCCTCGCGTACCAGGTGGCCCAGCAAAAGGCGCGCAAGGTTCTGCTCGTTCATGCCGTTGACGCCGGTCGACTTGGCACCACCGGCGTCGGTGTATACCGTCATCAAGCCGTCGACGACATGGTATTCGGCTTCGTAAGTTTGGTCGTCCACGACCAGTTCAACGTATGCGCTCATCGGCGATGCTCCTATGCTGAGGGGTGGAAAACTCCGATATTGTCGACGATATCGGGCAGATGAGTGATGACGCCGGGATGGTGCAACGCCGCCGATTAACGATACAGGGAGGCCAGCGTCTAATTTCAGTGCGGAAGCGGGTACTCTCGATCGATATAAGTGTCGGAAGTAGATGCGCGCCTGCAGGACAATGCGCGATCGCCACGTCCTGCCGGGCGATGGCGTGCCTGCGTAGGATGGAAGAAAGACAGGCGCCCGCGAGGAGCGCCCGAGGGGTTACAGGAGGCCGGCGTTGGCGAATGAGAACGGCTCGCCTTGTCCAACGATGAAATGGTCGAGCACGCGGACGTCGATATGCGCCAGTAGCGCTTTCAGGCTATTGGTCAACAGTCGATCAGCTGCGCTGGGTTCCGTCTTCCCTGAAGGGTGGTTGTGTGCGAGGAACGCCACGGCCGCGTTGTAATGCAACGCCCGCTGTATCACGACTCTGGCATGGACGGTCGTTGAGTCGATCGTGCCTTTGAAAAGCTCCTCGAAGGCGATAACACGATGCTGTGAATCCACAAAGATCATGGCAAACGCTTCGTGCTTGCATGAGGCCAGTTTCAGGCGCAGGAACTGGCTAACCGCGCCGGGATCTTCGAGTGAATCGCCGCGCTGGAAGATTCTGCGTTCCAGCAGCGAGATGGCGTGGTTGATGACATCTTGTTCCTTTGGGGGAATGCGAAAAGGTGTGGATTTTCGGGGTGTCGTAGCCTTGGACGTGTTCATGTGGACCTCCGAGATGCAGGAGGCCTCTCTGGGGAGTGCCCCCAGAGGGTGGATGGAAAATGGCATCGGCCAGCGTGGTGCCGGCTGTTCGCCAAAGCGATGCGAAGCGAACGGGTGGGTCAACGCGGCGGGCCGCGCGGTAGCCTTGAAGACCCCTGGCTACCTTGGCTTGCCGACATCGTCGGCAGGCAAGGCGGGCACGCCGCGCTCGGCGTTGGTCACTTCCGGTGCGAGGGAGAGCCAGTCGAGTGCGGAGAGTAGTGCGTCGTCATCCACGGCACCTTCGAGGGTGAGCGTACGGCCCGTATCGCGGTCGCGCAATTGCAGCGTGGGTGTCGCGGTGATGCCGGCCGCGGCGGCTTCGTCGGCCTGTGCGCGCACGATAGCCGCCGAACGCTCGCTGTCCAGGCACGTTTGTACCGCAGCGGTCACGCCGGAAGGGTTGTCTGTCGCTGCCGTGCCCTGGCCGTTCCCCCGCGTGTGCTCGTAGATCCAACCGACCGTGTTCCAAAACGCTGTTGCGCCCCCTACTTCACCGTGGCATTCGGCCAGGCGAGCCTCGCGTGAGGCGGCGGGTTCATGGGCGGGCAACGGCAGGTGGTGCCACTGCAGCGTGACATCCGGGGTCGTCTTCACCCACTGCATCAGGTGCGGGATGGTGGACTGGCAATACGGGCACTCGAAGTCGGCGTAGACCACCAGCGTGAATCGTGCGCCGTGGGGGCCGTAGAGCCAGGGTGGGCCGGACACTGCGGTCGCGAGAGGCGCGGGGCGGCTGCCCAGCAGGACGGCGCCGCCGATGCCACTGAGCAGCATCAGGGCGGCGAGCGCGTAGAGGCGTCGGCGGCGACGAAGGGTGAGGTATCGCGGCATGCGTGGCTCCCTGTCAGACGCAGGCGTCGAGCCCGAGCGGTTCGATGCCTCGCGCCCGGTCAATCGCTTCGGCGACCCGGAACGCCGCATCCAGTTCGCTGATGCCGTGCTCCTGCATCAGCCGGAATCGTTCGGCTTTTTCCTCCGGTTCGGTCATCGCCATCGCCAAGTAGAGGCTCGGCGGTACGGCGCGGAACAGCACTTCCATCGATTTCGACAAGATCACGCCTTCGGTGAACTTGCCTGCTTCCTTGCGCGCGCTCAGCATCAGCGCTTTCTGCGAGGCGTTCAACTCGCGGAAGCGCGCAATCTTCTCGACCTCATCCGGCGGCATGCTCAGGCAGATCCACCATTCGATCATGTTGAGCATGGGCTCCGCGGCCTTCGGCAGGTCGTCGAGGTTCTGCGTGGCGAGCCAGAACCACGCGCCCAACTTGCGCCACATCTTGGTGATTTTCACGATGTAGGGCGACAGCAGCGGGTTCTTGGTGATGATGTGACCTTCATCGGTGACGTTGATGATCGGCCGACCGAGGAACTGGTCGCGCTCGGCGATGTTGTTCACCGTGTTGATGAGGCTGATGTAGGCGATCGAGAGCTGGGCGCCGTAGCCTTCGCGCGCGAAGGTGGCGAGGTCGACAATGGTGATGTCGGCCTCGGGCCATGGCGTGCCGGGCCGGTCGAACATCTCGCCGTCCACGCCCTGGGTGAACATGTCCATCGCGTCGGCCATTTCCTGCAGCCGCGTGCGCCGCGATTTGGGCAGCGAGGCGTCGTGGCCGCGCTCGCGCAACGCATCACGCACGTCGCGTGTCAGCACGGTGCGCTGTTCGGCGACGCAGCGCTTGGCGGCTTCGAGAATGCACTGGCGAATCAGGCTGCGGTCGGCGCGTGTCATGCGCGCTTCTTCACGCTCTTCACCGCCGGTGATCATCAGGCGTGCGGTGATCTCGAGTTCGCCCAGGACGTCGCGTTGTTCGTCGCCTTCGGCATCCGCTGCCATTGCTTCGGTTGCTTCGTCCAGGGCGTCGGCGTCCAGCGTCTGAACCTTGCCAGGCGTGTCGACGAGGCGCCAGGCGTCGGCAAACGGCGCCAGGCTGACGCCGGAGCCCGGTGACAGCTTGACCCGATGTACGGTGAGCCCCAGGCGCGTAGCGAAATCGCCGTACAGGCCGAACGAGTTACCGGCCTCGACGATGAATAGCCGCGGCCGGTACACGGCGGTGACTTGGTTGAGGATGTTGTTGAGCGTGGCACTCTTGCCCGAGCCGGTAGGGCCGAACAGGAACAAGTGCGCGTTCATCTGTCGATCCAACCGGTTCAGTGGGTCGAACGTAATGGGGCCGCCGCCGCGGTTAAAGAAGGTGATGCCTGGGTGCCCGGTGCCCTGGCTGCGTCCCCAGACCGGCGCGAGGTTCGCCGCGTGCTGGGCGAACATCAGCTGGGTGTACCAAAGGCGTTTGTCTTTTGCCGGGTCGAACATACACGGCAGCCAACGCAGGTAGCTGTTCAGCGGCGCCACTTCGTCTTCTTCGCGCACCGGTTGCAGCCCGGCATTGAGCATTACGTTCGCCAATTGCAGACTGCGCGCGTCAAGCTCGTTCAGATCCTGCCCGCGCAGGTAGAACGCCAGTGCGCCGCGGTAGAGCTTGTGCGAGCTGCCGATGATGCTGCGCGCCTCTTGCACGTCCTCGCGCGTCTGCTCCGAGGCCAGGGTGTCGCCGACCGCCTTCTTGCTCAGGTGGTTGAGATGAGCCTCGAGCACGTCCTGCGGCGTGGCGACCAGGGTCAGGCACATCACCGTGTCTTCTGGCATCTGATCGAACAGGGCATTGATGGCATCGCCGCCTTTCCGCGTTTCACCGGTCAGGTGTCCGATGCCGGGTGGCATGCGCAGTCGGTCCACCGTCATGACCCGGTGCGGCATGCCGTCGAAGCGCCACACGCCGTTCTCGACGTCGGAGTGCGGCTGGCCGAAGAACAGGCGCTGCGCGAAGTCCGTGCCGCTGGCCAATTCGATGTCGCCGGGTTCGGCTTCCTCGGGATAGGCTGCCAGCGCATAGAAGCGCTCGCAGTCAGCCGCCGAGGGGCCGAGCGCCGTGGGGTTGGGGTTGAACCAACGCAGCAACCAGTCGTGCACGTCTGCCGCCGCGAGGCGTCGGGCGCGGACGCCGGCGTTGGACAGACCACCCAGCAGCCGGTCGCAGATGACCGTCAGAGCGTGTTCGGGAGACTGCCCGCGCCGCGCCGCGACGGCCAGCGCGCGGCGGTAGACCACCATGCGCACGCGGCGTTGCTGGCCGCGCCACGGCAGCCGGGTGACGGCGCTGTCTTCGAATAGTCCGCCCGGCGTGGAGATGGCGTGCAGATGGTGGGCGAAGAAGCGTTCGTAGAAGTCGCTGAAGGCGGTGCCCTGCGCGCGCGGCTGGATATAGCCGTGCAGCGAAGCGAGATAGCGGTCCCAGTCGGTTTCGTCCTGGGCATACAGCTGGACCACCCACGGATTCTCATCCAGCTCGTCGAAGCTATCCTGCAAGGCGTTTTCCAGGCTGTCGCGTACCTGGGCAAGCCAATGTAATTCACGACCCTCGGTGCCCACGGGGGTGAGTTCGAAGAACGCCGCGACTGATACGCCATCTTCGAGCAGCAAGCTGTTGGAGTCCGGCAGATACTCGACCCACGGCAGCATGTCGACAAACGATGGCGCGACATCATAGAGCGCTTGTTCGTCGGCCAGGGTGGCGCGCTTGCGCTTATTCGTGGCTGTCGAGCCTGGCGCGACGATGCCGCTCTCGGCCAACGTGGATGTGTGGCGCGTCCAGGCGTCGGGGGCTGCCGGGGCAGGGTCGGAAGCGATCGTGCTCTTGCGAGCCAGAGGCCAGGCCATCAATAGTCCTCCACCCGCTCGCCGGGCAAGGCGTATTGCACGCGCTGGTACAGCGGGAACACCGTGGTGTAGCCGGGCACCGGCACGGGATCGGTGCCCGCCAGATGCGGGAAGACGTACATGATCAGGTCCGGGTTCGGCAGTTGGTGGAATTGCCGGTAGATCTCGTTCTGTGCAGTGCGGGTGTAGGTGCTGCCGTCGATGGCAGTGCCCGATTCGGTTAGAGGACGACGCAACCGCTGCCGAGCGTCGAGCAACTGGCGCGCCGCTTGGCCGCCGGCGCCGCTGCCACCGCTTTCCTGGTTCCACACGTCGAGCATGCTGTTGCCGTTGTGCGGCAATAGTTTCTCCTTGGTGGTGGCACAGCCGGCGAGCAACGCAACCGACACCAGCAGGCCAAGGCGGTTAGTCCAGATCGGGCGCATGCGTGCCTCCGGTGCGATAGTCGACGCGCCGTCCCTTCGGGTCGTAGTCGATGTTGATGGGGCGTTCGAGGTGCACGGCGACCTTCGCGCCGGGCTGGACGTAGACGGCGGCGAACGCCTGCCCATAGAGCTTGTTCACCCACTGCGACATGTCTTGCACGCCGCCGGCGAGGATGCGGCCCATGGCTTCGTCGCCGGAAATGCCCACCGTGCCGAGCTGGCCGTTGTTGCCGGCGACCACGGCGACGCTGCCGTTGTCCGACTTAATCAGCGAGGCGGCGCCGGCACCCGCGGCGGTGATCAGCGCTTGGGTGCCGAGGTATTGCTGGGCGTTGCTGCGCCGTTCCCCACTGACGCAGGGGATGCCATGCGGATCGCTGATCCAGCCCAGGCTGCTGTCGGTGGCGACGCCGCTGGCGCTCTGCGTGTTGCCGCTGTCCTCCTCGTCACGGTCGTTCCTGCCGGTGCCAGGGACGGTGCGTACCGTCCCGTCCTTGAAGACGAAGGTGATCGAGCGGACGTTGCCGCGCACGCACGAGAGCGTCCAGTCGCCCGAAGCCGTGCCGCTGAGCACGGCGCCCGTGACATCGGGCAGGTCGATGCCGTTCGCGGTGAGGTTGTCTGGACCGATCAACACCTTGAACGGGAACGGGTCGTTGACCGTCCCGTCCACGGGGACTCGGCCGATCAACGCGGTCATGGCGACCGAACCCATGAGCGTCGAGTTCGATGGCACGGTATAGACCGGCTTGAGCCGGCGTGCTTTGTCCAGATCGCGGTCGCGGTGGCGAATGGTTTCGCCAGGTTGCTCCAGCGCAGTCTGTGCCGGCGCGAAGCTGGCCGGGAAGATCGACGCCTTGCTGCCCGAGCTATGTCCGGGCGAGCCTTCGGCGGGGCGCGCATCATCGGGCTCGACCCAGCGCATGCCGCCGCTGAAGGCTTTGCCGTCGCCGTTTTCCAGGCCCAGGCCGACCGGGATATCGGCCTGCCCACTGCCATGCCCGGAGAGGCTCTCGAGCCGCTGTTGCATCTCCTGCAGCGCGCCGGCCGTCTGGTTCTTTTCGCTATCGAGCGCCGAACGTTCGTCCTGCAGGCGCTGGCGTTCTTCACTGAGTGCGCCCTGGATGCGTTGCTCGATCGACGCCTCGCGTTGCCGTAGACGTTCGTTTTCTTCCTGTTGCTGCTTGGTCTCGCCCACGGCGCTCTGCAGTTCCGTGCGCAGTTGCTTGACCTGTCCCACCAGGGTGGCGACGGTGTCGCGCGGGGTGTCGCCTTCGATGCCCAAAGCCTTCATTTCGTCGGGGGTCAGGCGCGGGCCGTGGTCGCTCGCGCTGCCGCCGCGGTCGCGACCGCCGAGCAGCTTGATGCCGACCATCAGCACCAGCAGAACCACGGGCAGGACCAGCCATTTCAGGAGGCGGTTACTTTTCATCGTGGCCTCCCGCCGTTGGCGCCGGCAGGTTGAGCGCGGCGTCGAACGGGCTGATCGCCGGCAGCAGTGATTCGGCCAGGCCGTGGCCGCGAGTCACCAGGTACACCACCGTGGTGTCGCTGGCGTGCCCGGCAGGACCCAGATCGGGGTGCTGGAAGGTCGCCGCAACGAAGTCGCCTTGCAGCGCACGAGGATCCAGCGGCAGCGTGGTGCCCGAGCGATTGCGCAGACGCACGGCGGTTACCCAAAAACCATCCAGTTGCCAGGCCGCGAGTGCGTGCGGCTGCACGGGCAACGCGGGTAGCAGCGAGCCCAACGGCAAATCGCGCCGTACATTCGCACGACCGATGCCTTCCACCGGTTCGACCGTGCGCAGTGGGGCAAACAGGTTTTGCGCGGCATGGCGGGTCAGTACCACCGGCACGGGGGATTCCCGCGGATGGAGCGCCGTCGCTTCCGCGTTGTCGGTTTCTTCGGCAGGGGGCGACACGCCGGTAGTGCCGTAGCGCTTGGGTGCACCGTCGCCTTCGACGATTCGCACCGGCTCAAGTGCCGGCTGATCCTTGCGCGCCGGCGTGGCCGCGATGTCGAGCAGGATCAGCGCGCCGGTGTCGGCGTCCTGTAGTTGTAGCCGCGACGGTTCGATGACGTCGTTGGCGCGCAGATAAATAGCGCCGCCTGCGCTCTGCACGCGCAGCTTTCCGTCCAGTTCTGCCGGCACGCCGACGCGCACGTTGCGATCGATAAACACGATGCGCTCCTGGTCCACGCGCAGCGGTACTGCCAGTGGCATGCGCTCCCAGCGCAGGATCTCGATAGCCTGTGCGGAGAGCGGCAGGCCGATCGCAAGGAGGACGAGCAGGCGCTTCATGGCGTGGCTCCTTCGAGGGGCGTCGTCTTGGCGGCAGTCTCGTCGGTGGTGGGCGCCGAGATGCGCTGCGGCGGTTGGCTATAGCAGTCGAGCGCCAGGCCGAACGGGTTGCGCTCAGGATCCTGGTCGTAGCGCGCCACTTTCAGCGAGTAGCGCACCAGCACACGCTTGACCGGCTCCGCGCCGTAGTACTCGTCGGCGTTGAGGTCCAGCGTGACGATCCAGTCCCGGTCGGAGAGCACCTTGACGCGCGTGGTCGGGTCGTCGCCGTAGCCGCGGCCGGGGATTTCATAGACGCCGCGTACCCGTTGGCGTAGCTCTCCTGCGGCACGGCGCGATTCGAAGTCCTGCTGCAAGTAGGCGCGACACGCGGGTGTCAGGTAGGCCGAAAGCGCATGGAGATTGCGGGCGTAGTCTTGCTCGCCGTCGGTCGGCCAGCGATGCATCTGCTGGAAGATGTAGTAGGTGAAGGCGTAGACGCTCTCCGGCGGCACTTCCCACCATTTGCGGGTGCTGCCGGAGCGCAGGTCGGGCGGTACGTGGATGGTCAGGTCGCGCGGGGCGTTCCACCAGCCTGCGGTCAGCACCAGCAGCAGGACGAACAGCGCTCCGGCACCGATGCGCAGTGTCTTCACGTGGGCGCTCAGATGCGCGACTTCATTCTTGAAGCGGCTCATCGCTGACCTCGATGCGTGGTCCAGTAGCCCGAACGGGTGATCAGCATTCGTCCGCCCAGCCGTGCCGCCACGGCCGGGAGACGCAAGGCGAGGCGCCACTGCAACTGTCGATGCAGCCAGGTCTCGGGGCGGCCGCGCTTCAGCCGCCGCAGAATGCCGCCACCAATGAACACGCCGGCGGCGATCCCTGCGACGATCAGTGTCGGCACCAAAGCGATGCTGGAGGCCAGCCACGCCAGCGGTATCCCGAGCAGGAAACCCGCGCCAGCGGACAGGCCGGCGCTGATCCACAGCTCGTCCGCCGTGAGGCCGCGGACCACCACCGGCTGGCGATTCAGGCGGTGCGGGAGAAACAGCACCGTGCCGTCCTGATCGTGAACGCTGCTCATCACAGCACGCCCGTGGCCTTGGTCAGCAGCCAGATACCGATCACCAGCAGCATGGCGCCCACCGCCACCGACAGGCCGAATTGTCCCCAGGTGGCACGGCCGGTATGGATTTCCGAGTAGCGGGTGTAGGCGTGGTAGCAGACACCGAGAAACATCGCCGCGATCACGATCAGGGCGACAAGCATCACGATGTCGTAGCCATAGTTCTGCAGGGTTTGCAGGATGCCGTTGCCTTGGCCGCGCGTCGGGTCTTCCATCTTCGGTAGGCCCGGTCCAGAAAACGCGGGAGGAGGCATGCCCACCAGGGCGAGTGCGACCGCTGCCTGAGAGATGAAGATTGAGTGTTTGAACTTCATAACCACGCCCTTGTTGAACTACGACAGAAGGAAATACGTCAGCACGAGGTAGATCACGACAAAGCGCACGACCACCGCGAGGAATTGACGCTGATTGAGCTGCTGCTCGCTCCAGCCGACGTAGGCGGTGCGCATCGCCCACACGCCCCAGAGCAGAAGCACGGCGAACAGAAGGCCGAGCAGCAGGGTGGAGAGATCGCCTGGAGTGATCCCGCCATTGGCCTTGAACGCAGCGATCTGGTCGGCAGTCATGGCGCCACCTTGCTGGTGGTGTCTTGGCGGTAGTCCCCGTGCAACTCGATCGGGTCGCGCGGCTGGGCGCGCACCGGGGTCAGGTAGTCCTCAACCCCACCGCGAATGCGCCGCACGTCGTCGCGCAGGCGCATGAAATCAAAGTGGTAGCGGCTGTCGTTCGGGACGTAGTTGGCGGTGGCAAGCGCTGCACCGCGCTCGGCCTGACGCTCCAGCCCCTCCAACTGGCGCGCCATCACCGCCAGCTCGGCGCGCAGCTCGGCCTCGCCGGCATTCGCCAGCGGCGATAGGGAGGCCAGCGCAAGCGCAGGTAGCCAAAGGTGGTGGCGGGTGAGCGGCATGTTCGCGATTCCCGATTGCGAGGAATGGCGAAAGGTTCATGCGCAACGGCGCGCGGCGCCGCAAACAATGGGAAGGCTGGCGCCTCCGGATTGTTGGGAGTGAGGTGAAGCCGACCCAGTGGGTTGGGTGCGCGTAAACCCATGGTTCTCTGGAGGCAGGGAGACGGGTAGAGGATGTTCTTGAAGGTTATGGAAGATATGCTAAGATGCTATCATCTTAATAACCTAGATGGAGGACATCCATGAGCGTCTTACAAGACCATCCTGGCGTCTCCACCCTGGTGGGAACCCCGAAAGAAGTCCAGGTCCGGCTTCAAAAATCGCAGGCTGATCAGGTGGTGGTGCTCGCGCTCGAGCACGCCAATGATGCCTGGCTCTCGACCCTCGCCGAGAACATATCCAACGTCGCCTCGTCAATGTTCGAGGTGTTTCTGACGCGGCAGAATCGGGAATTCGTGGAGCAACTGGCCGATGCGCTGGTGCCTCGGGCGCCGGCTTCGCCGCGCTTGCTTAAGGAGGCCATGATGCTGGCCCGGGCGCGTAAGGCGGTGCTCGACAGCGGTGACTGGTTGACTGCTTCCGAGGTGGCCCAATTGGCCGGCTTGAGTGCCACCAACCCGAGCGCCCAACCGAACAAATGGAAAAAGCAGGGCCAGATATTCGCCATTCATCACAACGGCGTTGATTACTTCCCCGACTATGGCCTAGACCGGGAGGCGAACTTCCGGCCCGTGAAGGCGATGGCCAAGGTCATCGAGGTGTTTGACGGGCACAAGGATGCCTGGGGTATGGCCTACTGGTTCCTCTCGGTCAACAGCTTCCTGGGAGGAAAGCGCCCGCAGGATCTGATGGCTTCAGCGCCCGATCGCGTTATTGACGCGGCCAGGGATGAGGTGCAGGAAGTGGCGCATGGCTAAGCGCCCTGGCCGAGCCGCTGGCACGGGGCCTACCTCCGTTGATGCCGAGGCGCAGAACACCACGCCGGCACCGCCCGATGGTCTGAATGCCACGACGATCACCCTGGAAGCGGGAACAGTACTGCATCGAGTCCACCTGGACCGGTATAAGGCTGACCAGTTCAATCCTGGCGTTCAGGGCAACGCGCGCTTCAGTCCGATCAAGGATGCCAAGGGTGACGCCATCCCCACGCTGTACGGCGGCGAGACGATGGTTTGCGCCATGATGGAGTCGGTCTTCCACGACGTACCGCATGCACCGGGGTTCAAGACCCTCGACAAGAGCAAGCTGGTCGGACAGGTGCATTCGGAAGTCGCGGTCATCCAGAACCTGGAACTGGTCGATCTGGCCAGCGTGCCACTGCGCAAACTGGGTGTGAGCCGCAAGCAGCTCATCGATACGGAAAAAGACCAATACCCGGCCACTCGGCAATGGGCCGAAGCGCTCCATCGACAATGCCCGCAGGCACAAGGTCTCTCATGGATCTCGCGGCAGGACGACTCCGCACGGGCTGTGGTCCTCTTCGGTGACCGGATTCCGCCTGCAGCGCTGCGCCCGTTTGGCGACTCGCGCAGTTTGGTCGACGATGCCGACGCGTACGACGAAGTGCTCGACCTGGCCGGGCGGCTGGGTGTGCTCATCGTGCCGGGCAATGACTGAGCGGGCCGCCCGGGCGTCAGTGGCTCGGGGTTTCGTAAGAATGCTCTGAACTTATGCCCGGGCTCTAGCCTAGCGCGGCCAAATGAGCTTCCCTGTTCGTAGAGTTCTGGCACCGTGCCATGGGTGTGGCCCAGAGCGTTCCAAGGAGCGGGGAGAAAACCTCATGAGCCATCTGGTTCTTAGTCGGTCGTTGGGACAGGTAGTTCGACTCTTCATCGACTCCGATGAGGATGACGAAGCATTGCTGCACAAACTTCGCACGGATGGGATCGTGGTGATCGTCGCAGGCATTTCGCGCTACCAGGTCAAGCTTGGCTTCATTGCGCCGAAATCCGTTGTGATCCTCCGCGAGGAATTGTTGGATGACGGGTAGCCACGGAGGCGTCGTCGCTACAGGTATTTCTTGAAGCTGCCTGCGGCGATGTCAACCGCCAGTCCCAACAGCAGCGCGCACGGCAGCAGTACCAGTAGCGGATGCACGCTGATTGGCAGCGCCAGATAGATCACCCAGGGCAGCACCGCCAGCGGCATCAAGCTCGCGCGAGCGCGGTGATAGATGAAGCCGGATTCCCGGCCAGCGCTGAATCGGCGCAAATCGCGCCGAACCAGTCCGTCGACCAACCCGACGACGGCCGCCAGCAGAAACAGTGGCAGGCTCAGACACAGCACCACCAGTCGCAGCAGAAACACCAGCGCCGTGTAGGCTGCAGCGATCAGATAGGCTTCCAGGTGGACATAGACCACGCCCAGGTAGTAGCGGAAGTTCTTCACCTGTTGCAGGCTACCGGCGCGGGCATGCTGGGACGCGTCTTGGATGTTTCCGGCCAGCCCGGTCTTCACGAAGATCCACTGGTAGGCTTGCTCGACCAGTGCGTGCGCTGTGCGTCCGGGTTCTTGCACGATGGCGCTGCGGGTGAAGTCGCGTGATAGCTGTGCCAGCTCGTAGTTCAGCATGTCGCGGGCATGGTGCCAGCTCTGTTCTGGCCAGAACAGCGCCATGCAGACGCATTCAACGACAAGGCTCAGCATCAGCGCGCCGACCATCACACCGAAGAACCGAAACGGCAAGGTGACGATGCTCGCCAGCAGCCCTTGCTGCTGCGCTTGTTGGCGTTGCGCGGTGGCGGCTGGATCGCTCACGGGCGTACCTCGTCGACGCTCTCGGTTGCGCCGAGGTGCTTGAAGTCATCCAGCAGATCGGCGGGCAGACCGGCACGCTGCAGATCGGGCACGCCCTTGCTTTCCCACCAGTCGCCGGCTTCCGTATAGCGCTGGCGCATGGTCGCTGCCATCGCCTGCAGGTCCTTGGGCATGACTTCGTCCGGGTCGGGCGAGGGAAGCGGCATGCGGATCTTCCACAGATTCCCGCCTTCGATTAGCGCGAAGCATTGCCCCTTGGGCAGCGCGACGACGTGGGCCGGTTCGATCAGCGGCACGCTGGCGCTGTTGATGCGGTCCTGGGTGTTGCTGGTGAAGGCGGTGCGCCCACGCGGGTCCGAGCTGTCCGTGGTGCCGCTCATCAACGAGGTCGCGTGGACCTCGACGCGCGACAACTGCTTCGTCAGCAGCTCGGCAGTGGCCGTCTCGCGGACGCGGAGCATGAACAGGTTGTTGAAGTTGCCGACTACCTGGCCGGCTTTCGCGCGATTACCGATGCGCGCTTCAATATCCGAGAGCGTCTGGGTGTAAGCGGTGACCTGGATGCCGGCGCCGCCGCCCTTGTTGATCAGGGGGATGAATTCGTCGCCCATCAGCTCGTTGAATTCGTCCGCGTGCAGATTGATGGGGACTTTGACGCCAGCGGCGTCGCCCGGAAGGCCGTCGTCGATGCCGAACTTGTAGATGTGGCCGGCGACGGAGACCAAGTCCGAGAACATCGAGTTACCAACGGCGGCGGCGACTTCGGCGTCCGAGAGGGCATCCAGCCCGACGTAGACCACCGCGCGTTTGCGGATGATCTGCATCCAGTCGAAGATCGGCCGCGGGTCATCGAGATCGCTGTAGTTCGGCGCGAGCAGTTGCGCGGTCTTGCCCGTGGTGAGCTTTTCCAGGAGCGGGAGCAGGCTGGCGACGATCTTGTCGAAGTAGGTGCGGTCGTAGCGCACGGCGCTACGCAATCCATCCAGCACCGGGTCGTAGACCCGCACTTGCGACAAGTACTGCTCGAGCGCGACCACACGCTTTTCGCGTCCGACCATATGCCGCGGGACGTTCTTGTCGTTGATCTTGGCTTCAAGCTGGACGATCGCTTCCCAGGCCTTGGCATCGTGCTTGGCGAAATACTGCGCGGCGTACTCGATGAACAACGCGTCGATATTGACCACGTGCCGCTGGATCAGCAGGTAGTCCGGGCGCTGTCCCAACTCCACGAGCGCGCGCGCGATGATGTTGACGAAGCGCCAGGCGAATTCACGGAACGCCGCGCTGTTGCCCTCGCTGGAGAGCTGCCCCGCGATGCGGGACGCGACTTCGGAGATGCGCCCGAAACGGCCCACGGCGTTGTAGCGTGCACTGATGTCCGGCCAGCCGAGATGGAACACGTAGAACTCGCCGTCGCGTCCCGCGCGTTTCGCCTCGACGTACATGCGCTTGAGCAGGTCGGCGTCACCTTTCGGGTCGAAGACGATCACCACTTCGTGTTGTCCGTTGACCTTGCGCCGAATGTCCTGGGTGATCAGCAATTCGGCCAACCGCGTCTTGCCGACCCGGGTCGTGCCCAGTACCAGCGTGTGGCCGACGCGCTCGCCCAGCGGCAAGGTGACGTCCACCTCGTGAGGTTCGATGCCATGCAGCCGCGGCAAGCCGCCGACGGGTGGCAGCGGGCGCACTGGGTTCAGCGGACTGTCCCAGGCCAACCCGCGCGCCAGCCGTGAGAGCGGAAACGGTGCGAATTCCAGACGTTCTTCCCACTTACGCGCCATGCGATACGCACGGGTGGGCTCGACGTAGCGCCGAAACTCGGGGCGGTAGGTCTGCATCAGGCGGTGCGTGTGGCGCTGATCCCAGCGAAAGCCGCGGCCGAGGAACAAGCGCTGCTGGCTGACCGGGACTTGTCGGCTGGTCATGGTGTAGCGGGGCAGGCGACGAATGTTCCGGCGGTAGCGCAGGATCACCCAAGCCTGACGCAGGCGCATCGCGCCGAAGGCCAGAAAGGCGGCGGCAGAGCCCAGTCCAAGTGCCGGATTGAGCGCCAGCGACCAGGGCGCGAACAGGCACAGAAAGGCGGCGCTGGCGCAGACCGTGACGGTATAGAGTTCGACTGCCGGGCGCAGCAGAACCTCGACCGTATAGGCCTGCGCCATCTCACTGCTCGATACCGGTCGCGGTGATCAATACCGGGTAGTGGCTCAGGTTCAGGCGCTGCGCCAGATCGTCGGCGGCCACCGGCGCTAATGTCAGGCCCGGCGCAAGAGCCCGGAGCGCCTGCAACGCGGCGGCGGTCTCCACACTGACCACCAATCCCGCCGCCCCGAGCTTCAGCAGCGTCGCCTTCCGATGGCTGAGCCAGGCGCGCGAGCGATCATCGTCGCCGATCAGGAACAGCGGGGCCAGCCCGGGCGCCTGGATGCTGCGCTGTTCCACGGCGCCCGGCGTCAGCCGCGTGCTGCGCACCGGCAGCATGTCGGCCTCGCTGTACCGATGAGGCGAGCCGGGTCCACGTTGCGGCGAAGACGCGTCCGCTTGTGGTGCGAGCGCTTCGTAATACGGCAAGGCGGCGCTTCCGCCGCGGTCCTCGACTACGATCAGCGAAGAGGCGGGCGACTGCGCGGCGGCGGGGGAGAGCCACGCTGCAGCGGTGATGGCGATGAGCCGGCGGATGGGATTCATTGGGGGGAGGCCTCCCGGGATGCGAGCGTGAGATCAGGCGCCAGTACCCGCGCTAAGTGTTGCTGGACATCACGGCGGTAGCGTGCCGCGAGTGCGCCGCCAGCTGGCCGGTGATAGCGGCCAATGGCGAGGATCCAGTCGTCGCCATCGGCGTGCTGCTCGCGCAGAATGGTCGCGGCGATGGTCAGGTTGCGGTACGGATCGAGCAGGGCGCAGGGTGCGATGCCCCGGTGCGTCTGATGGCCAACGTTGATCTGCGCCAGCCCCACGTCAACACGCTTGGCCGATACCCGGTGCAGCGCGTCGGTCAGGCCGGTGCAGGCGGCCTGCCTCGTTTTGTAGCGTAGTGGTGTACCGCCAACGTTGAGCGTCCAGGGCCAGGGGCGCAGTTGGCCGCGCAGCCGGGTGCCGCTCTCTTGCAGTGCGACGGCATACAGTACTGGCGAAGGCACGCCGGCAGCGTGCGCGGCCAGTTGGTAGGCCGGCGGCGGGATTTCCTTGGCGATACCGGGTGTCGACCAGTACAGCACGCCCATGACGATGCCCATCGGGATGCGCCAGTGGGTCAGCGAAGCGACCATCAGCGATGGACCTGGCGGGTAGCGATCAGTGTCGGTTGATGCATGAGTAGGCTCCGCGTTGAACTGGAGTCCTACTGTCGCCACGCTGAGCCCGGCGGGCAGCAAAGAATGGGGCAATGCGCGGCACCAGATTTGGCGGCGCGATTCCCGCGGCGTCTTATCGACATGCCTTACTATGCGGGAGGTGCTTGAGTAGATTCCGGCAGGCTACTTACCCGAACTCGAGCCGACTGATTCCTACCAGCCTCGCCCTCAGGTCGCTCGTTCAACCGAGTACGCCGATGACGTTGGCTTCGACGCTGCACGGATGCCTACAGATGATGGATTACCTCGCTGAATTCCCCGTTCCCGCCGCTTTGCTACCCGAGCGTTTGCGCTCGCTGCTAGAGCCGGTCGGGATTGATCCCGCGCTTCGGGTCGAAGTGAGTAGCTTCACGGAGCGCGATCCCTATGGGCCGAACAGCGAGACCGTGCAGATGCTGATGGCCGTTGTTCCGGATGACGGCGATGACGCGCCTCCCGTACTCCACCGCGAACACGGTATGGTCGCGCATTCAACACCCGTCCTACGTGAAAAGGGAAGTGGAAGGGACTTCAGCCCCAGCGTCGACGGACATGACTACATTGTGGCTTCCTGGGGGAGTGGGTCGTTCCACACCTATCACTTGGCGGAGAAGGTGTGGATGGCGCTTGGCCTGACGCCTCGTTGTTTTGGCAATGAGCAGCAGCGCTTGGTTTACGACGATCTAGAGCTGCCGGAGTTCGGCGTGGCGGAGGGCGAGATATCTGGCCAGTACTACTACGAGGCATCTCGCAACATTCGCTGGTTCATGTCCAATGAGTACTTGCGCAAGTATCTGTGGCTGCGAGGCGGTCGAGGCGTTCGCCAGTTCTACTACCAAGCGATGCTTCCGGGTCGACAGGAGCTACGTGACTGGATGAATGGCCAAGCGTTCGTCGAGATTGGCGAAGCGGGGCATTGGGTTCAGGGAGACATTCGCGAAGATGAAGGTGGGTTCCTCCTCCAGGTATGGGTGACCGTGGTTGCTGTGACCTGCGAGCTATGCCTGGGCCAGACGGCGGAGGGCCTCGTCTGGCCAGATATCGGAGAACCGGTCACGCGTGCCAGGGCGAATGCTCTGATCGATCCGACGAGCATTTTCCTCGATGACCGTTTCCTGGAACGGTATGAAGAGAACCGCTTCTACGACACCACGCCCGTCAACGTGCATGGCATTTGGCACTGCAGCCCATCCTATCTGGGTCAGTGGGCCTTCACCGACTGCAAGCGAATTGGGCGCAATCTGATCAAGGTACGGCTCCGAGAGCTGTACCAAGGCATACCCGATCGCGAAATTTTGCACGCCCGCGCCTATGCACTCGATGCAGCAGCCGTTGCGCAGTTTGATCTCGACGAAGAGCATTTCGTCGCCAAAGTGAACAGGCTGCTAACCCAACTGTTGGATTTGGGCGAGAACCTGTCTCGATTCGCCGCTGAGTTGGGTATCGAGAAGTCGGCGGAGGACCTCATCGGGTTCGTGCGCGCCGAAGTCCATGCCAATGGTTGGTTGCGCTACCCGCAACTTGCAAAGCTGGCTCAAGTCGCCCCGCTCGCCATGAGCCAGCAGGCGTTCCTTGCACGATGCAAGTCCATCCACGAGATTTGGCAACGCTTGCCCAATGGGTTTCTGAAGCAAATTTTGCAAGCGGGCGGTGTTCCGCGAGCGAGCATTGCCAACCGGGGAAGCCTGAAGCTCTTGGAGTCGTTGCTGAACCTGCTTCAACGGTTGGATGCGGATGATGAAGCGCCTGATGCTTTCAGAAGCGACCGTGAGCCTGAGGGGTGGGATGCTAGGAACGACCGGGTTGGCATGCTCTTCGTCGCAAACGACCTGCGGATTGCCGATGCCCATGACGCTGTCGGCGAGTCACTTCAAAGACTGCAAGACCAGGGCTTCGACATCGCCAGCTTGCACGAAGGTCACGGCCGGGCGCTCGACTTCGTGATGGATGGTGTCATCGATGCCTTCGCGGCCATCAACGGTCCGCTGAGCGCCATCCTCAGGCGTGCCTGAAACTGCAAAGATCGAAGAGATCCATAAAGCGTTGGAGAGCGACCTTGAATATGACCTTCTATTTGGACGAGAGTGGCCACAGTGGCGACATGGTGAACAGCGGTGATGGCTTCGACTTCCGAGGGCAGCCGTACTTCGTGCTCGCCGCTGTTGGCATTTCGGACGAGGTAGCGGTGGCTAAGCGTATCGAAGAGCTGCGTGCCTTGCATCGAGTGCCTCCAGGGGAGATCAAGTCCAAGTCGCTGACGGCCAAGCCCAAGTTCGTCGCGGAGGTCCTGGACTACCTCCAATCCATCCGGACCCCGCTGTTCGTCGAACTTGTCGATAAGCGCTATCTCGTCTGCGTCAACATCGCGAGCTTTCACATTTTGCCGCCTTGCATGGGGTTTCCCATCGATGGGCGAATTTCGTTTCTCCAGAACACGCTGGCCGACTATCTGTATGCCGAAGCTACCCATGACGTGCTTGATGCTTTCGTCAAGGCGTGTCTGGAACCCTCCGACCAAAGCGTGAGCCATTCATTTGCCGAATTGAAGAAACTGGCGCTGAGTTGCCGGGATAGAAGCGACATCGCGCGGGGAATGCTCAGAATGGTCGAGGAGGCATCGGGCGACCACGAAGAAATGAAGCAACAGGACGCCGAGGCGTTCCTGAAATTTCTGCCTCCGCCTGATCTCAACAAGCGAAGCAAGCGAGTCTGGATGCTTCCCAATCTGACGTCGTTTGCCAACATCTACGCACGCCTCAACCTCTACTACAAGCGGAAGCTCCAAGGCATCCACATCGTTCACGACCAGCAATTGGAAGTCGAAGACATCCTGCGCTTGGGGAAGGCACTGGCCGAGTCACAGAAAGACGAAAGCCAGGTGCCTCACACGCCGCACTCGGACTTCATCTTTGAAGAGACGGCCACGTTCGCATTTGCACAGTCGCATGAAGGCGTCGGCCTGCAAATGGCTGATGTCGTCGCCGGTGCCGTGATGCGCTATTTCAGGGATAGTATCACCACCGATGTCCATTCGGACTTGGCGGCGGCCGTTGAGCGCTTGATCGGCACATCGGATGGCCAGACTGGCTACGGGATCAATCAGGTCGTCGCATTGCAGAACGTTCGTTACGCCTAGCGCATAGGGTTCGAGCGTGTCCGGCTGGGCACGGCCTCATTGCCGCTGCCATCGTCCACCGACCTCGCGAACTACGGCCGGCAGTTCACCCGATACACCGAGAGAGAGCCAACGCCCCGCGTCATGGTTCAGCGTGATGGTGCGGGCGCGCACCTTCTCCGGATCGATGCCGACGCGTGCGGCCCATTGCCGAATGCGTGCGTCGTCCTGACGGCTTCCGACCATATACACATCGAACGGTGTGCCTGCCGACTGGAGCTCCTTAGCGCGCGTGTCGCACGGTGCACAAGCCTCCTTGACGAACAGGGCCAACCGCCCATTGCCCGCCGGGCTCCGAGTCTGAGCTCCTGGCATAGTCACCCGCGGCGTGTTCGGGAAGGCGCGTTGCCAGGCCTCGTCGTAGGCACGCTGGTAGGTGAGCAGCTTTGCCGTTCGCCGCGCTTCGACGTGGACCTGAAGATCTGCCAGCCGGCGGCGCTCCTCGTCGCTTCGAGCTTCGATACCCAACGCGGTGAGCGGGTCCAGATTCGGGGAGTAGGTACCCAGCGGGCCCTGCATCAGTTGGCGGTAGCGCGTCCAGTCGTCGGTGCTGAGTCCCCAGTCGCGCGCTAGGCGCTGATCCAGGGTGGCCTCCGAGCTTGTCCGGGCGTGGCTTTGTGAGGGTTCTGCGGTACGGACGGCTGCTGACTGCGCGTGTGCCATCGGTGGGCACGACAGCGCCAGGGTGACCGCCATCAGCACGGCGCATGCCCAACACCGCCAAGGACAAGCCCGGCCATTCATGGCAGCACCAGGTGGCGCGTCTTGCCGCTCACCCTGAACGACGCCTGCGTGGCGTCGATGCTTTCCAGCGTCCAGCCGCCATCTGATTCACCAACTCGCAGGAGACGCGACTGATTGAGGTTGGTCGCATCCAGCGGCGCCACCGTCAGAAAACGCTGGCCTCCACGCAGTTCCACGCCGAGTACCTGGAACGGCGGCAGCACCTTGACAGGCTTGGCGGGTGTCGGCGTGGGACGCCCCGTGGCCGCCGCCATCGGGGCTCGCGCTGGGCTGGCTTCCAGCTTTTCCACACGTGTCTGCAGGGCCTCCAGCGCTTGGGCGTCCGCGCGCGCGGCAAGGGATGCTTCTACCTGAGTCAGCCGCGTCTCCCGTTCCGTGCGAGCTGCCGTCAATGCCTCGGGTGCGAGCGGTGCCGGCTGACGCTTGATCGCCGCCAGCTGTTGCTCGGCCTGGCCGACGCGGGCAGTCAGCGCGTCGATTTGGCCGGCCAGCGGCGAGGGCGCGGGCGGCGCGCTGAGCTTGTGCACATCCTGCATGACGATCACCAGGCCGGAGCTGAGCGCCAGCAACCACGCCGCTGTGGCAAGTCGAAGCAACGGCATGCGCCGCGGTTGAGATGGCGTGGAAATGATCATGACGCGGCTCCAGCGATAGCGGGTTCGGTGGGCTCAGACTCACGAGTGAAGCAGACCTGGCGCGAACCTTGATCGAGTACCAAGCGCCAGGCCGGTCCGGCGAGGGTCTGCAAGGCGTCGCGCAGCGTCAGCGGCCCCAGTTGCAGGTGCGCAGCCGGAAGCGGCAAAGCATAGAGGGCAGCGGCTTCATCGATGTGGCATAAGCTGTAGCCCGTACGCTGCAGCAGGTGGCGCATGCCGTCGCCCACGGTAGCGGACGGATGCGCCGGCATGGTCACGTCGACTACTTGTTGGGACAGGTCGCGCTGGCTGGGTTCTGGGCGCAGTTCAACCAGCGTGTAACGGCCGTAGCGGACCACCGGCACCACATGCTCGGTGGCTTCGAGTGTGGCGCTGGTGGCAGTGGTGTCGGCGGCGCTCGGTCGGAGAGGCGCACGCGGCGAGGCGCAGCCAGCCAGTACAGTAACGATGACCGGTATGGTCAACGGAAATAAGACCGAAAGCGGCGGCATGCGGCGCCCCCAAGAATGAACGCGGAGCCGCCACCTTCGCAGGGCAACTCCGTGCGCTCAGCCAACAATAGGAATCCGTCGCTGACCGTGTTAGGGCACAATGGGGTTGCCTTGAACGGCTTGCACGTGAAGTGAGCTGGCCGCAATGCAGCACAACTCGGTTACTGCGCAGACTTCAAAGAAGCGTTCTTCGCGGACTTCCGGGGAACGTGCGCAGACCGTCGGCGTTCGGCCACAAGCGGCCGTCCAGCTGACGGATGAACCTGCCTTTGGAACGGCACACTACTTCGCTAACAGCCATTGCTCACGTGCAGGAACGGCTGCGATGGGCCGGTTTTCGTTGGCCGCATTAGGTGTTGTCTTCGCCATGCTTCGACTTTTCGCGCGCTTGCTATCATCCAGGGCGGTGCCGCCGTTGCGGCAAATACATTTAGCCCGGAGGCTGGGTGGATACGAACGTTGTGAAACAGCAGGTTTGGGCGCTCGCAGATGAATTGAATAGCATTCTGGGTGTGCCGCTCATTGAGCCAGACCAGCAGAGCGTCAAGAAAGAAAACATCAGCTTGAAGGGGCGCAAGGGCGAGCGGCTTTATATCAAGCCTGCCACGGGGGGGTACCTGATCGGGCTCTCGGGTGATGCGCTGGCCGTTAGGATGACCCATTTCATGGAGAGGCTCGCTGGCGAGCTTCACGGATATGGCTTCCCGCGCGAGAAGCGCGAGCCTTGTTGGATCGTGGGCGCCTACGAACAGGTTCGAGAAGCTGCTTGTTACTTTGCCGGGGTCGGTCTGACCAAACCTAGTGTCGAGTCAACCACAGTCAATGAGGAGGCGTTTGAGGCTGTCTCGCTGGAGCTTCGTGCGGCCCTCGTGTCCATCTATGAAGAGATGATGTGGCTTGCTGGGCGCCCGAACGTCACTCCAAGTCGCGCGCGTGCGTGGTACACGCACGTGATGGCCGAGAGCGTAAAGCTACGCGTGCGCCAGTTTACTGGTCTGGTGTCCAAGGCTGCTGCCGTGGGCAATGGAACTGGCCTGCGTCTCGAGCACTACAAGCGTATCCAGACGACACTCACGGACTTAGTCGGCCGACACCAAAAAGACGGGCCCAATCTTGAAGAGTTCCTTCGCACCCTTATCGGCTACGAAGCTGTTCACATCGTGACGACAGAGGAGAACTACGCCGCGATGCGCGCAAAAGGCGACTATCAAGAAGCGGGAATCGTGTTGCTGCCATGGACCGATGTTCCGTCCGATCGCCGCCGGGAACTATGGACCACCATGCTTAAGGGGAAGGTCGCAAACGCCGAGCAATACCACTCCACTGCTGAATAGCCAAACGATTTAGCGGCCTTCGGGTAGCCTCGCGACACAGTATGCGGTAACCCGCGCCATGATCTGAGGATCTTGCGCCAATATGTGTGACAAGTGACAGAAAATGACAATCGGTTGACATCGCTCCCTGGGACGGACTAAAGCCCGTCCCTTACCCAAACTTTAACCCGCATCAGAAAATGACTCCGGTGATCCGACCAATCGCAGAACAACCACTCCTTAGAGCAAAGATTCTCGCTACTCTGCTCAAGCTGGCGGATGAGAAACGCGGTGTTGACCTCAAGCAACCAGATGCCACGCAGCTTTGGGATCTGGATCCCCATGTCGACGACTACCTCTTCGAACTGAACGAGGCTAACGCCATTGACTACGAGGAGATAGGAGAAGACGGCTTCGCGCCGATTGTCATCTGCTCCGTCGGCCAGAACACTCTTGAACATCTTCTTGGCTGCTTGGCCGCGCTTACAGGCGACATAAGCCTACTTGATGAGAGAGTTCAATCTCTCTTGAGGCATGACCCAAATAAGCTACGGGAAGACATTACTCAGTCGGAGCGGCACATAGCCGAGGCACGGGATCAACTACAAAAGAATCCAATCCTCGCTCCGCTGAAGAAACCGCTCGACGACATCAGCCACCACTTTGATAGCATTCGTAAAGTCGCCGAGAACTACGACGACGTCTACCGAAATATCCTTAGGCCAGTGCAGGAAGAGGGGCGGAGTGGGGTCCGAGCTACTGTACGCTGGGCAATCATTGGCATTGCCGCATCGTGGTTGCTGACCAACTACAAAGACATTTGGGCGCTCATACAGGCCGTGCGAGGTGCGAACTAACCTTTCCATCAAGAGGCCGTACCCCACAGCAAGCTACAGGCCACCTGTTGTCAACCGTTTGAACGCTTCTGACCACTTGTTGCCCGTCGCGACCGGCTGCTTTGGGTCGGGTAGCGACCGTCCGTAGGCGCATACTCAATCTCCCTTTGCCTGAAAGGAAATTGTCATGAAATCCGAGAATGTCACCGTTAGCCGTCGTGATCCGCTTTAGGAATCCTGGACCGATCCGAGAGTGAGTTTTGCGGCAAACTTCACCCTGAACCAGGAGGTGGTTTGTCATGAAACGGAAACGCTTTTCGATCGAACAGATTGTGGCGGTGCTGAAGCAAGCCGAGCTGGGCATGCCGGTGGCCGATGTGATCCGACAGGTTGGTATTTCGGAACAGACGTTCTATCGGTGGAAGAAGCAATACGCCGGCATGCAGTCGGATCAGGTACGCGAACTTAAGCAGTTGCAGGAAGAGAACGCGCGGCTGAAGAAGTTGGTCGCCGAACTGAGCCTGGACAAGGCTATCCTGCAGGACGTGGCATCAAAAAAGTGGCCCGGCCCGCGCTGAGGAGAGACGTGGTGGATTATGTGGTGAGCCACTACGGATTGACGATGAGGCGGGCCTGTCGGCTCGTGAAGCAACCGCGCAGCGTTCAGTACTACAGAAGCGTCAAGGATCCGCGTGCGGAGCTGCGCTCACGTATGCGCGAGATCGCCTACCCTTCGTTCAATCGGAGGCCTGTCGGCGCCGCTTAACTCAAACGTTAGATGCTATGAAGATCATCGCCGCATGCCCAGATTGCATTCAAGAAGCATCAAAGGATGGGAAGCAGCCCAAGTTCAATCCCATAGCTGGCGAACTTGATGACAATGGCATGATTCATGTCACCTGCGACCGAGGACACAGCGGAGTCGTCCTATACAACGCCCGCAGATACGAAGTACTCGTGCGATCAGCCGCTCGTGCAGCGCTCGACGGATATACAAACGAAGTCGTAGCTGTTATGTCCTCGGCACTAGAACGCATATACGAGTTCTACATCCGTGTCTCGTCCCGGGCAAAGGGTATCCCGGAAGAAACGGTTGAGGCGGCTTGGAAAAATGTCGCCGCCCAGTCAGAACGCCAATTTGGTGCATTTCAGTTCCTCTATATGCTTGACCAGAGCCGCCCCTTCAAGCTTGAGCCACGCATTACCGAGACGCGTAACAAAGTGGTCCACCGAGGTAAAATTGTGCGGGAGGCGGAGGCCCTCGAATTTGCTGAAAACGTCTACGGCGTAATCCAACACCTTCAGACAGAGCTTCAATCGAAGTTTCCCCAATTCGTAGCCGAAGAGGTCGAGCGGGAGATGAAAGTCCAGCAGTCGCAAGTTCCAGAGGGTGTTAACCACATCAAATTGTCCACCGCCACCGTGAACGTGGACAAGTCTAAGAACGAGGTCACCGGAGTCGTGACCAAGTTCATTGAGCATGTTGCAGCCATACATCAGATGCGCGAGCGCGGTTTTCCTGCATAGCATCAAAAATTCGTCCGAGTCGACCACTACTTCGTGATGGTGGTTTTGCTCAGGCGTTAGTTGAATGTCTGCAATGGGTCGGACAGCGACATCCACGGAAATCTGCGATGAACCAAAAAAAGGCCCCGCAGGGCCTTTGAAATCCTCGCTAGAGGGGAACACACGCGCGGATCACGCGGCGACCAGTTGCCGTGCCAACGCCACTTCCACCGAGTCGCCGTCCTGATTCAGCACGTCGAGCCCGGAATCGGGAACATCTCCCGACGTGCTCTGGGACACCATGATCTTCTTGGCCATCAGCTTCAGGCAGGCCATCTGCGAGGTTGCGGCGTAGCCGAGGAAGATCACGCGCACCGGCTGCGTTTGGCCGATGCGCCACGAACGGCGGGCAGCCTGCTGCAGGGTGTAGACGTTGTAGCCGAATTGCGTGAACACGATGGTGGGGAACTCCAGCAGATCCAGGCCGGTTTTGACCAGATCAGGGTTGGTGATCACCACATCCACGCCGCGATCCACTTGCTCGGCTACCCAGTCTTCACGGCGAGACGGATCCACGCTTGCGCGCAGCACCGCCACCTTGAAGCCTTCCTGCTCGAGCAGCACCTTCAACCGCGAGGTGGTATCGCGCGTTCCGGTGTAAACGCTGTAGACCAGGGTCTTGCGACCGGCCGCCTTCTCCTCACGGCAGATGTCGATCAATTCGCGTTCCTTGGGCATCACGTCGTGCTCTTGGAACTGAGCCGGTGTGAAGGCAAGGAGTTGGCGCGTGCGTGGATGGCTGACCGACTCCGCCCGGAAGCAGCAATCGGCCCAGGCCAGCAACACATTGAGGACCACGCCCAGCAGCGTCGTGTCCCGCTTTCTCAGAGCCTCCTTGAGCGCTGTGGTCAGCGTGCCGGACAAGGCGCGATAGGCTGCGGCTTGCTCGGTGTCCATGGCAACTTCGCGGAACTCCTCGTCATACGGGGGCAACACATTGCCGCCGATATCGCGCAGCTTGAGGAACACGGTAAACGGCAACACGCAACGCAGGATGCCCTTGGGACCGAAACCCGGTGCCTTGACAGTGCGCACGGTGATCTTGTTGCCTTTGGCGGTCTTGTGAGCGGTGCCTGTGCTTTCGCTGTAGATGTCTTTCAGGACGCCGTGATCGCGCATGAACGCCATGCCAGCCGAGGCCAGGCTCCCGCTCTTGGACGGTCGGTAGCCGTCTTCGATCATGCGGCCGGGCAAGGTGCGGAACAGCAACGCAAACAGATCGTCCGCGTAGCCACCCATCAACGTACCGGTGAGCACCAGGGATTTGCGTACCTTGGCGGCAAGCACGCCCATGGCCTGTCCTTGCGCCGAGCCGGGGCTCTTGTACTCGTGCCCCTCGTCGACGATGAGCAGATCGAAGAAGCCTTGCGGCAGATAGCGTTTGACGAACTCCGTCGGCTGATAGCCGCCCTCGCCGAAGCCGAACTCCATGTTCGCCATGGCTCGCTCCATACGCTGGGCCTGACGGTCGGAGAAGACCAACTCGCCGTTCGCATCCATCAGGTTGATGAATTCGAACAGGTTGTCGCCGAGCATCGAGGCCAGGAAGCCGTCGCCGAACGTCTTCATCAGCTTTTGCGCAGTGGCTTCGCCGATCGTGGGAATACGTTTCAGCGCTTTTAGCACCGCGGACGATCGATCCGTGCCCGACAGGCTCTTGGGACGCATCAGCGTCCACAGGGCGCTGTTGCACTGGCTGCACTTGCGACGGATTTCTTCGGCATCGAGTTCGATGGCCGAAATCGGCTCACCGTCCGTATCGAGGATGACCTGACCGCAGTGCGGGCAACCACCAAAAGGCCCGTTGCGCGAGCGAAGGCGGACGAAGGCAGGACGCCAGTGGAACCCCATGCGCATGCGCACACGCCCCATCACGAAAAACTCTTGGCCGTCGGCTGGCACACCCAGTTGCTCGCGCAGCTTGAGCAGCTTCACCAGCGTGTCGGGACCATTGAGAACCCACACCTTGGCGCCGGGGACCGTCGAGAGGATCTCTCGGCGCCACTTGTAGACTAGGTGCGGTGGCGACAGGACCAGGGAACGGCGATAGCCTTCGGCCCGCATGACCGCCGCCGTGGCGATGGCCATGATGGTTTTTCCAGTCCCCATCTCGGCATTGATGACGGCGGCACGCTCGTCGCGATCGAGCAGGAGCTCGGTCACCGCGTGGACCACATCGGCCTGGGCGGGGAACAGCTGGCGCTTGAGGCTGGCGAGTACGACTTGTCGGTGGGCTTTCGCCTGGCCGGTGTAGACCGGTGGATTGGTACGGTTGAGCGACTCGAGCAGCTCGTCGCCGAACTCGCCGACGAAGTCGTTGAGGCTGATGATCAAAGGAGAAGCTTCGGCTTCGAGCAGATCGCCTTGTTGCGATGCTTCGTTGAGCTCAGCGGGCAGGGTTGCGAGATCGTGGGTCATGGTGCTGCTCCAGATGGAGTGGGGCATACACCAGTCCCCGAGGGGCGGTGAGATGCCCCTCGGGTTGGGATGACGGCGACAGAGGCCGTCGGTGATGGATCAGTACTCGGAGGGCAGCAGCAGCGTGGTCACGCTGCGGTCCCATTCCGTGATGATCCAGATCGTCAGGTCAGGTGCGACCTGGTAGGAGGAAAACAGCCGATCCTCACCAGACGACAGCGCGGCCTCGTTCTGCCGGAGGTCGCTGTCGTCCAGATCTCCCCAGTCGCCGGCAAGGTGCCGCCGCAGAAGAGAGACCGGGTCGAGTCGACCTTGTTGAGTCAGCGAATCGACACCGCTGGTCACTGCGATTTGACCGGGTGAAAAATGCGCGGGGGGTACCGTAGTGATGAGCCGTACTTGGTGTGCCATGGAGGTGCCTCGTCGAGAAATAGAGGAGCCACGGCACCCCACTGGGGTGACTGGACCCCGGTGGGTGAAAAGCGATGACGGGTACGTCTGTCCCGTCGATAGGACTAGAGTGTTGCGCGCGGTCGAGCCTCGAACACCAACGCGATGTGCGTTGCGCTGCGGTCGGCCAGCGTGAAGATGCTCAGGCAGATTTCGCGAGTGACGATGAACAGGGACTCAAGCTGCTCCCCGGTCTTCTGGGCCGCGTTGTTTGCCTGCCAGAGGAAGTCGTCGACGTCGCCCCAATCGCCACGAACGTGGCGGTGGAAGAACGGCATCGGGTCGAGCCGTCCGTCACGCATGAGGCGCTCAACGCCAAGACTGAAGATCAATGCACCGATCGGGAACAACGTGGATGGACTTGCCATGGATGTCTCCTGGATAGAGGCGGGCCAGTCACCCCAAGGGGCTTGGCCCGTTGGGGTAGGGATGCCCGATCGGGACATCACGCTTTGGCGGTTTCTCCGTCCAAAAAGATGTTGGTGATGCCTTCCTCGCTGGTTTCGATCAGCAAGTGGAGCTGGCGATTCACGACATAGCGCGAGGTGAGCGGTCCATCGATGGCAAGCGAAGCGTCGTTGCTCAGACGCGTCTCGCTATCGACGTCACCCCAGTCGCCGCGCATATGACGGCGGAGAAATTCGATGGGATCGATCAGGCCTTTGTTGCCAAGCCAGCGGACTTTTTCGCTCATGTGGAGCGTGCTGAAGCAGAAGAGAGGGAGCGGCGTGACTTTCCGAGGGGCGGAAGGAAAGCGGATGAACATGGTGATCTCCTGTAGGTTTGGATAAATGGATGTGCCACCGGGGAGCGGCGTTGTGTTGCGGTTGAAAACGGTGGTGGCCGGTTATCGGATCGTTAGCACCTGCCCATGGGTGACGGAGCCGGGAGTCATATCCCAGGCGCGGATCACGGGGACGAAGCGGTCGGTGAGGATGCGCGTTTCGGCGATGGAGCCGTCGTCGCGTTCGGTGTATTCGCGGGTGAGCGACTTTTCCTTGTGGGTGTCGCCCTTGACCACGAGTACACGTCCGGTCTTGGACTGAACCACTCCGGAAATCGCGCCTGCGGCGAGCGCCAAGGCCAGATGCCAGTGGGACAAGGCACGTGCCGGCGGTCGCAGCGATCGCTGTGATGCGCCCAGGTAGGTATCGAGCGCGGGCCAGAGACCTTGCAGTCGCTGTACTTCGTCGGCGAACTGCCCGGGTTCCATGGTCACTCGATAGAAGTGCTCCGGTTCCGACGGGCTCACGGGGATAACGTAGGGCTGGAACGGCCACTCGATGGGCAGTTCCTCGGCTTCGATCACGCCTTGGCCAATCTGCAGCAGCCGCTCGCGTGCGGCTCTGGATGCGTCCGTGGACTGGTCGCGCTGGCGCATGCGCCGGCCGTAGATCACCACTTGCTTGAATTGCGTCTCCACCGCTCGGTAGATGCGCAGGTCGGCAAAGTGACGGGTCAGCCAGCCGACGAGCTCGGCATCGAGTACCGCATGCGGCACGATGAATACCAGCAGGCCGCCATACTGCAGCAACGGCAAGCAGCGTTGATAGAACAGCTTTTCGAGCCTGGCCCTGCCTTGACCTTGGTAGCCGAGATTGCCATTGGCATCCTTCGGGAGGTCGCCGTAGGGCGGGTTGAGCCACATCAGGCCGAAGGCTTGGCGACTGATGATGGTGTCCATCAGATCGCCATGAATACAGCGATCCACCAGATGCCGGGCGTGCTCGGCGCGTGCGGCGTCGTACTCCACGGCGTAAGCCCGTACCTGCTCGCGCCCGAGGGCGTGAGCGGCTTCGGCGATGGCAACGCCTTCGCCGGCACAGGGATCGATGATGCTCAACGGCCCAGCGGCAGGCGCCAGTGCGAGGAGCGTGCGTTCGAGCGTTGCTTCGTCGGTCGGGTAGTAGCCGGCCTTGGCGAAATTGCGCGCGACACGGGGGAACATGAGAGCCATGAAATTCTCCAGGTCGAGGATGAAGGTGCAGGTGTGCGACGTGCGCCGCGATGGGGTGTGGCTCAGGCCACTTGCAGTTGTGGTGCGGGGATGACGGGCTCGCGCGGTGTGGTGCTAAGCCTGCCGCTGCGGATCAACTCGCCCAGGGCCTGGGACAGTGCCGGTACGTCGAGCGCCAGACGGTGACCTTCGAGGGGACCGAGGGCCATGGGAAGTCGGCTGAGCATGGTCTGGGATTGAAGCAGTTCCATCACTACGTCACGCCAGTGATCGAGCAACGGCAGCGGACAGGTGTCGCAGGTAAGCCGCCACAACCGGTCGAGGCGATGCGACGAATCACGCGGCAGCAAGGCCAGCGCGCTGGCGTTGGCCTTGTCGGGCCGCACGCAGCGGCTGTCGTAGAGCCACAGATTGACCACGGAGCCGAACAAGGTGCGCCGGAAGGCGCGGGTCGACTTCTTTTCCAGGCGTTCGGGGTTGCCGACGAACACCGGGATGGTGCCGCCTTGGTCGGTAAGCAGGTGGAACTGGTCCAGTCCCCGCTCGGCTTGCCCGAGGGTCAGGCGTGCCAGAAACTCCTGGACGGCGGTGTCGCGCGCCCAGATGGACAGGAAGATCAGGTGACCCTGCTCGTCACCGACATAGGCGTCGACCATGAGGTCGGGACATTCGTCGATGCGATAGAGCGACGGAGTGTTGGATGCACTGAGCATGGTGATGTCCTCTTGGTGTGAGGCAGCACCCGCCCGTCGGGGCAGTCGCTGCCCTAGGGAAACACTGATTTATCCGGCACGGCGGTCATCGCTGACGCAGCCGGGGACGTTGTAGAAGATAGTTCACGGAACGAACCCAAGACGATGAAACGGCAAGTGAGCTTTGCGGAAGCGGAAAGCATGGGCAAGAAGCGCGTGACCCGGCGTCAGCGTTTTCTGGACGAGATGGAGAAGCTCGTGCCATGGTCGCGGTTGCTGGCGGCAATCGAGCCGTACTACCCGAAGGGAGCTCGCGGCCGCCCGCCGATTGGTCTGGAGCGGATGCTGCGAATCTACTTCCTGCAGCAGTGGTACAGCCTGTCGGACGAAGGGCTGGAGGATGCGCTGTACGACAGCATCGCGATGCGAGCGTTTGCCGGGATTGATCTGGCCGTCGAGAACGTGCCGGATGCGACCACGCTGCTGAAGTTCCGGCGCCTGCTTTTCGAACATGACCTGACGCGCAAGCTGTTCGACGAGATTGGCATCTCGCTGTGCGAACGCGGGCTGATGATGAAGGAAGGCACGCTGGTCGATGCGACGATCATCGAAGCGCCGCCGTCGACCAAGAACGCCGAGAAGCGTCGCGATCCGGACATGCATCAAACGAAGAAGGGCAACGAGTGGCATTTCGGCATGAAGGCGCACATCGGCGTCGATGCCGATTCGGGGCTGGTTCACAGTGTGGTCAGCACGTCGGCCAACGTGTCGGACGTTTCGCAAGCGCACGCGCTGTTGCACGGTCACGAGCGAGAAGCGTTCGGCGACGCGGGCTATATCGGCGTGGATAAGCGCGACGAAATGAAGGGCAAGTCGGTGAAATGGCGGGTGGCGGCCAAGCGCGGAAGGATCAAGGCGATGCAGGACGGGGCGCTGAAGGATCTGATGATCGCATTCGAGCGAACCAAGGCGCAGATTCGTGCGCGAGTCGAGCACCCGTTTCATGTCGTCAAGAATCTGTTCCGCCATCGCAAAGTCCGCTACAAGGGACTGGCGAAGAACACCGCGCAACTGTTCAGCCTGTTCGCCTTGGCGAATCTGGTGATCGCGCGAAACCTGTTGCGATCCGTTCATGGGAGCAGTCCGTTATGTGCGTGAAGAATGCGAGAAACGAGGCGCACCCTCGGGCCAAACTCACCGGAATTGCCGACGCTTCACTTCGGCATCCGGAAATTCCGTACCAGCGCCGCCGACAACCTCGCAGGATGGCCTATTAATCAGCGATTCCCTAGGGGGATGAAGGAACGTACCGGCGAGTGGCGAAACGTCGCGAGAGCGTTTGATGGATCAGGCTTTGATCAAGTGCCAGTCCTGGGACAGCGGCGCGAACTCGTAACCCAGCTTGTCAAGACGGTCACGCTGCTCGCGCAGAACACGACGATCGACGGTGGCGTCGAGCTTGACGATCTCGCCCAGCGGCCAGAGCGCACCGAACAGCGCCACGTCATCCGATTCGGCCGAAGCCTCGAGAGGCGCGGCGGCCGGTGTAGCTCCGAACGGCGAGGTATCGACCAGGGGATCGCTGGCGCTGCGGGGTTTCGCCTTGGGCGTCGCCGGCGCGGGAGCCTGCACTTCCTCGTCGATCGGATCGACTTCCTGCGGACTCAGCCGGCGGGCTTCGTCGTGGCTCAGTTCGTCGATGTTGGACAGCGTCATCCCGCCCAGAAGGGCTCGGATTTCGATGACCATGCGGCCGTTGGCCGTGTAGGTGGCTGGACGTATCTCGGCAATAGCGAAGTCGCCTTCGTACTTGCCTTCTCTGTACTGGTCGAGTTCGGCGTTCTTGACGACGAACTCGCCGATGGATGTCGCCAAGCGGCCGACGTTGAAGTCGCCGTTGCGACCGTGGATGGTCTTGATGGCCAGGTGGCCGGGAATGGTGATCATCGGAGGAGCTCCTGCTGACTCAAGGGGGATCACTCGCCGCCAGTGTCGAGACATCGGCGGCAGGCGAACAGGGCGAAGATGGCAAGGCCCCAGGGAGCGGGGCCTTACGGATCAGAACGAAGCGCCAACGGCCGGTGCGGGCGCATCGGCAGCGGCTTCGTCGGCAGCTTCAACTGCCGGCTCGGAGGATTCCGTCGAGCCAGCTTGCTGCGTGGCGAGCGCACCCGTCGTCGCAGGGACAACCGGTTCACGTTCGTCGCTCTCGGCCGGCTTGGGCTTGGCCTGGTAGACCAGCTCGCCGTCGACCTTGATCCAGCCAACGAACAACAGACGGGCTTTGAGGCTGACGCCTTGTTTGCCGGCGCGCTCCCCCTTGGTGTAGGTGAAGGTGTCGGTCCACAGGTCGCCCAGGCGGAAGCCGATCAGGACTTTCTTCTTGGCATCGACCGCTTCGATGCAGCGGCGGACGAGGTGCTGCGCTTCCGAGCCCGAGACGCGCGTGTCGAAACGCACGTAGGAGGCATCGTCGCTGGGACCGTTGAGGGCCGCGATGTCGCAGGCGAGGAAGGCATCGCCCTTCTTGGGCTTCACCTCGCGGATACGATTGAGGTAGCCGAGGCCGGTGATGTGCAGATCGAAGTAGGTTTTTTCGGTGGACGTGGTCATGGCGAATCTCCGATAGAACAAAGTGCGGAGACACACCCGACCCAGGCGGGGAAGGTGTGGAACCCCCGCGTGGGTTGATGGAACAGCGATGGCATCACCGCCGACATCGGCGGTCGTTCGCGCATGGACGCCGGTGCGAACTGGCTCGGTCACACGGGAAAACCGTGCGCAACCTCGAAGACCGAAGGCTGCCTGGCATGTCGCTGACGACATCAGCGGAACATGAAACGAGCGTGGCACGCCGGTCAGGCCGGGGCCACGGGAAATCCGCCGCGTCGCGCGCCCGCATTGGCGACGCAGGCCTCGACCGTCGATCGCCGCAGAGGCAGGCGATCGGCTCGTTCGCGAGATCCAAGAGATTGCTCTGATCGACAGCGAAGCCGGTCAGATCGACGAGGCTTGCTCCGGTGAAACGAAAGCGCGCGCCGCGAAACGACAGAAGGCCCCGAGGGCCTTCTGTGTTTTTTCTATCGATCAGCGGTAGGAGATGTTGGGTCGGTAACGGATAGACGGATGTGGTTGGGTGTCACCAAGACCAGCAGGTCGGTTTCGGTCGACAACAGTGTCTGGAACACGCCGTCACCTATATCAAAGTACTCGCCAAAGTCGTCTCCGCCACACTCCCGGCGAGCCCGTTCCCACCAGTCGCCGAACGGATCGAGGTCGGGATGGCACCCGTCTGCATAGGCGAGCAGCCGATGGCTGCCGTTTTTGTCTTTCTCGCCGATAGCGGACATAAAGTACACGCCCTGGTCCTTGACCAGGATGACCTGGCAACGATTGGCCAAAGCCTCGTTGAGTACCGCACGCAAGGTCGCCCCGCGAAATCGCAGCATGATGTGAATCTCCGTGACGGGGCTACCCCCAGCAGGGATGTGCCCCTGTGGGTTGGAAGTCAGTGCAAAGCACCGCTTTGATGAACCTGCCCGACACTGCGGACCGTGGTCTTGAAGGTTTTGACCACCTGGGCATGTCGCCGACTAGGTCGACACCATACGAGAGGACTCTGAGCGCACGGGCCAAGGCATGTCGTCAATGAAGCCGACCACGAGGGCGTCGCATTAATATGCGAGTGGTTACGACTGGCTTGATCTCGTCATTCTGAATCCAGTTCCGCAATTTCAGCGGAAAATGGACATTCATTGGATGTCGACCATTCCAGTTGTCATTCAAGCGACGCCACATACCACGGGGGAGGAATGGCTAAGAAAGAGAATGTTGTGCAGGCCGCTATCACGGGAGCGCTCGAAGTGTATTGCCATGGCAACGGCATGCCCAAGTTGGAACTGTTCCCTCCCTACGCAGTACAGCAGGGTGCGGAGCTGCGCAGATTTTGCGCAGACTTGGTGGGCCGACTGGACGACACTCAGGTGATCTTGCTGGAAATTAAAGAGTTCGAATGTGATTTGGGCGTTCTTTCTGCGTTCGATCCCGATCAGCATGCTGACAACGTCCGCTTCGAGAAACTAGGCGTGCCAATCGCCTATGCTTATAACGCTCAGTGTCCGCTCCCGTATCATGCAAAGCCACGGCCGCCGGAATGGCCCGAGCTCACGCTGGAGGCCGTCAAGCGCACTCCGCCCAGTTTGTTGCCCGATGGCACGCCTCACGTGGTCAAGCATCCATCGCTGCTTAGCTGGCTCCTGACTGCCAAAGGCAAAAAGGCCAGTGCCGCGCTCGGTCGGGTGCATGGCGCATTCAAGGGGGCCAGCGAACTGCGCAATGGTGCGCTGGTACTGCTTCATGGGGTCGCAGAAAATGTACTGACGTCACTCACTCCGGATCAGTTGGACGATGTGATCAACTGTCTCGATGGCGCATCATGGTTAAAGCAAAGTCAGCAAAAAAAGCTGAATACGCTGCTAGGCGCATCAGCGGCCGTTTTCAAAGACTTCACTGTACCGCCGAAGAAGTCGAACGCAGATTCGACTGACTCTTCAGGAGCCAAGGCAACGCCGCGCAAAAAGCGCTTGGGCTAAGGACTGGCGTCATTCATAGATAGAAAGGGCCCCTCAACAGAGGGGCCATAGACGGGCGAACACTGGCCTGAGTACATCCGCTTTCGGCAAGAGGCGAGCGGCGCGTCTACCAGCCGACGTAGTTCAGCACCAGGTCGGCGATGACTTGACGGCGGGCAAGGTCGAGGCCTTCGAAGTCGGACAGCCCTTCGAAACCGCAGCGATGCAGCATGGCGGCACCATCCGCGGCGTTGTAGACGCTGACCATCGCGGCGAGAAACAAGCGCTCGCCGCGGCTCATGACGCCGAGAGCATCGCTGATTTCGCGCGTCCGTGGGCACAGATTCCACTTGTCGGTGGCGCGGGACAGACCTTCACGCGAACCATCGCCAAACCAGTGTGGCCCAGCGATGTCCACGCCACGCTTCCAGGCTTGGAAGAAGGCCTCTTGAGCATTGGCCCAATGCAATTGCTCATGCGTGAACCATTCAAGGGCTTCTTTGGATACAGACAAAGTCATGATGCTTACCTCGCTGACGGATTACGGATGGGGAACCTGGGTCCATCCACCTTTATCGAGTGCTCGCTGAGCCGCTGCTTCGCTGCGGAAGTACTCATGCGATTCCCGAGACACGGGACCGTCGCTGTCTTGCGTGCCGATGTAGTGACCGGCCGCGCTGAGCAGTACCTCTAGAGGCAGCAGCTTTCCGGTGTGGATCAGGGCCAGGTGGCCGAAAGGGACGTGTTGGGACATGGCATGGCTCCTTGGTGAGGCGGCGGTGTGACCATGCCCCGGCGGGATGGCAGCTCCCGCGGGCGGTAAAAGACTCGGCATCGGCGTCGCGCGGACGCTTGTCCGCGGACTCGATGCGACGCGGACAGGTGGGTCGCACGGGAATCCCCGCGGCAGCCTGAAGACCCTGGCTGCTGGCGCGTGGCCGACAACGTCGGCAACAGCTGGCGATAGCATCAGCACGCGCCTTAGTCGCGTCAGCAACAAACCGGGAATCGATGTCTCCCGATTGGGTCGCGGATGTTGAGTGGCGAAGGAAATCCCCGCATGGAGCGGAGTGCCAGAAGGAACCTGGCGGTGGTAAAAGCATCCCGGTCGCCGGGTCGTCGCCAGCGCTGCCCCGCATCTGCAGCACCCGCTGCAGGCGGTGACCGATCCACGCAACGCACGGCACGGCCATGGCGTTTCCGATGGCCTTGTAACGGGGCGCATCGGCTGCCGGCTTGCCGCGGTACGGCACCAGCGTCCAGTCGTCGGGCATGCCCTGTAGGCGCTCGCATTCCACCGGCATCAGCCGCCGGACGCGCCAGGTGGACCAGTCAGGCTGGCCGTCCTCGCGAGGTGGTGCCGGGGTGTACTGGAAATGCGCTTCCACGTTTGGTGTGACCACGTGACCCTTGTCGCCGCCGCCGCTGCTGGCACGCAAGGTGGGCGAGAGGTCGCCGCCCAGCTCTGCTGTGGCGCCGTGGGTACGCCCGCGGATGGCGACGCTGGCCACCGACGGAATGCCGTAGCCGGCCTTGCCCGAGGACATCAGCGTGCCCGTCAGTTGGCCGTGGCCGGACTCGAGCCGCACCTCGCCGCGGGTGTTCTGCGCCCAAGCGACGGACGTGTTGGCGGCATGGGTGGTGCCGACGATGGGAACGCCCCGGCCGGTGCCGTCTTCACTGCAGCCCTTGCCGTTGTTCGCAGCACCGAGGGTATGGCTGATCGGGCCGATGACGGATTGCGCGATGAAGGTTTCGACTTCGAAGTCGCACTTGTGGCCGCGCGCTGTGAGGCAGGCGGCCTGGTCGAGCGGACCGTGGGTGTTGCCACCGCCGAACGATAGCGTCACCTTGCCATAGCCCGGGTTCACTCCGGCATAGCCGCTTGGCCAGACAGTGCCTGAAGCAGCAGTGCAGGCAGCGATTTGCCACGGCGCGCAGCCCTGCGCAAGATCCCCGCGCAGGCCAGCGGACTCAAAAAGTACCGAGGAGGGATCGAGGTCGTCACGAGCACTTGCGACAACGAACACACGCTTGCGACGCTGGGCGACGCCGAAGTATTGAGCATCCAGGACCCGCCAGGCGATGACCCGCTGCGGTCCATACACAGCACCAGCGTGCGTCCAGCGTGACCCTGAAGGCTGCAGTGCGTGCTTTTCCCCAGCCAGCGCGCCAAGCAAGCAGCCAAAGGCATTGGCACGGTCCGAGAGGACGCCGGGGACGTTTTCCCAGACGAGGACGGACGATGGGCGGCGATGTTCGAGGCGGATTTGGTCAATGGCATTGGCGAGCTCCACATAGCTAAGGGTGAGCGCACCGCGTGGGTCGGCCATACCTTGGCGGGTGCCGGCGATGCTGAAGGACTGGCACGGCGTGCCGCCGACCAGAATGTCCGGGGCTTCCACGGTGCCGCAGCGGATCTTGGCTGCGATACCCGTCATGTCGCCGAGGTTGGGGACGTCGGGGTGATGGTGAGCGAGTACTGCGCTCGGGAACGGTTCGATCTCGGCGAACCAGGCTGGCTGCATGCCCAGCGGCTGCCAAGCGAGACTCACCGCTTCGATGCCGCTGCACACGCTGCCGTAGCGCAGTGCGGGTGGTGTGTTGTGGAGTGCAAGTTGGGTCATGGTTTTCTCTCCGGGTTGGGGAACGGGCAGGAAAAGCGCACCGAAGGCGAGCGCCTTCGGTGGGGGAGAGAGAAGCCACCCATGGGCTGGCGCAGGGGCGTGGCCGTCGTCGTTGCCTGCCGCTACATCAGCGTCACACCTGACCCGTTTCGTGGCTGGGGTCAGTACTTGCTGGCGCACATCCGCGCACAAAGGGAGCCCGTTGGTTCACCGGCGGGCACCGGCATCGATTACCGTCGACCCGGCAGGTCTCCTGACGACTCGATGTAAGCCGTCAGGGGACCCGCCCAGTGGACGGAATGGAGAGCGATCAGGAGTGCCGCTGTACACGGCTCGGGACAGGCTGTCTTCACGATCGCACGGGTTCGACGCGATCTTGCGCGCCATTGCAGAAGGAGCGGCGCGCTTGGGCAGCCTCGCATGGTGCGAGGCGCGGGCTGAGCGGGGAAGCCTGAAGCGAGTCAGACGGACGTTTTTGGCGACGTGCGCTTCGATTTGCGAGAGATCGCGCGCTTGGCTTCGATGGCGATCGTGCCCTTGCACTCGGGATAGCGGCTGCATGACCAGAATGGGCCGGTCTTGCTGTTGCGTTGCCGCGTTGTCGCGCTGCAAAGTGGGCAGGCTGGTCCCTGGGGCACCTTGATCGTCATTTGAACGCCACGGTATTGCTGGACCAGTTGGGTGACCCAGGCTGACTGTTTCATCACGAATGCGTCCAGCGTCAGGGAACCCGCTTCGATCATGTCTAGCGCTTGTTCCCAGATTGCGGTCGTACCTGGATCAGCAATGGCCGCCGGTACGGCGTCGATGAGAGTGAAGGCAGCGTCCGAAGCGCGCACGGCGCGACCTTTGGTGAGCAGGTAGCCGCGCCCGAGCAGGCCTTTGATGATGCTGGCGCGGGTGGCTTCGGTGCCGATGCCTGTGGTGTCCTTCAACGTCTGCTTCAGGCGCGGGTCGCTGACCAGCTTCGCCACGCCCTTCATGGCCTTCACCAGTTCGCCCTGCGTGTAGGGACGCGGCGGTTGCGTCTTCATGGCCTTGAGGTCGACTTGTTCGACGCAGCACGACATGCCTTCTGATAGCTGCGGCAACACCTGGCTGCGCTGCGGAGTATCCGCATCGGCGTCATCAGGAGCTTCTTCTTCTACCAGGACCTGTCGCCAGCCTTGGATGACGATTTGCTTGCCGGTGGCCCGCAGCGATTCGCCCGCGCAGGTGAGCAATACGACAGTGCGGTCGTATTCGTGATGGGGCAGGAATTGCGCGAGGAAGTGCGCGCGGATCAGCCGGTAGACGGCCAGTTCCTTCTCGCTCATCGCCGACAGGTTGGCCGGTTCGAGCGTGGGGATGACGCCGTGGTGGGCGGTGATTTTTGCGTCGTTCCATGCACGCGAGCGCAGGCTGGGGTCGAGTGCGTCGATGACCGGGCGCAGGCCGGGCTCGGTGGCCAACAGGGCGGCGAAGACGGTCGGTACTTCGGCGAACATGCTCTCAGGCAGGTAGCCGCAGTCGGAGCGGGGATAGGTGGTGGCCTTGTGAGTCTCGTATAGGGCCTGGGCGATGTCCAGGGTTTCCTGCACGTCGAGGCCGAAGCGGCGTGAGCAGACTTCCTGCAAGGTGCCAAGATCGAATGGCAGCGGTGCCACTTCGCGCACGCGCTCGGTGGTCACGGAGGTAACCTGCGCCATGCCGCCGGCACGGATGCGATCGGCCGCCACCTGGGCGGCAGTCTGGTTCAGGCAGCGCCCTTCGGCGTCTGTCTGCCCGTCGGGTGGCAACCAGCTGGCAGTAAAGGCTTGCGCGGTCTGGGACAGGCCCACGTCGACGACCCAGAACGGCACGGAGACGAAGCTGGCGATCTCGCGGTCGCGGTCGACCACGAGGCGCAGCGTGGGCGTTTGAACCCGGCCTACGGAGAGGACGCCGTCGTAGCCAGCCCGGCGACCAAGAACGGTGAACAGACGGCTGAGGTTCATGCCGATCAGCCAGTCCGCTCGCGAGCGCGCCAGCGCCGAGTGGTACAAACGAACGGTTTCGTCAGGGCCTTTCAACGCGGACAGTGCCTTGCGGATCGATGCATCGTTCAGTGCCGACAACCACAGGCGCTTGATCGGGCCGCGGTAGCCGCAGAGATCGATCAGCTCGCGGGCGATCATTTCGCCCTCACGGTCGGCGTCGGTGGCGATCACCAGTTCGCTGGCTTTAGCCAGCAGTGCCTTGACGACTTTGAATTGCGTGGCTGTGGTCGGCTTGATTTCGACGCGCCAGCGCTCGGGAATGATCGGAAGTTGTTCCAGCGACCAGCGTTTGTACTGCTCGCCGTAGGCCTCGGGGGCGGCAGCTTCGACAAGATGGCCGATGCACCACGTGACGGTGACATCCGAACCGCTGAGACATCCGTTGCTGCGCTGGGTCGCGCCGAGGATTCGCGCGATGTCCTTGCCTTGGGAGGGCTTCTCGCACAGGTACACGCGCATAGAGCCTCCGGGAAGCGTGACAATCGTAGGATGACTGTCAGCTTTCCGGTAAGCACTCTAAGTGGCAGCAATCAATACGGCAGCCTTGGAGCCTATCCGATCTTTTGTGTGTGAGGCATAAACTGATGGCCAAGGAGCCACTTTATGCCACGCAAACGCAAGGAAGAAGTGACGATAGAACCGGGCAAGGGGTTGAACCTTGACCCGGAACTGATCAAGCAACTGGTGCCCGGGACGCTGGACCGGGCGACGATCAACGAGCAGCTTGCCGCGCTCAAGAAGGCGATCTTCGAGCGCGCACTGGGCGGCGAGTTGGCCCACCACCTGGGGTACGAGAAGGGCGAAGCCAAGCCGGCTGGCAGCACGAACCACCGCAACGGCACGAGCCGCAAGCGCGTTACGACCGACGACGACCTGCTCGACGTCGAGATTCCGCGCGACCGCGAAGGCACCTTCGATCCGGTATTGATTGCCAGGGGCGAGCGGCGCTTCACCGGGTTCGACGACAAGATCATCGCGATGTACGCGCGCGGCATGAGCGTGCGGGAGATTCAGGGCTTCCTGCTGGAGATGTACGGCATCGAGGTATCGCCGGACTTCATCAGCACGGTGACCGACGCGGTGATCGACGAAGTGCGTGAATGGCAGCAGCGCCCGCTCGAGCCGATGTATCCGGTCGTGTTTTTCGACGCCTTGCGCGTGAAGATCCGCGACGAAGGCGTGGTCCGCAACAAGGCGATCTACCTGGCGCTGGGCGTGCGCCGCGATGGCACACGCGACGTACTCGGTCTCTGGATCGAGCAGACCGAAGGCGCCAAGTTCTGGCTGCGGGTCGTCAACGACCTGAAACTGCGCGGCGTGCAGGACATTCTGATTGCCGTGGTCGACGGCCTGAAGGGCTTCCCGGAAGCGATCAATTCCGTGTTCCCTGAAACGACGGTTCAGACCTGCATCGTGCATTTGATCCGGAACTCGCTGGACTTCGTGAGCTGGAAAGATCGCAAGGCGGCCGCCGCCGCGCTCAAGGAGGTCTACCGGGCGCCGACGGCCGAGGCAGCCGCCGTGGCGCTGGATGCCTTCGACGCCGGCCCGTGGGGCACGAAATACCCGCCGATCGCCGCGCTCTGGCGCCGGGCCTGGGAACAGGTCATCCCCTTTTACGCGTTCGCGCCGGACATCCGGAAGATTATCTATACGACCAACGCGATCGAGTCATTGCACATGCAGCTTCGGAAGATCATCAAGGCACGCGGCCACTTCCCGTCAGACGAGGCCGCGCTTAAGCTGATCTGGCTGGCGCTGCGCAACGTCGTTGCCAAGTGGACCGGCTCCCGGCACGATTGGAAAAGCGCGATGACGCAGTTTGCGTTGCTTTACCCGGAACGGTTCAGCATCGGAATCTGAGTCTTAACCCGCCTCACACACGAAATTCCGGACACCTCCCAGCCTTGGGCCCGTATATTTTCCGCACCTTACCAATATCTTTTCCCACGCGTGTCTACAGCACGAGGCCCGGTCGCGCTGCGGGGGGATAAATCCAACAGCCGGGACTCTCGCTGTCGAAAAATTCTACAAACACGTTCGCGCCCAGTTCTGCATGGATGGTTTCGAAAACTCGATTGCAATACGCTTGATTGCCGCGATACACCGAAACTGCCACGCGCCGGATCCACGAGTCCTTCATCCGTTGCAGTAGGTGGATATCCTGCTCGCCAAAACCCCAGCCGTAGACGACGAGCGAATGGCGCCGTGCGCCGAGCACTTCTCTGTAAACGGTCGAGAGGTAGTAGCTGTTCTGGATGGCCGTAGTCTTCTGCTGCCAGGTGCCTTCGCTTACGAACAGCGGAACGACCTGTTCGGCGCGCCACTGCTGCAGGATGGCGTCGAGAAGCCCAACGCCTTGGTTATGGATTTTTCCCTCCTGCTCGATCACGTTCCGACCAAGCACAAGGCTGCCGTGTGGATAGAACACGAGGGTGGTCGAAACATCCCCATAGATGGGTTCCCGGAATCGCTGCCAGTCGGAATCAAACACCCCGCCGATGAAGCAATCTTTGAACGAATGCTGGTCGCGAAAATCTAGACCATACGTTGCTGCCCAATACACAAGTAGGTCGTAATTGAGTGATACGACCGTGTTGAACTGCTTGAGGAATTGGTAGATCAGAGGCAAGTGGCCACTGATCTCGTTGTACTCGGGGTGAATGTTGCGGACCGTCTCGATGAGCGACTCCCGTACTCTGACATACGCTGCATGAGTCTGCTGGTCCGGGATGGCCAGTGACCGGTTGACATGGGACGCCTGCCAGACAATGCGCAGAATCAGTTCGAAGTCGGTGGTCTGGAAGAAGTCGAACAGTCGGTGTGCGTCTTCGGTCAAGAACCCGTGATCGTGGGCGTGGCTAACCAGCGACGCATAGGAAAAACTGTTGCTAACTGCCATGCTGGCGCCATTGCCCAGAAGAATCGTGTCACCGTAATTGCGGGCAATAGCTTCCCATGGTTGTATATCGAATGGCATCTTCGGCTTCCTTGTCGATAGCCAGGTTGAAGGAAATCGCGGTTTACGACTTTCGCGCCAAGCGGTTCTTGAGAAGGAACCAGCACATGTTGAGCGCGAAGGAGCGTCCAAGCCGCGTCATCTGATCCTCGGGGATACCAATGGGGCGGTGGGCGCCGGGGCTGAGGAAGCCGAAGACTCCGGCGAGCCCCTTTGCCTCTTCGACCGTGATTTCACCACTGTTGCGCAGGAACCCGATGACCTCGCCCCATTTCGATGGATTGTACGTGCCAGTGGTCTTCTTTTCGTAGGCGACGTCGACAGCGACATCCACCGCCAGCGCTTCGAGCGCGACACGCGCATTGGTCAAGGCCGCGTTGTAATCTGGCGGGTTGGTACGGAAGGACTCGGCAGAGTCGGCGATCTTGGCGATGATCGCCTCGCGCTGAGGAGCGCCCGAGCTGCGAAGCGCAACGATCAAGTCGTCCTCTACTGGCTCCGCATCGGAGATGGAGGGGTCGGCTTGGAGCAGCCTCTTGTGCTCGATTATGTAGCCGTCGAGCAGAAGGCATTGGGTGAGGTCGTGCATGCGCTCGTCGAAGCGATGCTTCGGCGTGACAGGTGAGCGCAAATCGCCGGGTGTCATAGCGATTTCTTGCAGGACGAGCAGCAAGGTGCGGTCGTCGAGGTCTCGCACGACGTTCAGGAGACTCGATAGCAACTGCTTCGGATAAAGCGAGACGTGCTGCGCGCCGTATTTGCAGAACAGCGCAATGGAGACGGCGGGTTCTTGTAGTGCGAGAAACTGCGCGAGCGAGTGGCGGGTTCTCAGACCAATCATGGGAAGCGTCCTCCGTGGAAACTTCACTCAGTATGCCGTTAATGCCAGAACTGCAGCGCAGAAGCGCTCCATGGACGCTATCCAGCAGGCGATAACCCCCGGACATGGGGGGGTGTCGCCTGCAGGGGGACTCGAACAGCTCAGGTTGGGTCCGGTTCCGGGTCGCCATCGGCCAGCTTCGCGCTGAGCGTCACCGACTCCACCCGGTACGGCAGGATGGCGACGCGCCGCGCTTCGATCTTGAAAGTCGTGCGCTCGTTCTCCTCGGCATCTTCCCATTCGTCCTTGACGGTGCGGCCCTCGACGAGGACCCGCATGCTCTTCTGGTACAAATCCTTCCAGTGCGACACGTCGCGGTGCCAGATTTCTACCGGCGCCCAAAAGCCTCCACGGTCCTCGAACGTGCCGTCTTTCTTCGGGACCGGGTTGTCGAAATAGACGTTCAGGCGCAACAGGCGGCGTGGCTCTTCGTTGCCGTTCGGGAATTCGCGGAACGTCGGAACAGTGCCGATGTTGCCCTCGCCGTAAAAGTGCGTGCTCATGATGTACTCCTCGTGGTTGAAACCCTGCCGCTGGACATCAGTGGCGCAGGTGCTTCTGGTCGCAAGGCGACCGATTCGGGGCCGGCCGCTGGGCTGGCGCATTCAGTTTGTTGGCTGGGCTGGCGCAGGGCGACCGGCATCCAGCTCGCGGCGACGCCGATACACTTCCTCGGCCAGATCGAGCTTGTGGGCGCATTCCGCCGCCTGGCGAGCGAGGCTGTGGGTCAGGCTGATTTGCATGTTGAGCAGCACGCGCTGCTGTTCCAGCTCATACAGGTCGTCGATCAGGGCGGCCGGTGTGGCTGGGCTGGTGACCAGTTCCTGCCATAACGCCACGCCCATCTTCGAGCGATCGAGGTTGCGCCAGCGCAGGAAGACCGTGCCTGCGCCAGTAGTCTGCTGAGCCAGTTGGATGGGCAGCAGGTTGAAGGGATACGCCCGCGCTTGAGCGAGCACCCGACGCTGCGCCAGCGCAATGACGTCGTCCCTCAAGGCACCGCACTGGCTGGCCCAGGTCGCCAAGGCTCCCTTACCTTTAAAAGGCTGTAAAAGGCCTTTTAGGTAGGCGGCCTGTTCCAGACGCTGGAAGTCCATGTGTTCCAGCGGCTCGATGCGTCGTTGAGTTGCCGCAGGCCTGTTCATGCTGACTGGTCCTCGTCATCAGCAGCGGGAACTGGTGCATCTTCGGCGGCCGGTGCGGTGTCGGCGACCTCGATGCTGCTTTCAGGCTCCGTATCGGTGGCGCGGGCGCTGGTGCGAAGGTTGTCACGCCGCGGCAGTGGCGGGGCGAAGCGAGAGCGCCGAGTGCCTTCGAGCACGTCTTGCGGCAATGCGCCGTACTTTTCCAACGCCTGACGCGCGGCGGCGTTGTTCGCGGCGAAGTCGTCGCGCTGGGTGCCGGAATAGCGGTACTGCTGGGCCAGCGCGAACAGGCTGCGCAGCGCGTGCGCCCCTTCGTTGAGCCAGCGCTCCAGGGTGCTGCGGTCGATCAACGCGGTGTGGTGAGCGAGGATCAGCTTGCGTGCAATCTCGTCGTAGTCGGCAAGCAGGTAGACCGCCATGAAGCCGAGTTGCGCGTTGACGAACAGTGGCAGCTTGACCGGCTGCACATTGAGGTTCTCGCCAATCGACAAGGCAGCCGGTACGTCGGCGAGGGCTTGGTCCACCTGTTCGCGAAGGGTGTGCAGCGCGGCGCGGGTATGTTCAAGCTTCTCTTCGATGCGAAGCATCCACCAATCCGAGTAGGGGTCATCTTGTTCGGAACCCCGCTTCATCTTGTTCATGATCGAGATGTAGCCGTTGAGGCCGACGATGCCGGCACGTCCCTCGGAGGGTGCGCGGCCATGCCAAATGCGAGAGGCGTGGTGCGTGTGCAGGGTCAGCGCCATGGCGCTGCGCAGGGAACCGAGGTTCAACTGCAAGGATTCGGATTCGTTGGCCATAGTGACGACTCGTTGTGATGTTCGAGCCGCCAGCATCGGCACCGACCGGAAGGTCGTCAGTGATCAAACCGCACGCACCGCTGGCCATATTTGCGACGTCGCGGTGACTCCATGATGAGAAGAGGGCGGTTGGCTTGCTGTGGGAAGGCGGTGTGTTGCGCTATACCCGGGGTATAGCCCACGGTGGAATCCGTTGGATCAACCGCTCTGTTTGCCGCGTTGCTCTACGGCAGTTTCAGCAGTGAGCGAAGGCGGTTGATGTGTGCTTGCACTACTTCTGGCGAGGCGGGGACGTGTGCCGGCGGCTCTGGCTGATCGCCTGCAGAACTCGCAACTGGCTTTTGCCCCGCCCAGGGCTGGAATTCTCCGCGCAGCGCTTTCTGGATGATGCCGAAGAGGTAGCCCGCCGGATTGCGGACCATGCTTTCATGGCAGCGAACGTCCCATTCATCCAGGATGGCTTGATGCAGCACAGGGTCCACGGGTTGTAGCGCAGCCAAGGCCCCTGTTTGCTGCTCAGCCTTGAGGCGCGTGAAGCGTTCGGGCAGGTGAAGGTTCGCGTGCGCGCGGGGTACTGTACGTACTTCTTTTAAGTTGTCTCTTATACGTACAGTACGGTCGGTCTTCGGATTTCGAAGGTGGTCGGTTTTGCTGGCTTCGCCGCTCGCTTCGGATTCCGAAGTCCCCGGTTTTACCTTCCGAAGAAGGCTATTTCGACCTTCTTCGGATTCTAGTTTGCCGCTCTCTTGTCGATAACTCTCCTTGCTCATCCACCCTTGTGCGTTGAGGCGTTGCGACAGCACCTGGATCCGACTCGGTAGTGTCTTGCCGCTGAGCTGCGGGTCTTGCGACATTTCCTTGAGAGTGTGCACGCCGACACGCTGGACTGACTTGCTGGCGTGGACCAATGCGTTGCTCACCAGACCCAGGTAGTCCTGGTCCAGTTGGATAGCTTCGTACAGGGTCAGCGGTTCGTCGTGCAAGACGTAGAGGTTGCCTTGGATACGACCAGTGACCGGGTCGCGCCGGCGGCGCACCAGGCTGATCCAGCGCGTCAATCGGAGCAGGGTGAGGGCGCGCGCCACGGTCTCGTGGGAGGCCCGGGCGGTACACGGCATGGACGTGAGCCAAGGGGCCAACTGGTCGTAGGTGGGGAATGCGGTGATGCCGTCGTCGTTGAGGAGCAGCCGCAGCGCTTGCCAGGCATTGCGTTCGAGTGGCGTCAGGCGATGGTCGAGCAGTAGTGCACGAGGCACGCTGTCGTGCTGATTGCCGCTGAAGATGAATCCGTCAGTCTGGGCGGGCGGCCGCAACGGGGATGGTGCCGGCGGCGACCGTAGGGGGAGTTGTGACAGTGCCTCATCGAACAGATCGCTCAATGAGACCGGTCCGTTGGTGCGGCGTGACCCGGCCATGCTCAGCTCAGTCCTTCATCGAGCCACCCGCGGATTGCGTTCCAAATGACCGACAACGGTAGTCCGGTCGCTTCAGCCAGGTCCGCCGCAAGCACGAGCATGGCGGTGTCGTCGTTGCGATCGACGTCGCGCTGTTTGAGCTGCTGCGACCAACGCATCCACAGGTCGGCATCCTGCTCCTCGGTGAGCACAGGGTGTCGCCCCCTGCGCTTGGGCAGGCCCAGCACATCACGACGTAGCGCGGTTTCCTGATGCGTATAGCCGAAGAATCGGCCGATGAGCTCGGTGCTGGCGCCCAGGCGCAGCAGGCGATCCACGTCATGGACCTGTCGGGCGTCGTCGTCGACTTGCTTGAGCAGATGGCGCAGCACATCGCGATTGACCACGACCGAACACCAGTTGACCAGCGCATTGGCGAGCAGGCTGATCATGGCAGGGTTCTTCAGCGCATTCAGGTCGTCGTCTTCGAATCCCATGGATTTCGCCCTGCGCAGTTGGCCGTTGCGCAGGTCGTGAAGCACTTGCGCGATCACTGCCTGGTTCAGGGGGTGAGGGCCAGCCATCTTCGCCCCCTCATGGTTCCAGCGTGACGTTGCCGCCATCGATTGCCGAGGCGCCGGCTTCAAGATCGAACAGACGGCGTGCCAGCCGCAGTAGCCGGAACAGCTTGACCAGCCCAGCGTCGCTGAGGCGCGGTGGCGGCTCTTGCGGCGGCCGGCGTACGAGATCGCCGCCCTGCAGTAAGGGTGCGAGGTCGCGTGCCAAAGGGCAGGCGTCAATTGACGCCTCGACCTTTGGCGGCGGCTGATAGGGCGAACTCAGCGCGCCAAGCAGTGCCAGGACCGCCTTGGCGAAGGAGGGTATCTTGGCGACTTCGTCGTCGGCGTTGGCGGCGCAGCAGAAACCGAGGCCGATGTCGCTGGGGCTGACGGCATTTGCCTGGCCCGCCTCTTCAGCGATTTCCCGGGCGAATTGTGCGATGTGCAGACGCAGGCGAGCTGGTTCGTCCAGTGCGGGTTCGATATACCAGACGTCGGAGATGGGATACAGGCCACCGACTTGCACCGGTATGGCCTGCAGCACATTACGTTCGAATTCCGACGGCGTCTCACCAAGATGCTTGGCGACCAGGCGCTGGATGGATTGAAGCCGGTCCGAGGTCTCGACCGGGGAGACGATATGCGGATTGATTGGCGCAGCGGATTCTCTTGGCGTCGGCTCGACATCTTCTGGGCGTAGAGTGGCGCCGCTGTCGGCGGTGTGAGTGACGTCGGATGGCGCATTGTCTGCGTGCCTGGGCCGTTGAGCATCCGGTGCGCTGCGCTCGCTACCCGCGGGTGGGGCGGACAAGGCTGGCGCCGTAGAAACGACGGGCGCTGCCGGAGCCAGTGGTGCCGGCTCGCTCGTCAACAATTGCCAGCGGTTCTCCGCGTCGATGATTTCGATGGCCAGGGTGTCGTAGTGCACGCCCAGAAGCTCTGCCATCTGTCCCACGAGCTCGTCCTGCACGCGCTGCACGGCAAATGTCGCGGGCGTCGTGTCGAATGGGACCAGGACTTCCTGAAACAGCGACGGGAAGTCCAGGACTTGCCGGCTGGCGGCGGCGCGGGCCTCCCAGATTCGCGCGCCCGCCCGGCGCAGGCCGGTCAGTTGTTCGATCTGGTGTCGCCCCAGGCCGCCGTAGAGAACATTGGGGATGGCGGGGAGCAGGTATTGAACGGCCTCCTGCATGCGGCTGATATGAGGCTGCGGCACAGGGTAGCCGTCCTGCTTCAGGCGGCGCGCGAGCTCGGATTGCGACAGGGGCTTGCCCAGTTCTTGCTCATACAGTTCGCGTGCCTTCTCGACACCGAGCGCGCGCTCGATGAAGGAAAGCCCGCCGTGCAGTTCGTTTTCTGCCAAGTGGCCAGTGAGCGCAATAATCTCGCCGCGCTCCGGCCACGGACGGAACAAGCAGCCGATGCGGAAGAACCGCTCGTCTTTTGTCTCGGTCCATAACTCGCGCAGTATCGCCAGGCGGGTATTGCCGCCGTTGCGGATGATGTAGTGCATCGCGCCTGGCCGGCGAGTGATCGGTGGCGGCGCATCGAGTCCGCGCTCGCGGATCGAGGCCTTGATTTCGTCGTAGCGCGGATTGCGGGTGAGCCGCGGGTCGAGCTCGTACGGATGTAGCTCGTCCAACGTCACGACCATGTGGGTGTCGGCGATGGGGTCAGACAACGCGTGGGCAGCAGGGCCGTCATGGGCGAACCCACCGCTCAACAGTTTGTCCGCCATCTGTTGAGTGGCGATATCAGCCATAGCGATTTCCTTCGCCATCGGCGCCTTCGATCACTGCATTTCGTTGCGCCCGCTGCAACATGGCACGCGCGTTGCGTCCCGCTCGGTGATCGCTCGCTGTGGAGCTGGTGTAGATCGGAGGAAGGCCCGGCTTGACGAATCGCAGATGCCCACCTCGGGTCCGGGAAACGGTCCAGCCCTCGCTCAGAGCAAACTCAATGAGCGGCAGTAGCCGCTTGTGTCCACGGGCCAGTTCACGTGCGTTCGACATGCGCGGCTCTCCCGGTTACGTGGTTGAACAGCGCGTGCCACTGCGGAAACAGTTCGGTAGCCAACTCCTGCATGACTTCAAGGGCGGCGGGCGCGACGCGCCCGCTTGGGCGGCGATGCTCAACGCGATGTACCGGTAGTCCCAGGACGGCCGCGCGGTGGATTGCCTCGTTCGCGGGGATTTCGCTATGCAGTACCCGGATGCCGGGCTGTCCTTCGAACAAATGACGCAACGTCCTTTGAATCAGTCGGGCATTGGTCGAGACCGCTGGCACTCGGTTGATCAGCAGATGCAATGGCGGGGGTATGACGCCGAGATGGCGATAGGGCGCGATGTCGTCCATCAACTGCAGCGTGCCGCGACGCATCTCGCGGGCGGAGAGGATTTCAGGTGTGACGGGCGACACCCCGAGGTCCGATGCCAGGACCGCCATCTCCAGCATCACACTGCGAGCTCCCTGCGTATCGATGATCACCAGGTCATAGTGTTGTTCGAACGTTGGCAACAGATGACGCAAGCGAAGTCGCCCGTCAGGCGCATGCAGCAGCAGTGTGTTGAGTTGCCGGTGGCCGTCGTTAGACAGAATGACGTCCAGACGCTCAATCGCGGTGTGGGAAATGAGCTTCGCGAGATCGCGTTCATTGAACGCCAGCAGTTCATAGACCCCGGTGGGCGCGCGGCTCGCCAATGGGTAATAGGACGAAAGAGTGGGCTGCATGTCTAGGTCGATCAGCAGCACTCTTAGACCGGCGTCAGCCAGCAGGCCACCTAGGTTGGCGACGATCGTCGTCTTACCGACGCCGCCTTTCGTCGAGATCACGGAGATGGCGATCATGGTCAAACCCGCTCTTGAAGGCGTTCGGCGATCCATTGATCGATCTCGAACGAGTCCCAACCGACCGCTCGGATCCCAATGCGGATCCGTTTAGGGAATTTCCCCTCCTGCATCAGGTTGTAGATGTGAGCGCGCTTAAAACCTGTTTTTGCTTCGACTTCGGCGCGACGAAGGATGCGACGTTCGTTGACAGGGGCGGCATCATTGTTTCGGGGCATGTGGTCACTCCTGATGCTCGGTAGCATTCATTGGTAGTGCCACGTATTAGAGATTCAGCTAGGCGAGCTGACCCCCACGCAATACGGATTGGCTTGCAACCGTATTCAAGAATGTCCCGTGCAATTCTCGTCAGACTGCTTGACAGTTTTCACGGCTTCTTTCAACACGGAAATGGGATTTCGGAGTTGTTGCAGTGCGTCGGCCTCGTCAATAAGGCGGGCGGACCTTTGTGGTCGGCTTGGCGACAAAACAAGTCGCTGTAGGATGGTGATGCCGTTACTTTATAAATTGCACGACCTGAGAAGCCAGCTCGGGCTTCGTCTGCGGATGAATCCGTGAAGGACGAGGGATTTTTCGCATGAGCAGACGACGAATTCCGTCTTTTCCACGACAAAAAATGCATGACCTTTCCGATGAAGAGGCCATGCGAAGGTTGGCGTTATTGCGATGCGGTTACGAGCTGCCCGACTTGATTCGCCCGCGCGAGGAACCGTTCCAGTTCGGGGGACATCGGCCGATTTGGTCGGACGAGATACGTAGCGACACTCTCCGTGTCATCTAGGATTTGTCTGATAACGACGTCAGGATGGCAATATAGCGCGACTTGGGACTCTAGCGCGAACCCGATGCCGTAGCCTGCCGCGGCGAGCATCACGGTGATTTCATGGCCGGAGACGTACTCGGCGACGATCGGCTCGTTGAGGCCAGCCGCTCGAAACCATCGATTGATGGCGTCGTGACCGCCGGCACATTGCTCCGGGTGGCAGATGATCATTGGATAGCGGATGACTTCGCTGAGGGCGATTCTCTCGCGTGATAGCAAGGGATGCCTTGCTTGCATGACGAGTACGGGGCGATCAGTCCAGACGGCTTCCTTGATGTAGCTCTCGTGCTGGAAGCCCGGATGCACGGTAAAGCCCGCGTCAATCTGCTCGGATTTGATTGCCTGGAGCATTTCTGAAACAGGCATCTCGATCACACGGACTTCGGTGAGCGGCTCTTCGGCACGGCAGCGAGCAAGCAACTGCGTCATTCGTGGTTGAGCCAGACCATCACTTAAACCAATACGTAGATGACCTCGGTATCCGTTATCAGCGGACTTAACGCGAGCGCGAACACTATGCATATACGACAAAATTCGGCGAGCCTCCTCACGGAACACCTCGCCCGGCCATGTAAGGCGGGTGCGTCCGTTGCTGCGGTCGAGGAGAGCCACGCCGAGTTCTAACTCGAGATCCCTAATAGCACGTGATAGGGGAGATGGCTGGATGTGTACTCGCTCGGCTGCGCGAGCAAAGCTTTGCTCTTCGGCAACGACGAGGAAGTACTTCAGATGGCGCATGCGCATGGTTTGGCTCCTTTGGTCTTGGTTGAGGTCTCCTGCGGCTTAGAAGGATGTGGGTGACGGATGTGTCCGGTGAACAAATATGAAAAAGCAAAAGCGCTTCTACGGTGCGTTGGCCGCTGGTGACAGGTCGACGATTAGATTCGAATCGTAGAGAAAGCGGTAAGGCTGTTAGCCTCAATCATTGTGGTCGCGCTTCAGATCCACGGGCCGAATGACTGGCACTTGACAGATGCCTGTCGCTTAACAGGACGAGGACCGACAATGAGCCGATCGATTCATCGTAGGAAGATCGAGAACGAAGCATCTCTGTGCGACGGCGCCCCAATCGACCGGTCGTCCTGTGACATTAGCGCCGTGAGCTTCGAAGGGCTTGACGTGAGAACCAGGGATGGCTCCCCCGCCGAGTTGGCGATTCTTGATAAGCGAGGCGAGATACTTGAGAAGGGGAGTTCTGTGGCGCGAAGGGTGTTTGAGGTGTCGGTCAAGGCTTACCGAAACTTCCTTCAAGGAGAGGGGTATCTCCGAGTACATTCCCGGCCTGGCAGCGCGGAATTTGGCGACGGGGATTAGAGCGGCAGAGGTAACAGTCGTGGCGAGAGATTTGAGAAGTCTACGTCATCATCTTCGCGCCACTCTCCAGTCCGACGATCAACCTTCAATACACGGGTGGTGCCCCGCTTCGCGATGAGAAGCAACCCGATGGTCTCAGCGTCTACGTCCGGACGGAATCCGGACTGAAAGACGAGGATCTTCGAGAACGTGTCCGCCACGAGTTGACGCGCCATCAGCCTCGCGTTGTAGTTGAGCTGGTCGACACCGTGTACCAGTTCTCGCCACGCACCCGCTGCGGCAGGGGCGATATTCGATGCGGTCGCCGTAAGATGATGCTCGCAGGAGGCGACGTCGCGGCGCTCGCTCTCGAGCTGGCTTTCCAGCTCGCGGATACGCCGTAGTACCGCTGCCGGTGCGTCGCCGTTGTCGACTAGGAGCGCGTCCGTAACGCGTTGAACCTGCGCATCGAGTTCAGCCACCCGTTGGCGCGCGCTGGTCAACCGTGCGCTAAGCGCTGCCGTGCCTCCGTCTCCTTCGAGTAGACGTGTCAAGTTGATTTGGTCTGAGCAATACAGCATTAGGGCGCGCTCGACCGGAACAACGCTGCAGCTTCCGCCGATTTTGCAGCCGGAACTTTGACTGTAGGTGACGCATTGCAACCGGCGATGGCCGGGAGAAGGGCGACCGTCTGCCATACGTCGCCGGCCCATGATGTTCTGCGCGACGATCGCCGCACCGCAGTACCCGCAGTACGTGATGCCGAGGCCGGTGACGACGCCTGGAATCTCGCCTTTGCCCTTGCGTCGACCGCGCTGCTCGGCCAGATATCGAAGGTCAGCGAACTCGGCAGGGGAAAGCAGGGCCGGATAGTAGCCGTCTAGCCGGAATGTCTCCCCATCAACCTCGACGGACTTTTCGCCGATCAGCATGCGATTGGCGAGCAGCTTATAAATGTGAGACGAGTGTGTGCGGCCGGTTTCACTGATCTGCAGTCTGCGCTCGGCGAGTTCACGCACGACCCGAACGGCGCCGTGACCTTGCTTGAACATTTCCACGATGAGCTGGACGGCTGTCGCGCGTTCAGGAACCAGTTCAAACCCACCGCCCTCAGCTTCCCGCACCCAATGAGGATCCTTGCCGACGCGGATCGGCGCGCGCCACGTGCCGGCGATCCAGCCCTGACACTGTCGACGGATTGCAGCCTTGACGCGCTTGCTCTTCGTGTCCGATTCCTCGTGCGCGCGGATCATCACCAGCAGGCTGTATACAAGATCCATCGGCTGCGCCTTCAGGCGCTCGCGGTTGTACTCTCGCCCGTCGCTGGCCGTCACGACCGTAATGCCTGCGTTGACAATCTGAGCGAGCTGCGCTTGAGCCTGAAGTGGTTCGGCGCGACTCAGTCGGTCCAAACCCTCGACGATCAGCACTGAACCGGCCGGCACCTGACCGTCCTCGACGGCGCGAAGGAACACGCCGAGCGCGCCTTGTCGGACGTGGCGCTGATGGTAGGCCGACAACCCCTCGTCCCGAAGTGAAAGGGACGCATCAAGCGCCATTTCATGATCGGTAGCCCATCGCGCCGCGTATTCAAGCTGCCTATCAACGCTGCCGCCGGCCGCTTGTTTTGGGTCGCTGAACCGTAAATAGCTGTAAACTCTCGCTTTCGCTGCCACGCCCCATACTCCCAGATGTCTCAAAATCAGTCACACAGTCCCCGTATAGGTATAGTATCCCTCGGCTGCCCGAAAGCCCTGGTCGACTCCGAACAAATCATCACCCAGCTGCGCGCCGAGGGCTATGAAATCTCCGGCACCTACGACGGCGCCGACCTCGTCGTCGTCAACACCTGCGGCTTCATCGACGAAGCCGTGCAGGAGAGCCTCGACGCGATCGGCGAGGCGCTGACCGAGAACGGCAAGGTGATCGTCACCGGCTGCCTCGGCGCGAAGAAGAGCGCAAGCGGCTCGGGCCTGATCGAGGAAGTGCATCCGAAGGTGCTCGCGGTCACCGGCCCGCACGCGGTCGGCGAGGTGATGCAGGCGGTCCATTCGCACCTGCCGAAGCCGCACGATCCGTTCGTCGACCTCGTGCCCGCGGCCGGCATCAAGCTCACGCCGCGCCACTACGCGTACCTGAAGATCTCCGAAGGCTGCAACCACCGCTGCACGTTCTGCATCATCCCGTCGATGCGCGGCGACCTCGTGTCGCGCCCAGTCGCCGAAGTGATGCTCGAAGCGGAAAACCTGTTCAAGTCCGGCGTCAAGGAACTGCTCGTGATCTCGCAGGACACGAGCGCCTACGGCGTCGACGTCAAATACCGCACGGGCTTCTGGAACGGCAAGCCGATCAAGACGCGCATGACCGACCTGGTCGCCGCGCTCGGCGAGCTCGCGGCGCAGTACGGCGCGTGGGTGCGCCTGCACTACGTGTATCCGTATCCGAGCGTCGATGAAGTCATTCCGCTGATGGCCGAAGGTCCGTTCAAGGGCCACGTGCTGCCGTACCTCGACGTGCCGTTCCAGCACGCGCATCCGGAAGTGCTCAAGCGCATGAAGCGCCCGGCGAACGCCGAGAAGGTGCTCGAGCGCGTGCAGAAGTGGCGCGAGATCTGCCCGGACCTGACGATCCGCAGCACGTTCATCGCGGGCTTTCCCGGCGAGACCGAGGAGCAGTTCGAGACGCTGCTCGACTTCATCCGCGAGGCGGAGCTCGACCGCGTCGGCTGCTTCGCGTATTCGCCGGTCGAAGGCGCGACCGCGAACGAGCTGGACGGCGCGCTGCCCGACGATGTGCGCGAGGAGCGCCGCGCGCGCTTCATGGAAGTGGCCGAGGAGGTGTCGGCGAAGCGCATCGAGCGCAAGGTCGGCAAGACGCTGAAGGTGCTGATCGACGAAGTGAGCGACGAAGGCGGCATCGGCCGCACGGCGGCGGATGCGCCGGAAATCGACGGGGTCGTCTACGTCGAGCCGGCGCAGAAGGCGTCGAAGCGCTACAAGGTCGGCGATTTCGTGTCCGTGAAGATCACGGGTGCCGACGGTCACGATCTGTGGGGCGAGGTGTAAGCGATGGCGGCGCCGTTTCCGGAGATCCTCGCGCTCGGCGAGGCGATGGTCGAATTCAACCAGTCGCAGCCGGGCCGTCCCGAATTCCTGCAGGGCTTCGGCGGCGACACGTCGAACTTCTGCATCGCGGCCGCGCGCCAGGGCGCGTCGGCGGGCTTCGTGTCGGCGGTCGGCGACGACCCGTTCGGCCGGCTGCTGAACGACCTGTGGCGCAGTGAAGGCGTCGACACGACGTACGTGCGCGTGGACCGCGCCGCGCCGACCGGCGTGTACTTCGTCACGCACGGCCCGAACGGCCATCAGTTCGACTACCTGCGCGCCGGCTCGGCCGCGAGCCGCTACGCGACCGGCGACCTGCCGCTCGACGCGCTCGCCGCCGCGAAGGCGGTGCACCTGTCGGGCATCAGCCTTGCGATCGGCTCGGCCGCGTGCGACGCCGCGTTCGCGGCGATCGAGCATGCGCGCGAGCACGGCGCGAAGGTCAGCTTCGACACGAACCTGCGCCTGAAGCTGTGGCCGCTGCCGCGCGCCCGCGCGGTGATGCGCGAAGCGCTGCGCCAGACGGACATCTGCCTGCCGAGCTGGGAAGATGTCACGGCGATCACGGGCGCGGACGACCGCGATGCGATCGTCGACGCGATGCTCGAGCTCGGGCCGCAGGTCGTCGCGCTGAAGCTCGGCAAGGACGGCGCGTATGTCGCGACGCCGCACGAACGACGCGTCGTGCCGGGCTTCACGGTCGAGGCGATCGACGCGACGGGCGCGGGCGACTGCTTCGGCGGCGCGTTCGTCGCGCGGATCGTCGCGGGCGACGATCCGTTCACGGCGGCGCGCTACGCGAACGCGGCGGCGGCGCTGTCGACGACGGGCTACGGCGCGGTCGCGCCGATTCCGCGGCGGGACGCGGTGGAACGCTTGATGCAGGGCTGATGCGCATGCCGCACGTCGGCCGGGCCACGTGGTTTTTTCATTCGGACAGGGGATGAGGAGGCAACATGCAGCGTGAAGTGGTGGTGGTGAGCGGCGTGCGGACCGCGATCGGCGATTTCGGCGGCAGCCTGAAGGAATTCCCGCCGACCGAGCTGGGCGCGAAGGTCGTGCGCGAAGTGCTGCAGCGCGCGCAGGTGTCGGGCGACGAGGTCGACCACGTGGTGTTCGGCAACGTCGTGCATACCGAGCCGAAGGACATGTACCTCGCGCGGGTCGCCGCGATCAACGGCGGCGTCGCGCAGCACGCGAGCGCGCTCACCGTCAACCGGCTGTGCGGCTCGGGCCTGCAGGCGATCGTGTCGGCCGCGCAGGGTGTGCTGCTCGGCGATGCGGACATCGCGATCGCCGGCGGCGCGGAAAACATGAGCCGCGCGCCGTATTCGATGCAGGCCGCGCGGTTCGGCCAGCGGATGGGGGACATGCGCGTCGTCGACATGATGGTCGGCGCGCTGAACGATCCGTTCCAGGCGATCCACATGGGCGTGACGGCGGAGAACGTCGCGGCGAAGTACGGGATCTCGCGCGACGAGCAGGACGCGCTGGCGCTCGAATCGCACCGGCGCGCGTCGCATGCGGCGCAGGCCGGCTACTTCAAGGACCAGATCCTGCCGGTCGAGCTGATCGGCTCGAAGAAGGGCACGCCGGTCATGTTCGACCGCGACGAGCACGTGCGGCACGACGCGCGCGCCGATGACTTCACGAAGCTGCGTCCGGTGTTCGTCAAGGAAAACGGCACGGTGACGGCCGGCAATGCGTCGGGCATCAACGATGCGGCCGCCGCGGTGCTGCTGATGGAGCGCGGCGTGGCCGAGAAGCGCGGCGCGCGGCCGCTCGCGCGCCTCGTCGCGTATGCGCACGCAGGCGTCGATCCCGCGTACATGGGAATCGGCCCGGTGCCGGCGACGCGCAAGGTGCTCGAGCGCGCAGGGCTGACGGTCGCGGATCTCGACGTGATCGAGGCAAACGAGGCATTTGCCGCGCAGGCGTGCGCGGTGACGAAGGAGCTGGGGCTGGACCCGGCGAAGGTGAATCCGAACGGGTCGGGCATTTCGCTCGGTCACCCGATCGGCGCGACGGGCGCGCTGATTGCCGTGAAGGCGTTGTACGAGCTGCAGCGCATCGGCGGCCGTTACGCGCTCGTGACGATGTGTATCGGCGGCGGGCAGGGCATCGCCGCGATTTTCGAGCGGATCTGAGAGCAAGGAGCAACACAAGGTGGGTCGATATTCGGGATGGCAACGGGCACTCGTCATCGCATGCGCGCTGGCGGCGGGCATTGCGACGCCGCATGCATTCGCGGCGCACGTCATCGCGCCGGACGCGCAGCAGGACCCGCAACAGGACGACACCGCCCCCGCGCGGCCGCTCAAGCCGAATCCCGAGTTTGCCCGCCTGCCGCGCTACGAAGGCACGCTCGGCGGCCGGCCGATCGTCGTGCGCCTCGGTCCGAAGGAGAACGAAGAGGGCGTGCACGGCGAGTACCAGTTCGCCGACACGGGCGAAGTGATCCTGCTGGCCGGCGACCGCGACGGCGATACGCTCGAAATCGAGGAATCGAACGACGGCACGAACATCACCGGCGTGTGGATCGGCCGCTTCGATGCGTCGGGGGGCCTGAAGGCGGACCGGATGAACTCGGATGAATCGGATCCGCAGCCGGTCGTGCTGCGGCCGGCGCGCGGGTCGCGCGCGGCGCTGCAGGTGCGCGATGGCCGCGTGCAGGAGATCGAGACGGTCGGCGGCGTCGTCGACCTGCGCGCCGACGACTGAGTCCCGCGCTGGCTCGGTGTGCGCGGCGCGCATTGTACCGGGCCAAACGCGGCCGTTTTGACTATGCTGGCGGTCCGTTTAGCAACCGTTCGGCTTTCTCCCGGCCTCATCGCCATGACTGCATCCACTTCCAAGCGCGCGCTGCAAACCCGCATCGTTCAACCCGACGACGTGATTCCGGAAGGCTTCCGTTCGTTCGTCGCGCCGGTCGCGCGCGCGTCGACGGTCGTGTTTCCCGACCTCGCGACGATGCGCAACCTCGACTGGCGCCAGGACAGCCAGTGGCGCTACGGCCTGCACGCGACGCCGACCTCGCTCGCGCTCGCGCAACGGCTCGCGGAGATCGAGGGCGGCACGCATGCGCTGCTGCAGCCGTCGGGTCTCGCGTCGATCATGAACGTCTACTTCGGCCTGGTGAAGGCGGGCGACGACGTGCTGATCCCGCACAACGTCTACGGCCCGAACGCCGATTTCGGCAACTGGCTCGCCAAGGATTTCGGCATCACCGCGCGTTTCTATGATCCGCTCGTCGGCGCCGGCATTGCGGACCTGATCCGGCCGAACACGCGCCTGATCTGGCTCGAGGCGCCCGGCTCGGTGACGATGGAAGTGCCGGACGTCCGGGCGATCACGGCGGTCGCGAAGCAGCGCGGCGTCGTCACCGCGATCGACAACACGTATTCGGCGGGGCTCGCGTTCAAGCCGTTCGAGCACGGCGTCGACATCTCGGTGCAGGCGCTGACCAAGTACCAGTCGGGCGGCAGCGACCTGCTGATGGGGGCGACGATCACCGCGGACGCGGCGCTGCACGCGCATCTGAAGCTCGCGCGGATGCGCTGCGGGATCGGCGTGTCGGTCGACGACTGCTCGCTCGTGCTGCGCAGCCTGCCGAGCATGCGGGCGCGCTTCGACGCGCACAGCAAGAGCGCGCTCGCGCTCGCGCACTGGCTGAAGGCGCGGCCCGAGATCGCGGCCGTGCTGCATCCGCAACTGCCGGATTGTCCGGGCCATGCGTCGTTCGTTCGCGATTTCACGGCGACCGGCGCTCCGGCGGCAGGCGGCCTGTTCTCGGTGATCTTCGACGCGCGCTACAGCGCGGCGCAGGTCGACCGCTTCGTCGAGGCGCTGGAGCTGTTCGCAATCGGCTGGAGCTGGGGCGGCGCGTGCAGCCTCGCGATGCCGTACGACGTCGCGTCGATGCGGCCGGAGTGGCCGCATCGCGGCACGCTGGTGCGCTTCTACGTCGGCCTCGAGGACGAAGCCGACCTGCGCGCGGACATCGAGCGCGCGATGCAGGCGACGCTCGGCTGAGCGGCGCCCGGGCAGGCCGGACAGGCTATAGGCCGGCGTGACCCGAGGTCGCGCCGGCATTTGCGTTTCAGAACAGGCGCAGCAGGCCGTCGAGGCCGACGTGATCGAACGCGACCGTTGCCGCGTCGCGTACGATCGGCTTCGCGTGGAATGCGACCGACAGGCCGGCTTCCGCCATCATCTTCAGGTCGTTCGAGCCGTCGCCCATCGCGATCGCGCGGCTCGGCGCGATGCCGAGCGCCGCGCACGTGTCGCGCAGCATGCGCGCCTTCACGTCGGCGTTGACGATCTCGCCGATCACTTTGCCGGTCAGCTTGCCGTCGACGATCTCGAGCGTGTTCGCGTGCGCGAAGTCGAGGCCGAGCCGCGTCTTCAGGCGTTCGGTGAAGAACGTGAAGCCGCCCGACACGAGCAGCGTCTTCAGGCCGGCGGCCTTCGCGCCGGCGAGCATCGTTTCCGCGCCCGGCGACAGTCGCAGCCGCTCGTCGTACACGCGCTCGAGCGCCTGCGCGTCGAGGCCGGCGAGCAGCGCGACGCGGCGCGTCAGGCTTTCGTCGAAATCGCGGATCTCGCCGCGCATCGACGCCTCGGTGATCGCCGCCACCTCCGCCTTCAAGCCGCAGAAATCCGCGATCTCGTCGATGCACTCGATCGTGATCAGCGTCGAATCCATGTCCATCACGACGAGCCCGAAGTCGCGCAGCGTGCGGCCGGCGTCGACAAACGCGAAGTCGAGCGCGTGTGTGCCGCAGTACACGTCGATGTCGGGCCGCTGCGCCGGATTGGCGTCCTCGATGCGCAGCGCGTGCTCGTCGACCTGCACGACGCGGGCGCCGCGCGCCAGCGCGAGCAACGGTTTGTGATGCGCGTCCGACAACGGCGCGACGCTCTGGATGACGAGATTCTGAATCATGACGGATGGGTTGGAATGCGAATGGAATGCGTGGGCGACCGTGGCCACCTGCGGACGCCTGGCCGGGCCGCCGGATGCCGGCGGCGGGCGGCTGCGCCGCAAACGCAATATTGTAGCCGGTCGGTGCGGCCCGGGTGCCGGACGGCGGCGCGCGGCGATCGCTAGCGGACCGTAGCGCTCATTCACGCGCGCGCCCGGAGCCGGCACGCACCGGCCCCGCGCGCCGCCTATCGCGCATCCGCCCGATCCCAGTAAGGCGGATCGCCGAAATGCCCGGCGAGAAACGCAATGAACGCGAGCGTCTTCAGCGGCACGTGCGCGCGGCTCGGGTAGACAGCCCAGATCGCGACCTCGTCGGCGAGCGGATAGTCGTCGAGCACGGTGACGAGCGCGCCGCGCGCCAATTGGGGCGCGACGTCCCAGGTCGACTTGATCGCGATTCCGAAACCATCGACGAGCGCTTCGCGGATCGCCTCGCCGTTGCTCGCGACGAGCCGGCCGCCGACGCGCACCGTGAGCGGTCCCTGCGGCGTGACGAACGACCAGTCGCGCTGGTCGCCGAGGATCACGCATTCGTGCTGCGCGAGATCGGCCGGATGGCGCGGCGCGCCGTGCTCGGCAAGATAGGCGGGCGAGCAGCACACGACGCGGCGGTTCGCGGCGAGCTTGCGCGCGACCAGCGTCGAATCCTTCAGCGCGCCGAGCCGGATCGCGACGTCGATGCCTTCGTCGACCAGGTCGACGATCTCGTCGGACAGCCGCAGGTCGAGCGACACCGACGGGTAGCGGCGCAGGAAGGAAGGGATCACCGGCGCGACGTGCTGGCGGCCGAACGACGACGACATCGACACCTTCAGGCGCCCGTATGGCTCGGTGCGGCCGTGGCCGACCGACGCGCGCGCGGCGTCGGCGGCGGCGAGCAGCGCCTCGGCGCGCGCCATGAAGACCTCGCCGTCCTGCGTGAGGCTGATGCGGCGCGTGGTGCGATGCAGCAGGCGGGCGCCGAGCTGGCGTTCGAGCTGCGCGATGCGCGCACTCGCGACCGCGGCGGACACGCCGAATTCGCGGCCGGCGGCGGTCACGTTCGCGAGCAGCGCCGCGCGCACGAACAGGCCGACGTCGAGCAGGTCGAGCGGCTTGTCGGGGCCGGGAATCGGGGTTGACGTCGGGGCCGATGTCGGGTCGGAATTCATTCTTCGGAAAATCAAGAAAATGTTTCAGGAAATATAGCGGTTTTCGCGAAGGATCGCGCGGCCTACGATGCGGTGTCACAGGGCCGCCGTCGCGGCCCGATCGCCCCCCTGCAAGGAGCCGCATGATGAAAGCCGTTGGACTGACCCGTTACCTGCCGATCGACGATCCGCAGGCGTTGCTCGACGTCGAGCTGCCGCAGCCCGTGCCGGGCCCGCGCGACCTGCTCGTGAAGGTCGAGGCGATTTCCGTGAACCCGGTCGACACCAAGGTGCGCGCGCCGAAGCCGCAAGTCGAAGCCGCGCCGCGCGTGCTCGGCTGGGACGCCGCCGGCACGGTCGTCGCGGTCGGCGCGGACGTGACGCTGTTCCGGCCGGGCGACGAGGTGTTCTACGCGGGCAGCATCACGCGGCCGGGCGCGAACAGCGAATACCACGCGGTCGACGAGCGCATCGCCGCGCTGAAGCCGCGCACGCTCGACTTCGCGGCGGCCGCCGCGCTGCCGCTCACCGCGCTGACCGCGTGGGAAGCGCTGTTCGACCGGCTGCGCGTGTCGCCGCAGGGCGCGGACGCGGGCAAGTCGGTGCTGATCATCGGCGGCGCGGGCGGGGTCGGCTCGATCGCGATCCAGCTCGCGAAGACGCTCGGCAAGCTGCGCGTGATCGCGACCGCGTCGCGGCCAGAATCGGTGCAGTGGGTGCGCGCGCTCGGCGCCGACCAGGCCGTCGACCACTTCGGCGACCTGCCCGCGCAGCTGCGCGACGCGGGCTACCCGCAGGTCGACTACGTGCTGATCTTCAACGACACCGACCGGCACTTCCCGGCGGCGGCCGAGGTGGTCCGGCCGCAGGGCGGCATCTGCACGATCGTCGAGAATGCGAAGCCGATTCCGGTCGAGCTGCTGAAGGCGAAGAGCGCCGCGTTTCACTGGGAATTCATGTTCACGCGCGCGATGTTCGAGACACCGGACATGATCGAGCAGCACAAGCTGCTGACCGAGGTCGCGCGGCTCGTCGACGACGGCGTGCTGCGCACGACGCTGGGCGAGCACCTGGGCGCGATCAACGCGGACAACGTGCGGCGCGCGCATCGGCTGCTGGAGGCGGGGCGCGCGATCGGCAAGCTGGTGCTGAGCGGCTTCTGAGCGCGGCATCGGACGCACGGCACGCGCGGCGAACGCAAGCGGGGTAACACCCGATGCGATCGTGGCGCATGACGGGCCGCTTGGCGGTAGACTGGCAGCGCATCATGCATCGAAAACCGCGCGGCGCGCGCCAGCGCCGCAAAACAAGGAGGTCAGCATGAGCCAACGCAGTGTGTCGGTCGCGATCGCGGCGGCGTGCGTCAGCGCCAGCGTGTTCGCGGCGCCGCCGGTCAAGGGCAGCCTGAAGGGCGGCGGTACCGGGCAGCTCGAGTACACCGTCAAGGTCGATTCGAAGACGTTCGGCAACACGCAGGAGACGCGCAAGATCCGCTCGGGCGAGACGGACGACTTCAACTGGAAATCGGTGCCACCCGACGGCGCGGTCGCGATGCCGGACGAATGCCCGAATTCCGCCAACATGCCGCGCGATGCGAATGGCGCGATGGTCCGGCAGACGCAGGTCCGGCTCGCGCCGTCGATCGACGCGAAGGGGATGGCGAACGTGCAGATGAGCTTCCAGGCAGCCGCGCCGAAAGGCACGCGCAGCGTGACGGTCGGCGGCAAGTCGCTGCTGTGCCCGAACGTCGTGTCGGTGAGCCAGGTGAAGTGGCTGACGATCTCGTCCAACGGCGGATCGAAAACCGTCACGATGAGCGACGGCACGAAGGTGGCGGTGTCGATCAAGCGCTGAACGGTGCGCGGGCGCAGCGCGGCGTGACACGAAACGGTCACGCGACGCTGCGCCGGTGACCGCCGGCGTGACGTCACGCGGACGTCACGTTATCCTCCCCGGCATTACCCACAGTCTCCGATTGGAATCCCGATGAAGGACCGAATGCGCGCGCTGCTCGCCGCCGCTGCGCTCGTCGCCGCGCCGGCGCATGCGGCCGACGACTGCAGCTTCGTGAAGAAGGTCGCGTTGCCGTCGCGGCAACAGACGGCCGTCGTGTCGAGCGGCGCGCTCGAGCCGTGCTCGACCGGCAGCTACGCGGTGCGCGTGTATTCGACCGCGCACGCCGCGCCCGGCTTCGACACCGACGACTACGTGACAGGCGTGCTGCATCCGCGCGACGGCACGATCGCCGACGCGTTCACGGCCGACCTCGGTGCGCGGGCGCCGCAGGCGCTCGTCGTGACGACGCGCTCGGCCGGCAGCGGCGGCTATGTCGGCGCGCAGGCCTACGTGACGACGCCGCGCGCGGTGCGGCTCGTCGCGTCGGTCGACGGGCTGGCGCCCGACGCCGACGTGCTCGACGCGCTGCGGCAGGCGCTCGGCAAGCGGCGCGCGCGTTAGCGGCACGCTTCCCGGGCGAGGCGGGCCGGCGCTGCGCGCCGATGCGTGTCAATGCGCGCGTTCTTCGAGCCGCGCGGCGAGGAAGCGATGATCGGCGGAGAACAGCCGCCGATAGGTCAGCAGCACCGCGCCGACCGTGCCGAGCGCGGAAGCCGCGGCGATCAGGAACATGATCACGATCTGATAGCGCACGGCCTGCAGCGGCGACTGGCCGGCCAGCACCTGGCCGGTCATCATGCCCGGCAGGCTGACGACGCCGACGACGGCCATCTGGTTGAGCGTCGGCAGCATGCCGGCGCGCACGGCCTGGCGTGCTGCGTCCTGCGCGGCTTCCCAGCGCGTCGCGCCGAGCGCGAGCGCCGTTTCCACGCGGTCGCGGCGCGCGGTGAGCTCCTCGGTCATCCGCTCGACGCCGAGCGACACGCCGGTCAGCGTGTTGCCGAGGATCATCCCGAGGATCGGGATCGCATACTGCGGCGCGTACCACGGATGAATGCGGATCACGACGAACAGGCCGATCGCGGCGACGATCCAGCTGCTGGCCCAGATCGACAGGATGCTGTCGACGCGCTGCCCGCGATAGGTGCGCTTGCCGCGGCCGGCGCCCGCGAAGCCGGCGATCAGCGTCATCAGCGCGGTGAGCGGCAGTACGACGTACCAGTGCGCGTGGCCGAACACCCAGCCGAGCACATAGCCGATCGCGAGCAGCTGCACGACGGTGCGCACCGCGGCGAGCGCGAGCTTGCGGCCGAGCCCGAGCGACAGCGCGGCCGAGATCGCGCCGTTGACCGCAACGAGCGCCGCCGCGATGCCGACGTCGACGAGGCTCAGATCCTGCAGGACCGAATTCATCGTTGGACCTCCGCGGCTTGCGCGGCGCTCAGCACGCCCGCCTGCATCGTCACCCGCAACGTGCCGATCCGCGCGGCCTGCGCGGGATCGTGCGAGATCCACATGTAGGCGCGTGCGTCGGGCGCCGCGTCGAACCACGCGCCGACGAGCGCCTCGATCGCGCGCGTCGAGTCCGGGTCGAGCGCGGAGGTCGGCTCGTCGAGCAGCAGCACGTCGGGATCGAGCTGCAGCACGCGCAGCAGCGCCGCGATCTGCGCCTCGCCACCCGACAGCTCGCTCGCGCGCTTGTCGAGGAAGTCGGCGCCGCGGCCCGCGCGCGCGGCGAGCTGTTCTGCACGCGCGCGATCGAACGCCACGTCGCGATAGACCGCGAGCGAATACGGATAGCGCAGTTGCGATTCGACCGTGCCGTCCGTCTGCGCGGGACGCTGGCGCAGATACGCGACGCTGCGCCGATAGCGCGGAATCGCACTGCGGCGGATCGGCTTGCCGCGCCACAGCACGCGGCCGCCGTCGAGCGGATCGAGCAGCGCGAGCGCACGCAGCAGCACGCTCTTTCCCGACCCCGATGGGCCGGTGACCGCAACGCGCATCCCTGCTGGCAGGCTGAAGTCGGTAGGGGCAAGCAGGGTCTTGCCGCTCTTGGCGTCCCGCCGGGTCACACCCCGCGCGTCGATGAGGCCGGTGGCTGTCATGTCACAAATGAAAAAAAGCGTTAATGCGCCGAAGCGGCGCGGAAGCGTGCGTCATAATACCCAGCGAAAAGCTCGCGCGGGTGTCGTGCGCCGTTTGTCCACGCAACACGCAAGCGGCCCGGCATGGCGCGACAGGCATCGAGAACAACAACGGAACCGCCATGACGCTTACCCGAGCCATCGGCAAATCGGCTGCATGGATCGTCGGCATCGTCGCGGTCGTGATCGCGGCGGCCGGCGTGTTTGTCTTCACGTTCGACTGGAACCACGTGAAACCGTGGGTCAACGAACAGGCGAGTGCGGCGCTCGGCCGCCCATTCGCGATCAACGGCGACCTCAAGGTCGACTGGCGCCGCCCCGACGGCGAAACCGGCTGGCGCGCGTGGGTGCCGTGGCCGAGCCTCTCCGCGACACGGATCGAAATCGGCAACCCCGACTGGGCGAAGGCGCCGAAGTTCGTCACGCTCGACGCCGCGCACTTCGATCTCGCGATCCTGCCGCTGCTTGCGCATGAAATCGTCATCCCGTCGATCGACGTCGTCAATCCCGCGGTGGATCTCGAACGGCTCGCCGACGGCCGCAATACGTGGACCTTCCAGTTCAAGCAGTCGAACCAGCCGTCGCCGTGGAAGGTGCGGCTCGACAGCTTCGGCTTCGCGAAGGGCATGGTCGCGTATCGCGACGCGATCACGAAGGCCGACCTGACGATCGCGATCGACACGCTCGGCCAGCCGATTCCGCTCGGTGACGTGATGAAGGAGCAGGAGGAAACGTCGCGTGCGGCGTCGGCGCAGCGCGTCGGCAAGCATGGCGCTGCGCAGTTGAGCGCGAAGGCGAGCGCCGAGGCGGCGCCGGGCGCGTCTGCTGCGCAGGCGGCGAGCGCGGCGGCCGTGTCCTCCGCGCCGGCTGCTTCGTCCGCGACGCAGGCATCGTCGGCCGCGTCGGCTTCCGGTGCGAGCGCCAGGGCGGCCGGCCCCGCGTACGCATTCGGCGTGAAGGTCAACGGCCGCTACAAGGACGTGCCGATCAGCGGCACCGGCAAGCTTGGCGGCGTGCTCGCGCTCGAGGACGCGTCGCGGCCGTTCCCGCTGCAGGCCGACGTGAAGGCGGGCGACACGCGCCTCGCGATCGTCGGCACGCTGACCGATCCGCGCCAGCTGGCCGCGCTCGACCTGCGCCTGTGGCTGCAGGGCACGACGATGTCGCACCTGTATGCGCTGACCGGCATCACGCTGCCGGACACGCCGCCGTATGCGACCGAAGGGCGCCTGATCGGCAATTTCAAGTCGCACGCGAGCACGTTCCGCTACGAGAACTTCAACGGCCGGGTCGGCGGCAGCGACTTGGGCGGCACGCTCGCCTATGCGCAACGCGAGCCGCGTCCGCAGCTGTCGGGCGAGCTGGTGTCGAACCTGTTGCGCTTCTCCGATCTCGCGCCGGTGATCGGCGCGGACACCGCCGCGAGCAAGGCGCAGCGCGGCGACACGACGCGCCAGCCGGCGGGCCGCGTGCTGCCGGTCGAGGCGTTCCGCACCGACCGCTGGCGCGCGCTCGATGCGGACGTCAAGTTCACCGGCCGCAAGCTGATCAAGAGCACGGACCTGCCGATCACCGACCTGTACACGCATGTCGTGATGCAGGACGGCGTGCTGTCGTTCGAGCCGCTGAAGTTCGGCGTCGCGGGGGGCTCGCTCGCGACGACCGCGCATCTCGACGGCAGCAGCGCGCCGCTCAAGGGCCGCTTCACGGTCGCCGCGCGGCACCTGAAGCTCAAGCAGCTGTTCCCGACGCAGAAGGTGATGCAGTCGGCGCTCGGCGAGATCAACGGCGATGCGTCGTTGTCCGCGACCGGCAACTCGCCGGCCGCGCTCGCCGCGACGTCGAACGGCGAGGTGAAGGCGATCGTGACCAACGGCGCGATCAGCCGGTTGCTGATGGAAGCGGCCGGATTGAATGTCGCGAACGTCGTCTACGAGAAGATGTTCGGCAATCGCGACGTGAAGATCAACTGTGCGGCGGTCGATTTCCAGGCGACCAACGGCGTGCTCGACACGAAGGTGTTCGCGCTCGACACCGACGACGCGCTGATCAATGTCGACGGTCCGATCAGCCTGCGCGACGAGTCGCTGGACCTGAAGGTCCACCCGCACACGAAGGGCTTCCGGATTTTCTCGCTGCGCTCGCCGCTGTACGTGAAGGGCACGTTCAGGAATCCGGACGTCGGCGTCGATGCGGGCGCGCTCGCGCTGCGCGCCGGCGCGATGGTCGGCCTCGGGCTGATCAACCCGCTGGCCGCGCTGATCCCGCTGATCGCGCCGAGCAACAACAAGGACGTGCCGTGCAGCGAACTGTTCGCGCAGTTGAAGACGCCGACGAAGGTATCGGCGAAGGTCGGCAAATGACGGGAGCGCACGGCGGTCGGGATGCCTTCGACGCCGGCTGCCGCCCCCCGCGGAAATTGCGATACGCCCCCGTTTATCCGGCAGCCGAACTCGGTGTGACCCAGCGATTCACCGACTCCTGCTAAAATACCCGGTTTTCCGTCGATTACCTCCTAACGGGATCTGCCGTGCTTTCTACTGCCAATATCACGATGCAATTCGGGCCGAAGCCCCTGTTCGAGAACATCTCGGTCAAATTCGGCGAGGGCAATCGCTATGGCCTGATCGGCGCGAACGGCTGCGGCAAGTCGACGTTCATGAAGATCCTCGGCGGCGACCTCGACGCGAGCGGCGGCAACGTCGCGCTCGAGCCGAACGTCCGCCTCGGCAAGCTGCGCCAGGACCAGTTCGCATACGAGGACGTGCGCGTGCTCGACGTCGTGATGATGGGCCACACCGAGATGTGGGCCGCGATGACCGAACGCGACGCGATCTACGCGAACCCGGACGCGACCGACGACGACTACATGCACGCGGCCGAGCTCGAGGCCAAGTTCGCCGAGTACGGCGGCTACGACGCCGAGGCGCGCGCGGGCGCGCTGCTGCTCGGCATCGGCATCGACGAGAAGTTCCACGCCGGGACGATGAGCGATGTCGCGCCGGGCTGGAAGCTGCGCGTGCTGCTCGCTCAGGCGCTGTTCTCGAAGCCGGACGTGCTGCTGCTCGACGAACCGACCAACAACCTCGACATCAACTCGATCCGTTGGCTCGAAGACACGCTCAACGAGTACAACTCGACGATGATCATCATCTCGCACGATCGTCACTTCCTGAACTCGGTGTGCACGCACATGGCCGACATGGACTACGGCACGCTGAAGGTCTGGCCGGGCAACTATGACGACTACATGCTCGCGTCCGCGCAGGCTCGCGAGCGCCAGGCTGCCGCGAACGCGCGCGCGAAGGAGCGCGTGGCCGAGCTGCAGGACTTCGTGCGCCGCTTCTCGGCGAACAAGTCGAAGGCCCGCCAGGCGACGAGCCGTGCGAAGCAGATCGACAAGATCAAGATCGAGGAATTCAAGCCGTCGTCGCGCCAGAACCCGTTCATCCGCTTCGAGTACGAGAAGAAGCTGCACAACGTCGCGGTCGTCGCGGACGAGATCACGAAGAAGTACGAGCGCACGATCTTCCAGAACTTCAACCTGTCGGTGCAGCCGGGCGAGCGGATCGCGATCATCGGCGAGAACGGCGCGGGCAAGACGACGCTGTTGCGTTCGCTGCTCGGCAACCTGACGCTCGAGCACGGCACGGTGAAGTGGGCCGAGAACGCGAACGTCGGCTACATGCCGCAGGACACGTACGAAGAGTTCCCGAACGACGTCACGCTGATGGACTGGATCGACCAGTACCGCAAGGACGGCGACGACGAGACGATGGTGCGCGGCACGCTCGGCCGCCTGCTGTTCTCGGCGGACGACATCAAGAAGTCGGTGAAGGTGCTGTCGGGCGGCGAGAAGGGCCGCATGATCTGGGGCAAGCTGATGCTCGGCCGCCACAACGTGCTGCTGATGGACGAGCCGACCAACCACATGGACATGGAATCGATCGAGTCGCTGCAGATCGCGCTCGAGAAGTTCGAAGGCACGCTGATCTTCGTGTCGCATGACCGTGAATTCGTCAGCGGCCTCGCGAACCGGATCATCGAAGTGACCACGCATGGCACGCTGACCGACTTCGGCGGCAACTACGAGGATTTCCTCGCGAGCCAGGGGCAGGCGTAAAGGTCTGCCCGATGTACCCGACCTGATGTACCCAGTTGTACCCAAGAGGCCCGCCCGGTTTGCAACCCGGCGGGCTTTTTGTTGTATCCAGAGGGCGGGGCCGCACTCTCCATTAATAACGGAGAAACGCGGTAGTCGCGACTTGCCTAATTTCTTCGCGCCATTTCAATCTTGCAAAACGGGCTCTGTGAACGGCCCCGCGCAAACTGCGAGTATACGCTCGCGCTCATTTACGGAATTCTTGGGTTTTTCAATGTACCGGCCGATCGTGAGGCGCCAGCGCGAGCGCTTCGATGCCCGAGAAATCCAGTGCGTCGAGACTGAGCCGGACCTCGGTCAGAAACGCCGTGGCCGCGGGGTGAACACGGCTCGTGCTGTCGATCCATCGCTCGATGTCGGTCAGGCGTCCGTCTTTCGCGAGAACCGCCAGTTCCCGGCGGTCGCTTTCGGGCGGAACCGCAATCGCCGGCGGGCGATCGCGTCGCAAGCGCATGTCGGCGGAACCGAAGGACGAATAGGGGATGACGTTCGATGACGCCGCAGCGGCAGCCTCCGCAGTTGCAACGACGATCTCGAACGAAAACGAGGTGCCGCGAGCAGGCGCGCTCGACACGCGCAGGTCGCCGCCCATCGTGGTGACGATGCGCTGCGCAATGAACAGCCCGAGGCCCGTGGTGCCGTTCATCGACTGCATCTGGCGAAAGGCCGAAAAAAGGCTCGACTGTTGCTCGATGCCGATCCCGATGCCGGTATCCGCGACTTCGAATCCGATCAACCAGCGGCCGTCCTGCCGGCGCGCTCGCACGGTCATCATGACGACGCCGTCACGGGTGAATTTGGACGCGTTGGACAGCAGGTTGAGCAGCACCTGCTGCAGCCGGCGGCCATCGATCGCCACCCGGCGCGGCAATGATGTCAGCGCCTGATAGTGGAACCGGTTGTTCAGTTGCGCACAGAGTGCGATCGCGTATTCGGCGATGTCGTTCAGCAGCGCGAGCAGGTCCGTTGGCGCCGGGGCGATGTCCAGCGGCTGCAGCTCGGCTTTCGCATACCCGATCAGCTCGTCGATCAGGCCGAGTTGATAGCTCACGCTGCGCTCGATCGCGCGGATCAGGTTCGCCTGCTTTGAATCGGCCGCGTCCAGCAGCAGTCCGGCGTAGCCGGCAATCGTCGCAAGCGGCGCACGAAGGTCATGACTGACATAGCCCAGTGTTTCGATCTTCTGCTGGTTTTTCTCTTCCGCGTCGAGCAATGCCGCGTTCAATGCCGCCGTGCGCTGCGCAACCTCGTGCCGCAGCCGTTCGTGCTCGCTGCGTTGCCAGTCGGCCAGTTCCGTCCGCGCGTCCTGCCGCTGTTTGCCGACATGGTTGATCCATGCGGCGAGCACGACGAGATGGTTGGCCAATCCAATGACGGCGATGACAGGGTTCGGACGGATGTCGGCATTCAGCCATGCAAGGCCGGCCGGCAGGAATCCGAGCGTCTCGACCAGGTGCAACGCAAAGTTGAACAACCCGAAGCCCACCGTGATCAGCATGATTCGCGCAGTAGGCGTTGCCTGACGCGAGAGCACGGCGGCAACGCCCACTTCGACAATGCCGAACACCCCGTTGACGGCCAGGCTGACCTGCGCGAAAACGGACAGGTTCCCGAACGCGGCGCCTGCCGCCGTGGCGCACTCCAGTACCGCGAAGCCGAACAGCACGCGGCGCGCGGGGAGCATGGTTCGCTCGCCGTGGGCGATACGCAGGATGAAGACGATGAACAGCAGCACGCTGACGCAGCCGAACACCGAAACGCTGCGGGCGCTCCATTCGATTGCGTGCGGCCATAGATAGACTTTCGTATAGCCGCGCACGGCGGCTTCATACAATGCCGTCATGAAACAGACGGCCGCGAGCACGAGGAACGAGACGCTTCGCGAGAAACAGGCGATCAGCAACGCGCACCATCCGAGCGCCAGGACGCCGCCGATCAGGCCGCCGCCCCAAAGCGCCGCACGCTTCTCGAGCGCGTCGTACTCCGCCGACGCATACAGCTTCGGCTCGAGCGAGAGCGCAGTGTCGCCTGTCGCGCGAATCAGGAGGACGGCCTGCTCGCCGGGACCGAGGGTGAATCGCGCCAATGGATTGCGGGATACCGATGGCCGCGCTGCCGGCGCCGCGGTGGAATCGATGCCGTCAGGCGTCCAACGGCCGTCCTTTTCGATATGGAAGTCCACGTGCACGAGGCGCGGTTCCATGAGTGCGAGGACGAGCGACGATTCCGTCGAGCTGCGGTTGGTCACTGTCACGCGCAGCCACCACGCCGAACGCGAGAAGCCGGGCTTCAATCCGTCCTGCCGGACGGAACGAAACCCGCCCGGGCGTTCGGTCGGCAGCGCGAGTATGTCGTCCAGCCGCATCCGGCCCGAAACGTCTTCGAATACCTGAATCCGGTCCGGCGACGGACGCGGCGGGATCGGTTGGGCGGACGCATCGGGCAGCACGGCAAAGGCGCACGACGCCCACCCGCACAGACACAGGAACAGGAACAGCAAGAACAACTGGCGCCCCATGACGGTCGTCGTCGCGGCGTTACCCGAGATCAAGATCGGGCTCCAGGATGCCGGCCGGCTCCTGCAAGCGACATTCGTCCCGGTAGGTCGACGGCGTGACGCCAAATCGCTCGCGAAACGCCGTGGCGAAATTCGCGGCGCTCGAAAAGCCTATTTCTTCGGCAATCCGGGCGATGCTCAACGGCGTGCTGCCCAGCAGGCCTTGAGCAATGCGCAGGCGTTCGTTGCGCAGATACTCGAATACGGTCTGGCCGAGGTTGTCCCGGAACGCGCGCGACAGCCGCTTTTCATGGGTGCCGACCAGGCGGGCGAGCTGTTCGACCGTGGGCGGGTCGCTCAGTCTTTGCGAAAGATGTCGAATGGCCGCGCGAACGATGGCGTTGTTGCCGGTGGGATCGGAGGCAGTCGGATCGGCTTCGGCATGCCGGCCGCCTTTCGCGCGGCCGAGGTGGACGCGAATCCGCGCGAGGACCTCGGCAGGCTCGAATGGCTTCAGCACGTAGTCGACGCCGCCGATCTCCAGCCCCTCGAGGCGCTCGTGGAGGTCGCCGGCCACCGTCAGGAAAATGATCGGAATCGCGCAGGTGCCGGGCGTTTCGGCAAGCAGCCGGCAGGCCGCAAAGCCATCCATGCGCGGCATCCGGACGTCCATCAGGATCAGGTCGGGCGAGATCGCCAGCGCCCGCTGATACGCCTGTGATCCATCGAACGCAACGCTGATCCGGCAGCCGGCATGGCGCAGGATGTTGATCAACAGGTGAAGCTGGTCCGGCTGGTCGTCGACGACAAGAATGTGCGCGTCGGCAAGTGCGGAGGGTCGGGGCAGCATGGTGGATTCGTGCAGGCGTTGCGGGTTGCGATCCGGCATCGAGCTTTCGATGGTGTTTCGGTCGCTGTGTCAATTCGCGTTCTATACGACCGGTCTGATTTTCCGACTTCTCACGATTGTTCTGCCTGGCCCGAATCGCTGCGCTGCAGCGGCGCATGCGGCACCCCGGTGACGACGCGCGACACGGTATCGCCGGCCGCCGCGCAGAATATCAGATCGCATTGATCTGCGGAATCTCAAAAATTTCCTCTCGAGCAAAAGGTTTGGGCACTCCGGAAAAGGCGTGCATGGACGGCGCTGACCACAATGCGCTTCGACGTTGCGCGGGCTGTATCGCCAAGAGCTGGTATCCGAGGGCCGAAAGCCGGCGAACGGCAGTCGTCGAGCGCGCGTCGTGTCGCATCTGGGCGTGTGGTCTGTCAGTCACTGAACAATCGAGAAGAGGAATAGATGAACGAAAACCGTGATCGGCTCGTCGGGAATCGACGGATGGGGGCCGAGGTTCCGGCGGGGAGAACGCATGCGAAGGGGCGGCACGGGCTGCTGCCGCGTCGTTCGAAGTCCTCGCTGGCCGTGCTGGCGGCGCTGATGCTGTTGCCGATGGCGCAGGCGCATGCCGACAACTTTGCCTTCGGCAGCGAGACGCCGACCACGACCGTCACGCTCGGCGGCGCTGCATCGGCGCCGCCGGCCAGTACGGGTGGATCGGCGGGCGTATCGACCGGTGCCGACGGCACGAGCCAGAACCAGGCGTACGGCCTGGTGTCGACGGCCAGTGGCGGCGCGGCGCTGTCGATCGGCGACACGGTATCGGCGACCGGCAGGAATGCCACGTCGGTCGGCAGCAATTCCGTTGCGACCGGTGCGAACGCCGTGTCGTTGGGCGGCGCTTCGGTTGCGAATGGCGGCAATGCGACTGCGCTTGGCGCGCAGGCGCGGGCGTCGGGGCAGAACACGATCGCGATCGGCGGGCAGGCGACGGCCAGCGGGGAGGGCGTGATCGCGATCGGCACCGGTGCGCAGGCCACGGTCTCCGGCTCCGTGGCATTGGGCCAGAATGCGACGGCCAATGGCCAGAACGGCGTGGCGGTGGGCTGGACGTCGAATGCAAGCGGCTTCAACTCGGTTGCGCTCGGCGAGGGCACCACGGCCACCAACGCGGGCGATGTGGCGCTCGGCGCCGGCTCGGTGACCGCGGCAGCGAATCCCGTGTCGCGCGCGACGGTCGGCAATACGACGCTCGCCGGATTCGCCGGCGCGAATCCGGCGAGCGTGGTCAGCGTCGGGGCGGCGGGGAGCGAGCGGCAGATCACGAACGTGGCTGCCGGCCAGGTATCCGGCAGCAGCACGGACGCCATCAACGGCAGTCAGCTGTATGCGGTCGCCAGGCAGGTGGACACATTGTCGACCGGCCTGTCGTCGATGAGCCAGAAGGTCGGGTCGCTGTCGACCGGCCTGTCGGCGGTGAATCAGCAGGTGGCATCGCTGACAGGCTCGATCCAGGCGACGGCCGGCACGGCGAGCGGAGCCAACAGCGTCGCGGTGGGCGCCGGGTCGACGGCATCCGGTACGAACAGCGTCGCGACCGGCAGTGGCGCGACCGCGTCGGGCAACAACAGTACGGCATTGGGCGCGCATGCGATGGCAAGCGGAACGAATTCCGTCGCGCTGGGCGCGAATTCGACGGACCAGGGCCGCAGCAACGTGGTGTCGATCGGCAGCGCGACTCAGCCGCGGCAACTGATCAACGTCGCCGCAGGGACCGCACCGACCGATGGCGTGAACGTCCAGCAGTTGAACGATACGGTGAGCCAGGGCGTGAGCCAGGCAAACAGCTACACCGACGGCCAGATCCAGAGCGTCAACAACCGGATCGACTCGATTCGCCGCGATTCCGACGGCGGCGTGGCGTCGGCGATGGCGGTGGCCGGCCTGCCGCAGCCGACGCAGCCCGGGATGAGCATGGTGGCCGTCGCGGGCAGCGTGTACCGCGGCCAGTCGGGACAGGCGCTCGGGGTATCGCACGTCACGGGGACCAACCGCTGGGTCTACAAGGCTGCCGTGTCGACCAACACGCGAGGAACGTACGGCGCCGTGGTCAGCGGCGGATACCAGTGGTGACGGCCCGAGGATGAGGGCGAGGTCGTTCCGGTTCATTCATTTTCTGACAGTGATTTGACTGCTTTTATTCAATAAGCAATCGTGCATGCGGCATAAAAATTAAATGAAGACGGATCCATTGTTAGCAATAGCGAAGCAATGGATTCGTCGTTTGTTGTCGCCACGTCGTTGAACGTTACGGTGGAGTGAAAGCTCGTACGGGAAACGGGCGAGACTCTTAGGGAGTGGATGCGGTGCGCCGCCGGACTTGCGGCGCTGCGGATTTTGGGATGTTAAATGGATAAAAATGGGACAGCGAGTCGTGGGGCTTGATGGACAAATATGACGCGGCTCCCCAGAATTTCTCTGGTCGACGAGTGATTTATGAGCTTGTTCTAAATCCTATAAGAAATACCGAAACGTCTCGCGCAAACACTCTACGGGAAAAGGCACAGGAATCATGAGCAATCCGAGCGCCACAGAAACGGATCGAGGGCCGATCGAGCCGGAGACTCATCGGAATGACCATTCAATCAGGCAGCTTGCCGTCGCAGGCGTCGCCCGACGCCACGATCCTCCCTGAGCAATTGCCCGGTGGCGACCGAAGCAGGTGGGCCGCCACGGGTGCCGTGTCAAATTCGCCGGTTTCTGAATATCTGTTTCGGACGTCCTGACGCCCGGGGCGGCTTCGTACGCGCTCGTTCATCGCGGCGAGTGATGTAGGAGAGGCCGTTTCCGGCCGTCACGCGACGCTCTGGCCGGCCTTTTTTGCAAACGTTTGCCGGATGCGTGGTGGAGCGCAGGCGGCCGCGTTGTGCCGGCCGTTTGCTTCGTGACGCGGTGAAGTCGCACGCACGATCCGGAAGCACGTTGAAGCGGTCGCAACAAAGTTAGTTATCCATATTTCATTTGCGGTTATTCGTCACGAGGGGAATGATGAACAGGATCTATCGAACCGTATGGAACAAGGCATTGGGTGCCTTTGTGGCTGCGTCGGAAACCAGCAGGGTGCGCGGCAAGGGTAAAGCCGGGGGAGACGCGGGGCTTCGGGACCAGCGCGTGAAAGACGCCGCTGCGGCGATGATGCTTGTCGGGCTGGGCCTTGCCGTTCCGGATGCGCATGCGCAATACAACGCCGGCAGCGGATCCGTCGCGGTTGGCATCGGAGATACCGCAGTCGGGATTTCGTCGACTGCCTCCGGAACCTATTCGGCGGCGATAGGCAACCAGGCCACTGCGAGCAATGTGGGGGCCATTGCGATGGGCAGCGGAGCGACCGCGACCGGCCAATCCACGACGGCGCTGGGAAATAGCGCACTCGCGACAGGCGGGCTTGCGACTGCACTGGGCGCCGTGGCGATTGCGTCCGGCGATCACGCCACCGCGTTGGGCACGCAATCGACAGCCGCGGCCGGCTATTCGATCGCGATCGGCTATCGTGCGATCACGAACGCGGGCGCGGACGCCGGCATCGCATTGGGCTCCGGCGCGCGCGTCGACGGGCCGTCGGGGGTGGCAATCGGCGTGAACAGCGGGGCGTCCGGCAGCGGCGCGGTGGCGATCGGCACGGGCGGCGTTTCCGGCACGCCAGGTTCCGGAACGCTGGCTTCGGGCGCTCAGGCGCTGGCGCTCGGATATAACAGCACGGCGAACATGCAGAATGCGGCGGCGCTCGGCAACGCGGCGCTCGCCACGGGCGAGAGTGCAATCGCGTTCGGCACGCAGGCAACTTCGTCGCGGCTCTTCGGCATCGCGCTCGGCAATCTGGCGAAGTCGAGCGGTATTTCCGCGACGGCGCTGGGTGCGGGCGCCACGGCTTCCGCCGACAATTCGACAGCCGTAGGCATCAACGCAAAGGCCGGGGGATACGGGAGTGCGGCATTGGGCTTGAGCTCGGCCGCGCTCGCCGCATCGACCGTCGCATTCGGCGACAGCAGCACGGTGGCCGCGGCGGCGGGCACGGGCGCCATCGCCGGCGGCCACAACTCGCAGGTGCTGGGCGGAACCGGCGCGGTGGCGCTCGGCGAAGGGCAGACCGCGAACGGCAATGGCGCAGTGGCGATCGGCGATCCGGGCGGCGCGAGCGGAACGGGGGCCGTCGCGCTGGGATCGAGCAACTCGGCGAACGGCACGGGGGCGGTGGCCATCGGCAATTCGAACCTCGCGCAAGGGCTGGGTTCGGTGGCGCTGGGAAGCGCGTCGACCGCCGCGGCCGACGGCGCGATCGCGTTCGGTTCGAGCGCGGTCGCGCACAATGCGAATGACGTGGCGCTGGGTTCCGGCTCGGTTACCGCGGCGCCCAACCCGACTGCAAACGTGACGCTCGGCGGCACGACATACCCGTTCGCGGGGATCAATCCTGCCAGCGTCGTGAGCGTCGGTACGACGAACGGCGAGCGTCAGGTCACCAACGTCGCGGCCGGTCGAATCAGCGGCGGCAGCACGGATGCGATCAATGGCTCGCAGCTGGCTGCAACGAACCAGGCGCTGACCGCGCTGTCCACGTCGACGTCGACGAGCATCACGTCGCTTTCGACGGGATTGAGCACGAATACGAGCTCCATTGGATCGCTGTCGACCGGGTTGAGCTCGACCAACAGCTCGCTTGCGTCGTTGTCGACATCGACTTCGAGCGGCATCGGCTCCCTGTCGACCAGTCTCAGCTCGACCAACAGCACGGTGGCGTCGCTGTCGACTTCCACGTCGTCCAGCCTGTCGTCGGCGAACAGTTCGATCGCGTCCCTGTCCACGGCGACGTCGACCGGCATCGGCTCGCTGTCGACCAGTCTCAGCTCGACCATCAGCACGGTTACATCGTTGTCGACCTCCACGTCGACCGGCCTGAGCACCGTCACGGCGACCACGAATAACCTCGGCAACAGCGCGGCCGCCGCGCTGGGTGGCGGATCCACGTACGATCCGGCGACCGGCGCGGTGTCCGCGCCGTCGTACACCACGTACAACGCGAACGGCACGACGAGCACGGTCAACAATGTCGGCGGCGTGATCAACCGCATCAACTCGCAGGGCATCAAGTACTTCCATGCGAACTCCACCGCGGCCGACAGCCAGGCGACGGGCACTGACAGCGTCGCGATCGGCCCGCTGGCGATTTCGGCCGGCGCGAGCAGCCTCGCGGCCGGCAGCGGCGCGCAGGCGCAGTCGGCGAACGCAGTTGCGCTGGGCGCGCAGTCGAATGCGTCGATCGCCGGCGGCGTCGCGATCGGCGCGGGTTCGGTATCGGATCGTGCGGTGTTGTCCGGCGTCGGCTCGGTGACGATCGGCAGCCGGGCGATTCCGTTCAACACGTCGGACCAGACCTTGCTCGGCGCGGTGTCGTTCGGTAGCACGAGCGGCAACACCTATCGGCAGCTGACCAACGTCGCGGACGGCACGCAGGCGCAGGACGCGGTCACGGTGCGGCAACTGGCCGGCGCGCTGTCGTCGTTCGCGGTGAGCGGACAGAAGTACTTCCACGCGAACTCCGCGCGGACCGACTCGCTGGCAGTGGGCGCGGAATCGGTCGCGGTCGGTCCGACGACCGTCGTGAACGGCGATAACGGCGTGGGCATCGGGAACGGCGCGATCGTCGATTCGACGGCGCCCGGCGGCGTGGCGATCGGGCAGAGCGCGAGCTCCGCCCAGGCGGATGCGATCGCGCTCGGCAGCGGCGCGGCGGCCGGCGGCGCGCAGTCGATCGCGCAGGGCGCGAATGCGCGCGCGCTGAATGCCGGCAGCGTGGCGCTCGGGTCGGGCGCGCAGGGCAGCGCGATCAATGCGTTGGCGCTGGGGGCCGGCGCAAGCGCGACGTTCGCGAACAGCGTCGCGCTCGGCGCCGGATCACTGACGACGGTGGGCGCATTGAACAACTACATCGCATACGGGCTGAGCAGCCCGCAGTCGTCGGCGGGCGAGGTCAACGTCGGCAATCGGCAGATCACGGGCCTGGCTGCCGGACGGGCGGGGACCGACGCGGTCAACGTGTCGCAACTGGATGCCGTCACTACCAGACTGACCACGTTGATCAACCAGCAGAGGAGCGGCGACGGCGGATCGTTCACGTCCGCGCCTTCCACCGGCAGCACGCCGCCATCGCCCACCGGTTCGAATTCGTCTGCCGGCGGCCCGGGCGCGGTGGCGTCGGGCTCCAGCAGCACGGCCGTGGGCAACGGCTCGCAGGCGAGCGGCAGCGGTTCGACCGCGATGGGCGTCGGCGCGACGTCGTCGGGCATGCATTCGGTGGCGATCGGCACGGGCAGCGATGACGGCGGCCGCTCCGGCGTCGTCGCGGTCGGCTCCGACAAGGCGGCGCGCCAGGTCGTCAACGTGGCCGCGGGGACGCAAGGAACCGACGCGGTCAACGTCAACCAGTTGAACGCGGTATCCACGGCGCTGTCGACGTCGGTCAATACGCTCGGCAACCAGGTCAACCAGATGCAGCAGCAGATCCAGCAGACCGACGCGATGGCGCGGGAGGGGATCGCCGCGACCGCCGCGATGGCGTCGATCCCGCACATGGATCGCGACTCGAATTTCGCGATGGGCGTCGGCACCGCGACGTTCGCAGGCCAGAAGGCGATGGCCGTCGGCGTGCAGGCCCGCATTACCGAGAACCTGAAGGCGACGCTGAATGGCGGTTTCAGCGGCAGCCAGCGAGTCGTCGGGGCGGGCATGCTGTATCAGTGGAAGTGACGGCGGCATGCGCCGGCTCGAAGACGATACGCGCGAACCCGCCTGCATGGCCGTGCGGCGTTCGCTTTTGCAACAAGCATTTTCCGGAGTACTACAGTGAAGAATATTCGCGTCGCACTCATTCTTTCCGTGTTGCCCCTCGCGGCTTGCTCCAGCGCGTCCGGGCCGACGTTCAGCGCATCCGAGCTGCAGCCGAGGGGCGGCATCCGCACTTACCGGGTCGATTGTCACGGCATCGTTTCAAGCCAGGCGACCTGCATGAAGGTGGCGAAGCGCATGTGCGGCGACGAGCCCGTGCGCGTGGTCGATTCGGCCAGGCCGTACCGCGATGGCGCCGAGCCCCGAACGCTGGTGTTCCAATGCGACGCAGCCGGCGGAGCGCCGGCACCCGCTGCGGAGGCGCCCGCTGCGGCCGAGAAAGTGGCTCTGACGGGCGACGCATTCTTCGCGTCGGGCGAAGCGACGCTGACTCCGGCCGCGCGCGCGACGCTCGACACGCTGCTGAGCCGGCAGACCGGCACTCGCTTCTCCAGGGTGGCCGTCACGGGCCATACGGACTCGGTCGGCGCCGCCGCTGCCAATCTCCAGCTCTCGCAACGACGCGCGGATTCCGTTGCCGCCTATCTCCGCGATCACGGGTTGCGGGCCGATGCGTTTGCCGCGACCGGGCGCGGCGACGCCGATCCGGTCGCCACCAATGCGACGGCCGAAGGACGTGCGAGCAACCGGCGGGTCGAGATCGTGCTGCAGCGTTGAGCACCTGACCATGCTTGATTGCCCGACTGACCGTCGCGCCGACCGGCGAACCGGCAGGCCGCGATCACTCGGCCGGCTCGATGGCCAGCGGGCACGTGCCGGCCAGGCGCAGCCGCGTGCCGGTCCATTCGTAAAAGAACCTGGCCGCCTTCGCGTTGCCGTGGTCGCAGTCGTCGCTGAAGCAGCCGGAAACGATCAGCAACGTGCTGCCGGCCCGGAAATCGAGCCGCTCGTCGCCATTGCCCATGACCCCCGAGATCTCCTGCACGCCGGGCATCGTGTAGGTCGTTCCCGTGTACTTGTCGACGATCGCGAAATTCCGGCAGTCCGTCCCGCAACCCCAGACGACGACGCGGTAGTGACCGGCAAAATTGGCGGGTTCCGTGAATTCGTCCCGAATGACGGTGCGGTAGAGACGGGCTTCCTTGCTGCGCAGCCGGGGGGCGTCGGGCAGCACGTGCGGCGCGCGCACGGCGCGGGCCGGGTACCGGTCGAACGATGGCGACGGGCATGCGGGGGCGGGCGCCGCCGCGAGCGGGGCCGCCGGGGCGGCAAGCACGGCGAAGGCGCCGGCGGTCAGCAGAAGTCGGTATGCGCGCGTCACGCGATCATCCTTGCAAGTTCGAAGTTGGGTTGGGCCGCCGCCGCGGCGCCCGAGCATCGATCCGTGCGCCGCATGTCCGCCTGGTCGTCAGTCCGCCAGCCGCTGGTCCGCGAGCGCCTTGCAGCAGTCGTCGTACACCCATTGCACGAGCCGCGCCTGATAGTTCAGGTCGTCGGTGTCGACGATCTCCTCGACCGCGTCGCGCGCCCAGGCCGCGTCGACGAAGCCGGCATGGCGTTTCGCGATGTCCTGCGCGAGCGCGGACAGCTTCGCGATCGCCAGCCAGTCGGCCACGCGGTGGTGGCGGTCGAGCCAGCGGTGTGCGGCCTGTACCTGGAACGCGGAATCCGGCCATGCCTCATTGAGGTAGTACGCGCCGAGATTGCCGCAGGTGAGCCAGCAGAGGAGCTCCAGGCGGTCGTGCGAGCCGAGGGTGGAACGGGCGTCGGTCATGGCAGCGCTCACGAAAAGCGTCGATTCCGGGTGGCGGCCGGGCGCAAGGCACCGGTGCCGATACTAAAAACATAGCACGATGCGGACCATGCCGCGCACCCGGGCGGATGCGGATGCGGAGGCGGCAGTGACGAAGGCGGTGCGACGCCGGGCGCCACGGCCGGGCGAGTCGGACGCCCGGGAACGGGGCGGGGGGCGCAGCGGCCGCCGAGGCGCGGGTCCTGCATCGGACCCGCGGCGGCCCGCACCTACGGACTTATCGCGTCGTGCGCGTCTCGACCGCAATCGAGCGGATGCTGCGCTCGACCCGGATCAGGATGATCAGCACGGCGAGCGAGACGAACGAGTACAGCGCGATCAGCGCGGCGGCGCCGGCAAAGCGCGCGGTCTGGGCGTTCTCGACTGCGGCCTCGTCGGCTGCCTTCTTCGCGTTTTCGATCGCGGTTCGTTTCGCACCGTAGCGTTCGCCGAAGTCCTGCATGATCGACGACACGACCTCGTTGTACGCTTCCTCGCGCGCGGCTTCGTCGTTGTGCGCGGCGACCTTCTGCTTGACGCCGGCCGCGACGTCCGGGCGCGACAGCACCTTGTCGAGATACCCGGCCTGCTGCTCGAAGTAGGTGACGGGCAGCGGGTCGTCGCGTTCGAGGACCTGCTCGAACGACGATTCGTACACGTCGGGTTCGACCGTATAGTTGGGCGATACGGCTGCGCGGCCGTGCTTTTGCACGACGTTGCTCAGTTGCGCCGACAGGCGCGCGGCAGGCGAGCCGTTCCCGGTCTTTGCGGCCGGGGCGTCGCTCGGCGCCTTCGACTGCGGCTGCGCGCCGGATTCCCATGCAAACGACGCCGGGTCGATCTGGACGTTGGAATCGATCTTCGGCGCCTTCGACAGCTGCGCGTCGATGCCGATCACGCCGAACACGACGCCGCCGGCCAGCACTGCGGTCGCGAACAGCAGCACGATCACGCGCAGCACCTGAAGATAGCCACCCTCGATTTTGGTCAGGATGCTCAAGGCACTCTCCTTTCTTATGATGAATGAGGCGCCAGAGGCTAAGTACCTTTCCAATAGCTGTCAATCGAAAGCAAGGCCGCGATGCCGGCGCGCCGGCCGGCGAGCGCGACAATCGCTAGAATGTCCGCTTCCAAGGAGACGGAACGCGATGAAAACCTACGACCAGTTCTATATCGACGGCGCCTGGCGCCAACCGGCGGGCGCCGGCACGATCGACGTGATCGATTCGGGCACCGAGGCCGTGATCGGCCGGATTCCGGAAGGGCAGCCGGCCGACGCGCAGGCGGCGATCCGCGCCGCGCGCGCCGCGTTCGACGGCTGGGCCGCGACCCCGCCCGCGACCCGCGCCGCGTACCTGCGCAAGATCGCCGAGCATCTGCAGGCGCGCAGCGAGGAGCTGGCGCAGTCGATCACGGGCGAAGTCGGGATGCCGATCAAGCTGTCGCGCGCGATCCAGGTCGGCGGGCCGATCTACAACTGGAACGCGTATGCGAAGCTCGCGGAGTCGTTCGAGTTCGACGCGCAAGTGGGCAATTCGCTCGTCGTGCGCGAGCCGGTCGGCGTCGTCGCGGCGATCACGCCGTGGAACTACCCGCTCAACCAGATCACGCTGAAGGTCGCGCCGGCGCTCGCGGCCGGCTGCACGGTGGTCCTCAAGCCGTCCGAAGTCGCGCCGCTCAACGCGTTCATGCTCGCCGAGGCGATCGATGCCGCCGGGCTGCCGGCCGGCGTATTCAACCTCGTGTGCGGCTACGGGCCCGTCGTCGGCGAAGTGCTCGCGACCGACCCCGACGTCGACATGGTGTCGTTCACCGGCTCGACGCGCGCGGGCAAGCGCGTGGCCGAGCTGGCCGCCGCGAGCGTCAAGCGCGTCGCGCTCGAGCTGGGCGGCAAGTCGGCGTCGGTGATCCTCGACGACGCCGACTTCGCGGCGGCGGTGAAGGGCACGGTCAACGCGTGCTACCTGAACGCAGGGCAGACCTGTTCGGCGCACACGCGGATGCTCGTGCCGCAAGCGCGTTACGACGAGGCACGCGCGCTGGCGAAGGCCGCGGCCGAAGCGTATGTCGCCGGCGACCCGCGGCAGGAGGCGACGCGCCTCGGCGCGCTCGCGTCGGCCGCGCAGCAGCAGCGCGTGCAGTCGTACATCCAGCGCGGCATCGACGAAGGCGCCGAGCTCGTGACGGGCGGCGTCGGCCTGCCGGACGGCATCGAGAAGGGCTTCTTCGTGAAGCCGACCGTGTTCGGCCGCGTCGATCCGAAATCGACGATCGCGCAGGAGGAGATCTTCGGGCCCGTGCTGTCGATCATCACCTATCGCGACGAGGAAGAAGCGGTCCGCATCGCGAACGACTCGCCGTACGGCCTCGGCGGCGCGGTGTGGGCGGGCAGCGACGAGCGCGCGCTGCGCGTCGCGCGGCGCCTGCGCACCGGGCAGGTCGACATCAATGGCGGCACGTGGAACATGGCCGCGCCGTTCGGCGGCTTCAAGCAGTCGGGCCACGGGCGCGAGAACGGCGTCTACGGACTCGAGGAATACCTCGAATACAAGTCGATGCAGTTGAAGGCGGCGAAGCCCGCCTGAACGGCCCGACGCGCGATTTCTGAAACGGCACGCACCACGCGTGCCGTTTTTTCTTGACGCGGCTCAAGGTGCGCGTTGGCGATTCGTCGATCATCGCAGTTCCGATGGATCGACGAGGTACCCGATGTCCGCACGCACTTCCTTCCCGCCGCTCGTGATTCGCGGCCGTTCGCTGCTGCCGATCGTCCAAGGCGGCATGGGCGTCGGCGTCTCCGCGCATCGCCTCGCCGGCAGCGTCGCGCGCGAAGGCGCGCTCGGCACGATTGCGAGCATCGACCTGCGGCATCACCATGCGGACCTGCTCGCGCGCTGCCGCGCGCAACCGGACCGCGCCACGCTTGAGGCCGCGAATCTCGAGGCGCTCGCGCGCGAGATCCGTCTCGCGAAAACCTATGGCGAAGGGCGCGGGATGATCGCCGTCAACGTGATGAAGGCAGTCAGCGCGCATGCGGACTACGTGCGCGTCGCTTGCGACGAGGGCGCGGACGCGATCGTGATGGGCGCGGGCCTGCCGCTCGACCTGCCGGACCTGACGCACGGCCGCGACATCGCGCTGGTTCCGATCCTGTCGGACAGTCGCGGCATCGCGCTCGTGCTGAAGAAGTGGATGAAGAAGGGCCGGCTGCCGGACGCGATCGTGATCGAGCATCCCGCGCACGCGGGCGGCCATCTCGGCGTCACGCAGCTCGACGACATGCATGACGCGCGCTTCGATTTCGTGCGCGTGCTCGACGAGACCACGCAGGTGATCGCGTCGCTCGGCCTTGAGCGCGAACGAATTCCGCTGATCGTCGCCGGCGGGATCAACAGTCACGACGCAGTGCGTGACGCGCTTGCCGCCGGCGCGAACGGCGTGCAGATCGGCACGCCGTTCGCGGTCACCGAGGAGGGCGACGCCCATCCGAATTTCAAGCGCGTGCTCGCCGACGCGAGCCCCGACGACATCGTCGAGTTCGTCAGCGTGACGGGCCTGCCGGCGCGCGCGGTGAAGACGCCGTGGCTCGAGCGCTATCTGCGCAACGAGACGCGCATCCGCGAGAAGCTCGGCGCGCTGAAGCTGCGCTGTCCGACCGCGCTCGAATGCCTGAGCGTGTGCGGGCTGCGCGACGGCATCGAGAAGTTCGGGCATTTCTGCATCGATACGCGCCTCGCGGCCGCGTTGCGCGGCGACGTCGCGAACGGGCTGTTCTTCCGCGGCCGCGAGGCGTTGCCGTTCGGCCGTGCGATCCGCAGCGTGCGCGATCTGCTCGACCTGCTGCTCACGGGCAGCGCGGGCGAGCCTGCGACAATCCGTCCAGCGTTTACGCTGGCTTGACGAACATCAAGACGTACTCAAGACCCTGCCGGCAGAATGGATTCCGTTCTTTGGGGGTCCATACAGATGCATAAAACGATTCGAAATTTTGTTACTGCCGCGGCATGCGCTGCGAGTCTTGCTGCGATGCCGTCGGTGTCGCACGCAGCATCGCAGGGCGATGGCATTTACCAGGGCGATTTTCTGGCCCGCCTGCGCGCGATCAGCATTCAGCCGAACGAGCGCGGCAGCGACACGCTGGGCGCGATCAACGTCGGCGTGAAGAACGCGATCGTGCCGGAGCTCGATTTCACGTACATGATTCGCGACTACCTGGGCGTCGAACTGATTCTCGGCACGTCGCGGCACCAGATGACGTCGAACCTCGGCAACCTCGGCGGCGTGAACGTGCTGCCGCCGACGCTGCTGCTGCAGTACCACTTCAACCATGCCGGCAAGGTGCGTCCGTATGTCGGCGCGGGCCTGAACTACACGTACTTCTACAACAACGGGCTCAACGTCGGCGGGCAGGGCGTGTCGATCGACAAGAGCAGCTTCGGCCCTGCGCTGCAGTTCGGCATCGACGTGCAGGTGACGAAGAAGGTGTTCGTCAACGTCGACGTGAAGAAAATCTGGATGAGCACCGATGCGACGCTCGGCGACAAGTCGATCGGCACGCTGCACATCGATCCGCTGATCGTCGGCGTGGGCGTCGGGATGAAGTTCTGATCGCGCAGCAGACGCAACAGACGCAACAGACGCAATAGAACAGAGTTGGGGTTGGCGGCACGGCGGTATGCGTGCCGCTTTTTTTTTGTGCGAGTCGGCGCACAGCGGCAGGAACCCGGAACGCAACCGGAGCGCGCCGTCGCGTCAGAGCTTGTCGTACTGGAAGCGCATCGCGGTGCCTTCGCGCGAAATGCGCTCCCACACCGCGCGCTTTTCGTCGTCGCTCAGGAAGACCCAGTTCGAGACTTCGGCCGCCGTGCGGCCGCAGCCCTTGCAGACTTCGTCGAAGAGTGTCGAGCAGACGCCGATGCAGGGGCTGTCGGGCAGGTCGTGAAGATTCGAGGCCATCGGAAGGTTCGTGCGGTGAAAACGTCAGCGGGCATTTTAATGCATCGGGCGCCGCCGCTCCCGGCGCCTGGCGCGACGCCGGGCGAGGCCGCCTGCCGGACGATCATGCGGCGCACGCGCTGCCGGTCGCCTTCGCCCGTCCATTTTCAGGATGGACAGGCGGAAATTACCCGATAGAATTTCCTCTGGATTACCCCGCTGCGCGCGCCGGGAGGCCGGTTTGCGACAGGAATCTGTTCCGTTTGCGCGACACCGGCATGATTTTTTTGTGACGGGCGTCGAATAATGGTAGCTTTCGGGGTTTTCAAGGGACAGCGCGAATTTCCACGCGCCGTCATGGCGAGGCAGACGACAGCCGGGCACGCGTCCGGCCGGATGGGAGAACGGGATGAAAGCAAAGGTGGCGGGCCGGTTCGCAGCGCTTGCGCTGTGCGTGGGCGCATCGGCGGCAGCGGCGAAGGATACGCAGCTCAATGTCTACAACTGGTCGGACTACATTGCGAAGGACACGATCCCGAACTTCGAGAAGCAGACGGGCGTCAAGGTCCGCTACGACAACTACGACAGCGACGACACGCTGCAGGCGAAGCTGCTGACCGGCAGCTCGGGCTACGACATCGTCGTGCCGACCAGCAACTACGCGGGCAAGCAGATCGCGGCCGGCATCTTCACGCCGCTCGACAAGTCGAAGCTGCCGAACCTCAAGCATCTCGATCCGCAACTGATGGCGCTCGTCGCGGGCGCGGACCCGGGCAACAAGTTCGCGGTGCCCTGGGCATACGGCACGACCGGCCTCGCGTACAACGTGAACAAGGCCCAGCAGCTCCTCGGCAAGGTGCCGCTCGACAACTGGGACATCCTGTTCAAGCCGGAAAACATCTCGAAGCTGAAGGCGTGCGGCGTGTCGGTGCTCGACGCGCCCGACCAGATGTTCGCGGCGACGCTGCACTACATCGGCAAGGATCCGATGAGCACGAACCCGGCCGACTACAAGGCCGCGATGGACGTGCTGAAGAAGATCCGCCCGTACATCACGCAGTTCAACTCGTCGGGCTACATCAACGACCTGGTCGGCGGCGACCTCTGCTTCGCGTTCGGCTGGTCGGGCGACGTCGTGATCGCGAAGCATCGCGCGATGGAAGCGAAGAAGCCGTACAAGGTCGAGTACTACATCCCGAAGGGCGGCGCGCCGGTCTGGTTCGACGTGATGGCGATCCCGAAGGATGCGAAGAACAAGGAAGCCGCGCTGGAATGGATCAACTACATCGAGGACCCGAAGGTTCACGCGGCGATCACGAACGCGGTGTACTACCCGAGCGCGAACGCCGAGGCGCGCAAGTACGTGCGGCCTGACGTCGCGAACGATCCGGCCGTCTACCCGCCGGCCGACGTCGTGAAGACGCTGTTCCTGCTCAAGCCGCTGCCGCCGGAGATTCAGCGTCTGCAGACGCGTCTGTGGACCGAGCTGAAATCGGGTCGCTGACGCAAAGCGAGCCGGAGTCGCACATGCAGTCATGAAGCCCCTGGTGCCCCCGGGGGCTTTGTTCGTCAAACGCAGGAGAGAAGCAGCACATCATGAATAGCCAGTCGAGTGCGCCGGTTGCGAGCGTGCCGTCCTTCGTTACCTCGTCCGGTGCCGGTTCGCGCGCCGAGAACTTTGTCCAGATCATCGACGTCGTCAAGAAATTCGGCGAGACCGAAGCGGTGCGCAGCGTCAACCTGACGGTGCGCAAAGGCGAGCTGTTCGCGCTGCTCGGCAGCTCGGGCTGCGGCAAGTCGACGCTGTTGCGGATGCTCGCCGGCCTCGAGACGGTCACGTCGGGCAAGATCCTGATCGACGGCGAGGACCTCGCGCAGATGCCGCCGTACAAGCGGCCCGTGAACATGATGTTCCAGTCGTATGCGCTGTTCCCGCACATGACGGTCGAAGCGAACGTCGCGTTCGGCCTGAAGCAGGAAGGCGTGCCGAAGGCCGAGCTGAAGGAGCGCGTGCATGCGGCGCTCGAGCTCGTGCAGATGGGCAAGTTCGCGAAGCGCAAGCCGCACCAGCTGTCGGGCGGCCAGCAGCAGCGCGTCGCGCTCGCGCGCTCGCTCGTCAAGCGGCCGAAGCTGCTGCTGCTCGACGAGCCGATGTCGGCGCTCGACAAGCAGATCCGCCAGCGCACGCAGATCGAGCTCGTCAACATCCTCAACAAGGTCGGCGTCACCTGCATCATGGTCACGCACGACCAGGAAGAGGCGATGACGATGGCGAACCGGCTCGCGGTGATGAGCGAAGGCCAGATCGTCCAGATCGGCTCGCCGAACGAGGTCTACGAGTATCCGAACACCCGCTTCTCGGCCGAGTTCATCGGCTCGACCAACCTGTTCGACGGCATCACCGTCGAGGACGAGCCCGACCACGTGTTCATCGAGTCGCCGGGCCTGCCGTGCCGGCTGTACGTGAACCACGGCATCACCGGCCCGCTCGGCATGCCGGTCACGGTGTCGGTGCGCCCGGAGCGCATCGCGCTGACGCGCAAGCCGCCCGAAGGCGCGTTCAACTGGGCGCGCGGCCGGATCTCGAACGTCGCGTACATGGGCGGGTATTCGCTGTATCACGTGAAGCTCGACGGCGGCAAGACCGTGATCGCGAACGTCTCGAGCCTCGCGATCTCGGAGCTCGAGACGCCGGCGCTCGGCGACGAGATCTACGTGCGCTGGAGCGCATCGGCGGGCGTGGTGCTGACCTCATGATCGCGCTCAAGTCCCTGCTCAACTGGCCGGTGAAGCGCTTCAGCCTGACCGGGCGCACCGCGGTCGTGGCCGGCCCGTTCACGTGGCTCGTGCTGTTCTTCCTCGTGCCGTTCGTGCTGGTCGTCAAGATCAGCTTCGCGGAGCTGCAGCTCGGCATCCCGCCGTACTCGGAGCTCGCGACGTACACCGACGGCGTCGTGCACATCGCGCTGAACCTGTCGCACTACGCGTTCCTGCTGACCGACAGCCTGTACTTCGCGACCTACGTGAACTCGGTGCTGGTCGCCGCGATCACGACGCTGCTGTGCCTGCTGCTCGGCTATCCGATGGCGTACTACATCGCGCGCTCGAACCCGGCGACCCGCAACATCCTGATGATGGGCGTGATGCTGCCGTTCTGGACGTCGTTCCTGATCCGCGTGTATGCGTGGATCGGCATCCTGAAGAACAACGGGCTCCTGAACAACTTCCTGATGGCGATCGGCCTGATTCATACGCCGATCGAGCTGTATCGCACGAACTACGCGGTCTACATCGGGATGGTGTATTCGTACCTGCCGTTCCTCGTGATGCCGCTCTATGCGCACCTCGTGAAGATGGACCTGCGCCTGCTCGAAGCCGCGTACGACCTCGGTGCGAAGCCGTGGAAGGCGTTCGTGCAGATCACGCTGCCGCTGTCGAAGAACGGGATCATCGCGGGCTGCCTGCTGGTGTTCATCCCGGCGGTCGGCGAATACGTGATTCCGGAGCTGCTCGGCGGCGCGAACACGCTGATGATCGGCCGCGTGATGTGGAACGAGTTCTTCAATAACGCCGACTGGCCGATGGCGTCCGCCGTCACGTGCGCGATGGTGCTGCTGCTGCTCGTGCCGATGGCGCTGTTCCAGCGCTTCCAGGCGAAGGAGCAGGAGGGCCGCCGTCAATGAAGCCGAATCGTTACCTGCAGTTCGCGGCGCTCTTTGCCGGTTTCGCGTTCCTGTACATCCCGATCGTCAGCCTGATCGTCTATTCGTTCAACGAGTCGAAGCTCGTCACGGTCTGGTCCGGCTTCTCGTTCCGCTGGTACTCGGCGCTCGTCGACGACGACGAGCTGCTGAGCGCCGCGTGGCTGTCGCTGAAGATCGGCCTGATGACCGCCACCGCGTCGGTCGTGATCGGCACGTGGGCGGGCTTCGTGCTCGCGCGGATGGGGCGCTTCCGCGGCTTCGCGTTGTTCAGCGGGATGATCAACGCGCCGCTCGTGATTCCGGAGGTGATCCAGGGGATCTCGCTGCTGCTGCTGTTCATCGAGCTCGGCAAGTGGATCGGCTGGCCGGCCGAGCGCGGCATCTTCACGATCTGGCTCGGCCACGTGATGTTGTGCATCTCGTACGTCGCGATCATCGTGCAGTCGCGCGTGCGCGAGCTGGACCCGTCGCTCGAGGAGGCGGCGCTCGATCTCGGCGCGACGCCGCTCAAGGTGTTCTTCGCGGTTACGCTGCCGCTGATCTCGCAGGCGCTGATCGCCGGCTGGCTGCTGTCGTTCACGCTGTCGATCGACGACCTCGTGCTGTCGGCGTTCCTGTCGGGCCCCGGCTCGACGACGCTGCCGCTCGTCGTGTTCTCGCGCGTGCGGCTCGGCCTGAATCCGGAGATGAACGCGCTCGCGACGCTGCTCATCTTCGCGGTGACGGCCGGTGTCGTGATCGCGAACTTCGTGATGCTGCGCCAGGAGCGGCGCCGGATGACGGCGGCAGCGGCGGCGATGGCCTGACGCCGCTTCGCCCGACGCCACGCAAAACGCCCGGTGCCGACGACGAGTCGGGCCGGGCGTTTTCTATTGCGCCGTCGCGAGGCGCACCGGTCGGGTCAGTATGCGAAGCTCTTGCCCGGCGTCGCCCAGACGGCGGTGGCGGCCGTGCAGGGCTGGAGGCCGAGCGCGCTGCCGGCCGGCGCGAGGCAGCGGCCCGACGGCAGCGACACGAGCTGCGCGGCGCCCGGCTGCGGGCCTGCCGTCACGTGCCATTGCTGGTCCGCTTCGCCGGGCACACAGGTGCGCAGCAGCGCGCCGTTGGCCGCGCCCGGCGCCGGCGCGGTCAGGCAGTAGCTGGACTTGGTCTGCAGCGTGCCGTCGCCGGCGAACACCCACAGCTGCGGATTGAAGTGCGTGCCGCCCGATGCGCGCACCGACGCGAGCGTCGGGCAGGCGCCGAGCGCCGCGGGGCTACCGTCGCGCAGGCCGCTCGTGGCCGTCAGGCATGCACCGTTCGCCTTGACGAGACTGGCCGCCGACTGCTGCGGGCCGCCGATCAGCGTCGCGACGCCGTTCGACGCGGACGCGTTCGCGTAGCTCGCGGGGCAGGTCTTGTTGACCGTGACCGACGGGGCCGGCACCGTCACCGCATTGCCGAGCGCGTCGTACGCGCGCACGCTGAACCGCGCGTTCGTATAGGCGACCGACGCGCAGCTCGTGCGGCTCGAATTCCAGTCGAAGTACTCGACCCACTGGCTGATCGACGAGACCGGCACCTGCGTCTGCGTCGTGCCGACGTAGATGCTGCCGATGTCGAAGCTGTCGCCGGTCGCGCCGTTCGTCACGTCGGTCACGTTGCTCTTGAACCAGCCGGGGCCCTGGCTCGCGTCCGGCGTGATGCGGAACCGGTACGTGTGGCCTGCCTGCCACTCGTAGCGGTAGCGGCACTGCGCGCCCGCGCTGCCGTCCGTCGCCGAGCCGCTGACCGTGCAGTAGCTGCCCGCGCCGATGCCGGCGCTCGCGGGGGTGCCGGGCTTCGCGGCGGTCGCGCCCCACAGGCTGAACAGGAATTGCTTGCCGACGCCTTCGGTGGCCGATACCAGTTCGGTCGACTGCAGGCCGGTGTAGCCGTGCAGCGAATTGACCTGGTTCGACCAGAACACGTTCGAGTTCGGGCCGGGGTCGGTCTGCGGCGTGATGAGCAGGTCGAGGATCGCGACGCTGTGCACCGTCGACGGGAACCACGTATTGCTGTAGAGCCCCGGCGTCGCGCCGAGGAAGCCCTTGAGCGTCGGCGCGGTGCTGGCCGACAGCGTCGCGAGGCCCGGCGCGGTGCTCGCCGTGATGCTGAAGCTGCGCGCGCCAGCGGGCGGCAGATACGCGACGGCCGGCACATGGGTCGTGAACGCGAACGTGCAGGCGCCGCCGGCCGGCACCGTCGCGCCGGAGAGCGTGACCGCGGCGTCGCTGGCGGTGAGCGTGCCGCCGCACGCGCTCGTCAAGCCGTCCGCCGTGAAGCCGGCGGGCATGTCGATGGTGAGGCCGGCGGCGGCGGGCGCCGTGCCGGTGTTGGCGAGTTGCAGCGTCGCCTTGTCGGTTCCGCCGACGGACGGCGAGAGACTGGCTAGGGTCAGGGTTGCCGTGTAGGCGGATGCCGCGATTGCGGTGAGCGGGGCGAACATCAATGCGGCGAATGCCGCGCGACTGACGGGAGGAATGAGCATGGCCGGATTCCTGGCTTGTTGTTGGATGGCATGAGACATGGGCAGCCGACGCGCATGCCGTGCGAGGGCGCGGGCGCGTCGCGGCAAGTATGACCATGCTTGCGTTTTTGCGATAGCGGAAGACCGCCGCCGCGGCGGCCCGAATCTGGAGATGAACGCGTTCGCGAACAGCGCGACGCAATGTCACGCGCGCCGACAACTGTGTCGAACTGTCAAAAGTCGTGTTTCGCCGCTCACCCGCCAAACACCGCCTTCGCAAGCAGCCCGAGCGCGGCCGCGAACCCGACCTGCACATGGCGCGCGGACAGGAAGCGCGACACGCCGCGGCCGGCCGCCATCCCGAGCGCGGTGGTCGTGGTGAACCACAGCGTCACGTCGAGCGGCGCGAACGCGCTGGCCAGCGTGACGACGGCGACAGGCTGGCGAGCGTCAAGGTCGCCGTGCACGCGGACGCCGCGATCGAGGTGAGCGGTGTGAACAGCAGCGGCAAGCGCTGCGCCTCCTCGTCTGCTGATGGGCATGGCCTGGCTCGTTTCTCGTTGTTGGTCTTGGCGCGCCGGGCGATGGCGCGTGACGGCGAGCCTAGCATGCTGGTATGGGCATCCGGCCGACACCGAGCCTCCGAATAACCGACTATCATCCCCGCCACTGTTTTGCCCGCCTGGTTTTTCGTGATATTCGTTCGGATACCTGGAAATCGTTGGCACATTTTCGTACGTGGACGATTGATTCCCCTGTCGGGTTGCCGTTAGGTTTGCATAGGGCACATTCTGCCCGCTCAACCGGAGAGGGATTCAGGATGACGAATGAACAAGAGGCAAACACGCTGACTCATCTTTTTGCAACCATAGGCTCACGTACCGAGCGCGGCGGGTGGGTCGCCGAAGTCGCGGGCAAGACGAGTTATCGCGGGCTGACGCTGGCGCGCGTCGGCGACATCGTCCAATACGACGACGGCAGCGAAGCCGTCATCATCGACGGGGCGGGATTTGCTGCCACGTCGGAGGGCAAGCCGTTCGCGCTGGTCGGCTCGCGACTGAGCAACGGCGACGTCATCACGCAAACGTTGCAAGACGGAGCCGGCATCCGGGTAAGCGACGACAAGCCGATTCCCGGTTTGTTCGACCCGGCCTATGTGCCGCCGCCTTCACGCCCGCGCTACCGGCTGGCCGTGAAAGGGGCGACGACCGCTCGGGGCGGCGTGCTGCACGAAGCGACCGGCACGTGGGAGATGGGCGACTCACTCGGCAAGTCTGCTGTCGTGGGAAACGTTGTCCACTATGCGGACGGCTCGACCGCCCGAATCATCAGCGGCTTGGGCATCGTGGATTACCCCGACTTCGCACCGCTAGCTTTCGTCGGGAGCGAACTAGACAACGGCGACGCGATCACCGATAGCCCGGAACGTGAAGGCCGGGGCTTCGCCGACACGTTCACGGTGGTGAAACTGGCGACCGTGACCGGCTAAAGGGGCGACGGCATGATCCGATATTTTCTCGCCCAAGGCGACCGCGCCGGCAGTGCGGTCATCACCGAAGGTCTTCGCTCCGTGACCTGCGCGAACCCGCCGCCGAGGGTACATATCGCCACGCTCTACATGAAAACCTACTGCACGGCCTGCAAGCAGGAAGGGTTCATCGCGCCGAAAGGGCCGCGCTGGCCCGGCACCGGCCCGAACGGCAAGCAATGGGCGTTGAGCGGCGACATTAACGTATGCGGTTGCAACCCGCCGCCGGTTTTCTACGCCGAGCGCAACATGAGAATGATTTTCACGGCCGAGCAAGGGGCGGCGCTGACGGGTCAAGGTGCCCTGCGTTCGGCGTTGGCGATTCAAGCCGAACACGATGAACAGTTTGTTCTGTGCGATGCCACTACCGGCAGCCCCTTGGCGCGCGTGCAATACCGTATCCGTACTGCGTCCGGAAGAGTGTTCAGCGGCGTTACGGATGCGATGGGCCACACGCAGCGCGTCAACACGACAGGCGCGGAAGACCTTCAACTTCACATCTATCACGATCATGTTTGAGCAACTTGTCGTTAAAGGCGACCGCACGACGACCGGCGGAAATGTAATGAGCCGCTCGTCAACGCAATTTGACGAACAGGGCCGGCGGCTAGCCCGAGACGGGGACGAAGCGACGTGTGGGAACTGTAAAGAGCTTTTTCCGATACGAGGCGGTGCCGATACATGGCTGGATGATGGAAAAGCCATGGTCAAGGATTGGGGGTGGGTGCTGTGTCCGTGCCGCGCTTTCCACGACGTTCTTCTATTCGGACGGAGGCAGCGTACAGACGGAAACGCAGATCGGGCTTCCGCGAAATGTAAGCTTGCTACTGACTGATGAAGCATTTGATGAGCAGTTTCACCTGGTCGACGTCAATACCGGCAGACTGTTGGCGGATTTTCGCTATCGAATCGGAACGGCAGCGGGCGGCAGCTTTACGGGGGTTACCGACGCAGACGGGCATACCCAACGAATTGCTACGACGAGCCGGGAAGCATTAAACATCGAAATTCATTCGGATGACTATAAAATATGGAAAAAGACAATGCAAATGCGCAAGGCAACGGTGAGTGGATTCACGTCGCAAACGGTGAATCGAACACGGTCACCGGGTCGAAGGTTGTAGTTCCGCTGTCACTGAACGGTCCGCCTATCTGCCCTAACATGACCGACGCAGAATTCAGGAAACTTGTTCTAAGGTTGAGAGACGAGGCTGTTGTTATTGCCAAGCAGAGAATAACCGAACTGGCTCGTTGGACACCAGATATACAGGCTCGGGTTGCCGAGTGGTTCGGTTCGTCCGACAGCACAATCAGAACCCGGTTGACTACGGGTCTCGGAGCGCTCGTGACGGTCATGTCGAACCTGACTGCTAAGAATTTCGTGCGCCCCGGCTCTGATGCAGATTTGGCCACTGGCTGCTTGCCAAATATGAAGGATCTCGACGCAGAAGTGGCGCACGTTTGTCGCCCGGATACCGCGACACATACGATTGCGATTAATATCAATTTCTGCTCGCTGCCCGATCGCTCTGCGAGCAATTTATCTTCGAAGCAACTTACGATAGTTCACGAGTGTTCGCATTTTATAGATACGTTTGGTTCCGAGGACTATCCGGGCGCGTATGGCCGTTGGGCTTGCGGACGATTGGCGAAAGAACATCCTGAACAGGCTATTAGCAATGCAGACAGCATCGCGTGGTTCGTTTTGGCTCGTTAACGGGGCCAAAAAAATGAAACGGTCTACATTACTTCCCCTCGCGATTACGCTCTGCTCGTCACAGGCATATGCATGTAAGGTGCTGGAACTGGACAATATGCAGTTGCCATTGAATTCTGTCGAAGTCGGCAACAGCGATCGATTGAGCATAGTCAGGCACTTCCTGACTGCGAGAGAGTGGACACGTGAAGGGGCATCAGCAACGATAGATGCAGCCGCTTTCGCGTGGGAGCGCAATCCGAAAGAGTTGGCAAAGTTGCGCGGTGAGGCGATGAAGTCCTTCCTTGTTCGACTGGGAACGAATCCTCAAGACGTGTGGGTTCAAGAACGAATTATTCAGGGGAAGGGCGGCAAGCCTGACCCCGACGACGTGCATCAAGTTGGCGTTGAATTTGTCCCGAAATGCCCGCCGGAAGGTTGTCAGAGCCTGTGCAATACACCAGGTTTGCAAGGTGTTGTCAGCTATGCAGTCACTGCGGCTACGCCCGGTCCCCTACCGGACGGTAATCGTTTCACGTGTGCGGACAAGCGCGAGCCGGCAACGGCTCGCATTGTCACGACGCAGAGATGGACGGCGCACACCGAAGATAAAGCGTTGTTTCTTGGGTCTTCCTCGAAGCCACTCGCGCACGTTTGCTACCGAATCACCACGAGCGCCGCCCATTATGTCGGGATGACAGACGAACGCGGGCAAACTGAACGTATGCAATTGCTAGGACCGGAATATACGAAGATCGAGGTAAAGGTCGACGCGACCAAGTATTAGATCGGATAAGGCTGATATGTCCGCCGGGAGGTTGTCATTTCTACGGACAATGAGGCGGCACCGCGACGTTCGCGATGCCGCCGGTTCCGGTCGGAAGCCGTGAGCGATCGCCAAACAGAAATCTTTGACGGACGTCGCCCCCCGCCTCACCCACCAAACACCGCCTTCACAAGCAGCCCGAGCGCGACGCATACGAGCGCGGCCGCAAACCCGACCTGCACATGGCGCGCGGACAGGAAGCGCGACACGCCGCGGCCGGCCGCCATCCCGAGCGCGGTGGTCGCGGTGAACCACAGCGTCACGTCGAGCGGCGCGTGCGTGCCGGCGGCGAGCGTCGCGAACACGCCACCCGTGCCGACCAGCGCGATCACCATCAGCGACGTCGCGACGATCCCGTGCATCGACACGTCGGTGAACTTGCGCAGCATCGGCACGATCACGAAGCCGCCGCCGACGCCGAGCAGGCCCGTCATCAGGCCGGTCACCGCGCCGGTGGACGCGAGCGCGAGGCCGGCCGGCCACGACCAGACGAGCCGGCCGGTGTCGGGGTTCACGCGGCCGACGCACAGCGGCGAAGCCTGCGCGGCGCCGTTTGGCGTGCGCAGCGCCTGCCGCAGCAGCCGGCCCGCGACGACCAGCATCGTCGCCGCGAACAGCGCGAGCAGCACGCGTTGCGGCAGCACGTGCGCGAGCCGCACGCCGAGCGTCGTGAGCGGCACGCCGGCCGCGGCCATCAGGAACGCCGCGCGATAGCGCACGAGGCCGCGGCGAAAGCCTTCGAGTGCGCCGAGCGCGGCGCTGCCGGCAACCGCGACGAGCGCGACCGGGGTCGCCTGCTGCATCGGCCAGCCCATCCCGACGACGAGCGCGGGCACGGCGAGAATGCCGCCGCCCGCGCCCGTGAGCCCGAGCACGGCGCCGACGATGCCGCCCAGCACGAGAGAGATCAGCATGATGTCATCCGGTCGGGCGTGATCAGTCGGCGATCGTCGGCTTCGCGAGCCATTCGCGGCCCTTGAGCATCGCCTTCCAGTAGAGCGGCGGCAGCAGCCGCTCCTTCAGCAGCCATGCGAGCCGCGACGGACGCCGGCCGTCGATCAGCCACGCGGGGAAGGTCGGCGCGACCTTGCCGCCGTACAGGAATTCGGCGAGCACGATCCGGCCGCGCTCGACGGTCAGCGGGCACGAGCCGTAGCCGTCGTAGGCCGCGTCGCCGCGCGCCTTGCCGAGCGCCGCGAGCACGTTGTGCGCGACGACGGGCGCCTGCTTGCGTGCGGCGGCGGCGGTTTTCGCGTTGGTCGTGTTGGTGGCGTCGCCGAGCGCGAACACGTCCGGAAAGCGCTTGTGCGCGAGCGTCGCCGGATCGACGTCGATCCAGCCGGCCGCGTCGGCGAGCGGGCTCGCGCGCACGAAATCGGGCGCCTTCTGCGGCGGCACCACGTGGATCATGTCGAACTCGCGCACGACGGTTTCCGCGCCGCCGTCGGGCAGCGTGCGCCGGAACGTCGCCTGGCGCGCCGGCCCGTCGATCGCGACGAGGTTGTGGCCGAACGACAGCCCGATGTCGTAGCGCTTCACGTATTCCATCAGCGCGGGCACGTAGTCGGCGACGCCGAACAGCGCGGCGCCCGCATTGAGGAACTCGACGTTCGCCGCGCCGAGCCGGCCGGTGCGCCGCCAGTGGTCGCACGCGAGATACATCGCCTTCTGCGGCGCGCCCGCGCACTTGATCGGCATCGGCGGCTGCGTGAACAGCGCGCGGCCGCCCTTGAAGTCGCGCACCAGCTGCCACGTGTACGGCGCGAGATCGTAGCGGTAGTTCGACGTGACGCCGTTGCGGCCGAGCGTGTCGGCGAGGCCGTCGATCGCGTGCCAGTCGAGCTTGAGGCCGGGGCAGACGACGAGCTGCCGGTAGCCGATCCGTCGGCAGCCGTCGAGCACGACCGCATGCGCGTCCGGCTCGAAGCCGGCCACGGCCGCCTGGATCCAGCGCACGCCACGCGGCAGCACGGCGGACATCCGGCGCGCGGTCGTCTCCGGCCGGAACACGCCCGCGCCGACCATCGTCCAGCCGGGCTGGTAGTAATGGACGTCGGCCGGATCGATCACGACGATGTCGAGCGACCGGTCGCGCGCGAGCAGGCTCGATGCGACCGCGAGGCCGGCCGCGCCCGCGCCGACGATCACGATGTCGTGCTGCGCGTCGACGGGCGGCGCCGCGCGCGTGCCGCGCGCTGCCAGGCGCGACGCGAGCCCGCTCAGGTCGTAGCCGGCGGCGGCGGCCGTCGCGACGATGTCGTTCAGCGGCTGCAGGCCCGCCTGCGACAGCGCCCACAGCGTCGCCGAGCGCGTGCCGGTGCGGCAGTAAGCGAGCACCGGCGCACGGAGCGACGCGACGAGCGCGCCGAAGCGCGCGGCCTGATCGTCGGTGACCTTGCCGGAATCGACCGGCAGGTCGTGCACGGCGATGCCGAGCGGCGCGGCGGCCGCGCGAATTTCGGCGACGGTCGGCTGGTCCGGGCCTTCGCCGTCCGGGCGGTTGCAGACGATCGCGCGGAAGCCCGCGGCGTGCAGCGCGGGCAGGTCGGCCGCCGTGATCTGGGGCGAGACCGACAGCGTGTCGGTCAGCTTGCGGATGGTCATCTTGTGGGTCCTTCGGTTGGGGCGGCGGCGGGGCGCTCAGATCGCGTCGAGCGGGATCTTCAGGTAGCGCACGCCGTTGTCTTCGGGTTCGGGCAGGTGGCCGGCGCGCATGTTGACCTGCACCGACGGCAGTATCAGCACCGGCATGTCGAGCGTCGCGTCGCGCGCGGTGCGCATCGCGGCGAAGTCGTCCTCGGTCACGCCGTCGCGCACGTGCACGTTCGCGCGCCGCTGCTCGGCGACGGTGCTCACGTACTGCACGTCGCGGCCGCCGGGCGGGTAGTCGTGGCACATGTAGAGGCGCGTGTCGGCGGGCAGGCCGAGCACGCGCGCGATCGACCGGTACAGCGTGCGCGCGTCGCCTCCGGGGAAGTCGCAGCGCGCGGTGCCGTAGTCGGGCATGAACAGCGTGTCGCCGACGAACGCGGCGCGTTCGTCGCCGCCGTCGACGCAGTAGGTCATGCACGCCGGCGTGTGGCCGGGCGTGTGCAGCGCGCGGATCGACAGCGCGCCGAGCGGCAGCACGTCGCCGTCGTCGAGCAGCCGGTCGAACTGGCTGCCGTCGCTCGCGAAGTCGGCGCCCGCATTGAACAGCCGGCCGAACACGTGCTGCACGCGCCGCACTTGCGCGCCGATCGCGATCGCGCCGCCGACGCGCGCCTTCAGGTACGGCGCCGCCGACAGGTGGTCGGCGTGCACGTGCGTCTCCAGCAGCCAGCGCACCGTCGCGCCGAGTTCCGCAACGCGCGCGAGCAGCCGGTCGGCGCTGGCGGTGCGCGTGCGTCCCGACTTCGGGTCGTAGTCGAGCACGCTGTCGATCAGCGCGCATTCGCGGCTCGTCGTATCGAGCAGCAGGTAACTGATGGTGCTGGTCGCCGGGTCGAAGAAGCCTTCGACCGACATGACGGGCAGGTTGCTCACGGGATCGTCCTCATTCAGGTTCTGCAATCGCTGTCCGGTAGTACAAAAACCGTGCCAGGTGGCCGCGATGTGCCGTGGGACGCGCCAGGGGCTTGATTCATTGCGGGTTTTTGCAGGCGGGCACGCGGCGGGCGGCACCGCGCGCAGCCGGCCGGCGCGCGCATGCTGCCAGTTTCGGCAGTGTCGTGGCAGAATTGGCAGTTCGCATGACAGACCCTGCCGAACCCGACCATGAGCCAGCACGACATCATCCCGATCGTTTCCGCACAACCGCGCGGCGCCGCGCCCGACGTGGGCGCGCTCGTGTCCTACCTGGAACAGGATCCGCAGCCGATGATCGTGGTCGATCCGGACTACCGGATCCTTGCGGCGAACGGCGCGTACCGGCGGCAGTTCGGCGTCGCGGGCGTCGAGCACGTGGGCCGGCATTGCTACCGCGTGTCGCATCACTACGACGTGCCGTGCGACCAGGCGGGCGAGCACTGCCCGATGAAGCAGGCGCTCGAGTCGCGCGGCGCCGACCGCGTGCTGCACGTCCATCACACGCCGCGCGGCCCCGAGCACGTCGACGTCGAGCTGCGCCCGATCTTCGATGCGGCGGGCGACGTGATCGCGTACGTCGAGCGGCTGACGACGCTGAAGAGCGCGTCCGCGCAGCCGAGCGCGGAAGGGCTCGTCGGCGGCTCGGACGCGTTCAACGCGGCGCTCGGCGCGCTGCAGCGCGTCGCGCCGTCGCTGCTGCCGGTGCTGCTGCTCGGCGAGTCGGGCACCGGCAAGGAGCTGTTCGCGCGGGCGCTGCACGAGGCGAGCGCGCGGGCGATGGGGCCGTTCGTCGTCGTCGATTGCTCGGGGATCGCCGAGACGCTGTTCGAAAGCGAACTGTTCGGCTACGAGAAGGGCGCGTTTACGGGCGCGGCGGCGCGCAAGCCGGGCCTCGTCGAAACCGCGCAGGGCGGCACGCTGTTTCTCGACGAGATCGGCGACGTGCCGCTGCCGATGCAGGTGAAGCTGCTGCGGCTGATCGAGTCGGGCACGTTCCGGCGCGTCGGCGGCGTCGAGACGCTGCGCGCGGATTTCCGGCTGGTCGCCGCCACCCACAAGCCGCTGCGCGCGATGATCGACGACGGCCGGTTCCGGCAGGATCTCTATTACCGGATCAACGCGTTTCCGATTCACCTGCCGGCGTTGCGCGAGCGGCACGGCGACGTCGCGCTGCTGGCCGCGTCGATCCTGCGGCGGATCGCGAACGCGCGCGCCGGGGCGGGCGACGCGCTCGCCGCGCCGTTCTCGCTGACCGACGCCGCGCGCGCATGCCTCGACGCCTATGCATGGCCCGGCAACATCCGCGAGTTGCGCAACGTGCTCGAACGCGCATGCCTGTTCGCGGACGACGGCACGATCCGCGTCGAGCACCTGCCGGACGAAGTCGCGTTCGCGTTCGCGGACGAGGCGTCGCGGCTGCCGGACGCGTCGCGCGCACCGTCCGACGACGAGCTCGCGCGCATCGCGCGCACGTTCCGCGGCACGCGCCGCGCGCTCGCCGAACGCGTCGGGCTGAGCGAGCGCACGTTGTACCGGCGGTTGCGCGCGCTCGGGCTCGCGACGCGGGACGCGTGACGGCATTGCATCGCAGTACATGCATGCCTTGCAGTAAGTATTCAAATTAATACAATCATTAATGATTGTTTTGCGATAATTGTTCGCTTAGAATCCGGGCATGTTCTCCCTACCTCGAGGAATTCGCATGCCTGCCGATCGCATTGCCCGCGCCAGCCAGCGGATGGCTGCCGTCACGCTCTGGTTCATCGTCGCGATGATGCTGCTCAACGCCGCATGCTGGGTGGCGCCGTCGCTGAACGCGACACCGTCCGGCGCCGGCTTCGGCTTCGGCCTGACGGATTCGCTGATCGCCGGGCTCGGCGTCGACGTCGCCGCGTTTCCGTGGTGGCAGAAGGCGGGCGGCATCGTGCTGTCGAGCGTGCCGCTCGTTGCGCTGGCGAGCGGCTTGCAGCATCTGCGCCTGCTGTTTCGCACCTACGCGGGCGGCGACTATTTCTCGGCGGACGCCGCCCGGCACCTCGGCAAGATGGGGCGCGCGGTCGGTCTGTGGGTCCTGCTGAGCATCGTGTGCGAGCCGCTCCTGAGCATGTGGGCGACGATGCGCGAGCCGGCCGGACGCCATATCGTGTCGATCAGCATCGGCATGCCGTATGTCGTCGCGCTGTTTACCGCGGCCTGCATCCTCGTGATTGCGCACATCCTGCGGCAGGCGAGCGCGCTCGACGCCGAGCACCGGCAATTCGTGTGAGGCGCGCGATGCCGATCATCGTCAAGCTCGACGTGATGCTCGCGACCCGCAAGGTCCGCTCGAAGGACCTCGCGGCGGCCGTCGGCATCACCGAACAGAACCTGTCGCTGCTCAAGCAGGGGAAGGTCAAGGGGATTCGCTTCGCGACGCTCGAGGCGATCTGCCGCCATCTCGATTGCCAGCCGGGCGATCTGCTCGCATTCAGCGACGACGATGTCGCCGGCGCGGACTGACCCGTCGCGCAAACGCGCGGCTCGGGCATGACGGGAAGCATGGCGGTCGGCAAGGTCAATGCGCGGCGGCAGCGGCTGGGCGTCGGTGCGCTGGCGTTCGTCGTCGTGGCGTCGCTCCATCTGCTCGGCTGGCTGGCGCTGCGGTCGGCGTCGATGGCCGAGCGCGCCGCGAGACTGCCGGCCGTGGAGCCGGCAAGGCGGGCGCTGAGCGTCAAGCTGATTCCGTCGAGGGCGCCGGCGCAGCCGCGGCGCGAGCCGGCGACGATCGCGCCGGTTCGCGGCGGGACGGATGCGGCCGGGTCCGGCGGTGCGCGCCCGTTGCGCGATCGTCGTGCGGGTCTGCCCACACGCGTGCCGACGCGTTCGGCCACGTCGGCGACTCGAATGCCGCAAGCGGACGCCGTGAGCGCCGGCGAAAGCCGTCCGGCCGACGCGCCGGCGCCCGGCATCGACTGGCGGCGCGACCTGGATGCGATCGGCGCGCCGCGAACGGTCGGGCGCAGCCCGGCTGCCGCGGCCATCGGCGGGTTGGGGGCTTCGTCCGGCGCGGGCGTGTCGCGGCGGGCGACGGTGGACGCGACGCTCGCGCGCGGGATGTCGGAGGCGCGCCGCGCCGACTGCCGCAATGCGTATTCGGGGATGGGGCTGTTCGCGATTCCGGCGCTCGCGCTCGATACGGTGCGCGATGCCGGCTGCAACTGGTGAGCGGCGCGCGTCGCATGGCAGCGGCGTGCGCCTTTCGGGATAATGGCGCGTCCATTCCGAGGTTCGCCATCACCATGAAAACAAGCTTCCGCCACGCGTGGCCCGCGATCGCCGCCATGCTGTTCAGCCACGTCGTTCACGCAACCGACTACACGTGGGCCGACACGGCCGGTGCGCACGCGGTCACGTTCACGGAGACCCCGCGGCCGGACGGCGCGCAGCTGAGGATCGTCGGGACGCTGAACGGACAGCCGGACTGGAAGGTTCGCGACGACGTGACGGATTGCGATCTGGACAAGATTCTCGACGTCGTTCCGTCATCGGTCGAAATGCTCGACCTGCTCGGCAACGGACGCAAGCAGTTCCTGTTCGCGTACAAGATCGGCTGCCGCGGCGACGTGAGCCCCGATCAGGTCAAGTACTTCCTGATCGACGACGGCCGCAAGTACGTGCTGCGCGGCGAGGAAACCATCACGTTGAACGGCAAGGTGATGGACGGCGGCGCGCCGCCCGTGCCGAACGCGGACCTGAAGGCGCATCCCGCGTTTCTCCGCTACATGACGAGGCACTGGCGCGGCGTCAGCGTGCGCGCCTATCCGTAATCGCGCGCGTCCGGTCCGGCCCGGCCCGTCAGGCGGCCGGGCCGCACGCCGTGCGCATGCGACCCGGCCGAGCCTCGCTCAATGCTGCGGATTCAACTGCGCCATCGCCTCGCGCATGAAGCCGAGCAGCGTCTCGTCGACCCACGCGTCCTTCGTCAGCACCGGCTCGTTCATCATCGCGTGGCGGAATTTCGCGTGCGTGGCCGGATCGTCGCCCGCATAGCTGCGGAACAGGTCGAGCCAGCGCTGCGCGAGCACGCGGGCCTCGGGCGAATCGGGTTGTGCGCCCGCGTCGATCACATCGCGCGCGTCGGCCATCAGCTGCGGCCATTCCATCGCACGCTCGCCGTAATGCGCGCGCATGAAGCGAATCTCGTCCGGCGCGAGATACTTCTCGAAGATCTGCATCTTCGTTTCGGCAATCGCGCGCAGCACGTAGTCGCGCAACGCAGTCGAAATGCCGATCTGCGCCTGCAGCGACGGCTCGCGTTCGTGCATCAGGTTCAGTTTCGCCAGCAGCCGCGGGTCGTTGTTCGTATCGCGCACGAGCAGCGTCATCCAGCGGTCGGCGAGCGAGCGCACGCGTTCGTCCTCGGGCGGCACGCCCGCGTCGTGCAGCACGCGCACGTCGCCGACCAGCGCGATCCATTCCGCGTCGCCGGTCTGGCTCTTGCGGTACATCGGCATGCGCGCGAGTTCGTCCTCGGAAAAATAAGTGTCGTACACGGTCATCAACTCCAGGGTGGTCAGCCAATCGGTCAGTTCCGGCTCCGTGCCGTCGGCGAGCTGCGCGTGCAGGCGCACGAGCCGCTCGCGCAACTGCGCGCTCTGTTCGATCTGACGGTCGAGCAGCGTGATCTGCTTCGCGACGAGGTCGACGAGCGGGCCGCCGGGCTGGTTCAGGTAGTCGCCGATTTCGGCGAGCGACAGTCCGAAGCGACGCAGGGCCTGGATCTGGTGGAGCCGGGCGATGTCGTCGCGGTCGTACAGCCGGTAGCCGTTGTCGGCGCGCGCCGAAGGCGTCAGCAAACCGATCGCGTGATAGTGATGAAGCGTGCGGACGGTCAGCCCGCTGCGTCTCGCCAGTTCTCCCACTTTCAGTCGCATTCGTTCCTCCGTTTGGTGCGCACCCTGGAGTCTCGAACGTTACGCTACGTGAGGGTCAAGCGGAAGAGCGGGCGTCGGCCGCGGCGCCCGACGCCCGGGCCGGCTCATTGCGGCGAGGGCGGGGCGTCCGGGGCGTCAGGCGTGGCGGCGCGGGCTTGCTGGCCGGCCGCTGTACCGACGGGCGGCGTGCCCATCGCCTGGTACAGCCGCGCGGTGTCCGCGAGCCGCGCGCCCGTCGCGCGGATTTCGTCGAGCCGCGCGTTGCGGTACTGCAGCTCGCTCGCGCGCGACGCCGACGGCGGCAGCGCGCCGAGCCGCACGCGCGCGGCCGCGTCGTCGTACGCGCCGCGCGCGGCGAGCGCGGCGCGGCCCGACGCGTCGAGCGCCTGCGCGTCGTGCTCGAGCGCCGCGAGCGAGTCGGCGACGTCCTGGAACGCGGTGAGCACGGTCTGCTTGTACTGGTCGACGGCGGCCTCGTAGCTTTCCTTCGCCGCGCGGCGCTGCGCGAGCAGCGCGCCGCCGTGGAAGATCGGCTGGCTGAGCGACGCGCCGATGCTCCAGATCGCGCCCGCGCCGGACAGCATCGCCGGCCAGTTGAAGCCGCCTTGCCCCATCGACGCCGACAGCGACAGCTGCGGGAACAGCTGCGCGGTCGCGACGCCGACTTCGGCCGCGGCGGCCTGCAGCGCCGCGTCGGCCGCGCGGATGTCGGGCCGGCTCCGCAGCAGGTCGGACGGCACCACGACCGGCACCTGCGCGGGCAGATGCAGGTCGGCGAGCGCGAGGTCCGCGGGCGGCTGGTCCGGCGTGCGCCCGACCAGCACCGCGAGCGCATGGCGCGCCGAGTCGCGCTGCTGGCGCAACGCGGGCAGGCCGGCCGCGACCGTCTCCGCGCTCAGCCGCGCGTTGAGCGCATCGCTGCGCGACGCGGCGCCGAGCGCGTAGCGCCGTTCCGCGTCGCGCGCCTGCGCGTCGGCGAGCGCGACGAGCCGTTCGGTCGTGTCGATCTGCGCGCCGAGCACCGAGCTCGTGACCGATGCGGTGACGATGTTCGCGGCGAGCGCGCGGCGCGCGGATTCGAGCTGGAACGCGCTGACGTCGACGCGCTTCGCCAGCGCCCGGTTCGCGAAGCGCGACGCGCCGAACAGGTCGATCGTGTAGCGCGCCTGGAGCTGGCCGACGAACGTGTCGTACAGCAGGGTCGGCGCGCCGAGCGCGGGAATCGGCACGCCGAGCGCGCGCTGGCGCGCGGCCTGGCCGCCCGCGTCGATCGACGGCAGCATCGAGCTGCCGATCTGCGCGCGCAGCTGCTCGCGCGCGGCGTTCAGCGTGTGCGCGGCGGCGCTGAGCGTCGGGCTGTTGCGCAGCCCTTCGTCGACGAGCGCGTTCAGCGCGTCGGAGCGGTACTGCTTCCACCAGTCGGGCACCGGCTGCGCGCCGACTTCGAAATGCTGCGCGACGCCTTGCGCCGCGACCGTCCGCTCCGCTTGCGGCGTCGCGCCGTAGTGCGCGGGGGACGGCATCGCCGGCGGCTCGCCGCTCGGCGCGAACCACGCGCAGCCCGCGAGCGCGCCGGCGAGGCCCGCGGCCGCGAGTGCGCGCGCGGTGTTCGTCATCAGATTCATCGACAGTTCCATGATCAGGCTCCCGACGGCGCGGCGTCGCCAGAAGCGTGGCCGCCATGCGGAGGGCCGCCCCGCGGGTCGCGCTCGTCGCTCTTCACGCGGAACCACGCGGCGTACAGCGCCGGCAGGTAGAACAGCGTCAGCACGGTTGCGCTCGTGATGCCGCCCATCAGCGCGGTCGCCATCGGCCCGAAGAAGTTCGAGCGCAACAGCGGGATCAGCGCGAGCACCGCGGCGGCGGCCGTCAGCGTGATCGGCCGGAAGCGCCGCACGGTCGCGCCGACGATCGCGTCGAAGCGCCCGTGGCCGGCCGCGATGTCCTGCTCGATCTGGTCGACGAGGATCACCGAGTTGCGCATGATGATCCCGAACATCGCGATCACGCCGAGCATCGCGACGAAGCCGAACGGCTGGCCGAACAGCAGCAGCGTCGCCACCACGCCGATCAGCCCGAGCGGCGCGGTCAGCACGACCATCAGCACGCGCGAGAAGCTCTGCAGCTGGATCATCAGCAGCGTGAATACGGCGATCGCCATCAGCGGCATTTGCGCGTTGATCGACTTCTGCGCCTTCGCGCTTTCCTCGACCGAGCCGCCGATGTCGATCCGGTAGCCGACCGGCAGCTGCGCGCGCAGCGCATTCAGCTTGCCGTCGATCGCGTGCGTGACGTCGATGCCTTGGGCGCCTGCGCGCACGTCCGACTGCACGGTGATGGTCGGCTGGCGGTCGCGCTCCCAGATCACGCCGTATTCGAGCGACGGCGTGAAGCGGCCGAGCGAGCCGAGCGGCACGGGGCCGTTCGGCGTCGGCAGCGCGAGGCCCGCGAGCTTCGCCGGATCGACGCGGTCGGACTGCGGCGCGCGCAGGTCGACCGCGATCAGCTTGTCGCGCTCGCGGTATTGCGTGACGGTCGTGCCCGACAGCGTCATCGCGAGGAAGCTCGATACGTCCTGCGACGTGACGTTCAACTCGCGCGCCTTCTTCTGGTCGAGCTCGAAGCGCACCGAGCGCTCGGCCGGCTCGTCCCAGTCGAACTGCACGTTCACCGTGCGCGCGTCGCCGCGCACCGTCGCCGCGACCTTCTCGGCGATGCCGCGCACGGTCGCGATGGTGTCGCCGCTGACGCGGAACTGCACCGGATAGCCGACCGGCGGCCCGTTCTCGAGCCGCGACAGCCGCCAGCGCACCGCCGGAAACCGGTCGCGCAGCGTGGTTTCGAGCCAGCGCGCGAGCTTTTCGCGATCCTCGACCGATTTCGCGGTGATCACGAACTGCGCGAAGTTCGGCAGTTGCAGCTGCTGGTCGAGCGGCAGGTAGAAGCGCGGCGCGCCGCTGCCGACGAAATTGACCGCGTGGTCGATCTCCGGGCGCCCGGCGATCGTCTGCTCGAGGCGCTCGGTTTCGCGCAGCGTCGCCGCGAACGACGCACCTTCGGGCAGGCGCAGGTCGACGAGCAGCTCGGGCCGGTCGGAGCTCGGGAAGAACTGCTGCGGCACGAGCGAGAAGCCCAGCAGCGACACGACGAAGAGGGCGCCCGTGATCGCCAGCACGACGAAGCGCCGCTCGATGCACCAGTCGATCCAGCCGCGCAGCCGCGTATAGAAGCGCGTGTCGTAGATGTCGTGCTCGTGATCGTCGGGCAGGTGCGCTTCGTGCGCGTGCCGCTTGCGCTCCGGCAGCATGTGGAAGCCGAGCAGCGGGATCAGCACGACGGCCGCGAACCACGACGCGATCAGCGCGATCGCCGACACCTCGAAGATCGAGCGGGTGTATTCGCCGGTGCTCGACTTCGCGAGCGCGATCGGCAGGAAGCCGGACACCGTGACGAGCGTGCCCGTCAGCATCGGGAACGCGGTGCTGGTGTACGCGAACGCGGCGGCGCGCATGCGGCTGTAGCCCTGCTCGAGCTTCACGGCCATCATCTCGACCGCGATGATCGCGTCGTCGACGAGCAGGCCGAGCGCGAGCACCAGCGTGCCGAGCGACACCTTGTGCAGGCCGATGTCGAACAGGTACATGAAGAGGGCGGTGACCGCGAGCACGACCGGGATCGAGATCACGACGACCATCCCGGTGCGCAGCCCGAGCGACACGAGGCTCACGACCAGCACGATCGCGACCGCTTCGGCGACCGCCTCGAGGAAGTCGTCGACCGAGCGCGACACCGCATCCGGCATGCTCGACACCTCGGTCAGCTTGAGGCCGGCGGGCAGTTGAGCACGCAGGTCCTTCGACGTCGCGTCGAGCGCCTTGCCGAGCCGGATCACGTCGCCACCCGGCTGCATCGTGATGCCGATGCCGAGCACGGCCTTGCCGGCGACGCCTTTGCCGGCCGCGCCTGCATCGGCGCTGCGCATCTGCGTGACAGGCGGATCGTCGTAGCCGCGCCTCACCGTCGCGAGGTCGCCGAGGCGGAACGTGCGGCCGTTGATGCGCAAGAGCGTGTCGGCGAGCGCGGCGACGTTGTCGTACTGGCCGCTCGGCCGTATGAACACGCGGTCGTCGGCGGTCGTCAGGACGCCGGCCGACGCCACGCTGTTCTGCGCGTTGAGCGCCTGGCCGAGCTGCTGCGGCGAAATGCCGACGCGCGTGAGCTGCGCGTTGTTGACCTCGATGAAGATCCGCTGGTCCGGATCGCCGAAATAGTCGACCTTGGCGACGCCCGGCACGCGCAGCAGCACCGTGCGCAGCTGGTCCGCGTAGTCGTGCAGCTGCGCGGGCGAGAAGCCGTCGCCCTCGAGCGTGTAGATGTTGGTGTAGACGTCGCCGAACTCGTCGTTGAAGAACGGGCCCTGCACGCCGGGCGGCAGCGTGTAGCCGATGTCGCCGACCTTCTTGCGGATCTGGTACCAGGTTTCCGGCACGTCCTTCACGGGCGCCGAGTCCTTCATCGTGAAGAAGATCAGCGATTCGCCGGGGCGCGAATAGCTGCGCAGGAAGTCGATCGCCGGGGTTTCCTGCAGCTTGCGGCCGATCCGGTCGGTGACCTGTTCCTGCACCTGGCGCGCGGTCGCGCCCGGCCAGAACGTGCGGATCACCATCACGCGGAACGTGAACGGCGGGTCTTCGGACTGGGCGAGGCGCGTGTACGCGAGGACGCCCGCGACCGTCGCAAGCACGATCAGGTAGACGACCAGCGCCTGGTGGCGCAACGCCCACGCGGACAGGTTGAAGCGGCTTTCTTCGCGAAACGTGCTCATGACGCGAAGTCCTCCGGATGCAGCGGCGCGATCGCGCGGACCTTCTCGCCCGCGCTGACCGTGTGCACGCCCTGCAGCACGACGCGCTCGCCCGGCTGCAGCCCGTGCGACACGGTCACGGTGCGCTCGTTGAAGCGCGCGACGTCGACGCGGCGCAGCTCCAGCGTGTCGTCCTTCGCGCGCACGACCCACACGGCCGGATGCTGGCCGTCGTGGAACAGCGCGGTCGCGGGCAGCGTGATGGTCCCGGCGTCGCGGCCGGCCGTCAGGCCGTCGAACGCGACGTCGGCCGTCATGCCGAGGCGGATCACCGGATCGGGCCGTTCGAGCGACAGCTTCACGCGGTAGGTGCGGCTTTGCGGATCGGCGGCCGGCGCGACCTCGCGCACCTTCGCGGCGAACTGCCGGCCCGGCAGCGACGGCAGCGTGACGCTCGCCGCATGGCCCGGCGCGAGCGAGGCGAGCGCCGCTTCCGGCACGTCGCTGACGACGTCGACGTCGCCCGCCCACGCAAGCTGGTAGACGGGCTGCCCGGCGGACACGTTCTGGCCCGTGTCGGCCTGTTCGGCGGTGATGGCGCCCGCGTGGTCGGCGACGAGCGTCGCGTAGCGCAGCTGGTTCTTCGCGAGCGCGAGCTGCTGCTGCGCCTGGTCGCGCTGCGCGAGCGCCGACGTGTAGGCGTCCTCGGTCTGCTCGAGCTGCGCGGTCGCGATCAGGTTCTCGCGGGCCTGCGCGCGGTCGCGGTCGAGCTGCTGCTTCGCGTACGCGAGGCGGTGCGACGCGGCGTCGAGCTGCGCCTGCGCGCTCGCGGCGTTCTTCTCGACGTCCGACGGATCGAGGAGCGCCACGACCTGGCCGGCCTTCACGGTGTCGCCGAGCCGCACCTTGCGCTCGACGATCTTGCCGGCGATGCGGAACGACAGCGGCGTCGCGTAGCGCGGCTGGATCTCGCCGGGCAGCGTGCGCGACACCGCGACGCCGTCGGCGCGGGCCGGCTGGGCGACGACGGGGCGGGGTGCGGGTGGTGCGGATTCTTTCGGGTGACAGGCGGCAAGGACGAGCGCGGCGCCGATCAGCAGCGCAGCACGAGAACCGGAGCGATTCACGAAACCCCCAGAGGCGGTAAGAGCGGAGCGAAACCGGCAAGCGGCGAGCGCTTGCCCCGAGCGGCGCGCCACGATGCGCGCGGACAAGATCTTTTGGATACTGTTGCGGATTCTAATACAGTGGTGTATCTGAATGCAAAGATGAATCTGAAAGCCGATTGGTGCTAGACTTCGCGCCATGAAACAACCAATGCGCTTGACCCGGGAGCAGAGCAAGGACCAGACGCGAGAGCGCCTGCTGAGTGCTGCGCAGTCGATTTTTCTGAAGAAAGGTTTCGTCGCCGCGAGTGTCGAGGACATCGCCGCGGCCGCCGGCTATACGCGGGGCGCGTTCTACTCGAATTTCCGCGGCAAGGCGGAGTTGTTGTTCGAGCTGCTCGAGCGGGATCACGCGTCGGTTCAGCAGGATTTGCGGCAGATCTTCGAGGGCGGCGGCACGCGCGAGCAGATGGAGGCGACCGCGCTCGCCTACTACCGGCGGATGCATATCGACGACCGGTGCCACCTGCTCTGGGTCGAGGCGAAGCTGCAGGCGGCGCGCGACGCGAAGTTCCGCGTGCGCTTCAACCAGTTCCTGCAGGAATCGCGCACACAGATGGCCGACATCATCCGCGCGTTCTCGGAGCATTCGGGCACGCCGCTGCGGCTGCCGGCCGAGACGCTCGCGTTGGGGCTGATGAGCCTGTGCGACGGCGTGCAGTCGTACTACACGGCCGATCCGCAGCAGGTGTCGGCCGAGGCGGCCGAGGCCGTGCTCGCGGGGTTCTTCTCGTGGGCGGTGCTGGGGCGCGCGCCGGACTGAGTCACCGTCTTGCGAGTCAAGCCCGACGATCGCGCGGTCGCAGCTTCAGCGTCCGGGCCAGCGATGTCGCGTAATCCCGCGCCGGGTCCGTGATTGGCGACCGGATCACCGCATGCGGATGGCCGAAGGCGTCAATGAGGGTCTCGACGTCAGGAAGCAGCCGCTCGCATAGCCGCGCGATCGCCCCGTCGAGCGCGCAATAGCGCCCGGCGTCGATGAGCGCCTCACTCATCAGCCACGCCGCGTGTCGATCGATCCGGTCGAGAATGAACAGCGCAACCAGATTCTCCAGGATCGCTCGCACCCGACCGTGCTGCACGGCGCCTGTCGCCGAAATCGCGGCTCCGATCGCGAGGTTCAGCCCGTATGCCTCCGCGGCGTCCCGGGCCGCCGGGAGCAGCGGATTCCACACGTCGAGCGAATCGAGCCCCTGCGCGCTCCGGTCGGCGACGTCGCGGGCCAATGCGGCGATCAGCCGGCGCTCGCGGGCGCGCAGCGCTTCGCGTGCCGCGCCGGCCGCTTCGGGCAGGCTTTCGTCGTGTGTCGGCGCTTCGTCATCAGGCGCGGCGGCGGTGCCCGACGCGAGCGTGCGCGCGGTATCCAGCAGGATCAGGAAGTTGTTGCCGCCCGCATCGTTGAAGACGTGGCCGAGACCTTGATACTCGAGGTAGCGGTTGACGGTGAGGTCGCCCGCGACACCGCAGCGCAGACGGCATTCCGCCGCGACCTCTTCGGTCGCCCATGCGGTGAGCGCCTTGACGAGCGCAAGCTTGCGGTTGGTCGAACTCCACGGGGCCCACATCATGAAGGTCGCGGCGCATCGGTCGGGGCCGGCGCGGTGGCGAACCGCCTCGCTCCATTCTCGCGCGGCCTGGTTCGCGAAACAGGTCATCACGAAGCACGTCGCCAGCGCACGGAACAGGCCGCGCTGCTGTGTGCTGTAGCGCAGCAGCGAGACTTCGGGAGCCACGCGCGCCATGCTGGAGCGGTGTGCCGAATAGCACAGCGCCTGCGCGGCGCTGGCACGGGAGACCGCAGCCAGGGCAACGGCGCCCATCGCCCACACGTTCTCCGGCGCCGTCAGCGTGCGCACCAGCCGTTCGTCGGGCGTGCCGAGCGGATCGTGGAAGCGGCCTTCGGCATCGATCGACGCGCCATCGGCGAGCCACGCATCGAACGGGAGCCGGACGTGGTCGAATCCCGCGAGGCCGTAGTCGAACGGCACGAGCGGAATTTCGGCCGGCGCGGACAACGCGACGCCCGGCAGCGGACCCCGCGATGTGCTGAGCTCGACGATGAACGCGAACACCCCGCAATCCTGGTCCGCGACGATCAGGCGGGCGCAGACGATCCCGATCTTGTCGAGGTCGTTGATGCCGACGTTGGTGAATTTCAGCGCGCCGTCGTCCGGCGTGTGCAATACGAAGGCGCGGCCGACCGGATCGAAGCGGGCCTCGGTGCGCGCCGCGAGCTGGCTGTTGCCGCCGCCGATCTCCGTGATCATGAACGCGCCGACCTTGCGGCCTTGCGCGAGCGCGACGCTCGTTTGCCGCGCATGGTCGTTGCCCTTGCCGAGCTCGACCAGCGAGCCGATGCACAGTCCGTAGTGAATCAGCGTCGCGATGCACAGCGACGGATCGCTCACGGCCGTCCATTCCGCGATCACCGCAAGCAGCGACGGGTCGGCAAGCTCGCCGGCTTCGGCCGGAAGCCGCGTCGTCAATTCGACGAGCCGATCGTAGGTCGACCGATGGCGGTCGGCCGCGGTCGCGCCGATCGGCCGGTCGAACCGCGGATCGGACAGGATCGCGGCCAGCAGCCGATGGTGGGCGTCTTCGGTCGGGCCCGCCAGGACGCGGCGGATGGCGTCGGCGAGCGACGAAGTCGTGCTTCGGATGGACGGATCGGCATTCATTGCAGGCGCTCCATTCGGGTGGGCTGGACGAGGGCCGGGCCGGTGGTGCGCGTCGGCGCGTAGACGTGCGCGTCCGGCAGGATGGCCTTGATGCAGCGGCTCATGCCGCCGCTCATCCCGAGGTCGATATAGCGATGCGCGAGATCGGACCGGAGTCGATCGAGCGTGGCCGGCATGTGGTACGGCTTGATGAAGCAGTCGGCGAGCCCGCGGGCCAGATCGTCGTCGTCCGCATAGCGCCTGCGCGCGACCGCCGAGTACACGGGAATCCGAAATCTGTCGCGCGGCAGCGTCGCGATGTCCGCCATGAACTGGTCGGCCGCCGCTTGGAGGGCCGGATGGTGGGCCGGGTACGGAATCGGCAGCCGATGCAGCTTGATCCCGTCGCGGCCGTGCGATTTCGCCATCAGCGCGTCGAGTGCGGCATTGGGGCCGCTGACGACTGTCTGCCGCGGCCCGTTGACGCACGCCAGCACCAGGTCGTCGCGCCCGACCTGGTCCAGCAGGTGCAGCGTATCGGCTTCGGAAGCCGAGACCATGACCATGCCGCCGTGGCCTTCGAGCGGCCGAAATGCAGTGTTCAGCGCGAGCACCGCACGAACCCCGTCCGGGATGCGCCATACGCCGGCACACACCAGCGCGGCAATTTCACCCAGGCTCTGGGCGATGACGGCGACCGGCCGAATCTGCTGCCATTCCATGATTCGGTGCACGCATATCGCCGTGGTAAATGACGCCAATTGCGGAATGCCGACCGGAATGGAATCGATTGATTTTTCTTCCAGTAGAACATTTCGAATTAGACAGGGATCGAAAGCGAATTGATTGTCGAGAAGCGCTGCTTCGATGTGATCGAGCGTTTCGTCGATATACGCGCGCGAGAGGCGGCTCAGGCCGTACAGGTTTCGCAACGCCCCGGCTGGCGTGTCGCCCTGTCCGGGGATGACATAGACGGAGGGGAGCCCGTCGTGCTCTCGCGGGATTTCCATGGTTGCCTCGTAGCGTGTGGTCGCATTATTGAATGTTGCATGGACTTAAATGATTAATGATTTATGGTTTTGATTTGGCGATTTTGTAACGGCGATTCGGATTGATGTTAGGAAAGTTTTTATCCGTTGGCTGGGTGTATTGCTCTATTTAGTTGAGCGAAATTGATGAATCGAATGTTGCCGTATTTGCCGTGTCGGTTGGTCGTAGGGTTGCGGACAGGGAGCACTAATTCGAGACGCCGCGGGCGGCGTCGGGCATGGCCGAGCGGAAGCGGTGGGAGGCGAATCGCCGCCGCCCGCGCTCAGCGCTCGCCCGTCATCCGCCGGTACGCGTCGAGCAGCGACGTCTTGTAGACGACGCCCGCGAGCGTCGGCTCCGCCGCGCTCTCGATCACCGGCAGCCGCTCGCCCTGGAAGCCCATGAACAGTTCCAGCGCGGTGCCGAGCGGCATGTCGGGCGTGAGGAGCGGAAACGGCGTGTGCGCATAGTGCGCGGCCGTCTTGTCGGCCGTGTCGCGCTTGTCGAGCAGGTCGCTCGTGATGTCCTTCAGCGCGACCGCGCCGCGAAAGCGCCCGGCGTCGTCGGTCACGTACAGGTATTTCACCGGGTATTCGAGGAACACGCGCGTCATGTCGGCGACGCTCGCGGTCAACGGCACGACCGTCTGCGCGGGCTGGATCAGCTCGCGCATCTGCGTCGTCCGGATCCGCAGGCGCTCCTGCGCGTCCTGGTGGTGGCGCAGCGTGATCTCGTACATCGACGTCGTGCCGGTCGCGCGCGCGACGAAATACGCGACGACGCATGACACCATCAGCGGCAGCACGACCTGATAGCTGAGCGTCATCTCGAAGATCATCAGGATCGCCATCAGCGGCGCCTGCGTAGCGCCTGCCATGAACGCGCCCATCCCGACCATCGCGTACGCGAAGGACGCGGACGTGTGCCCCGGCCACAGCGCCTGCATGCCGAGCCCGAACAGCGAGCCGAGCACCGCGCCGACGAACAGCGTCGGCGTGAAGACCCCGCCGATCGCGCCGGAGCCGGCGGTGGCCGCCGTCGCGAGCACCTTGAACACCAGCACCGCGACGAGCGCCTGCCAGGTCCACGGCGAATGCAGGATCTGGTTCACGACGCTGTAGCCGTTGCCCCAGACGTCCGGAATCCACACCGAGATCACGCCGACGATCAGGCCGCCGAGTGCGAGCCGCACCGGCAGCGGCACGGGCAGCCGCTTGAACTGGTTCTTCGATGCGTCGAGCAGGTGCAGGAACTGCGGCGCCAGCACCCCGCACAGCAGGCCGAGCACGACGAACGGCAGCACCTCGGGGCCGGCGACGGCCGGGAACACCGGCATCTCGTACGGCGGCCGGTAGCCGGCGAATTCGCGCATCACGATGTTCGCGACGACCGATGCGACCACCATCGGGCCGAAGCTCTCCATCGCGATCGCGCCGAGCACGATCTCCGACACGAAGAACGCGCCGGCGATCGGCGCGTTGTACGCGGACGTGATGCCGGCCGCCGCGCCGCACGCGACGAGCAGGCGCAGCCGCGGCGGGTCGAAGTGCGCGAAGCGGCCGACGAGCGACGCGGCGAGCGCGGCGAGCTGCACCATCGGGCCTTCGCGGCCGATCGAGCCGCCGGTGCCGATCGTCAGCAGCGACGACACGCTGCGCCACAGGCTCTGCCGGACCGGCACGACGCCGGTGCCGAGCGCGACTGCCTCCATATAGTCGGTCTTGCGCGTTTTCGCGTCACCGCGGGTCGCGAGCAGCAGCACGCAGCCGGCGAGGAAGCCGCCCGCGGCGGGGAGCCAGAAGCGCACGTACCACGGCAAGCGTTTCGCCATCTGGACGAAGCTGCCGCTGCTGCCCGAGACCACGCGCTGCACCACCTCGATGCCTTCACGGAACGCGATCGTCGCGAACGCGCCGCCGACCCCGACGATCACCGACCAGATCAGCATCGTATGGGCGTCCGACAGGCGGAACAGCGTTTGGGCGCGGGTGCGCAGCTTCAGCAGGAAGGAAAGCACGACTGAGCGAGGACCGTGGAAAACGACGCGAAGCATAGCACTGCGCCGCGCCCGCGGGACCTTCCCGGCGGGCGCGGCGCGCGACGCGGAGCGGGCGTGCAGCTCAGCCAAGCCAGTGCTGGACCGCCCAGGTGATGCCGTAGCCGCCGGCGATCAGCCACACGTACAGGATCAGGCCGGTCGTCAACGCGCGGGGGCCGGCTTCGCGAATCTGCGACACGCGGGTCTCGATGCCGAGGGCGGTCATCGCCATCGTCAGCGCGAACGTGTCGAGCACGTTGAGCGTGTGGGTGACGTCGGCCGGCAGCACGTTCAGCGAATTGACGATCACGAAGCCGAGGAAGCCGAGCGCGAACCACGGCACCGCGATCCTGCGCTTGCCGTGCGCGCCGTCGGCCGATGCGTTCGCCGAGCGGGCGAGCCACCAGCCGAGCGCGAGCAGCACCGGCACGAGCAGCATCACGCGGGTCATCTTGACGATCGTCGCGATGTGCGCGACCTGCGGGCTGACGTCGCTGGCCGCGCCGACCACCTGCGCGACCTCGTGGATCGTGCCGCCGAAGAAGAGGCCGAGGCCGGCCGCGTCGAGGTTCAGCAGCCCGGCGTGATACGCGAGCGGGTACACGAACATCGACAGCGTGCCGAACAGCACGACGCTGCCGACCGCCATCGCGCTCTGGTGCGGCTTCGACTGCAGCGTCGATTCGAACGCGAGCACGGCGGCCGCGCCGCAGATCGCGCTGCCGGCGGCGGTCAGCAGCGCGGAATCGCGGTCGAGCTTCATCAGCTTCATGCCGGCCCAGGTGCCGATCGCGAGCGTGCTGACGACGACCAGCACCGACACGGTCAGGCCCGGCAGGCCGACCTGCGCGATTTCCTGCAGGCTCACGCGCAGCCCGAAGAACGCGACCGCGATGCGCAGCAGCTTGCGCGCCGAGAAGTTGACGCCGGCCGCCCAGCTGGCCGGCATGCCGTCGCGCAGCGCATTGCCGTACAAGGCGCCTGCGACGATGCCGACGATCAGCGGGGAGAGGCCGAGCCCGGCGATCGCGGGCAATTCGGACAGGCTCGTCACGGCCGCGGCAAACAGCGCGACGAACAGGATGCCGTTCAACTGGCCGCGCATCGACGGCGCGGCGTGATTCAGATGGGATGGGTGAGCCGTAGACATGATGGAACCCGGATCGGATCGTCATTTCAATGCCCTAATCCTAGTTTGGTTATATCGATATGAAAAATTGTGATTTGTGACATAAACTATCCGGAAAACCGATAATTCATCTCCATGACCCCGGATCAACTGATAACGTTCGCGGCCGTCGCCGAGCACCTGAACATCAGCCGCGCCGCGCTGGCGCTGCATCTGTCGCAGCCGGCGGTGTCCGGCCAGTTGCGCCTGCTGCAGGACGAGTTCGGCGAGCCGCTGTACCAGCGCGACGGGCGCGGCATCCGGCTGACGCCGGCCGGGGAGCAGCTCGCGCAGTACGCGAGCGCGCTGCGCGACACGTTCGCGCAGGCGCGCGCGTTTCGCGACGCGGTGCGCGGGCTCGACGCCGGCACGCTGCGGATCGGCGCGAGCACGACGCCCGCGAGCTACCTGCTGCCGTACCTGATCGCCGCGTTCCAGCCGACCGCGCCGCGCGTTGCGATCCAGACGATGAGCGGCAACACGTCCGAAGTGGTCGCCGCGCTGCCGTCGCTCGACATCGCGCTGATCGAAGGCCCGCCGGGCGAGGCGCTGCCGCCCGGCACGGCCGTGCATGCGTGGCACGAGGACGAGATCGTCGCGATCGTGCCCGCCGGGCATCCGCTGGCGGGGCCCGCGCACGCGGGCGGCGCGACGCTCGACGCGCTGGCCGCGCATCCGCTGGTGCTGCGCGAGGAGGGCTCGGGCGTGCGGCAGCTCGTCGAGCGCGCATTCGCACACTCGGGCGCGCCGATGCGCGTCGCGCTCGAGATCGCCGGCGTCGAGGCCGTGAAGGAGGCGGTGCGGGCGGGAATGGGCGTCGGCTTCGTGTCCGCGATGTCGCTGCGGCATGACGATGCCGCGCTCGTGATGCGCTCGTTCGCGCCCGCGCCGCTCACGCGTCATTTCTCGATCCTCGTGCCGCACGGCGGCGCGCCGTCGCGGGTCGCGGCGCAGTTCCTGGCGCTGAGCCTTGCGCAAAACGGCATGTGATGCGCGCCGGGGGCAATTCCTAGGGATTTCCTCTATGGCGTGCCCCCCCGCACGAGGCGCACCATCCGTCTCACGCAAATGGAACCGGTTCCATTCCGGTGATAAAGGGCAACATGGCAGACATCGTGATCGTGGCGAGCGCATTCGGCATGGACCGGGTGCGACAGGAGGGCCACCGGGCATTCGTCGCGACCGCCGCGCAGGCAGGCGCGGCCGGGTTCGAGGTGCGGCGCGAGCTGTTCGCGTCCGACGCGGACGCAGCGCATGACGCGCTGGCCGCGCTCGGCGCGCAGGTCGCGGCGCACGGCTTGTGGTCGGTCTATTCGACGCCCGCCAACCTGTACACCCACGCAGGCGCGCTCGACGCCGACGCGCTGCGCGATACGCTCGCCGAAGCCGACGCGCTCGGCGCGCGCTTCGTGAAATTCCAGCTCGGCGGCTTTGCCGGCAACGCGCAGGCGGCCGACATCGTCGCGCTGTCGCGGAATGCGCGCGCCCGGCTCGTCGTCGAGAACGGCCAGTTGCCGGTCGGCGGCTCGCTCGCGCAGTTCCGTGACCTGTTCGCCGCGCTCGACGCGGCCGGCGCGCCGCGCGCGCTCGGCATGACCTTCGACATCGGCAACTGGCAATGGCCGGGCGAAGCGCCGCTTGACTGCGCGCAAGCGCTCGCGCCGCATGTCGAATACATTCACTGCAAGGCCGTCGAAGGCGAGGGCGCGCGCCGTTTCGCGGTCGCGCCGGCGCCGCGCGACCCGCTCGTCACCGCCGTGCTGGCGGCGCTGCCGCAGCACGCGCCGCGCGGCATCGAGTTTCCGCTCGACGCCGCCGACTTGGGGCGCGACGCGCGCCAGCGCGTCGCGTGGCTCGAAGCCGCTTGAAGCGCGCCAGAAGGCGCGAAGGATCCGGAGGAATTCACTGATGCACCAGCAACTCGATGTCGTCACCTACGGCGAAGCGATGGCGATGTTCGTCGCCGCCGAGACCGGCCACCTTGCGCACGCGTCGCAATTCACGAAGCGGATCGCGGGCGCCGACCTGAACGTCGCGATCGGCCTGTCCCGCCTCGGTTTCCGCGTGGGCTACGTGAGCCGGGTCGGGCGCGATTCGTTCGGCGGCTACGTGCTCGACACGCTCGCGCGCGAACGCATCGACGCATCGTGCGTGACGGTCGACGACCGCTACCCGACCGGCTTCCAGCTGAAGTCGCGCAACGACGACGGCAGCGATCCGACCGTCGAGTATTTCCGCAAGGGTTCGGCGGCGAGCCACCTGTCGTGCGAGGACTACGTGGCCGACTACGTGCTCGGCGCGCGCCACCTGCACCTGACGGGCGTGGCGCCGGCGATTTCCGCGACGTCGTGCGCGCTCGCGTTCCAGCTGGCCCGAGAGATGCGCGCGGCCGGCAAGACGATCTCGTTCGATCCGAACCTGCGCCCGACGCTGTGGCCGTCCGCCGAAGCGATGGCGAACACGCTGAACGCGCTCGCGGCGCTCGCCGACTGGGTGCTGCCGGGCCTTGCGGAAGGGCGGCAGCTGACCGGGCGCGATGCGCCGGCCGACATCGCGCGCTTCTACCTCGCACAGGGCGCGCGCGGCGTCGTGATCAAGCTGGGCGCGCAAGGCGCGTACTATCTGACCGCCGATGGCCGCGAAGGCACGGTCGACGGCGTGCGCGTCGAGAACGTCGTCGACACGGTCGGCGCGGGCGACGGCTTCGCGGTTGGCGTCGTGAGCGCGCTGCTCGAAGGCCGCAGCGTCGAGCAGGCAGTCGCGCGCGGCAACCGGATCGGCGCGCTGGCGATCCAGGTGATCGGCGACTCGGAGGGCCTGCCGACCCGCGAGCAGCTCGACTGTGTCGAAAACGTCAGCAATCCGGCCGATCGCTTAGAGGAAACCTTCGTCGCGCAATAAGATGCCGCGCACGGCACAATCGCGAACCTATTTCGTGCGTTCCGCACAGCCTTGCATGGGACCGGAGCAAGCGCCGAGGCGCCGACTCCGGTCGACACAGGAGACACGCCCATGACTGCCAATCTCGCCGCTCGACGCTGGTGGATGATCATGCCGATCATCTTCATCACCTACAGCCTCGCCTATCTCGACCGTGCGAACTACGGGTTCGCGGCGGCGGCCGGCATCAACCAGGATCTCGGCATCAGCAAGGGCCTGTCGTCGCTGATCGGCGCGCTGTTCTTCCTCGGCTACTTCTTCTTCCAGATCCCGGGCGCGATCTACGCGGAACGCCGCAGCGTCAAGAAGCTCGTGTTCTGGAGCCTCGTGCTGTGGGGCGCATGCGCGGCGCTCACGGGCGTCGTCAGCAACATCCCGTCGCTGATGGCGATCCGCTTCGCGCTCGGCGTCGTCGAGGCGGCCGTGATGCCGGCGATGCTGATCTACATCAGCAACTGGTTCACGAAGAGCGAACGCTCGCGCGCGAACACGTTCCTGATCCTCGGCAACCCGGTCACGGTGCTGTGGATGTCGGTCCTGTCGGGCTATCTCGTCCACGAATTCGGCTGGCGCCACATGTTCATCGCCGAAGGCGTGCCGGCGATCATCTGGGCCGTGTGCTGGTGGTTCCTCGTGCAGGACAAGCCCGCGCAATCGACCTGGCTCTCCGACCAGGAAAAGCGCGACCTCGACGCGGCGCTCGCGGCCGAGCAGGCGGCGATCAAGCCGATGCGCAACTACGGCGAGGCGTTCCGCTCGCCGGCCGTGATCAAGCTGTGCGCGCAGTACTTCTGCTGGAGCATCGGCGTGTACGGCTTCGTGCTGTGGCTGCCGTCGATCGTCAAGAACGGTTCCGAGCTCGGGATGGTTGCAACGGGCTGGCTGTCCGCGCTGCCGTACCTGGCGGCGACGATCGCGATGCTCGCGGCGTCGTGGGCGTCCGACAAGCTCGGCTCGCGCCGCGGCTTCGTGTGGCCGTTCCTGCTGATCGGCGCGGCCGCGTTCGCCGCATCGTACGCGCTCGGCTCGACGCACTTCTGGTTCTCGTATGCGCTGCTCGTCGTCGCCGGCGCCGCGATGTACGCGCCGTACGGCCCGTTCTTCGCGATCGTGCCGGAACTGCTGCCGAAGAACGTCGCGGGCGGTGCGATGGCGCTGATCAACAGCATGGGCGCGCTCGGTTCGTTCGTCGGCTCCTATTTCGTCGGCTACCTGAACGGCGCGACCGGCTCGCCCGTCGCGTCGTACGCGTTCATGAGCGCCGCGCTGGTCGTCGCGGTGATCCTCACGCTGTCCGTCAAACCCCAGGCGCGCGATGCGCAGCCGCTCGGCGCGCCGCTGCAAGGAAAAATGCCTCAATGAAGCCTCGTATCGTCGCCTACAAGCCGCTGCCCGATGACGTCCTCGCGTACCTGCGCGAGCATGCCGAAGTCGTCCAGGTCGACGGCGCCGACGCGCTCGCCGCGGCGCTCGGCGACGCGGACGGCGCGATCGGCGCGAGCCTGAAGATCCCGCCGCCGATGCTCGAGCGCGCGCCGCGGCTGAAGGCCTGGTCGACGATCTCGGTCGGCTACGACAACTTCGACGTCGCGGACCTGACCCGGCGCGGCATCGTGCTCGCGCACACGCCGGACGTGCTGACCGAGTCGACCGCCGACACGGTGTTCTCGCTGATCCTCGCGTCGGCCCGGCGCGTCGTCGAGCTGGCGGAGTGGGTGCAGGCCGGCCACTGGCAGCACAGCATCGGCCCGGACCTGTACGGCACCGACGTGCAGGGCAAGACGATCGGGATCGTCGGGCTCGGGCGGATCGGCGCGGCGGTCGCGCGCCGCGCGGCGCTCGGCTTCCGGATGCGGGTGCTGTACACGAACCGCTCCGCGCAGCCGGACGCCGAGTCGCAGTACGGCGCGCGCCGCGCGACGCTCGACGAACTGCTCGCCGAGTCCGATTTCGTGTGCCTGCAGGTGCCGCTGTCGGACGAGACGCGCCACCTGATCGGCGCGGCCGAGTTCGCGAAGATGAAGCGCGGCGCGATCCTGATCAACGCGTCGCGCGGGCCGGTCGTCGACGAGGCGGCGCTGATCGACGCGCTGCGCGCGGGCACGATCCGCGGCGCGGGCCTCGACGTGTTCGAGCGGGAGCCGCTCGCGGCCGACTCGCCGCTGCTGCGGATGAAGAACGTCGTCGCGCTGCCGCACATCGGATCGGCGACCCACGAAACGCGGCACGCGATGGCGCGCTGCGCGGCGGAAAACCTGGTCGGCGCGCTGGCGGGCACGCTGCGCGTCAATCTGGTCAATCCGGACGCGCTGACCCACGCGCGCGCCGGCTGAGCGCGCCCCGGAGGAGGGGCCACCCGCGCGCGCCGGGCGCTGTTCGCGTCGTGGGATTAGAGTCGATGGACTTGGAGTCGCCCCATCGGCTGCGTTATGATCGCCCGCTTGTCGCTTCGAAGCCGGCGCCGTTGCAAGCGGCTTCGGGCGACCCGTATCCGCGCCGGGTCCGGCGCGGCTGACCGACACGAGAGTCCGTCAGTTGGCTTACCTATCCAACAACAAACATCCGCCCGCGTACGTCGCGGAGCGGATCGCACGTCGCGAGGCACGACAGTGACCGAATCGCACCCCACCAGCCAGCGTCCCGCGACGATCAGCGATGTCGCCCGCGAGGCTGGTACCGGCAAGACCAGCGTCTCGCGCTATCTGAACGGCGAGACCCATGTGCTGTCCGCGGATCTGCGCCAGCGGATCGAGGCGGCCATCGCGCGGCTGAACTACCGGCCGAACCAGATGGCGCGCGGCCTCAAGCGCGGCCGCAACCGGCTGCTCGGCATGCTCGCGGCCGACCTGACCAATCCCTATACCGTCGAGGTGCTGCTGGGCGTCGAGGCCGCGTGCCACGCGCTCGGCTACATGCCGCTCATCTGCCACGCGGCGAACGAGGTCGAGATGGAGCGCCGCTTCCTGCAGCTGCTCACCACGTACCGCGTCGAAGGGCTGATCGTCAACGCGCTCGGCGCCGAGGAGGACGTGCTGCGCCCGCTGCGCGGCGGCGGGATTCCGGCGGTGCTGGTCGACCGGACGGTCGAGGGCTTCGAGGCCGACCTGATCGGCCTCGACAACGGCGACGCGATCGAGATGGGCGTGCGGCACCTGATCGAGCGCGGTTTCGACTCGATCCACTTCGTCGTGCAGCCGTTCGAGCAGGTCAGCTCGCGGCGCCTGCGCGAGGCGGCATTCCGCGCGACGCTCGCCGCGCACGGCCGGCCCGTGCCCCAGACGGTCGTGCTCGACCTGAATGCGCCCGAGGCCGTCGCCGCCGCGCTCGTCGAGCTCGATGCGCGGATCGACGCGGCCGCACGGCGGGGCACGCGCGCGGCGCTGTTCGCGGCGAACGCGCCGGTCGCGCTCGCGATCGCCCGGCATCTGCGCGCGCGCTTCGGCTCCGCGTGGCAGACACAGGCGGCGCTGGTGTCGATCGACGATCCGGAGTGGGCGGAGCTGATCGGCATCACGACGATTCGTCAGCCGACCTACGAGATCGGCTACAAGGCGGTCGAATTCGTCCACGAGCGGATCGACGGCGCGGCGGGCGACGTGCGCGTCGCGCTGCTGCCCGGCGAGCTGATCGCGCGCGCGTCGACCGCAAGCTGAGTATCATTCGGGGCACGCAGCGCGTCAGGTGCGCTGCCCCGAACAAGGATTCACATGACTGTCTCCCCCATCACGCTGGCGCTGCTGATCGCCGCCACGCTGATCCTCGCACTGCTGCCGCTCGTCCTTTACCGCATCTTGCGCAAGCCGCTGTCGCTCGACAGGCGCGACGCGATCGTCGGCGTCGCCGCGTTCACGCTGTTCGCGATGGTCGTCGAACGCGCGTTTCATGGGGTCGTGCTGAGCCAGGCGTCCGCCGGCGGCTGGCTGACGCAGCCGCTCGCGTTCGTCGCGTACGGCGCGCTCACGGCCGGCGTGTTCGAGGAGGTCGGGCGCTATCTCGGGATGCGCTTCCTGAGCCGCCGCTACGGCGCGACGGCCGGCGACGGCCGCGCGATCGGCTACGGGCTCGGTCATGGCGGCGCGGAAGCGTGGTTCATCGGCGTGCTCGTCTGGGGGCAGTGGATCTACCTCGCATGGCTCGCGAATCACGGCCAGCTCGACGCGCAGCTCGCGGGGCTGCCGGGCGATGCCGTGCTGCGTCTGCACGTGATGCTGGCGACGCTGTCGGCGCCGTCGATCGCGATGCTGCTGCTCGAGCGCGTCGCGGCGTTCGCGCTGCAGGTCGCGCTGTCGATGCTGATGTGGCGGGGCATGCGCGCCGGGTGGCGCGGCGTGCTGCCGCTCGCGATCGCGCTGCACGCGCTCGCGTACGTGCCGGGGATGCTCTATCAGGTCCGCATCCTGCCTGCGGCGTGGACCGAAGCGTGGCATTTCGTGCTGGCCGCGCTGCTGATCGGCGTGCTGGTGAAGCTCTGCCGGCCGTCGCGCGCGGCGGCCTGACGGGAGGCGTGAGATGGATGACTATCTGATCGAATGCGAAAGCGCGGAATTCAATGCATTCGCGCGCGTGATCTGCGAGCTGTTCCCGGAGCAGACCCGTTTCGTCGAGAGCCGCGACGAACGCGGCCGCTTCCTGTCCGTGCACTGGCTCGCGATGCGCTTCGGCGCGACGCCGAAACGGATGACGCTCGACGTGCGCATCGCACCGGCCGCGCTCGCGCGCTATCTGGCGATGAGGCCGATGCAGCGCGCGCGCAGCCACGCGGTGCTGCATGCGTATGTGGAAGCGATGCTGGGTTCGCTCGAAGAGCGCCATGCGGCGGGCGAAGCGGTGTCGCGCGACGCGGAGATCGCGCTCGACGAAGAGTTTGCTTGAGCGCAGCGTCGTCGCCGGCGCCCCGAGCCGTCAGCCGGCGTCGCGGTAGACCTGCGCGAAGCGCTGCGCCTGCACGACGCCATAGTCGCCGGGCGCATACTGCATCACCCAGTCGCCCGCGACGCCGCGCAGCGTGTCACCGTTCGCGGAACGCGCGATCGTGAACGGCTCGTCCATGCGCTTCGCGAGGACCACCGCCGGCCGGTTCCTGTAAGCGCCGGGCTCGCCGTGCGCGAGCGCCGGATCGGCCGGCAGGTATTTCGCGTCGAAGCGCGCGCGCGACACGACCCAGCGGTCGCCGGTCGAGCCGGTGATCAGCGCGTCGCCGGCCACGTAGCGGTTCGGGCCTTCGAGGCTCATCAGTTCGCCGTCCCCGGCCGCGAAGGCGACCGCGACGGTCTCGTCCTTGACGACGCGCCGGGCCTGCGGATCGGTGCCGAGATCGAGTTGCTTGAGTTCTAGCATGGCGAAGAAATGCGGGAAAAGCCTGGAGCTTATCCCGAAATCGGCGCGCTGTGAAATCGGCGCCGTTCGCCGGCGGAAGCCGCGCAGCCGTCCGGCCCGCCGCGGGCGGGCCGGCTGCGCGTGACGCGTCAGGGCTTCGCGGGGGCGCTCGCGGCCGCGCCGGGCGCCGCCTTGGCCTTGCCGCGCGGCTCGCCGCCGTGGTGCAGCCCGCTGCGGAACGTCGTGTCGGCCAGCGCCTTCTGGTCGGCCGGGAAGCTCGCGTACAGCGGCCCGAACGCGTCGGCCAGCTTCTTCGCGCCGTCGGCGTTGGCCTGCGCAAGTTCCGCGTACTGCTTCATGTCGTCGATCGCGGATGCGTTGCGGCTTTCCATCCGCTGACGGTACAGGCGGGCCATCGTTTCGCCGTTCGCGCGCATCGTGTCGGCGAAGGTCTTCCACTGCGGCTCCTGCGCGGGCGTGATCTTCAGCTGGTTGTGCAGGTACGTGATGCGTTCCTCGAGGCGCGTCTCGTGGCGGGCGGCGGCCGGCTGCGCGGGCGCCTGCGGTTGCGTCTGCGTCTGCGCGAACGCGCCGGTCGCAAGCATGAGCGCAGCGAGGGTGAGCGAAATTTTCTTCATGGTGGCTCTCCGGGTAGTGTCGTGCGAACGGGCGCGGGCGCTTCTGCGGCGCACGCGCGTCTCGCGTCGCAGCGTATTAGTAGCACGCCGCACGGCGTGCGGCAGCCAATGCGACACTTGCTTACATCCGATACGAATCGATATCGTCGCGTAACCGTCCGGCGGGGCCGTCCGCCGTCGCCGATGCACGCGCCGGTTGGGCGTGCGTGCGTTCGGCGCTATCATCCCGTCACCTTCCCATCCGAACGCGCTTCGCGCGCGTGCCTCAAGCCTCATGCGTCCACCTCGCCTCGACCAACTCGACGACCTCGACCGGCAACTCGTCGCGCTGCTGCAAGCCGATGCGCGCGCGAGCGTCGCGGATCTCGCGCGCCAGCTCGACGTCGCGCGCACGACGGTCGTCGCGCGCATCGCGCGGCTCGAGCGGACCAACGTGATCGCGGGCTACAGCGTGCGGCTCGGGCAGGACGTGCTCGACGCGAGCATCTACGCGTATGTCGGCATCATCCTCGCGCCGAAGTACGGCAAGGACGTGCTGAAGAAGCTCGACCGGATGCCCGAAGTGCAGCTGCTGTGCGCGGTGAGCGGCGAATACGACTACGTCGCGTGGCTGCGCGCCGATTCGCCGGAGCGGCTCAACGACCTGCTCGACCAGATCGGCGCGCTCGAAGGCGTCGAGCGCACGACGACGTCGATCATCCTGTCGCGCAAGATCGACCGCGGCACGATCGGCGGGTGATGCGCGCGGTCAGCGGGTTCGGCGCTCGTCGTCCGGCGGCGTGATGCCGGCCGCGGGCGGCCTGTCGTGTCGGACCTCGGCCGGCGCCGCGCGCGGCGGCCGGTCGTGTGGAATCCGCAGCTCGACGCGCAGCCCGCGGCATTGCCGTTCGTCCGCATACGCGAGCGTGACGCCCGCGCCCATCCGGTCGGCGATCGTCTTCACGATCGACAGGCCGAGCCCCGAGCCGATCTGTTCGTTGCCGGGCACCCGGTAGAAAGGATCGAATACGCGCTCGCGCTCGTGCGGCGCAATGCCCGGCCCGGTATCCGTGACCGTCAGGACCACGTGCGACGCCGTCGCCTGCGTCGACAGGTCGACGCGGCCGCCGCGCGGCGTATAGCGGATCGCGTTGTCCACGAGGTTCTTGACCAGCGACGCCAGCTCGAATTCGTCGACGCATGCGCGGGCGTCAGGGCCTTCCTCGACGCCGATGTCGAGCGCCTTCGCTTCCGCGAGCGGAATCAGGTCTTCCAGCACGCGGCGATAGACCGCCTGCACGGACACGGGGCCGTGCGCCGTTGCCGGTGCGCTCTGCACCCGTGCGAGCGCAAGCAGCTGCTCGATCAGGTTGCGGCTGCGATCGAGCCCGCCGCGCAACGCCGCGAGGCGGGCGCGCGCATCGGCCGGCAGGTCGGTGGCGGCGAGCCGCTCGGCCTGCAGCGACATGGCCGTGAGCGGCGAGCGCAATTCGTGCGCGGCATCGGCGACGAAGCGGCGCTGCGCGTCGACCGACTGCGCGACGCGTCCCAGCATCCGGTTGATTGCGACGACGAACGGCCGCACCTCGACCGGCACATGCCCGGCCGGCACCGGCCGCAGGTCGTGCTCGTCGCGCGCATCGATGCCGGCCGACAGCGCCGCGACCGGGAGGAACAGCTTGCGCACGAGATCGGCGACGAGCAGCAGCAGGATCGGCACGAGGATCAGGAGCGGCAGCGCGGTGCGCCACGCGCTTTCGCGCGCGACGTCGTCGCGCATGCCGGCTTCCTGCGCGACCGCGATGCGCTCGCCGTTCGCGAGCGTGTGGACCATCACGCGATACGGCTTGCCGCCGGCCTCGAGCGTATGCAGCCCGTCGGCGAGCGTGGCCGGCAATGCGAGCCGCGGCTCGCCGACGGCGGCCGGCGGCGCATCGCCGCCGAGCGGCTGCACGATCACGCGCGACAGCTCGTCGCTTTCGCGCGCGTGCCCGGCGCCGGCGGCGGGGGGCGACGGCGCGCGCTGACGGTCGAGCAGCGTCGCGACTTCGCGCAGCACGTCGTCCTGCAGTTCGTGGGCTTCGTCGAACGCCGACGAGAACGCGAATGCGGCCGCGACCGTCGCGACGACCAGGATCGCGACCGACAGCGCCGCCGACAGGCGAAACCGGATCGACTCGCTCAGGCGCTTCTTGAAACCATCCATCCCACGCCCCTGACGTTCTTGATGACGGTGCTGCCGAGCTTGCGGCGCAGCGAGTGAATCAGGAATTCGACCGCATTGCTCTCGACTTCCTCTCCCCAGCCGTAAAGGCGGTCCTCGAGCTCGCGCCGCGACAGGATCGCGCCCGGGCGCACCAGCAGCGCGCGCAGCAGCGAGAACTCGCGATTCGACAGCTGCACCGGCGCACGTCCGTCGACGGCGGCTTCGCGCGTCGCCGGGTCGAGCGACACGATGCCATTGCTTAGCACCGGCGCGGCCGAGCCGGCCTGGCGCCGGATCGCGACGCGGATCCGCGCGAGCAGCTCGGCCATTTCGAACGGTTTCACGATGTAGTCGTCGGCGCCGCCGTCGAGGCCGCGCAGGCGGTCGTCGAGACCGTCGCGCGCGGTGACGACGATCAGCGGCGCGGTGGCGTCCTGCGCGCGGATGCCGGCCAGCACGTCGAGGCCGTCGCGGCCGGGCAGGCCGAGATCGAGCAGGACCAGGTCGTAATGCTGCGCCGCGAACGCGGTCAACGCGCGCGCGCCGTCCGTCACCCAATCGGTCGCATACGACGCGTCCTTCAGCGCGGCATGGACCGCGTCGCCGATCATCGGGTCGTCTTCGACCAGCAGTATTCGCATGCGTGCTCTCCATGCTGCGCAAACGCCGCCAGCGTATGCGATTCCCGGCCGCGCGTCACGCGCCGCGCGCACCGGGTGGGGGTCACTTGCCGCCGAACCGGTCGAAGGTCGCGAGCAGGTCCTTCATCGCGGCGGCCGAATCGGCCTGGGTCGGATGATCGGCGCGCAGCGCGGCGAGCGCGCGGTCGATCGCCTTGTCGACCACGTGCCAGTCGTCGGCGGCGCGCGGCTTCAGGCCGGCCTCGGCCGAGTCCCACGCGATCTCGAGATCCTTGATGCGGGTTTTCGCGCCGGGCAGGTCGCCCTTGCCGACCCGCGCGTTCACGTCGGCGGCGATCGTGCGGAACGCCGACAGGTCGCCGAGCTTCGTTGCGCCGGCGACGGCGGATGACGAAGCGGCGGGCGCGGGCGCCGGGGTCGACGCATTCGCGTCCTGATGCTTCGAGCAGCCGGCGGCGACGCTCAGCGCGGCCGCCGCGGCCGCGGCGAGGGCGAGACGGGAAATGGAATCCGGAATGCGCATGATGTGTCCTCGAGTCGATGAACGGAAACGGTTGGGATTCAGTCGGCGGCGTCGGCCGGCGTGCGCTGGCCGAGGCCAAACTGCGCGGCGGCGACGAGCAGCACGATCACGGTCAGGAACAGCAGGCTCGTCCACGCGGCGCCGATGCCGAGCCCGCCGTACGTGCGGGCCTGCGTGAGCAGGTCGCCGAGCGACGCGCCGAACGGCCGCGTGAGGATGTACGCGATCCAGAACGCGAGGACCGCGTTGGCGCCGAGCCGCCACGTCGCGAACACGGCCGCGATCAGTGCGCCGAAGCACAGCGCGCCGACCGTGAAGCCGAGGCCGAGCGCCTCGGTCGCGAGATCGCCCGCGGCGGTGCCGAGCGCGAACGTGCAGAGGATCGCCGCCCAATAGAACAGCTCGCGTCGCGGCGTGACGATCGTGTCGATCGACAGCGTGCCCTCGACGCGATGCCAGACGAAGAAGATCGCGGCGAGTGCGACCGCGAACGCGGCGGTGCTCGCATACAGGCTGACGCCCAGCCCGTCGGTGAGCAGGTCGGTGATCTGCGTGCCGACGATGCTGACCAGCACGACCGTGAGCCAGTAGACCCACGGCACGTAGCGGCGCGTGCGCAATTGCAGCCACAGCGCGATCGCGAGCAGCGACGCCATCGCGATGCGAGTGACGGCCTGGCCAAGGCCCGCGTTGACCGCGAGAAAGTCCGCGCCGGTTTCGCCGACCGTGGTCGACATGATCTTGATGATCCAGAACGACAGCGCGACGTCGGGCACCTTGTTCAGCCAGTGCGGCGCGCGATGGACGGATGGGGTTTGCATGCCGAAGCCTCCTTGGAGTCGGGTGATCGGCAAGCAGTCTGACGCGGGAAACTTAGGCGACCCATAGCGCGGCCGGCGGGACTGAAACGGCGTGTTTCGACGAATCGACGAAATGTGACGTCATAACGTCGAACATACCCGCCGTTTCGCATCATTCTTCGTCTTGGAACTGATTTTGCTCATCCCTAGACTGTGTGCATGGCTCAACGCCGTACACAACACAACCCATCATCAGGAGATAAGCGCATGAAAATCGCCATCGTCGGCGCAGGTCTGATCGGCCACACCATTGCTCACATGCTGCGTGAAACCGGCGACTACGAAGTCGTCGCGTTCGATCGCGACGCGGATGCGCTCGCGAAGCTGTCGCGCGAAGGCATCGCGACGCAGCGTGTCGATTCGGCCGACGCGAATGCGATCCGCGAAGCGGTCAAGGGCTTCGATGCGCTCGTCAACGCGCTGCCGTACTACCTCGCGGTCAACGTCGCGGCCGCCGCGAAGGCCGCGGGCGTCCATTACTTCGACCTGACCGAGGACGTGCGCGCGACGCACGCGATCCGCGAGCTGGCCGACGGTTCCGATCGCGCGTTCATGCCGCAGTGCGGCCTCGCGCCGGGCTTCATCGGCATCGCCGCGCACGAGCTCGTGAACGGCTTCACCGAGGTGCGCGACGTGAAGATGCGCGTAGGCGCCTTGCCCGAGTATCCGACCAACGCGCTGAAGTACAATCTGACGTGGAGCGTCGACGGCCTGATCAACGAATACTGCCAGCCGTGCGAGGCGATCCGCGACGGCCGCAAGCAGTGGGTGCAGCCGCTCGAAGGCCTCGAGCACTTCTCGCTCGACGGCACCGAATACGAAGCGTTCAACACGTCGGGCGGCCTCGGCACGCTGTGCGAGACGCTGTCGGGCAAGGTCGAGACGCTCGACTACAAGTCGGTGCGCTACCCGGGCCACCGCGACCTCGTGCAGTTCCTGCTCGAGGACCTGCGCCTGTCGACCGACCGCGACACGCTGAAGTCGATCATGCGCCGCGCGGTGCCGTCGACCAAGCAGGACGTCGTGCTCGTGTTCGTCACGGTGACGGGCGTGAAGGACGGCCAGCTGGTGCAGGACGTGTTCACGCGCAAGATCTTCGCGAAGGACGTGTGCGGGATGCATATGAGCGCGATCCAGATCACGACGGCCGGCGCGATGTGCGCGGTGCTGGACCTGTTCCGCGAGAAGAAGCTGCCGCAGCACGGCTTCATCCCGCAGGAGAAGGTGTCGCTGAAGGCGTTCCTCGCGAACCGCTTCGGCAAGCTGTACGACGGCGGCACGATGGAGCGCGTGCACGCGCTGGCCTGAATGGCCTGACGTCGGCGCACGACGCCGGGGGCGCCATGCGCCGCCCGGCGTTTTTTTTCATGCGGCGGAAGCGTTCAGGCGGGCAGCGGCGGGACGCGCGGAGCCTGCGGCGGCGGAACGATCCGCGCCAGCAATGCAGCGACGTCCGCATCGGTCGCCGTGGTGTTGTCGAACATCACGAGCCCGTCGCATTCGGCGCCGGTCGGCACGAAGCGGCGCTGCCGGTATTCGTCCCAGTGCGTGAGCTTGTACGCGTCGTTCGGGTTGCCGCGCGCGACGATCCGCTGGTGCGCGACGTCTTCCGACGTATAGACCCAGACGACCGTCAGCGTGACCTCGGGGCCGATGCCGAGCCATGCGCGGTCGAAGATGCGCCGGTCGCGCACCTCGCGCGACAGCGGGCCGACGACGAGCGCGCCGATACCGAGCGCGAGGTTCTCGCGCGCGGTGTCGAGCAGGCCCTGGTATTCGGGATCGCGCAGATGCTTCAGGTAGAGCGGGCTGTCGCGGTCGTTCGGGTCGTGGGTGAGGGCGCCCATCGCCGCCGAACTGTAGCGGCCGTACAGCGTGTCCTTGTCGAGCAGGCAGAAGGCCTCGCCGGTTGCGCGCATCAGCGGCCCGATGAGCCGTTTCGCGAGCGTGGTCTTGCCGGTGCCGGCGTGGCCGCAGAAGAACACCAGATGCGTCACGAGGGCGTGCTCCCCGATCCGGGCCGCTTGGCGCCGTTGAGCTTCGGGTCGCGCGGATAGACTTCCGCTTCCAGCCACATCGCGTTGATGATGCCGAAGCCGAGCGCAACGCCGATGCCGAGTATCCACGAGAAATACCACATGGGTCTGTCTCCTTGACGCTGAGGTGATGAAGCCGCGCGGCCGGGCCGCGGGCGGGCGTGTGGGTGCGCACCCGCGCATGCTGCGGCGCACGCAGCCCGATCATGACCAATAACGGCGCGCGGCGCAAGCCGCGCCGAAGCGGGACCGGACCTGCGACAAACCGGTAAACTGCCGGGCGAAACCGCAACATGATGGACACCATGCTGATCAACTGCGCTGCATACCAGGACGGCCGCAAGCTGGCCGACATCGACATCGACGTCATCAGCGAATACGTATCGAAGCCCGAATGCTTCGTGTGGGTCGCGTTGAAAGACCCGACGCCGGAAGAGATCGAACTGATGGGCGAGGAATTCGGGCTGCACGAGCTTGCGCTCGAGGATGCCCGCAAGGGCCATCAGCGGCCGAAGATCGAGGAATACGGCGACTCGCTGTTCGCGGTGCTGCACACGGTCGAGTTCGACAAGGACGGCGAATTCGGCGTCGGCGAGCTGAACGTGTTCGTCGGGCCGAACTACGTGCTGTCGATCCGCAATCACACCGAGCAGGATTTCCGCGCGGTGCGCACGCGCTGCGAGCGCGAGCCGCATCTGCTGCAGGAAGGCTCGGCGTTCGTGTTCTACGCGCTGATGGACCAGGTCGTCGACCGCTATTTCCCGGTCCTCGAAACGCTCGGCAACGAACTCGAGGCGCTCGAGGACCGCATCTTCGCGAAGGCGACGCCGGCGGCGTCACGCGCGATCATCGAGGACCTGTATTCGCTGAAGCGCCGGCTCGTGATGCTGCACCAGCACACGGCGCCGCTGCTCGAGCCGCTCGCGAAGCTGACGGGCGGGCGCATCCCGCAGGTCTGCAGCGGGATGGAGCATTACTTCCGCGACGTGTACGACCACCTGCAGCGGATCGTGAGGACGATCGAGGGGCGGCGCGAGATGGTCGTGACGGCGGTCCAGGTCAATCTCGGGATGATCTCGCTCGCGGAGAGCGAGGTGACCAAGCGGCTCGGCTCGTTCGCCGCGCTGTTCGCGATTCCGACGATGATCGCCGGCATCTACGGGATGAACTTCAACAACATTCCCGAGCTGCACTGGACCTATGGCTTCTACGGCTGCATCGGCGTGATGGCCGTGGCCGATTTCGCGTTGTGGTGGCGCTTCAGGCGGGCAGGGTGGCTGTAGCCCGCGCTAGCGCGGCGCGTGCTTGCCGACCACGACGCGCCACGGACGCACGCGCCACGACTTGACGAGGCCGTTCTGCACGTAAGGATCGGCGCGCGCGAACGATTCGGCCACTTCGGCCGAGTCTCCCTCGAAGACGAGCACGGCCTGGTCGGCCGGGTCCGAGAACGCGCCCGCGAGCACCAGTTCGCCGCGCTCGGTGGCGGCGTGCGCGAGCGCGAGATGCTCGGCACGGAAGGGCTCGCGCCGCGACAGGTAGTCGTCGACGAGTTCGTAGATCAACTGGTAATGCATGCGTCGCTCCCGGAAGAATCGGCCACGGACGCCGCCGTTGCGCCGGCGCGGCCGCGTTTCAATCTGCGGGCAAGTATAGGACACGCGCACGGTTGTCGCGCGATGCCGGAATGCGCGCCGTGCATCTCGCTAAATCGCAACTAACGGTCAAGTTTTCGACCGCCGCCGAATCCTGACGCGTCATCGCTCGGCCAGGTCAGCAGCGCTCGCAGGAGCGGAGGGGACGCCCGAGCGCCCGTGCGGGCCCGAAGCAGACCCGCGGCGAATCCCGCCTACGCCTTGTATCCGATGGTGCGCAGCAGCTCCTTGCGCCAGCGCACGTCGTCGTCGTTTTCGACGCCGAGCGGCGCAAAGCCGTCGACGACGCCGATGATGCCGCGGCCCTGCGCGGTTTCCGCGACGATCACCTCGGTCGGGTTCGCGGTCGCGCAATAGATCCGGCAGACCTCCGGCACGGCCTTGATTGCGTTCAGCACGTTGACCGGGTAGAAGCCGTCGCCGAGCAGCACGATGAAGGCGTGACCGGCGCCGATCGCGGTGGCGTTGCGGGACGCGAGCTCGACCAGGTCCGGATCGGTGCCGGAGCGCCGCACGAGCCGCTTGCCCGACGCCTCGCAGAACGCGAGGCCGAAGCGGATGCCGGGCACGGTGCCGACGAGCGCCTCGTGGATGTCCTCGACGGACTTGATGAAATGCGTCTGGCCGAGAATGAAGTTCATCGTCTCGGGCTTGTGGACGGTCACGGTGTGCAATTGCAGCATGGCGGACCTCGTCTGGGGCGATGCGGCGCGGGCGTCGCGGATGGGCTCTCCAAGCTTAGTACGCGATCGCCGGCGGCGAAAGCGGGCGGCGGCGCGGCGTCCTATCCTTCGTTGTGTGCGGGTTGGGCGCGCGACGGAGGCGGACATGGACGTGCGACAAGGTTTCGTCGACTGCGTGGGGCGCACGCCGCTGATCCGGCTGGCGAAGCTCAGCGCGGAGACCGGCTGCGAGATCCTGGGCAAGGCGGAATTCATGAACCCGGGCGGTTCCGTGAAGGACCGCGCGGCGCTCTACATCATCCGCGACGCCGAGCAGCGCGGCGTGCTGACGCCGGGCGGCACCGTCGTCGAAGGGACGGCGGGCAACACCGGCATCGGTCTCGCGCACATCTGCGCGGCGCGCGGCTATCGCTGCGTGATCGTGATACCGGAAACGCAATCGCCGGAGAAGATGGAGATCCTGCGCACGCTCGGCGCGGAGGTGCGGCCGGTGCCGGCGGTGCCGTACCGCGACCCGAACAATTATCAGAAGATTGCCGGCCGGCTCGCGGACGAGCTCGACAACGCGGTGTGGGCCAACCAGTTCGACAACCTCGTCAACCGGCAGGCGCACTACGAGACGACCGGGCCGGAAATCTGGCGCGACACGGCGGGCACGGTCGATGCGTTCGTGTGCGCGACCGGCACGGGCGGCACGCTGGCCGGCGTGAGCCGCTACCTGAAGGAGCAGGACCCGGAGATCCGGATCGTGCTCGCCGACCCGCACGGCAGCGGCCTCTACAGCCACGTGAAAACGGGCGAGATCAAGGCGGAAGGCAGCTCGATCACCGAAGGCATCGGCTCGACGCGCATCACCGCGAATCTCGCCGGCGCGCCGATCGACGACGCGGTGCGCATCGACGACGTGCAGTGCGTGACGATGGTCTACCGGCTGCTGCGCGAGGAGGGGCTGTACGTCGGCGGATCGAGCGGCATCAACGTCGCGGCGGCGGTCTGGCTCGCACGCCGGATGGGGCCGGGACACACGATCGTGACGCTGCTGTGCGATCGCGGCGACATCTATCGCGCGCGGCTGTTCAACCGCGCATGGCTGCGCGAGAAGGGTCTGGAGCCGGCGTGACGACGAGGTGCAACGGGATTTTCCATTCGTGCGATTGCGACCTATGCTGAACGAATCCGGTGCGAACGCCGTTCGCCCGATTCGTTCAGACGAGGTGTGCCATGTCCATGTCTGCGACCCTGCAGGACTGCCTGCGCCAGAAGTCCTCGCGGTACGAAGTCGTGTACCACCCCTATAGCCATACGAGCATGGAGACCGCCGCCGCCGCGCATATCCCCGGCGATCGCCTCGCGAAAACCGTGCTGCTCGAAGACGACGACGGCTACGTCGCGGCCGTGCTGCCGACGACGCACGCGGTGCGCTTGTCCGATCTTTGGGCGAAGACCGGCCGGCATCTCGTGCTCGCGAAGGAGCTCGAGTTGCGCGAGCTGTTCAAGGACTGCGATGCGGGCGCGCTGCCGCCGGTCTGCATGGCCTACGGCATGCAGACGTTCCTCGAGGAAAATCTGGCGTTGCAGCCGGAAGTCTATTTCGAGGCCGGCGACCACGAAGCGCTGATCCACATGACGCAGGACGAGTTCCTGTCCCTGATGGAAACCGCCGAGCGCGCGCATTTCTCGCACCGGATGCAGGGCATGGTGTCTTGAGCGGCAGCCGGCGCGGGCGATCGTCGTCGGCCGTCATGGCGGCCGACGACGGGCGCGACACGATGCATCGATTCAGGTCGCGCGCCTGACGGGCGGGTGCGCGCGCGTGAACGCGCGCCGGATCGACTGCACCCCTGAGCCTCCGGCCGGGAACCGTTCGTGCTTCCCGCCTTTTCTCGATTCGGACTCCTCTTCCTGTCTTTGTTCCGCCGCCGCTGTCTCGGCATCGCGATGATGCGTCCGAGCGGACGTGCCGCCGGCGAAACAAGGATCACAGCGCCGCTCGCCGGCTCCCGTCGCGAATTCGTAAGACATACAGTTCACACACAGTAACCCTGATTGGCAAAACTGTACTCTTGCGCGCACGATGAATGTGTGTGCTCGCGAGCGACTGTTCTCCTTTTACTCTTCCATCATCAAAAGCACAGCATCTGCGGCTCCCGACGTTTGGAGCGCTGCGGATGCCCCCACAAGAGAGTCAAGCGATGGAAAAGGCAAGATCGAACGGAAAGCGCGCGACGCATCACGACCCGGGTTGCGCACCGGCGGGAGGCGCACGATGAAACTGTACGAGAAGCTCGCGGACGACATCGAGCGCCTGGTCCGCCAGGGCGTGTACCGGCACGGCGACCGGATCCCGTCGGTGCGGCAGGCGAGCCAGCAGCACCGGCTCAGCATCACGACGGTCCTGCACGCGTACCTGCTGCTCGAAAGCCGCGGCCTGCTGGAGAGCCGCCCGCAGTCCGGCTATTTCGTGAACCTGCGGCGCGACGACGGCAACGGGCAGGTGCACGAGCTGCGCCCGTCGAAGCCGATCGCGATCTCGTCGTCGGTCGACGTCAGCCGGCTCGTGCTGTCGACGCTGCGCTCGATCGACGCCGACAACGCGGTGCCGCTCGGCTCGCCGTATCCCGATCCCGGCCTGTTTCCGTTCGAGAAGCTGAACCGCTACGCGTATGCGGCCGGCCGCGACAAGTCGCTGTGGGGGGTGACGGACGGGCTGCCGCCCGGCAGCCCGCGTCTCGTGCGGCAGATCGCGCGGCGCTACCTGGAGAACGGCATGTCGGTCGACCCGAACGAGATCATCGTCACGGTCGGCGCGACGGAAGCGATCAACCTGTGCCTGCAGGCGGTCGCGAAGCCCGGCGACGTGATCGCGGTCGAGTCGCCGACCTTCTATGCGATGCTGCACGCGATCGAGCGGATGGGGATGAAGGCGATCGAGGTGTCGACGCATCCGGAATACGGCATCGACATCGGCGCGCTCGCGGCGATCATGAAGTCGCAGCCGATCGCCGCGTGCATGGTGATGCCGAACTTCCAGAATCCGCTCGGCTTCCAGATGCCGGACGAGCGCAAGCGCGAACTGGTCGAATTCGCGGCAAAGGCGGAGCTGCCGATCATCGAGAACGGCGTGTACAACGAGCTGTACTTCGGCGACACGCATCCGAGCACGCTGAAATCGTTCGACAAGAAGGGGCTCGTGCTGCACTGCTCGTCGTTCTCGAAGAGCCTGACGGCCGCGTACCGGATCGGCTGGGCGCTGCCGGGCCGCTACCGCGATCAGGTCGAGAAGCTGAAATTCCTGAACACGCTGACGACGCCGCTGCTGCCGCAGCTCGCGATCGCGGAATTCCTCGAACGCGACGGCTACGAGCATCACCTGCGGCGGGTCCGCAAGGCGTATGCGCAGCAGGCGAACCTGATGCGGGCGATCGTGTCGCGGTTCTTCCCCGAAGGCACGCGCATCTCGAGCCCGGCGGGCGGCTACGTGCTGTGGGTCGAGCTGCCCGCGAAGGTGGACGCGATGCGGCTGTACCAGCTTGCGCTGGAGCAGGGGATCACCATCGGCCCCGGCTACATGTTCTCGATCTCGGACAACTACAAGAACTTCATCCGGCTGAACTACAGCAGCCCGTGGTCGAGCCAGATCGAGCAGGCGGTCATCACGGTCGGCAAGCTGGCGGCGCTCTGCGCGCGCTGAGCGGAGCGCACGGCGCGGCGGGTTCGCCGCGCCGGCCGTCAGCCTCCGGTGACGGGCGGGAAGAACGCGATTTCACAGTCCTCGCGCAACACGAATGAGCCGGTCACCATCTCATGGTTGACTGCGGTGCGCACCGGCCGCTCGTCGCGCAGCGCCTGCGCGCTGCGTTCGTCGCGCGCGGCGAGCGTGCCGCGCAATGCGTCCACGGTGAGCTCGGGCGCGTCGATCTCCAGGGTTTCCTCGTCGATGCGGAGTTGTTCGCGAATGCTCGCGAAATATTTGATCGTCAGTCTCATGATGGGTCGTTGCCGGGAAGGAAGGGTGCGGCGGGCGGGTCAGCCCCAGCGCTTCATTGCGTGATCGTCGTGCGTCTTGGCCTCGACCCATTCGGCCACGCCGTCGTGGCGGATTTCCTTCTTCCAGAACGGCGCATGGGTCTTCAGGAAATCCATCATGAATTCGCACGCGTCGAAGGCCGCCGCCCGGTGCGGCGCGGCCACGACCACCAGCACGACCGGATGGCCGAGCGCGATCCGGCCGATCCGGTGGACGATCCTGACCGCCTCGAGCGGCCAGCGCGCGGACGCTTCCTCGACGATGCTCCACAGCGACCGTTCGGTCATGCCCGGGTAGTGCTCGATGTCGAGCGCGACGACTTCGTCGACGTCGCCCGACTGACGCACGACGCCGAGGAAATTCACGACCGCGCCGACCCGCGGGTTGCGGATGATCGGCGCGATCTCCGCATCGACGTCGATCGGTTCGTACTGGACCCGGACCTCGATGCCGCCGGAGATCGCGGGCGGCGAATGCGGGGGCGGCCCGGCGGGCTCGTCGCCGGGATGGCGGTCGGAACGTGCCGGGTCGTCTGGCTCGGCTTGCGGATCGATGAGTGACGTCATGACTGTTCTCCAGGGGGCGGTTCGTCTCGCATCGCGCGGCACCGGTCAGCTGTCCATCAGCCGCCGACGAGCGACATGCGTACCGTCGGGTAGGTCTTGCCGGTCCGCCGGGCGCGGTGCGCGGCGCGCAGCTCCGAGTAGCGGTCGTCGCGGCGCAGCCAGCGGCCGCGGATCGCGGTGACGAGCTGATCGAGCGGCGCCGCGTCGCCGAGCCACGGCCGCAGGTCCGTGCCGTGCGTCGCGAACAGGCAGGTGTACAGCTGGCCGTCGGCCGACACGCGTGCGCGCGAGCACGTGCCGCAGAACGGATGCGAGACGCTTGCTATGAAACCGACTTCGCCCGCGCCATCGGCGTGCCGATAGCGCAGCGCGGTGCCGACGTGCGCGTCGTCGTCGGCGGCGTCCGCGAGCAGCGGATACGCCGATTCGATGATCCCGCGCATCTGCGCGGTCGTGACGACCTTGTCGGTCGCCCAGAATTGCGCGCCGCCGACGTCCATGTATTCGATGAAGCGCACGGCGACGCCGGTGTGCCGGAACGCGCGCACGAGCGGCAGCAGCTGGTCGTCGTTGACGCCGCGCTCGATCACCGAATTGACCTTGACGGGCGCGAGCCCGGCCGCCTGCGCGGCCTCGATGCCGGCCAGGATGCGCGACACCGGCATGTCGACGTCGCTCATCTTGCGGAACACCGCGTCGTCGATCGCATCGAGGCTCACGGTCACGCGCCCGAGGCCCGCGTCGCGCAGCGCGCGCGCCTTCGCGGCGAGGAGCGACCCGTTCGTCGTCAGTGCGATCTCGACCGGCTTGCCGTCGACGGTCGTCAGCGCCGCAAGCGACTCGATCAGCGTTTCGATCCCGCGCCGCAGCAGCGGCTCGCCGCCGGTCAGGCGGATCTTCTCGACGCCGAGCGCGACGAACGCGCGCGCGATGCGGGTCAGCTGAGCGAACGACAGGCGCTCCGACGATGGCATGAACGCGTAGCCGGCATCGAAGCTTTCGCGCGGCATGCAGTACGTGCAGCGGAAATTGCACTGATCGATGACGGACAGCCGCAAGTCGCGCAGCGGGCGGGCGAGCGTGTCGACGGTGCCGGGTGGGTCGCTCGCCGCCGCGCCGCGACTCGGCGCGGTGAGGGTCGGCGTGACGGAGTCGATGACGTTCACGATCTGTCCGTTGGCCTGCGCAGGATGAGAGGAAACGGGCCGCCGGCGGCCCGCGCGACGCGTCGAAGCGACGCCGCGGCGGCCGTGACAGGCGCCAAGCCGGAGGATAGTCCGCCGCAATGGCCGCGCAGAGACACAATCCCGGCCGAATCGCAGGAATACAGTTCGCCGCCGCGCCGCAGCATGAAGAGGCGTGCTGCGGCCGTCATGCGAGCCACTGCGCGAAATCGTAGTACGGCACCGCGTCGCCGCGCGCGATCGCGCGGCCGGCCGGCAGCCGGGCGATGCCGCCCGCGTCCGCGAGCGAGCACAGCGTGCCGGCGCCTTGCTGCCGCAGCGTATCGAGCACCGGCTGGCCGTTCGATGCAACGCCGCATCGCACCCGGATGAAGCGGTCGCGCGCGTCGTCCGCTTCGATGTCGGCGTCGATCGGCAGCGACGGCGCGAGCGGCAGGCGCTCGTCGCGCCCCTGCAGGCAGCGGATCAGCGGCGTGACGAGCAGCGCGAAAGCCGTCAGCGCGGCGCCCGGATTGCCGGGCAGCAGCACCACCGGCTTGCCGTCGAGCCGCGCGAGCGCGACGGGCTTGCCGGGCTTCATGCGGACGCCGGACAGCACGAACGACGCGCCGAGCGCGGTCAGCGCGGGTCGCACGAGATCCCGGTCGCCGACGGACGCGCCGCCGACGCACACGATCAGGTCGCAGCGCGCATGCAGGTCGCGCAGCGCGCGGTCGATCGCGTCCGCCGTGTCGCGCGTATGCGCGCTCGCCGCGACGATCGCGCCGGCGCCCGCGACCAGCGCGGCCAGCATCGGCGCGTTGCTGTTGTAGATCTGCTGCGGCAGCCGGGGCTGGCCGCACGCGACGAGCTCGTCGCCCGTCGTCAGGATGCCGATGCGCAGCGCCGGATGAACGTCGACGCAACCGATGCCCTGCGCGGCGATCATCCCGACATGCGCGGGCCGCAGCCGGACGCCGGCGGGAATCAGCACGCGGCCCGCCTGCAATTCCTCGCCGCGGCGGCGGATGTGCGTGCCGTAACGCGCATCACCATCGAACGTCACGTGTCCGTCCTGCTCCTGCGCATCCTCCTGCATGACGACGGTATCCGCGCCGGGTGGAATCAGGCTGCCGGTGAAGATGCGCGCCGCGGTGCGCGGCGCGAGCGGCAACGGCGCATCGCCCGCATAGCAGCGCTGCGCGACGGGCAAGGGCGTGCCGCTCGCGAGTTCGGCGTGACGCACCGCGTAGCCGTCCATCGCGCTCTGGTCGGCGCTCGGCTGGTCGAGCACGGCGACGAGCGGCGCGGCCAGCACGCGGCCTGCCGCGTCGGCGGTCGGCACGGACGTCGCGGCGAGCGGAGGCGCGAACGCGTGCGCGAACTGCTGCTGGGCGGTATCGAAGTCGATCGGTCGGGTCATCGTGGCGTCAGTTCAGGGGCTGCCGGCGAATCGGCCGGGGCGGTGTATTCGACGAAGCCGTCGCCGCGGCAGAAGCCGAGCAGGCGGATGCCGGCCTCGCGCGCGACGTCGATCGCGAGCGAGGTCGGCGCGGAGATCGTCGCGACCATCGGGATGTCGAGGCGCGCGGCCTTGCGGACGAGCTCGTAGCTGGCGCGGCTCGACAGGAACACGAAGCCGTCGCGCGTGTCCGTGCGGCGCAGCGCGAGCTGGCCGATCAGCTTGTCGAGCGCGTTGTGCCGCCCGACGTCCTCGAAGACGTCGACGACCGCGCCGTCGCGGCTGCACCATGCGGCCGCGTGAATCCCGCCGGTGTCGCGCATCAGCAGCTGGTGCGCAGGCAGCGCGCGCGACGCGCGCTCGAGCGCGTCGGCGCCGATGCCGGCCGCGGCGCCCGCGTGACGGATCCGTGACGGATGCAGGTCCAGCTGCTCGATGCTCTCGATGCCGCACACGCCGCAGCCGGTGCGGCCGGCCAGCGCGCGCCGCCGGGCCTTCAGCGCCATGAACGCCTGCTGGGACACGGTGAGGCGCACCACGGCGCCGCTTGCCGTGCACTCGCTCTCGATGTCGAAGACGTCCGACGCGCGCTCGACGATGCCTTCGCTGAGCGCGAAGCCGAGGCCGAACACGTCGAGGTCGATCGGCGTCGCCATCATCACGGCATGCGAAATATCGTTGAACACGAGGGCGACCGGGCACTCCTCGACGACGCGGTCGACGACCTGCGCAACGTCGCCGCGACGATGGCGTGTCACGTCACACGCGACGCTGCCGACCGGCTCGAATGGAAGGGCGCATGGCTGCATGAAAGATCCTCTGTATTTCGACAGGCGGCCGAACGATCGGCGCGCCGACGGGTGACGGGACCCGCGACGGCCGTCGCATCTGTGCGCCGAGCGCCGGGAACCCGAATCCGCTGCAAGCTTACGGGCGTTCGGCCGCGGCGCGCGTGCACAGCCCGGCGACCGAAAAAGCAGTACAGATGGCGGGCGCGATGCGGGGCGACCAGGTTTTACATGCACACCTCGCGAAGGGGGCAACGAGCACAGTTGGCAAGGGCGAGCGATTGATTGCGAGCGGTATTCGAAACGCGATATCGTCATCTCGCTTCAATGTCGGTGCGATGCGATTCACACTCGATCGCCGGGCCGGCCGCAGGGGCGGCCGTCGAGCCTCGCGGGGATTTCCTGCTTCGGGCGGACGTCTTCACAACCACGAGCACACAACGATCATGGAAATCTTCGATGCATTCCACCTGGCGCGCCTGCAGTTCGCGTTCACGGTGTCCTTTCATATCGTGTTCCCCGCGATCAGCATCGGCATGGCGAGCTTTCTCGCCGTGCTCGAGTGGCGCTGGCTGGCCACGGGCGACGCCGCATACAAATCGATGTTCCAGTTCTGGTCGAAGATCTTCGCGGTCGGGTTCGGCATGGGCGTCGTGTCCGGCGTCGTGATGGCCTACGAGTTCGGCACCAACTGGAGCGGGTTTTCCCGGATCGCCGGCAACATCACCGGGCCGCTGCTGACGTATGAGGTATTGACGGCATTCTTCCTCGAAGCCGGCTTCCTCGGCGTGATGCTGTTCGGCTGGAACCGCGTGAGCCCGCGCGCGCACTTCTTCGCGACGCTGATGGTCGCGGTCGGCACGCTGATCTCGACGTTCTGGATTCTGTCGTCGAACAGCTTCATGCAGACGCCGCAGGGCTACGCGATCCGGGACGGCATCGTCGTCCCGGTCGACTGGATGAAGGTGGTGTTCAATCCGTCGTTCCCGTACCGCCTCGTGCACATGACGATCGCGGCGTTCATCGTCGCGGGCTTCATCGTCGCGGCCTGCGGTGCGTGGCATCTGCTGCGCGGCCGCCGCGACGAGCCGGTCAAGCGCACCTTCTCGATGGCGCTGTGGATGCTGCTGCTGCTCGCGCCGGTGCAGATCGTCGTCGGCGACGCGCACGGCCTCAACACGCGCGAATACCAGCCGGCGAAGATCGCGGCGATCGAAGGGCTGTGGGAAACCGAGAAGGGCGGCACCGCGCTCAACCTGTTCGGCCTGCCCGACATGAAGGCGGAAGTCACGCGCTATGCGGTGCAGGTGCCGCACCTCGGCAGCCTGATCCTCACGCACAGCTGGAGCGGCGAGATTCGCGGGCTGAAGGAGTTTGCGCCGCAGGACCGCCCGAACTCGACGATCATCTTCTGGACGTTCCGGATCATGGCCGGCCTCGGCATGCTGATGCTGCTCACCGCGCTGCTCGGCCTGCTGCTCAGAAAGGGCGGCCGCCTCTATGAAACGCGCTGGTTCCAGTGGTTCGTGTTGTGCATGGGGCCGTCGGGCATCGTCGCGCTGCTCGCCGGCTGGATCACGACCGAGGTCGGCCGGCAGCCGTGGACGGTCTACGGCGTGCTGCGGACCGCGGATTCGGTCGCACCGCTCAGCGCGCAGCAGGTCGGCGTGTCGCTGCTGATCTTCGTGGTGGTGTATTTCCTCGTATTCGGAACGGGTGTCTACTACATGTTGAAACTGATGAAGCACGGGCCGGCCGCGCACGCCGGGTACATCGAACTGCACCGGCATCCGGGGCTGCGCAAGAGCGCGCTGTCCACGCCGCTCAACGTGACCGAAGCGGAGTAAGCCATGCACATCGATCTTCCTGTCGTATGGGCCGCGATCATCGGGCTCGGCGTGTTCATCTACGTGGTGCTGGACGGCTTCGATCTCGGCATCGGCCTGCTGTTTCCGTTCTTCGACGCGAAAGCCGAGCGGCAGGTGATGCTCGACACCGTCGCGCCGGTGTGGGACGGCAACGAGACGTTCCTGGTGCTCGGCGGGGCGGGGCTGTACGGCGCGTTCCCGGTCGTGTACTCGACGCTGTTGCCGGCGAACTACCTGCCGCTGATCCTGATGGTCGTCGGGCTGATCTTTCGCGGCGCGGCATTCGAGTTGCGCGCGAAGGCGACTCGCACCCAGCATCTGTGGGATCTCGCGTTCATCGGCGGCTCCGCGCTCGCGGCGTTCTGCCAGGGCGTCGTGCTCGGTTCGCTGCTGCAGGGCATCAAGATCGCCAACGGCACGTTCGTCGGCGGCCCGTTCGACTGGCTGTCGCCGTTCAGCCTGTTCTGCGGCCTCGGCGTGCTCGCGACCTATGCGGCGCTCGGCTGCGGCTGGCTGATCCTGAAGGTCGACGGCGAGCTGCAGCGCAAGATGCGCGTGCTGATGAAGCCGCTGACGGGCGTGCTGCTCGGCGCGATGGCCGTCGTCAGCCTGTGGACCGTGATCGGCCTGCCGGCCGTCGCGCATCGCTGGTTCGGCAGCGGCGACCTGGTGTGGTTCCTGCCGGTGCCGGTGCTGGTGCTCGTCTGCGTGTGGGGGATCTTCCACACGGTGCGGCGGCAGCACGAGGCGACGCCGTTCCTGCTGACGCTCGCGCTGTGCTTCCTCGGCTACACGGGCCTCATCATCAGCATCTGGCCGAACATCGTGCCGCCGTCGCTGACGATCTGGGACGCGTCGTCGAGTCATTCGAGCCAGCTGTTCGCGCTGGTCGGCACGGTGATCGTGCTGCCGATCATCCTCGTCTACAACGCGCTGCAATACCGCGTGTTCCGCGGCAAGGTGCGGGAAGGGGACGGCTACCACTGACGCCGGCGGGCGCAGGCGTTTGGGCGTGACCCGTGCAGAAGCGGCCGGGTTACGCGGCACCAGCAATCCGGCCCCGCCCAGCGGGGCCGGTTTCGTTATGCAAGGGCAACGCGGCTGCGCCGCGATCGGCAGAGACACATCATGATCGTCAGACCGAGACAAAACTGGTTGCAGATGCTGTTCGTGTGGAACGGCTCGGTATTGCAATCGATCATTCCGCAGCTGGTTTTCATGGCGATCGTCAGCACGCTGGCGGTCTTCACGAACGGCCGCATCTTCGGCGAGAAGATTCCGCTCAACACGGCGCCGTTCACGCTGTTCGGGCTCGCGCTGGCGATCTTCCTCGCATTCCGCAACAACGCGAGCTTCGAGCGCTTCAAGGAAGCACGGCACCTGTGGGGCGACATGCTGATCGCGTCGCGCACGCTGACGTCGCAGATGCGGCGCTATCTGCCCGACCACGTCGACGACGCGTTGCGCAACCAGACGGTCGACCTGCTGATCGCATTCGTCTACGCATTGAAGCATCAGCTGCGCCACACCGATCCGGCCGAAGACCTGACGCGCATCCTCGGGCGCGCGCATAACGACGCGCTCGCCCCCAAATGCTACAAGCCGGTCGCGATGCTCGACGAGATTCGCGGCAACCTGACGCGGATGCTGGCGCGCGCGCCGGATGCCGGCACGACGCTCTGGATGGTCGACGAGCAGATCAACCGGCTCGGCAACGCGGTCGGCGGCTGCGAGCGGATCGCATCGACGCCGATCCCGTTCGCGTACAGCGTGCTGCTGCACCGCACCGTCTATGCGTATTGCGTGCTGCTGCCGTTCGGTCTCGTCGATTCGACGGAATTCTTCACGCCGCTGATCTGCGTGTTCATCTCCTATACGCTGATCGCGCTGGAGGCGATCGCCAACGAGGTCGCCGAGCCGTTCAGCACGGCGCCGAACGCGCTGGCGCTCGACGCGATGGCGCGAACGATCGAGCGGTCGGTGCTCGAGCTGTGCGGCGCCGAGCTGCCGAAGGAGGTCGCGCCGACGGATGCCTACCAGCTGACCTGACGCGCGGCGATGGCCGCCTGCAAGCAAAAAAATGGCGCGTCAGCACGACGCGCCATTTTCGTATCCGCGGCTCGCGGCATGAACCCTTGCCGCGAGCCGTCCGTCGTCAGACGGTTGCCGAGCGCGTCACGCGAACCGGCACCGACTTGTACGACGGCGTGCCGCTTTCCTTGTCGATGTAGTCGAGCGGCACCAGCACGTTCGCTTCCGGATAGTACGCGCCGACCGACCCCGGCGCGATGTCGTACTCGATCGCGGTGATCTTCTCGAGGCGTCGCGTCCGGCCCGACGGCGTGACCGTCTCGATGTCGACCAGGTCGCCGTGCTCGAGCCCGTACTTCGCGAAGTCCGCCGGGTTCATGAACAGCACGTCGCGACGCCCGAACACGCCGCGATAGCGGTCGTCCAGCCCGTAGATCGTCGTGTTGTACTGGTCATGGCTGCGCAGCGTGATCAGCCGCAGCACCTGCTCGGCGCCGAGCACGTCCGCGTCCTCCTTCACGCCCTTGTACACCGAGAACATCGCCTTGCCGGTCGGCGTCGGCCACACGCGCTCGGTCGGCGGCAGCGGCATGCGGAAGCCGCCCGGCGTGCGGATGCGTTCGTTGAACGCCTCGAAGCCCGGAATCGTCCGGTCGATCATGTCGCGGATGCGGTCGTAGTCGGCGATCGCGTCGAGCCACTGTACCTTGCTGTCGGGCAGCGTCGCGTGCGCGATCCCCGCGACGATCGCCGGCTCGGAGCGCAGCTGCTCGGACGCGGGCTTCAGCTTGCCGGCCGACGCATGCACCATCGACATCGAATCCTCGACCGTCACCGATTGCGGGCCGCTCGCCTGGACGTCCAGTTCGGTGCGGCCGAGGCACGGGAACACGTAGGTTTCCTTCGCGACCAGCAGGTGCGAGCGGTTGAGCTTGGTGCCGACGTGGACGCTCAGGTCGAGCTTGCCCATCGCGGGGAACGACTGCTCCGGATCGGGCAGCGCCACCGCGAAATTGCCGCCGAGGCACAGCAGCGCCTTGGACGTGCCGTCGATCATCGACTGCATCGTCTGGACCGCATCGTGCCCGTGGTGCTGCGGCGGGGTGAAGCCGAACACTTCCTCGAGCTTCTTCAGGAACTCCGCGGACGGCTTTTCGGTGATGCCGACGGTGCGGTTGCCCTGCACGTTCGAGTGGCCGCGCAGCGGGCAGATGCCCGCGCCGGGCTTGCCGAAGTTGCCGCGCAGCAGCAGCAGGTCGGCGATCAGGCGCACGTTGGCCGTGCCCTTGTTGTGCTGGGTGACGCCCATCCCGTACGTGACGATCGTCGCGTTCGATTTCGCATACGCGAGCGCCACCTGTTCGAGCTGCGCCTGGCTGAGGCCGCTGGCCCGCTCGATGTCGTCCCACGGCGTCGCTTCCAGGTCCGCCGCGAACGCGTCGAACCCTTCGGTATGCTCAGCGATGAACGCGTGGTCCAGCACGTTGCCCTGTTCGGCCTCCAGCGCGAACAGCGCCTTCATGATCCCCTTGAGCGCGGCCGCGTCGCCGCCCGCGTCGACCTGGAAGTACGTCGACGCGATCCGGGTCGAGCCGAACGACGCCATCTCGATCATGTCCTGCGGGTCCGCGAAGCGTTCGAGCGCGCGCTCGCGCAGCGGATTGAACACGATGATCGGCACGTGGCGCCGCGAGCACTCGTGCAGCGTGCCCATCATCCGCGGGTGGTTGGTGCCGGGATTGTGGCCGATCGAGATGATCAGCTCGCACTTGTCGAAGTCCTCCAGCGACACCGTGCCCTTGCCGATCCCGATCGATTGCGGCAGGCCGACGCTGGTCGGCTCGTGGCACATGTTCGAGCAGTCGGGGAAGTTGTTGGTGCCGAGCTCGCGCGCGAACAGCTGGTACAGATACGCGGCCTCGTTCGATGCGCGGCCGGACGTATAGAACTCGACCTGCTCGGGCGGCAGGCCGCGCAGCACCTCGCCGATGCGCGCGAACGCGGCGTCCCATTCGACCGCGCGGAACGTGTCGGTCGCGCGATCGTAGACGAGCGGATGGGTGAGCCGGCCCATGTTCTCCAGCTCGTAGTCCGACATGCGCAAGAGCGACGACACGGTGTTCGCCGCGAAGAACTCGGGCGTCACGCGCTTGTTCGTCGCTTCCCACGTGACGGCCTTCGCGCCGTTCTCGCAGAACTGGAACGTGGACTTGTGCTCCTTGTCGGGCCAGGCGCAGCCCGGGCAATCGAAGCCGTCGGGCTGGTTGGTCCGCATCAGGATGATCGGCGCCTCGATGGCGTCCATCTGGGTCCGTACGGCGTCGGCCGTGGCGCGAAGCGCGCCCCAACCGCCGGCGGGCCCGTCGTACTTCCTGATACCTGGCACTTCGCGTCGATTTGTCATGTGAATGCTCCGTGAGCCGTTCCGGGCAGGCCGGATCGCGGCTCGGGTTAGGCCGCGTGGCGGCCGGGTTCGGCGCCGCCGCGCGAGGGCGGGGCGGCGCCAGCGGCGCGTGCGGGGGCGCGCGCCGTTCGATTCGCGTGCGGCCGCGCTAGCGGACTTCCTTCTGGTCGGCCGCCGGCAGCTTGTTGAATTTCACGTCGCCGCTGTCCTTGTCGTAGTCGATCTCGACGCGGTCGCCCGATTTCAGCGTGTCGCCGAGGATCTCCTTCGCGAGCCGCGTCTCGATGATCTGGCGAATCTGGCGCTTCAGCTCGCGCGCGCCGAATTCCGGCTGGTAGCCGACGTCGGACAGGTGATCGACGAGCGAAGCGCCGATCGCGAGCGCGATGTCCTGCGCGGCCGCGGTGCGCACGACGCGATCGAGCTGGATCTGCACGATCGCGCGGATGTTCTCCTTCGAGAGCGCATGGAACACGATGATCTCGTCGATCCGGTTCAGGAATTCCGGACGGAAATGCCCCTTGAGCACCTGCATCAGCTCGTCGCGGATCGCCTTGTCGGTCTTGCGCGCGGCTTCCGGCTGCGTCAGGTTGTCCATGATGATCGCGGCGCCGAGGTTGCTGGTCGCGATCAGGATCGTGTTGCTGAAGTCGACCACGCGGCCCTTGCCGTCGGTGAGGCGGCCGTCGTCGAACACCTGCAGCAGCACGTTGTAGACGTCCGGGTGCGCCTTCTCGATCTCGTCGAGCAGGATCACGCTGTACGGGCGCCGCCGCACGCGCTCGGTCAGCTGGCCGCCTTCGTCGTAGCCGACGTAGCCGGGCGGGGCGCCGATCAGCCGGGCGACCGCGTGCCGCTCCATGTATTCGGACATGTCGATGCGGATGATCGCCTGCTCGTCGCCGAACACGGTCTCGGCGAGCGCCTTCGCGAGCTCGGTCTTGCCGACGCCGGTCGGCCCGAGGAACAGGAACGTCGCGATCGGACGGTGCGTGTGGCCGAGGCCCGCGCGCGACAACCGCACCGCGTCGCTGACCGCGACCACCGCGTCGCTCTGGCCGACCACGCGCTCGCGCAGCCGCTCCTCCATCTGCAGCAGCTTCTGGCGTTCTTCCTGCGTGAGTTCCGTGACCGGAATGCCGGTCAGGCGCGACACGACTTCCGCGACCGCCGCGACCGTCACTTCGAGCGTCTCCGAGCCGGTCTTGCGTTGCCACGCCTCCATGCGCGCGTCGAGCTGCGTCTGCTTGTCGCCGATGCGCGCCTCGAAGTCCTTCGCCTCGTCGAAGCGCTTGCGCGACGACGCATAGTCCTGCTCGCGCTTGAGCTGCGCGATCTCCGCTTCCAGCTCCTGGATCTCCGCCGGCCGCGACGTCGCGCCGATCCGCACGCGGGCCGCCGCCTGGTCGATCAGGTCGATCGCCTTGTCGGGCAGGAAGCGCGACGTGATGTAGCGGTCGGCGAATTCGGCGGCCGCGACGAACGCGTCGTCCGCGAACGTGACCTGATGATGCGCTTCGAGCTTGTCGCGCAGGCCGCGCAGGATCACGATCGTCTGCTCGACGCTCGGCTCGGGCACGAGCACCGGCTGGAAGCGCCGCTCCAGCGCCGCATCCTTCTCGATGTACTTCTGGTATTCGTTGAGCGTGGTCGCGCCGATCAGGCTCAGCTCGCCGCGCGCGAGCGCCGGCTTCAGCACGTTCGCGATGTCGAGGCCGCCTTCGCCGCCGCCTTGCCCCGCGCCGACGATCGTATGAAGTTCGTCGATGAACAGGATCAGCTCGTCCTGCTTCGCGGTGACTTCGTCGATCAGCTGCTTCGCGCGTTCCTCGAATTCGCCGCGATATTTCGCGCCCGCGACCATCGAGTTGATGTTGACTTCGACGAGCCGCTTGCCGCGCAGCACCTCCGGCACGTCGCCGTTGACGATCCGCTGCGCAAGGCCTTCGACGATCGCCGTCTTGCCGACGCCCGGCTCGCCGATCAGCACCGGATTGTTCTTCTTGCGCCGCGCGAGCACCTCGATCGTGCTTTCGATTTCCTGCGCGCGGCCGAGCACGGGGTCGAGCTTGCCCTGGCGGGCGAGCGCGGTGAGGTCGCGGCCGAACCTGTCGAGGTTCGGGGTGCCGGTCGGCGTGTCGACGCGGCCGTCCTCGGCGCCTTTGCCGACGACCTTCACGACCTTCTGGCGCAGCGCTTCGGGCGTCACGCCGTATTTCTTCAGCAGCGCGCCCGCGATGCTGTCCGGGACGGCCGCGAGACCGATCAGCAGATGCTCGGGCCCGATATACGAGTGGCCGAGATCGCGCGACGCCTGGAACGCGAACTGCACGGCTTTCTTCACGCGCGGCGAGATCGACATCCGGTCGAGCGACGCGTCGGGATCGGCATTGCCGGTTTGCGCGTGCTCGTCGATGTAGCCCTTGATGTCCTGCGGCGACAGCTTCAGTTCCTTCAGCAGCGCGGCGCACACGTCGGTGTCCGCGAGCACGTACAGCAGATGCTCGGTGTCGAGCTCGTTGCGGCGCAACTCGTGCGCTTTCTCCGCCGCGCGCTGCAGCAGTTCGAGGGTCTGTTCGCTGAATGCGTCGGTCGGGTCGACCGATTCGCGCGGGATCTCGGCGGACAGCGGTTCGTCGCCTGCGCCGCCGAACATCGGCGGCAGGCCGCCACCGCCCAGCAGCGAGTCGAACGGATTCGACATGCTCTGATGCCGCATCAGCTGACGGAAGTGATAGTCGCAGATCGAAATCGACTTGCGTTCGCCATCCTGCATCACGGTCGCGCGCGCGACGGCAGGCCGGGCATGGCAGATATCGCAAAGGGCGGGCATTGTGGGGTGGCTCCTGTCCGTGAAAGAGGTCGATGGGCAATGTCCGATGCGGTGCAGCGCGGTGCTTCGAGGAGCCCACCGCATCATGTTGATTGCGTCAAAAAATAACGGATCGACGGATGCCATCCAAGACACAGTTGGCGGCGTCGTGGCGCGTGAATTGCACCCTTGTGCGAGCTGCTGCCGCGCTGAAAGGGAGTACAGACGAATCTGGGTTTATCGCAGACGCGAGCGGTCGTGCGTTGTTTCGTCGTGCGAATGCGTTTGGGGGATGGGGCGCGAGTCCGGGGGCGACCCGGCATCCGCGTGGAGAAGGGGGGATGCTCGGGCAACCGCACGGCCCGGGATGCGCCCGCGATGCCCGTGGCTAAACGCCGGACACCGCGGGGCGGGAGGGGTTACGTTGGCGTCAGACGCTCATGCCGAGCCGCTGTCGCGGGATCTGTCGATCGTCACGCAGCCGCCTGCTGCGGCTCCACCGCCACCGATGCTTCGCTTGTCAGCATCAGGAACGTGAACGTCTCGCGCAAGTACAGATGCACGACTTCGTCGTTGTGGCTGCTGTAGCCGATCGACACGTCTTCGCCGAGATGCAGGGCGAAGTCACCACCGCGCGTCGACAGCACGCAGCCGCCGCTGAGCGCGGGCGCCCAGACGATCTCGCCGCTGACGATCCGCTTGATGTGATCGATGACCGGATAGCCGTGCTCGCGCGCTTCGGCGAGCGCCGTGTATGCGTCCGCGCCGAGCAGCACGGAATAGGGGCCGTCGACGCCCGCGAGCCGCAGCGCCTCCAGCGCGTCGCCGATCGCGCCCGGGTACGCGCCGACGTCGTTCGGCAGCGCGATCTTGCGGTTGGACGTCGCCTCGCGGATTCCGACGATGCCCGCGGCCGGATAGCCGTCGAAGATTGCGCTGTCCTCGACGAATGCGAGACGCTGCGCGGCTTCCTTCGCCGGCTGCCAGTCGGCGTCGCGCGCGCCGCGCTCGACGGCGTCGATCGCGTCGCGCCGCAGTTCGAACGGCACGGTGAACTCGACCAGCGCCTTGACCTCGCGCAGCTTCGCGCCGACGTGCTCGCGCGGCGCGGCGATGTTGTGCAGGTGGCCCGTGCCGACGCCCGACAGCTCGACGCCGCCCGGCTCCTCGACGTCGACGACGCGCCGGCCGGCGACCGAGCGCTTGAAGGTACGGGCCACTTCCTCTTCGATTTGCGCCCAGGCGGCTGCGGAGATGGGGGCGAGTTCGCGGTGCAGGTTATTCATGCAGGTGGGCTCCTTTGAGCGATCCGATTTTCAGCGAGCCGTCGGAAGCCGGCTCGGTCGATGGGGAGGGGGCCGGCTGGCCGGCATCGGCGGCCGGTGCGGCGCGCGTTGCGAGCGCGTCGAGCAGGTCGGCCGACGGGACGAAGAAAAGCGACCCCGTTACCGCGCGGCTGTAATCGAGCAGCCGGTCGTAATTGCCGGGCGGCCGGCCGACGAACATGTTCTCGAGCATCTGTTCGATCGGGGCGGGCGAGCGCGCGTAGCCGATGAAGTAGGTGCCGAACTCGCCCGCGCCGGGGCGGCCGAACGGCATGTTGTCGCGCAGGATCTTCACCTCCTCGCCGTTCTCGACCAGCGTCGTCAGCGAACTGTGCGACGACGACGGCTTGACCGCGGCGTCGAGCTCGATGTCCGACAGCTTGGTGCGGCCGATGATGCGCTCCTGCGTTTCGACCGGAAGCGCATTCCATCCGGCCATGTCGTGCAGGTACTTCTGCACGATCACGTAGCTGCCGCCGGCGAATTCGCGGTCTTCTTCGCCGATCACCGTGAAGTCGACCGCTTCGCGCCCGTCCGGGTTTTCGGTGCCGTCGACGAAGCCGATCATCGCGCGCTGGTCGAAATTGCGGAAGCCATGGACTTCGTCGACGAACTTCACCGCGTCGCCGAGGCGCCCGACCAGCTGGGTCGCGAGTTCGAAGCACAGATCCATCGCGTCGGCCCGGATGTGCAGCAGGATGTCGCCGGGCGTCGAGACGGCGACGCGCTGCCCCGCGCCGAATTCGCGAAACCGATGCAGCGACGCGGGCCGCGGCGCGCCGAACAGCGCATCCCAGGCGTCGGCGCCGAAGCCGCACACGCACGACAGGTTGCCGGACGGCACGCGCTTGCCGACCGAACGGACGAGGGCGGCGATGTCGCCGCACCATGCGCGGACCGCGTCCGCGTGGTCGGCGCCGGGATGGATGGTCGCAACGAGGAAGATCGCGTTGCGGGTCGGCGGGCTATGAACGTTCTGAGGGGAGGAAAGGTTTGTCTGCATCGGGGGGTGTCGGTGTTATTGATGCCGATACGATACGCGGGTTGTTGAAACGCTGCTTTGCGAAAGGATATCGGAGAAGTGTGACATGCGTCTGTTCTCGATTGCGACATGCGCGACCGCCGCATCGCAGGATATCGGTGCGAAAGCAATCTAGCAGTTTCGGTGCGACTTTGGAACACGAATCGCCGATCTGTTATTCGAATGCTTGATTGCCGCCGGATCGGAGTACAGACGCGCGGCAGCTGTGCTCTTGATGGCAGCGCGTCGCGTGAAGTAGATTAGGGCCGCGGCTCATCCGGCAATGAGCGTCACGGTGAAACTGTCGGCAGCGATGCGCGTTTATGTCGCGGCGGTCGAGCAAGGCAGGCTGTCGGGCGCAGTGCGCAGGTTGATCGGGATAACGAATCGATGATGGTTTCGTCGCCGATCGGGCGAATGAGGATGTCGATCCACTTTTTACGCTGTCCAACACCTTGAATACACTGAATACCTCTCGGCCGCTGGCCACCGCGGCGGACCGCATCCGCCGGCGCTTCGACCGCTTTCTTCATGCCGCCGAACTCGCCGGGCTCGTGGTGATCGGTCTCGCGACGTCGTTCGCGATGGGACAGGAAGCCTGGAAGGTCGTCGTGGCCGGCGCGGTTTCGTTGACGGACCTGCTGCTGATGTTCCTGTATCTGGAAGTGCTCGCGATGACCGTCCGCTACCTGCGTCTGGGGCGGTTGCCGGTGCGTTTCCCGCTCTATATCGCGATGACGTCGCTCGCGCGGGACCTGATCCTGCGCGGCGTGACGGACAGCCCCGAACACATGCTGATGACGACGATCGGCATCGTGCTGCTTGCCGTGGGCGTGCTGATTCTGCGGTTTGGGCAGCATCGGTTTCCTGCCGAGGCGGACGAGGCCGATGATGCGCCGGGTGGGCGATAGCGTGGCGTGGACGTTGGTTGCGGGGCGGTAATGAATAAAATAATCGGTGATTGTGTCAATGATTTTTGCGTTGCTCACAGGTGATTTTTATATTTCAAAACAATCGCCGAGAAAAACAACAATCAGAGGAGCGAAGTGCTGGTTTGTCACCCTGGATATCAAACCTTTCTTTCCTTTCAGGCGACTCTGAACAAGACTTGCCGGAAGGCGAAATCCGAATCGCAGAATCTCTATAAAAACCATCCGCCTGGCCGACTGAACCGCACAAGCACGCCCCCGGCCGGCCATGATGCGGGCGAGCACAATCCTTCAAATAATGCTTGATGTTTATTCATGGCGGTCTATGCTTGTCTCAAGCAAAAATTACCAGCCAGGCCAGTGAAGTTTCGAAAACATTAATAATAAAAAATCTGCTTCCCATGTTGGCATCCAAAATGCCAATCGCAACTCCCGGTCTTCAATTCATTAACGCGCGACTCAAGCAGCTCATTGTCAATTCAAGGGGCAGCCATGACTCAAGTCAAATTCACTGAAAGGCAATGTTTCAAACGTAAAACTGGACGCATTTCCCATGCCTGTTCACTTTCGCTCGCCTTGTTCCTCACGCTTGGTGCGGCGGCAAGCCACGCAGCGGACGTACTGACCCGGCACGTCCGAGCAGGTGCCAGTATCGCAATGGCTGCGCCGGTGAGAGACTTCCCTGCAGACCAGCGGATGATGCTCGACGTGGTTCTCCCGCTGCGGGATCGGAAGGGCCTGGACGCGTTCGTCGCGGATGTCACCAATCCGGCCAGTCCAAACTTCCGCCATTACCTGACGCCTGCCGAATTCAGCGCGCGATTTGGTCCGACACAAAAGGACTACGATTCGACCGTGCAATATCTCGTCAAGCACGGCCTGACGGTGACAGGCGGCAGCCGCGACGGCATGGATGTACAGGTGAGCGGACCCGCTTCGGTCATTGAAGCTGCATTCAACCTGAGGCTGCATTACTACCGGCATCCAACGGAAGGCAGGCTTTTTTTCGGCCCCGATCGTGAACCGACAACCTCGATGGACGTTCCGCTTTGGCACGTCTCGGGACTCGACAACTATTCGATCCCGCATCCGCTGTTCGTCAAGAAGGGCGACTACGCGAAAGCACACGGCCTGCGCCCCGATTCCGTCATCACTCATGCCACGACCGGTTCGGGTCCGTCCGCTTCGTTCCTGGGAAGCGACATGCGAGCGGCCTACTATGGCGGCGCCAGCCTGACGGGCGCGGGGCAACACCTGGGCCTGCTTGAATACGCGGGAACCGAGCTGGCCGACCTCGACACCTATTTCCGCAACGCCGGCCAGACCAATCGTGTCCCGATCACGCTGCTCTCGACCGACGGGACCGCGACGTCCTGCGACCCGAGCGTGTGCGATGACGGTGAGCAGACGCTCGACATGACCCAGGCCCTCGGCATGGCGCCCGGACTCGCGAGTCTGACGATGTACGTGGGTTCCACCGACACGGCCATCCTCAGCGCGATGACGACCCGCAACCCGCTGCCGATGACGATCGGCTGCTCGTGGGGCTGGACGCCGGCCGATCCGTCCACGCTGGATCCGTACTTCGAGAAAATGGCTGCCCAGGGACAATCGTTCTTTGCCGCGTCCGGCGACAGCTCGACCTGGTCGACAAGCAACGAGGCATGGCCCGCGGACAGCGCCTACGTCATTTCCGTCGGCGGGACCGATCTGACGACCGGCTCCGCAGCGGGCGCATGGAAGGCAGAGACGGCCTGGAGCGACAGCGGCGGTGGCGTCTCCCCCGACCACATTGCGACGCCATCCTGGCAGAAGATCCGCGGCGTGATCAATTCCAGCAACCATGGCTCCACGACTTACCGCAATGGACCGGACGTCTCCGCCAACGCCGACTTCACCTTCTACGTGTGCGCCAACCAGGCCGGCTGTACCGCGAACGAAGTTGGCGGGACCAGTTTTGCCGCACCCATGTGGGCCGGCTTCATCGCGTTGGCCAACCAGCAGGCCGCCGCCTCGCGACATGCGCCCGTCGGCTACTTCAATCCGATGATTTACGCGCAGAACCAGGTCAATGGCGCGTTGACGCCGGCCTATACGGCAAGTTTCCACGATATTACGAGCGGCACGTCGGGAAGCTACTCGGCGGTGAAGGGCTATGACCTGGTAACCGGGTGGGGTAGTCCCAAGGCGGATCTGATTACGACGTTAATGAAATAAATCACCCAACTCAAAGAGGGCAGGGAAATGAAGAAAGTACCATCCGGCATCATGCGGCGATCGACCTTGGGTGTCGCGTCAGCTCTCCTGTTAGCGTGGGCACCGTTCGACACCGGCGCCGCCACGACCACACCGCCTTCGACTGGTTCGGCTACCGGCGTGGCTCCAGCATTCCTGTATAGCCCGTACAAGGACGCGACGATTTCGATGAACTGGAACACGAACGTCATCTCGTCGAACGTCACAGGCCAGATGAGCCCAGTGCTGTCGGTGCTTCCAGCCAATGTTCGTGCGCTGACGCTCGCGTTTGCAACCGGCGAATGTGGCAGCGAGAACTGGGCGGGCGTCGATGGTGGCGCGATGGCCGCCGCAAATGTGCAACTGTTCACCGCGGCCAATGTGAATTATGTGATTTCCACCGGCGGCGCAGCGGGTTCATTCACGTGCGGTACCGATGCCGGCATGGCGACTTTCATCAATCGTTACGCATCAAATAACCTCGTCGGGATCGATTTCGATATCGAGGCAGGGCAGACGCAACAGGTAATTAACGATCTGGTGCAGCGCGTGGTCGTGGCCCAGCAGAATTATCCCAATCTGCGTTTCAGCTTCACTCTGGCGACACTTGCTCCTTCCCAGCCGGGAGCGGTCACGGCCAGTTCATGGGGCGCAAGCGCACCAGACAGCTTCAACATTTACGGTGATTGGGTAATGCAGGCGATCCAGACGTACGGCCTGAAGAACTACACCATCAACCTGATGACGATGGACTACGGTTCGGCGGGGCCGGGGAACTGCGTGGTCGCGAACGGTACCTGCCAGATGGGACAGTCGGCCATTCAGGCGGCCATGAACCTGCACGATCACTGGGGCGTACCGTACAGTCAGATCGAGCTGACTCCGATGATTGGCGGTAACGATGTGGCCGGCGAAACCTTCACGCCTGCGGATGCTGACACTACGGCCGCGTTTGTGAAACAGAACGGGCTCGTGGGTGTCCATTTCTGGTCGTTTGACCGTGACGTCGACTGCCCACCCGGCGCTGCATCGTCGACGTGCAACTCCATCGGCGGCGTTGGCACCCTTGGCTATACGAACCAGTTTGCCAATGACCTTAGATGATGCGGGGTACTTGGGCGGTGTTGGGAATTTCCTATTCGAATGCGAAGGGCCGCGGCTCGGGCCATCTTTCGGTTCGTAACCCATGTGCAACACCCAGAGCAGGAATGTCGACGATCAGACTATAGATGGCAGCGATACTAAGAGAGATGTGCCGTTTCCCTCAAGCGGCCAAGGCTGCAAACCTTGGCCGCTTCGTTTTCGCCCGTCACTCGCCACATCGGACCGCTTCGCCACATCCGCGGCAATTCGAGCGGCAGCACGCGCCAGCGCGCAATGACGCCCGCAAACGTGCCGTCGTGCTTGGCGCGCCGAATCTTGTCGACGACGCTCCAGCCGCGCATGTAGTGGCAAAGCTGCTATTTTCGTGTGTTTCTATAATTTGACATAAGGTGAATTAGCGATATTTTGGGTTGTAGTAGCTTTTTAGAAATGTCGTGTTCGGGGGTGCGGCTAGAATCTTGGACTGGTTTATGCCGCGAGTCCGAGGCTCTCCCGGTATTCGAGCGGACTCAGTGAGCCAAGCGAGATCTTAATCCGCTTTGCGTTATACCAGCGGATGTAAGAGTCGACTACCTCGATGAACTGCTCGATGCTTGTAGCCTGCCAGTCCCGAGGATAGAACAGCTCCGTTTTCAGCCGGCCGAAGAAACCTTCGCATGCCGCATTGTCGGGCGAGCAACCTTTGCGCGACATCGAGCGAATCAGCCTGGCATCGCGCATCCGTGAGAGCCACCCGGGCCAGCGATAGTGCGCACCGCGATCGGAGTGGACCACTGGCCGGTGTTTGCTCTCGGCTACTGTCTCGATCGCTGCATCGAGCATGGTATTCACAAGCTCGGCATCCGGACGCGTGCCGATCGACCAACTGACAACGAGCCCATCGAAGCAGTCGATCACAGGCGATAGGTACACCTTGCCGGCTGGAATCTGGAATTCCGTAATGTCGGTGAGCCACTTTTTATTCGGCGCTGCCGCCCGGAAATCACGATTGACGAGGTTCTCTGGCGCGGGGCCTATTTCTCCTTGATAGGAGCCGTAGCGACGCCGGCGGGCACTGCCAGCGGCCAAGCCTTCTTGCCTCATCAAACGTCGCACGACTTTCTCCGATATGAAGACCTGCCGCTTACCGAGTGCCGCGCGTATCCGGCGATAGCCGTAGCAACGGTAATTGAGTTCGAAGATGTCTGTGATGACACGACGCACGCCAGCATACTTGTCAGCGACAAGCAGTCGTGCGCGATGGTAAAAGTAGGAACTGCGAGCAAGACCCAATACGGCGAGCAGTTCTGGCAGTGCATAGATTTGTCTGAGGGCATCAACCAGCGTCGTCTTCTCCCGATTGCTCAGGAGCCGCGGGTCGATGCCCAGGCCTTTTTTTAACAGTTCATTGGCCTTCTTCAGGATGTCGTGTTCGAGTTGCAGCTGCCGTATGTCGCGTCGAAGCGATTCCAGCTGCTGCTCCAGTTCTGCCCGCTCAGGGGCCGATGCCAGATTCTTATGGCGTTTCATGGATGCCGGAGCCTCACGACCTAGTAACTTATTTTTCCAGTTGTATAGCGTCGGCCTGCTCACGCCTATCTTTTCCGCGATCACGCGTGCACCTCCGTTTCTGGTGCACAGCTCAATGACCGCTGACTGCTTCAACTCTGGGGACGACTGCACATTCGGAGCATTGCTGACAAGACGTTTCCGAATATCGGGGCGCAGTTCGTGGACCCACGCGGCCAGCACTGCGCGACACGGATATCCCAGTGCTCTCGTGGTCCCGGCAAAATTGCAGCCATGACTCAAATAATGCTCGACCGCGATCTGCTTCTGTTCGGCGGAGTATCGTGGCCTGGAGCGGCGATAGCCCGCCGGCAAATCGCCAACCTCAATGAACGCACGGTACCATCGTGCCAAGTTCTTGCGCGAAGGATATCCCAGCTCGCGAATAGTTGCCGCTGCGCTCCTACCGTACTTGATGTAGAGCCGAACCGCTCGAACGCGGTCTTCGTACGAGTACATGAACTACCTCCAGGTAGTCCAAGTTTTCGTCCGCACCTCGTTCTGGCCATTTAGAAATGTCGTGTTTTGACCTCGGTATGCTTGCCGGTTCCTTGCGGGACCACGGAGCCGGCCATGTATCCAGGTGCACTGGTGACACTGAACATGCGAGAACTCGACCGTCTGAAGGTAATCCAGGCCGTGGTGGGCATGGGACTCAAGCCCGGACGCGCGGCCGAACGCCTAGGCGTGACCGTGCGTCAGCTCCAGCGTCTGGTGGATCGTTACCGCGAGTCTGGCGCCGCCGGACTGGCTTCGCGCAAACGTGGGCGTCCAGGTAATCGGCGGCTGGATGAGGATCTGGCTCGGCGGGCGCTGACGATCATCCGTGACCGCTATGCCGATTTCGGCCCGACGCTGGCCTGCGAGAAGCTGTATGAGTGCCACGGCATCCGGCTGGCGAAGGAAACGGTCAGACGGCTGATGACGGACGCCGGGCTGTGGGTGCCGCGCCGGCAGCGGCCGCCGAAGGTCTACCAGCCACGGGCACGACGCGCGTGCCTGGGCGAACTGATCCAGATTGACGGTAGCGACCATCGCTGGTTCGAGGATCGGGCGCCGGCCTGCACGCTGCTGGTATACGTGGACGATGCGACGAGCCGGTTGATGATGCTGCATTTCACGGCGACCGAGTCGACCTTCAGCTATTTCGAGGCGCTGTCGAAGTATCTGGGTTCGCACGGCAAGCCAGTGGCGTTCTACAGCGACAAAGCGAGCGTCTTTTACGTGAATTACGGTCGAACCTACCAGCCTGCGGCATCGCTGCCGAGCTGAAGACTCGTTCAACGAGCGTCAAACTTATTCCACGGTTGCACTGGTGATATTGAGCGATGAATTGAGCGATGACAAGACAGGTTGGACCGCGCAAAGATAAGCCTGAGACATTACTCGGACCTCGAGTCCGCTATTTAGATTAGGAACCTTGCGGCGAAATCCATCGGGGCCGGCAGGCACGTCCGGCGATCGAGTCCGGAGATAAGTCCGCAACCACCCTCCTCGCCTCGACCAAAATCGCCTTGCAAATGGGAGGCGACCATATGAGAAATGTCCGCTTTCGTGGCCGCATCCGGTGGATCCCCGAACCGTTCCTAGCGTTCGCAACGGCGACTGCACGTTCCGCTATGACAATACGAACATCTATACGTGTCGCATCCTTGATCACGGCTTCCTCGCACCGCATGGCGTCAGCGTCAACCCGCCGCCGTCCGTCAACGTGAGCACCGCCAGCGGTGCATAGTGATGCGCGATCCCACCCGGCGGCTCGGCGGTGGGATTCGTCACGCTGTTGCCCTGCGAGTCGGTTCCGGTTTCCTGCGGCCAGAGCACGTCGCCCGTCGCGACGCGCGCCGGAATCAGCCAGTAGTCGCCCGTTCGGTACACGGTGCCGGGAATCTTGTCGAACAGGATCTGGATGCCGTCCTCCAGCGCGAGCCATGCGGCGGCGCCGTCCGCGAGCGTGCCCGGCTTGACGAGCGCGGCGCCGTCCGGGCCGATGTCGAGGCCGCCTTGCGCCGGGTCGCCCGCGCGGTGGTCCCAACGCCGCAGCAGCGGGTGCAGCGACGGATCGCTGCCCACCTTCGGCGCGAGGCTGCCCGCCAGCACGACCACGCAGTTCCCGCGATCGATCGATTGCACTTGCAGCAACTGGCCCGGCGTCTGGTTGAGCACGGTGGCGTCGTCCTGAATCTCGACGTAGTCGCCGACAGCCAGGCCGAATCGATCGTCGCGGCCGAGATCGCCGAGCGTCACGGTCGTCGTCGCGCTGGCCGGTTGCACGTTCAGCACCGGAAAGATCGCAACCGCGTTGTCTCTCGACCATTTGAAGCTTGGGGGATTGCCGGACGCATCGTTGCTGCCGGTGTTGATCTCCACGCGGTACAACTGGTTTTCCGCGCCGCGATAGTACGCGTCCGGCGACACCGTGCACGGATCTGCGGCCACCGCGCCTGTCTGCGTGCGCGCACGCAGCAGCGGCGGCAGCCCTCCCCTCAGGCTGTCGGCCAGTTGCTGCCGGGTCATGCACGCGGGTGCGGCATCCGCGTTCCCGCTCACGCTATTCGAGAGCGGCAGCGTCTTCACCTGCCAGACGACGCGCGTGCGCGCGGCGGTATCCGCGCCCGCAAGCGCGACTTCGTAGAGCGAGCGATCTTCGAGCGGCACGACGAGCCGCTCCCACACGTCGAGATAAAGCTGGAGCGCGGCCGGCGGGGACTTGGGCAGCGTGGTCGGTGTCGGCCAGTCGGGCTGCGTCAGATAGGTGAAGAGCCGGCGCGCGCGCCCTTCAGTCGCATTTTCCAGCGAGCCGATGTCGGTATCGAGCGTCAGCTGGCGCGACGCGTAATCGATCTTCGTGATCCGGGCGACGACGGGCTTCGTCGCGGGCGTCGCGTCGTCGTACAGGCGCAGATACTGGTCTTTCGCGTAGCTCATCGCGTCGACGGTCCAGCGCGCGATCGTGATCGCCTTGTTCGCGACGTCCCACGCGAGGACCGCGACCGGCGTCGCGTCGGCTTCGCACAGAATCCCGTCGACATAATAGGTGCCGGCGCCGATTTCGACGTCATCGACGCGGTTCGGCAGCGCGGCGATCGCGAAGCCGCCGCTCGGGCTCGCGGCGGGACCGAAGCCGTCGAGCGCCATCGCGCGCAGTGTGTGCAGCAAGATCTCGGCCTGCTCGTTCCAGTCGGCGTCGAGCTGCACGCGCCCCTGCTGCATCACGACGCGGCTGAAGTGCTTGAGCGGATCGAAGCTTACGCGGGTCAGGTCGGCTTTCACGGCAGTCTCCTCATCGTCAGCTTGAGCAACGGGGGGCACTCGTTCGCTCAACGGCCGTTCAATTCGTTCAACTTGCGAATACGATTCCGGCGTCGGTCTGCGCGGGCGTGAACTCGGTCAGGCGACGCTGCAGGTTCGCCGTGCGCTGCGGTTCGTACAAGAGATGCAGTGCACCCATTTCCGAGCCGTCGTCGGCGCCGGTACGCAGTTCGGGCGCGCAGCTATTGGCGAGACGGCCGTAGCGCGGCGTGCCGTAGCGCACGCTCGCGAATTCTGGCGACACGCGCAGCCGCTCGGCCGCGAGCAGCGCGTCGCGTTCGGCGAGCGTCAGGTCGCCCGCCAGATAGCGGTCGCCGACCGCCTTCTCGACGCCGTCCGGCTGGCATTCGTAGCGGCGCGGCGTGCGCGAGCCGGGCGGCACGTAGCAGAAGCGCACGCAGCCTGCCTGACGCCGGCACGCAGTGAGGGTGCCATCGAAAATGCTGTCGACGGCCAGTTCGATCTCGCGCGCCTGGACTTTGCCGATGACGGTGCTGCAGCGGATCTCGAGCGATGCGTCGGCGCAGGGCGCGTCGCTTGCGCCCAGCGCGACGCGCGCGTTGTCGAGCGCGTCGACGATGCTGTCGCGGATGACGATCCGCAGCGGATCGTCGTGAACTTCGTCGCGCTCCACCCGGATTGCGCCGACGATGCTGCGCTCGATGCGCAGGCAGCGCAGCGCGCCCGACGCGACGACGCTCGGCTCGCTCGGCCGCTTCGCGGTGCAGTCGCAATCGAGCCCCCAGCCAGGCACGAGCGTGCTGTGCCGGATCGTCACGCCGGATACGTTGCCGCCCGCTTGCACGCCGCGCCCGGTGACGATCACGCCGTCGAGCGTGAACCAGCTCGGGCCCTCGCCGCCGATGTCGAGCGCGTCGGGCGCGGACGTCTGCCAGTCGAGCAGGCGCAGCACCGGCCGGCGACGGTTCGCGGCACGCAATTGCAGGCTCTGGCCGGCCGCAAGCGCGATCGCGACCGGTTCGACGTAGACGCCGCTGTCGACGATTTCGACGATCGCCGCGGCGGGTGCGTCGGCGCGCCATTGCGCGAGCGCGTCGGCAAGACGGGCGAAATCGCCGCCCTGCCCGACCGTGTACTTGGCGGCTTGCGGCGGATCGTCGATCCTGCGCGCGTATTCGCCGCCGCCGAGGTCCGCGCTGAACGCGTACGCGTACGACACGCGGACGGCCTGCTTGCGCAATTCGCCCGGCGGGAACACGATGCGCCCGAGTTCGGGATCGAGCGCGACGAATCCGGGCAGCGGGCGATAGTGCCAGTCGCTCAGATCGGCCGCGACGATGCGGCTTGCGTCGACCGGGAGCCAGTCAGTCGAATCGTTCGGCACGAGACGGCTCGCGTTGCCGGGTTGAGGCGGCGGGCTGGTCCAGATCATGATGCTCGCGTCGGGACCATAGAACGTCGGGATCGCGCGTAGCGTGTCCGTCAGCTCATCGGCCGAGGATGAACCGGTTTCGTCGCTCTCGTGCCCCGGCGCGCTCGTCATGCCGGACGTACCGCCGGCACGCGACCCGATCGCGCTGTCTTCGAGCGCACGGCGGCCGATCGGGAGCGGCAGCCGCGGCGCGCTCGCCAGCGCGGCGGGATCGGCGTAAAGCGGCGTATCGTTGCCGAGCGCGCTGAACAGAAAGCAGTTCGGCGCTTCCTCTTCGTAGCAGTACGCGGGCGCGCGGGTCACTGTGTACGCGCGCAGCCGCCAGACGTACACGCCGACCTCCGGGATGTTGTCGACGCCTGGCGTGTGCGTCGAATCGATGCGACGCACGTCGATCGTGCGCGCGCGACCGTCGAACGCCGCGCCACGCCAGTCCGGCGGCTCGCGCAAATCGACAAGACGCCCGCGCCGCATGTGCAGATAGTCGATGTTCTGCGTGACCGCGAGCCGCCGGTAGAACTCGACTGCGTGCGCGGGCCAGTCGCCGACGGCTGCGGCGATGTCGCCGAGCACGCCAAACGTGCCCTTGCGGCGCCGGTAGCGAATCGTGTTCGCGACTTCGCGGCGCCCCGACGTGCCGTTCGCCCCGCCCTTTTCCGCGCAATCACAATCGCAATCGCAGTTGCATCCGCGGCCCGACGCATCATCGGACGGTGCGGTCGGCAGCAACGGCTCATAGCCGATCAGCGCGCCGATGTAGGGCACCACCCAGTCGTCGCAGGTCTCGATGAACCAATTGTCGTAAAGGCCATCGATGTCGCGCTCGATCGTGTCGGCCTGCTCGGCGACGACGCGCAGCAGCGCCCGCAGCGGGTAGCCCTCGCCGGCGTCGCGCAGCCGGTATATGGCGGGCACGAGCGCGTACAGGAAGTCCGGGTCGTGATTCATCGTCGGGGCCTCATGTGTCGAGCTGCGTGAGCAGCAGCGTGTCGGGGATGTCGGGCGTCAGGAACACGAGTTCGGCCGGCAGGATCGTCGCGCGCTGGCCGCTCGGCGTGCCCGGCGCGGGCTGCGCGAGCGCCGACGCGACGAACGGATTGATCCCGAGCGTGCCGCCCAGCGCCGCCAGTTGCGCGGCGGTGACGTCCTCCGGCACGCTGTCGAAACAGGTGACGTTCAGCCACGCGACGCCGGGCACGCGCTGCGCCGCCGCGATCGCCTCCGACAGATAGGCGGCCTGGCCGAGCGCGCGCGCGTCGAAGCTGAACAGCGCGAGCAGCGCGTCGCGCAGCGCGGGTGCGACGCGTTCCCACGCGTAATCCGGATCGAGCGCGACGCCCGCCGAGATCACGAGCAGCCGCACGCGGCGCACGCCGAGCGCGACCGGGAGATGCGGATCGCCACACTGCCGCAGCGACGCGAGCAGATTCGCGTATAGATCGGAGGTCGCGTCGATCGGGATGTCGTCCGTGCCGGCGATCGTCACATGGACCCGTTCCCGCGTGCCGTCCGACAGCTTGACGGCCGACGCCTTGCCGATGCCGGCGAACGCGCGCGCGAAATCGGCGTAGTCGCGCACCGATACCAGCCGGTCGAGCGCCATCACGGCCGCGGGCGCGTTCTCGCGGGCCTGGTCGATGCGGTCGGCATCCGCGCCGCCCGTTGCGGGCAGCGGATTGATCACGCCTTGCGCGCCGAGCGGATGCGTCGCGAGCTGGCTGATCGACCAGGGATCGACGTTGCCGGCGCGGCCGAGCCCGTAGCGATAGCGCACCTTCACGTTCGCGGTGCCGGTCGGCAGGCGCGCGCCGTGCGCGCCATTGCCGAACGTCACTGTCGTCACGCCGCTGTCTTCCTCGCCGGTCACGTAGCAGCGTTGCAATGCATTGGCATCCGAAAGATTGTCGACTTCAGGCCACAACAGGTCGTTGACGCGCACGGCGAGCGTGCTCACGACCCCCGACGCACCCGAGGCACTCACATACGTGAGCGGCGACTGGTGCAGCGCGAAGCTCGGGAAATCGACCGTCGCGTCGCCGTTGCCGAGCACTTCGCCGGTGCTCTGCCCGTGCGTGGCGTCGGCGACGTTGCCGTAGACGGTCGCCGTGCCGCGCTCGTACGAATATGCAAGCGGCGTGGCCAGGTCGAGCACGGTATGCGGCGGCTGCGTCGCGATCCGCCATGCGAACACGCCGTTGGTGCCCCACGGCAACGCGCCGCCCGAATACGGGAGGTGCGTATTCGGATCGACGAGCAGACCGTCGAACGTCGCGAACGTGCCGGTGCGCTCGTCGAGCGTCGGCACGTACGCGTTCACGTAGAAACCGGGCGCGAGCTGCACCTGGTCGGTGAACTGCTGGTTGAGCGTCTCGGGCGTCGCGATGTTCTGAAAGAACGCCGGGAAATCGAGATCGAGCTGATCGGTCAGATCCAGAATCGATTTCGATAACTGGCCAACCACCAATCGATCGCCGTATACGTCGGCATCCGACGTGTACCAGATCGATTCGAACGGCGGCGTCGCAAGCGGCCACGCCGCGCTGCCCGGCGCCTCGATCCCCTGGCGCACGCCCGCGATCATCGCGAGTTCGCTCGTCGTCACGCCGCTCGTGTGCTTCACGTCGGTGCGCTGCCCGGACACGATCACCCAGCGTCCCGCTTCGAGTCCGTCGTACAGCCCCGCGAGATCGATCGACGCGCGGCCGATATCGACGTCGAGCGGCTCGTCGGCGAGCGTTATCAGCTCGGTTTGCGCGTAGACGACGGTGCCGCGCAACAGCGCGGTCGACTGGAGGAACGTGTCCCAGTTCGTCACGCCGGCATCGGAAAGCCAAGGCGGATCAAGCATCAGAACCGTGACCTTCGCCGCGAAACCGGTGCTCGTCGACGTGCTCAGGCTGCCGCCGGAGGGCGGTGCGCTGCCGGTCGCCATCGCGGCAGTGCGCACGCTGGCGACGACGTGAAACGTCGTGACCGGCACGCCGTTTTGCGCGTTCGCGATGTCGGGGCGGCGGATCGCGACCCAACTGCCGGGCTTGATCTGGTCGTAGGCAGCGTCGAGCGGCAGTTCGGGCGGCGGCTCCAGCGTCGGGAAAGTCGCGCCCCATGCGTTCGTGAGAGTCGGTTGATTGTAGGTCGTCGTCACGGTGCCGCCTGTATTCGTCGACGGCGCGCCCGCCCAGTTCGCGGCGAACAGCGACGCCTTCACGCGCGCCGCATATACCTCGACCCGCCCGCCCGGCAGCGCGGCGGCCGCCCAGCCGCGATAGACGCCGGACGCCGCCGGACGCAGCGCCGAGATGAGGCGCGTCGCGGCGTCCGATTGCGGACCGAAGCTCGCGGCGACGGTTCGCGCGAGGCGCAGCGCGTTCGCCGGCTGGACGGACGGCGGTTGCGCGAGCGCATCGGCGATGACGCCGAGCGTTTGCAGGGCAGACGCGGGCGCGCTGGCCGGCAGCGCGTTCAGCGACGATACGCCCGTCGACAGCGAGCCGCCGATCGGCTGGATCGACGCGAACGTGTTCGTCCCGAGGCTGATCCATTGCATGCTGCGGATCAGCATGTCGAGCCACGCGGCGAGCCGCGTGAAACCGCGTTTGACCGCGATGTCGCGCTGGATCGCGATCCGCGAAATTGCCGGCGCGACGATCTGGCGCGGCGTCGGGTTGTTGCTCGACACCGGCGACAGCGCGACGGCAAGCAGATTCGCGGCGACCGGTTCGACGACGTCGATCACGTCGCCGGCCAGCGCGCTGTCGGGAAACAGCAGGCGGCCCTTGTCGATGTACAGCAGCAACTGGCGGACCGTGGTGCGATCGGCCGGCACCTCGAGGCCGAGCACAGCCTCGGTGCGCGAAAACGCCGGCTGCTCCTCGACCGCTTCGACGAGCCGCAGATATTGCAGCGCCGGCTGCGTCGACGCTACGTCGGGCGCGAACACGAAGAACAGGCCGTCGCCCGGCTTGATGTGCGTCGATACGCCATCGAGATAGACGGCATCGATCACGTCCGCGCCCGTCACAAGTATGTTGCTCGTGTCCGGCAGCGTCGTGCCCGGCGTGAAATTCGTCTCTTTCGCGGGCGTGATCACCTGCGGCCGGGTCACGCGCGGCGGCAGCGTGTTCCATACGTCGCGCGCGTCGAGCGCCGCCGACGTTTCATAGAACTGCGGCAACTGCCCCGCGCCCGGCACGCTCTGCGCGCGCGTGCCGGCCGGCAGCACGCCCGAGAACCCCGCCGCGACGGTGAACGCGAGCCGGACGCTCGCCGCGACGCCGGGCCGCGGCCGGTAGCCGACGAGCCGCGCGAGTTCGAACACCGAGCGCCGTTCGCGCGCGGTCGGCAGGTAGCCTTCGTTCGCGTTGCGCTCCTGGTAGAACGTCAGCACGTCGGCGACGATCGCCCACGCGTCGACGAGCGCGATGCCCGGATCCGACGGATCGCGGGTCGTCAGCTTCGCGAGCGGGCGCAGCGTGTCCGTGCCGCTGCCGTTCGCCGACGGCACGTCGATCGTCACCTGCGGCAGCCGCGCGAGCATCGTCTCGAAGAACGTCGCGTAGTGGCCGGCGCGGTAGCGCAGCGCGGCGAGGCCGGGTGGATTCGATTCGGACTCGGGGACGGCGATCGTTGTGCCGGAACAGCAGCCGCAGCGGTCAGCCCCGCAGCCGGCGGCATCCGTGACGCCCGAGGAACCGGCGGATCCGCCGGACGTCGCATCGCGCGGACTCTGCGCGGTCGTCATGATCCACCTCGCATCAGGAGCGTGAGCCGCCCTTGCCTGCGCCCGCCCGGCCTGGCATCGAGACGCGCGATCTGCGACGGGCCGAGCGTCAGCACGCCGTTCGGCGGCACGTCGTCGGGCGTGGCGGTCGGCGCGGGCGTGTTCGGCACGTACGCACGCAGGCGCGTGACCCGCACGTCGGTCACGCCGGCGACGGCCTGCGCGGCCGCGACGATCCGGCTCACGTAAACGCCCTGCCCGAACGCCTGGCTGTCGGGCGCGAACATCGCGAGACGGCCGTCGGGCAGCACGCCATCACCCAATACGTCAAGCAGCGCCGCTTTCACATGCGCGCGCTGATAGCCGGGCATCACGCAGACCGACAGGCCCAGGTCGAGCGGCACGTAGTCGGGGGCGGCGATCTGCAAGTCGTGCCCGATGCGCCGGTAGCGGGCGAGATACGTGCGCATCTCGTCGGCGAGCGCGTCGTCGACGGCGCCGCCACCCTGCGGATCGACGGCCACGCGCGCCTCGTACCAACTGCCGTTCCAGCACAAGCTCGCCTTCGCGCCTTGCAGCCGCACGACAGGCATTGCGCAGCGCGCTGCCGGGCGTTCGGCGAAACGGCGCGCATTGTCGGCGGCGAGCGTCGCGTAGTCGTCGGCGGTGATCGCGCGTTCGAGCGTCGTGCGAAACGCGTGCGGCGCGAACATCCGCACTTCGGCCGCCGTTTCGGGCGCGGCGCCGCCCGTCGCGGGCAGCGGGTTGCGCGGCGTGAGCGTCTCCGTGCCGGTCTCGGTCGACAGGAATACGAGATGTCGGATCGACTCGGCGCCCACGTTGCCCGCCGGCCCGTTGCCGAGCCGGTAATGCGCGGCGAACGTCGTGCCGGCGTCGGGCGCGCGGCCGGCCGTGCCGTCGCCGAAACGCAGGTGCGCGACGCCGTCGTCGTCGATCTCGACGACGAAGCGGCGATCGTCAGGGCCGCTGTCGAGCAGGTCGGCGGCGGGTGTCCAGATGACGGCGTTCCGTGGGTCCCGCGATGTCGCGTCGGATCGTGCTTCATCCGGCGCTGTATCGCCCGATGTCGCGACACCTGGCGTCGGACGCGGCTGCGCACCGTTCGGCGCGACTTCGCACAACACGACCTCCGGCAGCGCCCGGCGCGGGTCCTGCGCGATCATGTCGATCGCGCAGCACGCGCCTTTCAGCGGCTCGGCGAACGTCAGCGGCACACCGTCGAGCGCCGGCGCGAAGCGCGCCGGCGGACGGATCGATCGCGCCGGCTCGCAGTCGGTCGCGCAAGTCGCCCCGCCGGACGCCTGCGGCACCGGACCGAGCGTCTCGCCGGCGTGCGTGCCGTGATCGACGAGCAGCACGTTGCCCCGCGCGACGCTGATGCCGTCGCGACACGCGCAATCAGGCGCGGGCATCACCGCTGACAAACACAGCGGAAACCGCAGCGCGTCCTGCGCGCACCATTCGATCTCGACGACCGGCCGGCCGCCCGCGTCGGCGTCGTACAACGGATCGATCGACGGCGTCACGCGCGTGAGCCGGACCGCCTGCCGATGGGTGGGATCGGCGTCGGCGGGTTCGCCCGTGCGCGGGCCGATCATCTCCTCGAAGATCAGCACGTCGCCCGGCTGCACATTCAACGCGCGAGGGCGGGCCGCGGGCGCCGCCGGTTCCGTCGATTCGCCAGTGGATCGCGGCGCGCCGGTGTCGACCGACAGCCAGCGATCGAGCAGCGTCGCCCGCGTGCTGCCCGCGGGCAGGCAGCATGCGCAATCGCCCCACGTATAGAACGGGATCGCGTTGTGCGCGGCGCGCAGCGTGATGGTCCGCGAGCGGTCCGGCCAAAGCGGCTCGAACCACTCGAAGCCGCCGGGAGGCGAGCCGGCCAGTTGCGCGAGTTGCAGCACGGGCGTATCCGGCGCGCCCTGAAACGCCGTGCAGAACGCGACGTTCGACAGATCGAGCGGCGTGTCCTGTTCAGCGGCCACGCTGATCCATGCGCGCGCGTTGCAGCCTTCGTGCATCGCATAGTCGACGAGCCGCGCATGGCGGCGCAGCGAAATCCGCAGCCGCGCGGTGTTCAGGTACGCCTCGGTCGCGACGGCATCCTGGCAATAGCTCAACTGATCGCCCGCGTACGCGAGCAGTTCGACGAGCATCACGCCGATGTCGGGCGCATGCGCTTCATGCCAGTCCGGCATCGTCAGCGCGAGCCGGTCGAGGATCAGGCGCTTGAAGCTGTCGTAGTCCTTCGCGAGATAGTCGATGTCGGGCGCGGGCAGCGCGGCGGGCGGGCATGCGTGCGGCGCGCAGCAATCGAGATCCGACGGGCACGACGCCTTGAAGCTGAATGCGGCGCTGGCGAAGAGCGGATCGAATCCCGCCATCGGTTCGTCATCCTGCTTGCCGCCGCTCGGCGGATCGACGATCTCGAGCGTATAGACGGATCCGTCGCCCGGCCGGTCGACGTCGATTTCGAGCCAGTCGTCGAACGCCGGATCGGGCTCGCGTTCGAACCGGATCGCGGTGATCGTCACCGGCGCGCCACCCGCGATCCGCAAATTGCGCACGCCCAGATCGGCGGGCGCCTTGCCGAGAAAATGCACGTCGAGCGTCGTCTGGTTCGCGCCGACTTCGACGAAGTCGATGCCGTAAAGCGTCGAGCGCCGCACGTCCTCGCGGCGGCGTTCGCGCGCGCACTCCGCTGCCGCGGCGTTCATGGCGCGTTCCTCGTGAAGGTCTGCGTCTCGGTTTGCTGCGTCGCGCGGATCACGTAGCGGACGACGACCGCGAGCGTCGCGTCCTGCGCCGTCACCGTCAGTTGCTGCAAGTCGATCAGGTCACCCAGATAACGCTGCACCGCCGCCTGCGCGGTGAACTGCAGCGCGGCCGCCAGTTCGGCGCTGTTCGGCGCGAAGACCATCTGCAGGAGCCCGCTGCCGAAGTCCGGACGATTCACGCGCTCGCCGGGCGACGTCATCAGCAACTGCTCGATCATGTCGCGGATGTGGTCGGCGTCGTCGGTCGTCGCGGTGCGGCCCCGCGCATCGAGACGAAACGGAAAGTCGATGTTCATCGCGCTGCTCCCGTGTCGACCTGAGTTAGCGCTTTAGCGCCTACCCAGGTCCCATGCTTCGCGGTCGACCTGAGTTAGCGCTTCAGCGCCTACCCAGGTCCCATGCTTCGCGGTCGACCTGAGTTAGCGCTTCAGCGCCTACCCAGGTCCCATGCTTCGCGGTCGACCGGCGTCAGCGCTTCAGCGCTTGCGCCGGCCCATGCAAGATAGTGCGGGCTGCGTCGCCGTGCTATATCGCCGTCACGCGCGTCTGCGTCGCGCCGACGATGAGCGGCGTGCCGGTTGGCGCGCACACCGCCTGGCTGTCGAGCAACAGCAGCGGCTGGCCCATCGACGTGACGCGCGTCGAGCCGTTCGCAAACTGCGCGGTCGCGCACGGACCGTTGCCGTTCGGCGGCGGCGGAAACGAACAGCCCGCGACGGTATAGGGCGAGACCACCGTCACGGTGTCCATTCCGAGCACCTTCACGCGCGGGTTCCTTGCCGTCGGTTGCGCCTGCCCACCGTGGCTGCACGTCACGGTTGCGCCGAAATGAAGGAGATAGCCTGGCATCATGTCACCTCACGTCACCACCAATGCGATATCGTTAATGAAGACCTGCTTGCCGACGAGCGAGATGTTCGCGCCCTTGCCGTTCTGGATGTAGATGCCGGTGTCGTTGACGATGATCGTCGCGCCCAGCGTGCTTCTCAGCATGACTCCGCCGGCGGGCCCCGTCAGATCGCTGATGACGACCGCGTTCTGCAACGTGCTCTGCAGCACGATGTTCGGATCGCCCGGCACGCCGGCCAGCGCGAGCGCGGGCACCTCGGCCGCGTTGCCCCACCAGCCGCCGATCCACACGGGCGAATCCGGATCGCCGCCCTCGTACTGCATCCAGATGCCCGCGCCCCGCTGCGGCACGACGAACGCGCCCATCTGCTTGCCGGCGAACGGCACGCAAGGCATCGCCCAGCTCGACGGCGTCGCGCCGCCGACGTCCGGCACGATTGCCATGATGCGGCCCATCTGCATCGGATCGATGTTCTCGAACACCGTGCCGCGATAGATGCCGTAATACCGGTTCTCCTTGCCGCTCATACGCTCACCCTGTCGACCGATGCACCCGTGCCGCCGCGCGCAAGCGTGAAGCTCTGCTTGTACTGGCCGCGCTTGATTTCATGCGTGACGCTTTTCACGTAGTAGAGCCCGTCGTAGTACTGGCCGCCGCCGCGCACCGCGCACAGCTGGCGCGCCTTGAACACGCGCCCGTAGCGCAGCACGTCGAGCTGGCCGGTCGCGGTCGCGACGTCGAAACGCTCGAACAGCTTGCCGAGCGCGGCGAGCGCCGCGCCGACCGGATCCTTGTTCGCGATCGGCTTCAGCTGCGTGAACTTGAGCGGCGTCGGCGCGTGCGCCGCCTGCGACGCCTTCAGCAAATCGATGCTCGGGATCGGAATCGGGATCGGAATCTGCGAATTCTGCTCGACGATCGTCACCATGTAGGTCGTCGCGAGCGCGCCGTCGTACGAGAAGTTCAGCGAATCGAGCGTCGTGCTGCCGTCGAAATCGATGCTCAAGGCGGGCTGCGAGCCGCCCAGGAGCTTCGTCAGGTCCGGCCCCCAGTACGCGAGACTCCGGCCGGGCGTCGGGCCGGGATCGAGATAGAACACCGCGCCGACGTCGCTCGCGAGCTTCGTCACGTACCGGTAATCGGTGCCGTCCTGCTTCAGGAAGCGCTCGATCGGGTTCTGGATCAGCGCGAGGAGCGGCGGCAGCGCGAGCGGCACGACGCCGAGCGGCGCGTACTTCGCGAGGATCGCCTCGACGATCACGAACATCGGCATCGCCGGATACGGGATGCCCGACAGGTCGATGAAGTCCATCAGCGCGGTCAGATCGAGGCCGGTGACGGTCAGCGTCGATTTGCCCGCCACGTTGCTCGGCGTCAGGTCTTGCTTCGTGACGATGCCGTCCATCAGCACCTCGGTCGCGCCGTTGACCGTTACCGCGACGATCACCCGCTGCCGCGGATCGAAAAACCCGTTCGCGTGCAGCTGCGCGAGCGCGCTCGCCTTGCTCCACGCGAACTTGAGCTGAAAGCCGCCCTGGCTGCCGACCGTCGTGCTGACCTGCACCGACACGAGCGCATCGATCACCGTCTGCGGCACCGGGTTCGCGCAAAACCCGCCCATCATCAGCGTCAGGTAGAAGCCGCGGTTCATAGCGCGGCTCCCGTCACGCCGGGCGGCAGCGTGATGACGAGCACGCGGCCCGGGACGGCGGCGAGCGTCCACGGCCGCATCGCGCGGTTCGCGTCGCAGAGGCGCCAGAAGAGCGTCGGGTCGCCGAGATAGTGCGCGGCGAGCACGTCGAGCCGGTCGCCCTGCGCGACCGTGTGCCGGTCGATCGCCTGCTGACGCTCGGGCGGCGGTACGAAGCGCCGCTTGACGTACGCGACGGGGAGGCCGTTCTGTTCGATCGTCTCGACGTCGATCCCGTAGTAGCGGCTCGTCGGCGTGAACAGCGACGTCTTCAGCGACGTTTGGGCGAGCATCGCCTGCACCGGATCGAGCAGCGGATCGCTTCCGTTCATGGCAGCCCCCTGATGCCGAGATCGCTGAACGTGCCGTAGCGGTACAGGCGCGCGAGCGTTTCCTTCTGCCGCTGATACGCCATGTACAGGCCGCCGCCGCGATCGGAGAAGAACAGGTCGTCGATGCTCAACACGCGCAGCCCGAGGCTCACCTTCGCGCGCAGCGGGTTGAGCTGCGGATCGAACGCCTCCTCGGCGATGCTGAATTCGGTCAGCCGTACCGGCACGATCCGCAGCGCGCTCCAGACGAACAGGCTCATCGGCGCGAGCACCGGCATGATTTCGAGCGTCCCTTGTTGCGCGAGCGCGTCGTTGCGCTGCAGCGTGGCGCTCGCCGGATAGACCAGCGTTTCCAGCGCGGCCAGTTGCGGCGCGATGCCGTAGCGCACCGCGTCCGGATTGGCGTCCGGATGTTCGAGCTGGTCGGCCGCGTCGATCTCCGCTTCGAGCTTGAACGTCTCGACGGGCGGTCCCGTCAGGCGCAGCGCCTCCGAGCGGTCGCCCCCCTCGTCGGCGCCCTTGATCTTCAGCGTGCGCGTGAGTGTATCCGGGTTGTACTGCATCACGACGATGCCGTTCGGCAACACCGTGAAGCTGTCCGGATCGAGCAGCACGATGCCGCCCTTCAGCACGCGCGGAGAACCGGGGAACGTGCTCATGTCTGCTTGTCTCCGACCAAACGTTTGATGAGGCCTGCGCCGATGCCGGCCGCGAGCCCCACGCCCGCGCCGATCAGCGCGCCCACGCCGCCGCCCGCGAGCGCGCCGATGCCGGCGCCGAGCGCCGCGCCCGCCATGCCGAACAGCGCCTCGGGCGCTTTCTTGATGAGCGTGCCGAACGCGGACGACACGCCGCGGCCGATCAGCATGCCCGCGTGAACGACGCCCTTGCCAATCCATGTCGCCGCTTCCGCGAAGAAATGGCCGACCGATTTCGCCAGTTCGACGAGCGCCTCGAACGTCAGCGTCACGCTCACGCCGATCTTGCGTTCGCCCGCACCCGGCGCGCCCGGCGCGGCGGGCGGCCCGGCGCGGTCGTGGACGAGATCGCGCAACAGCGGCGGCAGTTCGGACGCCTTCGCGGCGATGTCGAACTTGAGCGTGATGCCTTCGCCGACCGGCAGGTCCGGCAGCGCAGGCAGCTTCGGATCGTTCGCGGCGACGAACATCGCGCCCGCCGCCGTCACCCAGACGACGAGCGGGATACCTTGCTTGCTGAATACGTATTCCTTGACCGATTTTTCGAGTTCGCGGCCGATGCGGGTCTGGCGAAACGTTTCGAACGCGGCTTCGAGCGCTTTCTTGGCCGCTTCGTCGTAGTTGTTGCTTTTTGCTTCACCCTGGCCCGGCAGCTTGTGCGGGTTCGGGGCGCCCGCCGATCCCGGCACGGGCGTGGCTGCCGGGAATGACGGCGATGCGGGCTTGCCCGCCGGCGCGCCGCCCGACGCGAGCGGCTTCTCGGCCGCGACGAGCCGGTCGAGCACGTTCGGCAACGTCGAGCCGGGCGTCGTGCCCGGGATCAGCCACGGACGCATCCGCGCGTACAGCGCGTCGGCTGTCGGGAACGTTTCGGACGCGCTGACGGGCAGTTCTTTCGTCCCGAGTATCAGCCGCAGGCCGTCGAGCACGTTCGGCGTCAGGCGCAACGGCTGTTGCTGGCCCGACTGCGCGCTCCACATCTGCTTCACGAAGCTTTCCAGCCACAGCTCGGACGCGGATTGCGCGGGCATGATCGGGCCGGACGGCAACAACGACGGTTTCGTCGATGGCGACGCAAACAGCGATGGCGGAGCCGCGTCGCCCGCTTGCTGCCGATGGGCGCCCGCGCTCGCCGCGTCGAGGATCGGCGCGCGGCCGCCGGCGAGATCGCGCACCGCGCGCTGCGCGCCGGTTTCATCGCGATCGCCGGGACTGCTGACCCGGTTCGGATCGCCGCGGCCGTGGCGCTGTTGCACGACGTGCGCGAGCTCGTGCGCGACGAGGCCCCGCCCGGCCGGCGTATCGGGCGCGTAGCGGCCGGGCGCGAACGCGATGTGCTCGCCGGTGGTCAGCGCATGCGCGCCGCTCGCCTGGGTCGCACGCGCGTCGGTATGCACGCGCACGCGGCCGAAATCGTGGCCGAAGCGCGGCTCCATGTACGCGCGCGTGGCGGCATCGAGCGGCCGGCCGCCGGCGCGAGCGGACGCGGGACTGTGCGCCTGCCCGTGCATGCGGCCCGACGGCGGTCGCGACAACGACAACGACCGCGACGGCCGGATCGCCGAATTCGCCCGAGGCGCCGCTTTCGATGCGGCGATTGTGCCGATACGGCAGTGCGCGCTCATCGCTTCGCCTCGCCGCGTTGCGCGCGACGCCGGTCGTCATGCGTACGCTTCGCCTGCTCGAAGCCCGCTTCGCCCCAGCGCATCCTCAGCGCGAGCAGACACGGCTCGACCCAGCTTCGGGCGACGCCGGCGCCCAGCAGGTCCGACAGCGTCGCCCATGCGGTGGCGAGCGAGGTGTATGCGTCGGTGCGCTCGCCGAGTGCGTCGTGTATTTCGGCCAGTTCGACGCTCGCCGCGAAATACGGCACCGGCGCCGCCGCTTCGAGCGCGTGCGCGCGCGCCGCGCCCGCCGCGAGCCGGGCCGCGCTCCAGTGCCCGGCCGCGCGTTCGAGCCGCGCGTGCTCGACGCCGATCTCGGCCGCCAGTTGCGCGTCGTTCGGATCGGGCGGCGGCAGCGCCGCGCGCGCCGCGTCGAACGCGCCGGCATCGGCCAGCAGGCGCGCATGCTCGGTGCGCAGGAAAGCGGCAATGCGAGGCGTGGCCAGCGCGCACGCGGCGTCGAAGTCGGCCGCGGCTTCGGCGTATGCGCCCTCCGCGATCAGGCACGCGGCGCGCGCCCGCAAGAGCGCGATCGATCGGGTTGCGTCGGACTGGGGCGCGCCAGGCAGGGGCGTGTCAGACGGGGGCGGGACGGACGCATCCGCGCCAAGCGGCGTTTGCCGCGCCTCGTCGAGCGCCATGCCGTAACGCCGTGCCGCGTCGCGCCAGCGGCCCGCCGCTTCGTCGGCCTCGGCCTGCCTGACGAGCGCGGCGATTTCGGTTGGAACATCGCCCGGCAATGCGGCCGCCGCCTGGTCGGCAAGCGCCCGCGCGGCCTCGGACTGCCCCAGCGCGCTGCGCAGCGATGCCGCCAGTTGCAGGCTGCGCGCGCGATCGATCGCGTCGGGAGAGGCCGGGCTCGCGGCCGTGGCGCCTGCGGCCTGTTCGAGCGCTTCCGCCGCGCCCGCGAGGTCGCCCCGACGCAACCGCGCGAGCGCGGCGTCGAGCAGCGTGCCGGTGCGATCGGGCGTGTTCATCGTTCGCGCACCTCCGTGATCCGGTAGCCCATGTCGGCGAGGCGCTTGCGCGTCTGTTCGACCGCATCGGCACGCGCCTTCGCATGGCCACTCGCCCAGAACTGCATCGCGGCGGCGAGACTGACCGCCTGCGTTTCCTTTTGCTTCGCCTGCGCCGACAGGCTGTTCGACGTCTGCTGCGCGCCCTTCTGCTGATTCGACGCATCCTCCTTGCGCGCCTGGTTGTTCTTGTCGAAATCGTCGGTCGTCTCTTTCGCGTCCTGCAGATCCTTCGACGACTTGTCGGCCTGATCGCCCGTCTGCCTGATCGTGTCGGCGTCGGCCTTGACGCCCTTTTCCCGCTCGACCTGCTGAGTCTTCTGGTCGTTCATCGTCTGGTCCATCTGATCGAGCTGGCCGAGGAACCGGGTCGCGTCGCCGTTCATTTTCAGCACGCCGTTCTTCAGCCTCAGCACGGCACCCGGCTTGTCCGGCAGCGAGCGCGCGAGACCCGTGAAGCGCGCCAGGCCCTTGAGCGGCAGCTTCAGCGACAGCAACTGCCCGGCGCGCGTCGCGTAGTCGTCGATCTTGCCGCGCGCCTTGCCCTCCTGTTCGCCCTTGCGCTTGTTCGCGTCGTCGCGCTCGGCGATCGCCTTCTGATGCGCGTCGGTCGCGGTGATCGCCTCGTCCGTGCCCTGCTTCATGTCCGCGAGCGGCTGCTCGTTTTTTTCGTGATGCGTCTTCTGCTTGCCCATCAATTGCGCGAACTGCTCGGCCTGCGCACGCGCGGCAAGCGTATCGATGATCTGGTTGCGCAGGCTGACGAGATCGTCGGGCGTGGCGGGCGGAGGCTGGTAGGCCGGGTTGACGCGTGCGACGATCGGTTCGGCGGCTTCGGTCGCGTCGGCGCTTTCGACGGCCGCGGAGGGTGTGCCAGATTGCGCAGCCGGTTTCGCCAGCGACGGTGCGGCGCCTGATGATCCCGGTGATCCTGATGACCCCGGCGAGCTTTGAGGCGGTGACGCCGACGCGGACTCGGCCTTGCCGCCGGCCGGCGGCGCGGCGCTTGCCGCGCTGCTGTCCTTGCCTGCGGTGGCGGGCGTTGCAGGTACCGGGGCCGCCTCGATCGCGGCCGTTGCCGGCGGCGCAGCCGACTGGTCCGAGGTCGCCGGCGGCGATGCCCCCGCGGCCTTGCCTGCCGGGCTCGCCGAGGACGATGGCGCGGCATTGGGCAACTGTGACGCGGAAGACTTCGGCGCAACGCCACCGGCGTCCGGAGCCGGAGCGGCGCCCGCCGCCGATTTGCCGATTGCGGTTTCAGCAGCCGACACGGGCGATTGAGTGGCAGCCGGTTCGGAGGCCAGTGCTGGCGCCGGCGCCGCAATCGCCGGAGTCGAATCCGGAGCCGGCGATTGCGGCGAAGCCAGTTCAGCCGCGCCCGCGACAGGCTTCGACGCCTTCGGCGACAGCGGCGCGAGGCTCGCTGGCTCGCCAGCCGGCTTGTCGGCCGCCGCCTTCGATGCCGCTTCGGCGGAAAATTCGGCCCCCGCCGCCGCGCCGCCGCCCGATCCCCCTTTCGGCCCGGGCTCGGCCGACGCCGGAGCGGGCACGGAGCCCGCGGGCGGCCCGCCCTTTTTCTTCCGCGGAGCCTTGGGCTTCGGCGGGATCTTTCTTTCTGGATCAGGGGCCGCCTTTTCATCGGCGGTTGCCTTTTCTCCTGGCGGAAGGTTTGCGAGGTTCTCGGGTGCCGGATGGGGTTCGCTCTGGTTGCTTGCCGGTTCCGGTTTGGCGGAAACGCTGCCGGATTGGCCTTCGCCTTCGGCGCCGGCTTTAGCTTCAGCCGCGGCTTTTGTTTCGACCTCGGTTGGGGCTCCGGTTTTGGCTTTCCCTTTGGTTTTCGCTTTAGTTGGGGTCTTGGTCTTGGCTTTAGCTTTGGCGCCGCCTCCGGACGGCGGTGCGACCGTTTCGGGAGCCGTCACGTCGGGCGTTTTTGCGGGTGCCTCAACCGGCGTGCCGGGCCCGGCCGCCGCCATCGCGGCGGGTTTGCCGCCGGCCGGCTCGGCGCCCGGTTCCGGCGCGACGGCGGCCGGTTTCTCCACCGCCGGCTCCACCGCTTTCGGCGGTTCGGCGCCAGGCGGAGCGGCATTGAGTTCGGTGTTGATGTCAGCGAAAACCTTGTCGGTTTCGTACACAGGCGCTCCCGCGCCGGATTTTTTCCTGCCGCTCTTGCGCCGCTTGATCTTCGAGAAAGGTGTCATCTCCTTGACGTCGAGCCCGCCCGATTGCTTCTTGAATTCCTGTTTCTTGGCGACCTTGCCGCCTCCCAGCTTCATGTCGAGCGCGTGCTCGAACGCATCGGCCCCGCCCTGGCCCTTCAGGCCTTCCCACTCCTTCGGCGAGACCGGCTTCTTGGCGATGTTCAGATCGGAGGTGCGTGCGTCCTTCGGCTGCCCCCCGGGTTCGACGCCCACCGAAATGATCTTGCCTTCGTGAAACCCGGCCTCCGGAACGAGACGGCGGCTTGCTTCGCCGAAGTGCCCGTCCTTGGCGCCCGCACTTGCCGCTTCCGAGTGTTCCTTGACGTTCTTGAGCAATATCTTGCCCGCCTCGTTACCCTGCTTCGTTGCGTACTTGAGACGCAGCTCCTTCGCTTCCTCGGTGTTCGCGGACAGTTGATCGAGCACTTCACCCTTGGGCGGCGGCAATTCCTTGCCGTCGCGCGTGGCCTTCACTTCGCCGGTCTGCATTTTCTTACCGGCCTCGAACGCAGCCTGGCGCACTTCGAATTCCGCGACGTCCAGCGGATCGTTGCTCGGTTTGGACGACGTCTCTTTCGACGTGGGCGGCTCGTTGGCGCCGCCCGCGACGGGCGTTTCCGGTGCTGAAGACGCGGGTTCCTTCGACGACGGGGCGGTTTCTTTCGATGGCGGCGCAGCTTCTTTCGCCGGCGCCTTCGATTTTCCCTTCGCCTTCGACGACTTGGCCGGCTTGACCGTCGGCTTCGACGGCTCCACCGATGCGCCCGCCGATCCGGCATTCTCCGCCGTCGTCGCCATTGCTGCCTGCTTGGCCTTTTTTGTCTTCGCCGCCTTGACCTTTTTGGCGATCCCGGCCGCCGGGCTCGCCTTCAACTGCGCGGCCGCATCCGGCGCGGCCTCCGGCTTGGACGGCTGCGCGGCTTCCTGCGGCGGTTTCATTTCCGAGGACGGTGCGGGCGACTCCTGCACGGGCTTCGCTTCCGGAGGCGAAGCCGCCTTTTCCTGCGCGGTCGCCGTCTTTTCCGGCGTGGCCTTGATCTCGATCTCGGCGGGCTTGGCGGGTGCTGCGGCTTCCGCTTGCGGCGGCGCTTTTGCTGCGGGAATATCCGCGCCTGCCGCGGCAGGCATTTCAGCCGGTTTCGCGGCCGGCATCTCGACGGGCCGGACTTCTCCGGCCGACTGTATTCCGGAAGGCGACACCTCGACAGGTTTGGCCGCGACGGGCACATCCGCCGCCGGCAGCTTTTCACCGATACCGCCCGCGCCCGCCGGCTTCCCGCTTGCCTGCGACGGCTCGCCGCCCGCCTTCGCCGCTGGCGGTTCCGCCTTGACGAGCGGCCCCTCGCCGCTCGCGGCAGGCGGATTCGGATGCCCGGGCAGTTTCGCCGGCGGCTTCGGCGTCGCCAGATGCGCCCCCTTCTCGGCCGCCTTCGCGCCGAGCATGCCGCCCGCGAAGCCCGCCGCCCCGCCCGCCGCGGTCTGGATCGCCTCGCCCTGCTTGACGACGTCGCGCGGATCGGCGTCACTCGCGAACGCGTGCAGCGCGCGGAACATCGTGATCAATTCCTTGAGGACGATCGCGTTGATTCCGTCGAGCACCATCGTGCCGCCGCCGATCGCGAGCGAGATTGCCGTCAGCGTGGCGGCAATTGGCGACACCGCGCCGGCGGTCGCCACCGCCGCGGCCCACATGATCACTGTGATCCCGCCGAGCACCCCGGCGATCACGTTCGCGACCGCCGTCGCCACTTCGATCACGTTGCTGATCGCCTCGATCGAGTTCGCGAGCTGCTCGTAGATGTCCGCGCCCTTGCCGAAGTTCGCGATCGCCTTGCCTGTTGCCCCCCAGTCGCGCTTCGCGAGATCGTAGCCCGCCATCACGCCGCCGATCACCGCGCCGATGCCCGGCAGCGGCGTGAACTTCGCCGCCTGCGCGCCGAGCCGGACCGCGAGGGTCACGGCCGCCTTCTCGATCACCTTCTCGGCAACCTTGATCTTGATCGCCGTCTTCGCGCCCTCGACGGCACCCTCCTCAAACGCCTTCGCCGCACCTTCGCCCGCCTGTTCCGCGATGAACGCGGCCCGCTCCTTCGAGCCCGCCGTGCCCACCTTCGCCGCCGCCGCGCCCCAGCGTTCGTGCTCGGCCAGTTCGTCGTCGATCAACGCGAGGTCGCCGGTGGGCAAGTCGCCCGGCGTTTTCGGGCCAGCGGGCTTGTCGCCGGTTTTGCCGGCGACTTTGTCGCTGGTGGCGTCGGGCTGCGGGGCGGGCGCAAGCGCCGCGCCCGGCTGTTTCGCGGGGCCGGCCGATGCCGGCACGGCTTGACCGGCGGCTCGTGGGAATGTCCCGGGCGGCGCGGATAACGCGGGCGATGCGGGCGCAGCGGCCGCGACGACGCCGGGTTGCGGATCGTCGTCGGTCGGCAACGGCAGATCCTTGTCGTCGATCTCGCTGTCGGCCGCGTTCGTCGGCAAAAGCGGATCGGCCGACGCCTTGCGGAACAACAGCCCCTTCGCGCGCTGCGCGACGTGCGCGACCTCGTGCGCGAGCAGCCACAGGCCGCCCGGCGTGTCCGGCCGGTAGGCGCCGTCGTCGAACGCGATGTCATCGCCGAACGCGAAAGCCCGGGCGCGCAACGCGCGGGCCGCGGCTGTCGCCGCCGGGCCGGTGTGGACGCGCACGCGGCTGAAATCCGCCGCGAACGCCGGCGCGTGCGCGGCGAAGACGTCAGGCGCCTGCAGCGCGCGGTCAGCCGCGCGATCCGCATCCCGTTCGAGCGGATCGTCCGTGCGGGCGATCGAGAAGGCCGGCAAGCGCCGCGACGCGTCGGGATCGCGCGGGAGGCCGTGCGCCGCCGGCGCGGCCGTGAAGCGATGCAGCGGCATGGGCGCCGCGCCGCCCTCGCCAATCGCGCTGGTCGCGTCGAGGCCGGTCGCACTCGCGGCCGGGGCCGGACCCGACGCGCCGACGCGCAGTTCAAGAAAACGCCGCATCGACGGATCGAGCGGCCGGCCGCCGCCGCGCAATGCGAGCGCGACGGCTTCGCCGAGAGGAAGCGCGCGCAGCGGCGCGGATACGATCCGCGCCGGGCGCGCACTGCGCTGCGCCGACGCGACGTTGCGTGCAAGCCCCGCTATCGCCGCGAGCGTGCGCGTACTCATCGCCGCCCCCGGCCGTTCTCGCGCAACGACGCGGCCACGCATGCCGCGATCCGCCGTCCGATCGTCTCCGGCGCATCGCCGCGCGCGTGGCGCAGGCCCGGCGCGCGCAGCACGGGCGCCGGGCCTGCCCGCCAGCCGGCCGCGCGCGCCTCGCCGACAAGCCGCGCGAGCTCGCTCTCCAGCGCGGCGCGCAAGCGGGCGGGATGCCCGGGCTCGCTCGCGAGCCCGTCCAGCACCAGCCGCTCGATGCGCACGACGATTTTCATATGACCGCTCCCGACCAGCGGAAATCGGTCTCGTTGACAGGCCGATCGAGCTTGCGAAATTCGATGCGTGCCGCGTTGAACACGATCGGCATCGTGACGGGCGAGCCGGCCCGCGCGGCCTGGAACGCCGCGTTCACGGCGATCACCGCGATATGGCCGCCCGTCAGGTTGAGCCGCGCGAGGCGCGCGTAATCGAGCCCGGCCACGGGCGTCTCGGCCGGAAACGCGCGGCGCCACATCTGCTCGCGCTCGGCCGTGCCCGGAAACTGAAAGTCGACGATGAAGCGCAGCCGGCGCAGGAACGCCTGATCGAGCGCGGCCTTCATGTTCGTCGCGAGAATCGCGAGCCCGACGTACGACTCCATCCGTTGCAGCAGGTAATTGATCTCGATGTTCGCGTAGCGGTCGTGGCTGTCCTTCACTTCGGTCCGCTTGCCGAACAGCGCGTCGGCTTCGTCGAAGAACAGGATCGCGCCGCCGCCCTCCGCCGCGTCGAACAGGCGCCGCAGGTTCGCTTCGGTCTCGCCGATGTACTTGCTGACGACCGCCGACAGATCGATGCGGAACAGATCGAGACGCAGATGGTTCGCGAGCACCTCGGCCGCCATCGTCTTGCCGGTGCCGGTCGCGCCGGCGAACAGCACGCTGATGCCAAGGCCCCGGCTCATCCGCGCGGCGAATCCCCAATCGCGGTAGACGGTGCCGCGATGGCGAACCTGGTCCGCGATCTGGCGCAGCAATTCGTTTTGCGCGGCGGGCAGCACGATGTCGTCCCAGGTCGCATTCGACACGAGCCGCCGCGCGAGCAGATCGAGGCCCGGCCGCGTCAGCGCGCGCGCCGCGTCCCACAGACGCATGTCGAGCGGCGGCGTGTTCGGGGCGGTGGCCTGCGATGCGTGCGCCGACGTTTCGCGTTGCGCGAGTTCGCGAATCGCGGGCGGATTCAGATCGAACTGTTCCGACAACGTATCGGCGAGCGACTCTCCGATCGCGGGCGACGCCGCACGCCAGCACGCTTTCTGCTCGCTGGCGTTCGGACGTCCGACTTCGACCGCGAGCGGCGTGTGCGCGCCGCCCGGCCACAGATGCCGGGTGGCGACGAAGACGAGGCCGTCGAGGCGGTTCAACAGCGGATCGACGACGGCCTGCACGCCGTCGCCGTGCTCGGCCTCGACATAGAGCGCGACCGGCAGCAGCAGGCTTTCGCGCCGCCACAGCCGTGCCAGTGCGTCGAGTTCGCTCGCCGCCGACGGCAGCATCGAGCCGTCGAGCCGGTACGCGTGGCGGCCGAGCGCGCGGGCCGCGGCCGCGGCGATCAGACGTTTGCTCGCCGTGTCGCCGCCGAGCAGCCAGATCGCGGGCAGCGCGGCGGCGTCGACGCTGTCCGCGCGGCCGGGCGCGTTCGCGCCGCCGTTCACCGCCGCGACGATCGTGTCGACCGCCGCGCGCTGCGACGCGGGCAGCAGCGCGTCGTCATCGGTAGTCGCGATATCGGCGGCGTCCGAGGCTTCGGACGCGCTGCCGTCGCCATCATTCGACGCGGCGGGCTCGGGCCAAGGCAGCGGCATCACGAGCGGCGCGAGCCGGTCGTCGAAGCACGTGACGCCCTTGATGAAGTTGACGATCCGCTCGTCGGCGGCAAGCGGGCTCGAGATCAGCGAGCCGCCCGACGCGCCGATCTCGACGAGCCGCCAGTACCGCAGCGGACGATCGGGCGCGAGCGCGTCCCATGCGCCGTCGTCGAACAGGCGCAGCGCGAGCGCAAAGGTCGGATACGCGAGCGCGCGGTCGCCCTGCGCTTGCGCGCACAGTCCGGCGATCGACGTGTCGAGCTCCATCGCCGTGCAGAGCAGCAGGACGTCGCGCTCGAACCCTGTGAGGCCGAAGCGCTGCCGGATCAGTTGCAGCGCGGGCGGCGGCGTTCGACGCTCACCGCTTCTGTCGAACTCGGGAGCCGCCGCAGAAAATGCGCCGGGCGATTCACTCGACGAAGGCATCGACGGATGTGCATTCGACTGCTCGGCGGATTGGGATGCCTCGGACGGCGCGCCCGGCGATCCGGCAGGCGCGGATACGACGGGTGATGCGGATGCGCGGTCGGCGCCGCCTCGGTGCAGAAATCCGAAAATACCGCGATGTTCGCGTGGCGGCGTCGATGTTTGAGGAGGCGCGGGTGTCGGTACGGCGGTGGGTGACGCAACCGCCGATGTCGACGGCGATGCCGGCACCGTTGCTTGCGCTCGCGTCCCCCCCGACTCCTCGATCGACGCCGGCTGCGCCGCTTGCTCCCGCCGCCGCGCATGCGCCGCCAATCGCTCGCGCACCCAGGCGATCGCGTCGCTCAAATACCGCGCGTTCGCATCGAGCCATTCGCTCTCGGTCATAGTACGCTCACCTTTTGCGAGGGATCGAACGCGGGCGGCGTCTTGCTGCGATCGACGAGCAGACTGTCGACGCCGTCGACGCGCAGACGCACCCAATAATCGTCCGCCGCGAGCCCGGCCGCAAGAAACGTCAGCGTGCCGGTCTGCGACGGATGCGGATCGGCGACGATCTCGGTCGCGCCGAGCATGAGCGACGCGCGCTGGCTCGGCCACACTTGCGGCGACACAGTGGCCGTATAAACGATGTCGCCCGCCGGCGCGGTCGCGGGCCCGAGCGCAAGCGACGGCGCGAGCGCGAACGTCAACTGGTTCGTCTCGCGCTTGAACGTCTCGCCGGGACGCTGCACGAGCACGCTGACTGCATAGAAACCCGCGGGCCACGCAGCGGGCTGCGCGGGAATCGTCACGGCAAGCGACGTTGCCGTGACGCCCGTGGCGGGCGGCACGTCCACCGGCGCACTCCACAGCGGATGCGAGAACCGCACGCCGACGCTCACGCCGTCGAGATGCACACCGCTCAACGCGATCGTGCCGCCCAGCCGCACGGCGGGCTGCCCGTCGGGCAACGCGAGCGCGACGAGCGTCGGCACGGGCGGCGTGAGGTCCGGCTGCGATGCGACGCCCTGATCCTGTGGCCCGCGCGTGAGCGTCGGCAGGCCGGCGCGGGTCGGCCGCGCGCTCTCGATCAGCGCGACGCCAACCTCATACGCGGCCGACAGCCGGTATTGCATCGCGAATCCGGTCCACAGCTTTGACAGTTCGTCGATCGTCAGCGGATGAAACGTCAGGCGCACGTGCTCGATCTGCTTGTCGAGATCGCTCGGCGGCAGCGCGGCAGTGGCCGCCGCGATGTCGGCCGCGCTCAGCACCGGGTGGTCGTGCAGCACGCTCATCGCCCGGCCGAGCAGCGCGTGGCCCGACGGCTGCGTCGCGTCGTCGTTCGCGCCGAACGCGGTAATCAGGTAGTACAGGTTGAGAGGCAGCGGCGGGATCGCGACCTCGCCGGGCCTGACTTGCCGCGGGATGTCCGCGTTCACCCATGCCGCGTTGCGCACGACCATGTAGAGAAACAGGTTCAACTGGTTGTTCGTGTTGCTGCCGCGCGCCTTGTCGAGCGGCAGGATCGTCACGGTCGTGTCGTTCAGTCCCGGCTCCGACGTCGTGCCCTGCTGCAGGATCGATTGCAGCGTGGCGGTGACGGCAGCGATCGCGTTCGAGTTGCTCATGGCGGGCGTGTGGGCGTGGGCGAGGCCGTCGGTTCGTTCGGAGTGGCGAGTGGGTTCAGGCGCAGCCTGGGGTACCGGGAACGCGGCGGCGTCATCGGTCCCGCTCGGTACGGCTGCGCAGATATTCGTCAAGCGTCATCGCGCGTGGGCCGCCCGGCGTTTCGCGCGCGCGTGTCTCGGGCGGCGCCGGGCTGGCGCGCACGTCGATGCGTCCGATACTGATGACGACGGTGGTCTCTTCGCGCGCGGCGCCGCGGTCGTCGGGCGCGCCGCGCGCCGGACGCGTCGCGGGCCAGCGCGGGTTCGACGCCGGGCGGATCGGTTCGATCGCGGAAGGCCGCGGCACGACGACGCCGCTTGCGCGGCCGGTGGGCGTCGGGACGGACGCCATGCGAGATGGCGTGGCAATCCCTGCTGCGCGAGCCGCGCCGGCGGGATCGTGGCTGCCGGTGTCGCGACGAGGTTTCGGCGTCCGGACAGACGGTGGCGATGCCGCGCGGCTGCCGGTGCCGGTTTCGGCGTCGATGTCGACCGCGTCGTGTGCGCGGCGCGTGAGCCCGTCCGCCGAAAACGGCATCGAAACGGAGACGCTTGCCGCGCGACCGGGCTGCGGTGACGCCGGCGGATGACCGGCGTGCGCCGATCCGCCGCGTGTTTCCGCCAGAGGAGCCGCGGGAGCGCTGCGAAGCAGGCGTGCGTCGCCATTCGGCGCGAACGGATCGATTGCCGATTGCTCATCGCCGTGCGCATCGGCATCGGGCCAGCGGCGCGAAACGCCGGCCGCATTGTCCCATGAGGACGACCGCCGCGCCGCGTCGAACGTGGCATCGGCCCTCGCCTCGAACCACGACGGCACGCGCGGCCTGAGCCGGGCCGGGGCGGCGTCGCCGCGTGCGCGTGACACCAGCGTGGCGAAGTAGCCGTTCATGTTCATCCGAGCACCAGATTCAGGTAAGCGGCACGGCGCGCCGGTCCAAGCGAAAGCACGTCGCTTTCGCGCCAGCCGTATACGGACGCGAGCGTATGGATCTCCCACACCATTCGCGCGGCCCACGCGTCGAGCTCGGCCCACAAATACGACGCGATGTCGAGCGGCGCTTGCCAGTGCGCGCCGCACGCGGAGCAGGTCGACGCGAGCCGCAGATCGGCGTACGGATCGGCCACCTCGATATGCTGCGCTGCGTCGTCGAGCATGTCGTCGGGCAGCGCGCGAATCTCGATGCACTCGCCGCCGAGCCGCGCCGACACGATGCAGCGCCGCATCAGCGCGTGCGTGGCCGCGATGCCGTCGCCGGCGTGTGCCGCCGCGCGCAGATCGCCGCTGTCGGGCACGCGCAGCCGCCATTCGATGCCGTCGTCGTCCTGCCACGTCAACGCCGTCGGCGCATCGCCGGCGGTCTGCGCCGACGCGGCCAGCAGATCGCCGATCGGCACGTCGAGTTCGAGCGGCTCGCCGCACGCGTCGCACGACGCGAGCGCCGACAGATGCGCGCCGAACATCGCGGCGCGCAGCGCAAGCAACCGCCGGTCACGTTCGCCGATGCTGGCCGCGAGCAACGCATCGGCGGGCCAGCCGGGGCACGCGAGAGAAAGCAGGATCAAGCCGCGCTCGACGGCGTCGAGCGTGGCGCCGCGCTCCCACGCGGCCAGCATGTCGGCCGGAGCGGGTGCCGGCACGCTCGCGCCACTCACGTCATCGCCCGCCGTCCCCGCCATTGACATCGCCATCCGATCGAACATCGCCTGCCCCATGACGTTCCCCCGATGATGCGCGCTCCCGACGTGCGCTTCGCCGCCGTCAGCCTTTCGGCTCCCTGCCCTCGGATATCAGCCCTCGACTCGCGGCCTTTGGTCCACTCCACGCGCTTGGCGGACCTAACCGACCGAAGGCGGCGTAAAGCTCGGCTCGGTCGGTTCCGATACCGAGATATCGCGCTCCCATCCTTCGTTTTCGAGCTTGATGTGCTGGATCGCGACCGCGTTCGCGTTTGCGTCGAGATCGGGCAGCGCCTGGTATTCGGACACCCAGCAGCGATACACCTTGTACGCGATCGCTAGCTGTCCCGCTTCGTTGTACAGCTCGATCAGGATGTCCTTGCGAAAATCCTTCAGCGACACTTCGGCACCGAGCCCGTGATTGACGCTCCAGACCTTGCCCGCCCACGCTTCGAACTCGGGATCGTGGGTGACGCCGCGTTCGAGCGTGATCGCCTCGTATTCGGTGCGGCCCGGCGACTTGCGGCTGCTCGACGGATCGCCACCCTCGCGATGCTTGACGACCTCGGTCGTCCGCTTGAGCATGCCGACCTTGCTGACGCCGGCGACATACCGGCCGTCCCACTTCACGCGGAATTTGAAGTTCTTGTACGGATCGAAGCGCTGCGCATTGACGGTGAATTCAGCCACGATGGTCTCCCGTTCGATTCGACTCGTCCCGGCTCATCGGCACGCCTGTTCGTGAACCCGACGATCCGTCAGCTCGCCAGTTGCCCGGCGATCTGCTGGATCGTGACCACGACGAACTCGGCCGGCTTCAACGGCGCGAATCCGACGACGATGTTGACAATGCCCTGATTGATCGTCGCCTGCGGATTCGTCGTCGCGTCGCACTGGACGAAGTACGCCTGCTGCGGCGTCGCGCCTTGGAACGCACCCTGCCGGAACAGCGTCTGCATGAACGCGCCGACGTTCAGGCGGATTTGCGCCCACAACGGCGTGTCGTTCGGCTCGAACACGACCCATTGCGTGCCGCGATACAGGCTCTCCTCGATGAAGAGCGCGAGCCGTCTCACCGGTATATACGCGTATTCGTCGGCGATTTGATCGGCGCCTTTCAGCGTGCGTGCGCCCCAGAGCACCTGGCCGTAGACAGGGAACGTGCGCAGGCAGTTGATCGCGAGCGGATTGAGCACGCCGTTTTCCGGATCGGTCAGCGTGTATTCGAGCTTGCGCACGCCCGCCAGGCTCGCCTCCGTGCCGGCGGGCGCCTTCCAGACGCCGCGCGAGGCGTCGGTGCGCGCCCACAGACCCGCGACGGTGCCGCTCGGCGCGACCCGGCGCGCGCGATAGCCGTTGACAGGATCGGGGATGTCGATGCGTGGAAAATACAGTGCCGCGTTGCGGCTTCTGAGCCCCGAGTTCGCGTCAAGCCACTGCATGATCGCGGGCACGGCGTCGCGATTCGCATCGGCTTGAGGCGTGTCGAGCAGATACATCGCGCGCCGCCTCGTACAAAGATCGATCGCCGCCGTCGCGACCGCGGCGGCCTGATCGTCCGGCAGGTTCATCGTCGACGGCACGCACAGGATGTTGAACAGATCGACGTCGACGAGCGCCTGCATGCCGGTCTTCGCGGCTGCGTCGCCGATCAGGCCACCGGCGAAACCGGCCGCGTCGCCCGACAGATCGACCTTGCCGTCGCTGCCCGCCTGCTGCGCACGCGCGGGCGGCGTCGTCGTGGACTTGGGATCGACGGGCAGAAACTGATCGTGCGACGCCGACGCCGCGCCGAGCGCATATTGCTGGACGTTCTGGCCGGTGGCGACGAAGCCGAGTTTCTTTGCGAGGCCGTCGGCGCTGTTCGACAGGCCGACCGTGTCGGCGGCGCCCGACGTGCCAGCCTTCACGACCAGATATTGCTGGGTCGGCGATAGGCGGACCACGCCGACCGTCGCATTCGCGAGCGGCGTGTCGCTACCGTTTTTCAGCCCGCGCAACAGGCTCTGCAGTTTCTGCGCGACGCCGTCGATCGTCGCGGGCGGCGGATCGCCGAGCGCGTCCGTCGTGCCGATCGCCTTGCCGCTCAAGGTCACGTCGACGGCATCGGTCTTCGCGAGACCGAGCGCGCCGACGTCGCCGATCGCGTTGCTCACGGTGCCGGTGCATGCGGGACGCTTGCCCTGCCCGCTCGCCGACGTTGCGAGGCGCACGAGCTGCGACGCCGCGTTGACGGTCGCCACCGCGTCGTTCGGCTTGCCGGTCCCGACGATCAGGTTGCGAAACGTTTCCTTCGCGGCCGGACTGCCGTCGGGATTGAGCTGAGTGACGGTCAGGTTGAATTGCGTCGACGGATCCACCGCGCCGTAATCGACGTCGATGCGCAGGAAATTGCCGCTCGCGCCTGCGCTTGCCGCGGTCGCGGTCAGCACGTCATCGGTGTCGGTCGGCGCCGCCGCCATCGCGATGGCGGCGGCGGTCGCTGCGTTTCCGGGCGTCGTCGACGACACGCGCACAACATACGCCTGCGTGCCGCCGTTCAGGAAGAACTGCTGAATCGCGTAACTGGCTTCGCCGCGCGTATCGAGCCCGCCGAACTGACGCTCGAAATCGGCAAAGCTCTCGATCAGCACGGCCCGGTTCATCGGACCCGTCGAGAAAAAATCAACGAACGCGGCAATCGACGTCGCGACGCCGACGATCGTTCGCACGCCGCTCGAGATTTCCTGCACATAGACGCCTGGATAGGTGACTGCAACAGGCATGGCGCGCCTCCATTCAAAGCCGGCGAGCAGCGCGTTTCATGCCGCGGACGCCGTACTGCGAGCTAACCGTTTGATCGGCCGGTGGCGGACGAACGGCGCCGGCTGGCGGATCGTTGCGAAATCGAAAGGAAGAAGTGAAGCTCAGCGGGGTGGCGGCGAAGCAGGTAGTCGATCAGGTATGCAAACTAAATTTTGGCCGTCATCGGACTGAACGGGGGTGCGTGACCGAACGGACGCCACGGTCTTCCCCGACGCTGTGACCATCGCACGCATGATGCGCTCCCCCGAGGTGAAGCGAAGCCGGATTCGATCGATGCCGTCGGCCGCGAGCGCGCGGCATTCGGTTTCGAAATTCAAGCTAGGCTGCGGGCCGTGATTAGTCAAGAACGATTTGCTGAATGCCCGCGTTCACGTTTCTGTCATCGTTTCCGGGGTCCCCTTGATTTTCATGCGTTTTACCGGGGTAGACAGATCCAGGCGCGACAAGGCTCGGCGCTCGACCCATAAAAACAATAATCAATCAAATCAAATACTTCCTGACTGGTCTTTCCGTCGTTCATCAAGTCAAGAATGATGCTGTGGACGCGGCCGCGATCCGGGAAGCGTCTCAGCGACCGAGCCGGCCATGTATCCAGGTGCACTCGTGACATAGAGCATGCGAGATGTACGCAATGCCCTCGTTGAGCAAGAAATCAATCTTTACGCCACGCAGGCCGTACTCATCCGGAAAACAGCATCACGTGTGCGGACAGCATGCATCCGTTCCAGTACACATGATGCAGACGGCGCTGCATCTCTTCCAGCAGCGCATGCTCCGCGCCGTGGATTTCCAGCAGTACGCTCGGATTCGGGCCATCAACGTCAACATGTGTCATACCGCCGATTTCGACCTGTATGTACTTATGCACGAATGCACGCAGGTCGTCATCGCCGGTACCGGGCGGCAAGTTTCCAATCAGCAATCTCATGTCGGTATTCTCTTTACAAGGAAATCAAGCGATGTGCTCGAGGGTATCCAGGATCGCCGCACCCGGCGCCTAGGGCGTGTTCACGCCCTAGCCCATGATGCTGACGCCGCCGTCGATGAACATGGTGTTTCCAGTAATACGCCGCGCATACGGCGTGGCGAGATAGGCGCAACTGAAACCGACATCCATGATGTCGACCAGTTCGCCAAGCGGCGCCCGCTCAACCGCTTCATTGAGCAGCAAATCGAAATCCTTGAGTCCCGACGCGGCGCGCGTCTTGAGCGGCCCCGGCGAAATCGGATGAACGCGAATGCCGCGCGGACCAAGCTCGTGCGCGAGATATCGGCATGTCGCCTCAAGCGCCGCCTTGACCGGCCCCATCAGATCGTAGTTCGGCACGACCCTGGAGGCACCCAGATAGCTCATCGCGAACAGCGTTCCGCCCTGATCCATCAACGGTACGGCGAGTCGCGCCATCCGAATGAACGAGTGGCACGACACATCCATGGCCGTTGCGAACCCTTCCGCCGAGCTGTTGATCAAGCCGCCCTGGAGATCTGCCTTGGGCGCAAATGCAATCGAATGAACCGCAGTATCGAGTCGACCCCACGTACGGCGAATCGCGTCGAACAATGCGTCCATTTCACCCGGCGTCGACACGTCGAGCGGCATCACGAGTGCCGCTCCGAGTTCACGCGCGAGCGGCTCGACATACGGACGGGCCTTGTCATTCGCGTAGGTGATCGCCAGCTCCGCACCCAGCTCGCGAAATGCCCGCGCGCATCCATATGCGATCGAATGCTCGTTCGCGATGCCGAGGATCAGCGCCTTGCGCCCCTCGAGCGGCAAGTTCGGGATCTTCTCCATTCAGGCTCCCAGCAGTTCAAGGGTATGCGATGCGATCATCCATTCTTCATCGGTCGGGATGACCCACGCCGAGACCGTGCTGTCGGGCGTGCTGATACGTGGTCCGTGGCGCGCATTCGCGGCCGGATCGAGCGACACGCCAAGCCATGCCGCGGCACGACAGACACGCTCGCGCACGGCGGCCGCGTGCTCGCCGATTCCGGCCGTGAAGACGATGCTGTCCAGACCACCGAGCGCGGCCGCCAGCGATCCGAGTTCGCGCGAGATCCGGTAGCAAAACAGTTCGATCGCGTTCGCCGCCGCCGGATCTTCGCTGTCGAGCAGCGCGCGCATGTCGCTGGAGATGCCGGACACGCCGAGCAGCCCCGACTGCTTGTACAGCAGCGTCTCGATCGCGCGAGCGTCCATGTGGTGATGATCCATCAGCCAGACGAGCACGCCGGGGTCGACGGTGCCGGAGCGCGTGCCCATCGGCAGCCCTTCGAGCGCGGTGAATCCCATCGTGCTCGCGATGCTCTTCCCGCTCGACAATGCGGCCATGCTCGCGCCGTTGCCGAGATGCATGACAACGGTTTTGCCGTGCGCGGCCTTTTCGTCGTAGCGTGCGAGCACGGACGCGATGTACTCGTACGACAAACCATGAAAGCCGTAGCGCCGCACGCCTTGCAGCGTGATCTCGCGCGGCAGCGCAAACTGCGTCGCAATGGCGGGCTGCCCATGATGGAAGGCGGTATCGAAGCATGCGACCTGCGGAAGATCGGCACGCCGCTGCGCGACGAACTTCAACGCGGTCAGATTGTGCGGCTGATGCAACGGGGCCAGCGGCACCAGCGCCTCCAGGTTGGCAATGACTTCACCGTCGATACGCACCGGCTTTGCATACAGGCTCCCCCCATGAACGACACGATGTCCGACGCCGATCGGCGTGTGGCCGCTGGAGTGGCTGCGCAGCCAGTCGAACAGGAAGCCGATCGCGCCTTCGTGGCCGAGCCGCGTATCCTGGGGCCAGTGCTTTTCCTCGAGCGCAGCGCCATGCGCATCGATAACGTGAAGACGTGGATCGGTATGGATTTCCTCGAAATTTCCGTGGCAAACTGGATCAAGCGCGCCGCCTGACACCGCGAAGGCCGAGAACTTGACGCTGGATGAACCCGCGTTGATGACCAGAATGACGTCCATGGCTCCCCGGCTCAGTGTGCGACGACGCGCGACGAGACGTTCCGCCACAGCGCGACCATCGATGCAACCGCACAGGACGCAAGCCGGGTGACCACCGAATCGGCCCGGCTTGTGAGGATCACCGGCACGCGCGCGCCGAGTACGATCCCGGCCGCGTCCGCGCCCGCGAGAAACGACAGGCTTTTCGCGAGCATGTTGCCTGCTTCGAGATCCGGCACGACAAGGACGTTCGCGCGTCCGGCGACGGGCGAGTCGATGTGCTTGAGTTCGGCAGCGTCGATGTTGATCGCATTGTCCAGCGCGAGCGGGCCGTCGAGCACGCCCCCCACGATTTGCTGGCGATCCGCCATCTTGCACAATGCTGCGGCGTCGAGCGTCGACGGTACCTTCGGGTTGACCGTTTCCATCGCGGACAGGATCGCGACGCGTGCGACGGGAAATCGCAATGCGTGGGCGAGATCGATCGCGTTTCGCACGATATCGGCCTTTTCTTCGAGCGTTGGCGCGATGTTGACAGCCGCGTCCGTGATGATCAGCGGATCGTCGTGGCCCGGCACATCCATCACGAAGCAGTGGCTGACGCGGCGTTCCGTACGCAAGCCGGTCTCGCGTGCGACGACCGCGCCCATCAGTTCGTCCGTATGCAGCGACCCTTTCATCAGCGCCTGCGCCCGCCCTTCCCGGACGAGACGCACTGCGGCGTCAGCCGCCGCATGACTATGCGGTGCATCGACGAGCGGCAGGCTCGAAATGTCGAGTCCGCCCTCTTCCGCGATTGAAACGATCTTCGCCGACGGCCCGACCAGAATCGGCGCGATCAGGCCGAGCCTTGCCGCTTCGACCGCGGCACTCAGCGCGCTCGGGTCGCACGGATGAACGACAGCAGTCGGCGTAGCCGGCAACGTCTTCGCGAACGCGATCAGGCGCTCGTATTTTTCACGCTTGTGTTCCATGGCAGTCCCTCACGCAGATTCCGTCGACTTCGTCGCGCGGCGCGCGCGCGGCTCCAATCCGAGCACCTCGGCGACACGGGCAAAACGGGCCCGTTCCTCCGGCGCGATCTCGCCAAGGGTGGCCGCCAGCACATGGGCGACGTCGAGCGCGCGACGGCGGTCGGATTCGCGCACCAGCAGTTTGGGAAGTCCGGCCAGCGCGCGCTCCTCGTCCAGCAGCACCAGAAAGGTCTGGCGTTTGGTCACTTGCTTGAGGTCGGAGAGTCGAATCTGCGCGTCGAGCCCGGATTCGCGCATCAGCTCGCGCATCGCATTGAACGGGCGCTCATCCACGACACGAAGGTCGCGCCCACAATAGATGATCAGGCGCATCGCGCCGTCGAGCAGCGTGCCATTCTCGAACCACGTTTCAAGTTCACGTCGCTTGAGCCGCTTGAATTCCTCTTCAAACCAACTCTCCGTTTCGTTCGTGCGTCGCTGGACGGACCCCTCCTTCAGACCGACCAGGGATGCGAGCCACGGTGACTCGTAGATCGTCCTGAACAGTATCTCGACGGCGCCGTCGCGCCATGCCTGATAGTCTTCCAGACCGCGCACGATCGCCTGAGATACGTGGTTTTCGCTTTCGGACAGCGGGTTCACGGGCGATGCCGCCTGCCGCCAGGTTCGTACCGCATCCGCCGTCAACTTGAGGGGCAACGCCCACGGATTCAGATTCGAAATCGCCCATCGCTCGACGCGCGCCGGGTTCATCAGCCGTGCCCACGCCGCGGTCCACGGATTCGATGCGGCCTTCACCCACGGCGAAACAAACTTGTCGTAAGCGCCCTGGTTGATTTCGGCGACGCGCTTGACGACTTCGAACGCGTGCTCCCCGTCGCGCCCGTCGCCGAGCGCAAGAATGTCGCTGATTTCCCGGGCCTCGAAACGAATCAGATAGCGCCCCGCGACAAACTCGAGACCTGGCAGGTCGGGCTGCGTATCCTCGATCACCGCCTCGTACAAGCCGGGAGGCAGCACATCGATCAGGTCGAGCGCGCTGATGAGTTCGGCATGCTCCTTCTTCGCGACGCCGGCCGACACGAAAATACCCAGATGCCCGATCCTGTCGTTCAGGCAATAGACGATTGTCTGCTCGTTGCAGCGGATCGCGTCGACGCTGTCGTACAGGTCCGGAATCCAGTAAAGCGCCTGCTGCGGAGGCGTGATGTTGTCGCCCCACGATGCGAAGACGACGATCGGCGAACGGATGTTGCGCAGATCGATGCGCGTCCTGCCGTCAGCCGATACCACCTCGCCTGCGGACAGGCGATTGCCGACAAAGAGGTTCTGCGTGATCCATTCCATTTCCTCCTTGTTCATCAGGAAATGGCCGCCCCACCAGCGCTCGAATTCCAGGAAACGGGCCGGCTCGGTGTCGATATTCGCGTAGACGTTGTAGAGCTTCGTCCAATACGTATTGGACGGATTCATCTGCTCGAAGTTATTGACCAGGTTGGCGCCGTCGAAGGTTCCATTCCCGCAGTCGCCGGCAAACGACGCGAGCCATGTCCCGCCGAGCAGCCCGCCCGTGTAGCGCATTGGATTCTTGCCGGCCACGCCGGCCCAGTAGGACACCGGCGAGCCCGCGAGCAGCAGGGGGCCCGCCCGTTCGGGAGCGGCGGCGGCAAGGATCAGCGCTGCCCATCCGCCTTGGCAGTTGCCGATCAGGAACGGCTTGTCCTCGGCGTCGGGGTGCCGCTGCGCCACGCATTCGAGAAATGCGATCTCCGCGCGCGTGACCGATTCGATCGTCTGGCTCGGTTCCGGGTGGGGAAAGAAGAAGACGAAATAGCACGGGTGCCCCTGCTTCAATGCGATGCCGATCTCGCTGTCCATTTTGAAGCCGCCGATGCCCGGTCCATGACCGGCGCGGGGATCGATGACGATGAACGGTCGTTTCTTCGGATCGGTCTCGGGTGATCCGCCCGGAGGGATGATGCGCGCCAGTGCGTAATTTGCCGGCTGGGGTAACGTGCGGCCGTCGACGATGACTTCGTATTCGAACGCCAGAACAGGCGGCTTGCCGGACCGGGCATGATCGAGATAGATGTTGCCACGCTCGCGCAGCACGTCCAGCAGCAATACACTGCGTTGCCAAGCATCGATCCCGTATTCGATCGCGTCTTGCGCGCACTGAACCGGGGATGGTACCGCGTGGTTGACATCGGACATGCTGCAACTCCTGTGAGAGGAACTTCGGACGGAGCAGACGACACTTCGGCCAATCGGTTGGCCGATCGAAAGCGTGACGCCGCGCTACGCCGGATGACGAAGCCGTTGAACACGGCTTCAAGTCGACGGACAATACGCCGGGCATTCACACAATCGCAAAAACACCGCGATTACGGGTTGACCTTAATCACGCAAAATGCGAATCACACTCACAATTCCGAATCATAATATGAATGACACTCACATTTTGTCAAGGTCGTCGAAGACCCCTACGCAAGAGCGCGGCGAGCGTCGCGTGGCAGACCTGCTGCACTCGGCCGAACATCTCTTCGAGACGGACGGGTACGACCGGACAACGATGAGCGGGATCGCACACCATGCCGGCGCATCGGTTGGATCGCTCTATCAGTTCTTTCCGAGCAAGGAGAACATCGGCCTCGCGTTACTGCTTCGATACATGGATGAAGTTTCCGGGCAGCTCGAGCAGTGCAAGGCGAATTTGCCCAATACCCCCAAGGAACTGGCGCGACGCCTCGTTTCGATCATTCTTGATTATGTGGAGCGGCGCCCCGTGTGGGCGATACTGTCCGAAGTGCCGGCGCTGATGCCGCACAGGCACGCGATCGATCGATTGTCGGCAATCATCGGCACCCTGTTGTCGTCGTATGCCTTGTCCATCAAGGCGCGTGAGCTTTCGGCGGTTTCCATGGCCGCTTCGTTGATGATACGCGCGACGATTCAGGGAATCCGACTGGTCGACCAGCGCGAGCGCGCATCGCTGCGTCGGGAGATGCAGCGGGCTTTGGGATGCTATCTCGAGGAGCGATTGGGTATCGCCAGCGGGCGCACGAGCGATACCCGCTAGTTGTAGGTGCTTGTAATTGAAAGAGGCCTTGCTTGCATTCCACCCTACCGTCCCTTGGCGCACGGAAACGTGTCGCGAAGACCTTCCAAGAGAAGGAATTCATCCGGCATCTGCTCGAAGAGGCGCAGCATTTCTTCCCCTTCACCCTGCACCTCGAGACCCTGGTCCGACGCATCGTCCTCGCGCGCTTTCGCGACTATTTCCGGCACGGCAAGTCAGGAGAAGAACATACGAGCTGAAGTGATGCAGCACTATGGACTGACGGTACCGCTGAATCAGGCGGGCTATTTCGAGACCGCGCACCACCAGCAGTTGATGAAGGACATCAAGGGGGCGATCGTCGAGGGACGGCTCATTGCCGTGTGCGGCGTCGTCGGCAGCGGCAAGATGCTGGCGGCCGGGCTGCCGATCTGAGTACCGTCAGTTGCAGATAATCCGAGCACACGCCTCCGGTCAGTTGCAGTGATCTCAAGCAGGAAGTCGCGTTGATTGCAAGCACGGCTGGTTTCAAATGCGAGTACCTACAGCTAGACGGCGGCGACGAGTCCCGCGTCGAACGCGAATGGCAGCCACGCCAGCAAGTGCGCCTCGATCTCGTCCTCGGTGCGTCCCACCTGGCTTGCGACGTCGGGCACAGTTTCCCGCACGTGGCGTCCCTCGGTTCCGAGCCGGCTCAGGAAAGCGAACGACCAGGCTTCGAGCTTGTGCATTCGAACGCGATAGTGGCTGCGCGCCACGGCGACGAGCGTATCGCTCGCCAAGGGTATCTCGTGCGGCTTGCCGGCCGCCATCGCGGCAACGAGACCGGAGAAATCGAAATCGAGCCGCAAGAGCCGCAGCGACGCGGGGATGAACAGAGGCCGCGCGACGGACATGACCATCCCATACGGCCCGAGCGAGCCGGTGCTCGCCTCGACGCCGGCCGCCCGCTCGGACTCCGCGAACGCGCGCTCCAGCCGCGCTAGGCTGGCCGGCAACGCGTCGAGCGTGCCGCGTCCGTCGGTTGGCTGCGGGCGCGTGGCTTCCAGAAAGTCGGGGAAACCGGCCCCGAGATCGAACAGCGTATAAGAAGAGGGCGGCCGCGTGCCGAGATAGGCACCCGCAAAAAGATCAAACACCTGGTCGCCGACAAAACGTCGCAGCACCGGAAACTCGGCGCGCAGACACTCGATGAGACGCAAGCGATAGCTGAGGACGTAAATTTCCAGGCGCTGCCTCGCGCTCAGCGCGCCGGCTCCCACGATGGCCGTGTCGCAATCGATGCCGTGCCGGCTCGCTTCTCCGAGCGCGTCCTCGAGCGTCCAGGCCTCGCCCGTGACGATGTCCTGCATCCAGTGCTGTAGCGTAGCGAGATCGCGAGCGGTCACGGTGAGCGGCTCAATTGAAATTCGACCGGCGTCGACAACGCGCCTTCGGCCACGGTGCGCACGACGCCCGCATCAGGCATCGTGCCCGCGCGCACCGCTTTCGCTTTGCCGAGCTCGTCGACCAACTCGGCAAAGGGCGGAATCCGCGCGTCCCATTCGAGGAGCGTCGCCACGCCGCCGGTACGCTCGTGCGCGAGCGCGTAAAGCGGCCACACCTCGGCGGGCACGGGCTGGTCATGCGTATCGATCAGATGTGTGCCGCAATCGCTCGGGCCGGCGAGATGCACTTGCACGATATTGTCGGCGGGCAGCTGCTCGATGTAGGCGACCGGGTCGAAGCCGTGATTGGTGGCGCTGACGTAGACGTTATTGACGTCGAGCAGCAACCCGCAGCCGGTCTCCTCGGCAAGCAGGCCGAGAAACTCCGATTCGGGCATCTCCGAGGCCTGGAAGGTCAAATACGTGCTGGGGTTTTCCAGGATCAACGCTCGCCCCAGGTAGTCCTGTACTGCCCGGACGCGATCGGCCACGTGTGCGAGACTTTGGCGAGTCAGCGGCATCGGCAGCAGGTCGTGCGTGTTTCGGCCGTTGACGCCGGTCCAGCACAAGTGATCGGAAATCCAGGCCGGACGAATGCGCTCCGCGAGCGCCCTCAACTGGCGCAAATACGCGCGATCGAGCGGCGCGACACTGCCGATCGACAGCGACACGCCGTGCATGACCACCGGCCGGTGCGCCGCCACCCATTCGAGCACATGGGCGGCGTACCCGTGATGATCGATGAAGTTCTCGCTGATGATCTCGAACCAGTCGGCGCCCCAGTCTGACGGCGCCGTAGCCATCAGGTGCGGGAAATGAACGTGGCGCAGCCCGATCCCGTCACCGAGGTTGGGCAGGCCGAGGCGGCGAGCCCGCGCGCTCGCCGCCTCGAGCGACGCGGCCGGCGAACTCATGTCGACGGCGGCATCGCGATGCGCAGCGGCGTCGGGTCGGGTTCGGACGGCACCGCCATTTTCTTCGCCGCCATCACTTGACTGTAGGCCATGTAGGCGATCTTATCCACGCGGTCGCCTTTGTCGAACTCGATCGTCATGTTGAGCGGCACGGCTTCCCAATACGGCTGCATTCCGCCGATCAACTTGTAGTCGAAGAGCGCCATCTTGCCTTTGCGCGGGAAGCGCTGCGATGCCGAAATCGGCACCGCACAGCCGCCAAAGCTGTGGCAGCGGTTATCGCCGGGTGCGCTATAGATCGGTATCGGATTGCAGCCGTTCGCGAAGGTGCGCATCTGCAATGCGGTGCTACTGCCGCAATTGCCGCCGCCCGAGGCTAGCTGCACGAAGCCGCAGCCGCCCTGCGCGTTGCATTGATTTGAGCCGCGGCAACTGTGGAACACGCCGACCTGCGCGCAGCTATTCGGCTCGCCGTCCTTGATGTTGAGATCGAGCCCTTGGCATGCGTGATAAAGCGTCTTCGGCTCGAGCGGCTCCAAGCCGGTGCTCAGATCGGGCGCTGCTCCGAAGACGGCCCAGCAGATCGCCATGCGGTCGCCCGATCCCACCATCGACGGGAAAGGAAACAACACCCGCTTCGATGCCTGGGCGCCGGCACTCCAGAAGTCGTCGAGTACCGTCAGCACACCGGCGATGGCGCCGACGGAGGCCTGGGTCAAGGTCTTCTGATAGTCGCCCGGCGATTGGGCGAGCGTGTTGAGTGCGTCCGCGACCGCCTCGCAGGACGGAATCGGATCGTTCAGCGGCGGCTCGTAGCCATTCACGTGCAAATCGGCGGCCTCCCAGCCCCTGCCTGCCGCCTTCCTTTCCTTCCACCAATCGCCCCAGGTCTTCACGCCGTTGTTTAAGACGTTCCGTTTCAGAAGCTTGCGAATGTCGGTGTTGAAGCGCTCGAAGTGATCCCGCCGATCGTGCTCCGTGCGAGCGGCGGCGTCGGCCGACGGCTGAAGCTCCCCCTTGTCGTTGAAGCTTGGATAGTCGGACTCGAGCGCCTCGGGTGACGGGCGGTACGCCTTCTTCACCTTCCGGAGGTCGATCCCGGACACGCGTTCGAACAGTTCGCGCTTGCGGTTTTCGCTGTGCTGGCGCGCATCCTGGAGGCCTTGCGGCCGCAGCGCCGCCAATTCGACGACGGCGGGCATCAGCTCGTGATTCAGTTGGCCGGTGCCGAGCGCTTCGCCCAGCATGGTGCACAGTTTGTCGTAATCGTGCGATTCGAAAGCCGCGTCGAGCTCGCCACCGAGCGCGGCAAGCGCCGCGCCCACCTTCCTTTCCCAGCGCGCCTTCAACACGCTGCCCTCGCCCTGATCGGTGATGGCGCTCATCATGTTCAGCATCTGCGCCTTGGCGATATCTTTGTACGTGAGCGCAATGGTCGTCTCGAAGCCCATGAATTCGCGCATCGGGTGGCCCGGGCCGCCGAAATTGTTGAACAAGTCGTTTTGCTGCCCATTAGGATTGAAGACTTCGTCCCATAGGGTCGTCTTGTCCGAATAGGTCAAGTTCACGTAATTGCTGTAGCACTGATACATCCAGCCGATCGAGCCGAATGCGGGGAGGGCATCGCCAATCTGCCACGGTCCCCGCGTGCCGTCCGGCTTGCGGATATCGTCGAACGGCGCGACGGGAAAATACCGGTCTTCATACTGCGGAAGGATGTCTTCCTGGGCAGCGGCATCGTCGCGCTCGATCGCGCAAAAGAGCCACAGCGCCTCTTCGTTCAACTCCCCGAGGTTCACGCTGGCGGCCAGCCCCCGTTCCGTGCGTCCCTGGTAGCTCCTCGTATGCGCCAGGTCGACGATGTTGGGAATGCTCGTCTTGTCCTGGCCGTAGCACTTCCAAGCGTGCGTATCGGGGTCGACGAGCGAGCACTTGCTGAATTGCGGCGGCGCGTTCGGATCGCTGACCGCAGTCGCCATGTTCGAGGCGAGCTGCAAATGCAGCATCTCGTCGATAAAGACGGAGAAAAGAATATTGAAAGCCTTCTCTTCGTTCGTTTCCGGATCGCGCACCGGATGGGCGCCGGGCCAGAGCCGCCCTTTGTAGAAATCGAGATTCTGCCCCGTGATCGGGTGCATGCCGTAAATCGAATACAGGCTTCCCATGTAAAGCGGTATCGTGAACAGCTCGACCTCGATCGCTGCCTGGGCAATCGCACGCAGGGCTGCCGCGTCGGTGGCTTTTTTGCCGGGATCTCGATCGCTTTTTTTGGCAATGGCATTGCCGCTTGCGAACATCTCCTCCATTTTCGACATTGTCAGTCTCCGTCTTATCGGCGAGCACGTTCTATCGGCGGCTGCCGGCTGTGGGTGGGGCGACGGTTATTGGATCATCTGCTGTCGCGGGATGGCAAATGCGATTGATTCGGGCTCTAAAACGATCATCTGGCCTGGCGCTCGACGTCTGATGAAACATAGATTAGCGATATAAGGATGTCAAGGACATGAATAAGCCGCTAATAATCGGATTCCAATTACCATTCAATATGGAAAGACGGTTCTATGGTTTTCGCGCCGCAGGTCGAAGCCGGGCGGCCGGCGCATGCCGACGATGTGATCGGCGTGTCAGTTCAATGAGCGCAATGTGCCGGACAGGAACGCCTCACGGCGCTCGGCGAGTCACGCTTTCGCCAGCAGCGGCCGCGCTTTCATACCGCGGGCTTTCGCGCCGGACTCGCCGACGCGTTCGTGACCCATGCGCATCAGATACACGATGCGCCAAGCCGCTACCGGGAACAGCGCCAAGGCGCGTTCGAGTCGCTACCGCTAGTTTCCTGTTCCGTTGTCGACGGATTCCAGGTGGCGGCCGTCAGGCCGGAACAACTCAGGCGCCGATACCGCCAGCGTCCCACACGATCCCGTCGAAGATCGCCTGCAGCTTCATCCCGCGCGCCGCGTTCAGCATCGTCGCGTGCGCGACGCGCCCGGCGAGATAGCCGCGGAAATCCGGATGCGCTGCGCGGTTCTGCGACGCCGGCCCGTGCCGCACACAGTTGGTCAGTATTGCCTTCAGCGTGTCGAATTCGTCGCGCGCGAGATTCGGGTGCCGGTTGACGACCACGCCCGCAAGCCGCTGCCGCACGCCGCGCCGCATCACCCGCGTCTTGCGCAGCTGCAGCGCGAAGCCCTCCTCGAGCGCAATCGCGGCGACCCGGACCGTCATCCATTCCGTCGCGCGCGTCAACACGGCGCCGCCGGAGAATGCGAGATCGTCGGCATAACGCGTGTAGGTCGCGTCGAGCGAGCGCGCGAGCGCGGCAAGCCGCGTGTCGAGCCGGAACGCGCACAGGTTGGCCAGCGCGGGCGACGTCGGTGCGCCCTGCGGGAGGTGCCGGTTGCGGTAGCGCTGGCGGCCGGACCAGTCGAGCCGGTCGCGCAGGTCGGGCGCAAAGAGCCGCGCCGACGGCACGCGGTTGGTGCAAAGCGCGGTCAGCGCCCTGGCGACTTCGACCGGATAGCCGAGCGTATCGAACAGCGCATGGACTTTCGCCGCGCTGACCGACGCGAAGAAGTCGGCCAGGTCGAACCGGATCACGACTGCGCGATCCGCGTGCGGCGCGGCGAACGACACGATGCCGCGCCCCTTGCGGAAGCCGTGCGCGGCATCGTGCGGCGGAACGCGATCGAGCAGCCCGTGCAGGATGCTGCGTTGCGCTTCGCGCAGGCGGCCCTTTGGAATCTCGATCAGGCGGCATCCGCCGCCGCGCTTGTCGAACGCGTGGTACGTGTAGTGATGCAGCGCCGTCTCGCTGCCGCGCGCGGCAACGCGCCACCGGTCCGCCAGCCATTCGAGGTCGGGCACGGCGATGCCGAGCCAGCCGGCGAGCTCGCCGGGCGTCGACCACTGCGGCAGGTCGAGCGCGCCGAGCGCCGGCGGCAACGGCCGCTGCACCGCGGGGCGCGGCAGGAGGCGGACGATCGCGGGCGGACTGTCGCTGCGCCACGCCGCGACAAATCCCGGCGCTTCGGCGATGAGCCGCGCCAGTTCGCCGGCCTCGACGGCGGCCCAGCGCGCGCCGAAGCGCGCGACCGCGGCGCGCGCGACGTCGTGCAACCACGGCGGCGCATCGCCGAGCACGGCCGCCATGCGCGTGGCCACGCCGCCAGGGTCCGGCGGCCCGGCCAGCATCGCGTCGGCGATCGTGTGCACGGTGTCGTATACGGATGAACGCATGAGTATGGATGGGCGGGACGATGAGCCAACGTGCCTGGTGCTGCGAGAGCTGTCTTGCGCAACGCGCAATCGCGGCTCTTGCGACGCATCGGGGAGTCGATCTCATCCACGGGGTAGCCCCGTAGTCCTGGAACATGCGTTGCCTGCTCCGGGGGTGTGCTTGACCCACCGCCCCGCGACGCGACTGTAACGGGCGCAGGGCGGCAGTGTCAATCGCGCCATTGCGCGCCGCCGCGTGAAATCGGCAGTAGAACTGATCACCAAGGTTCGGGATCGACCGGTGAACGAACGGACTTCAGTCGTCGAACGTGCCGCGGTATTCCGGTGCGGCGTCCGAGCGCGTGTTCAATTCGAACATCACGCCGCCCGGCGCACGGCAGAAGAAGCGCGAACCGCGTCCGTTGTTGAAGATCTCCGTTTCCATCTCGACGCCCTCTTCCTTGAAGCGCTCATACAGCGCGCGGACGGCATCGAGGCTCGGCAGCTCGAACCCGGCATGGAACGCCTTCGGCCAGGCGGGCGCGGCGTCGCCGGCGTGATCGATCACCACGTCGAAGCCGGCGCGCTTGAGGATGTAGGACTGTTGCCAGCTTCCCGCGATCGTGAAACCCAGATACCGCTCGAAGAACCTGGCGGTCGCGAGCGTGTCGGCGGAGGGGAAGCTCAGGTGATTGAGCTTCATGGTTCGGGTGACGTCTGTCATGTTCAATCTCTCGTACAGGGGCGGTGGCCCAATGCCGTTACCGCCCGAGGACGCCAGAATATAAGCGGACGCCCGCCCCCAACAACTCGCATTCGGCGCGCGCGCCGGCCGGGCGAGAAAGCCGCGCCAGGCGGCTGCCTGGACCATGCGCTGCCCTCGCCCGTCTTTTGGCTACTCGCATTCCTGACGCTTTCGCCGCGCGCGTCGGCGTCGTCCCCCGCCCTGCCCCGCGCAGGGATCCCGGAATACGACCAAAAATGAATTCCGAATGCACCCGGTTTGCATTTTGTCGAGACAGTCAGGATAAGTTTTCTTATCTTAACGGTCACATTGTGAAGCGAAACTGGAAGCCACGAAAACGTGCGTGACTACTTCGTGTCGTGCCTCGATAACCGTTGGTCGTCGACCTGCCCGCGCTGCTGCGCGAGCCACTGCGTCGGCGTCAGCCCGACGCCCTGCGCAAACGCCCGCGCGAGCGCGCTGGCGCTGCCATAGCCGACTTCGGCGGCAACCAGCTTGACCGGCCGGCCGCGGCGCAGCAGTGACTTCGCGAGCCCGATCCGCCACTGCAGCAGGTATTCGCCCGGCGGCACGCCGACGATGTCCGCGAAATGCGCGGCAAACCGCGACCGGGACATGCCGGCCGTCCCGGCCATGTCCTCGAGCGTCCAGCTGCGCGACGGGTCCGAATGGAGCGCGGTAAGCGCCTTGCCGAGCCGCGGATCGGACAGGCCGGCGAGCGAGCCGGTGTCGACGAGCTGCTTGCGCATCGCATGGCGGAGCATCTGGACCACCAGCACTTCGACGAGCCGGTTGACCATCGCGTGATGGCCGCAGGCGGGCTCGAGCGCTTCGGCGAACAGCAGTTGCTGGACCGCGTCGAGCGACGGCATGCAGTTCAGCGGCGTGACCAGCAGGTCGGGCATGCTGCTCAGCAGCGGATTCTCGTCGCGAGACCCGAAGGCGATGCTCGCGGACACGAGATCGGCCGGGGTGTGCGCCCCCATGTCGACCCGGCAGGACTGGGGCCGCGGCAGGAACAGCATGCTCGGCGCGTCGATCACCTGGCGTCCGATCGCGCGCCCGGTCACGACGATCCGCCCGGCGCGCAACAGGTGCAGATGGCCGGCCCCGTCGTGGCTGCCGGCATCGTCGACGCCGCACGTGCTGTGGTCGGGGAACACGCGCGCTTGCAGGTCGAAGCGGCTGATGAGATTGGAGAGTCGATCTGGCATGGGACGATTGGTGGCGATTTTCGGACTTATTGTAACTCACCATCCCGGCGATTCCGGTAGATTGGGGTCCTCGGTTCAACCCCATTTCAACGAAGGAATCACGCCGATGATCGAGTTCCACTACCACCCTTCTCCGAATCCCGCCAAGGTCGCGCTGTTCCTTGAAGAAGCCGGGCTGCCGTACGAGCTGGTGCCGGTCGATACGCGCAAGGGCGAGCAGCACTCGGCCGCGTTCAGGGCGATCAACCCGAACGCGAAGACGCCCGCGATCGTCGACGGCGACGCCACGGTGTTCGACAGCAACGCGATCCTGCTGTACCTCGCGGAAAAGACCGGCCGGTTCCTCCCCGACGACACGCCGGCCGCGCGCGGCGCGATGCTGTCGTGGCTGCTGTTCGTCGCGACCGGCATCGGCCCGTACGCGGGACAGGCGGTGCATTTCAAGCACCACGCGCCGGAGCCGGACGCGTACGCGATCAACCGTTACGACTTCGAGGCGTGGCGGCACTGGCGCATCGTCGACGAGCGACTCGCGACGTCGCGCTACATGCTCGGCGACACGTACACGCTGGTCGACATGGCGGTGTGGGGCTGGGCGCGCGCGGTGCCGTTCGTGCTCGGCGAAACCGCCTGGGCGCAGCTGCCGAACGTGAAGCGCCTGGTCGACGAAATCAATGCGCGGCCGGCCGCGCAGCGCGCCGACGCGCTGAAGGCGCGCCACGCGTTCAAGATCGAGATGGACGACGAAGCCCGCCGCGCGATGTTCCCGCAGAACGCACGGCTCGAGGCCGGCGCCGCGACGGGAGCGTGACATGCTCGACCTCTACTACTGGACGACGCCCAACGGGCACAAGGTGACGATGTTGCTCGAGGAAGCCGGGCTGCCGTACCGGATCGTCCCGGTGAACATCGGCCGCGGCGAGCAGTTCGCGCCCGACTTCCTGCGCATCGCGCCGAACAACCGGATTCCCGCGCTCGTCGACCGGGCGCCGGCCGACGGCGGCGAGCCGCTGTCGATCTTCGAATCGGGCGCGATCCTGCTGTACCTCGCGGACAAGACCCGCCGCTTCATCCCGCAGGACCTGCGCGGCCGCAATCTCGTGCTGCAGTGGCTGTTCTGGCAGATGGGCGGGCTCGGGCCGATGGCCGGGCAAAACCATCATTTCGCACAGTACGCGCCCGAACCGCTGCCGTATGCGATCGATCGCTACGTGAAGGAGACGTCGCGGCTGTACGGCGTGCTCGACAAGCAGCTGGCGGACGGTCGCGACTATATCGCGGGCGACTATTCGATCGCCGACATCGCGTGCTACCCGTGGATCGTGCCGCACGAGCGCCAGCGCCAGCGCCTCGGCGATTTTCCGCATCTGGCGCGGTGGTTCGAGCGGATCGGCGCGCGGCCGGCGACGATCCGCGCGTACGAGCGCGCGGAGGAAATCAACGTGACGCCCGTCGTCGACGAGCAATCGCGCAGCATCCTGTTCGGGCAATCCGCCGCCACGGTGCGCTGACGCGCTATCGGCGATGCGGGGGCCGGCGGCGGCATGCGCCGGCCCCCGCGTCGATTTGTTACCTCGACGCAAGACTGTTGGTCCACGGTGGGTGTTCGAAGTCGGACCGGATGCGCCTAGAGTCCTGTCCATCGGCTCCGTCGATCCGGTCGGCAACACGGCCGAGACCCAGCACACATCGAGGCAAATCATGAGCGCATCCAAAGTCATCATCGTCACCGGCGCGTCGCAAGGCATCGGCGCGGCAACCGTCGACGCCTTCCGTGCGCGCGGCCATCGCGTCGTCGCCACGTCCCGTTCGATCGCACCGTCGAACGATCCGGATCTCGTCACCGTCGCCGGCGACATCGGCGATCCGGACACCGCGCGGCGCGCGGTCGACGCCGCGATCGAACGTTTCGGCCGGCTCGACACGCTCGTCAACAACGCGGGCGTCTTCATCGCGAAGCCCTTCACGCAGTACACGGCCGACGACTACGCGGCGATCAGCAACGTCAACCTGAACGGCTTCTTCCACATCACGCAGCGCGCGATCGAAGCGATGCAGCGCAACGGCGGCGGCCATGTGGTCAGCATCACGACGAGCCTCGTGGATCACGCGAACAGCAACGTGCCGTCGGTGCTTGCGTCGCTGACGAAGGGCGGCCTGAACGCGGCGACGAAATCGCTCGCGATCGAATATGCGAAGGCCGGGATTCGCGTGAATGCCGTGTCGCCGGGCATCATCAAGTCGCCGATGCACGCGCTCGATACGCATGCGACGCTCGCGTCGCTGCACCCGGTCGGCCGCATGGGCGAGATGAGCGACATCGTCGACGCGATCCTCTATCTCGACGCCGCGCCGTTCGTGACGGGCGAGATCCTGCACGTCGACGGCGGCCAGAGCGCCGGGCATTGAGTGTGCCGAAGCACCCCATGCGGGCGCTTCGCCTAGCGCGTCCGCTTGCGCGGCGCGCGCGCAAGCTGCTCGACGAGGTAGTCGACGAACACCCTGACGCGCGACGACAGGTAGCGGCCGTGCGGATAGAGCAGGATGAACGGCCGCGAACGGCCGCCGCGGTCGGGCAGCACCTCGACGAGGCCGCCGTCGCGAAGGTCCTGGTCGACGATGAAGCGGTAGGTCTGGAACAGCCCCGCGCCGTGGCGCGCGAGCGTCACGCCGGCGAGCACGTCGCCCGAGGTGCCGTAGCCGCCGGTCGTCATGACGTCGAGCGCGTTTCCGGCCGCGTCGTGAAACAGCCACGGAATGTTGCGGCCGCTGCTCGGCAGCTCGAACTGGATGCAGTCGTGCGCGCGCAGGTCGTCGACGGACTTCGGCACGCCCGCGCGCTTCAGGTAGCCGGGCGTCGCGACCGCGACGAGTTCCGCATCCTCCAGCTTGCGCGCGATCAGGCTCGAATCGGCGGGCGCGCTGCCGCGAATCGCGAGATCGAAGCCCTCTTCCGCGAAGTCGATGTTCCGGTTGCTCAGGTGCGCCTCGACCTGCACGTCCGGATACCGTTCGCGAAACGCGGGCAGCAGCGGCAAGACCCGGTAGTGGCCATAGGGCGTCGGCATGCTGATCCTCAGCACGCCGGCGGGCGTGGCCTGCTGGCCGGTCGCTTCGCGTTCCGCGTCGACGAGCTGCGACAGCGCCTGCCGGCATTGCTCGAAGTAGCGCCGCCCCGAGTCGGTCAGCCGGATCTGCCGCGTCGTCCGCACGAAGAGGCGCACGCCGAGGCGTTCCTCGAGCCGGGCCACCGACCGGCTCACCGCGGCCGGCGTGACGCTCGCGGCGGTTGCCGCCAGCGTGAAGCTGCCGAGCTCCGCCGCGAGACAGAACAGCTCGATGCTGCCAAGCAGCAGGTCGTCGAATTTTCGTTGCATGCGCGTTTCCTGCGGTTTCCGGCGCGACGGCGGCGACGCCGATCGGATGAGTGTGCACGAATCTCGTGCGGGAAACCAGCGACCCGAATACGCACGCGGGCATCACGCATCGCGCCGCATTCGTTACACGACGTTCCGGATCATTTGCGCCGACGACATTTACCGGCGCCGCCCGCGTGACTAGAGTGACCGACAGGAATCCGGACATGCGGCAGACCGCTTCATGGCCATCACTTCACGGAAATTCACGGAAAAGGAGAACGACATGATTGTCGAACGCAAGCTCGCCGAGCTCGGCCTCGCCCTGCCCGAGCCGCCACAACCGCTGGGCAGCTACACGGCGGTCAGCGAAGCCGGCAACCTGCTGTTCGTTTCCGGCCAGGTGCCGCTCGCCGGCGGCAAGATGGCCTATACGGGACGGGTCGGCGAGCAGCTGACCGTCGACGAAGGCAAGCGGGCGGCCCAACTGGCCGCGCTGAACGTGCTCGCGCAGATCGACGGGCATCTGGGCGGATTCGACCGGCTGCATCACATCGTGCGTGTCGAGGGCCATGTCAGCTCGGCCGACGGGTTCCATGGCCAGCCCGCGGTGATCGACGGCGCATCGGACCTGTTCGCCGCCGTGCTCGGCGACAAGGCCGGACATGCGCGCTCGGCGTTCTCGCACAGCCAGTTGCCGGCCGACGCGGCCGTCGCGCTCGTCGTGATCGCGCAGATTCTGCCGGCCTGAGCCCCGCCGCCCCGCGGCGTAACGCACCCGCCGCGGGGAAATGCCACCGGACGTTCCGGCGATATGTCCCCGCGTCGCTTCGGATACATTCAAATACATCGCACACGATTTAATCGATACCGCTTGACATCGTGAAACGCCAACCGCAGAATGCATCGCATGCGATTGAATCGCATGAGCAGACACCCGCTTCACCACCTCAGGAGTTCAAGATGAGCAAGATCGAAAAAGTGCTGTACACCGGGAAAACCCATACCTCGTCCGGCGGCCGCGACGGCGCGGTGCGCAGTTCCGACGGCCGGCTGGATCTCCAGCTTTCGTCGCCGGGCAGCGCGGGCAGCGGCACCAATCCGGAGCAGCTGTTCGCCGCGGGCTGGTCGGCGTGTTTCATCGGCGCGATGCAGCTCGCGGCGCGCGCATCGAAGATCACGCTGCCGGCGGATCTCGCGGTCGACGCCGAAGTGGATCTGGGCACGTCCGGCAACGCGTATTTCCTTCAGGCGCGGCTGAACGTCAGCGTGCCCGGCCTCGAGCGCGACGCCGCGCAACGCATCGTCGATGCCGCGCACCAGACCTGCCCGTATTCGAAAGCGACGCGCGGCAACATCGACGTCGCCATCAACCTGGTCTGAGCCTGTCCGTGAATGAACCGATGCTCGCGGCCTGCCGGTCCGGAATCGGCGCCCCAACCATTGAACATCTTTTGTCGAGGTCAACGATGAAAACCCCTCTGATCGCTGCCCTGCTCGTCACCGCTTCAGCCGCCTTCACCGCGCCCGCGTTCGCCGGCGTCGAAACTTCGCCGTCCGGTGCGGCCGTCACCCGCGCGCAAGTGCGGGCGGAGCTGGTCGAATTGCAGAAAGCGGGCTACCAGCCCGGCCGCGCCAACGACCCGCACTATCCGGACGACCTGAAGGCGGCCCTGACGCGCATTCACGCGAACGACGCGGTCGCAGGCGACACGTCGGCGTCCGGCTACGGCGGCAACGCCGACGCCGCCACGCAGGCCGGTCGCCACAGCGTGATCCGCAGCGCCGAGCGTTCGATCTACTTCGGTCATTGAATGGGCAAGCGGCCGGAATCGACCGCACCAACGCCGTTACATTTTCATCAAAAAGCGCATGCGATCAAATCGCATGCGCTTTATATTTTGAAATAAAACGGAAGCATTTCCGGCTTCCGTCTACCCGCCCGTCGTCACGCCTGTTCCTGCTCCTCGGTCGAGCGGATCAGGTTATTGCGCAGCGTCACGATCGCCTTCTGCATCTTGGCGAACTCGTCGGGCTTCAGCCCGGTCGCCTCGACGAGATCCATGCCCAGCCCCTTCTCGCGCAGGCGCCGGCCGCCCTTCGTCAGGCTGACGAGCACCTGGCGCTCGTCGGCGGGATCGCGCTGACGCTGCAGGTAGCCCATCGCTTCGAGCTTCTTCAGGATCGGCGTGAGCGTATTGGATTCGAGGAACAGCTTTTCGCCGAGGCTGCCGACCGTCTGGTTGTCCTCCTCCCACAGCGCAATGATCGTGATGTATTGCGTGTACGTGAGGCCAAGCTCCTCGAGAATGGGCTTGTAGGCCTTGCCGAAGGCCAGGTTCGCCGAATAGACGGCGAAGCACAGGAAGTCGGACAGCTTGGGCGCTGCTTGGGTCGGTTTCATGAGCTGCCTCCTTGGCAAAGATCGCGCGCGAGTGTCCGCATTATATATCGCGTGCGATCTTATCGGAAGCAATCGGGATGGGCGGCGCGCGGCGCATGCCGCGGCCGGCTGTTGCGCAACGATGTCGACGATGCCGGTTGCGTCCCGGCGCTCACCGTCGCTGGTCGCCGTGCCGGTCCGTTTTCCTGCCGGCCCGCAGCCGGCTTTCCGTCAGCAGCGAGCACTGCAGCGGATGAACGAGTTCGGTCGCGAATCCGCCCGCGGCGAACAGGAGGATCGTCAGCCAGCGCTTCATGCGTCCTCCACCACGGACAGGCTGGCGCCGTCGGAGACGGTGGCGTCGAGCGCGTACGCATCGACGCCGTCGAGGCAGCCGAGGTTGACGCGCCAGCACGCGGGGTCCTTGCGCGTCTGATGGAACGGATAGATGCCGCAGTGCTTGCAGAAGTAGTGTTTCGCGACGCGCGTGTTGAACTGATAGACCGTCAGCGCGTCCCGGCCTGCCAGGATCCGGAGCGCGTGACCGTCGAACATCGGGCTCATCAGCGCGCCCTTGCGGCGGCACAGGCTGCAGTTGCAGCGAGCCGCCGGCGTGACGGCGGTGCGGACTTCGAACTTCACGGCCCCGCAATGGCAGGACCCTTTGTGCCAGGCGGCGTGTTGCCCGTGTTGCGCGTGTTGCATGTGACGCTCCATATCAAGGTCATGCCTTGCGTTATAGCGCACGCTGCAGATCACCCCGTATCGCGATGTATCCGTGCCGCCAGCGGATACAAAGCGATTCATTTCGGGCGGCTTGCGGCTGGCGTCGTGCTGTTGAACCTGAGCCAGCAAGTCGCCGCGTAGTGGCCGGCGGGAACGCCGCGTCCCGGCGATCACGCGCAGCATCCGGCAATCGCCGCCGTTCGATGCAAACCGGGACGACAGGCCGTATGCGGCCGCGAGCGTCCGGCCTGCCTCACGAAAAACGCCGCTCGGGCATGGCACGCGTGGCGCCATGCCCGAGCGGCGCGTCGAAGGCGGGCGACCGCCCGGCCGACGCATCGTTACACGGTTGCCGAGAACCGCTTCGCGAGTTCGCTCAGGCCGTCTTCATAGATGCCGCGAAACAGCTTGCTGGCTTCCTCGTCCGTCGAGCCGTTCGGCGTGAACGTGCCGGACCATTCGACTTTCGACGCGTTCGGGCCGCCGTTCTCGCGCACGCGCAGCGTGGAGCGATAGTTCACGACCGGGAACGGCGCCTCGAGGATCGCGTAGCTGTAGCTCCGCTCCGCTTCGTCGAACGCGATCAGGCGCTCGACGATCGTCGCGCCGGCCGGATTGGCCAGCCGGCGCACGCGCCCGCCTTCGCTCAGTTCGCTGCTCGGGATGTACGACAGCCAGTCGGGAAGCGCCCCGAACCCGCCGATCAGCTTCCAGACCTCGTCGGCCGAAGCCGGGATGTCGATGCTTGCGTATGCCTGTGCCATTTCGTCACCCCCGGTTCAACGATCGGCCGGCAGCGGCGCATTGGCCGCGACGAGACCTTGTTCACGCATTTCGCGCCAGAAGTCGGCCGGAATGACTTCCTTCAGCGCGGCCTGGTCTTCCGCGATCCGCTCCGGACGGCTCGCGCCCGGAATGACCGCGACGGACGCGGGATGCGCGAGCGAGAACTGCAGCGCAGCGGCCTTCACGCTCACGTTGTGGCGCGCGGCGATTGCCTTGATCCGTTCGACCTTGGCCAGGATCTCCGGCGAAGCCTTCTGGTATTCGAAGTGCGCGCCGCCCGCGAGCACGCCCGAGCTGTACGGACCGCCGACGACGATATCGACGCCCTGGGCGGCCGCTGCCGGCATCAGGCGCTGCAGCGCACGCTCGTGATCGAGCAGCGAATAGCGGCCCGCCAGCAGGAAACCGTCCGGCTGTGCCTCGGACAGATCGAGGGTCAGTTCGCACGGCTCGACGCGGTTGACGCCGAGGCCCCACGCCTTGATCACGCCCTCTTCACGCAGCCGGCTCAGCACGCGGAACGCGCCTTTGCGCGCGACTTCGAACTGCGCGAGCCATTCGTCGCCGTAGAAGTCCTGCGCGATGTCGTGGATCCAGACGATGTCCAGGCGATCGGTGCGAAGGCGCTTCAGGCTGTCCTCGATCGAGCGCAGCGTCGCGTCGGCCGAGTAGTCGTTGACGATGCGGTTCGGGCGGCCAAATTCGAACAGCCCGCCCTTCTCGCCGAGATCGCGCGCCGTGACGTCCTCGATTTCGTCGAGGATCACCCGGCCGACCTTCGTGCTGAGCACGAATGCGTCGCGCGGATGGCTGGCCAGCGCTTCGCCGACGCGCATTTCAGACAGGCCGGCGCCGTAGAACGGCGCCGTGTCGAAATAACGCACGCCCTGTTGCCACGCTGCTTCAACCGTCGCCAGCGCTTCGTCTTCGGGAATGTTGCGGAACATGTTGCCGAGCGGTGCAGCGCCGAAGCCCAGGACCGCGCCAGCCGGAAGTTTGCCTTTGAGACTCATGAATTTCTCCATGTGTTAGGGAAAGTGGGCCCAGTCTAGGTTGCGCAGTTATGGCTGTCCAAGACATAATTCGACAAACTTGAGTCACACAAGGTCTTATATGCTCGACATGCGCCAGCTCCAGTACTTCATCGCGGTGGCGGAGGAAGAACACGTCGGCCGCGCCGCGGAACGTCTGCACATTTCGCAGTCGCCGCTCAGCCGCCAGATCGCCCAGTTCGAGGAAAAGCTCGGCCTGACGCTGTTCGAACGCACCCAGCAACGCATCCGGCTAACGCGGGACGGCCGCACGTTCCTGAGCGAGGCGCGCGCGTTCCTGACGCACGCGAACCGGCTGGAATCGCTCGCGCGGCGGCTGGGCAAAGGCGACGAAGGCGGCTTGTGCATCGGCTACCTGGAAACGTCGATGCACTCGGGCGTGCTGCCCCGCGCGCTGAAGGCGCTGCGCGCGGATCGTCCCGCCGTGCACATCGCGCTGTACAACTATCATTCCACCGCGCAGCTCGAAGGCTTGCGCGAACGCAGCCTCGACATCGCGCTCGTGAGCGAGCCCCCTGCCGCCGACGACGCGGAGCTGGAATCGGCGCTGGTGCTGAACGATCCGATGCTGCTGGCGATGCCCGACGAGCACCCGCTGGCCAGGAAGCGGACGCTGTCGGCGGACGACCTCGCAGCGCAACCCTGGATCGGCGTCACGCAGGAAGAAAGCGCGCCGCGTCACGGCGCGTTCGTGGCGGCCTGCGCGAAGGCGGGCTTTTCCCCGAACATTACCGTCGAGGCGACCGAGCCCCTTGCGGCGCTGGGGCTCGTCGCGGCCGGACTCGGCATGACGATGATCCAGCAGAGTCTTCGCGAGCAAGTGCCGGAAGGCGTCGTGGTGCGCGAACTGCCGTGGTTCTGCTACCGCACGCCCCTGTGGGCCGCATGGCACAAGGTCAACCTGCGGCCGCTGGTCGGCATCTTCCGGGAAATCCTGGTCACCGCGAACGGCGTCGAGTTCCCGGGCAAATGACGTCGTCGGGCGCCGGCCCATCGGCCCGCGCCCGAACGTCGCCGCACCTGCCGCCCGGGATCGCTTCGCGCGTCGGGCATCCGCTCCACCCTTCTGAAAAACCAGCCCGAATCGCCTGAAAGGGCGTTCGGGCCGCGTCTCGTCGTACCTGTCCTCGCACTTCGCTCCCCTCTCCTCGAAGCAGGCGCGCACTTTGCCGCCGCGCGGCGCGATTCGTGACTGCGCAGTACAAGTTCTTATGCCGCTGCGTCCGTTTATCCGCCGCGCACGGGCAACGATACTGCGCACCATCCGGCGATTGCCGACACACTCACACGTGGCATCAACATGTACAGGTTCCCAGGATTCAAGCGCAATGCACTGCTTGCCGTCCCGCTGGCCGCGATGCTGGCGCTGTCCGGCTGCCATTCGGACGACAAGACGGCGGCGGCGCTGCCAAGCGTCGTCGTCAGCCAGCCCGTCGCGCGCGACGTCAACGACGTCGACGTCTATACCGGGCGCTTCGAGGCCGTCGACACCGTCGACGTGCGCCCGCGCGTGAGCGGCTATCTCGAGAAGGTCGCGTTTCAGGACGGCGCGTCCGTCAGGAAAGGCGACCTGCTCTTCGTCATCGATCCCCGCCCGTACCAGGCCGCGGTCACGGCCGCGCAAGGCGCGCTCGAGCGCGCGCAGTCGCAACTGAAGCTGAGCCGGCAGGACTTCGAGCGGGCCAGCGTGCTGATCAAGACCGACACCATCGCGCAGAGCCTCTACGACCAGCGCCGGCAGGCCGTGCAAAGCGCGCAGGCCGAAGTGACGAGCGCCCGGGGCGCGCTCGAGCGTGCGCAGCTCGACCTGTCGTTCACGCGCATCGTCGCGCCGATGTCCGGCCGGATCAGCCGCAAGCGCGTCAGCGAGGGGAACCTCGTGAAAGGCGGCGACAGCGACGCGACGGTGCTGACGACGATCGTGTCGCAGGATCCGATCGACATCTATTTCGACGTCGACGAGGAAAGCTACCTGCGCTATACGCGCGAGGCCGCGAAAAGTGGCGGCAGCGGCAGCGCGTCGTCGCGGCAGGTGTCGATCGCGCTGCCGGGCGACGCGCGGCCGTCGCTGACCGGCACGATGGATTTCGTCGACAACCGCCTCGACAACTCGACCGGCACGCTGCGGCAGCGCGCCCGCGTCGCCAATCCGGACGGGCGCCTGAATCCCGGCCAGTTCGGCCGCGTCTACCTGTCGAGCAAGGTCGCGCACCCCGCGTTGCTGGTGCCGGACGCAGCGGTCGCGACGGACGCGACGCGGCGCGTGCTGTATTTCGTCGATGCCCTCGGCGTCGTGTCCGTGCGCCCGGTCGTGCCCGGACGCCTGTTCGGCAACCTGCGCGAAATCGCGTCCGGCCTGAAAGCCGGCGACAAGGTGATCGTCGACGGCTTCGAGCGCGTGCGGCCCGGCGACAAGGTCAAGCCGGTGGCGCGCCGTGTCGACGCGGCGATCGCGGCGACCGGCGTCAGGGAGAACCTGCAATGAACCTGGGCAGCCTGTCCGTCCGGCAGCCGGTCCTCGCGATCGTGCTGTCCATCGTGCTGACCATCGCCGGCGCGCTCGCCTACTTCTCGCTCGCCGTGTCAGAGTATCCGGAGATCGCGCCGCCGACCGTCGTGATCACGGCCAACTACCCGGGCGCGTCGGCCGAAACCGTGGCCGAGACCGTGTCGACGCCGATCGAGCTCGAAGTCAACGGCGTCGAGGACATGATCTACATGTACAGCCAGGCGACGTCCGACGGCAGCCTGAACCTTACCGTGACGTTCAAGCCCGGCACCGACGTCGACAAGGCGCAGGTGCTCGTGCAGAACCGCGTCGCGCTCGCGACGCCGCGCCTGCCCGAGCCGGTGCAGCGCAGCGGCGTGTCGGTCCGCAAGTCGTCGCCGACGCAGCTCGGCACGATCTTCATCTATTCGCCGGACCAGAGCTACGACCCGCTCTACGTGTCGAACTACGCGATCCGCAACGTCGCGGACGCGCTCAAGCGCATCCACGGCGTCGGCGACATCAACCCGCTCGGCGCTCGCGAATACTCGATGCGCATCTGGCTCGATCCCGAGCGCATCGCGTCGTTCAACCTGAGCCCGAGCGACCTCGTCGCCGCGGTCCGTTCGCAGAACACGCAGCTCGCGGGCGGCGTGGTCGCGCAGGCACCGATCACGAACCAGGCGTTCCAGCCGAACCTGATCTTCGAGGGGCGGCTCAAGCGTCCGGAGGATTTCAGCAACATCGTCGTCAAGCAGGGGCAGGACGGGCGCCTCGTGCGCCTGAAGGACGTCGCGCGCATCGAAGTCGGCGCGCTCGCGTACTCGACCGACAGCTACATGCTGCGCCATCCGACGATCGCGCTGCAGGTGCTGCAGCAACCCGGCGCGAACGCGGTCGCGACGATGGACGCGGTCGAGAAGAAGATGGCGGAACTGAGCAAGGACTTCCCGAAGGGCATCGTCTACAACATCGGCTACAACCCGACCGCGTTCATCGGCGACAGCATCCACGAGCTGGTGAAGACCATCTACGAGGCGGTCGTGCTCGTCGTATTCGTCGTGCTGCTGTTCCTGCAGGGCTGGCGGCCGTCGATCATCCCGATCCTGTCGATCCCCGTGTCGCTGGTCGGCACGTTCGCGGTGATGGCGATGCTCGGCTACTCGATCAACAACCTGACGCTGTTCGGGCTCGTGCTCGCGGTGGGGATCGTCGTCGACAACGCGATCGTCGTGGTCGAGAACGTCGAGCGGCATCTCGCATCAGGCGCCCGCCCGCGCGACGCGACGCTCGTGACGATGAAGGAAGTCGGCGGCGCGCTGTTCGCGATCACGCTCGTGCTGTGCGCGGTGTTCGTGCCGACGTCGTTCATTCCCGGCATCTCCGGCCAGTTCTTCCGCCAGTTCGGCGTGACGATCGCCGTGTCCACCGCGATTTCGTTCTTCACGTCGGTGACGCTCGCGCCCGCGCTGTCCGCGATGATGCTGAAAGCGCACGGAGATGCACACGATGCCCATCCATCGGGATCGCGCGCGGCGGCGCTGCTGGGCCCGGTCATGCGCGTCGCGCAGCGCTTCGCGAACGCATTCAACCGGGTGTTCCTGCGCCTGTCCGGCGCCTATGGGGCGCTGGTGCGCAAGATCGTCCGGGTCATCCCGGCGATGACCGCGCTGTACGTCGTGCTGATCGCCGCAACCGGCTATCTGCTCGTGTCGAGCCCGAAGGGCTTCATCCCCGCGCAGGATCGCGGCTATCTGGTCGTGCTGGTCCGGATGCCCGACGGCTCGACGCTGGAACGCACCAGCGCGGTCGCCCGCAGGATCGAGGACATCGCGCTGTCCGTGCCGGGCGTCGCGCGCGTGCCGGTGTTCTCCGGCGTCAACGCCGCGACCGGCACGAATTCCGCGAACAGCGCGGGCCTGTTCCCGGTGTTCAAGCCCTGGCCGGAACGCAAGGCGCTGGGCCTGACGATCGACAAGATCGCGGACGAGATGCGCAAGCGCCTCTCCGTCGTCACCGAAGCATCGATCGTCGTCGCGATGCCGCCCCCGGTGCAGGGTCTCGGCAGCACGGGCGGCTTCGCGATGCGCCTCGAGGACCGGGGTGGGCTCGGCACCGCCGCGCTCGCGAAAGCGACGCAGGATCTCGTCGCGGCCGCCAACCAGGCCCCGGGGATGGTCGGCGTCTACACGCCCTACTCCGCGACCAGCCCGCAGGTACACGTCGACCTCGACCGCGAGAAGGCCGAGATGCTCGGCGTGCCGAGCCGGGAGATCAACGATGCGGTCGAGACGTATTTCGGGTCGACCTATATCAACGACTTCAACATCGTCGGGCGCACCTACCGCGTGACCGCGCAGGCCGACCTGCCGTTCCGGGTGACGGCCGCCGACCTCGCGCGGCTGAAGGTGCGCAACGCGAACGGCGACATGGTGCCGATCGGCAGCGTGACGCGCATCGCGGATTCGCTCGGCGTCGACCGCGCGCCGCGCTACAACCTGTATCCGGCGACGGAAATCAACGGCGACACGGAACCGGGCCTCGGCTCCGGCTACGCGATCAAGACGATGGAGACGCTTGCGAAGCAGGTGCTGCCGCCCGGCATCGCGTTCGAATGGACCGATCTGTCGTACCAGCAGACCACCGCCGGCAATACGGGGCTGCTCGTGTTCCCGCTGTGCGTGCTGCTCGTCTACCTGGTGCTGGCCGCGCAGTACGGCAGCTGGAGCCTGCCCGCGTCGATCCTGCTGATCGTGCCGATGTGCCTGCTGGCCGCGTCGCTCGGCGTCAGGGCGCTCGGCCAGGACGTGAACATCCTCACGCAGATCGGCTTCATCGTGCTGGTCGGGCTGGCCGCGAAGAACGCGATCCTGATCGTCGAGGTCGCGCGGCAGCTGGAGGCCGAAGGCAAGGCGCTCGTCGAGGCCGTCGTCGAAGCGTGCGTGCAGCGCCTGCGGCCGATCGTGATGACGTCGCTCGCGTTCATTCTCGGCGTGCTGCCGCTCGTCGTCTCCGAAGGCGCCGGCGCGGAGATGCGCCAGGCGGTCGGCGCGGCCGTGTTCTTCGGGATGATCGGCGTGACCGTCTTCGGCCTGTTGTTTACGCCCGTGTTCTATGTGCTGGTCCGCCGGCTCGCGATGCGCAAGGGCGGCGTCGCGGTGGTCGCCGAGGAGGTGTCGCAATGAAGTTCATCCGTCTCGTTGCCGCGCTCTGCGCGGCAGCCATCCTGACCGCGTGCACGAGCGCGCCGGTCGCCAACGTGTCGCCGCCGCCGCTTGCCGCGACCTATGCGAACGAGGATCTCGCGCCAAGCGGCCCGATTCCCGATCTCGCCGCATGGTGGCATGGCTTTCATGACCCGATTCTCGACCGGCTGGTCGACACGGCGCTCGCGAACAACCTGGACCTGAAGGCGGCGGTCGCGCGCATCGACGCGGCGCGCGCGGTCCGGATCGGCGCGGCGTCGCAGTGGTTTCCGTCGCTCGACCTGGACGCGGATGCGGGCCGCCAGCGGCTGTCCGCGTCGCAAGCGTTCCCGACCAATACGCCGGTGACCGGCAACGCGTTCGGGCTCAATGCGAGCCTCGCGTGGGAAGTCGACATCTTTGGCCGCATCCGCCAGGGCGTGTCCGCGGCCGACGCGGACATCGCGTCGGCGCAAAACGACGCGCAGGCGGTGCGGATCGCGACGATCGACGAAACCGTGCGGACCTATGTGACGGTGCGCGGGCTCGAGCAGCGGATCGCGCTGGTCGAAGCCAATGCGCTGAGCCAGCGCGGCACCGAGCAATCGACGCGCCGGATGTTCGATGCGGGCGTCGTGCCGGTCGCCGACGTCGACCGCGCGGCCGCGCAGACCGAGACGACGCTGGCCGAGCTGCCCGCGCTGCAACTGCAGCGCCAGACCGCGATTCACCGGCTGTCGATCATCACCGCGTCGACGCCGCAGGACGTCTATGCGCGGCTCGACCCGCCCGCCCCCGCGCCGGTGTGGACGTCCGCCGCATCCGGCATCGGCACGCCCGCCAACCTGTTGCGCCGGCGGCCCGACGTGCGCGCCGCCGAGGCACGCGTCGTCGCGGCCTATGCGCGGATCGGCGTGGCCGAGGCCGACCTCAAGCCGCACCTCCGGCTGATCGGCATCATCGGCGCGGCGGTCGACGGCTTCTCGGGCGCGACGCTCGCCCGGTCGCTCGCGTGGATGGCGGGCGCCAGCGCGGGCGCGCCGCTGTTCGACGGCGGCCGGCGGCGCAGCGTCGTCGCGCTGCGTCGTTCGCAGGCGGACCTGGCGGTCGACGCCTATCGCGCGACCGTGCTCGCCGCGGTGAACGACGTCGAGACGTCGGTCGCGGCGACCGCGCGGAACCGGAGCCGGGTGGAAAGCCTCGAGCGTGCGGTATCGAGCACGCGCGGCGCGTACACGCAGATCAACCGCTCATGGCGCAGCGGCGAGTCGGCGTTCATCGACACGCTGGAAGTGCAGCGCTCGCTGCTGGCGGCCGAGGAGTCGCTCGCGCAGGCGCAGACCGACGAGCAGTTGAGCCAGGTCAGGCTGATGAGCGCGCTCGGTCAGTAAAGCGGTTCATCGCGGATTGACGGCCGTTGCGGTGTTCAGGTTTCGCCAGGCCGTTGCGGCGCCGATAGCCAGAAGCAGGACCGAGACGACCAACGCCTGCTCCATGCCGTGAACAAATGACGTCGTCTCGGTGTGCCGGACGAAGAAGCCGAACAACGCGACGCCCATCACGCCGCCGACCTGGCGGGCGGCATTCATCAATCCCGATGCGATACCCGACTGCGCGCTGCATACCGCGGCAAGCATCGCATCGGTGATGGTCGGTATCGTGAGGGCGATGCCGCTGCCTGCCAGCAACATGGGCAACGCGAGCCCCAGCGCGACTGCGCGGCAAGTGCCGGCAACATCGCCAGATAGCCGACCGCGGAAATCAGCAGACCGGCCGTTGCCAGTACGCGTGCACCGACCCGGCTTGCCAGTAAAGGTTATGGGATGCGTCGGCAAGCGTAGCATCGAGCAACGAACCGCATTGCCACCGCGCGCCCGGCTTCCTTGCGGATGCAACGCGCGCTCAAATCCGCTCGAAACGCAGCCCCGCATGACGAACCAGACGCTCGACAAAGCGCTCGTCGAACATCGTGGCGGGCGTCCAGAAGCCGCCGCCGCGCGCCGTCTTCGCGCCGTCCCGGCAGCAATCCAGCGCGAGACTGATCGCTGCCTGGCCCAGCATCTTGCCCGTGGAGCCGTAACCCGGATCGCGATCTCCGGTGACTTTCACGCGCAAGGTCTGCCCGTCGCCGGTGCGGCCGAAGAAACGCAAATCGTAGCGGCCAGCCAGCTGGGCCTCGACGCTCGGCCCCTCGCCGGGCTTCGGCAGCAGGAACCGCTCCATCAGGCTGCGCACCGGCTTGACGACGACGCCCGCCATGAACGCGCCCAGGCCGGCCACCATCGTCAGGGCGGCCAGGCGGCCCTTGAGGCCCGTGCCTGTCATGACGGCTTCGTCATAGGTGAACCGGCTGCCATAGGCGTTGCCCGCAAGTGCGTTGGAGCGATGCACGACACGCTCGTTGACGGCCGCCATCACGAACGGGGCGATCCACCCATCGCAGTCGCGATCGAATTCGGCCGATCTGACGGCGTGCTGCCGCACCGTGAATCCATGGCCTTTCGGGCACAGCGAATAAGGATCGAGCAGCGCCCTGCGCAACGCAGGATCGGCCGCGGCTTCCCGAACGACGTTGATCACGCTCGCCACCGTTCCGCCCGACGCCCCTCCCTTCAGCGTTCTGACACGCATCTTCACCTGCTCGGCCGGCACGCCCCACTGCCGCCTTGCCTGTTGCTGCAGGAAAAAGACGCCCATGTCCGACGGAACCGAATCGAAGCCGCAGCAATGGACGATGCGCGCCCCCGATTGCCGGGCCGCGGGCTCGTACTTCTCGATCATCCGCTTGATCCACTGGGTCTCGCCGGTGAGGTCGCAGTAGTCCGTGCCGCTTTCCGCGCACGTCCGGACCAGCGGCTCCCCGTAAAGCGCATAGGGTCCGACGGTGGACACGACCACCCGCGTTTGTGCACATAGCGCTTGCAGCTGCGCTTCGTCGGCCGCGTCGGCGACGATGATCGGCAACGACTGCCCCGCCGCGCCCAGCGAATCCCTGACCTGCCTGAGCTTCGTTTCCGATCGGCCGGCGATGGCCCAGCGCAGCGTCTCGCCGTCGCCCGACAGGTGTTCGGACAGGTAGCGGGTCAGGATTTGCCCGACAAAGCTGGTGGCGCCAAATACGACGAGATCATGGGTCGGCGTGGTCATGGACGATTCCTTTGGAGCGGGCGTGGTTCGAGCGGCGCAAGGAACAACAGCTGGATGTTGCTGGAACGGCAGTAGAAGTTCGGCGCCCACGTCGGGCCCGCCCTCGAAGCCACCAGACGTTTCGGCATCCGACGGAAAAGATCGATGTTTTCCGCGGCGGGATCCCGCGCCACCTCGTCCAGGTTCGGATTCATCCGGAATCGGTCGTCGTACCCGCCTTCAGGCACGTCGACCTTGTGCGGCCCGAATTCGACCAGTGCAAACCGCCTGTCCATGTTCGCTGCCCCTCCTCGATGATCGACCGTGGCAGGCAACACCCGAAGCCTGCTGACTCCCTGCGGTCAGCAAGCACTTTAAGGTTGAACTCAACCTCAAGGTCAAGGGCCCGAATAGAGGAACACGTCGGTCGCCGTTTTATCTTCGAATCATTCGGCACCCGACGGATATCACGCGGCTCCGCCGGGCAGCGTGCCGCGACGTGCGAGGAACCGGTCGAGTTGTCCCGCGAACGCCTTGCTGTCCCGCGCGCTATAGGGCGCCGGCCCGCCCGTATCGATGCCCGTGCTGCGAAGCTGGTCCAGCATCGCGCGCGTCGACAGGCGTTCCTCGATATTCTCGCGGCTGAACCAGCTTCCGCGCGGGTCAAGCGCATGAGCGCCCTTGTCGAGGACGGCGGCGGCAAGCGGTATGTCCGCAGTAATCACGAGGTCGCCGGCAGTGACCAGCTCGACGATGCGGGCATCGGCGGCATCGAAGCCCGCCGGTACCTGAAGCGCCTTGATAAAGGGCGATGGCGGCGTGCGCAAATACTGGTTCGCGACCAGGGTCACTTGGACTTCGGCACGACGCGCAGCCCGAAACAACATGTCCTTGATCACGACGGGACAAGCGTCAGCATCGACCAGCACTTGCATGGCGGCATTTCCAATACACAGAAAAAGCGATCATATATCACCGCCATGCTTCATCTGCGTGCTGACATAGTCGAGAAAGCTGGAAATGCGCAGCGACAGTGTCGTGTTGCGATAGTAGACCGCGTGAATCGGCTGACGAAATTCGATGGTGTCGTCGACGAGCAGCTCGACCAGGCTGCCGTTGTCGCGATGCGTGCTCGTCATGTAGTCCGCGAGACACACGATGCCCGCGCCGTTGACCGCGAGGGTCAGCAACGTCTCTCCGCTCGACGCCTGCAGCGCGGGGCGAATCCGGTACGCATCGCCGCCGTCCGCGGTGCGCAGCGGCCAGTTGTTCAACGCCTCCGGCTGCGCGAAACCCAGCAGCGTATGGTTGGCCAGATCGGCCACGCGCTTCGGTACGCCGGCCTTCTCGAGATAGGCTGGGCTCGCGAGAACGCGCAACCGGCTGCTGCAGAGCTTTCGGGCGTGCAGTGTCGAGTCGCGCAGATCGCCGATCCGTATCGCGACGTCGGTGCGGTGCTCGAGCAGATCGATGATTTCATCGCTCGTATGCAGCTCGACCTCGATCCCGGGGTAGGCTTCACGGAAGCCGGAAATCAGCGGCGCGATCACATGCTGCATGAACGGCATCGCCGCGTTGATCCTGAGGCGGCCCGCCGGCGTCTCCCGCTGGCTGATGATCTGCTCCTCGGCCAGCTCTACCGACGCGATGATGTCGCGTGCGCGCTCGAGAAAGACCTTGCCCTCCTCGGTCAACTCCAGTCGGCGCGTCGTGCGCCGGATCAGCGTCGTATCGAGCTTCTCCTCCAGGCGCCGGAGGATCCGGCTCATCACCGAGGTCGGCTGATGGAGCTTGTCGGCCGCGCCGGTCAGCGAGCCGGTATCCGCGATGGTCACGAACGCGAGCATCTCGTCGAGGGTGGTCTTCATGGGGAATCTTCTGCGGGGTTTGCGGAGTCCAGACGATAGAGCCGCGGCACCGCTTTGATAAGCGTGAGCCAGCGCGAATCATTTTTGATTTCGTTTCAAGAGCGCCGGGCCGCGCAACGTCAGACGAAAGGGACTCAGGCCCGAACGGGCATCTCGTCGCGGATCCAGTCGATGACCGACGCGTGGCGCGGCGTCCACACCAGCTCCTGCCGTGCGCGATCCGCGTTGACGCGGCTGTTCGACGCCAGCGAGAAATGCGCGCGCGAATGGCCGAGCGCTTCGGCCGCGTCGGCGATATCCCACGGCACGACGGGCGGCATGCCGAGCCGCTCCGCAAGCGCCGTACCGATCTCGTGCAGCGACGCTTCGCCGTTCTCCGCGAAATAGAACGAGCCGCCCGGCGCGGCCGCCAGCGCGCGCACGTAAAGCTCGACGACGTCGTCGATGTGGACGTTCGACCAGCGGTTCAGGCCCTTGCCGATCACGCGGACCGCACCGGATTCCAGCGCCTTGGCGGCCAGCAGCGGAATCTGCGCGCTGTCGCGCCGCATCCCGCGCCCGACGCCATAGATCATGCTGTTGCAAATGACCGCCGAACGCACGGCGAGCTTCGCCGCCGAGCGTACCCGCTGGTCGATCGCGCGGCGCTCGGCCTTTTCCGGCGGCGTCACGAACGGCGTGGACTCGTCGAATACCGTGCCCGCGCCGTGCTCGCCTTGCGCGTCGTCCGCGATGACGCTGGTTCCGCTCGTATGCAGCAACGTCTTGCCCGAGCCGCTCAGCCCGGCGATCAGCGCGTCGACGGCGCCGCCGTGATCGCTGCTCGCCGCATTGATGACGCCATCGACGCTGCGCGCGGTCGAATACAGCAGCGTCGCGTCATCCAGCGTGCCGATGATCGGCGCGACGCCGACCGCCTCCAGCGCCAGCGCCTTGTCGTCATCGCGCACGAGGCCCGAGACCGCATGGCCGTCCGCGACCAGTCGCGCGGCGATCGATCCGCCGATATAGCCCGTGACGCCCGTAATGAATATCTTCATATTTCGCTCCATCGTCGACGCGGGTGAGCTGTCGACGGCCGGCCAGTATCGGCGCGCGGCGATACGCGGGAAAGAGGCGCATCACGAAAACTCTTTTGAACCGGGAGGGACAATTCCGCCGAGGGATCCGCCCCCGCGCCGCCCACTTCGATTCTTGACTTCAAATCAAAACAATTTGGCGAATCGACCAGTTTTTCCGCAAAAATAAACTCGGCACACTGCGCTCCATCCTTACTGGAACCCGGAGCGCCCATCATGCCCCTTGCCTTGCTCGCGCTGACGATCAGCGCATTCGCCATCGGCACGACCGAATTCGTGATCGTCGGGCTGATCCCGACGATCGCCGCCGATCTCGGCGTCAGCGTGCCCTCCGCGGGCCTGCTCGTCAGCCTCTATGCACTCAGCGTCGCGATCGGCGCGCCGCTGCTCACCGCGCTGACGGGCCGCGTGCCGCGCAAGACGCTGCTCGCCGGGCTGATGGCGCTGTTCACCGTCGGCAACCTCGTCGCGTGGCAAGCACCCGGCTACGAATCGCTGATCGTCGCGCGCATCCTCACGGGCCTCGCGCACGGCGTGTTCTTCTCGGTCGGCTCGATCATCGCGACGACGCTCGTGCCGAAAGACAAGGCCGCGAGCGCGATCGCGACGATGTTCAGCGGGATGACCGTCGCGTTCGTCGCCGGCATTCCGCTCGGCACCTTCATCGGCCAGCACGTCGGCTGGCGCGCGACGTTCCTGGTCGTCGCGCTGTTCGGCCTCGTCGCGTTCCTCGGCGCGGTCGCGTTCGTGCCGCGCGGCCTGCCGCAAACGGAACCCGCGCCGCTCGCCAGGCAGTTCCGCGTGCTGGCGCAGCCGCGCCTCCTGCTCGTGTTCGCGATGACGGCGGTCGGCTACGGCGGCTCGCTCATCGCGTTCACGTACATGGCCCCGCTGCTGGAGCAGATCGCCGGCTTCACGCCGTCGCAGGTCAGCCTCGTGCTCGTCGGCTACGGCGTGTCGGTCGCGTTCGGCAACGTGTGGGGCGGCAAGCTCGCGGATCGCGTCGGCCCCGTCAAGGCGCTCAAGCGGATCTTCCTGCTGCTCGCCGTCGTGCTGCTCGCGCTGACCTTCACGGTTCACGTCAAGTGGCTCGCGGTGCTGACGATGCTCGCCTGGGGCGCGGTCGCATTCGGCAACGTGCCGGGCCTGCAGGTCTACGTCGTCAAGCAGGCGCGCCATTTCGCGCCGGACGCCACCGACGTCGCGTCGGGCTTCAACATCGCCGCCTTCAACCTGGGCGTCGCGGGCGGCTCGTCGCTCGGCGGCCTGATCGTCGCGCACGTCGGCCTCGGCCATACGCCGTGGATCGCCGCGGTCGTCACGCTCGGCGCGTTCGCGCTCACGGCGCTGAGCGGCCGCCTCGACCAGCGCGCCGGCCTGCCCGAGCGCACCGCCGAGCCCGCCGAGCCCGCCGAGCCCGCCGAATCCGCCGAACTCGCCCACTGAACCCTTTCGCTACCCACCGGAGATCACCACCATGAACGCACCGACCCAACTTCCGCCGTTTGCCGGCAAGACCTTCGAAGTCCGCTACGCGGGGCTCACCGCGATCAATGCGTACGCCGACGACGGCGTCCACATGCGCTACGAAATCACCGAAGGCGACTTCACCGGCGCGAAGGGCGAAGTCGCCTATACGTGGCAGCACGTCGCCGGCGAGATCTACGCGATCTCGTGGCAGGAAGCCGACCGCGCGACCGTCGTGCACATCGACGACTTCGCGGCCGGCACGTCGCGCTCGTTCTTCACCGCGCCGTCGCTCGACTTCTATCGGCTCGAGGGCAGCCTGCGCGCGCTCTGAAACGGATCTTCCCGACCATGTCCACTCCCCTCGGCAAACTGGCGCGCGGCGGCTTCAGCATCGGCATCGAGCTGCCGCTCGACAACGACTGGTCGCCCGCGGGCGACGCGAAGCGCCAGCACGACGGGCGACGCCCCGGCGTGCCCGACCTGGAGATCCACGCGGACCTCGCGCAGCTCGCGGACACGCTCGGCTTTCGCGCGCTCTGGGTGCGCGACGTGCCGGTGTATGACCCCGCATTCGGCGACGCCGCGCAGGTGTTCGAGGTGTTTTCGTATCTCGGCTACCTGGCCGGCATCACGCGCGACATCCTGCTCGGCACGGCGGCCGTCGTGCTGCCGCTGCGCGAGCCGCTGCTGACGCTGAAGTCGGCCGCGACGATCCAGGAGCTGAGCGGCGGCCGCCTGCTGCTCGGCGTCGCGAGCGGCGACCGGCCGGTCGAATACCCGCTGTTCGGCCGCGACTTCGAAGCGCGCGGCGCGAACTTCCGCGACCAGATCGCGCTGTTGCGCGACGGCGCGCGCGGGCATCTGCCGCCCGGCCTCGACGTGCTGCCTACCGCGCGCACGCCGATTCCACTGTTCGTCGCGGGCCTGGCGCAGCAGACGCCGGCCTGGATCGGCGCGCACCTGGACGGCTGCCTCGCGTATCCGGGCACGCCGGCCGACCACCGGCACCGCGTCGCCGCGTGGCGCGCGGTGGCGGGCGACAAGCCGTACACGAGCTTCATCCATCTCGACCTCGCCGACGATCCGCACGAGCCGCTGCAGCGCCATCGCTTCGGCGCGCGCGCGGGACACCTCGCGCTGAGCGAGGAGCTGGCGGCGATGCGCGACGCGGGCGTGCAGCACATCGGCCTGCACTTGCGCCGCAACCGCCGCCCGCTCGACGAGACGCTGGCCGAGATCGCCGCGGAAGTCCTGCCGGCGTTCCACGCATCGGCGGACGCGCCCGTCGCATGATCCATATTTGACTTTAAATCAAATATTTTTGTCCTCTAGAGGCGTTTATTTCATCAGTGCCAGGCGCCAGAATGCCTGTCAGATCAACCCGGTCCACTTTCACTCCAAGGAGCACATCATGAGCAAGATTCCCGCTTTCGGCCTCGGCACGTTCCGCCTGCAAGACCAGGTCGTCATCGATTCGGTCCGCAACGGCCTCGAGCTCGGCTACCGCACGATCGACACCGCGCAGATCTACGGCAACGAAGCGCAAGTGGGCGAAGCGATCGCCACTTCCGGCGTGCGCCGCGACGCGCTGTTCCTGACGACGAAGATCTGGGTCGACAACTATGCGAAGGACAAGCTGGTGCCGAGCCTTCAGGAAAGCCTCGAGAAGCTGCGCACCGACTACGTCGACCTGACGCTGATCCACTGGCCGGCGCCCGGCAACGGCGTGTCGATCGAGGAATTCATGACCGCGCTCGCCGACGCGAAGGCGAAGGGCCTGACGCGCCAGATCGGCATCTCGAACTTCAACATCGAACTGACGAAGCAGGCGATCGCCGCCGTCGGCAAGGGCGAGATCGCGACCAACCAGATCGAGCTGAGCCCGTACCTGCAGAACCGCAAGCTGGTCGAGTTCCTGCAGCGCGAAGACATCCACGTCACGTCGTACATGACGCTCGCGTACGGCAAGGTGCTCGGCAACGCGGTGATCGGCGCGATCGCGCAGAAACACCAGGCCACGCCGGCCCAGGTCGCGCTCGCGTGGGCGCTGCAGCTCGGCTACTCGGTGATCCCGTCGTCGACGAAGCGCGAGAACCTCGCAAGCAACCTGCTCGCGCAGACGCTGCGCCTGACCGACGAAGACATGGCGCAGATCGCCGCGCTCGAGCGCAACGGCCGCGAAGTCGACCCCGCCGGCCTCGCGCCGAAGTGGGACTGATCGCCCCGGCACTTTCCCAGACCCGTCCGCGGCCCGCAGGCCGCGGGCCTGACAGGACACCCATCATGACCCAGGATCCCTTGTTTCAACCGCTGCGACTCGGCGCGCTGACGCTGCCGAACCGCATCGTGATGCCGCCGATGACCCGCTCGCGCGCGAGCCAGCCCGGCGACGTCGCCAACGACCTGATGGCCGCGTACTACGCGCAGCGCGCGAGCGCCGGCCTCATCGTCGGCGAAGGCACCTACATCGAGCCGCGCGGCAAGGGCTACGCGTGGACGCCCGGCATTCATACGCCCGAGCACGTCGCCGGCTGGCGCAAGGTGACCGACGCCGTGCACGCCGCCGACGGCCGCATCTTCGCGCAGCTCTGGCACGTCGGCCGGCTGAGCCACACGAGCCTGCTCGGCGGCCGGCAGCCGGTGTCGTCGTCGCCGCTGCAGGCGACGGGCGTGAACGTGTTCATCGCGGGCGAGGACGGCAGCACGCCCGGCTTTGTGCAGGCCTCCGAGCCGCGCGCGCTGTCGGTTGAGGAAATCCGCGAAATCGTCGACCAGTATCGCGCCGCCGCCCGCAATGCGATCGACGCCGGCTTCGACGGCGTCGAGCTGCACGGCGCGAACGGCTATCTCGTCAACCAGTTCATCGACTCGAACGCCAACACGCGCACGGACGAATACGGCGGCTCGCTCGAGAACCGGCTGCGCTTCCTCGGCGAAGTCGCGCAGGCGCTGATCGAGGGCACGGGCGACGCATCGCGCGTCGGCATCCGCCTCGCGCCGCTGACCACGCTGAACGGCTGCGTCGACGACGATCCGGAAACGACGTATCTCGCCGCCGCGAAGCTGCTCGCCGATCTCGGCGTCGGCTACCTGCATATCGCGGAAGCAGACTGGGACGATGCGCCGCTGATGCCGGTCGATTTCAAGCAGAAGCTGCGCGCCGCCTACCCCGGCGTGCTGATCTATGCGGGCAAGTACACCGCGGAACGCGCTCGCGAAGCGATCGCCGCCGGCTGGGCCGACCTGATCGCGTTCGGCCGCCCGTTCGTCGCGAACCCCGACCTGCCCGAACGCCTGCGCGTCGGCGCCGAGCTCGCGCCGCACGACCGCACCACGCTGTTCGGCGGCGATGCGCGCGGCCTGACCGACTACCCGACGCTGGCCGAAGCCGCGGCCTGAACGAAACACGAGACCAACGAAGATGAAGAAGACCCTCGCGAAACTCGCGCTCGCCGCGCTGCTGCCGTTCGCCGCGTCGCAGGCGGCGCATGCGGCGGACTGGTATCCGTCCGTCTACGGCCCGAACGACGAGATCGGCGCGGCCAACCTGCTGACGCCCGACGTCATCAAGCAGGCCGTCGGCCTCGTGAAGGCCGGCAAGACCTACCCGCTGGCCGTGCCGGTGGACAAGAACCTGCCGGCGTTCCGCCACCGCAGCTTCCGCCTGTACAACGTGCAGGTCGGCCAGCAGGCCGGCAAGAGCCTCGGCCCGAACAAGTTCACGTTCAACGACGAACTCGTCAACGCATGGACCGGCGTCGGCACGCAGCTCAACGGCATCGGCCACATCGGCATCGACAACGTCTACTACAACGGCAACAAGGCGGCCGACTTCGTCACCGTCGACGGCGTGAAGAAGCTCGGCGTCGAGAAGGTGCCGCCGATCGTCACGCGCGGCGTGGTGCTCGACATGACCGCGTACTACGGCAAGCCGATCGTCCCGGGCGGCACCGAGTTCACCGTGGCCGACATCAAGGCCGTGCTGAAGCAGGAAGGCGTGACCCTGCGCAAGGGCGACGTGGTGCTGTTCAACACCGGCTGGCTGGAGCTGATCGGCAAGGACAACAAGCAGTTCCTGGAAGTGGAGCCGGGCATCGGCATGGAAGCCGCGAAGTGGCTGGCCGACCAGGGCATCGTCGCGTTCGGCGGCGACACCTGGGCGTCCGAGGTCTATCCGAACCCGGGCACCCGGGAGGAATTCCCGATCAACCAGTACATGCTCGCGAAGCGCGGCATCTACAACCTGGAGCTGATCGACAGCCGCGCGCTCGTGCGCGACAAGGCATGGGAATTCCTGTTCGTGCTGGGCCAGCCGCTGTACATCGGTTCGACGCAGGTCAACATCAACCCGGTCGCGATCCGGTAACGTGCGGCTCGGCGCCCCCCGCCGAGCCCTCCCGACGAGCGACGCGGCCCATCCGCCGCGTTCGCTTTTCGAATGGCGCTTTGCCTTCACGACGGGCTTCCCGCCCGGCGCGCCGCTCCGTCAAGCCCGGGCGGCCGCCATTTTTCCACGAACCCAGCATGCGTAGGGGGCCAGGGCAATTGCAACGGTGCACGCTGAAAATCAACGACTGGGATGCAGTCGCGCCACAGGTGCCCGGGCGGGTGCGTCAGAGTTCGTGCGACTGGCCTACTCTCGCGCCAAAGTGGTAGCAATTCGCCGGACGCGATGGGCCGTAGGCGACCCGGAACGGCCCTTCAGACTTCTCCCAAGCGGTCAATCGACGAGCGGCGCGGTAGCTTATTGCCTCACCGGGAATGGTTCACATTATGCGAAGTTCAATTCAACGCCATTGCCGGCCGGGTCGTTGAAACGCGCACATGCCATAATTCGCCAGTTCCTGAGCTACCGAACGCACCGTGTCCTACGCGAAATGATTTTGATCAGATCACTTGCCGCCGCCTGCCTGTTGCTGGCTGGATGTATTGCTACAGCGCACGCCGAGACGTACCCGCCGGAAGTATCGAGAAACATCGACAAACTCCAGTCCAAATGTGCCCGCAAGTCCAACGATACTAAGGCGCCAGCCTGCATCGAATACAAGGCCACGTTAGCCCGCACCATTCCACCCGCCGTCCAGGCACTGATGCATCAGGAAGAAGTGGTCGATGACAAATGCCGGAACGGCCCGGCACCGAGACTATTGCCTGACGGGCAATATGCTCCGGGGAGCGCCTGCGCACAACGCGAACAGTTGATGAAGACCATTCGCCAGCACGGCTGGTGCTGGGGTCATACGGACATGGATAGCTACCATCCGGGTTGGGTGATCTGTCATCCCGGTGAATGGCAGTAAGGCCGCCCCAATAGCGGGACAAGGTCCCACAAGGCTGCGGAGGCGGATTGCTGGTCCGGTGCGAGAGGCCTGATGACCAGCAACGTCCTGTTCGGAACCCGGTCCAAGCGGGACGACCACAATCCTGACTCGCCCAGGTCGATGCTGCTGGCCCAGTCGTTGCCGGCGCGCTCGAGCATTACAACGAGAAGCATCCCCATAGGGCGCTGAAATACCGCTCGACTCGCGAGTTCCGGCGCTCGATGGATTCAGCAACCTTAGTGTGACGCTGTGTCCGGAACTACAGGGTCAACTCCAGCCGGGTCGGGGCCAGCAGCAGTCAGCGGCACTGATTCGTTTTGGAGAGCAAGAAACGGAGTGCCGGGCGATGCCAGTCGCCTTAGCCTTCCTTCCGTAGTCAACCACGGGAGAAAGACATGACCGACTCTACCGCCAAGCGTGCGGCCTTTCGCGAGCTGCATGACAGTTTCTTCGTATTGCCGAACGCCTCCACTGCCGGAGAGGCAAAGGCGCTCGAAAGGGCCGGATTCAAGGCCATAGCGTCGACCAGCCACGGTTTGTCGCTTTTGCTCGGCAAGGGTGACCTGACGGCAAGTGTTGACGAGACGATCGCCAATCTGCGCGATCTCGTCGCCGCCACCCGCCTGCCGGTCAACGCCGACTTCGAGGCGGGCTTCGCGGATGATGTCGCCGGTGTCGGCCGCAATGTACGCAGGGCCGCCGAGACCGGCATCGCCGCCCTGTCCATCGAGGATCGCAAGGGCAATGAGCTCTACGACATTCCGGTTGCTGTCGAGCGACTCAAGGCCGCACGTGAAGCGATCAATGCCGTTGATCCCTCCATCATGCTGGTCGGGCGCACCGAAGGCTTCCTGCTCGGCAATACCGATATCGATGCCACTGTGAAACGCCTTAAGGCGTATTCGCAGGCGGGTGCGGACGTGCTTTACGCACCCGGCACCTCCAAGCCGGAGGATATCGAGGCCATCGTGAAGGCGGTCGCACCCAAGCCTGTCAACGTAATCCTCGTCAGCCCCAACATGCAAGCCGCAGACTTCGAGAAACTCGGCGTGCGGCGTGTCAGTGTGGGCGGGTTTCTAGCGACAGCCGCCTGGTCCGGTTTTGAGAATGCGATGCAATCGCTCGTCGAGAAAGGATCGCTGCCAGCGGCAAGCTTCGGCTAAAAGCTCCGCGTGTGGATGCGATGCGGCGCGCTTGCTGTCAGGCGCACCGTATCGCACCGGGCAACAGCATGGAAAAATCGTCCCGAGGCGCCGGGGGCTGTATGGCAGCCGTTCGTATCCACCGAATGGTCGATTTGCACGATGAATACTCTCACACACCGAATCCGATGCATGCTCAGAGTGAGTTGTTTGGAAGCAGCAACGCCCATTTCACAATCGATGCGTCTTTTCGAACGGCAAGACGTTTCGCTCTCGACGCTCATTCCTGGGTGGAAGTCGTGCCCGGCTGGATTTCGGGAGCTTCCGTGCTCTATGAGCAGTTGCGCAACAATGTTCCGTGGTGCGAGCACGATCGACGAATATTCAATAAAGTTGTTCGCGAGCCACGCATGACAGCGGTCTATCAAAATATTGGCGACGTGCCGGAGCAAACCCTCCTACAAGCCGTTCACGCGCTCTCAAGTCACTACGGCGTGGCTTACGACGGCTTATGGATGAACCTCTATCGCAACGGGCAGGACAGTACCGGTTGGCACCGCGACCATCGCTCCTGTCGGAAGCTGGACTGCATCGTACCCGTCTTGACGCTCGGGACTACCCGCCGGTTCCTGATCAAGCCGATAAAAGGCGGTCGTTCCATTGCCTTTAAACCCTCTGCTGGCGACCTTGTGGTGATGGGAGGGCGATCCCAACAGGACTGGGTGCACTGTGTGCCCAAGGACCCAGCCATCGAGGAGGCGCGAATCAGCGTCAATTTCATGAGTTCGGCGCAAGGCTTGCCGGACCGCCAGTGAACCTTATGAGCATTGCGCCAGTCGAGTGAACGAAAGTATGTTTCGCCGACTGGCGACAGAGGATGCCTTCGCGGTTGATCGAAGGGTTTCCGACACAAGCAACCGGCCAATCGGTGAGCTTCGCCGAGGCGCATCCGGGGCGCTGGTACGCTCGGACTGCCAAAGCAACTTTGCCCGTCACATGAGCACCCAACCCACCGACGTACCTGCAAACGCCACTCCAATGATGCATAGGTCTTTTCGCCTTATGTGACAAGACCTCGATTAGAAAGCTACGCCAAGACCTGCTCCCGGTTCTTTTCAGGGTCGGCCGGTTGAATCCGCCACCCACTTCGGCCATTCGACACAACTAGAACTCAATGACGGCGTCTGAGTGTCGAGCGGTCATCCGGGCATTCATAGCCCCGCCGGCTGTTCAGGCGGATCTTGCCAGCCACCACCGAGCGCGCGATAGAGCGAAACGGCGCTCACTGCGGCGTCGGTCTGGGCCTGAACCAGGTCGCGCTGCGTGTCGAGCAGTTGGGTGTGGGCGTCGAGGACGGACAGAAAGTCTGCCTCGCCTGCCTCGTACAAGGCCTGCGCGAGCGTTGACGAACGCCGCGCCGAGTCGACAGCAAGCGTCAGGCGCACACCGCGCTCCCGTTGCGCACGCACATCGGTGTAGGCTGATTCGACGTCCTGCAACGCATTGAGCAGCGCCTGATCGAACGCGTATTCCGCCTCGCGCAGTGCTGCGCCGTGTGCGGCGATGTTCGCGTGAATGCGCCCTGCGTTGAAAAGCGGCCAAAATATCCCCAGCCCGAGATTGAACAGGTGGTCCGTTACCGGCGGCATGCCGCGATAGGTAAGGCGATCGATCGACCCGCCGAAGGACAGCGTGAATTTGGGCAGCAGATCGGCTTTCGCGGAGCCCAGACTGGCTGCGGCCGCGTCGATACGGCGCGCGGCCCCGCGCAGATCCGGGCGTCGTTCCAGTACATCGCCCGGCGCGCTGCGCGGCAGCGGGGGCGACACCGGCGGGATCGCCCCCGCGTCGAGCAGCGTGCGTTCGATCGATTCCGGCGGGTCCCCGCTGAGCACGGCCAGCGTGCCCAGATGATCGTCGATCTGCTGCTGCACCCCGGGCACTGCGGCCTGGGCCTGCTGAAGCTGTGTTTGCGCCCGGGCCACGTCGAGGTCCGTGGCCAGGCCGGCCCGATAGCGCACTTGCGTCAAATGCAGTGTGTCTGCACGCACCGAGATGTTTTCGTCGAGGATTGCGCGCTGGCGTTGCAATCCGCGCAACTGCATATAAGCAGTTGCGACGTTCGCCATCAGCGCGACCTCGAAATCGCGCCGCGCCTCATCCGTCGCTTCGGCCTGCGCGGTCGCGGCGAGCGCGGCGAGCTGGTTACCGCCAAAGATGTCGACGACCCAAGTTCCACTCACGCCACCACCCGCATCGGACGCGATCCCTACGGGCGGGGGCAGGTGCGATCGTTGTCGGCTCGCGTTTGCGCCGACGTCCAGTTCGGGAAACAGGTTGCTGCGGGCGATGGTGCTTTGCGCGCGCGCCTCTCGTGTGCGCTCGATGGCGGCTTTCAGATCGTAGTTGTGCACCAGCGCCTTGTCGAGGAGCGCGCGCAGTGGCGCGTCCGCGAAGTTGTCCCACCACTGCGCGAGGGCGACAGTATCGTCGCTGGCGTTCGACGCACGCCATGCGGACGGCAAGCGCGACGTCGCGGCAGCAACGGATTCATTCTTCGGCATGCTGACGCAACCACAGAGCGCAAGCAGCGCGAAAACGGCTACTAGCCTTGGCGAAGTCACGGCGCGCTCCCCTGGTCAATTAAAGGCGCGGTCCCCCGCGGACGCCGTGGAGGTGCCGGTGCCCGTCGGACGGATCGGCATCGCCGGCGCATCGATATACACGTCCATCAGTTCGCCGTCGTAGACGATCTCGGTGCCGACGATGCGGTAAATCACCTGCAGCACTCGCGTGTCAATCCGCTCGGCGGTATCGCCAGACAGGTTGCGTTTCGGTATCAGGCGCGGCTCGAGCCGGACGAATTCCAGCGGGATGCGGCGGGTGGCGTCGCCACGCGGCGACGCATAGGCGCTCCGGTCCGGCGCGAAACGGGGCGCGTCCTCTTCGGCCACGTCGACGCGCACATGCATGGTCGATGTGTCCCCCATGACCACAAGCGGAGACGGGGCTGGCACTGTCGCGTATTCGCCGGGACGAATGTTGACCTTGAGAATCTGACCGTTGATCGGCGCAACCACCACCCGCCGCGTGAGGTCGCTGTGGGTCTCGGCCAGCGCCGCCGTGGCGCGCGCCAGCGCGGCGCGGCTTGCCGCAAGCTGTGCCTTGGCGGCATCCACTGCGATTCGGCGGCGCTGCAGGTCCTCCTCGCGTATCGCGCGGCGGTCGCTGACGCTTTCGATCAACGTCAGCTGGACGCGTGCATCCGCCAGTGCCGCTTCGCCGACCGCCATCGCGGCCCGCGCGTTGGTCACCTCTGCCTCGCGCACCGCGATTTGCGCGGCAAGCTCGCGGCTGTCCTGCTCCCATAGCACGTCTCCGGCTCGAACATGCTGCTGCGCCCTGACCCGTACCGCGATCACTTGTCCGGGCACGACTGGCGCCACGCCGATGTCCTCAGACTTCGGTTCGACCAGGCCCTCGGCGCCGATCGAGCGCGCGAAGCTGCTTGCCGGGGGCGCGGCCGGTGGCGAGGTGTGCTGTTTTCCCTGAATGTTCTTTGCCACCAGAACGCCGCCGCAGACGAACGACACGATCGCCACACTGGAAAGAATCATTTTCAGGCTGGGTATGCGCAGGGACATGGCGAGCTCCTGACGGGCTTTACTGCATCGAGTCGGGAATTCCTGGCGGCCGGACGCCGGTGGTCCCGTTGCCGTTAGCGCGGCGCACGATGCGACCGTCCTCCATATAGGTGATCGAGTGTGCGAACTCGAAAATGCGGTTGTCGTGGGTGACGATCACCACGGCCCGGTCGGGGGAGATCGCCACGCCGTGCAGCAGCTCCATGACGGCGTGGCCGGATTCGGCGTCGAGTGACGCGGTGGGCTCGTCGCACACGATCACGCGCGGTTCGTTGATCAGCGCCCGCGCGATGGCGACACGCTGCAACTGACCGCCCGACAGCTCGACCGGCATCGCGTCGGCGCGCGCACCGAGCCCAAGCTTCTCCAGCAATGCACGGCCGCGCGCTGTGGCGGCACGGCGCGGCACCCCTGCAGCGAAGAGCGGCACCGCGGCGTTCTCCGCGGCGGTCAACGCCGGCAGCAGGTTGTACTGCTGAAATATGAAGCCGATGTTTTGCAGCCTGAACGAATTTGCCCGCGCCCCGCGCAGCGCATGCAACGCTTCACCGAGGATCTCCACGGTGCCGGCAGTCGCGTCAAGTAGTCCCGTGAGGACCATCAGCAGCGTGGTCTTGCCGCAGCCACTCTGTCCGACCAGCATGCTGATCTCGCCAAGCGGAACATCCCAGTCGACGCCGCGCAGCGCACGCACGGCGGTCTCGCCGGTTCCAAACACCTTCTCGATCTGGCGACAACGCACCGCGTATTCTGGCGTACTCATGGATTCAGGCCCGGAACACGATGGCAGGCTCGAGCAGCAACACCTTGCGGATGCTGAGCAGGCTCGCGAGGATGACGACCACGAAGATGACCACACCGACGCCCACTGCGCTCTGCCACATCAGAATGATTCCGCGCGTCGCGGTCTGGTGCAGGGTCACTTCGAAAAACGCCGCACACAACCCCAGGCCCAGCCCGTACCCGATGGCCGCCACAATCAGTGCCTGCAGGACGATCAGCCCGACCAGGCGCCGGTTGGACACGCCGATCGCCTTGAGCGCTCCGAATTGGCGCAGATTTTCGATCGTGAAAATGTAAAACGTCTGGCCGGCGACGACCGTGCCCACGATGAGCGCAATGCTGATCGTGATGCCGAAGTTGACCGGTATGCCGGTATTTCTCAGGTAGTAATGCATTGTCTGCCAGAAGAAGCCGTCTTGTGTCGCGGCGCTCAGGCCGGTCGCCCGGCTGATGCGCTCGGCGAGCTGCTCGGGGCTGACGCCCGGCTTCGGTGCGGCCAGCACGACGGACAGATATCGGCTCTCGCGCCCGATCAGCTGAACCGCGAGGCTGTAGCGCGCGTAGATGACAGGGAAGGTGGTAAAGGGTGCGCCGGCATCGGAAATCGCGCCGATGATCACGCGATGGTCATTCATCTCGAGCGTGCGACCAAGCTGCAACGGCTGCCCGGGAAAGAAGAAGCCATAACCGGCCTTGTCGATCACGATCGTGTCGGGCTGCCGTAGCGCCTCCATCGAGCCGAGCACGATTTTGCGCACTGCCCCGGTCAGCGTCGCGTCGTCCACGCCCATCAGCACGCACTGCCGGAACGTACCGTCGGCCGCCTTGGCACGGGCCGAGCCTTTGTACAGGGGCACCGCCCAGCTGACGGCGTCGACACCGCGCACGCGGAACAGCTGATTGTCGGTCATCGGCGCAATCTCGTCGGCGTACGGCGTCTTCGGGTCCATGACCCAGACCGGGGCGTCGGCGACATCCAGGATCTGGCTGCCGGTGCGCGCCATGATGCCGGCAAAGATTGAGGTCTGGTTCATCAGCAGAAACGACGCGAATGCGAGCGAAAAGACGAGCCCGAACAACTTCGCGCGATCTCCGAATAACATTTGCACGGCGACGTATTTCATGATGGCGTGACCTGAAATATGACGAATGTCATATTTTTTTACTAACTAGTAAAGGCCGTTACAGATGAATGGGTCAGTCCCGGGAAAAATTCGCGAAGAAAAATTTACGGGCTGCCGCGAGCAAAGCGTCGCTTCTGGTCCGGTTGACGAGCACGCGGGACACCATTAGCACTCCAGACATCGCGGAGAGCATCAAGCCCGCTTTCTGCAATTGCTCGCTGGCGCTCTGGCCTGGCAGGTAGGGTGCAATCCGGTCAATCATCCGGGTCGCGCTCGCGGTGAAATCCTGACGGGTCTTCCGGTCTCGACGCGCGACCTCGCTTGCCAGCGCAGCCATCATGCAGCCCGCTTCGGGATGATCGCGATGCCAGGGGCTGAGGTACGCGTCGATGAACGTCTGCAACCGCTCTTCCGGTGCAGCGGCGCTTACATGCTCGAGGAACCACCCGGTCGTGGCTTCGAACCCGTCGCGACTGGCTTCTGCGAGCAGCGCGTCCTTGTCGGAGAAGTGGAAATAGAACCCGCCTTGCGTCAGGCCAGCGCGCTGCATGATGTCACGCACGCCGACGCCGTTGATGCCGCGTTCGCGATAAGCCGCTGCGGCCGCGCTGACAATCTTGCGGCGCGTCCTTTCGCTCTTGGCTTCCGGAATTTCGCGCCGATTCTTCATGACAATGCCCCGCTGTGTGTCGCTTCAATACTAGGACAAGAAGGAAATATTACAAGCGACCGATTTTAATCACGGCGGGTTGTATCAGGTCGTGGCGCCGCTTGCTCGTGCACACGTGGTTTGACGCGCAGTGGAGCAGGATGTCGAGTTCGGCGCCAGGTTCGTTCGACCGCACGCCACATGAGGTACGGCTCGCCGCGCAGCGTCACGAACATCTCCCCAGGTACCTTCGGTGGTAATCGAGCGCAGCGTGCAACCTAAAACGGAATTCGCTTTGCGTTGGATACCAATCGAACGACCGCATTCTGGAGAGGAACCGACGTTTGATCGGCCGACCTCCGGGGGAGGCGAACGACTCTTCATGGCCGTATCCGGACCGATGATGCGGGGTGGGTTTGCTCAGGCGCCAACCCGATGCACGGAAGTGCGGACATCGACCCCAGGCTGACGCTCCCAATTCGCTGTCATACCGGCACCAGGACAGTCGTCGGGACGAGCATTCGTAACAACGTAGGCCAGTCGCACCAACTCCGTCGCCCAGCCGCACAACTGTGGCGTCAGTCGCACTTACTCTGGCGCCCCACGGCCGGGGCCGCCGTCACGCGACGTGTTGCCGATCCGGCTCGTCCGGCGCGAGTCGACCGGGGACGCGAGCGCGGATTGACGGCACCGGCATCGCAATGCTTGCGGATGCCGGTGCGGTTTCATCGCGCCGGGCTTAACGGTCGATCGGCAGCGGCGCATCGGCCGCGACGAGGCCCTGCTCGCGCATCTCGTGCCAGAAGTCGGCCGGAATGTCCGCCTTCAGCGCCGCCTGGTCTTCCGCGATCCGCTCCGGACGGCTCGCGCCCGGAATGACTGCCGCGGTCGCCGGATGCGCGAGCACGAATTGCAGCGCGGCCGCCTTGATCGGCACGCCATGACGCTCGGCGATCGCCTTGATCCGTTCGACCTTGGCCAGGATCTCGGGCGGGGCCTTCTGATATTCGAAATGCGTGCCGCCTGCGAGCACGCCGGAACTGTAAGGACCACCAACGACGATCCCGACTTCGTTGGCCGCGGCCGCCGGCATCAGGCGTTGCAGCGCGCGCTCGTGGTCGAGCAGCGTGTAGCGTCCCGCCAGCAGGAAACCGTCCGGCTTCGCCTCGGCGAGATCCAGGGTCAGTTCGCACGGCTCGACGCGATTCACGCCGAGGCCCCATGCCTTGATCACCCCTTCCTCGCGCAGCCGCGTCAGCACGCGGAACGCGCCTTTGCGCGCGATCTCGAACTGCGCGAGCCATTCGTCGCCGTAGATGTCCTGCGCGACGTCATGCACCCAGACGATGTCGAGTCGGTCGGTACGAAGGCGCTTCAGGCTGTCTTCGATCGAGCGCAGCGTCGCGTCGGCCGAGTAGTCGCTGACGAGGCGATTGGGCCGGCCATGCTCGAAAATCCCGCTTTTCTCGCCGTAATCGCGCAGCTTCGCGTCTTCGAGCTCGTCGAGGACGAGCCGGCCGACTTTCGTGCTGATCACATAGTCGTCGCGCGAATGGCCGGCCAGCGCTTCGCCGAGGCGCAGCTCGGCAAGACCTGCGCCGTATGACGGCGCCGTGTCGAACAGGCGAATGCCGTGCTGCCATGCGGCTTCGATGGTGGCCGCGGCTTCCTCGTCGGGAATGTTGCGGAACATGTTGCCGAGCGGCGCTGCGCCGAAACCCAACGCATTGCCGGCGGACAGCTTGTCTTTGAGACTCATGAATTTCTCCAGGCGTGACACAACGTGAGCCGAGTCTACGTAGGCCGCACCGGGGTGTCCAAGACCGGATTCGACAAACTTGAGTCGCCGAAGGTCTCATATGCCCGACAGGGTTGTCGTTGTTGGCGCGTAGCCGGCGGCGCCCGACTCTTGAATAAAGATCAAATTTCAATTCACGCAGAGCCGGTTTTTCCGCGGCGACGGGAATCCTATATTGGCATCACTCGCAGCGACATCGACGTCGATGTCATTGCCCCTGATTCAACCGGCACAGGTGCCCATCATGAAATCGTTCGTCTTCTCGACTGTCGCCGCGCTGGCTCTTGCCGCGCCCGTCCTCTCGTTCGCCCAGCAGGCCGATCACGCGTTGTCTCGCGCCGAGGTCAAGGCGGAACTCGCTCGCCTCGCGGCCGTCGGATACCACCCGACCCTGGCCCAAACGCCCTATCCGGACGATGTTCAGTCTGCGCTTCGGCGAGTCAACGCGCAGCCGGTCGCTCAAAGCAGCGCAACCGAAGCGCCGGAACCTGCCACGACGGATTTCGGGAGCGACGCCCGCGCCGCAACCGAATCCGGCCGCCCCGCGATTCCCGACAGCCACAACGCGCTCTATCGCGGTCATTGATGCCAGTCGATGCGCGCGAGACGGCCTGCCCCCGGCTCGCGCCATCCGCACCAACGCGCTGTGGCGCCCTCTTGCGACGCGTGGCCGTCGTCGCGTCAGCAGCCGTAGATCACCGCGTGCGCTTCGGTCGGCAACGGCAGATCCCAGCGCAGCAGCATCCCTTCGAGCGTCCGGTTCGACAGCGACGTGTCGCGCCGGGCGTTGCGGCGCAGCAGCGTCGCGCGCGGCTGCTCCAGATAGACGAGCGTGACTTCCGCGTGGTACGCGAACAGCAGGTCCAGCGTCTTCTTGCGCATCAGCGCGGAAAGATTCGTCGCGTTCCAGACGAACGGCCTGCCGTCGCGCAGCAGCGCCTTCGCGCTGTCGATCGCGCGATGCGCGACGCGCCCCTCGTTCTGGCCGTGGCGCAATCCGAGCGCCTCGCGCGCATCGTCGAACGAAACGACCGGCAGGTCCGGGTGGTGTTGCGCGACCCACGTGTTCTTGCCCGACGCCGGCAGCCCCGACATGACGATGACCTTCGAGCCGGGAGCCTGGAACAACGGGTAGTCCGGATGCACGTCCGCGCCGCGGAAGTAGCTGACCGCCGTGTGCGCATCGGCAAACGCGCGCGGCCGGCCGTAGCAGCCCTCCTCCCTCGCAAGCTCCCGGAACAGCTCGATGTCGTCGAGCACGCGGGGCGCGTCGTCGCAGATGCGGCCGCGCATGTCGGCCTCCGCGAGCAGGCACAGCAGCGGAAGGCTCACCTGCCACGACAGCTCGCGCGCGAGGAATTCGGGCGATCCCCGGCGCGCCCCGCGGATCGCGAAGAACGGCACCTGGTGGACGCCGATGAGGCGGCAGATCGCCTCGCGGGTGTCGAACGGCACGCCCGCGTCCCACAACGCGATCCGCGCGTCGATCGCGCCCTTGCGCGAATGCCCGGGATGGCCGATCGCGCCGGTTTCGGGATCGATCGTCGTCGTGCTGTACTTCGCGATGTCGTGCAGCAGCGCAGCCAGGAACACGATTTCCTGATCGGCACGTGACGCGGCCTGATATTCCGGCAGCGCGAGCAGCGCGTCCACGACCATCGTCGTATGCGTCCAGACGTCGCCTTCGCCGTGATGCGCCGGCTCCTGCGGCGTCGTCTTCGCATGCTCGAGCGCCGGAAAGGCCGCCAGGCACGCTTGATAATCCGGCGCTTGGCCGGGCGCAGGCACCAGCGCCTGCAACTGTTCGTATTTCATATTCGTTCCTCTTTCGAGCGGCGGCGCGGATGTGTCGTATTGCTTTCCTGCGCCCCGCGGCATTCATCAGCGGCTGGCCGCGTTGTCCGGCGCGCCGAGCGTCGCCCACGTGACGGCCGGCTGCGGCGCATACAGGTCCACGCCGGGCGCCAGCAGGTTCGGGATGAACGGCTGCTCCGAGTGATGACGGTCCGATTCGATGATCGCCTGCACGAAGTCGCGGCGGACCCATTTCAGGCGTCCGGTCGTCGCGTCGCCGGCTTCGATCTTCACGTAGAGCCCTTCCGACAGGTCCGACTTGTCGCATTGCCGCCACGCGCGTGCGAGATCGAGGCCCTGACGGTGCACGGTCTGCTCGAACGCCCGCCGCCAGTCCGGCGTCTTCGCGAGCGACGGCTTGAGCAGCGCCTTCAGGTCCGCCAGCCTGGTCGGCGCGATTCCTTCGTACAGGACCGGCACCGACAGCACCGGGCCGCCCGCGAGCAACGCGCGGCGGGCCGGCGTCGACAGGAACCGGCCGGTGACGCGGTCCAGCACGTCGAATTCGAAGAAGTGATGCGGCAGCGCGTCGTAGAAGACCGCGTGCTTCTTGCTCATCGTCTCGCCGTACATCACGTAGCGATCGCCAAGCCGTTCGAGCAGCCAGTCCGCGTGCGCGGACGCCCACGCCTTCACGAAGCTGAACTGGCGTTCGCGGCCGCCGCCGGCCAGGTAGTGGCCGCGCGACTGCAGCAGCAGTTCACCGGCAGCGCTGAAACTGATGCCCGTGTTCGCGCCGTCGAGTTTCTCCTCGACGACGATATGAGTGCCCGCGAGGGCGCGATACGGAATGTGGGCGTCGCCCTCGTCTCCGTCCTGCAACCGCGAGCCTTCGAGATGCGGCGTGCGGGGATAACGGGCGAGGTCGAGCGATTGCGCGTAGGCGCGGAAATCCAGCGTCATGGTCTTTCTCCAGCAAGGTGGGAAGAGCCGACGACGTGAACGAACGATATGAAAAGCGTTGCGGTGTGCGGTGCGTTCCCGGACGCGGACCTGCGCGATGCGTCTCCGGCTCGCGTGAGCGAATGACGGAAACGGGCAGGACGGCGCGCGACCAGGACGACAGTCGTCGGCGTATCAGGCGAATTGACGAATGACTACGGGCACTTGGATCACCGGTTCGATGAGGGTTGAGGGGCAAAGCAGGCGGATGCTACGAAAGGCGTTCGACATTGTCAAGCGATTGCGGCGAACCGGATGCCGCATCGCAAATGCTCAGGAATCCTGCCTGCATGCGCAATGCCGCATGGAACGGAAATGCGGCCGACCGGAACCACCGCTGTCGCATTCGTGCCAACATGCAACACCGCCCTCTTGCGAATTCCGTTCACGCCATGCTAGAGTCGCCGCCATTCCGATCACCCACTCACCGCAAGGAGAAAAAAACATGACGTCACGCCAGCTCTCCTCCCGTCGCGGGTCGTAGTTCGGGTTCATCGCGTCCGTTCGTTTCATCGTTCACGCATCGCAGTCGATTGCATCGTCGTTCCGGCGATGCGGCGGGTCGTCCTGACCCGGTTCAGTCTGCCGTTCTCCCGACATCCGATGTCAGGCAGTGCATTTGCGCGCGCTGCCCGTGCCATGGCCCGCCGTTCCCTTTCTGCATTGAACGGACTATTTCATGGGCAATTCCCTGCAATATCTGGCGCACGGCGTCACGCTGTGCGCATCCGCCGACACCTGGATCGAAGGTGAGGCGATCCGGCAGCTGCAACTGGCTGCCACCCTTCCCGGCATGCGGCGCGTCGCCGGCATGCCGGACCTTCACCCCGGGCGCGGCTATCCGGTCGGCGCCGCGTTCTTCTCGACGGGCTGCCTGTATCCGGCGCTGATCGGCGGCGACATCGGCTGCGGGATGGCGCTGTGGCAAACCGCGCTCGACGCGCGGCGCGCGAGCGCGGTGCGGCTCGTCGGCCAGCTCGGCTCGATCGACGCGCGTCTCGACGACAGCTGGCAAGCGTCGATCGCCGACGCCGGACTGGCCGGCCACGCGTTCGCCGCGTCGCTCGGCACGATCGGCAGCGGCAATCACTTCGCGGAACTGCAGAAGCTCGACACCGTGTACGACGCCGAGGCCGTGCAGGCGCTCGGCCTCGATCGCGGCCGGCTGCAGCTGCTCGTGCACAGCGGCTCGCGCGGCTTCGGCCAGTCGATCCTCGAGCGGCACATGGCCGCGCACGGCTACAACGGCCTCGACGACACGCGCGCCGAGTGCGCGGACTACCTGCGGCGTCACGACGAAGCGCTGCGCTACGCGGTCGCCAATCGTGACCTGATCGCGCGCCGCATGCTCGCGCGGTGGCGCAGCAGCGGCCAGCGCATTCTCGACGTCAACCACAACCTGGTCAGCCGCGCCATCGTCGACGGCGTGCCGGGCTGGCTGCATCGCAAGGGCGCGACGCCCGCCGACGCGGGGCCGGTCGTGATCCCGGGCTCGCGCGGCGACTACAGCTATCTCGTCGAGCCGTTGCCACGCGACGACGCGGCGACCCTCGCTTCGCTCGCGCACGGCGCCGGGCGCAAGTGGTCGCGCGCCGACTGCAAGGGCCGGCTCGAACGACGCTTCGCGCCGTGGCAGCTGATCCGCACGCGGCTCGGCAGCCAGGTCGTCTGCGAGAATCGCGAGCTGCTGTACGAGGAGGCGCCGCAGGCGTACAAGCCGATCGACAGCGTCGTGGACGCGCTCGAAGCGGCGGGCCTGCTGCGCAAGCTCGCGCGGCTCGCGCCGGTGCTGACCTACAAGACGTCCGGGGAGTGTTGCTGATGCTGCTCCAGATTTCTTCCTCACACGGCCCGGCGGAGTGCCAGCTCGCCGCGGCGAAGGCGCTGCAGCGCCTGCAGGTCGAAGCCGACGCGAGCCGCGTCGCGCTGACGGTGCTGGACGTGCAACCGGGCGAGCGCCCGGGCACGGTGCGCTCCGTGCTGCTGGATCTCGACGGGGCCGACGCAGCCGCGCTCGCGAACCGCTGGACCGGCACGCTGCAGTGGATCTGCGCGAGCCCTTACCGGCTGCGTCATCCGCGCAAGAACTGGTTCGTCGGCGTCACCCGCTGCGCCGACGCGCCGCCGTTGCCGGACGGCGCGGTGAAGTTCGAAGCGATGCGTGCGCGCGGCCCCGGCGGGCAGCACGTCAACAAGACCAGCTCGGCGATTCGTGCGACCCATCTCGCGACCGGCACGTCGGTCCGGGTCGAAAGCGAACGCAGCCAGCACGCGAACAAGCGGCTGGCGCTGCAGCTGCTCCACGCGCGCCTGCAGGAGCAGGCCGACCGGCAGGCCGGGCACGCGCGCGAGCAGCGCCGCATGCAGCATTTCGCGCTGGAACGCGGCAATCCGGTGCGGGTGTTTCATGGCGTCGCGTTCACGCCGTCGGGCTGAGCGCGCGCGCTTTCAGCTGCATGGTTCGACGCCGGCCGCGCATGCGGTCGGCGCGCATCGCGCCCCTCACCTCGACGTGCCGCCGTCACCCGCCTCGTCACCTCCGGCCACCGGTTGCGGCGCCGTCAACGTCTCCAGCAGCCGATCCCGAAACGGATTCGGCGTGCTCGCGACGCGCGGCACGCACACGCGCAGGTCGCGGCGCGCCCACATCTCCGACAGCTTCAGCACGACGACATTGGCAGGCGTGCCGTCGGCGAGCGCCGAGCGCGCGACGATGCCGATCCCCGCGCCCGACGCGACGAGCTTCACGATCGCCGCGTAGCTCGACACCTGCACCCGCACGTCCAGCAGCCCGCCGAGCGCACCCGCATGCCCCATCAGGAACGTATGCAGCGCCGCGCCCGTCTGCAGGCTGATGAACGGCCGCCCGAGACACGCGGCGAACGCAATCTCCGCACGATTCGCGAGATCGCTGTCGTGCGGTGCGACGACGACGAGCTCGTCCTGCCGGTACGGATGGAACGCGAGATCCGGGTGGTCGGCTTCGAGCGCCACCACGCCGATATCGGCGCGGCCCGCGGCGACGGCGGCGACGATGTCGTGGCTCGTGCGCTCCTCGAGCGAGATCCGCACGTTCGGGTAGCGCGCGAAGAAGCGGCCGAGATCGTCGGGCAGGTGCGAATGGATCGCGTTGTTGTTCGCGAAGCACGTCACGTGGCCGACGAGCCCGTGCGCGAACGGCGCGAGATCCGCGTTCATCTGCTCGAGCTGCGCGAGGCAGCGGCGCGCGTGCTCCATCACGATGCGCCCGGCGGGCGTCGGCGCGACGCCGCGCGCCAGCCGTTCGAGCAGCGGCGCGCCGACCGCCTCCTCCAGCCCCTTGATGCGCAGGCTCACCGACGACGGCGCGAGATGGCAGCGCTCGGCGCCGCGCGTGAGGTTGCCCTCATCCGCGACGGCCAGGAAAACCGCGAGATCCGTCAATTCGTAACGCATGAGCCGTGTCCGGAACGATCTGCGCCGATTGTGCGACCGTCATTCGGATTTGGCAAACGGTCCGTTTGAAATTTCCCGGTGTATGCCGAACCGGTGCGGAACGATACTGCGCCCAGTTCCGCACTGTTCTGGAGATGCGAATGAATCAACCCGATCACCCTCTGTCCCCGCCGCCACTCGCCGGCCTCACCGTCGTCGCGATCGAGCAGGCGCTCGCGGCGCCGCTGTGCACCTGCCGCCTCGCGGACATGGGCGCGCGCGTGATCAAGATCGAGCGCCCGGACGGCGATTTCGCGCGCGGCTACGACGCGGCCGCGAACGGGCAATCGTCACCTGCGACATCTCCGGCTACGGGACGGGCGCCCTCGCCAGCCTTTCTCGCCGGGAAAGGACGCTTGAGGCTTGCTCAATTTTCGTGCGCGCCGAAATCGCCCACTATGTGCCGGACGATCGGCGCATCCCGGACGCCGGCGCCTCCCGGCGCCGCGTGCCGCACCGGGCGGCCTGCCCGCTCACGTGCTCCGATCGCGCGGCCGCCGCCCCGTCGGCCGCGAACAGCCCGGCCCCGCGCCGCGGCAAATCGATAATCAGGAGACGCGATGAACAGCCAATCCCTCGACCTGGGCGGCGACGCCGGCCTGCCCGCGTCGCCCGCCCGTGCCGCCGATGCAGCCGCGGCGCGCGGCGCCGCCCGCGACGTCACGCTGGGCGATTTCATGGACGACCTGCCGGTCGGCGCGCTGCACCGGTTCGTCGTGTGGGTGATCGGCGTCGGGCTGTTCTTCGACATGTACGAGATTTTTCTCGTCAGCACGATCGGCGCCGCGCTGCAGCACGAATACGGGCTGAACCCGCAGAGCGGCGATTTCAAGCTGCTGCTCGCGTCGGCGTTCATCGGCATGTTCTTCGGCGCGATGTGCCTCGGCAGCCTGGCCGACCGCATCGGCCGGCGCAAGGCTTTCCTGCTGACCCTCACCTGGTACAGCGCGTTCTCGCTGATCGGAGCGTTCTCGGTCAACGCCGACATGCTCGTGATCTGCCGCTTCCTGACCGGCATCGGCGTCGGCGCGATCTATCCGGTCGCGGACAGCTTCCTGTCGGAAATCCTGCCGAAGGCGCGCCGCGGCCGGCTCGCCGCATGGGCGTACACGACTTCGTACGTCGCCGTGCCGCTCGTCGGCTTTCTCGCGGTATGGCTCAATCCGCTGCACGTCGGCGGCGTGGCCGGCTGGCGCATCATTCTCGCGATCGGCAGCCTCGGCGCCGTGTACGTGCTGTTCGTCCAGCGCCGCCTGCCGGAAAGCCCGCGCTGGCTGCTGGCCCAGGGGCGCGCAGACGAGGCCCATGCGACGCTGCGCCGCTTCGCCGACAGCGCCGGCGCAAGCACGCCGGCGCGCTTCGCGACGACCGCGGAGCCGCAGCGGCCGCTCGCGCTGCGCGAGCGCATCGCGCTGCTGCGCCGCCAGCCGTATGACAAGCGCTACCTGATGCTGGCGATCTTCCACCTGTTCCAGGGCTTCGGTTATTACGGCTTCGGCACGCTCGCAGGCGCGGTGGTCAAGAGCCGCGGCTTCGACGTGACCAACAGCACGCTGTTCATCGCGCTGTCGTTCGTCGGCTATCCGATCGGCTCGCTGCTGTCGATTCCACTGCTCAACTGGATCGAGCGCCGCACGCTGGTGATCGGGTCGATTCTGTCGATCGCGGTGTTCGGCCTTGGTTTCGCGTACTCGGGGAACACCGCGCTGATCGTCTGCTTCGGCGTGTTGACCACCTGCGCATCGAACGTGTTCAGCAACGCGTACCACGTTTATCAGGCGGAGATCTTCCCCGCCCGCGTGCGCTCGACCGCGATCGGCAGCACTTATGCGCTGTCGCGCATCGTCAGCGGGGTGCTGCCGTTCATTCTGCTGCCGGTGCTTGCCCAGTACGGTGCTGGTGCGATGTTTGGAGTGATCTCGGTCGCGCTCGGGATCGTTGCCGTTACGTTACGCGTGCTTGGGCCGCTGACTACGCGGCGGAGTCAGGATGAGATCAATCCGGTGTAATCCAGATGTGATCTGGAGGCGCTCTGCGGTGCGGAGGTACGCGTCGTTCGAGCGTCCTTTTTGGGGCTCTTCGCGGATTTGATCCTGCCTCGCTTCCACGTACTTTCGTAGTGAGTCTGATAGATTCTCTCGAACTTCAATGTCTTGAAGAAGCACGCCATCGGCGCGTTGTCCCACGCGTTGGCACGCCGGCTCATCGAGACGTTCATCTTGAACGCCGCGGCCAGTTTCCGGTACGCGCCACTGGCAATAGCCGCTGCGCGACACACCCGGAACCCGGCAAAGTCGGCCGGCGCTGTAGCGGTCGCGATGCTGATCGATCCACGCATACTTCATCGCGCCCCCTTCGCGAAGTATGCCGTTGCCTTTCGAAGGATCTCGATGGCCAGTTTCGCGCTGGCCAGTTCCTTACGCAGACGACTGTTCTCGGCCTCCAAATCGCTGACCGCGCGTCTGGGCGATGGGGCAGCGATCGTCATGCCATCAGATGTCGCGGCGGCTTCGGTACGACGCCGCCGAACCCAACAATGCCGGGCCGGCAACGAGCCGGAACGTCAGCTGCTCGCTGCCGACCAACACCTTCGCGATACCAATCAGTCCGCCCATGATGATCAACTCCAGAATCGTCTTTTCGTGATCTTGCATCCCACCCCCATTGAAAATAGAAAAGCCGCCCGAGTTGCCTCGATGCGGCATCCGAAATACTCAACAAAAGGCTCTGGCGTATTAATTTATTGATCAATCACCATAAAAATAAGTCCCATCAATCGACAAAATTGCACCACAACATCGATACGCACCTTGACTGGCGGTTTACATTCAAAAAATCAAGACCTACCATCGAAACACCAATGCGGATCGGCGAAGTATTTTCACGCAGCAAATATATCGATCGCATTGACTCGATTCGCCATCAATATGGCGAACTTTCCATTACGCACATACTGGAGAAAATAATGACTCGAATCGTCTGGGGCAGCATCGACGCAAACGGGGGCGTTCTCAATGGCAGCGGAGATTTCACGGTCGAGCGTGTCGATAACGGCAAATACACAGTCGCCTTCAACCCTGGATTCTCGAAACTCCCCGGGGTCGTTGCCTCTCAAAACAACTTCGACCAAACAAATCAAAGCAATATGGATGGAGTTGCAATTCCATTCGTCAACGTTAACTTCTGCCAGCTCAATACCGGCGACGACCAACACCACCTCCAAAACAGGAGCTTTGCCTTTATCGCAATTGGAGACTAGAAGTCCCTAATAATTGACGAGCCGGCTCTTGCCTGAGGATTCGCCATAACCTGATTGGCGAATGCGCGGTACACACTCGAGTAAGGGCCGGAGCACACGGAAAAGCACATCGAACGCGTAGCCAACTCTTCTTGAAATCGTCTTGCAGAGAAATTGCGAATCGTTTGCTGAGCACTACCGAGGCGTTGGAACGATCAGGTCGACCTTCCTTGTCGGCTTCTTGCCGAACGCCGACGCTCTGCCCCGGGTTCCCCAGTAAAATCTTCCATCGTGTCGTGAATGACCGGGTGCGGTCGAACAGAATTCGCCGGCCGGCATCGTCGCTCCCGACAACGACCGGCCGGACCCGCAAATACCCGCCACAGCCCCGCTCCCCGGCTCGTGTGCCACGTTGTATGGTGGCGACGTTCCAAGCGCGACCGCCCCACCGCCCGCCTTCTCACCGCGCCGACATAAAATCAAACAGCTTCGCAATATCGTTCGTCAACACGCTTCCCGCCTTCACCCCGACCCACAGCGTGCGCGTCGCCCACGCGTCATCGAGCTTCACGACACACAGCCGCGACCCCGCTCGCTCGGTCGTCACCGCGTCGCGCGGCAGAATACCGATCCCAAGCCCGGCCTCGATCATCCGGCTGACCCCGTCGAAATTCGACACCTGAATCCGCAACTTCAACGACCGCTCGACCGCGAACGCCGCGTCGGTCATCCGCGCGAGCAGCGAGCTGCCGTCGCTGAGCCCGACGTAATCCTCGTCCAGCGTGTCGGCAAAACGAACCGTCCCGCGCTCAGAGAAACGGTGGCCGCGCGGCACCAGCAGCACGAGTTCGTCGCGCCGGTACAGCCGGCGCTCGATGCCCGGCGCCGGCACGTTGTCGGCGAACACGCCGAGATCGGCCTTGCCCGATGAAAGCGCGTCGACGATCTCGTGGCTCAGTCTCTCCTCGAGGCTGACCTTGATGCCCGGATTGGACGTGAGAAAACCGGCAAGATCGACCGGCAGGAACTGGACGATCGCGGACGTGTTCGCCCACACGCGGATATGACCGCGCACGCCCGCGACGTAATCGCTCATCTCGTGCGCCATCCGGTTCACCTGGTCGATGACCTTCGCCGCATGGTCGAGCAGCGCGCGGCCGGCGGGCGTCAGCTCGACGCCTCGCGCGTGCCGGATGAACAGCGCGCTGCCGGTCACGCTCTCGAGCTCCGCGATGCGCTTGCTGACGGCGGACAGCGTGAGCTGGCCGTGCTCGGCCGCCTTCGTCAGGCTGCCGTGCTCCGCGACCAGCACGAAGACCCGCAGCGACTGCAGGTCGAAATGAAGCGGATTCACCATGTCGTGTTGCGTGTTTGCCGGGAATGGGAGGGCGGCGCGATGCGCAGCGTGACCGATTGTGCGTCAACCGGCCGTGCGGCGAAAGTGCGGAAAGCCCGGTCGCTGCGGGACCGGGCGCGGATCGCAGGGAGAAGATCCGACGGAGAGGATCAGGCGCGCGAGACGGCCCGATCGTCAGGTACGGCGCGAGCGCGCGTCAGATCAGCTCTGAAATCTCGATCAGGTTCAGGTCGGGATCGCGCACATAGACGGAGCGAATCTTCTGCGTCGCGCCGGTGCGCTCGACCGGCCCTTCGACGATCGGCCAGTTCATCCGCGTCAGGTGCGCGATCACGTCGTCGAGCGGCACCGACGCGATGAAGCACAGGTCGAGCGCGCCCGGCGCCGGCAGGTGCGCCTTCGGCTCGAACTCCGCGCCGCGCACGTGCAGGTTGATCTTCTGGTTGCCGAAGCGGAACGCGATGCGTCCCGCGCCGAAGGTCTCGAGCCGCATCTGCAGCACGTCGACATAGAAAATCTTCGTCGCGTCGGGATCGACGCAGGTCAGCACGAGGTGGTCGAGATGATCGATCAGCGCCATGTTGTTCTCCTTGTGATGAAAATCGAAAGCGTCACGCGCACGCCCGCTGCGCCGGCATGCCGTCCGCCGTCGACGCGGGCGCGGGATGCAGGTCCGAACGGCGCCCGGCCTTCAGGATCTGGCTCGGCACGTCATGCCCGAGCAGCGCCGGCAGGCGCGCGGCCGCGGCGAGCGTCGCCGCGAGGTCGACGCCCGTCTCGTAGCCATCGAGTTCGAGCATGTGCACGAGTTCCTCGGTGCACACGTTGCCGGTCGCGCCGGGCGCGTACGGGCAGCCGCCGAGGCCGCCGAGCGACGCGTCGAATCGGACGATGCCGGCGTCGAGCGCCGCGAGCGTGTTCGCGAGCGCCATCCCGCGCGTGTTGTGGAAATGCAGCGTGAGCGCGAACGCGCCGAAGCGGTCGGCCGCGCGTTCGCACAGCTCGCGCACCTGCGACGGATACGCCATGCCGGTCGTGTCGCACAGCGTGAAACCGTGCACGCCGAGATCCGCGAAGCGCTGCATCCATGCGAGCACCGCTTCGGCCGGCACGTCGCCTTCCATCGGGCAGCCCATCGCGGTCGACAGCGACACGTTGATCGCCACGCCCACGCCCGCGCCGCGTACCGCGTCGATCACGTCGCGCAGCTGCGCGAACGACTGCTCGCGCGTCATCCGCAGGTTGGCCCGGTTGTGGGTCTCGCTGACCGACATCACCAGATTCACTTCGTCGACGCGGCACGACAGCGCGCGCTCGGCGCCGCGCACGTTCGGCACCAGCGCCGTGTAGACGACGCCCGGCGCGCGCGCGATGCCGTGCATCACCGCCTCCGCGTCGCGCAGCGCCGGAATCGCCTTCGGCGACGTGAACGACGTCACCTCGATCTTCGCGTAGCCGCATGCGCTCAGCGCGTCGACGAGCGCGATCTTGTCGTCGGTGTCGACGAAGCGCGTCTCGTTCTGGAAACCGTCGCGCGTCGCGACTTCGTTGATGTAGAGCCTGGCGTGCCGTTTGCCTGTCATCGTCATGTCGTCCGTGAAAGCGGTGAAAGTTCAGATCACGCCGCGCGCGCGCCAGTCGTCGCGCGTCGTCGCATCGATGCCGAGCGAGTCGAGCACCGCGTCGGTGCCCTCGCCGAGCGTGGGCGCCGAGCGCGTGATGCGCCCGGGCGTCGCGCCGAGCTTCGGCACGATGCCCGGCACGCGCACCGGCGTGCCGTCCGGCAGCGTGTCGTCGACGATCATCCCGCGCGCGTGGTAATGCGGATCGGCCGCGATGTCGGCAACGTCGTAGATCCGGCCGGCCGGAATCCGCGCTTCGTTCAGCGCGGCCAGCACGTCGTCGCGGTCCTGAAGGGCCGTCCATGCACCGATCGCCGCGTCGATGCGCTCGACCTGCGCGACGCGGCCGTCGTTGTGCGCGAGCGCGGGATCGTTGCCGAGATCGGGCCGCCCGACCAGCGCCATCAGCCGCCGGAAGATGCTGTCGCCGTTGCCCGCGATCAGCGCGTAGCGGCCGTCGCGGCACCGGTACGCATTGGTCGGCGCGACGCCGGGCAGGCTGCTGCCGGCCGCCTCGCGCACCGCGCCGAACACCGCGTATTCGGGCAGCAGGCTTTCCATCATGTTGAACACGGACTCATACAGCGCGACGTCGACGACCTGCCCCTTGCCGCCCTGCTGCTCGCGATGCCGCAGCGCGAGCAGCACGCCGATCAGCCCGTGCAGCCCCGACAGCGAATCGCCGAGCGACACGCCGACGCGCACCGGCGTGCGCCCCGGCTCGCCGGTCAGGTGCCGCAGGCCGCCCATCGCCTCGGCGATCACGCCGAAGCCCGGCCGGTCGCGATACGGCCCGGTCTGTCCATAGCCCGACACGCGCAGCATGATCAGCCCGGGATTGATCGCCGAGAGCACGTCCCAGCCGAGCCCCCAGCCTTCGAGCGTGCCGGGCCGGAAGTTCTCGATCAGCACGTCGGCATCGGCGACGAGCCGGCGGATCACGTCCTGGCCTTCCGGCGTGCGCAGGTCGAGCGTCAGCGACGTCTTGTTGCGCGATTGCGCGGCCCACCAGACCGACGTGCCGTCGTGCAGCATCCGCCATTTGCGCAGCGGGTCGCCGGTGCCGGGCGGCTCCACCTTGATCACGTCCGCGCCGAACTCGGCGAGCATCCGGCCCGCGAACGGCCCGGCGATCAGCTGCCCGAGTTCCAGCACGCGAATGCCGTCCAGCGGTCTCGTCATGACTGTCTCCGATGAGGTCGTGTTGTCGATGACGGCGATCATGACCGGGATCGCGCGGCCCGAAAATCGATCGATGCTCAAGCAGGCTTGCCGGAATGGAAAGGCTCGCGGGGCGCAATGCGCCATCGTGCTGAACGGACGGACGGTCGCGACTTTCCCCGCGGGAAAGCGCACTGGCGCAACGATCAAATCACGCGGATGCGCGGCGCGCACAATCGTGCGCTTCCCGCGTCCTCTCTTTCCTCCGGACGCATGTCACCGACACCGACAGGCCCGACCATGCCCCATGCCCCCGTGAACATCGTCTTCCTCGATCGCGCGACGCTGTCGCCGCGCACCGTGCTGAAGCCGTTGCCGTTTCCGCACGCGCTGCACGCGTTCGAGCGCACCGCGCCAGCCGACGTGGCAGATCGCATCGGCGAGGCGGACGTCGTGATCGTCAACAAGGTCCGGCTCGACGCGGCAGCGCTCGCCGGCGCAAAGCGCCTGCGGCTCGTCGCGATCGCCGCAACCGGCACCGACAACGTCGACCTCGCCGCGTGCGCAGCGCACGGCATCGTCGTGAGCAACATCCGCGGCTACGCGGTGCGCACCGTGCCGGAACACACGTTCGCGCTGATCTTCGCGTTGCGCCGCAGCCTCGTCGCGTATCGCGACGCGGTGCGCGCGGGCCGCTGGCTCGACAGCGGCCAGTTCTGCTTCTTCGATTTTCCGATCCGGGATCTGGCGGGCTCGACGCTCGGCATCGTCGGCGACGGCGCGCTCGGGCGCGCGGTGGCGGGCATCGCGCATGCGCTCGGCATGCGCGTGCGGTTCGCCGCGCACGGTGGCCAGGCCGATCCGCAAGCGGGCTACGCGCCGCTCGACACGCTGCTGCGCGACAGCGACATCCTGTCGCTGCACTGCCCGCTCACGCCCGCGACCCGGCATCTGATCGATGCGGCCGCGTTCGCGCGGATGGCGCGCCGGCCGCTCTTGATCAACACCGCGCGCGGCGGGCTCGTCGACGAGTCGGCGCTCGTCGATGCATTGCAGTCGGGGCGGATTTCAGGCGCGGGCTTCGACGTGGTCAGCGAGGAGCCGCTGCCGGCCGCGCATCCGTTCCAGGCGATCCTGTCGCATCCGGGGTTCATCCTCACCCCGCATGTCGCGTGGGCGAGCGACGAAGCCGTGCAGGCGCTCGCGGATCAACTGGTGGACAACGTCGCCGCGTTTGTCGACGGCGCGCCGCGCAACGTCGTGACCGCGGATTGAGCGGTACGACACAGGCTCAGGCTCAGGAGATCGGGGACTGGAGGATCTGGCGCCCGGAACGGCGCCGGAGAGGAAACTTCTGATGCAACGCGCGCCGGGTTCGGCGACCCGCACGCGGGCATCACGCGACCCGGTTCAATACGCGGACATTTCGGCGCAGGGATCGACCTTGCTCGGCGAGCAGATCACCGAGTACTTGGCGCTTTCGCGCATCAGGGCTTCGCCCTGGCGGAGCGCATCCTTGATTTCGGGATGCTGCGCGTAGGCGAGGAATGCAGAACACACGACCGCGGACATGCAGACCAGCGAAAATGCAATTCTTTCAAGGGCTTGTAAACGTTCAGGCATGATTCGACCTTTCTTCGAGGTCGACATTATATCTCAAATAAGGGTTTTCCCTAGGGCGCGACGGGATGTGCGTGGGTGACCGCCGTTAATCTTTGCTTAAGTGCGGATCGTCAAAGATGGGCCTGTCGGTTGCGGGCACGTTCGCCCTGCCGGCTATCCCGTTTTCGGAGGCCCAGATGATGAAATCCGCCCTTTCCCTGCTCGCCGTCGCCGCCGCGCTCGCGGCACCCGTCGCTTCGTTTGCGCAATCCGCCGGCCAGCCGGTCACGCGCGCCGAAGTCGTGTCGCAATTGCAGCAACTCGAACAGGCCGGCTACAAGCCGTCGCGCAACCACTATCCGGACGACATTCAGGCGGCCGAGGCGCGCGTCGCGCCCACCTCCGGCATCGGCAGCGAAGCCGGCGCCACCGCCCAGTCAGGCAATCGCGTGATTCCGGCGCACGGCGCCGACGCGCTTTTCAGCCACCACTAACCAGGCAACACGCGCCGGCCGGCCCGCCGCGTCAGTGCGCGGCCGACGCGGCGCTCGCCGGGCTGCCCGGCCACGCCTTGCCGATCCGGTCGATCAGCGATTTCGCCGCGCCCGTCGCGAGCGCGGCATCGACGCCCGACGTCTGCCATGCGCCGTCGGCACCCTGCACGAACGTCAGCTCCGCACGCGACGGCGCATCGTCGGAGTCGCGCCACGTGAACACGACGTTGCATGTGTAGGTGCGCTCGCCGAGCTTCTTGCAGTCGCCGTCCGGCTTGACCGACACGACGTCGGCCGACACCGGCAGCGGCTGGCCGAGCAGCGCGTTGAGGCCGCCGTGGTTTTCGGCTTCGAGCGCGCGGCGCACGGCCGCGTCGACGTCGCGCGCGCCGGGGCCGGCGTGGAACAGGTTGCAGGCGGCGACGAGCATCGTCGAGACGCCGAGCGTCAGCAGCGTGTGGAACTTCATGGCGATCCGTGATTCGGTGAGCAACAGGAAGCGCGCATCGCCCGCGCCCCGCGAGGCGCAGGCTGCGAGCCGTTACGCCGCGTAGTCTGCAACGTTCGCGCCCCGCGCGCGGTATCCATTTGTAACCAATTGCACGGCGCGGCCGCGCTGCGCGCTACTGCCGCTCCTGCTTCACGCGGCTCACGAGCTGCGTCGGGCTCACGAACTGCAGCGCGATCACGACCCACACGAGCGTGATCGCCATGTAGATCATCGCCATCGCGTCGATCGACTGCGGCGCGCGCACGCCGGTCGAGAACACCGCGTAGTACAGCGCGACGACGAGCGTCTGCGTGCTCGGCCCGGCGGTGAAGAAGGTCAGCTCGAACATCCCGATCGTGCGCACCAGCACGAGCAGCCCCGCCGCGAGCATGCCCGGCACCAGCAGCGGCAGCAGCACGTAGCGGAAATAGCGCCACGTGTTCGCGCCGAAGATGCGCGCGGCCGCTTCGAGGTTCGGGTCGATCTGCTCGATGAACGGCGTCATCACGAGGATCACGAACGGCAGCGCCGGCACGAGGTTCGCGAGGATCACGCCGGACAGCGTGCCCGCGAGCCCGACCTTGTACATCACCGTCGCCATCGGAATCCCGTAGGTGACGGGCGGCACCATCAGCGGCAGCAGGAACACCAGCAGCGCGAAGCGCTTGGCTGGAAACTGCGCGCGCGCGAGCGCGTAGGCGGCCGGCACGCCGAGCGCGATCGACAGCAGCACGACCGCGCCGACCACTTCGACCGTCACCCACAGCACGCTCGCGAGCTGGAAGTCCTCCCACGCCTTCGCGTACCAGTGCAGCGTGAAGCCCTGCGGCAGCGGCGTGCCGAACCAGCGCGTCGCGACGGAGTTCACCGCGACGGTCGCGATCAGCAGCATCACGTTCAGCAGGAAAAACGTCATCACGCCCCAGACGAGCGCCTGCCACGCGCGCGCGGCCACGCTGCGGCGCGCCTTCTCCGGTTTCATCGTGTTGACGGGCCGCGCGCCGTCGTCGCGTCGCGCGTCGTGCGGGCCGGACTGCGACGGCCACGTCCGCGCGGCATGATTGTCGGTCGCCATCAGCCCTTGCCTCCCGTCACCGGCCCCGCATAGAAGAAACGGCGCGCGCCGAGCATCGACGCGACCACCACCAGCTGCACGAAGCCCATCACGATCGCGATCGCCGACGCGAGCGAATAGTCGTAGCTCTCGAACGCGGCCTCGGCCGCGGCGATCGAGATCACGCGCGTCGGCCCGGCCGGCGCGCCGAGCAGCACCGCCGACGGGAACACCGAGAACGCCTGCACGAACGACAGGCACGCGGCCATCGTCAGGCCCGGCACCAGCAGCGGCAGGTAGATCTGGCGGAACTGCTGCCACGGGTTCGCGCCGAGTGTCGCGGCCGCGCGCGCGAGCGTCGGGTCGATGCCGCTGACGTACGACAGCATCAGCAGGAACGCGAACGGAAAGCCCGACACGATCAGCGACAGCAGCACGCCCCAGTAGTTGTGCGTGAGACGCACTTCGTCCGTGTACAGGTGCAGCCCCTGCAGCGCCTGCGGGAACCAGCCGTTCGGGCCGAAGTACGTGAGCATCCCGTCCGCGACGAGCACCGTGCCGAGCGTGACCGGAATCACGAGCAGCGTCGTCACGAGCTTCTGGTACGGCGAATTGCGGCGCAGCGCGAACGCGACCGGCACCGACACGCCGACGTTGATCAGCGTCGCCGGCACCGCGAGCTTCAGCGTGACGATCACGGTCGGCCACATCGCGGCGTCGGTGAAGAACTGCGCGTAGTTCGCGAGCACGCCGCCGTTCGTCGGCTGGAACGACAGCACCAGGCCGTACGCGAACGGATAGATGAACAGCGCGACGATGAAGCCGAGCGCGGGCGTGACGAGCCAGCCTTTCGCGTCGCGCGGCGCGCCGGGCGCGGCGAGCGTGCTCATGCCGTCTCCCCTGCATAAACGAGCGTGCGCTCCGGCGCGATGCGCAGCCGCAGGCGCTCGCCTTCGCCGAATTCGCCGGCCACGCGCGCCCAGATCTTGCCGAACGGCGCGACCGCGCGGATCAGCGAATCGCGGCCGCCGTACTCGACGGTCTCGACCGTCGCGTCGAACGCATTGTCGTCGGCTGCGCCGGCGCGCGCGAAATCGTCGGGGCGCAGCGCGACCGCGACGTCCTTGCGGTCGAAGCCGGCCATCGGCACGCCGGTGAGCCGCACGCCCGACGCGGCGACCGCCACGTGCTCGCCCGCCATCCCTTCGAGCGTGAACGGCAGCACGTTGCGATAGCCCATGAAGCGCGCGACGTGCAGGTTGTGCGGCCGCGTATAGACCTCCTTCGGCGACGCGACCTGCTGGACGACGCCCTCCTTCATCACGACGATCCGGTCGGCCATCGACAGCGCCTCGTCCTGGTCGTGCGTCACGTAGATCGTCGCGCGTTCGAGCTGCGTGTGGATGCGGCGGATTTCCGCGCGCATCTCGATGCGCAGCTTGGTGTCGAGGTTCGACAGCGGCTCGTCCATCAGCACGAGCGGCGGCTCGATCACGATCGCGCGCGCGATCGCGACGCGCTGCTGCTGGCCGCCCGACAGCTGGCCGGGCAGCTTGCCCTCGTGGCCGACGAGCTGCACGAGCTCGAGCGCCTCCTGCGCGCGCTTGCGGGTTTCCTGCCTCGACACGCCGCGCATCTTGAGGCCGAAGCCGACGTTGTCGAGCACCGACATGTGCGGGAACAGCGCGTAGTTCTGGAACACCATGCCGAAGCCGCGGCGCTCGGGCGGCAGCACGTCGATGCGCTCGTCGTCGAGCCAGATGCCGCCGCTCGTGAGCGGCTGCAGGCCCGCGATGCAGTTGAGCGCCGTCGACTTGCCGCAGCCGGACGGGCCAAGCAGCGCGATGAACTCGCCGCGCCGGATGTCGAGGTCGAGCCCGCTCAGCGCGGCGACCTGCGCGCCTTGCGCATTGGTGAAGCTGCGGCATACCGCGTCGAGGCGCAGCTGTTCGAAAGTGTGCTTCATCGCGATCTTCCTGACGGCCTCCGATGGCGCGGGCGCCGCGGCGCCCGCCAGGTCATGCGGGATTGCGGCGGGCTACTTCGACTTCTGCGAGCCGATCTCGCGGTCCCACTTCTGGAACGCGGCGACCATCGCCTGCGCGCCGAGCGGCTGCACGTGCGGACGCTCGGCCAGCAGCTTCGCGTACTCGGGGCGGCCGAATTTCCTGACGACCTCCTGGCTGTGCGCGGGCGCCATCTCCAGCGTCACGCCCTGCACGGACGGGCCCGGATAGAAGTAGCCGTCGTCGTAGGTCATCGCCTGCTGCGCGGGTTCGAGCAGGTAGTTCATCAGCTTGAACAGCACGTCGAGCTTCTCTTTCGGCACGCCCTTCGGAATCACCATGTAGTGCGCGTCGTTGACCCACGTCATGTTGTCGAACGCCTGGACCTTGAAGTCGGCCGGCACGATGCCGAGCGCGCGTGGGTTCAGGTCCCAGCCGGTGACGGTCACCGTCATGTCGCGCGTGCCCTCGCCGAGCTCCTTCATCACGGCCGACGTGCCGCCCGGGTAGTACGGGATGCAGTCGTTCAATGCTTTAAGGAACGCCCAGGTCTTGTCCCAGCCGTTGATCGGGTCCTGCGGGTTCTTGTCGCCGAGCACGTACGGCAGCCCCATCAGGAACGTGCGGCCCGGGCCCGAGTTCGCCGGACGCGCGTAGATCAGCTTGTTCGGATGCGCCTTGCACCACGCGAGCAGCTGCGCGGGCGTCTTCGGCGGGTCGCCGACCTTGGCCGGGTTGTATTCGAGCAGCGGCCCGGCCGGCATGTACGTGACTTCCAGGCCGAACCCTTGTGCGAGATCCTGCATCTTGCGCGGGCCCGGCGCGTACTTGTCGAGCACGCCGGGGAGCGCGCCCGCGTTGTCGGGCAGGAGCTTCAGCCACAGGTTCTGCTCGATGCCGGCCGCGAGCGCGTCGGTGCCGGTCAGCACGAGGTCGATGTCGGAGCGGCCGGCCGCCTGCATCGCCTTGAGCTTGCCCGGCAGCTGCGGCGCCGGCGCGTTCGTGAACGTGACGTTCGCGACGAGGTTCGGGTTCTTCTCCCTGAACGCCTCGATCGCCTTCTGCGTGAGCTGCAGGTTGCCCGCGACGTCGACGACGTTGATCGATACCGGCGCGGCGACGGCGGCCGTGGCCGACAGCGTGAAGCCCAGCGCCAACGCGATGCGGCGGACGCGGCGCGCGATCCTGGATGAGTTCATGTCTCCTCTCTCTTGCGGTCGGGTGGATGGGACCTTTCTTTCAGGAAATCATGACTTTGTTATACGATGTCGGTCAACAAAAAAGCACGGCGAACGGGGCGGGAGTTTCCCTAACAAAAACCCTTCCGCCATGTGTCAATTTGCGTGCAGGACGGGGTTGGCGCGATTCTGGCGATCGGCGACCGGTAGTGTTACGACGTCGCATATCTTGAAATGACGCCGTGGAACCGGTTCGGCGTGGCGCGCGCGACGCGGAAACCGGCATGGCGATGGGAGCGCGCCTAGGTCAGACGCCGGGATGCTCGGCGGGGGCGGGACAGGCGATGGGCGTCGCAACCGACGACACGGATGGTGGGCGGTGTGTCGGGGCAGCGCCGATGAGGTGGTCTGCCCACTGCGAAGACAGCTTGCGAATACCGGCCGGCGACGCATGTATCGCGACACGCGCGGCCAGCCTGCGCTCAATCCGTGCCGAGCGCCTGCACTTCGGCGATCAGCGCTAGGGCGCCGGGCCACTCGCCATACCCCGATGCCGGATTCAAATGCCCGACCTCCCCGAGGTCGACGAGCCGGCTGCCCCACCCTGCGGCCAGCGCCTCGACGCGCTCGAAGCGCGCGAGCGGATCGTTGCGGCTGGCCGCGACGATGCTCGGAAACGGGAGGCGTTCACGCGGAGCCGGCAGCCAGCCGTTGTCCCGGACGGCTTCAATCGACGGGTATGGCGCGGGCATTGGCGTATCGAGATCCGCCGGCGTCGCGAGCACCGCGCCCAGGATCGGGCGCGTCGCCTGCCGCGCCCAGTGCACGGCGATCATCACGCCCGCGCTGTGCGCGACGAGGATCGCGGGGCCGTCGATCGCCGCCAGCGCCGCGTCGAGCGCCGCGACGCGCGCGGCGCGGCTCAGCTTGTCCCGTTCGAGCGGCGCGACCGAGCACGCATTCGGCAGGCGCCGTTCGAGATGCGTCTGCCAGTGGTCTTCGACGTGATCGCGCAAGCCGGGCACGATCAGGATGGTGGGCGGGTTCGCCAGGGTCATGCAGTCTCCACAAAGGTTCAGGAATGAGCAGGCACGCGCTGCCCGCGTTCGAGATGCGCGAGATCGGCCGCATAACTCGCGCGTCCGATCGCGAACGTCGCCGCGGCCGCGAGCGGCACGACGGGAATCCATTGCAGCGCCGCGCCGAGCCCGACGTGATCGGCGGCCCAGCCGGTCAGCAGCGGCCCGGGCGCCATGCCGAGCAGGTTGTTCGCGAGCGTGAGCGTCGCGAACGCCGACGCGTGGATCGCGGCGGGCGTGAGGTTCGCGACCATCGCACCCGACGCGCCGGACGCCCCCGCGCCGACCAGCATCCCGACGCCGATCAGCGCGAGCTGCAGCGGCCCGGGCGGCAGCCGGAACGCGACCGCGAGGCTGCCGCAGGTCAGCAGGCAATAGGCGATCGCGGTCAGCCATTTGCGCGCGCCGTCGGCCTTGCCGAGCCGGTCGGTGACGATCCCGCAGCCGACCATCCCGATGCCGGCGAGCAGCACGAAACCCGCCGCGAGCACGGCGGCCCGGTCGGGCGCCATCGCGTAGTAGCGGTTCAGATAGCTCGGCAGCCACGCGAACATCGCGCCCGGCACGAACAGGTGCAGCCCGCTGCCGACATACGCGCAGATCACCGAGCGCGACGCAAACAGCCCCGTCATCAGCATGCGCAGGCTGCCGCGCATCCCGCGCGGCGCACCGCCATCGCGCCGGCATGGTTCCGGCCGGCACGCCGCGAGCCGCCGTTCGGTGACGACGCAGCGGTACGCGGCGAGCAGCACGAGCCCGAGCGCGGCCATCACGCCGAACGACCAGCGCCAGCCGAGATGCGCGCCGACCAGGCCGCCGAGCGCCATCCCGAACACCGAGCCGAACGCGCCGCCGGCCATGAACGCGCCGGTCAGCGTCGCGCGCAGGTGCGCGGGAAAGATGCTCAGGATCAGCGCGACGCCGACGCTGCCGTACGCGGCCTCGCCGAGCCCGACGAGCCCGCGCGCCGCGAGCATTTCCGCGTAATTGGTCGACAGCGCGCAGCCGAGCGTCGCGACGCTCCACAGCGCGGCCATCAGCACGATGCTGCGCACGCGTCCGAAGCGGTCGGCGAGCACCGACAGCGGGAACGTCAGCACGCCGACCAGCAGCGCGACGATGCCGCTCAGCGAGCCGAGCTGCGTGTCGGACAGGCCCCACGCGTGTTTCAGCAGCGGAAACACCGCATTGAGCACCTGCCGCGACATGTAGTCGGACAGCAACAGGCCGACGGTCAGCCCGAACACGAGCCACGCGAACGCGGGCGTGCGGCGGCGGGCCGCGGCCAGGTCCTGCATCGACGGCTCGACGTGATGAATCAGCATGCGTGTCTCCTCCGGTGCCGCGCGCTGTCGCGCCACGGCACGGTTTGCGCGGCCCCGCTCCGTTTCCCGGAGTCCGCCTTGCGCCGCGCGCAAGGGCGGGTGCCGCGCTACAGCAATTTGCGATCTGCGATCGGCCGGCGGCGTCAGGCCGCGCGCAGCGGCACGTTCACCTGGCCCGGCCGGCGGTTCGGCGCCATCCCGAGCTGCGCGAGCGTCTCGTCGATGCCGTCGTACTGCACGCCGACCCTGTAGATCGCCTTCGCCTCCTTGCCGGTCGCGACTTCACGCCCCAGCTCGCGCGCGATCCGCACGCACTGCTCGACCTGCTGCACCGACGTCATCCGGTTGCCCTTCTGGTCGATGATCGTGTCCTCGATCCCGCAGCGCGGATGCAGGCCCATCGCCATCGCGATCGTGTTGATCGGCAGCACGTTCTTCATCAGCGATTCGAGCGTGATGCACGCGCCGTCCGGGCAGCGCCGCACGAATTCCATGAAGTTGTACGGGTTCGGGCCGTCGAAGCCGCCGCCGATGCCGACCCACGTGACGTTCAGCGGGCCGCGGTACACGCCGCGGCGGATCATCCGTTCGAGCGTTTCCAGCGCATGCATGCCGGTGAGCTGGAAGTGCGGCTGGATGCCGGCCGCCTGCAGCCGGCGCAAGTGCTCGTCGGCCCAGCCGGGCCCGGCCGGCACGGTCATCTCGCGATACGCTTCCCAGTACGCGGCTTCGTTCAGCGACGTGCCGGCGATGTCCCGGCGATCCATCAGCTCGGTGATGTTCATCTGCACGGTGTTGATCGCAACCGTCACCTGGTCGGGCTTCGGGCTCAGCTCGGCGAGCATATGGCGCGTGTCGTCGGACAGCCATTTCGCGTCGGCGCCTTCGCCTTCCGGCGCGAACGAGATCGAGCCGCCGACCTGCAGGATCATGTCCGGCACCGCGTCGCGCAACCGGCCGAGCAGCTCGTTGAATTTCGACAGCCGCTTGCTGCCCTTGCCGTCCGGCTCGCGCACGTGCAGGTGCAGCACCGTCGCGCCCGCGTCGTAGCAGTCGATCGCCTTCTGCACGTGCTCGTCCATCGTCACCGGGATGTCTTCCGGGAAATCCTCGGGCATCCATTCGGGGCCGTACGGCGCGACCGTGATGACCACCTTGTCCTGGTTCTCCGGGTGCAGCGAATCGTCGAGAAATTGCATGTCGTCCTCCAGATTGAATCGTTATCTGCGTCGCGCCGTCGTTGCGGCGCGCAGCGTGTGTCGTGTGTCGTGTCGAATGCGTCGCGATGCCGTGCTCAGAACGGCACGTCGCCGACGATCCCCGCGCGCTCCATCTTGCGCACGCACGGCGGGTAATCCATCACCGCGTAATGCTGGGTGCTGCGGTTGTCCCAGATCGCGACGCTGTCTTTCGTCCAGCGCCAGCGCACCTGGTATTCGGGGATGCAGGCCTGGCTGATCAGGTAGTGCAGCAACTGCCCCGCGCCGGGGTTCGCGTCCTGCCCGAAGCGCACGCGCTCCGGCGTGTGGAAGTTCGTGAAGTGCGTCGTGAACGCGTTCACGTACAGGATCTTCTCGCCCGTCTCCGGATGCGTGCGCACGACCGGATGCTCGGCGTCCGGATACTGCGCCTTCAGCGCGAGCCGCTTGTCGATCGGCATCGCCGCGCCGAAGCTCGCCTCGATACCGTGGCGCGCGCGCAAGCCGTCGATCTGCCGCTTCACGTGCCCCGGCAGGTTCTCGTACGCGAGCACCATGTTCGCCCACATCGTGTCGCCGCCGACCGGCGGGCACTCGACGCAGCGCAGCACGCAGCCGAGCGGCGGCGACACGCGCCAGCTCGCATCGCTGTGCCATGCGTTCTCGTAGCGGTCGTTCGGCTGGTCGGGCGACTTGTAGATCCGCACGAGGCCCGGATGCCCGGGATCGCTGCCCGCGACCGGATGGTCCTCGAGCTCGCCGAAGCGCCGCGCGAACGCGACGTGCTCGGCGCGCGTGATGTCCTGGTCGCGCAGGAACAGCACGCGGTGCTTCAGCAGCAGTGCGCGGATCTCGGCGAACAGGCCGTCGTCGTGCACGGCGTGGGCGAGGCTCACGCCGGACAGTTCCGCACCGATCGCGCAAGTGAGTGGTTCGACTCGCATGGCCGGCTCCTCAGACGTCGAATACCGACGAACCCGTGGTCTTGCCCGCTTCGAGGTCGCGATGCGCGCGCACCGCGTCCTCGAGCGCGTAGCGCTGGTTGATCTCGATCCGGATGCGGCCCGCGGCGACGTGGTCGAACAGCTCGCCCGCCAGCGCCGCCTTCTCGGCCGGGTCGGCGATGTAGTCGGCGAGCGCGGGGCGCGTCAGGTACAGCGATCCCTTCATCGCGAGCAGTTGCGGATTGAACGGCGGGATCGGGCCCGACGCGGTGCCCACGCACACCATCAGGCCGCGGCGCTTCAGCGAATCCAGCGACGCGTCGAAGGTGTCCTTGCCGACGCTGTCGAACACGGCGTCGACGCCCTTGCCGTCCGTCAGCTCGCGCACGCGGCCGGCGATGTCTTCCTGCCGGTAGAGGATCACGTGATCGCAGCCGTGCGCCCGTGCGACTTCCGCCTTCGCTTCGCTCGACACCGCGCCGATCACGGTCAGCCCCAGCAGCTTCGCCCACTGGGACACGATCAGGCCCACGCCGCCGGCCGCCGCGTGCAGGAGAATGCTGTCGCCCGCGTTGAACGCATGGATGCGGCGCAGCAGGTACGCGGACGTGAGGCCGCGCATCGTCATCGCGGCCGCGGTGTCGCAGGCGATCGCGTCGGGCAGCCTGATGAGCGGCGCGGCCGGCACGAGGCGCTCGGTGCTGTACGCGCCCAGCGTATTGATGAAGCCCGTATAGGTCACGCGATCGCCGACCGCGACATGCGTCACGCCGTCGCCGACCGCCTCGACCACGCCCGCCGCCTCCACGCCGATGCCGGACGGCAGCGGCACCGGATAAAGCCCGCTGCGGAAATAGGTGTCCGCGAAGTTCAGGCCGACCGCCGCGTGCTTCACGCGCACTTCGCCGGGCCCCGGGTCGCCGACCTCGACGGTCTCCCAGCGCAGCACGTCCGGGCCGCCGGTCTGATGGAATCGCACTGCATGTGCCATGTGTTTCTCCGTGGTAGGTCAGTCGGACGCGCGCTGCGCGTCCTCGGGTTCGTCCGCGCCCGGTGTCGCGGCTGCGCGCTCCGCCGGGCCCTCGTCCAGTTCGGCCCAGTCGGCGTCACTCAGGTAGCGCCGCGCCGCCGGGAAAATCACGCCTTCCTTGCGCCCCATCTGCTCGAACACGCCGCGTGCGTAGCAGGCGAGCGCCGCGTCGAACGCGGCGCCTGGCTGCGCATCGCCGGCCATCCGGGCCAGCGCGTCGAGCGCTTGCGCATCGCGGCGATGCTGGCGGTCGAGTTCGTCCAGCTCGGCTTCGACGCTCTCCGTGCGCTCGCGCAGCGTCGCGAACAGCCGCGCTTCCGCACCCGCGCCGAAACGCTGCGCCTGCAGGCCGGCGAGATCCGCGAGCACGCGGCGGCACGCGACGGCATCCGGCCCCGGTTCGCCCACGTGCGCCGCATCCCGCAGCAACGCATGCAGCAGCGCGGCCACCGCGCGATGCGCGTCGAGACAGCGGGCGATCACGCGCGCCGCGGCCGGCGAGTGCGAAGCCGCGCACACGAGCACCGGCACGCCGCTTGCCGCGAACAGGCGCCGCCGCTGCGCGCCTGCGCCGGCGGGCGCGCCGTGCGGCAGCGCCGCGACGCAGATCAGGTCGCAGCCGAGCACGCGGGCCAGGTCCGGCAGCGGCGTGCCGCCGGCGGGCGCGATCGCATACGACACGCCCTGCGCCCGCGCGGCCGCTTCCACTTTCGCACCGTGCTCCGGCATCCGCGCTCCGGGTAAATACGCGTCCGGCGCCGCGCCGGACAGCACGAACGTGACCCGCGCGCTCACGGCCCGCGCCAGCTCCAGCGCATGGCCGACCGCGTCGATGCCGCCGGGCGCGCCGTCGACCGTCACGAGCAGATGGCGATACATCGCGCGGCTCCGCTTATCCGGCGAGCGACGCGCTGGCGGGCGTGCCGGTCGATGCAGTCGTCATGGGCGCTCTCCTCGTCGCATTCGTGATTCACCGGAACCCATGCTATCGGCGCGGGATCGTTGCGGCCCCACTCGTGACGGGGATTGACGCCTGCGGGGAGTTCGGCCGATCCTTCCCCACGTTCCATACCGGACGCTGGCCTGCAAGGCACCGCCGGGATTCCGACCTGCTCCCCGATGGCCCACCCACCCGATCGCGCCGACACCGCCCCCACCGAGCTGGTGCTGAAGACCACCGCGCCGCGCGTGCCGGCGCAACTGCTCGCCCGCGCGCGGCTGAGCCGCGCCGCGCCGGGCTTCGACGAACGTCCGATCACGCTGGTGCAGGCGCCGGCCGGCTACGGCAAGACGTCGCTGCTCGCACAATGGCGCCGCGAATGCCTGGCGCTCGGCCGCGCGGTCATCTGGCTGTCGGCCGACGAGCGCGACGACGCGCCGCGGCTGCTGCAGGGGCTCGTGCAGGCCGTGCGGACCGGCTGCGCAAGGCCCGGCTTCGGCCGCCTGATCGCACGCGGCGCGCCCGATGCGGCGCGCGCGCTGGAAGGGATGACCGCGTGGCTCGCTGAAGTCGCGCAACTGTCGATCGACGCGCTGCTGATCGTCGACGACGCGGAGCGGCTGCCCGCCGCCGGCCTCGACGCGCTGACCTACGTGCTGCACAACGCGCCGCCGAACCTGCGCGTCATCGTCGCCGCGCGGCGCGGGCTCGACCACGCGGCGGCCGACCTGCTCGCCGGCGGCCAATGCCTGCTGGTCGGCCCCGACTGGCTGCGCTTCACGCTCGACGAGACGATCGCGCTTGTCGGCGCTCGCTTCGCGCAGCGCGTCGATGCCGATGCGTGCGCGCGCCTGTTCGAGCGCGTCGACGGCTGGCCGCTCGGGCTGCAGCTCGCGATGGCCGCGATGGCGCGCGCGGCCGATCCCCGCCAGACCGTCGATGCGCTCGCCGCGCGAGCGGGCGGCACCCGCGACCGGCTCGTCGAAGTGCTGCTCGCGAACCTGTCCGTCGACGACACCGCGTTCCTCACGCAGGCGAGCGTCGTCGACCGGCTGCACCCGTCGCTGTGCGACGCGCTGCTCGACGACGCCGGCGCGTCCGCGCGCCTCGCCCGCCTGGCGCGCGACACGCCGCTCTTCATCGCATCGGACGATTCCGACTGGTGCCGGCTGCATCCGCTCGTGCGCGACGCGCTGCGCGATCGCCTCGCGGCCGGCCCCGACGCCGCGCGCAGCGTGCTGCACGCGCGCGCGGCCGGCTGGCTCGACGCGCACGGGATGACGGATGAAGCGGCCCGCCACGCGTATGCGGCCGGCCAGCTCGAGCTCGCCTATGCGCTCGCGCAGCGCTGCCTGGAGGACGCGATCAAGGAAGGCCGCATCGACGACGTGCTCGACTGGCTCGCGCGCCTGCCCGACGCGGAGCTCGACCAGCGGCCGGCGCTGCGGATCGCGGTCGCGTGGGCGCTCGCGCTCGGCGAGCGGCACGTCGAGGCGCGCCGCCAGATCGCGGGCATCCTCGCCGCGCCCGACACGCCGCCCGCGATGCGTTACGAATGCGCGCTGATCCTGAGCGCGGCCGCGTATTACGCGGACGAGATCGACCGGTTCGTCGAGCTGTTCGAACCGTGGGCCGACTTCGCGCCGCCGCCCGCGACCTGGCTCGCGCAGATGCACGCGAACCGGCTGTCGGCGCGCGCGATCATTCTCGGCGAGCCGGCGCAGGCGCGCCGCTTCCAGCAGGCCGCGCCGCGCGGCGGGCGCGGCCAGGAGGCGGCCGGGTTCGGCTACGTCGCGCGCTGGGGCGAGCTGATCACGGGTCTCAGCTATCTGTCGGAGGGGCAGGTGCAACTCGCGGACGACGTGCTGTCGCCTGCCCTGGCGCGCGCGGAAGCCGATCTCGGCCGCCGTCATCCGCTGACCTGCATGTTCGCGGCGCTGTGCGCGGCGCTCGCGTACGAAGCGGATCGCGTCGACCAGGCGGCCGCGCTGCTCGCGAACCGGCTCGACGTGCTCGAGCACGCCGGCATCCCCGACACGGTGCTGCTCGGCTACTGCACCGCGGCGCGCATCGCGATGCTGCGCGGCCTCGAGCATCGCGCGATCGACCTGCTGGAAGCGCTGGACGCGATGGGCGTCGCGCGCCGGCTGCCGCGCCTGTCGGTCGCGAGCCTCGCCGAGCAGGTGCGGCTCCACGCCGCGCGCTATCGCGAGGCGACCTGCCACGCGCTGGTCGAGCGGATCGATGCGATCGCCGCGGCCGAGTTCCCGACCCACGGGCCGCTGTGGCGGCGCCCCGTCGTGCTGCTGCAGGCGAGCGCGCATGCGGGCGCGGCGCTGGCCGCGCGCCGCTGGGAGGACGCATGCGCCGCGCTCGACGAGGCGGCCGCGCTCGCCCGCGAAATGAACGTCGGCCGCGCGCGCATCGAGATCATGGCGCTCAATGCGTTCGCGCTCGAGCAGTCGGGCCAAGGCGGCCGCGCGCTGCTCGTCGAGGCGATGAACCTCGCGGACGTGTTCGGCCTCACGCGCACGCTCGCCGACGCGCATCCGGCCGTCGCGGACTGGGCGCGCCGGGTCGGCGACGAGGAGGCCGCGGGCGCGGGCCCGGCGGGCCAGGCCCGCCATGCGCTGCCGCAGCCGCGCGTCGTGCCGCCCGCGCCGCGCAGCGCGGCCGGGCCGCGCGCGGTGCCGAGCGTCGTGCTCACGCCGAAGGAGCGCGCGATCCTCGAGCTGCTCGCGCGCAACCTGTCGAACAAGGAAGTCGCGGTTGCGCTCGCCGTCGGCGAGGAAACCGTGAAATGGCACCTGAAGAACCTGTTCGGCAAGCTCGACGCCAGTTCGCGCAAGCACGCGGTGCGCCGCGCGCTCGTGCTCGGCCTGCTTGAAAACGCGCCGTAGCGCGCCGCAGCAGCACACCCTCCTCCCGTCGATTCTCCGCAACCCTGCCCCCCGCGCGTGGGGGGGAGCGGCCGCGCGTCGTTGCGTAGCCTCTGTGCATCACCGGGCAGGCTCGATCCCGTCCGGGAACAATACGATCACGGAGACTTGAATGAAGACGAAACTGGCCGCGCTCGCCGCGCTTGCCGCCTGTTCGGCGCCCGCGCACGCGCAATCCTCCGTCACGCTGTACGGCGTGATCGACACGGGCATGCTGTACCAGAGCACGTCGGCCGCGTCGTTCAGCCCGAGCGCGCCGAACACCGGCAAGGTGGTCCGGATGAAGGACGGCGGGATCTATTCGAGCTTCTGGGGGATCAAGGGCAGCGAGGACATTGGTGGCGGCTACAAGGTCAACTTCAAGCTGCAGGGCTCGTTCGACAGCGGCACCGGCAGGTTCCAGCTGAGCGACACGCCGGGCGCGGTCGCGATCTTCAACCAGGTCGCGTCGGTCGGCGTGTCGGGGCCGTTCGGCAGCGTCACGGCGGGCCGCCAGATCGTGCCGATGATCTACGCGATGGCCGACACCGACGTGCGCAACGCGCAGTTCTTCGGCAGCATCCTGACCGCGTGGCTCGGCATCAACACCGCGGCGGGCTGGCCCGGCACGAGCACCAACGGCGCGATCGGCGCGCTGTACGACAGCAACGCGCTCGTCTACCAGTCGCCGACGTTCGGCGGCGTGTCGGTCGCGCTCGAATATGCGCCGGGCGGCGTCGCCGGGCAGATCCAGGGCGGCACGCGCGAATCGGTCGTGCTCAGGTATTCGAACGACGGATTGAATGCCGCGGCGGTTTACTACAACGGCCACGACGCGAACCCGGCGCCCGGCTCGACGCCGACCGGCGTGAACAACAACCGGTTCGTGTATGTCGGCGCGAAATACACGATTCACGATTTCTCGGTCTCCGCGTCGTACGCGAACGGCAAGAATCCCGCGCACTCGGACCAGGCGAATTTCGACATGATGTCGGCGGGCGTCGGCTATCGCTTCACGCCCGCGTTGCAGGTCACGTCGGCCGTGTACTACCTGAAAGACCGCAATCGCTCGGCGAACAAATCGACGTCGGTCGTGCTCGCGGCCGACTACAGCCTGTCGAAGCGCACGATGGTCTATGCGCAGGTCGGCCATGTGAACAACCGCGGCACGATGAACCAGATGCTTGTGTACGGGCAGCCGGTCGCGCCGGGTGTCGGGACGACGGCAGCGATGATCGGGTTGCGGCATAGTTTTTGAGCGGGGCGCCTAGCCGGGGACGCCTGGCTCGTCGCCCCGAACCAGCGGCAAGCTTTCCGCAAGCCGGCCGGAGCACCGACTGCACCGATTGATCAGATCGGCTACAGTGGGCGCTTTGGCGCGGCCGCCCTGCCCGCCGGCGCAACCGCCCGTTCCGGATTCGCGGACAGGCGCCACGGCGGACCGCGGATGACCCACCCCGACGAGCGAACCCCTCCATGTCCGATTTGTCCGCCTTCCCGATCACGCAAAAGTGGCCGGCCCAGCATCCCGAACGCCTCCAGCTCTACTCGCTGCCGACGCCGAACGGCGTCAAGGTGTCGATCATGCTCGAGGAAACCGGCCTGCCGTACGAGCCGCATCTCGTGCGCTTCGACACGGACGACCAGCTCTCGCCCGCGTTCCTGTCGCTGAACCCGAACAACAAGATTCCGGCGATCATCGATCCGAACGGCCCGGACGGCCAGCCGCTGCCGCTGTTCGAATCCGGCGCGATCCTGATCTATCTCGCCGACAAGACGGGCCAGCTGATCCCGAAGGATCTCGCGGGCCGCTACGAGACGATCCAGTGGGTGATGTTCCAGATGGGCGGCATCGGCCCGATGTTCGGCCAGGTCGGCTTCTTCCACAAATTCGCCGGCCGCGACTACGAGGACAAGCGTCCGCGCGACCGCTACGTCGCCGAGTCGAAGCGGCTGCTCGGCGTGCTCGACGCGCACCTGGCCGAGCGCAAGTGGGTGATGGGCGACGCCTACACGATCGCCGACATCGCGATCTTCCCGTGGGTGCGCAACCTGATCGGCTTCTATGAAGCGGGCGACCTGGTCGGCTTCAGCGAATTCCGCCACGTCGCGCGCGCACTCGACGCGTTCGTGGCCCGCCCGGCCGTGGCGCGCGGGCTCAACATCCCGGCGCGCACCTGATCCGCGCGGCCGGTCGCGCATCCGTCGCGCCGGCAACAGGACAGCCCGCCGCATCGCGCGGCGGGCCGATGCGGCCGATCGACATCCGGCCGCGCAGCGCGGCTAGCCGGCCTCGCCGCCCGCGCCACCCAATCCCGCCAGCAGCTTGCCGAGCAGCCGCGCGAGCTGTGCCTGCTCCGGACCCGACAGCGCGTCCAGTATCGCGCGCTGGTTCTCGACGTGCGCAACGACGGCCTCGTCGATCAGCGCGCGGCCGGCCTCCGTCAGCGCGACGAGCGTGCCGCGCCCGTCGGCCGGATTCGGGCGGCGCTCGACCCAGCCCGCCTTCTGCAGCCGGTCGATGCGCGCAGTCATCCCGCCCGACGACATCATCAGCGCGTCGTACAGCGCCGTCGGCGTCAGCGCGAACGGCGCGCCGCCGCGGCGCAGCGTCGCAAGCACGTCGAATTCGCCCGGCTGCATCCCGTAGCGCGCAAACAGCGGATTGAGACGATCGCGCCCGATCGCGAGCGCCGCTTCCTGCAGCCTTCCCATCACGAGCATCGACGACGCGTCGAGATCCGGGCGTTCGTCGCGCCATTGCGCGACCGCGTGCGCGGCTCGATCCATTAACCCTCCTGGGCAAACAAGTTATCTTGACGTCGAGATAAATCAGCATTTATCTTGACGTCAAGATAATTTACATGAAAACGCGCGGCGTCCGCCTCGACGCCGCGCACGTCACCGAGGGCCACATGATGAATCGCTTCACTTCCCCCGGATGGCGGCTTGCCGCCATCGTCCTGGTCGGGCTGAACCTGCGCCCGGCGCTCGCCGCGGTCGGCCCGCTGCTCGACATGATCCAGCGCGCGACCGGCATCGACGACAGCACCGCCAGCCTGCTGACGACGATCCCGATCGTGCTGATGGGCCTCGGCGCGCTGTGTGCGCGCCGTCTGCAGCGCTCGCCCGGGATCGCGGGCGGCGTCGGGATCGGCATCGTGCTGATCGGCCTCGCGTGCGCGGCGCGCGTCGGCGCGCAGCATGCGTGGCTGCTGCTTGCGAGCGCGTGCTGCGCGGGCGTCGGCATCGCGATGGTGCAGGCGCTGCTGCCCGGCTTCGTGAAGGCCAACTTTGCGACGCGCATCGGCGGCGTGATGGGCGTCTACTCGACGTCGATCATGGGCGGCGCGGTGCTCGCAAGCGTCGCGGCGCCGCTTGCCGCCGCGCGCTGGGGCTGGCTCGCGGCGCTCGCGTGCTGGACGCTGCCGGCCGTCGTCGCGGCGGCCGTGTGGCCGTTCGCGAGCCGCGACGGCGCGCCGATCGCCACCGCGTCGCCGGTGCTCGCGCGGCCGTCGCGCTCCCCGCGCGCGTGGCGGCTCGCGCTGTTCTTCGGGATCGCGACCGGCGCGTACACGCTCGTGCTCGCGTGGCTGCCGCCGTTCTACATGCGGCTCGGCTGGTCGCCGGCCGCGGCGGGCGGCCTGCTCGGCGGCGTGACGCTCGCGGAAGTCGTGGCCGGGCTGACGGTGTCCGCAACGATCGACCGCATGCCCGATCGCCGGCCGGCGCTGATCGCGGCGATCGCGGCGCTGTTCGTCGGGCTCGTGCTGATGCTCGCGGCGCCGGAGGGGCTCGCGCTGCCCGTCGCGCTGCTGATGGGCGCGGGCATCGGCGCGCTGTTCCCGCTGTCGCTGATCGTCACGGTCGACCATGCGGCGACGCCGGCCGACGCGGCGTCGCTGACCGGTTTCGTGCAGGGCATCGGCTACCTGATCGCGGGGCTGTTCCCGTTCGCGGCCGGCATCGTGCGCCAGCATCTCGCGGACCTGACGCCCGCGTGGGTCGCGATGGCATGCCTGTGCGTCGTGCTGTGCGCGCTGGCGGCCGGCTTCGCGCCGCACGTTGCGCCGCGCGTCGCGCGCGCGTGAGCGCAGGCACGGGAGCGGCGGCCGGCGCGAGCCGGCCGCGGCCGATCAGCGGCGGGTAGCAACGGAAAGCGGCGTCAGTCCGCGCTCGCGTACAGCGTCGAATCGGCGAACCCTTGCGCATCGAGCACGCGGCCGATGAGAATCAGCGCCGTGCGTTCGATGCGCGTGCCCTGCACCTTCGCGACGATATCCGCGAGCGTGCCCGTCACGCGTTCCTCGTCCGGCCAGCTCGCGCGGTAGATCACCGCAACCGGGCAATCCGGCCCGTAATGCGGCAGCACCTCGTCGACGATGCGCGCGAGATGCCGCACGCCGAGATGGACCGCGAGCGTCGCGCGATGCGCGGCCAGCGAGCCGAGCGACTCGCCTTCGGGCATCGTCGTCTTGCCCGCGAAGCGCGTGAGGATCACCGTCTGCGCGATGCCCGGCAGCGTCAGCTCGCAGCCGAGCGTCGCCGCGCACGCGGCGGCGGCCGTCACGCCCGGCACGATTTCATACGGAATCCCGAGCGCCTTCAATCGGCGGATCTGCTCGCCGATCGCGCCGTACAGCGACGGGTCGCCCGAGTGCACGCGCGCGACGTCCTGCCCTTTCGCGTGAGCGTCGGCGAGCAGCGCGACGATCGCATCGAGGTCGAGCTCCGCCGTGTTGACGACCTGCTCCGCGCGATGCCCGTCGAGCACCGCCGCGGGCACGAGCGACCCCGCATACAGGATCACCGGGCACGTACGCACAAGGCGCTGGCCCTTCACCGTGATCAGCTCCGGGTCGCCGGGACCCGCGCCGATGAAATACACCGTCATCGATAACACTCCGTCAGTTCATGGGGACGACCCGCCATCCGGCGTCACGCGCGCGCGGCCGGATCGAGCGCGTCGAGCAGCGCGGCCGCCGAGTCGAAGGCGCGGTCGGCGTCGGGCAGCGGCGGCCGGCGCAGCATCACGACCGGCAGCCGGCGTTCGCGCGCGACGTCGAGCTTCGCCTCGGTCGCCGCGCCGCCGCTGTTCTTGCTGACGACGACGTCGATGCCCGCGAGCGCGAACAGCGCGCGCTCGCCGTCGAGCGTAAACGGCCCGCGCGCGGCGACGATCTGCGCGCGCGCGTTGCCCGGATGCGATTCGAGGCAGCGCACGAGCCAGAACTGGTGCACGGGAATCTCGTCGAGATGCGCGAGCGGCTCGCGGCCGAGCGTGAACAGCGGCCGGCGAAACGGCGCCAGCGCGGCCTCGATGCCGGCCCAGTCGTCGACCATCCGCCAGTCGTCGCCCGGCTGCGGCTGCCACGGCGCACGGCGCAGCGCCCAGACCGGCACGCCCGCGTCGCGCGCGGCGGCGGCCGCGTTCGCGCTGATCCGCGCGGCATAGGGATGGGTCGCGTCGATCACGAGGCCGATGCCGGCTTCGCGCAGGTACGCGGCCAGCCCCGCGGCGCCGCCGAAGCCGCCGACGCGCACCTCGCACGCGAGATCACCGGGCACCTTGCCGAGCCCCGCGAGACTGTACACGTGGCGCGGGCCGAGCGCGCGCGCGATCTTCAACGCGTCGCCGGTGCCGCCGAGCAGCAGGATGCGCGGGCTCATCGCGCGCACCCGACGAAACGGCCCTGCCGGTCGATCGCGAACATCTCGACCGCGACCGACCCGGGCACGATGTCGCGCGCGACGGCGAGCGCGTGCGCGCAGACGATATCGCCGAGCGGCACGCCGTCCGCCTGCGCGAGCTTCAACGCTTCCTGGCTCGTGTTCGCGGCGCGCATCGCGGCCTGCAGCGCGTCGCTCGCGCCCGCTTGCGCGGCCCATTGCGCGAGCAGCGGCAGGTCGATGCTCGAATGGCGGCTGTGCAGGTCGAGATGGCCGGCCGCCAGCTTGCTGAGCTTGCCGAAGCCGCCGCACATCGACAGCCGCGCGACCGGCGCACGCCGCAGATGCTTCAGCACCGCGCCCGCGAAATCACCCATCTCGATCAGCGCCATGTCCGGCAGATGGTAGTGCGCGCGCATCGCGTCCTCGCTCGCGTTGCCGGTGCACGCTGCAATGTGCGCGACGCCGTTCGCGCGCGCGACGTCGATGCCCTGATGGATCGACGCGATGTACGCGGAGCACGAGAACGGCCGCACGATCCCGGTCGTGCCGAGGATCGACAGCCCGCCGACGATGCCGAGGCGCGGGTTCATCGTCTTCAGCGCCAGCGCCTCGCCGCCCTCGACGCCGATCGTCACGTCGAAGCCGCCCGCATGGCCGTGTTCGGCCGCGAGTGCGTTCAGGTGCGTCGTCATCATCTGGCGCGGCACGGGATTGATCGCCGGCTCGCCGACCGGCAGCGTGAGCCCCGCGCGCGTGACGGTGCCGACGCCCGGCCCCGCATGGAAGCGCACGCCGGGCGCCGCCGCGAGCGCGACGCGCGCGAACACCAGCGCGCCGTGCGTGACGTCCGGATCGTCGCCGGCGTCCTTGATCGTGCCTGCCTCCGCGCCGTCGGTCCCGTCGCTCCCCTCGTTCCCGTCATTAATTAGCCGACAGAATTCGAGGCGCATCACGACGCGCTGCCCCTTCGGCAGCACGATCTCGACCGCGTCGCCCGCGTCGCCGGTCAGCAGCAGCCGCGCGGCGGCCAGCGACGTCGCGGTCGCGCAGCTGCCGGTCGTGTAGCCAAAGCGCAGCGGCGCGGCTTGTTCGGGGGTTTCGTCGCGCATCACGCCGCCGTCGTCGCGCGGGTCTGCGCCGGCTTGCACACGTCGTACAGCGTGACGGGCAACGGCTGCCGCCAGGTGTCGAAGCGGCCGAGCGGCTCCGCGTGCGCGAGCGCCACGCGCGTGAGCGTGCCGCCGTGCGCGTCGCGCCAGGCGGCCAGCGCGATCTCGCCCTGCAGCGTCACCGCGTTCGCGACGAGCCGGCCGCCCGGCTTCAGCGCCGACCAGCAGGCGTCGAGCACGCCCGGCACGGTCGCGCCGCCGCCGATGAAGATGGCGTCGGGCGCGGCGAGCCCCGCGAGCGCATCGGGCGCGCGCCCCGCGACGAGTTGCAGGCCCGGCACGCCGAGCGCGTCGCGATTGTGTTCGATGAAGCGCTGCCGCTCCACGTGCGATTCGATCGCGATCGCCTGGCACGACGGGTGCGCGCGCATCCATTCGATGCCGATCGACCCGCAGCCTGCGCCGACGTCCCACAGCAGTTCGTCCGGCGCGGGCGCGAGCCGCGCGAGCGTCAGCGCGCGCATGTCGCGCTTGGTCAGTTGCCCGTCGTGGCCGTACGCGTCGTCCGGCAGGCCGGGTGTCAGCGCGCGGCGCGGTGCGTCGGGCGCCGCGCGGCAGTCGAGCGCGACGAGATTCAGCGCCGCGGTCTCGTCGACCGCCCAGTCGTGCGCGAGCGCGTCGATGCGCCGCTCGAGCGGGCCGCCGAGATGTTCGAACACGCTGATGCGGGTCGGCCCGAAGCCGCGCGCGCTCAGCTCGGCCGCGACGACGGCGGGCGTGCGGCCGTCCGCGCTCAGCACGAACAGGCGCCGCCCCGGCAGCAGATGGCGGGCGAGCGTCGCGAGCGGCCGGCCGACCAGCGACACCGCGCCGACGTCCTGCAACGCCCAGCCGAGACGGGCCGCGGCCAGCGACAGCGACGACGGCGCGGGCAGCACGCGCCATTCGCCGGGCGCAAGCTGACGGGCGAGCGTCGCGCCGACGCCGAACAGCATCGGGTCGCCGCTCGCGAGCACGCAGACGGGCGACCCGCGGCGCGCGAGCACGCCCGCGAGGTCGAACGGCGACGGCCATGCCTCGCGCGCGGCCGCGAGCCGCGCGGGCAGCATGTCGAGGTGCCGTGGCGCGCCGACCACGAGCGTCGCGTCGAGCAGCGCGCGGCGCGCGGCGCGCCCGAGCCCCGTGTAACCGTCGTCGCCGATGCCCACCACCGTCAGCCACGCCGTCATGCACCCTTCCCCATCGTTCGATTCCGTCATGTTGCGGCAGGCGGCCCGCGGGCCGCCGTGCGTATGTCTGCGTTGCGAAAAAAGGCATAATACAGCGTTCGTTCGCCGGTGCCCCTCGGGGCCGAAGAGGGAACACAGGGCGCATGCCGCGCCGCTGTGGCTGCCCCCGCAACTGTAAGCAGCGAGCCCGCCTCCATCTCGCGCCACTGGCTTGTCCGGGAAGGCCTGGAGCGGGCGTCGACCTGTCAGCCAGGAGACCTGCCGGCTTGAAAGTGCGTGCGTGCCAGCCGGCATCGGGCGGGGTGTACCGATGCGTTGGCCGCGGCGCGACACTGCCTCGGTGCCCCGTTGAATTCCGTCCCCGTTCCGTCTGCTTTACCCGTCGTGCGCCCATCGGCCTGCCCGGGGCTCGTGCGCGTCGTCGCGGCCGCCGACGGCGGCCTGTGCCGGATCAAGCTGCCGGGCGGCCGCGTCGACGCGCGGCAGGCACGCGCGATCGCCGCCGTCGCCCGCGCGCACGGCTCGGGCGTGATCGAGGCGACCAATCGCGCGAACCTGCAATTGCGCGGCATCCGCGACGGCGAAGCGGCCGCGCTGACCGCCGCGCTGCTCGGCGCCGGCCTCGGCCCGCTCGTCGACGCCGACGGCGACGCCGCCGCGCTGGCCGCCAGCGACGACGTCCGCAATCTGATGCTGAGCCCGCTCGCGGGACGCGACCCCGCCGCGCTCATCGACAGCGCGGCGCTCGCCGCGCCGATCTTCGGCATGCTCGCGCGCGAGCCGCGCCGGTTCGAGCTGTCGCCGAAATTCTCGATCCAGCTCGACGGCGGCGAGGCCGTCGCGGCGCTCGATCATCCGCACGACATCTGGCTGTCCGCGTGGCGGCGCGGCGACGGCGCCGTGCGCGTCGCGGCCGGGCTGGCCGGCTGTCCGCCCGTCGCCCCCGACGATGCACCTGCGTGCGCCGACGTCGCGCCCGGCGACGCCGTTGCGCTCGTGCGCGCACTGATGCTCGCGTTCCTCGATCTCGCGCCGGCCGACGCGACGCGCATGCGCGCGCTGCTCGCGACGCACGGCGAACGCGCGCTGCTCGAACGCGCGCAGGCTTATCTGCCGTTCCCGCTTGCCGCCGATCCCGCGCTCGCCGCATGGCGGCGCACGCCGTCCGCGCCCGCGCTGCGCTTCGGCGCGCGAGCGTTGCGCGACGCCGCGCGCTGCAGTTTCGGCGCGCAATTCGCGCTCGGCCGTCTCGACGCCGAGCGCCTCGACCAGCTGGCCGCGCTCGCGGACACCCACGGCGACGGCACGCTGTCGATGACGCCGTGGCAAGGCGTGTTCGTCCACGGCGTCGCCGCCGCCGACGCGCCCGCGCTGCGCGACGCGCTCGCCGCGCTCGGCCTCGTGTGCGAGCCGACGCATCCGCTCGCGCAGCTCGTCGCCTGCGCGGGCAGCGCCGGCTGCGCGAAAGCCCGCGCCGACACGAAGCACGACGCGCTCGCGCTCGCCGCGCGCGTCGGCCATGCGCTCGACGCGCACCTGACCGGCTGCGAGCGCCACTGCGCGCTGCCGCACCCGGCGGCGCACACGCTCGTCGCGGTCGCGCCGGCGCGCTACGACCTTTACCGGCGCGACGACGCAGCGGGCCTCGGCGCCCCGCTCGCGCGCCACTTGACGATCGACCAAGCCGCGGCCCGACTGGGCAACCCGCGGCAAAGCCAGGACACCACCGATGCTTGACTACATACGCGACGGGCAGGAAATCTACCGCCAGTCGTTCGCGACGATCCGCGCCGAGGCCGACTTGTCGCGCATCCCGGCCGACCTCGAGAAACTCGCGGTGCGCGTGATCCACGCGTGCGGGATGGTCGACGTCGTCGACGATCTGCGCTTCTCCCCCGGCGCGGGCGCGGCGGGCCGCGCGGCGCTGGCTGCCGGCGCGCCGATCCTCTGCGACGCGAAGATGGTCGCGGAAGGCATCACGCGCGCACGGCTGCCGGCCGGCAATCGCGTGCTCTGCACGCTCGGCGAGCCCGGCGTTCCCGACCTCGCGCGGCAGCTCGGCAATACGCGCTCGGCCGCGGCGCTCGAACTGTGGCGCCCGCACCTCGCGGGCAGCGTCGTCGTGATCGGCAACGCGCCGACCGCGCTGTTCCATCTGCTCGACATGCTCGACGCGGGCGCGCCGCGTCCCGCGCTGATTCTCGGCTTCCCGGTCGGCTTCATCGGCGCGGCCGAATCGAAGGCGCTGCTCGCCGCCGACAGCCGCTGCGTGCCGTACGTCGCGCTGCTCGGCAGGCGCGGCGGCAGCGCGATGGCGGCCGCCGCAGTCAACGCGCTCGCGACGGAGGTCGAATGACGGCCGCGCGCGGACGCCTGTTCGGCCTCGGCGTCGGCCCGGGCGACCCCGAACTGATGACGCTGAAGGCGGTGCGCCTGCTGCAGGCCGCGCCGGTGGTCGCGTATTTCGTCGCGAAGGGCAAGAAAGGCAATGCGTTCGGCATCGTCGAAGCGCATCTGCGCGACGCGCAGATGCAGCTGCCGCTCGTCTACCCGGTGACGACCGAAGCGCTGCCGCCGCCGCTCTGCTACGAAACCGTGATCGCCGATTTCTACGACACGGCCGCCGACGTCGTTGCCGCGCATCTCGACGCGGGCCGCGACGTCGCGGTGATCTGCGAAGGCGATCCGTTCTTCTACGGCTCGTACATGTACCTGCACGACCGCCTCGCGCCGCGCTACGACACCGAGGTCGTGCCCGGCGTGTGCTCGATGCTCGGCGGCACGGCCGTGCTCGGCCAGCCGCTCGTGTATCGCAACCAGAGCCTGTCGGTGCTGTCCGGCGTGCTGCCGGAGGACGAGCTGCGCACGCGGCTCGCGCAGGCCGACGCGGCGGTGATCATGAAGCTCGGCCGCAACTTCGACAAGGTGCGGCGCGTGCTCGACGAACTCGGCCTCGCGAAGCGCGCGCTGTACGTCGAGCGCGCGACGATGGCGAACCAGCGCATCGTGCCGCTCGACGCCGTCGATCCGATGGCGTCGCCGTATTTTTCGCTGCTCGTCGTGCCGGGGGAAAAATGGCAAGGATGACGACCCCGCCCGCGATCGTGGTGCTCGGCGCCGGCGCGCTCGACACCGCGCGGCGCATCCAGGCCCGCTATCCGGGCGCGCAGGTGCACGGCCTCGCGTCGCGCGTCGCCGCCGACGTGCCGTTCGACGAGCTCGGCGCGCATCTGCGCGAACTGTATGCGCGCGGCCTGCCGATCGTCGCGCTGTGCGCGGCCGGCATCGTGATCCGCTGCATCGCGCCAGCGCTCGCCGACAAGGGCGTCGAGCCGCCGGTGCTGGCGGTCGCGGAAGACGGCTCGGCCGTCGTGCCGCTGCTCGGCGGCCTGACCGGCGTGAACCTGATCGCGCGCGAGCTGGCCGACTGGCTCGGCGTCGCGCCCGCGATCACGACGAGCGGCGAGCTGCGCTTCGGCGCGTGCGTGCTCAATCCGCCCGACGGCTACGCGCTCGCGGATCTCGCGCAAGGCAAGCGCTTCGTGTCCGACCTGCTCTCGGGCGCCGCGACGCGCATCGACGGCGCCGCGCCGTGGCTCGACGACGTCGCGCTGCCGCGCGACGACGCGGCCGCGCATGCGATCCGCGTCACGCCGCTTGCATGGCGCGGCGCGCGCGACGAGCTCGTGATCCATCCGCGCAGCGTGGTGATCGGCATCGGCGCGCGTCCGGCCGCATCGGACATCCCGCTCGACGCGCGCATCGGCGCGTTGCTCGACGCACGGGGCCTCGCGCCGCAAGCGCTGGCTGCGCTCGTCGCGCCGGCGGCAGCGATCGGCGACGCGGCGCTCGAAGCGGCCGCCGACGCGCTCGGCGCGCCGCTGCGTTTCGTCGATGCCGAAGCCGACGCCACCGCATCCGACGTGCTCGAGCACGCACTGCGCGTGCCGCACACGCGGCAGGCCCCGCTCGACGGGCTGGCCTGCGCGGTCGCCGCGCATCCGGTCGATCCGGCGACGCTCGGCCGCGCGCGCGGCCGCCTCACGGTGCTCGGCCTCGGGCCCGGAGCCGCCGCATGGCTGACGCCCGCCGCGCGCGCGGCGCTGGCCGACGCGACCGACATCCTCGGCTACACGACCTACGTGAACATGGCCGGCCCGTTCCGCGCGGACCAGCGCGTGCACGGCACCGACAACCGCGAGGAAATGCAGCGCGCGCGCCACGCGTTCGAGCTGGCGGCCGAGGGCCGGCGCGTCGCGGTCGTGTCGTCGGGCGACCCGGGCGTGTTCGCGATGGCCGCGGCCGTGCTCGAAGCGCTCGACGACGCGCGCGATCCGCGCTGGGCCGCGGTCGACCTGCGCGTCGAGCCCGGCGTGTCGGCGTCGCTCGCGACCGCCGCGCAGGCCGGCGCGCCGCTCGGTCACGACTTCTGCGTGATCTCGCTGTCGGACAACCTGAAGCCGTGGGACGTGATCGAGACGCGCCTCGCGCACGCGGCCGAGGCCGATCTCGTGATGGCGTTCTACAACCCGATCTCTCGCGCGCGGCCGTGGCAGCTCGATCGCGCGCTCGACGTGGTGCGCGCGCATCGCGCGCCGGGCACCGTCGTCGTGCTCGGCCGCGACATCGGCCGGCCCGGCGCGACGCTCGTCAACACGACGCTCGGCGCATTGCGCGCCGAGCAGGTCGACATGCGCACGATGGTGATCGTCGGCTCGTCCACCACGCGGCGCTTTTCCGTCAACAATGGACGGGATTGGGTCTACACGCCGCGCTGGTATCGCTGAATGCGCGCCGGGCCGTGTGCCCGGCGCCGTATTGAATGCACGTAATTGTTTCGTACCGCGATCCAAACAAAATAAAAACGTAATTAAGGATTCACGATTGTTCTGCAATCCTCCAAGATGAGCACGCCGCCGTCCGGGTCCATCCCATGCCCGGTCCGATTACGGCGGTGATACGCAAACCGGCGTATCGCTCATCATCATGGAGAACACAATGCAAAACAGCGTGTTGTCGCATCTCATCCCGCGCGCGATCGCCGCGGGCTGTCTGCTCGCCGGCGCGAGCGTGTCGCAGGCGGCGGGCGCCTTTGCGCCTTACGTCGACGTGACGCTCTACCCGACGCCGCTCGTGGACCGCATCGGCGTTCAGCAAGGCATCCAGCAATTCACGCTCGCGTTCGTCGTCGCGGGCAACGGCTGTACGCCGTCGTGGGGCGGCGTACAGGCCATCGGCAACGGCGCGACCGGCGACCTGCTCACGTCGATCGGCACCGCCATCACGAACTATCGCGCGAAAGGCGGCGAAGTCGCCGTGTCGTTCGGCGGCGCGAACGGCACGCCGCTGATGCAGGCATGCACGAGCGTCCCCGCGCTGAAGACTGCGCTCCAGACCGTGATCGACACGTACAGCCTCACGCATGTCGACTTCGACATCGAGGGCTCGTCGCAGCTGGATTCCGCGGCCGTCGCCCGCAACTTCCAGGCGGTCGCGCAGCTGCAGGCCGACTATGCGGCGAAGGGCAAGTCGCTGCACGTCACGCTGACGCTGCCGACGATGCCGACCGGGCTCATCCAGGACGGCCTGAACGTCCTGAACGCGGCGATCGCGAGCCAGGTCAACCTCGACGCGGTGAACGTGATGACGATGGACTACGGCCCCGCCGGCATCGACATGGGCGCGGCCGCGATCAGCGCGGCGCAGGGGCTCTACTCGCAGCTCGACACCGCGTACAAGTCCGCCGGCCAGCCGAAGAGCAGCTCGCAGCTGTGGCAGATGGTGGGCGTCACGCCGATGATCGGCGTGAACGACACGCAGGGCGAGACGTTCACGCTCGACAACGCGCAGAGCGTGCTGAATACGGCCGTCAACAACGGCTACGGCTTCATCAGCTACTGGTCGTCGACCCGCGACAAGCAGTGCGACAGCAACAGCGGCTATGCGTCGCCGATCTGCTCGGGCGTCACGCAGCAGCCGTACGCGTTCGCGTCGATCTTCAAGAAGCTCGACGCCAAGTGGGGCACCGGCGTGACGCAGGACCCGAACTACGGCGGCGGCTCGGACGGCGGTGGCACGCCGCAGCCGGGCGCACCGTGGTCCGCTAGCCAGGTCTACACGGCGGGCGCGACGGTCACGTACCAGGGCGTCACCTACCAGGCGCAATGGTGGACCAAGGGCGACATCCCCGGCCAGTCGTCGGTGTGGAAGGCCGTCAGCGGCGGCACCCCGGCCTGGTCGGCGACCACCGCCTATCAGGCCGGCGCGTGCGTGATGTACCAGGGCGCGAAGTACTGCGCGAAATGGTGGACCCAGGGCGATACGCCGAGCGCGGGCGGCGTGTGGGTGAAGTCGTGACGGCGCGCATGTGGGCCGTTGACGCGGGCCGTTGACGCGAGCCGGGCCGCGCCGGCGTCAGTCTGCGCCGGCGCGGCCCGCTCACCGCGAGCGTTCAGCCGCGCGCGTGCTCGGCGAGCAGGCGCGCCTTCTCGTCGACGAGCGCGGCGACGTGCGCGTCGTGATGCTGGCGAATGCGTTCCGTCGGTCCGACGATCGACAGGCCGTACCAGTCGCCGTCGAGCGGCAGCGCGACCGCGACCGCCGACAGTTCCGGCGCACTCTCGCCGAAATTGTCGGCCCAACCTTGCGCATGACACCGCGCGGCCTGCGCGATCAGCGCGGGCAGATTCGTCACCGTCGCGTCGGTGAAGCGCTCGAACGACAGCGCCGCGCCGAGCGCCTGCTGCGCGTCGGCCGGCAATTCCGCGAAGATCGCCTTGCCGATCGAGTTCGCATGCAGCGGACGCAGCTCGCCCGGCTGGCGCGTATAGCGGATCGCCTGCTCCGATTCGACGACGTCCAGATACGTGACCGACGCGCCCTGGATCTTGCCGAGCACCGCGGTTTCGCGGCTCGCGTCGCGCAACGCGACGAGGTGCGGATGCACCATGTCGACCACGGGATCGGTCGCGTCGATCGCGGCGGCGATCGTCTGCAGGCGGCGCGTCGGATAGTAGCCGCCGCGCCTGCGCACTTCGTACAGGTAACCGCGGCTGACGAGCGTGCGCGTCATCGCGAGGCAGCTCGACGCCGGCACATTGAGCAGGCGCGCGAGTTCGGTGAGCGGCAGCGGCCGCCGTTCGGCGGCGAACAGCTCGAACAGGTCGAGCGTCCGAGCGACAAGTTTGACGTCCATGACGAGCGGTCGAAACGGTGGAAGGTCGCCGCGCCGTGAACGGGCCGCCGTGCGTCAGTACGGTCGATACGATCAGTACGACTTCGGCAGGCCCAGCACCTTCTCCGCGATGTAGCACAGGATCAGCTGCGGGCTCACGGGCGCGAGCTTCGGAATCATACACTCGCGCAGGTAGCGCTCGACGTGGTATTCCTTCGCGTAGCCCATCCCGCCGTGCGTCGCGATCGCCGTCTGGCAGGCCTGGAACGCGCTTTCCGCGCCGAGGTACTTCGCGGCGTTCGCTTCCGCGCCGCACGGTTGCCCCGCGTCGTAGCGGGTCGCGGCCTTCATCACCATCAGCCATGCGGCCTCGAGCTGCATCCACGCCTGTGCGAGCGGATGCTGGATCGACTGGTTCTGCCCGATCGGCCGGCCGAACACGACGCGTTCGCGCGCATACTGCGTCGCGCGCCGCAGCGCCGCCTGCCCGAGCCCGATCGCTTCCGCGGCGATCAGGATCCGCTCCGGATTGAGGCCATGCAGCAGATACCGGAAGCCTTCGCCCTCGTCGCCGATCAGGTCGTCGCACGGCACGCGCAGGTTGTCGATGAACAGCATGTTCGAATCGACCGCCTTGCGCCCCATCTTCTCGATCTCGCGCACCTCGACGCGCGTGCGGTCGAGATCCGTATAGAACAGGCTCAGCCCGTCGGTCGGCTTCGCGACCTGCTCGAGCGGCGTCGTGCGCGCGATGATCAGCATCTTGTTCGCGACCTGCGCGGTCGAGATCCAGATCTTGCGGCCGCTCAGCACGTAATGGTCGCCGTCGCGCCGCGCCTGCGTCGTCAGGTGCGTCGTGTCGAGGCCCGCGTCGGGCTCCGTCACCGCGAAGCACGCCTTGTCGCGCCCCGCGATCAGCGGCGGCAGGAAGCGCGCCTTCTGCGCGTCGCTGCCGAACACCTGCACCGGGTTCAGCCCGAAGATGTTCATGTGCACGGCCGACGCGCCCGACAGCCCCGCGCCCGATGCGCTGATCGTGCGCAACATCAGCGCGGCCTCGGTCATGCCGAGCCCGGCGCCGCCGTGGGCGGGGTCCATCGCGATGCCGAGCCAGCCGGCCTGCGCGAGCGCCGCGTGGAAATCGGCCGGAAACCCGCCTTCGCGGTCGCGCTCGAGCCAGTAGTCGTCGCCGAAGCGCGCGCAGATTTTCTCGATCGCGCTTTCGATCGCGTGCTGGTCGTCGGTCAGGTCGAATTGCATGGGAAGCCTCTCGGGAAACGTGGGCGGCCGCGCCGCTCACAACGGGAACACGCCCGTCGCGACCGCGGCGAACACCATCAGCACGGTGGCGGCGAACAGGAACGGAATCGTGAACTTCTGGTGCTCGGCGAGTTCGACGCCGGTCAGGCCGACGATCAGGAACGTCGCCGGCGTCAGCGGGCTCACCGGGAAGCCCGTCGTCATCTGGCCGAGCAGCGCCGCCTGCGCCATCTGGATCGGCGGCACGCCGAGCAGCTTGCCGCTTTCCGCGAGCACCGGCAGCACGCCGAAGTAGAACGAGTCGGGATCGAACAGCAGGCTCAACGGCATCGACAGCAGGCCGAGCACGAACGGCATGTGGCGCGCGTGCTCGACCGGCACGTGCGCGACGACGACTTCCGCCATCGCCTTCAGCATCCCCGTGCCGGACATGATCCCGGTGAACGCGCCCGCCGCGAGCAAGACGCTCGCCATCATCAGCGCCGCCTTCGCGTGCGCGTCGATTCGGGCGCGCTGCTCGTGCACGTCCGGATAGTTGATGACGAGCGCGGCGACCGTGCCGAGCATGAACATCACCACCGGATCGACGATGCCGGACACCAGCGTGCCGAGCACGACGAGCGTCAATGCGATGTTGATCTGGAACAGGCCGGGGCGGCGCAGCGCGCGCTCCGCGTCGGTCAGCTCGCGCGGCGCGACGACGACCGCCGCCGCGCCGGCGCGATCGAGGCCGAGCCGCTTCGCCTCGCGCGCGCCGAGCACGTACGCGGTGCCGAACACGAACGCGAGGCCGACGATCTGCACCGGAACCATCGGCATGAAGATCGCCGTGCCCGGAATGTGCAGCGCCGCCGATGCGCGCAGCATCGGCCCGACCCACGGCAGGAAATTGACGCCCGCCGCCATCGACGTGACGCATGCGAGGATGCGCCGGTCCATGTTCAGCCGCGTGTAGAGCGGCATCATCGCGGGCAGCGTGACCAGGAACGTCACCGCGCCGGAGCCGTCGAGGTGAATCAGCAGCGCGAGCAGCGCCGAGCCCATCACGATGCGCGGCGGGTGGCAGCCGATCAGCCGCAGCACGCCGGCGATGATCGGATCGAGCATGCCCGCATCGGTGAGGATTCCGAAAAAAAGAATCGCAAAAACGAACATCCCGGCGATCGGCCCGATGTTCTGCACGCCTTGCACGATGAACTTGCCGGTCGACAGCCCGAAGCCGGCCGCGAGCGAGGCGACCGTCGGCACCGCGATCAGCGCGACGAGCGGCGACAGGCGCTTCGTGATGATCAGGACGAACAGCGCAACGATGGCGAGCGCGCCGGTCAATGCGAGCATGATGCGTCTCCTCTTCCGGCGCGCCGCCGCGCAAGCGGACGACCGGGTCTCGGGTATGTATGCGTGCGCCGGCGCGGGCCGGCTGCGCTTGTTTCGCTGCACCGCGCCGCCGTGGCGCAGCAGCGGCTCGGATCAGGACGCGCTGTCGTCGACCGGCGCGAACACCTGCCGCGCGTGCTCGTTCAGCGCGGGCGGCGGCAACCGGTACGTCGCGGGCGTGCGACCGAGCTTGATCGGCGACGCGATCCCGCGATGGTTGCCGAGCTCGACCCGCATCGCCCGATGCGCGGCATGCGGGTGGTCGAGCGCGGCCGCGAGACCGAGCACCGGCGCGCACGGCACGCCGCGGCGGATCAGCCGGTCGGCGAGCGTCGCGCCGTCATGCGCGGCGAACCGGGCTTCGAGCAACGCGCGCAACGCCGCCCGGTTCGCATTGCGCGCGCGGTTGTCGGCGAAGCGCGGATCGTCGCGCCACTCCGGCGCGCCGAGCTCCGCGCATAGCGCCGCGAACTGCCCGTTGTTGCCGACCGCGACGAAGATGTCGACCGTGCCGGTGCGGAAGCTGTCGTACGGCGTGATGTTCGGATGCGCGTTGCCGGTCCGCGCGGGCTCGCGGCCCGAATGGAAGTAGTTCGGCGTGTGCGGATGCAGGATCGACAGCGCGCTGTCGAACAGCGTCGCCTCGACGAGCTGCCCCTCGCCGCTCGCGTCGCGCTCGCGCAGCGCCATCAGCACGCCGAGCGCGGCGTTCAGCCCGGTGACGAGGTCGACGATCGGCACGCCGATCCGCAGCGGCGGCCCGCCCGCCTCCCCGTTCACGCTCATCAGCCCGGTGAACGCCTGCACCGCCGCGTCGTAGCCGGGCAGCGCGCCGAGCGGCCCGTCCGCGCCGAAACCCGACACGCGGCAAACCACGAGCCGCGGAAAGCGCGCATGCAGCGCGTCGAAGCCGAGCCCCCAGCGCTCCATCGTGCCGATCCGGAAGTTCTCGACGAGCGCGTCGGCATGCTCGAGCAGGCCGAGCAGCCGCTCGCGGTCCGCCGGCTGCGACAGGTCGAGCGCGACGCCGAGCTTGTTGCGGTTCACGCCGAGGAAATACGACGCCGTGTCGCCTTCGAACGGCGGCCCCCAGGTGCGCGTCTCGTCGCCCGACGGCGGCTCGACCTTGATCACTTCCGCGCCGTGGTCGGCAAGGATCTGCGTCGCGTAAGGGCCGCCCAGCACCCGCGACAGATCGACGATGCGCAAGCCCGTCAGCGCACCCTGCTGTTCGTGTTCCGCCATGTGTCTCGCTCCTGCTCCGGTCGATCGGCACGCCGGATCGGCGGGCTCCGCGTGGCGGCGAGGCCGGCTTCGATTCGACGCATAATTCCTGTATGTGAATTTATATTCACGCACGAGAATTTTTCTGTCAAGCGATGAAAATGCTGATCGCGCGAGCGCGTGTGCGACGGCGGCGAATTGGGCGAGCCTGGAGCGGGACGGACGCGATCCGGTTGCCGCGCCGCGCTGCCGTTCGCTAAGCTGGCATTCCGACGGTCCCGAATCCGGAGCTTTCATGAAACGCCTGCTGCTGGCCGCCGTGACGATCGCGGCGACGCTGAGCGTCACGCACGCGCAGACCCAGACCTATCAATTCGGCGAAGGCCGGACGCAGCCGCAGGGCGCGGCGCAACCGGCGCAACCCGCGCCGCTGCCGGGCGCGGTGCAGACCCCGCCGTTGCCGCTGGGCGCGGTGCCGGCGTCGAAGCCCGCGCCGCCGCGGCCGCACGCGAGGTCGCACCGGCATCACCGCCACGCGACAGTCAAGCGGCATCGCCACCACGTGCGGCATGCGAGGCCAACGCGACACGGGATCTACCGGTATTCGTGAAGCGGCGGCGGCACGCGATCGATTGTTTCGGATGGCGATGCATTTTGTGCTCACCATTCCGCGCGAGTTAACCTATTCTTTCGGCAACGCGTGGTCGGTGAGCGCTCGGTCGGACGTGTCTTCATGCGTCCCGGGAGGAGCGGCCACCGAACGCCGCATCAGCAGCGGCACGTCGAATTTGTCCGACGAAAGGCAGTCACTCGTTATTGGCCTGTTGCAAGCGGCTCGCGTGCGACAGGTGCGGAACACCGCGCACGTGCGCGGCCGCCAGGAGCCTCATCGAGCCGCCGTCCGTCGGCACACGGGCGGCGGCGACCGGCATCGCGATTCCGCCGACGCCGTACGTAGCAAGCCGGTTGCACCCACGACGCGCGCGCAGCGTCGCGCCACTTTTAGCGAGCCCGACATGACGAGCCTGTACAACTACCGCGGATACACGATCGAAGTGCGCTGCGAGCATCATCCGGCCGAGGCGGCCGACATGGCCGCGCCGGTCCCCGGCTACGTTGCCGTGGTCCAGGTGCGGGCGGGCGATACTTCGTCGATCTTCTTCTCGCCGGTGCGGCTCGCGGACGATCGCGGGCAACCGTTCGCCGACAGCCTGGACGCGCTCAGCGCGGGCCGCACGGCCGGCGAGATCATCGTCGACGACCTGCTGTCGAGCGCCGGCTCGTATTGAGGCAGTTCGGGAACGGCGCTTCGCGCCGACATCAGCGGGAAGCTCGAAAGCGCTCGTCAGCGCAATCGTTTGCGCCGAAGTTCGTGGCCTTGATACACGACGACGAAGGCGCCGAGCATCATGATGCCGACGGCCACGAATTCGCTCAGCCGGGCCGGGCCGTGGCGCAATGCCGGATACACGCCGACGCCGATGCCGGCGGCAATCATCGCGATGCCTGCGATCAGTCCTCCGACCGATCCGGACGTGGTCTTGTCGAAATCGCTCATGTCGTTACACCCGTAGCCAATATTGTTCTGGTCAGGCGCGACGCGCCGTGAGCATGGGCCCGCGCATCGTCGCCTTCCGGTGTCCGACTATATCCGGCCATAAAAGGGTCGACGATTTTCCTGCCGATGCTTGCGTGAGGTGTCGTTTCAGCGCGACGCGGAACCGCACTGCTATCATCCGGTCCGCCAGTTCAGGCTGTACGTGGGCCAACTGAAGCGACTTCCGAAGCCACTCTATGAAATTCGCCTGCATCTGCGGAGCGGTCATCCGCGACCAAACCGATTTTCTCGCCAACAAAGCGCATCTGATCGCGGATCAGGATTGGGAGGACTTTGTCGAAGCGAGCGAATCGCGCGGCAGCGTCGATCGGTCGTATGCACGCGCCTGCTACCAATGCCCGTCATGCGGTAGGCTGCACGTCGAAGACGACGCGCGCCAACTGATTGCGTTCGCCCCAGAGACGACCGGAACGCAACCCGTGCTCCGGTCGATCAAGGGCGACCTCTGGAAGGCGCCTTTGATCGGCGCGTGGACATCCAAACCGTTCGCGGGGCAGCCCAACGGCGACCTCTATTGCGACGGCGCGGATGGCGTCGCGGAATCCTACGACTCCTGGGACGCGCTGGAGCAAGCCTACTTCGCGATGTTCTTTCGGCTGAGAGGGTTCGGCTTGCTGAGGTCGGCGCTGCTCCGGAAGGACGGCAAGCAGGTTCATACATGGCATGACGGCGATCGCTGAGCCGAACACGGGGCGCGCTGCGCCCCGCCACTCACGATCTCAGGAATTTCCCGGCCCTTCGCTCGAGCAGCGCGATCAGCGCCGGCTGCATGAACGCGTACTTGTCGGGAATGTCGAGGCAGACGATCTTCTTGTTCCGCAAGTCCGCGCCGAATTGCTTCGACAGCTTCGCCTTGTGCGAGCGCTCCATCACGAAGATGATGTCGGCCCACGCGATCTGCTCGCGCGACACGATCGACTCCGCATCGGGCGCGACGCCGGCCGAATCCGTTTCAATGCCCGGCCAGCCGGCGAACCATTCTTCCGCAGTCGGGCTTCGCAGCCGGTTCCTGCTGCAGATGAAGAGTGCCCGCGTCATGCCGGTTGCGATCAGCCTTGCGGCATCGTGCCGGGCCGGAGATACGCCAGCATGTACGACACGTAGTCCGCCTTGCCGAGTTCGACGCCCTGGTTCCGCAGGATCGCGTACGCGGTGACCAGGTGAAAGTAGAACTGCGGCAGCGCCCAGTCGCGCGCGTACTGCTCGCCTGTCATGTCGAAGACGACGCCGTTGGGCAGTTCGAGCGCAATCGGCAGCGCGCCGCCTGCGTCGAGCGCGTTCGACGACAGGCCGTCGAGCCATGCAAGCGCGTCGGCAACGCGCGCCTTCGCATCGGACCACGTGCCCGGCTGCGCGTTGGCGTTCCATCCTTCCTGCCGCACCGCCAGCAGCGTGTCCGGAAGCGGTTCGCCGCGCAGCCGGCAGGCCGGTTCGAGTGCTTGAAAGCATGCGAACCGGATCTGGGCCGCGAGCGGATACATGTCCGCCGCAAGCCGCTCGGACAGCAGCGCATCCGGCTCGGTGCCGGCCGCCTGCCGATGGGCCGCGGCCTTGTCGAGCCACGACGACAGGCCGCGCAAAAACTGGGTGAAGGTTGGAACGAGAAACTGGGTCAGCGACACGGAATCCTCCGATGTTTTCGGGTCGCGTAACGATAGCAGCGCGGGAAGATTAGGGCAAACGACGATGTGCGGCATGAATGGGCGCAATCGCGCCGACAGTCGTTGCGCGCGCATGCATTCGATCGCGGCGCCTTTCACGGTTGACTGTCGGCGTTGTCGCGATTCAGGGTCACCGCAATTTCATGATGTCCGGCGCACCCTCACTCTGCGCGGGATCGCATTCGAATTCGAGTCGGGTGAGCACTCGATTTGCGCGAGATCGCATTCGAGTTCGAGTCGGGCGCGGCCTCGATCTTCGCGAGATCGCATTCGAGTTCGAGACCGGCCTTGGGCAGCCAGACGCCTACGGTGAATCCGCCCCATGCCTGAACGCGCAGCGTCGCGCGGTTTCCGCGAAAGGCAACTTTCAGCGCCGACGGCGAGAAGGTCGGGTGAAGGATGAACCATGCGAAGTCGCCGAGCCCGATCCTGATCGACCGCTCAGCCTCCACCGTCAGGACGACGGTGGCCCGGTCGCGGTGTTCCGCCGACTCGAGCGCCGCCGTCAGGTGAAAGCCGCCTTCAGCAGCCCGCCCGCCGAACCTGCCTCTGTTAGGATCCTCGTCGGGGCCCGGCGCCCGGCTTAGCGCCGGCATCCGGGAGAGGCCATGCTCGGGCACGTCCTCCGGCCGCTCGTCGAGCGTGGAATGAATCACGTCGCCATTCGGCGCTTCTCGAAGCGCGTCCGGGCCTCCCCCGATGATCGCGATCTGGCCGGCGCTCACCTGCCCTTCGAACAGGATCAGCGTATCTCTTCGACGCAACTTTCCGGACGCGTGCCGATTCGGGACAAGGACGTTGCGCTCCTTCAGCGCAACCAGATCGCGCGCAAGCCACGTGAACGTCCATCCCGCCCCCCGTTGCAGCGGAAGCTCACGATGCCAGCGGCCGTAAAGCCGATCGAATCTCGCCGCGGTGGCCGGATCGACGCCGGACTGGTTCATCTTGAGATAGTCGGCGATGCCTGCCGCCATTTCCGCGAAAAGCTGGTTGGTGTAGCGGTAATAAGGCGAACCGGCGACCTGCGCGTTGGCGAGAAAAGCGATGGCAGCGGCGACAGCTTCGTGCTGAGCCTCGGGAGCAGCGTCCTGTGCCGACGAAAGCGCCTGGCTGGCGCGGATGACGTGTGCGTCGAAAGCCCAGCTGGCACGTCCGACGAGCTGGTCGGCCCATGTCCGTTCGATCGGCGGGAATATCTCCGGAAAACGGATTGCGAGGAGCCCCACGAGCATGGCAGCCCAGGGATCGGCGTCGTCGGCGAGCTGCGCCAGCGGGTCGCCCTTGCCGACCACGTCGTCGCGAACCGCGGCCGCCTCGGCGGAAGTGCCGGCGTCCAGCGCCCGCGCAAGCGCTCGCAGCCTCGGATCGGCCGGCACGATGCCGAGCTCGAGATCGGCGGGTGCGAAAGGCGGCGCCGCGACCATGATCCTCGTCCCGCCTCGATAAAGCGGGAGAAGGCATCGCTCGATGCGCACCTGCTCGATGGCGGCCGACAGCCTGACCCGATGACCGGCCCAGGGATCGCGATGCGGGTCCGTCGGCAGCTCGATTTCAAGCCGTCCGGAGAACAGCGCCGTCCTCGATTCGCCCGCGAACGTATCGAAGGTTTCGCGGCCGTGCTGTTCTTCCGACAGGCCGATGGCGATACGCCTCCTTTCGCTGGAGACGTCGACTTGCCGCGCCCCTCCGGAATCGAGGATGTTCTCGCGAACGCTCTCGGCGAATGCGTCGCTCCGATATGCAGGCAGATCCGGCGTATTCAGGATGCTCAGGCTGATCGAGTGCGGCACTTCCACGACCGTTTGCAGGCTGGCCGCATCGAAGAAGCTCGTATTGCTGCCGGACGAAGCAAGTGCCGAAAAGGGCGGCAGGACCACGTGGTTGGGTTGCCCTTCCACGATTTCGAAAACGACGGACTGGGGCGAGACACCCGCGGGCCCGATTTCGGCGGAATAGATGCCGGGCTTCAGATCGTATCCCAGGAAGGTGCGATTGCCGGGCGTCGCCACCCAATCGGCGATCGTTTGTCCCTCGCCCTGGATCCTGACGGTTCCAACGGATAGGTCGCTCGGCGCGACAAAATGCAGGCTCGTTTTCATGGCACGGGCACCCACTGATCGAACAACGGTTCCTTGGGCTGGAACAGCAGCGGATAGTGATCGGCGCCCTTCACCGCGATTGCATAGAGCGCGTCGAGGCCGGGCGGAACTGTCGTATGCCACGCGTTCGGGTCGCCCGCGTTTCTGTTCTTCAACCACGGCCCTGTCGGCTCGCGCTTCTGGCTGATGACGAAGTCGTAGTGGGGCATCCGGTCCGGCGGATCGGTCATGACGACGAGCGGCAATTCGAACCCGTCGGGATACACGATCGGGATCGGATCCGTCTGCGTGACGGCCGGATAAGGCTCGAACGGTTCGTTCTCGCTCCAATGGCTGAAAAAGACGCGGCGCAGGGATTTGAGATCGCCAAGCAAGTCACGGCAGCTGACGCCCCATCTGTTCCTGGACCACCGCGCAGACGAGCCGTTCAGCCCTTTCAGCACGGCCTGGGTGAAGCGTCCGAACTGGCAGTCGCTGCCCGCCCTGTCCGCGCCCTCGTAAGCCAATTGGCCCTCGGCGGCGGCACATAGCAGCGACACCTGGTTGCGGCTCGGCGCAAACAGATTGGGCTTTTGGAAGAACCGGCAATCCTGCACGTCCCTCTCAAGTTCGAACTCGGGCACAAATTGGCCGCACGCATCGGAAAACAGGAAAGCAGCAGAAATGGACTGGCTTTTTCTCAGCGCAAGCGCGAGCAGGTTCAGGTTGATATGCGTCCAGACGTCATCCGGACTCTGGTTCAGGTCTTCGAGGAACAGGACCGGCTGCTGGAGATGCGAGGCGCCATGTCCGCAGCAATAGAAGAACGCGACGTTGCCCGGTTCGGCGACGACGCGTTCATACCACACCCGTCCTCTAGCGGCGACGTTGGCCTTCGTGGCCGTGTCGACCGGCCCGCGCGCCCACTGATAGCGGTGATTGGGGTTCGCCGGATCGGATATCAGCACGTCGAGCGTGGCGAGCGGCGCAGCGAGCCTGTCCTGATTGTCGAGCAACCAGTCGCACATGAGCTTGGCGCTGTCCGCGGCACTGGGGAGATCCGGAACCTTGCCGAGGATATCCAGAACACCGCTGCCCGCCTTCGCGTGCGGGTATTGGCCCACGCCGATGACGAAGGCGTGGGTCCCGGGGCCCTCGACGAGGCGATCGAGCAGAAGTGGCATCGTCTTGTCCTCACAAAACCCCGAACCCTTGGAGGCGCGAGCGCGAGCGCGCATAAAACTGCGGCCGCTGGAAATATTTCGAATGCGCGTCCGCAATCCCGGTCACCGAGTCGAACGCAAGGTCGACCGCGCCCTCGAAGATCATGTCCGTGCGAAAGGCCAGCGGATCGATCGGGTCGAAGACATTGAGCCAGTGCGTGACGCAGTCGGGCTTGCGACGCGCCGAATCGGACGGCAGGCTGGGCGCGAGAAGATCGAGCGCCGCGAAGAAGCCGGGCTGCGAGCCGACGGTCAGCAGCGCATCGACCTTGAACCCGTCCGGGAGATCCGCCGAATCCGGGTTGGTCAGCATGTCGACGAGAATGACGCCGCCCATGCTGTGCCCGACCACCACGAGGGGGCCCTTGCCGGCCTTGACCGCCTCATAGGCGCCGGCAAGGCTCTTCCCGACTTCGCTCCGGATTCTCCGGCGATGCTCCCCTTCCTTCAGATAGACGAACACGTCGCCGATGAAGAGACCGATGGCAGGGCTGAGGCTGCCTCTGATCGCGCCGAAACCGAGCGTCGACGCCACATTGCGCACTCGATCCGTCACGGCCGAGACGGCTTCGCTGATCCGGCTGACGACGCGGTACGCGCCCGGCATGTCGGCGGTGAGCTGATCCGCGATCGCCTGAGCGCCGGCATCGCCGACGAACGCGGTCGCGGCGCGGTTCGACGCGATGAGCTCGGCGGCCTTGCGGAACGCGTGAAGCTCCTCCGGCTGGAGGGCGCGTTGCTCGCGCGCGGCCCGGTCGGCAATCTCCGAACAAATGGCGTCAAGCGCCGCCACGGGATCCTGCTTCCCGACGGCGCCGATCGACACGTCGATTGCGTCCGCTGCGCGCCCGCCCCCCATCAGGCCAGCGCCAAGCCCTGGCGTCGCGCCCAGATTCAGCGAGAAGGCCGCCAACTTGTGGTCGGTTTCGAATACGCCGTGCGGGATTGCGGGAACGTACCGCCCCCACAATGGCGAGTGGATCGCAATGTCGCGTCCAGTGAACAGCAATTCGCGAAACAGCTTGTCACGGTTTGCGATCGCGGCCCGATACTCCGGCGTGTCGCGCGTTGCGACACCATGAACGAACACCAGTTGTGCCATCTGCCCCCTCCCGGTCAGGTCATTGCGAAGTGACGGTCGCACTCATTCCGGGATTGTCGTTTTGCGCGTGATCGACGTCGATCTCGTTGCCTCCGGCGTCGGTCACGATCTTCTGGATGAGCTGGTAGCCACGGTGCGCGACGTCCGGGACATTCGACGCCCCGCGCCAGTAATGCTGCGTGGTCAACTGAGAATAGAGCTGATCCGACGAAAGGCCCGGACTGAATCCGACGTAGACCCCCGATGCGAAGCCCGCCAGCGTGACCTGGGCAAACCAATTGTTGCAGAACCCCACGATATCCGCGACGGCGGTGCCGGCCTTGACGCCCTCGAGATCGAGCCAGACGGTGGTGCCGGCGGTGAGGCCGGCTTTTGCGGCCTGCTGCGCGGCAAGCAGCCCCCATTCGGTTCCCATGTCAGGCGTCGGCTCGAACTGGGCGTTTTTGCTCTCTGCACAGCAATGCTGGACTGCCCCCAGCCATAGGCCCGACGCCAGGATTATGTCGGCCTCCTCTTTAGTCAAATCGGTAGCGCCTGACGACAGTGGATTGGGAATGTAACGCAGGCAGAATTTGTAGTCTTTGGCGTAATCCGCGGCCTGCTGGGACGTTAATCGCGAGCCGCTATGATCGAATCCGACCGACCCGGTCGGTATGGAAATTGTCGATGACATTTGATTGGCCTCCTGGTTTGTTTCCGCTTATTTACCATTTCGGTGATTGACGAGAAAAACCGCCGCTCCCGCAAACGACCATAGAGCACGGACGATAAATTTCACCGAATACCGCTTTGGGAATTTCCCCGAATTGGCGCAGACGACCCAGCGACCGACCTGCCGCGCCGACAAAATGAAGCCCCGTTCGACTGCGGAGCTTCGAGGCATCGGCCAATCTGTCAGCCACCTCGGCTGATGTCGTCGCGCGATCTGCGCGTCAGGGTTTAGGGCATACGGCGCCTGAAGCAATATTTCCCGCGGCCGCGCAAGAATTCAGACGTTGCCGTCGGCTCGCCCAGGTCGACACTCGTGACACTCTTCTTTATCTGCTCAGCGGGCGCTGATATTTGTTCTTGAGTTATCGCGAGAGAGATATCGTCGCTCATTGGCCCCCTCCTTCAAATCTGACGTTTGAATGCACACCCCGTTTACGTTTTGCTTATTGCAAGCGCGCATCGACAACGCATAACACGCGCCGCTCTGAAAGACTAGGATACGGCCGCTTCAATTGGAAGCGTCGGCATGCAAAATATCGTCATCAACCGGCGCAGGCGCGCGTCGATCGCGCATTTGCACTAAGCGCCTACTCAATAGCGAGCATCTTGATTTTGGAGAGTCATACGCCCGAATATCTCAACGAGCGCTGATTTGCGTTTTGCTCCCGGCATGCCGGGTCGTCATGCGCGCTGCCCACGCACCGGCGAAGCGGCCACCAACCCCTCCGGCGACACCCACTCCGCGCCCCACTCGGCCGCGATCCTTGCCCCGCGCCCGACCCTCACGGCGGCATCATCAAAATCGACGAACACGACATGATCCGCCGCCGCTGGCCGTGCCGGCATCTCCTGCGTCCGCCCATCCGACAGCACCCACAGCCACCGCTGCTGGTCCGGCTCGCGCCGCGCCTCCCGCGCGAGCAGCCGCGCGGCGGCCTCGATCCCGTCCGCGAACGGCGTACCGCCGCCGCCGCCCACCGGCTCGAGCCAGCGCGCGTTCCACCACCTCGGCACCGCCGGCCCGAACCGGCGTTCCGCGCCGGTCCCGCCGAAACAGATCAGCGCCGTCTCCGCCCGCGAATGCGCCGCCTGATCGAAGTACGCGACGATCAGCCCCTTCGCCACCGCGAGCCGCTCGAACGACAGCATCGACGCCGAACAGTCGAGCACGAAGCAATGCAGCGCGCGCGGCGCGCCCGCCTGCTTCCGGAACCGCAGATGATCGGCCTGCAATCGCCCGGCACGCTTGAGCGCGAACGTCGCCGGCCAGGCAACGGCCGCGCCGGCGCGTGCGACGCCCGGCGTGCACCCGGTTGCGCCCTGCTGCCATCGAGGACCGCGAAGCGAAGTCGCGGCGGCGCCGGCTCGATGGCTCAGCGTTTTTTTAGCGGCAGCGGCACCACGCCCTTCACCGCCTGCAAGCCGGCAGGTTCGGGCGGCAGATAACCCCAGTCGCCTTGCGCATCCGCGTCGCGCGGCCGCGCCGTGTCAGGCGGCGTAGCGGACGAACCGCCCGCGTTCGCCGCCGACGCCGGGTTCTCCGCGTCCCGCGGCCCCGACGCGGCCGGCGGCGTCGCATGCGCGGCGCGGCGATGCCGCAGCACCGCCTCCGCGACGCGCTCGACGTGCTCGACCGTCACCGCCTCGGCGCCTTCGAGCGCCGCGAGCGCGCGCGCCGCGCGCAGCATCACGAGATCGGCGCGCAGGCCGTCGACGGCCGCGTCGATGCACAGCGCGCTGACCCGCGCATGCACCGCGTCGCCGAACGCCAGCGCCGGCAGGCGTTCGCGCGCCGCGCGAATCCGCCCGGCCAGCGCGCGCTGCGCGTCGTCGTGACGCGCGCGGAACGCATCGGGATCGAGATCGAACGCGAGCCGCGCCTTCACGATCTGCTCGCGCTGCGCGGCGTCGAAGCAATTCTCGAGTTCGACCATCAGCCCGAAGCGATCGAGCAGTTGCGGCCGCAGCTCGCCTTCCTCCGGATTCATCGTGCCGACCAGCACGAAGCGCGCGTCGTGCGCGTGCGACACGCCATCGCGCTCGACGATGTTGACGCCGCTCGCGGCGACGTCGAGCAGCGTATCGACGAGCCCGTCGGCCAGCAGGTTCACCTCGTCGACGTACAGCACGCCGCGATGCGCGCGCGCGAGCAGCCCCGGCCGAAAGCGCACGCCGTTCTCCGCGAGCGCATGCGCGAGATCGAGCGAGCCGGTCACCTGCTCGTCGCTCGCCGACAGCGGCAGCGTCACGAACTGCCCTTCCGGCAGCAGCGCCGCGAGCGCGCGCGCAGCCGTGGATTTTGCGGTGCCGCGCGGCCCGCTGACGAGCACCCCGCCGAGCGACGGGTCGATCGCCGCGAGCAGCAGCGCCTGTTGCAGCGCTGCCTGCCCGACGAGCGCGGTAAACGGGAATACTGCGGGAGACACCGCGCGCAGGCGGTGCGTCGGATCGGTCATCGCCGACCTCCTTCCAGATGGTGTTCGCTTGCGAGCCAGACCGCCTCGATCCGCTCGCGATAGTCGCCCGGCTGCTGCCACAGGCCGCGCTGCATCGCCTCGACGAAGCGCTCGCAGATGCCTTGCAGCGCACGCGGATTATGCCGTTCGAGGAACGCGCGCGTGGCGTCGTCGAACAGGTACGCGTCGGCGACGAGCGCGTATTGATGATCGGCCAGCACGCGCGCGGTCGCGTCATAGCCGTACAGGTAGTCGACGGTCGCGGCCATTTCCGCCGCGCCCTTGTAGCCGTGGCGCTTCACGCCGTCGAGCCATTTCGGGTTCACGACGCGCGAGCGGATCACCCGCGCGATTTCCTCGCGCAGCGTGCGCATCCTGGGCGCGGCCGGGTTCGCGTGATCGCCGTGATACAGGCTCGGCTGGCGGCCCGACAGATGCCGCACCGCGGCGGTCATGCCGCCCTGGAACTGGTAGTAGTCGTTCGAATCGAGGATGTCGTGCTCGCGGCTGTCCTGGTTCTGCACGACGACGTCGATCGCCGCGAGCCGCTCGCCGAACACGTCGGGCGCGGCGTCGCCCGCGCTGTTCTGCGCATACGCGTAGCCGCCCCACTGCCGATAGGCGTCGGCCAGATCCGCGTCGGTCTGCCAGCGCCGCTGGTCGATCAGGTCCTGCAGGCCCGCGCCGTAGCTGCCGGGCCGCGCGCCGAACACGCGCCAGCCCGCGCGGCGCCGCGCTTCGTCGGGCGGCACGCCTTGCTCGATCCACTTCGCGCGCTCGCGCTCGACGCGCGCGCGGATCGGGTTCAGATGCTCGGGCTCGTCGAGCGCCGCGACCGCCTGCACGGCCGCGTCGAACAGGTGCATCAGGTTCGGGAACGCGTCGCGGAAGAAGCCGGACACGCGCAGCGTCACGTCGATGCGCGGCCGGTCGAAGATCTCGATCGGCAGGATCTCGAAGTCGGTCACGCGGTGGCTGCCGTGCGCCCATTTCGGCCGCACGCCGATGAGCGCGAACGCCTGCGCGATGTCGTCGCCGCCGGTGCGCATCGTCGCGGTGCCCCACACCGACAGGCCGATCGCGCGCGGATAGTCGCCGTGATCCTGCAGATGCCGTTCGATCAGCTGCTGCGCGGATTTCAGGCCGAGCGACCACGCGGCCTGCGTCGGCACCGCGCGCGTGTCGACCGAGTAGAAGTTGCGGCCGGTCGGCAGCACGTCGGGGCGGCCGCGCGACGGCGAGCCGCTCGGGCCCGGCGGCACGAAACGGCCGTCGAGCCCGCGCAGCAACTGGCGCATCTCCTCGCCGCCGCATGCGTCGAGCGCCGGCATCAGCGTCGCGCGAACACGCGCAATCACCGGCAGCGTGTGCGCCCAGTCGCCGGGCGGCGGCTCGCATTCGACGCCGGGCGCCGCCGCGCACAAGCGATCGAGCCACGCTTGCGCAAACCGTTCGAGCCGTTCGCGCGTATCGCCCGCATGACGCCACGTCGATTCATCGACCGCCTGCAGCAGCGCCGGCCGCGGGCCCAGCCACGGCGCGGCCCAGTCGGCGGCGAGCGGATCGAAGTCGGCGCCGAGCGCGAGATCGCGCGCGAGCGCGCCGATCAGCCCGGCGCGCGCCTGCTGCCCGTCGCCGACCGGAAAGCGCGCGAGCGCGAGCAGCGTGTCGCGCCGCTGGCGCTCGACCGGCGACGCGCCGAACACATGCAGCCCGTCGCGGATCTGCGCTTCCTTCAGCTCGCACAGCCACGCGTCGACGCGCGTCAGCAGCTCATCCTCGTCGCTCGCGTCGCGCGGCGGCGCGACGCTCAGCTCGTCGTGCAGCCGGTGTTCGGCGATCGTCGCGAGGATCGTCTTGCGCAGCAGCTTCGCGCGCCGCGCGTCGACCATCAGCGCTTCGTAGTATTCGTCGACCTGCCGCTCGAGGTCCTGCAGCGGGCCGTAGTTCTCCGCGCGCGTGAGCGGCGGCATCAGGTGATCGACGATCACCGCCTGCGCGCGCCGCTTCGCCTGGCTGCCCTCGCCCGGATCGTTGACGATGAACGGATACAGGTGCGGCAGCGGCCCGAGCGTGAGGTCCGGCCAGCACGCATCGGACAGCGCGACGCTCTTGCCCGGCAGCCATTCGAGGTTGCCGTGCTTGCCGAGGTGAATCACCGCGTCGACGCGGAACGCATGACGCAGCCAGAAATAGAACGCGAGATACGCGTGCGGCGGCACGAGGTCCGCGTCGTGATAGCTCGCGTAGTCGTTCTCGCCGCGCGAGCGCGACGGCTGGATGCCGACGAACACGTTGCCCGCGCGCCAGCCCGCGATCGTGAAGCGCCCCTGGCGCAGCGTCGGGTCCGCTTCGGGCGGCCCCCACCGATCGTTCAGCGCGGCGCGCACGGCGGCCGGCAGCCGGTCGAAATGGGTCCGGTAGTCGGCCAGCGCGAAGCTCTGGAACGCGGGCCGCAGCGCCTGCATCGCCGGGTCGTTGGTCACGCCTTCGGTGAGCCGCGCGATCAGCGCGTCGCCGTCGGCCGGCAGGTCCGCAACCCGGTAGCCCGCGTCGCGCAGCATCGCGAGCACGCCGAGTGCCGACGCGGGCGTGTCGAGCCCGACGCCGTTGCCGATCCGGCCTTCGCTTTGCGGATAGTTCGCGAGGATCAGCGCGACGCGCTTGTCGGCGTGGTCGAGCGTGCGCAGCCGGCACCAGCCGCGCGCGAGCGCCGCGACGAAGCCGATGCGCTCCGCGTCGGGCTGGTAGCGCACCACGTCGACCTCGGTGTGCGCGCAGCGGTACGCGAGCCCCTTGAAGCTCACCGCGCGCGTGACGATGCGCCCGTCGACCTCGGGCAGCGCGACGTGCATCGCGATGTCGCGCGCATGCAGGCCCTGGTTGTCCGCGAGCCACGCGTCGCGGTTGCCGCCGGACAGGATCACCTGCAGCACCGGCGCATCGCCCGCGAGGATGTCAGGCTCCGGGCCATCGATCGCGCCGGCCGCGAACGCGGTCGTGTTCAGCACCAGCGCGACGTCGAGCGCGTCGCAAAGCCGCGCGATCACTTCGCGGCTCACCGCGTCCTTGAGCGACGTCACCGCGATCGGCAGCGGATTCAAGCCTTCGACGATCAGCGCGTCGGCGAGCGCGTCGAACACCGCGGTGTTCGCGGCCTGCCAGTGCGCCTTGTAGAACAGGATCGCGACGACCGGCGCGCCGGGCGTCCAGCGCGGCTGCCAGTCGTCGATGCTCGCCGGATCGCGCGCCGGGTGATACAGCGCGGCGGCCGGCAGCGGGCGCGGCGGCGCCGGCTCGTCGCCGAAGCCGAGCGTGTGAAACGCGATGCTGCGCAGCAGCGCCTCGGCATTGTGCGCGCCGCCCTCGCGCAGGTAGCGCCACCACAGGCGGCACAACCCGGGCGCGACCGTGCTCTTCGCGATCAGGTTCGGATCTTCCTGCAGGTCGCCCGAGAACATCGCGAGCCGCTGCCCGCGGCGCGACGCGAGCGACATCGCCTGTTCGATCCCGTACGGCCAGTACGCCTCGCCGCCGAGATGGTCGATCACGACCGTCTTCGCATGCTGCAGCACGTCGTCGACGTAGAAATCGACCGACGCCGGCTGGCGCAGGAACGTCACGTTCGCGAGCCGCACGCTCGGAAAGCCCGCCGGCAGGCGCGGCACGACGCTCGCGAGCAGCGACAGCGTCGTGTCCGCCGAGCTCAGGATCACGATCTCGGCGGGCTGCTGGTCGATCCGGACGACGCCCTGCGTATCGTCGACGAAGCCGCCCGGCGTGGTGCGCAGCAGATGCATCGCCGGTTACGCCTGTTGCAGCTCGGCCGCGAGCGCCGCGTCGAACGCGCGCTGCAGTGCGGCCGAGTCGAGATCCTCGCCGATCAGCACGAAGCGGCTCGCGCGCGCTTCGCCGTCCTGCCAGCGGCGGTCGAAGTAGCTGTCGAAGCGGCGGCCGACGCCCTGGATCACGAGCCGCATCGGCGCGTCCGGCAGCGCGGCGAAGCCCTTCGCGCGATAGATCGTGTGCGTCTCGACGACGCGCTTGAGCGCCGCGATCGTCGCCTCCCGCGAGCCGGCGTCGCCGCTGACGACGACCGAATCGAAATCGTCGTGATGGTGGTCGTGATCTTCATCGTCGGCCGAGCCGTGATGGTCGTGGCGCAGGTGAATGGTTTCCTCGGACGCCGATTCGAGCCCGAGCAGCAGTGCAAGATCCAGCTCGCCGCGCGTCGCGCGGACGATCTTCACCTGCGGCGGGATTTCCTCGCGGATCGCCGCCTCGACCTGCGCGAGCTGCGCGCCGTCGACGAGGTCGGCCTTGTTGACGATCACGAGATCCGCCGCCGACAGCTGGTCGGCGAACAGCTCGTGCAGCGGCGATTCGTGGTCGAGGTTCGGATCGGCGCGGCGCTGCGCGTCGACCGCCTGCGGGTTCTCCGCGAACTGGCCGCTGGCGGTAGCCGGCCCGTCGACGACGGTCACGACCGCGTCGACCGTGAAGCTGTTGCGGATCGTCGGCCAGTTGAACGCCTGCACGAGCGGCTTCGGCAGCGCGAGGCCGGACGTCTCGATCAGCACGTGATCGATGTCGGCGCGGCGTTCGACGAGCGCCTCCATCACCGGATAGAACTCCTCCTGCACGGTGCAGCACAGGCACCCGTTCGCGAGCTCGTAGAGCTGGCCGGACGCCTCGCCCTGCGCGTCGTCGCAGCCGATCCCGCAGCCCTTGAGGATTTCGCCGTCGATGCCGAGCTCGCCGAATTCGTTGACGATCACCGCGATGCGGCGGCCTTGTGCGTGTTGCAGCATGTGGCGCATCAGCGTCGTCTTGCCGCTGCCGAGAAAGCCCGTGACGATGGTGACGGGCAGCTTGCGCATGGTCATGAATGGTCCTGTATCGAAAAAGGGAGTCAGGCGGAGATCGTCACGTCGATCTCGTCGTAGCGCTTCAGGCGGTAGATCGCGGCCGACACGACCCAGCACGCGATGAACAGGCCGATCACGAAGTAGCCGAGCATGCCGAAGTGCGACGCCACCATCGACGCGAAGTCCCACACGGGGCCCTGCAGCGCCAGCTTGTCGGCGAGCAGCGCGAGCACCTCGATGCCGCCGATCAGCGCGGCGACCAGCACCGACACGAACGTGATCGTCATGTTGTAGTAGATCTTGCGGATCGGCCGCACGTACGCCCAGCGGTACGCGCCCATCATCAGGATGCCGTCGGTCGTGTCGACGAGCGTCATGCCCGCGGTGAACAGCGCCGGCAGCGCCATCACCGACCAGAACGACAGGCCGCCCTGCACCTGCGTCGCGGAGATGCCGAACAGCGCGATCTCGGTCGCGGTGTCGAAGCCGAAGCCGAACAGGAAGCCGACAGGATACAGGTGCCAGCTGCGCGACACGAGGCGGAACAGCGGCCGGAACAGGCGCGCGAGCACGCCGCGCTGGTTCAGCAGCATGTCGAGATCCGCGTCGACGATCGCTTCGCCGCGGCGCGCCGCGCGGAAGGTGCGGTACACGGAGATCAGGATCAGCAGGTTCGCGGTCGCGAGCAGCAGCAGGAAGAAGGCCGACACGCACGTGCTGACGACGCCGCCCCACGCCTTCATGCTCTCGAAGCGCGCAAGCGACGCCGCCGTCAGCGCGACCACGACGGACATCACGATCACGACCGTCGAATGGCCGAGCGAGAAGAACAGGCCGGCGCCGAGCGGGCTGCGGCCTTCCTGCATCAGCTTGCGGGTGACGTTGTCGATTGCCGCGATGTGGTCGGCGTCGACCGCGTGGCGCAAGCCGAACACGTACGCGAGCAGCGCGGTGCCGAGCAGCACCGGCTGGCCGTGGAACGCGATGAACGCCCAGATCCACGCGCCGACGTTGAAGGCGATCAGCAATGAATAGATGGCGATGATCTTGCCGCGCAGCCCGGACGGGCTGTCGTTGAACAGGCGGAAAAGCGAGTCGAGCATGGTGCTCCCTGGCGAACGGTCGACATGATGAATGCCAACACGGCCGACGCCGGATGCGCGGGCCCGCGCACGCCGCCGGATGCCGGGCCGGTCTGCGCGAAGCGCGCGACGGATCGGAACACGGGAGACGCTCGGGCGCCGGACGCACTGTGGCTGCGGCCGTGGACGATGCGCCGCATCCCCGCGGCGCTGAACCCCTCGTCTCGGCCGGTATCCGGGCTGACGAACACGCCGCTTCGCCTTCCCGGACGCATGACGCGTCCAGTGGCGGTCGTCCGCACGCGGGTGGCGTGCGGCGAAGCGGCGCTGCTTCGCGCGTGGCGTGAAGCGTTCGCTTACCGTTGCGGGGGCAGCACAGGTTGGCGCGGCTGCAATGCAGGCTCGCTCCCTGTTTCCCGTTTAACTGCGCGCGCCGGAAGGCGCGCGCGAGCACCGAAACGCGTGCGAGTGTAGGTGGAGCGGGCGGGGGCGTCAAGGCGGCGGGCGGCACGGCAAGCACGGGCCGGTCCGGCGACCGCTCGGCAGCGCACCGCGCGTTTCAGACGAGAATGATTGTCGTTTTCAACTTTGAAAGATAAACTTATCCCTCAGTCGAATCGATGCAGGCCATCCAGATCATTCAGTCATCCTGATATTTCCATGCCGAAACGTCCAATTCCGGGGCGATGCCACGATACGCTGGCCTTCGCGCTCTGCTCGCTGCTGTCGACCCTCCCCTGCGCGTCCGGGGCCACCGAATCCGAAGGCGACCTGCCTGCGCTGGAAGTGCGTGCGCGCCGCCATCCGCACGATCCGCGCCCCGAGCGCGTGAGCACCGCGACCCGCGCCGACAGCGATCCGCGTGACGTGCCGCAAACCATCGAGACCGTGTCGGCCGACGACACGCTGTCCTACGGCGGCCGCACGCTGGCCGACGCGCTTGCGGGCGTGCCCGGTGTGTCGAACACGTCGGACACGCGCTTCGACGCGTTCCGCATTCGCGGCTTCTCCAGCGCCGGCGACCTGCTGCTCGACGGAATGCGCGACGACGCACAGTACCTGCGCAGTCTCGGCAACATCGAGCGCGTCGAGGTGCTGAAGGGCCCGGCCGCGGCGCTCTACGGGCGCGGCAGCGGCGGCGGCGTGATCAACCGGATCAGCAAGCAGCCGCTGCCCGACGACTTCGGCAGCGTGTCGGCGACGGCCGGCAGCTTCGGCCGGCTCGGTGTATCGGCCGACCTCAACCGCGCACTGTCGCCGCGCTGGAGCATGCGCGTCAACGCGGGACGCGAGTACCAGCGCAGCTTCCGTGACGCAGTCGACGGCACGCGCCAGTACGTCGCGCCGTCGCTGAAATGGCAAGGCGAGCGCAGCAGCTGGCTGCTGCAGTTCGAATACGATTCCTACGCGCGCGTGCCCGATCGCGGGATACCCGCGCCGGTCGCCGCGGCCGATCGGGCCGGCAAGCCGACCGCGTACGCACTGCCGCGCGCGTCGCGCCACACGTTCTTCGGCGTCGCTGACCGCGACACGATCCGCGACGCGAACATGAACTGGCGCTCGACCTTCACCCGGCAACTGGGCGGCGACTGGCAACTGCGCCATCTGCTGAGCGTGCTCGATCTGCGCGGCACGTTCGACAACACGTACGTCACGCAGAGCTACCTGGCGAAACCGCGCGACTACGGGCGCGTGCAGCGTGCCCGCTATCAGCAGGACATGCGCCATCTGAACGTGCAGACCGATCTCGAACTGAGCGGCAGCGCGACGACGGGGCCGGTCGCCCATCACCTGCTGTTCGGCGTCGAGTACGGCTGGCAGCGACGCGCGCCGCGGCTGTGGAGCGCGACCGCGGCGCCGGTGTCGATCACCGATCCCGACATCTTCGATCATGGTGGTTCCGCACCGGCGCCGTACATGACGAACCGCCACCTCGCGACCGACCATGCGCTGTACGCGCAGGACCGCATCGACGTCGGCCGCGCGTGGAAGCTGCTGGCCGGCCTGCGCGTGGACCGCTTCGCCGCCGCATCGACGAACCGGCTGAACGGGTTGCACGCGCGGCGCGCGTCGACTGCGTGGAGCCCGCGGGTCGGCATCGTGTGGTCGCCGGTAGATGCGCATAGCGTCTACGCCTCTTACAGCAAGAACTTCGCGCCGGTCGGCGGCGACCTGATCGGCATCACGCCGGGCGCGCGCGGCAACGCGAACGATCTCGGCCCGCAATATAGCCGGCAGCATGAAGTCGGCGTCAAGAGCGACTGGCTCAACGGCAGGCTGAGCACCACGCTCGCACTGTTCCAGATCGACCTGTACAACCGCAAGGTCGCCGACCCCGTGCGGCCCGGATTTTTCGAGCTCGCGGGACTCGAACGCAATCGCGGCGTCGAATTCGGCGTTGCCGGCAGACTGGCCGGCGACTGGTTCGTGCGCGGCGGGATCGGCTGGCAGAACGCGCGGATCGTCGAAGCCGAAGCGCAAACGGCCGGCAAACGATCGGCCGGTGTGTCGTCGTCGAACGGCAGCCTGTTCGTCGGTTATGCGCCGCTGACCGGCTTTTTCGCGGAAACCGGCGTGATTTATGAAGGCGCGCGCTACGCCGATCGCGACAACCTGCTCACGCTGCCCGCCTATGCGCGCTGGGACGGCAAGCTCGGCTACCGCACGCGCGACGTCGAACTGACGCTCGCGGTCGTCAACCTGTTCGATCGCGACTATGTCGCGAATGCGACGAGTGTCGCGCAGGTCATGCCGGGTGCGCCACGGACGGTGACGGTCACGGCCACGTACAAGTTCTGATTCGGGGCGAGCGAACGTCGGCTCCGCGCGGACCGTGCACGCCGACGGCTCCGAATCCGCCTGAATGGGTTCGTCATGAAAAGTTCGCTTCCAAAGGACTTGCGCACTATCTCTTACCAGGATTCCTTTCCTGACGATCAGACTGACGAGTCAAATGCCCCTCCAGCAATATGCTGTACGCAAAAAAACCATCGTCATCAATATCAGATTCACCGCAGAAAATGCTCCGGGAGCGAAAAAACAGTCCAGTGCGCCGACCCAAACCCGAAAAGAATCGCCCGGGTAGCTGCACCCAACAAGACGCCGAGCCCGCCACCGCCATATCGTTTACTGAAAGGATCAGGAAACAGCCCGTAAAGCAAAAATCTCTTGATTGCCCTGCGCGAGATATGAAATCGCATCACTATTCCATGACATTCAGATCCACACACAATCTCATCTCGGAAAATGTACAATTTTTCATGGTTCGTGAACCTCACGCGTATTGACGTCTTGTCGATACCCATTCGAACCATGAATATGCTCCGGTTATCCGCCGCCATCGTCGTGTGGCTGACTATGGCAGTCACGTTTCCATTCGCAGTGAAGGAGGTAGATGCTCCCTTCGCGGCAATCGCAAAAGTACCGGTGTGGTCGTACTGCATTCTGCAAACGCTGCGTGCATCAAAGCGGTATCCGTGACGTTGCACGTTGCGATAGCAAAACCCGACTACAGTCGCGGGCCACGGCCCGATTTCACCCTCTCGATTCCTGACAACCGATTTCACCCATGATTCGACTTCGGACGCCTCTCTCGCGCCTCGCGCGCTACGGCATCGCCGCGGTGCTGACGCTTGCGCCGCCGATCGCTTTCGCCGCCGACTACCAGGTCGAACAATTCGACAACACGATCAAGGTCGACGCCGCCGGCAAGCGCGTCGCGAAGGTCGATCTGTCGGTCAAGCTGCTGACGGATGCGGCAATCGCCCGCTTCGGCCAGTACGTGCTGGCTTACAACTCGCAACTTCAGACGCTCGACGTCAGTTCCGCGCAGACCGTGCACGCCGACGGCTCGACGGTGCCGGTCGATGTCCAGCACGGCATCTTCGACCGGCCCGCGCCCGTCACGGTCGCGGCGCCGCAATTCAGCGCCGATCATCTGCGCATCGTCGCGTTCCCCGCGCTCGCGAAAGGCGACTCGATCCGGCTTTCGTACACGCTGACCGACACGGACACGCTGTTCCCCGGCAAATTCAGCGTGCAGCTCGCGTTTCCGCCGATCGAGGACTACCGCGCCGCGAACGTCACGCTCGACACGCCGGCCGGGATGGCCGTCGCGATCGACGCGCGGGGGATGCGCGCGACTTCCGACGCGACGCGCGACGGACGCCGGACCCGCATGTATCACTATCAGACGCCTCCGTCGGGCCCGATCGACGAACAGGCGAACACGGTCGCGTGGACGGACGTCGCTCCCGTCTTCATCGCGAGCAATTTCTCGGGCTACGCGGACATCGCGCGCGCATATCAGGCGCGCGCCGCCGACAAGCAGGCGCCGGCCGCCGCGATCCGCGCGCTCGCGGACCAGATCACCGCGGGCACCGCCGACCGTCGCGAGCAGGCGATGCGGCTGTATGCGTGGGTCGCCCGCAACATCCGCTACGTCGGCGTGTATTTCGGCGCTGGGCCCGTGGTCCCGCATCAGGCCGACGCCGTGCTCGCGAACCGCTACGGCGACTGCAAGGACCAGGTGACGCTGCTGTCCGCGCTGCTCGCGGCGAAGGGCATCGAGAGCCGCACGGTGCTGGTCAATCTCGGCAATCGCTACCGCCTGCCCGACGCGCCGGACGTGCTGACGTTCAATCACGCGGTCGTATGGCTGCCCGAATTCGACGTGTTCGCCGATACGACGGCCGGCGTGCTGCCGTTCGGCGCGCTGCAGTTCGAGGCAAGCGGCAAGCCCGCGCTCGACACCGCGACGGGCAACGTGATCCGCACGCCGCCGCAAAACGGCCGCAACAGCCGTTCGCTGCTCGCCTACACGCTCGATCTCGACCGCGACGGCAACGCGACGATGACGGGCGACATCGCGCTCGACGGCCAGGCGGTCCAGCACGCGCGGCAGATGTTCGTGTACGTTCAGCCGAAACGGCTGGCCGACGAGATGCTGCGCCGCTCCGGTCTCTCGGGCGAACTGCAGATGACCCCGCATCATCTCGACGCACTCGACCAGCCGTTCTCGATCGCGCTGCGCGGCACGCTGAACCAGTTGTCGCTGATGCCGGGCCCTGCGGCGTTCGCGGTGCCGTCGCTGCCGAATTTCGGCCGGATCCGCGAGTTCGCCGACTTCGTCCTTCAGCAGAAGGACAAGCGTTTCGAAGGCGTATGCGCCGGAACGCGGCTCGAGGAACGCTACCGGATCACCCTGCCGGCCGACGTCGAGATACTGGCGATTCCGCCCGATGCCGACGTCCGCTCCGGCGAAATCGCGTATCGCGCGACCTATCGCCGTGACGGTCGGACCGTCGACGTGACACGCGTGCTCGATCGCGATCTCGGCGCCAACGTATGCAGCGGCGCGAAGCTCGCCGAATGGGCGGACGCCGCGCGCAGCATCTCGAAGGATCTGAAGCGGCAGATCCTGTATCGGTAAGCGCCGGTGCCGGCTGGCGACCGCCTGCCCCGCATGCGTTTGCGCCGGCGCGCTGTGCTATCGTATGCGCCGCGTTCGGTGCTCGCGCCTGCCCTCCGGCAGGCGCAGTCAAACGGGAAACAGGAGGCGGACATCCGCCCGGCCTGTGCTGTCCCCGCAACGGTACGCCGCCCGCGCGACGCGCTTCCAAGCGCGCGCGCCCATGCCGCCCACGATGCCACTGCCCGCCTGCCTCGGGTGGGAAGGCCGCGGCCTGGCAAGCGGCCAGCCCGGATACCGGCCGACGCAAGGGGCGAGCGATACGCTCGCCGAACGCCCGGTCCGCGGGGGACGGACTGCGTGCGCTTATGCCCGCTTCGAGCGGGCTGCTTTCATTCCGCTATGCATCGCCATTCCGCAGGCCGGCTTCGCGCCACCCGTTCGCCGCTTTCCCCGTCTTCGCCACGGTTCGCGCCGTGCCGCCTCCGATGAGCCGCGCCTGGCTGATCGGCGCGGGGCCCGGCGACGCCGACCTGCTGACGCTCAAGGCCGTGCGCGCGATCGGCGCGGCCGACGTGCTGCTCGTCGACGATCTCGTGAATCCCGAGGTGCTGCAGCATGCGCGCGCCGATGCGCGCATCGAGCACGTCGGCAAGCGCGGCGGCCACGCGTCGACGCCGCAGGACGCGATCGTCGCCGCGATGCTCGCGCACCTGCGCGCGGGCCGCAGCGTCGCGCGCCTGAAAGGCGGCGACCCGTTCGTGTTCGGCCGCGGCGGCGAAGAGCTGATCGCGCTCGGCGCGGCGGGCTTTCCGGTCGAGGTCGTCCACGGCATCACGGCCGGCATCGCCGCGCCGGCCGCCCTCGGCATCCCGGTCACGCATCGCGGCGACGCGCAGGGCGTGATCTTCGTCACCGGGCACGGCGCGGGCGACGACGAGCCGGACTGGCGCGCGCTCGCCGCAACCCGCATGACGCTCGTCATCTACATGGGCATCCGCCGCCTCGCCGCGATCACCGCCGCGCTGCGCGCGGGCGGCCTGCCGGACGACACGCCGTGCGCGTCGATCGAATCGGCGACGCGGCCCGGGCAGCGGCACGTGCTGGCGACGCTGACGACCCTCGTCGAGCGTGTCGGCGCGGCCGGCATCGGCTCGCCCGCGATCATCGTGGTCGGCCGCGTCGCGGCGCTGGCCGCCGATCCCTCGGTGCAGGCCGCGCTGGCCGCACCGGCCGAACCTGCGCCGCCGGAGCCCGCGTGATGCGGGTCGCGCTCGGTCTCGGCTTTCGCGCGGGCGTCACCGCCGCACAGCTCGACGCCGCGGTTCGCGCGGCGCTCGCGCGGCACCCGCACGCGCAGCCGGCCGTGGTCGCGACGCTTGCCGGCAAATCCCGCGCGCGCGCGCTGCGCACGCTCTGCGCGCGGCGCGGCTGGCCGCTCGTCGCCTTCGACGCGGCGCAGCTCGCCGCACACCCCGAACTGGCCGAGAGCGCGCCGTCACCCGCCGCGCTCGCCCGCTTCGGCGTGGCCGGCGTCGCCGAGCCGTGCGCGCGGCTCGCCGCGCCGCGCGGCCGGCTGCTCGGCCCGAAGCTCGCGCGGGACGGCGTGACGGTCGCGCTCGCCGGCCCGCTTTGAACCCATTCTTTCGACAGGACGACTCCCGATGAAAACCGATCCCGAAGCGCACCAGCGGATGACCGAGCGCCGCCGCGCCGGCCACGAGAAGAAGCAGGCCGCCGCCGTCAACGAAAAGGGCCTGCTGATGGTCCACACCGGCAACGGCAAGGGCAAGAGCACCGCCGCGTTCGGCATGGCCGTGCGCGTGCTCGGCCACGGGATGCGGCTCGGCGTCGTGCAGTTCATCAAGGGCGCGCTGCACACGTCCGAGCGCGATTTCCTCGGCGCGGTCGCGCACTGCGATTTCGTGACGATGGGCGACGGCTATACGTGGAACACGCAGAACCGCGACGCCGACATCGCGACCGCCCGCAAGGGCTGGGACGAGGCGCGCCGGATGATCGAAAGCGGCGATTACCAGATGGTGATCCTCGACGAGCTGAACACCGTGCTCAAGTACGAATACCTGCCGCTCGACGAAGTGCTCGCGACGCTGGTCGCGCGCCCCGCGTCGCTGCACGTCGTGGTGACGGGCCGCCACGCGCCCGACGCGCTGATCGACGCGGCCGACCTCGTCACCGAGATGCGGCTCGTCAAGCATCCGTACAAGGAGCAAGGCGTGAAGGCGCAGCGCGGCGTGGAGTTCTGAACGATGCCCGCCTGCCCCGCGCTGTTCGTCAGCGCGCCCGCGTCCGGCCAGGGCAAGACTTCGGTGACGGCCGGCCTCGCGCGGCTGCACCGCCGGCTCGGCCGCCGCGTGCGCGTGTTCAAGACCGGCCCGGACTTTCTTGATCCGATGCTGCTCGAACGGGCGAGCGGCGCGCCCGTGCACGCGCTCGACCTCGGCATGGTCGGCGCGGCCGGCTGCCGCGCGCTGCTCGCCGACGCGGCGCGCGACGCCGACCTGATCCTGATCGAAGGCGTGATGGGGCTGTTCGACGGCACGCCGAGCAGCGCGGATCTGGCCGTCGCGTTCGGCGTGCCGGTCGTCGCCGTGATCTCCGCGAAATCGATGGCGCAGACCTTCGCCGCGATCGCGTTCGGCCTTGCGCGGTTTCGCGCGGACCTGCCGTTTCACGGCGTGCTGGCGAACCGGGTCGGCTCCGCGCGTCACGCGGAACTGCTGCAGCAGGCGCTGCCCGACGACCTGCGCTGGCTCGGGCACGTGCCGGCCGATGCCGGCATCGCGCTGCCGGAGCGCCATCTCGGCCTGCATCAGCCGAACGACATCGACGATCTCGACGCGCGGCTCGACCGCGCGGCCGACGTGCTTGCGAGTACGGCGCTTGCGGAATTGCCGCCTGCGGTCGCGTTCGCGGAACCGGACGCCACCGGGCCGCTGCCGCGCGCGCTCGCCGGCAAGCGGATCGCGATTGCGCGCGATGCCGCGTTCTCGTTCATCTATCCGGCGAATCTCGCGCTGCTCGACGCGCTCGGCGCGCAGCTGCGGTTCTTCTCGCCGCTCGCCGACGACCCGGTGCCCGGCGATTGCGACGCGCTGTTCCTGCCCGGCGGCTATCCGGAGCTGCATGCGGCGGCGCTCGCGGCGAACGCGACGAGCGCGGGCGCGATCCGCGCGCATGCGGCGGCCGGCAAGCCGATCGTCGCCGAATGCGGGGGGATGGTGTATCTGTGCGATGCGTTGACGGAGGTCGACGGCGCGACGACGCCGATGCTCGGCCTGCTGCCGGGCCGCGCGACGATGCAGCGGCGCTTCGCTGCGCTGGGCATGCAGCAGCTCGATACGCGCACCGGGCCGATGCGCGGGCATACGTTCCACTATTCGCGGCTCGACACGCCGCTTGCGCCGGTCGCGGCCGCGGTTCGTTCCGATGGAGCCGCCGACGGCGAGGCCGTGTACCGGGTCGGCTCGATCGTTGCAACCTACATGCACATGTACTGGCCGTCGAATCCGCTTGCGGCGGCGGCGCTGTTCGACGGCGCGGCGTTCTGAAGGAAGGAGGCGTCCGCCATCAAGCGGGTCGCATGCGGAAGAACGCGCTGCCCCGGCACCGCGCCGTCACCGCCCTTCCCGTCCGGGCGCCTCCGATCGCGACGTTCTGACGACAGTCCCGTCGGGCGAGAAATGCGCATTGAACATCGCATCGCCCGATACGCCGCCCTCGGCCCAGTGCCAGCTCCATACCTCTTCGTGGCTCAACGCGTATTGCGCGACCGACGTCGGTTTGCCGAGCAGTTGCCGCACATCGTCCTTCGTCATGCCCGGCACGACCTTCGCGATGTTTTCCGCCGTCAATGCCTGCGTGATCGACACGAGTCTGCCGTCGGGCCCGAAATCGAGCATGTAGGTGCTCGTGCCGAACGGGCCGCGCGGGTACTCGAACCGCTGCGAGCCGTCGTCGTTCTGCCTGACCATCTCCGGCTTGCCCGCGTCGCGGAGTACGTCCTCGACCGTCGACACGCCTGGCTGCAGTTTGCCGAAGGCCAGGTTATCCGGTTTGATTGCATTGACTGCGTCGGCGACCTTCTGGTCGTCGCAACCCGTCACGAGAAAGCCGACCGCGCACGCCGTCAGCGCGGTCAGGAGAAGTTTTCGCATTTCGTATGTGCCGTATCCATTGCGCCGGTTCGACGCCACGCGCCGGCCTCGCCGAACGAGGCGGCTGCGCGAGCCTCGGGCGGGACCGGCGAACCCTGGCTTGTCGCCGCGACGCAGCGTAGCACGCGACCTGCCGCCGGGATGTCAAGGAGCGTCAAATCCCGCTCGATACGGCACCATGAGCATTCGCGTCACATTCGCGAATCAGACGAGAAACGCCTCGGCGAGCTTCACCCAGTACGATGCCCCCGTCGGCAGCGCCGCGTCGTTGAAGTCGTAGCCCGGGTTGTGCACCATGCAGCCGCCTTCCCCGTCGCCGTTGCCGATGATCAGGTAGCAGCCCGGACGCTGCTCGAGCAGGAACGCAAAATCCTCGCTGCCGGTCAGGGGCACCATGTCGTCGATCAGGTTCGCGTCGCCGACCCACTCGCGCGCGACTTGCTTCGCGAACGCGGTCATCTCCGCATCGTTGACGAGCACCGGGTAGCGGCGCCGGTAGTCGATCGTCGCGCTCGCGCCGAACACCGCGGCCTGCGCGTGGATCACTTCGGTGATGCGCGTCTGCAGCAGGTCGCGCACGTCCGGCTTCAGCGCGCGCACCGACAGGCGCATCTGCGCGTGCTCGGGAATCACGTTCGGCGCGTCGCCCGCGTGGATCGCGCCGACGGTGACGATCGCCATGTCGAGCGGCGACACGTTGCGCGACACGATCGTCTGCAGCGCGACGACGATCTGCGCGCACACGACGACCGGATCGATCGCCTTGTGCGGCACCGCGCCGTGGCCGCCGCGCCCCTGCACGTCGACGATCACGGTGTCCGCCGACGCCATGAACGGCCCCGGCAGGAAGCCGAACCGGCCGGTCGGAAAGCCGGGCATGTTGTGCATCGCGAAGATCGCATCGCACGGGAACTGCTCGAACAGGCCATCGTCGAGCATCTTCTTCGCGCCGCCGAGCCCTTCCTCGGCCGGCTGGAAGATCAGGTTCAGCGTGCCCGAGAAGCGCCGCTCGCGCGCGAGATGCTTCGCCGCCGCGAGCAGCATCGCCGTGTGGCCGTCGTGGCCGCACGCGTGCATCTTGCCGGGAATCGTGCTCTGGTACGGCAGGCCGGTCGTCTCGTGGATCGGCAGCGCGTCCATGTCCGCGCGCAAGCCGAGGCGCTTCGCGCCGTCGCCGACCTTCAGCTGCGCGACGACGCCCGTGCCGCCGAGCCCGCGATGCACGGTGTAGCCCCACGCGTGTAGCCGTTCGGCGACGAGGTCGCTCGTCGCGAATTCCTCGAAACCCAGCTCGGGATGGGCGTGGATGCGGTGCCGGATGGCGGTCATTTCGTCGGCGAGGCCTGCGGGGATCACGCTGTGCGTCACGGTGTCGTCTCCTGTGTCAGATGTGCGGCAAGGATAGTCCGTCGGACGTCAACCGGATAGACGAAATGTCGTCAGCCCGGCAACCGGCGGTTGCCGGCTATCACGCGCAGGCGCCGCGCGCCGCTCAATCCGCCCAGTCCTCGAACGACAACCCGTCGACGCGGCCGAATTCGCGCGTATCGTGGGTCACCAGCACCGCGCCGGCCGCGATCGCGTGCCCCGCGATCGACGCATCGTTCGCGCCGATCGGCGTGCCGCGCGCCGCAAGATCGGCGCGCACGGCGGTGGTCGCGTCGACGGCCGCCGCATCCCAGGGCAGCACGCCGTCCAGCCGCTCGACGAATGCGGTCACGAGGTCGGCATGCTTCGGCGACGCCTTCCGGCCGATCGTGCCGAAGCGCATCTCCGCATAGGTGACGGCCGACACGACGATCCGGTGCTGCGCGCCGACGCACGACTGCAGCCGCGACAGAACGACCGGCGGCCGCTCCCGCATGATGGTCGAGCAGATGTTCGTATCGAGCATGTAGAGCTTCGTCACTGGCCGGACTCCGTCCGCGCATCGTCGGGGCCGGACAGGTCGAAACGGCCGGATTCGACGACGGCCGGGCGCTCGACGAGGAAATCGGCATCCGCAAGCGGTTCGTGCGCGAGCGACGTCCACGTGGGACGCACGGGGCGAAGCAGCAGGGTGTCGCCCTCGCGGCGGATCTCGAGTTCCGTCACGCCTTCGAACTCCATGTCCTTCGGGATGCGGATCGCCTGATTGCGGGCATTCTTGAAAATGGAAACGGTGCGCATGACCCACTCCTGAAGGGAACGATGCGGCCATTTTAGACATATGCTCGCATATGCCAATATCGATGCCTGCGTGCGGGGCGCCGTGCGCCAGCTTGTCGCAAATAGTGCCTTGTCCATGAGCTTGCAGTCCTCGTCATGTGAGAGGCCCCATTTTTCGCGTCCGCATGCGCGCGGTCCATACACCAAACGGCCAACGCGGGCGACCTCGACGGGAAACCGTCGCGCCCGCCGCTCGCGCGACGGCGGACGCCCCGCCCCGTCACGGCAACCGGAACGTCTCGAAGAACGTATCCCGGTCGATCATCACCAGCGCAGCACGCTTGTGCGGGAAATCGAACTCCTTCAGCGTATGGAAGCCGAGCCGGTGCATGTACGCGATATGCCGCACATGATCGACGCGCGGCTCGCCGACGAGCCGCTGCGTGCGCGGCTCGTCGACGAACATGTAATGCAGCACCCCGCTCCACCACGCGTGCAGCTTGCCCGCGCTCTGGAAGCGCGAATCGCCGATCAGCAGATGCAGCCCGCGATCGTAGTCGTGCGCGTCGTAGAACGGCGCAAGGCGGTCCTCCTTCGCCCAGTAGAACTCGAAATAGCCGAACGGCGTGTCGTCGAAGTAGCCGATCATCGGGTGCATGTGCGGATCGGCGAGCCGTTCCGCGAGATACGCGGCGTGCTCGTCGCGCGTGCCGCGCTGGTCCCAGAAATGCGCGACGCGATCGAGGTTCATCCAGCCGCTGAACAGGTCCGCGTGCGCGTCGACGTCGACCGTGCGCAGGCTGAAGGTCATGCCGACTTGCGGCATGTAGCGCGCGTAGATCTCGCCGGGCACGGTCGGCGCACGCACCGGGTGACGTCGCTCGTTCGTCACCGCATAGCGCAGCGGCATGCCGCCCGCGCCCGGCGCCTTCAGCCACGGCAGCGGATGCTGCCAGAACGTCGTGCGCGACACGCCCAGGTGCAGCCGGCCGTTCACGGGCCGCGCGTCGTCGATCACGCCCTCGCGCACCGCGCGCCCGACATACGCCGCGACCGCCGCGGGGTCGGCGCCCGCGAGCGGCACGGCGAGCGTCGCCGACGCGCGCTGCGTCTCCGTGTTGAACAGCGCGACGAATTCAGCGAGCAGCGCGGCCGGCGGATCGTCGGGCCGCCATGCGTCGAGGACGCGATCGGCGTCGTGCGTCGCAGATGCGGATGCGGATGCCGCCCCACGCGCAGGCGTGGCGAAATCGACGGCGGCCGCCGTCGCGTCCTCGGCGGCCTCCGCCGGATCGGCAGGGTTCGTCAGCGTGTCGGTCATCACAAGGCCTCCGCGTCGTGGCGGTCCGCGAGGATGCCAAGCCCCCGCTCGAGCGCCGGAAACAGGCTGCGCTGGAAGTTGTTCCAGCGCAGCTCGAGAATCGTGTCGTCCGGCGCGATCGGCGTGTCGAGCACGTCGCAGATCACTTCGCCGGAATCGATGCCGTTGTCGACGTAATGAAACGACGCGCCCGTCATCGTCACCGGCTCGATCGCCGACGTCGCGCCGGTCGCCCAGTCGACCCGCTCGCCGCGCGCACCGTGCAGCGCATCGAGCGTCGCGTACGCGCCGCGCCGCTGGAACGGCGAGCCGTCCGCGGTGATGCCCGGGTGGATGTTCGCGATGCGCCGGTGAAAGCGCGCGCCGGGCCGCACCAGCTCGTCGAGGATCACGAGCAGCCCGTCGAGCACGACGATGTCGGCGTTCAGTTCGAGCAGGCGCTCGAGCAGCCGGCGCTCGAACGCCGCCTTGCCCGCCGCGCGCTCGCGCACGTCGTGCACATCGCGCGGCAGCCGGCGATACGTCGACGGAATCGCGCAGAACAGCGCGTCGACCGGCCGGCCCTGCACCGCGAGGCCGTCCGGCAGCAGCCACGGCCGCCCGGGCGTGCGCGCGAAGCCGTAGTCGGCGAGCTTCGCGCGGTCGGCGGGCGAGCCGTCGTCGTCGTCGACGATCACGCCCGCGAGCGTGTAGCGCTCGCCGAGCGCCGAGCCGTTCAGCCGCTCGACGAGGAATTCGAGCGGCGCCTTCATGTAGCGCGTGCCGCCCTTGTAAGCGACCGGCTGTCCGGCACGATCGGCCGCGCCGTTGCGCAGCGACTGGATGTAGACGAGATTTTTCTTCGGCATGGGTCGTGATGGGAAAAGGACGACGCCGCCGCGACGCGCAAGCACCGGCCCGCACGCCGCGGCGCGCGCCGTCACCAGTTGTATTTCGCGGTGGCGACCACGGTACGCTCGTTGCCGAACATGCAGACCGAAGTCGACTGGCAGCCGCTGATGTAGTGGCGGTTGAACAGGTTCGTCGCGTTCACCGCGAAACGCCAGTTGCGCACGTCGTAGTGGATCGCCGCGTCGTAGACCGTGTAGCTCGCGACCGACAGCGAGTTGTCGGCCGCGCCGGCCGACGCGCTCTGGTAGCGCATGCCGCCGCCGAGCCCGAAGCCGGCGAGCGGCCCCGTGTGCCACGTCCAGTCGGCCCACAGCGACGCCATCTGGCGCGGCCGCGGGATGTCGACCGGCCAGTTGTTCAGCGACGCGTCGTTCGCCTTGATGTTCTTCACGTCCTGGTACACGTACGACGCGATGATCGACAGATTCGGCGTCACCTTGCCGGTCGCGCTCAGCTCGATGCCGCGCGAACGCACCTCGCCCGTCTGCACCGACGTCGTGCCGCGCGGGTCGAGGTCCGTCGGCGTCGGCGTCACCACGTTGGTCTGGTTGATCTGGTAGATCGCCGCGTTCAGCATCAGGTTCTTGCCGGGCGGCTGCCAGCGCAGGCCCAGCTCGATCTGCTTGCCGCGCGTCGGCTTGGCCAGCCCGCCGCCGAACAGGTTCACGCCGATCTGCGGGTTGAACGACGTCGCGTAGCTGATGTACGGCGACAGCCCGTAGTCACCCTGGAACGCGAGGCCGACGCGCCCGCTGAACGCGGTGACGTCCGCCTTCGACTGCGTGCCGCCCGCGCGGTCGTCCTGCCGCATGTTCACCCAGTCCTCGCGGCCGCCGAGCGTCAGCACCCAGCGATTCCACTTGACCTGGTCCTGCGCGTACACGCCGAACGTGTTCATCGTCGTGTACGTGTCGGTGCGGGAGGTGGCATTCGGGTCCGAGAAGAGCGCGGTCGTCACCGGCGGCGACACGGTGTTGTAGAGATTCACGGGCGGCGCCGCCGCGATCCATTCGCTGTCGGTCGAGGTCTGCCGGTTGTACTGGAAGCCGAGCAGCAGCGTGTGCTCGAGCGGCCCTGTGCCGAAGCGCGCCTGCGCGTTGTTGTCGATGTCGAAGCGGCTGTAGTTCATCTGGAACAGGCCCGCCCAGCGCGACACGTCGGTCGTGCTGCCGTCGACGAAGCCCGCGCCCCACACCGAGCCGTTGTCGAGCGACAGGTGCATCCAGCGCACGTTCTGGCGCACCGTCCAGATCGAGTTCAGGTTGTGCTCGAACTGGTAGCCGAGCGACCACTGCTTCTTGCGGTAATGGTTGAAGCCCGGGTCGCCCAGGTACACGTCCTTCGACAGCTGCCCGTTCGGGTTCCCCAGCACCGTGCCCTGCGCGGGCAGGAAGTTCGACGAGATGTCGCCCCAGTCCTGCAGATAGGTTGCAGACACCGTCAGCGACGTGTCCGCGTTCGGCCGCCAGCGGAACGACGGCGCGAGCGCGACGCGCTGGTCGTTGTTCGGGCCGGTCAGCGCGTTGCCGTCGCGCGCGACGCCGACGAAGCGGTACGCGTACTTGCCGTCCGCGTCGAGCTTGTCGCCGACGTCGAACATGAACTGCTTGCGCGCGTAGTTGCCGAGCTCCACGCCCGCTTCGCGCACGCGCTCGCCGTCGGCGAGCTTGGTCTGCACGTCGACGATCGCGCCCGGGTCGCCCGCGCCGTACAGCACCGACGTCGGCCCGCGCAGCACGGTGATGCTGTCGATCATGTACGGATCGACGCGCCAGCTCGCGAGGTTGATCGTATTCGGCACCTGCAGCCCGTTCACGTAGGCCGTCGGCGTGAAGCCGCGCAGCGCCGCGTACCAGTCGGAACGGTTGTCCGAGCCGTACGACGAGAAACCCGGGATATAGCGCAGCGCCTGGTTCACGTCGGTCGCGCCCGTCATCTCGATCTGCTGCGCGGTGACGACGTTGATCGTCTGCGGGATTTCGCTGATCGGCGTGTCGGTCTTCGTGCCGGTCCGGCTGCGTCGCGCGACGAGCCCGACCGTGCCGTTGCCTTCCGACGCCGCATTGACGCTGATCGCCGGCAGCGTGCCCGACGCCGCGCCGTTCGCCTGCGCGGCGGAGTCCGCCTTGGCCGCAGGGTTCGGCGCCGCCTCGGCCATCGCCTGGCCTGCCGCCGCATAAAATGCCACGCCTGCCGCGGCTGCGATCGCACGCCGACGCGTGCCTGTTACCCACTCCATCTTTCGTTGCTCCACTTGTTTGGCGGCCTCCCGGCCGCCCTTTTGTCAAAGCGCTACGGCCAGCCGGCCGGCGCTCACCCCGATTTCATGTCGTGTCTGTGGTGGCCGGACGTCTTCGTCCGGGTGCGCGCTTGCGCTTTCGAGCGACGCGCAGATTTCGTCCGCGCGGCGCGCGAGCACCGACAGCAGCGTGTCGGACAAGCCGTGGCTGCCTTCGCAGTAGCCTTGCAGATAGATGTGCGGCGCGAAGTGCCCGGGCGTGTCGAGCCGGTAGTCGCGCGTCACGTCGCCGCGCGCGAGCGCGTCGCCCAGATGCGGCGCGAGCCCGTCGAGCAGCGCCGTGTGCGTGTCGCGCCGGTAGCCGGTCGCGAGCACGAGGCCGTCGAAGCGCTTGGTGTGCGTGTCGCCGCTCAGGCGGTCGCGCAGCGTCAGCTCGATCTGGCCGGTCGCGGTGCGCGCGGCAGCCTCGATCGCGCGGTTCGCGAGCAGCGCGTGGCGCGGCGCGCCGTCGACGCGCTGCAGGTACAGCATTTCGTAGATCTGCTCGATCAGCGGCCGGTCGACCACCGCGTAGTTCGTGTCGCGGTAGCGTTCGAGCAGCGCGCGGCGCGCGTCCTGCGGCTGCGCGTAGACGACGTCGGTGAACGCCGGGCTGAAGATCTCGTTGACGAACGGGCTGTCGTCGGCCGGCTTCAGCGCGCCTGCGCGCATCACGAGGCTCGCGTCGACGTGCGGGAAGCGCCGCGCGAGGTCGATGAACACCTCGGCCGCGCTCTGGCCCGCGCCGATCACCGCGATGCGGCGGCGCTCGCCGCCCGCCGCGCCCGCGAGCCGGCCGATGTCGGCCAGGTACGTCGACGAATGGATCACGCGGTCCTGGCCGAGCGCGGCGAACGCGTCGGGTATCGCCGGCGCGCCGCCGACGCCGACCGACAGCGCGCGCGTCACGCGCTGGCGCTCGTGTCCGGCGGCGTCGCGCGACAGCACGCGCAGCGCGTCGACGCGCGCGCCGCTGCCGCGCACCGGCTCGATGCCGGTCACGGTCTCGCCGTAATGGACGTGCTCGTCGAACGCGTCGGCCACCCAGCTCAGGTAATCGTGAAACTCGACGCGGGTCGGATAGAAGTTCTTCAGGTTGATGAACTCGTTCAGCCGGCCGCGCTGGAACAGGTAGTTGATGAACGTGTAGCGGCTCGTCGGGTCGCGCATCGTGACCAGATCCTTCAGAAACGAGATCTGCATCCGGCAGTCGTCGAGCAGCATGCCGCGATGCCAGCCGAACGCCGGCTGCCGCTCGACGAAGCAATGCGCGAGCGCGCGCGTGCCGCTGCGCTCCGCGAGCCGCACGGCAAGCGCCAGGTTCGACGGCCCGAAGCCGACGCCGATCAGGTCGAATACGGTTTCTCTCTGCATGTCTCAGCTCCCTTGTCGGTGAAACCGGCGCGTCAGACGTGACGGCCGGCGAAGAATGCCTCGCGCAGCGTGCGCATCCACAGCGGCTGCGCGGCGGCCTGCGTCAGCCGGCGCTGTCGCGCGAAGCCGTGGCGCGCGAGGTGGTCGACGACGCGCGCATGGCCGGCCGGCACGGCGCAGCCGACCGCCTCGGTGCGCGGATCGTCGAGAAACAGGTAATGGACGACCGACGGCAGCCAGCCGGCAACGCAGTGCGGGCCGCGCCGGCGCGGCTCGCCGACCAGCATCCGCAGCCCGCGGTCGTGGTCGCGCGGCGCGACGTGCGGCGCCAGCGCGTCTTCCTTCAGCCAGAACGCCTCGAAGTACGCGAACGGCTCGTCGTCGAAGCAGCCGACGAGCGGCGTGACGTGCGGATCGGCGGCGGGCGTCGTGCCCGCCGGTGCGCCGGGCCAGCCGGTGCGCACGCGCGGGTCGTCGAACCAGCGTGCGAGCCGCGCGCCGTCCTCGTCGGGCTGCCAGCCGCGCAGCGTGAAGCGCACGCCGAGCGCCGGCAGGTCGCGTGCGTACACGTCGCCGCGCGGCGCGGGCGGGCGGCGCGGATGCCGCCGCCCGTGCGTCAGCGTATAGAGCGTCGCGCACGGCGGCCGCGCGCCGGCAAGCCACTGGTCCGCCTGCTGCGCCCAGCCGTCGCGCACGCACCGGCCGCCGTCGGCGAGCACGCCGCTCGCGCGCAGCGCATCAAGCGCCGCCGCCGGCCACGCGGCCGGATCGAGCCGCACCGTCGCATGCCCGTCGCCGCCGGCGAATGCAGCCGCGAGCGCGGCCAGCAGCGCGCGCCGCTGGTCGGCCGGCGCCGCGCGATGGTTGTACGCGACGAGCCGCAGCGCGCCGTCGTCGGCCAGTTGCGCGCGCAGCAGCTGCGCGCCGATGCCCTCGCCATGCGCGACGCGGATCTCCGCACCGTCGCGCACGGCGACCAGGTCGTTCGCCAGCGCGAGACGGAACGTGTCGATCGGGGTCAGCCCGTCCGGGCGCACTTCAGCCAGCATGGCGCACCTCCGTGCCCGCATCCGCCGGTGCGTCGAGTCGCGCGCCGAGCGCGGCGAGCGTCGGCGCGGCGAACACGTCGGCCACCGTCAGCGCGTGACCGGCGCGGCACGCGGCATCGACGAAGCGCACCACGTCGAACGACGTCGCGCCGGCCTCGAACAGGTCCGCGTCCGCCGCCGGTGCGGCCGATGCGAACGTGTCGCACCACAGTGCCGCGAGCGTGGCAGCAGTTCGCGACGCGGAAACGCGCGCCGGCGCACGGGCCCCGGCAGGCGCAGCTTCGCTGGCGGCCAGCGAGTCGGGGCCGCCGAGCACCATCCCGCCTGCAACCGCGAAGCGCTCGACCTCGTCGCGGTACGTATCGACGAGCGCGTCGACGAAGCGGCCGTCGAGCAGTTCGTTCGCATACGAGAACGCCGCGCTCACGCGGCCGTCCGGATGCTCGACGACGTCGAGCTCGAGCGTGAACACCACGCGGTGCCGCACGTCGTCGAATCCGGCGAGCGACAGGCCCGCCCAGTCGCGCGCGGCCGCGCCGGTCGAGCGCAGGTAGTTGAACATCACCTGGAACAGCGGATTCGCGGCCGCCGCGCGCGGCGCGCCGAGCGCGGCGACGACGTCCGCGAACGGCACGTCCGCATGCGCGTAGGCGGCCAGCGCCGCGTCGCGCACGCGGGCCAGCACGTCCGCGCGGCGGTCGGCGGCGTCGAGCCGCGTGCGCACGACCACCGCATTGATGAACAGGCCGAGCGCATCGCGCGCGGCGTCGCCGGTCAGCTCGCGCGTCGACGCGAGCACGCCGACCGGCTGGTCGGCCGCGCCCGTCGCGCGGAACAGCGCGGCGTTGAGCGCCGCGTGCAGCAGCATCGGCAGCGTCGCGTGCGCGGCGGACGCGGCGTCGCGCGCGGCGCGGATCAGCGTCGCATCGAACTCGAACGCGGTGCGCGTCGCGCGCCATTGCGGAATGGCCGGTGCGTCGGCGCGCTCGGGCAGCACGCGCCGCGGCAGGCTTGCCAGCACGTCGCGCCAGTACGCGACCCGCGCGGGCACGCTGGGCGCCGGCAGCACGAACGGCCAGTCGGCGACCACCGGCGCGTTGCCGCCCTGCACCCGCGCAACGTAATGCCGCCGGATCGCATCCAGCCACAGCTCGATCGATTCGCCGTCCGACACGATGTGATGGATCGCGATCGACAGCACATGATCGTCGGCGGCGAGCCGCAGCACGCGCGCGCGCCACAGGGGCGCGGCGGCGCCGAGGTCGAACGGCGTCAGCGCGTCGTCGTCGGTCAGCGCGGCCGCGCGCGCAAGCGCGTCGGGCGTAGCGGACAGGTCGACGACCGGCAGCGCGACCGGCGCCAGCGCGTCGATCCGTTGCCCCGGCGGCGCGCCGTCGCGCGCGACGAGCCGCGTGCGCAGCGCCGGATGGGCCGCCGCCGCGTCCGCGAACGCGGCGCGCAGCGCATCGGCGTCGAGCGGACCGCGCATGCGCAGCGCGACCGGAATGACGTAGGCGGCGCTGTCCGGCTGCGCGCGCCACAGGAACCACAGGCCGAGCTGCGCCGGCGACAGCGGCCACACGCCGTGCGCGTCGGGCCGCAGCGCCGCCGCGCCGCTCGCGCGCGCGCCGTCGTGCGCCGCGCGCGGCGCGTCGGCGACCTGCCGCGCATACTGCGCGAGCACCGGCGCCTCGAACAGCGCGCGCACCGGCACGTCGCGGCCGAGCCGCTCGGCAACGCGCGTCGCGACCCGCACCGCGGCGAGCGAATGACCGCCGAGCTCGAAGAAATGATCGCCGCGGCCGACCCGCGCGACGTTCAGCACGTCCTGCCAGATCGCCGCGAGCGCGGCCTCGTCGCCGTCGCGCGGCGCTTCGTACGTGCGCTCGACGCGCACCGGCGCGGGCAGCCGCGCGCGGTCGACCTTGCTGTTCGCGTTGCGCGGCAGCGCGTCGAGCACGATGATCTGCGCGGGCACCATGTAGTCCGGCAGCGTGCGGCGCAGGTGCGCGTCGAGCGTCGCCGCATCGACCGGCTGCGCGGCCGCGCGCGCGTCGTCGGTCAGTTCGACATAGGCGACCAGCTGCGCGTCGCCGCGCTGCCCGTGCACGACCGCGCATGCCTCGCGCACCGCGTCGTGCGCGGCGAGCTGCGCCTCGATCTCGCCGAGCTCGATCCGCAACCCGCGCAGCTTCACCTGGTGATCGACGCGGCCGATGAAGTCGAACACGCCGTCCGCGCGGCGCCGCACGAGGTCGCCCGTCCGATACAGGCGCGCGCCTGGCGCGCCGTACGGATCGGGGACGAAGCGCTCGGCGGTCAGCGCCGGCCGGTCGAGATAACCGCGCGCGACGCCGGTCCCCTCGCCGCCGAGATACAGCTCGCCGATCACGCCGACCGGCAGCGGATGCAGGCGCGCGTCGAGCACGTGCGCGGTGCGCGCGCCGACCAGCGTGCCGATCGGCAGATACGCGGCGTCACCGAGCTTCGCGAGGTCGTCGCCCGGGCGGAACATCCACAGCGTCGGCGTGATGACCGTCTCGGTCGGGCCGTAGCCGTTGACCACCCGTACGTTCGGCAGCGCGCGGCGCAGCATCGCGAACGCTTCGCGCGACGTCGCCTCGCCGCCCACCGTCAGCGAGCGCAGCGTCGGCGGCGCGCCGTGCGCGAGCGCCCATTCGGCGAGCTGCGCGGCGCAGCCGGGCGGCACGTAGGTCATCGTCACGCCGTCGCGGGCCATCATCGCGCAGGTCTGCGCGGGCGGCCACAGCACGTCGGCCGTCACCGACACGGCCGCGCCCGACATGTATTGCGAAAACCAGCCCTCGTGCGCGCCGTCGAAGTTGACCGACTGGAACAGCAGGAACACGTCGTCCTCGCCCGCGCCATAGCGATCCGCGATCGCCGCGCAGTGCCGCGCGAACGACGCGTGGTCGACGATCACGCCCTTCGGCGCGCCGGTCGAGCCGGACGTGTAGATCGCATACGCCGCATGGCCCGGCAGCACGTCGGGCAGCGCGACGTGCGCCAGGTCGTCGAGCGCGTCGAGCGCGTCGGCACGCCACACGCGCAGCGACGGCAATTCGGGGAGCGCGGCTTCGCTGCGCGCATCGGTCAGCACGTGCTCGATGCGCGCATCGCCGACGATCTGCGCAAGCCGCTCGCGCGGATGCGCGGGATCGAGCGGCACGAACGCCGCGCCGGACTTCAGCACCGCGATCAGCGCGACGAGCAGGTCGACCGAGCGCTGCAGCGCGACGCCGACCCGCATTTCCGGGCGCACGCCGGCCGCGACCAGCTGGCGTGCGAGCCGCGCCGCGCGCGCATCGACCTCGCCGCGCGTCAGTGCGCGATCGATGTCGGCAACGCCGCGCGCATCCGGCCGCGCCCGTGCATGCGCGGCGATACGCGCGTGCACGGGGATGAACGGCTCGTCGTCGCCGGCGTCAGGCGACGCGTTCCACGCGAACAGCTGCGCGCGTTCCGCTTCCGGCAGCCAGTCGAGATCGCCGACCGGCGCGTCGGGCCGCGCGAGCGCGTCGGCCAGCAGCGTGACGAAGCGCTGCGCAAGCCGCGCGATCGCGTCGGCGTCGAACAGGTCCCGTGCATAGACGAACGCGGCGTCGAACGTGCCGGACGGCGTTGCCTCGACGCTGAGCGTCAGGTCGAATTTCGCGGACGGCGTGCCGGACGGCAGCACCGCCACTTCCACCGCATTGCCGGGTGCGCCGAGCGGCGGCAGCGCGCGGCGCTCGCCGTAGGCGGCCATCACCTGGAACAGCGGATGGTGGCTCGCGCTGCGCGGCACGCCGAGCGCGTCGACCACCTGCTCGAACGGCACGTCCTGGTGCATCTGCGCGTCGACGAGCGCGCGCTGCGTGCGCGCGACGAGCGCCGCGAAGCCGTCGCCCGGCGTCACGTCGACGTCGATCGCCAGCGTGTTGACGAAGAACCCGATCAGCCCGGCCGTCTCCGCGCGCTCGCGGTTCGCGGCCGGCACGCCGACGCAGATTCGCGCGTCGCCGGTCGCGCGCGCGAGCAGCGCGTCGAGCGCGGCGAGCAGCACCGCGAACGGCGTTGCGCCGGCGGCTGCGGCGAACGCGCGCAGCCGTGCGGCGAGCGGCGCGTCGAGCGCGAACACGTGGCGCGCGCCGCGCGCGCTGCGGCGGGCCGGCCGCGCGGCGGCGCCGGGCAGCGCCAGCACGCCGCGCTGCGGGTCGAGCTGTTCGCGCCAGAACGCGAGCTGCCGGTCGCGCTCGCCGGCGTCGAGCCAGCGGCGCTGCCACAGCGCGTAGTCCGCGTACTGGATCGGCAGCGGCGCGAGCGGCACCGGCGTGTCGGTCGCGTACGCGCGATAGAACGCCGCGAGTTCGTCGAGCATCACGCCCGACGACCAGCCGTCCGACACGATGTGATGCACGGTCAGCGCGAGCCGGTGATGCGTCGCGTCAAGCCGGATCAGATGCGCGCGCACCAGAGGCGCGACGCCGAGGTCGAACGCTTGCGCCTCGTCCACCGCCGCGACTTCGTCGGCGCGCGTGCCGCGCTGCGGCTCGGCGAGCGAGGCCAGGTCCGTTTCGCGCCACGGGCAGCGCAGCGGCGGATGGATCGTCTGCGCGACGCCGTCGGCGGCTTCGACGAAGGTCGTGCGCAGCGCCTCGTGGCGCGCGATCAGCGCGTCGCACGCGCGCCGCAGCGCATGCGCGTCGAGCGGGCCCGTCAGCGCGAGCCGCTCGGTGATGTGGTACGCGTCGCTCGCGTCGATCAGCCGTTGATGGAGCCACAGCCGCGTCTGCGCGAACGACGCCGGCACGCGCTCGCTACGCGGCGTGCGCGGCGGAATCGGCAGCACGCGGAAATCGATGCCGGCCGCGCCGAGCTTGTCGATGAAGACCGCGCGCTGCGCATCGGGCAGTTGCGCGAAACGCGTCGCGAGCGCCAGCCAGTCGGGTTGAACCGTCGTCATCCGTCGTCCTTATTGAATTTCCAGTTCGCCGAGCAATGCGTCGATCGCGCTCGCCGCGTCGGTCGCGCCACGCGCCGCGCAGGCCGCGTCGAGCGCCTGCGCGCAGCGCGCGAGCGTGCGGGTGTCGAACAGCGTGCGCAGCGGCAGCGCAAGGCCCCAGTGCAGGTTCGCCTGCGCATGGGCCTGCGTCGCGAGCAGCGAATGGCCGCCGAGCAGGAAGAAGTCGTCATCGCGGCCGATCGCGTCGACGCGCAGCACGCGCTGCCAGATCGCCGCGAGCGCGCGCTCCGTGTCGGTCGCGAGCTCGGCCGTGGCCGCCGCCTCGCGCACCGGCGCCGGCAGCGCATGGCGGTCGCACTTGCCGTTCGGCGTGACGGGCAGCGCGTCGAGCGCGATCAGCTGCGACGGCACCATGTAGGCTGGCAACTGCGCGCGCAGCGCGTCGAGGAGCGCGGCCGGGTCGAGCGCGCCCGCGTCGCCGCCGGCGACGTAGCCGACCAGCTGCTCGTCGCGCACCACGACGACCGCGTCGTGCACACCCGGCGCCGCGCGCAGCAGCGCCTCGATCTCGCCCGGCTCGATCCGCTGGCCGCGCAGCTTCACCTGCGCGTCGACGCGGCCGAGGTAGTCGAGCGCCCCATCGTCGCGGCGCCGCGCCAGGTCGCCGGTGCGGTACATGCGCGCGCCCGGCACGAACGGATCGGGCACGAAGCGTTCGGCCGTCAGCCCGGGCCGGCCGAGGTAGCCGCGCGCGAGGCCCGCGCCGGCCAGGTACAGCTCGCCGGTCGCGCCCGCCGGCACCGGCTGCCATGCGGCGTCGAGCACGTGCAGCTGCAGGTTCGCGATCGGATGGCCGATCGGCACCGCGTGCGCATGCGCATCGGCCGGGCCGCAGGTCCAGTGCGACACGTCGATCGCCGCCTCGGTCGGCCCGTACAGGTTGACGAGCGTCGCGCGCGGCAACAGGCGCGCGACCTTCGCGACCAGCTCGGGCGCGAGCGCCTCGCCGCTCGCGACGATCAGCCGTACGCTGTCGCATTGCGCGGCCGCGCCGAAATCGTCGAGATGCGCGGCGAAGGCGGCCAGCATCGACGGCACGAAATGCAGCACCGTCACGCGGTGCGCGTGGATTGCGGCGGCGAGGCGCGCCGGATCGCGATGGTCGCCGGGCGCGGCGATCGCGAGCTTCGCGCCCTGCGACAGCGGCCATACGAACTCCCACACCGACACGTCGAAGCCGAACGGCGTCTTGTGCAGCACGACGTCGTCGCGCGTGAGCCGGTACGCATGCTGCATCCACGCGATCCGGTTCGCGAGCGCGCCGTGCGTGTTGCCCGCGCCCTTCGGCTTGCCGGTCGAGCCGGACGTATAGATCAGGTACGCGAGCTGCGCGTCGGCGACCGCGACCGGCTCGGTCGTGTCCGGAGCGATGTCCTGCGCGAGCAGGTCCGCCACCGTCAGCAGCTGCGTGTCGGCGGTGTCGCCCAGCGCGGCTTCGACCTGCGCGCGCAGGTGCGCCTGCGTCAGCACGACCGCGGGCCGCGCATCGCGCAGCAGGTACGCGATGCGCTCGGCCGGATAGTCGGGGTCGACCGGCAGATACGCTGCGCCGGCCTTCAGCACGCCGACGAGCGCGCTCACCATGTCGAACGAGCGCTCGACGCACAGCGCGACCGGCGTATCGGGCTGCACGCCGTGCCGGCGCAACGCGGCGGCGATCCGCGACGTGCAGGCGTCGAGCTCGGCATAGGTCATCCGGTTCAGGCCGCCGTGCGCGTCCGCGTATTCGAGCGCGACTGCGCCGGGCGTCGCGCGGGCCGCCGCTTCGAATTGCGCGTGCAGCGGCAGTTGTTGATGCGCCGACCACGCGCGGGCGGTCGCCTCGCGCTGCGCGAGCGCATCGCGCGCCGCGTCGCCGCCGATCGACAACGCGCCGAGCAGCGCATCGGGCGTGCTCGCCAGCGCGTCGAGCGCGCACGCGAACGCGCGATGCCAGGTCTCGACCTGCCCCGCGTCGATGCGCGCGGTGTCGTAGCCGTAGTCGATCGTCAGGTCCGCGCCGCTCTCGATCACGAGCGTCAGCGCGAAATCGGTCGCCTCGATGCTGCGCACGTCGCGCAGTGCGAGCGCGCGCGGGTCTGCGTCGTGCGCCGTGTCGTCGACCGGATAGTTCTCGAACACGACCAGCGTGTCGAACAGCGCGCCGCCGGCGCCGCGCGCCCAGCGCTGGATGTCGGCGAGCGGCGCATGCGCGTGCTCGGCCGCCGCCGCGTTGTCGCGCTGCAGCGCCTGCAGCCAGTCGGCCGCGCGCTGCTGCGGCGCGGGCGCGGTGATCACCGGCACCGTGTTGATGAACAGGCCGAGCACCGCATCGACGTCCGGCAGCGCGTCCGGACGGCCCGCGACGGTCGCGCCGAACGCGACCGCCGGCTGGTGCGTCATCCGCTGCAGCGCGAGCGCCCACGCGCCCTGCACCAGCGTGTTGACGGTCAGCTTCAGCGCGCGCGCCGTTTGCGCGACGCGTGCGAACGCGCCCGCATCGATGCGGGCGCGCCACGTGAGCATCGTCGCGTCCGCGCGGTCGGCGGTGCGCTCGGCGATCAGCGTCGGCGCGTCGAGCCGCGCGAGCCGCCCGGTCCAGAAGCGTTCGTCCGCGTCGCGGTCGCGCGCGCCGAGCCACGCGATGAAATCGCGGTAGCGCAGCGCCGGGCGGCTTGCGAACGGCGACACGGCGTCCGGGTCGCGGTAGTCGCGCAGCACGTCGGCGAGCAGCCGCGCGGTGCTCCAGCCGTCGAGCAGCACGTGATGGCGGGTCCACACGATGCGCCACGCGTCGTCGGTCACGCGGATCAGCGTGAGCCGCATCAGCGGCGGCTGGTTCCAGTCGAAGCCGCGCGCGCGGTCGGCCGCGAGCCACGCGCCGAAATCCGCGTCGAGCGTCGCGCCGCGCGTGCGCCAGTCGAGCTGCTCGACCGGCAGCGCCGCCTGCCGGTGCACGCGCTGCAGCGGCGCCGCTTCGTCCGGCATGATGCTGGTGCGCAGGATGTCGTGCCGCGCGATCGATGCGTCGAACGCGGCCGCGAGCCGGTCGGCGTCGAGCGCCGCCGCGGTCGCGACCAGCTGGTTCACGTAGCTCGCATGGCCCGGCGCGAACAGCGCATGGAACAGGATGCCCTGCTGCATCGGCGACAGCGGATACACGTCGTCGACCGTGCGCCAGTCGAGCGGCGCGCGCTCGATCGCCGCCTGCGTGAGGCCAGCGCCCTGCGCGAGCGGGAAGTCGCCCGGCGTCGCGCCGCCGCCGCGATGGGCGATGCGCGCCGCGCACGCGTCGACGAGCGCGACGAGCGCCGCCGCGAACCGCGCGGCGAACGCGTCGATCGTCGCGCGCTCGAACTGCGGCGCGCCGTACACCCAGTGCAGCTTCAGCGTGCGTCCGCCGTCGTGGTCCTCGTCGAGATACGCGTGGATCGCAAGCGCGTTGCCGAGCGGCCCCTGCGGATCGCGCTCGACGCCGGCGCCGCCGAAACGCGGCACGAGCGTCGCGTCGCGCGGCGCGTCGAACTGGCCGAGATAGTTGAAGGTCACGCGCGGACGCGGCACCCCGGCCAGCGCCGCGCGCGTCGCCGCATCGCCGTAGTGCGCGAGCACGCCGAAGCCGAGCCCCTTGTGCGGCACCGCGCGCAGCGCGTCCTTGACCGCGCACAGCGTGTCGCGCGCGCTCGCCGCGACCGGCAGCGAAACCGGGTAATGGCTCGTCAGCCAGCCGATCGTACGGCTCGCATCCGCATCGTCGAACAGCGCCTCGCGGCCGTGCCCTTCCAGTTCGACGCGGCACGACGCCGCGTCGCGCCCGTCGGTCAGCGCAATGGCAAGCGCGGCGGCGAGCAGCTCGATCGTCTGCGTGCGGTACGCGGCGTGCGCGTCGGCGAGCGCCGCGCGGGTCAGCGCGGCGTCGATCGTCTGCACGACGACGGCCGCGTCCGCGTGGGTCGCCGGCGCGTCCGGATGGTCGGGCGCGATGTCGTCGCCTTGCGCCATCCCGGTCCAGTACGCGATTTCGTTCGCGAACGGGGACGCCGGATCGGTCGCCGCGCGCGCGAGCCGCGCGGCCCACGCGTCGGCGCACAGGCCCTGCAGCGCGAGCCGGACCGGCCGTTGCTCGCAGGCGGCGCGGTACGCGGTGTCGAGATCGTCGAGCAGGATTCGCCACGACACGCCGTCGACAATCGCATGGTGGATCGCGACGAACAGCCGCGTCGCGCCGTCCGGCAGCCGCGCCGCGCACGCGCAGGCGAGCGGCCCGCGGCCGAGATCGAGCCGGCGCTGCAGCGCATCGAAGTGCGCGAGCGCGTCGGCGTCGTCGCGCGCGGCGACTTCGACGAACGGCAGCGCGTCGTACGGGCGCTGGGCGTCGTCGGCCTGCCACGCGCCATGCGCGTCGCGCGTGAAGCGCCGGCGGAACGCCTCGTGATGCGTGAGCAGCGCATCGAACGCACGCGCGAACGCGGCGGGATCGAACGACCCGCGCACGTCGAACGCGATCGCCTGGTTCCAGTGGCCCGGATGCGGCACGTCGAGCGCGAAGAAGCGCTGCTGCGCGGGCGTCAGCACGCGCGCGGCGGTCGCTGTCGTCGCAACCTGCGCGACCGGGGCGGGCTGTGCCACGTCTTCCGTCTTCGCGACGCGCGCCAGCTCGGCGAGCGTCGGGCCGTCGAACAGCTGCTTCGGCGTGAAGCGCACGCCGCGCTTGCGCGCGCGGGCGATCACCTGCAGCACGAGGATCGAGTCGCCGCCGAGTTCGAAGAAATTGTCGTCGCGGCCGACGCGCGGCGCTTTCAGCACCGCCTGCCAGATCTCCGCGAGCGTCGTCTCGACCGCGCCCCGCGGCGCGTCGCCTTGCACGCTCGCGGCGGGCGCGGCGGCCAGCGCGCGCAGCGCGGCGCGATCGATCTTGCCGTTCGCCGTCACCGGCAGGCGTGGCAGCGCGACGATCTGCGCCGGCACCATATGGTCCGGCAGCGTCGCCGCGAGCCGCGCGCAGCGCGGCCTCGTCGAACGCCGCACCGTCGCGCGCGACGACGAACGCGACGAGCCGCAGGCGACCGTCGTGCTCGACCGCCAGCGTTTCCGCCTGTGCGATGCCGTCGGCCGCGCGCACGGCCGCGCTCACCTCGCCCGGCTCGACGCGATAGCCGCGGATCTTGACCTGGTCGTCGATCCGCCCGAGGAATTCGATGCGGCCGTCCGTGCGCAGCCGCACACGGTCGCCGGTGCGGTACACGCGCGCGCCCGGCGTGAACGGATCGGGCAGGAAGCGCTCGGCGGTCGCCGCCGGCCGGCCCCAGTAACCGCGCGCGACGCCCGGCCCGCCGAGATACAGCTCGCCGGTCGCGCCCGCCGGCACGCACGCGCCGAACGCATCGAGCACGACCGCGCGCGCGTTCGGCAGCGGCCCGCCGAGCGGCACGCCGCGCGCCCCGTCGTGCACATCGGCGGCCATCGACGCCGTGTCGCACGTCAGCGCGCCCACGGTCGCCTCGGTCGGGCCGTAGTGATTGATCACGCGGCACGCGGGCTTGAGCGCGGCGATGCGCGCGACCAGCGCCCACGCGAGCGTTTCGCCGCCCGTCACGAGCGCATGGCTCGGCAGCACGTCGGCCGGCGCGCGGGCTTCGAGCAGCGCCTGCAGATGGCTCGGCACGATCTTCAGCACGCCGACGTCGCGGCGGCGCATCTCGTCGGCGAATGCGTCCGGATCGAACGCGCACGACGCCGGCAGCAGATGCAGCGTGCGACCCGCGCACAGCGCGCCGAACAGCGTCGTATGGCCGAGGTCGGCCGCGACCGTCGACACCATCGCGAACGACGCGTCCGGCGCGAACGCGAGTTCGTCGAGCATGCCCTGCACGTAGTCGGCGAGCGAGCGATGCGACACGACGACGCCCTTCGGCGTGCCGGTCGAGCCGGACGTGTAGATCAGGTACGCACCCTGGTCCGGGTGCGGCGCGATGCGCGCGGCGGCCGCCTGCGCGAGCGTCGCGTCGGCCGCGAGCGCGTCGACGTCGAGCGCCTGCGCGAGCGTGCCGGCCGGCCATGCGGCGTCGCCGACGACGAGCGCCGAGCGCGCGCGGCAATCGGCGGCGGCCGCCGCGAGCCGCTCGGCCGGCTGCGCCGGATCGAGCAGCACGGCCAGCGCGCCCGCCTTCAGCGCGCCGAGCAGGCCGACGACGAAGCGTGCCGAGCGCTCGATGCAGACGACGACCGGTTCCTCGGCCGCCGTGCCGCGCAGTTGCAGCGCGCGGGCGACGCGATCCGACGCGTCGTCGAGTTCCGCGAACGTCAGCGACGCCGCCGCATCGGCCAGCGCGACGCGATGCGGATAGGCGGCGGCCTGCCGCGCGAACGCCGCGACGACGTCCGCGTGTTCGGGCGTCAGCGCCCTGCCGTCGCGCGGCTGCCGCGCCGCGCTCGCGCCGTCGCACGGCAGCGCGGTGGTCGCGCACCGCGGATCGCGCGCGGCGGCCGCGACGAGCGCCGCGTAGCTGGCGAGCCACGCGCGCGCGGTGTCGGCGTCGATGCAGTCGGTCGCATACGCGGCGACCAGTTCGATGCCGCTCGCATCGTCGGTGAAATCCAGCGCGAAATCGAAGCGCGCGGCGAGATCCGGCCCCGGCGTCGCAACCGCGGTCGCACCCGGCAGCGCGCTGTCGAGCCGCGCGTCGAACTGCTGCGCGAACTTGACGCGCAGCCATTCGTCGCCGCGCCGCACCGGCGGCTTCACCGCGTCGACGACGCGCTCGAACGGCACGTCCTGATGCGCATAGGCATCGAGCGCCGCCGCGCGCACCGCGTCGACCAGCGCGGCGAACGGCTGCGTCGGCGCGACGCGCACGCGCAGCGCCACCGTGTTCAGGAACAGCCCGAGCAGCGCGCGCGTTTCCGGGCGCTGCCGGTGCGCGACCGGCACCGCGACCACGACGTCGGTCGCGCCGGTCAGGCGCGACAGCCACGCGTCGAGCGCGGCCATCAGCACCGTGAAGACCGTCGCATGCGCGTCGCGCGCGAGCCGGCGCACGTCGGCCGCGACCGCGTCGGGCAGGCGCAGCGACGTGCGCGCGCCGTGCAGCGTGCGCGCCGCGCCCGGCTGCCGGTCGACCGGCAGCGCGAGCGGCCCCGGCGCATCCTGCAGCGCGGCGCGCCAGTAGTTCAATTGCCGCTCGCCCTCGCCGCCCGCGAGCATGTCGCGCTGCCAGTCCGCATAGTCCGCGTACTGGATCGGCAGCGCGGGCAGCGCCGGCGCGACGCCGTTCGCATACGCGCCATAGGCCGCCGTCAGCTCCTCGAACGCGCAGCGCGAGCTCCAGCCGTCGGTGATCGCGTGATGGGCGGTCAGCAGCAGCCGGTGGCGGTTGTCGGCGAGCGCGACGAGCGTCGCGCGCACGAGCGGGCCTTCGGCGAGGTCGAACGGCGCGCCGGCGTCGCGCTCGGCGAGGATTGCCGCCTGCGCGTCGCGGCCGGCCGGCGGCAGGCCGCGCAGGTCGACTTCGGCGATCGCCACCGGCAGGCGCGCGTGGATCCGCTGCATCACGACGCCGTCGTCGTTCTCGACGAGCGTCGTGCGCCACGCGTCGTGCCGGCCGATCACGTGATCGAGCGCGCGCTGCAGCGCGGCGCGGTCGAGCGCGCCGTCGATCGTCCAGTGCGCGGCGATGTGATAGGCCGCGCTCGCGTCGCGCGTCTGCGCGAGCACCCAGAAGCGCTGCTGCGCCAGCGACGCCGCGCGCTCGGCATACGGTGCGCCGGCCGGCGCACCGGCGCGCGCCGCGATCGCGACGAGCGGCGCGCCGGTTTCGCGCTCCGCGCGGTCGATCGCGTCGGCCAGCGCGGCGAGCGCCGGGTCCGCGAACAGCATGTCGAGCCGCAGGTTGACGCGCCATTCGACACGAATCGCCGCCTGCAGCTGCATCGCCGCGAGCGAATCACCGCCCAGCGCGAAGAACCGGTCGTCGCGCGACGGCGGCGCGTCAAGGCCGAGCAGCGTCTGCCAGAGGTCGGCCGTGCGCCGCTCGGTGTCCGTGCGCGGCGCGTCGCCGGCCGCGCGGTCCGCACGTGCCGCGGCGATCCGCTCGCGCAGCGCCGCGCGGTCGAGCTTGCCGTTCAGCGTGTACGGCAGCGCGTCGCAGCGCACGTACCGGTGCGGCTGCCAGGCGGCCGGCAGCTGCGCGGCGACGTGCGCCTTCAGCGCCGCGTCGTCGGCCTCCGTGCGCAGCGCGACGCACGCGACGAGCCGCGTCGGGCCGCCGTCGGTTTCCGCGACCACCGCCGCGTCGGCGACGGCCGGATGCGCGCGCAGGCACGCGGCGATTTCCGCGGGCTCGACGCGCACGCCGCGCACCTGCACCTGATCGTCGAGGCGGCCGAGGTAATCGAACGCGCCGTCGTCGCGCACCCGCGCGAGGTCGCCGGTGCGATAGACGCGCGCGCCCGGCGCGCCGTCCGGATCGGGCACGAAGCGCTCGGCGGTCAGCGCCGGACGGCCGTGATAGCCGCGCGCGAGACAGACGCCGCCGAGCAGCAGCTCGCCGGCGCCGTCGAACCCGTCGACGCGGGCAACGCGCGGACCGATCGGCCGGCCGATCGGCAGCGCCGCGAACGCGTCGTCCGCGGCGAGCGCGGGCGTCTCGCCCGGCTCGACCGGCCACAGCATCGGCGAGATCACCGCCTCGGTCGGCCCGTAGCCGTTGATGAGCCGCACCGCCGGAAAGGTGTCGCGCACGAACTCGAACGCCTGCTGCGGCAGCGCCTCGCCGCCGAACGCGAGCACGCGCAGCGCGGGCGGCACGCCGTCGCGCGCGGCGAGCGCCGCGAACTCGCGCAGGTAGGCGGGCGGAAACGCGGCGACGCTGACCTGCTCGCGCACCATCAGCGCATGCGCGGCGTCCGGCGCAAACGGCTGCGGCGGCGCGACCGCGAGGCTCGCGCCGACCGCGAGCGGCGCGAGCCAGCATTCGTGCGCGGCGTCGAAATTGACCGACGCGAAATGCAGCAGCCGGTCGCCGGCCTCGATCGGCAGCGCGGCCGCGAGCGCATCGCAATGCGCGGCGAGCGGCCCGTGCTCGACGACGACCGCCTTCGGCGTGCCGGTCGAGCCCGACGTGTAGATCATGTAGGCGGCCGCGCGCGGATGGACCGGCGCGTCGTCTTCATCGGCGCACGCGAGCGCTGCGTCCGCCGTGTCGGCATCGACGTCCGCGACGTCGAACGCGTGCGCGAACGGCGTGCCGAGCGCCGCGCGCCCCGCCGCATCGACGATGCCGTGGCGCAGGTTCGCGTCGCGCACGATCCAGTCGAGGCGCGCGGCCGGGTGCCGCGGGTCGAGCGGCACGAACACGCCGCCCGCCTTCAGCACGGCCAGCAACGCGACGAACAGCTCGCACGAGCGCTCGACGCACACGCCGACCCGCACCTCGGCACCGACGCCCGCCGCGCGCAGCCGCCGCGCGAGCTGCGACGCGCGCGCATCGAGCGCGCCGCGCGTCAGGCGGATTTCGGTCGGAAAGGAGACGGCGAGCGCGGGCGCGTCGGGCGCGCGGCGCGCCAGCTCGCGGATTCGGTGGTGCAACGCAGTCGGGAAACTCGTCATGGGCGTGAAGTCCTTCAGGTCCGGCCGCTACGGCCAACTCACGGCGCCGCGCTGGGCGGCTTCACTGGTGTGACGAACGGCGCGGCCGGTTTTTTACCGTTTTGCGCGCAATCCGCCGATGACTAAATATTTCGGCGGCCCATTCGTCTATTCGACAGGAGGCGCACCGCGCGCCATTCGTTCTCCGTTGTCCGTTCCCCGCTGTTCGTTCTCACTTAATTGACGTTGCCGATGACCGCCGCCCACGAGCCCTCTCCGCCGCCCTCCCGCCCGCCTGCCGCCGACGCCGCGCCGCCCGCGCGCCCGGCGACGCGCCTGATCCTCGCGCTGCTGCGCGAAAGCCGCGCCGCGCTCGCGCTCGCGCTCGTCGCCTGCGTGCTGAACGGCATCGCGAGCGTGCTGCTCGTCGCGACGCTGAACCGCGCGCTCGCGCAGCCGGTCGCGGCCGACGCCGCGCTCGCGTGGCGCTTCGCGCTGTGCGCGGTGATCGCGCTCGTCACGCGGATCGTGTCGGGCGTGCTGTTCGCGCGGCTGTCGCAGGACACGATGGCGCGGCTGCGCGCGCATCTCGCGCGCCGCGTCGGCGCGGCCGAGCTGCGCGACGTCGAGCGCATCGGCGCGGCGCCCGTGCAGTCGGTGCTGACCGACGACGCGACCAACGTGTCGATGCTGTTCTTCGCGCTGCCGAACCTCGTGATGCACGGCTCGATCGTGTTCGGCTGCCTCGGCTATCTCGCGTGGCTGTCGTGGCCCGTGTGCGTGCTCGCGCTCACGGCGATCGTCGCGGGCTCGCTCGGCTATCACACCGGCGACCGCCGCGCGATCGCGTCGCTCGAAGCGGCCGGCCGCGCGCAGGACAAGCTGTTCGGCTATCTCGGCGCGCTGTTCTCCGGCGCGAAGGAGCTGAAGCTGCACGACGCGCGCGCGCGCCAGTTCGTCGACGGCCAGCTCGGCGCGGCGATCGGCGAGGTGCGCGACCACCGCCGCCGCGCGTTCAGCGCGTATGCGGTCGGCGTCGGCTGGATCATCTTCCTGTTCTATGCGTTCCTCGGCGCGGCCGCGTTCTGGCCGCAGCTCGGCGCGCACGCGGACCCGGGCGCGACGGCCGGCTACGTCGTCGTGTTCCTGTTCATGCTGGTGCCGCTCGACGGCCTGCTGAACAACCTGCCGACCGTCAACGCGGCGCGCGTGTCGCTCGCGCGCATCGAGGACGTGATGGCCGAATTCGGCGCGCTGCGCACCGCGCCGCCCGCGAGCGACGTGCAGCACGTCGCGCCCGCCGGCGCGGTCACGCTGCGCGGCGTCACGCATTCCTATTTCCACGAGCGCGACGAGCGGATGTTCCGCATCGGGCCGATCGACCTGACGCTGACGCCCGGCGAGCTCGTGTTCATCGTCGGCGGCAACGGCAGCGGCAAGACCACGCTCGCGAAGGTGCTCACCGGCCTCTACGAGCCCGAGGAAGGCGCGATCGAGGTCGACGGCCGGCCGGTCGGCTGGCGCGAGCGCGCCGCGTACCGGCAGCGCTTCAGCGCGGTGTTCAACGATTTCCACCTGTTCGACGCGCTGCTCGGCATCGTCGACCCGGACGATCCGGCGCGCGCGCAGGCCGACGCGCGCGCGAACGCGCTGGTCGCGAAGCTCGCGCTCGACCACAAGGTGAAGGTCGTCGACGGCGCGTTCTCGACCCGCGCGCTGTCGACCGGGCAGCGCAAGCGGCTCGCGCTCGTCGTCGCGTATCTCGAAGACCGGCCGTTCTACCTGTTCGACGAATGGGCCGCCGACCAGGACCCGACGTTCAAGGCGGTGTTCTACGAACAGCTGCTGCCCGAGCTGCGCGCGCGCGGCAAGGCGGTGGTCGTGATCACGCACGACGACCGCTACTTCGATCTGGCCGACCGCGTGCTGAAGCTCGACAACGGACGGATCGTCAGCGATACGACGCCGGCCCGGCAGCGGGTCGATGCGGTGAATGCGTGACGGGCGGGCGCCGGCGCGGCGGCTTGCCGCTGCACCGGCGAGCCCGGCTCGACGTGACCGGGCCCATGGGCCGGCGCGGCGCGCAGGACGCATGCGAAGGCCGGGGCATGGCCGGGTATGATGGGCGGCACTTCGTCGAGGCCGCGACGGCCTGCGCTGAATCTTCCGCTGCGCGCGACGCGGCTCACTGCAGCAATCAAGGAGACCCGCAATGGAATGGGCCGCTCTCGTTCCGGAACTGATCTGCACGGACCTCGTCCGAAGCATGACGTTCTATCGTGACCTGCTTGGCTTCCGGGTTCGCTTCGAGCGTCCCGAGGATCGCTTTGCCTATCTCGACCTCGGGCACGCCCAGCTGATGCTCGAGCAACAGCATCCGGAGAGCTGGCTGACCGGCCCGATGCAGTTCCCGCGTGGGCAAGGCATCAATCTGCAGATCGAGGTCGACTCGATCGAACCCATTCACCACCGCTTGCGCGACGCGGGCATCGCGCTGTTCGCCGAGCCGCGGACATCCTGGTATCGCCAGGACGATCTGGAGCACGGCCAGATCGAGATGCTGGTACAGGACCCCGACGGTTATCTTCTGCGTCTGGTGGAAATCCTGGCCGAGCGGCCGTATCGGGCGTAGCCGGCCCTCCGTCTCCCGAGCGTCCGCACGCGTGGCGACAGTGCGAGGGGCGAATGCATCGCCGTGACGCGCGGCCTCGCGTCAGCGCACCGGCGGCAACGCCAGCAGCGTATCGGTCATCACGTCGGCCAGCTTCAGCGCCGACATCGGGCCGCCGAAGCCCCAGATGTTGCGTTCGATCAAAGCGATCCGGTTTGCCTTGCGCGCGGGCACGTATTGCCAGACCGGCGAATCGAGTTTCGCGTCGAGCGGCACGTCCATGCCGGTCGCGGTCACGAACAGCACCGCCAGGTCGCGCTGCGTCAGCAGGTCCGCCGACGTCACGTAGCGCGTGCCCTCGCGGGTCGGCTTCTTCGGCCACAGATCGAGGCCGAGCGCGCGCGCGAGTCCGGCCGCCGTGCTGTTGCCCGTATACGCCCAGTAGCGGTCGGGCAGCCCGAGATCCTGCAGCAGCGCGACGCGTTCGTGCTGCCTTCCGGCCGCCGCGAGCCGTTTCGCGTTGCGCGCGAGGCCCGCGTCGAGCTGCGCTTCGACCGCCTGCGCGCGCGCGCTGCGCCCCGTCACCGCGCCGATCGTGCGGAAGATCTGCCGGGTCCAGTCGAGCTGGGTCACGGGCACGCCGCCTTCGTTCACGTTCGGGCTGAACTGGAACAGGATCGTCGGTGCGATCCGGTCGAGCGCCGCGAAAATCGGCGCATGCCGGAAGCCGACGCCGATGATCAGGTCGGGCTTGACCGCCGCGATCGCCTCGAGCCCCGGCTCCTGCCGCGAGCCGACGTCCGTCACGTGCGCGAAGCGCGCGTTGTCGTAGCCGAGCCAGCCCGGATAGAACGCGGTGTCGACCATCCCGGCCGGCGTGATGTCGAGCGCCGCGAGGGTTTCGGCGAACATGAATTCGAGCGCGACGACGCGCTGCGGCCGCACCGGCATCGCCGCGCTCGCCTGCGAGACGACCGGATTGCCGGTCAGCGACACGCCGGCCGGCATGCCGCCGCTTGGCCCGCGCGCGGCATCGCCGGCGGCGGCCTGCGCGGCCAGCGGCCAGCCCGCGCCGAGCGCGGCGAGCTGTGCAAGCGCCCGCCGCCGGCCAGGCGCCGTCAGCGAATCGCGTCCTGCCCGGCCAGCGCCGCGTCGTCCATCGTCAGTAGCAAGGGGCAGCTTCCACACAGTTGCGTTTCTCCAGGGATTTCGTAGCGCAGGCAGCACACGCGGCGCGCGCGGAACGGCGTCGGCAGCAGCGGCGAGCGCGGCACGGCGTCGCGCACCGGCATGCGCAGCGGATTGGCTTCGCCGTCGACGCACGCCGACCCGAACAGCCACGCGGCGTCGCGCACGGGGTCGGCCACGCACGGCTGCGCGCGACAGGCATCGAGCAGGTAGTCGAGCAGATTGCCCGCGTTGCTCCACAGCACGCGCGGCGTAACGCGGCCCATCTCGGCCAGCAGGTCGATCACCGCGCCGAGATGCGCGACGAGCCCCGCGTAGCGCGGCGCCGGATCGTCGCAGGGCTCGCCGAGCGCGTCCTGCGCGAAGACCAGCCCCGCGGGCATCCCGTCGTCGAGCACGACGAACGTGCATTCCGGAGCCATGTCGAGCGGCCGGCCGAGCAGCAGCGCGGCGACGACGCCCGCGGGCGCCGCGCGGCCGAAGTAGTACTTGCTCCATTGCGACAGCAGCGCGCGCGCATGCACGGCCGGATCGCCGCCGTAGTGACGGACCATCGCGTCGAGCAGCGCGTCGCGATGGTCGGGCAGCGCGGTCACCGGCACGATGCGCGCGCCCGATGCGCGCGCGTCTTCGGGCATGCCGAGCCACACCGCGTCGAGATACGGCGCAAATGCGGGCGGCGCGAACGACGCGAAGCACGTCGCGCGCGCGTCGACAACCGGCGGCGTCATCGCCCCACGCGCCGCGCGCGGCGCGCCTCGACGATCAGCAGACCGAGCAGGTACGGCGCGCCGATCAGCGCGGTCAGCACGCCGGCCGGCACTTCGCGCGGCGCGACGGCCGTGCGGGCCGCGACGTCCGCGAGCCCGAGGATCAGCGCGCCGCACGCGGCCGCGAGCCACAGGCGCGTGCGATGGCGTCGCGCGCCGAGCATCGTCGCGACGTGCGGCGCCATCAGCCCGATGAAGCCGACCGGCCCGACCGCCGCGACCGCCGCGCACGCGGCGAGCGTCGCGATCACGAGCGCGAGCGGCCGCAACGCGGCGATCGGCAGGCCGAGCGCGGCCGCCTGGTCGTCGCCGAGCGCGAGCATGTCGAGCGGCTGCGCGAGCCACGCGAATACCGGCACCGCGAGCGCGCACCACGGCAGCAGCATCGCGACCTCGCCCCAGCTGCGCCCATAGGTGCCGCCGACGAGCCACACGACGAAGCGCGCGGGCTGCACGCTTTCCTGCGTGATCAGCCATTCCGACAGCGTCGTCCACAACGTGCCGATCACGATCCCGGTCAGCGCGACCGCAAGCGGCGCGTAGCGATGACAGTGGTTCAGGCCGAGCGTGATCGCAAGCGACACGCCGCCGCCGAGCAGCGCCGCGCCCGCCAGCATGCCTTGGCCGGCAAGCGGCCAGCGCGTCAGCGCAAACAGCGTGACGAGCGCCGCGCCCTGCGTGACGCCGAGCACTTCCGGGCCCGCCAGCGGATTGCGCACGACGCTCTGCATCGCGACGCCGCTCGCGGCGAGCAGCGCGCCGGCCAGCATCGCGCACAGGAGCCGCGGCAGGCGCAGGTCGATCAGCATCCGCGCGACCGGGTCGGCGCCCGACAGCGCCGCCTGCCAGCGCGCGGGCGTCAGCCATTCGGGGCCGGCCGACGTGCCCGCGAGCAGCACGAGCGCGCCTGTCAGCGCGAACAGCGCGGTGCGCCGCGGCCAGCGCAGGCCGTCGAGCCAGCCGACGAAGCGGGTCGCGCGGCCGAGCGCCGCGCGCTCGGGTCCCGCATGCAGCACGCCGGACCACGCGGCGCCGCGGCGGATCAGCGCGAGCATCAGCGGCGTGCCGACGAGCGCGATCGCGACGCCGGTCGACAGCGTCGTGTCGAGGCCCGACGCGAGCACCGCGCTGTCGGTCACGAGCACGAGCGCGCCGCCCGCCAGCGCGGACAGCGGCACCAGCGCGGCGAGCCGCGCGGCGCGCGCGCCGCGGATCTGGCGCAGCAGGTTCGGCGCGACGAGGCCGACGTACGACAGCGGCCCCGCGATGCTGACCGCGACGCTCGTGAACGCGACCGCGACGACCGTCGCGGCGAGCCGCGCCGCATCGACGCGCACGCCGGCCGCGGCCGCCGCGTCGTCGCCGAGCGCGAGCGGATCGAGCGGCCGGATCACGAACGGCAGCGCGGCGAGCGGCAGCACGAGCCAGCTCGCCGCGAGCTTCAGGCCGGTTGCGCCCGGTTGATAGAGGCTGCCGTTCGCCCACAGCGCGGCGCCCGCGATGTTCTGCTCGAAGAACGCGAGCAGCAGCGTCGACAGCGCGGCGAACAGCAGCATGCAGACGCTGCCCGCGAGCACGAGCCGCAGCGGCGTCGCGCGCCAGCCGCCCGCCGCGAGCATCGCGCACGCGGCGGCGGCCAGCCCGCAGACGAACAGGAGCGGCACCGACGCGACGCCCGCGAGTGCCGGCACGAGCATCGCCGCGAGCAGGCCGAGCTGCGCGCCGCCCGTCACGCCGAGCAGGTCGGGCGACGCGAGCGGATTGCGCGTCGCCGACTGGAACAGCGCGCCGGCGATGCCGAGGCAGCCGCCCGCGACGAGCGCGGCCGCGACGCGCGGCAGGTTCAGGTCGAACAGGAACACGCGCGCGAGCGCGTCGGCGTCGCTGCCGGGCGCCGCGCCCAACCACGCGCGCAGGTCGGGCGCGGCGCGCAGCGCGGCAATGCACGCGATCAGCAGCAGCATGCCGATCGCCAGCGCGCCGGCGCGGCTTCGCTGCGCCACGTTGCCGCCGGCGGTTGCCGCGCGGCGTCTGCGCATCGCGAATGTCGTCATGTGGCGAAATCCCGGTCGAACACGGCGGCCGGCGGCGATGCGTCGGCGGCGGACGGCCCGTACGCCGGCACGCACATCGGCGCGCCCGTCTGCGGATGCGCGAGCTTCAGCATCTCGACGCCGAACGCCGCGCGCAGGCGCGCCGGGTCGAGCATCGCGTCGGGGTTGCCCTGCGCGACGACGCGGCCCGCGCGCATCAGCACGATCTCGTCGCTGTACGCGGCGGCCTGGTTCAGGTCGTGCAGCACCCACACGATCGTCAGCCCGCGCGCGCGGTTCAGCGCGCGCAGCGCGTCGAGGATGTCGAGCTGGTGATGGATGTCGAGATAGGTGGTCGGCTCGTCGAGCAGCACGATCGGCGCCTGCTGCGCGAGCGCCATCGCGATCCACGCGCGCTGCCGCTCGCCGCCGGACAGCGCGCCGACGTCGCGGCCCGCGTCGCCGGCGAGCCCGCTCGTCTCGAGCGCTTCGTCGATCGCGACGTGATCGGCGCGCGACAAGCCGCGCAGGAAGCCGCCGTACGCATAGCGCCCGTACGCGACGAGCTCGCGCACGGTCAGGCCGGACGGAATCTGGTTGAACTGCGCGAGCATCGTCAGCTCGCGTGCAAGCGCGCGCCGCCGGAACGACGCCAGCGGCATGCCGTTGACTTCGACGTGGCCCGCCAGCGCAGGCTGCAGGCCCGCGAGCGTGCGCAGCAGCGTGCTTTTTCCGCAGCCGTTCGGGCCGCACAGCGCGGTCACGCGACCGGCCGTGATCGACAGGTCCAGACCGTCGATCACGACATGGTCGCGATAACCCACCGTCAGCCCCCGCGCGGCAAGCGCGGCGGTACTACGCGTCATCAGTCCTCCGTTCGGTCGCGCGGGACCGTGTAGCTCTGCGCCATCGCGACGACGACCTTGCGCGGCCCTTCGAACGGGTCGCGCGCGTGCGCGGTCAGCATGTTGTCGAGCATCAGCACGTCGCCGGTTTGCCACGGGAACACGATCCGCTGCCGGTCGAGCACCGCGCGAATCTCGGCGAGCGCGTCGGCTTCGAGCGGCGCGCCGTCGCCGTAGTAGACGTTGCGCGGTACCTGGTCGAGCCCGACCGCGTCGACGAGCGCTTCCTGCATGTCCTCGTCGAGCGCGGACAGATGGAACAGGTTCGCCTGGTTGAACCAGACCCGGTCGCCCGTGCGCGGATGCCGCGCGACCGCCTGGCAGCGCTCGCGAGTGCGCAAGAGCGGCTCGCCGTCGTCGTCGGTGCGCCACGCGCAGTCGATGCCGCGCGCCGCGCACATCCGCTCGACCTCGCGCGCGTCGTCGGTGCCGAACGCCTGCTGCCACGGCAGGTCGAGCCCCTGGCCGAAATTGCGCACGTACAGCAGCTCGCGCTGCTCGAAACGCGCGACGAGCGCCGGGTCGAGCGCGCGATACACCGCGCGGCTGTCGGCGATCGGCGTCGCGCCACCCCTCGGGGCCGCGAGCGCGCAGTGGAACCAGATCCGCATCGGCCATTCGCGCGTGTACGACTGCTCGTTGTGCAGCGGGATCGCGCGATGCGGCGGATATTCGGTCGACGTATACACCGCGCCTTCGACCTGGCTGCGCGGCGTCGACGCGTATTCATAGCCGATCAGCGGATCGCCGAACGCGGCCGCGAACTGCTGGAACGCGTCGATCGACGGCACGTGGAACCCGGTGAACAGCACGCCGCCCGCGCGCTCCAGCGTGTCGGCCGCGATCGCGCGCGCAAGCGGCGCGAGCGCGTCGATCGACATTCCGTCCCCGCCCTTCGGCGACACGACGGTGGGCAGCCCCGGCTCGATCCGCAGGTCGTCGAGCGTCGGCAATGAAAGCAGGGTCATGCAACGTCCTCTTCAGATGGGCCCTCGGCGCTGCTCACGACGCGCGCCGCGCGGTTTCGCCGTCCATCGCGCGGCGCAGGCTCGCGGGCCGCATGTCGGTCCAGACGGTCTCGATGTGCGCGAGACAGTCGGCCTTCGGGCCGCGCACGCCCGCTTCGCGCCAGCCGGCCGGCACGGCGCGGAACGTCGGCCAGATCGAATACTGTTCTTCGTCGTTGATGACGACCGTGTAGACGAGGTCGTCGGTGTCGGCGGAAGGCGTCGTGGCTTGCGTCATGGTCGAAAGTCGGTCGGAAATCGCCGGAGGCGGTTGAAGGAAGCGGAGCGGCCCGGCCGCCCCTGTCGAATAGACGATCGGGCGGCGCGCTTTTTTACCGGCGCCGCGCGCGGCCGCCGCAGAACACGGGGCACGCGACGCCGCGCTGGCACGCATCGAGGCATTCGGCGCAGTGGCGCTCGGCGTCGCGGATCATGAAATGCACGAGCGTCTGCGACACGTTCAGCGCGCGCGCCGCGCTCTGCAGCGTCTCCTCGCGCAGCCGCACCATCTCGAACGCCGCGCGGCTGCGCGCCGGCAGGTCGTCGAGCGCGGCCGACACGCGCCGCAGCGTGTCGCGCGTCATCAGCGCCGCTTCGGGCGTCGGCTCCGACGAAGGCACGTCGAAGCCATCGTCCTCGTCCGCGTGGTAGAGGCTCTCGAGGTTCTGGCGGCGGCACGCGTCGATCGACGCGTTGCGCACCATCCGCGTCACGTACGCGACCGGCTGGCGCACCGCATCCTGGTTCGGGAAATCGACGAGCTTCACGAACACGTCGTGCACGACGTCCTCGGCCCGGCTCGCGCAGCCGACGAAGCTGCGCGCGACGTTGACGAGCATCGCTCGGTGGGCGATCAGCACGTCGAGCAGCGCGCCCTGCGCGCTCGGCCTGGCCGCGCGGCGCGCCCGCGGCGCGGGCCTGGACGGCCGATCGGATGGACTGCCGCGGAACGGGTTCGCCGCTGCCGTGACCGGTCGTTCGAGCACTTCCGCCATTGCCATCGATTCGCTCCGTCCAATTTCGAGATAGCAAAATCTAACGCAAACGCAAATCATTCTCAATACGATTCTTAAATACCCCTTCGGATTGGTCGGATTTGTATGAATAAAGGCGGGGATTGAGCCCGGGGCGCGGAAGCGTCCGATTGCGCGCGTCATTTGCCGTAGCAACTTCTTACCGCACGAAATCCGGCGGTCCCGTACGATCGGCTCGCCGTTTCAACAGGAGAACGCCATGAAGACGATCGTGTTATCCGCCGTGATGGCCGGCGTGCTGTCGAGCGTCGCGCTGACCGGGTGCGTCGCGTACCCGGCTCCCGCAGAAGTGACGCTCGGCTGGCATGGCGATCGCTACTGGGACGGGCACCGCTACTGGGAGCGCCGCGATTGGGAAGCGCAGCATCCCGGCTGGCGGGACGAGCGGCGCGACGATCGGCATGATGACCGTCGTGACGACCCGCGTCCGCAATGGTAGCCCCGCCCTTTTCCGCGACTTTTTTGCGCTGAACTTCCGAACAACAGGACCCGAACATGAAAACGCTGCTGAAGACCCTGACCGTTGCCGCCGTTGCAATCGCCGTGCTCGCGCCTGCCATCGCCGAAGCGCATCCGCATCGCGAATGCCGCTTCGATCACCATCATCATCATCGGGTGTGCCGCTGGGTGCGATGAATGCGACAAGGCGCCGGCATGCCGGCGCCTTTCTTCATCATGCGCGTCGATCAATGGTCAACGTGTTGCCTGCAAAGGCATCCGGCACTGCGCAAGCCACACACGGCCGGCGGCCGCGCCGCACGCATTGCCGCGCAGCGGCGCTCGTTGCTTCGACGACGACTTGAGCGACGCCACCTTCGGCTGCGACGTCCCTACCCGCGGCGCGTCCGCACCCGGACTCGCCGGCGGCAGCGACCGCAGCGTCGCCGCATCGATGTGCACTTGCCAGAACTGCGGCCGCCAGTCAGGATCGTCGTCGCGATAGCCTTGCCCGGTGATGGTCTGTCCATCGGGGCTGACGCCGATCACGCCGGTCAGCTTCAGCGTACCGACCGAAATGCCGGCGGCTTCGAGCAACGCGGCGAGACTGCGCATGCCGCTTTGCGGCGTCCAGATGTAGGCTCGCGACGGCTCGCGGCGCCGGCTATTGCCCGACTCGCCGATCACGACGCGCCCGTCGGCGCTGATCGACGACGCGCTGCTGGTGTCGTCGCCTTCGAGAAACCCGAGCCGCTGAATGCCGTCGCCGCCGTTCGTCCATCGCACGGCTTCCGAATCGACCCGCTGTCCGTCCGGCGTGGACAGCAAGGTGCCGATGCTGCCGGCGATCGTCCGGCCGTCTTCGGTCACGCCCGAGGCCATATCCATCCTGATTTCGCCCGTGCTGCTCGTCGGCAATAACCGGTCGCCGGATTTTTCGGTCCAAAGGAAGGCACGCGAGCCATATACGCCGTCGACATTGCCGGCGAATCCCGCCGCCGCGTTGCCGGACCGGTTCATCGCCAGAAGCTGAACGACATAATTGCCTCCCGACGGCAACTCGCGGAAGCCGGTGCGCTGGTCCCAAAGGAACCGTGCGTTCTGACCGTCGGGCGTGGTGAAGCGGCCAGTCATCCTGGAGCCGTCGCTGTTCCCGGCATCGACCGAACTCCCCCGGCCCGCCGAACGCGGAACGATTTCCTGGGCACGGCCGTCGCCGGGCCAGCGCACCGCCCATCGATCGAGGTTGCCGTCCGCCATGAGCGCGCTGATCGAGCCGCCGACGACCCGGCCGTCGGCCGACACCGTCTGTGCATAAGAGTCGTACGCGTTTGCCGGCGCGGCCAGCCGCTGCCAGCCGGTCGCGGCGGACCACGCAAACGCGACGACGTTGCCCGGGGACGTTTCGCTCTGGTATGTGCCGACGATCGTCTTGCCGTCCGCGCTGACTGCGCTTCCATAGTTGTGGCCGTCTCGCGGCCCGCCCAGATCGCCGAACACGGTCAATGAATAACCGCCTGCCGATACCGCCTGCGCGTGAACCGCGTTCATCGTCGAAGCGGCCAGCACTGCCGCGACGACGCTGCGCTTCAATTGCATCCCCCCTCCCCCGAAACGCCATCAATGGAATTCGGTGCGAACGGCGCGCATCCCCATGCACACCGCCTCACGCTCAATACAGGAAAATCCGGATCGTCGCCGACGCGTTGAACGGCCCGATCTTCGGTGGTCCGAACGACTTCAGCACCGCGTCGAGCATCACGGTCTGATTGGCGAGGTTGGCCGGAAACTGCGTGAGCACGAATTGCTTGTTGAACTCGATCGCCTTGCCCTGGCTGTCTTCGATGCCGATGCCGAAGTTGCTGTCGGCCGCCGGCACCAGCAAGCCGTTCTGCACGCTGCCCTTCGTCGCTTCGAAGTAGCCGTCGACCCGCACCGGGATGCTGCATTTCTTGGTCAGCGACAGCGAAAACCGCTTGCGCGGCACGGCCGGCTGGAACCCTCTGCCCGACGTCTGCACCTGCCCGAAATTGACGATGCCCGGCTCGGGCGTGACAAGCACGTCGACGAGGCACGGCGTCGGCTTCAGGTTGCGCATGCCGCTCAACTGATACCGGAAGCTCGTCGCCTTGCCGTTCAGGCCGAGCTCGCCGTCGAACTGGAATACCGGATAAATGTCGTTCGTCGGCTGCACCCATGCACCCTTCTTGCGCACTACGATTTGATAGTCGATGCTTATCTTCGTCTTCTCGCAGCGTCCGCGGTCGAAGTCGTATTGGCTGCACGGCGGCACCGAGAATTTGGTGGGTACGCCGCCGCCGGGGTTGCTGGTTGCATTGAAGTAATCGGCGCCCCCGTAACGGATGCCGATCTCGAGGCCCCACGCCGCCGGCGTCATGTGAGCCGGATTCGCGTAGAAATAGATGCGGTCGACGACCTCCAGGTTCTTCCCGCCGTCCTGATCCTTGTAGCAATAGCCTGACGTCGTGCGCGGCGGCGACACCCAGATCACGTACCCGTCCGGCGCATCCGTCGGATACGATGCGACGCCGCCGATCGGCTCGGTGAGCGACGGCGAGCCGCCGTTGGTCAGGCAGCGCAGCGCCCACGCCGGCTGCACCGCCGCGACCAGCACCGCGAGCACGACCCAGCGCAGCCACGCCGCCACCGGCGACACGCGTTGTCCCGCGCCCCCGCTCATTTCTTCACGCTCTTGCAAACGCCCGCCTCGCACGCATATTCGACCGCGACCTGGCCGCCGTAGTCATCGATATGCGTGACGAACAGCGTCGCGCTCGCCGCGCCCTTGAACGGCACGTCCGCGGTGCCCATCGGGCTCACCATCACCGGATCGGGCAGCACCGGCGTCTTCTGCGCGCCCGCCGCCACGTCGACCACCGTCACATGAAACGGCGTCGGGTTGTCGAACACGAGCTTGTGCGCGGCGGCGTCGACGCGCAGCGTCATCGGCAGCGTCGGGTCCTCGTCGCGCGACGGCTGCACGCCCTTCGGCCGGTAGAACAGCTTCATCTGCGTGTGCAGCGCGATCTGCAGCGCGTTCGGCGTGTCGGTCTTCGGCGGCACCTCGCGGATGTTCAGGTAGAACACCGTCTCGCGATCGGCCGGCAGCGCGGTGCCCGGCAGCTTCGCGATCCGCAGCACGTTGCGCTCGTTCGCCTCGACGCGCTGCAGCGGCGGCACGACCATCAGCGGCGACGTGATGCGGTTGCCCTTCGCGTCCTCGATCCACGATTGCACGAGGTACGGATAGGTCGTGCTCTTGTTCGTGATCGTCACGATCGCCGCCTGCTCGCCTTCGTTGAAGATCACGCGCGTGCGGTCCGGCACGATCGACGCGTGCGCGGCGCCCGCCAGCAGCGTGCCGAAGGCCGCGAGCGCGCAGGTCGCGCGCCGCAGGGAAAGAAAGGAATAAGGTTTCATCGCAGAATCCGTTGAGTCATCGTTCGGTCCGGCCGGTCGCCGCATGCGACGCGCCGGGCGGCTGGCACGTCACCGGAATCGGCGTGCCTTCGAGTTGGAGCTGGTCCGGCAGCACGTCGAGCGTGCACAGCGTGCGATCGCCCGCGCGCACGACCAGCGACGATTTCGGCTGGACCTGGGTCAGGTACGCGGCGCCGTCCTCGCCGACGATGCCGAGCTCCTTGCCGTTCGCCGGGTCCTGCACCGACGCGCCGAACGGCAGCGCCCGGCCGCTCGTGTCCGACAGCGTCAGGTACAGGTTGCGGCCGTGCGCGGCGGAGAACTTGACGAAGCCGATCGCGCCGTCGGTCAGCACCAGCCGCTGGATCGGGTTCGACACCTGGGTTTCGAGCGGCAGCTTCTCGACGTTGACCGTCGCGTCGTACACGTTGTACGGCGAGATGCTGTCGAGCACCGCGTAGCCGCGCGCATTGGTGCGCGACAGCGAGCCGGACAGCGGTACGTCCGGCACGCTGTCGGTCGACACCAGCAGGCGCGCGTCGCCCGCGTTGCCGTTCGCGTGCGCGGCGACGCCGTATTGCGTCGCGACCAGCGAGCCGTCGACTTCGAGCGACGCGGCCGCGTACGAATTCGCGACCGTCGACGCCTGCGCGGTGAGCTGGTACGACGACGTGCGCTGGCGGAAGCTCGCGTTCGCCGACGCGCGGCCCGCGGTCGAGCCGGCGGAAACCTGGTAGGTGCGGCCGTCCGGATCGTCGTAGATGTAGCCGGCGCTCGCGCTCGTGCTGCCGCCGCCCGTGGTCACGCTCGACGTGACGGTCTGGCGGTCGCCGATCGGCAGCGTCGCCGTCACCGAGAACTGGTTGCCGCTGCCGCCCGCGCCGAGCGTGCGGAACGCGGACAGGCTGACGTTCACGCGGCGCAGCGCGCCGAGCGAGAACGCGCGCGTCAGCGTGAGGCCGACGCGCTGGTCGGACGACCGCGCCCAGTAGGTCGTCTGGTCGTACGAGAAATAGGTCGAGGTTTCGCCGAAGCGCTTCGACAGCGTCGCCGAATAGCGCTGCTTGCTGTTCGCGAGGCCGTACGCGGTCGGGTCGCCCGAGAACTGCGAGAAGTTCGTGTAGTCGCGCTCGGAGAAGCGGTAGCCGAAGAAGCGCACGTCCGCGTCGAGCGAATCGAAGTGCTTCGAATAGTTGAAGCGGTACGAGTTGCCGTTGCGCGTCGCGCCGTTCCACCACAGCCGCGCGCTCGCATGCGTGACGTCGGCGGACACCGCGCCGAACGTGCCGAGGTCGCGGCCGACGCCGAATGCGACCGACGTATAGCCGGACGCGGCGATGAAGCCGCCGTACACGGTCACGTCGAACGGCAGGCCGTACGCCGCCTCGGCGAAGCCGAAGAACGGCGTAATGCCGGCGCCGCCGAACAGGCGCGGCTTGCCGACCGCGGCCTTGTAGCGCAGCTGCCCCTGGCGCGCGAGGAACGGCACCGACGCGGTCGTCACCTGGAAGCGCTGCACCGAGCCGTCCTCTTCCTCGACCGCGACGTCGAGCGTGCCCTGCACGCTCGTATTGATGTTCTGCAGCGCGAACGCGCCCGGCGACACGCGCGTCACGTACAGCACGCGGCCCTGCTGCGACACCGTCACGGTCGCGTTGGTGCGCGCGACGCCCGAGATCAGCGGCGCATAGCCGCGCATCGACGGCGGCAGCATGCGGTCGTCGCTGCGGATCGTCGCGCCGGTCAGCGCGAACGTGTCGAAGATGTCCGAGGTCAGGTAGTCGTCGCCGAACGACACCGTCGATTCGATCGACGGCAGCGCGCGAAACGCATAGAGCCGGCTGAAGCGGAACGTGCGGTCCGCATAGACCGTATTGCCCGCGTTCGATTGCGCCTGGTAGTCGCCGCGAAAGCGCCATGCGCCCCAGTTCGCGCCGATCGTCCCGTACGCCTGCACCGAATTCGTCTGGCTGCCCGCCGAGCCGAAGTTGCGGTTGGTGTTCGCGATCACGCGGTAGTCGAGCAGCGCGCCCGGAATGCCCTCGGTCCAGCGCTCGGGCGGCAGGTAGTACGCGTCGGTGTATTCGAGCGCCGCCTGCGGAATCGAGATCTTGAGGCGCCCGTCGCCCTTCAGGTAGCGCACGGTCACGCCCTCGATCGCGGCGAGATCGACGCAGCGGCCGCCCTGGAAGCGCGGCAGGTCCTTCGCGAGCGACGGCTTCAGGCCGAACTGCGCGACAAGCTCCGGCGGCAGGCAGGGCCGCCCCGCGCCCGACGCGTCCCCGGCGACGAACTCGATCGTCTGCAGGCCGAAGAACACGTCGTTGACCTGCACCTCGAGCAGGTACTCGCCCGGCAGCGTGAAATCGGCTTGCGAAAACTGCGACAGGTCGACGTTGCTCGCGCCGTCGATGCTCAGGAACGACGAATTGAATTCCGTCGCATGGCTCTGGCTGCCGACGGCCAGCACGGAGACGCAAAGGATGGAATGTCTGATTCGCACGAGAGGCTACCGGGGTTCCTGAACAGGGCGGGAAACGAAAAAAAGACGCGAGGAAGGGTGCGCGCACCCTTCCCCGAGAGGCGCAGGCTTACTGGTAGCGGACCGTGAAGTTCGCGACGCCGTCGGCGGTGCCCGGCGTCACGCCGGCTGCCGTCGCTTCGTACATGGCCGCGAAGCGCGCGACGTTCGTGCCGTTCTGCAGCACGACCGGCGCCTTCTGCTCGGCGCCGTTGTCGAGGTATTCGCCCGACGAGGCTTGCAGGCGGATGCCGACGTTGGTCGCCGAGCCGACGGTCGCGATCAGCTTCGGCTGCGTTGCGTTCGACGAGCCCGTGAACGTGAAGAACGCGTTCTTCGCGATGCTGGTGTCGCAGTCGGTCAGCTTGATGTCGAAGTTGGTCGGCGTGGACTTGTCGCCAGCCTGCTTGAACACGTTCGTCGGCACGAAGCCGAGACGCACGGTCTGGTCGACCGAGCCCGAGTCGATGCCGCATGCGCCGGCGACGATCTCGCCCGTGAAGTTGATCGTGCCGGTGCCCGCCGCGAAGGCCGAGGTGGACAGTGCAGCGAAGGCGACAGCGGACAGGAGGGTTTTCTTCATGTTCGATTCCGTATGTATGAATAGCAAAAGAAAGGGACGACGTGGCGGACACAACCGGTAGCGCGTGGCTCGCCCCGTCCGTCACGAGGCGGCATTATTGAGATAAATATGAAAGTTGTCTGTAAATCATTGTTAAATGCAATCTGACAATGCCGTTTTCACCGGATTTTGTATGATTATTTCCAGTCAGTTCACAATCTTTTTATTTTGATCTGCAATCCTGATTGACATTCTAAAAACGTCTGAAGATAAAGAACATTTGCCGACGCACCCCCGAAAAATCCGCCTCAGGCAGGCTGGCATTGACTTCGAACGATCCGGCACCACAAGGCCACAATCCTGTATCAATCCGCCATTCGTTGCCGATTCACAACGACAACGCACCGCCACTTTCAATGCTCAAGAAATTAACTTTTGATTGGCTCGCGACCCTCATTTCGCGCAATCGTTTGCGCGATCGATTTTAACGTTTTACATGCGTCACTTTGTCACCGATTAATCAAAATCACGTAATCGAATTGAAATACGGATTTGACAATTGAAGGACGCGCGCAGATGCACGCGCGACGGCGTCGTACCGTCGCGCGCGCGACCTGAAAAGCGGGAAGAAGGAAAGGAATCAGCGATCGTCCTGCACCGCGCGGCGCGCGGCCGGCGATGCAAGCAGGCGGGCGGCGTCGTGGCCGATGCCGGGCGCCTCGACGAGGCGCCAGTTGAACGTCCAGCCGCGTTGCCCGGCCACGGCCCGGGCGGCGCGAAAGGCATTGAGGCCGCGCGCGTAGCGGTTGGCCCCCTGCCCGTCCGCTTCGCTGCCGTGGACGAGGTGCTTGCCGCCGGTGTCGTGCGTGCCGAGCAACACGGTCACCGGTTGCGCGAGATACGCGCGCAGCGCGGCGTCCGCAGCGTCCCCGGCATGCGCCGCGCCGAGGCCGCCGAAGCCGAACGGCGCGGCGTCGGTCACGCTCGGCATCACCCACGTCGACGGATTCGCGATCACGATGCGCGCGACGCCGGGCGCGCCGTACGCGGCGACGCGATCGAGGAACTGCGCGCCCGCCGAATGGCCGAGCAGCACGACGCGGGGCGCGGCGATCCCCGACGCGCGCCGCGCCCAGTCAATGAGCGGCGCAACCAGCGCGCGGGGCTGGCGCGGGTCGCGCGACAACCCGTGCACGGCGCTTGCGCCGCCATATTGATAGGCATCGCGCGGAAAGCGCGTCGCATCGAACTGCGGCGCGACGACGATCGCGCAGAGGCGCTCGGCGAGCGGCATCGCGTGGTCGCGGTAGGCGGCGCCGTCGCGCTGCACGCCGTGGAATACGACGAGCAGCGTCGCCGGCGCGCAATGCGCGGGACGATAGGTGAAGACCGGCAGCGCGACGCCCGCGACGTTCGCCGTCGCGGCCGCCGCGCCGGGGGGAAGCGCCGCGGCGTCAGCCGCCTGCGCGTGCGCCGCCGGCCCCGCCGCGAGTGCGATGCCGGCGGCGAGCGCCGCTCCCAGCCGTGCTGGATCGATTGTCATGCGTGCCCCGCTCCGTCGTGCCGACCAGCGTATCCAACGCGCCGTCACGCCCCCGCGACGACAGCGCTCGCGTTACCGGATATGACGCGCGGAGCGACGCCGTCACGCGTCGGCTTCGGCCGGCGACCAGCCGCCGCCGAGCGCGCGATACAGCGTGATCGCGTTGCCGAGCCTGAGCTGCTTCAGCCGGATCAGCTCCTGCCCGGATTCGAACGTGCTGCGCTGCGCGTCGAGCAGTTCGAGATAGGTCGCGACGCCGCTGCCGTAGCGGCGCTCGGCGAGCTTCAGCCGCGCGCCGTCCGCTTCGTACACGGCCTGCTGCGCGGCGAGCTGCGCGTCGATCCAGTCGCGCACGGAAAATGCGTCCGCCACTTCGCGGAACGCGACCTGCACGCTCTTCTCGTATTCGGCGACCGCGATGTGCTTGCGCGCCGTCGCGACGTCGAGGTTCGCGCGATTGCGCCCGCCCGCGAAGATCGGCAGCGTGAGTCGCGGCGCGAATGTCCACACGCCGGTGCCGCTCGCGAACAGGCCCGAGAACGCGTCGCTGACCGAGCCGATGTCGGTCGTCAGCGTGATGCGCGGGAAGAACGCCGCGCGCGCCGCGCCGATCTGCGCGTTCGCGGCCTTCAGGCGCGCCTCGGCCTGCCGGATATCGGGCCGCCGTTCGAGCAGCGCGCTCGGCGCGCCCGGCGCGACGGGCGCGATCGCGAGCGTGTCGAGCGTCAGCCCGTCGCCGGGCGCCGCACGCGCGAAGTCGCCCGCGAGCAGCTGCAGCGCACGCACCGCCTGCGCATGTTCGCGCTGCAGCGCGGCCTGCGACGCGCGCGCGGCCGCCACCAGCATCTCGGCGGAGCGTAGTTCGATCGCATCGCTCGTGCCCGCCGCATAGCGGCGCTGGGTAAGCGACGCGATCCGCTCGCGCGCGTCGAGCGTGCGCTGCGCCAGTGCGAGCTGCTCGTGCAGCGAGCGCTCCGCCACATACGCGTTCGCGACTTCGGCAATCACGCCGATCCGCACCGTGCGCTGCGCTTCGGCGGTCGCGAAGTACTCGGCGAGCGCCGCGTCCGACAGGCTCTTCACGCGGCCGAACAGGTCGAGCTCGTAGGCGCTGATGCCGACGCCCGCGCGATACAGCCCGCTCACCGCGCTTTCGCGCACGACGGGGTCGTATACGCGCGTGCGCTCGTAGCCGAGGTTCGCGTCGATCGACGGCAGCCGGTCCGCGCGCTGCACGCCGTACAGCGCGCGCGCTTCCTCGACGCGGCCCGCCGCGACCCGCAGGTCGCGGTTGTTCGCGAGCGCCGCATCGATCCACGCCTGCAGCGCCGGATCGGTGAAATACGCGCGCCAGTCGTCGAGCAGCGCCGGGTCGGACGGCTGCGCGGCCGACGGCGCGCCGTCGGCCGGCGCATAGGTCGACGGCACCGGCGCCGCCGGGCGGTCGTAGCGCGGCGCGAGCGAGCAGCCCGCAAGCGCCAGCGCGGCGGCCAGCGCGACCTGAGCGCGCAGGCTTGCGCGCGCCTTCAGGCGAAACATCATGACGTTCCCTCCATCGTCGCCGGCTGCGCGCCGCCGCGGCGGCGCGCAGCGACGTTGAACAGCCGGCCGACGATCACGAAAAACAGCGGGACGAGGAACACCGCGAGCACGGTCGCCGAGATCACGCCGCCGAGCACGCCGGTGCCGATCGCCATCTGCGCGCCGGACGCCGCGCCCGACGCGAACGCGAGCGGCAGCACACCGACGCCGAACGCGAGCGACGTCATCACGATCGGTCGCAGCCGCAGCCGCGCGGCCTCGAGCGCCGCGTCGACGAGCGACATTCCCTGCGCGACGAGATCCTTCGCGACCTCGACGATCAGGATCGCGTTCTTCGCGGACAGCCCGATCGTCGCGATCAGCCCCACCTTGAAATAGATGTCGTTCGGCATCATCCGCAGCGTCACGCCGAGCACCGCGCCGATCACGCCGAGCGGCACGACCAGCATCACCGCGAACGGAATCGACCAGCTCTCGTATAGCGCCGCGAGCGCAAGGAACACGACGAGCACCGACAGCGCGAACAGCATCGGCGCCTGCGCGCCCGACAGCCGCTCCTCGAACGACTGCCCCGACCACGCGTAGCCGATGCCGGCCGGCAGCTCGCCCGCGATCCGCTCGATCGCGGCCATTGCCTCGCCGCTGCTGTGGCCGTGCGCGGCCGAGCCGTTGATCGTGAACGACGGGAAGCCGTTGTAGCGCGTGAGCTGCGGCGGGCCGAGCGTCCAGTGCAGCGTCGCGAACGCCGCGAGCGGCACCATCTCGCCGCGCGCGTTGCGCACGCGCAGCTTCTTCACGTCGTCCGGATCGAGCCGGTGGCGGCCGTCGGCCTGCACGATCACGCGCCGCACCTGCGTGCCGTGCATGAAGTCGCCGATATAGTCGGAGCCGAACATCACCGCGAGCGTCGTGTTGATCTCGTCCATCGACACGCCGAGCGCGGACGCCTTCGCGCGATCGATGTCGAGCTTGAGCTGCGGCGCGTCCTGCGTGCCCGCGAACATCAGGTCGGTGAGCGCCGGATGCTTGCCGCCTTCGGCGAGCAGCCGCTCGCGCGCGGCGACGAACCCCGCGTAGTCGAGCCCGCCGCGATTCTGCAGCCGGAAGTCGAAGCCGCTCGACGAGCCGAGGTCCGGCAGCGGCGGCGAATTCATCGCGAACACCGTCGTGTTCGGCGTCGCCGCGAAGCGCTCGTTGATGCGCGCGACGATCGCCTGCACCTGGTCGTGCGCGCTCTTGCGGTCCTTCCAGTTCTTCAGCGTCACGAAGATCATCCCGCCGTTCGACCCTTCGCCGTACAGGTTGTAGCCGCCGAGCGCGAACGTGTACGCGGCCGGCTCCTGCGTGCGCACGTAGGTCTCGACCTCGCGCACGCTCTGCATCGTTTCCGCGAGCGGCGTGCCCTGCGGCCGGATCACGATCACCTGGAAGTTGCCCTGGTCCTCGTCCGGCAGGAACGCGGTCGGCAGGCGCGTCAGCATCAGCGCGGCGACCGCGGTCAGCGCGCCGTACACGACGAGCCAGCGCACCGGCTTCTTCAGCACGCCGCCGACGCGCAGCGCATAGCGCTGCGTCGCGCGCGCGACGAAACGGTTGAACCAGCCGAAGAAGCCGCCCTTCTCGTGATGGCCGTCGGCGACCGGCTTGAGCAGCGTCGCGCACAGCGCGGGCGTCAGCGACAGCGCGAGGAACGCCGAGAAGCCGATCGACACCGCGAGCGACAGCGCGAACTGCCGGTAGATGTTGCCGACCGCGCCGCCGAAGAACGCCATCGGCACGAACACCGACGTCAGCACCACGGTGATGCCGACGATCGCGCCGCTGATCTGCGTCATCGCCTTGACGGTCGCCTCGTACGGCGCGAGCCGCTCCTCGACCATCAGCCGCTCGACGTTCTCGACGACGACGATCGCGTCGTCGACGAGGATGCCGATCGCGAGCACCATCCCGAACATCGTCAGCACGTTGATCGAGAAGCCCGCCGCGAACATCACGCCGAACGTGCCCGCGAGCGCGACCGGCACGACGAGTGTCGGGATCAGCGTCGCGCGCAGGTTCTGCATGAACAGGAACATCACGAGGAACACCAGCACGCCCGCCTCGATCAGCGTCGTGACGACCTTGTTCATCGACACGCGCACGAACGACGACGTCTCGTACGGAATCTGGTACTTGACGCCCGGCGGGAAGAACGCCGACAGCTCGTCCATCGTCGCGCGCACGCGCTTCTCGGTCGCCACGGCGTTCGAGCCCGGCGCGAGCTTGATGCCCATGCCGGTCGCGACCTTGCCGTTCACATACGACGGGTAGTTGTAGTCGTTGCCGCCGAACTCGATGCGCGCGACGTCGCGCAGGAACAGCGCCGAGCCGTCCGGCCGCGCGCGCAGCGCGATCGCGCCGAAATCGGCGGGCGTCTTCAGCGGCGCGTCGGCGAACACGGTCGCCGCGATCGGCGCGCTGTCCGGCACCGCGCTGCGGCCGATGTCGCCCACCGTCACGCGTGCGTTGTGCGCGCGCACGGCCGACGCGATGTCCGACGCGGTAAGCCCGTCGCCGGCCATCTTGACCGGGTCCGGCCAGATCCGCATCGCGTATTCCGAGCCCCAGAACTGCACCTTGCCGACGCCCTCGACGCGCCGCAGCGCCTGCACGACGTTCGCCGACGCGTATTCGCCGAGCTGCACGGCGTTCATCCGGCCGTCCTCGGACGTCAGCGACACGACGAGCTGGATGTTGTCGGCGGCCTTCTCGACCTGGATGCCGTCGCGCCGCACGGGCTCGGGCAGCCGCGCCTCGACCGTCTTCAGGCGGTTCTGCACCTCGACCGCGGCGAGATCGGCGTTCACGCCCTGCTTGAACGTCAGGTACAGCGACGCCATGCCGACGCTGCTCGTCGCGGACGTATACAACAGCCCGGGCGCGCCGTTCATCTCGCGCTCGATCAGCGCGGTCACCGATTCCTCGACGACCTGCGCGGACGCGCCCGGATAGGTGGCATAGATGCTGACGACGGGCGGCGCGATGTCCGGGTACTGCGCGACAGGCAGCGCGCGGATCGCGAACACGCCGCCCAGCATGATGAAGAGTGCGATCACCCACGCGAACACGGGGCGATCGATGAAGAAACGAGCCATGTTGATTCGAACCGGTCAGGTTTGGCGGGCGGTGGCGCCGGGAGCGGAGGCGGCCGCGGGTTGCCCCGCCTTGGCCGGCCCTGCCCGCTCGACGGGCTGCACCGCGGTATCGGGCGAAAATTGCGAAGCGTTGTCGACGATCACGCGCTCGCCGCCCTTCAGGCCGCGCGTGATGCGCCAGTCGCGGCCGCTCATCTGGTCGGCCGCGACCTCCACGTCCTTGACCTTGCCGTCGGCGCCGACCACCCGCACCGACGCGCGGTCGGCCGTGCGCAGCAGCGCGTCGCGCGGCACGAGGATCGCCTGGCGGTCGACCGCGTTGTCGAGCGCGATCTTCACGTAGGCGCCGGGCAGCAGCTCGCGGTCCGGATTCGGGAACAGCGCGCGCATCGCGACGGTGTCGGTGGTCGGATCGACCGCGAGATCGCGGAACAGCAGCTTGCCCTTCAGCGGATACGCGGTGCCGTCCGGACGCAGCAGCGTCACGGCGATGTCCTGCTGCGCGATCCCCGTCGCGCGGCCGCTCGTCACCGCGCGGCGCAGCGCGTCGACGTCCGCGGCCGGCTGCGAGAAGTTCACGTAGATCGGATCGAGCTGCTCGACGGTCGTGAGCGGCGTCGCCTCGTTCTGGCCGACCAGCGCGCCCTCGGTGACGAGCGCGCGCCGCGCGCGGCCCGCGATCGGCGCGGTGACGGTCGCGTAGTCGAGCTGGAGCTGCGCGCGCGCGAGCTCGGCCTTCGCCGACGCGACCTCGGCCTTCGCCTGCGCGTCGGCGGCAACCGCCTCGGTGTGGTCACGCTCGCTGACCGCGCGGTCGCGCACGAGATCGTCGTAGCGGCGGCGCTTGTCGGTCGCCGCGAGCGACGCGGCCTGCGCCTTCGCGAGCGTGCCCTGCGCCGCGTCGCGCGCGGCCTTCAGCGGCGCGGGATCGATGCGGAACAGGACCGCGCCCTGCTTCACCTCCTGCCCTTCCTCGTAGGTGCGCGCGGTGACGATGCCCGCGACCCGCGCGCGCACTTCCGCCTGCCGGTAGGCCTCGAGCCGGCCCGGCAGTTCGACGGAAAGCGGCATCGCGGTCGGCCGCACGGTCACCACCGTTGCGCGCTGCGCGGTCTCCGGCGCGGCGTCGCGCTCGCCCTTTCCGCAGCCGGCGACGGCCAGCGCGGCCGCCAGCGCGAACGGCGCCAGCCGGCGGCGCGTCAGGGAGCGATTGTTGTTCTTCATATGGACCTCGGATCGTGCGCCGCCAGTAAAATGCGGCGGCTCAGGGTGACCGATTATAATCAGTCATGACTGATTAAATACACGCTGCTTTAAATTTACCGCCACATTGTCTCAATAAAGCGACAGCAAAACGTAAGGAATCTCGCAACATGGCCCGCAAGACCCGGGAAGAATCTCTTGCCATCAAGCACCGGATCCTCGATGCCGCCGAACTCGTGCTGCTCGAGAAAGGCGTCGCGCAAACCGCGATGGCGGACCTCGCGGAGGCCGCCGGCATGTCCCGGGGCGCCGTCTACGGCCACTATAAAAACAAGATGGAGGTCTGCGTCGCGATGTGCGACCGCGCGTTCGCGCGCACGTCCGAGGGCTTCGAGGCCGGCGACGGGCAGCCCGCGCTCGACACGCTGCGGCGCGCCGCGTCGCACTACCTGGAGCAATGCGGCGAGCCGGGCTCGATGCAACGCGTGCTCGTGATCCTGTATACGAAGTGCGAGCAGAGCGAGGAGAACGGCGCGCTGCTGCGGCGCCGCCTGCTGCTCGAGCTGCAGATGCTGCGGATCACGAAGGCGCTGCTGCGCCGCGCGGCCGCGGGCGGCGAAGTCGCGGCCGAGCTCGACGTGCATCTCGCGGCCGTCTACCTCGTGTCGCTGCTCGAAGGCGTGTTCGCGTCGATGATCTGGACCAACCGCCTGCGCGGCAATCTGTGGAACGACGCCGAGGCGATCCTCGACGCCGGCTTCGACGCGGTGCGCACGTCCGCCGCGCTCCTGCGCCGCGCGCAAAAATTGCCGGAATGAGGTTCGGATACGCAAAAAACACCGGAGTTATCCCGATTTTCCGCTCTGCGAAACAATAATTCCGACCCTGTTTAAAATTTTCTGCATTTTGCGGAACATCGGTAGACTGACGCTGTCATCTTTCTTTAGCGTCTTCGTGATAACCGGGTCCTGACCCGGCAATCGCGCCGCCGTTCGAAGCGGGTTGCTTCCCGCGCTGTTGGGTCGGACGGAAACGACACGGGCCCCTGACGGGGCCTGTTTTGTTGCACGCCCGCCATCCCTCCTGTCGGCGGCCCGAGCCCACACCCTTCCCTCGAACCGTTTCCCTGGATGTGGACACCCTTGGTCAAGTCTGCCGCAATCCCTGATTCTTCCGCGCCGCGTCCCGCGCGCACGTGGCAGCTCGTGCGCGCAATGCTGCCGGCCGCCGTGCTCGGCGCCCTCGCCACGCTCGGCCTCGCCGTCACGCTGCCGGCCGTCTCGCAATTGCCGGGCGCCGTCGACACCGGTGCGGCCGCGACGCCGCTGCGCGTGCTGTCGGACACCCCGTTTCCCAGCGCGCAGCATTTCATCACGAACGAGATCGTCCAGACGATCGGCGAGCGCAACGCGCAACCGGGCCTGTTCGCGCCGCTCAGCGCGCACCGCAACGACATGCTCGGCTATGCGAACCTGTTCACGCTCGCGCAGCCCGAGCCCGAGCACGGGCTGCGCGCCGGCAATATCGAACTGACGCTGTCCGATACGCTGAACCGTCTCGACCTGCCGCCGGAAGTGCGGATCCAGCTCGGCGACATCGTCAGCGGCAAGGTGCCGATGCGCGAAAGCGCGCATCGCGGCGACTACTACCGCCTCGCGTTCGACACGACCCAGGGCGCGCCCCGCCTCACCGCGCTCGAGCTGCGCGTCGCGGGCCGCACGTTCGGCGCGCTCTGGTTCAAGCCGCCGGGCGCCGACAAGGGCGCGTACTACACGCTCGACGGCGCACCGCTCGAAGCCGCCGCGTTCACGATGCCCGTCAAGTGGACCCGCATCAGCTCGTTCTTCGGCGAGCGCGTCCATCCGCTGTCGCAGGCGATGGCGTTCCACACCGGCGTCGATCTCGCCGCGCCGTCCGGCACGCGCGTCGAGGCGGCGGCCGACGGCACCGTGTCGTTCGTCGGCACCGATCCGGGCGGCTACGGCCGCTACGTGATCGTCGATCACGCCGACGGCTATTCGACCTACTACGCGCACCTGTCCGCGTTCGCGCACGGACTGAAGGTCGGCGAGCGGGTCAGGCAGGGCGAGCGCATCGGGTCGGTCGGCATGACCGGCGCGGCGACGGGCCCGCACCTGCACTTCGAGGTGCGGGTCGCCGACCAGCCGGTCGACCCGCTCGTCACGCTTGCCGAAGCGCAGACGGGCCTGTCCGACATGCAGCGCACCGCGTTCCGCCAGGAAGCCGCGCAATGGCGCTTCCGCCTCGCGTCGATCAACACCGCGCCGTTCGCGTTCGCGCAGACCGACGGCCCGCTGTGGGGCGACTTCGCCAGCGACAAATCGACGCTGCGCGCGGTCTTCAACACGCACTACACCGCGTCCTGACGCGCACGGCGCCCGCTGGCGTCAACGCGTCGCGCCGCGCGCCGGCTGCGCGCGCGCGGCCGTCGTGCGCGCGTTGCGTTCCGCGCGCGGACGACGCGACAGCAGCCAGCGCGCGGCGCCGTCGAGCGACGTGCACAGCACAAGGTAGATCGCGGCGACGAACAGGAAGATCGGCGCCGGGTACACCATCAGCCGGTTGTTCACCTGCGTCGCGACGAACGACAGCTCCGGCACACCGACGATGTACGCGAGCGACGTGTCCTTCACGAGCGACACCCACTGGTTCACGAACGACGGCGTCATGATGCGGATCGCCTGCGGCAGCAGCACGTAGCGCACCGTCTGCCAGCGCGTGAGGCCGAGCGACAGCCCTGCCTGCCATTGGCCCGCGCCGGCCGCGACGATCCCCGCATGCACCGCGTGCGCGAGATACGCGCCGCCGATCAGCGCGAGCGCGCACACGACCGTCGCCAGCCCCGGCACGTCGGTGTGCAGCAGCATCGGCATCAGGAAATACGTCCAGAAGATCAGCATCAGCACCGGAATCGCGCGAAAAAAGCCGATGAACGCGAGCAGCAGCACGCGCGTCCAGCCGCGCGCGAGCGCCATCGCGACGCCGAGCGCGACGCCCAGCACCGCCGACGCGCACGCGGACGCGATCGCGAGCACCAGCGACAGCGCGGCGCCGCCGAGCGGCCCGTCCGGGAACGCGCCGACGAGCAGGTACGGAAGATTGCTGGCGAACAGCGAGAATTCCATCGTCAATGTCCCGCCCCTAGCCGGTCGCGCCATTGCGCGGCCGCATACGCGACCGCCTCGATCGCGGCCGCCGCGGCGACGTACAGCACGGTCGCGACGCCGAACGCGGCGAAGGTCTTGAAGGTCTCGGTCTCGACCTGCCGCGACGCATACGACAGCTCGGCGACGCCGATCGCCATCGCCAGCGACGAGTTCTTCACGAGATTCATGGTCTGCCCGAACAGCGGCGGCAACGCGATGCGCACCGCCTGCGGCAGGATCACGTAGCGCAGCGCCTGCAGCGGCGTGAGGCCGAGCGCCGCGGCCGCGTCGCGCTGCGCGAGCGGCACGCCGCGCAGGCCGGCCTCGCACTCCTCCGCGACGAACGCGGCCGTATACGCGCTCAGCCCGACCCAGCCGGCGACGAACTCGAACGACGGCCACGCGAGCGTGAACGGGCCCGCATGCCATGCATGGCCCGCGTTCAGCCACGCGACCCAGGTCTCGGGCAGCAGCGACGCGACGCCGAAGTACCAGAACAGCAGTTGCACGAGCAGCGGCGTGTTGCGGAACGTGACGACGTAGCCCGCCACCGCGGCGCGCAGCACCCGGTGGCGCGTATGTCGCAGGATCGACAGCGCAAGACCGCCGACGATCGCGGCGACGGCCGACGCGGCCGACAGGCCGAGCGTCAGCAGGAAGCCCTGGCAGAGCCAGGACAGGTATTTGGGAGCCAACCCGAGCATGCGTGTGGCGCGAACGCGTAGCGCCCGCGATCGGAAGTCAACGAAATGCGCCGCAATACACCACCATGCGCGCGCCGGTCGGCCCGGCGGCGCATCGCGGCGCGCGTGTCTGTCGTGTCGTGTCGCCGCGCGCTCAGGTCTTGTCGCCGATGCGGAAGATGCGCGTGAGCGGCGTCTTCGTCGACGGCCCGAACCACGCGTCGTAGATCTGCGTCGCACGACCGCTCGTCTCGAGCCCCTTCAGCGTGTCGTTGACGAAGCCGAGCAGGCGCGTCTCGCCCTTCGGCACGCCGACGCCCATGTAGTCGTTCGAGATCGTGAACGCCGGAATCTCGTAGTTCTGCTTGTCCGGCACGTTCGCGAGCAGGCCGATCAGCTTCGGCCCGTCCTGCGTGATCGCCTGCACGTTGCCGGCGCGCAGCGCGGCGAACGCGAACGGCGTGTCGTCGTACGCGACGATCGTCGCCTTCGGGTACTTGTCGCGCAGCGTGATCTCGTTCGTCGTGCCCTTGTCCGCGCCGACCCGCAGCCCGTTCAGCTGCTCGGCGGACTTCAGCACGCCCTTCTTCGCGAGGAACTGCTGGCCCGACGAGAAATACGGAATGCTGAAATCGACCTGCTTCGCGCGCTCGTCGGTGATCGTGAAGTTCGCGAGCACGAGGTCGACCTTGCCGGATGTCAGGAACGGAATGCGGTTCGCCGGATTCGTCGGCTGCAGCTGCAGCTTCACGCCGAGCTTGTCGGCGAGCGCTTTCGCGTAGTCGACGTCGAGGCCGACGATGTGGTTGGTCTTCGCGTCGACGAAGCCGAACGGCGGGTTGCTGTCGAACGTCGCGACGCGCAGCACGCCGGCCTTCTTGATGTCGTCGAGGCGGTCCGCGTGCGCGGCGGTGCCGGCGGTGACGAGCGCAGCCCCGACGAGCCAGGCGGCGAGAGTGTGGATTTTCATGAGCACGACCGGATTGTTATGAGGGCCGCCGCGGATCGCGCGGCGGCCCGGTTCGAGGAGGTTCGCGACGAAGGTGCCCGTCGCGAAGCCGCTAACGTATCAGCGCACGCGGCGATTCCAAACCAACAAATGGTGCTTTGCTCTGCGCATGGGGTCATGAAGGCCGCTGCGGCAATGCCCGCTGCATGCGCGCATCGCCGCGGCCGTCATGGAAACGTGAACGTAAACTCCGCGGCGCCGCCCGCGTAGCCGGCCTTGAGCTCGATATCGGCGCCGGTCCGGATGTACTGCGCGCTCAGCGGCATCACGGCGGTGTCGCCGATGCGCTTCATCGGATATTGCTTCGCGTTGTCCGGTTCGTCGTAGGCGATCCGTTCGCCGGTCAGGCCGTTCGTCATCACGATGTTGAAGCCGCGCGCGACCGCCTGGCCCTCGGGTGCGCTCAGTTCCAGCAGCGTCTTGTCCGCGTTCGGCCGGACCGCCTTGTCGCGGAAGCTGATCGTCGGCTTCGCCGCGGCCGCGCACCGGCTGAGCGCGATGTTGAAGTCGACCGGCTGAGACGTCGCATGCAGGCTGGCGAACTGGCCGAGCGACGCGCGGCCGAGATTGACCGGGACGATCATGTTCGACTCGACTTCGCATTGTTTCGGCACCTCGATTCCCCCGCCACCGCCGATCGACAGGTTACCGACGCCGGTATAGGTAATCGATTGCCTGCACAGGTTCGGCGGGGTCTGATGTTCGGGTATCGTCACGGCGCTGCCGAGCGACACGCTGCCTTTCGGCAACGCGAATGCATACAGCGCGACGCTCGGCGTCCCGAGCAGGTCGTTCACGACGAGATCGCCTTCCGGCAACCCGGTCGCCGATTTGGTGAGCACGAGTTCCTGGATAAAGTAGAACATCTCGAGCCCCTGGCTGGACGACCCGCCCCTGGTAACCAGCACCTTGTCGACCGCAAGCGGATTGAACGCCTGTTCCAGCGTGTGCGTGTCACCGTCCCTGCCGCCCGACCAGCGGAGCCCGATGCCGTCCACATTCGTACGCGCGGCGCTGTCGGGAACAACGGTGCCCGGTTGCCAGTGCCCGGCACTGACCAGTTCGTATTCGTCCGCCATCGAGGGGCCGTACTTGTAATTCACGATGAGCGACACCCCGCGCCGATAGAGCACGGCGCCGATCGGCGTGCTGTTCGTGAGTCGCGTGATCAGCTTCCAGCTCGTCGCATTGACATTGCTGAACGTGCAATCGACCGCGGTCGCTCCGGCCATTGCCGCATCGGCGTACAACATGCACGCCGCGCATGCGGCCGCCCCGAACAGGCGTGCGTGCGCCTGCCCCCATCGACGCACGCGCCGCAGAATCGTTGTCATGATGTCTCCCGTCGAATCGGCGACGGGCGCCGCAACGCCCGTCGCCGAATGCCTTACTTCTCGATCACACCCAGGTTGATGCCGGCGAGCTGTTGCTGCGCGGCTGCGCCGACCGCATAGCTCCACCGGAACGTGCCGCGATTGACGCCGACGAGGCCGCCGTAAACCTGCCGCCACGACGCCGAGGTGCTGTTGTTGACGCGGCCGCTCGCGGCCGAGTTCTCGACGAGCCCCGCGTTCAGCCCGACAAGGCCGCCGAGCGTTGCATAGCAACCGCCGCTGACCGTACCCGACGCCGACGAACCGAAGACTTCGCCCAGGTTGTCGCCGACCAGCCCGCCGACATTGCTCGAGTCTCTGCCTTGAACGTTGCCGGTCGCTGCCGCGACGTCAAGCACGCCCGATGCCGCATTGGTACCGGCAAAGCCGCCCACCGACGCATAGTTGCCAGCGGACACGTCGCCGCTCGCATCGTTGTCGGCCAGGATGCTCGAGTTGTAGCCGACGAAGCCGCCCGTCTTGCTGTTGTTGCCCCCCGTCGTCTTGCCGCGCGCGACCGAGTGCGCGATCGTTCCGCCGAGATGGCTGCCGGCGAAACCGCCGTTGTTGCCCTGCCCGCCGGATACCGCGCCGTGCGCTTCGGCCTGGTCGATCGACGCATCGCGGCCCTGGTTGACGCCGACGAAGCCGCCCGTCGCCCCCGAAGACGCGCTGGTGACCGCGCCCAGCGCCTTGCTGTTGTTCACGGTGCCCTGATTCAGTCCGACGAACCCGCCGATGGCCTGGGCGGACTTGCCCTCGACCAGCCCGCTTGCATTCGAATCGACGATCGTGCCGCCGTTGTATCCGGCAAGGCCGCCTGCCGCACCGCCCGAGCCCCCCGTCGTGCGTCCGGAAGCCGTCCCGTTCACGATCGTGCCGGACAGATTCGCCCCGATCAGGCCGCCGACGTTCACGCCCCACAGGCCGCTGGCGTTCGTTACGCCAAGGCTGGTCGCGTTGCGGATCGTGCCGCCGCTGTTCACGCCGACGAAGCCGCCAAGCGATGCCGTGTTCGATGCGCCGCCCGAAACGGTGGCGTTTGCCGTGCTGTCGGATATCGTGACGGTCTGCTCGTTTCCGACGTTCTCGCCGACGAGACCGCCGACGGCGTACGTCATGGTGTTGCCCTCGACGTTTCCGGTAAACGACGACTGCGCCACGGTGCCGCGGTTCACGCCGACCAGGCCGCCGAGCGCGTTGCTGCGATTGACGCCCGCACGCACCTGCGTGTTGTTCGACACGACGACGTTCGAGATTTCGCCGCGGTTCTCACCCGCCAGCGCGCCGATCGCGACCGGGCCGGGCCCTGCGACGGCGCTGATGGTCGACGCTTTCAGCGCGAGGTTGGCGATGCGGCCCGTATTGAGACCGAAGAGCCCCGCGTAGGGGCTGCCGCTCGTGATCGACAGCCTGTTGATCGAATGACCCAGGCCGTCGAACACGCCGGAGAACGGCGTATCGGTGCCGATCGTCCTGAACGCGGTGTAGTAGTAGGAGGAGGGGTTGCCGATGTCGTTGCCGAGCACATACAGGCCGCCCAGGTTCGCGTCGATCGCCTGCAATTGCGCGATATTCTGAATCACGGTGTACAGGAAGCCGTTCGATTCGAATCCGGCCCTGGCGCCCGACAGCGTGACGGACGCGCCGTTGCCAAGCGAATACGCGCCGCCATAATCGAGCTTGAACCGGGCGTTTACGCCGGTCAGCGCGATCGGTGCGGCGATCCGCGCGCCGTTCGCCGCGTTGACGGCCACGCCGGCATCCTCGCCCGTCGCGCGCAATGCCGCATTCACCGCGACGTCGCCTTGCCGGCTCGTCAGTGCCAGCCGATTGCCGGTCGCCCAGGTCACCGCGCCGTCGACCGACAGATTGCCGCGCTCGGCGACGAGCTCGATATCCGTCGTCGCCAGGTTGCGCGCGAGCGTATCGGCGACGATCGTCGCCTGCCGGTTCGCGCCCGGCGCAACCGTCAGGTCGGACGACGCGATGCGCCACACGCCGCCGCGCCCGTTGGTGGCGCGGGTATCGACCATCGCGCCGAGCGCGACGTTGACGTCCGCGCCGCGCGTGACGATCGTGCCGGCATTGCCCGGCGTCGTCGCGCTGGCGTTCAGGGCGCCCGCGACATTGACCGTGCCCGCGTCGTAGCCGTCCAGCGTGATCCGTCCGGCGGAATTCCTGAGCGTCCGCGCCTCGATGGCACCCTGGTTGTTGACCACCGTCTGCAGCAATGTAGAGGCCGTGCGTGCGCTCATCAGCACCTGCCCGCCGTCGGCCTTCAGCAATCGCTCGTTGCTGGCCAGCGCGTTGACGGCGCCGCCGTCGACCTGCACGTTGAGCAGCTTGCTGCCGTCGAAGTTCAGCGTGACATCGCTGCCCGCGGCAAGCGCGACGGTACCCATTTGCGCCTGGACGAGGCCGCGGTTCGTCACCTGCGCGCCGAGCAGCGCAATCGCGCCGCCTTCGCCCGCGACGAGATTGCCGCCGTTGATCACATCCGCCGTCGACGTACCGCCGAAATGGAAGCGGCCGGCCAGGAAATCGGCGTTCTTGATGTCCAGCGTCGTCGCGACGAGCCCGCCGACGTTGACCTGCGCCTTGCTGCCAAACAGGACTCCGTTCGGATTGACGAGAAACACGCGGCCGTTCGCGTCGATGCTGCCGTGAATCGCACTGCCTTGCTGCCCCGTGACCCGGTTCAGCGCGATCGACGACGCGGACGGCTGGTTGAACGTCACGCGCTGCCCGGCGTCGACGTTGAACGACGCCCATTCGGTCAGCAGCTTGTCGCTATGCTGGTTGATCGACATCTGCCGACCGTTGTCGTAGCGAAGAATGTCGGCACTGCCGGACACGACATTCTCGCCGACCGGCAGTGCATGTGCCGAGGTCAGTGCACCTCCGGCAAGCCACGCCATGACAACGACCTTCCGCGTGCGCGTCGACGCCTTGCCGCGACGGCGGGTCCGTTCGCCCGCAACCTGCCAGATCCCCTGCCCGCTGTTCCATACCAGAGCGTAGGTTTTGTTCACTGTTGCTTTTCCCTGTAATGATTGAAACCCTGCCGATTTCCCCCGGCAGGACGGGTACTGCATACGTTGTCGGGCGCGGCCGGCGCTTCCGCGGCCACGCCGCGACGCCGCGCGCCGGCGATCAAGGCGGTTCGATCCGGGCCCGGTGCTCGCGGGACCGGCCGCCGTCGTCGACCGCGTCGAAGACAACTTCGCCCGCGGGCGCGTCGTGCGGTGCATCGAACGGGATCTCCGTGCGACCGAACGGCTCGACGTCCACCGCGCCGCCGGCCAGCGCGACGGTCCGCCCTTGCACGACGACCCGCGTCAACGTGACGTAGTACGGCGTCGGGTTGACCGGCACGAGAACCGGATGCGGCCGCGTGCCCGAATACATCCACCGGAGGCGACCCGGCGCATCGCGTGGCTCGCCGGTGATGCCGTGCGGCCGGTACAACAGCTTCATGCGCAGCCTGTATGCGATACGCAGCGTGTTGTCCTCCTGCCCGGCCGGCGGGATTTCGAGCAGATTGATCCAGAAGCGGGATTCCCGATCCGGCGCCAGTTCGTCGCCCACCGCGCGCACGCGGACCGACAGCGCCTGCTGCGGATCGAGCCGCGCAAGCGGCGGCGCGACCACGAAAGGCACGCGCAGGCTGCTCGGATCGGCGTTCGCGTTGCCGTCGTCGAGCCAGACCTGGACCAGGATCGGCACGCTGCCGAGATTGCGGACGGCGATCGTCTGCGCACGCGCGTCACCCGGATAGACGAAACGGGTGCCGACGACCGACAGCGCCGCCCGAGCGGGGGCGGAGACGATGGACAGCGCGATTGCGACGGTCGCGAGCGGCGTCATGCAGGCCGAGCGAACCACGAAGCGCCGGCTGCGCGGTGCGGGCGGCCGCAGACCGGCGAGCGGTCCGGGATCGTCAACGGCGTTTTGCATCGGGTTGCTGCCCCCCGACGGGAAGCGCCGATGCCGACGACGGCATCGACGCGAGTGGGCGGCACACATGGGCAAGCGTCACGTAGCCGGTACCCGCACGCTGCTCCGCCGGCACCGCGTAGTCGATTGCGCACTGCTGATCCGGTCGCGCGCCCCACTCGACACGGATTCGCCCGTCATGCGCGCCGCTGCGCACGAACAGGCGGCTGCCCTGCCCGACCGCCCCGAGCTGCGCGCCCGTCTGCGCGTCGAGCGCACGCGCGGCGAACGGCAACGGACGACCGCCTTCGGTCGTTGCGTCGATCAGCAACGCCCGCGCCTTCAGCGTGTCGTACGACAGCATCACGACCGCGCCCGCGCGCGGCGCGACGCTGCGCGAAACCGTCGTCATCTCGACGTCGTCCGGAATGTCCTTCGGATCGATGTCGACTCGATTGAGTTGGTAAGGAACCAGGCTCGGGACGATCGCGTAACCGAAGCGGTTGACCCGTGCATCGGTATTGCCGACCGACGCGCCGTACGCGTCCGGCGCGCGCACGACGCCGACGGTCTCGCCAAGCGTCGGCCCGGGCGTCACGCCGCCCGGATGCACCACCATCCCGCCCGACGCGCTGAGCGACGCCTGCTGGTAGTCGCGGCCCAAGCCGAGGTTGCCTGCGAGCGCCACCGCCGGCAGCCGATAGCCCGCGCCGACACTGCCCGACGATGCCCGGTTGCTGCCGTCGTAGCTCGCCGACAGCGAGTACGACCCGTCGCCCTGTGCGCCGAAGCGCCCGGACACGCCCGCGGTCGCGCTCGTGCCCGCACTGCTGTCGTTCGTCACCAGCGTGCTGAACGTCGGCGCGCGACGCGCGTTCCGATCGAGCGGAATCGATACGCTCACGCTCGCGAGCGTGTTGCCCGCCGCGCGCCCGAAGCCCGGCATGCCGGCGGACATGTTGCGCACCCGCTGCACCGATGCACTCAACGTCAGGTCGCGCCACTGCTTGCTGTAGCCGAGCGTGAAGCTGAGCGTCTGGCCGCGTCCCGCCCAATAGCTGAGCGAGGAGCCGTTCAGATAGACGTTCCCGGCTCGCCCGATCTGCTGGCTGATATTGAGGTCGACGCGATTGCGCAACCGTGGGAAGGTTTCCACCGATAGCCCTTGCGCCGCCCTGCCGGCCAGTTGCAGCGCATCGCTGAGCCCGAGATAGCCCTTTGTCGAATAGCGGTACGCGAGCAGCGAGAAGTTCGTGCCGCTGTTCGGCAAATTCTTGCTGTACGACACGCGTATGCTCGACCCATTCATCCGCTCGCTGCCGGCGGGCTGCGCGCGCGCGACCGTTATGTCGGCCGCGATGCCGCCGATCGGGGTGTTGAACGCGACGCCCATCAGCACCGACTGGTAGCGCCCCGTGAACGCGCCGCCGCCATATGCCGTAAGCAGGTTGTTGAGCCCGCGCTGCACCGTGAGCTGGCCGACGTATTGCGTGCCGACGTTGGAGCCGAAATCGATCGCGCGGCCCGCCATCGCGCTGAACCGCGTGACGCCCGGCCGCAGCAGCTGGACCGTCGTCGCGAATGGCACGATGAAGCTGTGCGCATCACCGTTCGCCTCGGTCACCGTCACGTTCAGGTCGCCGCCATAGCTCATCGCCTGCAGGTCGTCGATCTCGAACGGACCCGGCGCAACCGTCGTTTCGTGCACAAGGTAGCCGCGCTGGTGGATCGTGACTCGCGCATTGGACTGTGCGACGCCGCGCACGACGGGCGCGTAGTAGCGCAGCGAGTCGGGCAGCATCCGGTCGTCGCTCGAGATCTGGACCCCGCGAAACGACACGGCGTCGAACAGATCGCCGCTCGTCGAGCTTTCCCCGACCAGCAGCTGGGCCCTCCACGCGGGAAAATCGGTCTGCGCGTAGACGTTGCCGCGCTGGTAGCGCACGACGCCGCGTTGCGACCAGGTGAAATTGCCCGTATGTCGGATCCGGAGCGGCCCGGCGTTTGCGCCCATGGCGAGCCCCGTATAGAGCTGCGCAAACTCGTAGCCGCTGGCGCGCGTCGTGAACGCGTTCGCGTTGTAGTTCAGGAGCACGGCCGGCACGCCGTTCGTCCAGGTCGATGGATCGACGTAGTTGCTTCGGTTCGCGAGCCGCATGTAGAACTGCGGGACGACCAGATACAGCTTCTGTTCGTCCTGGTCGAACGAGAACTCGGCGCCGGGGACATAGCGGGCGATCGGTTCGCAAAGCAGCCCGTCGGGCATCGGCTCGGGCTGCGCATCGCGATCCTGGCCCCGCGCGCTGCGCGCCAGGTCGACGCCCGACCGTTGCAGCATCGCGCGGTCGTAGCACGGCCGCACGCGGCCGTCGCCGGCCCGCTGAAACGAGATATCCTCTACGCCGCGCCACTGCCCGTTGACGACGAAGTCCACACGGCGCCGCCCTTCCGTCAGGACGTTCGGACGCTCGTAGGGCGTCGTGTCGATGGGCGTGGTGCCGGAACCATGCATCAGCATCGATCCGTCGAAGCGGATCGCCTCGCCGGCCGTCGATTCGGGCCCCGCCGGAACCTGTGCGTCGTGGCCGACGCTGTCGCGCGCGAGCGCATCGGTTGCCGCAACCGCGCGCTCCACGAGCATGCCGGCGCTCGCGACCGTGACCGCGACCGGCGTGAGCACCGATGCGACCGCCCGCAGACGCGATCGCGGTCGGCTGCGCAGCGCCGGTACTCGTGCGCCCAAGGAAGGAATTGCCGGTAAGCTCTGCATGAGAAATCAGGTTGTTTCGCATGCCGAATCGATTTGACGCCATCCTGACGTAGCGAAACGGCATGCTGAATCGTGCCTCGGTGCTGCGCTGCGCGACGGTCCGGTTAGTCCGCCAGTTTTTTCGTTATCGTGGTGCGGCCACCGTAGTCGTCGATGACCATGTAGCGCACGGTTGCCGGCTTGCGAGCCGATGCGGCGCTGCCCGGCAGCGCGAACCGCGCGCTGCCGAACGGCGCGACCATCCCGCCGCCTGCCGATACGAACGTGCCGCCAGGATCGCTCTCCACCTTTCCGAACGACACGTAGTACGGCGTCGGATTGGCGACCTCGAGCGTGACCTCGCGTTTGCCCGTGCCCGGCGTCGGCGCAACCGTCCTCCAGACCAGTTGATCGGGCGCGGCATCCACGCCGTCGGCGAGCGCGGCCGGTCGAAAGAACAGTTTGATGCGCGTCCGGAACCCGAAACGCAGTTGATTGTCGTCATCCTTTTGACTGGCGGGCACCTCGAGGACGTTCAACCAGAAAACCGATTCGCGATCGCCGGGCAGCGACGCCGGCGTGTGCGTGATGCGCAGCACGGCGCTGCGGCCTGGCTCGACGCGTTTGAGAGCCGGGGCAACGACGAATGGCACCTGCAATTGCTCAGGCGGCACGTCGATGCGGCCATCGTCGATCCAGCTTTGCGCGAGAACCGGCTGGTCCGATGTGTTTTCGACGCGCACGGTCACGTCGCGCTCGCGCTCCGGGAAGACGACACGCGTACCGTTCAATACAAGCGCTGCCTGCGCCGGCGCGGCGCAGGCAGCCCATGCCACGACGCAAGACGCCACAACATAATTAATAGTACGAAACGACAAGATCATGGCATGGAACACGTACTAGAGCGATCAGTGATAGGCCAGCGTATAGCGGATGAACGAATTGCCCGACCCGGTCTTGATCGCCGCCTTATCGACCGTCGACACATAGGCAGCCGAATAGGTCAGGGTCGCCGTATTGTTCTTCACGGTCGCGACCTGCGCATCCGCCGAGTTTTGCGACTTGCCGAGCCAGATCTTGCCGGCTTTGCCGTTGCCGGCATCGCTGACCTGAATCTCCACGCCCTCCGCCGGCTTCGTCCCGACGAGTTTCAGGTTGCCGGTCACCGGATTGACGTTGGCCGACGCCGGGTCGAAATCGATCACGACCTTCGTATCATCGGTGCAGCCCGTGTTGCCGCCGATATTCAGCGTGAACGGCACCGCAGTCGACGTCGAGCCGGCCGTCGCGAACGTGCTCGGATTGATATGGTCGCCGAGCGACACTTCGCTGATGTTGTCCACGCCCGGCGCCTGGCCGTTGATATTGCACGTGACGTCCGAGATGCTGCCCTCGAACTTGATCGTCCCGTCAAATGCGTGGGCAACCGCCGGAGCCAGCACTGCGCCTGCAATACCAGCCGCAACCCAGCACCGAAGAAGATTCATCTTCATTTCCACCTTCCTATGAAATTGATTGGCTTTTGGCATACTCGGCCGACACGCGCAACGCCGTTTCATTCAACTGCATGACGCAAGATCGCGGCCGCGTCGTCCTCTTTCGAGGAGCGGCATTGTCTGCTCCCCCTCGAATATTGACGACCCCGCAATTCTATTTATCAGCACCTTAAATTAACATCGTACAAGTAAGAAATTGATAACCGCAGCGAAATTCGCGGAAGATCGGATTTGCCGTTTATTCGTGCGCCTGCCATTGGAATGGCTTTACCGGCAATACGACTTCGAACCAGGCCTCTGGCACACGTGGCCGGCGTCCGGCCAGACGGAGCGATTGAGCATAATCCGCCGAGCAAGTCAATGCACCCATTAGCCAACGCATTCGGTTATCGCTTCAAAACCAAAACCAAATCCAGCGCCATAAATTAGGAAAAGTCCCAAATTCGCGCATCGATAGTTCAGACGTCGACAGGAAATGACGTGAGCGAATCAAAATGCAATGCGCCTTTGCTCATGGTCTTTGCGATTTTGCACGCGTTGGCAGATCACGAAATTTCACGTCGCCCATCACCGCAAATTTTCCCGCTCATCCCGAACACCTGTATCGAATGGCCGAGACGAACGTCTTGCGTGGGATTTCGATCGGGAATCCGAGCGATTACAGCCACCAGGCGTCGGCGGATGCGCGACGCGAGTACGAGATCGGGTCTCGGGGAAATGTCGGCTCGCCGGTTGCCGCACGCGCGGCGCGGCGACAGGCATCGTTCGCGCACGTCGCGCAGACAGTCGTGGGCGGATCGGCGACGCGCGGCTGCAAAGGCGCATGACGCACCGTCTGGATAGGGCAATGCCCTCCCTTGCCGTTCGTCCGTCGCCCGCGGGCGCAAAAAAAAAAGCGCCCGCTGCACGCAGCGGGCGCGAATCCCAGTCAAGGAGGTGTCACACGAACTACGGGTTCAGATTAAGGGGATCGCCCGCCACCGGCAACGAAGCTATTTCGATATCGTTATCGCGCGCCGCGCGATGAGCTTGCGCCGCTTCGCGCAATTGCGCCGCCCCCCCCCGAACGAAAAACGGCGTCCCGCAGTGCGCGGAACGCCGTTCCTGTTTCATTGAAGCGCGACGCGCCGGATCACGGCTCGTGACGCAGGTACCCTTCCTTGCTCGGATCGCGCATCCGGTACGACACGATCAGCGAGATCGCGCACAGCACCGTCACGTACCAGTAGAACGTCTCCTCGCTGCCGATCGACTTGAACCACAGCGCGACGTATTCGGCCGTGCCGCCGAACAGCGCGTTCGCGACCGCGTACGACAGGCCGACGCCCATCGCGCGCACTTCCGGCGGGAACATCTCGGCCTTGATGAGGCCGCTGATCGACGTGTAGAAGCTGACGATCGCAAGCGCAACCGTGATCAGCACGAACGCCGCGACCGGGCTCTGCACGTCCTTCAGCGCGTGCATCAGCGGCACCGTGCCGATCACCGAGCACGCGCCGAACAGGATCATCGACATGCGGCGGCCGATCCGGTCCGACAGCGCGCCGAACACCGGCTGCAGCAGCATGTAGACGAGCAGCGCGACCGTCATCACGTTGCTGGCGGTCTTCGCGTGCATGCCGGCCGTGTTGACGAGGTACTTCTGCATGTACGTCGTGAACGTGTAGAAGATCAGCGAGCCGCCCGCGGTGAAGCCGACCACCGTCAGGAACGCGCCCTTGTGCTGCCACACGCCGCGGATCGTGCCGGCGTCCTTCTTCTTGCGCGACTCGCTCGTCGACGTCTCGTCGAGCGACTTGCGCAGGTACAGCGAGATCAGCGCGGCGGCCGCGCCGACCACGAACGGGATGCGCCAGCCCCATACCTTCAGCTCGGCGGTCGACAGCGTCTGCTGCAGGACCACGAGCACGAGCAGCGCGCACAGCTGGCCGCCGATCAGCGTCACGTACTGGAACGACGCGAAGAAGCCGCGCCGGCCCTTTAGCGCGACTTCACTCATGTAGGTCGCGCTCGTGCCGTACTCGCCGCCCACCGACAGCCCCTGGAACAGGCGCGCGACCAGCAGCAGCAGCGGCGCGAATGCGCCGATCTGCGCGTAGGTCGGCAGCACCGCGATCACGAGCGAGCCGCCGCACATCATCAGCACCGAGATCATCATCGCGGCGCGGCGGCCGTGCCGGTCGGCGATGCGGCCGAACAGCCAGCCGCCGATCGGACGCATCAGGAAGCCGGCCGCGAACACGCCCGCGGTGTTCAGCAGCTGCGTCGTCGTGTTGCCGCTCGGGAAGAACGCCGGCGCGAAGTACAGCGCGCAGAACGAGTAGATGTAGAAGTCGAACCACTCGACGAGGTTGCCCGACGAGGCGCCGACAATGGCGAACACACGCCGCCGGGTGTCGTGCGCGGACGGCACGGCTTGGTCGGTCTGGACGTCCATGGATTGGTCTGTTCCTTTGTAGTGCTTTTGGGCGTGGCGGCCGCAGGACCGCCGCGTGTGGACACGCATGGCACCGGTTCCGGCGCGATGCGCTACTGAATTTTAACGAAATGTAATGTAAGGGACTGTCCGGGTTCGTCCGGATGTAGAAAATTTTTCTCCGGCCGTCCTGTCATCAGATGAAAACGCCAGCCCGCAGGCTGGCGTCGGATGCAAGGCAGCGGGCCGCGCGGGCGCGCTCACAGGCGCACTTCGGGGGGCGTGTAGCGGCACTCGTAACGCTTGCGCACGGTGCCCGCCTCGTCGACGCTTTCCAGGTACACGTCGAACTGCCACAGCCGCGCCATGTGCTTGAGCACCTCGTCGCTGTCGTTCGACAGGTGCCGGTTGTCGGTCATGAAGTGGCGCAGCGTGAGGCTGCGGTCGCCGCGCGTGTTGACCGACCACACCTGGATGTTCGGCTCGCGATGGTGGATGTCGTATTGCCGCGACAGCGACTGCCGCACGTACTGGTAGCCGGAGTCGTCGTGGATCGCCGACACCTCGAGCGAGTCGCGCATGTCGTCATCGAGCACCGAGAACAGGCGCATCTCGCGGATCAGGTGCGGCGACAGGTACTGCGCGATGAAGCTCTCGTCCTTGAAGTTGCGCATCGCGTAGTGCATGGCCGGCAGCCACGGGCTACCCGCGAGCTCGGGGAACCACTTGTAGTCCTCGTCCGTCGGCGCTTCGCAGATCCGCCGGATGTCGCTCATCATCGAGAAGCCGAGCGCATACGGGTTGATCCCGCTGTAGTACGGCTTCGTGACGGGCGGCTGGTAGATCACGTTGCTGTGCGAATGCAGGAACTCCATCATGAAGCCGTCTTCCAGCTTGCCCTGGTTGTACAGCGTGTTGAGCAGCGTGTAATGCCAGAACGTCGCCCAGCCTTCGTTCATCACCTGCGTCTGCCGCTGCGGATAGAAGTACTGGCCGATCTTGCGCACGATGCGGATCACTTCCCGCTCCCACGGCTCGAGCAGCGGCGCGTTCTTCTCGGCGAAATACAGCAGGTTCTCCTGCGGCTCCGGCGGGTAGCGCTCTTCCAGCTCCTCGGCCAGCTCGGGCTTCTTGCCCGGCAGCGTGCGCCACAGTTCGTTGATCTGCGACTGCAGGTACGCCTCGCGCTCGCGGCGCAGCGCCGCCTCCTTCGACAGCGACGGCTTCTGCGGCCGCTTGTAGCGGTCGACGCCGTAGTTCATCAGCGCGTGGCACGAATCGAGCAGTTCCTCGACGCGGTCGAGGCCGTAGCGCTCCTCGCATTCCGCGACGTAGTTCTTCGCGTAGACGAGGTAGTCGATGATCGCGTGCGCATCGGTCCACAACCGGAACAGGTAGTTGCCCTTGAAGAACGAGTTGTGACCGTACGCCGCGTGCGCGATGACGAGCGCCTGCATCGTCATCGTGTTCTCTTCCATCAGGTACGCGATGCACGGATTCGAGTTGATGACGATCTCGTACGCGAGGCCCATCTGCCCGCGGCGGTAGCTCTTCTCGGTGGACAGGAAGTGCTTGCCGAACGACCAGTGCCGGTAGTTGACCGGCATCCCGACCGACGCGTACGCGTCCATCATCTGCTCGGCGCTGATCAGCTCGAGCTGGATCGGGTAGATGTCGAGCTCATACTGCTCGGCGACCTGCGCGATGTGCGTGTCGTATTCCTCGAGCAGTTCGAAGGTCCAGTCGGACGGGCACGGCAGCGGCTTGCGTTCGGCAACGTTCATACGCGCTTCCTTCTGCCCGGCACCGGGCATGTCGGCGGGCGGCGTCGACGGTTCGGCGTGGCCGCGTTGCTGCGTCGCGGCATGGCCTGCGGTGTCGTCGCCGGATCGGCGCGGCTGGTAGCCGCGCGATTCGCTGTGCAGGTGGCGGCTCGTCATGACATTTCCACCTGTTTTTCGAACAATTCGCGAAACACCGGGTAAATATCGGCAGCCGATTCCACTTTTTTCATCGCGAGATGCGGTTGCGACTGCATCAGCTGCGCATACTCCAGCCACAGATTCTGCTCTTCGGGCGCGACCTGGATGTACGCGAAGTAACGCGTCTTCGTGAGGATATCCTCTTCCAGGATTTTGCGACACTTCGGTGAATCGTCGGTCCAGTTGTCGCCGTCGGACGCCTGCGCGCCGTAGATGTTCCATTCGGTCGGCGAGTAGCGCTCGTTCATCACCTTGCGCATCAGTTCGAGCGCGCTCGACACGACCGTGCCGCCGCTTTCGGTCGAATGGAAGAACGTATCCTCGTCGACTTCCTCCGCGCGCGTGTGGTGGCGGATGAACACCACCTCGATGCGCTCGTAGTTGCGCTTGAGGAACAGGTACAGCAGGATGAAGAAACGCTTCGCGAGATCCTTGCGCTGTTCGTCCATCGAGCCGGACACGTCCATCAGGCAGAACATCACGGCCTGGCTCGACGGCTGTGGCTGCTTCACGCGATTGATGTAGCGCAGGTCGAACGGGTCGATGAACGGGATGCGCCAGATGCGGCCCTTCAGATGGTGGATCTGGTCTTCCAGCGTCGCGATCTCCGTGCGGCGATCCTCGGAATCGTTCTTCAGCGCTTCGAGCTGCGCCTCGAGCTCGTGCAGCTCGTTGACGAGCGGCGAACCGAGCGCGATGCGGCGGCCGAGCGCGCTTCTGAGCGAACGCACGATGTCGATGTTGTTCGGCGTGCCTTCCGCCGCCCAGCCCGCGCGCACGTTCTTCCAGCTCGGCACCGTCAGCAGGTGCGTCTTCACGAGGCGCGGCAGTTCGAGATCGTCGAAGAAGTACTGCATGAACTCGTCGCGCGACAGCTCGAACACGAAGTCGTCCTGCCCCTCGCCCTCGTTGCTGGCCTGGCTGCCGCCGCCGCCCGCGCCGCCTTGCGGACGCGGGATCTTGTCGCCGCGCACGTAGTCCTCGTTGCCCGGATGCACGTACTCGCGGCGCCCGCCCGGGCCGTGGCGGAACGTCGGTTCCGCGATGTCCTTGCGCGGAATCGTGATGCTCTGCGTGCTCTGGATGTCCTTGATGCTACGATCGCGCACCGCGTCCGACACGGCGCGACGAATGTAGTTCTTGACGCGACGCAGAAAGCGTTCGCGGTTGGCAATGCTCTTGTTCTTGCCGGCTAGCCTGCGGTCGATGATTTGATGAAGCACGCCCGGTCTCCCGCTCGAATGTCGATATGCCGGGACGCTCGCCGCACATGCCGTCTCCCGTCATGCGGGCGGCGTCTCTGAAGGTGCCCGTGCGGCCAGGCCGCACGGGCGCTGCGCACCGCAAGTCATGACGACTTGCGCACACGCAGGTACCAGTCGCAAAGCAGCCGCACCTGCTTCGGCGTATAGCCCTTCGCGACCATCCGGTTCACAAAGTCCTCATGCTTGCGCTGTTCCTCCGCCGATCCCTTCGCGTTGAACGAAATGACCGGCAACAGCTCTTCCGTATTCGAGAACATCTTCTTCTCGATCACGACGCGCAACTTCTCGTAGCTCGTCCACACCGGGTTCTTGCCGGCGTTCGCGGCCCGCGCGCGCAACACGAAGTTCACGATCTCGTTGCGGAAATCCTTCGGATTGCTGATGCCCGCCGGCTTCTCGATCTTCTCCAGCTCCGCGTTCAGCGCGGCGCGGTCGAAGCTCTCGCCGGTGTCGTGATCGCGGAATTCCTGATCCTGGATCCAGAAGTCCGCATACGTGACGTAGCGATCGAAGATGTTCTGCCCGTACTCCGAATACGATTCGAGGTAGGCCGTCTGGATCTCCTTGCCGATGAATTCCGCGTAGCGCGACGCGAGCACGTCCTTCACGAACGACAGGTACTTCTGCTCGGTTTCCGGCGGGAACTGCTCGCGCTCGATCTGCTGCTCGAGCACGTACATCAGGTGCACCGGGTTCGCCGCCACTTCGCTCGAATCGAAGTTGAACACGCGCGACAGGATCTTGAACGAGAAGCGCGTCGACACGCCGGTCATGCCCTCGTCGACGCCCGCGTAGTCGCGGTACTCCTGGTACGACTTCGCCTTCGGGTCGGTGTCCTTCAGGTTCTCGCCGTCGTACACCTGCATCTTTGAGAACAGGCTCGAGTTTTCCGGCTCGTGCAGGCGCGACAGCACCGAGAACTGCGACATCATCTTCAGCGTGCCCGGCGCGCACACGGCCTCGGCGAGCGACGAGTTGCGGATCAGCTTCTCGTAGATCTTGATCTCTTCCGACACGCGCAGGCAGTACGGCACCTTCACGACGAAGATCCGGTCGAGCAGCGCCTCGTTGTTGCGGTTGTTCTTGAACGCCTTCCACTCCGACTCGTTCGAGTGCGCGAGGATGACCCCATCGAACGGGATCGCGCCGAAGCCCTCGGTGCCCTTGAAGTTGCCTTCCTGCGTCGCGGTCAGCAGCGGGTGCAGCACCTTGATCGGCGCCTTGAACATTTCGACGAATTCGAGCAGGCCCTGGTTCGCGAGGCACAGGCCGCCGGAGTAGCTGTACGCGTCTGCGTCGTCCTGCGCGTACTGCTCGAGCTTGCGGATGTCGACCTTGCCGACGAGCGACGAGATGTCCTGGTTGTTCTCGTCACCCGGCTCGGTCTTCGAGATCGCGATCTGCCGCAGGATCGACGGATAGCGGCGCACGACGCGGAACTGGCGGATGTCGCCGTTGTATTCGTGCAGGCGCTTGACCGCCCATGGGCTCAGGATGCTCTTCAGGTAGCGGCGTGGAATGCCGTACTGTTCCTCGAGAATCGGCCCGTCCTCGTCGTAGTCGAACAGCCCGAGCGGCGATTCGTTGACGGGCGAACCCTTCAGCGAATAGAACGGCACGCGCTCCATCAGCTGCTTGAGACGCTCGGCGATCGACGACTTGCCGCCGCCCACCGGGCCGAGCAGATAGAGGATCTGCTTCTTCTCTTCGAGCCCTTGCGCAGCGTGGCGGAAATACGCGACCACCTGCTCGATCACTTCCTCCATTCCGTAGAACTCGCGGAACGCGGGATAGACCTTGATGACCTTGTTCGCAAAGATCCGCGACAGGCGCGGTTCGTTGCGGGTATCGATGTGCTCAGGTTCCCCGATTGCAGCCAGCATGCGTTCGCCGGCCGTAGCATACGCGGATGGATCGTTTTTGCAGAGCGCGAGATACTCTTCCAGCGAGAACTCTTCCTCTCGCGTTTTTTCGAAGCGGTTCGCGAAGCTGCTGTAAATATCCATGCTACCTCCCTCGCCTTAGTCTGAAGACGTGCTTGCCTTCGTGTGACTGCGCAGAAGCAAGCGCGTTCGAATTCATCCTAACCCCAATCCTATTTTTTTTCACGAACTCCTTGCAGGAACTTCGTCATCGACGTCACACGGCTTGGACGAACTTTTTTCGCCGCTCTACAATCGATCTCCCGAGCTGACGAAACAGCATCCGTCGCGTCTCGTCGAGCACCGGAACGTCTTGTGCGTTGGACGTGCCGGGCATCGCGAAATCCATACCGCCTCCCCTTCATCCCTATACGTTCGAGCATGCGTTCCGGACGACACGCTCGACGCGCAGTTACAAATTATTTTTTCGCACGACCCTTACGGAGATACCCGTATGACGGTTGCGCACGAGCATGCCGCGCCGGACGCGGATGCAAAAACGCCCGCGCGAGGCGGGCGTTCGGGGGTCACGCAAATGGGGATAGATGCGCGATGCATGCAGCATTCCCGGATATCAGAAGGTCTCCCAGTCGTCGTTGCCGGCAGCGACCGGCGCCGCTGCGGCAGGCGACGGCGCGGGAGCGGCCCGGCGAACCGGCGAACCGGCGGCCGCGCGCGGCGCGGGCGCGTCGTGGCTGTCGCGCACTGCGGGCGCAGGCGTCACGCGACGCGCGGCGGCCGGCTCGGTTGCGCGACGCTGTGCTGCGCCATTGTCGAGCTGGAATACCGAGACCGTCTCGCGCAGCCGCGCGGCCTGTTCGTCGAGCGACTGCGCGGCGGCCGCCGCTTCCTCGACGAGCGCCGCGTTCTGCTGCGTCACTTCGTCCATCTGCGCGACCGCGCGCGCGACCTGGTCGATGCCGCCGCTCTGCTCCTCCGACGCGGCCGCGATCTCGCCCATGATGTCGGTCACGCGCTGCACCGCGCCGATCACTTCCGTCATCGTGCGCCCGGCTTCGTCGACGAGCATCGAGCCGGAGCGGATACGATCGACCGATGCGTCGATCAGCGTCTTGATCTCCTTGGCGGCCCCCGACGAGCGCTGCGCGAGGCTGCGCACCTCGCCCGCGACCACCGCGAAGCCGCGGCCTTCCTCGCCGGCCCGTGCGGCCTCGACGGCGGCATTCAGCGCGAGAATGTTGGTCTGGAACGCGATCCCTTCGATGATCGCGATGATGTCCGCGATCTTTGCAGAACTCTGGTTGATCTCGCCCATCGTGCCGACGACCTGTCCGACGACGACGTTGCCCTTGTTCGCGATTTCCGACGCATTCGCGGCAAGCGCGCTCGCCTGGCGCGCATTGTCCGCGTTCTGCTTCACGGTGCCGGTCAGCTGCTCCATGCTCGACGCGGTTTCCTGCAGCGCCGATGCCTGTTCCTCGGTGCGCGACGACAGGTCGATGTTGCCGGCCGCGATCTGCTTGGCCGCCGTCGCGATCGATTCGCTGCCGCCCCGCACCGTGCTGACGGTCTCGACGAGCCCGTGCTGCATCTTCCCGAGGCCCTCCAGCAGCTGGCCCATTTCGTCGCGGCGCTTCACGACGATGCGGCGGCGCAGGTCGCCCGCGGAGATCGCGTCGAAATGCGCGAGTGCATCGGCGAGCGGCTGGCCGATCGCGCGGCTCAGCGTCACGTACGACACCAGCGCGGCGATGAGCCCGGCGATGAGCGCGACGAGCGACACGACCCGCAGCGTCTCGTAGGTCGACTCCGCCCGGTCGAATGCGCCCTGCGCGTCGGTGAACTGGTAATTGCGCAGCGCCTCGCCCGCTACCGAGAGTTCGTTGTAGCGCACCTGAAGCTGCTTGGCGCCGCCGGCGATCCGGTCGTGATCGTTCGCCGCGATGACGGCGGCGAAGCTGTCGCACTCGCGCTGCAGCGCCTGGCGCTTCGCGGCGACGTCTTGCGCGAGCTTGTCCTCCTCGGGGCCGCGCGGCAGCGCGAGGTACTTCTGCCACCACGCGTCGGACTGCGCGCGCATCGCGCGGCTGCGCTCGGTCGCCGCCGCCGCCTCGGGCGTGCCGGCGCCGAACGCGGCGCGATCGAGCGCGAGGCGCTCGCGCGCCGCGTAAATCTCGGCGATCCCCACGTTGACCGCGCTCGGCATCTGGTTCGTGAAAATGTCGCGGTTCGAGTCGTTCGCGCGCGCCATGCCGAACAACCCCAGCCCACCGATCAGGCACAGCAGCCCGGCCAGAAACGCGATCGTGAAACCGATACGCGCGCGGATCGTCAGGTCTTTGAACACCATCTTTCTTCCTGTCTTGCGTCGTCATTGACGGGCCGTGCCCGTCACCCAGAAGCGCTTGCTTCTCTCCATGCAATTACGACAACAATTCGCACGACTTGATGGTGTTTACCGTAACTTTCAGAACAATTTGTTGATTAATTCCAAATCAGGAAATAATTACCCGAAAACAGCCCGACACCATGAATCCGGGTAGTCAATCGGTAAGTTCGGCGAGTGTCGGGATCGATGGCTGCGCGCCTGCGCGCGTCACGGAGATCGCCGCCGCGCGTTGCGCGAAGCGGATCGCGGCGTCGACGTCCGCGCCGGCCGCGAGCCGCGCGGCGAAGCCGCCGATGAAGGTGTCGCCGGCGGCGGTCGTGTCGACCGCCTGCACTGCGGGCGCCGGGTAGTGGCGCGCCGCGCCGTCCGCCGTCAGCGCCAGCACGCCGCGCGCGCCGAGCGTGACCAGCACGTTGCGCGCGCCGCCCGCCTGCAGCGCGCGCGCGGCGGCCTCGGCGTCGGCCGGGTCGCGGATCGGCAGGCCCGTCAGCGCGGCCGCCTCGACCTCGTTCGGAATCACGTAATCGACGAGCGGCAGCCAGCCGGCCGGCAGCGGCGCGACCGCGGGCGCCGGGTTGAGCACGACCGTGCGGCCGAGCCTGCGCCCGGCGGACAGCGCCGCGAATACCGCGTCCACCGGCGTCTCGAGCTGGCAGATCAGCACGTCGGCCGCGGCGATCGCCCCGTCGTGGCGCGCGATCGTCTCCAGCGTCACCTCGCCGTTGCCGCCGGCGACGATCACGATCGCGTTCTGGCTCGCGTCGTCGACGACGATCAGCGCGACCCCGGTCGACGCCGTCGTGCTCGTCGCGAGCCCCGCGCAGTCGATCCCCTCAGCTTCGAGACCGGCGCGCAGCGCGGCGCCGTGCGCATCCGCGCCGACGCAGCCGATCATCGCGACCTGCGCGCCGAGCCGCGCGGCGGCGACCGCCTGGTTGCCGCCCTTGCCGCCCGCGGCCTGCGCGAACGCGTGGCCGGCGAGCGTTTCGCCGGGCAGCGGCAGCCGCGGCGCGCGCACGACGAGATCCATGTTGAGGCTGCCGATGACCGTCACGCGCCCCGCCTGCGGCGCGCCGGATGTGACGCGCGCCGTCATGCGCGGTTGCCGGCCGGCGCCGGTTCGCGGTAGACGGCGGTCGATTCGCGCAGCACGAGGCGCGGCGACACGACGCGCCGCCGGCTCGGCGCGGCGCTCGCCCCGCCGCCGATCCGCTCGATCAGCGTTTGCGCGGCCATCTCACCGAGCGCGCGCACCGACTGGCCGACCGTCGACAAGGCCGGATACGTGTAGCGGGAGAATTCGATGTCGTCGAAGCCGATGATCGAGCAGTCGTCCGGCACGCGCAGCCCGCGCTCGGCCGCCGCGCGCAGCGCGCCGACGCCCATCAGGTCGTTGCCGGCGAAGATCGCGCTCGGCCGCACCGATTCGAACAGCCGCGACGCCGCGTGATAGCCGCCGAGGCACGAGAAGTCGCTTTCCGCGATCGCGCCCGGCACGATGTCGATGCTGCGCTCGGCCATCGCGCGGATGAAGCCGTGCACACGCATCGCGCTGACGGCCGTGTCCGTCGGCCCGGTGATGCAGCCGATCTTCGCGTGCCCCAGCTCCAGCAGGTGGCGGGTCGCCAGATACGCGCCGCGTTCGTGGTCGATCTGCACGAGATCGGCGGCGAGCCCCTCGATGTTGCGGTCGACGACCACGAGCGGCGCATGCGCGTCGGCGAGCGACTGCGCGAGCACCGCATCCTCTCCGGCCGATGCGACGATCAGCCCGTCGATGCGCTTTTCCTGCAGCACGCGCAGGTAGTTGCGCTGCTTGATCGGATCGTCGTCCGAATTGCAGAAGAATACGCAGTAGCCATTGGCTGCGCACTGATCCTCGATGCCGCGCGCGAGCTCGGCAAAATACGGATTCGTGCTGTTCGGCACGACGAGCCCGATGGTCGCCGTCGCGCGCGCCTTCAGCGAGCGCGCGACCGCAGACGGCACGTAATTCAGCTCGCGAATCGCCCCTTCGACTTTCGCGCGCACGTCCGCGGACACCGGCCGCGAATTGTTCACCACGTGCGACACGGTCGTAAACGATACGCCCGCCATGGCCGCTACATCCTTGATCGTCGCCATTTCCCGTTTCTCTCTGGTCCGTTCTCTGTTGTTCTTGCCGTGCGCGGTTCCTACCGGGCGCGCGCGCGCCGGCTGCGGTAAGTGTCGAGCACGACAGCCACCACGATCACCGCCCCGGTGATGATCCGCTTCGTCGGCTCGTTCGCGCCGATCTGCGCGAGCCCGGCGGCCAGCACGGAGATGATCAATACGCCGAAGAACGTGCTGATCACCGAGCCGCGTCCGCCCATCAGGCTCGTGCCGCCGATCACGACGGCCGCGATCACTTGCAGCTCGAGCCCGCTGCCCGCGTTCGGGTCCGCCGCTTCGAGCCGCGAGATCTGGAACAGCGACGCGAGCCCGGCAAGCGCGCCCATCAGCGCGAATACGAGGATTTTATACGGCCGAGGGTTTACCCCGGCAAGTCGGACCGCCTCCTCGTTCGTGCCGATGCCGACGAGATAGCGGCCGAACACGGTGCGCGTCAGCACGAACTGCGCGACGATCATCACCGCGACAGCAATCAGGAACGCCGGCGAGATGCCGAGCGCGAGCGGGTTCGACAGGAAGTCGAACGCGTCGCCGATGTAAGCGGTGCGCGAATTCGTCAGCTGGTACGCGAGCCCGCGCGCGGCCTCGAGCACGCCGAGCGACACGATGAACGACGGAATCCGCCAGCCGACCGTGACCGCGCCCGTCAGCGTGCCCGTCGCGGTCGCGGCCGCGATGCCGATCAGCGCGGCGGGCAGCGGCCCCCACTGCCACTTGAGCGCGGCGACGCTGACCATCGACGCGGCGAGCGCGAGCACCGAGCCGACCGACAGGTCGATCCCGGCGATGATCAGCACGAAGGTCATGCCGACCGACATCACGACGAGATCGGGAATCTGGTTCGCGATCGTGCTGAACGTGTCGTAGGTCAGGAAATGCGAGCTCAGCGTCGAGAACAGCGCGATCATCGCGGCGAGCGCGCCGGCGAGCCCGAGGTAGTTCGAGATGCCGAGCCGCGTGCCGGACAGCATGCGCGCGCGGCGCCCCGTGACGGGCTGCTGCGGGTTGGCGTCGGTCGGGGTCATGGGGGGCTGGGTCATTGCGATGGTCCTGTCGTCGAAGCGCCGGACGCGGCGCCCTGCGCCGCTCCGGCTACCGGATGGCGCGCGGCCTCGTCGCGGCCGAAGCCGGCGAACGCCGCGGCCAGCAGCGCATCCTGGGTCCAGTTGCCGCGCTCGAACACGGCGGTCATGCGGCCGGCCGACATCACGCCGATCCGGTCGCAGATGAGCATCAGCTCGCGCAGGTCGCTCGACACGACGACGAGCGCGCGCCCTTCTCGCGCGAGCGCGCCCATCAGCGTGTAGATCTCGAATTTGGCGCCGACGTCGATGCCGCGCGTCGGCTCGTCGAACAGCAGCACGCCCATGTCGCGCGCGAGCCAGCGGCCGATCACGACCTTCTGCTGGTTGCCGCCCGACAGTTCGCCGACCGGCTGCGACGCGCCGTGCGTGCGAATGCGCAGCGCGTCGATCTGGCGCTCGGCGAGCGCGGTCTCGCGCGTCGCGTCGACGACGCCCGCGCGCGCGAGCCGGTCGAGCTGGCCGAGCGACACGTTCGCCGTGACCGATTGCGACAGCAGCAGGCCCTCGCCCTTGCGGTCCTCGGTGATCAGCGCGATGCCGTGCCGCACCGCGTCGACCGGCGAGCGGATCCCGGCCGGCTTGGGCGGCTGGCCGACCGCGATCGTGCCCGAGTCCGGCGTGTCGGCGCCGTAGATCAGCCGCAGCAGCTCCGTGCGCCCCGCGCCGATCAGCCCCGAGATGCCGAAGATCTCGCCGGCGCGCACTTCAAGCGACACGTCCTGCACGGCCGGCATGCGCGTCATGCCCGACACGACGAGCCGCGGCGCGCCGAAGTTGCGCGCGCCGAGGTCGATGTGCTCGCCGACCTCGCGCCCGACCATCAGCGTGACGAGGCGATCGGTCGTCGTCGCGGCCATGTCGCCGTGATGCACGAGCCGTCCGTCGCGCAGCACCGCGATCCGCTCGGCAACCCGCGCGAGCTCCTCGAGCCGGTGCGAGATGTAGACGATCGCGACGCCGCGCGCCTTGAGCCGGTCGATCTGCTCGAACAGCAGCTCGACCTCGCGCGCGGTCAGCATCGCGGTCGGCTCGTCGAGGATCAGCACGCGGCAGTCGCCGATCAGGTTGCGCGCGATCTCGACCATCTGCTGGTGGCCGATCCCGAGCGCGCCGACGGGCGTGTCCGGATCGACGTCGTCGAGCCCGACCTGCGCCATCGCGGCGCGCGCGTCGTCGCGCAGCCGCTGGCGGTCGATGATGCCGAAGCGGCGCGGCAGCCGGTTCAGGAACAGGTTTTCGGCGACCGACAGCGTCGGCAGCAGGTTCAGCTCCTGCATCACCATCCGCACGCCAAGTGCTTCGGCCTCCTTGCGGCTCGCGGGCGCATATGCGCGCCCTTCGAGCTGCAGCGTGCCGGCCGTCGGCGCGACGAGTCCGCCGACGATCTTCGACAGCGTGCTCTTGCCGGCGCCGTTCTCGCCCGTGAGCGCCAGCGCCTCGCCGGACGCAAGCGTCAGCGAGACGTCCGCGAGCACCGGCTCGACATAGGTCTTGCCAATGCCGGAGACGGCCAGCACGGGGATGGCAGAACGGGAGGGTTGGAAGGTCGGTTCCATCGCGATCCTGGTTGCGGCCGCGCGCAGCGGACGGCGCGCGGGATTGACGCTCACAAGTGGCATGCAGTGGCCGTGATCGCGCTCACACCGGATAACGGCCGTCGCTCAGGATTCTTGAGGGCGGCGGCCATGATCCGGGGGGCGGGGGTCACTTCGTCACGAGATCCACCGGCGTCTCGACCACGCCGGACATGTCGGCCTGCTTGCGATGCTCGGCGATCGCCTTGAGCGCCGTGTCGATGCCGAACACCGCCTGCTTCGCGGCATACTGGTCGGCGGTCGCGAGCACGCGGCCGTCCTTCAGCATCGGCTTGATCGCGTTGATGTTGTCGTAGCCGACCACGTTGACCTTGCCCTGCTTGCCGGCCGCGCGCACGGCAGACACCGCGCCGATCGCCATGTTGTCGTTGCCGCACAGGAGCGCCTTCAGGTTCGGGTACTCGTTGAGCATCGCGGACGCGACCGCGTTGCCCTTGTCGATCTCCCACTCGCCCGACTGCACCGACACGACCTTCATCCCGCCCGCCTTCATCGCGTCCTGGAAGCCGGCCGTGCGCTGCTGCGCGTTGGTCGTCGTCGACACGCCCTCGACGATCCCGACCTGGTCGCCCGCCTTCAGCTTCTTCGCGAGGAGGTCGCCGATCTTGCGCGCGCCCTTGCGGTTGTCGGGGCCGACGAACGGCACGTTCAGGTGCTTGGCCTTCAGCACGTCCGGATCGAGCCGGTTGTCGATGTTGACGACGATGATGCCGGCGTCGACCGCCTTCTTCACGACCGGCACCAGCGCTTTCGAATCGGCCGGCGCGAGCACGATTGCGTCGACCTTCGACACGATCATCTGCTCGACGATGCGGATCTGGCTCGCGGTGTCGGTTTCATCCTTGATGCCGTTGGTGACGAGATCGAACTGGGCCGCGTTGTGCTTCTGGTATTCCTTTGCGCCGTTTTCCATCGTCAGGAAGAACTCGTTGGCGAGCGACTTCATCACGAGCGCGACTTTCGGCTTGCCGGCCGTCTCCGCATGGGCGAACGGCGCGGCTGCGAGCGCGACCGCGGCAACAGCGGCGGTCAGGAAGCGACGGCGAAAGCGGACATTCATACACATCTCCTGGCGTTAGGCCCCGCGGGGCCATCTGTTGTTTTTATGCGAGCAAACGTTTGCGACGCACTAGCCGGACAATGGCCATCGAAGCTGTCGGTACCACGGAATGGGTGCGAGGCAGAAGGCCGACTGCCGGAGCGCGGGCGGTGCGTTCACGCGCAACCGCCGGCAGGCTGCCGGCGGAGTGAGAGGTATGCTGGACCGTTTCTTGTCCGCGCGCAACCCGTCTGATCAATATTTAAGGGTTTATTCGGAGCGCGCGGGCCGCCGGCGCAAGAACGTACGATTGCGCGTGCGATTGCGGCGGCGATGGAACGGGACGCCGCGCGGGCGTCCCGGAAGCGCCGCGTCAGACCGCTTCGCGCAGTTGTCCGGCGATCTCGGCCTCGCTCAGATGCGGCGCGAACATCTCGATCAGCCGGTATGCATAGGCGCGCAGGAACGCGCCCTTGCGCAGCCCGACCCGCGTCGTGCTCGCCTCGAACAGGTGCTGCGTGTCGAGCGCGACGAGCCCCGTGTCGCGCTGCGGGTCATACGCCATCGCCGCGACGACGCCAATGCCCATCCCCAGTTCGACGTAGGTCTTGATCACGTCCGCGTCGATCGCGGTCAGCACGACGTCCGGCACCGCGCCCGCCTGCGCGAACGCCTGGTCGATATGCGAGCGGCCGGTGAAATCCTGGTCGTAGGTGATGATCGGATACTCGGCGACGTCGTCGAGCGACAGGTTCTCGCGGCCGACGAGCGGATGGCCCTTCGGCACGACCACCGTGTGATGCCACGAATAGCACGGGAACGTGACGATGTCCGGATAGCGGTCGAGCGCCTCGGTCGAGATGCCGAGATCGGCCTCGCCGTTCAGGATCATCTGTGCGATCTGCTGCGGGCTGCCCTGGCGCAGCGCGAGATGCACCTTCGGAAACACTTCGGTGAACTGCCGAACCACCTTCGGCAGTGCGTAGCGCGCCTGCGTGTGGGTGGTCGCGACGACCAGGTGGCCGCTGTCCTGGTCGGCGAACTGGCGCGCGACGCGACGCAGGTTCTCCGCGTCGAGCAGCATCCGCTCGATCAGCTGGTGCACCGCCTTGCCGGGCTCGGTAAGCCCGGTCAGCCGCTTGCCGCGCCGGATGAAGATGTCGACGCCCAGTTCGTCCTCGAGATCCTTGATCTGCTTCGATACGCCCGACTGCGACGTGTACAGCACGTTCGCGACTTCGGTCAGGTTCATGTTCTGGCGCACGGCCTCGCGCACGAAGCGCAGTTGCTGAAAGTTCATGGGTATGCCTCTTAGGCTGTCTTTTCTTTAGTCGTTGAATCGAAACAGTTGCCGCCCCTGCACGGCGCGCGCGTCAGCGCGCCGGAAACACGCGCACCGCGCGCGGCACGGCCGTCGCGCCGTCGCCCACCCGCAGCGCAAGCGCCTGCCACGCGTCGCGATCGAGTTCCGCCTCGAGCGCGCCGCCCGCGCGCGCCTCCAGCTCGACGCGCACCGAGCCGCCGAGCGGCACGACGCGGCGCACGTCCACCGCGATGCCGTCCCGCTGGTCCCCGGCCGGCCGCAGCAGGAGGTCGTGCGGGCGCACGTATGCATGCGCCGGCCCGGCGAAATCGGCATCGACCTCGATCGGCGCGGCGGCGCCCTCGGCGACGAAGCCGCGATTGGCGACCGTGCCCGGCAGCCGGTTCGCCGCGCCGAGGAATTCGTAGACGAAGGCGCTCTGCGGATGATCGTAGACGTCCTGCGGGCTGCCGACCTGCTCGACGCGCCCGTGGTTCAGCACGACGATGCGATCCGCGACTTCCAGTGCCTCCTCCTGGTCGTGCGTGACGAAGATCGTCGAGATGTGCAGGTCGTCGTGCAGGCGGCGCAGCCAGCCGCGCAGCTCCTTGCGGACTTTCGCGTCGAGCGCGCCGAACGGCTCGTCGAGCAGCAGCACCTTCGGCTCGACCGCGAGCGCACGGGCGAGCGCGATGCGCTGCCGCTGGCCGCCCGACAGCTCCGACGGATAGCGCTGCGCGAGCCAGTCGAGCTGCACGAGCTTCAGCAGCTCGTGCACCTTGTCGCGGATCACGGCCTCCGACGGCCGCTCGCGGCGCGGCTTCACGCGCAGCCCGAACGCGACGTTCTCGAACACGGTCATGTGGCGGAACAGCGCGTAGTGCTGGAACACGAAGCCGACCTGGCGCTCGCGCGCGCCGACCGACGCGACGTCCTGGCCCTGCAGCACGACCTGCCCCGCGTCCGCGTGCTCGAGGCCCGCGATCACGCGCAGCAGCGTGGTCTTGCCGCAGCCCGACGGCCCGAGCAGCGCGACCAGCTCGCCCGCCGGAAAGTCGAGCGATACGTTGTCGAGCGCCGTGAAATCGCCGAAGCGCTTGTGCAGATGACTGACGGTGATGCCCATTCTGGTTGCCTCTTTACGAATTCGACGAAGTGACGGCGGGGCCGGCATGCGCGGGAGCGGCGTCGCGCGCGCCGGCCAGATCGGCCGCGAGATGGCGCTCCGCGAGCAGCTTCAGCGCGAGCGTGACGAGCGCGAGCAGCGCGAGCACCGACGCCACCGCGAACGCGGCCGCGAAGTTGTACTCGTTGTACAGGATCTCGACGTGCAGCGGCATCGTGTCGGTCACGCCACGGATGTGGCCCGACACCACCGATACCGCGCCGAACTCGCCCATCGCGCGCGCGTTGCACAGGATCACGCCGTACAGCAGGCCCCACTTCACGTTCGGCAGCGTCACGCGGCGGAAGATCTGCCAGCCCGACGCGCCGAGCACGCGCGCGGCCTCCTCCTCGTCGCTGCCCTGCGCCTGCATCAGCGGGATCAGCTCGCGCGCGACGAACGGGAACGTGACGAAGATCGTCGCGAGCACGATGCCCGGCACCGCGAAGATGATCTGCACGTCGTGCGCCTGCAGCCACGGCCCGAGCCAGCCCTGCGCGCCGAACAGCAGCACGTAGATCAGGCCCGAGATCACCGGCGACACCGAGAACGGCAGGTCGATCAGCGTCGTCAGCAGCGCCTTGCCGCGGAATTCGAACTTCGCGATCGCCCACGACGCGCACACGCCGAACACGAGGTTGAGCGGCACGGCGATCACGGCGACGGTCAGCGTCAGCTTGATCGCCGACCACGCGTCCGGATCGGCGAGCGACTCGAGGTAGAAGCCGACGCCCTTTCTCAGCGCCTCGAAGAACACGGCCGCGAGCGGCACGACGAGGAAGAACGCGAGGAACGCGAGCGCGATGCCCGTGAGCAGCCAGCGCACGGCGCGCGGCTCGCTGACCGGGTCGAGCCGCTTCGCGGCGCGCGCCTGCGCGGCGGCGGACGGAGTGCTCAGCACGGCGGCGGCCTCCTGGCTCATCGTTGGCCTCCTGCGGTGGCGGTGGCTGCGGTCGCGGTACCGCTCGCGGCGCGGCCGGACGATGCGGCGCGGCTCGTGCGGCGCTGCAGATACCACTGCAGCGTGTTGATCAGCAGCAGCATCACGAACGACACGACGAGCATCACGACCGCGAGCGCGGTCGCGCCCGCGTAGTCGTACTGCTCGAGCTTCGTGATGATCAAGAGCGACGTGATCTCGGACTTCATCGGCACGTTGCCGGCGATGAAGATCACCGAGCCGTATTCGCCGAGCGCGCGCGCGAACGCGAGCGCGAAACCGGTCAGCAGCGCCGGCAGCACGGCCGGCAGCACGACGCGGCGGAACGTCAGCCAGCGCGACGCGCCCAGGCACGCGGCGGCCTCCTCCTGCTCGCGCTCGAAATCCTCGAGCACCGGCTGCACGGTGCGCACGACGAACGGCAGCCCGATGAAGGTCAGCGCGACCAGCACGCCGAGCGGCGTGAACGCGATCTTGACGCCGAACGGCGCGAGATACTGGCCGACCCAGCCGTTGGTCGCGTAGACGGCGGCGAGCGAAATGCCGGCGACCGACGTCGGCAGCGCGAACGGCAGGTCGACGATCGCATCGACGACGCGCTTGAACGGGAACGTGTAGCGCACGAGCACCCACGCGACGAGGAAGCCGAACACCGCGTTGATCAGCGCGCCGCCCAGCGCCGCCGAGAACGTCAGCCGGTACGACGCGAGCACGCGCGGCGACGCGACGGCCGCGACGAACTGGTCCCACGAAAGCGTCGCGGTCTTCAGGAACGTGGCGGCGAGCGGAATCAGCACCACGAGGCTCAAATAGGCCACCGTGATGCCGAGCGTCACGCCGAAACCGGGCAGCGCGCTCGGCTTGCGAAAGGTGTACGTCGTCATCGGATGCTCTTGCTGGGTCGAATCACATGGGTCCGGCGCGAACGCCGGGGTGCGGCGCGCTGCTGTCGCGCGCCGCTGTCGTTATGTCGTCACTGCGGCTTGTAGATCGAATCGAACACGCCGCCGTCTGCGAAATGCGTCTTCTGCGCATTCGTCCAGCCGCCGAACGTGTCGTCGACCGTGTACAGCTTCAATTTCGGGAACTGCTTCGTCAGCGCCGCCGGCACGTCCTTCGAGCGCGGCCGGTAGTAGTTGCGCGCCGCGATCTCCTGGCCCTGCGGGCTGTACAGGTAGTTCAGGTACGCCTCGGCGAGCTTGCGCGAGCCCTTCTTGTCGACCACCTTGTCGACGATCGCGACCGGCGGCTCGGCCAGGATGCTCACCGACGGCACGACGATCTCGAACTTGTCGGTGCCGAATTCCTTGATCGACAGGAACGCCTCGTTCTCCCACGCGATCAGCACGTCGCCGATGCCGCGCTGCACGAAGCTCGTCGTCGCTCCTCGCGCGCCTGAGTCGAGCACGCCCGCGTTCTTGTAGAGCTTCGTGACGAAATCCTTCGCGGTCTGCTCGTTGCCGCCCGGCTTGTGCACCGCATACGCCCATGCGGCGAGATAGTTCCAGCGCGCGCCGCCCGAGGTCTTCGGGTTCGGCGTGACGATCGACACGCCCGGCTTCGTCAGGTCGTCCCAGTCCCTGATGCCCTTCGGATTGCCCTTGCGCACCAGGAACACGATCGTCGACGTGTACGGCGACGCGTTGTCGGGCAAGCGCTTCTGCCAGTCCTTGTTGACGAGCCCCTTGTTCGCGAGCGCGTCGATGTCGTACGCGAGCGCGAGCGTCACGACGTCCGCCTGCAGCCCGTCGAGCACCGAGCGCGCCTGCGCGCCCGAGCCGCCGTGCGACTGCTTGAAGTTGACGGTCTCGCCCGTCTTCGCCTTCCATTCCTTGCCGAACGCCTGGTTGAAGTCCTGATACAGCTCGCGCGTCGGGTCGTACGACACGTTCAGGAAAGTCGCGTCGGCGTGCGCCTGCGCGACGACGCCCAGCGCCGCGGCCGCGCCCAGCGCGAAGGTTGCGATCAAGCGGCGCGCCCCGCTCGCCAGTCCCGTATTGCGCTTCACCATCCGTGCTTCTCCCGTGTTGTCGGTCATGTTGTCGGTATTGCGAGATGCGAGCCAGTCTATCGAACGGGTTACATGATTAAAAATAATCGTTCCTTATTTTTTAATACTAAAAAGTGCTAACGCAGACGGAATCGTCGGTTGCCGCGGACGAACCGGCGTCCGGACGTCGCCGGATCACGCCGGAATCGACGCGATCGCGACGAACCTCACGTAACACTTGAAATTCCCGGAGTACTGTATAAAAATACAGCTCACTGTCTATCCATACAGTTAAGCCATGACCAAACTCACCGCCCGCCAGCAGCAAGTGTTCGACTTGATCCGCCGCGCGATCGAGCGCTCCGGCTTCCCGCCCACCCGTGCCGAGATCGCGGCCGAACTGGGCTTCAGTTCGCCGAATGCGGCCGAGGAGCACCTGCGCGCACTGGCGCGCAAAGGCGTGATCGAGCTGGCGGCCGGTGCGTCGCGCGGCATCCGCCTGCTCGGCGGCGACGACGCGCCGCACCAGTTCACGCTGCCGCACGCGGCCCTGATGCAGCTGTCGCTGCCGCTCGTCGGCCGGGTCGCGGCAGGTAGCCCGATCCTCGCGCAGGAGCACATCTCGCAGCATTTCGCGTGCGATCCCGCGCTGTTCTCCAGCAAGCCGGACTACCTGCTGAAGGTTCGCGGCCTGTCGATGCGCGACGCCGGCATCCTCGACGGCGACCTGCTCGCCGTGCAGAAGCGCACGGAAGCGAAGGACGGCCAGATCATCGTCGCGCGTCTGGGCGACGACGTCACCGTCAAGCGCCTGAAGCGCCGGCCCGGCGGCCTCGAGCTGATCGCGGAGAACCCTGATTACGAAAACATCTTCGTCAAGGCCGGCAGCGCGGAATTCGCGCTGGAAGGCATCGCCGTCGGGCTGATTCGCTCGGGCGAATTCTGACAATCCGTCTCGCTCAGGAGAACACCATGGAACGCCTTGCCCGCCTGCTGCCTTTCCGCCAATTCGGTCGCCTGCGTCACCTGCGCGGCCGCACGCCGTGCGTGCCGCTGACCGTCGCGGCGCCCACCGGTCAAGAAGAAGCAGTCGAACGGCAAGCGTCGTTGCTGCCGTCGGCGCTGCCTGCGTTCGCGCGGGTATCGCTGAACGCCGGCCTGAATCACGCGGAACCGGCGCGCCGCGCGCCGGTGCGGGTCTACCATGGTTCGTCGCGCCTGATCATGGTCGGGACGATCGAGGCGGTGTGCCGGATGATCGATCACTGCATCGCCGAGGAACGTTCGATCGCGCAAGGCAGTCTCTGATTGCGGAACATTCCCGCACCGGAGGCATCGTGAGTCATGCACCGGGCCGCCCCAGGCGGCTCAAACCCCTGTTGATCGTCGTGCTGGCCGCCGTCGTCATCGCGGCGATCGGCTATGCGTATGCGTCACCCTACGTCGCACTCGGCCGCCTGAAGTCGGCGATCGATGCGCGCGATGCGCAGGCGGTCAGCGAGTACGTGGATTTCCCGTCGCTGCGCATCAGCCTGAAGCAGCAGGTCACCGACGAGTTGATGCGCCGGATCGACGCCAAACGGCAGAACAACCCGTTCGCCGTGATCGGCGCGTTGATCGGTTCAGCATTGATCGGGCCACTGGTTGACGCCTACGCGACCCCGGAAGGCGTCGCGGCGCTGATGAGCGGATTGCCGCCACGGGGCAATCCGGGCGAGCGGCCGCCCGAGTGGCCGGCACAGCCGCCGGCCGATTCGGCTGGCAGCGCCGCATCGACGAATGGGCCGAACGCGGCCGCCGGCAGCGCGCCGGCCGCGCCGGCCGCACCGGCATCAACCACTTCGTCGCAGGCCAGCGCGCCGAGGCAGCAGCAAACGAGCGCCGGCTACCGGAGCGTCGACGAATTCGTCGTGACGTACCAGCGCAGCGCGGATGGGACGCGCTACGCGGCGATACTTCACCGCGTCGGGCTGTTTTCGTGGAAGCTGTCCGCGATCGACCTGCACGGCTGAACCGGCAGCGTACCGGCGCCGCGCGCGGCCGGCGGACGGCCGGCGCACAGCACGAGCCGGCGCCGGTCAGACGATAAAACTGTTAGGCAGTCATCTGGCGGCGGTCGCCGCCGCGTCGCGTTCTCGAGCGATTTCGGCCTTCTGCTCTTCGGCGGACGAGCACGCAACCAGGATGCTGCAGTTCACGCGATCGAGCAGTTGCGTATTGCCCGAACCCATCCACCATCTCGACAACCCGCTGCGGCAGCGGTGCCCGACCACGATCAGGTCCACCTTCAGTTCCGCGGCGAGGTTGGCGATCTCGTCGATCGGGTAGCCAAACGCGAAATGCCCTTCCGCCTGCAATCCGCGTTCGCGCAGCCAGTCCACGCCTTCCTGCAGGATTTCGCGCGCCGTTTCCTCGAAGCGGCCACACGCGACATCGGTCAACAATCCGGCGCTTTGCGCAATGCTCGAACGCATGTCGACGACGGACAGCAAGTGCGTCTCGGCCTTCAGGTCCAGCGCGAGATTGGCGCCGCAACGCAATGCCTTGCGTCCCTCGAGCGTGCCGTCATAACACAGCAAAATCTTGTTGTAGCTAGCCATGAGCCCTCCCATTCGAGACAACGAACCCTACGCATTCATCATGGTGCGCCGCAATCCGGGACGCAAGGGATGGAAAACGCTGATTCGCCCCGTGCGGCCGATACGCGATGATGCAGTGCATGATCGGCAAGCGCCGGCACCGCGTCGTGCGCGCACGCCCTGAAGACGTGCAGGCAATGCACTAGAATGGCCCGATCGGGCCGCCCGTTCGCGTCACACGCAGGCTGCGCGCCGGCATCGCGTTTTGCCGTCATGCCGGTGTGACCGTCCACCGGCGCATCGGTTCGCGCCCCGGCGTCGGCGCGCACGGTCGCCGGACGTGTCCGCCACGCTGCATCCAACGACAACATTGCCCATGTCCGTCGCACCGATCGATTTCCAGAACGTCGAAAAACGCTATGGCGGCAAGCTCGTCGTCAACGGCCTGTCCTTTCGCGTCCATGCCGGCGAATGCTACGGCCTGCTCGGGCCGAACGGCGCCGGCAAGACCACGACGCTGAAGATGCTGCTCGGCATCACGTACCCGGACGCCGGTGCGATCTCGCTATGCGGCGAACCGGTTCCGGCGCGCGCGCGCCGTGCGCGCCAGCGAGTCGGCGTCGTTCCGCAATTCGACAATCTCGACCCGGATTTCACGGTTCGCGAGAATCTGCTGGTGTTCAGCCGCTATTTCGGCGTGTCGGCGCACGACGCCCGCGCGCTCGTGCCGTCGCTGCTCGCGTTCGCGAAGCTCGAGAACAAGGCGGACGCGAAGGTCAGCGAGCTGTCGGGCGGCATGAAGCGGCGGCTGACGCTCGCGCGCGCGCTCGTCAACGACCCCGACGTGCTGGTGCTCGACGAGCCGACGACCGGCCTCGACCCGCAGGCGCGGCATCTGATGTGGGAGCGGCTGCGCTCGCTGCTCGCTCGCGGCAAGACGATCCTGATCACCACGCATTTCATGGAAGAAGCCGAGCGCCTGTGCGACCGCCTGTGCGTGATCGAGGAAGGCCGCAAGATCGCCGAAGGCGCGCCGCATGCGCTGATCGAATCGGAAATCGGCTGCGACGTGATCGAGATCTACGGCGCCGATCCGGCGGCGCTGCGCGACGAGCTGGCCGCCTTCGCGAGGCGCACCGAGATCAGCGGCGAAACGTTGTTCTGCTACGTGAGCGACCCCGATCCGCTCAATGCGCGGCTCAAGGGCCGCGCCGGATTGCGCTATCTGCATCGCCCCGCCAATCTGGAAGACGTGTTCCTGCGGCTGACCGGCCGCGAGATGCAGGACTGAGCGCTCATGGACGTACGCAACTATTCCGCCTCCGCCACGCCCGCGCCGCCGCGCGAATCGCGCTTTGCGATCGCGATGCCCGCGAACGCGACCAACTGGGCCGCCGTGTGGCGCCGCAACTATCTCGTGTGGCGCAAGCTCGCGGTGGCGTCGATGATCGGCAATCTCGCGGATCCGATGATCTACCTGTTCGGGCTCGGATTCGGCCTGGGGCTGATGGTCGGCCGCGTCGACGGCGTGTCGTACATCGCGTTCCTCGCGGCGGGCACGGTCGGGTCGAGCGTGATGATGTCCGCGAGCTTCGAGTCGATGTATTCGGGCTTCTCGCGGATGCACGTGCAGCGCACCTGGGAAGCGATCATGCACACGCCGCTCGCGCTCGGCGACATCGTGCTCGGCGAGATCGTCTGGGCGGCCAGCAAGGCGATGCTGTCGGGTTCCGCGATCATGATCGTCGCGGGCCTGCTCGGCTATGCGAGCTTTCCGTCGATGCTCGCCGCGCTGCCGGTGATCGCGCTCGCCGGCCTGGCGTTCGCGAGCGCCGCGATGGTCGTCACCGCACTCGCGCCGTCATACGATTTCTTCATGTTTTATCAGACGCTCGTGCTGACGCCGATGCTGCTGCTGTCCGGCGTGTTCTTCCCGCTCACGCAGCTGCCGGAGATTGCGCAGCACGCGGCGCATGCGCTGCCGCTCGCGCACGCGGTCGAACTGATCCGGCCCGCGATGCTCGGCCGGCCCGCGTCGCACGTCGGCCTGCACGTCGCGGTGCTGGCCGCCTATGCGATCGGCAGCTTCCTGCTGTCCGCGCGGCTGTTCCGGCGGCGGATGATGCGCTGAACGCGCGACGTCGCGCACGGGGCGCGTCCGGCCCCGCCGCGATTGCACTTGCGCGGCGCGGCGACCGACGTCGTCACTCGTCTTCGTCGCTCCACGGAATCTCGACGTCGGTCAGGAATGCGACGGTCGCGAGCGGACCGCCCTCGTGACGGCCGAGCTTGCCGTCCGCGCGATGCCATTCGACCCGGAACTGCGTGCCCGGATCGTCGGCCAGCAGATAGACCGAGCGCAACTCTTCCGGCTCCGCGTCCTCGACGGGGCCGTCGAACGACACGAGCATCTTCTGCGGCCACAGGCCGTTCATCGGATCGTAGATGCGCTCGCCCTGCGGAATGTCGACACTGGCCTCGACGCCAATCGTGGCGGACGCCTCGACGATCATCGCGCCGAGCGCGGACAGCACGGCGGTCGCGCGCGCCGAATTGGCCTGGCGAATCGCGAGATCGCCGCGCGTCAGCGCCTTTTCGAGTCGAGGATGAATCTTGGGTTGGGTCATGCGATTTCCTGATTGCTTCTTGTGAATGGCGCCGCCCGCGCGAAGCGGCGGCACCGGATGAATAGGATGATTATGCGGGCCGGCGCGCGCGATCCCGAACGACGCCTTCGCGCCGCAACGGCCGCCGGGCGGCTTCGCCCCCCGCGCGGCCTGCGGTGCGCACGATCAGGCGCTCCCCGCGTGGCGCGCAGTCAGAACCCCAGCGCGATCGCGAGCAGCCCGCTCGCGATGCCGAACGCGACGACGAGCGCCGTGACGATCGCGAGCGTGGCCGGCCGGAACGAGCGCGCGAGCATCGCGAGCGACGGCACGCTGATCGGCGGCAGCGTCATCAGCAGCGCGGCGGCCGGGCCGACGCCCATGCCGAGCGACAGCATCGCCTGGATGATCGGCACCTCGCCCGCCGTCGGAATCACGAACAGCGCGCCCGCGACCGCGAACGCGACGATCCAGCCGACATGGTTGCCGATGTCCGGGCCGATATGCGGGAACAGCCATGCACGCGCGGCGCCGAGCAGCAGCACGAGCACGAGGTATTCGGGCACGAGCCGCACGGTCATCCGCGCGAGGATCTTCATCCAGCGCGCGAACGCGTTGCCGGCTGCGGCCTGCTCGGCCACCAGCGCCGCGAGCCGCGTGTCGTCGATGCTGCGGTCCTCCGGGCGCGCGATCCGGTTCAGCAGATAGCCGATCCCGAACACCATCGCAATGCCGAGCACGAGCCGCAGCGCGCTCCAGTGCCAGCCGAGCACGAAGCCCATGAACACCAGCGCGGCCGGGTTCAGCACCGTATTGCCGAGCCAGAACGCCACCGCGCCGCCCGGCGACGCATGCCGCTCGCGCAGGCCCGCGACGACGGGCGCCGCGCAGCAGGTGCACATCATGCCCGGCAGCGACAGCAGGCCGCCCGCGGCGACGCTGCCGAAGCCCGTCCTGCCGAGCACCCGCGCGACCCAGTGCGCGGGCAGCAGCGCCTGCACCGCCGAGCCGAGCAGCAGGCCGAGCACCATCGCCTGCCAGATCGCCTTGCCATACGCCCACGCGTAGTCGAGCGCGGCCTTCAGCGACGGCTCGGGCGGCGCCGACGACGCGCCCATCAGGATCGACTGGCCGATCGAATGATGCTCGGCGGCCAGGAACGCCTTGTTGTAGTACGGAAACCATTTCACGTAGAAGAGGCCCGCGACCGCGATCAGCAGGAAGGTCATCCAGCCGAGCGCCGGATTCGGTTGAGTGCGTGTGGTCGTCATGTTCTGGTCTGAAGTTATGTCGTGGAGGCCGCGCCGGCGGCTGTCGCCGGCAGCCCGGCCTGGGCGAGCTGCGCGAGCAGCGCATTCGCCTGCTCGTCCGCATCGGCCGCACTCGGCCGGAAATGGAACGCCAGCGCGCGGCTCGGCTTGCCGAAATGCTCGCGGAAGGTCCGCGCATAGGCCGGATCGTAATGCCGATCAATCAGTTCGCCAAACAGTTCGGCGCGCGCCTGCGCGTCGATCAGCCCGTTCCAGCGGTCGACGATGTCGCGGCTGTGCAGGCCGATCAGCCGCTGGAGCTGCGCCTTGAACGCGTCCGGCTCGTCGAACAGGTGGGCGTAATCGTCGAGCAGGAACGCGATGCGCTCGTCGCGCGCCGCGTCGACCTGCACCCACGACCCCGCGTGAAACGCCTGCAGCAGCGCGAGCGGCAGTTGCACGAGCCCGATCTTGCGGCTTTCCGATTCGACGAACACCGGCCAGGCCGGATCGAAGCGCTCCAGCGCCCCGACGAGCCGCGAGTCGAACGCCTTCTGCGACGGCTGCGGCACGCCCGGCAGTGCGCCGAGCAGCGAACCGCGATGGCACGCGAGCGCCTCGAGGTCGAGGGTCTGCGCGCCCACGTCGCGCAGCGCCTGCAGCAGGCGCGTCTTGCCGCAGCCGGTGTGGCCGACGAGCGCGATGTAGCGGAACCGGGTCGGCAGCGTGTCGAGCGTCGCACACACCGAGCGGCGGTACGCTTTGTAGCCGCCTTCGAGCTGGCGCGCCTGCCAGCCGATCAGGTTGAACCAGGTGGTCATCGACCCCGAGCGCTTGCCGCCGCGCCAGCAGTAGATCAGCGGACGCCAGTTGCGCGGCCGGTCGGCGAAGGTCGTGTCGAGATGGCGCGCGATGTTGCGCGCGACCATCGCCGCGCCGACGCGCGTCGCCTCGTACGGCGACACCTGACGGTACATCGTGCCGACGAGCACGCGCTCCTCGTTGCTGAGCACGGGCGCGTTGAGCGCGCCGGGGATGTGGTCCTCGGCAAACTCGAGCGGCGTGCGCACGTCGATGATCTCGTCGAACTCGCCGGCGCGATCGAGGGTGACAATCAGGTTCTTCAATTTGGCGTCAAGCGGCCCGGCCCGGCGTGGCGGGCCGCAGCGGTGAGGATAGGCGGATCGGGGGATTATCGCACGCGGCGGCTTCGCGGGTGTCGCGCGGGGGACGGTGCGGTTCCCGTCGCCGTGATCGCGTCGACCAGATGATCGCGAAACGCGCGCACCGACGCCGGCAGATCGCGCCCCGCCATCGTCTGGATCTGGATGCTCCGCTCGCCCAGTTGCGGATCCGTCAGCGGCACGACGACGAAGCCGTCCGCCTCGCAGCGGTCGCGCACCGACAGCAGGCCGGCGAACATCACCGCGCCCGTATGCTGCGCGTAGCGGTACATCACCGCCGTGTTGTTGCTCGTCAGCTCGGGCTCGAGCAGCAGCCCGTCGAGCGCGCACGCGATGTCGATCAACTGGCGCACGGTGGTGCCCGCCTCGGGCAGCACGTGCGGATGACGCGCGACGTCGGCAAGCGATACCGCGTCGCGCGCCGCGAGCGGGTGATCGCGCCGCACCAGCGCGTAGATCGGCGCCCGTTCGGTGTGCTCGACGCACACGCCTTTCTCCGGCGCGAGGCTGAAGGTCAACGCGAGGTCCGCATCGCCGTCGCGCACGCGCCGCGTCGCATCGGCCGGCGACACGACCCACAGCGAGAAGTCGACGCCCGGATGGCGCGCCTTGAAGCTCGCGAGCACGCCCGGCAGGAAATCGATCGCGAAGCCTTCCGTGCACGCAATCTTCAGCAGGCTGCCGTGCAGCGCATCGAGGCCGCCGATCTCCTTCATCACGTGTTCCGCCTCGAGCAGGCTGCGCTGCGCGAAGCTCAGGAGCCGCTCGCCCGCCTCCGACAGCGCCATTCCGCGCGGACGGCGCTCGAACAACGGCGCGCCCAGCTCGCTCTCGAGCTTCGCGATCTGCCGGCTGACCGCGGACACGGCGACGTGCAGCCGCGCGGACGCGTCGCTGAGCGAGCCGGTGCGCGCCACTTCGACGAAATACCGCAGCGCGAGGCCATGCAGGAACGCCGCCATCGTTCGGTCCCCCGAGGCCGTTGCCGGCCGTTCTGCTTTGCCTTTTCGGCAAAGAAAGGTTCGAAATTCGATCATTGTGACAAAAAAAACGGCTTCCTAGAATCGATCGCACTTTCGGGTCGCGTGCGCGCTCGGTCCGCCGCCCGACCGCTTTGCATCGGACCAGAGGAGACCCGCCTTGAGCCGTACCGCCGCCATCCAGCACGCGCTGAGCCAGTTCGAATCCGGCGCGTTCTTCGCCACCCTGAGCCGCCGCATCGGGCTGCGCACCGAAAGCCAGGAAAGCGGCTCGGCCGCCGCGCTGCGCGCGTACCTGGCCGACGAGATCGCGCCCGAGGCCCGACGCCTCGGCTTCGCCACCCGCATCGCCGGCAACCCCGTCGACGGCGGCGGGCCGTTCCTGCTCGCGTCGCGTCACGAGGACGACGCGCTGCCGACCGTGCTGATCTACGGCCACGGCGACGTCGTGCGCGGCTACGACGCGCAATGGCGCGCGCCGCTGTCGCCGTGGGCGCTGACCGTCGACGGCGACCGCTGGTATGGCCGCGGCAGCGCCGACAACAAGGGCCAGCATTCGATCAACCTTGCTGCCCTTGCGAGCGTGCTGGCCGCGCGCGGCGGCCGGCTCGGCTTCAACGCGAAGCTGCTGATCGAGATGGGCGAGGAAACCGGCTCGCCCGGCCTCGACGCGCTGTGCCGCCGCGAACGCGACGCGCTCGCCGCCGACGTGCTGATCGCGTCCGACGGGCCGCGCATCGCCGCCGAGCGGCCGACGGTATTTCTCGGCTCGCGCGGCGCGGTCAACTTCACCCTGAGCCTGCGCGCCCGCGACGGCGCCCATCATTCGGGCAACTGGGGCGGGCTGCTGCGCAATCCGGCGATCGTGCTCGCGCATGCGCTCGCGAGCCTCGTCGACGCGTGCGGCGCGATCCGCGTCGACGGCCTGCGCCCGCCCCCGATCCCCGCCACGGTGCGCGAAGCGCTCGCCGATCTCGCGGTCGGCGGCGGCCCCGGCGATCCGGCGCTCGACGCCAACTGGGGCGAACCGGGCCTCAGCCCCGCCGAGCGCGTGTTCGGCTGGAATACGCTCGAGATCCTCGCGTTCAAGGCCGGCAACCCCGAGCATCCGGTCAACGCGATCCCGCCGGCCGCGTTTGCGCACTGCCAGCTGCGCTTCGTCGTCGGCACCGACTGGGAAGCGCTGCACGCACACCTGCGCGCGCACCTCGACGCGCACGGCTTCGCCGACGTCGGGATCGACGTCGAGCGCGGCGCGCCCGCGACGCGGCTGCCGCCCGACGATCCGTGGGTGCGCTGGGCGGTCGCGTCGCTCGCGCGCACGACCGGCAAGAAGCCGGCGATCCTGCCGAACCTCGGCGGCACGCTGCCGAACGAAGTGTTTGCCGACACGCTCGGCTTGCCGACGCTGTGGGTGCCGCACTCGTACCCGGCGTGCGCGCAGCATGCGCCCGACGAGCACCTGCTGGGCAGCGTCGTGCGCGAAGGACTCCAGATGATGGCCGGGCTGTTCTGGGATCTCGGCGACGCCGCCCCGCCCGTGCGCCGCAAGGCGCCCGACACCGCCGGCGCCGGCGCTTGACGCGCCGCCGCGGCGAAACCTTCACGCATCGCCTGTCGTTCCCCCCTTCAACGGACACGCTCACACGATGAACACCACTACCCTCACCACGCCGGAAGCCGTTCATCCCGGCGCCGCGAAAATGCGTCGCCTCATCCTCGCGGCGTCGATCGGCAACGCGCTCGAATGGTTCGACCTGATCGTCTACGGCTTCTTCGCGGTGACGATCGCGAAGCTGTTCTTCCCCGCGACGAGCGAGGCGACGTCGCTGCTGCTCACGCTCGGCACCTTCGGGCTGTCGTACCTGATCCGGCCGATCGGCGGCCTCGTGCTCGGCGCGTACGCGGACCGCGCCGGGCGCAAGGCATCGCTGCTGCTGTCGATCGGGATGATGATGGGCGGCACGCTGCTGATCGCGACGATGCCGACCTACGCGTCGATCGGTCTTTTCGCGCCGCTCGGGATCATGCTGTCGAGGCTGATGCAGGGCTTCTCCGCGGGCGGCGAATTCGCGAGCTCGACCGCGTTCCTCGTCGAGCACGCGCCGCAGCGGCGCGGCTTCATGTCGAGCTGGCAGTTCGCGAGCCAGGGTCTCGCGACGCTGCTCGCGTCGGGTTTCGGCGCGCTGCTGACGAGCACGCTGACGCCCGCGCAGCTCGAGAGCTGGGGCTGGCGCGTGCCATTCCTGTTCGGGCTCGCGATCGGACCGGTCGGGCTGTACATCCGCCGCTACGTCGACGAGGGCGTCGAGTTCACGACGCAGGCCCGTTCGGAGGCGCCCGTGCGCGAGCTGTTCGCCGGCCAGAAGATGCGCGTCCTGCTCGCGATCGGCGTGCTCGTGATCTCGACCGCGGTGAACTACATGGTGCTGTACATGCCGACCTACGCGATCAAGCAGCTCGGCCTGCCCGCGTCGACCGGCTTTGCGGCAACGCTCGCCACCGGCTTCATCCTCACGCTCTTCACGCCGCTCGTCGGCCACTGGTCCGATCGCGCCGGGCGGATCCGCGTGATGACGGCCGCGGCGCTGCTGATGCTCGTCACGGTCTGGCCGACGTTCGCGTGGCTCACGCGTCACGCGTCGTTCGCGACGATGCTCGCCGCACTGATCTGGATCGGCTTGCTGAAAGCGATGTACTGCGGCGCGCTGCCCGCGCTGATGGCGGAGCTGTTCCCGGCGCAGACGCGCGCGACCGGCCTCGCGGTCAGCTACAACACGGGCGTCACGCTGTTCGGCGGCTTCGCGCCGTTCGTGATCACGTGGCTCATCAGCGCGACCGGCAACCGCCTGTCGCCGGCGCTCTACCTGATGGGCTGCGCGTTGCTGAGCCTCGCGGCGCTGTTCGTCGCGCGCACGCGCCTGCGGATGCGCTGACCGGCACGCCCTTCACGCGCTCACGGCCCGCCGCGGCGACGCCTGCCGCGCGGGCCGTCCGTCGCTTACGGCGCGGGGTTCGGCTGCCGTTCGTGCAGCGCGTCGATCTCGGCGAGAATCGCGTCGGACAGCTTGACGTCGACGCTGCCGATGTTCTCCTTCAGCTGCTCGAGCGACGTCGCGCCGATGAGGTTGCTGGTCAGGAACGGCCGGCTGTTGACGAACGCGAGCGCGAGCTGCGCCGGCGACAAGCCGTGCTGCTTCGCGAGCGCGACATAGCGCGACGTCGCCTCCACCGCCTGCGGCTTGCTGTAGCGCTGGAAGCGCTCGAACAGCGTGATGCGCGCGCCGGCCGGACGGGCGCCGTTCTCGTATTTGCCGGACAGCCAGCCGAACGCGAGCGGCGAATACGCGAGCAGGCCGACGCCTTCGCGATGCGTGAATTCCGACAGCCCGTTCTCGAAGGTTCGGTTCAACAGGCTGTACGGGTTCTGGATGCTGGCGATGCGCGGCAGCCCGAGCTTCTCGGCCGCGCGCAGGAATTGCGCGACGCCCCACGGGGTCTCGTTCGACACGCCGATCGCGCGCACCTTGCCCGCCTTCACGAAATCCGCGAGCACCGCGAGCGTCTCCTCGATCGGCACCGTATACGCGTCGTCGATCCACGGATACGCGGGACGGCCGAACGTCGTCGTGCTGCGGTCCGGCCAGTGGAGCTGGTAGAGATCGACGTAATCCGTCTGCAGCCGCCTGAGGCTGCCGTCGAGCGCCTCGGTCAGGTTCTTGCGGTCGAACTGGTTGCCCTCGCCGCGGATATGACGCGGATTGTGCGGCTGCCGCGCCGGGCCGGCGATCTTCGTCGCGAGCACGATCCTGTCGCGCAGCGCGCGATGCTGCGCGAGCCACGTGCCGATGTATTGCTCGGTGCGCCCCTGCGTTTCGGGTTTCGGCGGCACCGGATACATTTCCGCGGCGTCGATCAGCGTGACGCCCTGCGCAATCGCGTAGTCGAGCTGCGCGTGCGCGTCGCGCTCCGCGTTCTGCTCGCCCCACGTCATCGTGCCGAGACCGATCAGGCTGACTTCGATGCCCGAATCGCCAAGTGTGCGGTATTCCATGCTGTTCCTGTCGCGTCGGTGGAAAGCAGGAACGCTATCACAATGAAATGTTCGCTTCAGACCGGCCGCGCGGCGGCTTACAACCGGCCTGCGGCGGCCGGTTTCGGTTACGGTTGCCGCTTCGGGGTCACTGCGGCCGCTGAATGAAGCAGGTCGCCGACGCGTGCGCGACGATCTTGTCGTCCGGCGTCTTCAGCGTGCCTTCGGCGACGCCAAGCGAGCGCGACAGATGGATCACGCGGCCTTCCGCGATCAGGTCGACGTCGCGCGGCACCGGCCGCAGCATCTTCACGTGCAGGTCGACGGTCCCGTAGCCAATGCCCGCGTCGAGCATCGAGTGCACCGCGCAGCCGGTGACCGAATCGAGCACCGTCGCCGCGAAGCCGCCGTGCACGCCGCCGAGCGGGTTCAAGTGCCGGCCGTCCGCGCGCGCCGAAAACTTCACGTAGCCGAGCTCGACCTCGAGCGGCCGCATCGGCATGGTCTCGGAAATCGACGCGAGTGGCACGTCGCCCGCCGCGGCGGCACGCAACAACTCGATACCGGACATCGAAAGCTGACTCATCGGTTCGTCTCCTGATTGAAAACGCGTCGCCGCGCCAGTAAGTTCCAAATTGGAACTGATTATTCATGGCGAGAACCCTGCTGTCAACGCTGGTACCGCCCGATCCTTCCGAGGGTCAGTTCTATAATCGAACCCACCAATACGCTGAACCGACTGACGAGACTCGACGATGAAATGGGATGACATCGGCACGCTGAACTGTTCGGTCGCGCGCACGCTCGCCGTGCTCGGCGACCGCTGGACCATGCTGATCCTGCGCAACGCCTTCCTCGGCTGCCGCCGCTTCGATGCGTTCCAGGCCCAGCTCGGACTGACCCGCCACGTACTCGCCGAGCGTCTTGCGCGCCTCGTCGACGACGGCGTGCTCGTCAAGCGCGCATACCAGGAGCGTCCGCCGCGCTTCGAGTACCGGCTGACCGAGAAAGGCCGCGACCTGTACCCTGCACTGCTCGCGCTGGTGGCGTGGGGCGATCGCTGGAAGGACGACGGCAATGGGCCGCCGCTGCAACTGCGCCACCGCACCTGCGGTCATCTGATGCATGCGGTTGCGGTGTGCTCGGCCTGCGGCGAACCGCTCGACCCGCGCGACGTGCAGCCCGAGGCCGGCCCCGGCTGGGCGGCGGCGCCGCACGCGACGGAAGCGTCCGACGAATGATGTGCCGCGACGGCTGCAGCAAGCCCGAGCGTCACGCGCCGCTTGCCGGCATGCAACTGGCTGCCGTCGCTCATGCGGTTGCGCGGGCATGCGCCGCGCCGGCCTGCTTCGGCGCAAGCCGGTCGCGCTGACTCGCGACGCTCACCGACGCGCCCGCACTCGCACTCGCACTCGCACACGCCGGCACGCCCCTGCTTGCGACGATCGTACGCAATCCGCACGAACACAGACATGGCCGCGACGGTGCGTCTGCGTTACACTCACGCCCCTTGTCTCAAAATCGCCCGTTGTCCACGATGTTGTCGCGAAATCGCCTTGCCGCCGTTTGCGTTGCCTCTTCCTTGCTCGTCACGCCGTACGCGGCATTCGGAAAGACGCAGACCGAGTCGCTGCTGCAACAGGCGATCGATTTCGTGTCGCGCCTGTTGCCGGCCCCGACGCACGAGGCGCCGTCCACCCAAGTCGTCGAGTCGGCGTTCTCGCCCGACGCAGGCGCCGAAGCGCTCGTGCTGAAGGCGATCGGCGCCGCACGCAGCTCGATCCGCGTGGCTGCCTACTCGTTCACGTCGCCCGCCGTCACGCGCGCACTGCTCGCCGCGAAGCGACGCGGCGTCAACGTGGCGGTCGTCGTCGACGACAAGGGCAATCGCGCGAAAAGCAGCAAGCAGGCGCTGAACCTGCTCGTCAACGCGGGCATCCCGACGCGCACGATCGATGTCTATGCGATCCATCACGACAAGTACCTCGTGATCGACGCCGAACACGTCGAGACCGGATCGTTCAACTACAGCGCGTCTGCGGCGACGCGCAACTCCGAGAACGTCATCGTCGTGTGGAACAACCCGCAGCTGGCGTCGCGCTATCTCACGCACTGGCAAAGCCGCTTCGACCAGGCCACGCCGTATCGCTCCGCGTACTGACGGCGCCTGCGCGTGACGCACGCATCCACCGGCGGCGCGCGTCGACATGCACGGCATGGATCGATGATCGGCGACCGGCGGACGTTGCTCAACTCTGCCGAACGGCCAACGATCCGCCGCGCCGATGCGGTCAACGGATCTCGCCCGACCGCCCGGCCACGACGCTGACCCGCGCCTCCAGCGCACAGTTGCTCCTGCGCGCGTGCGCGTCGCTGGCCGCAGGCGTGGCTGCGGCGGCGACGCTCATCGACGATGCGCCGCGAAGGCACGCCTCGTCGGCCGCGAGGTAATTCTGGACCATCGGATAGATGATGTAGAGCGCAAAAGCGAGATACCCGGCGTACAGGAAGCGGACCATGTTGCGTTTTCTTGAACGATTGCTTCGCTTTGTTTACGGCACTGCACCGAACGACTTTAGGCGAGCGGCGACGCGCACACGCACGACATCGCCGTGCAGCACAGTGCGCCGCGGCGTGGCGGCGCGCCGCGGAATGCGCGATACTCTCCCGCATGAAACCGGCGGGCGCGCGATGACCCGGCCACTCCGGGCCGCATCGCACACCTGACCGACACGCAACCGACACCCGGTCTTCGTCGCCGGGACACGGGACAAGGCCCATGCAAATCGCACCCAAACCGCCCGACGAAGCGGCTCGCCTCGCCACGCTGCATTCGCTCGACATCCTCGACACACCGCCGGAAGAACGTTTCGACCGCGTCACCCGCCTCGCGCGACGACTGTTCGACGTACCGATCGCACTCGTCAGTCTCGTCGACGAAAACCGCCAGTGGTTCAAGAGCCGCATCGGACTCGACGCTGCCGAGACGCCTCGCGACGTGTCGTTCTGCGCGCACGCGCTGCTCGCGCGCGACACGCTGGTGATCCCGGATGCCCGTCTCGACGAGCGCTTTCACGACAATCCGCTCGTCACCGGCACGCCGGGCATCCGCTTCTATGCCGGCCAACCGTTGCGCGCGCCGAACGGCGCGCGGATCGGCACGCTGTGCCTGATCGACACCCGGCCGCGCTCGCTCGCCCCCGACGAACTGTCGCCGCTCGAGGACCTCGCCCACATGACCGAACGCGAGATCGCCGCGCTGCATCTCGCAACCACCGACGAGCTCACGCAACTGACCAACCGGCGCGGCTTCGAGACGCTCGCCGGGCACGTGCTGAAGCTGTGCACGCGGCTCGACCGGGCCGCTGCGCTGCTGTTCTTCGACCTGAACGAATTCAAGTCGATCAACGACCGCTTCGGCCACGCCGAAGGCGACCGCGCGCTCAAGGCATTCGCGGACACGCTGACAGGAGCGCTGCGCGACAGCGACGTGATCGCCCGCCTCGGCGGCGACGAATTCGTCGTCCTGTTGAGCGCGACCGACGAAACCGACGCCGACGAAGCCGTCAGGCGTGTCTCTCGCGCGCTGGCGGCGCGCAACGACGCCGACGCGCGCGGCTATGCGATCCGGTTCAGCGCCGGCCGCGTCGAGTACGATCCCGCGCGCCACCACACGGTATCCGACCTGCTCGCGTCAGCGGACCGCCACATGTACGAACACAAGCAGCGCGGCAAGGCGGCGCGCGCCTGACCGGCGCACGTCGCGCCCTCCTCACCGCACGGCCTGCCGGCGCGCGAGCCGCGATGCGCACCGGCCGCGGCCCGCGCATACCCGGCCGGCCGGAACCGCTCAGCCTCCGCAGCCGGGCGCGCTGGCCATTGCGTCGCGGATCTGCTCCGGCGTCAGGTCGCGCTGATGCGTCGCGAGCGACCAGCGATGTCCGAACGGATCCTCGACCTGGCCATAGCGATCGCCCCAGAACATGTCGGCCGCCGGCATCGTGACCTTCGCGCCGGCCGCGACGGCCTGCGCGATTGCCGCATCGACGTCCGGCACGAACAGATGCAGGCAGACGGCCGTTCCTTTCAATGCCTTCGGTCCGAGCGCGCCGTGCTCGGGCATTTCGTCGACGAGCATCAGCGACGAATCGCCGATGGTCAGGCAGGCGTGCATCAGCTTGCCGTTCGGGGCAGGCAGGCGCACCCGCTCGACAGCGTTGAACGCCTGCCTGTAGAACTCGATCGCATCGGCGGCGCCGGCGCAGATCAGGTGCGGCGTAAGCGTGCGCATCCCTTCCGGGATCGGTTTGACGGTCGTGGACATGAGCGGGCTCCTTGGGTCGGTTGTCGGATCGAAAAACGGAACGCGGCGCGCGATGCGCACGCCTCCGACCTTACGACGGACGAGCAGACGCGGAATCGACAGGTGGGGCTGAATTTTTTTTCGGTTCAGTGGCGCCGCGATCTGCCGACGGTTTCGCCTGCCCGCGCCGGCCCGGTCGGCGCTATATTTCCGGCTGGCGTCGAGCGCGCGCGAAGCGCATGCTTCACCGCCTCACTGCGTCCGGAGAGAGACGGACGGAGGCCGCACGGCCTGACGCGTCACCACAACCGACAAAATGACCACCGACATGATTTCGACTCCCCTGCTCCGCGCCGGATGCCTCGCCGCTTCGCTGTGCGTCGCCGCCTTGTCATGGCTGCCCGCCCACGCCGTCGCGGCCAGTTTCGATTGCCGCGCGGCGCGCACCGACGTCGAGCGCGCCATCTGCGGCGACGCGGAGTTGTCACGACTCGACGAACGGCTCGACGATACCTATCGCGTTGCGCTCGGCGTGGCCGAAGGCGAAACACAAAACGGCGTGCGCACGACGCAGCGTGCGTGGCTGAAATCGCTGCAGCCGACCAACGCGCGCGTCGACGTGCGCGCACTGCAAGACGCGTATCGACAGCGGATCGACGAACTGCAGGACTTGCCTGATTTCCCCGAAGCCGTGAAAAACGGGGGCGGCAGCCGGTTCCGGCTCGACGATGTCTCCACGCAGTTCGACTTCAACGTGCGGATGTACGTCGATTGCCCGACGCCAAAGGGCAAGGACAGCGAGACCTGCAATGCGCCCGGGCAGATATCCGTCTACCGCAAAGGCTCGGCAATGCCGCTGCAGACGATCGACATGCCGATGATCTTCGCGACGCTGATGGCATCCGGCAAGCCGCTCGCCAATTCCGCCCGGCTTTACGACTATCAGGGCGTCGTCAACGTCGGCGACTTCAACTTCGACGGTCACGATGATTTCGGCGTCCAGACCGGCAACGAGGGCAGTTACGGCGGGCCGAGTTACGACGTCTACGTGTTCGATCCGAAAAGCGGCAAGTTCATTCTCAATGACGCGATGAGTGAGCTGACACGGTCGTCGCTCGGTTTCTTCGACGTCGACACCCGGAACAAGCGACTCCGGACGCTCGGCAAGAGCGGATGCTGCTATCACGAGACGACCGTCTATCGCGTCGAGCGGAATCGGCCGGTCGCGGTGGAACGGCATATCGAGGACGGAATGCGCGGCGACGGCAGGATGGCGATCACCGACGAGCGACTTGTCGACGGAAAGTGGCAGCGGAAGGTGCGCTATCTGTCGCACTAAGGGCGGGTCGCGCGGGGCGTAAGCGGCAACCTCGGCTGCGGTGTACGATCGATGCCGCGCTCGCGTTGCGAATCGCGCAACAGCAGGCAATCCGGCGGCCCGGGATCGTCGGGCCATTTCCGAACCGCATAAGGAGTGTCATCTTGGCAACCTATATCGTCTTCACCCTTGAAAGCACGCAGGATCAACGTGAACTCGACATCTACCTGAGCAAGGTCGGCGCAACGCTCGCCGGCCATCCGCTGAAGGTGCTCGCTGCGTACGGCGATCAGGAGACGCTCGAGGGCGAAGGCCCGGAAGGCGTCGTGATCGTCGAGTTTCCGTCGAAGGCGGCGGCGCACGCATGGTACGACGGCCCCGAATACCAGGCGGTCGTCCAGCATCGCTTCAAGGGTGGGCGCTATCGCGCGGTGCTGGTCGAGGGCACGTGAGCGGGTGCCAATCCCCGTGAACCTTGAAGCTACAAGAATGCGAAAGCGATCGACAGACACGGTGCCTGCCCGACCGTCTTGAATCATTCGAGCAAGGTCACACGCGGTGCAGCTTGGCCAGTCGTCGAAGAACAAGGAATGCCCGCTCGCGCCTGACGTAAGCGGGCAAGACCCCAAGACAGACGGGACACAAGGGCTGCCCGAAAGGAATGGCGACGCCGTGGAGAATAGCCTAAGCGCCGCTTGCTTGAAATATTCCAGAACATAAAGGAAACTCGCGGCCAAAATCGGGCAAAGCCTTGCGATTGTCTATCACACAATTCGACATTGCTACAATACCGCCGCCCGTAACCTGATGGCCCTGGAATGAAACACACTAACAACTTCGACTTCTTGAGACTATTCGCGGCGTTCATGGTGCTGTACTCCCATCAGCACGCCTTATTGGGTCTGCCGGAGCCGGGGTTCGCCAATCGATTCTCGTTCGGGGGGATTGGCGTCGCGATCTTCTTCACCATCAGCGGCTATCTCGTGACGCAGAGCTGGGAACGCGATCCTCGTATCCTTCGTTTCGCGATGAAGCGCTTCCTGAGAATCTGGCCGGGACTGTTCATGGTCACAATTCTTGCGGCTTTCGTCCTGGGCCCGCTCGTTTCGCGGTTGCCGGCTGCGGAGTATTTCCACCACCCATTGGCATGGCGCTACTTGAACAATCTTCTTTTGAAGATATCCTTCGAATTGCCCGGCGTCTTCGAACACAATCCCTATCCGAAAGCCGTCAACGGATCGACATGGACGATCCCGCTCGAAGTTCGCTGGTACCTGTATCTCCTCATTGCAGGTGGCCTCACACTGATGCGCAAGCGCTGGCTCGTACTCGTCGCGACCATCCTGCTTTCCGTCTATTACTTCGCCGTATATAAGGCGGAAACCAATCCAGTCGGTGCTTACAGCATCGATTTCGGTCTCTATTTCTGCGTTGGCGCGCTGATGTGGCTCTACCGCGACAAATGGGCAACGCAGCGCTACATGTGGATCACGCTGGCCGCGCTCGCCGGCGCATCGACGTATTTCTCCGGTCAGACGGTCCTTGGCCTGTTGCTGCTCATCGCCCCGCTCGTCGTGATTTTCGGCGAAGCCTCTACGCCGTATCTCCGGCGTTTCGGCCGCTTCGGCGACCTTTCCTACGGCGTCTACCTCTACGCGTACGTTGTGCAACAGACGCTTGCCTGGCGTTTTGGACACAACCTGCCGTTCTCCGCCTACCTTGGTCTGACAACCGCGATCACGCTCGCATGTGCATGGCTGTCGTGGCACTTGATCGAAAAACCTGCGTTGTCGCTCAAGAACGGCGTTCCAGCACTTCAACGAGCGGCGGCGTTCTGAAGTCTGCATTCACGGCCGGATGACTTTTCCCTTCTGAAATGGTGCGGAAGAGCTTCGGTCGGTCTCGATGGTCGCGCGGCAGCACCGCGCAAATCCGAACGAGCTGTTTCACTAGCGCAAGCTGCATCAGGGACGGAAGCAGTACTGGATTCCTCGATCGGGGTGACGGACCAGCGCGGGTGGCACGCGCTGCGCCGCCGCGCCTGTAGCGGAGGTGTCCGGAATTTCGTGTGTGAGGCAGGTTAAGACTCAGATTCCGATGCTGAACCGTTCCGGGTAAAGCAACGCAAACTGCGTCATCGCGCTTTTCCAATCGTGCCGGGAGCCAGTCCACTTGGCAACGACGTTGCGCAGCGCCAGCCAGATCAGCTTAAGCGCGGCCTCGTCTGACGGGAAGTGACCGCGTGCCTTGATGATCTTCCGAAGCTGCATGTGCAATGACTCGATCGCGTTGGTCGTATAGATAATCTTCCGGATGTCCGGCGCGAACGCGTAAAAGGGGATGACCTGTTCCCAGGCCCGGCGCCAGAGCGCGGCGATCGGCGGGTATTTCGTGCCCCACGGGCCGGCGTCGAAGGCATCCAGCGCCACGGCGGCGGCCTCGGCCGTCGGCGCCCGGTAGACCTCCTTGAGCGCGGCGGCGGCCGCCTTGCGATCTTTCCAGCTCACGAAGTCCAGCGAGTTCCGGATCAAATGCACGATGCAGGTCTGGACCGTCGTTTCCGGGAACACGGAATTGATCGCTTCCGGGAAGCCCTTCAGGCCGTCGACCACGGCAATCAGAATGTCCTGCACGCCGCGCAGTTTTAGGTCGTTGACGACCCGCAGCCAGAACTTGGCGCCTTCGGTCTGCTCGATCCAGAGACCGAGTACGTCGCGTGTGCCATCGCGGCGCACGCCCAGCGCCAGGTAGATCGCCTTGTTGCGGACCACGCCTTCGTCGCGGATCTTCACGCGCAAGGCGTCGAAGAACACGACCGGATACATCGGCTCGAGCGGGCGCTGCTGCCATTCACGCACTTCGTCGATCACCGCGTCGGTCACCGTGCTGATGAAGTCCGGCGATACCTCGATGCCGTACATCTCCAGCAGGAAGCCCTGAATCTCCCGCACGCTCATGCCGCGCGCGTACATCGCGATGATCTTGTCGTCGAACCCGGTGAAGCGCCGCTCGCCCCTGGCAATCAATACCGGATCGAAGGTGCCTTCGCGGTCGCGCGGAATCTCGACGTCGAGCAGGTCGTCGTCAGTTGCAACGCGCTTGCGGCTCGTGCCGTTGCGGTGATTCGTGCTGCCAGCCGGCTTGACTTCGCCCTTCTCGTAGCCCAGGTGGTGGGTCAACTCACCGCCCAGTGCGCGTTCGAAGATCGCCTTCTTGAGCGCGGCAAGCTGCTCGTTGATCGTCGCCCGGTCCAGCGTCCCGGGCACCAGTTGCTTGATCAGTTCCGGGTCAAGGTTCAAGCCCTTGCCCGGTTCAATCGTCACTTCTTCCTTGCGTTTGCGTGGCATAAAGTGGCTCCTTGGCCATCAGTTTATGCCTCACACACAAAAGATCGGATCGGCTCCCTGTAGCGAGATCCGCAGCATCCGCCACAGGCGGCATCACCGGCAGCTCAACACGTGGATCTGTCATGCATACTCCGCAAGCGGAATGGGCCCTCGTTGTCAACGACGCCGACGAGTTGCACTGGCGAAGATCCGCCTGTGCTGGACAGCACAACCTCGACGACGCGGTTCAGTGTCGCCAGGCGCGAATCCATCCTGCGCGGCTGCGTATAGAACTGCAGCGCATCGTAGAATCGATCGCACAATCGGGTTTCCACTTCGTTTCGAAATTCGCACGTCGTGTCATGACGTCCATTCCGTTGGCACCCAAAGCGGCGAACCTCCGCTATGCGAGAATTGAAGCCTCTGACCACTTCAACCCACACACGGCAGGTTTCGCATGACCACGCACATCACGATCGAATTCACCGAACTGGCCGCGCAAGCGGTCGGCGATCAAACCAGCACCAGCCTTTCCTACGACCAGGGTGCGCATCTCCCGCAACCGGGCGACTTCGTCGAACTCGAGAATTTGCAGCAGACCTTTCTCGTCATCGGCCGGGTGTTTTCGCTCAAGGCCAACACGAGCGCCGTCAAACTCGTTCTCGACCTGCCTCCCGCGGATGATCAGCAAGGGTTCGATCCGGAGCCTTGGGGGAAGTCGGGCGAGTAACGCAGGTATTCGGATTGGCGATGCGTGACGTTCAGTCGCGACGTCCGAATGACCATCGCCTTGATCAGATATCGGGTTTCGGTACATCCGAGATTCGAGGGCGCGGACTCCCATGTCGATCGCGCAATGCAAAAAGCCCGCTTGCTTTCGCATAGCGGGCTTCGATGTTGGTTGCGGGGATAGGATTTGAACCTATGACCTTCGGGTTATGAGCCCGACGAGCTGCCAGACTGCTCCACCCCGCGACCGAGATTGTAAGCGAACACGTCCGCCGATGCAAACAAAAAAACCCGCTCAAAGGCGGGTTTCATTTTCTATCGACGCACCGCTCCTTCACTGAGGGAGACGACGCACTTGAGCGGTATCGGTCATCTGCGAGAACGCTACAGTTTTCGCGGTTTACAAGCGGCCACGAGACAGAAATCTCCAGCTGCTAGCCGAGGGCCGCGGCGCATCGGCGATCGTGTCGATCTTCGTCGCGTGAGCCAGGCTCATGATTCGCGTGACCTCCTGCGGCCGGACCTCCATACGCCGCGCGCGTTCAGCCGGCGCCATTCTGAGCGCGACGTCGCGGATCCACTTCCAGTCGATCGCGTTCGAGAACGCCCACTCGAAGAATCGGTGGTGCGACTCGACCGCTTGATCGTCGCCGCACACCGCGCAGACGTAGCCGCTCTCCTTCTTCATCGCACGCTTGCTCGCGCGGAAGGTCGCCGACTCGGTACGCGGCTCGTGGTCCGGGTAGAAGACGTCCTCGAACAGCGTGCGACAAGTCTCGTCAGATTTCATGGCGGACATCGATAGCAAAGAAGATGTGAGGGATTCGATCGCTTACAATCTGAATACAAAAACAAGTGCGAGGTCCTATGAAAATTGCGATTCTCTTCGTCGTACTCACGCTCACGGGGTGCGTTGGCGTGAGCCTGATTCCGACAGCCGATGGGGGATACAAGGTCGCACCGACCGCGGCCGGAGGCTTCTGACCGACGGCAGACAGGTTTCACAGCCCGCGCTCACACAAAGCGCGCTCTTCGGCGCGCCGTTTCACCAGGCCAGGCAGCACGCGGCCGCCGGCCGTCACCCACTGCGGCCGTCCGCTGTCCGACTCGTTCGGCGCGCGGCATGCACCTCGTCAGTCGCCCGCGTTGAAACGCTTCGCCGTGGCACTGCCGCAGTACACCGGCGCGCCGACGTTGTAGGCGAAGCTCAGCGCGGCCGCGAGCTGGTACGTGTGCCCCTTCAGCACCGGCTCGGCATGCGCGATCAGTTGCCGCTCGAGCGACTCGCCGCACTCGGCCTCGCTGTACCGCTGCCCGACGACGACGTTCGTCGTGTCGTCCATACACTTCTTCGTCGGGATGCCGACCGGGTCGAGATAGCCGACCAGCTTCATCCCCTCGAACTTCGGGACGATGGAAACAAGAAGGGCTGCCGTAGCAGCCCCCACCAGCGTCTTCTTCGGCACGTTCGCCATCGAGCAACGCCCTCTTCCCTTTGTTCTTGATCAGGTAGTACGCCTGCAGCCCGATGTAGCCGCGCGTCGCCAGAGCGACATACCTGTTGATGTCGTGACTCGTCAGCCACAACCAGAAATTGCTGCCTACCGCCGGCGCTGCCTTGACCGCGCTTGCTACGACGTCGCTCTTCAGCGATCCCCCGAAATGAAAAAGCCGCCCGTAGGCGGCAGTGAAATGTTCTTGATGATCCGCCCCATTGGACCTCTACTTCCTCAACAAGGCGCGCAGGAGTGATGGCAATCCGCACCGGCCGATCTGGTCGAAGACTCACGTGCTGATGGCGACGTGGCGGGTGAATGTGTTCCAGGGAGTGGAGTGGCGCGCGCTCATGGAAACGTGGCGGTTCTGAGGATTACCAGCTGGAATCCTCACAGTCCGGCGCTTGTCGGAAGCCATCGACGCGAAGCGAGTCGACGCCCCGCGAGTGTCAATGGCTTTTCCACGCACATGAACACAATTGCGGAGAGCGGCAATGCCAGGGCGATCGAGATAACGCACGCGCTCGCCATGATCGGCAATGACCATCGAGCGATCCACGCCTGCGGGGCGTGATGCAGGACCGCATTTGCAACGGCGTAGAGCACGATGAAGTGAAGCAGATAGAAGCTGTACGAGATGCGGCCCAAGAATCGGGCCGCATTCGAATCAAGGATCTTCAGCAGCGAATGCTCGGATCCAGCATCAATGCACCAGATGAGCAACGCCGTCCCGACGCTCACCAGCGTATCCACCGGAATTGTATGGGCAAGCGGGAAAAACGTGCTCGCTGCAAGAATCATGGCCAGCGATCCCGGCACGAGAACTTTCGAATACCGCTTTGCGAAATCTGGCTGCGCTTTCATGCTCACGATCACGCCGAGCACGAACATGTACAGATAATGCCAGATCGACCACGGGGACATCTCATAATGCCATGCCAGTACGAACGTGACCGCGAACGCTGCAACGGAGCTCCAGATTCCTCGCGCGCCAATCACCAGGACCACTACCGGCAACATCAGCGACGCAAGAAGCTCGACGCTCAGCGTCCATGCGTTTGGGTTTAGTGCTGGCGGCTGCATCGTCGCATCACCAATGATCTGCTGTGCTGTTATAGGCTGCGTATACCAGCCATTAAACCATCTAGTTGCTTCCGAAAAGGCTGCATAACCCGGAAAGAGCAGGGTCAGGTAAAGGAAAACGATGATGAGCGATATCCAGAATGCCGGAAATATACGAAACAGCCTTTTAACGACAAATCCAAAATAGTTCGGAACGCTCGGACTCTGATTAACCAGGGAACGACAGAGCACGAACCCACTCAGCACAAAGAAGATGTCGACCGCCGCTACCCCGCTGAAGACGGCGATAACCGAGCGCGCCAACATCGCCTGTGCGCCGTGAATATCGAAGACCTTCTTCGCCCAGATTGCGCTCTCAGTGTCAATTGAAAGCCAGATGAAGGAATGGCCAAGGGCCACCCAAAGTGCCGCGATGCCGCGCAGCGCCTCAAGGCGATCATTGAACCCTCGTACATTGCCACCCCTTGCCAACATTACAGTGCTCCCGTCGGAAAGCTGAATGGTAGCAGATCGGGATCAAGAGCCCCTCCATCACACGGGCTTCCTCGGCACTGTCTACACGATCATGCGGCCTGCTGAGGCAGCGACGCCTGGGCCAAAAGAGGCAATGAGTTGAAATAGGCAACATAACGGGCGTCACTTGCCTCAATATCGCCCTGATTTGGCCATGTTGACGGGTCTCGAGGACAAGAGAAAACAGAGCTAACCGCCTTCTCTGTCGAATCAGAGAATTTTACGTATGCCGTGGACGTAACTTCCCTCAAAAATCATACGCCGATGCGGCAATGGCGAAAGATGGCGTCCCGGCACAGCTTGTACCAAGATAATAAGCACTCTGACCGACTGAGAGCTCGATTTTGGCATATAAGATCGTGATCCTCTGATTAGAGACGGTATAAAGCAAAACGGATACGACCGCGCCATAACCTGCGGAATTAATCGCAATGAGAAACGTTAATATGATGCAGCAGTCGAACCAATTGCCATATCTCCGCTGATTGATACGGCATTTGGATGGACAACCCCTGCCAAACTGAACGCAGTATAAGAGGCGTCGGGAGTACTTGTTGAAATGATCTTTTCTCGTGCGATTGAAACGGTCCGATCCTGCTGGTACGCAACCACAAACTGCCCACTTGAATCCGTCGGCCATACGCTTACCAGCGCCGATGCGGAAAGCTCGCTGGCATGTTCGCGCCACCATATACGCTCGGCTGCACGGCTGGCGTCGCATTCTTCGCCTGGCCTGCAGCACACTCGTCTGCGTCGTCGGATTCCAGATCGCATACAGCGCGACATAGCCCTATGTCGGAGCTGTGCCAGTGTCCATGCCACCAGCGCCGGTCGTCGCGAGTTTGATCGTCTTCGAGAACTGCTTCAGCAGATACTTCTGGCCGTCGAGCGCGGTGCCAACGACGATCTCGTCTGCCGTGAGCGTCGCCGCGCTCGATGCTGCCGTCACCGACATGACCACGTTTCGTGCCTGGCCGACCACTGCAGCCGATTGCGCCTGCACCGCCGTCTTCAGGTTCGGCGGCAGCGTCGCTAGCGAAGCCGGTCGGCAGTGCAGCGAGCCGCCCATAGTCTGCCTGTGCCATCACGTTCGCGCCGGCTCCCGCGGCGAGTGGTTTGAAATTGTTGCTTGCCATCCATGCTCCGAGCATAAAAAAAGCCGCCCGAAGGCGGCTCAAAGCGTGGAATGCGTCATGTGGGTCAGACCGGCCTGCCCCATGCGCCGACATTGAAGCCGGCCACGTACGGGCCAGACATGTCGAAGCCGAACAGCGGCGCGCCGAAGATGCCGACGAAGTCGATGCCGTTGAACGTGCTCGCGCGCGCCGACGTGAAGCGCACCGGCAACAGCACGGCGATGATCATCAAGGCGCTGCCGACGTACGAACGCTAGCCGAACCTCTTGACGACTACGCGACTGCAATGCTGATGGCCGGCATGACGCCCGCCTTTTGCGCGAAACAACTCGGGCACGGCATCGAGATGTTCCTGACGACTTACGCGAAATGGATGGATGGTGAGCAGAACGCTCTAGAGATGGCGAGGCTCGAATCGACGCTATTGTCCCCGAGTTGCCCGCACAAAGCAAAACAGGCGCCTAAGCGCCTGTTCTACTTGAGTATTCGGTGGGGTGGCTGATGGGACTCGAACCCACGACGACAGGAATCACAATCCTGGACTCTACCAACTGAGCTACAGCCACCACTGATACTGCCTGCTTCTTCGCTGCGCCGCTTACTGATCAGCAGCAGAGAAATGAGATTATATGGGGTCTCTTTAATCTTGCCAAGCGTTTTTTTCAAAAATTTCTTCGGCAGCGTAAAGATGCGCACGCGCCTCGTCGAACACGGCCAGATCGCCGCGCGCGAGCTTCTTGTTGTCCGACAGCACGCGCCGCCAGCCGCGCGCCCCCGCAACGCCGCGGTACAGCCCGAGCGCATGGCGCACGACCGCGCCGAGGTAGGTGCCGCGCTTCAGCTCCGCCGCACAGTATTCGATCAATCGCGCTTCCGCTTCCTCGCGCGTCGGCGCCACGCCATTCGCGCCATAGAACCGCGCATCGACGCCCGCCAGCACATAAGGATTGTGATACGCCTCGCGGCCGAGCATCACGCCGTCAACGTGTTCGAGATGCTGCGCAACCTCGTCGAGCGTCTTGATGCCGCCGTTGATCACGATCTCCAGCGACGGGAAGTCGCGCTTCAGCCGATACGCATAGTCGTACTTGAGCGGCGGAATCTCGCGGTTCTCCTTCGGCGACAGCCCTTTCAGGATCGCGTTGCGCGCATGCACGACGAACACCTCGCAGCCCGCCTCGGCAACCGTGCCGACAAAATCCCGCACGAACTCATACGCTTCGACCGCATCGACGCCGATCCGGTGCTTGACGGTCACCGGCACCGACACGGCGTCGCGCATCGCCTTCACGCAATCCGCGACGAGCTGCGGCTCGTTCATCAGGCACGCGCCGAACGCGCCGCGCTGCACCCGTTCCGACGGGCACCCGCAGTTCAGGTTGATTTCGTCGTAGCCCCACTGTTCGCCGAGCTTCGCGGCGCGCGCGAGATCGTCCCGCTCGCTGTCGCCGAGTTGCAGCGCAACCGGCGATTCGCTCGGCGTGAACGCGAGGTGGCGCTGCGCGTCGCCGAACAGCAACGCGCCGGTCGTGATCATTTCCGTATAAAGCCACGTGTGGCGCGTGAGCGTGCGGTGGAACGACCGGCAATGACGATCGGTCCAGTCGAGCATAGGCGCCACGGACACGCGGCGAGGAGGAAGCGAAGACGAAACGGGCATGGAATTCGGGCAACGAGCGGCACGGAAGCAACCCGTCATTTTACCGCAACCCGCGCCCTGCCCGCCCGGCGCTATGCGCCCGGATCGCCGGCAAGCTCCGTATCGACCGCGCGCCGCGCCTCGTTCAGCACGCGCTCGATCACCCGGCGCTCGGTCAGCAGCAGCCCGTCGACCTTCACGAGCCGCCAGTCGATCCGCACTGCGTCGCCTAGCAGCACGCGGTAGTGCACGTGCTCGCCGTCCCAGACCTGCTCGGTCTTCACTTCGATCTCAAAGCCGCGGTACGGCTCGCTGTAGTCGCCGAGATCGCTGCCCTTCAGTTCCATCGCGCGCTCCGTCGATGCTCGAGGCCCCGCGCGGGACGCTCAGTCATATTCATCAGACAAGATGGCCTTGCCGTCGGCGGTGAGATCGACCCGGTCGGCGGCCGTCTGATAGATCAGCCCTTCGTTCAGCAGCACGTAGACGATATCGCTGAACGCCGCCGGCACCGGCCGGCTGTCGCCGAACTGGTCGATCCATTTCAGCGCCTCGATGGCTTCGGGAGAAAGGATGGGGATCATGCGCTGCCTCCGCGTCGGTGTCGCTCCATCCTAGCACTTCGCCCACACGGCGAACACCGATGCAATCACGCCGCAACCGCGACGGGCGGCAGCGCCCGTCGACGGCCTCCGCCCCCTTGGCCGCGCTCAGAGCCGCGCGATCGACACTTCGGTGGACTTCACGAGCGCGACGACGTCGGCGCCGACCTTCAGTTCGAGTTCGTCGACCGAGCGGGTCGTGATCACCGACGTGACGATGCCGAACGGCGTTTCGACGTCGACCTCGGACACCACGGGCCCGCGGATGATCTCCTTCACCTTGCCTTTGAACTGGTTGCGCACGTTGATTGCAGTAATGCTCATCGGGATGATCGCTCCAAAGAAAAAGTCTCAAGACGGGCGGCCGGCGCCGCCCCGATTAGACGGCCCAGCGAATCCGCCCGGCGGGCCGGGCGCCCTGCGCGTCGCGGGCAGGTTGCGCGACCGCGGCCGACCCGCCCGCCAGCACGCGCCGCAGCACACGGTCCTCGAGCGTCGCGAACGCGGCCGACGCGCGCTCGCGCGGCCGGTCGAGCGACACCGGCTGGTCGAGCGCGACGCGCCCCTGCTCGATCAGCAGGATCCGGTCGCCGAGCGCGACGGCTTCCTGTACGTCGTGCGTGACGAGCAGCGCCGTAAACCGGTGCTCGCGCCACAGGCGCTCGATCAGCGCATGCATCTCGATGCGGGTCAGCGCGTCGAGCGCGCCGAGCGGCTCGTCGAGCAGCAGCAGTTGCGGCCGATGCACGAGTGCGCGCGCGAGCGCGACGCGCTGCCGCTGGCCGCCCGATAGCTGCGCGGGCCAGTCGTCGGCGCGCTCGAGCAAGCCAACTTCGTCGAGCACCGCGCGCGCGTCGTCACGGGCGCCGCGCCCGAGCCCGAGCATCACGTTCTGCAGCACGGTCTTCCACGGCAGCAGGCGCGCTTCCTGGTACATGATCCGCGTATCGAGCGCTCCGCCGCCTGCGCCGCGCGCCGTGAGCACGCCGGTGCTCGGCTGCTCGAGGCCCGCGACGAGCCGCAGCAGCGTCGACTTGCCGCAGCCGCTGCGGCCGACGATCGCGACAAAGCTGCCGCGCGCGATGCCGAGATCGACGTTGTCGAGGACGGTGCGCGCGCCGAAGCGCTTGCTGACGCCGCTCAGCGTGACCGCATCGTCGGCCGCGGAGCCGGACGCGCCGCCTCGATGGCGTCGCGCGAGCGGCACGACCGAGGCGCCACTGTCGCGCTCGCGCATCGCTGCATCGCGGGCGTCGCCGTCCGCGATGCGCGCCTGCGTGAATTCCGCCTCGAGGTCCGCGGCGGCGAGCAGCCCGAATCCGGCCGCCGAAGTCGTCGCATTCATGTCTGTGCTCCTGGTTGATAGGCGGGGTGCCAGCGCAGCGTCGCGCGCTCGAGCCACTTCGCGAGCACGTCGGCCAGCTTGCCGAGCACCGCGTACAGCAGGATGCCGACCACCACCACATCGGTCTGCAGGAATTCGCGCGCGTTCATCGTCATGTAGCCGATGCCGGACTGCGCGGAAATCGTTTCCGCGACGATCAGCATCACCCACATCAGCCCGAGCGCGAACCGCACGCCGACGAGGATCGACGGCAGCGCGCCGGGCAGGATCACGTCGCGATAGAGCGCGAAGCCGCGCACGCCGTAGCTCCTGGCCATCTCGATCAGGTTCGCGTCGACCGCGCGGATCCCGTGGTACGTGTTGATGTAGACCGGAAAGAACACGCCGAGCGCGACGAGGAACAGCTTCGCCTTCTCGTCGATGCCGAACCAGAGGATCACGAGCGGGATCATCGCGAGCGCGGGGATGTTGCGGATCATCTGGATCGTCGAATCGAGCGCGATCTCGGCGGCTTTCGACAGGCCGGTCGCGAGCCCCAGCGCGAGGCCGACGCCGCCGCCGAGCGCGAAGCCGAGCAGCGCGCGCCAGGTGCTGACCTTCACGTTCGCCCACAGCTCGCCGGACGCGACGAGCGACCACGCGGCGCGCACGACCGCGATCGGCTCCGGCAGCACGCGGGTCGACAGCCAGCCGATGCGCGCGCCGGCTTCCCAGACGATCAGGAGCGCGAGCGGCACGAGCCACGGCGCCGCGCCGCGCCACGCACGGGCGGCGATGCTGCCGCCCGCTGTCGACGGTTTCGTTGTCATCGCAGCCCTCCGTTCGTTCAGCTCTGGCTCGCCTTCGGCAGATAGTTGTTGCCGACGATCTCGCCGAACGGGCCGGACAGCGGGCCGGTGGCCTTCGACGCGCGCGGCCCCTTGATCAGCGGGAACACGAGCTCGGCGAAGCGATACGACTCCTCGAGGTGCGGATAGCCGGACAGGATGAAGGTCTCGATGCCGAGCTCGGCGTATTCGCGCATGCGTTCCGCGACCTGTTCCGGATTGCCGACGAGCGCGGTGCCGGCGCCGCCACGCACGAGGCCGACGCCGGCCCACAGGTTCGGGTACACCTCGAGCGCCTCGCGGCCGCCGCGCTTGCCGCCGTGCAGTGCGGCCATGCGGCGCTGGCCTTCGGAATCCATGTTCGCGAACGCCTGCTGCGCACGCGCGATCGTCTCGTCGTCGAGGCGGCTGATCAGCCGCTCGGCGTCGCGCCACGCTTCGTCCTCGGTCTCGCGCACGATCACGTGCAGGCGGATGCCGAACTTGATCTCGCGGCCGCGCTCCGCCGCCCGTGCGCGCACGTCGGCGATCTTCTTCGCGACTGCTTCAGGCGGCTCGCCCCATGTCAGATAGGTGTCGATGTGATCGGCGGCGATCGCATGCGCGGCCGGCGACGAACCGCCGAACCACAGCGGCGGATGCGGATGCTGCACCGGCGGATAGAGCGCCTTGCCGCCCTTCGACTGCAGATGCTTGCCGATATAGTCGAAGCCGCCGTTGTCATGCGACGCGGCGAGCAGGCCGCGCCAGATGTGCAGGAAATCGTCGGTGATCGCATAACGCGTGTCGTGATCGGCGAACAGGCCGTCGCCTTCGAGTTCGGCGGCATCGCCGCCCGTCACGACGTTGATCAGCAGACGCCCGCCGGACAGGCGATCGAACGTCGCGGCCATGCGCGCAGCGAGCCCCGGCGACGCAATGCCGGGCCGCACCGCGACGAGGAACTTCAGCCGCTGCGTCGCCGGAATCAGGCTCGACGCGACGACCCACGCATCCTCGCAGGAGCGGCCGGTCGGCAGCAGCACGCCCTCGTAGCCAAGCGTGTCGGCCGCGACGGCGACCTGCTTGAAGTAGTCGTAATCCGCGGCGCGCGCGCCTTCGGCCGTGCCGAGATAGCGGCTGTCGCCATGCGTGGGGATAAACCAGAACACATTCATCTGCTGCTCCTGCGTGACTGCCCTTGCCAGAATTGAGATAAAGCACCGCCCTGCTCGCGCCGCGGACGGTCGGCGCATGCATCGCGTGCGTTCGAATCGGGATGGCTCGCCGGCCAGCCGCGCGGCGGGCGAGTACGCGGTTGCGCGGCGGGTTCTGGGAAATCAGTCTAGGGACGGGGGATGGGCTTTGGAACGATTTTTTTGAGCTTAGGTTTTCCGCTTTCGTGATTAGCATGACGCTGGAGCGAATATCGGCCCGGGCACCCCCTATAATGACGGACCATTTCGAACAATTCCGCGGGGACGGCCCCGGCCGTGCGCGCCCGCGGTGCACTTACGATGCAGAAAGTCATCCTGCCGTTCCTGTCCGGCTTCCTGGCCGCCCTGTTCTTCCGCGAAGCGACGCTCGCGCTGCTGCATACCGCGGACCTGATCGCCGCGGCAGGCTTCTCCACAGCGCCGTTCGCGCCGCTCGGCATTCCTGAATTTGTCGCGAACGCGCTGATCAGCGCGTGCTGTGCCATTCCGATGGCGTGGCTGCTGCGCGTGTCGCCGGAGCGCGAGGCGCCGTGGATCGGCGCGCTGGTGTTCGGCGGGATCGTGCTGACCGCCGCCCGCGTGTTCGCGATCGATCCGCTGCGCGGCATCTGGCCGTCCGGCAACATGCTGCCGGTGCTCGCGGCCGGCTTCGCGGCGAACGCGCTGTGGGGCTGGGGCGCGCTCGTGTTCATGCGCGCGTTCATGTCGGACGCCGCGGGAGAGGATTGACGGGCCGAAGCGCCCGCCCGCTTCAAGCCTGGAAACGAATCGGCCGCCTGCATATGCAGGCGGCCGATTCGTTTCATCCGATGGTGCAAGCGACCGTCAGTCGTGCAGAGTCCGCAACGGGTGCGTGTCGGGCGTCCACGGGCTGTCGAACATCGCCAGCACGTCCGCGCGGCCAACGTCCGCAATCGACTTGAAGCGCCAGGCCGGTTGCTGGTCCTTGTCGACGATCAGCGCGCGCACGCCTTCGATCACGTCGCCGCGCGCGAACGTCGAGCGCGTCAGGTCGAGGTCGCGCCGCAGGCAATCGGCCATCGTCGCGCCGCGCGCGCGCTCGACCACTTCCAGCGACACCGCCATCGACAGCGGCGACAACTGGCTGCGCATCGCGTGCGCGGCCTTCTCGACCCAGCCGTCCACCGCCGCGCAATCCTGCTCGGCGTCGAGCGACGCGAGCGTCGCGACGAGATCGGGTTGCGCGAAATGACGATCGATCCCGGCGCGCGCGTCCGCAAGCGCCGACGTGTCGGGCGTCGGCACGACCTTGTGCGCGCCGGCCGCCGCGGCCACGCATTCGACCGCCTGCGCGCCGCTGTCGAAGCGTTCGTGGCGCAATGCGTCGAGCAGCACCGGCAGCGCCGCGTCGGGCACGTACACGTCGGCGAACTGCGCGTACAGTGCCCCCGCCGCATCGAGCGTTGCGCCGGTCACCGCGAGATAGCGGCCGATCGCGCCTGGCGTGCGCGCGAGGAACCAGCTCATCCCGACGTCGGGGAACAGGCCGATGCGCGTTTCCGGCATCGCCATCTTCGTCGAATCGGTGACGACGCGCAGCCCGCCCGTATGCCGCGCCGCCTGCGAAATGCCCATCCCGCCGCCCATCACGACGCCGTGCATCAGCGCGATGTACGGCTTCGGATAGGTGAAGATCGCATGGTTCAGCGTGTATTCGTCGATAAAGAACGTGTCGACCGCGTCGCGGTCGCCGCGTTGCCACGCGTCGTGGAAGAAGCGCACGTCGCCGCCCGCGCAGAACGCGCGCGCGTGCGGGCTGTATACGACGACCGCGACCACCTCGGGATCGTCGCGCCAGGTGTCCAGCGCCGCGTGCATCGTGCGGATCATCCCGACCGACAGCGCGTTGAGCGCCTTCGGCCGGTTCAGTTCGAGAAAACCGATGCGGTTCGCGACATAGGCGCGCACATCGGGCTGGTCGGAAGCGACGGGAAAGGAATCGGTCATGAAAGCAATCCGGCTGGTCGCAGGCGCGGTCAGTGCGCCTGCATCTTCGAGAACAGGTTCAGCACGACAACGCCCGCGACGATCAGCGACAGGCCGATCACCGCCGGCACATCCGGCACCTGACGATACAGCAGCATCGCGACGAGCGTGATCAGCACGATGCCGGCGCCCGACCACACCGCATAGATGATGCCGACGGGCATCGTCCTGAGCGTCAGCGACAGGCAGTAGAACGCGGTGGCGTAGCCCGCCACGACGAGCAGGGACGGCCAGAAGCGGGTGAAGCCGTCCGCCGCGCGCAGCGCGGACGTGCCGATCACCTCCGCGACGATCGCGATCGCGAGCCACGCGTAACCGGGGAGTTGCATGGCTCAGCTCCTGGCCAGCGCGAGCGCCGCGTAGTCCTGCCCCAGTTCCGCGCAGAGCGCCTCGACGACCAGCTCGTGATCCGCGCGCTGCGGCAGCCCCGACACGGTCACCGAGCCGATCACGCCGGCGCCGTCGACCGTCAGCGGAAACGCGCCGCCGTGCGGCGAGTACTCGGTCAACGGCAGCCCGTGCTTGTCCGCGAGCGTGGTGCCGGCCTGCTGCATGCGCAGGCCGATCGCGTACGAGCTGCGGCGGAAATGCGCGACGACGTTGCGCTTGCGGCGCACCCAGTCGGCGTTGTCGGGCGTCGCGCCGGCCAGCGAGGCAAAGAACAGCGTCTGGCCGAACGTGGTGATGTCGATCGCGACCGCATGGCCGCGCGACGTGGCGAGCGCATGCAGCCGGCTGCCGAGCGCCCACGCGCTTGCGGCATCGAAACGGGGAAAGACGAGCGCCTGTTCCTGCGCGCCGATCGACTGCAGATCGAGAGCAATATCCATGAATCCGTCAAAGCGAAAAGGAGGCGCAGCCAGGACCGCTGCCATCGCGCGCAGCGCCGCTGCCGGGGTGTCGACACAAACCGTTCGATTCTAGCGCACGGCCCGCCGTACCGGCCCCACAAGCTGGTTGTCAGAAAGTGCTTGCACATCCGAAAGCACTTCCTTATAATTCAATTCTTCGACGGACGCGGGGTGGAGCAGTCTGGCAGCTCGTCGGGCTCATAACCCGAAGGTCGTAGGTTCAAATCCTACCCCCGCAACCAAGCGTCCCGATTCATGCAGGAAGCCCGGCCAAAGTGCCGGGCTTTTTGTTTTCCGCGCGCGCTTTGCGCCACGCCCGCGCGCCGGCCTCCGGGCGACTCGACCGTTCGAGAATGCGCCGCCCCGGTGATACACTCGCATCACCTCGTCCCTTCCACACGACATGAAATTCTGCTCCGTCTGCGGTCACGAAGTCATCGCGCGCATTCCTCCGGGCGACAACCGCGAGCGCTTCGTTTGCGATCAATGCGGCACGATCCACTACCAGAATCCGCGCAACGTCGTCGGCACGGTCCCCGTGTGGGGCGAGCAAGTGCTGCTGTGCCGCCGCGCGATCGAGCCGCGCTACGGCTTCTGGACGCTGCCGGCGGGCTTCATGGAAATGGGCGAGACGACCGCCGAGGCCGCCGCGCGCGAAACGCTGGAGGAAGCCGGCGCGCGCGTCGAGGTGCAGAATCTCTTTACGCTGCTCAACGTGCCGCACGTGCACCAGGTGCACCTTTTCTATCTGGCGCGTCTCGTCGATCCGGCGTTCGAGGCCGGCGAGGAAAGCCTCGAGGTGAAGCTGTTCGACGAGGCCGACATTCCGTGGGACGAAATCGCGTTCCCGACCGTCAGCCAGACCCTGCGATTCTTCTTTGCCGACCGTGCCGCCGGCGACTACGGCGTCCACACCGGCGACATCTTCCGCTCGCTGCGCAACGGCTGAGCGCCCCCCCATGGTCCCCTGGCTCGGCCCAGACGATCCGTTTCCGCCCGTCGACCGGGCACTCGGTCCGGCAACCGGCGCACCGGGGCTGCTCGCCGCCAGCGCCGACCTGCTGCCGTCGCGCCTCATCGACGCCTACCAGCGCGGCATCTTCCCGTGGTATTCGGACGGCCAGCCGGTGCTGTGGTGGAGCCCCGACCCGCGGATGATCCTCGCGCCGGCCGAGTTCAAGGTGTCGCCGTCGCTGAAGAAGACGCTGCGGCGCGTGTTGCGCGAACCAGCGTGGGAGGTGCGGGTCGACCACGATTTCGCCGGCGTGATGCGCGCCTGCGCGCAGGCGCCGCGCCGCGGCCAGCGCGGCACCTGGATCACTGCGGAGATCATCGACGCGTACACGTCGCTCCATCGCGCCGGCAACGCGCACAGCATCGAGACCTGGCATGACGGACGGCGCGTCGGCGGGCTCTACGGCGTCGCGTTCGGGCGGATGTTCTTCGGCGAATCGATGTTCGCGGACGTCACCGACGCGTCGAAGATCGCGCTGGCCACGCTCGTCGCGCACCTTCGCGAGCACGGGCTGGAAATGATAGACTGCCAGCAGAATACGTCGCATCTAGCGTCGCTCGGCGGCCGCGAGATCGCACGCAAGGCCTTCGTCGCTCACGTGCGCCGCGCGGTGGCCGAACCGCCGATACCGTGGCAGTTCGACAAGCGCGTGCTCGCCACGCTGGCGGGCCGCGACGAACCGGCGGCCCGCGCCGGAAACGAGCGCTAGCGCGGCACTCCCTCCTTGCCACGAGAGCTGCCCATGACTCATCCGACTGAGCTGCCGCTTTCACCGCTTTCGGCGCTGCAATTCTATGCAACGGCGCCCTACCCGTGCAGTTATCTGGACGGCCGCGTCGCGCGCTCGCAAGTCGCGACGCCGAGCCACCTGATCAATTCCGACATCTACACCGAGCTCGTCAAGGCCGGCTTCCGGCGTTCGGGCGTCTTCACCTACCGGCCGTACTGCGACGGCTGCCGCGCGTGCGTGCCGGTCCGCGTGCCGGTCGCGGCGTTCACGCCGAGCCGCACGCAACGGCGGATGTGGAAGCGGCACCGCGCGCTGATCGCGACGGTGTCGCCGCTGCATTACGACGAAGAGCATTACGCGCTCTACATGCGCTACCAATCCGCGCGCCACGCGGGCGGCGGGATGGACCGCGACAGCCGCGACCAGTACGAGCAGTTCCTGCTGCAAAGCCGGATCAATTCGCGCCTCGTCGAATTTCGCGACCTCGATGCACCGGGCGGCGAGCCCGGCCAGCTGCGCATGGTCAGCATGATCGACATCCTCGGCGACGGGCTCTCGTCCGTGTACACGTTCTTCGAGCCGGACGACCCGCATACGAGCTACGGCACCTACAACATCCTCTGGCAGATCGAGCAGGCGAAAAGCCTCGGCCTGCCCTACGTGTATCTCGGCTACTGGATCCGTGAAAGCCCGAAGATGGCGTACAAGGCGAATTTCCATCCGCTCGAAGGGCTGATCGACGGGCGCTGGAAGGTTCTCGATCCGGAACGGCTCGACCTGCCGCCCGTCGACGCGGCGCTCGCGCGCGCGCCGCTCCCCGGCGGGCATTCCGGCTCGGTCTGACACGCGCGCGCGGCGCGGCGCCGTGCGCCACGCGATCCGGCCGTCACGGCGCGCGTCAGGCGAAGGCCGCCCCGGACGCGCAACTCCCGGTAAAATAGCCGGTTGTCATATTTTCGGCTGTCGCCCATTCCCGTGTTCAGTTCCCTCTATCCGCTGGCCCGCGCATCCCTGTTCAAGATGGATGCGGAAGATGCTCACCACCTCACGCTGCGCGCGCTTGGCGCGGCCGGCCGCACCGGCCTCGCCTGCGCGCTGTCGGCCCGCGTGCCCGACGCGCCGCGCACCGTGATGGGACTCACGTTCCGCAACCCGGTCGGCCTCGCAGCCGGCCTCGACAAGGACGGCGCGGCGATCGACGGCCTCGCGGCGCTCGGCTTCGGCTTCATCGAAGTCGGCACGGTCACGCCGCGCCCGCAGCCCGGCAACCCGCGCCCGCGCATGTTCCGGCTGCCGCAGGCCGATGCGCTGATCAACCGGATGGGCTTCAACAACAGCGGCGTCGACCAGTTCGTGAAGAACGTCCAGGCGGCCCGCTACCGCGGCATCCTCGGGCTGAATATCGGCAAGAACGCCGACACGCCGATCGAGCGCGCCGCCGACGACTACCTGTACTGCCTCGAGCGCGTCTATCCGTTCGCGAGCTACGTGACGATCAACATCTCGTCACCGAACACGAAGAACCTGCGCCAGCTGCAGGGCGCGGGCGAGCTGGACGCGCTGCTCGCGGCGCTCAAGGACAAGCAGCAGCGCCTCGCCGACCTGCACGGCAAGCTCGTGCCGCTCGCGCTGAAGATCGCGCCGGACCTCGACGACGAGCAGGTCAAGGAAATTGCCGACACGCTGCTGCGCCACAAGATCGAGGCGGTGATCGCCACCAACACGACGCTGTCGCGCGCCGCGGTGCAGGGCCTGCCGCACGCGGACGAGGCCGGCGGCCTGTCCGGGCGGCCGGTGTTCGAGGCGTCGAACGAGGTGATCCGCAAGCTGCACGCCGAAGTCGGCAGCGCGGTGCCGATCATCGGGGTCGGCGGCATCTTCTCCGGCGCGGACGCACAGGCGAAGCTCGCGGCCGGCGCGTCGCTCGTCCAGCTGTACACCGGCTTCATCTACCGCGGCCCGTCGCTCGTCGCCGAATGCGTGAAGGCAGTGGCCGGCGCACGGGCGTCGTAATATAGGCATAAGCAAACTATATTTCGCCACTGATAGCGTTTTCGCTATCATCGACCCGAATCATTGACCCGGACCGGGTAAGGAAATACACGATGAAAATTGCGCTGCTGAAAAAACTGCTGGTCGCCGGCCTGATCGGCGCGTCGTTCACCGCCGCGACCGCGCATGCGGCCGACCTCCTCGACGAAGTGAAACAGCGCGGCACGCTGCGGGTCGGCCTCGAGGGTACGTTCCCGCCGTTCAACTCGAAGAGCCCGCAGGGCGAGCTGGTCGGCTTCGACGTCGACATCGCGAAGGCCATCGCGGCCAAGCTCGGCGTGAAGCCGGAATTCGTCACGACCGAATGGAGCGGCATCATCGCGGGCCTGCAGGCGGGCAAGTTCGACGTGATCGCCAACCAGGTCGGCATTACCGACAAGCGCAAGGAAACGCTCGACTTCTCGCCGGCGTACACCTATTCGTCCGCGCAGCTGATCCAGCGCAAGGACGACACCCGCCAGTTCAAGTCGCTCGACGACCTGAAGGGCAAGAAGCTCGGCGTCGCGCTCGGTACGAACTACATGGACATGGCGAAGTCGGTGCCAGGCATCGACGTGAAGACGTATCCGGGCGCGCCCGAATACCTGCGCGATCTCGCGGCAGGCCGTCTCGACGCGGCGCTCAACGACCGCCTGATGCTCGCGTACCTGACGAAGAACGCGCAGCTGCCGCTGCGCCCGGGCGCGAACGTCGGGTCGGCGAACCCGTCGGGCATTCCGTTCAAGAAGGGCAACCCGAAGTTCGAGAAGGCGATCGGCGACGCGATGGCGCAGCTCGAAGCCGACGGCACCTTCACGAAGATCTCGGACAAGTGGTTCGGCATCGACGTGACGAAGCCGATCAAGTAAGCACCCAGGCAAGCTCGCCAGCATACCCGCCGGAAGGCGGGTCGAAAGGGCGGCATCCCCAACGATGCCGCCCTTTGTTTTTTCGCCCGGTTTATGATTGCGCTTTCGCGCATGCACCCGCTTAGCACTCCATGTCGACCACTTCCCTGCTCGTCCAATCGCTGCCGGTACTCGCCCAAGGGGCCGTGCTGACCGTCAAGTTCGCCATCCTGTCGATGGTGTTCGGCCTGCTGGGCGCCGTCATGCTGGCGATGATGGGCATCCGGCAAAGCGACGGCATCACCTCCGGCTTCGAACGCGTCGTCGTCAACACGCTCGCGGCGCTCGCGCGCGCCTATGTCAGCGTGATGCGCGGCACGCCGCTGCTCGTGCAGATCTTCGTGATCTATTACGGGCTGCCGAGCCTCGGCATCTCGCTCGATCCGACGCCCGCGGGCGTCATCGCGCTGTCCGCCAACGTCGCCGCCTACATGTCCGAAAGCATGCGCGGCGCGATCAACGGCATCCACCGCGGCCAGTGGCTCGCCGCGTACAGCCTCGGGCTGTCTTGGGGGCAGACGCTGCGCTACGTGATCGGCCCGCAGGCGCTGCGCATCGCCGTGCCGAGCCTGTCGAACAGCCTGATCAGCCTGATCAAGGACACGTCGCTCGTGTCGGTGATCACCGTCACCGAGCTGCTGCGCAGCGCGCAGGAAGTGATCGCCGCGACCTACCAGCCGCTGCCGCTGTATCTGGCCGCCGCCGCCGTGTACTGGGTGCTGTGCCAGATCCTCGAATGGGTACAGCGCTGGTACGAAAAGCGGCTCTCGCTGCCGGCGCGGCACTGACGCGTCACGTTGCATCACGCGCCGGACCGCCGCCTTACTCCCCCGGATAGCGCACGCCGAGCGCGGCGCGCGCCGCATCGGTCATCGCGATCATCCGCCGCGAATGATCGTGCGTCATCACCGGGCTTTCGGTCTGCCCCGCACGCAGCAGGTCGCAGAAATGCGCGGTCTCGTAGTTGAGGCCGCCGCCGTCGAACGGCGCATCGAGCTCGACCACCCGGCCATCCGCATAGCAGATCGTCGCGCGCGCCGGATTCCACCATTTCTCGTGGATCGTCACGTGCCCGCCCGCCGCGGCCAGCAGCGCGTCGCCGCGCCCCATCACGTCGAGCCCGCAGAACAGCTGCGCGATGCCGCCGTTCGCGTGGCGGCTGTTGAGGCTCGCGAACACGTCGACGCCCGTCGCGCCGACTCGCCCCAGCGTCTGCACGTCGAGTGGCGCGCCGAGCCAGTCGACCGCGAGAAACGTCTCGTAGATGCCGATATCGAGCAGCGCGCCGCCCGCCTGTTCGAGGCGATACACCGGATGGTCGCCGGGCACGCCCGATGACGCGCAGCCGGCCCGCACGAGCCGGATCTCGCCGATCGGGTCGTCGCGCAGCTGCGCGCGCAGCTTCCGGTACAGCGGGAAAAACGGCGGCTTCATCGCCTCCATGAACAGCCGGCCGGCGTCGCGTGCCGCGCGCAGCACGGCCTCGAGCTGCGCCGCATTGAGCGTCGCGGGCTTTTCGCACAGCACGGCCTTGCCGGCCGCAAGCGACGCCAGCGCGTATTGCGCATGACTGTCATGGAGCGTCGCGATGTAGATCGCATCGACGTCGCTCGCGAGGAGCGCGTCGAGACTGGCGGCGGGGGCGCCGCCATGGGTCGCGCAGAAAGCCGCCGCGGCGTCGGCGCGACGCGCCCAGACGCCTGCCAGCGCGGCGCCCGGTACGTGCGCGAGGCTCTGCGCGAAGCGGCGCGCGATGCTGCCTGCGCCGACGATGCCGAAGCGCACCGGGCGTGATTCGAGGTCTTTCATCCGGATCATCCGTGTCGGTCGTGTGACGATGGCCGGCACCATGCCGGCCGGGCGTCATGATAAACGGCAAGCCGCCGGCCGGATGAACGGAATGCGCCGGGTCAGGCTCGCACGGGCACGTCGACGGAAAAGTCCCGCGAGATTTCGTCGGCGCTGAAGTCGATCAGCGAGAGCGACGCCGCCTCGGCCTCGCGCGGATCGCGGCGTTCGATCGCGTCGACCACGCGCGCGTGCGCCTTGAGCGCCACGTCGTGCGCGCCCTCCTTCTGCACGACCCGCGGATTCACGAGCCGCACCGCGCCGCGGACGATCGCCGCCATCTGCTGGAAGAACTGATTGCCGCTCGCGTGCACGATCCGCGTATGCAGCAGTTCGTCGGCCGCATCGTAGCCGGGGTCGCCCGGCAGCAGCGCCTTGAATGCCTCGAACGCCTCGCGAATGCCGGCGACCTCGGCCGCGCTCGCGCGCACGGCCGCCTGCGCGGTCGCGCGCGGCTCGATCAGCATCCTGAATTCGATGACGTCGCGCATGAACTGGGGATCGGGTTTCGCCCGAAACCGCCAGCTCACAACGTCCTCGTCGATCATGCGCCAGTCGCGCATGGGCCGAACGCGCGTACCGACTTTCGGACGGACGTCGAGCATGTCGCGCGCCAGCAACATCGACAATGCCTCACGCATGACCGTGCGGCTCACGTCGAATTCCTTCGACAGCACATCCTGCGGCGGCAAAATGCCGCCGTACTTGTCCTCGACAATGCCCGCGACAAGTCCATCCATCACTTTGGCGACCAGTGACCGGTCTTTGCCCTGCTCCATGACACCTCCCCGTGCGTCGATTTGCGAATACCTGCTCCGCAGTTCCGCCGGCCCTGGTTACGACTGTTCTTATGATCTATAAGTTGATGAGTTTCGAGGCCGTTACGCTATCTGGTAAACACCTGACAGGGTTATCCCTCTTACTTTCGGGGGGGATTTATAAGGCATCCAAAAAAGCCCGGGAAGCGCTCTGCGCTTGCCGGGCCGCGATTTTCAACAAAATTTAAACATGCAGTGCATTACGCACTGCTTTTCATTTCTTACAAATGTCCGGATAAACGATAGTCTCGACGCCGGTCTCCGTGCCGAGCAGGCACAGGTTCGCGCCGCGCGCCGCGAACAGGCCGACCGTCACGACGCCCGGCCATGCGTTGACCTCCGATTCGAAGCCGCGCGGATCGGTGATCTGCAGGCCCTTCACGTCGATGATCTCGTTGCCGTTGTCGGTGATGTACGGCGCGCCGTCCTTCGTCACGCGCAGCACCGGCACGCCGCCGGCCGCCGTCACGCGCCGGCCGATCGCGGTGCGCGCCATCGGCACCACTTCGATCGGCAGCGGGAATGCGCCGAGCACCGGCACGCGCTTGCTCGCGTCGGCGATGCACACGAACGTATCGGCCACCGACGCGACGATCTTCTCGCGCGTAAGCGCGCCGCCGCCGCCCTTGATCATCGCGCCGCTCGCGTCGATCTCGTCCGCGCCGTCGACGTACACCTGCAGCGATTCGACGTCGTTCAGGTCGAACACCGTGATGCCGTGCGCCTTCAGGCGCTCGGTCGTCGCGACCGAGCTGGACACCGCGCCGCGATAGCGCGACTTGACGGCGGCCAGCGCGTCGATGAAGCAGTTGGCGGTCGAGCCGGTGCCGACGCCGATCACCGCGCCTTCCGGCACGTTCTGGATCACGTAATCGGCCGCGGCCTGGCCGACGAGGCGTTTGAGTTCGTCTTGAGTCATGGGAGGGTGATGCTGTGCGATTGCGGAAAACCGCCAGTTTACCGGAGTCGGGCGGCTGTCCGCGCGTTTCCGGCCCACGTCGCGCTCAGGGTGCGCCGGAGGCCGCCCCGTCTTCGGCCGGCGCCTGGCCAGGGAAATACTTGTCGAGCAGCGCCTGCGCGATCGCGTCGCTCTCCGCGTCCGGGTTGCCCGCGTAGTCGGACGGCCGGAAATGCATCTGGAACGCGGCGAACACGCGGCGCGTACGCTCGTCGAGCACGCCGTCCGTCGGCACGTCGTAGCCGTAGCGCGCGAGCTTGAGCTGCAGCCCGCGCACGTCGACCGCCGCATGCGGATCGCGGCCGGCCAGGCGCGCGGCGACCGTCGCGTCGTCCGGCCATGCGCCGACGCCGGCCTGCGCGAGCGCGCGCCACGGGAACGCCGGCCCCGGGTCGATCTTGCGCTGCGGCGCGATGTCGCTGTGCCCGACGACGCGCGTCGGCGGGATCGGGTAGCGCGCGACGATGTCTTGCGACAGGCGGATCAGCGCATCGACCTGCTCCGGCGGATACGGCTGCCAGGTGCGGCCCTGCGGCGTGTCGGCCGGGCCGCCGTTGACGTTCTCGATGCCGATCGACGCCGCATTCAGCTCCGTCGCGCCCTGCCATGCGCTGACGCCCGCGTGCCACGCGCGCTGCGCTTCCGGAACGAGCTGATAGACGACCGGCTTGCCCCATTCGATGCGCGGCTGCGCCGGCACGACGTAGTGCGCGCTGACCGCGTCGCCCGTCAGCGTGCGCAGCGATTGCGCTTCGCCGCTCTCGGTGTAGTGCATCACGAGAAAACGGATACGCGCATCGGCGCCCTGCGCGTGATGGCTCGTATCGGCGAAGTAGGTACCGCGCCCGACGAGCGACGGGGACGTGCACGCGGCCAGCATGCAGAGGCCGGCGCAGAACGCGCCGCGAATGATAAGTCTCATGGATCGGCATCCGGGGGAGCGGCGTGCGCCGGCCCTATCGGCCGGCGCTGCCCGCCATTCTAGCGAGTCCGCCGCGCGCGGTCGCCGTCCCGGGCGAGACGGGCCGCTTCCCCGGCAGGGAGCCGGCTCGCGTCATCGACTTGTCACGGGCAGGCGTTCCCGCGACAATCGGCGTCCGCCGAGGAGCAGCAACGCGCTCCCGATACCGACAAAGCAACACGCGCGAGCGTCGCGACACTGAGAGAACCACGATGGAAAGAATCTGGCTGAAGTCCTACCCCGAGGGCGTTCCCGCGACCGTCGATCCCGATCGCTACCCGTCGCTCGCGCACCTGCTCGACGAATCGTTCGCCACGTTCGCCGCACGCAACGCGTATGCGTGCATGGGGCGCACGATGACCTACGCGGAACTCGACACGTACTCGCGCAATCTCGGCGCATGGCTTCAACATCGCGGGCTGCGCAAGGGCGCCCGCGTCGCGGTGATGATGCCGAACGTGCTGCAGTATCCGATCGCGGTCGCCGCGGCGTTGCGCGCAGGCTATACCGTCGTCAACGTCAATCCGCTCTATACGCCGCGCGAACTCGAGCACCAGCTCCACGATTCGGGCGCGGAAGCGATCGTCGTGCTCGAGAACTTCGCGACGACGCTGCAGCAGGTGGTCGCGCGAACCGACGTCCGGCACGTCGTCGTCGCGTCGCTGGGCGACCTGCTCGGCCCGCTCCGCGGCACGGTCGTCAACTTCGTCGCGCGCCGCGTGAAGAAGCTGGTGCCGCCGTATCGCCTGCCCGGCGCGACGCCGTTTCGCACGGCGCTGCGGGACGGCGCACGGCAGCCGTTCCAGCCTGCCGCGCTGAATCACGACGACGTTGCGTTCCTGCAATACACGGGCGGCACCACCGGCGTGTCGAAAGGCGCGACGCTCACGCACCGCAACGTGATCGCGAACATCCTGCAGAACGACGCGTGGAGCCAGCCGGCGCTGCGCAAGGCGCCGCAGATCGACGCGCTCGTGACCGTCTGCGCGCTGCCGCTCTATCACATCCTCGCGCTGAACGCGTGCATGCTGATGGGCGCGCGCTGGGGCGCGATGAACCTGCTGATTCCGAATCCGCGCGACGTCGACGGGTTCGTCAAGGAGCTGTCGCGGCATCGCGTGAACTTCTTCCCGGGCGTGAACACGCTGTTCAACGCGCTGCTCAACCATCCCGGGTTCGCCGCGCTCGATTTCTCGGGACTGCGGATCACGCTCGGCGGCGGGATGGCCGTGCAGGAGGTCGTCAGCGCGCGCTGGATGAAGACGACCGGCTGCCCGATCCTCGAAGGCTACGGCCTGTCGGAGACGTCGCCCAGCGTGACGCTGAATCCCCCGACGCTCGGCGCGTTCACCGGCACGATCGGCTTGCCGGTGCCGTCGACCGACATCGTGCTCCTCGGCGAGAACGACGAACCCGTTGCGCAAGGGCAGCCCGGCGAGATCGCGATCCGCGGCCCGCAGGTGATGGCCGGCTACTGGAACCGCCCCGACGAGACCGCGCAGGTGATGACACCCGACGGCTTCTTCAGGTCGGGCGACATCGGCGTGATGGACGAGCACGGCTACGTGCGCATCGTCGACCGCAAGAAGGACATGATCCTCGTGTCGGGCTTCAACGTGTACCCGAACGAGATCGAAAGCGTCGTAGCCGCGCATCCGGGCGTGGTCGAATGCGCATGCGTCGGCGTCCCGGATCCGAATTCGGGCGAGGCGGTGAAGCTGTTCGTCGTGCGGCGCGATCCGGCGCTCACCACCGAGGCGTTGATGGCTTACTGCAAGAAGGAATTCACGGGATACAAGAAGCCGAAGTACATCGAATTCCGCGACAGCCTGCCGAAGTCCAATATCGGCAAGATCCTGCGGCGGGAGCTGCGGGACGAGCACGGGCAGGCTGCGTAAGCGCTTCGGCGGGAGTGGTCGACGAGGGGACCGTGCGATCGGCGCGCGCGAACACAGTGCGCCCCCGATCCTGACCGGCGTCTCGCGCCATGGCCCGCTTGATATACTTTCCGCCTACCCACCGAGCGGACGCGCACCATGTCAGCCATGCAGGTCACTCTCCGTCACGCCAACCCCGACGATGCCCGGACCATTGCCACGCTGCATACACTGAGCTGGCAACGCGCCTATCGGCACATCCTTCCCGCGGACTATCTCGAGCGCGATCTGTCCGACGAGCACCTGTCCAGATGGACCGCTTATTTCGCCCGTCCGGAAGCCGAATGGGGCATGGTCAGAATTGCCGAAGCGGAGGGCGCGCCGATCGGCTTCGTTTCGGCGGAAAACGTGCGGGATCCACACGACGGCGTGTTGCTCAATTGCCTGCACGTTCTTGCGGGGTATCAGGGTCACGGCGCGGGAAGGATGCTGATCCAGGCCGCGCGCGCCTGGACCCGCGAGATCGGTGAAAGCAGGCTGCATCTCTTCGTGCTCGAAGGCAACGCCAGCGCCATTGCCTTCTACGAGCGGTACGGCTGGCAGTACGCGGGAACCGAGTCGAGCACCATCGGAGCAACGCCGGTCGTAGACCACCGCTATGTGTTGCAGGCCTAGGCATTCGCCTGATCCTGCGTGAGAGGCCGATCCGGCTCGGCAATGAATGCTCACTTGGCGAGCCGCGAGGCAACGACGTCCCAATCGAGCAGAAAAACGAAGAAGGCCCACACCGGTGAATCTTCCGTGTGGGCCTTTTGACGCGGTGAACGTCAAGAAATCAAAGCAGTAACGCTTCGATCTCCGGACGTCACGCCTTCACGCGCCGCTGCCGCACCGCTTCGTACAGGCACACGCCGCTCGCGACCGACACGTTCAGGCTTTCGACGCTGCCGGCCATCGGAATGCTCATCACTTCGTCGCAGGTATCGCGCGTAAGCCGGCGCATGCCCTCGCCTTCCGCGCCCATCACCAGCGCGACCGGGCCGTCGAGCTTGATGTCGTAGAGCGTCGCCGACGCCTCGTCCGACGTGCCGATGATCCACACGCCGGCTTCCTTCAGCTCGCGCAGCGCACGCGCGAGGTTCGTCACCGTGATGTACGGCACCGTGTCGGCCGCGCCGCTCGCGACCTTCGCCGCGGTCGCGTTCAGGCCGACCGCACGGTCGCGCGGCGCGATCACCGCATGCGCGCCGGCCGCATCGGCCACACGCAGGCACGCGCCGAGGTTGTGCGGATCGGTGACGCCATCGAGCACGAGCAGCAGCGCCGGGCCCTGGATGCCGTCGAGCAGCTCGGACAGGTTCTGCGCGAGCGGAATGTCCTCGACGCGCGCGACGACGCCCTGATGGCGCTCGGTGTGCGCGAGCCCCCACAGGCGCGTCTCGTCGGCCGCGATCAGCCGCACGCCCGCTTCCTTCGCGGCGTGCAGGAAATCCTGCATGCGGCGGTCGCGGCGCGTCTGGTCGTACAGCACCTCCGCAACCGTCGACGCATCGTGCCGCAAGCGTGCGGTCACCGCATGAAAACCGTAAAGAACCTTCAGACGTGACATGACTGGAACAACCTTCGATCAAACGCGCGGCCGCGCAACGCGCACGGCCACAATCCATGGAAAAGGAAAGCGCCGCGCGCCCGGCCCATGACCGGTCACGCGGCGTCTCTCGATGCCGCCGGCGCGGCGCTCGCGCGCCGCCCCGTCGTTCAGTACTTCTTGCGGGCGCGCGCCTTCTTCGCGGCCGGCTTCGCCGATGCGCCCTTCTTCTTCGCGGCGGCGCGCACCGCCCGCACTTCCTTGACGGCCACGCTCGGCGCGCTTGCGGCCTTCTTGCCGCGCGCCGGCTCATCGGCCGGCGGCAGCGCGCGCACGCGCGGGCCGCCGCGATCCGCGCCGCCGGCCACGGGTGCCGCCGCCGGACGCGGCGCCTTCACCGGCGTGTCGCGCACGAGCCGGAAATCGATCTTGCGCGCGTCGAGGTCGACGCGGCTCACCTGCACGCGCACCCGGTCCGACAGGCGATAGCGGATGCCGGTGCGCTCGCCGCGCAGCTCGTTCTTGATCTCGTCGTACTGGAAGTAGTCCGAGCCGAGCTCCGTGACGTGCACGAGCCCTTCGATGAACAGCGTGTCGAGCTGCACGAAGATGCCGAACGACGTGACGCCGTTCACCATCCCGCCGTATTCCTCGCCGAGCTTGTCGCGCATGAAGTAGCACTTGAGCCACGCCTCGACGTCGCGCGACGCTTCGTCCGCGCGCCGCTCGTTCGCCGAGCAGTGCAGCCCGAGTTCTTCCCAGATCGCGGTGTTCGTCGTGCGCGAGCGGTTGCGCGCCTCGTCGTCGGCCTGCTGCATCGCGCGGGCGCGCGGCGACAGCGCGGTGTTCAGCTCGACGCCGTCCGGCGCCTTCGGCACATACTTCTTGCCGGACAGGATCGCGTAGATCGCGCGGTGCGTGAGCAGGTCCGGATAGCGGCGGATCGGGCTCGTGAAGTGCGCATAGGCTTCGTACGCGAGACCGAAGTGGCCGATGTTGTCCGGGCTGTAGACCGCCTGCTGCATCGAGCGCAGCAGCATCGGCTGCAGCATCTGCGCGTCGGGCCGGTCGCGGATATGCGCCATCAGCGCCGCATAGTCGCTCGCGTGCGGCGTGTCGCCGCCGCCGAGCGTCAGCCCCATCCCGCGCAGGAACGCGCGCAGGTTCTCGAGCTTCTCCGCGGTCGGCCCCGCGTGCACGCGGTACAGCCCCGGATGCTTGTTGCGCTTCAGGAAGTCGGCCGCGCACACGTTCGCGGCCAGCATGCACTCCTCGATCAGCCGGTGCGCGTCGTTGCGCTGGCGCGGCAGGATCTGCTCGATCTTGCCCTGCGTGTTGCAGACGATGTACGTCTCGGTCGTATCGAAGTCGATCGCGCCGCGCTTCTGGCGTGCGGCGAACAGCGCCTTGTAGACGCCGTACAGGTTCTGCAGGTGCGGCAGCAGCTCGGCGCGGCGCGCGGCCTCCGGCCCCTTCGTGTTCGCGAGCACCGCCGCAACTTCCGTGTACGTGAGGCGCGCGGCCGAATGGATCACGGCCGGGTAGAACTGGTAGGCCTTGATCTCGCCGCGCGCGGTGATCACGATGTCGCACGCGAGCACGCAGCGATCGACCTGCGGATTCAGCGAGCACAGCCCGTTCGACAGCTTCTCAGGCAGCATCGGGATCACGCGCCGCGGGAAATACACCGACGTGCTGCGCTCGACCGCGTCGCCGTCGAGCCCGCTGCCCGGCTGCACGTAATGCGACACGTCGGCGATCGCGACGATCAGGCGGAAGCCGTCGCCGCGGCCGACCTTGACCGGCTCGCAATAGACCGCATCGTCGAAGTCGCGCGCGTCCTCGCCGTCGATCGTGACGAGCGGCACGTCGCGCAGGTCGACGCGGAACCGCAGGTCGGCGGGCCGCACCTTGTCCGGCAGCGCGGCCGCGTCGTCGAGCGCGGGCTGGCTGAATTCGTGCGGCACGCCGTACTTGCGCACCGCGATCTCGATCTCCATGCCGGGATCGTCGATGTCGCCGAGCACCTCGACCACGCGGCCGAGCGGCTGCGAATGACGGCTCGGGAATTCGGTCAGCTCGACGACCACGACCTGCCCGACCTTCGCCTTCTTCACGTTCTGCGTGATCAGGATGTCGTGGCCGATGCGCTTGTCTTCCGGCGCGACGATCAGCGCGCCGTTCTCGTTGAGCAGGCGGCCGATCACGCGCTTGTTCGCGCGGTCGGTGACCTCGACCACATGGCCTTCCGGCCGGCCGCGTCGGTCGTAGCCGACGATCCGCGCGAGCACGCGGTCGTTGTGCATCACCTTCTGCATCTCGCCGTTCGGCAGGAACAGATCGTCCTGGCCGTCGTCGCGGATCACGAACCCGTAGCCGTCGCGATGGCCCTGCACGCGCCCGGCGACGAAGTTCGACGGATGGGTCAACTGGTAATGGCCGCGTTTGTCGAGCCGGATCTGGCCGTCGCGCTCCATCGCGGCGACGCGCCGGAAGAACCCTTCGCGCTCCTGGCGCTTGATCGACAGCGCCTCGGCGATGTCGTTCGCGGCGAGAGGCGCGTCGCTCGTACGCAGCACGCCGAGAATCTCTTCACGGCTCGGGATGGGGTACGGATATTTGCTCAAGGGCTTGTCGATGGTTGTTCTCGTTGCGATGGCTGATGGTGCGCGGCATCAATACGACCATGCCGATTTAGACATGTCTATATTGTTGGCGGCCATTCTAACACCCGGCCGTGTCGCAAACGATGCGGACGCGCTGCGTTCGCCCGCCGGCCGGCCCGGTTCGATGCAATGCAAAAAAGCGTTGACATGAATAAATGGGGCGCTATAATTGCGTTCTTTCGCAATGCAGTACCAAGCGAAACGTGCCCAGGTGGCGGAATTGGTAGACGCACTAGGTTCAGGTCCTAGCGGTGGCAACATCGTGGAGGTTCGAGTCCTCTCCTGGGCACCATCTGTTTTTTGAAAGGCCGGCTATATGCCGGCCTTTTTCATTTCCATGCCCCGTCACGATCCACGCACAACGCGCTTGCGCGGTGACCGCGGGGCCGAAATCCAGTGTCTGCATGCCGTCGAGCACGGCGCGCACCTGCTCGAGGGTGCGGATTCTTGTTTCGTCCAAGTCGATGATCATCCGTCAATGATCAACCACCCCGATAGCCCGCCACCCATCGGCAGTCAACACCCCGGCGCGTTTCCTTCGCTCCGGACTCATCGTCCGCTGGAAATGCGCGGCTGCAGGCTCATTTGCCATTGGACAGTGCTTTCTTCGCTTTTGCCACGAAAGCTCGAACTCGTCTCATTCCACGATAAACCCGATGCCATGTCGCATCGGATATCGCGGCCAGCGCCGCGAGGCGCTGGAGCCGCAACCTCACCGTGATCCCGGGCGAGCAGTACGAGTTCGACCGCGCCCTCCCCTTGTCGATAACGACCAAGGTTTTCCGGCCACACGGACAAGCGCTCGCGGCCGAGTGGCCTGTCTGGACGTACGTAATCAGTTCTTGCCGCCGCATGTCAGGGCACACCGTCGCTAAAATGCGCCCGGCCCCTCCCCGCCGGTCACACCGGCCAGTTCCCAACCCGTCACGTTCATCCTGCTCACAAGAAAGGACGTTTCATGTCATTACCACGCTTGATACGTACAGGGTTCTCGCTGTGCCTGCTGATAGCAGGCACAGCGATGGCCCAATCCGCCGAGGTACCGGGCTTTACCCACGTGCGCTCCCTGGCCGGTATCGACGAATACCGCCTGGACGCCAACGGCCTTACCGTGCTCACCGTGCCCGACCCTGCCGCGCCGGTGGTCAGTTTCCAGGTGTTGTATCGCGTGGGCTCGCGCAACGAGGCCACCGGCACCACCGGCGGCACCCACCTGCTGGAGCACCTGATGTTCAAGGGCAGCCGGAACTACACGAAAGAACAAGGCAACTCGGTGAACGTCTACCTGGAGCGGGTGGGCGCCAGCTTCAACGCCACCACCTCGATGGACCGCACCAACTACTTCGGCACCCTGGAGCGCCATGCGCTGGAGGGCTATATCGCCATCGAAGCCGACCGCATGCGCAACCTTCTGCTGCGCCCGGAGGACCTGGCCAGCGAGATGACGGTGGTGCGCAACGAGTATGAGCGGGGTGAGAACCATCCTGTCCGCGCATTGTTCCAGCAGGTGATGGCCGCCGCTTACCAGGCGCAGCCCTACCACCATCCCACCATCGGCTGGCGCAGCGACATCGAGCATGCCAGCGTGGACAAGCTGCGCAGCTTCTATGACACCTTCTACTGGCCAGACAATGCGGTGGTCATCCTGGTAGGTGACTTCCAGCCCGCGCAAGCGCTGGGCTGGGTCAAGCAGTACTACGGCGGCATTCCGCGCGCACCCCAGGCCATCCCGGCAATGACCACCGAGGAACCTCCTCAACAGGGGCCACGGCGTGTGGTGCTCAAGCGGGCCGGCGAAACCGGCACCCTCATCATGGCCTTCAAGGCGCCCAACGCCCTGCATCCCGATGCGGCGGCGCTGAGCGTGCTGGGCCTGGTGTTGAGCCAAGGCAAGGGTAGCCCGCTGTATCGCACGCTGGTGGACACCGCGGTTGCCACGAATGCCGGAGCCAGCTTCCATGCGCTGCGCGATCCCGGGCCGTTCCTGGTCACTGTCAATCTGGCGCCCAACGCCAAACACGACCAGGCCGAGAAAATCGCCTGGGCCGAACTGGAACGCATCAAGACCCAAGGCGTGACTCGCGAGGATATCCAGCGGGTGTTGGGTCCTTACCGGGCCGAGCAGATCTACAAGCGCGACGGTGTCAGCAAGACCTCCGCCCTGTTGGGCGAGGCGGTCGCGCAGGGCGACTGGACCCTGTTCGTCACCGAGCTGGATCAACTGGAAAAGGTCACGCCCGCCGACGTGCAGCGGGTGGCCCGCAAGTACCTCAATGAAGACCAGAGCACGACCGGCTGGTTCGTACCGGAGAAGTCGGCATGATGCGCGTTCGTTTCAAATACCTGCGGCCATGGGTGGTGGTGTTGGCCATGCTGTGGTTGCCTGTCATGGCTCAGGCGGGCATCGCCGATCGCGTGGTGCGCTCCCGGGCCGGCAGCATCGACCTGTTGGTCTATCCCATGGCGCCGCAGGAAATGGTGTCCCTTTCCGGGGTGATGCCTCTGGGCGATGCCGACGCGGCGAGCAAGGCGGCCAATCCCGCAGTGCCACTGCTGACCGGCATGCTGCTGGAGGCAGGCACCACCCGCCGCGACAAGGTGGCCATCTCCGGGCTGCTGGATAGCCTGGGGGCCCAGTTGTCGTTCCACACCGCGGGGGGGTACGTCGGCATCCGCGGCAAAAGCCTGACCAGGGATTTGCCGACCCTGATCGATCTGATGGCCGAGCAGTTGCGCTCGCCGGCCTTCAAGGCCGAGGAACTGGCCAAGGCCAAGACACTGCTGGAGGCCAGCGTCCGCCAAAGCTGGGAAGCTCCGGGCACACGGGCCCGTGACGCGCTGTCCCTCGCCATCTACCCCGAGGCGCACGTCAACGCCCCGGTGCCGCGTGAGCGGATGCTCCAGGCCATTGCGGCCGCCACGCTGGAGGACATCAAGGCGTTTCATCGAACATACTACGGACCGGCGCATATGACCTTGGTCGTGGTGGGCGGTGCGGACCCTCGCAGCCTGCCGGCCAAGGTGACCGAGGCCTTCGCGGGCTGGAGCGGCGGCAAGGCACTCGTACGGCAGGGGCCGGCACGCAAGGCAAGTCAGGCCGACACGCAGCGCATCGCCATGAAGGACAAGGCGTCCATCAGCGTGGCGTTTGGGCAGGCCATCGACCTGCGCGCCAACGACGCCGACTACCTGCCCCTGAGTGCGGCCATCGACGTCCTGGGCAGCGGCTTCACCGGCCGCCTGATGGCGACCGTCCGCGACAAGGAAGGCCTGACCTACGGCATCGGCGCCAGCCTGTCCGGCCTCTCCCTCATGGACGGTGGCTTTGTCATCAACACCAACTTCGCCCCGCCACTGCTGGACAAAGGCGTCGCCAGCACCCGCCGCGTCCTGGACGCCTGGTGGAAACAAGGCATCACCCAGGCGGAACTGGATGCACGCAAGGACGGCATGATCGGTCGCCGGCAAGTCGCCATGGAAACCACCGGGCAGATGGCCCACATGCTTACCCAGACGGTGCTCCAGGACCAGCCCCTGAGCGACCTGGACACCTACCCCGAGCGCGTCCGCGCCCTGACCGTGGAACAGGTCAACGCCGCCATCCGCAAGTACCTGGACCCCAGCAAGATGATGCTGGTGCAGGCGGGGACGTTTGCGGAGATGTAGCGGTCGCCCCGCTTTGTCGCCCCCTCCCGACCCGGCTCCGGCCGGGTCATTGCCATCCCGTAGACAGGTTTTCCCCGACGGAAGACCTGCCGCCACCCATGATCACCTGCCGTTCATGCGTCGCGGCGTTACCCAACACCGCGCGCGCAGGCAGCGCGTCGTTCATCGACGGTACTTTTCAAGGAAGACGACGCAGATGCACGATATCTATTGGAACCCCATGGTCCCCTAGCTGATCGTCCGTCGCCTTGACCACTCGCTGGACTTCCATACCCGGCTGCTCGGTTTCCACGTACGCTTTCGCCGCAGCGAACCCGACTTCGCTTATCTGGAGCAGGAAGGGGTCCAGTTGATGCTGGAACAGTACGATGCGAATGACGACGATGCCGGGCACGTCGGCGAACTCATCCCGCCCTTCGGGCGCGGCATCAACCTGCAGATGGAACTTCGCTCCATTGCGCCCTTGTGCGAACGCCTACGGATAGCGGGTGTACCGCTTTATCGCGAACCGACCGACCATTGGTATCCCGTTGGCGACGTGCAGTCCGGGCAACGCGAGGTACTCGTACAAGATCCCGACGGCTATTTGCTGCGCTTTTGCGAAATCCTTGGCGAAAGAGCACTCGAGTGATACGGGGGCCCAGGAAGTCGGCCGGATGTCGCGTGATCCCGTTCGTCGCGCCCGCATGCCCGACGACATGAGCCGTGTCCCGAATGCGCGGTTGAAGATCGGGGAAAAGGCGGTCGTTCCCTACCCCGCGGCCCGTACGAGGCGGACTTGCTATAAGGTCGAGGCCAAGCCCCAACGCTTCGCTGGCATTCGCCCCGCCCGCCACCCACCGGGTCGGAAGCAAACCTGGCCCAGTTTCCGAAAACGCAGCACGACTACCTTACGCATGCGTCGATGCGACCTCGTCTGCGAGCCGGTCGCGAAGCGCGACGTCGGGCGATAGCGCTGTCGCTGACGGCGACCGTTCACTCGACGACCGGTGAATTCGTCGCGGCGCGCAACGACGAAGCGCTCGACGTGCTGGTCCGCACCGTGCCGCCGTCGTCGGAGCCCGACTGCCCGCTCGATCTCGCGCTGTTCGAATACGAGCGCGTGTTGCCCGAGATCAAGCACGTCGGCGAAGTCGCGAAGACGCACTTCCTGCGCCGCGCGGTCGCGCAGGGTTTCGACGATGCGGCTTTCGTCGATCGTCATGGACGAGTCAGCGAGGGTTCGATCCGGAACCTCGCGTTCCGGGATGGCGACGCAGTCGTGTGGCCGGTGGCCGGCATGCTCGGCGGCGTCACGATGCGTATCGTGCGCCGGCAACTGGCACGCCTCGGCGTTGCGCAGCACGATCGCGAACTGACGCCTGACGACGTCCGCGCGATGGCGGGCGCCGTCGTCATGAATTCGTGGACGCCGGGCGTCGCCGTGCGCCAGTTCGGCACGGCAACGCTGCCCGACGCACCGTCGTCCGGCACCCTGCTGCATCGCACGAATGAAGCGGAGCCACCCGTCGCGCCGTGATGTGTATCGTCATTTGGTTTCGCCCACAACCACCTCGACGATGGGGAAAATGCCCTTGCGCTTCGCGCAGCTCACCAGGTGTCCCAGGCCGGCGATCTTTCGACCGGTTGGCGAAGCCTTGGGTGACCACGCCGCCGTGGTCTGTCATGTCGCCTTCGCGGACGCTGTCTTGCCTATCGACTCCCGTTTGATTTGGCCGTGCATGGTCGGGATGGCCTCGGCTCGCCCCCCTCCGTGCGGAAGTCAACGTGCCCCCCGTTCTCCCGAAAAACCGCAAAATCTGCAAACCCGCCAAAACTACATTGCTCCCCAAGGAGCCCGCAATTGAAACCCCAAACCCGCACCCAACACGCCCGCCGCATGGATCCCGTCCTGCGCTGGCTGGCAAGCAACCCCGACGCCGACCCGGATCTGTATCTGCTGGCCGACCTCGCCTGCTTGTCGCCGTATCACTTTCATCGCGTCTACCGCGCGATGATGGGTGAAACGGTGAACGCCACCGTGCAGCGCATCCGCATGCACCGCGCGGCGGTCGCGTTGGGCGCGACCGGGGCGTCATTGCGCGACGTTGCGCAGCGAGCCGGCTACGAGTCGGACGCGGCCTTCAACCGCGCGTTCGGCGCCACCTTCGGCATCTCGCCGGGGCGCTACCGCGCGGCCCGCTCCCGTCCCTTCGACCCCAAGGAGCCAGGCATGTACCCCATCACCATCGAAACCTTCCCCGGCGCCACGCTGGCCGCCTTGCCGCACCGCGGCAGCTATCAGGAAATCGGCCCGGTCTTCACCCGCGTCTTCATGCTTGCCGCCAGCCGCGGCCTGGCCCGTTCCGAAGCCATCGGCTTCGGCGTGTATTTCGACGATCCCGAGCAGGTGCCGGCCAGCCAGCTGCGCTCGATGGCGGGCGTATCGGTGACGCCAGACACCGACCTGGGCGACGAACTGGAACGCTTCGAGATTCCCGCTGTCCGCTGCGCGATCCTCACCTACACCGGGCCGTACAACGAGATGGATAAGCCGTATAACTGGATGTTCGCCGAATGGTTGCCCGGCAGCGGCATGGTGCCCGCGGACTTTCCCATGTTCGAGCAATACCTGAACGATCCGCGCACCACGCCGCCCGCCCAGTTGCAGACGCGCATCTGCATGCCGCTGAAGTAGGCAAGTTTTCGCGCACCACACGTCATGCCGGAAGTCAGCGCGATCTCGCTCGCGCCTGACTGTCTTTTGTCACCGGCTACGCGCGCCCTTCTTGCGCAGCGTCCGCAGGGTCCTATCGACGATACGATCGGTGGACGCCCCCATCGCACGCAAAGCTGACTCCCCCATGCGGGCGACGTCTTGCTGACATCGTTCAGCCAGTTGGCAACCGAATCCTGCACATAACGTGCGTCGTCGGCCTTGAGCGCTTCAAGCAACGGCTAAGCGATCTCGGGGTTGGTCTTGAGTTGCGGGATGTGTTCGCTCCACACACCGCGTGGTCGCCTGTTCTCCGACGCGAACCGCCGAACCTTGGGGTCCGGCGACGCGGCCCAGTCGAGCAGTAGCGTCACGGCTTCATCCACGTCGGCCGCGAGTGCTTGGCTGTCGCTCAGATATTTTTCGCCCGATACCGAAATAGTGTTGACAGCCCCTACGGACCCGCTATAATTGCATTCTTTCGCGATGCAGCACCAAGCGAAACGTGCCCAGGTGGCGGAATTGGTAGACGCACTAGGTTCAGGTCCTAGCGGTGGCAACACCGTGGAGGTTCGAGTCCTCTCCTGGGCACCATCTGTTTTTGAAAGGCCGGCTATATGCCGGCCTTTTTCATTTCCGCGCCAGGAAGCAAAGCGCCCGCACAAGCAGGCGCGTTCGTTTCCCACCGACGCGCGGCGCTACCCCCAGACGCTCCCCGCCATGTCCCGACGAACACCCCGCCAGCACCACCCCGATCGCCGCGAACGGCGCAGCCGGATGCAGTTCGTAGAGCCCGTTGCCGACGAGCGGCGCCACCACCATGCTGAGCCCCTGCGCGACCGACATCGCGCCCGCGCACGCGCCCTGCTCGTGCGGCTCGACCCGCGTGCTCGCGAGCGCCGCGACCGCCGGAAACGCCGCGCCCATTCCGCACGCCGCCACCAGATAGCTCGCGCACATCAGCAACGGCTGCGCAGGCTCGACCGCCAGCACCGACACGAAGCCGACGCCGCCGACGAGCGCGCCCCAGCGCAGCCACTGCTGCGGCGCGACCCGCCGCAGCCGCCCGACGAGCGACTGCATCGCGATCAGGCCGACGCCCGCGCTGCCGAGCGCATAGCCGACCACCGCCGACGCGTCGCGCGCGCCGACCTGCAGCCGATCGATCACGTAGAAGCCGAGCGCGCTGTTCGCGATCATCACGACGCTGTACAGCGCAAACGCGCTCCACCACGGCAGGCGCAGCCGCGGATCGGTCGGCTTCAGCCGCGCCGGCGCGTGCCTCGCGAGCCGCGGCCCGTCGTCGCGCAAGCGGCGCAGCCCCGGCAGGCCCGCGAGCGGCAGCAGCGCGAACACCACGAACGCGAGCGTCATGTCATAACCGGCGAGCCAACCCGCGAGCGGCGGCGCGATCACCATCCCGACCGCCCCCGCCGCGCCGAACCGCGCGAGCGCCGCCGCGCGCCCGGTGGTCGCAGTCCGGTCCGCGATCCACGCGGTCGCCGCGACCGGCAGGCCGGCATAGCAGCCGCCCATCGCCGCGCGCGTCGCCAGCAGCGCGACGAAGCTCGCCCAGATCGGCGGCATGGCCGCCCCGTCGCGATGCAGCGCCCAGCCGACATAGCCGGCCAGCAGCAGGAAGCTGACGACGAATCCGACGATCGACGCGCGCATCGCCGGCAGCCGGCCGCGTGCGTCCGCCGCGCGCCCCCAGCGCGGCGCGGCGGCGATCCAGACGAGCCCGACGCTCGCAATGACGGCGCCGATATGCAGGGGTTCGAGGTTCATACGGCGCGCCAGCGGGCCGGCGATCGCGACGAATGCGTAGGTGCCGGCCACCATCGCGAGATTCGCGAGCAGCAGCGGCAGGTAGCGGGGGCCGGCATCGGCCGGCGCTTGCAGGGGTTCGGCGGAAGTCGTCGACATGTCCATTCCGTAGTGGGTTGAAGAAGGCGCGCAGCGCGCGCCGACGCCGGCGTCAGCCGGCGCGGCCGTCCCGCGCGAGCCAGCGGCTGCGCGAGCGCAGCAGCGCGTCCTCGGTCGCGTCCCAGCCGAGGCACGGGTCGGTGATCGAGCAGCCGTAGCGCAGCGGACCGCCGAGCGGCTGCGCCCCCGCTTCGAGAAAGCTCTCGAGCATCACGCCGCGAATCGCGTCGCTGCCGGCGCACATCTGCCCGACGACGTCGTCGAGCACCGCGAGCTGCCGGTCGGCCTGCTTGCCGCAGTTCGCGTGCGAGCAGTCGATCAGCACATTCGGCGGCAAGCGCTGCACGCGCAGCGTCTCGACCGCGGCCGCCACCGATGCCGCGTCGTAGTTCGGCCCGTGCCGGCCGCCGCGCAGCACGAGGTGCGCATGCGGATTGCCGTCGCTGTGCAGCAGCGCCGGACCGCCGGCGCCGTCGATGCCGATGAAGGTATGCGGCCGCATGCTGGCCAGCATCGCGTGCGCAGCCACGTCGACCTGGCCATCGGTGCCGTTCTTGAAGCCGACCGGCATCGCGAGACCCGACGCCAGCTCGCGATGCACCTGCGACTCGGTCGTGCGGGCGCCGATCGCGGCCCAGCTCACGAGATCGCACAGGTAATGCGGCGTGACGACGTCGAGCGCCTCGATCGCCGCAGGCAGCCCGAGCGCGTTGATGTCGGCGAGCAGCCTGCGCGCGGCATGCAGCCCGTCCAGCACGCGGTGACTGCCGTCGAGGCCCGGGTCGTTGATCAGGCCTTTCCAGCCGACCGTCGTGCGCGGCTTCTCGAAATACACGCGCATCACCACGCAGAACGCGTCGCGCACCGCATGCGCGAGCCGCGCGAGCCGCCGCGCGTAGTCGAGCGCCGCCTGCGGATCGTGGATCGAGCACGGACCGACGACGACGATGCGGCGCGCGTCGCGGCGCTCGAGGATCGCGCGCAGTTGCCGGCGGCCGGCGGCCACGGTCGCGCGCGCGGCGACCGACGCCGGCAGGTCGCGGCGCAGTACGTCCGGCGCCGGCAGCCGCATGCCGACGCACAGCCGTTCGTCGCGGGGCGGCTCGGCATAGGTGCCGGCCGCCCCCTGTGCGATTTCGGCGGAGATCTGTTTCATCGATGAAGCTCCGGAAAAAGGAGGCGGAACATAGTCAGACGCCGAGCGTCGCGCCGCCGTCGACGCACAGGCTGTGCAGCGTGACGTGACGCGACGCGTCGGACAGCAGGAACAGCACCGTTTCGGCGACGTCGTCCGGCGCCGCGATGCGGCCGAGCGGAATGCCCGTGCGATACGTGTCGAGCGAACCCGCGATCACGCCCGCCGGTCCGGCCGGACCGTCCCAGAGCTGGCGCTGCATCGGCGTGTCGGTCGAGCCCGGCGCGACGATGTTGCAGCGGATGCCGTGCCCGGCCAGCTCGAGCCCGAGACAGCGGGTGAACTGGTGCGCGGCCGCCTTCGACGCCGCATACGCGGCCATCTGCATGCGCGGCACGAGCGCCGCGTTGGAGCCGACCGTCACGATGCTGCCGGCGCGGCGCGCGACCATCCGCTGCGCGACCGCGCGCGACAGGTGAAACACCCCGTGCGTATTCACCGCGAAACAGTGCGCCCAGTCGGCGTCGCTCAGCGACGTCGCCGCCGCGAGCCGCAGCACGCCCGCGACATTCGCGAGCATCCCGATCGGACCGACCGTCTCCTCCACGCGCGCGACCGCGCGTTGAACGGCCGCCGCATCCGCGACGTCGACCGTGAACGGATGGATCCGCGCGCCGAATGCCGCGCTGTCGGCCGCGTGGCGCGCAAGCGCATCGCCGTCGACGTCGAACGCGGCAACCTCGATCCCGCGCGCGGCGAGCGCGCGCGCGACGGCCGCACCGATACCCTGGGCCGCGCCGCTCACGACGGCGACCGTACCCGGAAAGGTCATTCCTGCCTGTGCATTCATCGATTCGAATTCCTCAAAAAGAGCCGGCGACGGTTGCCGTGGCGAGCCGTTCCGCCAGCGCGGCGCCGATCGCCGCCATCGGTTCGGGATCGGACATCCCGTCGTGCGAACAGTCGAGCGCGACGCACGTCAACGCGTCGGCCGCCAGATGGGCGCGCCAGCTGTCGGGCACCGGCAGGTCCGGCCGCTTGCGCGCCGCGTTGAACAGCAGCAGCGCGCCGTCGTAGCGCGGCGTGCGTGCCGCGCGGAACAGGCGCATCTGCCACAGCGTCGCGTCGGCGAACGCTTCGAGCCCCGCCGCGCCGAGCGCTGCGAACGGGCTGTTCGCCCGCAACAACCGCTGGCGCAACGCGTCGTCGGACAGGTCGGCCGTGTCGAAGTCGCCGTTGACCGTGAGCAGGATGCGCAGTGCGTCGCCCGGCGCCGGCTGCGGCTGCGCCGCCCATGCGGTCGCCGGATAGCTGTCCATCAGCGCGAGCAGGCCGACCGCCTGGCCGTCGCGCGCAAGCGCCGCGGCGACCGCGTGCGCGAGCGCGCCGCCGAGCGACCAGCCGAGCAGGTGGTACGGCCCGTCCGGCTGCAGCGCGCGCACGCGCTGCACGTAGGTGGCGACGAGCGCGTCGAAATCCGCGGCGTGCCGCGTGTCCTCGACCGACAGTTGCAGGCCGTCGAGCGCGACATCCGGCAGATGCGCGGCGAGCCGCAGATAGCTCCATGCGAGGCCGTCGGCCGGATGGAGGCAGATGAGCCGCGGGCCGCCGGCGTGCCCCACCTGGATCGCGAGATGCGGCGCGAACGCGTCGTGCGCGGTGCGCGGCCGGTACGCGAGCGGCGTTTGCAGCGCGGCCGCCAGCGCGTCGACCGTCGCGTGCCGGAACAGCATCGACACCGGCACGTCACGCTGGAGCTCGGTCGCGAGCCGCGCGCTGGCCTGGATCGCCTGCAGCGACTTCCCGCCGACGTCGAAGAAATTGGACGCCGGCGTGAGCGCGACCTCGCCCAGCACGTCGCGCCAGACGCGCATCACGCGCCGCGCCAGTTCACCGGTCTGCGGATCGTCGTCCGGCGCCGCGTCCCGTTGCGCGGCGAGCCGCAGCAGCGCGTTGCGGTCGGTCTTGCCGTTCGCGTTGCGTGGCAGGCCGTCGAGCACGCGCCACACGTCGGGAATCGCGGCGGCCGGCAGCGCGTCGGCCAGCCGCGCGCGCAGCGCGGCGACGTCGTCGGTCCCGGCGACGAACGCCGCAAGCGTCGTCGCGCCCGCGTCGCTGCGCAATGCGACGACCGCCGCCTCGCGCACGTCCGGCGAGCGCAGCAGCCAGTCCTCGATCTCGCGCGGGTCGATGCGCACGCCGCTGATCTTCACCTGATGGTCGATGCGGCCGTCGAAGCAGAGCCGGCCGTCGCGCAGCGTCGCGAGATCGCCGGTCCGGTATGCGCGAACGCCGCTGCCGGGCAGCGTCACGAAGCGCTCCGCCGTCAGCGCCGGATTGTCGAGATACGCGAGCGCGAGCGCGTCGCCGCTCAGCACGAGTTCGCCCGAACCGCCCGCTGCGACCGGATACCCGCGGGCGTCGACGATCCGCGCGTCGACACCCGCGCGCGGCGTGCCGATCGGCACCGGCTCGCCGTCCTGCCAGACCGCGCCCGGGCCGCCGACGCAAGCGGCGGTTGCGATGATCGTCGCTTCGGTCGGCCCGTAGGTGTTCAGCAACGCCTGATCCGGCAGCCACCCGCGCCAGCGCCGGATCCGCTCGGGCAGCGCCGCCTCGCCACCGATGATGGTCAGGCGCACGTTTCGAAGCTGCTCCGCGTGGCGGGCGTCGAGCGCATGCGCGAGCACATGCCAGTACGCGGTGGGCAGATCGAGCACCGTGATGCCGCGCTGCTCGACCTCGGCCGCGAACGCGTCGACCGAGTCGAGCATCGCGTCGTCGCGCAGCACGAGCGTCGCGCCGCTGCACAGCGTGACGAAGATCTCCTCGAAGCTCGCGTCGAAGTGCAGCGGCGCGAACTGCAGCACCTTGTCGTCGGGCCCGACGCGATAGAGCTCGCGCGTGCTCGCGACGAACTGCGCAAGCGCGCCGCGCCCGACCAGCACGCCGTTCGGGCGGCCCGTCGAACCGGACGTGTAGAGCAGGTATGCAGGCTGGTCGGCGTCGGTGCACGATGCCGCGCCGGCTCCGTCGCCTGCGCTGCGTGCCGCGGGTGCGCGATGCGCGTCGAGATCCAGCGTCGGCAGGCTGCCCGCGCACGCGCGATACGCGCCGCGCGTGATCACGAGCGCGGGCGCGGCGTCGGCGAGCATCGCCGCGGTCCGCTGCGGCGGGCCGTCCGGGTCGAGCGGGACGAGCACCGCGCCGGCCTGCAGCACCGCGAGCATCGCCGCGATCACGTCCGGCGCGCGCGGCGCGGCGAGCGCCACGCGGCAGCCGCGCGTCACGCCATGTCGGGCGAGCGCCGCCGCAAGCGCGTCGACATCGGCGAGCAGCGTGCGGTAGTCGATGCGCCGCGCGCCCGCCTCGATCGCGGTGCGCGTCGGCGCTTCCCGCGCGATGCGGGCGACGAGCGCGAGCACGTCGGGGTATGGCCCGGCGAGCGGCGCGCCGCGCAGGATCGACGGCGGCGGCAGATCGCCGAGCAGCGGCGCCACCGGTGCGTCCGGTGCGTGCCCGGCAAACCCATCCAGCCAGTCCGCGAGGCTGCGCGCATACGCGGCGAGCCGCGTCGCGTCGTAGGCGTTCGGATTGCCCTCGAGCGTGATGTGCCACGCGCCGGCGCGCACCGCGACCGTCACGTTCAAATCCTTCACGGGGCCGCCGCTGACCGCGCACGTATCGCTCGCGAGCCCGTCGAACGCGACCTGCCGCTCGAACGGCATCACGTTGACCGCCTGATTGAACAGGAACGCGTTGCGCTCCAGCAGGCCGAGGTCGCCGCGAATCCAGCCGTACCGGTAGTACAGGTGCGGACGGATCGCGCGCAGCCGCCCGGCCGTGTCGGCCGCGAACGCGCGCGGCGACCGGTCGGCGTCGACGTGCACGCGAAACGGCACGATGTTCATCGCCATGCACGGCACGCCGAGCGCCGGCGTGCCGAGACGGTTCATCACCGGCAGGCCGAACGTCAGATCGCGCTGGCCGCCCTGCTTCGCGAGCCAGATGCCGATCGCGCACAGCAGCCACGCGTTCCAGTCGACGTCGAGCCGCTCGGCGGCGTCGCGCAGCGTGTGCACGCGAGCCCCGTCGAGCGCGAGCGTCTCGCGCAACGCGTCCGTGCCGACCTCCTGCTGCTGCGCGAGGACAAGCGGCGCCGGCACGTCGCGCAGATGGGCGCGCCAGAACGCGCAATCGGCGTCGAAACCGCCGGTCGCGCGGTAGCGCGCCTCCGCGTCGACGACGCGATCGATGCGCCAGTCCGGCAACGCGGGCGGCGCCGCGCCGGCGACGCGCGCGTTGTAGCGGGCGGCGACCGCCTGCTGGAGCAGGCTGTAGCCGAAACCGTCGAGCGCGATGTGGTGAACCTGCAGATACCACCAGTGCCGCGTCGGCGACAGCCGCAGCAGCGCGGTGCGGTACAGCGGATCGACCGTCACGTCGCAGCTGATCGACAGCGACGCACGCATCCATGCGCGCGCGGCCTGCGCGGGATCGGGCTCCGCGGAAAAATCGACGAGCGGCAGCCGTGCGCACGGCGGCAGGCGCCACTGCCACAGCGCGTCGTCGGTCCACGCGAAGCGCATGTGCAGCGCATCCGCGTGATCGAGCACCGTCTCGACGCTGGCGGTCAGCGCGGCGACGTCGAGCGGGCCGTCGAGTTCGATCGTCTCGGCGGTCAGGTAGCCCGGATCGTCCGGATCGACCTGCTGCGCGACCCAGATTCCGTATTGCGCGGACGTTGCGCGCACCGGTCGGTCTTCGAGTTGCATGAAGGGGTTTGCCACGAGAAATCGTTGAACGGGAAACGGGCCTCGCGCGTCACGCGCGGCGCCACGCGACGACGAGCTGCGGATTGCGCGACATCAGCGCCAGGTGCTCGTCCATCACGTACTGGATCTGTTCGAGCTTGTCCGCGGCGTCGGCCTCGCAGCGCAGGCTCAGCACGTCGTCGGTTCGCACCATCCGGCAGACGCCATACGGGAAATCGACCGTCGCGCGGTGCTCGTCGAACACGACCGGCACCTTGATCGCGTAGTGCTTGCAGAGCTTGAACAGCACGCGGTCGGCCTGCGCCAGCGTGAGCTCGGCGGTGCTGACGAACGGCGCCGGCTGCGCGTCCGGGATCGGGCGCGCCGTCATGCGGCCACCTGCGCCGGGCGCTGCAGCAGACGCGTCCACGCGTCGAGCGTCGGCTGCTCCGCGAGCTGCACGAACGTGACGTCGTGTCCGGCGGCCCGCCAGGTTTCCACGAGCATCATCATGCGCACCGAATCGAGCCCGCAGTCGAGCAGGTTGTCGCCCGCGCGCAGATCGGCGACCGGCACCCGCAGGCTGTGCGCGACCTGCGCGGCGATCTCCGCGAGCGTCGCCTTCGCGGCGTCGCCCGTGGCCGCGCCGACGAGTTCCCCGGTGGTTGCGACCTTGCCGCAGCGCCCCGCCACGTAGTCGAGCGCCATCCGGTGCTCGCGCTCGGAGAAGTCCGCGAGCGCATCGGCGACGAAGAACGGCCGGACGTCCCGCATGAATGCATCGCACGCGGTCATCAGGCAACCGATGTGCGCGTAGATCCCGCAGATCACGAGCTGGTCGCGCCCCTGCTCCTTCAACAGAAGGTCGAGATCCGAGCGCTGGAACGCGCTGTAGCGCCACTTGTCGAGCACGGTGTCACCCGGCGCCGGCGCGAGCGCGTCGCAGATCGATTCACGCGACGGATGCGCGGTGAGCCCGGGCCCCCACATGTCGGTCAGCAGCGCGCGCTGCTCGGGCGTCTGCGCCGCCGATTGCGCGGTGTAGCAGACCGGCATCCCGCTCGCGTGCGCGAGGTCGATCAGGCGCCGCACGTTCGCCAGCAGCGCCGGCACGGGCGCCGCGTCGCGATCGTAGAAATCGAGGAAGTAGTCCTGCATGTCGTGCACGAGCAACGCGGCGCGCGTCGGCTCGAAACGCCAGGTCACGCGGTTCGCCGGCAGCTCGGCCGGCATCGGGTAGGAAGGAATCTTCGGAATGGCCATGATGGAGTGCTGTTGAAATTATCGATGCACGGGCGATGCGTGCCGCCCGCGCTTGGGTCATGCCGCCGCGGTCAATTGCGCCGCGATGCGCTCGCGGAGCGCGCGCTTGTCGATCTTGCCGACGGGCGTCTCCGGGAACGCGTCGACGAATTCGATCCGGTCCGGCACCTTGAACGCGGCGACACCCTGCTCGCGCACGAACCGGATCAGCTCCGCCGCGCCCGGCGCAGGCGTGCCGCGGATCACGTAGGCGCAACTGCGCTCGCCGAGATACGGATCGGGCATCGGCACGAGCGCCGCATCGACGACGCCCGGGTGCGCGAGCAGCAGGTGCTCGATCTCCTCGGCGGGAATCTTCTCGCCGCCGCGGTTGACCTGGTCTTTCGCGCGCCCTTCGACGATCAGATGTCCGGTGGCCGTGACCCGCACGCGATCGCCGGTGCGATAGAAGCCGTCCGCGGTAAAGGCGCGCGCGTTGTGCGCGTCCGCTTCGTAGTAGCCGCGGATCGTGTACGGGCCGCGCGTCAGCAGGTGGCCGACCTCGCCCGGCGCGACCGGACGGTCGTCGTCGTCGACGATGCGGATCTCGTCGTCCGGCGAGATCGGCCGCCCCTGCGTGCCGATCACCGACTCGCGCGGATCGTCGAGCCGCGTGTAGTTGACAAGCCCTTCGGCCATCCCGAACACCTGCTGGAGCTGCGCGCCGAAACCGTCCGCCGCGCGCGCCGCGAGTGCCGGGTCGAAGCGCGCGCCGCCGACCTGCACGAGTTCGAGGCTCGCGAGCGCGTCCCGCCGCCGCTCCCCGGCCGCCAGCCATACCGGCACCAGCGGCGGCACGAGCGCGACGACCGTCACGCGCTCGCGCTCGATCAGCGGGAACGCGACGTCCGGGCTTGCGCCGTCGCACAGCACGACCGTGCCGCCCGCGTGCAGCACGCCGAACGAGCCCGGCGAGCTGAGCGCGTAGTTGTGCGCGGCCGGCAGCGCGGCGAGATAGACGCTGCGCTCGCTCAGCCCGCAGATGCGCGCGCTTTCGCGCACGCTGTACAGGTAGTCGTCGTGGGTGCGCGGGATCAGCTTCGGCGTGCCGGTGCTGCCGCCCGACAGTTGCAGGAACGCGACCTCGCCCGCGGCCGGCTCGGGCGGCAGCGCGACGTGCGCCGGCGCGTCGGCCAGCGCGAGGTTCGCGTTGCCGGGCGCCGTGAACAGCACGTGCCGCAGCGTCGACGCGTCGGCCTGCACGTCGCGCGCGAGCGCCCGGTAATCGAAGCCATCGTGCTGCTCGGCCGCGACGTACGCGACCGCCTGCGCATGCCGGCAGAAGAAGCCGATTTCGCGCCGCCGATGCGCGGGCAGCGCGAACACCGGCAGCGCACCGAGCCGGAACAGCGCGAACGTCACCGCGAAAAATGCGACGCAGTTCGGCAACTGCACGACGACGCGGTCGCCCGGCGCGATGCCCCGCGCGGTCAGCGCGCGCGCGACGCGCGCCGCTTCGTCGGCGAGCGTGCGATACGACCAGCGGATGTCGTCCTGCACGAGCGCGATGCGCTCGCCATGCCGCGCGACGCGCTCGTCGAGCCATTGCGCGAAGGATTGCCCGCGCCAGTAGCCTTTCTCGCGGTACGCGTCAGCGAACGCATCCGGCCACGGCGTGCCGTGCGCGCGCATCATGCGGCCTCCGGCGCGACGTCGTGGCTCACGCCGAGCGCGTCGAGCATCGTCCGGAATTTCGCGGCGGTCTCCGCGCACTCGCCTTCGGGCGTCGATTCGCCCACGACGCCCGCGCCCGCGTAGAGCCGCAGCGTGCGATCGTGTGCCTCCGCACAGCGGATCGTCACCACCCATTCGCCGTCGCCTTGCGTATCGACCCAGCCGAGCATCCCCGCGTAGAAGCCACGGTGGAACGGCTCCGCGTCGCGGATGCACGCACGGGCGGCCGCGCGCGGCGCGCCGCAGACGGCCGGCGTCGGATGCAGCGCGAGCGCGAGCGTCAGCGCGTCGGCGTCGGTTTCGCCGCGCACTTCGGTCGACAGGTGCCACATCGTCTCGGTGTGGATCAGCGACGGACGCACTGGCACGTCGAGACGCCGGCACAACGGCGCGAGCGCGTCGCGCACCGCGTCGACGACGACCCGATGCTCGTCGCGATCCTTTACGGATGCGAGCAGCGCGTCCGCGCGGCGGCGATCCTCGACCGGATCGGGGCTGCGCGGCGCCGAGCCCGCGAGCGGATTGGCGCGCACGATGCCGCCGAAGCGGCTCACGAGCAGTTCCGGGCTCGCGCCGAGCAGCGTGCGGCCGGCGCCCAGATCGACGGAGAACGTATAGCCGTGCGGATTGCGGGCCGCGAGCCGCGCGACCAGCGGCGCGACGTCGACCGGCCGTTCGCCGGTGATCTCGAGCGTGCGCGCCAGCACGACCTTGCCGAGCTCGCCCGCGCGGATGCGGGCGACAGCTCGCGCGACCGCGTTCCCGTAGACGTCCGCCGACGGCACCGCGCGCGTCGCATGGCGCGTCGCCGCGGGCGCCGGGCCGCGCAGCGAACCGAGCGGGCCGGCGCGCAGCAGCGTGCGCGCAACCCTCAGCGCGGCGGGCGCATCGACGTCAAACGGCACCGCGCCGACGACCGCCGCGCCGGCGTGCCCATTCGCGCGGGCATCGCGCAGCGCATCCGCGACGCGCGACGCGAGCGGCGTATCGGCGTGCGGGACGGCGTCCGCCGCGTCGGTCGCGAGCAGCGCATGGGCCGGCGTCGCGAGAAACAGCGGCGTATCGGGACGATAGACCTCCCAGATGTTTAGGGGTGCCAACAGCGTCGCAGGACGGGAAACCATGTTCATGAGATTGACCTCCAGATTGAATGGGCCGGCGGCATGTCGGTGCGGCGCCGGCCGCGCCGTCACATTTCGGCCGTGAGGCTCACCGCGATGCGGCGGCCCTGGTCGACGAGCCAGTTGCCGCTCACGCCGTTCGCGCGCGTGCGGTCGTCGACCGGAACCATCTTGTTGGTCACGTTCAGCACCGCGAAATTGACGGAGAAGCGCTTGTCGATCCGGTAACGGCCGCCGAGGTCGAACGTCGTCGTCGACGGCCGCTCGCGCACGCCCTGCGCGCCATTGCGGAACGCCGCCCAGTATTCGCTGCCGATGTAGTTGGCCGCCGCATACAGGTCGAGCTTCGGCGTCGGCGTCCAGTCGACCTGCACGTTGAATTTGTGCTTCGGCGTCTTGTCGAGCGGCTGGCCGTCGAGCGAGCCGCCGTTGAATGCCTTCTCGCCGTTGCCTTCGCGGCGCGACTGCGTCAGCGTGTACGCGCCCGACACCCTCACCGTGCGCGACACGCGCGTGCCCGCACCGAGCTCGAGCCCGTACAGCTTGACCCGGTCGATGTTGTCGTACTTGTAGATGTTGCGGCCCGGCGAACGCGGATCGGCGACACCCGTGTCGTAGCTCGTGACCTTGTTCCTGAACAGGTTGTTGAACAGCGTCAGGCCCGCGTACGTGTCGCCCATGTCGTAGCGCACGCCGAGCTCCTCGGTCACGCTGGTCTCGGGCTTCAGGTCCGGGTTGCCGCACAGCGTGCCGGGCACCGCGCCCGCCGCGCCGCCCGACGTCATGCAGTAGCCGCCCGTGCTCTGGCGCAGCGACGGCGGCCGGAAGCCGGTCGACACGCCGCCGCGCACCGTCCACGCCTGGGTGAGCTTGTACACGCCGTAGACGCGCGGGCTCACGTGGCTGCCGTAGCGCTCGTCGTGATCGAGCCGCACGCCGGTCGTCAGCGTGAAGCGGTCGTTGAAGAAGTACTCGTTCTCGCCGAACAGCGCCCAGGCGTTGCGCGAGATGCGGTCAGAATTGATCGCGTGGCCCTTCGGCACCGCGTCCTGGCTGCCGACGCCCGACAGCCGCGACCAGATGTGCTGGCCGCCGATGGTCAGGATGTTGCGCTCGCCCCACCACGGCACTTCGACCTTGCCTTCGAGGATCGTATCCGTCAGCGCGGGCTTCACCGGCGAGCGCCCCACCGGCGTCCACTGGTCCTGCACGCCGCGCTCGCCGTACAGCGACAGCGTCGTGTTGCCGAAGCCCCAGCGGCCGTCGTGCGTGATGCCCCAGTAGTCGCGGACGTGGCGCGTCTCGGTGATCGCGGAGGTCGCGGTGCGCGGCGTGAGCGGCGCCTCGCTCTTGCCCGGCGTGCTGAGATAGGTGAGCTGTTCGCGGCCGACGTTCACGCTGATGTCCTGATCGCGGGTCGGCTTCGCGGACAGCTTCACGTCGAAGCTGCCGATGCGCTGTCCGTTCGCGCCGTTCGCGCCGCTCGCCGGGTAGTAGATGTTGTCCTCGCCCCGGTGCAGCAGGCGCCCGGACGCCTGCAGCCCGAGCACGTCGGACTTCAGCGGGCCGCCGAGCCAGAAATCGACGCTCTGCGTATCGCCCTGGTTCGACTCGAGCTGCCACACGCTGCTCGCGGTGAGCGTGCCGCCCCAGCGCTTCGGCACCTTGCGCGTGATCACGTTGACCACGCCGCCCATCGCGTCGGCGCCGTACAGCGACGACATCGGCCCGCGCACGACCTCGATCCGCTCGATCGCGGAGAGCGGCGGCAGCAGGTTGGACTGCACGCCCCCGGTGCCCCGGTTCATCGTTTCGCGGGTGTTCTGCCGGCGGCCGTCGACGAGGAGCAGCGTGTATTCGCCGGGCATCCCGCGAATCGAGATGTCCTGGTCGTTCGGCGACCCGCCGACAACGCTCACGCCCTCGACTTTGCTGACGATCTCGGCGACCGACGTATAGGGCTTCGCCTCGATCTCGTCGCGGGTGATCACCGAGATGCTGGCGGGCGCCTCCTTGATCGCCTGCTCGCGGCGGCTCGCCGTCACGACGATTTCCTTCATCGCCGCCGGATCGCCGGACGCGGCCGACGCGGCGGCATCGCCCTGCTTGTCAGGCGTCTGCGCCCACGCGCAGGATACCCCCATCAGATACAGACCGGCGACGACGGCCGGCTTCAACGCAAACTTCGCAACGTGACTCGACATGATGACGCTTTCGCTGCTCCACAATGTGATTGATTCTCATTTGCATTATGGAACCTGTAATGCTTCGAAATCTTTGCGAAAGCTGCGATCTTGTTTGAGCGCCGCCGCGATGCGGGTCGGCGTCGCTCAGCGTCGATCGCTGCGCCGTGCGAGCGTCGGCGTCACGCCGAAACGGCGCTTGTACGCGGTCGCGAAATTCGCGGCGCTCGTGTAGCCGGCAAGCGCCGCGGCCTGCTTGACGCTCACCGCGTCGCGCTCGAGCGCGAGCCGCGCGCGCTGCAGGTGATGCTCGCGAATGAAGTCGAACACCGTCGTGCCGTACGCGGCGCGGAACTGGCGCTGCATCGCGTTCGCGCTCATCCCGACGTGGCGCGCGATGTCGTCGAGCGACAGATCCTGCGCGGCGTCGCTCGCGAGAAACGCGCGCAGCTCCGCCATCCGCCGGTAGTCACGCGAGCCGAGCGCCGCATCCGACGCCTGCGCCGCTTCCGCCTCGAGCGGCGCGAACGCCTCGGCGAGCAGTTCGAGCACGCGGCTTTCCAGGTAGATCGCCTGCAGCATCGGCTGGTAGGACGGCGGCCGGACGATCTGCTCGGCGAGCGCGGTCGCGCGCGGCGTCGGTTGCCAGAAGCGGATCGCGAGATGCGCGGACAGCATCGAATCGAGCCGCTCCGGCAATGCCGCGCGGCTCGCCGCCTGCAGATGCGCGAGCCATTCGTCGGACATCGCGAGGCTGAGCCGCCGCGCATAGCCGCCCTTGCTCAGGCGGCGGCGGAACGTGTCGGGCTGCAGCGCGTTGAGCAGGAACGACTGCATCCGCACATGCGGCCGCGCCGCGTTCGACCGGGTCGCGCTGGATCGGGTCGCGCCATCGCGGCACGCGCTGCGGCCGTCCGTCGTCAGCAGCACGCGCCGGTCGCCGTAGGACACGTCGAGCGCCCCTTCCAGCAGCAGCACGAGATGCAGGCCCGGCGTGCACTGGCCCGACATCACCGCGTCGAATTCGTCGGTCGCGTCGTCCGCGTGCACGCGCAGGCCGGGCCGCACTTCGCGGACCCGCGCAACGTGCGCGTCGTGTCGATGGCAATCGGAATGGAAAGCGCCTGGCGCCCTTGCAGTCATCTCGGATACCCCCGTGCGCGGTCGATGCTCGCGCAAACTATTTAGTCGTTTGGTCAAACGGACAGCGTCCGCTTCGGCCCCATCTCTCGGTTACAATTAAATGAGAATTGTTCTCATTTAATATCGTATCGGGAGTAGCGTGAGAAAGACAAGCGGAATGTGGGCCACGCTCGGCATCTGGCTGTGCGGCTGGCTCTTGATGCACGCCGCGCATGCGGACACGACGACCGTCACCGACCTCGCCGGCCGGCAGGTCCGGATTCCCGCGCGCGTCGAGCGCGTGCTGCTCGGCGAAGGCCGGCTGCTGCCCGCGCTCGCGATCGTCGACGCCGGCGATCCGGCGCGCCGCCTCGTCGGCATGATGGGCGACTTCGAACAGCTCGATCCGGCGAGCTACGCGCAGTGGCTCGAGCGCTTTCCGCGGCTGAAGGACGTGCCGCGCATCGGGCGCTCGCAGGCCGGCAGCTTCAGCGACGAACGCGCGCTCGCGCTGCGGCCGCAGGTCGCGATCTTCGGGCTCGGCGGCGGCCACGGGCCCGGCGAGCGCGATCGCGAGACGCTGGCGCGGCTCGAGGCCGCAGGCGTCGCGATCGTGTTCGTCGATTTCCGCCACGATCCGCTCGTCAATACGCCGCGCAGCATCGCGGTGCTCGGCCAGGTGTTCGGCGCGCCGCAACGCGCGGCCGACTTCAACGCGTCCTGGCAGGAACAGCTCGACCTCGTCCGCACCCGCCTGAAGACGGCCCGCCCCGCCGCGCCGACGGTGTTCCTCGAAAGCCGCGTCGGCCTGTCGAGCGACTGCTGCGAAACGATGACGGGCATGCTCGGCAAGCTGCTCGACGCGGCCGGCGGCGACAACGTCGCGAAGGGCCGCGTGCCGGGCGAGCACGGCACGCTGAACCCGGAATATCTGCTGAGCCGCCAGCCCGATTTCTACATCGGCACCGGGATCGGCTCGGCCCGCACGCTGCAGGGCGCGCCGCAGCGCATCGCGCTCGGCGCCGGCGTGTCGCGGGACGCAGCCGTCCGCTCGTTCGACAGCGTGCTCCAGCGCCCGACGATCGCGCCGCTGCGCGCGGTGCGCGAACGTCGCGCGTATGCGATCTGGCATCACTTCTACAACTCGCCGTTCAATGTCGTCGCGGTGCAGGCGATGGCGAAGTGGCTGCATCCGGACCTGTTCGCGGATCTCGATCCGCGTCGCACGTTCGAGACGATGGTGCGCCGCTTCCAGCCGATTGCGCTGAACGGCGAATACTGGATTCAGGAAGGATCGTGACATGAGCGGGCATCCCTCCCCCGTGCTTCCCATGCGTCGTGGCCTGCTGTTCGCCGGCCTCGCGGGTGCGCTCGCGACCCGCGTCGCGTCCGCCGGCGCCGCGCCGCATGCGTCGGCATGGCCTGCCGCCGCCGACGCGCCGCCTGTCCGGCTCCCCGCCAGCCACCAGTTCGACGTGACGGTCGCCGGCCGGACCCGGCGCCTGTTCGTCGCGCTGCCGGCCGAGCGCTCGGCGAGCGGGCCGCATCCGGTGCTGGTCGTGCTCGACGGCAACGCGCTGTTCCCGCTCGCCGCGCCGCTCGCGCGCAATCGTGCGGCGCGGCCCGACGCCGTGCGCGAACCCGCGCCGATCGTGATCGGCATCGGCTATCCGACCGACGCGCCGTACGACATGCAGGCGCGCGCCGACGACTACACGCTCGCGCCGCTGCCGGACGGACAGGGTCTCGCCGCGGACCGCTTTCTCGACTTCATCGAACACGACGTCCAGCCGTGGCTCGCGCGCCAGTGGCCGATCGACGCCGGCCGGCAGACGCTGTTCGGCCACTCGTACGGCGGCCTGCTGACGCTGTATGCGCTGCTGACGCGCCCGCATCTGTTTCGGCGCTACGTCGCCGCGAGCCCGTCGATCTGGTGGGGCGAGCGCGCGCTGCTGCCGTATGCCGACCGGTTCGCCGCGCAGGCGGCGCCGCTCGACCCGGCGCTGCGCGTCGTCGTGACCGCGGGCAGCCTCGAGGAAGGCGCGCCGAACCCGGACCCCGAGCGCATGCGCCGGCAACAGGCGCGCAAGCAGGTCAGCTCGGCCCGCGACTTCGTGCAGCGCGTGGGCCGCCGCCCGGGTCTCGCCGCCACGTTCCGGCTGATCGACGGCGAGGATCACGGCGGCGTCGTGATGCCGAGCGCCGCGCTCGCGGTGCGCGTCGCGTGCGCGCCGGGCCAGGGCGAGGACATCGCATGAGCGTCGCCGCCCCCGTCCCGTCCGCGTCGCTGCGGGTCCGCTACCGTGCGATCGCCGCGCGACGCGTCGGCGCGCTCGCGCTGCTGGCCTGCGTGCTCGTCGCGCTGCTGGTCGTCGACATCGCGACCGGCCCGTCGTCGTTTCCGGTCGCGGATATCGTGACCGGGCTGTTCCGTCCGGACGCGCTGCCGCTCGAGCAGCGCGTGATCCTGTGGAACGTGCGCCTGCCCTACGCGCTGATGGCGGTGCTGGTCGGCGCGGCGCTCGGGCTCGCCGGCGCCGAGATGCAGACCGTGCTGAACAACCCGCTCGCGAGCCCGTTCACGCTCGGCATCGCCGCGGCGGGGAGCGTCGGCGCGTCGCTGGTCGTGATCTCCGGCTGGCACCTCGTGCTGTGGAACGAGAACCTCGCGTTGTCGCTCGGCGCGTTCGGCTGCGCGCTGTCCGCGACGCTCCTGATCGTCTGGCTCGCGTGGCGGCACGGCGCGACGACCGAAACCGTCGTGCTGTTCGGCATCGGCCTGATGTTCAGCTTCGAGGCGCTGCTGTGGCTGCTGCAGTTCATCGCCGATGCCAACGCGCTCCAGCAGATCGTGTTCTGGAGCATGGGCAGCCTTGCGCGGGCGACCTGGAGCAAGATCGCGATCCTCGCGTGCGTGCTCGCCGCCAGCGTGCTGTGGAGCGCGCCGGGCGTCGCGTCGATGACCGCGCTGCGCGCCGGCGAGGAACAGGCGCGCAGCATGGGCATCGCGGTCGAGCGGTTGCGGCTCGTCACGCTCGTGCGCATCAGCCTGCTGTCGGCGACCGCGCTGTCGTTCGTCGGCACGATCGGCTTCGTCGGCCTGGTCGGCCCGCACGTCGCGCGGCTGCTCGTCGGCGACGACCACCGCCACTACCTGCCCGGCGCGGCGCTCGCCGGCGCGATCATGCTGTCGGCCGCGTCGGTGCTCAGCAAGACGCTGGTCGAGGGCGTCGTGCTGCCGATCGGCATCATCACCGCGCTCGTCGGCGTGCCGCTCTTCATCACGCTGATCAGCCGTCGCAGGAGGCTCGATGGATAAGCTGCAACACGCGCTGCGCATCGACGGCCTCGACGTCGCGTACGGCGCGCGCACGATCCTCGCGCGGCTGTCGCTGCGGCCGGTGCCGCCCGGCAGCGCCGTCGCGCTGCTCGGCCCGAACGGCGTGGGCAAATCGACGCTGCTGCGCGCGCTCACCCGCCTCGTCGCCGCGCGCGGCGCCGCGACGCTCGACCGGCACGACCTGCTGCGCGGCGCGCGCCGCGACCACATGCGCCGGGTCGGATACCTGCCGCAGACGCTGCCGCAGCCGACGTCGCTGCTCGTCTACGAGGCGGTGCGCGGCGCGCTGCGCGCGACCTGCGGCGGCTTGTCGGCCGCCGCGCAGGATGCCCGCCTCGAACGCGTGTTCGCGCAGCTGAACCTGCATGCGCTCGCGACGACGCCGCTCGACCGGCTGTCGGGCGGACAGCGCCAGATGGTCGGGCTCGCGCAGGTGCTGGTGCGCGACACGCCGCTGCTCCTGCTGGACGAGCCGACGAGCGCGCTCGACCTGCGCTGGCAGCTGCTCGCGCTGGAGGCAATGCGGGATGCGGTCACGCGGCGCGGCGCGATTGCGCTCGTCGCGATGCACGACCTGAATCTCGCGGCCCGCTTCTGCGATCGTCTCGTGCTGCTCGGCCATGAAGGCGTGGTGGCCGACGGCGGCGTCGCCGACGTGCTGACGCCCGCGAACCTGCGACGCGCGTACCGCGTCGACGCGCGTGTCGAGCGCACCGTGTCGGGCGACTACGTGACGCTCGCCGAACGCGCGACGTCGTCCGACGCGCACGTCGATGTTTTTTGAGCGGACGCGAAAAACCTGTTGACAGCCTTCGCAACTGCTCTATAATTGCGGTCTTTCGCGATGCAGCACCAAGCGAAACGTGCCCAGGTGGCGGAATTGGTAGACGCACTAGGTTCAGGTCCTAGCGGTGGCAACACCGTGGAGGTTCGAGTCCTCTCCTGGGCACCATCTGTTTTTGAAAGGCCGGCTATATGCCGGCCTTTTTCATTTCCGCGCCAGGAAGCAAAGCGCCCGCTCGCTTTGCGCGAGGCCCCTCTTCCTTGAAAGACCGGCTCCGTGCCGGCCCCTTCATCTCGCACACTCGCAAAGCAACGCGGCAGCCATGCCCGCCGCGCGTCACGTCGCGCCCCGACCGCACACCGTCTCGCGCCATCTTCGCGTATGGACCAATCTTCTCCGGGCAGTTTCCTGTTGCGCGGCGGCAGGATGTCGCCGGCGCATCGCCGCACGCTCGATGGTGGCCGCTCGCGCTGGCGGGCGTCATCGAACTGAACCCATCCGAAATCCGCTCGCCGCCTTCCTCCCGGCATCGCGCAAATCGCCGGACAGCCCCGCTTCGTCCGCCCCCTCCCGCTGCCCGGGATTTCCCTAGGCTGACACGCCGATCGCCTCGCGGTTAAATAAATCAACGTGATTTATTTAATGCGCCGAACGCAGGCGCCATGGAAGGAGACGCGATGCGAAGCCCGCACATCGGCCAGGGCAGCAATTCAGCCAACGTGCGCCGTTACAACGAGCGCCTGCTGCTGAAGACGCTGCGTCGCGCGGGCAGCGCGTCGAAGGCCGATCTCGCGCGTCTCGCGAACATGACCGGCACGGCCGTCGGCAGCATCATCGCGTCGCTCGTCGACGCGAAGCTGATCGAGTTCACCGGCCGCCGCGTCGAAGGCCAGCGCGGCCAGCCCGCGTCGCTGATCCGGCTCGACCCGCGCGGCGCGTTCGGCATCGGCGTTCACCTCGACCGGATGCGCATCGAGACGGCGCTCGTCAATTTCGCCGGCGACGTGCTCGGCCGCGTCTCGCACGACACCCTGCTGCCGCCGCCCGCCGAGGTCCTCGAGATCGTCCGGCGCGACATCGCCGCGATGCAGGCCCTACTCCCCGCGCACGAGCGCGAGCGCCTGACGGGCATCGGCGTCGCGCAACCGTACAACCTCGGCAGCTGGATGCGCGAGCTCGGTCTCGCGCCCGACACGTTCCGCCCGTGGGAAGACGTCGATTTCGCGAGCGAGCTCGGGCGCGCGCTGGCGCTGCCGGTGTTCGGCGAGAACGACGGCAATGCGGCCGCGATCGCCGAACTGTTCTACGGCTTCGGCCGCCAGCAGGACGATTTCATCTACCTGTTCATCGGGCCCGCGATCGGCGGCGGGATCGCGATCGACGGCGACTGCCTGCGCGGCGTCACCGGCAACGCGGGCGACATCGGCGTGATGCCGGTGCCGCCGAGCCGCCTGCCGTCGGCGCCGCCGCCGCGCGGCCCGTGGGACATCCTGCTCGCGCGCGCGTCGCTGCACGCGCTGGTGCGCCACCTGCGCTACAGCGGCGAGCGTGTCGACAACCGCGCCGACCTCGAAGCGTGCATCGCGCGCGGCCTGCCCGCCGTCGACGAATGGATCGACGATTGCGTCGACGCGCTCGCGCCGGCGCTGCGCGCGGTGCTGTGCGTGGTCGACGCACCGGTCGTCGTGCTCGACGCCGACACCGACGCCGGCCTGATCGACGCGGTGACGACCCGCCTGCGCGCCGCCCTCATCGCGACCGCGCCGGAGGCGCGCGGCACGCCGACGCTGGTGCGCGGCACGTTCGGCGCGGACGCCGGCGCGATCGGCGCCGCGACGCTGCCGATGTTCTTCAACTTCTCCCCGCGGGCCGGCATCCTCAAGGGCGCAGGCGCGCAATCGCAGGAGGTCAACCATGTCGCGATCTGAGTCGCCCCGTCCGCTGCTCGAGATGCGCGGGATCAGCAAGACGTTCCCGGCCGTGCGCGCGCTCGACAACGTGAGCCTGACCGTCTATCCGGGCGAGATTCATTCGCTGATGGGCGAGAACGGCGCGGGCAAGTCGACGCTGATGAAAATCCTGTCGGGCGCGTACCAGGCCGACGCGGGCGGCGAGATCCTGATCGACGGTGCGCGGATCGACGTCGACGGCCCGCTCGCCGCGCGCGACGCGGGCGTCGCGGTGATCTACCAGGAGCTGTGCCTCGCGCCGAACCTGACGGTCGCGGAGAACATCTACATCGGCCGCGAGCTGCGGCGCGGCAACCGCCGCTGGGGCACGATCGACCGCGCGGCAATGTCGCGCGGCTGCCGGGACGTGCTCACGCGGCTCGGCGCGACGTTCGGGCCCGACACGCTGGTCGGCACGCTGTCGATCGCCGAGCAGCAGCTGGTCGAAATCGCGCGCGCCGTCCACACCCGCGCGCGGATCCTCGTGATGGACGAGCCGACGACGCCGCTGTCGTCGCGCGAGACCGAGCGCCTGTTCCGGCTGATCCGCCAGTTGCGCGAAGAAGGCCTCGCGATCATCTACATCAGCCACCGGATGGCGGAGATCTACGAGTTGTCCGACCGCGTGTCGGTGCTGCGCGACGGCACCTACGTCGGCACGCTCGACAGCGCGTCGCTGTCGGCCGAGCGGCTGGTCGGGATGATGGTCGGCCGCGACATCTCGGGTTTCTACAAGAAGGAACATGCGCCGTACGACCGCGGCCACCTGCTGCTGTCGGTGCGCGACGTCGCGGACGGCGGCCGCGTGCGCGGCTGCAGCCTCGACCTGCACGCGGGCGAAGTGCTCGGCATCGCGGGGCTTGTCGGCGCGGGCCGCACCGAGCTCGCTCGGCTGATCTTCGGCGCGGAGCCGCGTACGCGCGGCGACGTGACGATCGGCGAGCAGACCTTCGGCGCGCACTCGCCGCGCGACGCGATCGACGCCGGCCTCGTCTACCTGACCGAAGACCGCAAGCGCCAGGGCCTGTTCCTCGACATGAGCGTGCGCGACAACATCAACATCTCGGTGTGCGGCCGCGACGCCCGGCTCGGCAAGCTCGATCTCGCGCGCGGCGCAACGCGCGCGCGCGACGCGATCGCGTCGCTGTCGATCCGCGTGCCGCACGCGAACGTCAACGTCGGCGCGCTGTCGGGCGGCAACCAGCAGAAGGTGCTGCTGTCGCGCCTGCTCGAAACCAGGCCGCGCGTGCTGATCCTCGACGAGCCGACCCGCGGCGTCGACATCGGCGCGAAATCCGAGATCTACCGGATCATCAACGCGCTCGCCCGCGCGGGCGTCGGCGTGATCGTGATCTCGAGCGAGCTGCCGGAAATCATCGGCGTCGCCGACCGCGTGCTGGTGATGCGCGAAGGCGAGATCGCCGGCGAACTCGGCGGCTACACCGGCGCGCCGATCACGCAGGAAGCGATCATCGCGCTCGCCACCGGCTCGCAAACGGAACCGGCGGTCGTGCACCGAGCGCACTGAGCGCCGTCGCTTATTTTCCACCTTACGTTTAGGTTACCGAAATGATCAACCCGACCAAGCAGCGGAACCTCGCTTCCGCGCCGGCCCATCCGGTACAAGAGCGCGCGCCGCAGGTGCGGCTCGGCGAGCACCGCGCGCGCATGCGGGCGCTGATGCGCACCGCCGGCATGCTGCCGGTCCTGCTGATCCTGTGCGTCGGCTTCGGCTTCCTGACCGACGGCTTCTTCACGCTGCAGAACCTGTCGATCGTCACGCAGCAGGCGTCGATCAACATCGTGCTCGCCGCCGGGATGACGTTCGTGATCCTGACGGGCGGCATCGACCTGTCGGTCGGCTCGGTGCTCGCCGCCGCGGCCGTCGCCGCGCTGCTCGCGTCGAACATCCCGAACTGGGGCTGGCTCGGCGTGCCGGCCGCGCTCGCGGTCGGCCTCGTGTTCGGCGTGATCAACGGCGGGCTGATCGCGCTGCTGCGCCTGCCGCCGTTCATCGTCACGCTCGGCGCGCTGACCGCAGTGCGCGGCGTCGCGCGGCTGATGGGCAACGACACCACGATCTTCAACCCGCAACTGCCGTTCGCGTTCATCGGCAACGGCTCGATCCTCGGCGTGCCGTGGCTCGTCGTGATCGCCGGCGCGGTGATCGTCGCGTCGTGGTTCATCCTGCGCCGCACCGTGCTCGGCATGCGGATCTACTCGGTCGGCGGCAACCCCGAAGCCGCGCGCCTGTCGGGCATCAACGTGCGCGCGATCCAGCTGTTCGTCTACGCGGCGTCGGGGCTGCTCGCCGGCCTCGGCGCGGTGATGTCGGCCGCGCGGCTCTATGCGGCCAACGGCCTGCAGCTCGGCCAGTCGTACGAACTCGACGCGATCGCCGCGGTGATCCTCGGCGGCACCAGCTTCGTCGGCGGCGTCGGCTCGATCGTCGGCACGCTGATCGGCGCGCTGATCATCGCGGTGCTGACCAACGGGCTCGTGCTGCTCGGCGTATCCGACATCTGGCAGTACATCATCAAGGGGCTCGTGATCATCGGCGCGGTCGCGCTCGACCGCTACCGCCAGCGCGACTCGGCCCGCACCTGACGTTCCCCCTTTCACCCATCGGGGCGCAGGCAGGTCCTCCTGCGCCCGCCGTCCAACGGACCTCACGGAGACAACGACATGTTCAAGCACCAAGCTGTCCTGACCGGCATCGCCTGCGCGCTCGCGTTCGCGACGGCCGCCGCGCACGCGGCCGACAAGCCGCTGAAGTCGATCGGCATCACGGTCGGCTCGCTCGGCAACCCGTACTTCGTCACGATCGCGAGAGGCGCCGAGGCGCGCGCGAAGCAGATCAACCCGGGCGCGAAGGTCACGGCCGTGTCGGCCGACTACGACCTGAACAAGCAATTCACGCAGATCGACAACTTCATCTCCGCGCACGTCGACATGATCCTGCTCAACGCGGCCGATCCGAAGGCGATCGAACCCGCGGTGAAGAAGGCGCAGGCGGCCGGCATCACGGTGATCGCGGTCGACGTCGCGGCGGCCGGCGCGAACGCGACCGTGCAGACCAACAACGTGAAGGCCGGCGAGCTCGCGTGCGACTTCCTCGCGAAGAAGCTGGGCGGCAAGGGCAACGTGATCATCGAGAACGGCCCGCAGGTGTCGGCGGTGGTCGACCGCGTGAACGGCTGCAAGACCGTGCTCGCGAAGAATCCGGGCATCAAGCTGCTGTCCGCCGACCAGGACGGCAAGGGCTCGCGCGAAGGCGGGATGAACGCGATGCAGGGCTACCTGACGCGCTTTCCGAAGCTCGACGGCGTCTTCACGATCAACGATCCGCAGGCGGTCGGCAGCGATCTCGCCGCGAAGCAGCTGAGCCGCACCGGCATCGTGATCACGTCGGTCGACGGCGCGCCCGACATCGAGACCGCGCTCAAGGGCAACACGCTCGTGCAGGCGTCGTCCAGCCAGGACCCGTGGGCGATGGCGCAGCAGGCCGTCAACGTCGGCTACGGAATCATGAACGGCCAGAAGCCGGCCAATCCGATGATCCTGATCGAGCCTGCGCTCATCACGCGCGACAACGTGAAGAGCTACAAGGGCTGGAGCGCGCCGCACTGACCCGTCGGGCGCGGGCCGCACCGTGCCCGCGCCGGCCGGATCGCGCGACGGCGCCCCTCAACCGATCAACCGCAACAAGGCACGGCGCGACCTCGCGGCGTGACGCCCAGACATGACGACGAACCTTCCCCGCCTGGTCGTATTCGGCGAAGCGCTGACCGATTTCATCCGCGACGACGCGCAGCACTGGCACAGCGTCGCCGGCGGCTCGTGCTGGAACGTGGCGCGCGTCGGCGCCCGGCTCGGCGTGCCGACCGGCTTCGCCGGCACGGTCAGCCGCGACATCTTCGGCGACGAGCTGATGCGCAAGAGCGCCGAGGCCGGACTCGACATGCGCTTCATCCGGCAGGTCGACCGCGCGCCGTTCCTCGCGATGGTCGTGTCGAAGCGGCCGCCGAACTACTTCTTCATCGGCGAGCACAGCGCCGATCTCGCGTTCGACCCGGCCGCCCTGCCCGCCGGCGCGCTGGAGGCGGCGGACATCGTGCACGTCGGCTCGCTCGGCGTCGTGCGCGAGCCGCTCGCGTCGCGCCTCATCGACATCGCGCAGGCCGCGCGCGCGGCCGGCAAGCGGATCTCGTTCGACCCGAACTTCCGCGCGCCGATGGCCGATCCGTCGTATCGCGCGACGCTGCGCCGGCTGGCCGGCCTCGCCGACACCATCAAGGTGTCCGACGAAGACCTGCTCGGCCTGTTCCCCGAGCTCGACGAGACCGCCGCCATCGCGCAACTGCGCGCGTGGGCGCCCGGCGCGGCCGTGCTCGTCACGCGCGGCGCGGCCGGCATGCAGCTGTTCCACGGCGGCGACACGCTGTTCCAGCCGGCATTCCCGACCGAGGTCGCCGATACCGTCGGCTGCGGCGACGCGACCGTCGGCGGCTGGATGGCGAGCCTGCTCACGCGCCCCGACGCGCCGGCCGCCGAGCACCTGCGCTACGCGGCCGCGTGCGCGGCGGTCGCGTGCGCGCATCCGGGCGCCTATGCGCCGACGGCCGCCGAAGTGGCCGAACGGCTCGACGCGTCGAGCGTCGCCGCGAGTCTGCCGCGATGAACGCCGCCCACGCCTTTGCGGCGCGCGACCCGTCCGCTTTCGCATTCGTGCTGTTCGGCGGCACCGGCGACCTCGCGATGCGCAAGATCCTGCCGGCGCTGTACGCCGCGCATCGCGACGGCCTGCTCGCGAGCGCCGGACGCATCGTCGCGGTCGCGCAGAATCCGTTCGACCATGCCGGCTACCTGCGCTGGGTCGATGCGTCCGTGCGCCCGCACGTCGATGCCGCGTCGTTCGACGCGACGTCGTGGCGCGGCTTCGTCGAACGGCTCGCCTACGTGGAACTCGACGCGAGCCGTCCGGACGCGTTCGCGCGCCTGCGCGACGCGCTCGAGCCGATCCCGGGCCGGCGCATCTTCTATCTCGCGACCGGGCCGTCGCTGTTCGTGTCGATCTGCCGCTCGCTCGCGGCGGCGGGCCTCGCGCCGCCGTCGTCGCGCGTCGTGCTCGAGAAGCCGCTCGGCTACGACCTCGCGTCGTCGGCCGCGATCAACGATGCGGTCGGCACGATCTTCAGCGAGGAGCAGATCTACCGGATCGACCACTATCTCGGCAAGGAAGCCGTGCAGAACCTGTTTGCGCTGCGCTTCGGCAACGTGATGTTCGAGCCGCTGTGGCGGCGCGAATGGATCGAGAACATCCAGATCACCGTCGCGGAGGAACTCGGCGTCGGCGGGCGCGGCCCGTTCTACGACCAGACCGGCGCGCTGCGCGACATGGTGCAGAACCACCTGCTGCAACTGCTCGCGATCATCGCGATGGAGCCGCCGCAATCGATGGACGCGGATGCGGTGCGCGACGAGAAGCTGCGCGTGCTGCGCGCGCTGAAGCCGCTCGCCGGCGACGATATTCCGCGCAGCGTCGTGCGCGGCCAGTATCGCGCGGGCGCGGTGCGCGGCGCGGCCGTGCCGGCCTACCGGGACGAGCCGGGCATCGCGGCCGAAAGCGCCACCGAGACCTTCATCGCGCTGAAGGCCGAGGTCGACAACTGGCGCTGGGCCGGCGTGCCGTTCTTCCTGCGCACCGGCAAGCGGCTCGCCGATCGCGTGGCCGAGATCGTCGTCAACTTCCGGCCGGTGCCGCATTCGGCGCTCGGCGCCGCGGCGCTGCGGCCCGGCTCGAACCGGCTGACGATCCGCCTGCAGCCCGACGAATCGATCCGGCTCAGCACCCTCGCGAAGCAGCCGGGGCTCGGCATGTCGCTGCAGGGCGTGCACCTCGACCTCGCGTTCGACCGCTTCTTCCAGCAGAACCGGATGGAAGCCTATCAGCGCCTGCTGCTCGACGTGATCGCGGGACGCCTCGCGCTGTTCGTGCGCCGCGACGAACAGGAAGCCGCATGGCGCTGGGTCGCGCCGATCCTCGCCGACACCGCGCAGCGCGCGCCCGCGCCGAAGCCCTACGCGGCCGGCAGCTGGGGCCCCGCGCCGGCGAGCGCGCTGCTCGCGCGGCACGGCACGTGCTGGCGCGAGGAAGAAAACTGACCGGCTGCGCCTCCTTCAACGCTCTCCGCATTCCCGCATCGATCCCATGGAATCTGTCTGGCATTTCGAATGGGCGCACGGCGCGTTCGACGTGCATGCGCAAGGCGGCATGCTCGGCGGCGTCGCGTTCGTCGTCGGCGATCGCATCGTCCGGCCGTTTTACGAGCCGCCGTGGCTCGACGAACCCGCGCCCCGGCCCGACGGCCTGCTCGGCGTGATGCGCAGCGAATTCGCGTGCGTGCCGTTCGGCGTGCCGTATGCGCGCGCCGGGGTGCAGGAGGACGGTCTCGCCGACGGCTGGCGCGACGCGGTCGCGACGCCTGTCGCCGCGCACGACGCGCCGTCCGACCCGAGCGACGACCTGCAGCACGGCTACGGCTGCATCGGCCAATGGACCTGCGTGCGGCGCAGCGCGCTCGACATCGAGATCGCGCTCGACTATCCGGCCGGCTCGCCGATCGCGCGGCTCACGCGCACGATCCGCGTCGACCCGCACCGCCCCGCGCTCGACGTCGTGCTGCGGATCGATGCACGCGTGGGCGCACGCCGCCCTGCCGGCCTGCATCCGAATCTCGCGCTGCCGGCGCTCGCGGGCGCGTTTCGCATCGAGCCGGACGCGTTCCGCTTCGGCGTCGTGCATCCGGGCGGGCCGGAGCCCGGCGTGTCGCTCGGCCGCCCCGGCGCGACGTTCGAGACCCTCGACCGGGTGCCGCTCGCCGGCGGTGGCCATCGCGCGTTCGACCGGCTGCCGTTCGCGGACGCGACCGAGGAAATCGTGCAGCTGTGCGGGATCGACGGCGGCGTGACGCTGCACGACGAGATGGCCGGCACGGCCTGCCGCCTGACCTGGGATGCCGCCGTGCTGCCGTCGCTGCTGCTGTGGATCAGCAATCGCGGCAGGACCCATGCGCCATGGAACGGGCGCAATCTCTGCGTCGGCGTCGAGCCGGTTGCGAGCGCGTTCGAGCTGGGTTGCGCGGCATCGCTCGCGCCGAACCCGATCAACGCGCGCGGCGTGGCGACCGCTGTCACGCTCGATCCGGCGCGGCCGCTCGAGATCGCGTATCGCTTCGACGTGCTCGACGTGCTTGAAGCGCGCTGCCCCCTTCAGGCGCCAGCCGTCGCCGTGCGGCCCGACGCCTGCAGCTGCTGCAGGCTCTCGTCGACGCTCAGCTCGGACATCGCGTCGGCGCGCAGCGTATCGTCCGCCGCGCGGTGCAGCGCGTGCAGCGCATGCAGCTTGAGGCGCACCATCGCGAAGCGCTGACCGCGCGCCGCACATTCCGCGGCGAACGTGCGCAGCGACTCGATCGTCGTGCCGTCGACGTCGGGCGTCTCCTCGAGGCTCAACAGCACCGTGTGCGTATCCGGCGCCGCTTTCATGAGCGCGCGCACGCGGTTCAGCATCCGGTCCGCATTCGCGAAGAACAGTTGCGCCTCCGGTCGCGCGATCAGCACGCCGGGCACCGGCTTCGCGTCCTCGTGGATCGACACGTCGACGAAGTCGTGGCTGTCGCGCAGCCGGCCGAGCACGCTCACGTTCGGCTCCGACAGCTTGCGCAGCGTCAGCAGCAGGCTCACGCCGATCGCGGCGAGCAGCCCGTGCAGCACGCCGAGCACCAGCACCGCGAGCAGCGCGGCGATCACGACGAGCCGGTCGCGATGCCAGGTCCAGTACGGCCGGAACACCGACGGATGCAGCGAATGGCTGACCGCGAAGATCACGATCGCCGCGAGCACCGGCTCGGGCGTGCGCGACAGCTGCGGCAGCAGCAGCCACACGATCAGCGCAATCACGCCGGCCGCCCACAGCCCGGCGAAGCGCGACTGCGCGCCCGCCGCCTCGTTCGCGGAGGTCGCCGAATAGCCGGCGCCGACCGGCATCCCGTGCAGCAGCCCCGACACGAGATTCGCGCAGCCGAGCGCGACGAGGTCGCGGTTCGGCGACACCGCGTCGCCGTGCTTCAGCGCGAAATTGCGGATCGAGCCGTACGATTCCGCGTAGAGGATCAGCATCAGCGCGAACCCGAGCTCGGCGGTCTGCAGCCATGCGTTGCGATCGAGATCCGGCAGCCCGAACGCGACGTGCTGGAAGTCGATGTGCCCGACGATCGCGATCCCGTAGCGCTGCCAGTCGACCACATAGCCGGCCGCGATCGACAGCACGATCACGACCAGCGTCGCCGGCACGCGCGAGCGGCGCCCGAGCAGGAACAGCAGCGCGAGCGCGCCGCCGCCGAGCGCGACGCTCGCGAGGTTCGCGTGCGCGGCGCCCACGATCAGGTCGAACGCGACGCGCGGCGCGTCGCTGTGCTGCACCTTGACCGCGAGGATCTTCGGCAGCTGCTTGACGACGATCGTGAGCGCGAGCCCGAACGTGAAGCCGCGCAGCACGGGTCGCGCGATGAAATCCGACATGCCGCCGAGCCGCAGCGCGCCCGCGAGGATGAACAGCAGGCCCGTCATCGCGACGAGCGCGGCCGCGAGCGCGAGCTGCGCGGCGAGCCCCATGCTCGATTCGGCGAACACGGTCGCCGCGAGCACGGCGGCCGACGACGACGTCGACGACACGATCGCGAAGCGGCTGCTGCCCGTCAGCGCGTAGACGACGAGCCCCGACAGCAGCGCGATCAGGCCGGCCTGCGGCGGCAGGTTCGCGAGCCCTGCGTAGGCCACCGCCTCGGGAATCAGCAGCCCCGCGATCGACACGCCGGCCAGCGCGTCGCGGCCGATGCGCTGCGCGCGTGGCGGCGGCGCCTCGCCGAGCGCGGCGAAATGGTCGGCGTGCTGCGGGCCGGCGTCGGGATGGACTTGCGGCGTGCGGGCGGTAGGCATCGCTTGGCGGTCAGGTTTTCGTGACGATGACGCCCGACCAGCCGGGCAGGTAGCGCGCGTCCTGCTCGTGCGCGCGCTTCAGCGCGGCGCCGAGCGCCTTGTCGAAATTCTTGAGAATCTGATCGGGCGTCACGTGCAGCCGCAGGTAGTCGGCCCACAGGAATTCGCTGAACGGCGTCGCGTCCTTCGCATAGCCGCCCGCGGTGCGCAGCTCGCCCGCGAGGCTGCGGTACGGATCGTCCTCGAGCCCCGTGAGCACCTTCGGCAGATCCGCATAATCGCGGCGCGCGCCGTCCGCGCCGAACGGGTGCACCCACTGGTTGTGCTCCATTATCCGCCAGAAGATCGTCTCGTCGAGCCACGACAGGTCCTTCAGCAGCATCGCCTTCACGGTCGTCTCGCCTTCCTCGATCAGCGCGAGGCCGAGATGATGGTGATCGGTGATGAAATGCCGGCCGTCGGGGCCGATGACCGCAGGAAACCAGTGCGAATCGATCGCCGCCTTGCGTTCGCGCTTGCCGAGCGTCTTCCAGTGCTTGCGCTTCGCTTTCACCTCGCGATAGCCGACCGTCATCTGGGTCGGGCGCAGCGCGTCGAGCTTGACGGGAATGAGATGAACATCGCGGCCGAGTGTCATGATCGTGCCCTCTGTGGACAAATTCCGCCAACGATACTCCTGATCCTGCGCGGCGTTAATACCGCGCATCCCTCGCCTGCGCGCGCTTGACGATCCCTGACAACTCCGCGCGCATGCGCGGCCGCTACGTGCGCAGGTCGTCGCGCTCGAGCCGGTAGCGCATGTACGGGATGCCGTCCTGCACGACGCCGACGCGGCGCATGCCGAGCTTGCGCGCGACGTTCAGCGAGCCGGCGTTGTCCGCCGCGATGTCGGCGATCACGCGCGGCAGGCGCACCGCGTCGAACGCGTGGCGCACGAGGGCCGCCGCGGCTTCGCTCGCGATGCCGCGCCCCCACGCCTTGCGCACGAGCCGCCAGCCGATCTCCACGTCGCGCGCGCCGCCCGCGTAGTCGGGAATCAGCAGCACCCAGCCGACGAACGCATCCGGCACGGCCTTCTCGAAGATCGACCAGTAGCCGAGCCCCGGCGGATAGTCGCGCGTGATCCGGTACTCGACGAAGCGGCGGTGCTCGACCGGGTCGTGCCACGGCCCGGCGATGTGGCGCGTGACCTCGGGATCGCGGTCCATCGCGATGCACGCGTCGAGATCCGCAAGCACGCGCGGGCGCAGCCACAGGCGGGCGGTTTCGAGCGCGGGCAGCGCAGCAGCGGGACATCTGGGCATCGGGACTCCTGGGCCGGCGCAGGCGCGCGCCGGCGAATTACGAAAACACTACGGCGGCCATTCCGCAACGTCGCGCGCTGGCATTGCGCAGCCGGAAACAGACCATTTCGTAGGGATTATTCCCGATTCGGCCGCGTCGCGCGACGCGGCGACCTACACTCGATGGATGCCCCCGCGCAGCGCGCCGGCCGGGCGGCGCATGCACGCGAATCCGCACGGCGCACGCCAACCAGGAGACGTCCGCCATGAGCTGGACCCGCGAGCAACGCAACGTCACGATCGCCGCCTATCTCGGCTGGACGCTCGATGCATTCGATTTCTTCCTGATGGTCTTCGTGCTGAAGGACATCGCGGCCGAGTTCAATTCGACCATCCCCGCCGTTGCGTTCGCACTGACGCTGACGCTCGCGATGCGCCCGCTCGGCGCGCTGATCTTCGGCCGGCTCGCCGACCGCTACGGCCGCCGCCCGACGCTGATGATCAACATCGCGTGCTACTCGCTGCTCGAGCTCGCGTCCGGCTTCGCGCCGAGCCTGGCAGCGCTGCTCGTGATGCGCGCGCTGTTCGGCGTCGCGATGGGCGGCGAATGGGGCGTCGGGTCCGCGCTGACGATGGAGACCGTGCCCACCCATGCGCGCGGCGCGGTGTCGGGGCTGCTGCAGGCCGGCTACCCGAGCGGCTATCTGCTCGCGTCCGTCGTGTTCGGCACGCTCTACCAATACATCGGCTGGCGCGGGATGTTCATGGTCGGCGTGCTGCCGGCGCTGCTCGTGCTGTACGTACGCACGAGCGTGCCCGAATCGCCGGCCTGGAAGCAGATGGAGAAGCGCCCTCGCCCGCGTCTTTCGACCACGCTGCAGCAGAACTGGAAGCTCGCGATCTACGCGGTCGTGCTGATGACCGCGTTCAACTTCTTCTCGCACGGCACGCAGGACCTGTATCCGACCTTCCTGCGCGAGCAGCACCATTTCGATCCGCACACCGTGTCGTGGATCACGATCGTGCTGAACATCGGCGCGATCGTCGGCGGGCTGACCTTCGGCGCGGCCTCCGAGAAATTCGGCCGCCGCCGCTCGATCCTCGTCGCCGCGCTGATCGCGCTGCCGGTGCTGCCGCTGTGGGCCTACTCGAGCGGCCCGCTCGCGCTCGCCGCCGGCGCGTTCCTGATGCAGATCTCGGTCCAGGGCGCATGGGGCATCATTCCGGTCCACCTGAACGAGATTTCTCCCGACGAAATCCGCGCGACGTTCCCCGGCTTCGTGTACCAGCTCGGCAACCTGCTCGCGTCCGGCAACGCGACGATGCAGGCGTCGGTCGCGGTCGCGCACGGCAACAACTACAGCTTCGCGCTCGCGCTCGTGTGCGGCACCGTCGCGATCGTGATCGCAGTCCTGATCATGTTCAGCCCGGAACGACGGGGCGTCGACATGACGCAATCCGTCAATACGCGTAGCGCCGTCGGCTGAGCGAGCAGGATGCCGCGACGCACCATGCCGTGCGGCCCGGCCTGCGGAGGCCGCGCGACAATCTTTCCGCACCCGCACATCGATCTAGAGGTTTCTGTCCAGATTCAGCGCTTGCCCCCGCGGCCCACGCCTTTTTATCTTAATAAAAACGCTTGTTTGAATTACAAATTCGAATCGCCGGTTCGCGTCCGCGCGATCGGCATGGGAGGCGGAACATGGCAGCGGGTCAGGTGGGACGGCCGTCCGCGGGGCGGCCGTCCGGCAACCGGCAAACCGGCGGAACGAAGGCGCGCATCCTCGATGCGGCCGAGGATCTGTTCGTCGAGCACGGCTTCGAGGCGATGTCGATGCGGCAGATCACGTCGCGCGCGGCAGTCAATCTCGCGGCGGTCAACTATCACTTCGGCAGCAAGGAAGCGCTGATCCACGCGATGCTGTCGCGGCGGCTCGATCAGCTCAACCAGGAGCGGCTGCGCATCCTCGATCACTTCGATGCGCAGCTCGGCACGCACGTCACGTGCGAGCACGTGCTCGGCGCGATGTTCATCCCCGCGCTGAAGGCATCGCGCGATCCGGAGCGCGGCGGCCGCGCGTTCCTGCGGCTGATCGGCCGCGCGTACACCGACCCGTCGCCGTTCGTGCGCAACTTCCTGACCGCGCACTATGCGAGCGTCGCGGTCCGCTTCTTCGACGCGTTCCAGCGCGCGCTGCCGAACCTGCCGCGCGCGGAGCTCGGCTGGCGGCTGCACTTCGCGATCGGTGCGCTGTCCGGCGCGCTCGCGGGCGCCGAGACCGAGAGCCTGATAGACGAGTTCTCGCAAGGCCGCAAGATGAACGACGTGCAGATGATCGCGCGTTTGTCGTCGCTGATCGTCGCCGCGCTGAAGGCGCCGATGCCCGACAGCGCGCAACTCGCGATCTTCGCGGCAGTGCTCGACGACGCGGGCGCGAACGACCTCATGCCGGTGTCGCCGGTCGCGCCGGCCGACACGCCGGCCGACGACACGACGCTGCATCACGCAACCTGACGGCGTACGCGGCGCGCGGCGTGCGGCTCGCAGCCGTGCCGCACGCCGTCTGCCTTACCCTCGACATCAAGATTCAGGAGCCCCCCATGCCCTCTCCCGCAGCGCCGGCCGCCACGCAGACGCCGCCGAACACCGACGGCATCTGGTACGCGTCGTATCCGCCCGGCGTCCCGCACGAGATCGACGTCACGCGGTACGCGTCGCTCGTGCAGTTCTTCGACGAATGCACGACGCAGTTCACCGACCGCGTCGCATACGTGAGCGCCGGCGCGTCGATGACTTATGGCGCGCTCGCGCGGAAGGTCGCGGCATTCGCGTCGTATCTGCAGGGCCTCGGCGTGAAGCCCGGCGACCGCGTCGCGATCATGCTGCCGAACACGTTCCAGTACCCGGTCGCGCTGTTCGGCACGCTGAAGGCCGGCGCGATCGTCGTCAACGTCAATCCGCTGTACACGGTGCGCGAGCTCGCGCATCAGCTGAAGGACAGCGGTGCGCAGACGATCGTCGTGTTCGAGAACTTCGCGCGCACGCTGCAGGATGCGCTGCCGCAAACGCAGGTGAAGAACGTGGTCGTCACCGCGCTCGGCGACCTGCTCGGCGACGGCCTCAACCTGAAGGGCCGGCTCATCAACTTCGTGCTGAAGCACGTGAAGAAGCTCGTCCCGGCCTACCGCCTGCCGCAGGCCGTGAGGCTGCGCGCGGCGCTCGCGCTCGGCGCGCGCGGCAAGCCGCAGCCCGTGCCGCTGACGCGCGACGATCTCGCGTTCCTGCAGTACACGGGCGGCACGACGGGCGTCGCGAAGGGCGCGATGCTCACGCACGGCAACCTGATCGCGAACCTGCTGCAGGCGAAGGCGTGGATCGCCGATCAGGTGACGGGCGACATCGAGACGGTGCTCACGCCGCTGCCGCTTTATCACATCTATTCGCTGACCGTGAACGCGTTCATCTTCATGGGCCTCGGCGGGCGCAACATCCTGATCGCGAACCCGCGCGACACGAAGATGGTGATGAAGATCATCCGTCACGAGACCTTCACGGGGATCACCGGCATCAACACGCTGTACAACGCGTTCCTCGACAACGAGGAATTCCGCAATCGCGACTTCTCGAAGCTCAAGCTCGCGATGGCGGGCGGCATGGCGATGCAGCGCGCGGTCGCGGAACGCTTCCAGCAGGTGACGGGGCGGCCGGTCATCGAGGGCTACGGGCTCACCGAATGCTCGCCGATCGTCACAATGAACCCGGTGAACCTGCAGGACATGGCTGCATTCAGCGGCTCGATCGGCCTGCCCGCGCCGTCGACCGTCGTGCGCCTGCGGCGCGAGGACGGCACCTGGGCCGGCATCGGCGAGCCGGGCGAGCTGTGCGTGCACGGCCCGCAGGTGATGCGCGGCTACTGGCAGCGCCCCGAGGAAACCGCGAAGGTGATCGACGCCGACGGCTGGCTCGGCACCGGCGACATCGGCGTGATGGACGAGCGCGGCTTCGTGCGCCTGATCGACCGCAAGAAGGACATGATCCTCGTGTCGGGCTTCAACGTGTATCCGAACGAGATCGAGGAAGTGCTGGTGATGCACCCGGGCATCAGCGAGGCCGCCGCGATCGGCATTCCTGACGAAGTGCACGGCGAGCGGATCAAGGTGTTCGTCGTCCGGCGCGACCCGGCGCTGACCGCCGACGACGTGCTCGCGCACTGCCGCAAGAACCTGACCGGCTACAAGATGCCGAAGCTCGTCGAGTTCCGCGATGCGCTGCCGCAGACCAACGTCGGCAAGATCCTGCGCCGCGCGCTGCGCGACGAGGAACTCGCGAAGCTCAAGGCCGGCAAGCAAGGCTGAAACCATATCGCTCCGGGAGGCCCAGTCGATGAACGAAGGAATCCAGCGGCACGCGAAGCGGCTTGGCCGGCACGCGGCCGCCGCTGCGCTCGCCGGCGCGCTGGCGCTCGCGCAGCCCGGCGTGCGCGCGCAGCAAGCCACCGGCGCGGAAGGCGCGGCGCACGATGCGGCCGCACTGCCCGCCGACCTCGCGAAAGTGACCCGCGAGCCCGCCGCCCGGCAGGCGCGCTGGCTGCGGACCGCCGCGCAGCAAGGCACGCTCGCGAAACTCGACGACGCGACGCTCGCCGCGTTGTTCACCGCGCTCGATCCGCTCGCGGTGCCCGAGTACATCCGCAACGGTCCGAACGGCTATCCGTCGTATCAGTTCACGATGGTTCGCCAGGAGCGCATCGGCGGGAGATGGTCGGACACGCCCGATCGCATGATCGTCAAGACGACGCGCGACCCGCTGAAGGTCTACGCGAAATGGCTGCCGGACGGCGCGCATGCCGGCCAGGAAATCATCTACGACACGACGCGGCGCAAGGACGAGATGTACGGCCACCTCGGCGGCCTGCTCGGCAAGGTGCCGATGTGGACGGCGCTCGACGGCGCGCTCGCGCGTGCGCAGTCGAATCACGAGGTGAAGGATCTCGGCACCGAGTTCATCGCGAACCTGTACCTGAGCGAAGGGAAGATGTACCAGGAAGCCGGCGTGGAGCGCCCGACCCATGTGGAAGCGAAGACGGTCGGCGGCGTGCGCGTCGTCGCGCTGACCTACGAGACGCCGACCGGCCGGCCGCAGTTCTATGCGAAGAAGGAAGTGCTGGGGCTCGACCTGCACGAACCGTGGTTCCGGACCGTCGAATCCTATGACAACGACGGGCGGCTCTTCGAGCGGATCGTCATCGAGAAGATCGCGCCGATGTCGTTCGACGAAGCCGCGTTTGATCCGAAGAATCCGGCTTACGCGTTCTGACGCGCGCCGGCGCGTGCGGCGCTCAATCGTCGTCGTCGTGGTGCTTGTGCCAGTGCTTGTAGTAGTGCTTGCGCCACTTGCGGTAGCGGTCGTCGTCGTCATCGCCGTCGTAGCCGTACCCGTAGCCCGGATACGCGACCACCGCCGGCTGCGGCGCGACATAGACCGGCGCCGGCTCGACATAGACCGGCGCGACCGGCACGCCGATGCCGATCCCGATATCGACGTGACCCGCCATCGCGCTGCCGGACGCCAGCAGCGCGATGCCCCCTACCCACCCTGCCACTCGCCTCTTGTTCATGTTCTGGACCTCCAAGATGCCGGCTCGCCCGGCGTGCGCGAAGACTGTAGTGGAGCGGCGCGCGGTCAGGTGCAACGGCGCTGCGAGAGTCGTAACTCGACGTAACAAAACGGCATGGGCCGTTTGGCCGAATCGCGGAAACGCCCGGAACCGTCTATAGTGGGTTACGGTTCGACACAATCGTGAGCGCGCGCATCGGGATCGAACAGGGTAGAATCCCGCAAAATACCTTGTGGATTCCACGCCACACACACACGCACAACATACTTCTGACGCAGGCTCCTGCCGCATCTCAATGGCCAATCCCGCAGAATCCCATCCGCAAAACGACTTCATCAATTCCGCGCGCAAGGAACGTAAGCGCGTCGAAATCTATCTCGTCAACGGCATTCGCCTGACGGGATGCATCGAGTCGTTCGACCAGTACCTGGTGATGCTGCGCACCCCCGTGGGTTTGCAGGGCATCTACAAGCGTGCGATTTCCACCATCCAGCTCGACACCGGCGGTTCGCGTCCGGGCGGCGGCGGCCCGCGCGGCCCGCGCACGGGCGGCGGCGGCGGGCGTCCCGGCGGCCGTGAAGGCGGCGGGCACAGCCCGTACGGCTCGCACGGCGGCTCCCGCGAATCGCGCGGCGACGGCTACGGTTCGCGCGAACCGCGTGGCGACTACGGGTCGCGCGAACCGCGTGAAGGCTACGGCGCACCGCGCGAGCCGCGTGAAAGCTACGGCGCGCCGCGCGAGCCGCGTGAAAACTACGGCGCCCCGCGCGACGCCGGCGACTCGCCCGCCTCCTCCGCGCCGTCGGAATCGCGCGGCAATAACGGGCCGGTGATCGTCACCCGCCGCCGCCGGATCGTGCCGGACGGCCAGTAACGGGCAGTAACGGCCAATAAGGCAAAAGGGCAAACCCGCGGGTTTGCCCTTTTTTCTTCGTCGCGCCGCCGCGGCATGTCGTCGCATGCCGCACACCACTACGCTCAGCGCACGCGCGGCAAGCCGGCGTCTGCCTCACGCTGCAACGATCGCACCTGCTGCTGCAGCGCGCGCAATTGCGCCTGCAGTTCGGCCTGTTGCGCCTGCAGCGCGGCGGTCTCGCTGCGCACCGTCTTCTGACGATCCGTGACGGCCGCCTGCTGCTCGCGCGCAATCGACAGGTCCGCCTGCAGACGCCGCGCCCGCTCCTGCGCGACTTCGATCTGGCGATCCGTCTGCGCCTTCTGCGATTCGAGCTTCGCCGCGCGCAGTTCGTTGACGGCCAGATGCCCGGCCTGGCGCGAGAAATCGCGGTAGATCGCCTCCGCCCGCACCTCGTTGTAGGTCTTGATCACGCGCCAGAACGCCTTCTGCTGGAACAGCGCGATGAAATACGCGCCGTCCTTCACGTTGAACAGCAGGCTCGCGCCGTAGCTGCCGTTGTAGTTCGTGCGCATCTCCGTGAGCGTGTGCGCCTGGATCTGGCGCTGCAGCTCGTCCACCGTGCTCGGACCGGTCGTGTCGCCGGCCTGGATCGGCGTTTGCGCCTGCGCGTCGAGCGCCGGAATCGCGGCGGCCGGCGCCGACGCCGGCTGCACCGGCTGCTCGGCCGGGCTCGCGGTGCCGGCCAACCCTTGCGCGTATGCGCCCTGCATGCCTCCGAGCAGCGCGAGCAGCACGCACGCCCTTCCCAACCCCAACCCCGTCATCTGGCTCATGAAATGTTATTCCCGCTCCAAGTCGTTGTAATTCTGCGGCGCATTATCTCATTATTTACTCACTATCGCGGGTCTCGGGCTCCTCGTCGAAGATCTGGTATTTGCGCATTTTTTCCCACAGCACCTTGCGGCTGATGCCGAGCTGCTGCGCGGTGTCCTGGCGGCGCCAGCCGTTCGCGTCGAGCGCGGCGATCACGCGGCTGCGCTCGCTCATGTCCCACTTGCTGCGATCGACGAACACCTCGGCCGCGCTCTCCGCCGGCACCGGCTGCGCGGCGCTGCGCGCATGCGCGACCAGGCGCTGCAGCCGCGCGGCGTCCCAGCCGCCGGTCTGCCGCACCGTCACGCCGACGCGCTCGGCGAGATTGCGCAGTTCGCGCACGTTGCCGGGGAAATAGCTGTCGGCGACGGCGTCCGCAAGCCAATACGGCAGGTCGGGCAGCTGCGCGAGCTTCTCGCCGCCGACCACCTGCGCGACGAACGACTTGAACAGCGCGATCTTGTCGACCGCGCCCCGCTCCTCGAGCGACGGGATGCTCAGTTCGATCACCGCGAGCCGGTAATACAGGTCGGCGCGGAACAGCCCCTCCTTGACGAGCTGCGGCAGCTTCTTGTTGCTCGCGGCAACGAGGCGGAAATCGACCTTGACCGGCGACGTCGCGCCGACGCGCAGCACCGCGCCGTCCTCGAGCACGCGCAGCAGCTTGACCTGCTGGTAGAGCGGCAGGTCGCCGACCTCGTCGAGGAACAGCGTGCCGCCCGCGGCCTGCTCGAAATAGCCTTTATGCGCAACAACCGCGCCGGTGAACGAGCCTTTCGCGTGCCCGAAGAACAGCGACTCGAACAGGCCGTCCGGAATCGCGCCGCAGTTGACCGGCACGAATTCGCCGAGCCGGTAGCGCGAGTGCTTCTCGTGCAGCAGTTGCGCAATGCGCTCCTTGCCGACGCCGGTTTCGCCGTGCAGCAGCACGTTGGTGTCGCAGTCCGCGAACGTGTCGACTTCGCGCAGCAGCGCCTGCATCGATTCCGAGTGGGCAACGAGCTCGGACGGCTGCAGCGTCTCCGCGGCGTGCGCGCGCAGCTGCGTGACGAGCTTGCCGACCATCCCGCGCAGTTCCGCGCAGGTGAAATCGAGCGGCAGGATGTGCGAATACTCGGGCGGATACTGCGACGCGTCGTGGTCGCGCGCGGCGCCGACCCAGACGACCGGCATGCCGATGTTGGCCTGCCAGTCGCGCAGGAACGCGGCGCCGGTTTCGATCATCGTCACGCTGATGATCGCCAGCGACGGGCGCAGCGCGGCGCGCTCGGGCGAGAGTTCCGCGTTGTCGGCGCGGATCACTTCGACGTCGAAGCTCGCCATGCACCGGGCGACGCGGTCGACGATGTCCGCCTTGCCTTCCCAGACGTACAGGTCGAGCTCTTCGATTGCGGGCGTGGTTCTCATTCTTCGGAGGCTTCTTCAGTTGACGAGTTGCGCTGCGTTGCAGGTCAGCGAGATCTGATGCACGGTCGCCTGGCCGACCTGGACGCCGAGCAGGCCCAGGATCGGCACGAGCACGGCGTCGAGCGCCGACAGCACAGGCTGCAGCACGAGGCTGCCGATCGCGTCGAGCAGCGGGCCGAGCGGGATCGGGATGCCGAGGATCGTGATCGAGTTCAGGTTGATGTTGCTGAGCGCCGTGCCGAGCGACGCGCCGAGGTTGTTCACGTAGGTGGTCCAGTAGCTGTTCTGGCTCGATGCCGTGGACGGGCTCACCCAGCCGCTGCCGCACGACACCGGATTCGCGAGGCCGGTCGGCGCGTTGCAGAAGTGGTAAGGCGTGGCCGACGGGTAGCCCGCGTACGGCGCGCTCGACGACGTGGTGCCGACGATCTGGAGCACCGGATTCGAGATCGATGCGGTGACGCCGAGCGACACCGGCGGAGACGACAAGGCCGATGCCTGCAGGTTCAGCAACTGCAGCGTCCCGGCCGGCGGACAGGTGCTCACGTTGGACAGGTTCAGCGTGCCGGACGGCGGCGCGCTGATGCACAGCTTCGCGATGCCCGGCGTCGCGAGGATCGTCGTCGTGCTCGGCGTGGTGGCGGAACCGCACTTCGTCGCCGCGAGGCTCGCCACGGCCGGCCCGCCAACGAGCAGGTAAATCGGCAGGTTGATGCCGCTCAGCGTGAGGTCGAGCAAGCCGCTGAGGCCCAGCGCGCCGGTGATTGGAATGCTCGGCGTCTGCACGTTCAGATACACCCCGATCTGCGCCGACGACGCCTGCGTGCGCCACGTCCCGTTCGGCAGCAGCCCCGCCTCGCCGACCGCGATCGACGGCGGATTCAGCACCTGCAGCTGCAGCGACACGACATTGAAGCCGGTCGCGCCCAGCGGCAGCGTGACGCCGGTGTTCAGCGACACCGCCTGCCCCTTGTTGTATGCGGCCACCTGCGCCGCCGTCGTCAACAGGTCGAGCAGGTTGACCTGCGCATCGGCGCCCGACTGCGGATTGCCGAGACTGATGTTCAGCAGCGCGTCGGGCGCATTGGCGACGACGACGCTCGTGTTGCCGACCCTGGCGCCCGCCAGCTTGCCGAGCGCCGTCGACGCGGCCTGCAGCTGCGCGACGTAACCCGGGCCGTTGCCGCCGCCGGCCTGCAATGCGCCGACATACGCGCTCAGGTTGCCGATCAGCGTCGGCACCGTCACCGACAGGTCCACGAGCCCGTTCACCGTCCCGGCGCCGAGCGCGGTCGAGATGCCGAGCAGCTTGATGTTCGCGCCCGCGAGCGCCTGATAGTCGGCGAGCGTGAGACTGACGCTCGTCCCGAGCAACGCCGACAGGATGCCGTTGAGCCAGACCGGGTCGACGCTCGCGAGCGTCGCGCTGACCGAGAACGTGTCGATCGCGCTCGCGCGCGCGGTCGCGGTGGCCGACATCGTGCCCGGCCCCGCGCCGAGCATCGACACGACGCCGAGGAACGAATAGCGCATCGCGCGCGTGACCGTCACCTGCGTGGCGTTGAGCTGCGTCATCCCGCTCGCGGCGGGCGCGAAGTATGCCGGCTGGCCCGCATAGACCTGCGGATCCCAGCGGCCGCAGGTCGCCGCGACCTGGTCTTGCCCGCGTGCGGGCGCGCTCGTCGCCACCGTGTTCGACGTTTCGTTCGCCTGAGCATTGTTCAGCGCGGTCCTGTTCGCCGCGCCGCACGACGTATCGGACGGATCGAGCGACTGCACCGCGGCCAGCGCGGACAGGTCCGCGATCCGCTGCAGGTCGCGCCGCTGGAAGAACAGGTTGCCGATGTCGATCGCGCCCAGCGTCACGAGCGCGACGAGCACCCAGACGGTCGCCAGGACCGACACGGCGCCGCGCTGGCCGCGCATCCGCCGGCGGCCGCGCCCGGCCGGGCGCCATCCGAGGAATCGAGCCGTGCTCATCGCCGCCTCAATACGCTTGCGCCGAGCCCTGTCCGCCGGACGATGCGCCACCGCCCGATCCCAGCGGCGAGCCCATCGAATCCGGAATCTTGTTCTTGAACGAGTCGAGATAGCGCTGGTACGCGAGCGACGCCGCGTCGCCGAGCATCGGCAGGTCCGGACCGGCCGCCCGGTTGTCCCGCTGCAGCGCGAGCCACGTTTCGGTCGAGCGGCCGATCCCGGTCGCATTGACGGTTGCATTGACGGTCGCATGCCCTGCCGGCTGCTGGCCGTGCGCGCTTGCTGCCGCGCCCAGCAGCGCGACCAGCGCAGCGGCCCGGCGCGCGCGCATCCACCGGTCGAGGTTCTTGTCGTTGTCGCTCATGTCGGTTCCCCCGAACGTCTTGTCATTGCGCGAACCGCTGCAGCAGCGGCGCGGTTGAATCGAATCCCTGGATGCTCGCGACCGGCGCGCCGCCCTTCGCGGCGCCGCTGCCGGGCACGTCGACGACGCTGCCCGAGCCGATGGCCGTCGCGGCCGGCGCGGCCACCGGTCGCCGCCACGTGCGCGCGGCCGCGGCGATCCGCGCCGCGTCGTTGCGGATGTCGTTGCGGATCTCCGCGGGCAGCTTCTGCTGGCCCATCAGCTTCTGCGCGTCGCGCGCGTGGCCGGACGCCAGCAGATACAGCATCACGTTGCTGATGATCTTCGGATTGTTCTGGTCGAGCTCGGCGGCCTTCATCAGCGGCACGCGCGCGCCCTGCACGTCGCCGCAGCGCAGCTTCGCGTACGCGAGATCGGACAGCATCGACGCGTCGGTCGGCGTGAGCACCGACGCTTGCGACAACGCCTGCGCGGCGCGCTCGAAATCCCCCGCGGCGCCGGCGATCAGCCCGAGCCCGCGATACCCGCGCGCGGCGAGCGGCGTATTCAGCAATTGCGCATAGACGGCCGCGCTCGCAGCCGGCTGGTCGGTCATGCGCAGCGCGTCGGCGCGCAGCAACGTCGACTCCGGCGATGCGCCGTACTGCTTCTCGTACGCGTCGATATGCGCGAGCGACGCGTAATACAGCCCCTGCGCCTGCATCCGCTCGATCAGGCCGAGATACATGGCAGGCGTATCGGGCGCGGCCTGCTTGCGGCCGGCCGCATCCATCAGCGCGGCGCGCTCCGCCTGCACGCCGACGCCATACCCGCTTTCCTTGAAAGACGAACAGGCGGCGAGCAGCCCCGCCAGCGCCGTCACGCCCGCCAGTTTCACGATTCCACCGATCCGCTTCATCTTCGTTCCTTGCATTCGCCTCGTATTCGCCTCGTATTCGCCTCGTCAGTGCTGCGCCAGCGACAGCGCGTGCATCACCGAGATCATCCCGGGGCCTGCCGTCACGATCAGCAGCGCCGGCAGCAGCGTGACGATCATGACGCCCGTCATCTTCACCGTCAGGCGGCCGATGCGCTCGCGCAGCATCGCGCGGCGCGCTTCGCGCAGCCGGTCGCCGAACTGCTTGAGCGGCTCCTGCACCGCGCCGCCGTGCTTGTCGACCTGGATCATCAGGCGCACGATCGCGCGCAGGTCCTCGTTGTCGAAGCCCGACGCCAGCCGCTGCAGCGATTGCTCGCGCGTGCGTCCGGCCGCGAACTGCCGCTGCGCGATGCCCATCTCCGACGACAGCACCGGCATCATCCCCCTGAAATCGTTCGTCACGACCTGCAGGCTCTGGTCGAGCGACAGGCCGACGCCCTGCAGCAGCCGCAGCATGTCGACCAGCAGCGGCAGTTCGTCGACGACCGCCTGCCGGCGCTCGGCCGCGCGCCGGCGGATGATGATCTTCGGCAGCATGAAGCCCGTGACGAACGCCAGCACGAGACCGAGCACCCAGCGGCCGCCATGCAGGCGCGGCCCGACGAATGCAAGGAACAGCACCGGCGCGACGAGTGCGCCGGCAGTCCGCGCGCTCAGGAACAGCCCGCGCGTGCGCGCGTCGACATATCCGCACTGTTCGAGCAGCCGGCGATCCTCGTCGGCGACGATGTGCCTGCCGAACCCCGTATCGAGCCAGCGGGCGCCGGCCGTCGACATCCGCTCGAGCAGTTGCGCGACGCGCGCGCGCCGCCCGGCGGCGGCCGGCGTCTCGCGCTTCGGCGGCGGCGCGGCGCCGTCCGGCGCGGGGCGCGCGCCCGCCGCCGTGAGCGTGGCCGCGCGGCGGTCCAGCGCGGCGGCCAGCGCGCGGCGGCTGCGCGACTCCGCGCCCGCGCGCCGCAGCGCCAGCCAGGCCAGCAGCAGCACGCCGAGCGCGCCGAGCGCGAGCGCAATCGATCCGAGTTGATCGGGCGTCATCGCATCACCTGAGCCGGGACATCCGGTACAGCCACGCGCCGCCCGCGATCTGCATGACGAAAGCCAGATACAGGTACGAGCGCCCGCTCTCGTCGTTCCACATCGAACCGAGGTAGGAGGAATTCGTCGCGATCACGAAGCCGCCGATCGCGATCGGCAGCATCACCAGCACCCAGGCCGACAGCCGCGTCTCCGACGACATCGCCACCAATTCGCGCTCCGCCTGCTCGAGATCGCGCATGAACACCGCCATGCGCTCGAGCATCACGTCGGCGCGGCCGCCGTAGCGCACCGACAGCCGCAGCACCGACCCGACCAGTTCGAACTCCCTCGTGTGATAGACCTTCGCGATATGCACCATCGCGCGATCGATCTCGACGCCCGTGCGCAGCATCCGCGACACGACGTCGAGACAGCCGCGCAACGGCGCCTCGGTCGTCAGCAGCGCAGCCTGGAACGCGGCCGGCACGCTGTTGCCGAGCGTCACGAGACGCACGATCCCGTCGAGAAACGACGGCAGTTGCCGGACGATCTGCAGGCGGCGGCGATGAATCCGCGACACGAGCCAGAACGCGAGCAGCGCGAGGCCGGCCGCGAGCGCCGCGACACTGCCGAGCAGCCCGCCGGTCCGGCCTGCGACGAGCGCGACGGCGGCCAGCGCCGCCAGCGCGAGCAGCCCCTTGCCGCGCGCATCCTCGATCCCGGCGCGGCTCGCGAGATGGTCGAGGTATTCGGCGAGCCGGTCGCGCCAGTGCGCCCAGCGCGATGCGGGCGCCGACGCCGGAGCCGTCGCGGCGGCCGGGCGCGCGCCGGTCCCGCCGGACCCGTGCGCCGGCCGTGCGGCCGCCCCCTGCGCCGCGCCCCCCGCGCGCGCGGCCGGCTCGATCCGGCTGTCGATGAAGCGCTGCGCATCCGCGCGAGCGCGCCTGAGCTCGCCGTGCCGCCACAGCAGCAGCGCGGCGGCGACGCAGACAAGCGCGAGCGCCAGCGCGGCGACCATCAGGCTAGACATTGAAGCCTCCGCCGCGCCCGAAGCCGTCGCCGCCGAAGCCGCCGCCGAAGCCACCTGAACCGAACCCGCCGCCCGACAGCGTCTGGCGGAAGCGCGCGAGCTTCGGCGAATGCGGGTGAATGCCGAGCGATTCCCAGTGGTCGATTTCGTCGCCTTCGGGCGTCACGCGCGCTTCGTAGCGGTACAGCTCCTGCGTCGCGATGATGTTGTCCGACAGCCCCGTGACTTCGGTGATCGACAGGATCCGCCGCCGCCCGTTCGACAGCCGGCCGATCTGCACGATGAAGTCGATCGCGTTCGCGATCTGCCTGCGCAGGCTCGATTCGGTGCCCTGGAACCCGGCGAAGCCGGCCAGCATCTCGAGACGGTACAGGCACTCGCGCGGCGAGCTCGCGTGCACGGTGCCCATCGAGCCGTCGTGCCCGGTGTTCATCGCCTGCAGCATCTCGAGCACTTCGCCGCCGCGCACTTCGCCGACGATGATGCGGTCCGGCCGCATCCGCAGCGTGTTGCGCAGCAGGTCGCGGATCGTCACGACGCCGGTGCCGTCGAAGCCGCCCGGCCGGCTCTCGAGCCGCACCACGTGCGGGTGGTTCAGCGACAGCTCGGCCGTGTCCTCGATCGTGACGACGCGCTCGGGCTCGGGAATGTGGAACGCGAGCGCGTTGAGCAGCGACGTCTTGCCGGAGCTCGTGCCGCCCGACACGAGGATGTTGCAGCGCGCCTCGACCGCGGCCTCGAGCAGCGCGCCGAGCTCCTCGTTGAAGGTGCTGTTGGCGAGCAGGTCGGCCGGCTTCAGCGGGTCCTTGCGGAACTTGCGGATCGACACCACCGGCCCGTCGATCGACAGCGGCTCGATCACGACGTTCACGCGCCCGCCGTCCGGCAGCCGTGCGTCGACCATCGGATTCGATTCGTCGAGGCGGCGGCCGATCGGCGCGAGGATGCGCCGCACGATCCGCAGCAGGTGCGCGTTGTCGGTGAAGCGCACCGGCAGCTTCGCCAGCACGCCGTGGCGCGACACGTAAATGTCGTTGTAGCCGTTGATGAGGATGTCCTCGACATGCGGATCGGCGAGCAGGTCCTCGATCGGCCCGAAGCCGGCGAGCTCCTTCGTCAGCGCCTCCGCGATCGTGCGCACCTCGTTCTCGTTGAGCGGGATGCGGCGCAGGCGCACGAAGCTGTCGATCTCCAGGTCGACGAACTGGTTGATCGCCTGCCGCGACCAGCGTCCGAATTCGGCGCCCAGTTCCTCGATCCGCGTGAGCAGATGCTCGTGCGCGGCATTCTTGATGTCGTGGAATTGCTGCGTCTGGGAGAACGGCGCGGCGCCGTCGGCGAATTGAATGTCGTGTGCCATCGCTTACGATCGCCTGGACGAAGGTTGAATGAAGCGCTTGAGCGCGGAAAGTCCCGACGCGGCGCGCGGTGCGGCGGCTGTGCCCGCCAGCCGCTCGGCGAGCGGCTCGAGCGCGCGCACGTACGGGTCGCGCTCCGCCGTGTCGACGATGAGCCGGCCCTGGTTCGCCGCCTGGCCGATCGGCACGCGGCGCGCGGGCAGCGTCGCCAGCAGCGCGACGCCGAGACGGTCCGCGATCTGGGGCGGCGTCAGGCTGAGCGCCGGGTCGTACTGGTTGACGACGAGCCGCATCTTGCCGCTGTCGACGCCCGCATCGCGCAGCCCCTCGAGCAGGTCGACCGCCGACACGATCGACGCGACGCCCTGGTCGCAGACGAGCCACGCCTCGTCGGACGCCGCCGCGATCTGCGCGACGAATTCCCGGTTCGAGAATCCGCCGAGATCGACGAGCTGCTGGTCGAAGAACGCGCGCAGCCGGTTCAGCAGGCCGACGCACGACGCGTACGACACCTCGCGCAGGTCGGCGAGGTTCGGCGGCAGCGTCGTCAGCGCGACGCCGCTCGCATGGCGGGTCAGCGCGGTGTTGACGAACGTGCGGTCGATGCGGCGCAGGTTGCGCACGGCCTCGACGAAGTGGAACTCGCAGCGCGTGTTGAGGAACAGCGCGCTGTCGCCGGTGGGCAGCCCGAGGTCGACGAGCGCCGTCTGCCGGCCAAGCGACGCGGCGCCGCCGCTTGATGCACCGCTTGCCGCGCCGTCGGCCGGGCCCGCCGACCCGCGCTTGCGCAGCCAGACCGACAGGTTCGCGGCCAGCGTGCTCACGCCCATCCCGGCGCGCGCGCCGAGCAGCGCGACCAGCTTGCCGTGGCGGTTCGCCGGCTCGCCGCCGCCCGCGTGCTCGAGCAGCCCGCGCGTGATGCGCAGCGCATCTTCCGCGGCGCCGGACACGTCGATGAAGTCGCGCACGCCCGCCCGCAACGCGGCGAGCGCGCTTTCCGGTTCGGCGAGCGTGCCGAGCGCGACGACCGGCAGCCCCGGATGCGCAACGCGCACCGCGGCCGCCGCCGCGCTCGCCGCCGCCTGCGCGCCGGAGAAGTCGATGAAGACGATCGCGGGATTGAGCCCCGCGATGCGCTGCGCGAGCGCGCCCGGATCGAGCGGCGCGGCTTCCACCGCGCCGGCCGGCACCAGGGTCTCGCCGAGCCAGCCGATATGCCGATCGTGCTGCGACGCGCATACGAAGTAGTCGGTCACGGCGGGCTCAGCCAACGAATGGGTTCTCGCGTTCATGTGGGACATCCCCAGTCAGATAGCGCGCGACGACACGCCCCGCGTTCATTTCGAAAACCCCGGCGCCGCGTCGGGCGATGCGATGCCGCCGAGGTACGACCGCCACACCGGGCCGTCGCGCTGCTCGGACAGCTCGCCCGGCGTGGCCGGCAGCGAGGCGCCCTTCGCGATCGGCGCGACGAGGTGCGGCGTCACGATGATGACCAGTTCCTTGTCGTTCTGCTGATAGTTGAGCGTCTTGAAAAACGCCCCGATGATCGGCAGGTCGCCGAGGACCGGCACCTTGTTGACGTTCGACATCGTCTCGCGATCGATCAGGCCGCCGATCACGAAGCTCTCGCCGTCGCCGAGCTCGACCGTCGTGTCGGCGCGGCGCGTCGTGATCGCGGGCACCGCGACGCTGTTGATCGTCACCCCGTGCAGGAAATCGAGCTGGCTCGATTCGGGCGCGACCTTCAGCGCGATGCGGCGCGGGCTCAGCACCGTCGGCGTGAGCGTCAGGCCGACGCCGTACTGCTTCCACTGGATCGCCGTCGAACCGAGCGCCTGCGGCACCGGCACCGGGATCTCGCCGCCCGCGAGGAAGCTCGCGCTCTGGCCGGACAGCGCGACGAGCGTCGGCTGCGCGAGCACCCGTGCGAGATTGTTCGCTTCGAGAATCGACAGGTTCGCGAAGATGCCGCGGCCCGCCGAGTTCGCGACGAGGTTGAACGCGGATGCGACCGGAATGCCGGCCGTCGCCTGGAAGGCGGACGTCGCGGCGCCGGCGATCGACTGCAATCCGCCTGCGGTAAACGCACCGAACGCAAAGCCGTTGCTCTGCTTGAAGAAGTTCAGCCCGGCCTCCTTCAGCACCGAGCGGCTGAATTCGACGACGCGCACGTCGACCTGCACGGTGTTCCGGCCGCCGACCGTCGACGCGTCGATCACCGCGCCGCCCTTGCCGCCCGTTCCGTTCGCGCCGCCGCCGCGCTTGCCGGTCGCGCCCCCCGCGCCCCAGTTTGCGCCGGCCGCTGCGCCGCCCTTGTCGGCCATGTGCTGGCCGATCGCGGCGGCGCGCTCGTGCGCATCGAGCGACGCCGCCGAACCGGACAGCACCGCGACGTCGCCATACGCCTTCGCGTCCGGCGCCGAGCTGTCGAGCACCGCATGCGCGGCCGCGTCGACGACGTTGACGTTCCACACCGTCGGCTCGTCGCGGCCGCGCTCCCACAGCATCACGTTCGTCGAGCCGGGCGCCTTCGCGACCAGCAGCACCGCGCCGGCGCGGCTGCCCTTCATGATCAGCACGTCGGCCACCGACGGATCGCCGACCGCCACCCGCTGCAGCACGCGCCCGGCGGCGATCTGCCGTTGCGCGCCGACGGCGAGATCGATCGAGGCGCCGGCGCCGGCCGCCGCGGCCAGCGTCGCGCATGTCAGGGTCCAGATGGCAATCGCGAATGCAATCAGTGTGTTCTTCATTGTGTCGCTGCTTTCGATGACCGTGCGGGTTGTCGTTCAGAAGTTGTTCAATAGGCGACCGTCTCGGCCCGCCCGCCGCGAATCACTTCGATGCCGCCGCCCGGGCGCGCCACGACCGGGGCGCGCGGCGCGGCCGGCTCGCGTGACGCGCTGCGCGCGCGCGACGCGGACAGCTCGTCGAGCGCGACGCCCGTGGCCGCCACGGCCGACGGCCCGAGCTCGCCCATCGTGCGCATCGCGACGGTCTGCGCGGCGATTTCGTCATCGTGCGGATTGCGCAGCGCGAGCGTCAGGCGACCGTTCGCGTCGGCCAGCGTCAGCGCGTCGACCTGCGCGGTCGGCACCGCGAGCACCGCGGTCCGCGCCATGCTCGTCGGTCCCGCCGCGCCGTCGCGATCGGACGTCGCATCGCCGAACGCCAGCACGCGCACCTTCGACAGCAGCAGGCGCGCCTGCGTACGCGGAATTTCCGAGCCGGTCTGGCCGCCTGCGCCGCCCTCGCGCTTCAGGTTCAGGAACACGTCGACGAAGTTGCCGGGCCGCAGCCGGTTGCCGACCGCACTCGTTTCATCGACCCTGACCGCGACCGCCCGCTCGCCGGGCGCCACCTGGTCCGCGAGCCCCGACGACAGCACGGCCGCGAGCACCGGCGACGCGTCGAGAATGTCGTTCGCCGGCACGCGGCCGACGAGCGCCTCCGGATCGCTGAATGCGCCCGCCGGCAACACCGGCGCCTGCACGATCTTCAGCCCGTCGGCGGTGATCGCCTGCCCGGCCGGCAACAGGCGCGCGGCGACGACGAGCGGCACCGTCTGCGTCACCGCGGCCTGCGCCACGACCGGCGCCGGCGGACGGGCCGGGGCGCGCCCGAGCATCCACGCGTAGATGCCCAGCAATACTGCGATCGCAATCAGCAGGCCGGCGATGATTTTGGTCAGGTTGTTCGCCATGGTGAGTGTCGGGTGCCGTCAGTGATGTTGTTGTGTCGGTTGTGTCGGAGTGCTGGTCAGGGTTCACGCATCGGGATCGCGTCGCACATGCTGCGTCACAGGATGGTCGCCGGATTGATCTGCACGGTCGCCGTGCTCGTCAGCGCGCTCGGCAACACGAGGCCGAGCAGCGGCAGCGACGGCACCAGCGGATATTGCGCATACGGGTAGGTCACCGTGACCGTCACGCAGTACATCGACGCGTCGTAGCTGCACGACGCCGACGACGGCGCCGGCACCACGACGTTCGGCAGCCAGCGGGTCAGGTTCTGCGCGGCCCTGCGGGCTGCACTCGCGCGGTCCTGCAGCGCCTGCGCCCCTTGGCCGTTCGCCTCGGGCACATAGTTCAGCGCCGCCCGCGCACCCTCGGTCGCGGCCAGCGTCAGGTTCTGCTGGATCGCGAAGATCAGCCCGTACGACACGAGCGCGTAAAAGATCACGAAGAACAGCGGAAACACGAGCGCGAACTCGACCGCCGTCGCGCCCCGCTGGCGCCGACGTGCGCGCGGCTGCCGCTGCGTCGTCATTGCACGCCCCCTGACATGACGAGATGCGCGAGCCACCCTGCCGCCGGCGCCACGAGGCAAGCGGCATACGGCGTCGCGCGCCGGCCACCCAATGTCATCGCGGGCGCGCCGCGCCGCCGCAGCGCGCCGATCGACGTGTTCGACATCACCATCAGCGCAAGCGCATGCACGCCGGCCGCAATGCTCGCGACCACCCATAACCAGAGCAGCGCATGCATGCCGCACCATGTGCCGAGCACCGCGAATACCTTCACGTCCGCTGCGCCCATGACGCGAAAGGCGAAAAAGGGAAAAAGGCTGACTGCTGCGACCAGCATGCCGATTAATGCCTGCCTCGGGAAAACGCCGAATGGATTTGCGTGCGCGAATGTGCTTGCGAATCCCGCAATCAATCCCGCGACGACCAGCGTATTCGGTACGCGTCGAAAGCGGATATCGCCGAGTGCGACAAGCATCGCCCAGGCGAAAAAAATACCGATGCTGAACAGGAGTGCCATGTCGAAACCGGACGCGCGTGCGACAACGAGCGAGTCGCAATCGCGACTCGCTCGCCACGACTGCCGAACGCAGCGATCAGCCCGCGGCGGTTGCCAGCTGGTTGTAGATGTTGGTGAACACCGCGCCGAGTCGAGTGCCGATCTCCGAGACATTCACCATGATGGCAACAGCAATCAGACCCGCGATCAGACCATATTCGATCGCGGTCACCCCGTCTTCCTCCTTGAGGAAGCGAATCATCATTGCTTTCATTTTATTTCCTCGTGCCTGTATGTTTGTTTCTCTGGCCGTTTATACGATGGTTGGGTCCTCGCATATTCGGCCCGGCTCCGCGCCGTTTGCCACACTTGCCGTGACACCGACCGGATGCCCATTCTTTATAGCGCGTCTCGCTCGACGCGGATCATCATTTGATGCAAGTTAACATTCGTGCCATTGATCCTCCTCGAACGTCTGTACCAAATCGTACAAAACTTACACCCGCCACGAATCTTATCTCCGATCCCTTTTAATTTCCAACCTCTTTTAACAATCCTGATCGAAAAATCGACGTGTAGCACACCCTATTTGTACGGTGTTTCGGTACGTCTTACACATAGGATTTACGATAGGTTAGATGTGCACATCTAATCCACCTATAAAACAGAACGACCGTTCCCGCCCTCCTGTCCCCGCACGTTACGTCGTTCGCGTAACGCCAATGATGTGACGTTACGTTACGAACCGGCTGAAATCGCTCCCGGCTCCGGCCGCCCAAACAATTTCAACAATCTTTCAATTCGTGCAAGTCCTTTTCCGATAAGGAAATACCCCGTTTAAAACCCATCGTCGAACCGGCAATCGCCGAAATGGCACGACAGTTGCAGAGTAGTCCGCGCACCACTCATCACAACATCAGTTTTAATGCGAGGACGAAATGGACATTCAGGTAATCCCTCATGGCACGCTCCGGACGACTCTGATCGCGGCCACCGTGGCAGCCATGCTTTCCCTCTCTGCCTGCGGCGGCTCCGGTTCGATCAGCAAGGGCCTCGGCGGCTCGAACTCGAGCGGCGGCAGCGATTCGATTTCCACGTCCGGCGGCGGCACGTCCGGCTCGACGAGCGGTACGTCGGGGAGCACCAGCGGCAGCACCAGCGGTTCGACGAGTGGCAGCACGAGCGGCAGCACCAGTGGCACCACGAGCGGGACGACCAGCGGCACGAGCGGCACGTCGGGCGTGTCGTCGAACGCGGTGGGCAACGTGCTCGCCAGCAGCAGCAACATCGTGACCGGCGTCGGTTCGACCGTGTCGGGTCTCGGCACCGTGGTCGGCAGCCAGACGCTGCCGGGCGTCAACCCGCAGACGACGCAAGCGGCCGGCGGCATCGTGCAAAGCGTCGGCGGCGCGGTGACCGCGCTCGGCAATGGCCTCGGCAACGGGCTCGGCCAGCTCGGCGCGACGAGCAACCCGGTCGGCGTCACGGTGGCCAGCACCGGCGGCGTGGTCAATCAGCTCGGCAACGCGGTCACGCAGGCCGGCACGCTCGTCACGAGCCTCGGCAGCGGCCCGCTGTCGCCGCTCGCGCCCGTGACCGGCGCCGTCGGCGGCCTCGTGCAGACGGTCGGCAGCGCCGTCGCGAACGGCGGCAACACGCTCACCAACGCCCTGTCGACCGGCCCGATCCAGCAAGTCACGCAGACCGTCAGCTCCGTGATCACGCCGATCACGACGATGGTCGGCAACACGACCCAGACGGTTGGCTCCGCAACCGGTCTCGGCGCGCCGGTCAACACGCTGCTCGGCACGCTCGGCAATGGCCTGAACCAGGCCGGCGCCATGATCGCGTCGACGGGAGGCAACCCGGTCACGACCGGCCTCGGCACCACCGTGTCGTCGACGGGCAATACCGTGAAGGCGGTCGGCGGGCTGGTGACCGGCGGCAGCGGCGGCGTCGCCAACCCGCTCGCGCCGATCACGGGCATCGTGTCGACCGTCACCGGCGCGCTCGGCGGCGCGACGGGCGGTGCCGGCAGCCCGCTCGCACCGGTCACCGGCCTTGTCTCGACCGCCACCGGCGCACTCGGCGGCGCGACGGGCGGTGCCAGCGGCGCCAGCCCGCTCGCACCGGTCACTGGCCTCGTCTCGACCGTGACCGGCGCACTCGGCGGCGCGACGGGCAGCTCCAGCGGCGCCAGCCCGCTTGCACCGGTCACCGGCCTTGTCTCGACCGTCACCGGCACACTCGGCGGCGCGACGGGCAGCTCCAGCGGCGCCAGCCCGCTTGCACCGGTCACCGGGGCGCTGAACACGGTCACCGGCGCGGCCGGCGGCGCGACGTCGGGCGCACCGTCGCTGGCCGGCGGCACCGGCGCAGTGACGAGCTCGGGCACGTCGTCGAATCCGCTCGCACCCGTCATGTCGCTGATCGGCGGCCTGCTCGGCGGCATCCACAAGTAAATCCGCTCGTTCCCTTCATCGACAAGACTGCGAGGAGTCAACCATGCCCCAGCAACGTACTCTCACGTCGGCCGCGCTGCGCCGGTGGCGCGTTCCCCTCACCGCGTTCGCCGCGGCCTGCCTGCTCGCCGCCTGTGGCGGCAACGGCGTGAACGCGCCGCCGGCCAGCGCCAACGGCAGCACCACGAGCGGCGCGAACAACCCCAGCACGAACGGCACCAGCAGCGGATCGACGGGCACCAAGGGCGTCGTCAGCACGCTCGGCCAGACAACCTCGGATCTCGGCAGCACGATCGGCAACGTGAGCGTGCCGGGCCTCGGCAACGGCGTGACGCAAGGACTCGGCAGCACGGTGTCGAGCACGGGCACGATCCTCGGCGCAGCGGCGGACGCCGTCAGCAACGGGCTCGGCCAGATCGGCTCCACGCAGAACCCGGTCGGCACGACGGTGGCCGGCCTCGGCAACGTCGTCGGCGCGACGAGCAACACCGTGTCCGGGCTGAGCGCGACGGTCAAGGCGCTCGGCACCGGCCCGCTGGCGCCGCTCGCGCCGGTCACGTCCCCGGTCGGCACGGTGCTCGACACGGTCGCCAACGGCCTCGGCGCCGCCGGCAACACGATCGGCACGACGCTGTCGTCGGGCCCCGTGCAGCAGGTGACGCAGCCGCTCAGCTCGGCGATCACGCCGCTCGTCATCACGGCCGGCCAGCTCACGCAGCAGGTCGGCACGACGACGGGCCTCGGCCAGCCGGTTTCCGGCCTGCTCGGCCAGGTCGGCGGCGCGATCAGCTCGGCCGGCCAGCAGGTCGCGGGCACGTCGAGCCAGCCGCTCGTCGGCGACGTCGGCCAGCTCGTCACCTCGGTCGGCAACACCGTGACCAACGCCGGCGGCCTCGTCAACCCGAACGGCCCGAATGGCGCCGCACCGGTCCCCGGCCTGATCACGAGCCTCGTCGGCGGCTCGACGGCCACCGTGCAGAGCGGCTCGCCGAGCGGCACGTCATCGGGCTCGACCAACCCGCTCGGCGGGCTGTTGTCGGGTCTCGGCTCGACGCCCCTCGGCCCGCTCACGGGCGCGATCGGCGGCGCGACGTCGGGCGGCACGAGCAATCCGCTCGCGCCTGTCACGGGCCTCGTGTCGACCGTCACCGGCGCACTCGGCGGCGCGACGGGCGGCACGGGCAGTACGAACCCTCTCGCGCCCGTTACGGGTTTGCTGAATACCGTCACGGGCGCGGCAGGCAGCGCGGCGAGCACCGGCGGATCGTCGAGCCCGCTCGCACCGATCACGTCGCTGGCCGGAGGCGCGACGGGGGCGACGTCGGGCGGATCGACCGGCCTGCTCGCGCCGGTCACGGGGTTGCTGGGCACGCTGGGCAGCGTCGGAAAATAAGGATACCTGTGCATTCGCGGCCGGAGCGAATGCGCAGTCGTTCCGCTCAGAACCGGCAAGGCGGCACACCACGCGCGGCGCCATCGGCGCCGCGTGCGGACATTAGAAGACGACAAGCAAGGCCTACGAGGTACAACAATGAAATCCAGACGCGATAAATGGATGATGCTGCTCGCCATCACGGCGGCGGCAGGCGCCGCACAGGCGCAGACGCGCATCGCCGGCAACCCGGTCGACTCGCTCCCCCAGATCAATGCGCCGAAGAAGGGGCCGAACGTGACCGTGCAGGTCGCGCCCCAGGCGCCGCAATTGCAGGAGCTGCTCTCGCGTCGCCTGACGCCGACCACGTTCCAGGTCGAAGGCGTCAAGTCGGTGCCGTTCGAGGAGATCTCGCGCCGTTTCACGCCGCTCGTCGGCAAGGACATCACGATCGGCGAGCTGATCGAGACCGCCAACGGCGTGACGAAGCTTTACCAGGATCGCGGCTACGCGCTGTCGTTCGCGTTCATCCCCGCGCAGACCTTCGAAAACGGCGTCGTGCGCGTGACCGTCGTCGAAGGCTATGTCGCGGACGTGAAGGTCACCGGCAAGCCCGGCGCGATGGAATCGAAGATCCGCGCGATCGCCGCGCACATCACCGCCGATCGTCCGCTGCGCCGCGCGACATTCGAGCGCTACGTGAACACGTTCGGCCTGCTGCCCGGCGTGTCGGTGAAGGCCAACGTGCCGCCGCCGCAGAGCACCGACGGCGCGACGACGCTCGAGCTGAACGTCGACCGCAAGCCGTTCAACATCGGCACCGGGATCGACTTCAACCACCCCGGCGTGCAAGGCCTCATCACCGCGACCGAAAACGGCCTCACGTCGTTCGGCGAGCAGCTGAGCATCTCCGCGCTGGCGCCGCCGGGGCGGGACAAGCAGACCTACTTCGCGTTCAGCGGCGCGGTGCCGGTCGGCAGCAGCGGGCTCGTCACGCGCCTCGACGCCAGCACGTACCGCGGCAGGCCGGCCGACAACCCGGGCCTGCCGTCGTACGTCCAGCGTACGGTGAAAAACGAAAAGCTGGGTCTTTCGGCATCCTATCCGTTACTGCTGAACAACCAGCGCAGCCTGCTCGGCACCGTGTCCGGCTACGCGTCGCACAACGAGGATCGCTACCAGAACCAGATCAACGGGGCGACGCTCGACAACCGGACGCAGGTCCGCGTGCTGCAGATGCAGCTCGACTACACGAGCGTGAGCCAGACGCAGGTGCGAAAGCTGAGCGTGAACGTCGCGAAGGGTTTCGACATTCTCGGCGCGTCGAAAGCGCAGGACATCAGCGTCGGCAACGCCACGACGTCGGTGCCGAGCCCGATTTCGCTGACCTTCGTGCGCACCGGCGCGACGTTCACGCAGACCAACGAATGGCCGTTCCGGATCGGTACGTCGGTCTCGCTGACGAGCCAGTACAGCCCGGATTCACTGCCGACGTCCGAGCAGATCTCGTTCGGCGCGCAGCGCTACGCGCTCGGCTATCAGCCGGGCGAGACGTCGGGCGATTCGGGATGGGGCATGTCGCTCGAGGTCAATCGCGCGTTCTCGCCCGGCTGGACGTACCTGAAGACGATCACGCCTTACATCGCGTACGACATGGCGCGAATCTACCTGCATGCCGGCACGCCGTCGCCGAGCCGGCTGTCGTCGGTCGGCATCGGCGTGCGGCTGACCGACAGCCGCTACTACAGCCTCGACCTGTCCGTCGCGAAACCGGTCGGCGACGCACCGCTCGAGAGCGCGTCGCGCAGCCCGCGCGTGAACGCGTCTTTCTCGTACCAGCTCAATTGATTGCGCCCCGCGCGGAGGGCCGTGCGGGGCGTTTCGATTAGAGTCCCCTCTATCAAACGCAGCGCCCGGTTTCACGTATTCTGCCGAAAGCTCGCAACATGCCACCGCCCCATGCAGACGGTCGTGCGAGCGGTTCGAAAACGACATGCAAAACAAGGAGGACGACGATGACTCACCTGACCCGCCCGTTGCGCGCGATGGCTTTGGCCGGCGCGCTGCTCGCCTGTGCCGCGCACGCCTTTGCGCAAGCCGACAGCCCGATCGGCACGTGGCAAACGATCGACGACAGCACCGGCAAGCCGAAGGCGCTCGTACAGATCGCCGAGGATTCGGACGGCTCGCTGTCGGGCAAGGTCGTCAAGGGCCTTGGCGCGAACGACACGCCTGATCGCCGTTGCACCGCATGCACGGACGAACGCAAGGATCAGCTGATCAAGGGCATGACGATCATCAAGTCGATGAAGAAGGATGGCGACCACTGGGATGGCGGCAACATCCTCGACCCCGAGAACGGCAAGGTCTACAAGTGCAAGATGACGCTGGACGACGGTGGTCAGAAGCTGGTGGTGCGCGGCTATATCGGCGTGTCGCTGCTCGGCCGGTCACAGACCTGGGTTCGCCAGCAGTAACGGCCTGCGCGCGACAACGCGCCGCATTACGCCAATCGGCCTGCGACAGTGTCGCAGGCCGATTTCATTTCGGGACGAGACAGGCGTGCAATGCAGGCGATCATGCTGCGCGCTTCAGTGCCTCCGACCGACACACGCGCGGCGCCGGCATCGCCACGCCGCGCGCTTCCGCCGCCTTCGACTGCGCATGCTTGCGCATCCGTGTCGCCAGCGAGTTGCACAGATCCATGCCCGCCTCGCCATAGAGCGCACGCATCACGTGCATCAGCGCGCCGGTTTCATGCCAGAACTTGAAGCGGCGATGGCACGTCTGGTACGACGGGTAGCGGCGCGGCATCGCCGACCAGGTCGCGCCGCTGTAGATCACCCAGAGCACGCCGTTCAGCACGGCGCGCGTGTTGGCGAGCGGCCGGCCACGCAATTCGCTGCGCGGCTGCAATTCCGGCAGAAGCGACGTGACGCGCTTCCACTCGTCGTCGGTAAGATCGCGATACGGTGTCATGGACATCTCCAGCCTTAGGAACCATGACACAACGATATCGGCTCAACCTGGGGTTGAATATAAGACTAATCCGAAATTACAACGAGATGACGCCGATTTAACCGGAATTAACCATTGAATGCCGCGACTTCGCGCACCGCATCAATCGTTCGCGCTCAGGTCAACGAAGTATCGACGATGCGGCGCGGCGTCTCGAGATACTCCTTCGACTGCATCTCGACGATCCGCGAGACCGTCCGCGTGAATTCGTTGGCCATCGGCCCTTCGACGTACAGCTGCTCGGCGGGCACCGCCGCGGACATCAGCAGCTTGACCTTGTGGTCGTACAGCACGTCGATCAGCCACGTGAAGCGGCGCGCCTCCGACGCCATCCGCGGCGACATCTGCGGCACCTCGGACAGCACGATCGCATGGAAGCGGCTCGCGAGCTCGAGGTAGTCGTTCTGCGAGCGAGGCCCGCCGCACAGCGTCGCGAAATCGAACCACACGACGCCGTCGGCCTTGCGCAGCGCCTTCAGCTCGCGTTTCTCGATGTGCAGGATCGGGCTCTCGTCGGGCACCGCGGCGAGCTGCGCGAACGCGTGGCGCAGTGCGCGATCCGCATCCGCGCCGAGCGGCGTGTGGTACATCTGCACCTGCGCGAGCGTGCGCTGGCGATAGTCGACGCCCGCATCGACGTTGAGCACGTCGAGCCTGTTCTTGATGAGCGCGATCGCCGGCAGCATCCGGTCGCGATGCAGGCCGTCCGGATACAGGTCGTCCGGATCGTAGTTGGACGTCATCACGAACTGCACGCCGTTCGTGAACAGCCGGTCGAGCAGCCGGTACAGGATCATCGCGTCGGCGATGTCCGACACGTGGAACTCGTCGAAGCAGATCAGCCGGTAGCGCTTCGCGATACGCCGCGCGAGCTCGTCGAGCGGATCGGCCTGCCCCTTCAGTTCCTCGAGCTCGCGGTGCACTTCGCGCATGAACTCGTGGAAATGAAGGCGCGTCTTGCGCTGCACGGGCACGACCGCATAGAAGCTGTCCATCAGGAAGCTCTTGCCGCGCCCGACGCCACCCCACATGTAGACGCCGCGCGGCAGGTCCGGATGAATGATGAGTTTCTTGAACGCGTTCGAGCGGCGCGCCTTGTAGGCCACCCACTCGTCGTAGCAACGCTGCAGGCGATCGATCGCCGCGCGCTGCGCGGGGTCGGACTGGTAACGGCGCGTGGTCAGCTCCCGCGCGTAGTATTCGGTGACGTTCATCGGGCAAACCAGAAAAGACGAAGGCGAGCAGGAAACCCCGCCCGCCTTCGTCGTAGGACCGCGGCGCCGGCCGCAGAACGGGCCGGCGCGTCAATGCGCGCTTAGCTGTTCAGCGAGCGCTTGTCGACGGCGAGCGCCGCTTCGCGCATCACTTCCGACATCGACGGGTGCGGATGGCAGATGCGGGCGATATCTTCCGACGCCGCCTTGAACTCCATCGCCACCACGGCTTCCGCGATCAGGTCGGACGCGTTCGCCGCGATCACGTGCACGCCGAGCAGCTCGTCGGTCTTCGCGTCCGCGATCATCTTCACGAAGCCGTCCGGCGCGTTCATGCCGAGCGCGCGGCCGTTGATCGAGAACGGGAACTTGCCCGACTTGATCTCGCGGCCTTCCGCCTTCAGCTGCTGCTCCGTCTTGCCGACCCATGCGATTTCCGGGTACGTGTAGATCACCCACGGAATGCAGTTGTAGTCGATGTGCGGCTTCTGGCCGTCGATCACTTCCGCGACCAGCACGCCTTCGTCTTCCGCCTTGTGCGCGAGCATCGGGCCGCGCACCACGTCGCCGATCGCATAGACGTTCGGCACCGCCGTGCGGCAGTGGTCGTCGACGTCGATGAAGCCGCGCTCGTTCGCCTGCAGGCCGATCGCCTCGAGGCCGAGGTTGTCGGTGTTCGGCACGCGGCCGACCGACACGATCAGGCGGTCGGCGTCGAGCGTCTGCGCGTTGCCGTCCTTGTCCGTGTACGCGATCGACACACCGTCCGGAGTCGCCTTCACGTCGCCGATCTTCACGCCGAGGTGAATGTCGAGGCCCTGCTTCTTGAACAGCTTCGCCGCTTCCTTCGCGAGCGCTTCGTCAGCCGCGCCGAGGAACGCCGGCAGCGCTTCGAGCACCGTCACTTCGGCGCCGAGGCGGCGCCACACCGAGCCGAGCTCGAGGCCGATCACGCCCGCGCCGATCACGGCGAGCTTCTTCGGCACCGCGTCGAACGTCAGCGCGCCTTCGTTGTCCGAAACGATCTTGTTGTCGACCGGGATGCCCGGCAGGTGACGCGCCTTCGAGCCCGTCGCGATGATCACGTTCTTCGCGGTGACGACTTCGGTTTCACCCTCGCCGCTCACTTCGATCTGCACGCCGGCGTCGGTCTTGCCGGTGAACTTGCCGTGGCCCTTCAGCCACGTGATCTTGTTCTTCTTGAACAGGAACTCGATACCGGACGTCATCTTCTCGACGATCGCGTCCTTGCGGCCGATCATCTTCGCGATGTCGATCTTCACGCCGTCGACCGCGATGCCGTGGTCGGCCAGGTGGTGCGACGCGTTCTCGAACTCTTCCGACGACGCGAGCAGCGCCTTCGACGGGATGCAGCCGACGTTCAGGCAGGTGCCGCCGAGCTTCAGCGCGCCGGCCGGGTTCTTCCACTTTTCGATACAGGCAACGGTCTTGCCCAGTTGAGCGGCGCGGATCGCGGCGATATAGCCGCCGGGGCCGGCGCCGATCACGACGACGTCAAATTCCTTGGACATGGCAATCCTTTCTTCTTGTGCGTGCGCACGGGCGCGCGGTGTCGCGCGCCCGTGCGGAGCGGGTCAATGCAGGTGGCGTGGCTTACAGGTCGAGCAGCAGGCGTGCCGGATCCTCGAGCGCATCCTTCATCGCGACGAGCGACAGCACCGCTTCGCGGCCATCGATGATCCGGTGGTCGTACGACAGCGCCAGGTAGTTGATCGGACGGATCACGATCTGGCCGTTCTCGACGACCGGGCGCTCCTTCGTTGCGTGCACGCCGAGGATTGCCGACTGCGGCGGGTTGATGATCGGGGTCGACAGCATCGAGCCGAACACGCCGCCGTTCGAGATCGAGAACGTACCGCCCGTCATTTCCTCGATCGACAGCTTGCCGTCCTTCGCCTTCTGGCCGAATTCCGCGATCTTCTTTTCGATGTCCGCGAGGCTCATCTGGTCGGCGTTGCGCAGGATCGGCACCACGAGACCGCGCGGCGAGCCGACGGCGATACCGATATCGAAGTAGCCGTGATAGACGATGTCGTTACCGTCGATCGACGCGTTCACGAGCGGGAACTTCTTCAGCGCGTGGACTGCCGCCTTCACGAAGAACGACATGAAGCCGAGCTTCACGCCATGTTCCTTCTCGAACTTGTCCTTGTACTTGTTGCGCAGCTCCATGACCGGAGCCATGTTCACTTCGTTGAACGTCGTCAGGATCGCGTTGGTCTGCTGCGACTCGAGCAGACGCTCGGCGATACGCGCACGCAGGCGCGACATCGGCACGCGCTGCTCCGGGCGGTCGTTCAGCCACGCCGTTGCCGACGCCGGCACCTTCACGTCCGGCAGCGACGGCTTCGCCGCGGCGGTCTTCGCCGGTGCGGCAGCCGGTGCGGCCTTCGGCGCGCCCGCGGCCAGCGCGTCGCCCTTCGTGACGCGGCCGTCGCGGCCCGAGCCTGCGACGTCGCCCGCGGACAGGCCCTTCTCGGCCAGCAGCTTCGACGCGGCCGGCGATGCAGCCGCCGTGCTCGACGCCGTCGCCGCGGCAGCCGGCTGTGCGGCCGGTGCAGCAGCAGCGGGAGCGGCTGCCGGCTTGACTTCGGCGGCGCCTGCCGCTGCTTCGGCCGCGCCTGCCTTTGCTTCCGTGTCGATCGTCGCGATCAGCTGGTCGGCGACCACCGTGTCACCGTCGTTCTGCAGCACTTGCGCGAGCACGCCAGCGGCCGGCGCCGGCACTTCGAGCACGACCTTGTCGGTCTCGAGCTCGATCAGGATTTCGTCCTGCGCGACAGCTTCGCCGGGCTTCTTCTTCCACTGCAGCATGGTGGCTTCCGAAACCGACTCCGAAAGCTGGGGGACTTTGACTTCTACGATAGCCATGTGATTTTCCTGGATGCTTAATCTGGGTAGTGACGAGCTGGCGATTCTTCAGGCCGATGCGGCGCGATGCGCGTCCTGCGGGCCAAAAGATTCGGGAAAGCGCCATGCGCTTTCCCGTTTCGCTTCCGTCGGTTATTTCGCGATCGATGCGCTCTTCAGGCGGCCGAAAGCACCTTCGATGAGGGCCTTCTGCTGCTCGTAGTGCTTCGCGTAGTAGCCGACCGCCGGCGAGGCCGAAGCCGGACGGCCGCTGTATGCCAGCTTCTGCCCTTCCTTCATGCCTTCCTTCAGGTGGTGTTCGACGTAGAACCACGGGCCCTGGTTTTGCGGCTCGTCCTGCACCCAGACCACTTCGGTCGCGTTCTCGTACTTCTTCAGTTCAGCTTCGAACTGCTTGTGCGCGAACGGATACAGCTGTTCGATACGGATGATCGCAACGTCGTTCGCCTTCGTTTCGCGGCGATGCGCGACGAGGTCGAAGTACACGCGGCCCGAGCAGGCCAGCACGCGCTTGACCTTCTTCGCGTCGATGCCGCCGTCGATTTCGCCGAGCACCGGCTGGAACGAGCCCTTCGCCAGTTCCGACAGGTCCGACACGGCTTCCTTGTGACGCAGCAGCGACTTCGGCGTCGCGACGATCAGCGGCTTGCGGAACAGGCGGATCATCTGGCGGCGCAGCAGGTGGAAGATCTGCGCCGGCGTCGTCGGCTGGACCACTTGCATGTTGTGATCCGCGCACAGTTGCAGGAAACGCTCGATACGGGTCGACGAGTGCTCCGGGCCCTGGCCTTCATAGCCGTGCGGCAGCAGCATCGTCAGGCCCGACACGCGGCCCCACTTCACTTCGCCGGACGAGATGAACTGGTCGATCACGACCTGCGCACCGTTGACGAAGTCGCCGAACTGCGCTTCCCACAGCACGAGCGTGTTCGGCTCGGCGGTCGAGTAGCCGTATTCGAAGCCCAGCACCGCCTCTTCCGACAGCACCGAGTCGATCACCGTGAACTTCGCCTGGTTGTCGGCGATGTTCTGCAGCGGCACGTACGTGCCGTCGTTCCAGCGCTCGCGGTTCTGGTCGTGCAGCACCGCGTGACGGTGCGTGAACGTGCCGCGGCCCGAGTCCTGGCCGGTCAGGCGCACCGAGTAGCCCGATGCGACGAGCGACGCGAACGCGAGGTGTTCGGCCATGCCCCAGTCGAGCGGCTGGTCGCCGCGCGCCATGTTGCGGCGGTCGTTGATCACGCGCTCGACGAGCGGGTGGACCTTGAAGTTTTCCGGCACCGTCGTGATGCGTTCGCCGAGACGCTTCAGCTCGGCGAGCGGCACCGCCGTGTCGGCCGCGTCCGTCCACTTGCGATTCAGGAACGGCACCCAGTCGACCGCGTACTTGCTCTTGTAGTTCGACAGGACCGGATCGACCGTGTGGTGGCCGTCGTCCATCGCCTTGCGGTACGCCTTCACGAAGCCGTCGGCGTCTTCCGCGCTGATCACGCCCTGCTGCACGAGCTTCTCTGCATACAGCGCACGGGTGCCCGGGTGCTGCGCGATCTTCTTGTACATCAGCGGCTGCGTGACCGCCGGCGTGTCCTGCTCGTTGTGGCCCAGCTTGCGGAAGCAGACGATGTCGATCACGACATCCTTGTGGAACTGCATCCGGTAGTCGATCGCGATCTGCGTCGCGAGGATCACGGCTTCCGGATCGTCGCCGTTCACGTGCAGCACCGGCGCCTCGATCATCTTGACGACGTCGGTACAGTACAGCGTCGAGCGCGCGTCGCGCGGGTCGGACGTCGTGAAGCCGATCTGGTTGTTGATGACGATGTGCAGCGTGCCGTGCGTGCCGTAGCCGCGCGTCTGCGCGAGGTTCAGCGTTTCCATCACGACGCCCTGGCCAGCGAAGGCCGCGTCGCCGTGGATCTGCACCGGCAGCACCTGCAGGCCGTCTTCGTCGCCGCGACGGTCCATCCGCGCCTTCGCCGAACCTTCGACCACCGGGTTCACGATTTCGAGGTGCGACGGGTTGAACGCGAGCGACAGGTGGACCGGGCCGCCTTCCGTCGACACATCCGACGAGAAGCCCTTGTGGTACTTCACGTCGCCGGCCGGCAGGTCATCGACGTGCTTGCCTTCGAATTCGGCGAACAGGTCGGCCGGCATCTTGCCGAGCGTGTTGACGAGCACGTTCAGGCGGCCGCGGTGGGCCATGCCGATGACGATTTCCTGCACGCCCTTCTTGCCCGAGTGCTGGACGACTTCGTCCATCGCCGCGATGAAGCTTTCGCCGCCTTCCAGCGAGAAGCGCTTCTGGCCGACGTACTTGGTGTGCAGGTAACGCTCGAGGCCCTCGGCGGCCGTCAGGCGGTTCAGGATGTGCTTCTTCTTGTCGACCGTGAAATTCGGCGTCGCGCGGGTCGATTCCAGGCGCTCCTGCCACCAGCGCTTCTGCTCGGGATCGCTGATGTACATGTACTCGGCGCCGATCGTGCCGCAGTACGTGTCGCGCAGGCCCTTGACGATGTCGCGCAGCGAAGCCTGGTCGAAGCCGAGGTACAGGTTGCTCGCGCTGAACGTCTGGTCGAGGTCGGCCTCGGAGAAGTCGTAGAACGCGGGTTCGAGTTCGGGAATGGCGGGACGTTCGCGACGCTTCAGGGGATCGAGATTGGCCCATTGCGAGCCAAGGAAGCGATAAGCGCTGATGAGGGACTGGACGTGGACTTGCTTGCGTGCCGTAGCCAGATTGGTGCCGCTTTCGCGCGGGATGAAGGCATTGGCCTTCGCGCGCTGCGCGAACGACTCGACGATCGGGAAGTGCGCGACGTCGCTGGCACTCGTACCGTCCGTCGCAGGCACGTTCTGCAACGCGTCGAAATACTCTCGCCAGTTCTCGGGCACTGACGCCGGATTATCGAGATATGCATCGTACAGTTCTTCTACGTACGAAGCATTGCCGCCGAACAGATACGAGTTCAGCTGAAACTGCTTCATTACATCTGACATTTTACGCTCACCTTTCTTCGAGCTTCTCGAGAAATAGCGGGTTGCTCAACCTTCCGCGACACGGCCTGACCGTTTAGCGGATTGCGAATCAAGTCTTGCTTGGAAGGACCTAAAACTTGCGTGCGCGCAGCATATCACAGAACCGATACCAAAGCTCACGCCGAAATGTGCCTGAAAGCACCGTGTGGCGGGGTTTTGCCGGATTGCCACGTGCCGCTGAAACATTGTTTTGCAGACCGCCCGCTTGCATGCCGCGCAGATGCGAAAAAGCCGCCCGGAGGCGGCTTTTTTTCGTGTTGCCCGGAATCGCTCCGGCGCACTCAGTCGATCGCGGCTTCGCGGCTTGCGCGGCGACGCTCGTGCTCCTTCAGGTGACGCTTGCGCAGGCGGATCGACTGCGGCGTCACTTCGACCAGTTCGTCGTCGTCGATGAACTCGACCGCGTATTCGAGCGACATCTGGATCGGCGGCACGAGACGCACGGCTTCGTCGGTGCCCGACGCGCGCACGTTGGTGAGCTGCTTGCCCTTGATCGGGTTCACGACGAGGTCGTTGTCGCGGCTGTGGATGCCGATGATCATGCCCTCGTAGAGCGCGTCACCCGGCTTCACGAACATGCGGCCGCGATCCTGCAGCTTCCACAGCGCGTACGCCACCGCCGCGCCGTCGTCCTGCGAGATCAGCACGCCATTGCGGCGCTCGCCGACCGAGCCGTCCTTGACCGGTGCGTACGAGTCGAAGATGTGGCTCATCAGGCCCGTGCCGCGCGTGAGCGTCAGGAACTCGCTCTGGAAACCGATCAGGCCACGCGCCGGAATCTTGTATTCCAGGCGCGTGCGGCCGCGGCCGTCCGACGCCATGTCGAGCATTTCGCCCTTGCGGCGACCGAGCTCTTCCATCACGCCGCCCTGGTTCTCGTCCTCGACGTCGACCGTCAGCAGTTCGTACGGCTCGTGCTTCACGCCGTCGATTTCCTGCATCACGACGCGCGGACGCGACACCGCGAGCTCATAGCCTTCGCGGCGCATGTTCTCGACCAGGATCGTCAGGTGCAGTTCGCCACGGCCCGACACTTCGAACACCGTCTCGTCACCCGTATCACGCACGCGCAGCGCGACGTTGTGGTTCAGTTCCTTCATCAGGCGGTCGCGGATCTGGCGGCTCGTCACGAACTTGCCTTCACGGCCCGCGAGCGGCGACGAGTTGACGAGGAAGTTCATCGTCAGCGTCGGCTCGTCGACGGTGATCATCGGCAGCGCTTCCGGCGCGTCCACCGCGCAGATCGTCGCGCCGATGCCGACGTCTTCGATGCCGTTGATCAGCACGATGTCGCCCGCTTCGGCCGACTCGACCTGCACGCGCTCCAGACCCTTGAACGACAGCACCTGGTTGATCTTGCGGTTCAGCACGTCGCCTTCCGGGCCGAAGCGCATCACGACCGGCTGGCCCGGCTTGATGCGGCCGCGCGTGATGCGGCCGACGCCGATCCGGCCGACGTACGTCGAATAGTCGAGCGACGTGATCTGCAGCTGCAGCGGCGCTTCCGGGTCAGCCGGACGGACCGGCACGTGCTGGAGGATCGCCTCGAACAGCGGGCGCATGTCGCCTTCGCGCGTGGCCGGGTCGAGCGACGCATAGCCGTTCAGGCCCGATGCGTAGACGATCGGGAAGTCGAGCTGCTCCTCGGTCGCGCCGAGCTTGTCGAACAGGTCGAAGGTCTGGTTGATGACCCAGTCGATGCGCGCGCCCGGGCGGTCGACCTTGTTGATCACGACGATCGGCTTCAGACCGAGCGCGAGCGCCTTCTTCGTCACGAAGCGCGTCTGCGGCATCGGGCCCTCGACCGCGTCGACGAGCAGCAGCACCGAGTCGACCATCGACAGCACGCGCTCGACTTCACCGCCGAAGTCCGCGTGTCCCGGCGTATCGACGATGTTGATGTGCGTGCCTTCGTATTCGACCGCGCAGTTCTTCGCGAGAATCGTGATCCCGCGCTCCTTTTCGATGTCGTTCGAGTCCATCACCCGCTCGGCGACTTGCTGGTTCTCGCGGAAGGTGCCGGACTGGCGAAGCAGTTGGTCGACGAGCGTCGTCTTGCCGTGGTCGACGTGGGCGATGATGGCGATGTTGCGAAGGGCGCGGGTCATAGAAACCTGAAAATCGATTGGGTGCGCAAGTACGCACGCCCGTTCGTCACGTGCGTGCGCGGTGCACAGCTTGGAAACCATAAAGTATAGCACGCGCGAATGACGCGAGCAGTCCGCGCGCTGCGCCGCAACACACCGGACCCGCGCCTCATCTCCGCGAGTGCGCCGGACGCCCGCCCCGGCCGGCTTCCGCCCCTCCGGGAAAAACCCTCTTGTACGTAGGGCCTTGGGTGGCGCGCAGCACACCCAAGGCCATTCGATTAACATTTGTCGCAACAAGCATTTGCGCCTACACTACTGCCTAGTCAACTATTGCAGTTTCACGGTTTTATGTCGGATCCTTCCTCTTCCCAATCGCAGTCCGTATCGCTTTCGACCTATCAGGTGAACGATAGCGTCGGCTATCTGATGTCGCGCGTGAAATCGCTGATGACCAACCTCGTCACGCAGCGCACGCAAGGAGAACTCGGCATCACCGGCACGCAGGCCAGCATGCTGTTCATGATCGCGGTCGGCAAATGCTCGACGGCCGCCGAACTCGCCCGCGAATACGGGATCGACGCGAGCGCGGTGACGCGCCTGCTCGACCGCGTCGAGAAGCGCGGCCTGCTGTCGCGTGTGCGCAGCATCGAGGACCGGCGCGTCGTGCGGCTCGAACTGACCGACGAAGGGCGCGCGCTCGCCGAACGGCTGCCGGCCATCTTCCGCAGCGTACTCGACCAGCTGCTGGACGGCTTCACGCCGGAGGAAGTCGGCTTCCTGAAAAGCATGCTGCGCCGCATTCTCGGCAATGCGTGCGAGACGACCGGCGGCAGCACGCCACAATAATTGCAATAACAATCATCTTTGACAGATTAATGTAAGGAAATCCTTGCAGTGTCCATTATTTATTCCGAGTCAGGGATCAGCGCGATGAAATCCTCTCCGTTGTCCGTGCGTGCCGGATCGTACCGGTCCGCCATCGCCGCCGCGGTCGCCGCGCTGGCGCTGACGGGCTGTGCGAACTACTTTGGCATCAAGAGCGACAAGCAGATCGCCCCGGCGTCGCAATTCGAAACCGCGCAGAGTCTGCCCGCCCAGGGCGGCAAGTGGCCGTCGCTCGACTGGGCCACCCAGTTCGGGGACCCGCAGCTGCCGAAGCTGGTCGACGAGGCGCTCGCCGACAATCCGTCGATCGCGCAGGCGCAGGCGCGGATCGCGAAGGCATCGTCGTACATCGAGTCGTCGCGCTCGACGCTGCTGCCGAGGGTCGACGGCAGCTATTCGTGGACCCGCCAGCTGTATTCGAGCAACGCACTCTTCCCGCCGCCACTGGGCGGCCAGTGGTACAGCGAGAACAACGCGCTGGCGAGCGCGTCGTGGGACCTCGATCTGTGGGGCAAGAACCGCGAGCGCCTGCACACCGCCGTGTCGCAGGAAAAGGCCGCCGAGGCCGACCTGCAGCAGGCGCGCATCACGCTCGCGTCGTCGATCGCCCGCACCTACAACTCGCTCGCGCAACTCTATGCGCTGCGCGACATCGCGCAGCGCGAGATCGTCAACCGCCAGACGGTCGGCAAGATCACCGACGGCCGAGTGACGGCCGGCCTCGACACCAACGTCGAACGGCAGACCGCGCGCGGCAACATCGCGACGACCCAGGCGTCGCTGTCCGACCTCGACGGCCAGATCACGATCGTGCGCTACCAGCTTGCCGCCCTGCTCGGCAAGGGGCCGGACCGCGGCCTGCAGATCGCCGCGCCGGTGCTGAATCCGGGCGGCGCCGTCGCGCTGCCCGACAATCTGCCCGCCGACCTCGTGTCGCGGCGCCCCGACATCGTCGCCGCGCGCTGGCAGGTCGAAGCCGCGATGCACGACGTGAAGGAAGCGAAAGCCGAGTTCTATCCCGACGTGAACCTCGCGGCGGGCTTCGGCTTCGATGCGTTCGGCTGGGGCAAATTCCTGAATTTCGCGAGCCGCCAGGCGCAGTTCAGCCCGGCGGTCCACCTGCCGATCTTCGACGGCGGCGCGCTGCGCGCGCAGCTCAAGGGCCGCTATGCGGACTTCGACCTGTCGGTCGCGAACTACAACCAGACACTGATCAGCGCACTGAACGACGTCGCGACGCAGGTCGCGACGATCCGCGCGATCGACCGGCAGATGGACGACGCGCAGCGGGCGCTCGACGCGTCGACGAAGGCATACGACCTCGCGGTGATTCGCTACAAGGCCGGCCTGTCGCCGCAACTGCAGGTGCTGAACGCGGACAGCAACCGCCTCGCATCGGAACAGACCGTGACCAACCTGAAGATGCGGCGGCGCGACATGCAGCTCGCGCTGATCAAGGCGCTCGGCGGCGGCTTCGACGCCACCGGCACCCGCCTCGCCGCACCCGATGCCGAACAGCGCACCGCGCAGGCCAAGGCCGCGCAACAGGCCGCGAACTGACTCGGCACGACCACTACGCAGATACTCGAAACAACGGACGGAGAAAATCGCCATGAGCGACCCTCAACAGAACGCCGCCAGCGCCCAGGCGCAGAATAACGGCAAGCGCAAGCGGATGATGACGCTGCTCGTCGCGGTCATCGTGATCGCGGCCATTGCCTACGGGCTGTACTACTTCCTCGTCGCGCGCTTCCACGAATCGACCGACGACGCCTACGTGAACGGCAACGTCGTGCAGATCACGCCGCAGGTCACGGGCACCGTGATCGCGGTGAAGGCCGACGATACGCAGACCGTCAAGGCCGGCGATTCGCTCGTGCTGCTCGACCCGGCCGATTCGCAGGTCGCGCTGCAGCAGGCCGAGGCGAACCTCGCGCAGACGGTGCGCCAGGTGCGCGGCCTGTTCGTCAACGACGACCAGTACCGTGCCCAGGTTGCGCTGCGCCAGTCGGACCTGTCGCGCGCCGAGGACGACCTGCGCCGCCGCCTTGCGGTCGCGCAAACGGGCGCCGTGTCGCAGGAAGAGATCTCGCACGCGCGCGATGCGGTCAAGGGTGCCCAGGCGTCGCTCGACACCGCGCAGCAGCAGCTCGCGTCGAACCGCGCGCTGACCGCGAACACGACGATCGCGTCGCACCCGAACGTGCTCGCCGCCGCAGCGAAAGTCCGCGACGCCTATCTCGCCAATGCGCGCAACACGCTGCCCGCGCCCGTCACCGGCTACGTCGCGAAGCGCTCGGTGCAGGTCGGCCAGCGCGTGTCGCCGGGTACGCCGCTGATGTCGGTCGTGCCGCTGAACGCGGTGTGGGTTGACGCGAACTTCAAGGAAGTCCAGCTCAACCACATGCGCATCGGCCAGCCGGTCGAGCTGACTGCAGACATCTACGGCTCGTCGGTCGTCTATCACGGCAAGGTCATCGGCTTCTCGGCCGGCACCGGCTCCGCGTTCTCGCTGCTGCCCGCGCAGAACGCGACCGGCAACTGGATCAAGGTCGTGCAGCGCCTGCCGGTGCGGATCGAACTCGACCCGAAGGATCTCGAAAAGCACCCGCTGCGCATCGGCCTGTCGATGCAGGTCGACGTCAACATCAAGGACGAGAGCGGCAACCAGCTCGGCAACGTGCAGAACACGGTTTACCAGACCGACGTGTTCGCGAAGTACGGTGACGAAGCCAACGCCGAAATCGCGCGCATCGTTGCGGAGAACGCGGGCGGCAACGCGTCGGCCCCGGCGCCGGCCGCGGCGAAGCACAGCAGCATCGCGAAGATGATGTAATCCGTTCCCGGAAAACCACCGACATGGCACAGCCTCCTGTCTCTCACCCGCCCTTGCAGGGCGGGCAGCTCGTGATCGGGACGATCGCGGTGTCGCTCGCCGTGTTCATGAACGTGCTCGACACGTCGATCGCGAACGTCGCGATCCCGACGATCTCGGGCGATCTCGGCGTGTCGTCCGACCAGGGCACGTGGGTCATCACGTCGTTCGCGGTCGCGAACGCGATCTCCGTGCCGCTGACGGGCTGGCTCACCGACCGCATCGGACAGGTTCGCCTGTTCCTCGCGTCGATCATCCTGTTCGTCGTCTCGTCGTGGATGTGCGGGCTCTCGCCGACGCTGCCGTTCCTGCTCGTGTCGCGCGTGATCCAGGGCGCCGTCGCGGGCCCGATGATTCCGCTGTCGCAAGCGCTGCTGCTCTCGAGCTACCCGCGCGCGAAGGCGCCGATGGCGCTCGCGCTCTGGGCGATGACGACGCTGATCGCGCCCGTCGCCGGCCCGATTCTCGGCGGATGGATTTCGGACAACTACTCGTGGCCCTGGATCTTCTACGTCAACATCCCGGTCGGCATCGCCGCCGCGATCGCGACGTGGATGATCTACCGCCAGCGCGAGTCGGTCGTGCGCCGCGCGCCGATCGACGGCGTGGGCCTCGCACTGCTGGTCGTCTGGGTCGGCTCGCTGCAGATCATGCTCGACAAGGGCAAGGATCTCGACTGGTTCGCATCGACGACCATCATCGTGCTCGCGCTGACCGCCGTCATCGCGTTCGCGTTCTTCGTCGTCTGGGAACTCACCGCCGAGCATCCGGTCGTCGACCTGTCGCTGTTCCGCATGCGGAACTTCACCGGCGGCACCGTCGCGCTGTCGATCGGGTACGGCCTGTACTTCGGCAACCTCGTGCTGCTGCCGCTGTGGCTGCAGACGCAGATCGGCTACACCGCGACCGACGCCGGCCTCGTGATGGCGCCTGTCGGGCTGTTCGCGATCCTGCTGTCGCCGCTCACCGGGAAGTATCTGCCGCGCACCGATCCCCGCTATATCTCGACTGCGTCGTTCCTGATCTTTGCGCTGTGCTTCTGGATGCGCTCCCGCTACACGACCGGCGTCGACCAATGGTCGCTGACGCTGCCGACACTCGTGCAGGGCATCGCGATGGCAGGCTTCTTCATCCCGCTCGTGTCGATCACGCTGTCCGGCCTGCCCGGCCACCGCATTCCCGCGGCGTCGGGCCTGTCGAACTTCGTGCGGATCATGTGCGGCGGGATCGGCACGTCGATTTTCCAGACCGCGTGGGATCACCGGAACAACTTCCATCACGCGCAGTTGGTCGAGCAGGCGAACGCCTATAACCCGGCGTTCAACCAGGCCGTCACGCAGATGGGCAATCTCGGCCTGACCCAGCAGCAGGCGCATGGCCTGATCAACAACATGGCCACGCAGCAGGCCGCGCAGCTCGGCGTGAACGACCTGTTCTACATCTCGGCCGCGATCTTCGTGCTGCTGGTCGCGCTGATCTGGATCACGAAACCCGAGCGCGCGGGCGGAGGCGATGCCGGCGCGGCGGCCTCGGCGGCGCACTGATCGCAGCGCCCGTCTGCTTACAAGAAAAAAGGCCCGGTCACAACGACCGGGCCTTTTTTCATGCAGCCGGCAATGCCGGCGCGCCGCGCGGCTTCACGCCACCGTCACGACGAGCCGTTCGGGCGCCAGCACGCCGTTCGCCGCGCGGGCCACGCCGAGCAGCCGCGTCGCGTCGTAGACTCGCACCCGCTCGCCTTCGCTCGCGTCGATACGCGCGAGCTCCGACAGCTTCAGGCGCTGGCCGTGCAGGAAGCGCTTCGCGCACGCGTCGTCGAGCCGCACCATCGGAAACGTCGACAGCAGCGCGTCGACCGGCTGAAGCCATGCGTCACGCGCGGCATCGTCGGCATCGGACAGCGCATCGAGCGTCACCGCGTGGTCGAGCGTCAGCGCACCAACACCGGTGCGGCGCAGCATCGTCAGGTGCGCGCCGCAGCCGAGCGTCTCGCCGAGATCTTCCGCCAGCGTGCGCACGTACGTGCCTTTACTGCAGGTCACGCGGAACGTCACGTCGGGCAGGTCGCACGCGAGCAGTTCGAGCCGGTGGATCGTGACGTTGCGCCCTTCGCGCTCGACCGTCTGGCCGGCGCGCGCATATTCGTAGAGCGGCTTGCCGTCGCGCTTGAGCGCAGAGTACATCGGCGGCACCTGCACGATTTCGCCGATGAAGCGCTCGAGCGCCGCTTCCACGGCCGCCCGGTCGCATTCGACCGGCCGCGTGTCGAGCACCTCGCCTTCCGCGTCGCCGGTCGCGGTACGCACACCGAGGCGCATCGTCGCCTCGTAGGTCTTGTCGGCTTCGAGCAGGTCCTGCGAGAACTTCGTCGCTTCGCCGAAGCACAGCGGCAACAGGCCCGAGGCCAGCGGATCGAGCGTGCCGGTGTGGCCGGCCTTCTTCGCGAGGTAGAGGCGCTTCGCGCGAATCAGGGCATCGTTGCTCGACAGACCGACCGGCTTGTCGAGCAGAAGGACGCCGTCCAGCGCGCGCCGGGGCACGCGCGGACGTTGGGATGCTGCAGTCGTCATAGGCCGGGGGAGCTCAATCGTCCTTCGCGGGCGTCGCGTCGGCTTCGTCGTCGTCCTTCGCGCGCGTCGCGTTGGCCTCGGCGATCAGGCGCGACATCGCCACGGCCTTTTCGATCGTCTGGTCGTAATGGAAATGCAGCGTCGGCACCGTGTGAATATGCAGGCGCTTGAACAGCAGGTTGTGCAGGTGGCCCGACGCGTGGTTCAGCGCCTCCTGCGTGGCGGCCGGATCGCCGGTAAGCGTCGTGAAGTACACCTTCGCGTGCGCATAGTCCGGCGTGAGCTCCACGCTCTGGATGGTCACGATGCCGATGCGCGGGTCCTTGACCTCGCGCATGATGAGTTCGGACAGGTCGCGCTGAATCTGGTCGGCGATCTGCACGTTGCGATTGGGAGAAGTACGTTTCCTGGACATGATCGATCCCTGATGCGTTTATCAGGACAAAGCGGCGGCCTTGGCGCGCCGCCATGAAAATGGGCGGGACAGGCCCACGCCTGCCCCGCCCACGAGCCGATGCGCGATACTTATTACAGCGTACGCGCGACTTCGGTCACTTCGAAGACTTCGAACTGGTCGCCTTCGATGACGTCGTTGAAGTTCTTCACCGACATGCCGCACTCGAAGCCTTGCTTGACTTCCTTCACGTCGTCCTTGAAGCGCTTCAGCGACTCGAGTTCGCCGGTGAAGATCACGACGTTGTTGCGCAGCACGCGCACCGACGACGAGCGCTTGACGATACCGTCCGTGACCATACAGCCCGCGACCGTACCGACCTTCGGCACCTTGAACACCTGGCGCACCTCGACCATGCCGGTCACGACTTCGCGCTTCTCCGGCGCCAGCATGCCCGACATCGCCGCCTTCACCTCATCCACTGCGTCGTAGATGATGTTGTAGTAGCGGATGTCGACGCCATTGGCTTCCGCGAGCTTGCGCGCCTGCGCATCCGCACGCGTGTTGAAGCCGATGATGACCGCCTTCGATGCCGTCGCCAGGTTGACGTCGCTTTCGCTGATGCCGCCCACCGCGCTGTGCACGATCTGCACGCGCACTTCGCTGGTCGACAGCTTGAGCAGCGACTGCACGAGCGCTTCCTGCGAACCCTGCACGTCGGCCTTGATGATGAGCGGCAGGTTCTGCACTTCGCCTTCGCCCATCTGCTCGAGCATGCTTTCCAGCTTCGCCGCCTGCTGCTTCGCCAGCTTGACGTCGCGGAACTTGCCCTGACGGAACAGCGCGATTTCGCGCGCCTTGCGCTCGTCCGGCAGCACGATCACTTCCTCGCCTGCGCCCGGCACTTCCGACAGACCCTGGATCTCGACCGGGATCGACGGGCCGGCTTCCTTCGTCGGCTTGCCGTTCTCGTCGAGCATCGCACGAACGCGGCCGTAGGCGGTGCCCGCGAGCACGATGTCGCCGCGGTTCAGCGTACCGGACTGCACCAGCATCGTCGCGACCGGGCCCTTGCCCTTGTCGAGCTTCGCTTCGATCACGATGCCCTTGGCCGGCGCCTCGACCGGTGCCTTCAGTTCCAGCACTTCGGCCTGCAGCAGCACGTTCTCGAGCAGGTCGTCGATGCCCGTGCCGGTCTTTGCCGACACCGGCACGAACGGCGAATCGCCGCCGTATTCTTCCGGCACGACGCCTTCGGCGACCAGTTCCTGCTTCACGCGGTCCGGGTTCGCTTCCGGCTTGTCGATCTTGTTGATCGCAACGACGATCGGCACCCCGCCCGCCTTCGCGTGCGAGATCGCTTCCTTCGTCTGCGGCATCACGCCGTCGTCGGCCGCCACCACCAGAACCACGATGTCGGTCGCCTTCGCACCACGCGCACGCATTGCCGTGAACGCCTCGTGACCCGGGGTATCCAGGAACGTGACGACACCGCGCGGCGTTTCGACGTGATACGCGCCGATGTGCTGCGTAATGCCGCCCGCTTCGCCCGCTGCGACCTTCGCGCGGCGGATGTGGTCGAGCAGCGAGGTCTTGCCGTGGTCGACGTGACCCATCACGGTAACGACCGGCGGACGCGGCAGCTGCTCTGCATCGGTACTGGTCTCGCCTTCGACGAGCAGTGCTTCCGGATCGTCCAGCTTCGCTGCAACCGCGCGGTGGCCCAGTTCCTCGACGACGATCATCGCGGTTTCCTGGTCCAGCACCTGGTTGATCGTGACCATCTGGCCCATCTTCATCATCACCTTGATGACTTCGGAGGCCTTGATTGCCATCTTGTGCGCAAGGTCGGCCACCGAGATGGTTTCCGGCACATGCACTTCACGAACGATCGGCTCGGTCGGCGCCTGGAACGACGATGCGCTGTCCTGGTGACGGCCGCGACCCTTCGGGCCGCCGCGCCAGCCGCGGTCGACGCCGCCGCTCGAATCGCCGCGCGTCTTGATGCCGCGGCGCTTCGCGGCGTCGTCCTGCCAGCCGCCCTTGCCGGCACCCGGCTTCTTGTTGCGGTCGCCCGCGCCGGCCGGCGCCTGCGTCGTCGCCGGTGCTGCGCCGGCCGGCTTCTTCGCCGCCGGACGCGCCTGCGCGCCTTCCGGCTTCGCCGGCTTGTGCAGCGTGCCCTTCGCTTCGGCCGGCTTGGCCGGTTCCGCCGGCTTCGGCGGCTCGACAGCCTTGACCACGGCCTTGCGCGGCGTGTTCATCATCTCGCGGATCGCACGCGCTTCCGCCTCGGCGGCCGCACGGCGCTTGCTGATCTCTTCCTGCTCGGCGCGCGCCTTGTCCGCCGCTTCGCGGGCGGCGTCCTCGGCCTTCTTCGCCGCTTCGCGCTGCGCCGCACGTTCGGCGGCCGCACGCTCTTCGTCCTGCGCGGACTGCGAGCGCGCTTCCTGTTCGGCCGCTGCGGCCTGCTGGGCAGCAGCCTGCTTCGCCGCCACTTCGGCCGCAGCACGCTTCGCCGCATCTTCCTCGGCGCGGCGACGCTCGGCTTCGGCCGCTTCCTCGCGGGCGCGGCGTTCCGCTTCCTCGCGCTCGAGGCGCTCCTGGCGCTCGCGCAGTTCCTGCGCCTGCTTCTCGAGCAGCTCGGCCTCGCGGCGCGCCTCTTCCTCGCGGCGCTTCAGTTCCGCGTCGTCATCCGCTTCGGCGGCCTGTGCCTGACCCTGATCCGCGACGTCGCTCACGTCGTCACGCTTGACGAACGTGCGCTTCTTGCGGACCTCGACCTGAATGGTGCGAGCCTTGCCCGTCGCGTCGGACTGCTTGATCTCCGACGTATGCTTGCGGGTCAGCGTGATCTTGCGCTTGTCGCCGTCGGTCGCGCCGTGCGACTTGCGCAAATGATCGAGCAGACGCGCCTTGTCCGCCTCGGACAGCGCATCGTCTTCACTCGCTTTCTGGACGCCCGCTGCCTGCAGCTGTTCGAGCAGCACACCAGCAGGCATTTTCAGTTCCGCGGCAAATTGGGCTACGTTGTTACTCGCCATTCATTCCTCTTAGTGCAAGGACCGATTCCTTGCGGTTAGCATCGGGTCAGGCCATACGGCCGCCATCAAATCAGTGCGCCATGGTCATTTCTCACTGGAACCAATGTTCACGTGCTTTCATGATCAACGCCTTAGCGGCATCCTCTTCCACCCCGGTCATATCGACCAGTTCATCCACTGCCAGCTCGGCGAGATCGTCGCGCGTGGCCACACCGTGTTCGGCCAGCTTCGAGAGCAGCTCCGGCGTGATGCCGTCGAGGCTCTTCAGATCGAGCGCCGCATTTTCGACCTTTTCTTCGTTCGCGATCGCCATCGTCAGCAGCGCGTCGCGCGCGCGGTTGCGCAGCTCGTGCACGGTATCCTCGTCGAACGCCTCGATCTCGAGCATTTCGTTGAGCGGCACGTAAGCGATCTCTTCGAGGCTCGTGAAGCCTTCGTCGATCAGGATGTCGGCAACTTCTTCGTCGACGTCGAGACGCGCCATGAACAGGGCACGCAGCCGGTCGCGCTCTTCGCCCTGCTTCTGGGCGGATTCGTCCGGCGTCATGATGTTGATCTGCCAGCCGGTCAGCTCGCCGGCAAGGCGAACGTTCTGACCGCTGCGGCCGATCGCGACGGCCAGTTCGTTCTCGTCGACGACGACGTCCATCGAGTGCTTTTCTTCATCGACGACGATCGACTGAACGGCTGCCGGCGCGAGCGCGCCGATCACGAATTGGGCGGGATCCTCCGACCATAGCACGATGTCGATGTTTTCGCCACCGAGCTCGTTGCGCACCGCTTGCACGCGCGAACCGCGAATGCCGACGCAGGTGCCGATCGGATCGATCCGCTTGTCGTACGCGATGACGCCGATCTTCGCGCGCACACCCGGGTCGCGCGCGGCCGCCTTGATCTCGAGCAGGCCCTGCTCGATCTCCGGCACTTCCATCTCGAACAGCTTCATCAGGAATTCCGGCGCGGTGCGCGACAGCTCGATCTGCGGGCCGCGCGCGGTGCGGTCGACCTTCGCGATGTACGCGCGCACGCGGTCGCCCACGCGCAGGTTTTCCTTCGGGATCAGCTGATCGCGACGCAGCAGCGCTTCGACGCGCCCCGATTCGACGATGAAGTTGCCCTTGTCGAGGCGCTTCACCGTGCCCGTCATGATCTTTTCGCCGCGCTCGAGGTAGTCGTTCAGGATCTGCTCGCGTTCCGCGTCGCGCACCTTCTGCAGAATCACCTGCTTGGCGGCCTGCGCGCCGATGCGGCCGAACTCGATCGACGGCACCGACTCCTCGATGTAGTCGCCGACTTCGACGTCGCCCTTCTGCTCGCGCGCCTCGAACAGCAGGATCTCGCGGTCCGGCTCCTGCAGGCCCGCTTCATCGGGCACGACGAGCCAGCGACGGAAGGTTTCGTGCTCGCCGCTTTCGCGATCGATATGGACGCGGATCTCGGCGCCTTCGTCGAACAGCTTCTTGGAAGCCGATGCGAGTGCCGCCTCGAGGGCACCCAGCACGACATCCTTGTCGACGTTTTTCTCGCGCGCCAGCGCATCCACCAGCATCAACACTTCGCGACTCATTATTTGCGGCTCCTAAAGTCAACTTGCGGAATCAGGCGGGCTTTGTCGATATCGGCCAGCGTGAAATCCAGCATGGCTGCCTCGCCCTTGTTCCTCTCAAATTCCAAACCGATCGTTTCGCCGTTCGGCGCGTGCAGAATGCCCCGGTACGTCTTGCGCCCGTCCAGCGGCTTTTTCAAGGTCACGGAGACTTCGCTGCCAGCGAAGCGCTCGAAGTCGGCCAGCTTCTTCAACGGGCGGTCGAGCCCCGGGGACGAGACTTCGAGCCGTTCGTAATCGATGTTTTCGACCGTCAAGACGTGCTGGAGCTGACGCGTGACCTTTTCGCAATCGTCGAGCGAAATGCCGGCAGGCTGGTCGATATAGATGCAAAGCATGCCGCGCCCGGTGCGCTCGAGATCCACCAGCTCGTAGCCGAGTCCGGTGACCGTGGTTTCTATCAGTTCCGTCAGTTGCACAGTGCCCTCTCAGGTGTTCGCGCCCGCCGCTCGCGATTCACCCGCGGGCGCGCGCCTTAGCCGGCGCAGGAAGCGCTACCCGAGATGCCTAACCGTTTCAGCAAAAAAAAATGGGCGGAACGCCCATCTTCTTACCGGTGGTCGCACCTGAGCCGCACATCGAATCCGTACGCCCAGCGACTTTGCGATTATAGCGATTTTCGGCGCAAACGCCAAGCGCCCGCCGGCAAAACCGGACCTTCAAACCGATTTCGCCGGCGAGACGCGGCAGATTGCGCCGCGATCCTCAGCTTAGCGGCCGCGCGAGCGATTCCGCTGCGGACGCTGACCACCGCGCGCGCCGCCGCCGTTGCCGGCGCCTTCCGCACGATTGCCGTTCGGGTTGCGATTGCCGCCGCCCTTGCCGGCGCCGCCGCCACGTTTATTGCCGCCCGCGCCATACGACGCGCGGTTGCCGTCGACGTCGCGCCCGCCGCCGGCACGCTGGCCGCCGCCGTAGCCGCCCGACATGCCCGGCATGCCGCCGCCGAAGCCGCTCGGACCGGCGAAGCCGCCCGCCGCGCCGCGCCGCGGGCCGCGCCGCGGCTGCTCGAGGTTGCCGTGCGTCGTCAGCACCGGCTCGCGGCCGATGAAGCCCATCGACGTCTGCATCGGGTCCGGCTGGCGGCGCTCGGCCTGGCCACCGCTACCGCGCTTGCCCTTCTCTTCCGACGGCGCCTTCAGGCCGACCGTCGCCATCAGCTTGCGCACCTGCGCTTCGTCGAGCTCTTCCCAGCGGCCGCGCTTCAAGCCGCGCGGCAGCGGGATCGGGCCATGGCGCGTGCGGATCAGGCGGCTCACCATCAGGCCGGCCGCCTCGAACATCCGGCGCACTTCGCGATTGCGGCCTTCGGCCAGCGCAACGTGATACCAGTGATTCGTGCCTTCGCCGCCGCCATCGCGAATGCGCAGGAAGTTGGCCGGGCCGTCGTCCAGCTCGACGCCGTGCAGCAGCTTCTGCCGGTTGCCTTCAGACAGCTCGCCGACCACCCGCACCGCGTACTCGCGCTCGACGCTGTAGCGCGGATGCATGAAGCGGTTCGCCAGGTCGCCCGACGTCGTCAGCATCAGCAGCCCTTCGGTGTTGAAGTCGAGCCGGCCAACCGCAAGCCATTTGGCCGTCTTCATCGGCGGCAGGCGGTCGAACACCGACGGCCGGCCTTCCGGATCCGCATGGCTGACGATCTCGCCCGTCGGCTTGTGATACAGCAGCACGCGCGGCGGCTTGTTCGGCAGCTTGCGCTTGACCGGCTTGCCGTTGATCCGGACCTGGTCGGTCGGCATGATGCGCTGGCCGATGTGCGCCGGTTCACCGTTCACCGACACGCGGCCGGCGACGATCAGCTCTTCCATTTCGCGGCGCGAGCCCATGCCGGCTTCCGCCAGCACCTTGTGGAGCTTCGGCGCGTCGTCGTCCGGCGACAGCACGCGCTTGCTGGCCGTCTGGCCGCGGCCGCGCCGCAGCATCGGCGCTCGCACGCCGCTGCCCGCCGCGGAATTGTCCGCGTCGAACGCAGGCGACGTCACGTACGCGAACAGGTCGTCCTGGGCCGCTTCACCGGTCGTGCCGGTCGCGCCGGTCGTGCCGGCGGCACCGGCCGCGCCACCGCGCTTGCCCTGGCCGCCCTGGCGCGCCGCGCCTTCGCGCTTGGCCGCCGGCTTGCGCCCGCCCTTCGCCGCCCCTTCCTTGCGCGGCGCCCGCGCCGGCGGCTGCGCTTCCGCTGCCGCGGCAGGCGCTTCCGCACCTTCCTCGCCCTGCGGCGCACCTTCGGCGCCCTTCGACTTCGCAGCCGCGCGACGGCGCGCGATCAGGCTGCGCGGGCCGCGTCGCAGGCCGCGGCGGGGACGTTCGTCGCCACCCTCGGCCGAGCCGCCCTGCTCGGGCGCATCGTCGGCGCGCGCTGCCTGCACGGCAGGCGCGGACGATTCAATATCGTGGATATCAGTCAAAACAACCTCAAAATGTCAGGTCTCGCGCCCGGCGGGGGCGCGGCATGGAATCGGCCGCGATCAGGCGCGACGCTGTTCAGGTTCTGCTTCGTCGTCCGGCAGCTCGTCCGCCCCGATGGGCGCGCTGGCGCTGCGTACGGCATCCGCGAGACTGTCGGACGTGTCGTCCGTCATCTCGTCGTCCGCAGGACGGGAACGGGGTGCGCCGGCATGACCGGCCATGCCGGACATGTCGTCGACCGCTTCCGCTCCGTCGCCGGCTGCCGCTTCGGCGGCCGGCTTGCGATCTTCCTCGTTCAACTCCGCGTGCAGCGGCATGGGCCGCACGCCGGCCGGCGCTGCTTCGACGCCGGCTTCTTCTGTTCCCGCACCCTCAACCGCGAGCGTATCGCGGCCCGGCGATTCGTGCGCCGAGGCGCCGCCGGCTTCGACGTCGGCAGGCTGCGCGAGCGCTTGCGCCGATCCGGACGCATCCGCCGCCGCGTCGTCCGAGGCTGCCGCATCGTCCGCGGCCGGCGCGCCGTCTTCGAAATCCATCGCATGCTGCGCGAGCAGCGCGGCCTCGATGTTCGCCGCCGGCTCCTCGAGCGCGGGCAGGTCGTCCAGCGCCTTCAGGCCGAGATCGTCGAGGAACTGCTTGGTCGTCGCATACAGCGCCGGACGCCCCGGCACATCGCGATGCCCGATCACCTCGATCCAGCCACGATCCTCGAGCTGCTTGACCACCTGCGTGTTGACCGTGACGCCGCGGATTTCCTCGATGTCGCCGCGCGTGACCGGCTGCCGGTACGCAATGATCGCCAGCGTCTCGAGCACCGCGCGCGAATACTTCGGCGGCTTCTCCGGATGCAGGCGGTCGAGAAAGCTGCGCATCGCCGGCTTGCTCTGAAAGCGCCAGCCGCTCGCCAGCGCCACCAGCTCGACGCCACGACCGGACCATTCCTGTTTCAGATCTTCGAGCAACGTGCGGACCGTGTCAGCCGACACGCTGTCGGCAAATAGCTTGCGCAGATCGCCGAGCTTCAGCGGCTCCTGCGCGCAGATCAAAGCAGTCTCGAGGACGATCTTCGCCTCTTGGGTATTCATGCAGCTAGGCCAGACCCTGTGGTCAAACGAACCGGATCAACAAACAGACGAAAGGAACGGAAGACGCGCTCGCCCGATTCTGATCGGTCATATTGATGGGAGCACGAACCGGGGGCGGCGAAACAACTTCAAGCCAGGCCCGAACCGGACGGAACAGCACGATTCAACGAGGGAACCGCGTGACTGAGCGCCATCTTACGCAAAATTGCCGAGTGCGTAAAGATGAGTCGGGCCTGCCCGCTCTCGCCCTGCCGGAACGGTCCAGCCCCGTTTCAACGCGACGCCGCCCCGGTCGCCAAAAACCGCCGCAGGCGCTCGACGCCCGCGTCCAGCCGCGCCGGGTCGCACGCGTAGCACCACCGCACAAACCCCTCTCCCTCGGGGCCGAACGCGCATCCCGGCGCAAGGCCGAGCCCCGCCTCGCGCACCAATGTCTTGCAGAATGCAAGACTGTCCTCCGATCCGGGCAAGCGCAGGAACAGGTACATCGCACCGGGCGGCGGCGGCACGTCGACGCCCGGCAGCGTGCGCAGCGCGGCGATCAGATGATCGCGCGCCTCGCGCAGCGCCGAGACGAACGACCGGACGAACGGCTCGCCGTCGCGCAGCGCCACTTCGCCCGCGGCCTGCACGAAGCCCGCTGCGCACGACGTGTTGTATTCGACGAGCTTCGCGAGCTCGCCCATGACCGACGCCGGCGCAACCAGCCAGCCGAGCCGCCAGCCGGTCATCGCCCACGCCTTCGAGAACGAGTTCACGACGACGAGCCGCTCGTCGCGCGACGCGATGTCCAGAAACGACGGCGCGCCAGCGTCGTCGAACGCAAGCCGCTCGTACACCTCGTCGGCGACCACCCAGATCCCGTGACGGCGGCAATGCGCGAGCACCGCGCGCTGATCGTCGCGCGACAAGGTCCAGCCGGTCGGGTTGTTCGGCGAATTGAGCAACAGCATGCGCGTGTCGGGCGTCAGCGCCGCGAGCAACCGGCCGACATCGAGCCGCCAGCCCGTCGCGCCAAAACGCAGCGGCACGGACTCGACCCGCGCACCGAGGATCTTCGGGATCTCGACGAGATTCGGCCACAGCGGCGTCACCGCGACGACGCGGTCGCCCGGACCGACGAGCAGCTGCGCGGCAAGCATCAGCGCACTGACGCCCGAGCTCGTCACGGCGACCGTGTCCGCCGGCGTCGCGCCGTGGCGCGCCCCCACGTAGGCTGCGATTGCCTCGCGCAGCGCCGCGATGCCAAGGTTGTGCGTGTAGAACGTCGCGCCGTCCCGCAGCGCGGCGGCGGCCGCGTCGCGGATGAAGCCCGGCGTGACGCGATCGGATTCGCCGAACCAGAACGGCAGCACGTCGGGCACGCCGAAGCCGGCATTCGCCACTTCCCGGATCAGCGACGGCCGCAGGTCCCGCACCGCATCGCGCGCCGCCGGCTCGCCCGTCGCCGGACGGCAGCCAGAGGAATTCGTCATCGGATCTCACCGCAAAGGAACATGATACGCAGTGTAACGGGGCCAACGGCGGGCGCGCGCGGGCCGGCGGCGACGCCGTCAGTCGAGATCCTCGGCCCGGGCGGGCATCTGGTGCACGAGCTCCCAGATCGCCTGCGCGGCGGGAGACAGCGAGCGGTCGCGGCGGCGCACCAGTTCGACGGTGCGCTCCGTGCGCGGCGTGAGCGGGCGTGCGACGAGCGTCGAGCCGGCCGGCAGCGGCAGCGACAGCCACGGCTGCACGCTCACGCCGACGCCGGCTTCGACGAGCCCGAACACCGTCGCCGAATGCCCGAGCTCCTGCATGACCGTCGCGTTCACCCGATGCGCGGCCAGCGCCGCGTCGATCAGGGGCCGGCTGCCCGACGCGTGGTCGAGCAGCACGAGGCGCTCGCCGTTCAGCGCCGACCACGGCACCTCCGCGCGCGACGCGAGCGGATGGTCGGCGCGCGCCACGAGGCAGAACGAATCGGTCATCAGCGGCTCGCTCACGAGATCGGCGACGCTGAGCGGCCCGATCACGACGCCGAAATCCACCTCGCCCGACTTCACCTTGCGCAGCACGTCGCTCTGCACGTCGTCGCGCAGGCCGAGCGTGACGAACGGAAACTGCCGCTCGCAGGCCGCCACGACGCGCGGCATCAGCCGGCACGCGATCGTCGGGCTGGCGGCGACGATCACGCGCCCGCGGCGCTGCTCGCCGATTTCGCGAATCTCGCGCAGCGTGTCGTCGAGATCGCCGATCAGACGCGACACGCTCGCGACCAGGTTCCCGCCGACGTCGGTCAACTGCACGTCGCGCGTGGTGCGATCGATCAGCTTCAGCCCCAGCTCCGCCTCCAGTTCCCGCACGCAGCGGCTCACCGCGGACTGCGTGAGCCCGATCTCGTCGCCGGCGCGGCTGAAGCTCTTGAGCCGCGCGACCTCGATGAATACGCGAAGCTGGCGCAGCGTGATGTTCATGTCCTGACCTCATCAATCTCTGGCATCGATGCGCGATTCTAGTGCGCTAGTGCGCGAATCCGGCACCTGTCGCACATGTTTCGCTGCGGTGCAATATCCGTGCAAACGCACGCGGTGCGGGCGAATTGCACAAGATTGGTGATTGTCCCGATTTGCTGGCGGGTTATTTTGGCGTCTTATACGCCCCTAGCTGACGTAGCCGTCAGCTCGCTGCCAAGCGGCTTTCGAGGGATATGCCTCCCACGTGGCACGCTTCGTGCTTTTACCTGACGCACAGGGCGCGGTTTCGTCCGATGGAATGCCTGAAATTCATCGCCGGCGGACTGGACGCCCCCACCCGGCACTCGGTGATCGAGTGCTTGAAGAGTGCGCGGCGCAGGGCAGCGCACCGGAGTTTGCTTCGCTGAGGTGAGGACATGATGCTGTTCGACGATTTGAGAGATAACGAGTGGGCGCTGGTCGAGGGTCTGTTTTGTTCGGAACCCGCACGGAGTGAGCGCCGCGGTCGTCCCCGCGTGGAAGCCCGTTCGGTGGTAAATGCCGTGCTGTGGGTGCTGTCGACCGGCGAAGGCTGGTCGAAGCTGCCGGGGCGCTATCCGTCGCCGCCGACCTGCCGCCGCCGCTTCGACGAGTGGCAAGCCGACGGCACGCTCGCCGAAATCGTCAAGCGACTCGGCACGAGCGGCCGGCAGATCTCGCTGCGTGGCCGCATCGGCGCGAGCGCGGCCAAGCCGCCCGCGCCACCGAGCCGCGACCGCCTGCGCGGCGCCTTCTGGACCAATCCGGAATCCTGGCGCGCGCCGGTCAAGATGGCGTAAAGGACAGGACACCGAACCGGGCGGCTGCGGCCGCCCGGTCTCTTTCGGCAACGGCCGCGCGAAGCGCGGCCGCGTCGCCGCGGTCCCATTGTCGCGCGGCGATACAACTATTTACCAATATTTACAGCAAGCCTGCACTCCCACGCTTACCTTAGCGTCATATCAGCGAGCCGCATCGACGGCTTGAAGGGAGTCCGCCATGAAACCAATGTCACTGCTCGCGGCATGCGGCATTGTCGTTTCACTGGCGCTTGCATTGCCGGCGCGCGCGGACGACCACGCCAGGCAGCCGCACCGTCAGCAGGAACACAAGGGCAATCTGCATGCGCCGCCCGGCGCCGAACAGTCCAATCAGACGGTACCGCGCGGCGACCTGCGCGGCGACATCGCCAGCAATGCGCGCGCACGTGTCGGCATGCCGCCGCAGGATTCGCGCCGCCATCCGTAACCCGGCGCCCCGCCGCCTTCATCAGAGAATTTGTGTGCGCCCGGGAACTGCGCGATGCGTGGCGAGTCAACATCGTTGCCATGAGCACAACGTGGCAGCAGCAAAAAGTATCCGGTATGCCCGTATCCTCGCGATACGGGCTTTTTTTTCGCCGAGTTGCCGGCGGACCTGTGCGCTACAGCCGGCTTTCGAGGATCGCGACGGCGCTCGCTTCGCTCAGCGCGTAATCCTCGATCCTGCGATCGGTCCAGGCGGGCAATTTCTCGTCGCGTTCGAGGCGCGCGAATTCGGCGCGGCCGCTGTCGGTCAGCACGGCGATGTCGACCGGCGCGTGAAAGCCCGGTGCAGGCGCAACGGTCTTCTGCCTGACCGTGTCCATCAGCCCAAGCGACCGCAGATACTCGAACACGCCCGGACGACGCGCCCACGGCACCTGGCGATACTGCACCCGCCTCAGCGCGTCGAGCACCGCTTCGTTGGAATACGTGGCCATCTCGATTCTTTCTTAAAGTGCAGCGACAATGCCAGGCAGCGCGCCGGGCGGGGTCTCCGCCCGCCGGCGCCGCCACCGGTTCAGGAGGCTGGACGCTCGGCGTCGAGTCGGGGCCAGATCATCAGCCATCCATAAAAAGACACCATACCCCAATCAAATTGATTCTGTTCGATTCATTTGTACTTCTCTTCGTCGCTTTCATGCTGTGCCGCAAATGGCGACGCACGATCGCGGCCGTCGCCTTCGCGCTGTTCTGGCTGCTTGCGACGGGCTGGCTCGCGGCGCCGCTGATCGCATGGTCGCAGGCGGGCGTGACGCCGGTCGAACACCCGGACATGCACGGGCAAACCGTGCTGATCCTGCTCGGCACGGGAACGCGGCGCATCGACGGACGACTCGAGCCGGGCACGGACGGCTTCCCCCGCATTCGCAAGACCGCCGCGCTTTACCGCGATTGCCGACAGCGCGCCAAACGTTGCACGGTCATCGTGTCCGGCGGCGATCCCGAGCGGCACGGTGCGACCGAAGCCGCGACCTATGCGCCGTATCTCGTCGCCCAAGGCGTCGACCCGCGCGACCTCATGCTCGAAGCAAACAGCCGCACGACCTACGAAAATGCGAAGTTCACGACGCCTATACTACGCTCACGGCATATTGATGCGACGATCCTCGTCACGTCGTCGTATCAGATGCGGCGTGCGCTGCTCGATTTCCGGCACTTTGGCATCGATGCCCAGCCGGTCTACGCCAATCGCCGCGACGCGCGAACTGGCTGGCTGCCGCGCCGGCAGAATCTGATCAATGCCGAGCATGCGTTGCACGAATTGATCGGCATCGCGCAATTTCACGTGTACAGCCGGCTCGGGTGGTTCTGAGGACACCTTCAGACATGCCCCGGCAACACAGCGCCGCATGGCACGCGCGTGACGATACGCGGCAAGTGTTGCGCGACTTCAACGCGGCCTTGCGCCGCGCCGCCGTTCCAATGCATTGATCCGTCACTTTTGTTACACTCGACACGCACTCGATTGCGGTCGCCAGACTGAACGGCAACACTCGGGTTCATCACCACTTAGCGGAGGTAAAGCAATGAAGAAGACGTCCCTGGCTATCCTGGTTGCGATGTCGGCGCTGGCTGGCGCAGCGTATGCGCAAGAGAGCACGGAAATCAAGACCATCACCGATCCGGCCAAGATCGCCGAGATCGAGCAGCGCGCGCAGGCCCTGCAGCAGCAGCAAGCTGCCCAGGCAGCCGAGCCGGCAATGCACGAAGAACACCACGGCAAGAAGGCAGCTCACCACAAGGCGGCAAAGAAGGCCGCCAAGAAGGCTGCTCCGGCCGACGCCGCCAGCCAGTAACTTCTGCGGCACCGCATAAGCAAAAAAGCCGAATCCGGGCAACCGGGTTCGGCTTTTTTGGTTGCGGCGCCGGTACGCTGTGCTACAGTCGCGCACCGAACTTTTCCACCCCGTACGCACCTTGGTGCGGAGGACAGCATGAGCAACATTCAACTCGACATCGAGTGGACGGAAGCCGCCACTCGCCAGATCAAGCAACTGATGCCGCGCGGCTCGGAAGACGCCTTTCTCGCGCTCCCGCCGATCGAGTGCCTGCCGATGGAAGGCGACGTGCTCTTTCTCGGCCCGCAAGGCAAGCAGCAGCCGTTCATCGTCGCCGAACGCCAGTACCATCACGACGGCGACGCGGACTGGACGATCATCCTGATCCTCGACGTACCCAACGCGTCGCACTGACGCCTGCCGGCGGGCGGCTCGGTCGCCTGACTGCCCGCCCCTCAGACGAGCTTCGACAGCACGCGGATCTCCGAGCTCGCTATCCAGTCCGCGGCCGCCTCGCGGTAGGCGAGAATATGCGCGGAACCCGCATGCGCAGCCAGCGCTGCCTCGCTCGCCCAGCGCTCGACGAACACGAACCGGGCAGGCTCCTTCAGATCGCGGTGCAGGTCGTATTGCAGCGCGCCCGGCTCGTTGCGGGTCGGCTCGACAATCCCCTCGAGCACGGCACGCAGCTTTTCCTCCGCCCCCGGTTTCGCCACGATCAGCGCGACGACTGCGATTTCCGTCATTCCTGCCTCCTCGGTCTCGAAAGAGACCGAGCATACGCGAATCCCGCGGCGACCGTATCGGCGCCCCGACGCATGACCGACGCCCCAAAAAAATTGCCCGCGCTTCACAGGAAGCGCGGGCGAAACCGTCGCCCTACGAGGATAGGCGACGGGGCCATCGAGATCCGCGCACGCGCGCGGATCATCATCGATTGCGCCGGCGCGGGCTGCGCCGGCATTTGAAGCGTCGATACCGTTTTTCACGCGCTCGCGACGCGTGTCCGGCATCTGGCGCCATCCTCCCTGCCCTGACGATCTGCCTATAAGCAGCAGATTTCATGCCAGATACATATCAACCATCATCTCGTTGATTTTAAAGGTGAATTTTCGAAGCGACGCGGCGTGACATGCGCCTTGTCGCCCGTAACACCCGGATGTTACGTAACGTCACGTCGGGGGGACCGATCCGGAAACGACACACAAACAACCACGCGCGCAGCGAGCGCCAGAACGAAAAAAGCCCGCCAAATGGCGGGCTTTCTCGAATGCAGCAGAGCGGGTGTTGCGATCAGCGCAGTTGGTTCACCAGCAACCCCATGATCTGACGGGCCGGCTGCGACGAATCAATCGCGCCCGACTCGTCAATGACCGCGACGCGCGTCTGATCCGGCGTGAGCGCCTTCACGTTGACCCGGTACTGCTTCGCCTGCTTTTCCTTCTTGCCGTGGAACAACTGGCTCCAGAAGCCCTGCTCGGCGGCGCTCAGATCCTTCGGATCGACGTATCGCACGAAATACAGCCCCTTCTCGCGATCGCGATCGTCGACCGTGAAGTTGGCGCGATCGAGCGCGAGGCCGACGCGCAGCCACGAGCGATCGTACGGCTCGCCGAGCGTGACTTCGGACGGCACCGCATCGCTCGCATCGGCAGTCCCCTGCGACGACGAACGCGCGACGTTTTGCGTCGCAATGGCCGCTGCCGCCGCCTTCGACGACGCGTCCGCCGCGCCCTTCTTGTCCTTCGCGGGCGGGGTGTCACTGATATTGGCGATCGGCGGCTCGCCGTTCTTCGCACGCAGGTCGTTCTGCGCGAGGACGGCCATCAGCCGCTTCAGGTACTCCGTCTCGAGCGCCGGATCGTTCGGCTTCGGCTCCCACTTGCTCGAATCGTTGTTCGGGCCGGTCAGCGCCTCGCGCATCCCCTTCTGGCTGACGAACACGTAGGTGCCGCCGTTCGGCGCCACGTCGAGACGCGTGCGGTACTTGTTGCGCTCGGCCGTCACGTACGAATTGCCCATCGCCTTCGAGATCACGCTGCGGATCAGGCCGTCGTTGATCTGCGGATGAGTTTCGTTCCAGTCGGTTTCCATCACGCCCTTGTCGCGCTGGTCGACGACAAGCAGGAAGCCCTGTTCCTGCCAGAAGCGGCGGACCTGCGGCCAGATGTCGGCCGGCTTCTTGCCGTCGATGACGAGCCAGCTCTCGGTACCGTCACGCTGGATATGCATGCCGGTCACGGGTGGCACGACGGCATCGGTGGACGGCGCGGCCTGCTGGACCTGCTGGAGCGCCGACAGGGAGGTTGCACCGCCCTGCGGCGGCAACGAGCGCTGATCGGCCGTCTCCTCGAGCATGTTGGGCGGCACTGCGAGCGAAACCTCCTTCGATTTCGAGTCGCTCTTGTAGTCCACTTTCGTGGGCGACGGCGAACTACAACCGGCAACGAGCGCGCCGGTGGCGAGCACTGCAGCGAACCGCTTGGTAAGACGAAGATCAGTCATGTTCTGGGAATCCTCTTCCGCTAAATCACGGCGCTTTCCGTGGATCAACCTTGTATTTTACCGGTGCGAAGGCGGGCTGTGCAAAAAGCGGGCATGCGCTGTGCCGGCCGGGGATTGGCCGGCGTGCGACGCAAGCCGTCCGCACCAGAGAGAAACCCTCGACAGCCTTGACTGATGCGGGTGCCAGCCTGGTCGGGGCGCGAGGATTCGAACTTCCTGCCACCAGCGCCCCATCCAGGAGAATGCTTGTACGGAGTAGACCAGCGTGCTCCGGCGACAAAATAGGACTCGTTGTTTGTCGGTAAATTACCGCCCTTCATCGTCCGGCACGTTCCGATGGCGCACCGTGGCAGCCATGAATTCCGGGGTACCGTCATGCCGGGGATGGCACTAAGGAGCATCACGCAAGGATAGCGAGAACGTCGATTTGCCGATCGCCCTGTCAACGAAATACCCGGATCCGGGATATGTCATGTGCGAGACGTCATAGGCGACCGGGATGTATTTCGTGCTGGAGGCGGAAATCACGCACCCGTTCTTGTCGCACAGATTGTCCAGCGGGGAGATGAAGTCCGCTCCAGCCTTCGCGGCAACCTCCTTCACACGCGCATCGATTCCGTAGAGCGTCGTGTCGAACCGCTCGAATGTGCGATCCCGTTCATTCGGGATGAACAGCCTTCCACCCAGTTTGGGCAGACTGATCTCGAAGACCGGGAAGCAGCCGACGACAATGATTTTCCTGACCCCCATCTGCCGGATGGCCCGGATCGTGTCGACCAACGCCGCCGAGTCAAGCTCGTTATACCCCTTCTTCTCGTAATAGAGCGACCACGACCCGGTCAGCATGACGACATCCGGCTTGAGCGCCCGGAGTTTCTCCAGGCTGCGCACATAGAAATCCTCGCACCTTGGCGATTGGGTCGGGTGATAGCCGATGACAGGCGGGCAGCCGCCCTTCATTGCAACGGCAAGGCGAATGCCGAGCTCCTTGAGCTTGTCCGAAGTGAGCCCATAAGAAACGTTCGCCGTGTGCGAATCGCCCCAAAGAAAGACGAGCGGCGCGGCTGCGCTTCCGGCAGCATCCTGGCACGACTTGGGTGGAACGAAGCCGTCATCGATTACGGAGCAGTTGATGGCCGTCGCGGGTTCACCAAGATACGCACGGGTGTCTTGACGAAGCTCCTGCTTGACGACGGTACGGAACGGAAGCCCACCCCTGACGAAAGCGTTGTAGCCCGCATATCCGATACCGATCAGCAGGATGACCAGCACGACAGCCACCTTTCGACCGCCGCGCCGACGGATCGGACGTTCTACAAACTCGTAGACCAGATAGGCCAGGAAGACGGCGAGTGCGACCATGCCCGCGGTTTCGAGCGCCGACGCCTTTTCGGTCATCACCAGGTTCCAGAACGTGAGTATCGGCCAGTGCCACAGATACAGCGGAAAGCTGATCAGGCCGATCCACACGAGGCCCCTGTTCGACAGGACATGACGGTTGAACGGGCTGTCGGGCCCGGCGAGGATGATGCACAGGGCGCCGAGAACGGGCGGGATTGCCCGCCACCCCGGAAACGGAAGGTCCTTCTGCAACAGAAGAATCGCTCCCGCGATCAGGACGAAGCCGGCCAGCGACGCAGCGCCGCCGAAACGATCCCGCCAGCGTTGCATGGGGGCTGCGTGTTCGCGCATCAGATATGCGCCGAGGGCGCCGGCAAGCAATTCCCAGAAGCGCGACAGCGGCGAGTAGTACGCGCCCGCACTGCCAATCGAAATGAGCCAGGTATTCCAGGCAAACGAGCCAATCGCGATGGCGCCGATGGCGAGCAAGAGCCGCCGCCGGAATGCGACCGCCGCGAGAATGACGACCGGCCAAACGATGTAGAACTGCTCTTCGACTCCCAGTGACCACAGATGCAGTAGCGGTTTCGTCGAGCCGTCCGGGTCAAAGTACCCGCTCTCCTTCCACAGGACGATGTTCGACACAAACGCGGCCGCGCCCGCGAGGTGCTTGCCGAGAAGAGCAAAGTCACCTTCGCCCAGCAGATGCCAGCCGGCCGCATAACACGAGACGAGAACGATCAGTAACGCCGGAACGATTCTGCGGATTCGGTGGATATAGAAGTCGACGAAGCTGAAATGACCCGCCCGGACGCCGTCCATGACGATACGCGAGATCAGAAAGCCGGAAATGACGAAGAATATGTCCACACCGGCAAATCCACCCCGTATCACGTCCGGAAAGGCGTGAAAGGCCACGACAGCCATAACGGCGACTGCCCGCAGGCCGTCGATGTCGGGGCGGTAGGCGCGATGGCTCGTTCTTGCTGCCGCAGCGATCTGTGGATCCCCGTGCGCGGACTGGACAATGCTTGTTCTTGTTGTGGCGATTTGATTCATCAATCTGGGGGGCAACAAAGTGCTCCGGGTCGTTACCGGAGGCATTCAGACGCGCCAGGCAAAGCCAGCGGGACTCGGATTGCAAAGAAAACTTGAATTAAGCGATGTGCATAGAGCGTGAAGAATCGATCAACGGAAGTACGGGAACTCGGACTTGATATGGGTCAGACCGGCGTCCCCGCCGCCATCTCGGCGCCTGGTCTCATCGCGCGGGTTCGTGGCGGTTGCAGGTTCGGCAGGCCGGCCTCAGAGGGACGAATCGTCGACGCCCCTTCAGCACGTATCGGCTGGACAGAGAAAAACTTGAGGTTCCGGAATGAAAAATCTGCGCCATCTGGCAAGCGCATTGAACTCGGCACAAGCGGGAATGCGGCCTGGACGATCCACTTGGAGTGCCGGGACCAAGCCGTTGCCGCATGGCATTTCCAGGCAACGACGGAGAGAATCGACCGCGGACGGATAGCCACTTTGGAATGACCAGGAGGTGTCCGGAATTTCGTGTGTGAGGCGGGTTAAGACTCAGATTCCGATGCTGAACCGTTCCGGGTAAAGCAACGCAAACTGCGTCATCGCGCTTTTCCAATCGTGCCGGGAGCCAGTCCACTTGGCAACGACGTTGCGCAGCGCCAGCCAGATCAGCTTAAGCGCGGCCTCGTCTGACGGGAAGTGACCGCGTGCCTTGATGATCTTCCGAAGCTGCATGTGCAATGACTCGATCGCGTTGGTCGTATAGATAATCTTCCGGATGTCCGGCGCGAACGCGTAAAAGGGGATGACCTGTTCCCAGGCCCGGCGCCAGAGCGCGGCGATCGGCGGGTATTTCGTGCCCCACGGGCCGGCGTCGAAGGCATCCAGCGCCACGGCGGCTGCCTCGGCCGTCGGCGCCCGGTAGACCTCCTTGAGCGCGGCGGCGGCCGCCTTGCGATCTTTCCAGCTCACGAAGTCCAGCGAGTTCCGGATCAGATGCACGATGCAGGTCTGAACCGTCGTTTCAGGGAACACGGAATTGATCGCTTCCGGGAAGCCCTTCAGGCCGTCGACCACGGCAATCAGAATGTCCTGCACGCCGCGCAGTTTTAGGTCGTTGACGACCCGCAGCCAGAACTTGGCGCCTTCGGTCTGCTCGATCCAGAGACCGAGTACGTCGCGTGTGCCATCGCGGCGCACGCCCAGCGCCAGGTAGATCGCCTTGTTGCGGACCACGCCTTCGTCGCGGATCTTCACGCGCAAGGCGTCGAAGAACACGACCGGATACATCGGCTCGAGCGGGCGCTGCTGCCATTCACGCACTTCGTCGATCACCGCGTCGGTCACCGTGCTGATGAAGTCCGGCGATACCTCGATGCCGTACATCTCCAGCAGGAAGCCCTGAATCTCCCGCACGCTCATGCCGCGCGCGTACATCGCGATGATCTTGTCGTCGAACCCGGTGAAGCGCCGCTCGCCCCTGGCAATCAATACCGGATCGAAGGTGCCTTCGCGGTCGCGCGGAATCTCGACGTCGAGCAGGTCGTCGTCAGTTGCAACGCGCTTGCGGCTCGTGCCGTTGCGGTGATTCGTGCTGCCAGCCGGCTTGACTTCGCCCTTCTCGTAGCCCAGGTGGTGGGTCAACTCACCGCCCAGTGCGCGTTCGAAGATCGCCTTCTTGAGCGCGGCAAGCTGCTCGTTGATCGTCGCCCGGTCCAGCGTCCCGGGCACCAGTTGCTTGATCAGTTCCGGGTCAAGGTTCAAGCCCTTGCCCGGTTCAATCGTCACTTCTTCCTTGCGTTTGCGTGGCATAAAGTGGCTCCTTGGCCATCAGTTTATGCCTCACACACAAAAGATCGGATAGGCTCAATGACCACGGGCTCCGCGTTAGCAAAGCCCATCTGTCGGCCCCATTGACTGAACCTTGCGGCATCGAGATTATCCCCGGCCCAGATAATGCAAAGCCGCCCGAAGGCGGCGGCGCGACGCTATGGTCTTGCCAACACGACTAATTCTTCTCGCCAGCCCACGCCTCAATCTCGGCCGTGTTCCAACGACCACGGCGCATCGCTTCGGCGAGCATCCCAAGAGTCAGCGGAACGAGTTCCGGGTCTCGATGCTTCTTTGAGAACAACCCAAGAACGGACTTGATTACGTCGAGACTCTCGGGGCCAATGTATCGGTTGTATGGAAAGCCCCGGGCCTCAACGCCGAACGTCTCGGCCCATTTGTCGATGAACTCGACGACATCGAGGCCGGTCAAGCGGAGGTCTTCCTCGATCCGGCTATCCGGCGTCAATTTCAGCGGACCACCAAAGATCGGCTTGCCCAGTTCTTCGCGGGCGAATGCTTCCAGTTGATCCCAAGTCGCATCTGCCATTACAGCACCCGATCCTCTGGTTTCACGATCCGGTTATAAGACACCACGGTGTTCCGCATGATGAGGATTGCATCCTTCGACAGCAACACTACGCCGACTACGGGAATCGCCCGGCCGACGAACGCCCCGAGGCTCCGAGTCATTGCGATCCGTAGACCGCCCACCCCTGCTTTCGTGATGGTTGGAAGGCGCATCCTGAGAGTGAACGGCAGCATTTTGCGGGCCGCAATGGATACAACCGATGTTCCCGCCACGGCACCGCCGAGCTTTCCGGCAACCGGTACGTCGTTCTGACCAAGCAATATGGCTGCTGCACTGGCAAGATCATCGAACCCAAGCTGCTTCTGGATTTCATAACGCCACGAACACGAACAGGTCAGCGGGCGTGAGACTCTGATGAGTCCCGTAGGTATATCGGTTTTCGCTCATGGATTTGTTATCTCTGATTGTCGAACGGGGCGGCACTGCTCTCTCAGTACATACCCCTACGAAGCCGATACTTTACCCGATCGCGCGCGTGCAGCTTTGGCGTCTTCGCGGCTCATACACGCTCCTGACGGTCGAGTTACCCAATTGCGTCAATCAACGCTCCGATCGCAATGGTTCGAGCTGGTCGATCATTTCGGCGTCGCATCTCTACGATTTCTCGCGCACCTAATTCGAGCACTATTGCCGACGTGCAAGCTCCGTCGCCTTGGGGCGTTCCCCGTCACGCAGGATTGTGTCATTCGCTCCAGGCGATGCATGAGGCATGCATGGGGGGATTCCGCGATGATCTCGTGCGCCCTCGTGCCGGCCTCGGCTCGATTGCTTGTCCGGAGACTCGCCCGGAACGCATCGACCTTCGGCTTGCCGGTGTTTGGATTGCGGAAGTGTTGTTGCAGGTCTTTGGGCACGCCGATCCGGAGGTGGAACACGGACGAGCCGGGGCGCAAATAGACGCCAGTGGGAAGAGTTGCCAAGTCAGTCATCTCCGCATTGTTGCACGGCGGAATTGACACACCAAACTGACACACCCGGAAAAAGGAAAGGCCCGGAAAGCTATGCCAGATAAGGGAACCCTTTACTGACAAGCTTTCCAGGCCTTGATTCCTGGTCGGGGCGAGAGGATTTGAACCTCCGACCACCTGCACCCCATGCAGGTACGCTACCAGGCTGCGCTACGCCCCGAAAGAGGGAAAGTATAACAGACACTTTCCCGGTTTAGAACGGGTCGCATGCATTTTCTGAATACGAATCTTGCACGCGCCCATTCGCCCGCAATCGGATGACTCGCAAACGGCGTTCATACGGTCGTTTGATCCTGCCGGCACACCACCCCGCATCCTTTGCCGCATCACCTCTCCGCCACGTTCGCCCCCGCCCCCGCTGTTTGGTGACGCCGCTCTAGCGAGCTATGCCACACTGCCCTGCATCGACGCAGGATGCCGCGCCCAGCGCGTGCATGCGGCGGACGATCACGACAAGATACGGAGACAGACGATGCGGAATGCGGTCCGGCGCGGCCATCGCTCGCCTTTGGCAACACCCCGATTGATTTCCGGTGCGCAGCGCGTTGCCGGCGCCGCATCACGCCGGACCTCGCGCGCGCTGGGCTGCGGCGCACTCGCGCTCGCCCTGCTCGGCGCGGGCTGCGCGGAGCAGGCCGCGCAGCGCGACGGCGACGCGAGCGCCCCATCGACGACGATCGAGCGCGCGAAGGCCGACCGCCTCGCCCGCGAACAGCAGATCGCGCGCACGGTGCCGTCGCTCGCATCGATCCGGCTCGCGCAGCCGCGCCCGTTCACGTTGCGAGACTCCGGCCAGAACGGCGCGATGACGTTCCTGCGCGACGTCGACTTCCGCATCGTCAACAATCTCGGCTTCTTCATTCACCAGTTGTCGGCGACGCTCGTGCCGACGCAAGCCGGCGCGCCGATCGTGTTCGACGACCCGACGAGTTTCGAGATCGACGTGCATCAGGGCGCCGTCACGCTCGACAGCGCAAAACTGACGGCGCTCTTCAATACCTACATCTTCGGCTATCGCGACGCGCCGCTGCGCAAGCTGGTCGTCTCGACCGGCGACGGCGTGATCCATCTGCAGGGCGAGATGCAGCGCGACGGCTGGGTGCCGTTCTCGCTGACCGGCACGCTCGCGGTCCGCGACGGCAGCCAGCTCGTGTTCCATCCGACCGGCGTGCGCGTTTCTGGCCTCGACGCGCAGCCGGTGATGCGCGCCGCCAACGTGAAGATGGCCGATCTGCTCAAGGTCGACACGCCGATCGCGCGGCTTTCCGGCGATGACCTCGTGATGTCGGTCGACAGGCTGATGCCGCCGCCGCGCCTGAAGATCGCGATCACGGCGCTGCGCGTGACGCCCGCCGGGCTCGACCTGACGCTCGACGACGGCACGCGCGCGGGTTTCGCGATGCCGGCGAACGCGCCGCAGCAGGCAATGTACATTCGCGGCGGCGACGTGAAGTTCATGCGCTCGATGCCGATGAATGCCGACATCCTGATCAGCCAGGCCGAGCCCGCCAGGACCGGCCAGAATTTCGTCTTCGACCTGTACCACTACCGCGAGCAGGTCTCCGCGGGCTATTTCAATTTCGACGAGCGCGGCGCGATGGCGATCCGGATGCCGTCGTATGCGGGCCCGCCAAGCGGCGCCGCGCTCGGCAATCCCGCCGCGCGCCTGAACGACAGCTTCCTTGCCGCGCAGCAAAGCACGCTGCGCGACGTGCGCCAGCATTGGGAAGCCAATGCGCTGGTAGCCGGCGACGCGGCGCAGCCAGGCATGCAGAAGGTCGCGATGCTCCGCGGCACGAACGTGCCGTTAGACGCGCGGCACGTGTCGAACCGCAGTCCGACGATCCACCTGCGCAACGTCGATTTCAACCTGTCCGGCGACATCGGCTTTCACGTCGAGGAACTCGACGTGCAGCTCGTCGCAAAGCGCCCCGGCGAGCCCGTCGACCTCGACGACCCGAACCAGTACGACATCCGCATGCTCGGCGGCACGGTCGTGGCATCGTGGAAAGCGATGTCGGCGCTCTTCAACGACTATCTGCTCGACTACTCGCCGCGCTCGCTCAACCACCTGCAATTGAGCGCCGACGGCCGGAACCTGCGCGTGCAGGGCGGCATCAAGCTGTGGAACCACGTGCCGGGCGTCTGGCTGCCGACCGACATGAAGGGCTCGCTCACGGTGCTCGATGACCGCCATCTGGCGTTCTCGCCGACCGAGGTGTCGGTGCTCGGCATCCCGCAGGCAAAACTGCTGCGCGCGCTCGGCGTCGAGCTCGCGTCGTTGACGCCGCTGCGGCGGCGCGGTGCGGAGCTGCGCGGCGACTCGCTCGTGCTCGACCAGTACACCGTGTTCCCGCCGCCGGTGCTGAACGGCAAGCTCGCTACGGCCGCCGTCGAGCGCGACGGCCTGCGCCTCACGTTCCGGCGCGTACCGGACGCGCCCGCGCCGAAGCGCCCGCCGATCTCCGCGCCCAGCTACATGTGGATGGAAGGCGGCGACATGAAAATGTTCAACGTGCTCGAACTGAACGTGCGCGCGCTGATCCAGAATTCGGCCGACGCCGGCCCGATGCGTTTCGACCTGTACGGCTACCGCAATCAGGTCGCGCAAGGCTCGGTGCGGATGCTGCCGGACGGCACGCTGGTCGTCGACATCGGACGACAGAATCCGCTCGCCGCGCGCTGAATCGTCGCGAATCGTCCACGCAAGCGCCGATAAAAAAGCCCGGAAGGCTGAACACCTTCCGGGCTTCGTCGTATGCGCGACCGGCCTTCAGCCGCGCTTCAATCCTTCGATGACGTCGAGCAGCGCCTGCCGCAACGCCGCGACGTCGACCGTCGCACTCGGCCGGCTCGACGCCGCCGGGCGCACTTCCGCGCCCGGCGCGTCGGGCTCGTACTCCGGCGCCGGGCCGCGCTCGCCGCCCCCCGGCGAATCGAGCCGGTTGCGCGCACCGTTGATCGTAAAGCCCTGCTCGTACAGCAATTCGCGGATCCGCCGGATCAGCAGCACCTCGTGATGCTGGTAATACCGCCGGTTGCCGCGCCGCTTCACCGGGCGCAACTGCGTGAATTCCTGTTCCCAGTAGCGCAGCACATGCGGCTTCACGCCGCACAGTTCGCTGACTTCACCGATCGTGAAGTAGCGCTTCGCGGGAATCGGAGGCAAGACGACTTTCTCAACCGTCGTGGTCATCGTCAGTCAACCATCGGTAAAGGTGCGCGGCGGCCGCGCGGGAGACGTCAGCGCGCGGGGCTTGGCTCCGCGCCGTTTTCGACCAGCGCCTTCAGCTTCTGGCTTGCGTGGAACGTGACCACTCGACGCGCGGCAATCGGAATCGCCTCGCCCGTCTTCGGGTTGCGGCCGGGACGCTGCGGCTTGTCGCGCAGCTGGAAGTTGCCGAACCCCGACAGCTTGACGCTTTCGCCGTTCTCGAGCGCGTCGCGGATCACTTCGAAGAACGCCTCGACCATGTCCTTCGCTTCACGCTTGTTCAGCCCGACGCTGTCGAACAGCAGCTCCGCCAGCTCCGCCTTCGTCAGGGTCGGCGTCTCCGTGGACGCCGGCGCCGAAACGTCGCGGTTCATGGCGCTGCGTTGCGCCGTCAGGAGGGCTTCGAATTCACTCGAGGTCATGTCGTTCATATCTGCCATACAGCGCGTTAAATCAAAACTCACGATGGGGAACCGGCCGCCCGGGCGGCATCGCACCCGGGCAACCCGGGCGCCTTAACCGCGCAGGCGCGCACCCACACGAGCCATCCGCTCGACAAGCGTCTGGATCGCCTGATCGACGACCTCGTCCTGTAGCGTGCCGGCCACGTCCTGCAGCGTCACGCGGAAGGCAAGGCTCTTCTCGTGCGCGGCAAGTCCACCGGAAGTATTTGATTTTGCACGAAATTCGTCGAAGAGTACAACCTTCTGAACGAATCGGCAGGCTTCGTCGGCCAGCGCCTTCTTCATCTCGTCGAACAGCGCCTGGACCTCGACCGCCTGATCGACCACGACCGCGATGTCGCGGCGCACCGGCGGGAATTTCGACACGTCGGTCGGCGCCGGCAGCGCGCGCGCGATCAGCGCGTCGGCATCGATCTCGAACAGCACCGGCGCGTGCGGCAGCTCGTACTTCTGCATCAGGCGCGGGTGCAGCTCGCCGATCCAGCCGACCGCGCGGCCGTCGACTTCGATGCGCGCGCTGCGGCCCGGATGGAGCGCCGGATGCTCGGCCTTCACGAAACGGGCGGACGTCGGCGCGAGCAGCGCCTCGAGGTCGCCCTTCACGTCGAAGAAATCGACCGCGCGGGTCGCCGCGCCCCACTGCTCGTCGAGCGCCGGGCCGTAGGCCAGCGCACCGACGCGCTTCGGCTGCGCGTAGCCCGCGACTGCCAGTTCGCCCGCCGTGACCGACGAGTCGGCCAGGAACACGCGGCCCGTCTCGAACACGCGCACGCGGTCCGCGCGGCGGTTCAGGTTGTGGCGCAGCACGGCGATCAGGCTGCCGAACAGCGTCGTTCGCATCACCGACAACTGGCTCGCGATCGGATTCAGCAAACGGATCGGGTTGTCGTTACCCGCGAAATCGCGCTCCCACTCCGCGTCGACGAAGCTGAAGTTGACCGTTTCCGCGTAGTCGCGCGCGGCAAGCGCGTGACGAATCGTGTGGATCGAGCGCTGCGTCTCGTTGGTCGCGCGCATTTCGCTCGTCGCGACCGGCGGACGCGCCGGAATCTTCTCGAAGCCGTAAATGCGCGCCACTTCCTCGATCAGGTCTTCCTCGATCTCGATGTCGAAGCGGTGCGACGGCGGCGCGACCGAGAACACGTCTTCATCGCGCTCGAACGGCAGGCCGAGGCGCGTGAAGATGTTCGCGATCTCATCGGCGTCGATCTTCACGCCGATGATGCGGTTCGCGCGCGACACGCGCATCAACACGCGCGCGCGCTGCGGCAGGTTGACGGCCTGGTCGTCGACCGGGCCGGCCTTGCCGCCGCAGATCTCGAGAATCAGCTGCGTGATGCGCTCGACGTGCTCGACGGTCGTCGCGTAGTCGACGCCGCGCTCGAAGCGATGCGCCGCATCGGTCGAGAAGTTGTACTTGCGCGCGCGGCCGCGGATGCTGTCCGGCCACCAGAACGCCGCTTCGAGATAGATGTTGGTCGTGTCGAGCGTGACGGCCGTGCTGTCGCCGCCCATGATGCCCGCGAGGCTCTCCACCTGGGCGTCGTCGGCGATCACGCCGACCGTCTCGTCGAGCTCGACCGTGCTGCCGTTCAAGAGCTTCAGCGACTCGCCACGCTTGCCCCAGCGCACCTCGATGCCGCCGTGGATCTTGTCCAGGTCGAACACGTGCGACGGGCGGCCAAGCTCGAACATCACGTAGTTCGAGATGTCGACGAGCGCCGACACGCTGCGCTGGCCGGCGCGCTCGAGGCGCTCGACCATCCATTGCGGCGTCTTCGCACGTGCGTTCACGCCACGAATCACGCGGCCCGAGAAGCGGCCGCACAGGTCCGGCGCGGCGATCCGGACGGGCAGCGTCTCGTCGAGCTCGACGTGCACCGGGCGGATGTCGACCGGCGTCAGCGGCGCGCCGGTGATCGCGGCCGTCTCGCGTGCGATGCCGAACACCGACAGGCAGTCGGCCTTGTTCGGCGTCAGCTTGATTTCGAAGATCGTGTCGTCGAGGTTCAGCGTGTCGCGGATGTCCTGGCCGACCGGCGTGTCTTCCGGCAGGATCAGCAGACCGCTGTGGTCTTCGGACAGCTTCAGCTCGCGCGCCGAGCACAGCATCCCCTGGCTCTCGACGCCGCGCAGCTTCGACAGCTTGATCGCGAACGGCTTGCCGCCCTCTTCGGCGGGCGGCAGCTCCGCGCCGACGAGCGCGACCGGCACCTTGATGCCCGGCGCCACGTTCGGCGCGCCGCACACGATGTTCAGCGTCGCGCCCGTGCCGGCGTCGACCTGGCAGACATTGAGCTTGTCCGCATCCGGATGCTTGACGACTTCGAGCACCCGCCCGACGACGATCTTCGACGTCGGCGGCGCGGCCTTGCTCAGCGACTCGACTTCGAGCCCCGCCATCGTCAATGCGTGCGACAGCTCATCGGTCGTCAGCTGCGGATCGACAAAGGTTCTCAACCAGGATTCAGGGAATTGCATGGATGTCTACGTTCGAAACGGGTTGGATCGACGCCCGGCTCGCTGCGAAGCGCGCACGGGCACAAGTCGGCGCGGCGGCTCGCGTTACGCGAACTGGCGCAGGAAGCGCAGGTCGTTCTCGAAGAACAGACGCAGGTCCTGCACGCCGTAGCGCAGCATCGTCAGGCGCTCGAGGCCGCTGCCGAACGCGAAGCCGATGTAGCGCTCGGGATCGAGGCCCATGTTGCGGATCACGGTCGGATGCACCTGCCCCGAGCCGGAGATCTCGAGCCACTTGCCGGCGTTCTTGCCGTGCTCGAACATCATGTCGATCTCGGCCGACGGTTCCGTGAACGGGAAATACGACGGACGGAAGCGCACGAGGATATCGTCGCGCTCGAAGAATTTCTTCAGGAAGTCGGTATAGACGCCCTTGAGGTCGGCGAAGCTGATGTTTTCGTCGATCCAAAGCCCCTCGACCTGATTGAACATCGGCGAGTGGGTCGCATCGCTGTCGACGCGATACGTGCGGCCCGGTGCGATCACCTTGATCGGCGGGCGGTTCATGCGTGCGTAACGCACCTGCATCGGGCTCGTGTGCGTGCGCAGCAGCAGCGGACGGCCGTCGGCATCCTTGCCGTCGACGTAGAACGTATCCTGCATCGAACGCGCCGGATGGTTCTCCGGGCTGTTCAGCGACGTGAAGTTGAACCAGTCGGTCTCGATCTCGGGACCGTCGGCCACGTCGAAGCCGATCGTGCGGAAAATCTGTTCGACACGCTCCCACGTGCGCATCACGGGGTGCAGGCTGCCTGCACCGGCGCCGCGACCCGGCAGCGTGACGTCGATCGACTCGGCGGCGAGGCGCTGGTTCAGCAGCGCGTCGGCCAGCGCCTGGCGGCGCGCGGTCAGCGCGGCTTCGACCTGCTGCTTCGCGACGTTGATGCGCGCGCCCTCGGTCTTGCGTGCTTCGGGATCGAGCTTGCCGAGGCCCTTCAGCAACTCGGTCAGCGCACCCGACTTGCCGAGAAAGCGGGCTTTCTCGTTTTCGAGCGTGGTGATGTCGGCAGCCTGTTCGAAGGACTGCTGCGCGTCGGCGACAATCTGGTCCAGATCCATAGATCCCATCATTTCCAACGTCATTCGGTCTTGGCGAGCGAAATCGCTCCACCAAACAAAAAAGGGGCTCGGAAGAGCCCCGTTTTCGCTGCAGCGGCCGAGACTACCGGAACATCGCTGCAACTAACCACGCAGTGCTAATTTCGCAATTAGGCTGCAACGGCGGCTTTCACCTGCTTGACGATCGCAGCAAAAGCAGCCTTGTCGAACACCGCCATGTCGGCCAGCACCTTACGGTCGAGTTCGATCGACGCCTTCTTCAGGCCGTTGATGAACACGCTGTAGGTCATGTCGTGCTGGCGAACTGCCGCGTTGATACGCGTGATCCACAGTGCGCGGAACACACGCTTCTTGTTGCGGCGATCGCGGTACGCGTACTGGCCAGCGCGCATCACCGCCTGCTTGGCGATGCGGTAGACGTTATTGCGGCGGCCGCGATAACCCTTGGCCAGGTTGATGATCTTCTTGTGACGGGCCCGTGCGGTTACCCCACGTTTGACTCGAGGCATGTTTCTCTCCTTTGAGTATCGATTGAGGGGTTACGCGAACGGCAGCATCGCGCGGACGGAGTTCAGATCGGAATCATGAACTGCCGTGGCGCCGCGCAGGTGACGCTTGTTCTTCGTGGTTTTCTTGGTCAGGATGTGGCGCTTGAAGGCTTGACCGCGCTTGACGGTACCGCCCGGACGCACCACGAAGCGCTTTGCAGCGCTCTTCTTGGTCTTCATCTTAGGCATGACGAACAACTCCAGTTTATTAGATGGCGATGGGTGTGCGGTTGGCTTGCGCCCTTGACCCGCCCTTCGAAACCCAGTCCACTTGTGTACGGCGAACCGCTTGCGCAGCCGCCGTCATTGTTGACGCGCCGCCCTGACCGGGCCACGCGCCGAACCACTTCCGAACCTGCGCGACAAGCGCGCGGGCCCGTTACTTCTTTTTCTTCGGCGAGAGCACCATGATCATCTGGCGCCCTTCCATCTTCGGCATCTGCTCGACTTGGCCGACTTCCTCGAGATCCGTGCGCAGACGCTCGAGCATCCGCATGCCGATCTCCTGGTGAGCCATTTCGCGGCCGCGGAAACGCAACGTGATCTTCGTCTTGTCGCCCTCTTCGAGGAAGCGCATGAGATTGCGGAGCTTGACGTTGTAATCCCCGTCATCGGTACCCGGGCGGAACTTGACTTCCTTGACCTGGATGACCTTCTGCTTCAGCTTCGCTTCGTGCTGCTTCTTGGACTCCTGATACTTGAACTTGCCGTAATCCATCAGACGGCACACCGGAGGAACCGCTTGAGGCGCGATTTCCACCAGGTCAACATCCAGTTCTTCCGATTTACGGAAAGCATCAGCGAGTTTTACGATACCGAGCGGTTCGTTCTCGATCCCGACCAGACGCACTTCCGGCGCAGTGATTTCACCGTTGATGCGATGCGACGACTTATCAGTAGCGATGTTACGTTTCCTCTAAAAATTAAAAAAACGAGCCGCGCTGCCAGGGCGGTTACTTGAACGAGCGCAGGTCTTCCTGCAGACGCTCAACGAAGGCTTCGACCGGCATCACGCCAAGATCGACGCCGCCACGGGCACGCACGGCTACCGTTTGCGCATCACGCTCCTTGTCGCCCACGACGAGCAGATAAGGCACCTTTTCCAGCGTGTGCTCGCGTATTTTATAGCTAATCTTCTCGTTGCGCAAATCTGCCACCACCCTAACCCCTTGTTTTTGCAACGTTTGGGCTACAGATTGCGCATATTCGGCCTGACTTTCGGCGATATTGAGCACAACTGCCTGGAACGGCGCGAGCCAGGCCGGCATTGCACCAGCGTGGTGCTCGATCAAAATGCCGAGGAAACGCTCCATCGACCCGACGATCGCCCGGTGCAACATCACCGGCCGGCGGCGGCTGCTGTCGTCCGCGACATACTCGGCGCCGAGACGCTCCGGCAGCACCATGTCGAGCTGCAGCGTACCGCACTGCCACGAGCGGCCGAGCGCGTCCTTGATGTGGTACTCGATCTTCGGGCCGTAGAACGCACCTTCGCCCGGCAGCTCCTCCCACGTGAGGCCGCAGGCCGTCAGCGCGTCGCGCAGGCCCTGCTCGGCGCGATCCCACGTCTCGTCCGTGCCCGCGCGCTGGTCGGGACGCAGCGACAGCTTGATGTCGATGTGATCGAAGCCGAAGTCCTTGTACACGCTCATCGCGAGCGTGTTGAACGCGATCGATTCCGAGATGAACTGATCTTCGGTACAGAAGATGTGCGCATCGTCCTGCACGAAGCCGCGCACGCGCATCAGGCCGTGCAGCGCGCCCGACGCCTCGTTGCGGTGGCACGAGCCGAATTCGGCGTAGCGCAGCGGCAGGTCGCGGTACGAGCGCAGGCCGTGCTTGAACACCTGGACGTGCCCCGGACAGTTCATCGGCTTGATCGCGTAGTCGCGCTTCTCCGACTCCGTCGTGAACATGTTCTCGCGGTAGTTCTGCCAGTGGCCGGACGCTTCCCACAGCGAGCGGTCCATGATCATCGGCGTCTTGATCTCGAGGTAGCCGGCTTCATTCACGCGGCGGCGCATGTACTGCTCGACCTGCTGCCACAGCGCCCAGCCCTTCGGGTGCCAGAACACCATGCCCGGCGACTCTTCCTGCATGTGGAACAGGTCGAGCTGCTTGCCGAGCTTGCGGTGATCGCGCTTTTCCGCTTCCTCGAGCATGTGCAGGTACTGGTCCTGGTCTTCCTTCTTGGTCCAGGCCGTGCCGTAGATGCGCTGCAGTTGCTCGTTCTTCGAGTCGCCGCGCCAGTACGCGCCCGCGACCTTCATCAGCTTGAAGACCTTCAGCTTGCCCGTCGACGGCACGTGCGGGCCGCGGCACAGATCCGTGAAGCCGCCATGCGAATACAGCTTGATCTCGTCGCTCTGCGGAATCGACTCGATGATCTCGGCCTTGTACTTCTCGCCGATGCTGCGGAAGTACCCCGCCGCCTCGTCGCGCGACACGACGCGGCGCGTCACGGGCTCGTCCTTCTTAGCGATCTCCTGCATGCGCCTTTCGATCTTTTCCAGATCTTCCGGCGTAAACGGACGGTGGTACGAGAAGTCGTAGTAGAAGCCGTTGTCGATCACCGGCCCGATCGTCACCTGCGCGTCCGGATACAGCTCCTTGACCGCATAGGCGAGCAAGTGCGCCGTCGAGTGGCGGATGATGTCGAGACCGTCGGCGTCCTTGTCCGTGACGATCGCGAGCGACGCGTCGCGGTCGATCACCGCGGACGTATCCACGAGCTCGCCGTCGAGCTTGCCGCCGAGCGCAGCCTTTGCGAGACCGGGACCGATCGAGGCCGCCACTTCGGCGACTGTCACCGGATGCTCGTATTGTCGAACTGAGCCGTCAGGCAAGCGTATCGAAACCATAGCAATCTCCGTGATGCCGTCAGTGGGCGGCAGACCAAGCACGCGATGTAAGTCACGCGCGAAATTTTCGCGACAAAAAAAATGCGGCCCCGCTTTCGAGGGGCCGCATTCGATACTTCACTCAAACCGCAAGGGCGAAAACGTTCCTCGACTAGCGTCGCTCCGAAGTGGTTTCGGTCAACGTTCGCGGTGTCATAACCGTATTCGCCTTGTACGCGTTGAGTTTTTACTGCTTCGAACACCCGGAAACCGGATGCTCCTGTTCGTTGGTAGGCTCGATTGGACTCGAACCAACGACCCCCACCATGTCAAGGTGGTGCTCTAACCAGCTGAGCTACGAGCCTGAAGAAGCTGAAATTATATGGAGCTGTAATTCACTTGGCAAGGGTTTTTATGCAATCGCAGCAAAATAATGTCGATCCGGCCCCAGGCGTCACGCCTTCCGGCCGGCCCGGACGACGCCCTGCACTTCTCCGAGCAGCGAGCAGGCTCGCTGCACCTGCGCCGAGTTCGAGATCTCCACCGTGAACTGCATGAATGCCGCATTGCGGCGAGTCTGCGTCTTCACGCCGACGACGTTGAGCTTCTCGCGCGCGAAGACTTCCGAAATGTCGCGCAGCAGCCCCTGCCGGTCGGTCGCCTCGATCATCAGGTCGACCGGATAGACCGACGCACCGCGGCCGCCCAGCACATCCGCGGACCAGGTGGTCTGCAGCACGCGCTCCGGCGCACGCTCCGCCATCCGGCGGAACGTCGCGCAATCGCTGCGATGGATCGACATCCCCTTGCCACGCGTGACGAAGCCGCTGATCGGATCGGGCGGCGCGGGCCGGCAGCAGCGTGCGAGCTGCGTCAGCAGCGCGTCGACGCCGACCACCAGCACGCCGGTCGACGCGCCGTGCGCGACGCTCGCGCCGCTGCTGCGCTTCTCGAAATCGGCAGGCGCCTCGGGCGCGGGTTCGGGCGGCGGCGCATCGGACAGCGCGTGCTCGACGTTGCGCAGGCTGAACTCTTCCTTGCCGACGACCGAGAACAGCTCCTCCGGCGTCTTGAAGCCGAGCTTCGCCGCCAGGTTGTCGAGATTGACCGAAGTCCTGCCTTCGCGCTGCAGCGTCTTTTCGACGAGCGCGCGGCCGTGCGCGATGTTCTCTTCGTGCTCGATCGCGTTGAACCATGCACGCACCTTCTGCCGCGCGCGCGGGCTCTTCAGGTAGCCGAGCTGCGGATTCACCCAGTCGCGCGACGGCCCGCCCTCCTTCACCGCGACGATCTCGACCGTCTGGCCGTTCGCGAGCGGCGTGTTGAGCGGCACCATCGCGCCGTCGACGCGCGCGCCGCGGCAGCGGTGGCCCAGCTCGCTGTGCAGGTGATACGCGAAATCCACCGGCGTCGCGCCCTGCGGCAGCGCGATCACGCGCGCCTGCGGCGTCAGCACGTAGATGTGGTCGTCGTCGAGCGTCGCCTCGCGCAGCTGCGCCCACGCCTTGCCGCCGGCCGCGCCCCCGCCGTCCTCGACGTCGTCCTTCCACGCGAGCAGCTGGCGCAGCCAGGCGATCTTCTCGTCGTATTTGTCGCTTGCGGAGAACTGGCCGCCGTAGCCGCGCGCGCCGGCTTCCTTGTAGCGCCAGTGCGCGGCGACGCCGTATTCCGCGAAGTTGTGCATCTCGTGCGTGCGGATCTGCACTTCGAACGCGCGCCCGTCGTCGCCGATCACGACCGTGTGCAGCGACTTGTAGCCGTTCGGCTTCGGACGCGAGATGTAGTCGTCGAACTCCTTCGGCACCGGCTGCCACAGGTGATGCACGATGCCGAGCACCGTGTAGCAATCCTTGATGTCCGGCACGATCACGCGGAACGCGCGCACGTCGTACAGCTCGGAGAAGTCGAGCTCCTTGCCGCGCATCTTGCGCCAGATGCTGTAGATATGCTTCGGCCGGCCACTCACCTCCGCCTGGATGTGCGCGGCCGCCAGCTCGCGCTGCAGGCTCTCGATCGCCTCCGCGACATACGCCTCGCGCTCGACGCGCTTCTCGTCGAGCAGTTTCGCGATCCGCTTGTACGTGACCGGGTCCTCGAAGCGGAACGCCAGATCCTCCAGCTCCCATTTCAGTTGCCAGATGCCGAGGCGGTTCGCGAGCGGCGCGTAGATCTCGAGCGTTTCTCGCGCGACGTCGGGCGGCGGTGCGACCTTCGCCGCCGCGTAGTAGCGCAGCGACTGCAGCCGCGACGCGAGCCGGATCAGCACCACGCGGATGTCCTGCGCAAACGCGAGCAGCATCTTGCGCAGCGCCTCGATCTGCGCGCGGCGCTCGGCCGCGGCGTCGCGTCCGGCCTCCGGCGCCGCGTTCTGCGCGACGCGCAGGCTGATCGTGCCGAGCCGCAGCAGCTTGCGCACATCGGACACGAGGCGCGCGACTTCGTCGCCGAACCGCGCGGCAAGCTCGCGCTCCGGATCGTTCAGGTGCGGCGTCAGCGCAAACAGCGCCGCCGCCTGCACCGCGGGCGGATCGACGTTCAGCGTGCCCATGATCGACGCCGTGCCGGCCGCGTGGTCGGCGAGCAGCTCGCCCGACGACAGGCGCGCGTCGCCCGCATGCTCGCGCACGAACGCGAGCACGTCGTCGAACGACGGCGACGCGGCGGAGGAAGCGGAAACGGTATCGGCAGTCATCATGCAGCCCGGTGAAGCATGGTCGTCAGCGACGACATTCAGTTCAGGTCAGCTCCGCTGCGCAGCAACGACGACGATTTCGACGAGCAGCGCGGGATCCGCGAGCTTCGCCTCGACGGTGGCGCGCGGCGGCGTGTTGCCCGGCGCGACCCATGCGTCCCACTCTTCGTTCATGCCCGCGAAGTTCGCCAGATCGGAAATATAGATCTGCACCGACAGCAGATGCGCCTTGTCGCTGTTCGCCTCCGCGAGCAGGCGGTCGATGTGGCCAAGCACTTCGCGCGTCTGGCCCTTGATGTCCTGGGTCGTGTCTTCGGCAATCTGGCCGGCAAGGTACACGGTGCCGTTGTGGATCGCGATTTCGGAAAGACGGGCGCCGACGTGGTGACGAGTAACTGCCATGGAATGTTCCGCTTGAATGAATGGATGAATCGCTCGGCGGCACGGCCCGCGCCGCCGAACCGCATATTATGACGCGGTTGCGCCCTCTTCGAGGAAAAACCCGCGCGCGAGCGCGATCTGGTCCGCGCTCATGAACGCCGGCGCGTGGCCGACGCCGGCGATTTCCGCGTGCGACACATGCCGGCCGCGCTGCGTCATTTCCGCGACCGTCTCGCGCGACAGCAGGTCGGACGCCGCGCCGCGCACGACGAGCAGCGTCGCGTCCGTCGCTTCGATCGCGCGCCACAGCGCGGCCTCGCCGAGCGCGGCCAGCTCGGGCGTCGTCGCCTTGAACGGCTCCGCGATCCGCGGGTCGTAGCGGATCGTCCAGCCGCCTTCGGGCAGCTCGCGCAGCAGCGGCGCATTGATCTCGCGCCATTCGTCGCCGGTGAGCGCGCCGAACGGCAGCGACAGCGACGTCAGGTAATCGACGCCTTCCTGCTCGGTCGCGAAGCGCGGCTGCACGCCGAGGTATTCGCCGATGCGCGTGAGCGAATCCGGCTCGATCCGCGGGCCGACGTCGTTGACGATCATCCGCCGCACCGGCGAGCCCGGCAGCCCCGCGAGCGCGAGACCGATCAGGCCGCCCATCGACGTACCGAACCAGTCGACCGAATCGACGTCGAGGCGCGCGATCAGCGTGACCATATCGGCCACGTATTGCGGAATCGCATAGAGCCGCGGATCCGCGAGCCAGTCGGAGCGGCCGCGCCCGACGACGTCCGGGCACACGACGCGATACGTATCAGCAAGCGCCGCGGCGAGCCGGTCGAAATCGCGCCCCGAGCGGGTCAGCCCGTGCACGCAGACCAGCACGCGCGGATTGGCGGGATCGCCCCATTCGGTGTACGCGACGTGGTGAAGGCCGACAGCGCTCGCGCACTGCACGCGCCGCTGGCGGGGTACCACGGGGTTCGCTGAGATCGTTGGCATCGTTGGCATCCTGTCGAACGGGCGCTGCGCGGCGGCGCAAACGGCTCGCCGCCCGATGCGATCGATTGTAAACCGCTTCAGCTCACGGGGCCGTCTCGACGCCGGGCGAGCGCCGCCGCATCGCGCGCGGACGCGTGCCCCTGCAACGCATCAGCCTTCGTCCCAGCACCACTCGGCCTGCAACCGCTCCCGCACGAAATCGACGAACGCGCGCACGCGCAACGCAAGATGCCGCCCGCCCGGATACACGGCGTGCAACGGCGCGGCCGGCGCCGCATACGCAGGCAGTACGCGGACGAGCCGGCCCGCCTCGAGATCGGGACCAACATCCCAGATCGACTTCAGCGCGATGCCTGCGCCCGACAGCGCCAGCGTGCGCGCCGCGCCGCCGTCGTTCGTCAGCAGCGCCGCCGTCACCTCGACCTCGACCGCGCCGCCGTCGCCATCGAACCGCCACCCGGCGCGCGTCTGCTCGCCCATCACGATGCAGCGATGCCGGCACAGTTCGCCCGGATGCGCCGGTTCGCCGTGCTCGGCAAGGTACGCAGGCGCTGCGCACAGCACGCGGCGGTTCGGCGCGAGCTCGCGCGCGATCATCGACGAGTCGGCCAGGCTGCCGATCCGCACGGCGACGTCGATCTCGTGCGCAAGCAGGTCGATGACCGAATCGGTCAGCATCAGCTGCACCGTGACCTGCGGATGCTGCCGCTGAAACTCGGCGACGAGCGGCGCAAGCCGCAAGCGGCCGAGCTCGCCCGGCGCCGTCACGCGCAGCAGGCCGCTCACCGTGCCGCGCCGATCCTGCATCAGCGCTTCGGCCTGCTCGAGTTCGGCCAGGATGCGCAGCACCTGCGCGTGGAACTGCGCGCCTTCGTCGGTCAGCGTCTGCTGCCGCGTCGTCCGGTGCAGCAGGCGCACGCCGAGCCGCGACTCGAGGTGCGCGAGCCGCTTGCTGACCACCGACAGCGACAGGTCGAGTTCTCGCGCGGCCGCCGACAGGCTGCCCGCCGACACGATGCGCGCGAAGGTTTCGAGCGCCGGCAGGTCGTCGATCAGCAACGCGGCCCTCGCGCTTCGCCACCCTTTCCAATTTTCGAATAATCCATTCGAAATCGCCCCGTATTTACATCTAAAACGGAAACTTACCATGGTCATCACGCGTTGACCCGACGCCTCTTCACAAACAGGAGAATCCGATGTCCGCCCTTTTCCGTCCGGCCGGCCGCCTCACCGCCCGCCTGCTCGCCGCCGCGCTGGTTGCGGCCGCGCTGCCGCCCACGGCCGCGCAAGCCGACGATCTCGTCACGCCACGCGAGCTGACGGTCGCCGCCGGCCTGCCCGCCGCGCAGGCAAGCGCGCAGGTTCTCGCCGCGCGCCGCTACGGCACGTTCTGGGACACCGGCGACACGGCGCTCGCCCGCGCGGCGCTCGCGCCCGACTTCACCGACCGCACGCTGCCTGCCGGACGCGCCCAGGGTCTGCCGGGGCCGCTCGCCGCCTCCCGCACGATGCGCGCGGCGGTGCCGGACCTGCGTTGCGAGATCGAGCAGATGATCGTGGCCGGCGATCGCGTCGTCGTTCACCTGCACTTTCGCGGGCACTTCACGGGGACCTTCAACGGCACCGCCGGGCACGGCCAGCCGGTCGACTTCATCACGACCGACATCTACCGGATCGCGGACGGCCGCATCGCCGACAACTGGCACATCGAGGCCAACCTGACGCTGATGCGCCAGCTTGGCCTCGCCAACTGAGGATGCCGCGATGACGCCCATCGATCCCTCCATGCGCCCCGGCCGGCGCACGTTTCTCGCGCAGGCAGGCGCCGGCGCGGGACTGGCCGCCGGCCTCGCGCTCGGCGCGACCACCACGCCGGCCGGCGCCGCGACCGCCGGCGCCACCCCTGCCACGCCGCTCGGCGCGGGACCGTTCTGGCCCGACGGCATCCGCCTCGCGATCTCGATCTCGATGCAGTTCGAAGCAGGCGGCCAGCCGCCCAAGGGCGCGGACAGCCCGTTTCCGCCCGTCGCGTTCCCGCCGTCCGTGCCCGCCGACCTCGCGTCCGGCACCTGGTTCGCGTATGGCTACCGCGAAGGCATCCCGCGACTGCTCGACCTGTGGGACCGGCACGACGTCAAGGTCACGTCGCACATGATCGGCGAAGCGGTGCGGCATCGCCCCGAGCTGGCGCGCGAGATCGTCGCGCGCGGTCACGAGGCATCGGCGCACGGGCCGAGCTGGCGCTCGCAATTCGCGATGAGCCGCGACGACGAGCGGCGCTTCCTGCTCGACGCCTGCGACATGGTGGAAGCCGCGACCGGCCAGCGGCCGATCGGCTACAACTGCAACTGGCTGCGGCGCGGCCCGAACACGCTGTCGCTGCTGCAGGAACTCGGCTACGTCTATCACATCGACGACGTCAGCCGCGACGAACCGTTCATCGAGGCGGTCAACGGGCGCGACTTCGTGGTCGTGCCGTACACGCTGCGCAACAACGACATCCTGCTGATCGAGGGCCGCAATTATTCGCCGTCGATGTTTCTCGAACAGATCAAGCTCGATTTCGACCAGCTATACGCGGAAGCCGGGCAACGGCGCAGGCTGATGTCGATCAGCGCGCACGACCGGATCAGCGGCACGCCGCAGATGGTGCGCGCGTGGGACGCGTTCCTGCGCTACGCCCGTTCCCATCCGGGCGTGGCCTTCATGCGCAAGGACCACATCGCGCGCTACGCGCTGGGCAGCCCGTCGACGCTGCGCGAAACCGAAACCATCTGAGCGAACGCGCCCATTCTCATCCGAACCGACCATCATGAACGATTCACTCAATGGCAGGATAGTCCTTGTCGTCGGCGGCAGCTCCGGCATCGGCGCCGCCGCCGCGCAAGCCTTCGCGCAACGCGGCGCAACCGTGACGATCGCATCGCGCGACCCGCGCAAGGCGACCGCCGTCGCCGCTTCACCCGGCAGCCCGGTGCGCCGCGAAACCCTGGACGTCACCGATACCGCGGCCGTCGACGCGTTCTGCGCGCGGGCCGGCCAGTTCGACCACGTCGTGATCTCCGCCGCCCGGACGGCCGCCGGCCCGGTCCGATCGCTGCCGTTCGACGACGCGCAAGCCGCGATGAACAGCAAGTTCTGGGGCGCGTATCGCATTGCACGCGCAATCGACATCGCGCCGGGCGGCTCGCTGACGTTCGTGTCGGGTTTCCTTAGCGCGAGGCCGAGCGCGTCGTCCGTGCTGCAGGGCGCGATCAACGCGGCGCTCGAGGCGCTCGCCCGCGGCCTCGCGCTCGAACTGGCGCCGGTGCGCGTGAATACCGTGTCGCCGGGCCTGATCGCGACGCCGATGTGGGACAAGCTCGCCCCCGACGCGCGCGACGCACTGTTTGCGAACGCCGCGCAACGCCTGCCCGCCCGCCGCGTCGGCCGGCCGGAAGACGTCGCGAACGCGATCGTCTATCTGGCGACGACGCCCTACGCAACCGGCTCGACCGTGCTGGTCGACGGCGGCGGCACGATTGCGTGACGCGCGCCGTCAGCCGTGCCACGACCGCGGCAGCTCATTCGGTGCGCCCGAATGACGAGCGCCCCGCATTCCGTCGGGAATGCGGGGCGCCGAAGGGTGCGCCGGATGCGCGCGCGGGGCTTACGCGACCGCGCTCACGTCGAGCGGTGCGCCGGTCTTCGCCTGGATCTCGTCAACGCTGACGCCGTCGGCGAGTTCGATCACCTTGAGGCCAGCCGGCGTCACTTCGATCACGCCGAGATCGGTGATGATCAGGTCGACCACGCCGACGCCCGTCAGCGGCAGGTTGCATTCCTCGAGGATCTTGTGCTGGTCGCCCTTCGCGACGTGCTCCATCAGCACGACGACGCGCTTCACGCCGGCGACGAGGTCCATCGCGCCGCCCATCCCCTTGATCATCTTGCCCGGGATCATCCAGTTCGCGAGGTCGCCCTGCTTGCTGACCTGCATCGCGCCGAGGATCGCGAGGTTGATGTGGCCGCCGCGGATCATCGCGAACGAATCGGCGGACGAGAAGATCGACGAGCCCGGCAGCGTCGTGACGGTCTGCTTGCCGGCGTTGATCAGGTCGGCGTCGACTTCGTCCTCGGTCGGCGACGGGCCGATGCCGAGCAGGCCGTTCTCCGACTGCAGCCATACTTCGACGCCTTCCGGCACGTGGTTCGCGACGAGCGTCGGCAGGCCGATGCCGAGGTTCACGTAGAAGCCGTCCTGCAGTTCCTTCGCCGCGCGCGCGGCCATCTGGTCACGATTCCAAGCCATGTCAGTCTCCTTTCGCGCGCACGACGCGTTGTTCGATGCGTTTCTCGGGCGTCGCGTTCAGCACGAGCCGCTGCACGAAGATCCCCGGCGTGTGGATCTGGTCCGGATCGAGCTCGCCGTTCTCGACGATCTCCTCGACCTCGGCGACCGTGATCCGGCCCGCCATCGCGCACATCGGATTGAAGTTGCGCGCGGTGCGGCGAAAGATCAGGTTGCCCGACTTGTCGGCCTTCCACGCCTTCACGAGCGCGACGTCGGCCGTCAGCGACGGCTCGAGCACGTAGTGGCGATCGCCGAACTGGCGCGTTTCCTTGCCTTCCGCGATCACGGTGCCGTAGCCGGTATTGGTGAAGAACGCGGGGATGCCGGCGCCGCCCGCGCGCAGCTTCTCGGCGAGCGTGCCCTGCGGCGTGAATTCCAGCTCCAGCTCGCCCGCCAGGTACTGGCGCTCGAACTCCTTGTTCTCGCCGACATACGACGAGATCATCTTCCTGATCTGGCGCGTTTCGAGCAGCAGGCCGAGACCGAAGCCGTCGACGCCCGCGTTGTTGCTGATGCAGGTGATGCCCTTGACGCCCGAATCGCGCAACGCGCCGATCAGCGCCTCGGGAATGCCGCACAGGCCGAAGCCGCCCACCGCGAAGGTCTGTCCGTCCTGGACGATCCCTTCCAGCGCGGCCGCCGCGCTTGGATAGACTTTATTCATCTGTATGTCCCTTCCTCTATGGAAACCAGCGAAACTGGGTGCGCGCGCCGGCGTGGCTCACGAGCCCGCCGCATCATTCTATGCATGCACGGCCAAGCCTGCCGTGACGACGCGCTTCTTCTTATGCCGCGGCAAGCGCCGCGAGATGCCTGAAAGGGTACGATGCGGCGCGGATGCGGCACAATACGCAAAAATACATAAGCATTTGCCATCGCTCGCCCGCTTCCATGCCCGCCCTCGACTACCAGACCGCCTTCCATCTCGCGCCGATCGGCCTCGTCATGTCGCGCGACCGCGTGATCGAGGATTGCAACGACGCGGTCGCGGCGATCTTCCGCTGCACGCGCGCCGACCTGATCGGGAAATCGTACGAGGTGCTCTACCCGTCGTCGGACGAATTCCAGCGGATCGGCGAGCGCATTTCGCGGGTGATGGTCGTGAACGGCAGCTATGCGGACGACCGGATCATGAAGCGCGCCGATGGCGAGTTGTTCTGGTGCCACGTGACGGGCCGCGCGCTGGATCGCACCGCGCCGCTCGCGGCCGGCGTCTGGACGTTCGAGGACCTGAGCGCGACCCGTTTGGTCGCCGTCGAGCTGACGCCGCGCGAGCGCGAGATCGCCGCGCAACTCGCGACCGGCAAGACGAGCAAGCAGATCGGCCGGGTGCTCGACATCAGCTCGCGCACGGTCGACATCTATCGTGCACGGCTGATGCGCAAATACGGGACGGGGAATACGGCCGAACTGCTGCAGCGCCTGCTCGGCCATTGAGCGGCGCGACGGCAGGCCGTCGCGCCCGGACTTCAGCCGATCTTTGCGGCGAGCGCGCGCTCGATCGTGTCGCGCAGCAGTTGCGGCAACGGCACCGACTTGCCGAGCGCATAGTCGACCCACACGCAGCGCGCGCTGCCGCGCGCGTAGGCGTGGTGCGGATCATCGGCGCGGGTCAGCTCGAAGCCGGTATCGAAGCTGCTGCGCCCCGGCTTCGCGGCCGACATCTTCGCGATCACGTCGCCCGGGTAGTGCAACTGCTTGAGGAACTCCATCGACGCGGTCACGATGACCGGCCCCTGCCCTTCGCCGTTGCCGCCGGCGACGCCGAGCGTCTCGAACCAGGAAATCCGCGCCTGTTCCATGTAGCGGAAATAGACCGTGTTGTTCACGTGTCCGAACGCGTCCATGTCGCCCCAGCGGATCGGCATCGACATCTCGAAAACAGGGGAGTAATCGCTCATTGCAGTCATCTGTGTTGCTGAGTGTTGCTGTTGCTGTGAATCGTCCGGTCACGCGAGGCCGAAGCCGTCGTCGGCGGAGATGATCGAGCCGTTGATGAACTGCGACTCGTCGGCCGCGAGCAGCAGCAACAGCCCGTCGAGATCCTGCGGCTTGCCGACGCGCCGGCGCGGCAGCATCGACTGCAGCTTCTGGCCCTGCTCGGTTTCCCACAGATAGTGATTGATTTCCGTATCGATATAACCCGGGCAGATCGCATTGACGTTGATGCCGTGACGTCCCCATTCGAGCGCCATCGCGCGCGTCATGTGCACGACCGCGGCCTTGCTCATCGCGTACAGGCCGATCTGCGAGAACACGCGCAGGCCGGCCACCGATGCGATGTTGATGATCCTGTAAGGCGGCTTGCCGTTGCCGTTGGTGCGCATCATCATCCGCTTCGCGACTTCCTGCGCGACGAAAAACGCGCCGCGCGTATTCGTGTCGAACACGAACTCGAATTCGCTGGGTGTCACGTCGACGAGCTTCTGCATCGTCGACACGCCCGAATTGTTGACGAGGATATCGATGGTGCCGGCTTCCGTTTCGGCATGCGCGACGGCCGCCTTGATGCTCTGGACATCGGTGACGTCGAGCGACACCACGTGCGCCGCGCCGCCCGCCGCCTCGATCTCCGCGCGCAGCTCCTTGAGCCGCTCGACACGCCGGCTCGCGAGCACGACCTTCGCGCCCGCCTGCGACAGCACCTGCGCAAAGCGCTGGCCGAGCCCGCTCGAAGCGCCCGTCACCAACGCGACCTTGCCTTCCAGATTGATCGACCGACCCATTGCACACCCCTTTCGATGTCGTTTCTCCGCCGCGGACGGCCTGGCCCATGCGGCATAACCCTAGCACAAAAATAGAACGATCGTGCTAATCTATCCGCATGCTGTTGCGGCAAGCGTTTCGTTTCGCAGACAATACGCTCCCGAATAAAAGCATTCTAACGGTTAGAGGAACGCCAATGACCCCCGCAAGCCTCATCGCGCAATACGGCCCGCGCGAATCGATGGAATACGACGTCGTGATCGTCGGCGGCGGCCCTGCCGGGCTGTCCGCGGCGATCCGGCTCAAGCAGCTCGCCGCTGAAAAAGGCGCCGAGATCGGCGTCTGCGTGCTCGAGAAGGGCTCGGAAATCGGCGCGCACATCCTGTCGGGCGCGGTGATGGACCCGCGCGCGATCAGCGAGCTGTTCCCCGACTGGAAGGAACAGGGCGCGCCGCTCACCGTCGAGGTGACCGAAGACCGCTTCCTGTTCCTGTCCGAGAAGAGCGCGATGCAGACGCCGAACTGGGCGCTGCCGGACAACTTCAAGAATCACGGCAACTACGTGATCTCGCTCGGCAACGTCACGCGCTGGCTGGGGGCACAGGCCGAGGCGCTGGGCGTCGAGATCTTCCCGGGCTTTCCGGCCGCCGAGATCCTGTACAACGACGACGGCTCCGTGAAGGGCGTCGCGACCGGCAACATGGGCATCGGCAAGGACGGCGAGCCGACCGAGAACTTCCAGCTCGGCATGGAGCTGCACGCGAAGTACACGCTGTTCGCGGAAGGCTGCCGCGGCCATCTCGGCCGCCAGCTGATCTCGAAGTTCAAGCTGGACGCGAACGCCGATCCGCAGGCGTACGGGATCGGCATCAAGGAACTGTGGGAAATCGATCCGGCCAAGCACAAGCCGGGCCTCGTGATCCACACCGCCGGCTGGCCGCTGAAGTCCGATACCTACGGCGGCTCGTTCCTGTACCACATGGACAACAACCAGGTCGTGGTCGGCTTCGTGGTCGGCCTCGGCTATACGAACCCGTACCTGTCGCCGTTCGAGGAATTCCAGCGCTACAAGACGCACCCGTCGATCCGCGCGTTCCTCGAAGGCGGCAAGCGCGTATCGTACGGCGCGCGCGCGATCACCGCGGGCGGGCTGCTGTCGCTGCCGAAGACGGTGTTCCCGGGCGGCGCGCTGATCGGCGACGACGCGGGCTTCCTGAACGCGTCGCGGATCAAGGGCAGCCACGCGGCGATCAAGACCGGCATGCTGGCGGCCGACGCGGCGTTCGACGCGGTGCAGGCCGGCCGTCAGAGCGACGAGCTCAACGCGTATCCGGATGCGTTCAAGCAATCGTGGCTGTACACGGAGCTGTACCGCGCGCGCAACTTCAAGCAGTGGATGGCGAAGGGGCTGTACCTCGGCACGCTGATGGTCGGCCTTGAGCAGAAGGTGATGGGCGGCAACGTGCCGTGGACGCTGCATCACAAGCACGCGGACCACGAGATGCTGAAGCCGGCGTCGCAGTGCGAGCCGATCGAGTATCCGAAGCCGGACGGCAAGCTGACGTTCGACCGGCTGTCGTCGGTGTTCATCTCGAACACGAACCACGAGGAAAACCAGCCGGCGCACCTGACGCTGAAGGATGCGAACGTGCCGGTGGACGTGAACCTGCGCACGTACGCGGGGCCGGAAGGCCGGTTCTGCCCGGCGGCGGTGTATGAATTCGTGAAGAACGACGACGGCAGCGACCGGCTGGTGATCAACGCGCAGAACTGCGTGCACTGCAAGACCTGCGACATCAAGGACCCGACGCAGAACATCGTGTGGGTCACGCCGGAAGGCGGCGGCGGACCGAACTACCCGAATATGTAATGCGCCGGAAAGCGCCGCCTCGAGCGGCGTTTTTTTTCGCCGCCCAAACGAAACGGGGTGCTGCTCGACGCAACACCCCGTTTTACATGGATTCGACGGCCGGCCTTCTACACAGCGGCGCCCAGGTCCCAGGCCATATCAGGTCGCGCTGCCGGCGATCTTCGGCGTTTGCGTTTCGACGTCGCCGCATTGCGCGCGATGGCGCAGCGCGTGATCGATCAGCACCAGCGCGAGCATCGATTCCGCGATCGGCGTCGCGCGGATGCCGACGCACGGATCATGACGCCCGAACGTTTCCACCGTCGCGGGCTCGCCTGCCTTCGTGATCGACCGGCGCGGCGTGCGGATGCTCGACGTCGGCTTGATCGCGATCGACACAGTGATGTCCTGCCCGGTCGAGATGCCGCCGAGCACGCCGCCCGCGTGATTGCCGACGAAACCGTCCGGCGTCAGCTCGTCGCCGTGCACGGAACCGCGCTGCGCGACGCTCGCGAAGCCCGCGCCGATTTCGACGCCCTTCACCGCGTTGATGCTCATCATCGCCTTCGCGATGTCCGCGTCGAGCCGGTCGAACACCGGCTCGCCCCAGCCGACCGGCACGCCGGATGCGACGACGTCGATGCGCGCGCCGATCGAGTCGCCGTCCTTGCGCAGCGCGTCCATGTATGCCTCGAGCTGCGGCACGACGTCGGCGTTCGGCGCGAAGAACGGGTTCTCGCTCACGTGCGACCAGTCGACGAACGGCACGTCGACCTCGCCGAGCGCGCTCATGCAGCCGCGCACTTCGACGCCGAACCGCTCGCGCAGCCACTTCTTCGCGACCGCGCCCGCGCCGACGATCGGCGCGGTCAGGCGCGCGGACGAGCGGCCGCCGCCGCGATAGTCGCGGACACCGTATTTCTGCCAGTACGTGTAGTCGGCATGACCGGGCCGGAACGTCTCGACGATGTTGCCGTAGTCCTTGCTGCGCTGGTCGGTGTTGCGGATCAGGAGCGCGATCGGCGCGCCGGTCGTGACGCCTTCGAACACGCCCGACAGGATCTCGACCTCGTCGGCCTCCTGCCGCTGCGTGACATGCCGCGACGTGCCGGGCTTGCGGCGGTCGAGCTCCTGCTGGATGTCGGCCTCGGTCAGCCCCATGCCCGGCGGGCAGCCGTCGATCACGCAGCCGATCGCGGGACCGTGCGACTCGCCGAAGGTCGTGACAGTGAAAAGCGTGCCGAGGGTATTGCCGGACATGGTGGAACCGCCCAAAGAGAGATAGGCAAAGCGATGCGCCGCCCGCCGACACGCGGGTAGATCGATCGTTCGCCGGTCGAAAGGTTTAGCCAAGCCGCTATTATGCCAGCCGTCCCGGCAGCGCGGGCCGCGCGATGCGGCCCCGCCGTGCCCGCCGCTACTTGCGCGCGCCGCGCAATTCGGCCACCGCAGCCTGCAGCGCCTCCGGCGTCGCGAGCGCCGCCGGCAACGGCTCGCCGACCGCAAGCGTCAGCCGGCTCATCACGCCGCGCGTCACGGGCCGCGGCCAGCGCGCGTCCGCGTGCCGCGAGAATACGCTGCCCCACAGGCCGCGCAGCGCCATCGGAATTACCGGTGCCGACGTACGGCTCAGGATCTCCGTCACGCCGTGATGGAACGTGTTGATGTCGCCCGTCTTCGTCAGCTTGCCCTCGGGGAAGATGCATACCAGCTCACCTTCCTGCAGCGCGGCCACGCACGCGTCGTACGCGCGCGCGAGCATCTCGGGATCCTCGTGACGCGGCGCGATCGGGATCGCCTTCGCGTGCCGGAACACCCAGCTTGCGAACGGCGTCCTGAAGATCCGGTGATCCATCACGAAGCGGATCGGACGCGGGCTCGCGGCCGCGAGCACCAGCGCGTCGACATAGCTGACGTGATTGCAGACGAGCACCGCCGCCCCTTCTTCCGGAATCCGCTCCGCGTGCACGAGCCGGATCCGGTAGAACGTATGCACGAGCACCCACGCGACGAAGCGCAGCAGGAATTCGGGCACGAGCAGGTAGATGTAGGCCGCGACCACGACGTTGAGCAGCGCGGTGACGAGGAAGATGCCCGGAATGCTGACGCCCGCCTTGGTCAGCGCCATCGCCATCACCGCCGACACGATCATGAACAGCGCGTTGAGGATGTTGTTCGCGGCGATGATCCGCGCGCGGTGCGTCGGCGCGCTGCGGCTCTGGATCAGCGCGTACAGCGGCACGCTGTAGAAGCCGCCGAACATCGCGAGCAGGAACAGGTCGGCAAGGATGCGCCAGTGGCGTGCGCCGGCCAGGAATTCGCCGACCGACAGCAGGTGTCCGGGCGCGGGCAGCGCATGGCTCGCGAAATACAGCTCGATCGCGAACGCGCTGATGCCGATCGAGCCGAGCGGCACGAGGCCGATCTCGACGCGCCGCTGCGACAGCCGCTCGCACAGCAGCGAGCCGATGCCGATCCCGACCGAGAACGTCGCGAGCAGGATCGTGACGACGTCGGGGCTCGCGGACAGCACGTCCTTTGCAAAATTGAAGAACGACGTGAGGAACGTCGCGCCGACGAACCACAGCCACGAGATGCCGAGCAGGCTCAGGAACACGGTGCGGTTCTGGCGCGCGAGCCCGAGGTTGCGCCACGTTTCGCTGACCGGGTTCCAGTTGATCACGAGATCGGGCTGCGGGGCGGGCGTCGGCGGCACGCGCTGCGCGGCGATGCGCCCCGCGAGCGCGATCGCGACGCAGCTCACCGCGAGCACGAGCTCGCCGCGGCCGGCCAGCCCCGCGGCCGCGCCGCCGATGATCGTGCCGATCAGGATCGCGATGAAGGTGCCCATCTCGACGAGGCCGTTGCCGCCGACCAGCTCGTGCTCGCCCAGGTGCTGCGGCAGGTACGAATACTTGACCGGCCCGAACAGCGTCGAATGCATCCCCATCATGAACGTGCACAGGTACAGCAGCGCCGCGCTGTGCGTGACGAAGCCGGCGGCGCCGACGAGCATCAGCACGATCTCGAAGGACTTCACGAAGCGCGTGAGGCGCGCCTTGTCGTACTTGTCGGCGATCTGCCCGGACGTCGCCGAGAACAGCACGAACGGCAGGATGAAGATCGCGGAGATCAGGAACGCGGCGGTCTTCGCATCGACGCCGGAAAACCGCGCGGTGTGATAGGTGACGAGCGACGTGAAGCCGATCTTGAAGACGTTGTCGTTCAGCGCGCCGAGAAACTGGGTCGTGAAGAACGGCGCGAAGCGGCGTTCGCGCAGCAGGTCGAACTGGGAGGCGTGCGCGCGCCGTTCGCTGCGGCGCTCTGACGAGACTGACGTGTGATCGCTCATGCGGAATACGCGCGCGTCGTCTCGGCGAAGCTGCGCGGGCCCTGGTTATCGGAGGAAAGGCAGCGCCGCAGGCGCAGGCCTGGCCCGCGCCGCCGCGCTGGACGGATGCACCCGCGCCGGATGGGGCGGCGCGGGCGCGGCGTTCAGCCGGCGACCGGCTTGCGGGCTTCGGATTCCGGCTCCGGCCAGTCGCGGATGTACGCCTTCAGCATCCGGTTCTCGAAGCTCTGCGCCTCGACGACCGTCTTCGCGACGTCGTAGAACGAAATGACGCCCATCAGCACCTTCTTGTCGAGCACCGGCATGTAGCGCGCGTGACGCTCGAGCATCATCCGGCGCACTTCGTTGACGTCCGTTTCGGGCGTGCACGTGAGCGGCTCGTCCATCACCTTGCGGACCTGGACCTCGCCGATCGCGCCGCCGTTTTCGCGCAGGCGCAGGATGATCTCGCGGAACGTCAGCATCCCGACGAGATCGCCGTACTCCATCACGACGAGCGAGCCGATGTCGTGTTCGGCCATCGTATCAACCGCTTCGCGCAGCGGCGTATCGGGCGTCACCGTGAACAGCGTGTTGCCCTTGACTTTCAGAATATCGCTGACGCGCATCGTAGTCCCCTCATGCATATATGCAAAACCGGCTTTCGATCCTATCGGAAAGCCTGTCAAAAGGAAAGCGGAGGCCGGCCGGGCACGCCTCCGGCGGGCTGCCGGCCATGCCGCGGGCAACAGCCCCGGGCATTCGGCGCGGACGTCGGGAACCCGCTCCAGCGCCCGCTTGCGGCCGCCCGCCGCTCGCCGCACAATGACTTCATGGACAGCGGCCCGAGGAGACGGCCATGGCGCATTCGCATACGGAGCATTTCGCCAGCTTCGCTGACTTCTACCCGTACTACCTGAACGAACACCAGAACCTGACGTCGCGGCGGCTGCACTTCATCGGCTCGCTCGGCGTGATCGGCTGTGTCGCGATGGCGATCGCGACCGGCGACTGGCTTTGGCTGCCGGCCGCCGTCGTGTGCGGCTATGCGTTCGCGTGGGTCGGGCACTTCTTCTTCGAGAAGAACCGCCCCGCCACCTTCCGCCACCCGATCTACAGCCTGATGGGCGACTGGGTGATGTTCAGGGACATCTGCACCGGCAAGATCCCGCTGTGACGGCGGCTCACGCGGTGCGGGGCGGCCGCGCGTGCGGGTCCGCACTCCCCGGCGCGGGCGCGATCGCCGCGGCGGCCGGATGCGCGCCCGCGTGCCGGTGTGTGGCGATCAGCGACGCGAGCGACACGTCGAAGCGGTCGCTCGACAGCACCGCGAGCAAGGCCGCGCCGTCGACATGGGTGCGGCGCCGCTGCAGCTGGTAGGTCAGCTCGGTCCGGTCGATCACCAGCACGTCGAACAGCTGCGCGAGCGTCAGCTGCTCGGGGTTCGCGAGCAGCACGTAGCGCTGCGCACCGTTGCCGCCATCCAGCCGCGCGACCCACTCGTGCTCCTCCATCAGCGCCAGCAGCCGCTGCGCAGTTTCCATGTCGCAGCGCAGCATCGCCGCGAGCCGCATCGCCGAATAGCCGGACTTGCCGGCCTCGCGGGCTTCGGCGAGCCGCGCGAGCAGCTCCAGCCCGTCGAGCAGGTCGCTGCCCGGATAGTGGACGCGATGGAACTGGCCGACCCGGATCGCCGGCAACGCCGACGTCACCATCCCGCCGAGCAGCGCAATGAACCAGCTCAGGTACACCCACAGCAGGAACACCGGCAGCGCGGCGAACGCGCCATACACCGCGGTGTAGGTCGGGATCCGCCGCACGTAGTAGCCGAAGCCGCGCTTCGCGAGCTCGAACGCGATCGCCGCGAACAGGCCGCCGACCACCGCGTCGCGCCACGCGACCGTGCAATTGGGCAGATAAACGTAAAGAAGCGTGAATGCAAGCACCGTCAGCGGCAGCGACGCGAAGGTCAGCAGCCATTCGACGACCGACGTCGTCGGCGCCGCGCCCGTGAACGCGAGCGACTCGGTGAACAGGAACGACGAGATCGACAGGCTCACGCCGAACAGCAGCGGCCCGAGCGTGATCAGCGCCCAGTACGCGAGCACCCGCTGCGCGAACGGCCGCGGCTTGCGCACGCGCCAGATCAGGTTGAACGCGGACTCGATCGTCATCATCGTCATCACGGACGTGACGACGAGCACGATCAGGCCCGCCGTCGTCAGGCCCTTCGCCTTCGACGCGAACTGGTTCAGGTACTTGAATATCTGGATGTTGAACTGCGCCGGCATCAGGTGATCGGCGAGGAACCCCTGCAGCGAGATCTGGAACGATGCGAACATCGGGAACGCGGTAAACAGCGCGAACGCCACCGTCACGAGCGGCACGAGCGCCAGCATCGTCGTGAACGTGAGACTGCCCGCCACCTGCGGGATGCGGTCCTCGGCGCTGCGTTTCGCGGCGAAGCGCGCGAGGCGCTTGATGGTGTCGAGATCGACGCTCAACTTCGACAAACGGTTTCCTCCTTCGACGTCCGCTGCGCCACGCGGCGCGCACCGTCGCTTCGCACGACGGCTTCAGCCCCTATAATAGCCGCTCAATCCGGCAGGGGCGGTTCGCGCACGGCGCGCACATGCGCCGCCGCGAGAACGCCCCTTTGCCCATGAAAGACATCCTCGTGCTTTATTACAGCCGTCACGGCGCGACGCGCGATCTCGCGCTCGCGATCGCGCACGGCATCGACAGCGTGCCGGGCATGCAGGCGCGCATCCGCACCGTGCCGCCCGTGTCGGCCGTATGCGAGGCGACCGCGCCCGAGATCCCGGACGACGGCCCGCCGTACGCCGAACTGCGCGATCTCGAGGAATGCGCGGGCCTCGCGCTCGGCTCGCCGACCCGCTTCGGCAACATGGCCGCGTCGCTCAAGTATTTCCTCGACGGCACGACGCCGCAATGGCTGTCCGGCGCGCTGACCGGCAAGCCCGCGTGCGTGTTCACGTCGACCGGCAGCCTGCACGGCGGCCAGGAATCGACGCTGCTGTCGATGATGCTTCCGCTGCTCCATCACGGGATGATGATCGTCGGCATCCCGTACACCGAATCCGCGCTCAGCACGACGCAGACGGGCGGCACGCCGTACGGCGCGTCGCACGTGTCGCGGCACGAGCGCGCCGCGCCCGGCGGGCTGTCCGCCGACGAAAAGGCGCTCGCCGCCGCGCTCGGCGCCCGGCTGGCCCGCGCGGCCGCCGCCCTCGCCGACGCGCAGGCCGCCGCATGAATCCGCCCGAGCCCGCCCGTCCCGCTCCGGCCGCACGGCCGCGCTACGCACTGGCCGCCGCCGCTTGCCTCGTCGCGCTGATCGCGCTGTCGCTCGCGTGGGAGCTGCGGCTCGCGCCGCTGCGGCCCGGCGGGTCCGCGCTGATGCTCAAGGCGGTGCCGCTCGCGCTCGCGCTGCCCGGCGTCTGGCGGCGTAACATCTATACGATGCAATGGGCGAGCATGCTGATCCTCGTCTATCTCGCCGAAGGCGTCGTGCGCGGCATGTCGGATCGCGGCCTGTCCGCGACGCTCGGCTGGTGCGAGACCGCGCTTGCCGTCGGCTTCTTCGCGGCGGCGCTTGCGTACGTCGCGCCGTTCAAACGCGCGGCGAAAAAATCGCGCGCCGCGCCCTGATCCTTACGCGACCGACCGCCATGAATTCTTCCGAAGCTTTCGTTTCCGCCTGCCGCGACGCGATCGGCGCGGACTACGTGTTGACCGACGCGCACGACACCGAGCCGTTCCTGACCGACTGGCGCCGCCGCTACAAAGGCACCGCGTGCGCGGTGCTGAAACCGGCGGACACCGCCGAAGTCGCGGCGCTCGTGAAGCTCGCGAACGCGCACGGCGTCGCGCTCGTGCCGCAAGGCGGCAATACGGGCCTCGCCGGCGGCGCGACGCCCGACGCGAGCGGCGGCCAGGCGGTGCTGAGCCTCGTGCGCGTCAATCGCGTGCGCGCGCTCGATCCGCACAACAACACGATCACCGTCGAGGCCGGCGTGATCCTCGCCGACGTGCAGGCCCGCGCGCGCGACGCCGGCCGGCTGTTCGCGCTGAGCCTCGCGGCCGAGGGCAGCTGCACGATCGGCGGCAACCTCGCGACCAACGCCGGCGGCACCGCGGTGCTGCGCTACGGCAACGCGCGCGAGCTGTGCCTCGGGCTCGAGGTCGTGACGCCGCAGGGCGAGATCTGGGACGGCCTGCGCGGGCTGCGCAAGGACAACACCGGCTACGACCTGCGCGACCTGTTCATCGGCGCCGAAGGCACGCTCGGCATCATCACCGCCGCCGTGATGAAGCTGCATCCGCAGCCCGCCGCGCAGGTCACGGCGCTCGCCGCGCTCGAATCGCCGCATGCGGCGCTCGACTTCCTCGCGCTTGCGCAGCGCGCGGCCGGGCCGCTGCTGACGGGCTTCGAACTGATGTCGGATTTCTGCATGCAGCTCGTCGGCAAGCACTATCCGCAGTTGCGCTACCCGTTCGATCGCACGCACCCGCAAACGGTGCTGCTCGAACTGTCGGACAACGAGAGCGAAGCGCACGCGCGCGCGCTGTTCGAGAAGCTGATGGAGGACGCGTTCGAGGCCGGCATCGTCGTCGACGCGGTGGTCGCGGAGAACCTCGCGCAGTCGCGCGCGTTCTGGGATCTGCGCGAACACATCCCGCTCGCGCAGGCCGACGAAGGGCTCAACATCAAGCACGACATCGCGGTGCCGATCTCGTCGATCGCGCGCTTCATCGACGAAACCGACGCGGCGATCCAGCAGGCGGCGCCGGGCGCGCGGATGGTGACGTTCGGCCATCTCGGCGACGGCAACCTCCACTACAACGTGCAGACGCCCGCCGGCGGCGACCCGAAGGCGTTCCTCGCCGAATACCAGGCGCCGGTCAACCGGATCGTCTACGACAACGTGCACCGCCATCACGGCACGATCAGCGCGGAACACGGGATCGGCCAGCTGAAGATCGACGATGCGCAGCGCTACAAGTCGCCGGTCGAGATCGGGCTGATGCGCGCGCTGAAGGCCGCGCTCGATCCGCGTGGCCTGATGAACCCCGGCAAAGTGCTACGCTGAAGCCAGTTCTTTCGGAGCGACGTTCGTGAAGATCCGCGTGCTGTCCGACCTGCATCTCGAAAGCAACCTGCCCGACGTGATTCCCCATGCCGACGCGGATCTCGTCGTGCTGGCCGGCGACATCCACAACCGCGCGGAGGGCCTGCGCTGGGCCGCCGAGACGTTCGACCCGGAGGTGCCGGTGATCTACGTTCCCGGCAACCACGAGTACTACGACGGCGAGTTCGGCGCGCTCGAGGCGGCGATGCGCGACGCGGCGCGCGCGCTCGACAACGTGCATTACCTGAACAACGACGTTTACGTCGATCCGGCCGGGCGCTTCCGGGTGCTCGGCACGACGCTGTGGACCGACTTCGCGCTGTTCGGCGCGGATGACGCGAGCGTCGCGCGCGCGATCGACGCGGCGTCGCGCGTGATGCTCGATTTCAAGGGACTGATCCAGGTGACGTGGCCGCACGACGCGGCGGTCCATGCGGGCGGCGACGCGCCGGAGCGCGATTTCACGCCGGCCGATGCACTTGCGCTGCACCGCCGCTCGCGGGCGTGGCTCGAGGCGCAGCTGGCTGTGCCGTTCGCCGGCAGGACGATCGTGGTGACCCATCATGCGCCGCACCGGCGCTCGCTCGCCGAGCGCTATGCGCAGGATCCGGTCTCGGCCGGGTTCGTCAACGATCTGGCGGGGCTGGTGCGCGCGCCGGTCGCCCTCTGGGCGCACGGCCACACGCATACTTCATTCGATTACGTGACGGAGGGCGGCACGCGCGTCGTCTGCAATCCGCGCGGCTACATTCGCCGGCGCACCGGCGAACTGGAAAACACCGCGTTCGCGTGGGACAAGGTCGTGGTGCTTGACGGGGCGGCCAACCGCGAGGCGGCCGCCTGCTAGACGGCCCTGCCGCCCCGGCGCTTCAGCGCCCGAGGCGGCGCGCGGCTTCCGACGCCGACCGCACCCGGACCGGCGCCGGCTGCAGCCGCGCCTTCATTGCGCGCAGCAGGTCGCGCGACGCGACGGCGCCGATCACGCCGAACAGGATTCCAAGGCCGATCATCAGGTGCGTATCCATTGCTTCTCCGTATTGCTGCAGATCACTCTGAGCCAGACAGTATCAAACTGTCCGCCGGACGACCGTAAAAAAGTGTTGCGCGAACGACAAATCTCGTCAGATTTCGCGCCCCCGCGACGTCATGTCGCGCGCGTGAACTGCTCCAGCGCGGCCTCGTCGGCGTCGAGCGTCGCCGGCAGCTCGTCGCGCAGGAAATCGACCCAGGTCCGGATTTTCGCGTCGAGATACTGACGGGACGGATACAACGCGTAGATGTTCATCACGTGCGACCGGTATTCGGGCATCACGCGCACGAAATGGCCGTTGCGCAGGCCGGCGATCGCCGAGTAGATCGGCAGCACGCCGATGCCCATCCCTTCCCGCACCGCCACCGCGAGCGCCTCGGCGACGTTCACGCGGAACGGCGGCGCCGACAGCGCGACGTGCTCGTCGCCGTTCGGCCCGGACAGCGTCCAGTCGTCGTAGTGAAGGCCCGGCGCAACCATGCCGAGACAGGTGTGACGCGCGAGATCCTGCGGCTGCTGCGGCACGCCGTGCTGCTCGAGGTAGCGCGGCGACGCGCAGACGACGCTGTAGGATTCGCCGAGCCGCTGCGACACGAGGCCGGAATCCGGCAGATCGCGGCCGACGACGATTGCGACGTCGTAGCCCTCGTCGAGCAGGTCCGGCATCCGCTGCGCGAGCGTCAGGTCGACGTGCACGTCCGGATAGCGCTCGCGATAGCGCGACACGGCCGGCACCGTATAGTGCTGGCCGAGGCTCGTGACGCAGTGCACCTTCAGCTTGCCCGACGGACGCGCATGCGCATCGCTCGCCTCCGCTTCGGCCTGGTCGACATACGCGAGGATCTGTTCGCAGCGCTGCAGATAACGTTCGCCGGCCTCGGTCAGCGCGATGCGGCGCGTGGTCCGGTTCAGGAGCCGCGTGCGCAGGTGCGCCTCCAGGTCCGAAACGGCGCGCGACGTATAGGCGGTCGTCGAGTTCATCTGCTGCGCGGCCGCGGTGAAACTGCCCGCGTCGACCACGCGCATGAATACCCGCATGTTTTGTAACGTATCCATGCCATTACCCGTGAGAATCGGGGAGGATTGTTACACGCTCACCAACAAATATTATCTCAGCTTTTGTAAAAATGACTTGCACCGTTGTCCGTATATTCAGCAATTGCCTAAAAATATAATCCCAGTCGGCTCATCTATATCCGAAAGGGAGAAAATCGTGCAGTCTCCGGCAATAAAAGGGACGCTCGCAGTCGCGGTTCTTGCAGTCTCATTAATAATGACCGGATGCGCGAGCATGGGCGACAACAAGCCGCAGTCCACGCAGGTCGACCCGGGCGCGCTCGACGCCGGGGCGGCCATCCGCGCGGCCGACCGCGACGCGGGCTGGCCCGCGGCCGACTGGTGGCGCGCGTACCGCGATCCGCAGCTCGACGCGTGGATCGCCGCCGCGCAGGCCGGCAACCCGACGCTCGCCGCCGCGCAAGCGCGCGTGCGCGAGGCGCAGGCGATGGCCCGCGTCGCCCGCTCGGCCGAACTGCCGCAGATCAACGGCAACCTGTCGCTGATGCGGCAGCACTGGCCGGACAACGTGTTCTACGGCCCGGGACCGCTCGCGAACGCCGACACCTGGAACAACACCGGCACGCTCGGCCTGTCGTATCACCTCGACCTGTGGGGCAAGGACAAGAACGCGACCGAGCGCGCGCTCGACGTCGCGCACGCGAGCGCGGCCGACGCCCGCGCGGCGCGGCTCGAGCTCGAGGTCAACGTCGTGCGCGCCTATGTCGAACTGTCGATGAACTACGCGCTGCTCGACCTCGCGCACGACACGTTCGAACGCCAGCACGCGCTCGCGGATCTCGCGCGCAAGCGGCTGCAGGCCGGCCTCGGCACGCAGCTCGAGGTCAGCCAGGCGGAATCGACGCTGCCCGACTACGAACGCCAGATCGATACGTACGAGGAAGCGATCCAGCTCGCCCGCCACCAGCTCGCCGCCCTCGCCGGCAAGGGGCCGGGCGCCGGCGATTCGATCGCGCGGCCGAAGCTCGCGCTCGACGCGCCGGCCGGCCTGCCGTCCGCGCTGCCGGCCGATTTGCTCGGCCGCCGGCCGGACGTCGTCGCGGCGCGCTGGACGGTCGACGCGCAGGCGCGCGGCATCGACGTCGCGAAGGCCGCGTTCTATCCGAACATCGACCTGCTCGCGACCGTCGGCGGCTTCGGCGTGACCGCGCCGTTCGCCGACTTCCTGCGCGCGATGAACGGCGGCTGGACTGCCGGCCCGGCGCTGTCGCTGCCGATCTTCGAAGGCGGCCGGCTGCGCGCGCAGCTCGGCGCGGCGTCGGCCGGCTACGACCAGGCGGTCGAGCACTACAACCAGACGATCGTCGGCGCGCTCAAGGACATCGCCGACCAGGTCGTGCGGATCCGCTCGCTCGATACGCAGAAGAAGGATGCCGCGCGCTCGGTGGCCGCGAACGACCGCAGCTATCAGCTGTCGCGCGAAGGCTTCCGCCGCGGCCTGACCGATTACGTGAACGTGCTGGTCGCGCAGCAGCAGCTGCTGCGTGCGCAGGAAACGGCCGCGCGGATCGACGCGGAGCGCCTGTCCGCGCACGCGGCGCTGATGGCCGCGCTCGGCGGCGGCGTCGAGACGGGTGAGGATGTGCCGGGCGCCGCTGCGTCGGCCGCCAAGGCGCCGGCTGCCGCTGCGTCGAATCCGAAAGCCACGGGCACCGCGCCGCTCGCGCGCGCCGACTCGGCCCGCGCGCCGGCGGCCCGGTAACGCGGAGCGCTCGTCATGCCAGCCACCTCCTCCGCCTCCCCGCCCGCCGGCAATCCGCCATCGGCGTGGCTCGCCGCGATCGGCGACTGGGCCCGCACCGACGGCGTCGCCTGGCTCTATCTCGCCAAGGCGCTGCTCGCGGCGTTCATCGCGCTCGGCGTGTCGATGCGCCTCGACCTGCCGGCGCCGAAGACCGCGATGACGACCGTGTTCATCGTGATGCAGCCGCAAAGCGGCGCCGTGTTCGCGAAGAGCTTCTACCGGCTTGCCGGCACCTTCTTCGGGCTGATCGCGACACTCGCGTTCGTCGGCCTGTTCCCGCAGCAGCCGCTGCCGTTCCTGCTGGCGGTCGCGCTGTGGGTCGCGATGTGCACGGCCGGCGCCGCGCGCAACCGCAACTTCCGCAGCTACGGCTTCCTGCTCGCCGGCTACACGGCTGCGCTGATCGGCCTGCCCGCGTCGCAGCACCCGGACGGCGCGTTCATGACCGCGATGACCCGCGCCGCCGAGATCGTGGTCGGGATCGTGTCGGCCGGCGTCGTCAGCGCGCTGGTGTTTCCGCAGACCACCGGCGAGCAGATGCGCACGACGGTGCGCCGGCGCTTCGGCGCGTTCGTCGACTACGTCGCGTCGGCGCTGTCCGGCCACCTCGACCGCGCGCACATCGAAAGCGTGCACACCCGTTTCGTCGCCGACGTGGTCGGCTTCGAGGCCGCACGCAGCATGGCCGTGTTCGAGGACCCCGACACACGGATGAGGAGCGGACGCCTCGCGCGCCTGAACAGCGAGTTCATGAGCGCATCGAGCCGCTTCCATGCGCTGCACCAGCTGATGAACCGGCTGCACGCGGCCGGTGCGAGCGCCGCGATCAACGCGATCGAACCGTATTTCCGCGAGATCGCCCCGCTGCTCACGCGCGGCGGCGAACCGGTGCGCTCGTCGGCCGATGCGGCACAGGCGGCCGAGCAGCTGCTCGCGTGGCGCGACGCGCTGCCGCGCCGCATCCGCGCGACGCGCGCCGAACTCGAAACGCAACGGGACTGCCCGCTGCTCGACTTCGACACCGCCTCGGAACTGCTGTACCGCTTCATCACCGACCTGCATGCGTATGCGGCGACCTATGCGTCGCTCGCGACCGCGAACCACGAGCGGGAGCGCTGGATCGAGCGCTACGAGCCGCGCACCAACCTGACCGCCGCGCTGATCGCCGGCATCCGCACCGCGACGGTGATGCTCGTGCTCAGCTGGTTCTGGATCCAGACCGCCTGGCCGAACGGCGTGACGATGGTGCTGAACGCGGCCGCGATCTGCGCGCTCGCGTCGTCGATGCCGCGGCCGACCACGATGGCCTACCAGATGGCGCTCGGCACCGTGCTCGCGTCGTTCATGGGACTGATCGCGATGTTCGGCGTCTATCCGCGCGTCGACGGCTTCGTGATGCTGTGCGTCGGGCTTGCGCCGTTCCTCGCGCTCGGGCTGTACCTGTCGATGAAACCGAAGACCGCCGGCTACGGCGTCGGCTACTGCATCTTCTTCTGCACGCTCGCCGGCCCGGAAAACCTGATTCACTACGACCCGAGCGGGTTCATGAACGACGCGCTCGCGCTCGTGCTGTCGATGCTCGTGTCGGCGATCGCGTTCGCGGTGCTGTTCCCGCCGACCGCGCCGTGGCTGAAGAAGCGCCTGTTCGCGGACTTGCGTCACCAGGCGGTCGCGGCCTGCCATGCGCGCCTCGCCGGCCTGCGCACCCGCTTCGAGAGCGGCGCGCGCGACCTGATGCACCAGGCGCACACGCTGTCGGCCGATCAGCCGGACGTGCAGCGCGACGCGCTGCGCTGGATGTTCGCGGTGCTCGAGGCCGGCAATGCAGCGATCGACCTGCGCGACGAACTCGCGGCGCTGCCGGCCGACCCGCACTACGCGCCGGAAACGCCGTGGCGCCGCGCGACCGACACAATGCGCGGCGCCCTCTCCGCGCTGTTCGAGAAACCGGCCGCGGACCGCTTCGACGCGACGCTCGAGGCCACCAACGCGGCGATCGACGCGACCCGGCAGGCGCTTGTCGCGCTTATCGCGCTCGCGCCGCCGCGCGACGAACGCCACCGGCTGCAGCGCATCCTGAGCCACCTGCACTTCGTGCGCACCGCGCTGCTCGATCCCGAATCGCCGCTCGCGTCGCTGAACCGCGGCCGCGCCCCCCAACAAGGAACCTCGTCATGATGCCGCGTGAACTCGCCATCCTCGATGCCTACATGCCCACGGTGGTGCTGATGTTCGTCATCGGCGCGCTGGCGACGTGGGCCGTCGACCGGCTGCTCGCCTACACCGGGCTCTACCGTCTCGTCTGGCACCCGTCGCTGTTCCGGGCCTGCCTTCTCGTCTGCATCTGCGGCGGGCTGAGCCTCGCCGTTTACCGTTGAACCACCACCATCATGATCCTGCGAAAACTCTTCGGCTTCGTCGCGACGGCCGTCATCCTCATCGTCGCGATACTGATCGGGCGCTCATTGTGGGTGCACTACATGGATGATCCGTGGACGCGCGACGGGCGCGTGCGCGCCGAGATCGTCAACGTCGCGCCGGACGTGTCGGGCGCGATCGTCGAGCTGCCGGTGCACGACAACCAGCTCGTGAAGAAAGGCGACCTGATCATGCAGATCGACCCGTCGCACTACCAGATCGCGGTCGAACAGGCGCAGGCGGCCGTCGCCGCCCGCCGCGCGGAACTGCAGATGCGCCGCGACGACGCGGCCCGCCGAGCGGACCTCGACGCGCTCGTCGTGTCGAAGGAAAACCGCGAGAACGCCGCGCACAGCGCGACGAGCGCCGACGCGCAGTACCAGCAGGCGCTCGCCGCGCTCGACGCCGCGAAGCTCAATCTCGAGCGCACCCGCGTCGTCGCGCCGGTCGACGGCTACATCACGAACCTGCAGACGTTCAAGGGCAACTACGCGGTGGCCGGCCAGGCCAAGCTCGCGATCGTCGACAGCCAGTCGTTCTGGGTCTACGGCTATTTCGAGGAAACCAAGCTGCCGCGCGTGACCGTCGGGGCGCCGGCCGAAATGCGGCTGATGAGCGGCGGCGTGCTGAAGGGCCACGTCGAGAGCATCTCGCGCGGCATCTTCGACCGCGACAATCCGCAAAGCCGCGACCTCGTCGCCGACGTGAACCCGACCTTCAACTGGGTGCGCCTCGCGCAGCGCGTGCCGGTGCGGATCAAGATCGACGAGGTGCCCGACGGCGTGCTGCTGTCGGCCGGCACGACCTGCACGGTCATCATCGATCCGGACAAGCAGAAGAAGAAGTCGTAACGCGCGGCGGCCCGCCGGGCCGCCGCAATACCCTGCCGGCGCCTGCCGCGCGCGTCACGCGCCGGCAGGCGCCGTGAACCGGAAGCGCCCGACCAGCGCCTTCAGCGCCTGCGCCTGATCGTCGAGCGCGCGCGCCGCGGCAGCCGCCTGCTCGACGAGCGCCGCGTTCTGCTGGGTGCCGGCGTCCATCTGCGTGACCGCGCGGCCGATCTCGTCGATGCCCGCGCTCTGCTCGCTCGACGCAGCCGAGATCTCGCCGATGATGTCGGTCACGCGCTTCACCGCGCGCACCACGTCGCCCATCGTGCGGCCCGCGTCGTGCGCAAGCGCCGCGCCGTTCGCGACGCGCTCGACCGACGCGCCGATCAGCGCGCGGATTTCCTTCGCCGCGGTCGCCGCACGCTGCGCGAGCGAGCGCACCTCGCCCGCCACCACCGAGAAGCCGCGCCCCTGCTCGCCGGCACGCGCCGCCTCGACCGCCGCGTTGAGCGCGAGGATATTGGTCTGGAACGCGATGCCCTCGATCACGCCGATGATGTCGCGGATGCTCTTCGCGCTCTCGTCGATCTCGCTCATCGTCGCGACGACCCGGTCGACCACCTCGCCGCCCGCCTCCGCGACCGTCGACGCGTTCTCCGCGAGCGCGCTCGCCTGCCGCGCGTTCTCGGCGTTCTGGCGCACCGTCGACGTCAGCTGCTCCATGCTGGCCGCGGTCTTCTCGAGCGCGACCGCCTGCTGCTCGGTGCGCTGCGACAGGTCGAGGTTGCCCATCGAGATCTCGCCGGACGCGGCCGCGATCGCCTCGGCGCTGACGGCGATCTCGGAGACCGTCGTCGCGAGCCCGGCCTGCATGTCGGACAGCGCGCGGACCATGCTGTCGCGGTCGCGCCTGCCGAGCGCGATCGACTGCGTCAGGTCGCCTCGCGCGATGTCCGCGGCAATCGCCTTCGCATACGCGGGCTCGCCGCCGAGCTGCGCGACGAGGCGGCGCACGACCCGCTCGGCGATCACGATCGCGAGCACGATCAGCGCGACGGTCGACGCCGCGATCATCGCGAACGACGACGAGAAGATCGTCGACGACGCATCGAGCGTCGCCTTCGATTTCGCGCCGCGCGTCTTCACGAGCTCCGCGACGAGCTTTTCGAGCTTGCCCGTCTCGACGAGCAGCGACACGTCCTGCGTGCCGACCTGCCAGTTCATCTGCGACAGGTCGAGCGGCTGCGCGCGCACCAGCGTGACGAAATCGCGCAGATGGCCGCTCCAGCCGCCGACTGCCGACGCGAACGCGCGCAGCCGCGCCGAATCGTCCGCATCCGCCGGATCCGCATAGCGCTGCAGCGCGCCGAGCGCCTTGCCGATCGACGCGAGCCCCGCGTCGATCTCGGCGCCGAGCTCGTCGCGCTCCTTCGCGGTCGTCGCGGTCAGCAGCATCTTCTGCGCGCGGCTCGCGCGCAGCACTTCGGCCCGCACTTCCTGCGCCGCGCGGCTCGCGACGTGCCCCTGCTCGTAGACCGACGAGATCGAGCCGTTCAGGCGGCTGATCTGCGCGAGCGAAAACACCCCGATCGCGAGCGTGCCGGCCAGCAGCACCGCGAACGCGGCGCGCAGCGTCGCCTTGACGCTCCAGGGTTGACGCGCGCGCCGGGCGGCACGCTTGGCGCCGTCGCCCGGCGCGTCGACAGGAGCGCCCGCCTGCGGACGCAGTGAAGCTGCATTCATCGATAGAGTCCCCATATTGATCACGCTGCCGGAAAGGTCGGTCCCGGCGTCACCGCGATGGCTGTCGCGCCCGCGCGTCCGCCCCGGCGCGGCTCGTGGCCGGCGTCCGGGGCGGCGCGCCCGTCTGGTTATTTCGTCGGTTCTACGGCAGCCGGCGGCATTCCTTGAGTCCGGTAAAACGCGCATCCGGCGCGACGCAGCCCGACACGGCGCACACCGCGAGCGTTATACCCGGCCAAAAAGGCGCGCGACCGGCGATGTGCCCCTCAATGTCTGATTTGCGACAAAACTTGGCCGGACATTCACAATCCGCCACATTACACTCGCTTGACGCTGCAACGACCCAAACGCGCCGTCCCGCATCGAGCGCGTCCCGCTACCCCAACCCGCTCAGCTCACATGGAAACCAGCCTCGACACGCGCGCCGCCGGCCAGGCCGCGCCGGCCGCTCCCCAGCCGCACGCGGCGCCTGCCGCGCCAGCCGCCCGCACCGTCTATCCGGTGCTCGGCGCGATCAGCTTCTCGCACCTGCTCAACGACATGATCCAGTCGCTGATCGTCGCGATCTATCCGATGCTCAAGAGCCAATTCGCGCTGTCGTTCGCGCAGATCGGCCTGATCACGCTGACCTACCAGATCACCGCGTCGCTGCTGCAGCCGCTCATCGGCCTCTATACCGACAAGCGCCCGCAGCCGTACTCGCTGCCGGTCGGCATGGGCTTCACGCTGGCGGGGCTGCTGCTGATGTCGGTCGCGCCGAGCTTCGGCGTGCTGCTGGTCGCCGCGGCGCTCGTCGGCTGCGGGTCGTCGGTGTTCCATCCGGAATCGTCGCGCGTCGCGCGGATGGCATCGGGCGGCCAGCACGGGCTCGCGCAGTCGGTGTTCCAGGTCGGCGGCAACGCGGGCTCCGCGCTCGGGCCGCTGCTCGCCGCGCTGGTCGTGATCCCGCACGGCCAGCCGAGCATCGCGTGGTTCTCGGCCGCCGCGCTCGTCGCGATGGTCGTGCTTACGCGGATCGGCCACTGGTACAAGCGGCATCCGTCGATGCGCAAGAAGGGCGCGGCAGCCGCGCACGCGACGCTGCCGCGCAGCCGCGTGATGCTCGCGACCGGCGTGCTGGTGCTGCTCGTGTTCTCGAAGTACTTCTATCTCGCGAGCATCAACAGCTATTTCACGTTCTACCTGATCGACAAGTTCCACCTGTCGGTGCAGGCCGCGCAGTTCCACCTGTTCGTGTTCCTCGCGGCCGTGGCCGCCGGCACGCTGATCGGCGGGCCGGTCGGCGACCGCATCGGCCGCAAGTACGTGATCTGGGTGTCGATCCTCGGCGTCACGCCGTTCACGCTGCTGCTGCCGTACGCGAACCTGTTCTGGACGAGCGTGCTGACGGTGATCATCGGGGTCGTGCTCGCGTCCGCGTTCGCCGCGATCATCGTGTACGCGACGGAGCTGATGCCCGGCAAGGTCGGCATGGTCGCGGGGCTGTTCTTCGGCCTCGCGTTCGGGCTCGGCGGCGTGGGCGCCGCGGTGCTCGGCCAGCTCGCCGACGCGACGAGCATCGCGTTCGTCTACAAGGTGTGCTCGTTCCTGCCGCTCATCGGCGTGCTGACGGTGTTCCTGCCGAACCTCGAAGGCAGCCGGCGCGCGTAGCAGGCGTGAGGCCACATGCGCGAACCCGGCGCGCGGCGATGCGCGCCGGGTTCGCGGGAGACAGGACGACGGCGGCGCTCAGGCCGCCGTCGCCGCATGCAGCGTCAGGAAACGCTTGAGGATGCCGGACGAATAGCTGCTCGCGATTTCCGACAGGAAATGCGAGAACGACTGGGTCGCGTGATCGTCGGCGGTGTCCGAGATCGTGCGCACGAGCGCGAACGGCACGCCGTGCTCGACGCATACCTGCGCGATCGCGGCCCCTTCCATCTCGACCGCGAGCGCGTCCGGCAGCGCGTCGCGCAGCGCGACGACCTCGCGCTCGCTCGACACGAAGCGGTCGCCGCTGATCACGAGCCCGTTGCGCAGCTGCGCGCCGGCCAGCCGGAAGCGTTCGGCGAGCGCGCCGCCCTCTTCCGCGATGAACTGCGCGCACGCGGCCTTGAGCCGCGCGGACAGCTCGGCGTCGGTGTCGAAATGCGTGGCGCCGAGCAGCGGCACCTCGTAGCGCGGGAACAGCGGCGACGCGTCGAGATCGTGCTGCAGCAGCGTATCCGCGACGACGACGTCGCCGACCCGCACCGCGCGGGCGACGCCGCCCGCGACGCCCGTAAACACGACGCCCGCGACGCCGAACACGTGGATCAGCGCGCTGACCGTCGCGGCGGCCGCCACCTTGCCGATCCGCGCGAGCGTGACGACGCACGCCGCGCCGTGCACGGTGCCGACGTGATAGTCGCGGCGGCCGAGCGTGACCGTGTCGACCGCGCCTTCGGCGCGCATCGCGGCGATCAGGTCGCCGAGCTCCTCGGGCAGCGCGGCGAGAATGCCGAGCGGCTTGCCCGGCGACGAAGCCTTGATATCCATGCTCATTCCACCGCCTGCAGTTTCGCGACCGCGAGCGCGAGCCATTTCTCGCCGTGCCGCTTGAATTTCACCTGGGCCTTCGCGTCCGCGCCGTTGCCTTCGAGCGCGGTGACGGTGCCTTCGCCGAATTTGGTGTGGAACACCTGCTGGCCGACCCGGAAGCCGGTGTCGGCCGCGCGCTGCTGGTTCGCGAACGCGGGCAGCGGCGCCGACACGGCCGCGTCGACGACCTGCTCGCGCCCGGCGCCCGGCCGCGCGAACCAGTCGCGGCCCCAGCCCGCGTTGTCGCTGCGGCCGCCGCCCCAGCGCGCGCCCGCCTCGACCTTCGGCGTCAGCCACTTCAGCACGTGCTGCGGCAACTCGTCGAAGAAGCGCGAGCGCACGTTGTAGCGCGTCTGCCCATGCAGCATCCGGCTCTGCGCGAACGACAGGTAGAGCCGCTCCTTCGCGCGCGTGATCGCGACATACATCAGGCGGCGCTCCTCCTCGAGGCCGTCGGATTCGAGCACGCTGTTCTCGTGCGGGAACAGCCCCTCCTCGAGGCCGGTGATGAACACCGCCGCGAATTCGAGGCCCTTCGCCGCATGCACCGTCATCAGCTGCACCGCGTCCTGCCCGGCCTGCGCCTGGTTGTCGCCGGCCTCGAGCGACGCGTGCGACAGGAAGCCCGCGAGCGGCGTCATCGTGTCGGGGTTCTGCGCGGGGTCGCCCGGGGAGGCCGGATCGAGCACGTCGACGATAGCGCCATCCGGCTCCGCGCCGAGTTCCGGCGCGGCAATCGCGCCCGCGCGCAGCGGGATCGAGCGGGCCGGCGTGTCGAGCCCGTAGCCTTCCTCGCCGACGAACGCGGTCGCCGCGTTGACGAGTTCCTGCAAGTTCTCGAGGCGGTCCTGGCCTTCGCGCTCGCCCTGGTAGAAATCGGCGAGGCCGCTCGCGCGCACGACGTATTCGACCGTCTCCGGCAGGCTCATCTGCTGCGTGTCGGCGCGCATCTTCGCGATCAGGTTCGCGAACGCGCCGAGGCTCGAGCCGGCCTTGCCGGTCACGTACGGGATCGCCGCGGCCATCGCGCAGCCGTACAGGCGCGCCGCGTCGGCGAGCTGCTCGATCGAGCGCGCGCCGATGCCGCGGGTCGGGAAGTTCACGACGCGCGCGAACGCGGTGTCGTCGTTCGGGTTGTCGATCAGGCGCAGATACGCGAGCGCGTGCTTGATTTCCTGACGCTCGAAGAAGCGCAGGCCGCCGTACACGCGGTACGGGATGCCGGCCGTCATCAGCGTGTGCTCGATCGCGCGCGACTGCGCGTTGCTGCGATACAGGATCGCGACCTCGCTGCGCGCCATCCCGGTATTGATCAGCGAGCGGACCTCCTCGACGATCCAGCCGGCTTCCTGCGAATCGGTCGTCGCCTCGTACACGCGCACGGGCTCGCCGTGGCCGGCGTCGGTGCGCAGGTTCTTGCCGAGGCGGTGCGCGTTGTTCGAGATCAGGTGGTTCGCCGCGTCGAGGATGTTGCCGTGCGACCGGTAGTTCTGCTCGAGCTTGATCAGGTTGCGCACGCGGAACTCGTCCTCGAAGTCGCGCATGTTGCCGACGTTCGCGCCGCGGAACGCGTAGATCGACTGGTCGTCGTCGCCGACCGCGAAGATCGCGTTCTGGCCGCCCGCGAGCAGCTTGAGCCACGCGTACTGCAGCTTGTTCGTATCCTGGAACTCGTCGACGAGGATGTGCTTGAAGCGCGCCTGGTAATGCGCGCGCAGCGGCGGGTTGTGCGCGAGCAGCTCGTAGCAGCGCAGCAGCAGCTCGGGGAAGTCGACGACGCCCTCGCGCTGGCATTGCTGGTCGTACGCCTGGTAGATCTCGACGAACTTGCGGTTGAAGCTGTCGGTCGCGTCGACCTTGTCCGGCCGCAGCCCCTGCTCCTTCGCGTTGTTGATGAAGTACTGGACGTTCTTCGGCGGGTATTTCTCGTCGTCGATGTTCGCGCCTTTCATCAGCCGCTTGATCGCGGACAGCTGGTCGGACGTGTCGAGGATCTGGAAGGTCTGCGGCAGGCCCGCGTCGCGGTAGTGCGCGCGCAGCATCCGGTTGCACAGGCCGTGGAACGTGCCGATCCACATCCCGCGCGTATCGATCGGCATCATCGCCGACAGGCGCGCCATCATCTCGCGCGCGGCCTTGTTCGTGAAGGTGACGGCGAGCACGGTCGCGGGCGACGCGTAGCCCTGCCGGATCAGCCACGCGATCCGCGTGATCAGCACCCGCGTCTTGCCGCTGCCCGCCCCCGCGAGGATCAGCGCCGGTTCGTTCGGCAACGTGACGGCCGCATATTGTTCAGGGTTGAGGTTGGCGAGCAGATCGGGCATGGAGTGGCAACGGGCGTGCGGTGGAACGTAGGCCCGACATTATAAATCCGCCGCGCGACTTGCCGGGATCGGCGCCGCGCGACCCGTCGGCGCGCCAGGCGGTGACCGGCCGATGCGCAACCATTTATAATTCACGGTTTACGTATCCAATTCACGCAATTTTCAGCAGATTTCCGACCATGAGCGACAGCACGCTGGCGAAGAGTTTCGAACCCCACACCATCGAGTCCCAATGGGGGCCGGAGTGGGAAAAACGCGGCTACGCCGCCCCGGCGTTCGATCCGGACCGGCCCGATTTCTCGATCCAGCTGCCGCCGCCGAACGTCACGGGCACGCTGCACATGGGGCACGCGTTCAACCAGACGATCATGGACGGCCTCACCCGCTACCACCGGATGCTCGGCGAGAACACGCTGTGGGTGCCGGGCACCGACCACGCGGGGATCGCGACCCAGATCGTCGTCGAGCGCCAGCTCGACGCGCAGGGCGTGTCACGCCACGACCTCGGCCGCGAAAAGTTCGTCGAGCGCGTGTGGGAATGGAAGGAACAATCGGGTTCGACGATCACGGGCCAGGTGCGCCGCCTCGGCGCGTCGCCCGACTGGTCGCGCGAATACTTCACGATGGACGACAAGATGTCGGCCGCCGTGCGCGACGTGTTCGTCACGCTCTATGAACAGGGCCTGATCTACCGCGGCAAGCGCCTCGTCAACTGGGATCCGGTGCTGCTGACCGCGGTGTCCGACCTCGAGGTCGCGAGCGAGGAAGAGAACGGCCACCTGTGGCACATCCGCTACCCGCTCGTCGACGGCTCGGGCACGCTGACCGTCGCGACCACCCGCCCCGAGACAATGCTCGGCGACGTCGCGCTGATGGTCCATCCGGAGGACGAGCGCTACAAGCACCTGATCGGCCAGCTCGTGAAGCTGCCGCTGACCGATCGCGAGATCCCGGTGATCGCCGACGACTACGTCGACCTCGAATTCGGCACCGGCGTCGTGAAGGTCACGCCCGCGCACGACTTCAACGACTACCAGGTCGGCCTGCGCCACCAGCTCGCGCCGATCGAGATCCTGACGCTCGACGCGAAGATCAACGACAACGGCCCCGAGCAATACCGCGGCCTCGACCGCTTCGACGCACGCAAGGCGATCGTCGCCGACCTCGACGCGCAGGGCTTCCTCGAATCCGTGAAGCCGCACAAGCTGATGGTGCCGCGCGGCGACCGCACGGGCGTCGTGATCGAGCCGATGCTGACCGACCAGTGGTTCGTCGCGATGACGAAGCCGGCGCCGGAAGGCACGTTCCACCCGGGCAAGTCGATCACCGAGACGTCGCTCGACGTCGTGCGCAACGGCCAGATCAAGTTCGTCCCGGAAAACTGGACGACCACCTACTACCAGTGGCTCGAGAACATCCAGGACTGGTGCATCTCGCGCCAGCTGTGGTGGGGCCACCAGATCCCCGCGTGGTACGGCGAGAACGGCGAGGTGTTCGTCGCGCGCAGCGAGGAAGACGCGCGCGCGCAGGCCGCCGCGAAGGGCTACGCGGGCGCGCTGAAGCGCGACGCCGACGTGCTCGACACGTGGTTCTCGTCGGCGCTCGTGCCGTTCTCGTCGCTCGGCTGGCCGAACGAAACGCCCGAGCTTTCGCACTTCCTGCCGTCGTCGGTGCTCGTCACCGGCTTCGACATCATCTTCTTCTGGGTCGCCCGGATGGTGATGATGACGACCCACTTCACCGGCAAGGTGCCGTTCCACACCGTCTACGTGCACGGCCTCGTGCGTGACGCGGAAGGCCAGAAGATGTCGAAGAGCAAGGGCAACACGCTCGACCCGATCGACATCGTCGACGGCATCGACCTCGAGACGCTGGTCGCGAAGCGCACGACCGGCCTGATGAACCCGAAGCAGGCCGCGACGATCGAGAAGAAGACGCGCAAGGAGTTCCCGGACGGCATCGCCGCGTTCGGCACCGACGCGCTGCGCTTCACGATGGCGTCGATGGCGACGCTCGGCCGCAACGTGAACTTCGACCTCGCGCGCTGCGAAGGCTACCGCAACTTCTGCAACAAGCTGTGGAACGCGACGCGCTTCGTGCTGATGAACTGCGAAGGCCACGACTGCGGGCTCGACAAGCCGGAAGTCTGCGGCGCGGGCGACTGCGGCCCGGGCGGCTATCTCGACTTCTCGGCGGCCGACCGCTGGATCGTGTCGCTGCTGCAGCGCACCGAGGCCGACATCGCGAAGGGCTTCGCGGACTACCGCTTCGACAACATCGCGAACGGCATCTACAAGTTCGTCTGGGACGAGTACTGCGACTGGTATCTCGAACTCGCGAAGGTGCAGATCCAGACCGGCACGCCCGCGCAGCAGCGCGCGACGCGCCGCACGCTGCTGCGCGTGCTGGAAACGGTGCTGCGCCTCGCGCACCCGATCATCCCGTTCATCACGGAAGCGCTGTGGCAGAAGGTTGCGCCGCTCGCGGGCCGCTATCCGCAAGGCAAGGCCGAGGGCGAGGCATCGCTGATGACGCAGGCGTACCCGCTCGCCGACCTGTCGAAGATCGACGAGGCGTCCGAGCAATGGGCGGCCGACCTGAAGGCGATCATCGACGCGTGCCGCAACCTGCGCGGCGAGATGAGCCTGTCGCCGGCGACCAAGGTGCCGCTGCTCGCGGCGGGCGAAGCTGAGCGCCTGCGTGCGTTCGCACCGTACGTGCAGGCCCTCGCCCGCCTGTCCGACGTGCAGATCCTCGCGGACGAAGCGGCGCTCGACCAGCAAGCGCACGGCGCGCCGATCGCGATCGTCGGCCAGAACAAGCTGGTGCTGAAGGTGGAAATCGACGTCGCCGCGGAACGCGAGCGCCTGTCGAAGGAAGTCGCGCGCCTGACGGGCGAGATCACGAAGTGCAATGCAAAGCTCGGCAACGAGGCGTTCGTCGCGAAAGCGCCGCCCGCGGTCGTCGAGCAGGAGCAGAAGCGCCTCGCCGAATTCCAGAGCACGCTCGCGAAACTCAGCGCGCAGCTCGAGCGGCTGCCGGCGTAACAATCCGTAAGGCTGTTTGCGCTCACTATAATGCGGGCGCGAACATAACCCGCAGTGTCGATTACAGGAACAAAGGTCCGATCATGTTGAAAGTCACCAAGGCAGTATTTCCGGTCGCCGGCCTCGGAACACGCTTCCTGCCCGCGACGAAGGCCAGCCCGAAGGAGATGCTGCCGGTCGTCGACAAGCCGCTGATCCAGTACGCGGTCGAGGAAGCGATCGCCGCCGGCATCACGGAAATGATCTTCGTCACCGGTCGCAGCAAGCGCGCGATCGAGGACCATTTCGACAAGTCATACGAAATCGAGGCGGAGCTCGAGGCGCGCGGCAAGGAAAAGCTGCTGGAGCTGGTGCGCAGCATCAAGCCGAGCCACGTCGACTGCTTCTACGTGCGCCAGCCGGAAGCGCTCGGCCTCGGCCACGCGGTGCTGTGCGCGGAGAAGCTCGTCGCGGACAACCCGTTCGCGGTGATCCTCGCCGACGACCTGCTCGACGGCACCCCGCCCGTGATGAAGCAGATGGTCGACGTGTTCGACCACTACCACAGCTCGGTGATCGGCGTCGAAGAGATCCCGCCGTCGGAGACGAAGTCGTACGGCATCGTCGACGGCAAGGAATGGGAAGAGTCGATCATCAAGATGTCGGCGATCGTCGAGAAGCCGGCGCCGGAAGTCGCGCCGTCGAACCTCGGCGTGGTCGGCCGCTACATCCTGAAGCCGCGGATCTTCGAGCACCTGCGCGCGCTGAAGCCGGGCGCGGGCGGCGAATTGCAGCTGACCGACGCGATCGAGGCGCTGCTCGCCGACGAGCAGGTGCTGGCGTACAAGTACCAGGGCACCCGCTATGACTGCGGCAGCAAGCTCGGCTACCTGAAGGCGACCGTCGAATTCGCGCTGCGCCACCCGGAAGTCGGCACGGAGTTCGACGAGTATCTGCGCACGCGCGGCGTGACGCAGCCCGCCGCGTAACTGCGGCACGGGCCCGCGGCACCGCGGGCCCCGCAACCTGACACAGCGGCTGCCGGCGCGCTCAGCGCGCGGCGGCCGGCTTCACCGAGACGACGCCCGGCATGCCGCCCGCGTCGTCTTTTTTCGTTTCGGTTTCGACGAGCCAGCCTGTGCCCGCCTCGAATGGCAGCTTCGCGAGCGCGCTCTTCACGAGCGCCGGCGCGGCATGCTGCGCGCCCGGCTCGCGATCGCGCAGCGCGGCCGACACGCGGTAAACGTCCGCGCCCGACTTCGCATCGACGAACCGCAGCGTCAGCACGTGGCGATAGACCTTGCCGGCGAACGGCAGCCCGAATGGCGCCGGCCCGTCGACCGCGACGCACGCGCTGCTCGCGCCGCCGCACCGCTCGGCCGTGGCCGCGACCGCCGCAGGCTGCGTCGCGTAGGCGATCGACAGCCGGTAGCGCGCGTCCCTGAGCGGCTGCACATCGAACCCGCGACGCGCGAGCTCGTCGTGCACGAGCGCTTCGATCTGCGCGTATTGCTCATCGCCCGCCTGCGCGTCGGTGCGCACGAAACCATAGCCGTGCGCGCCCGACGCGAATGCGTCCGGCCGCCCGACCGCGCTCACGCCGGTGGTCACGCCGGCGCAACCCGTCAACAGCGCCGCCGCCAGCGCGGCCGCCGCCCATTCGTGTTTCATGACTTTCCCCATTGCTTGCCGCCGCGCCCGGCCCTGTCAGGCGGACGGCTCGTCGATCGTGGGCAGCGCCACCGTCACCGCGGTGCCGACGCCCACTTCGCTTTCGACCGTCACGCTGCCGCCGTGGCGCGTGACGACCGTCTTCACGAATGCCATGCCGAGCCCGGAACCCGAAATCTCGGGCCGCTCGCCGGCATGGAACCGCTTGAAACGTTCGAACAGATGCCGCTGGTCTTCCGGCGCAATGCCGTACCCCTGATCGCGAATCGTACAGAACACCCGCTTCGACGCGTGCCCGATCGACAGCGTACACGCGATCACGGTGTCCGTCGGACTGTACTTGACCGCATTGTTCAGCAGGTTGACGAACGCGCGCGTGATCAGCGATCGGTCCGCGCGCACCCAGCACATCTCGCCGCCGACGTCCGTGTCGATGCGGATGCGCTTGGCCTGCGCCTGCGGCCACACCTCGTCGCTCGCGTCGATCAGCACGTCGACGAAATTCGTCGCCTCGAGCTGGTATGCCTGCGATTCCGCGCGCGCGAGCTGCACGAACTCGTCGGCGAGCGACAGCGCGCGGTGCGCATAACGCTCGATCCGCGCGAGCAGCCCGCGCATGTCGTCGGACTCGATGCGCTGCCGCTCGATCTCGACGAGCGCGAGGATCGACGATTGCGGCGAGCGCATGTCGTGCGACAGCAGGTGCAGCGCTTCTTCGCGCTGGCGCTCGGCCGCATGCAGCTCGGTCACGTCGACGAGGCCGGCGATCCAGCCGGTCACGCGCCCCTGCGCGTTCGTGCACGGCGCGTAGCGTAGCAGATGATCGAGACCGTCGCGATCGCGCACCTCGATGCCCCGCTCCATCGCATCGTTGTCCGCCTCGAGCGTCGGATCGAGCGCGGCCGGCCAGCGCTGGCTGATCGCTGCGTCGTGCCCGGCGTTGCCGTCGACCGTCTTGACGAACGCCAGCTCGCCGAGCGCGGCGCGCAGCGGCCGCCCCTCCGGCAGCGGCAGCGCGAGCCGCGCCCCGTAGCGCTTGGCCGCGTGGTTCGCGATCAGCACGGTGCCGGCCAGGTCGGTGACGAAGATCGGCTCGGGCATGCTGTCGAGGCTGTCCCATACGAACCGCTTCATGTCCTGCACGCGCTGCGCGGCCTGCGCCATCAGCGCCATCTGCCGCTCCAGCACGTCGCCGCCGACGCTTTGCGTGCGCGGCGCCTCCGGCAGCAGGTGCGGTTCGTCGGCCAGCCGCTGCAGCTCGCGGCGCAGGTATGACATCGTCATCTCGAGCCGCCGCCAGTTCCAGATCGGATACACGGCAATCAGCCCGAAGATCGCCGGCGCGGGCGACAGCCAGAGCCGCCCTTCGTACAGCAGCGCCGCGCTCGCGATGACGGCCAGCCCCGCGAGACTCAGCGTCAGCAGCAGCGCGCGCCACGGCGACAGCATCAGGAAGCCGGCCAGCAGCACGGCGAGCGGCAGCAGCGACGCGACGAACAGCCCCACGCGCGACACCGGCGAGATCGCCCGGCCGGTCGTCAGCATGTCGAGCACACCGGCATGGATGTAGACCCCCGCGAGCGGCCCGAAGTCGCCGGACACGGGCGTCGCGAAACGGTCGTACAGGCCCGACGCGGTCACGCCGACGACGACGATCTTGCCGCGCAGCGCGTCCGGCGGCACGCGAGCGTGAAGCACGTCGTCGAACGACAGCGTCGGATACGCGGGCGTGTTGCGGCTGAACGGGATCAGGTAGCGGCCCTCGCCGCGCGCGTCGCGCGACAGGTCGTGCGCGCGCGCGAGCGGCGCGCCGCTTGCAGGGTGCAGCCTGCCGGCCCCGAGCGCGTCGAACACGGGCACCATCAGCTGCGGCCAGCGCATGCGGCCGTCGCTTTCGAACAGCGCGACACTGCGCACGATGCCGTCGGGATCGACTTCGAGATTGATGTGGCCGAGGCCTGCTGCGCGCGCCGCGAGCGCCGGCACCGGCGGATCGACGGTGCGCGTGCCGTCCGCGCGCTCGGGGCTCAGCAGGATCGGCAGGAAGGTCGGCACCCGGCCGAGCCCGTCCGCGAACGCGCGATCGTCCGCCGACGGCTCCGTGAACAGCACGTCGTAGACCACGGCGGCCGGCTTCGCGCGCGCGAGCGCGTCGAGCAGCCGCGCATGCACGTCGCGCGGCCACGGCCAGCGGCCGAGCGCCGCGACGCTCTGGTTGTCGATGTCGACCACCACGATGTCGGGCGACAGCGGCAGGCTGCGCAGCATCAGCAGGCGGTCGTAGATCAGGCCGTCGACGCTCGTCGACGCGCGCCCGGGCGCGCACGCGAGGATCACCGCGATCCCGAGGCAGCCGATCGCGATCCATTCGAAGAGGAAGCGGCGGCCAAGCCGCCGCCGCGGGGAAACGGAGTCGGGTTTCATGCGCCGCGGGTCAGCGCGACAGCGTGAACGCGCCGACCGGACTCGTCTTCTCGTAGAAGCGGCCGCCGTCGAATTCCTCGACGATCACCGCCCAGAAATACTCGCCGGGCGGCAGATGCGCGACGATGATCTGCCGCGCCTGCAGGCCGACCTCGTCGACGACCGGCGCGCTCAGGTCCTTCGACCTCGACAGCACGAACCGGTAGCGCGCGTTCGCGGCCCCGCCGTTCGACGACCAGCGGAACTCGTAGCCGCCGGGGCCGGGCGTCGCGGTCGCGTCGAGCCCCATCAGGCGCCGCTCGAACGCATAGGTGCGCGGCGCCCCTTCGAGACCGTTCTCGTCGATCGCCGAGATCCGCACGAAATACGTGCCGTCCGGCACGTTGCGGAACACCGCGCGCGGCGTATCCGTGCGGGTCTGGCTGAACAGGTCGAGCAGCCCGGCGTCATGCGCGAGCTGCACGTGATACGCGCGGGCGCGGGCAAGCGGCGCGAGCTCGAACGCGACGTCGGGCTCGTCCTGCACCTTGGCCGGCGCCGCAAGCGCCGGCGCGGGCAGCAGCTGGACCGGGGCGCCGATCGCGCCCGACGACGTCGCGACGCTGCCGTAGTTCGCGGGCACGAGCGTCGCGTCCGCCGGACGCTGGCTGCGCGCGACGCCCACCGCGCCGTCGAGCACCTCGACGCGCGTCGTCGCGTTGCCGGCGGTGTCGTAGTTGACCCGGAAGCGCGTGCCGCGCACGCCGGCCACGACCGACGGCGAGCGGATCTGGAAGCGGTCGTCGCGCTTCTTCAGGTGGGTGACTTCGCTGTCGACGGTGCCGCGCGTCAGTTCGAATTCGCGGTCGAGGGTGCCCGTCAGCACGGTGCGGCGCAGCGTCTTCAGGTCGAGCTGGCTGTCGGGCGGCAGGCTCAGATGCGTGCCGTCGGCGAGCTCGAGCGTCACGAAGCCGTTCGCGCCGGTGCGCACGCGGTCGCCTTCGGTCAGCGTCGCATCGACCGCAAGCGGCGCGAAAGCGCCGCCGGACGCGCGCTCGGCGCCCCCTTGCACCGCGACGACGCGGGCGGACAGCTGCTCCTTGCGCAGCCGCGCGACCGGCAGCCTCAGCGCAATGCCGGGCTGCAGGCGCTTCGGCGCGGGCACGCCGTTCATCTGCGCGAGCACCTGCCAGTCGTCCGGGCCCTGCAGGTAGCGCTCGGCGACGTCATACAGCGTGTCGCCGGCGCGCGTCGTATAGACGACCGTCTTGCCGGCCGCGCGGGCCCGCGACTGCGCGGCCGCCGGCTGGACCGCGACGGCCGCCGCGAGCAGGCACGCCGCGCCGAGGGCCACGGCGCGCAAACGCGCCCCGCGCAGGCTCGGCACGCCTGACGTGCGTTGGGCGCTCCCCATGATCACTCCGTTTCCCCTTGGCCGACCCGCTCGAGCCGGTAGCCGTAGCCGTAGATCGGCGCGAGGCGGTAGCCGTTCTCCGGGCGCAGGCCGAGCTTCGTGCGCAGCATCGAGATGTGCGTGTCCATCGTGCGCGACGGGATGTCGGTCGCCTGTTTCCAGACGAGGTCGAGAATGTGCGCGCGCGACAGCGGCCGGTCCAGGTGCTGGAACAGCAGCAGCGCGAGCTCGAATTCCTTCTGCGTGAGGCTCACCGGCTTGTCGCCGACGTAGGCCTGCTTCAGGTTCACGTCGAAGCGGAACTGGTCGAATTCGCGCACCGCCGCCTCGACGTTGACCGGATACGCGCGGCGCAGCAGCGAGCCGATGCGCGCGCGCAGGATCGGGCCGGACACCGGCTTGACGACGTAATCGTCCGCGCCGGCGTTGAGAATCTGCGTGATTCCCGCCTCGTCGTCGCGGCTCGTCATGAAGATGATCGGCAGACTGTGCTCGGTCTGATTGGCGCGCACCCACTTCAGCACCTCTTCGCCGGACATGTCGGGCACGTTCCAGTCGAGCACGAGCAGATCGAAGGTTTCGCGCTGCAAGCGCTTCTTCAGCGCCTTGCCTTCCTTGAAGGCGTAGCAGGTATGGCCCACGGCCGTCAGCGTTTGACTGACGAAATCCGTCTGGGCCGGGTCGTCATCCAGTACAGCAATTCTCATAGCACCCCGCAAAACGAAATCCAGTTCGGCTCCTCGCGCTCACCGCGCCGCCGGTGGCTGGCGCCGGGCCCGGCGACGGGCCGCGTTCCCGCAGCGCGCGCCATGCGCACAAGCGGACGAACCCGGCCAATATCTCAAAAACGGGGCGCGGACGAGCCGGCGATTCCACCATAGTAGTATGAAATTCGCCAAGGATTTGCGCGGCAGGCCGCCCTTTCTTCGAATAATCCTTCCCGAAACGCAATCGGCGCGCCTATTCGACCCGTGCCGCACAGTCGTCCGGCTCATCGACCGGTACGTCGGCCTGCGGCGCAGGCTGCCGCTGCGACGGCTGCCGCAGCAACCCGAGCAACTGCCCGCGCACCCGCTCCCATGCCGCGGCGGCGTAATCGGGCTGACTTGCCGCCCACGCATGGGCCAGGTCGAACACGCGTTCGACGGTCGCCGCGCACTGCGTGACGCCGGCTTCCCCGTCCGGCAGCGCGTCGCGCAGCCATTCGGCCAGCCACGGCATCTCCGCCGCGACCGAATCCGCATAGGCTTCCAGCGCGGCGCGCGCATGACGGTCGTGCCGCGGGTCGAGCTCGACTCGGCACGACCCGGTTGCGCACGCAGGCGCGGTGTGTTTCGCTTCCGACGGACTTCGACTGGTCCCCGGTCTGAAGGGCATGTCCTCTCCCCGTGTACGACGGCAGCGTCAGGCATGGCCCCCGTGCCCGCCTCGAATCGACGTACCGCAGCCGATGCATCCGTTGAGTGCGGACGACCGGCCGGGTCAGTATACGCAGCGCGCGGCACAGCGAGGTTTAAGAATTGTCAGAAACAGGGCCGCGCCCGGGCGGGCGCGGCCGGAACCCGGGCGGCGCCTGTCAGCGGCGGCGCATCAGGAACACGAAGGTCTTGTCCTGGGTCGTCGATTCGACGATCTCGTTGCCCGTCTGTTTCGCGAACGCGGCGAAATCGCGCTGCGAGCCGGGATCGGTCGCAAGCACCTTGAGGATCTGCCCGCTTTCCATGTCCGCGAGCGCTTTTTTCGCGCGCAGGATCGGCAGCGGGCAATTGAGCCCGCGCGCATCCACTTCCTTGTGAATCTGCATCGGCTTTCGACCTTCGAATGGCGCGCCGCATGCGGCGCTGGAGGAAGCGGCGATTTTACCGCAGTGCCGCCGGGGATGTCGGGGCCCCGGGCAGCACGCTCTCCAGCCGCGCTCCCCGCTACAGGTCGACCGACCGACCGGTTTCGAGCGCCGCGCGCAGCGCGTGGCCGATCCGCGTCGCCTCGAGCGCGTCGGCGAGCGTCGCCGCGCCGGTGTCGCGCACACCGTTGACCGCCGCGACGAACGCCTGCGCCTCGAGCAGGAACGCCTCCTCGAAGCGTTCGAAGAAGGTCGGCGTGCACGTATTGCGGATGCCGAACTTATCGTAGATCTCGACGCGGCTCGCACGCGGATTCGCGCCGATCGTCAGCGCGCCGGCCGTGCCGATCACGTCCGAGTGCGTGTCGTTGCCGTGCGCCATCGTGCGTGACGCGTAGAACATCGCGAGGCGCCCGTCGTCGAACTCGCAGATCGCGACGCCGTTGTCGACGTCGCCGCACGCGCGCAGCCCGTCGTGCAGCGCGATCGTGCCGGCCGCGAACACGCGCTTCGCGCGCGGCCCGCCGAGCAGCCAGCGCGCGACGTCGATGTCGTGCACCGTGCAGTCGAGGAAGATCCCGCCGGACGTCGGCGCGAAACGCACGAAGAAGCCGTCGGGGTCGTTCCGGTCGCAGGTCTGCGAGCGCACCAGGAACGGCCGGCCGATCTGCCCGGCCGCGACCCGCTCGTAAGCATCCCGATAGCTCGGATCGAAGCGGCGCATGAAGCCGATCGTCGCCTGCAGGTGCGGCCGCGCGGCGGCTTCCGCGAGCACCCGCTCGCACTCGGCGAGATCGAGCGACAGCGGCTTCTCGCAGAACACGTGCTTGCCCGCGGCGAGCGCGGCGACGATCTGGTCCGCGTGCAGCGCCGACGGCGTGACGAGCCACACCGCGTCCAGGTCGGGATCGGCGACGAACGACGCGAAATCCTCATACACGCGCGGCACGCCGAGCGCGTCGCGCGCCCATGCGCATTCGTCGGCGACCGGGCTGCACGCGGCCGCGAGCACCGCGCCCGGCACGCGGCGCGCGAGGTTTTCCGCGTGGCGGCGGCCGAGCCGGCCGAGGCCGGCGATGCCGATGCGCACCGGCGCGGGTCGGGTCGATGAAGTCATCAGCTCGCCCTCCCCGGGTCAGTCGGCGCCGCCGAGCCGGATCGCACGCCCTTCGCGCCACGAACGGGTCGCGGCCTCCGCGAGCTCGAGCGCCTTCACGCCGTCGGCGACCGTCGTGCGCACCGGCTCGCCGCGCGCGACCGCCGCGAAGAAGTGCTCGATCTCGCGCGCATAGGCCACCCGATAGCGCTCGAGGAAGAACGCCTCCGGCAGATCGGTCGACACCGCGCGCGCCGAATAGCCCGTCACTTCCGTCGGCCGCACGTTGCCGGCCTGCAGCATCCCGTCGCTGCCAAGCACCTCGAAGCGCTGGTCGTAGCCGTATGCGGCGCGGCGCGCGGTGTTGATCTGGCACAGCCGGCCGCGCTTCGTGCGGATCGTCACCGCGGTGGAATCGAGGTCGCCCGCATCGGCGATCGCCGGGTCGGACAGGCAGCTGCCGGTCGCGTGGATCGTGTCGGCGTCGTCGTCGAGGATCCAGCGGAAGATGTCGAAATCGTGGATCAGCATGTCTTTGAAGATGCCACCCGAATGCCTGATGTAGTCGACGGGCGGCGCGCCCGGGTCGCGGCTCGTGACCACCAGCATTTCGGGCGTGCCGATCTCGCCCGCGTCGATGCGCGCCTTGACCGCCTCGAAGGTCGGATCGAAGCGGCGCTGGAAACCGATCATGCAGACGACGCCCGCCTGCGCAACCGCCCGCTCGCACGCGCGGGCCCGCTCGACGCTCAGGTCGACCGGCTTCTCGCAGAACACATGCTTGCCTGCCGCGGCCGACTGCAGGATCAGGTCCGCGTGCGTGTCGGTGCTCGAGCAGACGACGCTCGCGCCGACCATCGAGTCGCCGAGCGCCGCGTCGCGATCGACCGCGCGCGCGCCGTGCTGCGCGGCGAGCGCCTCGGCGGCCGCCCGGTTCACGTCGACGACGTACTTGAGCCGCACGCCCGGCTGGCGCGCGAGGTTGCCTGCGTGAATGCGGCCGATCCGGCCCGCGCCGAACACGGCGACGTCGAGGGTCGCCCGTTGGTCAGTCATCGTATCCTCCAGTCTCTTTCGCTTCTTCGACGTTCAATTCCAGCCGGTACGCGAGCGCGATGAACAGCGCCTGGCACAGGCAGATCGTGCTGGTCAGTGAACGGAACGCGAACGCGCTCCCCTCCTTCACCAGCAAATGGGCGCCCGCGTCGCGCACGAGCGGCGACAGGCGGCTGTCGGTGATCACCAGCGTTTCCGCATGGTTGTGGCGCGCCGCCCGCAGGCAGTACTGGGTTTCCTTGCCGTACGGCGCGAAGCTGATCGCGATCACGACGTCGCCCTTGCGCACGCTGCGGATCTGCTCGCGATACATCCCGCCGAGGCCGGACACGAGATGCACGCGCTTGGCCGTATGTTGCAGTGCATACACGATGTAGCTCGCGACCGGAAACGAGCGGCGCACGCCGATCACGTAGATGTTCTCGGCGCGCTCGAGCATCGTCACCGCCGCGTCGAACTGGCTGTCGTCGAGGCCGGCCGCCAGCTCGTCGAGCCCCGCGCGCGACGCGTCGATGAACTCGCGCGCGACCGAGCCGCCCGACAGCGGGCCGGCCGTCTCGTCGATCAGCCGGCGGATGCGCTGCTGGTAGCTCTGCGCGGTCGGGTTCTGGCCCGTGTACGCGTCCCTGAACACCGCCTGCAGGTCGGAGAAGCCGGAAAAGCCGAAGCGCTGCGCGAAGCGCACGACCGCGGACGGATGCACGCCGCAGCGCTCGGCGATATCGCTCGTGCGGTCCATCATCACGCTCGCCCGGTGCTCGTCGATGTACGACGCGATGCTCTTCAATTGCCGCGGCAGCGAATCGTATGCGTCGGTGATGCGCCGCAGCAGTGCGTCGACGCCGGGCGCGTCGGCGGCGGCGGGAGTGGAATCGTCTTGCATGGGATGGTCGGCTCGCAAGGCGCGGCGGGCCGCCCGCGCCGGGTTGTGTCGTCTCCTTCATGAACCGAGTATAGACACGCGCCCCTCGAAATGGAACAAATTTTCCATCAAATCTATAAATAAAATTTTCTTTGCATTCGCTGTCGACTTGACCTACGCTTGCTCGTGAACGCGGCGGCTTTGCATCACCGCGCATCACCGCGCCGCGTCGATCCAAGAACGACAGACAGAGAAAGGTGGAGACATGAGACTTTGCTTGGGCAAGGCTGCCGTCCGGGCCATCGCTGCAACGTTCGCCGTCGTGGCGGCGGCCGGGCTCGCCGCGCCGGCGGCGCAGGCCGACGGCCATTTCGCGCTGGTGAGCCACGCGCCCGATTCCGATTCGTGGTGGAACACGATCAAGAACGCGATCAAGCAGGCCGACGAGGACTTCGACGTGAAGACCGACTACCGCAATCCGCCGAACGGCGACATCGCGGACATGGCGCGTCTGATCGAGCAGTCGGCCGCGCGCGACTACGACGGCGTGATCACGACGATCGCCGACTACGACGTGCTGAAGAGCTCGCTCGGCAAGGTCACCGCGAAGAAGATCCCGCTCGTCACGATCAACTCGGGCACCGAGGAACAGAGCGCGCAGCTCGGCGCGATCATGCACGTCGGCCAGCCCGAATACTTCGCGGGCCGCGCGGCCGGCGAGAAGGCGAAGGCCGCGGGCGTGAAGTCGTTCCTGTGCGTGAACCACCTCGCGACCAACAGTGTGTCGTTCGACCGCTGCCGCGGCTTCGCGGACGCGATCGGCGCCGACTACAGGTCCTCGACGATCGATTCGGGCCAGGACCCGACCGAGATCCAGTCGAAGGTCAGCGCTTACCTGCGCAACCACCCGGGCACGCAGGCGCTCCTCACGCTCGGCCCGGTGCCCGCCGCGGCATCGCTGAAGGCGGTCCAGCAGATGGGGCTCGGCGGCAAGCTTTACTTCGCGACGTTCGATTTCTCGGACGACATCGCGAAGGCGATCCGCGCGGGCACGATCCAGTTCGCGATCGACCAGCAGCCGTACCTGCAGGGCTACATCCCGGTCGCCGTGCTCGCGATCGTGAAGAAGAACAAGACGACCGACCCGGCGAAGATCCGCCAGCTCCTCGAGGCGAACCCGAAGTTCCAGGCGCGCATGTCGACCTACGGCCTGCAGCCTTCGTACGGCCCGAAGAACATCCGCTCGGGCCCCGGCTTCATCACGAAGGACAACCTCGACAAGGTCGTGAAGTACGCGGGCCAGTATCGCTGACGCTCGGCCGATCCATTCGTCGCGCGGCCGAGCGCCGCGCGCTTCACCGGCGACGCTGGCCCCCCCGCCCCGCCCGCCGGGCATCAAGGAGACATCATGGGTGTAGCCGGTAAGCCTCTGCCTGCGCATGCGCGAGAGCCGCAGGCGCGCGCCGACGAGCGCGTGCGCAACGAAGCGTGGTTCCAGCGCTTCCTCAACCGTCCCGAATTCGCCGCGATTTCCGGCGCCGTGCTCGTGTTCGCGGTGTTCGCGCTCGGCGCGGGCGGTTCGGGCATGTTCAACCTCGACGGCATCATGAACTGGTCGCAGGTCGCGGCCTACCTCGGCATCCTCGCGGTCGGCGCATGCCTGCTGATGGTCGCGGGCGAATTCGACCTGTCGATCGGCTCGATGATCGGCTTCGCGGGCATGATGGTCGCGATCCCGACCGCGTACTTCCACTGGCCGATCTGGGCGTCGGTGATCTTCGCGTTCGCGGGCTCGATGGCGCTCGGCGCGCTGAACGGCTACCTCGTGATGCGCACGCGGCTGCCGTCGTTCATCGTCACGCTCGCGTTCCTGTTCATCCTGCGCGGCCTCACGCTCGCGCTGTCGATCATGTTCGCGGACCGCACGATCATCTCGGGGCTCGGCGACATCGCGCGCGAGGACTGGCTCGCGCACACGCTGTTCCAGGGCGTCGCGTTCCACGACCTGTTCCGCTGGCTCGCGCAGCACGGCCTCGGCCGCACGCTCGACACCGGCGAGCCGCTGGTGCCGGGCGTGCCGAAGGTGATCCTGTGGTGGCTCGCCGTCACCGCGATCGGCGCGTTCGTGCTCGCGAAGACGCGCTACGGCAACTGGATCCTCGCGGTCGGCGGCGACGCGAACGCCGCGAAGAACGTCGGCGTACCCGTGCGCCGCGTGAAGATCTCGCTGTTCGTGCTGACCGCGTTCTGCGCGTGCCTGTTCGCGGTGCTGCAGGTCGCCGACATCGGCTCGGCCGCCGCGGACCGCGGGCTGCAGAAGGAGTTCGAGGCGATCATCGCGGCCGTGATCGGCGGCACGCTGCTCACGGGCGGCTACGGCTCGGTCGTCGGCGCCGCGTTCGGCGCGCTGATCTTCGGCGTCGTGCAGATCGGCATCACGTACACCAACATCAGCTCCGACTGGTTCCGCGTGTTCCTCGGCGTGATGCTGCTGATCGCGGTGCTGTTCAATCACTACGTGCGCCGGCGCGTGTCGCAATCGTAACGGGAGGCTTGCCATGTCCACTGTACAGACCGGCGACGACACGATCCTCGCGCTCGAGAACGTCAGCAAGTATTTCGGCAAGGTGATCGCGCTGTCGAACGTGACGCTGCGCCTGAAGCGCGGCGAGGTGCACTGCCTGCTCGGCGACAACGGCGCCGGCAAGTCGACGCTGATCAAGACGCTCGCGGGCGTGCATGCGCCGTCGGAGGGCCAGTATCTGGTCGACGGCCAGCCCGTGCATTTCGAGTCGCCGAAGGACGCGCTCGACCTCGGCATCGCGACCGTCTACCAGGATCTCGCGCTCGTGCCGCTCCTGTCCGTCGCGCGCAATTTCTTCATGGGCCGCGAGCCGCAGAAGAAGCTGTTCGGCTTCCTCAACGTGATGGACCTCGATTCGAGCGCCGAGATCGCCCGCGCGAAGCTCGCCGAGATGGGCATCCACGTGCGCGACCCGCACCAGCCGATCGGCACGATGTCGGGCGGCGAGCGGCAATGCCTCGCGATCGCCCGCGCGATCCACTTCGGCGCGCGCGTGCTGATCCTCGACGAGCCGACCGCCGCGCTCGGCGTGAAGCAGAGCTTCAACGTGCTGAAGCTGATCCACACCGCGCGCGCGAAAGGCATCTCGGTGATCTTCATCACGCACAACGTGCATCACGCGTACCCGATCGGCGATTCGTTCACGCTGCTGAACCGCGGCCGCTCGCTCGGCACCTTCACGAAAGAGACGATCAGCAAGGATGAAGTGCTCGACATGATGGCCGGCGGCGCCGAAATGCAGAAGATGATCAGCGAGCTCGACGGCGCGGTGATCTAACCGAGGATTTTCCATGGCACTGACTTCCCACACCTTTGCGCAGAACCGGCCGCTCGACGTGATCTGCATCGGGCGCGTCGCGGTCGACCTCTATGCGCAGCAGGTCGGCGCGCGCCTCGAGGACGTGTCGAGCTTCGCGAAATACCTCGGCGGCTCGTCGGGCAACATCGCGTTCGGCTGCGCGCGGCTCGGCCTCAAAGCGTCGATGCTGTCGCGCGTCGGCCACGACCACATGGGGCGCTTCCTGATCGAGACGCTCGAGCGCGAAGGCTGCGACACGAGCCACCTGCGCACCGACCCGGACCGGCTGACCGCGCTGGTGCTGCTCGGTCTCAAGGATCGCGACACGTTCCCGCTGATCTTCCATCGCGAGAACTGCGCGGACATGGCGCTCGACGAAGGCGACTTCGACGAGGCGTTCATCGCGTCCGCGAAGGCGCTGCTGATCACCGGCACCCACTTCTCGACCGAGCAGGTGAACCGCGCGAGCCGCCGCGCGCTCGACTACGCGCGCCGCAACCAGGTGCGCACGGTGCTCGACATCGACTACCGGCCCGTGCTGTGGGGGCTGACCGGCAAGGCCGACGGCGAGACCCGCTTCATCGCGAACGAAGGCGTGACCGCGCACCTGCAGCGCATCCTGCCCCTCTTCGACCTGATCATCGGCACCGAGGAGGAATTCCGCATCGCCGGCGGCAAGGACACGCTGCTCGACGCGCTCGCGATGGTGCGCGCGGTCACGAGCGCGACGCTCGTCGTGAAGCGCGGGCCGCTCGGCTGCTCGATCGTCGAAGGCCAGGTGCCGGCGTCGCTCGACGCGCTGGCGATCGTCGGCGGCGTCGAGGTCGACGTGATGAACGTGCTCGGCGCGGGCGACGCGTTCGCGTCCGGCTTCCTGTCGCAATGGCTGCGCGGCCGCTCGCTCGAGGACGCCGCGCGCACCGCGAACGCGTGCGGCGCGCTCGTCGTGTCGCGCCACGGCTGCTCGCCGGCGATGCCGACGCCGGCCGAGCTCGGGTACTTCCTGGACGAAGCGCGGCGCGACCCCGTGAAGATGCGCCGTCCCGATCTCGACAAGACGCTCGCGCGGCTGCACCGCGTGACGCCGCCGCGCGTGCCGCGCGACGAGGTGCTCGGCTTCGCGTTCGACCATCGCAACCAGTTCTTCGAGCTCGCGCAGCAGACCGGCGCGCCGCTCGCACGCATCGATGCGCTGAAGCGCCTGTTCGTCGACGCGGTCGCGCAGACCGAAGCGCAGCTCGGCCTCGCAGGCCGGATCGGCGTGCTGATCGACGACCGCTACGGCCAGGACGCGCTGAACGTCGCCACCGGGCGCGGCTGGTGGATCGGCCGGCCGGTCGAGCTGCCCGGCTCGGTGCCGCTCGAATTCGACCACGGCCGCTCGGTCGGCACGACGCTCGCAAGCTGGCCGCAGGAGCATGTCGCGAAATGCCTCGTGCAATTCCACCCGGACGAGCCGGTCGAGCAGCGCATCGAGCAGGAAACGCAGCTGCGCACGCTGTACGACGCGGTGCAGGCGAGCGGCCACGAACTGCTGCTCGAAGTGATCCCGCCGCGCCGCCCGGACCTGCCGCAAGGGCCCGACGTCGTATGCCGCGCGTTGAAGCGCCTGTACAACCTCGGCATCTGCCCCGAATGGTGGAAGCTCGCGCCGCTCGACGCCGCGCAATGGCGCGCGATCGACGCGCTGATCGCCGAGCGCGACCCGCATTGCCGCGGCGTCGTGCTGCTCGGGCTGTCCGCGCCCGTCGACGAATTGACGCGCGGCTTTCCGGCCGCCGCGGCGTCGGCGAGCTGCCGCGGCTTCACGGTCGGCCGCACGATCTTCCACGAGCCGAGCCGCGCGTGGCTCGCGGGCGAGATCGACAACGCGGCGCTGGTCACCCGCGTGCGCGCGACGTTCGAGACGCTGATCGGCGCATGGCGCGCCGCGCGTCACGGCATGCCGGCCGCGCGCCGCGTCGCGTAAGGAGGCCCGATGCATCATCCCGTGCCCTCCCGCGTCTCCCTTCAGGAGCCTATCGTGAACGCATCCTCCAACGGCACGATCCGCCTGAGCGCCGCGCAGGCGCTCGTGCGCTACCTCGCCGCGCAACGGGTCGAGACAGGTGACCGCAGCGGCGCCACCGAGCCGCTGTTCGGCGGCGTATTCGCGATCTTCGGCCACGGCAACGTCGCCGCGCTCGGCGAGGCGCTGTACCAGCACCGCGACGTGCTGCCGACCTATCGCGCGCACAACGAGCAGGCGATGGCGCACAGCGCGATCGCGTATGCGAAGGCGCACTTCCGCCGCCGGATGATGGCCGTGACGACGTCGATCGGCCCCGGCGCGACCAACCTCGTGACGGCCGCCGCGCTCGCGCACGTGAACCGCCTGCCGCTCTTGCTGCTGCCCGGCGACGTGTTCGTGTCGCGCGCGCCGGACCCGGTGCTGCAGCAGGTCGAGGACGGCCACGACGGCGGCGTGTCGGCGAACGACACGCTCAGGCCCGTGTCGCGCTACTTCGACCGCATCGTCCATCCCGCGCAATTGCTGACCGCGCTGCCGCGCGCGCTGCGCGTGCTGACCGACGCCGCGCAGTGCGGCCCCGTCACGCTCGCGCTGCCGCAGGACGTGCAGGCGATGGCCTACGACTATCCGGCCGCGTTCTTCGCGCCGCGCACCGTGTCGTTCCATGCGCCCGCGCCCGTGCCCGCCGAACTCGAAGCCGCGCTCGCGACGCTGCGCGCCGCGCGCCGGCCGTTCATCGTCGCCGGCGGCGGCGTGCTGTACAGCGAAGGCGCCACGCACGCGCTCGCCGCGTTCGCGAAACAGCGCGGCATCCCGGTCGGCGAGACGCAGGCCGGCAAGGGCGCGCTGCGCTGGGATCATCCGCTCAACGCGGGCGCGCTCGGCGTGACGGGCTCGCCCGCCGCGAACGCGCTCGCGGCCGACGCCGACTGCGTGCTCGCGATCGGCACGCGGCTGCAGGATTTCACGACCGGCTCGAATACGCTGTTCGCGAAGGACGCGACGGTGATCGGCATCAACGCGAACGCGTTCGACGCGCTCAAGCATCACGCGTGCGCGGTCGAAGCCGACGCGTGCGCGGCGCTCGACGCGCTCGATGCGCTGCTCGACGACTGGTCCGCCGAACGCGCGTGGACCGCGCGCGCGCATGAACTTGCGGCCGGGTGGCGCGATGCGGTGTCGCGCATCACCCACGCGCCGCCGCGCGCGGGCGCGCTGCCGTACGACGCCGACGTGATCGGCGCGGTGCAGCGCTCGCATCGCGCGTCACCGGACGCCGACATCGTCGTGTGCGCGGCCGGCACGCTGCCCGCCGAGCTGCACAAGCTGTGGCGCGCGGGGCGGCCGGGCGCGTACCACGTCGAATACGGCTACTCGTGCATGGGCTACGAGATCGCCGGCGGCCTCGGCGCGAAGCTCGCGCGGCCCGAGCGCGACGTGATCGTGATGGTCGGCGACGGCAGCTACCTGATGATGAACAGCGAGATCGCGACGTCGGTGATGCTCGGCGCGAAGCTGATCGTCGTCGTGCTCGACAACCGCGGCTACGGCTGCATCAACCGGCTGCAGCAGGCATGCGGCGGCGCGCCGTTCAACAACCTGCTCGACGATTGCCTGCAAGGGCCGCCCGGCGCGCCGGCGATCGACTTCGCCGCGCATGCGCGCGCGCTCGGCGCGCAAGCGGAGCACGTCGCCGACGTCGCGGCGCTCGACGCCGCGCTGCAACGCGCGCGCGCCGCGGACCGCACCTATGTGATCTGCATCGACACCGATCCCGCGCGCACCACGGCCGAAGGCGGCTGGTGGTGGGAAGTCGCGGTGCCCGAAGTGTCGTCGCGCGAAGCGGTGCGCGACGCGCGCAGCGCATACGACAAGCAGGTCGCCGCCCGCGCGGGCGGCGCGCCCGCCCTCTCCCGTTCAGGAACTCCGACATGAGTCAATTCGAATTCCGCATCGGCATCAATCCGCTGTCGTGGATGAACGACGACCTGCCGTCGCTCGGCGGCGAGACGCCGCTCGCCGTCGCGCTGACCGAAGGCCGCGACATCGGCTACGCCGGCTTCGAGCTCGGCAACAAGTTCCCGCGCGAGCCGCAGGCGCTGAAGGCGCTGCTCGGCGAGTACGGGCTGTCGCTCGTGTCCGGCTGGTACTCGGGCCGGCTCGCGCAGCGCGGCGTCGACGAGGAAATCGCCGCGGTCGGCCCGCATCTCGACCTGCTCGCGCAGAACGGCGCGACCGTGATGGTCTACGGCGAAGTCGCCGACACGATCCAGGGCGCGCCCGTGCCGCTGTATCAGCGGCCGCGCTTCACGACCGACGCGCAATGGGACGGCTATGCCGAACGGCTCGACGCGTTCGCGCGCTACACGCTGAGCCGCGGCGTGCGCGTCGCGTATCACCATCACATGGGCGCATACGTCGAAACGCCCGCCGACGTCGACCGGCTGATGGCCGTGACGAGCGACGCGGTCGGCCTGCTGTTCGACGCGGGCCACATCACGTTCGCGGGCGGCGATCCGGCCGAGGTGCTGAAGCGCCACATCGCGCGCGTGTGCCACGTGCACTGCAAGGACGTGCGGCCGGCCGTGATCCGGCTTGCGCGCAACCGCAACTGGAGCTTTCTCGACGCGGTGATCAACGGCGCGTTCACCGTGCCGGGCGACGGCTCGGTCGACTTCGCGACGCTGATCGACATGCTGAAGCGGCACGGCTATCGCGGCTGGCTCGTCGTCGAGGCGGAACAGGACCCGGTCGTCGCGCCGAGCTACGCGTACGCGCAAAAGGGCTACCGCACGCTGCGCGCGCTCGTCGACGCGCCGCTCGATTCGCACAAGGAGGCGGCATGAGCCTGCTCGTCAAAGGCGCAGCGGACGGACCGACGATCGCGCGCGTCACGCCCGAATCCGCGCACTGGCGGCACGTCGGCTTCGCCGCGCACCGGCTCGCGGCCGGCGAAACGGTCGAACTGCACGAGACCGCGCGCGAAACGTGCATCGTCGTGCTGACCGGCAGCGTCGACATCACCGCGGCAGACGGCACGCGCTGGACCGATCTCGGCTCGCGCGACAGCGTGTTCGACGGCGTCGCGCCATATGCGCTGTATCTGCCGCCGAGCGTGCGCGTCACGGTCGCGGCGGCGCGCGCGGCCGAGCTCGGCGTCGCGACCGCGCCCGCGACCGGGAAATATCCGGCGCGCGTGATCAGGCCGTCGCAGATGAAGCGCTCGGTGCGCGGCACCGGCGCGAATACGCGCTACGTGTGCGACATCCTTCCGCAGACGGAGCCCGCCGAGTCGCTGCTCGTCGTCGAAGTGCGCACGCCGTCCGGGCATTCGTCGAGCTATCCGCCGCACAAGCACGATACCGACGACGTGCCGTTCGAGAGCTCGCTCGAGGAGACCTACTACCATCGCGTGCATCCGCCGCAAGGCTTCGTGTTCCAGCGCGTGTACACGGACGAGCGCGACCTCGACGAATCAATGGCCGCGTGCGATCACGACGTCGTGCTGGTGCCGCGCGGCTATCACCCGGTCGTCGTGCCCTACGGGTACGAGTCGTATTACCTGAACGTGATGGCCGGGCCGACGCGCGCGTGGCACTTCAAGAACGATCCCGCGCACGAGTGGATGCTCGAGCAGAAATAGCGGGATGCGCGCGAGCCGGCCCCTTGGCTCAGCGCATGCCGCCGCTCGCGACGATGCGCTCGCCCGTCAGCCAGCGCGCCTCGTCCGACGCGAGGAACACCGCGATCGCGGCGATGTCGTCCGGCTGCCCGAGACGGCCCAGCGGCGTCTGGCTGAGCGCCCCCGTTTCGAAGTCGGAACCGATGACGCCCGCGCTGTGCGTGCCCTCGGTGACCACCACGCCCGGGTTGATCGCATTGACGCGAATCTTCCTCGGGCCGAGCTCGCGTGCGAGCACGCCCGTGATCGCGTCGACCGCGCCTTTCGTGCCGCTGTAGACGGCGGTCGCCGGCGGCGTGATGCTCGTCACCACCGAGCTGATGTTGATGATGCTCGCGCCCTCGCCGAGGTGCTTCACGGCCGCCTGCGTCGTGAGCAGCACGCCGAGCACGTTCGTATCGAAGTGCCTGCGGAAATGGGCTTCCGTGATCTCCTCGATCGGCGCGAACTCGTAGATGCCGGAATTGTTGACGAGTACGTCGAGGCGGCCGTACGTCTCGATGGCCGTGTCGACGATGCGTTGCACGTCGTCCGCCTTCGACACGTCGCCGCCGACGGCAACCGCGCGGCCGCCGGCGGCGGTGATCGCACCGACGACCGCATCCGCGCCCGCCTTGCTGCTCGCATAGTTGACGACGACCGACGCGCCCTCGGCGGCCAGCGCCTTGGCAATCCCGGCGCCGATGCCCTTGGAACCGCCCGTTACGATCGCTACCTTGCCCGCAAGCTTGCTCATGATTGCTTTCCTCAGTCCAGAATCACACCAGGGTCGGACCAGCCGTCGTCGTGAAGCGAGCGGCCGGCGATTGAGGAAATCTAGACGCTTGGGCGGCGTCGATAAAGCGGCACGAGACGAATTGAGTGGCGGGAGCAGCCGAACAATCGCGACGCGCAGCCCGTCCCCGGTTTCGACGCGGCGGAAGCGGGCAACCTCGGGGCGCCGGCCCCGGTCATCACCCGGCGCTCAGCCACGCCTGCGCGACCGCGCCGCCCAGGCCGTCGAGCGTCCCGTCGTAGACGATCCTGCCCCGCCCCATCACCGCCGCGCGCCGCGTCAAGCGCGGCGCGAGCTGCAGCCGCTGCTCGATCAGCACGATCGCGACGCCGTCGGCCTGCAGCCCGGCAAGACACGCGCCGACCTCGTCGACCGCGAGCGGCGCGAGCCCTTCCGCGGGCTCGTCGACGATCAGCACGCGCGGCTTGCCGGCGAGCGCGCGCACGAGCGCAAGCACCTGCTGCTCGCCGCCCGACAGCCGCCCGGCCTTCACGTCCGCGCGCGCGGCCAGCAGCGGAAAGCGTTCCAGCAGCCGTTCGAGCGCCGCACGTTCGGCCGCGCCACTGGCGCCGCGCAGGCCGAGCCGCAGGTTGTCGCGCACGGTGAGCAACGGAAACACGTCGCGGCTCTCGGCGACGTACGCCACGCCGCGCCGCGCGATCTCGAAGGGGCGCGCGCCCGCGCATTCGACCCCGGCAATGCGCACCGAGCCGGCCGTGCGCACCAGCCCCGTCACGGCCTTCGCGAGCGTCGAGCGCCCCGAGCCGTTGCGGCCGAGCAGCGCGAGCGTCTCGCCCGGCGCGAGCGCGAGATCGACGCCGTCGAGCACGGGCTGCATCCCGTACCCCGCGCGCAGGCCGCGGATCTCGAGCAGCGCGCTCATGCGAACCCTTCGCCGAGATACGCGGCTCGCACGGCGGCGTCGGCGCGGATCGCATCGGGCGCGCCGGTCGCGATCACCGCGCCGCGCACCAGCACCGTGATCCGCTCCGCGAAGCCGAACACCGTGTCCATGTCGTGCTCGATCATCAGCACCGTGCGGCCTTGCGTGGTTGCGCGGATCAGGTCGATCATCCGCGCCGCCTGCTCGCGGTTCATGCCGGCCGTCGGCTCGTCGAGCAGCAGCGTGCGCGCGCCGCTCGCGAGCGCGATCCCGAGGTCGAGCGCGCGCTGCTCCGCATAGCTCAGCTCGCCGGCCGGCTTGTCGCGCCACGCGTCGAGGCCGATCTCGCGCAACACGCGCGCGGCCGCGGCATCGACCGACGCCGATTCGCGCAGCCGGTTCCACCAGCGCCGTCGCTCGGCCGGCGCATGCAGCGCCGCGCAGCGCAGGTTGTCGAATACGGTGAGGCGAGCGAACACGCTGGTCTGCTGGAAGCTACGGCCGACGCCGAGGCGACTCGCGGCGACGGGCCCGCGTCCGCGCAGCTCCACGCCGTGCAGCACGACGCGCCCGCGCGTCGGCCGCGTCGCGCCCGCGATCACGCCGAACAGCGTCGACTTGCCCGCGCCGTTCGGCCCGATCAGCGCATGGCGCTCGCCGGCCGAGACGCTCAGCTCGACGCCGTCGAGCACGGTCTGCGCGCCGAAACGCTGCACGACGCCGTGAAGCGCGATCGCGTTGCCGTTCATCGCCCGTCCTCTTGCGCATCGTGCGCGAGCCGCGCGCGCCAGCCCCACAGCAGCGTGCCGATGCCGGCCGCCGAGCACGCGACGGCCCAGCCGATCGGCGTATCGGCGTCGATGCGCCACGCGCCGAATGCGAGGTCCGTGCCGTCGTCCTGCGCAAAGCGCCACGCATAGCCGAGTTCGGCCGCGCAGACGATTGCGACGCTCCAGAACGCGCACGCGGCGACGCCGCACAGCATGCGCCAGCGCTCGAGCGCCGGCGCGCCGCGGCGCAGCGCGTGCGCCAGCCCCGCCGCGATGCCCGCGAGCCCGTGCGGCGCGGCAACCACGACGACGACGAACAGCAGCCCCAGATACAGCGCCCACGCGCGCGACACGCCAGCGACCGCGACGCTCAGCCCCGTCAGCGCGGCCGCGCCGGCCGCCGGCCCGAAGAACGAGCCCGTGCCGCCGATCACCGCGGCAATCAGCACGGTCGCCGAACGGGACATCGCAACGCTGTCGGGCGTCGCGAGCTCGATGTCGATCAGCGTCAGCGTGCCGGCGACGCCCGCGAAGAACGACGCGCACGCGACCATCGCGAGCCGCACGCGACGCGGGTCGGTGCCGAGCGCGGCGACCCGTGCCGGGTTGTCGCGCACCGCATTCGCGAGGCGGGCGAGCGGCGTGCGCGTCAGCGCGCGCATCGCGAGCGCCGACCCGATGCACCACACGGCGATCAGCGCATACGCGTGCGCCGGCGCGCCGAACTGCCAGCCGCCGAGCGAAGGGCCGCTCGCGCGGTCGATCGGCACGCCGCCGAGGCCGCCGAACCATGCGGGCACGCTCCACGCGGCCGCCGCGACGCACTCCCCGAGGCCGAGCGTGATCATCGCGAACGCGGTGCCCGCGCGGCGCGTCGCGAGCACGCCGAACAGCAGGCCGAAGGCCGCGCCCGCCGCGCCGCCAACGAGCGGCAACAGCGGCAGCGGGCCGCCGAAGCGGTTGAACCAGTGCGCGGCCGCGAACGCGCCAAGGCCCGCGAACGCCGCGTGGCCGAACGACAGCAGGCCCGTCGTGCCGAGCTGCAGGTTGTACGACAGCGCGAGCACGACGAGCGCGGCCGTCTGCGCGAGATAGCCGAGCACCGCGCCGTGCGGCCACAGCCACGCGGGCAGCACGAGACAGCCGGCGAACAGCGCCCAGCGCAGCACCTCCGGATGTGCGCGGCTACGCATCGGCACGTTCGCCGAACAGCCCGCGCGGGCGCACGACCAGCACCGCGACGAGCAGCAGGTACGGAACGAGCGGCGCGAGTTGCGCGACCGCCACCGCGGCGACGCTGTCGGGCAGCGCGACGCCCGCCCGCTGCGCGACGTCGCGCAGCGACGCGTCGCTCGCGGCCGCGAAGGTCTGCGCGAAGCCGACCCCGAGCGACGCGATGAACGCGCCGCCGAGCGAGCCGAGCCCGCCGATCACGACGACCGCGAACACGATCGAGCCGACCGTCTCGGCCAGCGCGGGCTCGATCACCGCGAGCGGCGCGCCGATCACGCCGGCCAGCGCCGCGAGCGCGGTGCCGGCGCCGAACAGGCCCGTCATCAGGCGCGGCACGTCGTAGCCGAGCGTCTCGACGGCCGCACGATGCGTGAGCGCCGCGCGCACGACGAGCCCGACGCGCGACGCGCGCAGCAGGGCCGCGAGCGCGACCAGCATCGCCGCCGACATCGCCATCATGAACAGCCGGTAGCGCGGCAGCTCGACGCCGAGCACCGTGACCGGCGCGCCGTCGAACAGCGGCGGCACCGGCGCGGGCAGCGGCGCGAGGCCCCAGACGAGCTTCGCGCCCTCGCCGATCAGGTACGCGAGACCGAACGTCAGCAGCAGCTCGCTCGTATGGCCGCGCGCCTGCACGCGGCGCAGCAGCCAGCGCTCGCAGCCGGCGCCCGTCAGCCCGACCGCGAGCGGCGCGAGCGCGAGCGCCGGCCAGAAGCCCGCGCGGGCGGCGATGCTGTAGCCGACGTATGCGCCGAGCATGTAGAAGCTCGCGTGCGCGAAGTTGAGCACGCCCTGCACGCTGAAGATCAGCGTGAGGCCCGCCGACAGCATGAACAGCAGCAAGCCGTAGCTGAGGCCGTTGAAGACCTGGATCGCGAACGCCTGCACCGCGCGTGCCGTCAGGCGGCGAGCGGGTCGAGCGCCGCGCGCAGCGCATCGGGCAGCGGCACGGGCCTGCGCGTGTCGCGATCGACGTAGACGTGCACGAAATGGCCCTGCGCGGCCGGCGCCGCGTCGCCTTGCGCGAACAGCCCGATCTCGTAGCGCACGCTCGACGTGCCGAGCTTCGCGACGCGCAGCCCCGCATCGACCGCCTGCGGGAACACGAGCGGCGCGAAGTAGTTGCACTGCGTCTCGACGACGAGCCCGATCGTCTGCGCGTGCTCGATGTCGAGCACGCCGGCGCGGATCAGGTATTCGTTCACGACCGTGTCGAAGTAGCTGTAGTAGACGACGTTGTTCACGTGCCCGTAGACGTCGTTGTCCATCCAGCGGGTCGTAATCGGCAGGAAGTGGCGGTAGGCGTCGCGGGAACGCGGCTGCGGCTTGTCGGACATGGCGGTCGAGATGGCGGTCAGGTCGATGAAAGGAAGGTGCGGCAACCGTGCGGCGTGGCGAAACGGCGGGCGGCGGGCGGCCGCCGCATCGCGATCGCCTGCGGCACGGCGCATGCGGCCGAGCAGGCGGCCCGGGCCGTCACTGCCCCGGCCGGTCGACGAACTGGAAATCGAGGCCGCGCGCGCGCATCCAGTCGGCGAGCGCAACACCGGTGCCGGCGCGCCACGGGCGCAGCAGCGGCGGATCGACGAGCTTGTATTCGAGCAGTTCCGGCGACAGCGCGACCGTGCCTGACGCGCGCACGTGGTACGCGATGATCAGCTCGTTCTTGCGGATGAATTCGTAGACGCCGACGAGCGACACGTGCTCGGCCTTCAGTGCGGTTTCCTCGAACACCTCACGCGCGATGCCGTCCTCGGGCGTCTCGCCGTTCTCGAGGAAGCCGGTGATCAACGCGAACATCCCTTCGGGCCACGCCGCATTGCGCGCGAGCAGGATCTTGCCGTCGAGCTCGACGATCGCGGCAACGACGGGCAACGGGTTGTTCCAGTGCACGTAGCCGCAGGTGTCGTCGGGGCAGGCCTGGCGAACGCGGCCGCCTTCGTGTTCGGGATCGGCGCGCTCGGTCAGCGGGCTCGCGCAGCGCGGGCAAAAGCGGTAGTCGGCGGTGGTCATCGATGGAGACATGGCGAACGGGGCAGCAGGCATCGGCGGCCCCGTTCGCGCTCGGTGCGGGAAAGTCTCGATTCTAGCGAGTTTGCGCCGCAGCGAGGCTTTCCGCGACAACAGGACGAACCGGCCGGAACGGCGCGTGCGATACGATTCGCGCGCGTTCGCTCCGGCCGGTCGGCGCGTCGGCGCACATGCAGGCGCACGTTCCCGACGTGTCGCGTCCTGCCGGAATGCGACGGCCTGCCGTCCCGCTCAGGCCGCCGCCGGCGTCCCGATTGCCGGCGGGTCGCTCAGACCGCGGCCGGCCCGGACGGCGCCGGTCAGTCGCGGATGATGCCGTAGTTGACGCCGGCAAGCGGCATCCCCGGGGCATTGCCGGTCGCGCTGCTGCCCGTCACGTTGCCGAAGTTCAGGCCCACGAGCGCACCGCCCTGCTGAGCGTACCCCGGCACCAGCGCCACGCGGGTGTTCGTCGTCGAGCCGTCGATCACGCCGAAATTCCCGCCGGCCAGGCCGCCGAGCCGAGCGTAGTAGCCTCCGTAAACCGTACCCGCCGACGATGACGATGCAGCCATCCCGCTGTTGAAGCCGAGCAGGCCGCCGACATAGCTGTTGTGGCTGCCGGTCGCCGAACCGGTCGCGCTGGACTTCTCGACCGACGCGCCCATGTAGTTGTCGCCGATCAGGCCGCCGACATAGCCGTACGGGCCGGCCTCGACGTCCCCGGATGCGCTCGACGCGGACACGCGGCCGGCGTTGAAGCCGATCAGGCCGCCGGCCTTGCCCGCGCCCGCCACGGTGACCGCGCCCTTCGCGTCGGACTTGAGCACCGAACCCGTGTTGCGGCCGACGAGCCCGCCGGCGATGCTGTCGAACGCGGTCCAGACTTCGCCCGACGCCGACGATCCGTCGACAACGCCGCTGTTGGCCGCCACGAGGCCGCCGACGGTGCTTGAGATGTCACCCGCCACCGAACTCTTCGCGCCGGACGCCTGCACGGTGCCCGCATTGACGCCGACGAGCCCGCCGGCCTGCCCGCGCATGCCTGCCGCCACGGCGCCGCGCGACGACGACGCGCGGATCGTGCCGTCGTTCACGCCGACGAGGCCGCCCGCCGTCGCGTAGTCGCGCACGAAGACGTCGCCGTCCGCCGACGAGGCGAGCACTTCGCCGGTCGCCGCATTGCGGCCGGCGAGCCCGCCCGCGATGCCGTTCGTGCCCGCCACGACGTAACCGTTCGCGCTCGACGCTTCGACCTTGCCGGCGTTGTGCCCGACCAGCCCGCCGGCCACGCCGGCAGTACCCGCTTCAACGTCGACGCTGGACGTCGATGCGTGGACGCTCGCGAAGTTGGCGCCGACGAGGCCGCCGACGTTCGACGCACCGGCCATCACCTTGCCGGCGGCAGTCGACGCATTGACGACGCCGCGGTTTTCACCGACCAGGCCGCCCACGCGAGCGCTGTCGCCCGCCGCCACGATGCCATTGAACCCGGACATGTCCACCTGCCCGGCATTGTGGCCGACGAGACCGCCCACGGACGCGTTGCGCGCGGCCCGCACATCCGCGACGGCCGTCGATGCCTTGACCACGCCGCCGCTGTTGGCGCCGACCAGGCCACCGACGCGGGCGCCGGTGCCGAGCGCCGTGACGCTGCCCGTGACCGTCGACGCATCGACGACGCCGCGGTTGTCACCGACCAGCCCGCCTGCGCTGCCGGTCGAGGAACTGACGACCTGCACGTCGGCACGGCTGCCGCGGATCATCGCGTCGTCGCCGCCCGGCGACATGAACGAGATGTTCTCGCCGGCCAGGCCGCCGACGTGCAGCGCATCCCTGCCGTCGTCCACACGCCCCGCGACGGATGCGCGCTCGATCGATCCGCCGAAGTTGCTGCCGACGAGCCCGCCGACGATCGTGCGCCCCTCGCCGCTCACGGCGACGTTCGTCGCCTTCACGTCCGAGACGGTGCCCATGTTGTAGCCGGCCAGCGTGCCGACGCTGACGGGCGACCAGCCGTACGGCACGACAGCGCGCGTCGTCACCTTGTCCAGGCCGAGGTTGGCAATGCGGCCCGAGTTGAACGCGAAGAGGCCGACGGCATGGCCGCCCTGATTGGAGATCGACAGATCGCCGATGGTGTTGCCGAGACCGTCTAACACGCCGTCGAACGAGCCGTTCGCGCCGATGCTCCGGAACGACGCGCCCTTGCCGTCGACCGCGTTGCCCAGCACGTAGCGGCCCTTCAGGTCGCGGTCCACGTTGCGCAGGCCGGCCACGTCGTGGATCACCTGATATGCGTCGCCGTTCGACGAGAACGACGCATTGCGCCCCGACAGCGTCGCCGACGCCTTGTCCTGCGTGAACCGGTGGCCTTTCGTCGAGTTCAGCTCCAGTCGTGCCTGCTCGCCCGTCAACGCCAGCTTGTCGTCCACGCTGATCTCGCCTGCCGCGTTCACCGCCACGCCCGCCATCGCGCCGCTCGCCGTCACCGACTGCTTCAGCGCCACGTCGCCCTGTTGCGACGTCAGCGTCAGCGCGTGGTCGCCCGTCCAGTTCACCGCGCCATCCACCGTCAGGTCGCCCGATGTGTTGGTCAGCGCCACGTTCGTCGTGCCCAGCGCCTGCGACAGCGTCCGTGCGCCGATCGTGCCGTCCGCATTGTCGACGCTCGCGTTCGCCGATTCGATCGTCCACGTGCCCGTACCGCCCGAGGCGCTGCGCGTGTCGACCTGCGCGTCAGCCGATACACGAACCTGTTCACCGCGCGTCGTCACCGTGCCGCCCGCCGCGTTCAGCTTGCCAGCAACCTGCACCAGCCCGCCGTCCAGCACGATCTTCCCGTCGCGGGTGTTCAGCCCCTGCGCCTCGGTCGTCCCGCTGTTGTTCACCACCGCGTTCAACAGACCGTTCGCCGCGCGCGCCGTCATCAGCACCTCGCCGCCGTCCGCCTTCAGCAAGCCGCCGTTGTGCGCCTGCGCATCCACCGCACCGCCTTCCACCTGCAGGTTCAGCAGACCGTTGCCGTCGAAGTTCACGTTGAACGCATTACCCGCACCCAGCGCCACGCGGCCCAGCTTCGCGCTAATCACGCCCGAGTTCGACACCCGTGCGCCCAGCAGCGCCACGCTGCCGCCTTCCGCCGCCGTGATCGTCCCCGCGTTCTCCACCGACTGGCCCGATGCACCCGCGAACCGGTAGTTGCCCGCCAGGAAATCCCTGTCCGACACGTCCTTCGTCGACGCCACCAGACCGCCCACGTTCACCTGCGCACCCGCCCCGAACACCACGCCGTTCGGGTTCACCACGAACACCTTCCCGTTCGCGTCGATCTGGCCGTGGATCTGGCTGCCGTTCGTGCCGATCACCCGGTTCAGCGCGATCGACTGCTGCGTCGGCTGCTGGAACGACACCCGCTCGCCGCCGCCCACGCTGAAGTCCCGCCAGTTCGTGATCAGCTTGTCCGTATGCTGGTTGATCGACATCGTCTTGCCGTCCACCGACGTCGCGATGTCCGCATTCCCCGAGGCAATCTCACCGCCCGTCGGCAGCGCGTACGCGCTCGTTGCCGCCAGACCCAGCAGCGACACCCCCGCCGCCAGCAGGCGCTTGCCGCTGCCCGACTTGCCGCGACGACGTGCAGTTTCGCTCACCGCGCACCAACCGCCCTGCGCTTCATTCCATACCAGCGAATAGGCTCTATTCATTTGGAATCCTCTTAAATCTACGTTTCAACCGGCCCATTTTCGATGGGCCTCCGATCACGCCGCCACGGCGAGGCCGGGCGACCTGAATCCATCGGATCGACAGGCAAGCCGTCGACCATGCGCCCCGCCGAACGGGCTCGCGCATGGATCGGCTCGTCATGCCATATCGATTCGTATACCTACATGAATTTGAAAATGGAGGGCGCCATGAAGCGACGCAGCTTGCGTCACGGATGTCGACACGGCTCACGCCGTGCATGTCGGCACTGCTCGGGCGCAACACCGGAAAGCCGGCGGCGACTCGACTGCCGCCCTCAGAGAGCGGAATGGGCTGGCGACGGCACGGGGCGGCGCGATTACCACCCCGTGCCGTCGCGGCGCCGCACTCCGCGCCGACACGAATTACCGCTTGCCGTCGATCATGCCGATGTTGAGATCGACGAACCGTTCAACCGATGCGGCGCCCGTCGTATGGCTCGACTCGATGTTGCCCGCATTGACTGCAGCGAAACCGCCAAGAAGCGCCGGCCGTGCCTGCGCCGGGTAATCGATCTTCGAACTCGTACGCGACGCACGAATCGTGCCGTAATTCTGGCCCGCGAAGCCGCCGGCGTACGCATACGACGCGTAGACCGTTCCCGACGATTCCGAATCGGCAATCAATCCGTCGTTCGCCCCGACAAACCCGCCGGCGTACAGCCCACCGGTAGCCGTCACGTTGCCGCGCGCCGTCGAATCCCTCACGACGGCCTCCTTGCCACGGTTTTCGCCAATCAGGCCGCCGGCATAGCTGCCACGCCCCGAGACCACGTTCGACGTCGAACTCGACGACGCAACCGTGCCGCGATTCGTGCCGACCAGCCCGCCGATCATGACGCTCTGGCCGCCGCGCACGGCGCCGCTCGACGTGGCATGTTCGATCGCCCCTTCATTCACGGCCACGAGTCCGCCGACGCTGCTCGCATTGCCTGCGCTCACATCGCCTTGCGCCTTACCCTGAAGAATCGCGGCGGCGTTCTTGCCGACCAGGCCGCCGACGATGCCGCTCGCAGCGTCCGCCACGCGCCCCTTCGCCGACACGTCCGCAAGCATGCTGCTGCCGGTATTCGCGCCCGCGAAACCGCCGATCGCCGCCGTGCCGTTGCCGCTCACGTCGCCGGTTGCGTGCGACCGGCTGATCGTGCCGTTGACATTCGCGCCGATGAAGCCGCCGACCGTACTGCCCGCCATCGCGCCGACACTGCCGCTCGCCGACGAATCGCGGATCGTTGCGTAATCGCTGCGGCCGACCAGACCACCGACGTCGGCCCCGTACGTGGCGCTGACGTTGCCGCTCGCCGATACGTTCGACAGCGTGGTGTAGACATTCGAGCCGACCGCCCCGCCGACCATGCTGGCTTGACCGGCCGACACGGCGACCGACGAGCTCGAGCGGTCGATTGCGCCGCCGATCGCATGACCGACAAGGCCGCCCGCATACACGTAGTTGCCGGCGGAAATCCGGCCGGCGCTCGACGAATCCACTATGGTCGAATCCCAACTCCTGCCGACGAGGCCGCCCACGAGATTCACCAGGCCCGATGACGGTGACCGCACGTTTTTGATCTCGACATCGGCCCGGCTATTCGCGATCCGCGAACTCATATTTCTCCCGACGAGACCGCCGACGTCCGTCGTTTTATCGTTGGCGGTAACCGAACCCTGAAAGCGCGCGCCATCGATCACGCCTGCGTTGTTCTCGCCGACGAGACCACCTGCGACGCTATAGCCGCTGCCGGACGACGAAACGCTCATCTTCGTTGCGCGAACGTCCGAAATCGTCCCACCGCGGTTGGTTCCCGCCAGGCCGCCGATCGCCATGCTGTTCCTGATCGTCGTGCTCGCGCCGCTCACCGCGATCGAGTCGAGCGCGAGGTTGGCGATGCGGCCGCGGTTTTCAGCAAACAGGCCGACCGACGGGCTGCTGCCGGAGACATTCAGCCGCGAAACCGTGTTGCCGAGGCCGTCGAACACGCCGTCGAACGAGCCGTTTGCGCCGATGCTCTGGAACGACGCGCCCTTGCCGTCGACCGCGTTGCCCAGCACGTAGCGGCCCTTCAGGTCGCGGTCCACGTTGCGCAGGCCGGCCACGTCGGGGATCACCTGATACGCTTCGCCGTTCGACGAGAACGACGCGTTGCGGCCCGACAGCGTCGCCGACGCCTGGTCACGCGTGAACCGGTGGCCCTTCGCCGAGTTCAGCTCCAGTCGTGCCTGCTCGCCCGTCAGCGCCAGCTTGTCGTCCACGCGGATCTCGCCCGCCGCGTTCGCCACCACGCCCGCCTTCGCGCCGCTTGCCGTCACCGACTGCTTCAGCGCCACGTCGCCCTGTTGCGACGTCAGCGTCAGCGCGTGGTCGCTCGTCCAGTTCACCGCGCCATCCACCGTCAGGTCGCCCGACGTGTTGGTCAGCGCCACGTTCGTCGTGCCCAGCGTGCGCGACAGCGTTGCCGCGTTCAGCGCGCCGTCCGCATTGTCGACGTTCGCGTTCGCCGATTCGATCGTCCACGTGCCCGTACCGCCCGAGGCGCTGCGCGTGTCGACCTGCGCGTCAGCCGATACACGAACCTGTTCACCGCGCGTCGTCACCGTGCCGCCCGCCGCGTTCAGCTTGCCAGCGACCTGCACCAGACCGCCGTCCAGCACGATCTTCCCGTCACGGGTGTTCAGCCCCTGCGCCTCGATCGTCCCGCTGTTGTTCACCACCGCGTTCAGCAGACCGTTTGCCGCACGCGCCGTCATCAGCACCTCGCCGCCGTCGGCCTTCAGCAAGCCGCCGTTGTGCGCCTGCGCGTCCACCGCCCCGCTTTCCACCTGCAGGTTCAGCAGGCCGCTGCCATCGAAGTTCACGTTGAACGCGTTACCCGCGCCCAGCGCCACACGGCCCAGCTTCGCGCTAATCACGCCCGAGTTCGACACCCGTGCGCCCAGCAGTGCCACGCTGCCGCCGTCCGCCGCCGTGATCGTTCCTGCGTTCTCCACCGACTGCCCCGATGCGCCCGCGAACCGGTAGTTGCCCGCCAGGAAATCCTTGTCAGACACGTCCTTCGTCGACGCCACCAGACCGCCCACGTTCACCTGCGCGCCCGCACCGAACACCACGCCGTTCGGGTTCACCACGAACACCTTCCCGTTCGCGTCGATCTGACCGAGGATCTGGCTGCCGTTCGTGCCGATCACCCGGTTCAGCGCGATCGACTGGTGCGTCGGCTGCTGGAACGACACCCGCTCGCCGCCACCCACGCTGAAGTCCTGCCAGTTCGTGATCAGCTTGTCCGTATGCTGGTTGATCGACATCGTCTTGCCGTCCACCGACGTCGCGATGTCCGCCTTCCCCGCTGCGATCTCTCCGCCCGTCGGCAGCGCGTACGCGCTCGTTGCCGCCAGACCCAGCAGCGACACCCCCGCCGCCAGCAGGCGCTTGCCACCCGACTTGCCGCGACGACGCGCGGTTTCGCTCACCGCGCACCAACCGCCCTGCGCTTCATTCCATACCAGCGAATAAGCCTTGTTCATTTTGGAATCCTCTTCATATGATTTTTGAATGCTCGTGTAAAAACGAGCAGCCGATCACGCTCGCTCAGAAATACTGAGCGAGCCTGAACCTTTACGCTCGACAGAAAAACCGTCGCCCGTGCGCCGCGCCGAGCGGGTTCGCGTTTGGGTCAACCTGTCATTTCCGGTCGATTCGCATACCTATATGAACTAAAAATCACGTAACGGCGGGGAATGACACCCGACGGCGCGATTGCCGCCGGCGCCGTGCTCAGTGCCACACCCCGCACCGACACGAATTACCGCTTGCCGTCGATCAGGCCGATGTTCATGCCGGTGAACCGATCACCCGATGCAGCGCCCGTCGTCTGGCTCAACTCGACGATTCCCGCATTAATCCCGGAAAAACCGCCGTAAACCGACGGCCGTGCCTGCGCCGGGGAATCGAACTTCGAGCTCGTGCGCGACGAACGAATCGTGCCGCCGTTCCCGCCCACGAAGCCGCCGCCGATCGTGCCGGTGCTCGACACCGTGCCCGACGATTCCGAATCGGCGATCAGCGCGTCGTTCCACCCGACAAACCCGCCGATGGCTCGCCCGCTGACGACCGCCACATTGCCGAACGCCTTCGAGCCGCTCACGACACCCTCCCGGCCTTTGTTGTAGCCGACCAGGCCACCGACGTAGCTGTCACGCCCTGCGGAAACGTTCGACGTCGAGCTCGACGACGCAATCGTGCCGCTGTTCTCGCCGACGAGCCCGCCGATCTTGTTGTCCAGGCCGCCGCGCACGACGCCGCTCGAGCGCGAACCTTCGATCGTCCCGTCGTTCACGGCCACAAGCCCGCCAACGGTGCTCGCGTTGCCCGCGCTCACGTCGCCTTCCGCGACACCCAGGCGGATCGCGCCGTCGTTCTTGCCGACGAGGCCGCCGACGAGGTTGCTCGCGGCATCGGTCACTCGCCCCTTCGCCGACACGTCCGCGAGGACGCCGCCGGCGTTTTTTCCAGCGAAGCCGCCCACCACGGCCGCGCCGTTTCCGCTCACGCTGCCGGACGCGTACGATCCGCTGATCTCGCCGCCATCGTTGCTGCCGACGAACCCGCCGATCGTGCTGCCGGCCGCGGCGGAGACGTTGCCGTTCGCCGATGCATCGCGAATGGTGCTGACGTTGCTGCCGACCAGGCCGCCGACCGTCGCCCCGGTCGTTGCACTGACGTTGCCGCTCGCCGATGCATCGCGAATGGTGCCGCCGTTGCGGCCAACCAGGCCGCCGACCGTCGCCCCGGACGTGGTGCTGACGTTGCCGCTCGCCGACACGTTCGACAGATTCAAACTGGCGTTCCAGCCGATCGCGCCACCGATATAGCCGTCTTTACCGGCCGACACGGTCATCGACGATGTCGAGCGGTCGATGGCGCCGCCGGCCGCGAAGCCGACCAGACCACCCGCGATCACGTTGTCGCCCGCCGAAAGCCTGCCGCTGCTCGACGAATTCGAGACGGACGACTCCCAGTTCATGCCGACGAGGCCGCCCAACGTGTACACCGGCGTCGACGACGCCCCCTTGCTCGTGATCTCGGCGTCGGCGCGACTGTTCGCGATCCGCGCGCCGGCGACGTTCTGGCCGGCAATCCCGCCGATCGACATCGCCTTGTCGTTGCCGGCGATACGGCCCTGGAAGCGCGCGCCGTCGACGACGCCGCCGGCGTTGACGCCGACGAGGCCGCCGGCCAGGCTATCGCTCTTGGTGGCGGACGAAACCGTCATACCCGTCGCGCGCACGTCCGAGATCGTCCCGCGGTTATAGCCGGCCAGCCCACCCACCACCGCATTACGGGCGTTCGACGTGCTGCCCACGGCAAGCGAATCGAGCGCGAGATTGGCGATGCGGCCGTGGTTTTCAGCAAACAGGCCGACCGACCGGCTGGTGCCGGAGACTTTCAGCCGGGAAACCGTGTTGCCGAGGCCGTCGAACACGCCGTCGAACGAGCCGTTCGCGCCGATGCTCCGGAACGACGCGCCCTTGCCGTCGACCGCGTTGCCCAGCACGTAGCGGCCCTTCAGGTCGCGGTCCACGTTGCGCAGGCCGGCCACGTCGTGGATCACCTGATATGCGTCGCCGTTCGACGAGAACGACGCATTGCGCCCCGACAGCGTCGCCGACGCCTTGTCCTGCGTGAACCGGTGGCCTTTCGTCGAGTTCAGCTCCAGTCGTGCCTGCTCGCCCGTCAGCGCCAGCTTGTCGTCCACGCGGATCTTGCCCGCCGCGTTCACCGCCACGCCCGCCTTCGCGCCGCTCGCCGTCACCGACTGCTTCAGCGCCACGTCACCCTGTTGCGACGTCAGTGTCAGCGCGTGATCGCTCGCCCAGCTCACCGCGCCGTCCACCGTCACGTCGCTCGACGTGTTGGTCAGCGCCACGTTCGTCGTGCCCAGCGTGCGCGACAGCGTTGCCGCGTTCAGCGCGCCTTCCGCGTTGTCGACGTTCGCGTTCGCCGACTCGATCGTCCACGTGCCCGTACGACCCGATGCGTCACGCGTGTCGACCTGCGCGTCGCTCGACACCTGCACCCGCTCGCCGCGCGTCGTCACCGTGCCGCCCGCCGCGTTCAGCTTGCCGGCGACCTGCACCAGCCCGCCGTCCAGCGTGATCTTCCCGTCGCGGGTGTTCAGCCCCTGCGCCTCGATCGTCCCGCTGTTGTTCACCACCGCGCTCAGCAGACCGTTCACCGCGCGCGCCGTCATCAGCACCTCGCCGCCGTCCGCCTTCAGCAAGCCGCCGTTGTGCGCCTGCGCATCCACCGCCCCGCCTTCCACCTGCAGGTTCAGCAGACCGCTGCCGTCGAAGTTCACGTTGAACGCGTTACCCGCACCCAGCGCGATACGCCCCATCTCCGCGCGGATCACACCCGTGTTCGACACGCGTGCGCCCAGCAGCGCCACGCTGCCGCCTTCCGCCGCCGTGATCGTTCCTGCGTTCTCCACCGACTGGCCCGATGCGCCCGCGAACCGGTAGTTGCCCGCCAGGAAATCCTTGTCAGACACGTCCTTCGTCGACGCCACCAGACCGCCCACGTTCACCTGCGCGCCCGCACCGAACACCACGCCGTTCGGGTTCACCACGAACACTTTCCCGTTCGCGTCAATCTGACCGTGGATCTGGCTGCCGTTCGTGCCGATCACCCGGTTCAGCGCGATCGACTGCTGCGTCGGCTGCTGGAACGACACCCGCTCGCCGCCGCCCACGCTGAAGTCCCGCCAGTTCGTGATCAGCTTGTCCGTATGCTGGTTGATCGACATCGTCTTGCCGTCCACCGACGTCGCGATGTCCGCCTTCCCCGCTGCGATCTCGCCGCCCGTCGGCAGCGCGTATGCGCTCGTTGCCGCCAGACCCAGCACCGACACCCCCGCCGCCAGCAGGCGCTTGCCGCTGCCCGACTTGCCGCGACGACGCGCGGTTTCGCTCACCGCGCACCAACCGCCCTGCGCTTCATTCCATACCAGCGAATAAACCTTGTTCATTTTGGAATCCTCTTCATATAATTTTTGAATGCTCGTGTTAAAACGAGCAGCCGATCACGCTCGCTCAGAAATACTGAGCAGCCTGAACCCATATGCTCGGCGCTCGGGTCGGCGAATCGCTTCCCCTGCCGAGCGGCAATGCGGCCGTCAGCGAGACCTGACGGTTCGTGCCGAACCAGGTCGCGCCGAAACCCGCCGCCTGCATGTGTTGCGTATTCCGTTCGCTCGTCCACGGACGCCGGTTGATCTGCACGCCCCCGGCATCGACGAACATGCTGACCTGCCATCCCGGCGCGGCGAGATAACGCAGTTCCGCGCTGGCCTGCCAGCCCTGATCGCCGCTGCCTTCGCCAAGCGCATACGCGCGCACGCCATACGGGCCGCCAAGGCTGAACTTCTCGGACGAGTCGAGATTGCACGACGCGAGCTGTGCGCTGATCTGCGCATACAACTGGAACCGGCCGCCCAATGCCTGAATCCGCTGCGCGTTCAGGTTGAGTTTCTTGAAGGTGCCGATCGTCTTCGTTATCGGATTCGATTCGAACGCATCGCTGCTGCGCAACCGTCCCACGCCGAACATCACCGAGAAACCGTTGCGGCCGCCGCCCATCCAGCCGTCCTGGCTGTTGCCGCTGAGCCCGAAGGTCCACAGGCCGACGTTCTTGTCGTTGCGGAGCGAGAACGTGCCGTATTCGTCGCTCAGGTTCTTGTTTTCGTATTGAACCTGCGCGGTGAGGCCGAGATTGCGCGCGCGCACGATCGGCTGCGCGACGTATACGGTCTGCACGCTGGCGCGCCCGCGCATCTCGAGATCGGAAAAACCCCCGGCGAGCCGGTAATGCAGCGATGAATACGCAACGCCGACCCGCGTGGACGCAGGCCCGACCGGCACCTGATAGGCGGCGCGGTAATAGCGTTGCCGTTCGTCGCTGACGAGCCCGCGCAAGCTCAGGCGATCGCCGAGCCGCAGCGGCGCATTGACGTCGACGCTGCCGCCGACGCGGTAGCGCCCCGTCGATACCACCCCGAAGTTGTCGAATTCGAGCGACCCTGACGCGGGCGCCCCGCGGTCGGCCTCGACGACGAGATCGGTGGTGCCGGGCGCTTCGCCGGGGCGCAGCGTGCCGCGCGCGCCGACGCCCGCCAGATCGTCGAGCAGCAGCAGGCTGCGCTCGAGACTGGAGCCATGCACGACGTCGCCCGGACGCAACGCGGCGAGCGGCTGCCGCAGCGCGGCGTCGAACACGCGGGAATGGTTCTGGAGCTCGATGCGGCCGTAGCGCCCTTCGGCGACTTCGATGCGCACGACACCGTCTTCGATGGCCTGCTTGGGCAGAAAGGCGCGCGCAAGCACGTAGCCGCGCTCGCGATAGTAGGCAGTGATCCGCTCGGCCGCGCGCTGCAGGTCGGCGAACCCGAGCGTGTCGCCGGCCAGATCGGCGACGCGCGCCTGCAGCGTTTCGCCGTCGAACACGGTGTTGCCGCCGATCTCGAACGCGCGAACGAAGATGCGCGGCCCGGTTTCGGGTGGCGGCTGTGCGGCGCTGTCGGACGGGACGATCTCGAGATCGGGCGTGGCTTCCGGCGGGAGGTTCGGGCGGGATGTTTCGACGTCGCGCATCGACGTCCCTGCGTTCGGCACCTGTGCGTGCGCCTGCCCGGGCAGGCTCGCGGCGCCCGCGCCCCACAACAGCGACAGGCACAGCGCACGGCCGACCCCTCTGACTGCACGTTGAACGCCGCCGGCTTCGACGGCCACGGCCCGTGAGCCGGCCACGCGAGGATCGGCGACAAGGAAACCGCCGATGTCGGCACGGTAACGGACGACGATTCTTGTTTGAACTTGATCTACCCACATACGCCACTGCATCCGAGGTCGAACCACCGGACACGCTCCGGCGATCAATTGGTCCGGCGGATGCTACAGACAGACATTCCGGATGTATGTAGATCAGGTACGAAATTTACGCGGCAACTTTCGGTCAAATTGCGTCGCGTACCAAGTCATGTCGAATGAAATGCAGTAATCCTATTGAATTGTCCTGCTCGAGATCGGCATCGGCCATCGAGGCCCGCACCATTCCGGCAGCGACTGCGCACCGCCCGTCGACGCGGCACGCGATCCGCCGGCGTCGACCGTCAGGTTCGCGCGCGCCGGTACGCGCCGTCAACCGCGATCGCCGCAAACCCCGCAGCGCCTGCCAGCAGCGCCGCGGCCGCGAGCCACAGCGCGGGCGTGAACGATCCGTACCGCGCGACCAGCGGCGCCGCCACGAGTGGCCCGGCGATCTGCCCGATTCCGTACGACGCTGTCGCGTAGCCCATGAGCCCCGCCGCGCGCTCGCCATGCAGGCGCCGCGCCTCGCGCATCGCGAACAGCGTGATCGCGGTGAACGGCAGGCCGAGCAGCGCGCTGCCGACCGAGAATCCGGCCGCGTTCGGCCACACGATGCCAACCGCGATGCCGAGCGCCTGCGTCGCGCAGCCGAGCGCGAGCAGCAGCCGGTTATCCCAGTGCCCGGGCAGCCGCGCGGCCGACAGCGCGCCGACGATCAGCGCCGCGCCGAACATCGGCCAGAACAGGTCGGGCCACGGCGAACCGGCCGGCAGCACCGCGCGCGCGATCACGGGCAGGAACGTCGCGGTGATGATGTAGCCGAAGCCCGGCATCCCGTACAGCACGACGAGCCACGCGGCGTCCGCGCGTTGGCCGCGCACGGACGTCGGCGCCGCAATGGCCGCCGCATGCGGCGCGGCGCCGGACGAAAGCTCGCCCGCGGGCGACGTCACGGCGAACGTTCGCCAGATCACGACCGACAGTACGGCCGACAGCGCCGCGAAGCCCAACCAGCCCGGCGCCGCGCGATGGCCAGCCAGCGCGCTGCCGATCAGCCCCGTCAGCACGATGCCGACGCCGGGCCCCGTGTAGATCACCCCGCTCCATTCCGACGCATGGAGTTCCACAAGCCGACGCAACCCCCATTGCGACACGAACACGAATGTCCACGCGCTGACGACGCCGGCGGCGAAGCGCACCGCGAGCCACAGGGGCAGCAGATGGCCGACGCCCATCGCGGCAGCGAGGAGCACGGTCGCCGCGAGTCCGAAGCGGACCATCCGCGCGGGCGCGACGCGCAGCGCGGCGCAACTGACCGCGCCGACGAAGTAGCCCGCGTAGTTCGCCGACGCGAGCCAGCTTCCGGCCTTCAGGCCGATCGAACCGTCGGCGAGCATCAGCGGCAGCAGCGGCGTGAACGCGAAGCGGCCGACGCCGAGCGCGACCGCGAGCCCGATCATGCAGGCGAGCGCGGCCGTGCGGGCGCGACGGTTGGTATCGTATGAAGGAAGCGCGTGGACAGCGGACGGAGAATCGGAACGGGACATGGCGGCACCGCGAGCCGGCGCGCGACGCGCGGGCAGGAACGGAAATCGGAATGCCTTCATCGTAGCTTGACCAACCGTTCTCTAAAAATGAATAATTCAGAATCTATCCATCGCACGGAGAGAATCATGGATCTGGCGGCGCTGGCGATCTTCCGGGCCGTCGTGCGCGAGAACGGCGTGACGCGCGCGGCGGCGAAGCTCAATCGCGTGCAGTCGAACGTGACGACGCGCATCAAGCAGCTCGAAGAGGAACTCGGCGCCGCGCTGTTCGTGCGCGACGGCCGCCGGCTCGTGCTGACACCCGCCGGGCATACGCTGCTTCCGTATGCGGAGCGCCTGCTCGCGCTCGCCGACGAGGCGCGCGACGCGGTGCGCGAGGACACGCCGCGCGGGCGGCTGCGGCTCGGCACGATGGAGAGCACGGCAGCGAGCCGTCTGCCGACCTTGCTCGCGCGCTATCACCATGCGTGGCCCGACGTGTCGCTCGAACTCGTGACGGGCACGACGGGCTGGCTGATCGCGAAGGTGCGCGATTTCGAGATCGACGCGGCGCTGTTCGCGCGCCCGCCCGCGCCGCACGCGCTGCCCGACACGTTCGAGACGGTGCCCGTGTTCCGCGAGGATCTGGTGCTGCTGACGCCGCGCGGCCACCCGCCCGTGCGCACGCCGCGCGACGTGATCCTGCCGACGCTGATCGCGTTCGAGCGCGGCTGCGCGTATCGCAAGTACGTCGAGCAATGGTATGCGACGCACGGGACGCAGCCCGCGCGCGTGCTCGAACTCGGCTCATACCACGCGATCGTCGCGTGCGTCGCGGCCGGCGCGGGGGTGGCGGTCGCACCGCGGTCGGTGCTCGATCTGCAGCCCGAGACCGGCAACGTCACGGTGCATGCGGTTCCCGAACTCGAAGGGATCGACACGCTGCTCGCCTGGCGGCGGGGTTATGCGTCGGCGGCGCTCGCCGCGTTGCGCGACGCGCTTGGCGCGGCGGCACAGCAGCGGGACGACGCAGCGACGCCGCGCGTGGCGCTGCCGGCCTGACGCAATCCGCAAGCGGACGCGCGCATCGCCCGTTCTCGCGCCCCTTCGCACCTTCTTCACCGGGCATAAACGCAAAACGACCCGATCGGGAAATAACCGATCGGGTCGTTTCATGCGATCCCGTCAAAAGAATCGCGCTATGCCGGACAGCGCACCGCTCCAACAGGCGGCGCGCCGATCGGGCCGATCAAAGCCGCTCTTCGACCCAGCCCTTGACGCCCGCGAGCGCCGCCGGCAGGTTCGCCGGCTCGGTGCCGCCCGCCTGCGCCATGTCCGGACGGCCACCGCCCTTGCCGCCGACCTGCTGCGCGACAAAGTTCACGAGCTCGCCGGCCTTGACCTTCTTGCTCGCGTCCGGCGTGACGCCCGCGATCAGGCTGACCTTGCCGCCTTCGACTGCCGCGAGCACGATCGCCGCGCTCTTCAGCTTGTCCTTCAGCTTGTCGACGGTCTCGCGCAGCGTCTTCGCGTCCGCGCCGTCGAGCGTCGCGGCCAGCACGTGCACGCCACCGACTTCGACGGCCTGCTGCGCGAGCTCGTCGCCCTGGCTCGATGCGAGCTTCGACTTCAGCGCGCCCAGCTCCTTCTCGAGCGACTTCACCTGGTCCTGCACCTGCGCGATGCGCTGCGTCAGTTCCGACGGCTGGGCCTTCAGCGCCGCCGCCGCTTCGTTCATGCGCGCATCGAGGTCCTGCACGTAGCGCACCGCGTTGTCGCCGGTGATCGCCTCGACGCGGCGGATGCCGGCCGCGACGCCGCCTTCCACCACGATCTTGAAGAAGCCGATGTCGCCCGTGCGGCTCACGTGCGTGCCGCCGCACAGTTCGCGCGAGAAGCCAAGGTCGAGCACGCGGACTTCATCGCCGTACTTCTCGCCGAACAGCGCCATCGCGCCGCCCTTCACCGCTTCGTCGTACGGCATCACGCGCACGATGCCCGGCGCGTTCGCGAGGATTTCGTCGTTGACGATCCGCTCGACGCGACGGATTTCGTCGTCGGTCAGCGGCGCGTTGTGCGCGAAGTCGAAGCGGGTCTTGTCCGCGTCGACGAGCGAGCCCTTCTGCTGCACGTGCGCGCCCAGCACCTCGCGCAGCGCCTTGTGCATCAGGTGGGTCGCCGAGTGGTTGCGCTGGGTGCGCGCGCGGCGGTGCGCGTCGATCTCGGCGCGCAGCACGTCGCCGACCTTGAGCAGGCCCTGCTCGAGCGTGCCGTGGTGGCCGATCACGTCGGCCTGCACCTTCAGCGTATCGCCGACCGCGAAGCGCGTCGACGCATTCGCGAGCACGCCCTGGTCGCCGACCTGGCCGCCCGATTCCGCGTAGAACGGCGTGTGGTCGAGCACGACCACCGCATCCTGCCCGGTCTTCACTTCGTTGACGGACGAGCCGTCGACGTACAGCGCGACGACCTTCGCGTCGTCGAACGCAATCTCTTCGTAGCCGTGGAAGGTGGTCTTCGCGCCCGTGTATTCGAGGCCCTGCGCCGCCTTGAACTTGCCGGCCGCGCGCGCCTGCTCGCGCTGGCGCGCCATCGCGTCGTCGAACGCCGGCTCGTCGACCGTCATCCCGCGCTCGCGGCACACGTCGGCCGTGAGGTCCAGCGGGAAGCCGTAGGTATCGTGCAGCTTGAACGCGAGCTCGCCGTCGAGCACCTTGCCGCCCTTCGCTTCGACGTCGGCCAGCGCGGCCTCGAGGATCGACATCCCGTGCTCGATCGTCTCGAAGAAGCGCTCCTCTTCCTGGCGCAGCACGTCGGTCACGCGCTGCTCGGCTTCCTTCAGCTCCGGATACGCGACGCCCATTTCGGCGACGAGGTCGGCCACCAGCTTGTGGAAGAACGAGCCCTTGCGGCCGAGCTTGTAGCCGTGGCGGATCGCGCGGCGCACGATCCGGCGCAGCACGTAGCCGCGGCCTTCGTTGCCGGGGATCACGCCGTCGACGATCAGGAACGAGCACGCGCGGATGTGATCGGCGATCACCTTCAGCGAGTTGTTGCCGAGGTCGCTGATTTCGGTCACGCGCGCGGCGGCCTTGATCAGGTTCTGGAACAGGTCGATCTCGTAGTTGCTGTGCACGTGCTGCAGCACCGCGGCGAGCCGCTCGAGGCCCATGCCGGTGTCGACGCACTGCTTCGGCAGGCGCGTCATGTTGCCCTGCGCGTCGCGGTTGAACTGCATGAACACGAGGTTCCAGATCTCGATGTAGCGGTCGCCGTCTTCCTCGGGCGATCCCGGCGGGCCACCCCACACGTCCGGGCCGTGATCGTAGAAGATTTCCGTGCACGGGCCGCACGGACCCGTGTCGCCCATCGTCCAGAAGTTGTCCGACGCGTAGCGCGCGCCCTTGTTGTCGCCGATCCGGATGATCCGTTCGACCGGCACGCCGACTTCCTTCGCCCAGATGTCGTACGCCTCGTCGTCTTCCTGGTAGACGGTGACCCACAGCTTTTCCTTCGGCAGCTGGTAGACCGTGGTCAGCAGCTCCCACGCGAACTTGATCGCGTCGTGCTTGAAGTAGTCGCCGAACGAGAAGTTGCCGAGCATCTCGAAGAACGTGTGGTGGCGCGCGGTGTAGCCGACGTTCTCGAGGTCGTTGTGCTTGCCGCCGGCGCGCACGCTGCGCTGCGACGTGGTCGCGCGCGAGTACGGGCGCGACTCCGTGCCGAGGAACACGTCCTTGAACTGGACCATCCCCGAATTCGTGAACATCAGCGTGGGGTCGTTACCGGGCACGAGGCTCGACGAGCGGACGATCGTGTGGCCCTTCGATTCGAAGAATTTGAGGAATTTCTCGCGGATTTCGGCAGCTTTCATGGCGTGCGGGGACGGTCTGGCTAAGATGCTTCAAACGCCGGCGGCCCTCGCGGGCGCACGGCGGCAGGTTTCTGAAACGATCGATTATACGGGATAGATCCGGGTGCGCGGCCGGCGGGCCCGGGCAGCGCCCGTTCCGTCAGACTTGAACCCGGTTTAAGCCCGCTCCTGGCCCGCATTTGGTCCGATTGCGCCCCGATCGCGGGGCCGCCGGGCCACCCGCGCGCGCGATTCGCCTTAAGATGCTCGCCATGCCGCTCGCCTTGCCCGCGCCGCGCGGCACGGCCAAGCCATAAAGGAGACGAACCGACGATGGGTGCCCTCAGCCATATCCGCGTACTGGACCTGACCCGCGTGCTCGCGGGCCCGTGGTGCGCGCAGACGCTTGCCGACTTCGGCGCCGACGTGATCAAGGTCGAGCGCCCCGGCGCCGGCGACGACACGCGCCACTGGGGGCCGCCGTACCTGAAGGACGCGGACGGCGCGGACACCGCCGAGGCCGCCTACTACCTCGCCGCGAACCGCAACAAGCGCTCGGTCACGGTCGACATCGCGACGCCCGAAGGCCAGCGAATCGTCCGCGAGCTCGCCGCGCAAAGCGACGTGGTGCTGGAAAACTACAAGGTCGGCCAGCTGAAGAAATACGGGCTCGACTACGAGTCGCTGCGCGCGGTGAAGCCCGACCTCGTCTACTGCTCGGTCACGGGCTTCGGCCAGACCGGCCCGTATGCGCACCGCGCGGGCTACGACTTCATCATCCAGGGGATCGGCGGGTTCATGAGCATCACCGGCGAGCGCGACAGCGAGCCCGGCGGCGGCCCGCAGAAAGCCGGCGTCGCGATCTCCGACCTCGCGACGGGCCTCTATTCGACGATCGCGGTGCTCGCCGCGCTCGCGCATCGCGACCGGACGGGCGAAGGCCAGTACATCGACATGGCGCTGCTCGACGTGCAGGTCGCGCTGCTCGCGAACATGAACACCAATTTCCTCGCGAGCGGCAAGCCGCCCGTGCGCTGGGGCAACGCGCACCCGAACATCGTGCCTTACCAGACGTTCCAGACGCGCGACGGCTGGATCATCGTCGCGGTCGGCAACGACGGGCAGTTCCGCAAGTTCGTCGAGGTCGGCGGCCGCGCCGAGCTCGCCGACGACGAGCGCTTCGCGACCAATCCCGCGCGCGTGCGCCACCGCGACACGCTGGTGCCGATCCTCGCGGACATGGTGAAGACGCTCGGCAAGGACGCGTGGATCGCGGCGCTCGAGGCGGCCGGCGTGCCGTGCGGGCCGATCAACGATCTGGAGGAAGTGTTCGGCAACGAGCAGGTCGTCGCGCGCGGGATGAAGGTCGAGCTGCCGCATCCGTGCGGCGCGAACGTGAAGCTCGTGCGCAATCCGATCCGGATGAGCGCGACGCCGCCCGACGCGCGCTCGGCCCCGCCGCTGCTCGGCGCGCACACCGACGCCGTGCTGCGCGAGCTGCTCGGCTACGACGACGAACAGCTTGCGGCGCTGAAGGCGAAGCAGGCGATCTGACGGTCCGGCGGTCCGCTCGGCGCGGCGCGCTCAGCCTGCGACCGCCAGCGCGTCGAGCCATCCGCGCGCGGCGGGCCAGTCGCCGAGCCCGCTGTCCGCGTTGATGTGGCCGCGCAGGCCGATGTCGTGGAAGTCGCTGCCCCACGCGTTCGCGCACGCACGCGCGAACGCCGGCGTGCCGTACGGATCGTCGCTGCTCGCGATCACCCGGGTCGGGAACGGCAGCCGCTCGCGCGGCACCGGCCCGAACCCGTGCGCATCGGCCGGAAACGCCGGCCCGGCCGGATCGGGCAGCGCGACGAGCAGCGCGCCCCTGACCTTCGCGAGCGCGGCCGGGCGCGCGTAGCGCATCGCCCACCAGGCCGTCGTCAGCGTGCCGAGGCTGTGCGCGGCGATCAGCACCGGCGCGCGCGCCGCCTCGACCGCGCGGTCGAGCGCGAGACACCAGCCGTTGCGGAACGCGCGGTCCCAGTCGGGCATCGCGACGCGCACGAAGCGCGCGTCATCGCGCTCCCAGCGGCTCTGCCAGTGCTGCGGGCCGGAATTGCCGTAGCCCGGCAACACGAATACGAGGGGGTGAGTCATGCGGGGGTCCGTCAACGCTTGGCGTTGTCGTGATGGGTCGACGGAGTGTCGCACATCCGTTCCTCCCTGAGGCTGCCCGTCAATATTCAGACCATCGGAAGGATGTGCGAAGGCGGCGCCAAGCGCCGCCGCCGGTCAGCGCACGTTGGCGCCGACGATGCCGCCCGCCGCCGCGCCCGCGACCGTGCCGATCGGGCCGCCGGTGATCAGGTAGCCGAGCGCGCCGCCTGCGGCCGCGCCGATGCCGGCATTGCGCTGCGTATGCGTCATCGCGCATGCGCCAAGCTGGGACAGGGCCGCGACGATCACTGCGGTGCGAAAGAGAAAGGTGGTCTTCTTCATGATTGTTCAGTTCCTCCCGCCGCGCGCGAGAGCGCTTCGGCGGCATTGAATCGGTGCTGCCATCATAGAAAACGCCGAATACCGCGGGCAATCCGATTTACGTCGTGTTACAGCAGACACAATGTCGAGATAATGCGCGACGCGCGCCTCCCGCGCGCGCCGGCTCCGCACAACGTGCACGGGCCGAATCCCGCTCAGGTAGAATTACAAGATTAAGCAAGATTAAACCGGCGCAGCGCGCGCCGATCCAAACCTGACTCCATCCGCATGAGCACCGAACGCAACGACGCCCCCGCGGCTTCCAATTTCATCCGCAACATCATCGACGACGACAACCGCACCGGCAAATGGGCCAGCCGCGTCGAAACCCGCTTCCCGCCGGAGCCGAACGGCTACCTGCACATCGGTCACGCGAAGAGCATCTGCCTGAACTTCAGCGTCGCGCGCGACTACGGCGGCGTGTGCCACCTGCGCTTCGACGACACGAACCCGGAAAAGGAAAGCGTCGAATACGTCGACTCGATCGTCGACGCGGTGCGCTGGCTCGGCTTCGACTGGCGCAAGGACGCGGTCGACCATCAGTACTTCGCGAGCGACTACTACGGCAAGCTCTACGAATTCGCCGAGCTGCTGATCAAGCGCGGCAAGGCCTACGTCGACAGCCAGAGCGCGGAAGAGATGCGCGCGAACCGCGGCTCCCTGACCGAAGGCGGCAAGCCGTCGCCGTATCGCGACCGCACGCCCGACGAGAACCTCGACCTGTTCCGCCGGATGAAGGCCGGCGAGTTCCAGGAAGGCGAGCACGTGCTGCGCGCGAAGATCGACATGGCTTCGCCGAACATGAACATGCGCGACCCGGTCATCTACCGGATCCGCTACGCGCACCACTACCGCACCGGCGACGCCTGGTGCGTGTATCCGATGTACGACTACACGCACTGCATCTCGGATGCGCTCGAAGGCATCACGCATTCGCTATGCACGCTCGAGTTCGAGGATCACCGTCCGCTGTACGACTGGGTGCTGAACGAACTGGCCGACGCGGGCGTGTTCACCCGCCCGCTGCCGCAGCAGATCGAATTCTCGCGGCTGAACCTCACGTACGCGATCACCAGCAAGCGCAAGCTGCTGCAGCTCGTGACCGAAGGCCACGTCGACGGCTGGGATGACCCGCGGATGCCGACGATCGTCGGCGTGCGCCGCCGCGGCTTCACGCCGGAGAGCATTCACCTGTTCTGCGAGCGGATCGGCGTGACCAAGGTCGATTCGTGGATCGACATGAGCGTGTTCGAAGGCGCGCTGCGCGACGACCTCGACGCCAAGGCGGCGCGCACGGTCGCGGTGCTCGATCCGCTGAAGCTCGTGATCGACAACTACCCGGAAGACCTGGAAGAAGCGTGCACGGCGCCCGTGCATCCGCACCATCCGGAGCGCGGCGTGCGCACGTTCCCGATCTCGCGCGAGCTGTGGATCGAGCGCGAGGACTTCGTCGAGACGCCGCCGAAGGGCTATTTCCGCCTGTTCCCGGGCAACAAGGTGCGGCTGCGCTACGGCTACGTGGTCGAGTGCACGGGCTTCGACAAGGATGCCGACGGCAACGTGACGGCCGTGCACTGCAACTACTTCCCGGACAGCAAGTCGGGCACCGACGGCGCGAACAACTACAAGGTCAAGGGCAACATCCACTGGGTCAGCGCGAAGCACGCGCAGCCGGCCGAAGTGCGGATCTACGACCGGCTGTTCAAGGAGCCGCATCCGGACGCAGGCGGCGCGAACTACCTCGATGCGCTGAACCCGGATTCGAAGAAGGTCGTGCACGCGTACGTCGAGCCGGGCGCCGGCGACGTCGCGCCGGAAACCCGCCTCCAGTTCGAGCGCCACGGCTACTTCGTTGCGGACCGCGTCGATTCGAAGCCGGGCAAGCCGGTGTTCAACCGGATCGTCGGGCTGCGCGACAGCTGGGGCAAGCCGGCCTGACGGCCCGCCCAGCGATGCGAGGCGCGGCGCAACGCCGCCCTCGCGCGATCATGAAAAAACCCGGCTCGCGAGCCGGGTTTTTGTTTGGCCGCCGCCGCGCTCACGCGCGCGGCAGGCGCCGGTGCAGGTCCGCGAGCGGCAGCGTCGTCCGGAACAGCCGCGCGAGGCTGCGGCTCGCGTACGCATCGACGTCGCCGGGCGCCGTCCAGCGGTACGCATCCATCTCGGGAATCATCGTCCCGTCGCGCCGGCTCGGGAACAGCGACGTGCACACGCAGCGGGCCAGGTCCAGTTCGTCGTCGGCAACGCGCACCGCGAACAGGTGCAGGTCCTTTTCCTGCCGGTATACGAAGCGGCCGAGATCGACGAGCCGGTCCGGCGCGAGCGCGATCCCGGTTTCCTCGAGCAGCTCGCGCAACGCCGCCTCGATCGGCGATTCGCCGGGCTCGCCCTGCCCTTTCGGGATATCCCAGTGCGTCGTGTCCGTCGCGTGCGCGAGGAACACGCGCCCCGCTCCGTCGAGGATCACGACGCCGCACGACACCGTGCGCGGCGCACTGCCCGCTCTCATCGGCCCTGCGCTCAGCGCTTCTGCAGCTGCCACTTGCCCGCGGCGGTCTTGCAGTAGACAGGCTTGAGCGTCATCGACTGGCCCTTCGCGGCGATCTCGGTCGCGATCTCGCGGCAGGTCTTGCCGTCGCGGTCGGCGCTCGTGGGCGTGAGCTTCGCTTCGAGCTGCGTGCGGCCGCCGCTGTTCTGCCAGGTCGTGGTTTCGCCGTCCTTGCCTTCGTCGCGGGCCTGCTGCACGGCCTTCGTCAGCGACGCGGCGTCCGCCTTGCTGAAGTACGTGAGCGGCGTGTCGTTCAGGAAACCGAGATTGCTTTGCGCCTGCGCCGGCAGCGCGGCGGCGACACACGCGGCGCCGGCCAGCAAGCGCGCGACGACGGAAAGGGATGCACGCATCGACATGTTGTTCTCCTTGGCTGATCGATCGAACCGCGCGGCGCGACTCTCTCGTCGCCCCGCGCGTCAGCCAGCGAGGATAGCATGCACGCCCCGCCGGGCGCGCCGCTCAGCGGCTCGCCTGCGTCGCCGCGGCCTGATAGCCGTCGGTCAGCGTGTTCAGGAACGCGATCACGTCCTTGATCTCGGCCTCGTTCAGCGCCGGCTGGTCGCCCGGCTTGCGGTCGAACGGCGGCTCGCGGTTGATGTTGTCCCAGTAGCGCTTCGGCAGGTCGTCGAAGCGCTGCACCTTGCCGTGCACGACCGGATAGAACTTCTCCGGACGGATGTCGCGCTCGACGTAGAACCGCATCACGTCCTCGAGCGAGTGGTAGACGCCGTTGTGGAAGAACGTCTTGCGCGTCGCGACGTTGCGCAGTGACGGCGTGCGGAACAGCCCGCAGAACTCGCCGCGCCCCTTCAGGTCGGTACGCTCCGGCCCGCACGCGCCGAGATCGTAAAAGCGCGGGTCGCGGTTGACGGGCAGCGCGCGGTTGCGCGGCACGCCGATCGCGATCAGCCCGAAATCGCTGAACTGCGGCGGGCCGCCTTCGAGCGTGCGCTGGCTCAGGTGGCAGCTCGCGCAGTTGCCCTTCTTCTCGTCGTTGAACAGCTGCAGCCCGCGCAGCTCGGCGGGCGTGAGCTGCGCGCGGCCCGCCAGGAACGCGTCGTACTTGCTCGTGTACGGATCGAACAGCGCCGGCTGCTGCTGGAACGCGTCGAGCGCGCGCAGGACCGCGTCGAAGGCCGCCTGGTCGTCGGCGAGCACCTTGTCGCCGAACGCGTTGCGGAACGCGTCTGCATACGGCGCCGCGCGCACCGCCTTTGCGACCCGCGCCGGCGAGCTGCTCATCTCGAACGGCGACGTGAGCGGAATGCGCGCCTGCGCGTCGCGCGTGTCGACGCGGCCGTCCCACGTCAGCCCGCCCGTCGGGCCCGCGTCGACGCTTTCGTCGCCCTCGTCGGGCGAATCGTGGAAGTGCTCGCTGAACGCCGGAATGCCGCGCAGATACTTCAGCGACGGCACCGCGCGGAACCCCGGGCGACGCATGTCGTCGCCGCCGAGCTGCACCGACAGCGCGTTCGGCGGCCCGAACGCATGCTCGGCGCTATGGCACGACGCGCACGCGAGCTTGCCTGACCCCGACAGCGACGGATCGAAGAACAGCTGCTTGCCGAGCGCCGTCATCTGCTTCACGCCCTCGAACACCTGCGCACGCGTCTGCGGCTGGCTGGCCGGCGCGACCGCGGGCGTGGCCTGCGCGGCCGGCACGACGGGGACGACTGGCGCGCTCGCGCCGGGCCGCGCATCGCAGCCGGCGAGCGCCGCGAGCCCGGCGGCCAGCGCCAGCGCCGCCGCGGCATGGGTCAACGATCGCGCGAACGCGAAGGAGGTCGGATTGCTGTGCATCGTCGTTCTTCTTGTAGCGGTGGGAAATCGGCCGGAGCTTATGTCAGTTCCGTGACCGTTGCGTGACGATCCACCGACAGCGAATTGAAAGCGCCCCTACACCCGCCTGTCAAATCGGTTCCAGATAATGCGCGCAGCCGGTCGGCGCCCGAAACGAAACCTTTCGCGCCGGCCCCAATACAACCCGGTTCCCACACGCGACAAACAACGAAAGAGAGAACACCGCATGAAGAAGCACGCCTGGATTCGCTACACGCCGATCGCCCTCGCGGCCGCGCTCAGCCTGACCGCCTGCGGCGGCGACGACGTCACGCAGCAGGGCTTGTCGGCCGTCAAGAACGTCGTCGTGATCTATGCGGAAAACCGCAGCTTCGACAACCTGTACGGCAACTTCCCGGGCGCGAACGGCCTGCAGAACGTGACGGCCGCGAACTCGGCGCAGAAGGACCGCGACGGCTCGACGATGGCGACGCTGCCGAAGGTCTGGGGCGGCCTGACCGCGACCGGCATCACGCCGGCGGTCACCGAGGCGATGACGGCGAACCTGCCGAACGCGCCGTTCGCGATCGACGATCCGAACGGCTTCAACCAGTCGATGAGCATCGCGACGCGCGACATCGTGCACCGCTTCTACCAGGACCAGATGCAGATCAACGGCGGCAAGAACGACATGTACGCCGCGTGGACCGACGCGGGCGGCCTGACGATGGGCCACTACACGCCGGACTCGTCGAAGCTGCCGCTGTGGAAGATCGCGCAGCAGTACGTGCTCGCCGACAACTTCTTCATGGGCGCGTTCGGCGGCTCGTTCCTGAACCACCAGTACCTGATCTGCGCATGCGCGCCGCTCTACGCGAACGCGAACACGAGCCCGGCGGCCGGCAAGATCGCGGTCCTGAACGCGGACGGCAAGTCGCTGAAGGTCGCCACGAACTCGCCCGCTTCCGCGCTGAGCGGCTCGCCGAAGTTCGTCAACGACGGCGCGCTCACGCCCGACTTCTACGCGGTCAACACGATGCAGCCGCCGTACCAGCCGAGCGGCAACAAGGCGGCCACGGGCGGCAACCCGCTGCTCGCCGACCCGGCCAACGCGTCGACGATGCCGGCGCAGACGGCGACCAACATCGGCGACCTGCTGACCAACGCGAACGTGTCGTGGGCATGGTACGGCGGCGCGTGGGGCCAGGCGCTGCAGGCGAGCCAGAACGGCACGTCGAACGTGATCTACGGCGCCGACCTGTCGACGCCGAACTTCCAGCCGCACCACCAGCCGTTCAATTACTACGCGAACCAGGCGCCGGGCACCGCGAGCCGCGCGCAGCATCTGCTCGACGGCGGCGCGAACGGCGCGGCGTTCATCCAGGCGATCGACGCGGGCGCGCTGCCGGCGGTGACGTTCTACAAGCCGCAGGGCAACCTGAACGAGCACCCGGGCTACACGGACGTCACGTCGGGCGACCAGCACATCGCCGACATCATCACGCACCTGCAGAACAGCCCGCAGTGGAACAACATGGTCGTGATCGTCACGTACGACGAAAACGGCGGCTTCTGGGATCACGCCGCGCCGCCGACCGGCGACCGCTGGGGCCCGGGCACGCGCATCCCCGCGCTGATCGTGTCGCCGTTCGCGAAGAAGGGCTTCGTCGACCACACGCAGTACGACACGGGCTCGATCCTGCGCTTCATCACGCGTCGCTACGCGCTGCCGCGCCTCGCCGGCCTGCAGCAGCGCGACGACGCGCTGCAGCAGAACGGCGCGCAGCCGATGGGCGACCTGACCAACGCGCTGCAGCTGTCGCCGAACCTGTGACGGCGCAATCGGCCGGCGCAACGCCGGCCATCCCGATGTGGCAAGGGCGGCTTCGGCCGCCCTTTTTCATTTCGGGTGGACCGGCCCGCTCACGATCCGTCGCGGCATATCCTCTCCGGATAGAACTGATTGCCATCCGGGTCGAAAATGATCCCCGCGCCGTCCGGCAACGCTCGTCCGGCGAAGTTCACGACGCCGTTTTCGTCGGAGACGTCGCGATACAGCAAGTCGCCATCGCGCGAGTAGATCGCAAACGGCTTGCCGGGCGCCGACATCACGATGGGCTGCCGAAGGCACCGAACCGGCGGGCGCGCTTGCGCGGCCACCGGCAGCGCGAGCGCGGCGGCCGCCACGACGTGCAGCAGGCGAGCATGCAGGCAGTGCGGTACGCTTGGCATCGCCTACCCCCGCAAGCCCATCAGCTTCGCGAGCGCGGGCCACCGGTCGAGCGCGTCGAGATACGCGCGGCGCGCCTGCTCGTCGACGTAGCGATCCGGATCGAGCGCCGGCAGATGGCGCGCGAGCCCGATCACGTCGTTGGGTTGCGACAGCCGATCGTCGTGGCCGTCGGTTGCATTCACTTTTCGTCGATCCATACGCCATCCGGAGTCTTGACCGCGTAGCCCGCGGCCGTCTGCATCGTCACGGTGCCCTCGTTCTCGCCGACCATCCGCGTGCGCGGCAGGTCGGCCGCGTATTGCGCGAGCGTCGCGCCCGGCTTGAACGGGCTGTTCGACACGAGGTTCGACAGCAGCTGCGCGAGCGCGAGGAAGCTCGACGGCTGGTCGATCACGGTCGTCGTGCCGTGGTTGCCCGGGAAGCCGACGAGCCGCACGCCGACCGGCACGTGCACGATGCGCGGCGTCGGGATCTCGCGCAGGCCGGCCACCTGGTTCCTGTCGCCGCGCAGCGCCGCGCCGTGCTCCGGCACGAACACGATCACCGCGCGCCGGCCCGACGACGCGATCAGGTCGGCGAGCCGGTCGAAGTCGTTCATCAGCTTCGTCGCGCGCTGCGGATACGAGTCGATGCTGGTCAGCGAGCTGCCGACCACGCGGTTGCCGTCGTGCAGGCTGATCGTGTTGTAGTACAGCGCGACCGGCCCCGGCGCCGACGCGCGCTGCGCGTACCAGTTCGCGAGCGTCGCGTAGTCGTCCTTGATCGCCGAGCCGTCGAACGCGTGCATCGCGACCGGCGCGTCGGCGTTCGACACCAGCGGCGCGTCGGGCACGCCGAGGTTGTCGTGGATCAGCGCCAGGAAGTTGTCGAAGTGGCCGTCGTGGTTCAGCAGCGACTGCGCTGTGTAGCCCGCGCGCGCGAGCTGCGCGAACAGCTGGCACTGCCGCGGCGCAGGCTCGTACAGGTCCGCATGCGCCTCCTGCCCGCAGCTCGCGCGCAGCACGCGGATCGCCGCCGGGCCGCTGTAGCTCGCGGCCGAGCTGAAGTTCGTGAACAGGTAGTCGAAGCGGCTCAGCATCGGATGGTTGCGCACCTTCGCCGCGTCGAGGTCGTCCCACGCGAGCGAGCACACGTGCAGCACGATCACGTCGAACTGCGTCGCCGGATCGCCGCCGAGATGGCCGAACGCGGCCTGCCGCTGCGACTCCTGCGCGCGGAACGCGGCGAGCGCCGCGTTGTGGTCCTCCGGCTGGCCGGCGCGCGCCGCGCCCGCCGACGGCGCCTGCGCCTGCGCGTTCGACGCGATGCGCGCGACGATCCCGCTGCCCGCCTGCCACAGCGGCAGCGCGACGAGCGCGATCAGCACGAAGGTCGCGACGCGCAGCCAGCGGTTGACGACGAAGTACGCGACGAGCGCGCCGGCCACGACGATCAGCAGCATCGGCGGCAGCAGGCGCGGCAGCAGCTCCATCCAGTACTCGAGCCGGAACGTGCTCACTTCGCGCAGCGCGTCGGCGAGCCGCGCGAGCGGCGGCGCGTGCGCCTCGCGCGCGAAGAGCGCCACCGCGATCGCGAGCGCCGCGACCTGCCGCACGATGCGCCAGCCGCGCCGCCGGATCGGCGCGCTCGCCGCGAGCGCCAGCGCGAACGCGAGGTTCGCGAGCCACAGCGGCTGCAGGCGGTCCGTCGCGTACAGCGCGAACTTCAGGATGAAATACAGGTTCCAGAACGTCATCGAGACAACTCCATCGTGGGCGGCATCAGTCGCGCGCCCGGTCGAGCGCCAGCACCGCCTGCACGCTGCGCGACACGCCCTTCAACAGGCGCACGTAACCGTCGACGCCCACTCTCAGCACTTCCCTCAGGCCGCGCAGCGGCGTATCGGGCCGTTCGCCCTGGTGCCAGTCGAGCCACGCGTCCGCGCGGCCGAACGTGCACTGCACGAGCTGCCGCTCCTGCTCGAGCGTCAGCGCGTCGAAGCTCACGCCGATGTGCGCCGGGCTCACGCGGCACACGCGCACCGGGAACGTGAACGGCCGGTCGCCGCGCGTCACGCATACGGTCAGCGTATCGCCCGTCGCGAGCTTCAGGCCCGGCACCGCCTCGAGCCCGAGGCCGCCCGCCGAGTAGTCGCTGGTGAAGCACGCGGCCGTCGTGCCGTCGGCAAGCAGGAGCGTCGCCGGCACGCGCATCGCGATCCGGTGCGTGACCCGCACCTGCTTCGCCTCGCGCGCGACCGCGAGCGCCGCGCCGAGCATCGCGAGGTTGTAGACGGTCCAGCCCATCGTGATCAGGATCGTCGACGCCTCGTCGCCCTGGTCCACGATCAGGCGCGAGATGCCGGCGAGAATCGCGATCACGTTCACCGCGAACAGCACGAGGTACGGCTTCGACGTCGACCAGTCGACGTAGCCCTCCTCGATCTTGCCGCCCTTGTCGGTCACGTTGAACTTGCCGTGCTTCGGGCTCAGGAACGCGACGGTCGTCGGCAGCGCGATGTACCACGCGAGCACCGATTCGTAGACTTCCGCCCAGAACGAATGGCGGAAGCGCCCCTGCATCCGCGAGTTCGCGATGTTCGCGAGCACGAGGTACGGCACGACGTAGCTCGCGAGCGCGACCGCCGACGCGTTGATGAAGTACAGGTGGAAGAACAGGTATGCGAGCGGCATCGTCAGGAAGATCAGCCGCGGGATCCCGTAGAAGAAGTGCAGCATCGCGTTGCCGTAGCAGATCCGCTGCACGAAGCCGAGCCCGCGCCCGAGGAACGGGTTGTCAATGCGGAAGATCTGCGCCATCCCGCGCGCCCAGCGCGTGCGCTGCTTCACGTGGCCGGCGAGGCTTTCGGTCGCGAGGCCCGCCGCCTGCACGGTCGGCAGGTACGCCGACGTGTAGCCGCGGCGGTGCAGCTTGAGCGCCGTGTGCGCGTCCTCGGTCACCGTCTCGACCGCGACGCCGCCGATCTCCTCGAGCGCGCTGCGCTTCAGGATCGCGCACGAGCCGCAGAAGAACGTCGCGTTCCACAGGTCGTTGCCGGACTGCACGAGCCCGTAGAACAGCGTGCCCTCGTTCGGCACCTGGCGGAACGTGCCGAGGTTGCGCTCGAACGGATCGGGCGAGAAGAAATGATGCGGCGTCTGCACCAGCGCGCACTTCGGGTCGCGCTGGAACACGCCCATCGTCGTCTGCAGGAACGAGCGGGTCGGCACGTGATCGCAGTCGAAGATCGCGACGTACTCGCCGTGCGTCTTCGGCAGCGCGCGGTTGATGTTGCCGGCCTTCGCGTGGCGGTTGTCGTCGCGCGTCAGGTAGCCGACGCCGGCCTCGCGCGCGAACGCCTCGAACTCGGGCCGCTTGCCGTCGTCGAGCAGGTAGACGCGCAGCTTCGCGCTCGGCCAGTCGATGCTCTGCGCGGCGAACACGGTCGGCTTCACGACCGACAGCGGTTCGTTGTAGGTCGGGATGTACACGTCGACCGTCGGCCACGCATCGGTGTCGTCGGGCAGCGGCACGACCGGCCGGTCGAGCGGCCACGCGGTCTGGATGAAGCCGAGCAGCAGGATCAGCCACGTATAGGCTTCCGCCGCGAACAGCAGGTAGCCCGCCCACGCCTCCAGCGGGCTGCGGAAATCGAGCGTCTGGGTCGCGCGCCACCACACGTAGCGCACCATCGCGAGCAGCGCCAGCGACGCGAGCGCGAGCGTCGGCATGTGGCCCGGCAGGCGGCGCAGGCCAAGCGCGAGCACGGCGACGATCAGGAAGAACGCGAACTGCGCGCCGGGCATCAGCGGCGACATGCCGGCCGCCGCCCACAGCAGCGCGCCGGCCACGAGCAGCAGCGGCGCGAGCCAGCGGCGCCGGCCGACCCGCTGCGCGCGCGCGTCGATCCAGCCGCCCCAGCGATCCCACGGCAGGCGCGCGACGAGCGCGCCGACGCCCCGCCCGATCGCGCGGACGAACACGTACACGGGGACGACGGTCTTGTCGAACCACGCGAGCGGATCGCGCGCCGGGCGGCTGCCGGCCGCGCGCGGCGGGCGCACGAACGCGCGCCACAACCACTCGCGCGGGCTGAGCGGCTGCAGCACGCCCCAGTCGGCGGCCAGCCGCAGGAACGCCGCGCGCGCGCGGCGGCCCACGGGATCGGGCCGCCCGGGCCGCGGCGCGTGGAAGAGCAGCCGCACGACCCAGTCGAGCAGCGTGCGCTCGGCGGGCAGCCCGATGCCGCGCGCAAGCCAGTCGAGCGCGCGGCGGCCGAGCGCGCGCGCGGCGGCGGCTAATGCGGCGGCTAATGCGGCGGCTAATGCGGCGGCGAATGCGGCGGGCTTCATCGCCGGCTCCCGGTCCGCCCCGCCACGGCGGCGCCGAGCCACGCGTCGACCCAGTTCGCGACGCCGTGCAGGTCGTGCGACACCTGCGAATACGGCGCATCGTCGAAGATCCAGCTGCCGCGCGCGAACGATTCGGGCACTGCGGCGTCGAGATGGATGCGCTGGTCGAGGATCACCGCCGGGCCCGCCACCTCGCGCAGCATCGCGAGCGCGTCGCGCTGCATGTCGCGGGCCGGATTCAGCCGGTTCACGACGATCTGCAGCGCGCCGCCGCCCGCCCTCAGCGCGTCGAGGCGCGCGGCGACGGTCGCGCACGCCGCGGGCTCGGGCGGCACGACGACGAGCGTCAGGTCCGCGCCGCGGATCGCGTGCTCGGCGTGCAGCGACGGGCAGCGCGCCGCGTCGACGAGTGCAACGCCGTCGGCCGGCAGCGCGATCTCGCCGAGCGCGCGCGACAGCCACAGCGGATCGGCGGCGAGCCGCGCGTCGCACGCGGCCGCCTGCGCCGCATCGACATTCCCGTACGGGACGAACAGCACGCCGTCGGCGTTGCGCCACGTGTGCGCATGCCACGGCTCGGGGCCGCCGAGCAGGCTCTGCGCGAGACCGGCGCCGGACAGCATGTCGAGGCCGAGGTGCGCGCCGAGCAGGTTCTGCGGATCGAACTCGACGGCGACGACCGGCCGGCCGCGGCGCGCAAGCAGCACGGCCAATGCGGCGGCCAGCGTCGTGCGGCCCGCGCCGCCGGTCGTCGACGTGACGGCGATCGTCCTCATCGCGTCTCCTCGCGGCCCGCGCCGGCGGCGGCGGCGACGTCGGCGGCCGCGGGCAGGAGCCGGCCGCGCAGCGCGACCGGCACGATCTCGCACGGCACCACGTCGTGCGGGTCGATCCGGCGCGGCGCGCGGAAGCCGCGACCGAGGCCCAGGTGCTGCGCGATGATCCAGACCGGCACCGCGATCGCGATGCCGACGATGAAACCGATGACGATGTCGGCAATCATGGGGCCTCCGGCTTGCGCAGCGGCATCGCGCTGCGGGTGGCGCCGCGCGCGTGCGCGGCGGCGACAGGGTGCGGGCCGGGCGCGGCCGGCGCGGCGGACGGGCTGTCCGGCGGCGGCACGGCGACGGCGGACTGGGCCGGCACGTCGCCTGCGGCGCGGGCGGCATCAACTGGCTGCGTCTGTGACGGTGTAGGCGTCGGCGTCGCCGCGTCCGCCCGCGCGCCGCCCGCCGGATGCGTGGCCGCGAACAGGTCGCTGTAGTCGGCGATCGGCGCGCGCCGGTTCGCCGCCTTCAGCGTGTTCAGCTCCGCGTCGATGCTGCCGTGCGCGAGGCGCACAACCCGGTCGGACAGCGTATCGACCGGCACGTCGAAGATCCGCTTGAGCGCTTCGTCCGCGTCGGCCGGCTCGCACGCGAACAGGAACACGTACAGGTGCTCCGCGTCGGCCGTCACCACGTCGCCCGCGCGGCGCGGCAGGCAGTGACGCAGCGCGTCGACGTGCGCGACGCCGGGCAGCAGCGTCATCTTCACGAGGGTGTGCGACAGCGCGAGCACCGCACCGCGATCGAGCACCGCGCGGGTCCGCAGGCAGAACGCGCCGACCGGCAGGTAGCCGAGCACCGTGTCGCCGAGCGCCGCGGCAAGCGCCGCGCGGTAATCGGCCGCGACCGGCCGCGCCTGCAGCTGGCCGTGCAGCGAGCGCACCGCGGCCTGCAGCCGCGAGAACGGCAGGTCGCGCCCGATCACGCTGTTCGCGCCGAGGCTCAGCACCAGCATCTCGAACTGGTGGCGCAGCACCTCGCCGCGCTCGACGATCGTGATCTTCAGCGCGCCGCCGCACTGCCGCCGCAGCGTGTGCACCTCCGCGCACAGCGCCTCGAGCTGCGTGCGGGTGCGGAACGCGAGCACGGCGGTCGCCGCCTGCGCCTTCGCGCATGCGGCAACCACCGCGGCGTTGTCGTCGACGATCTCCCAGTCCTTCGGCACCCAGTTCTCGCCGTCAATCACCGCGCGGCTCACGATCACCCGGTCCTCGTCGCTCGCGAGCTTCATCTGGCGCGGCTGCGCGAGCGCGTCGGCATCGAAGATCGCGGACAGCCGGCCGCTCGGCGCAAAGCGCAGCGGCCGCACCTCGCCCGCGGCGAGCGTATCGCCCGCACGCCAGAAATCGACGACCCACAGCAGCTCGCCGTGGGTGCGCTGCAGCTGCGCGACGCCCGCGCAGACGCTGTGGAAGGCGCTGCGCCGGGTGCGGCGCGCATCGCGCACGAGCGGCAGGTCGTCGGTGCCTGCGTCGTCCGCGCGCGCGTGCGCGGCGTCGGGATTCATCAGCAGCACGACCGCGATCCGGTGCATCCGGCACCAGTCCGCGAATGCGCGCCCCTCTTCCGCCAGCGCGGCGGGATCGTGCCAGCTGAACCAGCGCTCCGCGCCCTCGACGAAATACAGCGAGCGGGCGTGAAAGCCGAAGCGCTTCATCGCGCGGAACCCGCCCATCAGGCGCGCGAACGCGCCCGGCTCGGCGTGCGCGGCGTCCGGTTGCGCGTCGGCGGCCGCCGGCGGCATCGCGAGCACGTTCAGGTTGCGCGGCCAGCCGGGCGCGAGCGCGGCGCCCGCGAAGCCCCGCTCGCCCAGCTGCGCGGCGACGCTCGCGTGGTCGCGCGCGAGCACGACCGTCACGTCGCGGGTGCGCGCCTGGCGCGCACTTTCCCACACGAGCGCGTCGCACGCGGGCGTGCGCGCGGCCGCATAGACCGCATACAGGCCGCCCGCCTCGAGCTGCGTCCATTCGTCCGGCAGGCCGTCGATCGCGAGCCGGCTCAACGTGGACACGCGGCCGTCGGCCGGCCCCATGCGCAGCAGCGCGCGCAGGCGATCGAACACGCCGGCGGCGCCGAACGCGGGACGAGTGGCTTCGAAGTCGGTGTTCACGCTAACGCTTCCTTTTCCTAAAAATCCGAATAGAGCCGCACCGGCGTCGGCGTGACGAGGCCGGTGCGCGGCGCGCGCGCGTCGAACGCATAGCGCAGGTACACCATCGCCGAACTCGGCGCGTAGTCGTGCGAACGGTCGATCTTCAGCTGCGCGCCGACGCTCAGGTGCGGGTTCATCCGGTACTCGACGATGCCGTTCACGCCATACGAGAACGACACGCCGCGCGTCGAGCTGCCGCCATATACCTGCCCGGCGTAATCCGACGCGGACCGCAGGTCGGCGACGTTCGGCACCCCGATCGGGAAATACGGCGAATCGCGCTCGTAGCTGTTCGAGATCCCGCCCGTCACGGTCAGGTCCCACGACAGCGCGTCCCGGCGTCCTTCCCACTCGACCGGCACGCCGAGCGACAGGTAGCGCTGCGGGCTGTAGTAGCCGCCCTGGCCGTACGTGTAGTAGCGCAGGTTCTGCGCGTAATGCCACGCGCTGCCGACGAGGCCGGTGCCGACGCGCATCGTCGCGCGCTCGTACACGGGCATCGTAAAGCCGGTGCGCAGCGTGACCGCCGTGTTGCGCTCGACGTTGCGGCCGGTCAGCACGCCCGCGCCGAATTCCGCGAACAGGTTCGCGCGGCCGACGTCGACCGCCGCGCGCAGGTCCACGCCGTCGCGGCGCACGCCGCCCCACACCGCACCAGTCCACGGGTCGCGCATGCCCGCATACGACAGCACGCTGCTCGTTTGCGGCCGCCGCGACGCGTTCATCGTGAAGCTCGCGGGCCCGGCGTCGAACCGGTAGCGCACGCCGCCGACCACGTAGTGCACCGGGAAGCCGAGCGGCGACGTGCCGACGTCGAAGCGCCACGCATCCGACCGGTAGCCCGCGCCGAGCGCGACGCCCGTCGCCGACTGATGCAGCGAGCCGGGCGGATGCGCGCTCGGCGCGTTCAGCGCCGGATGCAGCCCGAACGTGTCGAGCGCATACGCATCCGGATTGCTCGTGTCGAGCGTGCCGGCGTCGAGATGCACGGTGTCGATCTGCAGGAACGCATGCCCGTCGTAGCGGACCGGCATCTGCAGGTAGATCGGCACCTGCTGCGCGCGGTACGCGGACACGCCCTGGTCGCCCGACTTGTACGCGGGCAGCCAGCCGATCTCGAGCTCGGGATCGCGGCGCTGCTCCAGATCGGCGAACGCGGCCTGCGCGGGCGTGCGGCCGTCGCGGCGCGGGCTCACGCCGCTCGCGCGCTCCTGCGACTGCGACAGCCGGTACAGCGACGCCGCGTCGTCGTAGCGGCCCTGCGCCTCGGCCACCCGCCCCGCCGCGACCGTCACGTCCGCGCGCGCCGGATAGGCCGCCTGCAGCCGGCCGGTGATGTCCGCCGCGTCGCCGGCGCGGCGCAGCGCGGTGAGGCGGCGCACCGCCGACAGCTGCGTGTCGACGTCGTCGGCGCGCGCGCGCGCGAGCACCGCCTGCACGCGCGCCAGCGCGCCGGCGCGGTCGCCGCTGTCCTCATCGATCCGCGCGAGCGCGAGCTGCGCATCGGCGTCGTCCGGCGTGCGCGCGACGACCGGCGCGAGCGCGGCGCGCGCCGCGTCGTAGCGGCCCTGCGCGCGCTCGAGGTCGGCCGCTTCGAGCGCGTAGCGCGAGTCCGCCTTGGCCGCCGGGCTCGCGCGGTCGAGCAGCCGGCGCGCCGCCGCGTAGTCCTGCTGCGCGATCGCGTCGTCGGTGCGACGCAGGATCAGCCGCAGCGACTGGTCTTCGAGCCGCGCGGTCTGCGCGGCCGTCAGCGACGGCTCGCGGCGGATCGCGTCGAGCCACGCAGCGAGCTCCCCGTCGCGGCCCGCGCCGCCGAGCAGGTCGCCGTAGCGCAGCCGCACGTCGATGTCGGCGTCGCGCGGATGCGCGGCGATCCAGTCGCGCAACGGCGCGAGGCCGCGTTCGGGCTCGCCCGCGTCGATCCATTGCGCGCCGACCGCGGCCAGCATGTCGGGATCGTCCGGCGCGAACGCCTGCGCATGGGCGAGCGCCGCCGCGCACGCCGCGCGGTCACCGCGGGTGAGCGCGCCGCGCGCATCGGCGAGCGCGCTTTCCGCGTCCAGCTTGCGGGCGAGCGCGCGCATGCCGTCCGAGCGCTGCGCATCGCCGACGGGCGCGAGCGCGGCCTGCGCGCCCGCGACGTCGTCGATCGAATTGCGGTACAGCGCCGTCGCGTAATGCATCTCCGGCTCACCGGATTGCGCGAGCCCCTCGTCCATCACGGTGCGGCCGAGCTGCGGCAGCCCCATGTCACGATACAGGCGCGCGAGGGCGAAGCGGGTCCACGCCGCGTCGGGCGCCGCGCGCACCGCCGCTTCGTAGCGCTGCGCGGCCGGCCCGCGCTCGCCCTTGTCCGCGAGCGCGCGCGCCTGCCGCGCGAGCAGGTCGGCGCGCAGGCCGTCAAGCGCGCGCCGGTCGTCGCGGCCGGCGACCCGGCCTTGCAGCGCATCGAGCAGCGGGCCGATCTGATCCGCGCGGCCGGTGTTCTCGTACAGCGTGGCCGTGCTGCGCACCGCGGACGCGCTCGGCGCGCGTACCGCCAGCAGGCCGCGCAGCAGCGGCTCCGCGTGCGCCCAGTCGTGCTGCGCGAGCAGCGCGTCGGCGAGCTGCAGCGTCGCGTCCGGGCTGTCCGGCTGCATCGCGAGCGCGGCGCGCGCCGCGCGTTCAGCGTCCTGCGGCCGCCCCGCCGCCGCGGCTGCGCGGCCCTGCGCGAGCGTGCCCCAGAACCGCGCGGTCCGCGCGAGGCTGTCCCATTTGCCGCGCTGGTCGGGCGCGAGCGACGCGGCGCGCGCGAACAGCGCGCGCGCGTCGTCGTGCCGGCCCTGCCGCAGGCGCAGCAGCCCGAGCCCGCCGACCGCGTCCGCGTCGCCGGCCCGCACGCGCACGGCCTGCGTCAGCAGCGGCTCGGCCGCGGCGAGATCGCCGCGCGCGAGCGCCTGCAGGCCGCGCTGCTGCGCGATGTAGTTCGGGTCGCGTTCGAGGCGAAGCTGCGCATCGCGCTGCCGCTCCAGCTCCGCGACCTTGTTGCGGAATTCGGTGTCGTCCGGCACCAGCGCGAGGTACGCGCGCAGCGCGTCGAGGTACGCCGGGTCCGCATCGGCCGACTGCAGCACGCGCCGCCACACCGCCATCGCTTCCGTATGGTCGGCGTCGGTGCGCCGCGCGAGCGCCCACGCGAGCCGGTTCGCTTCGGCGCGCGTCTCGCTGCGCTGGTTCAGCAGCTTCGCGAGCCCGAGCGCCGCGTCGACGTCGTCCGGATCGGCCGCGACCGCGCGGCGCAGCGCCGCGATCGCCATGTCCCGGCCGCCCGGCCCGTTCGCGACGATCTGGTAGTACTCGGCGCCGAGCGCGCCCGACGGCGCGCCGTTCGGGAACAGCGCGACGATCCGCCTGGCGGCCTCGTCCGCGCGGCCGCTGCGCGCGAGCAGGCGGATCTGCGCCATCTCCTCGCGCCCGCTCGTCGCGACCCGGTATTCGTCGTCGGCGCGCCGCGTAGCGGGCGCGCCGCCTGCCTGCGCCTGCAGGCGCGCCAGTGCCGCCTGCGCGCCCTTCGCATCGCCCAGGCGCAGCAGCACGCGCACCTGCTCGGCGAGCAGCGCCGGATCGCCGGGCGCGATCAGCAGCCCCTTGCGGATCGCGTCGCGCGCGAGATCGTCGCGGTGCTTGATGCCCCACATGCGCGCGGTCGCCAGCAGCCGCCGCGCGTCGGCGGCGTCCGAGGTGGCCGGCGCAGGTGCGGCCGGCGTCGGCGTGGCCGCCGCGGCCACCGCCGCGCAAACCGACGACGCCAGCCATGCGAGCCCGGCCACGTGCGGCACGGCGCGCTTCAGCGGGCGGCGCATCGGCGATCTCCCCAGCGCACGTCCAGCGTGCCGTCCGCGGCGAACCGGTAGCGAGCGTCGCGCCAGCCGAGGCCGAACAGCGTCAGCACGCTCGAGTAGTAGCCGGGTGGCGAGCGTCGCGCGAGCGTGTCGACGCGCGCCGCCTGCGCGTCCGCGAGCGCGTGCTGGCCGCGCGCGTCCAGGAACGGGACCGCCGCCGCCGAGAAGCCGCCGTTGCCGTCGTTCGGCCCGGCGGCGCCGGTCGTCGTGTCGACCTTCTCCGGCGGCGCGCCGTGCGCGGCGATGTGCTCGGCGAACGGCGCGAAGCGCGCGAGCAGCGGCGCGGCGAGCGGGTCGGCCGAATCGAGCATGCCGGCCCACAAATACACACGGATGGCGTTGTACGCGCTCTCCGCGTGCGTGGCCGGATCGGGCGCGAAGCCCGCGCCCGCGCGGAACAGCGCCCAGTCCGGCGCGAAGCCCTTCGGCGCGGTGTCGAGCAGCACGCGCCCGGTGCCGGCCGCCAGCGCGGCCCAGCGGCGGTCGTCCGGCAGCCGTGCGCCGAGGCCGCGGATCACCTGCGGCGGCGAATAGCTCGGGTTGACCCGCCACAGGTCGTTCGCGAGCCGGAAGCCGGTCGGCCCCGGCAGCAGCGTGAGCCCGAGCCCCGGCACGGTGGCCGTCTCGTCGTCGAGCACGCGCTTCGCGAGCAGCGCGCCGCGCGCGGTGTAGCTGCGCTCGCGCCACAGGCGGCCCGCCTCGACGAGCGCATAGGCGATCCACAGATCGGCGTCCGACGCGGCGTTCGCGTCGAGCACCCGCCACGCGCCGTCGGCCGCGCGCCCCCACAGCCACGCGGGCAAGTGCGCGCTCAGGTCGCCCTGCGCGAGGTTGTTCTCGGTCCACGCGAGCATCCTGTCGAACGCGGGCCGGTCGTTCGCGACCAGCGCGAAGAACAGCCCGTATCCCTGCCCTTCCGACACCGTGCGCGCATCGTCCGAGCCGACGTCGATCACGCGGCCGTCGGCCGACACGAAATCGCGCTTGAACGCGTCCCAGCGCGGCCACGCGGCCGTGCATGCCGCCTCGGCCGCGCCGGCCGCCTCCTTGCCCGCGGCCGGCGCGCTCGCGGCCATGCCGGCCGTCGATGCCGCCACCGTCAGCGCCAGCGCCGCGCCGGCGCGCCACGCCGGCCGGCTCGCCTGCCGCCCTGCCGTTGCCTGCGCCATCCGTCAGATCCCCCGTCGCCGCGCGGCAATCCTTTGCAGCACGCTGAACGCGCCGAGCGCGAGCAGCAGGCCTGCGACGACGCCGACCGCGCCGAGCACGACCGGATGCCGCGCCGCATGCGTCCAGAGCCGCGCATACCACGGCACGAAGCCGACCACATAGGGCTCGCCGACGCGCATGCTGTCGACCGTGCCCGGCCGCACCACCGCGAGATCGCCCTGCAGCTGCGACACGAGCCCGGCGTTCTCGAACGCGTCGAGCAGCGTGCCGAGCTGCGGCTGGTCGGTCGCCGTCAGCGCGACGACGCTGCGGCCGCGACTGTCCGGCAGCTCGAAGCCGAGCAGCGCCGCGAGCGAGCCGGTCTGCTCGATGTGCGCGCCGCCCTCGGTCATGCCGACGCCGTTGCGCCAGCGCGCCTTGACCGTGAACGCGACCCGCGCGCCGCCCGCGCCGCCCTGCTCGCCGAACGACAGCGGCAGCGCCGCGCGCCAGCGCTCGAGCAGCGGGAACGACGGCGCGCCGTCGATCACCAGCAGGTCCTTGTCGCGCAGCGCGGCCATGTCGCCCGGGCGCGCGATCTGCACGCGCAGCGCCGGGAAGCCGGTCCACTCGCCCATGTGGCCGAGCATGGTCAGGTACGCCTCCAGCTCCTGCGGCGACGGCCGGTCGGGCAGCACGACCGCGGTCTGCGACAGGTCCGCGAAGCGCGTGAACGGGAAGCCGCTGTTCGCGAAGTACGCGAGGTTCGGCAGTTGCGCGTAATGGACGAAGTGCGAGAAATCGATCGTCGAATCCGGGTCGATCGCCGCGCGCTGCGGCTCGGTCGCGGTGCTCGAGCACAGGCCCGTCTTCTGCGAGTCGAGCGTGAAGCGGAACTGCAGCTGGTTGCCGCTGCCGACGCGGAACGCCGGAATGTCGACGTCGCTCGTCACGCGCCCTTCGGGCACCGACAGCAGCGGCAGCTGCATGCGGCCGCGCGCGTCCTCGGCATGGGCCGGCCCGAGCCGGTACGACTTCACGAGCTGTTCGTTGATCTCGACCGCGAGCGTCGAATTGTCCTGCACGGTCGGCGCCGTGTAGCGGTAGCGCAGCGTGATCGGCACGCCCGCGCCGTTCCACGAATGCAGGTCGGCCGGCACCCGCAGGTTCAGCCGGATCGCGTCCGGCGACGTGCCGCGCACTTCCAGCTCGCGCGGGTCTGCGACCAGTTCGCGGAACGCGATCGGCCGGTCGACCGGCAGCCAGCGCGGTGCATCGTACGGCTTGCGCGGCGCGCCGACCTCGACGTGCGCGACCGTCGCCGACGGCCCCGACAGCGCCGCGCGGCCGAGCACCAGCGTCGCGACCGCGTCGTCGACTTCGGCGGCCGTGCGGCCGGTGACGACCAGCACCTTGTGCTCCGGCGCGGCGGGATTGTCGACGACCGCGAGCGTCGGGCCGTTGACGGACGGCAGCGCAAGGCCCGGCGGCAGCGTCGCGACCGGGCCGATCAGCACCGCGTGGTCGTTCGCCGGCAGCGCGGGCGACACCGGGAAGCGCGCATGGCGGTAGTCCGCGAGCGCGCCGAACCACGACGCGAGCACGCCCGCGCTGCGCAGCGTCGCGGTGTCGGGCGACGCGGGCAGCACGAACGGCAGGCGCACCCGCCCGTTGTCGCGGCGGTCGAAGAACGGCGCGGGCAGCAGCGCGAGATCGTTCGGCAGGCGCACCGGCGTCTCGTCGAGAATCAGTTCGCTCGTCGGGCTCACGTCGGCCCACAGCGCCGAGTTCGTGGGATCTTCGCAGTGATCGAGCGAGTAGTGCGCGATCAGTCGCAGCCCGATCTGGTTGAAGTCGGAGAAATAGCGCGGATCGATCGGGATGTCCTGCGTGACCGTGCGGCCCGCGCGCGGCGGGTCGAACGGCACGGTGGCGACCACCTCGCCGTTGATCGACACCTTCAGGTGCGACAGCGGGAACACCAGCGACGGCGAATACGCGTAGGTCAGGCGCAGCCGCGCGGCGGTCACCACGCGGTCGAGCCGCACGCCGGCGCTGATCGTGCGCGCGTCGTCGGCGCCGCGCAGGCGCAGCGGATCGAACGCGCCGAGCGTCGAGAACGGCAGGCGCAAGGTGATCGCGCCCCGGGTCGTGGACGGCGCGCTCGCCGGGGCCGCCGGAGCCGCCGCCTGGGCTGCGACCGGCGGCGAAACCGGGGTCGAAATCGCACCGGCGCCGGCCACGGCCGCACCGGGCGCCGCCGGCGTGGCGGCCGGCAGGCAGGCCGCGTAGAACGTGCCGGCCGCGGCCGCGATCGAGACGAACAGCGATGCGGCCGGCTTCATGCGCGGCCCCGCTTCATGTGATGGTCGACAGTGTCGATGGCGACGCACGCGGCGCAGCCGGGCAGGCGAATGCACATCCCCAATGCTTCCCCTTAAATCCAGGTCCTGGTTGTGGTGATCGAAGCGGCGTGACCGGCCACGACGGCGCCCCCGCGCCGCTGCGCGCATGCCTGGCACTGGCACCCGCACGGATCCGATTCGTCACACTATCTCAAAAATAGATTAAAAATTACCCCCATTCGCACATGCAAGACGGAAAAGCCCCGAATCCGGTCAGAAATGCTGTGCGTGTTGCATGGGAGGTATGAATTGCGTCGTTGCTGCTGAAATCGCCGAACGGCACCATGCCGGACGCTGCCGGCGCGAACAATCGTGCGCGGGCCCTGGTCCGACGGGCAAGGCGGCGACGACGAACCCGTTGCAGGCCGTGCGCCTCCGCGTAAGCGGCGCGTATGCTACCGCATTCCGCTGCCGCCCGCCGCGCTTTCTTCGTGGAAATGCCGACCTGAATCAATCTTCTGACATCACCACCCCGACCCCGGAAACCCTGCTGCGCGTCATCGCCGCGCAGACCGAAGTCAAAGCACGGGGTGAAGCGGTCTCGACCTCATCGCGCGCGGCGGAGTGACGCGACGCTGTGACGCTGCGGCGGCGCCCGTCAGGCCGGCACGCGCCAGATCCCCGACGCCGCGATCGCAGCCCCGACGACAAGCCACTGGACGACCGCGATCCATACGCCGGTCCGGCACAGACCGATCGCGCCGCGCACCCGCGCATCGAGCGTGCGGCCGGCCTTCGTCGCGTCGATCCAGCCGAGATCGGCGAGCGCGCGATCGAGCGCGGCCAGCGCATCGCCGCCGGCAGGCTCCGGCGTCGCCGCTGCCATCGCTGCATCAGCCAGCGCCGCGAACAGCCTGCGGTCGATCGCGATCCGCACCGCGAACCACAGCGCCGCGACACCCGACGCGGTGCTGACGCTCGCGAGCAGCGCCTGCGCGAGCGGCGCGGCGCGCCAGCCCGTCGCGACCCACCATCCCGCGCCCGCCGCCACGAGCGCGACGGCGACCGCCCACGCGCCGGCGTCGAGCACGCCGCGAGCCGCGGCGATCCGGTAAGGCGCGGACCGGTCGCGCATCATGCGCCCCCCGCCGCCGCCCGGCGGTCGATCCAGTCCTGCAGCACGGCCACCGCTTCATCCCGCCACACGGCGCGCGGCCGGACCGCGCGCACCGCGGCCAGCGCGTCGCGCGCATCGTGCAACTCGCGTCGCATCGCGACCCAGGCCGCCGCGCACAGCACGCTGCGTCCGTAGCCGAGCGCGCAGCAGACGAGCACGTCGCGCCCCTCGCCGTGCAGGCGCTCGAGCGCCGCGACGGCCTGCTGCAATTGCCGCGCCGTCGGCGCGACGAGATCGAGCTGCGGCACCGTCGCATAGGCGCACGACGCGTCTGCCACGATCCAGCGCGGCATCTCGGCGGTCAGGTCGACGACGCCGGTAAAGCCGTGCCGCCGCAGCTCGCGCGTGGTCGGCGTGCGGCCGATCGACACGCGCTCGTCGAGCCGCGCGGGCGCGGGCTGCCGGAACGTCCACGCGCGCGAGTTGACGAACGCGCCGGCGATCGTCGGCGCGAGCAGCCACTGCATGAACGGCGGGAACCGGCCGTCGGCACCCTTCTGGAACGCGCCCGGCGCGCCGCGCCAATAGATCCGCGCGACGCACGCGAGCGCCAGCGCGACCCACCCCGCCGCCAGCGCCCAGCCGGCCGCGCGCGCAATGCTGGCGAGCGCGAGCAGCGCGACGACGCCCGCGCCGAGCGCATAGCGGCGCGCCAGCGCGCGGCTCGCTACCGAAGGCGCCGCGTCCGCACCGGGCCGCCGGCCCGACGCGTCGCGCAGCGGAAACAGGAACAGCGCGAGACAACCGACCGCCGCGCCGGTCGGCACGTCGATCACGTGATGCTGGTAGGTCGTCAGCACCGACACGCCGATCGCCGCGAACCACAGATGCAGCGCGGCGCGCGCCGGCGTGCCGCGCAGGTGCCTTGCGTAGACCGCCCACAGCACTACGAGCAGGCCGATATGCAGCGACGGCGCCTGGTTGAACGGCTTGTCGAAGCCCATCAGCAGCGTGAACAACGCGCCCGCCACGCCACCCGCGTCGGGCCGCTCGAAGCCGAAGCGCAGTGGCCACGCGATGAAGCACGCGACCGAGATCAGCTGCACGGTCAGCAATCGCTTCACGTGATCGAGCAGGTCGTCGCGGCGGGTCCAGAAGAAGAACGACAGCGCGTACAGCAGGTCGATCGACCAGTACGGCACGATCGTCCACGGCACGAACGGGATCGCATGCTCCCAGCCGAACGCGAAGGTCGGCACCGCGGCGCGGCGCGCGGCGAGCCAGTTCGCGAAGCCGTAGCTCGAGAAGAACACCGCGCCCATTACCGCGAGCCAGCGCAAGCGCAGCGCGAACGACGCGTCGCGCGCGCCGGCCGCAGCCGGTGCGGCAACGCCGAGGTCGCTCGTCACGCGTCGACCCGCTGCGCGAGACTGACCGTGAAGATCCCCATCTCGTCGATCCGCTGGTCGAGCTTGCGGAAGCCGGCGCGCGCGACGAGCTCGTCCATCTCGGCCTGCGAGCGCCGCCGCATCACCCAGGTCGCGTCGCCGCGGTGGTTGTTCAGCGCGCGCGCGATGAACTCGAGCTGCGGATGCCACGGCTGCCCGGTGTAGACGAGATAGCCGCCCGGCGGCACCGCCTGCGCGAGCCCGCGCAGCGAGCGCTCGATCAGCGCGTTCTCGCCGAACAGCTCGTAGAGGCCCGACACGATCGCGAGCGTCGGACGCGGCTCGAGCGTCGCGAGCGACGCCTCGTCGAACGCGTCGCCGCGCTCGAAGCGCGCGATCGGCTCGAGGCCGCGCTGCGCGATCAGCACGCGCCCTGCCTCGACGTTCGGCGGGCTGTAGTCGCGCAGCGTGATGTCGTCGGGCGCGGCGCCGTCGCGCTCGGCCGCCGATGCGATCGCGTCGAGCACGTAGCGGCCGTGCCCGGCCGCGATGTCGACGATCCGCACCGGCGCGCTGGCGCCGCGCAGCCGCGCGATCGCCGTGCCGATCAGCTCCTGCAGGTGCAGCTTGCGCTGGCGGATGCCGGCCCAGCCCGGCGCGTCGAGGTAGGTGCGGTCGATCAGCCGGCCGACGCCGAGGCGCCCCTGCGCATGGTTGCGGTACACGTAGTCGAGCGTCGAGCCCGAATCGAAGCCGAGCTTCAGCCCGAGCGCAATGCCGTCGGACAGTGCGCCGCCCGCCTTCAGCCCTGCCCGCGTGATCGCCCAGTACGCGCGCGCGAGCGGATTCGCGGGCGGCCGCTGGAGCGCCGCGTATTCGTCGTGGAACGCGCCGCGCCGGTCGGCGTCGGCGAGCGACACGCGCGGGCTCGGCGCATCGAATTCGCGCAGCACGAACGCGCGCAGCGGCGCGAGCGCCTGTGCGCGGTCGCGCTCGCCGAGCGTGTCGTGATAGAAGCCAGGCAGCACGATGCGCTCCTTGCGCGCCGCGCCGAGGCGCTCGTAGAAGCGGTCCTGCGGGCCGCGATGGACGACCCAGTCCGCGCCGGAGATCAGCAGTTGCGTCGGCACGGTGATCGCCGCGGCGTCCGCGACGATCCGCTGCGCGGTGTCGTGCAGGTCGAGCAGCATGTTGACCGCGATCGGCCGCGTGATCAGCGGATCGGCCGCGTAGCTCGCGATGCGCTCGGGGTCGTGCGTGAGGAATTTCGGCTTCACGTAGCTGTTCACGTAGAACAGCCCGCGCAGCTTGTGCATCAGCCGCAGGCCGGGCCGCGCGAACGGCACGTAGAGCTTGATGTGGAATGCCGGCGATGCGACGACGAGGCCGCGGATCGGCGGCGCGTAGTCGTGCGCCCAGGTCGCCGCGAGCACCGCGCCGACGCTCTGGCCGACCACCGCCATGTCCTCGATCGCGATGCCGTGCGTATCTCGGATGTGCTCGACGAAGGTCTGCAGGTCGCGCACCGACGCGGCCGCGCTCGGGCTGTAGCCGCGCGCGCCCGGCGAGCGGCCGTGGCCGCGCGCGTCCCACGCGAAGAACGCGAATTCGGGCAGATCGAGCTCGTCGACGAGGTGCGCGACGCGCGCCGAATGCTCATGACCGCGATGCAGCAGCACGATCGCGCCGCGGCAGCGCGCGCCCGTCGCGGGCCAGTGACGGTAGAACAGCATTTCGCCGTCGTGGGTGATGAAGTCCGCCTCGCGGGCGATGCGTGCGCTCATGCGTTATTCTCTCGTTTCGTTATTCGAATCAATTCGGCGCCGCCCTCCGGCGCCGTTTCCCGGCGCTGTCCGGGTCAGCCGCCCGCTTCGGCGATGCCGGCCCGCACACGCCGCACCACGGTCACGGCCGACAGCACGATCAGCAGCCGCCACAGCCATGCGGCGATGCCGCCGACCGGCAGGCCGGCGCCGATCCACAGCGCGAACGCGCCGAGCGCGAGCGCCCGGTCGCTCTTGCCGAACGGGCCGTCGTAGCGGCGGCTCGCGCCGGCGAGCGGCCCGATCAGCCCCGCGCCTTCGACGACGACCGCCAGCAGCGCGAACAGCCAGACGTCCGCTTGAGCGAACGCCGGCACCGCGAGGAACGGCAGCACGAGCGCGACGTCCGACACGATGTCGCCGAGCTCGTTCAGGTACGCGCCGAGCGTGCTCTTCTGCCCGTGCTCGCGCGCGAGCATGCCGTCGATCGCGTTGAGCGCCATGCGCACGAACAGCCACAGCGGGATCAGCAGGAACAGCGCCTTCGCGAACCCGCCGAGCCCGGCGAGCACGCCGACGACGATCGAGCCGCCGGCGGCGAACAGCGTGACCTGGTTCGCGGTGACGCCGCGCTCGGCAAGGGAATCCGCAAGCGGACGCAGGCAATTCTGGAATTTGGGTTTGAGTGCGTAGAGGCTCATCGTTTTATTCGCACGGCTTGCGGGACGTCTTCGTCGGTCATGCCCCGGGGCGGAGACGTCGCATTTATGGACGGCCCTAATCGTCGCCGAGCGGCCTTCGTGCGTCAAGCATCCCGAAAAGTGTCGCGCGACGCCCGCCGCGGCGGCCCGCGGCGCGGCATTCTGGTGTTTTTCGCGGAAACTCGCGATAATCCGCTGGCCCGAATGCCGCGCAACATCACGCTCGCCGCATTCGCGCACCTGTCCAATAGCGGTCATTCACGCCGTTCATCGCGACATCCGCCGATTATCGCGGACCCGCGACAGGCATTCATACACTTGAAAATAGTCAAACATGGGCCATCCGGCGCGCCACGCAGCGCGCCGGCATTCCGGGAGCCTGCCCGCCGCGGCGATGCGGCGCAGCGGGCATGCGCACAGGAGGCGCGTCGCCGATGAACATCCTGCATGCATGGCAACGCGATTTCCTGCTGTCGATCGTGCGGCTCGTCGCCGGCGCGTATCCGGTCTGGCATCAGGCGCCGCCCTCGCCGACGCAGAAAATCTACTTCTCGAACCATACGAGCCACATCGACACGCTCGCGATCCTCGCCGCGCTGCCGCGCGACGTGCGCGCGGTGGTGCGGCCGGTCGCCGCACGCGACTACTGGGACAGCAGCGACCTCAAGCGCCACATCGCGCAGAAGCTGCTGAACGTCGTGCTGATCGACCGCCACCGCGAAACCGGCGGCGATCCACTCGACCCGGTGCGCGACGCGCTCGCGCAGGGCCATTCGATCATCATCTTCCCCGAAGGCACGCGCAGCGCGGAAGCGCTGCCGCAGCCGTTCAAGAGCGGGCTGTTCCATCTCGCGACCGAGTTCCCGAACGTTGCACTCGCGCCGGTCTACCTGGAGAACCTGCAGCGGATCATGCCGAAAGGCGCGATCTGGCCGGTGCCGCTGATCTGCAAGGTGCACTTCGGCGCGAACGAGGCGCGCGGCGACCAGGAGGACAAGCCGTCGTTCCTCGCCCGCATGCGCGACGCGATCGTCGCGCTCGCGCCGCAGCGCCCCGCGGGCTGAACGCCGCGCTTCCCTTCTCATCCGGACTTCGATATGCGTACTCTCTTCTGGGAACTGGTTGCGGGCGTCACGGCCCTGCTGGCCGTCGCGACCGTGATCGGCGCGATCCTCGGCGCGCGCAGCGGCGGCGCGAGCGCGACCATCGTCAACCTGAACCAGCGGATCCACGCGTGGTGGGCGATGATCGCGGTGATGGTGATCGCGATCGGCCTCGGCAACAACATCACCTACCTCGTGTTCGCGCTGCTGTCGTACCTGACGCTGCGCGAATTCATCACGCTCACGCCGACCACCGCGAGCGACCACACGACGCTGTTCATCGCGTTCTTCGTCGCGATTCCGGTGCAGTACCTGCTGCTCGCGATCGACTGGTACGGGATGTATTCGATCTTCGTGCCGGTGCACCTGTTCTTCGCGATGTCGCTCGTATCCGCGCTCACGCAGGACACGCGCGAGTTCCTGAGCCGCAACGCGAAGATCAACTGGGCGCTGATGGTCTGCGTGTACGGGCTGAGCCACGCGCCCGCGGTGCTGATCCTCGACATTCCGCACTACGCCGGCCAGAACGCGCTGCTGCTGTTCTTCTTCCTCGTCGTCGTGCAGATCAGCGACGTGCTGCAGTACGTGGTCGGCAAGCTGTTCGGACGCCGCAAGATCGCGCCGCGCCTGTCGCCGTCGAAGACGATCGAGGGCTTCGTCGGCGGCGGCCTGCTCGCGACGCTGTGCGGCGCGTCGCTGTATCGCGTGACGCCGTTCAGCTTCGGCGCGGCGTTCGGCATCTCGCTCGCGATCGTGATCGCGGGCTTCGTCGGCGGGCTCGTGCTGTCGGCCGTCAAGCGCTCGCTCGGCGCGAAGGACTGGGGCTCGATGATCGCCGGCCACGGCGGGATGCTCGACCGCGTCGACTCGATCTGCTTCGCGGCGCCGGTGTTCTTCCACCTCGTCCGGTATCTGTACGTGTGACGCGCGGGCGGCACGACGTGCCGCCTCGCGTTATGCGCGCACCCGGCTCAATACCCTTCCTGCAGCGCCTTCGGCACGACGTAGCGGCCGCGCGTCTCGTCGAACTTCACCTTGTTATCAGGATGGCGTGCCGGATCGACGGGCGCGATCCTTGGTCGTCCAGGTCAGCGGACGCGCATGCGGCAACCGATCGCGCACCGGTCAGGCGCCGGCGCGCGCAACAGCGGCGCGGTCGGCACGCGCGCCGCCACGCCGCGTCATCTCGCGCTCGAGCGCCCCCCCCCGAGCGCGCCGTCTGGCGGCTCAAGGAAACGCCGGGATCGTCGGGTCGTGCCCTTCGACATCCGCTTCCGGATGGTGCTTCTTGATCAGCGCCTCGATTTCGTCGACGCGATCGGTCTTGACGTCCACCATCAGCAGCAGCTCGCCCTTCTCGACCGCGCCCTCGAAGCGCTTGAGCCGCGTGTTCGGCACGTCGACGCCGATCATCGTCGAGGTCCACGCGCCGAACCCGGCGCTGAGCAGCGTGATCAGCACGACGGCGCCCGCGCCGAACTTCAGCCCTTCCGGATGGAACACCAGCGCGACGAGCCCGACCGCCATCCCCACCAGCCAGCCGACCAGCGTGCCGCGCCCGAGCGCCGGCAGCAGGTCGCTGCGCTGCGCGAGCGTCGCTTGCGGCAGGTTTTCGGTTTTCACGCCCGGCGCCGCCAGCACGTGGACATGCCGCCATTCGACTCGTTTGAGCAATAACTCGTCGATGATCCGCGTCGCACTCTTCGCGTTGGGCAACAACACGTAGATTCTTCGCATTTCCCGCCCCTCCTTCCCGTGCCTGCGAACGGCCGCGACACGTGCGTCGCGGCGCGCCACGCCGGAGCTTGCGCAACCGCGGGCCGCAGTCCTTTCATCTTAGTCGCTAAAGTCGCTATCTCCAGCACGGCCGGGCGGCGACGCGGCCACCGAAGCGACTGCGCAGAACGACGGCCCGCGTCAGGGCTGGCGGGGTGCGATGCCATATCCGTCGGGTTTCAGCCGATCGGTCCTCACCCATCCGCTCACCGGCCCCGGCGTCTTCGCGTTCAGATATTCGACCCACGTATATCGGCCGTACTCGGTGCGGGCCTCGACGGTATCGTTCGCGATGACGAACAGCCCGTCGATCCTGCATGCGGCGTCGGGCGCCGAATGGAACTGCAAGCGGCCGCGCCCCGTCACGATACGGCCCGCATCGCTGCCCTGAATGTAGACGCCCGTCTGTTCCGCACGCCGGTTCAGCGCCTCGCAATTCACTCGTTCACGGGCATCCAGGGGCAGGCACCTCGATACGAACCCGGAGAGCGCGTCCCGGTTCACGTGCAGCACGTCGGGATGGTCCGGATCGCGCGTGACGTCGAGCAAGCGCATCGACTTCGAATCGATATCCACCCAGCCGATCGTCACTTCGCGATTAAGACCGGCCGGACCGTGAGCCGGCACGAACAGCCTCGCGCCATAGCCGCCGTCCGCCAGGCTGGCCAGTTCGGCGCGGATCGTGCGCCGCGCCATCGCGACGTGCGTGAGCGCGGGCACGATCAACTGCGTCAGCTCGCGCTGGCACGACAGCGGTGACGCGTGGCTCCCCTGAGCGATCAGCCACAGCAGCCCCGCCACCAGACGACGGTCGATTCCCGTGCGTCGGCGGCGGGCAACCTCACCATCCGGGACGGACGGCGGTACGATCTCGATCTTCATTTCCGGACCTGATGGCGAGCGCAACAGCTTCCGCGCGATGGCGAGATTGTGCCCGAATCGCCTGCACGAAAGACGTCCGTCATCGTTTCCGGACGCTACGCCGACCGCCCACTCCGACAGGAAGACCCGCATGACCCCGACTCCCGCCGATCGACCGCCGATGACACTGAAGCTCGACATCAACCAGCTCGCCGGCCGCGACGGCGACACGCGCTACAACCTGCAACGCACGCTCGACGCGATCGCGACGTGCGCGCCCGACACCGACATCGTGATGTTTCCGGAACTGCAGCTCACCGGCTTCCTCGATGCCGACGACGTCGCCGCGCTCGCCGAGCGGCTCGACGGCCCGAGCGTGCGGGCGGTCATGGAAGCCGCACGCGCGCGCAACGTCGCGGTGGTCGTGGGGCTGACCGAAAACGATCGCGGCCGCTTCTACAACACCACGGTGTTCATCACGCCGGACGGCATCGCGCTCAGCTACCGGAAAACCCATCTGTGGGTGAGCGAGCGCGGCGTCGTGCTGCCCGGCGACCGCTACGCGACCGTCGAATGGCGCGGCGTGCGCATCGGCCTGCTGATCTGCTACGACAGCGAATTCCCGGAAAGCGGGCGCGCGCTCGCGGAACTGGGCGCCGAGCTGATCCTCGTGACCGACGGCAACATGGAGCCGTATCGCCACGTGCATCGCAAGTCGGTCGCCGCGCGCGCGATGGAGAACCAGGTCTACGCGGTGGTCGCCAACCGCGTCGGCGGCAGCCGGCACGACATCGTGTTCGCCGGCGGCAGTCTCGCCGTCGATCCGTTCGGGCAACTCATCTTCGAGGCCGGCGGCGCCGAGTCGCGCCACACGATCGAACTCGACTTCGCGCAGCTCGCCACCGCGCGCGCCGTCTACGACTACCGCGCGGACCAGCGGCTGCGCATCGCGGGCGAGCGCATCGACCACCCGGACGGACGTCGCGAATTGCTGATTCCGTGACCCGCGCCGGCGCGGCGATGCGTCAGCCGACGCGGCCGACCGATCGGCCCGCTCACGTCGGCGCCGGCACCTCGATCGCGAGCAAGGCCGAGCTGACCGACTTGCCGTGCGCATCGAGCGCGAGCGAACGCGTCACGCCGCCGCCAAGCGCCACGCCGAGCACGAAGTTGAACGCGGCCAGCTTCGGCAACTCGTGACGCACGACGTCGCCGTGCACGATGTCGGCGAGCCACGCCTTGACCGCGTCGGCGCCCAGATGCGTGCGCAGGTGATCGTAGTGACGCGGATCGTGGCAGATCACCGACACGTTCAGCGTGTTGCCCTTGTCGCCGGTGCGCGAATGCGCAAGTTCCCGCAGCTTCATGTCAAGCCTCCACGAACGAGAACGACGGCGTGACGGCCGTGCGCGGCAACAGCACCGACTGCACCGCGATCACTTCGCGCGTCGCCTTGACGACCCCGCCGCCGCCCGCCGGACCGTTGGTATAGAGCGTCTCGACCTCGTTGCCGATCCGCAGCGCGTCATCGGCCGTCGCCGCGCGCCCGGCCACCCGCACGCGCACTTCGGCCGGTTCGCCGGGCTCGGCCACCGCGGTGCCGCCGTACAGCGAATCGACGCCGATCAGGTCGAAGCGCAGCTCGCTCGCCGCCACGCCCGTCAGCGCGAGGCGCTCGCGGACGATGTCCAGGGCGACGCGCGCCCGCGCGAGTGCGCCGGGGCCGCCGTACGAAATCTGCCCTTCGCCGATGAAGCCGTCCGCATACGCGACCGACACCTTCAGCGTGTCCGGCCGCGCGGCGCCGCGCCCGCCCGTCACGCGCACGCGATCCGGCGCATCCTCCGTCACGTCGACGCCGCTGAAATCCGCGATGACGTCCGGCTGCAGATAGCGGGCAGGATCGTGAATCTCGTAGAGCAGCTGTTCCTTGCAGGTCGCCGCGCTCACGCGGCCGCCCGCGTGCGGCACCTTCGTGATCACGACCGAACCGTCCGCGTCGACCTCGCCGATCGGAAAGCCGAGCCGCGCGAGGTTCGGCACGTCCTTGTAGCCGGGGTCGGCGAAATAGCCGCCCGTCACCTGCCCCGCGCATTCGAGCAGGTGGCCGACGACGGTCGCCTGCCCGAGCGTGTGCCAGTCGTCCATGCGCCAGCCGAATTCATGGATGAGCGGCGCGGCGAACAGCGACGGGTCCGCGACGCGCCCCGTCAGCACGATGTCCGCGCCGGCCGCGAGCGCGTCGACGATCGGCGCGGCGCCGAGGTACGCGTTCGCCGACACGATGCGGTCGCGATACGCGGCGACGTCGTCGCCGGTTTCCTCGAAACGGAACTGTCCGCGCAGCACGACATCCAGCACGTCGTCGCCGCCGACCGCCGCGATCTTCAGCCCGCCGAATCCGAGCGACTGCGCGATCTGCGCGGTCCGGCGCGCGGCCGCGTGCGGATTCGCGGCCCCCATGTTCGACACGATGCGCACGCGCCTGGGTACGGCGACCGGCAGCACGGCCCGCATCCGCGCGTCGAGCAGCGGATCGTAGCCGAGTGCCGGATCCTTGCGCTTCGCCTGCTGCGCAATCGCGATCGTGCGTTCCGCGAGGCATTCGAACACCAGGTAATCGAGCCGGCCGTATTCGGCGAGTTCGACGGCCGGTTCGATCCGGTCGCCCGAGTAGCCTGCGCCCGCGCCGATGCGCACGCGCTTTCCGGGTTGCATTGCTGTCATCACTGCACCGTCATCGGGTAAGACTCACAACGAGAAGATTCCCAGCGCGACGCACGCGACCGTCATGACGATCGACGCGCCGAACAGCAGCGGGAACGTGAATTTCTGGTGCTCGGCGAGCTCGATCCCGCACAGGCCGACGACGAGGAACGTCGCGGGCGTCAGCGGACTGACGGGAAACCCCGTCGTCATCTGGCCGAGCAGCGCCGCCTGCCCGACGTGCACGGCCGGCACGCCAAGCTGGCCGGCCACCTCGGCGATCACCGGCAGCACGCCGAAGTAGAACGAATCGGGATCGAACACCATGCTGAGCGGCATCGACAGCAGCCCGAGCGCGACCGGGATGTGGCCGGCCATCGACGGCGGCACGAAGCCGACCGCGGCCTGCGCCATCGCCTTCAGCATCCCGCTTCCCTGCATGATCCCGGTGAACACGCCGGCCGCGAGCAGGACGCCCGCCATCATCAGCGCGGCGCGCGCATGCGCGTCGATGCGCTTCCGCTGCATGTCGACGTCCGGATAGTTGACCATCAGCGCGATGCACAGCCCGACCATGAACATGATCGCCGGCGGGATCTTCTCGCCCATCACGACCATCGTGCCGAGCACGACGAGCGTCAGCGCGAGGTTGAACCAGAAGTTGCGCGGCCGGCGCAGCGCCTGCTCCTCCGGCGTCAGCTCGCGCGTCGGCAGCGGGATCGACGCGTCGTGCCGCGCGATGCCGAGGCGCTTCTCCTCGCGCCGGCCGAGCCAGTACGCGGCGCCGAACACGAACACGAGGCCGATCGCCTGCACCGGAATCAGCGGATTGAACAGCGCCGACACCGGCAGGTGCAGCGACGCCGACGCGCGGATCATCGGCCCCGTCCACGGCAGGAAGTTGATGCCGGCCGCCATCGACACCGCCGCGGCCAGCACGCGCCGGTCCATCTGCAGGCGATCGTAGAGCGGCAGCACCGCCGGAATCGTCACGAGGAAGCACACCGCGCCGGAGCCGTCGAGATGGATCAGCAGTGCGAGCAGCGTCGTGCCCATCACGATGCGCGTCGGCCGCGTGCCGACCGCGCGCAGGATGCGGTCGATGATCGGATCGAGCGTGCCGGCATCGGTGATCGTGCCGAAATAGAGGATCGCGAACACGAACATGCCGACGACGGGCGCGAGGCTTTTCAGCCCGTCGACGACGAACTTGCTGGTCTGCAGCCCGAAGCCGCCGATCAGCGATGCCGCGATCGGCACGACGATCAGCGCGACGAGCGGCGACATCCGCTTCGACAGGATCGCGCCGAGCAGGACGGCTATCGTGACGAGCCCGAGTAATGGCAGCATCCTTGTCTCCAACCATTGTCTTTTGTTGGAGACGAGCGTAAGGTCGGCGCAGCGATAGCACAATTGAAATGATTTGATCGCAGCAATCACGAACCATTATGGATCTGAATCTTCGCGACATTCGTGCGTTCGTCACCGTCGCGCACGCCGGCAACTTCACGCGCGCCGCCGCGCGCCTCAACCTGTCGCAGCCCGCGCTGACCGTGCAGATCCGGCGGCTGGAGGAGATCGTCGGCGCGCGGCTGTTCGACCGCAACAGCCGCAGCGTCGCGCTGACGCAGACGGGGTGTGAGCTGCTGCCGCTGCTGCAGCGTTCGCTCGACGACATGGAGCGGGTGCTGCGCGATGCGCGCGCGCTCGGCGAAGGATCGAGCGGCACCGTCCGGCTCGCGTGCCTGCCGACGTTCGCGTCGAGCGCGCTGCCGGAGCTGATCCAGGCGTTCAGGCGGGAAGTGCCGCTCGCCGGCTTCCAGATCCGCGACGGCGTCGCGAGTCTCGTCACGTCGCTCGTGCGCAACGAGGAAGCGGATCTCGGCCTGACGGGCGGCGACGCGTTCGATGCGTCGCTCGAGGTGCTGTATGCGGGCTCGGACCGGCTGGTCGCCGTGTGCCCGAAGGATCACGCGCTGGCGCGCAAGCGCCGCGTCACGGCCGCCGACGTCGCGCGTGAGCCGCTCGTGCTGACCGCGCAAGGCACCAGCGTGCGCAGCGTCGTCGATGCGGCGCTCGACGCGGCCGGCTGCGTGCCGGACATCGCGTGCGAGCCGACCTACATGACGACGGCCGTCGCGATGGTGCGCGGCGGGCTCGGCGTGACGATCCTGCCCGCGACGGCGCGCGAAGTGCTGACCGAACCGGCGCTCGTCGCGAAACCGATCGACGACCCCGCGTTCGTGCGCCCGATCGCGCTGATCCGCAAACGCGGACGCACGCTGCCGCGTGTCGCGGAAGCGTTCGTCGCGTTGATGTTGCGGGAATTGAAGTGAGTGTCGACGTCCCGGCGGCGGACCACCGGGACGAACCGGCGTCAGCCGGCCCGCCGCGTCATTGCACGTCGGTCTTGCCGGCGTCGACCGACAGCGCGTCGCCGATCGCATAGAAATTGCCGCCCGCGATGTAGTGCAGGCTGCGCAACGCCGGATCGGCCGCTTCGAAATGCCAGTGGCCGTCGTTGAACACGCGCGTATCGGACCACGCGCCCACCACTTCACCGATGAACAGGTCGTAGGTCTGCTGGTTGTGCGGCTCCGGCACAAGCCTGCACGCGAGCCATCCGGAACAACCGGCGACGAACGGCAGGTCATGGCCGTCGATATCGAACAGCGTCACGCCGGCCTCCTGCAGCTTGTCCGGCCGGTCGGCGAGGCTGTGGCTGCCGACCGCATGCGTGAGCGTCAACTGCGCGGCGGTCGGAATCTGGATCACGAACGTGCCGCTGCGCTCGACGAGCTCGCGGGTCTTCGCGGACTTGTCGAGCACGACCGTCAGTTTCGGCGGCTGGAAGTCCAGCGCGCAGGCCCACGCCGCGGCCATCACGTTGTCGACGCCGTCATGGCGGGCCGAGACGAGCACGGTCGGGCCGTGATTGAGGAGGCGGTAGGCTTTCTTGAGCTCCACCGGAGCGATATGACTGTCCATTCAGGTTCTCTCGAAGCGAATCGGCAAACGTCCGCATTCTCGCATCGACGGGCCGCGACGGATCGAATCCACCTGCTGGCTTCGCGTGTATTCGCCCTCCGCGTCAGCGCCGCCCCGCCGCCCAGTCGACCGCCGCGTCGAACAGCGCGAGCCCGGCCGGCGACAGATTGACGAACGTGTCGTTGTCGAGGAAGAACATCACGCGCCGCGCCGGCGCGAGCGCTTCGTAGTCCATCGTCGCGCCCTTCTCGTACGCGAAGATCGCGGCCTTGTCCGGCTGCCCGTACACGGTCGCGATGATGCTCGCGCCAAGCCCCGGCTTGCCCCAGCTCATCGGCGCCTGCTTGCCGTACACGTTGATCGCGCCCGCCGGCAACCCCGCCGCGACCGGATGCGGCGCGTTGACCAGCCACACGTAACGCTCCTTGCCGGTTTCGCCGAAGTCGACGTCGTGACGCTTGCCCGTCATCGCGAGATCGTCGAGCAGATCGTTTTCCCAGGTCACGAGCGGCTTGTCGAGCGTGCGCCAGCCGGCCGAGACGTGCTTCGACGACACGGTCGACGAGATGATCACCAGATCGGCGTCGCGCGCGGCGTCGGGCGTCGCGGCCTGGTCGACGAAACGCACCGCGTAGCCGCGCGTTTCCAGATGCGCGCCGGCGCGTTCGTCGACCTTCAGGTTCGGCCCGCCGAGCTGCACGAGCATCGCGACGCGCGTGACGGCGGCCTGCGGGTCGGCCGCTGCGGCCGGCATCATCCCCGCGACGCTCATCCCCAGCGCGAGCGCGCCGCTCGCGATCGCGCGCAGTGCGCCGCGCCGCGCGCGCGACAGCCCGCGCATCGGTCCGTTCTTCAGGTTCGTGTTCATTGCGATGTTCTCCAGGGGCGCGCGACAAACCGCGCGGCAAGTGTGTAATGCGGGGTCCGGAATCAGAACTGCAGCGTCGTCAGCAGCGACACCTGCCGCGCGTCGCCGACCGCGACGAAGTAGCGGTTCGCGCTCGACGGGTAGTACGTGCGATTGAAGAGGTTCTTCACGTTGAGCTGGAACGACAGCTTCTGCTTGCCGACGCGCGTGTCGTACGTCGCGAACGCGTCGGCGAGCACGTACGACGGCAGCGTGAAGCTGTTCGCCGAATCGCCGGGCCGCGCGCCGACGTAGCGCGCGGCGGCGCCGATGCGCAGGTCGTCGCCGCCCATCAGCGTGCCGACGTCGTACACGGCCGCGAGCGATGCGGTGTGACGCGCGACGTTCCAGAGCCGGTTGCCCGCGTAGAGCGGATCCTCGATCGTCTTCGCGTCGATGTACGCGTAGCTCGCGATCACGTTCCAGCGTTCGCCGAGCTTGCCCGACACGTCGAGCTCGACCCCGCGCGAGCGCGCCTTGCCGGACGTGCGCCAGTCGGTGAGCTTCGTCGTGTCGTTGAACTGCGACACCAGCACGTTCTTCTTGTCGATGTTGAACAGCGCGAGCGTGCCGGTCAGGCCGCCCGGCAGGTCGAGCTTGCCGCCGACTTCCCACGCGGTCGACGCTTCCGGCGGCGTCGCGCCGTCGATCACGAAGCCGGACCCCATCGGCGCGATCGACGACGACGGCTTCAGCGACTGCGAGTAGCTGCCGTACAGCGAGAACGCGTCGTTCCATTTGTAGACGACACCCGCGCGCGGCAGCCATTTCGAGCCGCTCAGGTCGGTGTTCGCCTTGAACGGCCGGCCGCGGCCCGCGACCTGGTTGTACGTGATGAAGCGCATCCCGCCCGACACGATCCACTTGTCGGTCACATGGATGCTGTCCTGGAAGAACACGGACGCGTCGTGCAGCGTGTCGGCCTGGTCGCTGTCGCTCGCGGACACCGTGCTCGACGGCGGCAGCAGGCCGTACACGGGATCCAGGTAGCTGAACGGCGTCTTCACGGCCTGCCGCAGCATGTCCTTGCGATAGATGCGGCGGTATTCGCTGTCGACGCCGAGCTGCACGTCATGCCGCATCCCGGCGAGCTGCAGCTTGCCGTTCACGTAGGCGATCCCGTAGCTGTCGGTGCCGAGCGAGCCGTGCGTCGCGTCGTTGCTGCGCGACAGCGTGCCCGTCGCCGGGTTCACGCCCGTGATGCGGATCTGGTTCGCGTCGTAGGTCTCGCGGTTGTAGCTGTAGCCGAAGTGCGCATTCCAGTCGGCGTTGATCCGGTGATCGACCGACAGCTGCGCGAGATGCGATTCGCCGTCCATGTTGTTGAACGGCTCGTCGAGACGGCGCCGCGCGGGAATGTCGAGCGGCGCGTTGGTGCGCGGGTCGAGCGCGGTGCCGCGATCGAACGGCGAATGAAACTGGCGGTATTCGTAGGACAGCACGACCTGCGTATCGCGCCCGTACCACGCGAGCGACGGCGCGACGAAGGTCTGCCGGTATTCGCCGAAGTTGCGCCAGTACTGCTGGTTCGACTGGTCGACGATCAGCCGGTACGCGAGCCGCGTGTCGCCGACGGGCCCGGTCGAATCGAATGTGACGTTGCCGCCGTTCCTGCCGTGACCGTAGGTCGCGCCGCCGACCGACACCGCGTTGTAGCGCGTGAGCTGCGGCTGCTTGGCGACGACGTTCACGACGCCGCCCGGGTCCATCAGGCCGTACAGCAGCGACGTCGGGCCCTTGAGCACCTCGACGCTGTCGACCGCGGCGTTGAACGAGCGCCCCTGCACGATCGGCATCCCGTTGTGCATGATCGAGCCGTCGCGGTTGTCGCCGAAGCCGCGCTTCATGATCGTGTCCTGCGTGCCCGCGAGCGTGTTGCCCTGCGTGATCCCGCTCACGTTGGCGAGCGCATCGTCGAGATTGCGCGGACGCTGGTCGCGCAGCACCTGCGCCGGCACGATCGCGACGGCCTGCGCGGTGTCGAGCAGCGGGATCTCCGAGCGCAGCACGCCGGCCTCCTGCGGCGGACGGTAGCTTTCCGCGCGGATCGCGCTGCTGCGCACCGCGATCGTCGGCAGTTCCGCGCCGGCAGCGGCCGGCAGGGCGGCCGCCCTGCCGGCGCGCTGCAGCGTATAGCCGCCGCCCGGCTGGCGCAGCACGACGAGCCCGGTGCCCGCGAGCAGGCGGTCGAGCGCGCCTTCGACGTCGAACCGGCCATGCACGCCGCCGCTCGTCAGGCCGGCCGTCAGATCCGCGGGAAACGCGAGCAGGATGCCCGCGTCGCGCCCGAAGCGATTGAGCGCCGCCTCGAGCGGGCCGGCCGGCACGTCGAATGGCCGGCGCGACGCGTTCTGCGCGGTTGCGGGCGCGGCCTCGGCGTCGGCCAGCGCGGGCACCGGCAACAGCGCCGACAGCAGGACGGCGCCGGCCAGCCGGTGAACGAGGCTACGCGGCGCGGCGGGTGCGGTAATGGAGGCCGCGCGCGGGCGCGGCGGCTGGGAGCGGAGGGCTGCCGGTCGGCGGCGGGCAAGACGAGTGGAAGGCATGATCGAGGTGTTGATAGGCGATGGGTCAGTGCTGCTTTCATCACCCATGTCACGCGAACATCGAAAACAGCTCAGGTCGGCGGAAATTTTTTTCAGGGCGGCTCACGAACCGGCCCGCACGACGGTCGCCCAGTAGCGGGTCACATACGCGACGTCGATCGGCAGCGTCCTCTTCAGCGTGTCGAGCACGCTATCGGTGTCGGCGACCGGAAACGTGCCGGACACCCGCAGGTCCGCGACGGACGCGTCGCACCGCAGGCTGCCGCGGCGATAGCGGCCGAGTTCGGCGACGAGGTCGGCGAGCCGCATGTGCGACGCGACGATCATCCCGTCGGTCCACGCGGCCGCATGCGCGTCGAGCGGCGCGCCCGCGCCGATCGCGTCGCGCGTGAAGTCGGCGCCCTCGCCCGCGGCGATCACGCGCGCGCCGGCCGACGCGCCGTACGGCTGCACGCGCACCGCGCCGGCGAACACCTCGATACGGCTCGCGCCGTCACGCTGCCGCGCCGAGAAGCGCGTGCCGAGCGGCCGGAGTTCGCCCTCGTCGGTCGCGACGACGAGCGCACGCGCAACCGGGCGATCGTCGTGGCCGCTCGTCACCATGATCGTGCCGCGCAGCAGGCGCAGCCGCCGCTCGGTCGCATCGAAGCGCACGTCGAGCGCGGTATCGGTATCGAGCACGACCACCGTGCGGTCGGCCAGCGTCACCGTGCGCCGTTCGCCGACCGTGGTGCGCAGGTCGGCGTGCCGGACCTCCCGGTGTCGGTACGGATCGGCCATCCACGTGGCGCCGCCCGCGAACAGAAGCACGGCGAGCGCCTTGACGACCGCGCGGCGGCGGCCCGAGCGCGGCGGCAGCAGCGCCGCGCGCGCGACCTGTGCGTCGAGGCCGTCGGCCAGCCGGTTCAGCCGGCCGTGCACGGCCTCGATGTGGCGCCACGCCGCGTCGTGGCTCGCGTCCGCCGCGCGCCACCGCGCGAGGTCGGCCGCGAACGCGTCGTCCGTGTTGCCGGCCTGCAGATCGACCCACCACTCGACCGCGCGCTGCGCGACCTGCGGCGCAATCGGCGGCGTTCCCGAGGCGGCCATCGGTCAGGCCGCCATCGCGAAGAAGCACTGCGTGCCGGCCTTCACGAGATAGCGCTTGACCGTCGACAGCGACACGTCGAGCTCGGCCGCGATCTCGGCCTGCGTGAGCCCGTCGAGCTGCGACAGCAGGAACGCACGCTTGGCCGCGAGCGGCAGGCCGTCGAGCAGCCGGTCGATTTCGAGCAGCGCCTCGAGCACGACGGCGCGCGCCTCCGGCGAAGGCGCGTGCGCTTCGGGACGCTGCGCGAGCGCGTCGAGATACGCGCGCTCGAGCTGCTCGCGGCGCCAGTGGTTGTACAGCACGCGCTGCGCGACCGTCGTCAGGAACGCGCGCGGCTCGTCGGCGCCGATCGGCTCGTCGCGCGCGAGCAGGCGCATGAACGTGTCGTGCGCAAGATCGGCCGCGCGGTGCGCGCACCCGAGCTTCCGGCTCAGCCAGCCGCGCAGCCACGCGTGATGGCCGACGTACAGGGAGTCGATTTCGCGGTAGAGAGGGAGCTTGTCAGCGGACATGGCCGGGTTCCGGGCGCGGGCGCGCGATCACATCTGTAAATGAGAATGATTATTATATACAACTGTGCAGCACTGCCCGGCGCGCGACGATTGCGGGGTCGGGACGGCAGGCGCAAACGCGAAGCGTGCGGAAGAAAAGGCGGCGGCCGAAGCGGCTTTCCACGCGTGAATCAGGCCGGCAAATGCAAAGGAAAGTTTGATGCGAGCCATTTGCATGCGCGCTATGGCACACTTCGCGTTTGCGTGATTTCCTTGCACCGGGCGCCCGGAATGTGCCCCAACCTGCCATGCCGCGTCAGACTTACCCTTCGATCCGCAGCGCAACGCTGAAAATCGCCCCCATCATCGCGGTTTCGCTCGTGATGCACGACATTGCCCGCGCCGACTGTCTCGACGACGCCGCCGCCTTCCATCATGTCAACGTCAGCCTGATGCGCGGCATCGCGCTGGTCGAGTCCGGCATGAAGACGAACGCCGTGAACACCAACACCAACGGCACGACCGACATCGGGCTCATGCAGATCAACAGCTCGTGGCTGCCGACGCTCTCGCGCGAGGGCATCAGCGAGCAGAGCCTGTACGACCCGTGCACCAACGCGTTCGTCGGCGCGTGGATCCTGTCGCAGAACATCCGTCAGCTCGGGCCGACCTGGAACGCCATCGGTGCGTACAACTCGGCGTCACCCGACAAGCGCCTTGCGTACGCGCGCAAGGTCTATGATGCGATCCAAACCATTCCGGATACGCCGGACTCTCCCATGCCCATCCTTCCGCCGTCCTATACGCCGCCGCAGGCGTACAACCCGTTCGCGAGCCTGAGCATCACGGCGCCGCAGGCCACGCGTCCGCGCGCCGCGGCGCCGGCCGCCGCGGCACCCGCCGGCCCCGCCGGCGCGTACAACTTCGGCTGGACGGTGACCGGCGCGGATCAGGCGAAGCCGATCCAGGTGTTCGACGACGGCGCGAAGGTCTACGTGCAGTTCAGCGACATGAAGCGCGTGCCGGCGATCTTTGCCGACACGCCGGGCGGGCGCGTGCTGGTGCCGTGGGAGCCGCAGTTCCCGTATGCGGTGCTCGCGCGTCCCGCGCAGGCGCTGATCTTCCAGCTCGGGACTTATGAGGCGCGGGCGCAGCGGGGGACGCCGGGCCCGCTGATGCCGGCCGGCGCTGCCGCGCAGCGCCCGGCCGCGACGGCGGCGGCGAGCGCGTCGCCGCCGGCCAAAAGGACTGTGGAGACGGCCCGGAGCAACGCATCGGCCGACGCCCTCTGGTACGTGACCAAGCCGTCGGCGGCCCCGACGCCGTTGCCCGCGGCCGTGCCTGTTGCGACGGCGGCGCCGTCAACGGCCGCCGTCTCGGCGCCGGCGGCTGCCCCGGCGCCGGCGGCGACGCCCGCGCGCGTCAGCACCGACGCGCTCTGGTACATCTCGAAGTAATCCGCTCGCGTCCGGAACGCTAGCGGACCGCGGGCGCCGCAGCGCCAGACGGCAGCAGCGCGTGGTACGCATCCGCGACGCGATCGAGAAACGTCTTGTCCGGCGCCGTCGCGATTTTCTGCATCGCTCGGGCGTTCATGTAGCTCTTGATCGCGACGACATGGCTGTACACGGCGTCAATGTCGCTGTCGGCCATGCTGTCGTGCATGTGCCTGCCTGACGAAGATCGGATACATCCGTTCGACTTGCGGCAGGCGCGCGCCCGGATTGTTCCGGAGCCAGAACAACGCCTGCGCCTGCGGATCGGGGTTGAACATCGACCCGGGCACTTCGCCGCCCAGTTGTTTCAACGCCTGCTTCTGGTTGATCCCGGCCATGGCGCTCACTTCTCCTGCGTCGGTTTCACTTCGGGCGCGTTCATGTCGTCCACCCACTGCAGCTCGGCGGTGCCGTTCTTCCGGAAATACACGCGCAGGTAACGCGACGTGGGCGACTCCGGCAGAGGAATCGTCACGTCGATCGTCTTGCGCTCGGGCGGGACGCCGCGCTGGATCGCGTCCAGCGGCTGCGCGAATTCCCAGAACAGTTTCACCTTCTGGCCCGGCGTCACCTTGCAGCCGCACGCGAAGCCGCCGCCGCCGCCGAACGCTTCGCCCGCTTCCCGCGCTGACGGGTTACCGAAGCACCCCGACTTGTGCTCGTTGTCGAGCCAGAACTCGTGGAGCTTGCGGCCGTACTCGTTGTACCCCGTGACGCATACGGCGCGCGGCTCCGCCGCCGCTGCTTCCGTGCCGCCGTGCCTGCCGCACGCCGCCAGCACGCCGAGCCCTGCCAGCGCCAGCGCGCGCCATCCCTGACTGAATTTCATCGATACCCCCGCAAACTTGCATCCTTGTCCTGCTGCACCGGTGACGGCAGATCGTAGCGATTCCGCGCGGCCGCCGAACGAGAAAAGCGCCCGCGCCGTCGATGTTGCGCCTCCGGCCCCGCCGCATGCGCGTGACGCTCGAATACGCGGTCGTGCACGGCCTCGCACAATGCGTCGTGATCGTCGCGATGGCCGGCGATGCATTCGGCGAGCGCCGCATCGTCGGGCGACGCGCCCGGATACATCGCCAGGATCGCGGCGGTCCGGTAAGCCAGCGCGTCGAGCTGCGCGATGACGCTTCGCACGTTTGCGCAGGTCGCGAACGGATCGGCGTCGACCGGAATCCGTCCATTGCGCCGCAGTTCGGCGACGATCGCGTCCGGCCGGCTCCCGCGCCGCAACGCATCGAGCTCCTGCGCATCGACGCGCGGGTAGAAGATGCGTACCAGCCGCCGAGGAAGGCGTGGGTGCGGTCAGATTGGATCGACATGGTGTGTTCGTTCGGGGCTCGCGGGGGCGGTGTCTCGAATCCAGGCATTCGAGGTGCCCGGCGCTCGCATTACTGCTCGGTCAGTTCAACGGCGGGCAGCGTGTCCATCCGCGTCAATACCTTTCCCTTCATTTCGGCGGGCGACTGTATGTTGAGATTAGCTGTCCCTGCAATCCGGCAGGTGCCCGCATGGATCTGCTGCGCGGACGAACCCGGATCGAACGCGAGTTCCGTATAGGGCACGACGAATTCGACCTTGACCGGCTGCCCCGGTTTGACGGAAATCGCGGACGCATAGGAACGGGAGGCGGCACTCAAGTACTTCGCAACCAGTGTGACCTTGAACCTGACGCCGGCGTCGTCGCGCGCGCCGATCTGGACGTACTGCACGTTCGGGCGTACCGGTTGCGGCGACCATTGCTCAGGACTGTCGATGACGACCTCCTGTTCCCCATCATTTTTGAACACGACATCCACCACCAGATTTCGCGACGCGGCATGCACGGCGAACGCCGGATGCAGGTTGATTTCCGGCTTGCCGTGCACAAGCAAATCCTGCGCAAGTTCGTAAAGAAACGACAGCTTGCAGTTGATCTCGTCGCTGGATCGATACTGAAGATCGCCCTCGTACCGCGTTCCATTCTGATCGAACGAATATCTCAGGACCGATCCGATATTCCGGCCCGGGACCGAAGCGATCTCGTGATTGGCCAGAATCCGCTTCATCTGGTCGATCTCCGGCCGGTAGCGGTCGTTCAGTTCTGCCGTGTACTTTCCGATTCCCGTGTACTTCGCAGGCGGCATGATGTCCAGATCCCGTCCACGCGAATAATAGGTCACGCGATTGCCGTCGAACGTGAAAGACAATGGCGGCGAAGGCTTGATCTGCCCCGGGCTGCGTTGCGCCATTCCGCTTGTCCGCCCTCCCACTCGACAAACGCCGTTGCCCGTCCTGATCGTCGGTGTCGCGCTGTGCGGATCATCGCCGCTCCATTTCGGCTCCATGCCGCAACGTACCGGCAAGTCGACACGGGCCGCGCGCGGCGAGCGTTCAGTCTGCATCACGTCGCTCCCGCTTTTTTCGTCAAACCAGTCACGGAAGCCTTGCATGTAGTGCTTCGGAATTTCTGGCTTTTGTTGAACATTCCGCGGCCCATCAAGTTCGTCTCGGTCAAGCGCTGCCAGTTGCCGTCAAGCTGCGCCATTGTCACGTCGACCAGATGTCGTGAGTTGATGTACTGCCCGAACACGCGTCCGTCAGTTGCGGCAGCGACAGCGTCACGTCGTATGCGGTCCGGAAGAATAGCTCGGCGCCCTTCACCGGCCGGCTGTACAGTTCGGTGCCGCGCGGAACGACGACCGCCGCCGACATCTGCGCCGCGCGGCTCGCGTCGACGTCGAAGCAGGCGATCGAGCACGACGGAAACGGACGCAGATAATGCGGATACAGGGCTTCAACAAGCGCCTGCGTGAATCCGGGGTAGTCGTCGTCGATGACGCGCGACATGGGGATCGTCGCTGCCGCCGTCCGCCCCGCTCGTGAGCTGCATGCGCGTCGCGATCTTCGGGTATCGGTCGGCAAACTCACGCGCACGATGACGCGGAAATGTCAGTTCCCGCTCGTAGAACGAGCGCAAATCATCCATCAGCCAATCTCGAAGGCGCCACGTCCGACAGTCAACCGCGACGCACCCAGATCACCTTGCCTGCCTCGATGCCCAGATTTCGCCGATCTTCCCGGTAATCCATCGTGCCCGGCAACGACCGGCCGTCGCGCTCGCCGACCCGCCACGCGCAACCGCCGAGCATCGCGGCCGCCTCCGCTTCCGGCTTGCCGACCAATGCATCGTCGGGCGCGGCATCGGCCTTGCAGGTGGCGGCCGCTTCGGAGCCTCCATGATTCGGCATCGCGTTCTCTCTCGTGTTCTGGCTGGGGTTCCCACACCCCGCAATCGATGCGCATGCAACCATCGCGGCGACGATCGAAATCAGATTTTTCATGTGTGCCTCCCTTTCCGGGGCCCTGCCGGATTTGACGGACGGTCCGCTACCGTCCGGTGCATGAACGGTGCGATGCTCGCCTGCGCGCCGTTTCGCCGCGGTGGCCCGGCCGATCGAAACCGGTCGCCATCGTCGCGCATGCTGCCGCTCATATGGATTCCACGCGAACGTTGCGGCATGACCTGCGCGCAGGACGGGTCGAATCTTACAATAATCCGACACGCGCCCGATGCGGCGGACGGTTTTCAACGAAGCACGCAGGGCCCGCGCGCCGCCCCGTCGCCCTCAGAACCGGTAGCTCACGCCCGCCATCCCGAAGTAGTTGGTGCGCGACTGCACGATCGGGCTGTTGCCGGCGCGGCCGAGCAGCCGCGACACGCCCGCCGTCGCGAGAATCGACCAGTGCTGCGACACCGCGCGCGTCCACGCGGCCGACATCGACACGCTGTCGATCCCGCCGCCCGCCGAATACGGCCGGAAGCGGCTCGACGCCGCCTGCGCGTCCGTCACGCCGTAGAACGTCTGCATGTAGCGCCCCGACCCGCCGTGCACGCTGCCCGTCACGACGATCTCGTCCTTGGCCGACTTGAACACCGGCACCGCGAGATCGACCTGCCCGGACACGCCGCGCGTCGTGTGCGTGACGGGCGTATCGAGCGTCACGCTCAGCATCGCATTGCCGTAGAGCTTCACGCCGGCGCGCACGCCGACGAGCACCGATCCGGGAATCCGACCCATCCCCTTCAGGTAGTCGGAGCCCGGCAGGTCGAAGCGGTTCTCGTCCGTGCGGCCCGGATCGTAGCTCACCGCCGCCGACACGAACACGTCGTGCGGCAGGTTCATCCGGTAACCGATGCCGCCCTCGCCGATGAACAGACCGTTGTCGAACGTCGCGGAAAACGACGGCGCGACGAGGCCCCGATACTGGCTGCTGCCCTGGTAGCGCGGCGCGAAGCCGCCGCCGAGCGAGATCGTGTATTCGTTCTCCGCATGCGCGGCGGCGGCAAGGGTCAGGCCGGCAAGCGGCATGCAATAGCGGTAACGGCGGAGGGTTGGGCGCACGATATTCGGATCAAAGTCAGGGAGTCCGAAGTCTAGGAGCCGCCGCGCGCCGAAACTGTCCGGAAACTGAAGCAAATCTGTGCGCAATTGTGTTCGATTGTTGAGGAGTGTCGCGGTCGCGCCCCGGCCGCCGGCGCGCCGGATAAAATCCGCGTGCCTGCCCCGCCGCGTCCGCCCTGCTGCGCGGCGGCGCGTGCATTCCGAGGAGACCATGAACGAAGACCCGCTCAAATATCGCGTCCTGCTGATCGAGGACGACGACCGCCTTGCGCAGCTGATTCGCGAATATCTCGACGGCTACGAGTTCGCGGTGACGGTCGTGCGGCGCGGCGATCTCGCCATTGCGGCGGTGCGCGAGCACCAGCCGTCGCTCGTGATACTCGACCTGATGCTGCCGAATCTCGACGGCATGGAAGTCTGCCGCCGGATTCGCGCGTTCTCGAACGTGCCCGTGCTGATCATGACCGCGCGCGCCGACGTGTACGACCAGGTCGCCGGCCTCGAGACGGGCGCCGACGACTACGTGACGAAGCCGATCGAGCCGCGCGTGCTCGTCGCCCGCGCCCGCGCGCTGCTGCGGCGCGCGCAGCCCGCGAGCCCGGCCGCCGCCAGCGCGGCGCCGGAATCGCTCGTGTTCGGCGAACTGACGATCTCGCCGCCGAACCGCACCGTCACGTGGCGCGGCGAGCCGGTCGACCTGAAGACCGCCGAGTTCAACCTGCTGCTGATCCTCGCGCGCGCCGCCGGCACCGTGCTGAGCCGCGACGACATCCTGAAGCAATTGCGCGGAATCGAGTTCGACGGGCTCGACCGCTCGGTCGATTCCGGCATCTCGCGGCTGCGCCGCCGCTTCGAGGACGCGTCGTCGGAGCCGCACAAGATCAAGACGATCTGGGGCCGCGGCTATCTGTTCAGCCCTTCCGCGTGGGATGAGTGAATGCTGCGCTCGCTGATCAGGCTGTACCTCATCGTGATCGCGTGCGTCGCGGTCGCGATCCTGTTCATCCAGCTGTCATTCGACCGGATCTTCTACGAGCGGGGCGCGCAGGCCACGCGCGATTCGCTGACCACCTACGCGTTCGTGCTGAACGATTACCTCGAGCGCCATCCGGGCCCGCAGCGGGCGTTCGCGCTGCGCGAACTGGCGCGGCACGGCACCGCCGGCTTCGGTTTCATGTCGATGGCCGACGCCCGCGCGCGGCTGAGCGGCATACCGCTGCGCGACCTCGACAGCGGCAAGATCGCGATCAGCTACGACGGCAGCGATTACTACATGCCGCTCGCGGACGGCTCCGTGCTGCACGCCCGTCCGGCCGAGGCGCCGGATCTGGACATCCGCATCTACGCTTACCTGGTGCTCGCGATCGCGACACTGTTCGCGGTCGTGACGTGGGTGAATTATCACTGGCGCGACCTGCGCAAGCTGCAGGACGCCGCGCGCTCGTTCGGCGCGGGCTACTTGTCGACGCGCGCCCAGCTGTCGCACAAGTCGAACATCTACGAGCTGTCGCAGCAGTTCAACGACATGGCGCAGCGGATCGAAGCGTCGATCCAGCAGCAGCGCGAGATGATGCACGGCATCTCGCACGAACTGAAGACGCCGCTCGCGCGGCTCGAATTCGGGCTCGCGTTGCTCGCGGCGCCGAACGAGACGGAGCGGATGCGCGAGCAACGCGACGCGCTGCTCGGCGACGTGCGGGAACTCGACGAGCTCGTCACCGAGCTTCTCACGATCGGCCGGCTCGAGCAGGGACAAAGCGAACTCGCGCCGATGCGGGTCGCCGTCGCGGACCTGATCGACAGCATTGCCGGCAGCATCGCGAACGACGTCGCCGATCGCGGGCTCGCGCTCGACGTGTCGACGCGCGACGCGCCGGCGAGCCACGAGTGCGACCCGAAGCTCGTCGCGCGGGCGCTGTTGAACCTGATCCGCAACGGCCTGCGCTATGCGGCGAAGACGGTCTCGCTTGCCGCGACGGCCGGCGCCGACGGTGCGCTCGTGCTGAGCGTCGACGACGACGGCCCGGGGATTCCGGCGGCCGACCGCGCGCGCGTGTTCGAGCCGTTTCAGCGGCTCGATTCGAGCCGCGACCGCCAGACGGGCGGGTTCGGTCTCGGGCTCGCGATCGTGCGGCGCGTCGCGCTCGTGCACGGTGGCGACGTGCGGCTAGAGGATTCGCCGCTCGGCGGCGCGCGGTTCGTGATCACGCTGCCGGCGCGAGTGGTGGATCAGGCGTGCGGCGCGATGAAAGCGCCGGCCTGACGCGCCGCTGCAACGCTTCGCACCCGGCCGCAAGCGCTCGCCGGTTTGGCGGCGGCGCGCCCGTGACGCCAGTGCGCTCCCCTCTCTACTTCCCTCTTCCCGACGCGAACAGACCGTTCGCGGCCGCGGCCCCCGATTTTCGCCATCGTCGGTTTGCAATCGATTCAGCCATTAAACTTGAACGCAGGCAGAACCTGTCCGAGCCGGGCGCCCATTTCCGCGCCGAGCGCCTGCAGACCGTTGAGCGGACGAATCATGACCTCGAATTCGACGATCCGCCCGTCGGTGTCGAAGCGGATCATGTCGATCCCCTTGAGCTGCTTGTCGCCGACGGTCGCGCTGAATTCCAGCACCACGCTCATGCCGTCGTCGCTGCCGAACTGGCGGTGATAGGTGAAGTCCTTGAAGATCGTGATCACCGTCCGCAGCGCCATCAGCAGCGCGGGCGCCGGCCCGTAAGGCTTGAACGCCATCGGCGAGCGGAACACGGCGTCCGGATGGACGATCGCTTCCAGCGTGCCCAGGTCCTTGCGTTCGACCAGCGCATGCCACGTTTCGAGCGATTTCGCGACAGCGGGATGGAGAGGCATCGGTACTTGCGTCATCGAGTGCTCCTGTATCGTCAGGCGTGAATGGATGGGGCGCGGATCGGGTATCAAAGGGTCGCGGCAAGTGTCATGCCCTGCCGGATCGCGCGCTTGGCGTCGAGCTCGGCGGCCTCGCAGGCGCCGCCGATCAGATGGACCGTGCGACCCGCGGCCTGCAACTGCTCGGCCAGTTCGCGCAACGGCTCCTGTCCGGCGCAGATCACCACGTTGTCCACCGGCAGCGTTCGCTCGACGCCGTCGATCGTCACGTGGAAGCCGTCGTCATCGATGCGCCGGTACGTGACCGACGACGACATGCCCACACCGCGCACCTTCAGTGCCGCACGATGGATCCACCCGGTGGTCTTGCCCAGCTGGTCGCCGACCCTGGACGTCTTGCGCTGCAGCAGCTGCACCTGCCGCGGCGCCGGTTCGGGCTGCGGCTCGCGCAAGCCGCCGGCATCCCCGTACGCGGGATCGACGCCCCATTCGGCGAAGAACCGGTCGGGATTCAGGCTCGCGCTGTCGCCGCTGTGCGTCAGGAACTCGGCCACGTCGAAGCCGATCCCGCCGGCGCCGACGATGGCGACGCTGCGCCCCACGTCCTTGCCGTCGCGCAGCACGTCGAGGTAGCCGAGCGCCTTCGGATGGTCGATGCCGTCGATCGGCGGCACGCGCGGGACGATGCCTGTCGCCAGCACCACGTCGTCGAAGCCGCCCTGCAGCAGCAGCTCGGCGGTAGCGCGCGTATCGAGCCGAAGGTCGACGCCGCGCAGCTCGATTTGCCGGCGGAAATAGCGCAGCGTCTCGTTGAACTCCTCCTTGCCGGGCACCTTTTTGGCGATGTTGAACTGCCCGCCGATCTCGGAGCCGGCCTCGTACAGCGTCACCGCATGGCCGCGTTCGGCCGCCGTCACCGCGAAGCTGAGCCCCGCCGGGCCGGCGCCGACCACCGCGATCCGCTTGCGCTGCTGCGCGGGGCGAATCACGAGTTCGGTTTCGTGGCACGCGCGCGGGTTCACGAGGCAGGACGTGATCCTGCCGCTGAACGTGTGGTCCAGGCACGCCTGGTTGCAGCCGATGCAGGTGTTGATTTCATCCGCACGCCCGTCGCGCGCCTTGCGCACGAAATCGGCATCGGCCAGGAATGGCCGCGCCATCGACACCATGTCGCAATCGCCGTCGGCGATCAGCCGTTCGGCGACTTCCGGCGTGTTGATCCGATTGGTCGCCACGAGCGGAATGCCGACCTTGCCCATCAGTTGCCGCGTGACCCACGCATAGGCGGCGCGCGGCACCTTGGTGGCGATGGTCGGAATGCGCGCCTCGTGCCAGCCGATGCCGGTGTTGATGATCGTCGCGCCGGCTGCCTCGATCGCGCGGGCGAGCCGGATCACCTCGTCCAGCGTCGAGCCGCCCTCGACGAGATCGAGCATCGACAGCCGGTAGATGACGATGAAGTTCGCGCCGACCCGCTCGCGCACTCGCCGCACGATCTCGACCGGAAAGCGGATGCGGTTCTCGTACGCGCCGCCCCATGCGTCGTCGCGATGGTTCGTGCGCGCGACGATGAACTCGTTGATCAGGTAACCCTCGGAGCCCATGATCTCGACGCCGTCGTAGCCCGCATACTGCGCGAGCGCGGCGCAGCGGACGAAATCGGCGATCGTCTCCTCGACCTCGGCGCCGCTCAGCGCGTGCGGCGTGAACGGGTTGATCGGCGCCTTCAGCGGGCTCGGCGCGACGAGCGCCGGATGATACGCGTAGCGGCCGAAATGCAGGATCTGCAGCGCGATCCGGCCGCCTTCCGCGTGTACCGCGCGCGTCACCGCGCGATGGCGCTCGGCCTCGGCCTCCGTCGTCAGCATCGCGCCGCCGGGCGCCGGACGGCCGCGCTCGTTCGGCGCAATGCCGCCCGTCACGATCAGGCCGGCCTCCCCCCGCGCCCGTTCCGCGTAGAACGCCGCCATCCGTTCGAAGCCGTTCGGCGCCTCCTCCAGGCCGACGTGCATCGAGCCCATCAGCACGCGGTTCCTGAGCGACGTGAAGCCGAGATCGAGCGGGGCGGTCAAGTGGGGATAGCGGGCCATCGATCGTCTCCATGTTTATGCAACCAGTTGCATTGATACTAGCTCGTGGTTTTCGTTTATGCAACATGTTGCACAAACAGAGCCATGTCGCTTACCTTGTGTCCCCGATATGGCAAGATGCGATGCATCTTGTGGATTCCCTCGATTCGACATGTCCTTGCCTCACGCGCTTCTCACCTCTCTTGCCGAACGCCCCGGTTCCGGCTCGGAACTCGCCGGCCGCTTCGATCGTTCGATCGGCTATTTCTGGCAGGCGACCCATCAGCAGATCTATCGCGAGCTGGGCCGCATCGAGGAACTGGGGTGGATCGAATCGCTGCCGGCCGAAACCGGGCGCGGCCGCAAGCGCGCGTACCGGATCCTGCCGGCCGGCAAAAAGGAGCTGCGGCGCTGGATTGCCGAGCAGGAAGACCCGACGACGCTGCGCGAGGCGCTGCTGGTCCGGCTGCGCGCGGAGGCGGTGCTCGGCCCCGCCGGTCTGGAAGAAGAGATCAGGCGACACATGGCGCTGCACCAGGAACGACTCGATCTGTACCGGCAGATCGAGGCGCGCGATTTCCCGCCGGAGACGGCCTCCCGCGCGAAGCGTCTGCAGCATCTGGTGCTGAAGGCGGGCATCGCGCAAGAGCAGCTCTGGGTCGAGTTCTCGCAGGAAGCGCTCGACGTCCTGCGCCTGCCGAAGGAATGACCGTCGCCCCGAACCCGCTCAGGTGCGCGACGCAATCAACGAATAACCAGGGAGATGACGATGACGCAGAAGACCGTGCTCTGCTACGGAGACTCGAACACCCACGGCACGCGTCCGATGACGCGCCCCGCCGTGCTGGAACGCTTCGACCGCGACGACCGCTGGACGGGCGTGCTCGCGCAAACGCTGGGCGCGGGCTGGCGGGTCGTCGAAGAAGGCTTGCCCGCCCGCACGACCGTCCATGACGACCCGATCGAAGGCCGGCACAAGAACGGCCTGTCGTATCTGCGCCCGTGCCTGGAAAGCCATTTGCCGATCGACGTCGTCGTGCTGATGCTCGGCACGAACGACCTGAAAGCGCGCTTCTCGGTCACGCCCGCCGACATCGCGGTCTCGGTCGGCGTGTTGCTCGCCGAACTGGACGCGTGCCGCGCAGGCCCTGCGGGCGCGACGCCGCAGGTGGTGCTGATGGCGCCCGCCCCGGTCGTCGAGGTCGGGTTCCTCGGCGAGATCTTCGCGGGCGGCGCGGCAAAGTCTCGCCAGCTCGCAAGCCTGTACGCGCAGATGGCCCGCGATGCCGGCGCGCATTTTCTGGACGTCGGCGAGATCATCGAAGTCAGTCCGGTGGACGGCGTCCACTTTTCGGCCGATCACCATCGCATGCTCGGCCGGAAGCTCGCGGCATTCCTGCAGCAGCTCCACTAGCGGGAACGGTCGCGCGCGACGCGCCCCGCGATTTCAACGCGGGCCGTCGAGCCAATCGAGAATGAGCTGCTGGGCCGATGCGAGATAGGTGATGATCGGCTGCGTCCGCCCGTCCGCGTACCACTGGCAATACGCGCCATGAAACATCGCGACCATGGTCCGGGCCAGGTCGGGAGGAAACGGCCGTTCAGGCATGCTGAGGAACGACGCGATGGACACGGCGTGTTCATGCCAGCCGGCCTGAATCTGCGCCCTCACCTGCTCGGGCACGCCGCCCGAGAACAGCAGCGACATGATGATCCCCTTGGCCTCGGGATTGCGCGTGAAATACGCTGCAACCCGCTCGAACAGATGGCGGGTGCGCGCCGCGACCGGCAACCCTTCGACGGCCTCCGGCAGCAGTTGCGCCTCGACTTCCTGGAACAGGCTCGTCACCGCCTCGGCGAGCAACGCCTCCTTGCTGCCGAAATGCCAGAGCAGGCTGCTCTTCGCCACCCCCGCCGCGCTCGAGATCTGGTCGAGCGTCACCTCCGAGTAGCCGTGCTCGCCGATGAGCGCCTTCGTCACCACGAGCACACGTTGCCGCGTCTCGAGACCACGCTTGTTCTTGACCGTCGACGGACGCGCGCCCGTTTCGTCTGAAGCAGTTTGAGTCATGGGATGGACCGGACAGGTGATCGGCGATTCTAACTCGGGAGTTTCCCTAGAGACCTTCGCGGCAGGTTGACAGAACAAGCCGGGAACCGCCATATTCTAATTGTACTGAACGCTCAGTACAATTCTTGGAGCGACCATGACGCCTCATCCCGACCCGGTGCGTAACGATTCCCTGCCGTTGCTGCTGCGCCGCCAGCGCGTCGCGTTCGACGCGCATCCTTATCCCGCGTACCGCGAGCGTCGGCAAGCGCTGCTCGGCCTGAAACAGGCGATCATCGCGCACACCCCTGCCCTTGTCGCCGCGGCCGACGAGGACTTCAGCGGACGCGCGCACGCGGAAACCGCGACCGTGGACGTGCTGCCGTCGGTATTGCACATCAATCATCTGCTGCGCCATTTGAAGCGCTGGATGAAGCCTTCGCGCCGGCATACGGAGCTGCTGTTCGCGACCAATCGCGCATACGTGTCGTATCAGCCGAAAGGTGTCGTCGGCGTGCTGGTGCCGTGGAACTTTCCGATCTATCTCGCGCTCGGCCCGCTCGCCACCGCGCTAGCGGCCGGCAATCGCTGCCTGATCAAGACGTCCGAATTCGCGCCGGCCACGTCGCGCGCGCTGCGTGCGCTGCTGGCGGACGCCTTTTCCGAGGATCAGGTCGCGGTCGTCGAAGGCGATGCCGACGTCGCCCGGCAATTCAGCGCGTTGCCGTTCGATCATCTCGTGTTCACCGGGTCGCCGCAGGTGGGCCGCCACGTCATGCGGGCAGCCGCCGACAATCTCACGCCCGTCACGCTGGAACTGGGCGGCAAATCGCCCGCGCTCGTGTCGCGCAGCGCGAATCTCGAGCGGGCCGCACGCAAAATCGCCCACGGCAAGACCGTCAACGCCGGCCAGATCTGCGTTGCGCCGGACTATGCGCTGGTGCCGGAACAATCCGTCGATGCGTTCGTATCGGCGGTCGTCAGCGCTGCCAATCAATTCTTCCCGAGCGACAGCGCCGACTACACGGCGATGATCCACGACCGTGCGCACCAGCGCATGAACGACCTGCTCGACGATGCGCGCTCGCGCGGCGCCCGGGTGATCGCCTGCGCGATGCCGAGCCGCGGCAGGCATCTTCCGCTGCACGTCGTCACGGGCGTGACGCCGGACATGCGGCTCGCCCGCGAAGAGATCTTCGGGCCGATCCTGCCGGTGTTCACCTATCGGGAATTCGACGACGCCATCGCGCACGTCAGGCGCGACACGCGCCCGCTCGCGCTCTACTACTTCGGCCACGACAAGCACGAATACCGGACGCTGCTCAAGCGCACGCACTCCGGCGGCGTGACCGTCAACGACTGGGGCTGGCATGTGATCAACCACGATTTGCCGTTCGGCGGCATCGGCACGTCCGGCACCGGCAATTACCACGGTCAGGAGGGTTTCCGTGAGCTGTCGCACGCGAAAGCCGTGCTGGAAGAGCGCCGCTGGTTCCCGATCGAGTTGTTTCATCCGCCCTACGACACCGCGATACAGCGTCTTGCACTGCGCCTGTTCCTTGGCCGCGTCGCAAACAGGCTCGGCGGCTGAGGCGGGCCCGACAACGTTACCGGTCTCAGTCGAAAGCTTTCGGCTCCCGGGCATCGCGCGACGTTTGCGGCGACGCCGGCCGCAACCAACCCGGGCGGCGGCTCGCGCGCGGCCACCGTGATCGCCCGCACCAGGGAAATCGGGATTTCTCGCGCGTTTCCGACGCGAGCGAAATGTCGAGGAGATCGCTGGCAAGCAGGCGCGCTTGCTTCGCGAGATCGGCATGGTGCCTGAGCGTCTGCGAAGTGGCGTCGAGACCGCTGTCGATTCCACTCCGAAAAATCAGCATCGCGGTATCGGCATGGACCCGTGCGCGCGTCGCGTGCAACCGCGCCTTCCTCACGCGGAACCCAAGCAGTTCAATGCGGGCGTGAGCGCTTGAAAAGCATGCGGTTGCCGACATCGCATACCGCTCCTCCAGTTTCTCGAGTTCCGCAACGCATGCTTCAGCTTCGGCGGCGTCAACGATCGCTGCCTGGACGGACTCGGCGGCGGTCGAGTCCGTGACATGCACACCCGAATCCCGACGGCCCGCGTGCTTCCGATATCGAGCGGGGATGCAAGCACGGACGCCCGCGCACACGACGCCGATGGCGGCACTGATTCGTTCTTCCCAGGCGGTCTTGGACATGGGATTGCGTGAAGCAAATTGTGCGTACGGGATGCTCGCGCGACGCCAGGTCGCTTAGCAGCAGTACGGGCGAATCATGTGGGGTTGACTGCTCAGGACGCGTCGAACGTTGCAGCTGTCTATGTCGACGTCGGGATAAGGTACATGTCGCGATCACGACCGGCGATCCACCGCGGCTCCTTCCCGCGCCCGCTCCAGAGCGCACCCGATGCCGGATCGCGATACTTTGCCGTCGCGGGCGCGCGACGCCTGATCCGACGTGACTTTCGCTGGACATCAGCAAACAGGTCCTCGGGTTTCAGATCGAATTCGGCGATCATTTCTCGAATCTTCTCGACCGCGACCGAGATTTCCCGCTTGCGTGCGAGCTCCGCCTGAGCCTGAAGAGTACGAATCTGGGCTTTCAAGTCCCGATAGGTTGGCATGTCGTGTCTTCCCGATGAAGAGGAATATTGTGGGCGTGTCGCATCATGTCCGCCGCCGTTCAATAAGGTTTGGAGTGCGCATGATATTGAACGAGACGTGCAATTGCCGTCTGGTGTAATTTCCCTCCGGTCAAATCCGGCCCTGCCCTTCATGTCCTGGAGCGATCCGGACGGAAGGGTTCAGTTTTCGCCACGGCAGCCTGGCGGGATCGGTGACGATGCCGTCCACGGTTCGCGCGACCAGCACCGCCTCGGCGATCGGCTCGAACGCGGCACGGAAATGAACCGAGCTCTTGTTCACCAGAATCGCCATCGCTTCCGGCTGGATGCCAACCATCCGATAGAGGTTGCGATCCAGCAGCTGGGTTTTCACACTGCTCACGACCACGCGCACACCGTCGATGCGCAGGCACGCACACGGCCCGAGACGCAAAGTGACATTGCGCATCATCGGCCCTTCCAGCCGGCATTCGCCGTCAGAGAGCGCGTCGACGACGAAGGTCGCCCGGAACGCGCGCGGCGTGCCCTCCGCCAGGGTCAGCGCGATGGCGGACCCGACGCCTGCGGCATGAGCCGCCGCGGCCGCGAGCGGATCGCAGATGACCCCCAGCGCTGCGCGCGCCACGCCGTGGCGCACCAGGGCCGCGAGCATTTCGGTCGTGTTCGAGTCTGCACCGGCGCCCGGATTGTCGTGCGTGTCAGCGATCACGACCGGACGCTTCGCATGCGCCGCGAGCGAGACGGCGGTCTTCACGGCCTCGTCGGGCGACAGGCAGGTGGCTTGCCAGTCGTTCTCGCGGCGCACGAATTGGCGGTAAAGGCGATCCAGCGCTTCGTTGAGCGCGGTTTGACTGATGCCGTATCCCCAGATCGTCGGGCCGCACTCGGCGATGTCGGCGGCCGGGAAGCCGAGCGCAATCGACAAGTCGACGCCGAGTTCCGCTTCGAGCGTCGCCAACGTCGCATACAGATCCGCCGCCGGCGGGCTCGACGTCGCCATCGCTTCGATCGGGACAAGGAACGGCCCGCGCCGGATGCCGCGGTGATGACTCTCGCGTTCCTGCGCGAGCTTCTTGATCAGACGCGCCGCCCGCGCGCCGGTATCGGCCATGTCGACATGAGGATAGGTGCGGTATGCGACGAGGCCGTCTGCACAGCGGAACATTTGAGCAGTCACGTTCGCGTGCAGGTCCAACGCGGCGACGATGGTCACGCCATGCCCTACGGCTTCGCGAACCCGCTTCAGGAGTTCCCCTTCGCCGTCGTCGACGTGCTCGGCAACCATCGCCCCGTGAAGATCGAGAAATACCGCGTCCGCCTTCGCGGTTCGCGCCCCCTCGACGATCTCGCCGACGATGCGCTCGAACGCGTCTCGCGTGACCGGGCCCGAAGGCGTCGCGTGCGCCCAGACGCCGGGGATCGGGATGTCCGCGGCGGGATCGAGCGCGCCGATAAAGCCGCCGATGGCGAGATTCGCGTCGCGCAGCGCGAGCATTGCGTCGCCCCTGACGATCGGACCATTCGCGCCGCTCGTGAAGTCGCAGTAGCGGGCGTGCGACGCCACGAAGGTGTTGGTTTCGTGAAGAAACCCGGCTACGAAGAACTTCATGCGCGCGCGCCCTCCGAAGACGCGATGGGACGCACCAGCAGCAGCAGCGCGCCGAGCGCGAGCAACCCGACGATCACGAACAGTCCGGCGGCGGTGCTGCCCGTCGCCGATTTCAACGTGCCGATGATCGTCGGGCTGAGAAACCCGCCGAACAGGCCGACGGTATTGACGAATGCGATGCCGCTCGCAGAGGTCGAGGTCGGGAGATACTCCGACGGAATGGCCCAGAACACCGCGTAACCCGCAAACGTCAGCGCGGTCGCAATCGTGATCGCGACGATCGCGATGCCGAAACGGTCGACGAAGATCGCGGCGACCGCCAGTGCGACAGCGGCCGCTGCGGTTGCAACGCCGGCATGCCGACGCCGCTCGAGCAATCGATCGGAACGTCTTGCCAGCAAATACATCGCTGCCACGGCTGCCGCATACGGAATCGCGGAATACCAGCCGATCTCGGCGACGCTCTTCACGCCGCCCGCTTTCAGGATCGACGGAAGCCAGAAGCCGACGACGTAGACCCCGCAGATCAGGCAGAAGTAGATCGCCGACAGGCGATAGATGCCGGGATTGCGCAGCACGACCTTCAGGGATTGCCACCCTTCGCGACTCGACGACGCGGCGTCCAGCCGTTCGACGACCATCCGCTTTTCGTCGGCTGTCAGCCATCGCGCATCGTTTGGCGAATCGCTCAACCAGGTGAGTGCGATCGTGCCGAGCAGAACGGCGGGAATGCCTTCGATCAGGAACATCCACTGCCAGCCGGCGAGGCCGGCAACGTCCGTCATGTGTTCGAGCAACCATCCCGAGATCGGGCCGGCCACGATGCCGCCGATCGGCGCGGCGCCGAGCAACAGCGCCGTCGCCCGGCTGAGGCGCTCGCGCGGATACCAGCGCGTCAGGTAGAAGAGCATGCCGGGCGCGAACCCGGCTTCGCACACGCCGAGAAGAAACCGGATGACGTAGAACGAGGTGGCGTCGGTGACGACGAGCGTCGACATCGATGCGATGCCCCACAGCAGCATGATGCGGCTCAGCGTTTTGCGCGCGCCGATCCGGGTCAACAGCTGGTTGCTCGGAATCTCGAACAGCATGTAGCCGAGAAAAAACAGGCCCGCGCCAAACCCGTAGGCGGCGTCGCCCAGCCCGAGATCCTGCTGCATTTGAATTTTCGCGAAGCCGATATTGACACGGTCGATATACGCGATGGAATAGCCGACGGCGAGGAACGCGAGCACCCGGCGATCTATTTTCCGGTATACGGATTGCACGCCGTCAGCGGCGTCGAACGCGATTGACATTAATTCCCTCGGAAGGTTGGAGCGCTTCTCTATGCCAGTGCCAACTGGTTGTGCTCAGACTGTACCGGCAAATGATATTGGATTGGATATCATCCTGCGTACCGGGGTGTTGCGCTTTATCTCAACACCTGTCGTTATTGACAGTTGTTTTTCTGAGCATCGGAATGGAAATCCCGACCCAACGCCAATTGCTGTATTTCGAAGCGGTAATGGCTGAACGATCCTTTCGCAAGGCGGCGGACAAACTGCAGGTCGCGCCGTCCGAAGTGAGCCGTCAGATTCAGCGTCTCGAAAGCGAAACCGGCTTGCACCTTTTCGACCGCCAGATCTCGGGCGTCGTCGCGACGGAACAAGCGGAATGCCTGCTTCGCTACCATCGCGGATGCGAAGCGACTTACGAAGTGCTGCAAAGCGAACTCGATGCGCTGCGTTCGCTCACGACGGGATACGTCGCGATTTCCGCCAGCGAAGGCGTGATACCTGCGCTGACGAATGAAATCCTGTGGGAGTTCGGGCGGCGATATCCGGCCGTGCGCCTTTCATTGAATATTCGGGCGACCGGGGAAATCGTGGACGAGGTGCGCAAGGACATTGCGCATATCGGCATCGCCTATAATCCGCCGACTTCCGAGGGCATCCTGGTGCATCGGAGCGTCATCCATCATGTCGTTGCCGCGGTGCGACCGGATCACCCATTGGCTTCGCACCCCGGGCCGATCACGTTCGGACGGGCGATCTCCTATCCGTTCGCCACCATGCCGCCGATGTATGGCCTGGGCAGCACGATCGACGTGCTGGCTCGCGGAGAAACCATGCGCTTTCAACCGCGTCTGGTCGGCAACACGCTCGACGTGCTGCGCCGGTTCGCGCTCGCGGGGATGGGCGTCGCATTCCTGACGGATTATTCGATCGCGACGGAAGTGGCCGAAGGCCGACTGGTCGGCAAGCGCATCGACCACCCGCTCCTCGGGCGCCAGAGTGTCCAGCTGCTGGTGAAAGCCGATCGAACGTTGCCCCATGCGGCGCAAGTGCTTCTTCAGCACATCGAACGACGGATGTCGATCTTCGAGATGGGCGATGCGTGACGCGTGAGTGAATGCTTTTCGCTGCGGGATGCGCAGCGTCAGCGCACAACACGCCCGGCCGCGACGCGAGGGAGCCATTCCGCAAAGCGCCGCGCGTCGTCATGCCAGACGCGGATCACCTGCCCCACCACGCCGCCTTTCGCAGGATCGAGATCGACGCACAAGTGATTGCCGCTGCGCTCATGCGTGAACGGAATCCACATGAGGTTGTACCCGTCGTCCTTGATGCCGGGATCCGGTTCGAACGTGATGTCATCGAAATCGCCGTCGAAAGCGGTGGTTTTTCAGATTGGAGCAGCTGACCTGCTCCCCTCATTTGTCCGTGGCGTTGAGATCCTGCTGTCATTGACTGAATCGACAACAAGAGATGTAAGCCTGAATCGATTCGCCAGCGTCGTGGTCCCGTTTTTCAGCCCTTATGCTCAGTCAAGCAGCTACACCCAACTTGTCGCTCTATCGGCTGAAACGGGCAAGGAACGCTTACGATGCCATCCTCGCCCTGGGACGCAGCCCCTGATATCGGTCAGTGGAGGTACCCGGCCAAGATACCGCCACCAATACCGGCCTGAAAACCGGCCGTTCGACCATGCATGTAGAGCAATGCCGGGGCATTCCAAATTGCCTCTTGCAGAACCATCGACAAGGCTATGCTCGAAAGACCCAGCGCGAGCATCGCGGGATTGATGCCCAATAACATGACGGTCACGCCCTGCGCAATGATCGCACCGCCATAGCCATCAATATAAACCGTTCCACCTTGCAAATCAGACCGCGATAGCTCGCTACCCTTGAATGCACTCGTCATGCAAACAGTTCCATGACTCGGGAAGTCATACGTCGATCCGGCAGCACTTGCATCGTGGCTACCAAAGTTCGGCAGTTTCAATTCAGGAATTGTGAATCTCGATAGCTTATTTCGGAATCCTTGCACCCCATCCGTAACCAATTCCCACAGCACCATAGTAGAAACTTTGTGAATGCTTCCCGGGATCGGTGAGAACAATATTTCCGCCCGTCGCGACCACGATGTCGACGCTCAATCCGCCACCAGCCCCGGTGTCATATTTCCACTTGCTCTTCCGAAGATACGACATACGCCCTCTCTCTTTTGCTTCTAGTTATGTCCGAGACGGAAGATTCATGATCCCGCACACGATCGCGACTGCCCCCATGAAGGCAAAAACAATCGCCGAATCCCAGATCGCGGAAAAGACGTTCATCGTTGCGCTGCCATCAGGGTCATCGGCTTGGTATCGCACTTCGACTCGCTGACCAAGCTCAACTTTCGTGACAATTCCGCCCTGCGGATACGAAATCTGCTGCCCCGTCTTGGTGGTAAATTGAATCTCCGGATGGTATCCGCCTGCATTGAGCTTAACGACGAGGCCGGGCGCCACAATCGACGTCCGAAGAAACTCTCTGGTCGACTGCGCGCTGATCGCAGCAGCAATAAGAAGGCCCACCCCAATCACAATGGCACTGATGCCCTTAAACATGATGCCCTCGTTTACATTCCCGACAAATTCTCGGGTGCTTCATCGCGCTGAGCGTATCAGCCTGCCAGATTTTAAAGCATCCTCGATCAACCACCCCATCGTCTACAGGTTGCCCAATCAGGCCTTTGTCGGCAAGTAGCGGCGCTTACGGATGGTCTTTGGATTCGTGGTCATTGCCGAGTGAACGCGCTGGCCTTAGTTGCCTCTCCAGCAGTGCTTGATGCTGTTCACGCGTTTCAGGCAGAGATAGCCTACCGCAACAACAACCCAAGCGACGAGCGACACGACACCCTGCTGAACACTGCTATTCGGGCGATGCGGGACGACATTCAGCCGAGCGGCAGCCGTGCACCGTTTCGCGAACTCAGCTTTCTCGCACCACCACCATCTTCCGGCAATACGTAACGACTGTATGCGAACCACGTGGATGGACGGATGGTTCTGCGCCGCACTGGAGTTTTTACCGACTCTTGCCCGACAGCTCACGACTACCACCAGTCGATGTGTGCATCAAGGTTGCATCGGCTATCATTAAGTGTTCCCGTCTCCGGCAAAATCACATGAAGCGCATAGAAGAAGGTCATCAGCGCAAGTTGTATTACTGCCATGTGTTCAGAGAGGAATTACAAGACGTAATCGATCTCATGACCATTGACGGCGACCCTCCCAATCTAGTCAGTGGGAGCTATGAGTTTGACAACGCTGAAGAGCTTTTCGCATTCCTTGGAGAAAATGGGAAAGGCGAGATCAGCATAAGCCGTCGAAATCCGTCAGTCCGGTTTTCAGGTGACGGACTCTTGTACGCCACGGTGTACACAAGTGATCCGAGCGACGCCAGTGTCGCACTATTTCACCGAGTAGCTAACACGCTCAGCCATTGCGAAAAACAGAAGCCGTTACGTTCCCGTGCGTCGTTTAGCTTTGTCGCCGGTATCCTTCTTTGGCTGGGATTCACTGAGGCCCTAATCCACTTCAGGTCGTGGCTTGTGGTGCCGTTTGGCAGCCTTGTCATTATCGGTCTGGCAATGTTTGTGAATGTGTTCCGCCCGCGGCGAAGGAGAGACACCGTCTTCTATGGCATACGCCGCGATACGCGAAAATCGTTCTGGCAACGAAAGCGTGACGACATCCTCGCTAACTTGATATCGGCTGTCATAGGCGCGGCGCTGGGTGTTGGAGGAACACTGCTAACCCAAGAGATCATCAAACGATAACGCGGCATCCGGCCAAGTATCCGACGGCCATCGGGTAGAATCCGTTCACACTGACTGGCGAATGGGGACGACTTAACCACAGTCGCTCGCGTGGATAAGCGATTGTTTTGCAATGGAATTCTGGCCCGCCCTACACGATTCGAACGTGTGACCTACGGCTTAGAAGGCCGTTGCTCTATCCAACTGAGCTAAGGGCGGTCTGGGGAAGAAGACACGGGCTCGACGCCGGCCGCCCGCGCAAAAGAGGAAAAAAGCACCCTCAACAACAAAACGGGCCCGGCGAGAACCGAGCCCGAAATTATACCCGATCCCCACGACACTCATGAAGGATCGGCGCACCGCGTCACACCGGCTGCGGATGGAACATGAACCAGCCGAGACAGAACACACCCGCGATCGCGCAATATATGCCGAACGACGCCAGCCGCCCGCGCCCTTCGAAATAGCGCATCAGGAAACGCACGCTCAGATAGGCCGCAACCGCCGTCAGCACGCCGCCGAGCAGCGCGTCGGCAAGCTGGTCCCGCGCATGAAACAGCTTCGGCAGCTCGAGCACGCCCGCAGCGAAAATGATCGGCGTGCCGAGCAGGAACGAGAATTCCGCCGCCTTCTCCGCGGTCAGCCCCGCCGCGTTGCCTGCGATCATCGTCAGGCCGCTGCGCGAAAAACCCGGAATCAGCGCGCCCACCTGCGCGAGCCCCACGAAAAACGCCTGCTTGAACGTCAGCTTCTCCGGCGGCTGATGTGCGCGGCTGCGCTGGATGCGATCGCCGATCCACAGCAGCGCGCCGTTGACGATCAGCGCGATCGCGACGATTCGCAGATCGTGAAACACGCGCTCGATGCGCTTCTCGAGCAGCAGGCCGACAATCCCGGTCGGAATCGTGCCGATGATGAGCGCCCACATCAGGTGCCCCTCGTCATTCTTGCGGCCGCCGAGCGACGCGAAGAAACCGCGGATCAGCTCGATCCAGCGCGCGCGGAAGTACCACAGCAGCGCCAGCGCGGTGCCGAGGTGCAGCGCGACGAGAAACGGCAGCAGCTGCGGCGCGTGCTTGTCGATATGCATGCCGAACAGCGCCGGCACGAGCAACGTATGGCCGAGACTGCTGACGGGAAAGAGTTCGGTCACGCCCTGCAGGACGCTCAGGAATGCCAGAAACGAGAGACTCACGCGTCGGTCCTCTAAAAACAGATCAAAAGCGGAAAGGAATTCCGGACGACGCGGTGAGCCGCCCGGAAGCGCGGCCCCGATTATGCCGAGCACACATTACTGCGCCAAGGCATTTGGCAGGATATTGCTGCGATGCATACAAACGCTTGCAATTCGTAAGCAATCGGAAAGCAAAAAGCCCGCCATCTGAATGGCGGGCTTTCGAAATTCGGCAGATTTTGCCGTCAGCGGCCGAGCTGGTAGAAAAACAGCACCGTGCTGCCGGTAAACATCCCAAACAGGGCGATACCCATTGCCATTGCCAGATCCATGGCCCCTCCTCGAAGTGTCATGACCCGGCAACATGACCGGTTCAGGCCATTATCCGGACGCTTTACAAATTGCAAAGCTCGCAATTTCCCCAGAAGGGTTTTCCCCGACGCCCGCGCGGCCCGATAATGGAGCGCGCCACCCTGCGGCAGCCCGTCTTCCAACCCCGACCACTCCCGATTCTCCATGCCGATCTTCCAGCAACACGAGATTCACGAACTCCACGCCGGCGAGTCTCTCGTCCGGATCGCCCCGCAATTCGGCGGACGACTGCTGTCGTGGCACGTCGACGGCGAACCCGTCATCTTCTGGCCGGACACCGCGGACTGGAGCCAGCTCGCGCGCGTGCGCGGCGGCAATCCACTGCTGTTCCCGTTTCTCGGCCGGCACCGCGTCGACGGCGAACTCGGCCGCTGGCGCGACGCGTCGGGCGTGGTCCGCGACCTGCCGATGCACGGCTTCGCGCGCGACCTGCCGTTCGCGGCGCAGCCGTCCGCCGACGGCACGGCGCTCGCGATGACGCTCGACGCGAACGAGGCGCTCCAGGCGAGCTACCCGTTCGACTTCCGTTTCGAAGCGGCCTACCGCCTCGTCGACTCGCACACGCTCGACGTCGCGCTGACGACGACCAATCGCGGCGACGCGCCGCTGCCGTACTACGCGGGCCATCACTTCTACTTCGCGCTGCCGCACGCGGAGCGCGCCCAGACCGCGCTCGAACTGCCGCCGACGCACCGGCGCGAACAGCGCCCCGACGGCGCCATCAGCGCGCCGGAGCCCGGCGAAGCGCGCTACGCGCTCGACGACGCGCGCATTCACGACCGCTTCCACTGCGTCGACGGCGCGCCGTCCGCCCCCGTGCGGATCGTGATGCCGGGCCGCCGCCGCACGATCGAGATCGCGCTCGACGTGCCGGGCTCGATCCCGTGGTACGCGGTCACGACCTGGACGGAAAAGCCGGACTCGGACTTCTACTGTGTCGAGCCGTGGCTCGGCCTGCCCGACGCAATCCACAACGGACTCGGGCTGCGCATGCTCGCACCCGGCGCGACCGAAACCGCGGCGCTGCGGATTCGCGTCAGCCCGCATGCGGCCTGACGTTTCGCGCCCCGAACGGATGCCCGGCGGCGACAAACTGCGAGCGGCAGGTCGAACCCGTTAAAATCTGATGTTTTGTGTCACCTGTCGCGCCCACGCGCGGCGGGGTTTTGCGAGGTTCAATGTTCGGAACAACAACGAAGCGACTCATCGCGGCGTCGTTCGCCGCCCTGCTCGCCGCCTGCGGCTCCGCGCCGGTCGGCCCCGGGTTCTACCGCGTCGAGCGCGGCGACACGCTCTACAAGATCGCGCGCGACAACCGCCAGTCAATGCAGAACATCGTGCGCTGGAACCAGATCTCGAACCCGGATGCGATCGAAGTCGGCCAGGTGCTGCGCGTCGCGCCGCCGCCCGGCACGACGACGTCGGCGGCGGCGAGCGTCGGCACCGGCAGCGCGGGACGCAGCCGCCCGGCGCCGACCGCGCCGGCCGCGCCGGCCCAATCGCCCGTGAAGCCGGCCACCAGCATCGCGCTGATCTGGCCGGCCGCCGGCAACGTGGTGCGCACCTTCGACGGCGCGAAGTCCAAGGGAATCGACATCGCCAACTCGGCGGGCACGGCGGTGAACGCAGCGGCGCCGGGTGTCGTCGTCTACGCGGGGAACGGGCTGCGCGGCTACGGCAACCTGATCATCCTCAAGCACAACGCGGACTACCTGACCGCGTACGCGCACAATCGCGCGCTGCTCGTGAAGGAAGGCCAGTCGGTGACGCAAGGGCAGACGATCGCCGAGATGGGCAACACCGACAGCGATCGCGTCGCGCTGCATTTCGAACTGCGCTACGGCGGCCGTTCGATCGATCCGTCGCGCTACCTGCCGGCCCGCTGACGGCGCGACCGGCAGCGCCGGCGCGCATCAGGTGCGGTCGGGCGCGGACGTGTTTGGGAGGGGCGAATCAGCGCTTGCGCAGCCGGTCGAACACGCGACCGGACAAGTGGCCGGACAACGGGTCGACGTGGCGTGCGAACGCCACCAGCGCCCCGATTCCGATCAGGCTGAACCCCGCAGCTATCAGAAGCATATCCGTGGTCATTACAAGTATCAGCAGTGATCTTATGCGTCATTTCGGAATCGTGCATCGAACTGCCCATGCCGGGCGAGTCGGCATCGTCCCGAAGATCGCTTACAGTGTGATTCCGGACGCATGAAAGCCGGTGCATGTCCGCACCCCGGCCGTCACGATCCGCGCCACGGAGACACCCGATGCTGCCCGCCGCCGACTGCTACGACACGCTGCTCTCCCGCTTCGCGTGGGCCGTTCCGGCCCGCTACAACATCGCCGTCGACGCCTGCGACAAATGGGCGGACGGCAGCGGCCGGCTCGCGCTGATCCACGAAACCGCGCAAGGCGACGTCTCGCGGCTGACGTTCGACGATCTGAAGAACGCCTCTAATCGGCTCGCGAACAGCCTCGTGCGCGCCGGCCTGCGCCGCGGCGACCGGATCGGCATCTTCCTCGCCCAGGGCCCGGAAACGGCCGTCGCGCATCTCGCCGCGTACAAGCTCGGCGCGATCGCGGTGCCGCTGTTCACGCTGTTCGGCGCCGACGCGCTCGAATACCGGCTTGCGAACAGCGACACGGCGGCGCTCGTCACCGACACAGCCGGCTACGCGAAGATCGCGCCGCTGCGCGCGCGGCTGCCGGCGCTGCGGACGCTCTACTGCATCGGCGACGATGCGCCCGACGCTGCCGGCGTGCTGCGCTACGACGCGGCGCTGGCCGCCGAATCCGCCGATTTCACACCGGCCGACACGGCAGCCGACGATCCGGCGCTGATCATCTACACGTCCGGCACGACCGGCAAGCCGAAGGGCGCGCTGCATGCGCACCGCGTGCTGCTCGGCCATCTGCCCGGCGTCGAGATGTCGCAGCAGTGCTTTCCGCGCGACGCACGCCTGTTCTGGACGCCCGCCGACTGGGCGTGGATCGGCGGCCTGCTCGACGTGCTGCTGCCGTCATGGCACCACGGCGTGCCGGTGCTCGCGCGCCGGTTCGAGAAATTCGACGGCGCAGCGGCATTCGACCTGATGGCCCGTCACGGCGTGACCCACGCATTCCTGCCGCCGACCGCGCTGAAGCTGATGCGCGCCGTGCCGCAGCCGCGCGAGCGCTACGCGCTGTCGCTGAAATCGGTCGCGAGCGGCGGCGAATCGCTCGGCAGCGAGCTGACGGCCTGGGGGCGCGACGCGCTCGGCGTCACGATCAACGAGTTTTACGGGCAGACCGAATGCAACATGGTGCTGTCGTCGTGCGCGGCGCTGTTCGCGCCTCGGCCGGGCGCGATCGGCAAGGCCGTGCCCGGCCACCGGGTCGCGATCGTCGACGCGCACGGCGCGCCGCTGCCGCCCGGTGTCGAAGGCCGCATCGCGGTGCGCGGCCCGGATCCGGTGATGTTTCTCGAATACTGGCGCAACCCCGACGCGACGCGCGACAAGTTCGCCGGCGACTACCTGCTGACGGGCGACACGGGCGTGCTCGATGCCGGCGGCTTCGTGCGCTTCGTCGGCCGCGACGACGACGTGATCACGAGCGCGGGCTACCGGATCGGCCCCGGCCCGATCGAGGACTGCCTGCTCACGCATCCCGCGGTGCGGATGGCGGCCGTCGTCGGCGTGCCCGACGCGACGCGCACCGAGATCGTCAAGGCGTTCGTCGTGCTGAACCCGGGCTACGCCGGCGATGACGCGCTCGTGCAGGCGCTGCAGGCGCACGTGAAGACGCGCCTCGCGGCGCACGAGTATCCGCGTGCAATCGCGTTCGTCGACGGCCTGCCGATGACGGCGACCGGCAAGATCGTGCGGCGCGCGCTGCGCGACGCCTGAGCCCGCGACCGGATGGTTTATAGTGGCGCACACGCAGTTTTTCCAGAAATCCATGTCCTCCGAACACGAATCCGCTGCGGGCGCGTCGCATAGCCCGCTCTACGTCAAACTCCTCGGCGAAACCGCGAAGATCGACTGGTGCGATCTGGAGCGTTTCTTCGCGCAGGGCAAGCTGCTTGCCGTCGCACGCGATCTCGATCTCGTGAGCGTCGCCGAGGCAATCGCCAGCGACGACAAGGAACAGGTCACCCGCTGGCTCTCCGCCGGCCACGTCGCCCGCATGGAGGCGGACACCGCACAGGACTACGCGACGCGCAATCCGGAACTGTGGGCGGTCGTCGTCTCGCCTTGGATCTGCGTGCAGGAACGCGCCTGACGCGTTCGCGATGCCCAACTCCGCCTTATCGCCCGCGGCCGGCGCGCGCGCGACCGATGTATCGCATCGGCGCGTGCTCGCGCTTGCCTTCCCGATCGTCCTCGCGAACCTGACCCAGCCGATTCTCGGCGCGGTCGACACGGCCGTCGCCGGCCACCTCGACGGCGCGCAGTATCTCGGCGGCGTCGCGCTCGGCGGGTTGGTCTTCAATTTCGTGTTCTGGGGCTTCGGCTTCCTGCGGATGGGCACGACGGGCCTCGTCGCGCAGGCGCACGGCGCGCGCGACGACAACGGCATCCGGCTGAACGTGCTGCGCGCGCTGATCGCCGCGTTCGCGCTAGGCGCCGTAGTGCTGGCGCTGCAGGCGCCGCTGCTGTCGATCGCGCTCGCCGCGCTGGGCGGCAGCGATGCGGTGCGCGCCACGGCGCTGACGTACGGCCACGCGCGGATCTGGAGCGCCCCGTTCGCGCTCGCGAACTACGTCGTGCTCGGCTACCTGCTCGGGGTGCAGCGGGTCCGGCTCGCGCTCGTCGCGCAGGTGTTCATCAACGCGGTAAACATCGGCGCGGTGTTGCTGTTTGTGTACGGCTTCGGCTGGGGCATCGCCGGCATTGGTGCTGCGACCGCCACCGCGGACGCGTGCGGCTTTGCGCTCGGCGCGTGGATGCTGTGGCGGCTGCGGCCGCGCGGCCTGCCGCCGCTCGCGGCGCGCGCGCTCGTCGACCGCGCCGCGCTCATGCGCCTCGTCGCATTGAATCGCGACATCTTCATCCGCACGCTGTGCCTGCTGACTGCGTTCGGCTGGTTCGCGCACCTCGGTGCGCAGCAGGGCGACGCGACGCTGGCGGCGAACGCGCTGCTGCTCAACTTCCAGACCTTCATGGCGTATGGCCTCGACGGCTTCGCGCATGCGGCCGAAGCGCTCGTCGGCGCGGCGGCCGGCGCGCGCGATCGCGCGGCGTTCAGGCAGGCGGTGCGCGTCACGCTGTTCTGGTCCGCGCTCGGCGCGCTGGCGTTCACGCTCGTCTACTGGACGGCGGGCGGCTGGATCGTCGCGCGCCTGACCGACCAGGCGGCGATCCGCGCGGTCGCGGATCGCTATCTGCCGTGGGCCGCGCTCTCGCCCGTCGTGTCCGTGTGGGGGTTCCTGCTCGACGGCGTGTTCATCGGCGCGACGCAGACCCGCGCGCTGCTGCGCGCGATGGTCGTGTCGTTCGCGGTGTTCGCCGCCGCCGCGCTCACCCTCGTCGGCCCGTTCGGCAACCACGGCCTCTGGCTCGCGCTGCTGCTGTTCATGACCGCGCGCGGCGCGACGCTCGCGCGCTACCTGCCTGGCTTGTCGGCGCGGATCGGCGGCAACGCGCGAGCGACACCGACATCCGCCGCGTAGGCGCTACTGCGTCGCGGACGGCGGCTCGGCCAGCATCGACGGCGGCGTCATGTCGGTCGGCACGCCGTGATAATCGGCCGGGTCCTGCGGCGGGTGGCCGCGGCGGGCCTGGCGGGGGTCGCTCGCGCAGCCGGCGAGGATCGCTGCGGCCATCACGGCCAGCACGAAACGGGTCATCAGGTCTTGCTCCGGAAAGGAACGCGCGCCTGCGGCGCGCTCGGGTCGGGCCGAGTCTAACGGATTTCCGCCTTCGAAGTGGCGACGCGCATGTCCTACTATGTACTGATGGCGCTGTGCCGTTGAAAGGAGGCTGCCATGTCGTCTGAGGAAATCGCCGGCCTGATTGGCCTGTTCATCGGCCTGATGGTGCTGGTCGCCCTGTCGTACTTCGAGGCGCGCGAATACAAGCGTACTCACGGTGGCGAGGGCATGATCCACCACTGGATGGCGGAGCACCACCTGCTCGACTGGCGGCGCAAGCACTAAGCCGTCCCGCCGCCCTTCCCGTCTCGACCTGCGCGAAAGCGAGGTCGTCCTGCGCCGTGCGCTTGGACACGGAGGTTGCACTGCGTCGCGCAAAACAATGGGGGGCCGGATTCGCCGTCACCGGCGCTGCCAGGACAAGCGGACAAACGAACGCCGCCGTGCGGTCTGCCGCCGGCGGCGTTCATGCGTGCGCCCGCCACGCGGACGCACGTCCGATCGATGCTCAGCCCAGGAAGTGGCGGGCGTAGCGCGCGTTGATGTCGGACAAGCGGAACAGCGTCAGGAAATCCGCGCAGTTGAAGTCCGGATCCCAGGCGGGCGCGCCGCAGATCTTCGCACCGAGCCGCAGGTAGCCCTTGATCAGCGGCGGCGGCGCAACGGCGACGCCGGTCTGCAGCTCGTCGACCGGCAGCGCCGTGTGCGGGAACGCGCGATATTCGGGATCGGTCAGTGCGCTGGCCGGCAGCGACTGGTACAGGTTCGCCGCATAGTGGCCGCCGTCGGCCATCGACACGCTCGCGCAGCCGAGCATCGTCTCGTAGCCGTTCTGCATCATGTACGCGCCGAGGCCGCCCCAGAGCGCCATGATGACTGCGCCGCTGCGGTAGTCGCTATGCACGCACGAGCGGCCGACCTCGACCATCTTGCCGCGCAGGTGCGTCAGGCGCGACAGGTCGAATTCTCCTTCCGCGTACAGGCGGCCGACACGGGCGGCCTCGTGCGGCGGCAGCACGCGATACGTGCCGACGACCTTCAGGGTATCGAGATCGCGAACCAGCAGGTGGTCGCAATAGGCGTCGAAAGGATCCACGTCGAGACCGGCGGGACCGCTGACCTGCGCGCCCATCTCTTCGGCGAACACGCTGTAGCGCAGGCGCTGGGCCTCGCGCAGCTCGTCTTCCGTGCGCGCCCACGCGGCGCGCAGGCGGAACTCCGCCGTGACGGTTTCAGCGGCGCGCGGCAGGTGGCGCCGCGCCGAGTCGAGGGGCAGCGAGGCAAAGGGGAGCGTAGGCGTCGGCAGTTCTCGCATTAGGCTTTCCTGGTCGTAAGGAATATGGCGACATGCCCGCCAATTTAGTAACCGGCTGTGACCGTTACGTGGCAAGTCCGTGTCCATTCAGTGACGTGTCGCCGAACTGACTTTAGCAGAAAGCCTACCGAAACGTATGATCAAACCCTTCAAATCAGATCGGGCGTCAAGACGGCGCGCAGCACCGCCTGCCGGCTGCCGTTCCGCGTGCGGCTCGCGAGCCAGACGATACCGCCCTTCTTGACGCTCCAGCTATCGTCGCTGCCGGCCACCAGCCGCGCGGCGACACTGCCGAGCGTCGGCTGGTGGCCGACGATCACCACCGTCGGCGCGATGCCGTCCGGCCAGCCGGCTGCCGCGAGCACGTCGTCGACGTCCGCGCCGGGCGCGAGCGCGTCGACGGTCCGGTACTGGTCGGTCAGCGCCTCGACCGTCTGCACGGTGCGCGCCGCCGGGCTCGCGAGGATCACGCTGCTGGCTTCCAGCCGGCCGCGCAGCCACTTCGCCATCGCCTGCGCCTCCTTGCGCCCGCGCACGGTCAGCTGGCGCGCGAGGTCGCTCGTCGCGTAGTCTTCGGCCTCGGCGTGGCGCCACAGGATCAGATTCATCATGGTTGGTCTCCGTGGTGCGTGACGGGTTTGCACCACCACGGCACTCGAACATGCATTGTGCGATTGACCCGGCACGCTATTCAACGATACAATCTTTGGCTCGTCGGAGCGTAGCGCAGCCTGGTAGCGCATCTGATTTGGGATCAGAGGGTCGTAGGTTCGAATCCTATCGCTCCGACCAAGGAAATCAAGGGGTTACGGTTAAACGCCGTAACCCCTTTTCCATTTCTGGATTCTTGACCCCAACGGACCAGAATCTTGGCCGGTTGCGATCAATTGCAAGGATCGCTACTTCTCGCGGCCGCGAGCTTACGATAAGCAACTGGAGTTGCACCAGACTTTCCTGATCGACCCGCTAGACCAGGCGCTGCGCGCGATTCTCTACTGACCGTCCAGCCGCGCTCCCGACAGCAATCTCTATTATGGTCAGCGGGAAGCCAATGGCTTATGCCCCGTCACCTTCAACGCGGCATTGATATCGTCGCGTGTGCTGACGATACGACCGTCTACCTTGCAATCCGACTGCACCGGCTTTGCGCCAACAGCAAATCCCACACCGCTCAGTTTGGTCGCTACCCATTGCGGGTTACGCTTCTCCAGCGCGAACGTCATGATCCCGGCCTGGTCGTCCGTCAACACCAAGTCGCCGTCCTTATCCGCCAATGCAACGCATAAGAATGCGGCATCGTGATCTTTGACCAGATCGACCACAAAATAGTGATAGTCCCTCAGGTCAGGCTCGCGGTCGTTCAGCCGGTGAACAGCTGCCAGTATATGGGCGCGGTCACGGTCGCTCTTGTCCAAATCGCGGGCATGCGCCACGTTGGTGAGGGTCGCGGTGAAGATCAGTGCGCATGCAGCGAGCCTGGATAATTTCATCATCAACGATATTCGCGAAAGAAATGCGTGAAAGTTGATCCGCTTTGGGAAATCCGGACCGAAATTGATATTGGTGTTTCGACGCGTGACGCCTTGGAAGGAGGTTGACGACGAAACGCAAACGGTTTTCGATGGAGCCAATCGTGGCGGTGCTCAAGCCGTCGTCGCAAGCCCCCCAATATCCCGCCCCATCGAAATCCTTGCTTCACGAATCGAAGACGGTGGAGCCCCCTCCACCGCCCCGTTCCAACGAAATCAATCGAAGTGAATGTCGGTCGACAGCACATTCTTTGAATCAACACGAACGACGCAGTGGCGTGCGGTCTCCACCGTATAGAGACTCACATAGCGCTGCTTCAATTGCTCACGCGTCGCTTGCGGGTCCATGCTTCGCATCGACTCGATCCGGGATTCGGTGACCTCCTCCGGCGCTGACAGAACGGGCGTGCACGTCAGGTTGATCGGTTTCCCGTCATAGGCGCCATTGACCCCGCCGGTCGTCTCGTCGTCGATGCCCTTCACGACAACCGCCCCATCGACCTTCACTTCATACTGGTCGTGAGCAAAAAGCCTTTTCTTGACGCATAGCGTGACCGAACTGCCCGGCGCATTCGGCATGCTTTCGCCCGGCGTGCAGAAATCCTTGCCTGCACCCGGCTCATCAGCGACTTTGGGCGGCGCCTCTTCCTTGATCTCATAGGACGGGTCACGCGCCCAGCGGCCGAGGTCCCTGCCGATCGCGATGGTCGTCCGTTCGAGAATCGAGCACGTTCCCTTGAACGCGCCCCACACGCCACCCACCGACCAGCGGTTGATTTTGGTATGACGGATGACCTTGCCGTTCTCGATCAGATCCGCGGTGACGGTCGTGGCCTTGGGTCCGCTCCATACGCCACCGCCGACGCCCAGTACGTGAGTGATCTGCAGCTTGAGAACCTTGGCATCCCCTGCGTCGGCTTGCGACGCCACGGTGCCGTCGCCCCCTCTGTTGATCTTGCCAAGTACGCGGCCGACGTGGCGCGTCAGCATGTCTTCGATGTGGCATTCGTCCTTGACCCGCTGGACGACGCCGGCATCCGGCGCGTAGGTCACCGGGGTTTCGAGCAGGATCTGGCTTGCCGCGAAAGCGGAGCTGGTTGTGAGATACAGGCCGATGAGAAATAAGCGCTTCATTGCTTGATGAAATTTGCGTTTGTCGAATGAACCGGGATCACGACACCCGGCTCACGCATTGTTCAGGGCGTCGCGTCGCCATGCCGGGCCGGACGGCAGATTTCGGCCAGCACCTCGAGACGCCGAACCGGATCGCGCACGAACGGATTCGATTCGTCCCATGCGTAGCCGGCGAGGATCGCGCAGACCATGCGCTTCACTTCCGGCGCCTTGTCGTCGTGGAAGACGATGTCCTGCAGGTCGCCCGAATACCATTTCTCGACGAACGCGCGGAACGTATCGATGCCCTTGCGCAGCGCGACGTCGTAATCCCGCTGCCAGTCCACCGCCTCGCCCCGCCACTGCCGTTCGAGCGCCTGCACCGCCAGATGCGACGAGCGCATGGCAATCGTGACGCCCGACGAGAAGATCGGATCGAGAAACTCGCCGGCATTGCCGAGCAGCGCATAGCCGGGGCCGTGCAGCCGCTCGACGTTGGCCGCATAGCCGCCGATATGGCGCACCGGCATCACGAACGGCTTCTCGCCGACGAGACGGGCGAGCGTCGGTTCCGTCTGCAACAGCTCACGCAACAGCGCTTCGCGCCGCGCTTCCGGCACGTCGAGGAACGCCGCTTCGGCGACACAGCCCACCGACGAGCGGCCGTTCGTCAGTGGAATCATCCAGAACCACACGTCGCGCCGTTCCGGATGCACCGCGATGCAGATCTTGTCGCGATCGGTCGACCCCGCCGGCAGGCGATCCTCGACGTGCGAGAACAGCGCCGCGCGCGTCGGCATGCGTGTGGGCGCCTCGAGATCGAGCAGCCGCGGCAGCACGCGGCCGAAGCCGCTCGCGTCCAGCACGAATGACGCGTGCACGCGATAGTCGTGCCCCGCTTCGTCGACGACGTCGAGCTGCGGCCGGTCGCCCGGCATGAACGCGCGCACCGTATGGCCGAACCGCACGTCGGCGCCCTGCTGCGCCGCGCAGCGGATCAGCAGGTCGTCGAATGCCGCGCGCTCAACCTGGTACGCGGTGCCCCAGCCCGGCGTCGTCTTCTCCCGGAAATCGAACGACGACATGCGATCGCGGTGCACGAAATACGCGCCGTTCTTGAACTGGAAGCCCGCCTCCACGACGGCCTGCAGCATGCCCGCCTCTTCGAGGTAATGCATGCTCTGCGGCAACAGGCTCTCGCCGATCGAAAAGCGCGGAAAATGCTGGCGCTCCAGCACGAGCACCGACCGTCCCGCCTTGCGCAACAGTCCCGCGGCCACCGCGCCGGAAGGCCCGGCGCCGATGATCGCGACGTCGACGTTCAATTGCTCCGATTTCATCTCATTCATGTGTTGCCTGCCCGTTTGAATCGATGGGACGTGACGGCTTTCCGCGCCGCACTTCCGTAATGCCATTTACAATGATCGCCCGAAAAAATGTATACGAACGAGGGGTTCATGTCGTCATCCCGCACGCACGCTGCAACTTACGTTCCCGAAACGGCCTTCGGCGTCTGGTTCCTGCGCACGCACACCTGGGAACATCACGTGCTGCGGGTGGCCATCAACGACCTGAAGCGGCTCGTTACGACGCCGCTGCCGGCCGCCCCGGTCATCCTCGACGCGGGCTGCGGCCAGGGCAAGTCGTTCAGGCTCCTGAACGACGCGTTCTCGCCGCACAAGATCGTCGGCATCGAATGCCACGACGAATCGCTCGCCCATGCGACGGAAGCGGCCCGGCACTGCGGCGCCACCGTCGAACTGCGCCGCGCCGACTGCGCGCAGCTGCCGCTGGCCGACGCGAGCGTCGACATCGTGTTCTGTCACCAGACCTTCCACCACCTCGTCGAGCAGGAGCGCGCGCTGGCCGAGTTTCGCCGCGTGCTGAAGCCGAACGGCCTGTTGCTGTTCGCCGAATCGACCGACGCCTACATCAAGTCGTGGGTCATCCGGCTGTTGTTCCGGCACCCGATGCACGTGCAGAAGAGCGCGGACGGCTATCTCGCGATGCTGCGCGACGCCGGCTTCTCGTTCGACGAGCGGAACGTATCGCTGCCGTACCTGTGGTGGAGCCGCGCGAAGGACTTCGGCCTGCTCGAGCGCGTCGGCCTCTATACCCCCAAGCCCGGCAAGCGCCGCGAAACGCTCGTCAACGTGGCCGCGCGCAAGCCCGCGTGACAGGCGCCCGCCTCGGGGCGGGCGCATGCACCGCAAGGCGTCTCCAGCATCGCCCCGCTCCGCGCGCATTACTGCGCGTCGAGCACCACGACGTCGCCCGACACCGCGAGCGCCCCGGCGCTGGGGCTCACGCCGCACGTATACCGGGCCGCCGAATCGGAACGCTGCTCGTGAAAGCGCGTCGTCACGTTGACGACCGCATTCCCGCCATGGCGCTTCGCATAATCGCGCAGACGGCTGAGCGCCTCGGCGAGCGCCTGATCGCACGTCGGCTGCTCCGCTTCGATCGCGCGCTTCACGCGCACCGATTCCGAGCGCGATCCGATGGTCGTCTTCACCGCCGGATGCGCCTGCGCGCCGAAATACAGCTTCACGCCGGTCGCATCGTGCCCGGTTGCTTCCGCCGGCAGCGGCAGCGTGCGGACGACCGTGCCGCCGCAGCCCGCCAGCAGGGCCGCCGCGATCAACATGCCGGCCAGATGTCTCGTATGCTTCATCGTGCTTGTCCTTATCGCTCAGTGACGTTCAACTTCAATCGCCTTTCCAGGCGTCCAACAACAGGCTCGCGCAACTGCCGCCGAATCCGAACGAGACCGACAGCGCCCGCTCGATCCGCGCGTCGCGCGCGGTGCGCACGAGCGGCATGCGCCCGACCGCGGGATCGGGCGTCCCGTCGACGGCCGTGCCCGCGATAAAGCCGTCGCGCATCATCAGGATCGTGTAGATCGCCTCGTGCGCGCCGCTCGCGCCGAGCGGATGGCCGGTCATCCCCTTCGTCGACGAGAACGCGGGCACGTCGTCGCCGAACACGTCCGCGAGCGCCTTCAGTTCCTCGACATCGCCGAGCGGCGTCGACGGCGCGTGCGTGTTCACATAGTCGGGACGCCGCGCGTCGCCATCCAGCGCCATCCGTATCGCCCGCGCGATCCCCGGCGCGTGCGGCGTCGCCATGCCCGCGCTGTCGGTGCACTGGCCGAAGCCGACCAGCTCCGCATGGATCCGCGCGCCGCGCGCCCGTGCGTGCTCGAGCGATTCGAGCACGAGGATGCCCGCGCCCGACGCGATCACGAAGCCGTCGCGGCCGATGCCATAGGGTCTCGACGCCTGGTCCGGCGTATCGTTGAATCGACCGGACAACGCGCCCATCGCATCGAACATCAGCGTCATGTTGTCGTGCAGCGCATCGCTGCCGCCCGCCAGCACGACGTCCTGGCAGCCGGACCGGATCAACTGCATCGCCTGCCCGATCGCCAGCGCCGAGCTCGTGCACGCGGACGACGGCGAATACGCGACACCTTCGATGCCGAACAGCTGGGCGACGCAGGCCGACGCGGTGCTGCTCATCGCCTTGGGCACGACGTAAGGCGGCGTCTTGTCGATGCCGCGCTGCGCGGCAATCGCCATCGCGTCGTCATAGGCGGCCATCGAGCCGATGCCGGAGCCGACGATCGCGCCCGCGCGCGGCGAACGCAATCGCGCGGGATCGAGCGCCGCGTCGTCGATCGCCTTCGCCGCCGCATGCGCGGCGAAGCGCGCGGTGTCGCCCATGAAGCGCTCGTGCTTGCGCGCGAACGGCGGCTGCGCCGCGACACTGGCGACGCCCGCGACCTGGCTGCGGAAACCGCGCGCGCGCCACGCATCGACGCGCGCGAGCGCCGAGCGGCCCGTGCGCAGCGCCGCCGACACGCCGTCGAGCGAATTGCCGAGGCACGACACGATGCCGAGCCCCGTGACGACGACGCGCGAAGGCATCGGGCGGCCGGCCGTCACGCGGCGACGCGCCGGAAGATCAACGACGTGTTGATCCCGCCGAACGCGAAGTTGTTGCTCATCACGAACTCGGCATCGATCTCGCGCGCCGCGCCGACGATGTAGTCGAGCGCCGCGCACGCGGGATCGACGTTCTCCAGGTTCAGCGTCGGCGCATACGCGTTGCGCTTCATCATCTCGATCGTCCACCACGCCTCGAGCGCGCCGCAGGCGCCGAGCGTGTGGCCGACGTAGCTCTTCAGCGAGCTGATCGGCATGCGCTCGCCGAACACCGACGCCGTCGCATGACTCTCGGCGATGTCGCCGCGATCGGTCGACGTGCCGTGCGCGTTCACATACGCGATCGCCGCCGGATCGAGCCCGGCGTCGCGCAGCGCGAGCCGCATCGCGATCGCCATCGTCCCGGCCGTCGGCTGCGTGATGTGCGCGCCGTCGGAATTGCAGCCGAAGCCGACCACCTCCGCATGGATCGTCGCGCCGCGCGCGATCGCGTGCTCGTATTCCTCGAGCACGAGCGTCGCCGCCCCCTCGCCGACCACGAGCCCGTCGCGATCGACGTCGAACGGGCGCGGCGTCAGTCCGGCCTCGTCATTGCGCGTGCTGGTCGCGTACAGCGTGTCGAATACCGCGACCGCCGGGCCCGACAGCTCCTCCGCGCCGCCCGCGAGCATCAGCGTCTGCTTGCCGGTCGCGATCGCTTCGTACGCGTAGCCGATCGCCTGGCTGCCCGACGCGCACGCGGACGACGTCGGCACGATCCGGCCTTTCAGATCCCAGAACAGGCTGACGTTGACGGCCGTCGTGTGCGGCATCATCTGCACGTAGCTGTTCGACGTGACGTCGCGCATCGAACCCGTTTCGAGCATCGCGCCGAACGCGCGGATCGGCTCGACCGAGCCCGACGACGACCCGTACGCGACGCCCATCCTGCCGTCCTTGATCGACGGATCGTCCGCGAGACCGGCGTCGGCGAGCGCGAGCTCGCTCGCCCGCACCGCATACATCGACACCGGCCCCATCGAGCGCGTCTTCTTGCGCGGATAATGCGCGGGCTGCGCGAAGCCCGGCAGCGGGCACGCGAGCCGCGTGTGCAGCGATTCGTAGCAATCCCACGCCGCGATGCGCTGCACGGCGTTGGTCGCCCCCTTCAGGCGCGCGTCGATCTCCGGCCACGTCTCGCCGAATGCGGTCACGCCGCCCACTCCCGTCACGACCACCCGCTTCATCAGACCATCCCGCCGTTGATGCCGATCACCTGCCGCGTCACGTAGGACGCCCCGTCCGACATCAGGAAGCCGACGACCGACGCGACTTCGTCGGGCCGCCCGACGCGCCCCATCGGCACCGTCTTCAACGCATGCTCGAGCGGCACGTCGTCGAGCATCCCGGTATCGACGAGACCGGGCGCGACGCAGTTGACCGTGATGTTGCGCGACGCGAGCTCGACCGCGAGCGCCTTCGTCGCGCCGATCAGGCCGGCCTTCGCCGCGCTGTAGTTGACCTGCCCGCGATTGCCCATCACGCCGGACACCGACGCGATCGTCACGATGCGGCCGCCTTTGCGCAATCGCACCATCGGCATCGTCAGCGGATGGACGACGTTGTAGAAGCCGTCGAGCCCGGTCTCGATCACGACGTCCCAGTCCTCGTCGGACAGCGCCGGAAACGCGCCGTCGCGCGTCACGCCCGCACCGCAGACGATCCCGTAGTACGCGCCGTGCGCGTCCACGTCGGCCTCGAGCAGTTGCCGGCAGGCCGCGCGGTCACGCACGTCGAACTGCAGCACATCGGCCGCGCCGCCCTGTTCGCGGATCGTGGCGGCCACGGCTTGCGCTGCGTCACGGCCGCTGCGGCAATGAACCGTCACCGCGAAGCCGTCCGCCGCCAGTCGCAGCGCGACGGCCCGGCCAATGCCGCGGCTCGCGCCGGTCACGAGAACTCGCCGAGTCATGAATTGAAGCTCCCTTCGATAAAAGACTGAAAATCGTCCGGCTGGTACACCTTGACGATCGCTTCCGCGCAGCATCGGCCGTCGGCGTGGATCGCGCATTCGTACGCGCCATGCCCTTCGTCGCCGCGCAGCAATTCACGTGCCGCGATCCGCAGCGTCGCCCCCGCATCGAACGCGGCCCGATGCGCGCTGTAGCGGTTCGCGCCGAGCAGCACGCCCGGCTTCGCGCGCCCCCCGGCGTGCCGCGCCAGCAGCCCGACGTGCGCGGCGATCGCCTGTGCCATCAGCTCGATGCCGATCCACGCCGGCATCGCACCGTCGCCGTCCGCGTACCACGCGTCGCGGCGCGCGGTCGCACGCACCTCGATCCCGGCTTCCGAACAGCGCTCGATCGCGTCGAGCAGCAGCATCGTGCCGCGATGCGGCAGCACGTCCTGCACGTCGCACACGGCGATCTCCGCGCCGTCGTGCAAGGTTTCCATCAACGAACCGGTCTGCATGTCAGCGCCCCAGGATCAGGCTGGCATTGCTGCCGCCGAATGCGAACGAATTGCTCATCACGTATTGGCTTCCGGTGTGGCCGGCGAGCCGGCGTTCGTCCTGCACGAGATCCAGCGCCGGCAGTGCGGGGTCCGGCACGCCGTCCCACACGTGAACCGGCAGCGGCGTCCCGCGCGCGAGCGCCAGCCAACCGAACGCCAGTTCCGTCGCGCCCGCCGCGCCGAGCATATGTCCGGTCAGCGGCTTCGTGCCGCTCGCGGGCACGCCGCCGGGAAACACGCGCGCCATCACGCGCGCTTCCATCTCGTCGTTCAGGCGCGTCGCCGTCGCGTGCAGGTTCACGTAACCGAGGGCCGACGGACTCACGCCCGCATCCGCAAGCGCTTGCCGAAGCGCGTCCTCGGCGCCGCGTCCCTCCGGATCCGGCGCGGAGATGTGATGCGCATCGCTCGATTCGCCGACGCCGGCCAGCCGGATCTCCCCTTCGTCGCGGCTCATCACGAACACGGCGGCGCCTTCGCCGATGTTGATCCCGCAGCGATTGGCGCTCATCGGGTTCGTGCGCGCGGAGCTGACCGACTCGAGCGACGCGAAGCCCTGCATCGTCAGCGCGCACAGCGAGTCCGCGCCGCCGACGACGACCGCGTCGCACAGGCGCAGGCGCAGCAGCCGGCGCGCGGCCGCAAACGCCTTCGCGCTCGACGTGCACGCGGTCGACAGCGTGTACGCTGGTCCGGCGACGCCGAGCGCCGCGCGGACGAACGGGGCCGCCGTGCCGATTTCCATCTGCCGGTAATCGAATGCCGGCGGCATCGCACCCGACGCGGCGCGCTGCGCGAACGCCTCCTCGGCCGCACGGATGCCGGACGTGCTCGTGCCGATCACGACGCCGATGCGGCGCGGCCCGTAGCGCGCCACCGCCGCGTCGACGGCAGGCGCGATCTGCGCGAGCGCGGCCAGCAGCAGCCGGTTGTTGCGGCAATCGAAGTGCGCGAGCGGCTCGGGCGGCGCGACGTCGAGCGACGCGTCGACGCGCCCGGCCCACGCGCCGCCGGGCGCTTCCGCACACGGCCCCATGCCGGGCGAAACGCCGGCGCGCAATGCGCGCTCGACCGCGTCGACGGTACCGCCAAGCGCATTGACCATGCCGAGCGCATGCAGATAGACGTGCGCATGTTTCATGCGGTGGTTTCCTTCGGGGATGGCGTGGCGAGCGGCGCGAACAGCACCGAGAACACGATCCCCATCGCGAGGGTCGTGCCGAAGCCGCGCAACGCGGGCATCGCGCTCGCGCCCAGCATGCCGAACGACAGCAGCGTCGTCGCGGCGGAGAGCAGCACGCCGGTCCACACCGCGCCCAGGTTCGCGGCTTCCCGGATGCAGCCTTCGCGCAGGAAGACCGCATAATTCGCGCCGACGCCGAGCACGAGCATCAGCGCGAGCCAGTTGAACAACGTGAGCGGGATGCGCAGATAACCGAATACCGCCAGCGTCAGGCCGATCGCGAGCACGATCGGCAGCGTCGTCGCGATCCCGCCGCGCACGCCGTAGCGCCACATCAGCAGCGCGGCGACCACGACGAGCGCGCCGCCCAGCCACCGGCCGCTGTCGATGCGGTACGCACCGAACAGCTTCGACACGCCCGCCGCCTTGTCGACGTACGTGACGCCGGGCAGCCGATGCGCGAGCGCGTCGAGCGCCGCGGTATCCGCCGCGTCGATCTGCTCGGGAATCGCCAGCGCCGCATATTCCGGCGCGCCCGCGCCGACGCTGCCGAGCCACAGGTGCCGGAACGGCGCCGACCAGCGCGCGGCCAGCCAGCGGTCGACGTCGAGCGTCGCGTGCGCATCGCGCGCGAACGTGTCGACCCACGCCTGCGCGACGTCGTCGCGGAATCCCGCGCGCCCGAGCGTCGCGCGCAGCGCCGCCGGATCGGAGAACACGCGTGCGGCCAGCACCGCGCGGTTCTGCGCCTGCCGCCGCGCCGACGGCACGAACGTCGCGATCGACTGCACGCGGCCGACGCGTTGCGCATCCAGCGCCGTCACCAGCGCTTCGGAGCGTTCGAGCACGTCCTGGGGCGTGCTGCCCTGGATCACGAAGAACTGCGCGGTGTTCGCCAGCCCGATCGCATCGCGGATCTCGCGCTCCTGGCGCGCGAGGTCCGGATCGCGCTGGGCGAGCAGATGGATGTCGTCGTCGCTCGTCAGCAAGAACCAGCCGGGCGCCGCGACCAGCGCGACGCCCAGCGCCGCGGCCAGCGCGCGCCGGCCCGACAGCGCAGCCTGCCAGCGCTGCAGCGCGCGCGCGGCGCACGCGAACACGCGGGACGGCGTGCGCTTCGGCGGCCGGGTCAGCATCAGCGGCAAGAAGCCCGTCACCGCCGCGAACGCCGCCGCGATGCCGACGATCGCGAAGCACGCGATCTGCTTGAGCGCCGGGAACGGCACCCACGTCAGGATCGCGTAGCCGAGCAGGCTCGTCGCCAGCGCGACGGCGAGCGCCGGCCGCACGGCGGCCGCGCCGCGCCGCGCATCCCATTGCGCGCCCGACGACAGGTACACGACGAAATACTGGATCGAGTAATCGACCGCCTCGCCGATCAGGCTCACGCCGAACACCAGCGTCAGCAGATGCAGCTTGCCAAACACGGCCAGCGTCACCGCGAGCGCGCAGACGATGCCGAACGCGGTCGACGCGAATGCGAGCACCAGCAGGCGCGGCGTGCGGAACACGGCCAGCAGCAGCAGCGCGATGCCGCACAGCGACACTGCGCCGATCACGTGCACGTCGCGCTCCGCGCTCGCGCGCGCGGCCTGCGCATAAAACACGGCCCCCGTGCGGGCGATCCGCACGCCCGGATACGCGGCGGCGAGCGACCGTTCCGAAGCCGCCGTCGCGCCGCGCACGGCCTGCTGGATCTCCGACTCGTAGGCCGAGCCGGCGAGCGACGTCATCACGAGCACGCCTGTCGCGCCGTCGTGATGCGAGACCAGCATGCCGTCCTCCAGCGCGAGACGGGACGTCGCCAGCGGCAAGCCCGCCAGCCAGTGCTGGAGCCAGCCGAACGGATCGTCCGACACGGCGGTCGGCACGCCGTCGACGGGCGGGCTGTAGAGCCGACGCGTCAATGCATCGGCGAGCGCGACGTCGCCGCGTTCGAGCGACGCGCGGTCGGCATCCGTCAGCAAGCCGAAGCGGGCCGGCAGGTAGGTCGCCGCGATCTGCGACAGATCGAACGGCGGCACCTCGACCGTGACCGAACGAAACGCGCCGCTGTTCGCGAGCAGCGCGCCGAACTGCTTCGCGGCCGCCTTCGCGCGCGCCGCATCGCGGTCCGTCACGAGATAGACGGTGCGCTCGCCGAGCGCCGCCGACAACCGGTCGACCGCCTGCTCGGCGACCGGATTCGCCTCGGTCGCGGGCAACAGCGCCAGCAGGTTCGTCTGCAGCGGCGACGCTCCGGTGAAGCGCCACAGGCAATAGAGGCCGGCGACGAGCGCGACCAGCAGCCACGCGGCGCGCAGCGCCAGCCGCCGGGCGCGCCCGGCCGGCACGTCGATCGCGTCGCGCGTCGTGCTCATCAGCGCGCTCCGAGCCATGCGCGCTCGGCCGGCGCCGGCGCGTCCACCGGCGTCGCGCGTGCGAATTCGAGCTTCGTCACGTTGCCGTTCGCGAACGTCATGCTGAGCGTGCCCAGATACGCGCCGCCGCTCATCTCCAGCACGCGGATCGCCTGCGCGAGCTGCGGCTGGTTCGGCCGCAGCGTCATCCGCCAGCGCTCGCGCGTGCCGGTCGCGTCGACGTCGAACTGCGCATAGAGCGCCGACAGGTCGCCGCCGAGCATGTCGCGCATCATCCGCGACACCTGGGCGACGCCGCGGCCGCTCCCGCCCGCCGCGACGAGCCGTCCGTCCGCGCCCACCTCGCGCATGCCGCCGTCGGTGATCACGTAGGTCGCCTTGTACGGCGTGTCGATCCGCCAGACGATGCCGGACGCGCGGTCGAACAGCATCGATCCCGTGCTGACGAGCGGCTGCTTCATCGCCGCGAGCGTCTGGGTCTGCGTGAAGTCGGCGCGAACGGCGCCGACCCGGGTCAGCCGCGCGGCAATGTCGGCCACGAGCGCGGCGCTCGCCTGGCGCTGCATGGCGGCCGGCGCGGGCGCGGGCGCCGGTGCGCCGGCCTGCGCGGCGGCCGCGCAGGCGACGACCATCCCGGCCACGGCGGACAGGCCGCGAAGTCGCGCGCTCATTTCCATCGCGCCTCCACCCGTTCGATCAGCGCGGCCGGCGACGCGAACTGCGTTTCGTGCGTCTCGCCGTCGACCGCGAGCTGCACCGTATGTCCCCTCGTCAGGCGTTCGCCCGATTGCGCGTCGACGATTTCATAACCGATCTTCAGCCGGTTCTCGAATTCGAGCAGCGTCGCGCGCACGTCGAGGCGCTGGCCGTAAACCGCGGGCCGCACGTACTTCAGGTGCGCTTCGACGACCGGCCACAGATAGCCGGACGCCTGCATCGCCGGATAGTCGTAGTCGATCGCGCGCAGCAGCGCCGCGCGTCCGGCTTCGAAGTACTTCAGGTAATGGCCGTGCCAGCAGACATTCATCGCGTCGACGTCGTGGAACGGCACTTCGACGGCGGCCGTCGCCGTCAATGGGGGACGCGGCGCGCTCATGCGCCCTCCCCGCCGATCGCGTCGCACGCGGCAAGCCGCGCGGTCAGCGCGCGCAGCTCGGCTTCGAGCGGCCGGTCTTCCACGACGAGCGGCGAGCGCCGGTTCACGTCGTCGACGAACGCGCGCAACGGCGCCGACAGATGCGTGCCGGCCGCCTCCCGCATCCGCAGGCGCACCGCCTGGACGGTCGCGAGCACGTGCGCGGCCGCGACCTGCTCGGTCAGCTCCAGCACGCGCAGGCAGTCGCGCGCGGCGATCGTGCCCATGCTGACCTTGTCCTGGTTGTGCGACTCGGTCGAGCGCGAGAACACGCTCGCCGGCATCGTGTGCTTGAGCGCTTCCGCGGTCCAGGCCGACGCGGAAATCTGCACGGCCTTGAAGCCGTGGTTGATCGGCGCGCGATCCGGCGCCGCGCCCGTCAGGTTGCGCGGCAAGCCGTTGCTGAACTTGTCGTCGACGAGCAGTGCGAGCTGGCGGTCCATGAGGTCGGCGAGATTCGCGACCGCGGTCTTCAGCGCATCCATCGCGAACGCAATGTGCCCGCCATAGAAGTTGCCGCCGTGCAGCACGCGGCCGTCGTCCGGATCGACCAGCGGATTGTCGTTCGCGCTGTTGAGCTCGTTCTCGACGTCGCGGCGCACCCAGCTCAGCGCGTCGCGCACGACGCCGATCACGTGCGGCGCGCAGCGCACCGAGTAGCGATCCTGCAGCCGGCGGGCGGGCGATTCGTCGCGTCCCGCGAGATCCGCGCGGATCCACGCGGCCGCCTCGGCCTGCCCGACGTGCGGCTTCGCGTCGAACAGCAGCGCGTCGAAATGGGCCGCGCGCCCATCGAGTGCGACGGTCGTCAGCGCGGTGAGGCGCGCGGCGATCCGCGTCAGGTAGTCGGCCCGCGCGAACGCGAGGCACGCGAGGCCCGTCATCACGGCGGTGCCGTTCATCAGCGCGAGCCCTTCCTTCGGCGCGAGCGTCAGCGGCTCGCGGCCGAGCGTGCGCCACACGGCCCGCGCGTCGCGCTCGCCGCCGTCATGGATCACCGTGCGTTCGCCGGCCAGCGCGGCGGCGACGTACGACAGCGGCGTCAGGTCGCCGCTCGCGCCGACCGACCCTTCCGACGGAATGCGCGGCAAAATCCGGTGATTCACCAGATCGGCAAGGCGCTCGAGCAGCATCAGGCGCACGCCGGAGTAGCCGTAGGCGAGCGAATTGAGCCGCGCGGCGACGATCGCGAGCGTCTGCTGCGCATCGAACCACGCGCCCATCCCGCAGCCGTGATAGCGCGTCAGTTGCAGCGGCAGCGCGTCGACGAGCGCCGCGGGCACGTCGACGACGCATGCGTCGCCATACCCGGTCGTCACGCCGTAGACGGTCCCGCCGTTCGCGAGATGGTCACGCAGCCAGGCCGCGCCGCGCTCGATGCGCGCCTGCCACGCGGGGTCCGCATTGAGCGCGACGGGCGCGCCGTCGCGCGCGATCGCGATCACGTCCTCGATCGTCAGGTGCCGGCCGCCGATCACGACGGCCGCCCGGCCCGTTTCGCGCCGGACCGCCCGAATCGCGTCATTCACGTCATGCTCGGCCACGCGGCCCTCCATCGGGCCGCGCCCAGAAATCGAAGAAGTTGAACCATTGGTACGGCGCCTTGCGGCAATAGTGTTCGAGCCGCGCCGCGTAGCGCTGCGCCCAGACGGCGACCCGCGCGGTCCGTTCGCGGCGCGGCAGCTCGATGCGTTCGGCGAACGGTTCGAAGTACAGACGGTATTCGCGCCCTTCCTTCAGGCAGAAGAACAGATAGACCGGGCAGCCGAGCGCGTGCGCGAGGATGTACGGCCCCTGCGCGAACGGCGCGTCCGCATCGAGAAAGCGGGCGTCGACGGTCTTGCCCGCGTCGTGCGGCGGCACGCGGTCGCCGACGATCACGAGCAGTTCGCCCGCGTCGATGCGCGCCTGCATCATCATCGCGGTGTCGGGACCGAAATCCGCCACCTCGACGAGCTGCTCGCCGAACGCCGCGTTCGCCTGCGCGAGCACGCTGTTGAAGCGCTTCGCGTGGCTCGTGTAGACGATCGCGGTCACTTTCGCGTGCGCGTCGCGCAGCGCCAGCGCCCGCGTCATCTCCAGGTTGCCGAGATGCGCGCCGATCACGAGCGCGCCGCGTCCGCTCGCCGCGAGCGCGTCGAACGCCGCCGCATCGTCGAACCGCACCGCGAGGCGATCGAGCCGGCCGGACCACGCGACGAACTTGTCGAATCCCGATTGCGCGAACGTGAGCATGTGCCGATACGCGGTGCGCCAGCCGGGCTTCGGCGCGGCCGGGCACACATCGCGCAGACGCGCGAAATAGGCGTGCGACGCGGCGCGCGCCGCGCGGTTCGTCAACGCGAAATAGCCGACGATCGGGTACAGCCAGAGCGACGTGAAGCGCGTGCCGAACCAGCGGCAGCTCCACGCCAGCAACGCCATGCCGACGCGACTGCCGCGTTCCGGCGTGCGCCACCACGATCGTGCGCGGCCGCCGGCGGCAACGCCGCGCGGTCGCGCGCACCGGCGCGCCAGCAGCCACGGCGCGCGCGCCAGCATCCCGGCCACCAGCCGCGTATGGCTCGCGCTGATGCGCACGTTGTCCCACAGCACGTCGAAATGCGACACGCCGTCGACCGGATAGACGACGCGCGTCGGAATCGTGCGGAACGCGAGGCCGCGCCAGTGAAGGCGCACCAGGATCTCGCTGTCGAAGTCCATGCGGGTCGGCATCGACACTGCATCGATCAGCCGGCAGACGGCATCGAGCGGATAGAGCCGGAACCCGCACATCGCATCGGGAATGTCGAGCGACAGCGTCTCGATCCAGACCCAGACGTGCGTCAGGTATCGGCCGTACAGCCGCGCCTTCGGCACGCTGTGGTCGAAGCGCGGACGGCCGAGGATCACCGCGTCCGGCGCGTCCTGCGCGGCGGCGACGAACGTCGGCACGTCGGCGGCATCGTGCTGGCCGTCCGCGTCGATCTGGATTGCATGCGTATGGCCGTGCGCGCGCGCCGCGCGCAGCCCGGCCATCACCGCCGCCCCCTTGCCGCCGTTGACGGGCAGGCGCAACAGCGTCATGCATCCCGCGTATTGCGCGGCGAGTGCGGCGAGCGTCTGCTGCGTCGCTGCATCGCTGCCGTCGTCGACCACGATGATCGGCAGCCCGTGCACGGCAAGCCGCGCGAGCGTGCCGCCGATCGCGTCGCGATGGTTGTAGATCGGAATGACGATGCAGACGTCGATCATCACGCGCTCGCTCCGTACACGATCGTGCCGGACGTGCAATCGCGCTCGCCGCGCCGGAACACGAACTTCACGCAGCCGCGCGCCTGATCGTGCGCGATGCGCAGCGCGAGCACCGCGCCCGGCGGCACCGGAGCCTTGAATTTCAGATGATCGATCGAGCGAACCGTGCGCAGCGCCGCAACCTCGCGGCGGGCGAGCCGCACCGCCCAATCGATCTGCACGACGCCGGGCAGGATCGGCATGCCCGGGAAATGGCCGTCGAAGTGCGCGAGCGTAGCGGGCACGCGCAGTTCGTAGTGCCATCCGTCGTCGTCACGCCGTTCGGCGAGCAGCTCGAAGCCCTCCGGCGTCGGCGCGAACGCGGCGGCGATCGCCGCGGCCGGCAGCTTGCCGCGCGCGTCGAACGGCAGCGCGCACCGGAAACGCCAGTGCCGCGGCAACGCGGCGGCATCGAAGTATTCGCCAAGCGCATGGCGCAGCGTGGCGGCGACCGCGACGCGGCCGTCCGCGCGCAACGCGTGCCGCCCTGCTTCGCTCAAGACCGCGACCACGCCGATGCGCGCGCGCGACGCGCCCTCGACGACCGTCGCGGCCGCCTGCTCGACGAAGTCGTGCCGGACGATGCGCGCCTCGAGTTCCGGCAGCGACACGCGCTTGCCGTCGAGCTTGACCACGCGATCGCGGCGGCCCGTCAGCTCGAAGCGGCCATGCGCGTCAAAGCGCGCCGCATCGTCGGTGCGGTGCCACCGGTCGTGGCCGAGATGCGCGGAGCGAACGCACAGTGCGCCGTCGTCGTCGCAACGCACGTCGATGCCCGTCATCGCCTGCCATGCCTGCGAGCGGTCCTGGCGCCGCCATGCGATGCCGCCCGTCTCCGTGCTGCCGAAGATCTCGAGCGGCGCGGCGCCGAACGCCGATGCGTACACCGACGCCGTGTCGGCCGGCAACGGGCCGCCCGACGAAAAGAACACGCGCGGCGCGATGCCCGGCATCGGGAATCCCGGCAGCGCAGGCCAGCGCATCAAATGCGACGGCGTCGACACCACGATGCCGCCGCCGTACGCGGCCAGCCGCCGCTGCAGTTGCTGCGGGTCGAGCGACAGCGCGCGGTCGAACGCGCGGCCCGCCGCCAGCGGCCACATGATCCTGAACAGCAGCCCGTAGATGTGGTGATGCGGGACGCTCGACAGCGTCACCGCCGTACCGATCCGCTCGGCCCACTCCCGCTGCAAGGTGCGCACTTCCGCGTCGAACTGGGCGAGCGACTTGCGCAGCGCCTTCGCTTGGCCGCTGCTGCCCGACGTGTACAGCGTGATTGCGGCATCCGCGTCGATCGGGCGCGACGGAACCGGCGCGCCGCCTTTCGGACTGCCGGCGACACACATCGCAAGCGCGTCGTCGTCGAGCAGCATGTCGTATGCATGCGCGAGATCGCGAAGATAACCGGGCGCCGCGCTCGCCGGGATCACCGCTTCGCGCCCCGTCGCCGCGACAGCGAACAGCGCACAGGCGAATTCGTAGGGATCGTCGGTCGAGATCGCGACGCGGCGCGCGCCCGAGGACTCGACCACGCGCGCGATCGTGTCCGCGCGGGCGCGAAGCTCGGCCAGCGTGATGCGCGCGTCGCCGTCGCGGCAGACGACCGTGCCTGCGTCGGCGTCGGCGGAAAGGATGTCGTGCAGCGCGATCATGCGGTCCCTGCCCCGGCCTGCCCGGCCGATACGAACAGCCGGCGCCAGCCCCATTCGCCGGCGATCAATGCGCCGATCAGCGCATAGGCGATCGCACCGTTGTAGAGGGCCCACGCGGCGTGGCTCCAGTACAGCGCCGTATAGACGGAGAACGCGCCGTTCAGGACGAAGAACGCGCACCAGACCTGCGTGACGCGCCGCGTATAGCGCACGACGGCCGGCGCGGGATCGGGATGGCTCAACCGTGCGAACTTCTCGATCATCGACGGGCCGCGCCACAGCGTCGCGCCGAACGCGGCAAGCAGGCCGGCGCTGACGCAGGCCGGATACAGATGCAGCAGCTGCGCGCTGTCGGTCACGGCAATCGCGACCGACACGCCGGTCAACGCCGCCGCGACGCACCAGTCGAGCGTCGCGAACCGGTTGAGCGCGGCGGCGAACGCGCCCTTCCCGACCGTGCGCTGCAGCCACAGCAGCGCGACCAGCAGGCAACCGACGTAGCGCGGCGCCAGCCCGTGCCACGCGCACAGGATCGCGAGCGGATAGGCCATCGCCAGCGCCGCCCGCGCCGCGGCGCCCGCGTAGCGCGGCAGCACGTGGCCGGTCGTACGCATGCGCGCCGCCAGCGTCATTGCTTGCGGGCGAGCAGCGCGTGAACCGCGGCGATCACGTCGCCGACGGTGCGCACCGACTTGAATTCTTCCGGCTTGATGCGCTGGCCGGTCATCTCCTGCAGCTTGATGGCCAGGTCGACGGCGTCGATGCTGTCGAGATCGAGCTCCTCGAACAGATGCGTGTCGGGCGTCACGCGCTCCGGCTCGATCGCGAAATTCTCGTTGAAGATCGCGCGGATGCGCTCAAGGATTTCTGCGTCGGTCACGTGTCACTCCCCGGTTGCCGGAACGGCGTGGTTCGATTGCTGATGCGCCTGCTGGCTCGCGATGAATGCGGCCAGCGTATTGATCGAGCGGAAATGTGCTTTCGTGCGCTCGTCGTTTGCGGCGATCGTCAGTTGAAATTTCTTGCGCAGCATGATGCCGACTTCGAGCGCGTCGACCGAGTCCAGCCCGACGCCGTCTGTCGAGAACAGCGGCGCGTCGTCGTCGATGTCGTCGACCGTCATGTCGTTGAGATCGAGCATCTCGATCAGCAGCTGCTTAATTTGCAGTTTTAAAGTATCCATGCTGGAACAGGTGTTGGGTGATATGCGTTTCCACCGCGTGCGCGATGTTGCGCGCCGCGATCGACGGCGACTTGTCCTCGGGGATCAGCCGGTCCATGTCGATCGGCTCGAGTACCGTGATCCGCATGCGAAACGCCCGCGACGGCACGTGATACCAGCGCAGTTCCTTCGTGAATACCGGCGGATCGCAATCGATCAGGACCGGTTGGATCCGGCTGCGCGAGAGCAGCGCCATGTGCGCAAAGCCGCGCGAAAACGCATGCAGGCGATTGGCGCCCGGGCTGCGCGTGCCTTCGGGAAAGATGATCATCGTGTAGCCGGCCGCCAGTTGCCGCGCGCCGGCATCGACGAGTTCGACCGCATCGGCATTGCTCACGTACTCGGCCGCGCGCACGATGCCCCAGAAACACGGGTTGCCCCAATGGCCGCGCTTTACCACGCAGCACGCCTTCGGCGTCAGCGACAGCAAGACCATCACGTCGAGCCAGGTCGGGTGATTGGCGACGACGATCGACGGCCCGCCGTCGCGCAATCGCGCCGAGCCGGACACCTCGAGCGTCATCACGCCGATGCGCTGCAGCACGGCGACCAGCATGCGGAAGAAGTGATGGATGACGAGCGTCACGCCTCGTTGACGCGAGCGCCGGTGCGGCCAGAGCGTGCCCGCGACGATCGCCAGCAGCGAGAACGCGGAGCCGCACAGCGCGAAGAAGCTCAGGCACGCGCCCGTCGCGAACAGCCGCCAGCCGTAGTCAAGCCGCGTGCGCATGCCAGCTCCATCGCCAGACCGAGTCGCCGCGCTGCCACGTCGCGTCCGCGTGCCCGGTCTGCCCGGACAGGCAGCGCCGGACCGCCGCGCTTTGCGTGGCGTCAGCGCCCTGCCCGCCGCCGCTTTCGGCGCGCCCCGTCACGTCGCAGGTCAAATGGCCGATCGCCGATCGTCGATCGAGCAGGATCGCGAGTGCTTCGCTTTCGGGATCGTCGTCGACATCGCCATAGACGGGATCGGCAGGTTCGTGCGCATAGACGAGCAGCACCGGCGACGACGCGTCGGTTTCGTATTGCGCGAACGCTTCGAGCAACGCGTACCCGAGCGTTTCCGGCCCGGCCGCGATCGCGCTGGCGGCGGACCGGTCGCCGCGCGCGATGCCGAACACACCCGTGACGGCATTGAGGACGGAAAGACTGAAGGCGGTCGGGGAAACAGGCTCGGCGGCCTGGATGTCTTCGAGAATGCCCGTCGTGCGCGCCAATTCGCCGTGACGCGACGCGAACACGACGCGCAATGCGCGATGTTCACCCGTGCAATCGTGAGCGGATTGCAAGGCGAGCCGGGACAAGCGGCTCAACCGGCGGCGCACCATCGGATCGATAAATTCGACACCCGGCACCCCCGCGGTCGAAATCGACGTCCATCTGGCGATTGGCATGGTCCAATGCAAATCGGCCATTGTTGTTCTCGTTGAGGCTTGTTTCTCGGAAGGCGTTTCTTGTATCGACCGACCCGCTCGAGAAAGCGCACGGCGCTTCGTTGCGGGCACGTCGGGCCGGATGAAGTTGATCGCTATCCCAATGCCCCCGTCCGTCCACCGTCAATGGGAACAGGGCCATCGAAAATACCGGGTTGACATCAACAACCGGCTTATCAGGATTAATTACTTTGCACACCTAATACGCCGGCCTCCGCGCGGCGTGGACTGTAGCAGATTCCCCCCGGAAAAACAACGATCAACATCCAATTGACGGCGAATTGTTAAAACAATTTATCAAATTCGAATCGCGCCGCGCTCCTGATGCTTCAAATCGCCTATACGCTTTTACGGCAGACCCGCGTATTTCTGAAGCGAGCAAACGATCTAAATTTCAGTGCGTTTCAGTGCGCGAGATTCCCGCCGCCGCCCTGGCGCGGGCCTGGTGTTCGTGTCATCTGCAATCCCGAAATCCGGAGCGTTCCGGCGGTGGCACGCATCTCGCGCAACCGAGGCCATTCCCCGGGCTTTAAATTGTCTGATGAAATCCGGTAAGTCCATGCCGGATGCAACCCCGCCAGATACGGTGTTCCAAAGCCGGTCCAGGATTATCTCTGATTCGACGGGACTGTAAGGGAATTGGAATTATTCTGGAAATGACAGGTTTGCAAGGAAAGCGGATTCAATCAGGGAGGCGGTGGTTCGAATCCCTTCGCGGCACCCATCCGACAAGAAAGGGAGCAAACCGCCCGGCATGCGACCGCCTTCTCCGCACCGGGAACCCGGTCACGCCATGCGCGGGATCACGCGATAATAGCCGGCAACAACCGACTCCATCGCATGAAATACATCCTTCAGACCACCCTCTTCGGCGCGCTGCTGACGCTGGCGGCACCGGGCATCGCGTCCGCCAAATCGCTCGACGATGCGCTCGACTGTCATTCCAACGGCCACAAGTTCGTCGCGCCGCTGCTCGCCGCCGGCGACATCGAGCGGGAGCCGATGCACGTCGAGTCGAATTCGGTCAACGCGTTCCACACCGAGCACGACCTGACCGCCTACGGCTTCGGCGTCTACGTCGTGCTCGGCTATCAGGCGAACGACCCGATCTTCCGCCAGGGCAGCGGCACGCCGATCGGCGAATGGGCGTACGGGGTCGTGGTCAAGGGCATGAAGCGTTCGGTCGAGGCGGCCGTGCGCAAGGCTGGCAGCGACGCCACCGTCAAGCAGGCGTTCCCGTTCCTGACGGCAATCGTCTGCGCGTCGGACTGAACGCACCCGGCGGCGGCGCCGCCCCGGGCCGCGCCGCCCGCGTCACGCGCCCGTGTACACCACGCGATACGGGGTGCCGACCTTCTCCCATTCCGCCGCCTCCTGGCTGAGGCTGTAGTCGGTCAGCGGATTCTGCTCGACCCACGCGCCCGGCAGGCGCACTTCGTAGCCGCCCTTCTTCATCTGCGTGACCGAAATGTCCGGCAGCCCCGCATCAGTACGGCGCCGGCACAGCAGCGCGGCCAGCCGCAGACAGAACAGCAGCGGCCATTCGACCTCGCGCGCCTGCGACAGCTTGCCGAGCTTGCCCGCATGACCGAGCACGAGCGCGGCGAGCCGCGCCTGGTCGGTACGCGAGAAACCCGGCATGTCCGCGTTGCTCGCGATGTACGCGGAATGCTTGTGATACGCGCTGTGCGAAATCGACAGGCCGATCTCGTGCAGCGCCGCCGCCCAGCCGAGGAACATCCGGCTTTCCTCGCGGCGCTCTTCGTCCGGCTCGTCCTCGAGCTGGTCGTAGAAGCGCACCGACAGCGCGGCGATCCGCTCGGCCTGCGCGCGATCGACGCCGTAGCGGCGCGTGAAGCCCTCGACGGTCACCGCGCGCATGTCCTCGTGCTGCGCGCGGCCGAGCAGGTCGTACAGCACGCCGAGGCGCAGCGCGCCGTCGGTCGTGTCGACGTAGTCGATGCCGAGCTCCTCGAACACCGCGAGCATGATCGCCAGCCCGCCCGCGAGCACCGGCACCCGATCGGGCTTCAGCGCGACGAGCTTCAGCCGGTTGACGTTCTCGGACTTGATCAGCGCACGCTTCAGGCGCTCCAGCCCGCCGCGCGAAATTCCGTGCGACACGCCGGGATCGTTGAAGCCGTTTGCCTCGACGAGCTCCGCGAGCGCGCGCGCCGTGCCCGACGAGCCGATCGCCTGGTCCCACCCCGCCTTCTTGTACTCGCCCGAGATGATCTGGATCTCGCGCTTCGCGGCGAGCTCGGCCTGCCGCATCGTGTATTCGTCGACGTTGCCGGCCGGGAAGAACGCGCGGCTGTGGCTCACGCAGCCGATGTACAGGCTCTCCATCACGAGCGGCGTGTAGTGCGAGCCGATGATGAATTCGGTCGAGCCGCCGCCGATGTCGACGACGAGCCGCTTGCCGGCGCTCGCCGGCACCGAATGCGCGGCGCCCGCATAGATCAGGCGCGCCTCTTCGCGGCCCGCGATCACCTCGATCGGGAAGCCGAGCGCCGCTTCGGCCTCGACGAGGAATTCGCCCGCGTTCTTCGCGACGCGCAGCGTGTTGGTCGCCACCGCCCGCACGTGATCCGGATGGAAATCGCGCAGCCGTTCGCCGAATCGCTTGAGCGCCTCCCAGCCACGCTCCTGCGACGCGCGATCGAGCATCTTGTCGCTCGACAGGCCCGCGGCCAGCCGCACCGGCTCGCGCAGCGCGTCGACAGGATAGATCTGGCTGCCCGCCGGCGTCTCCTCGATGCGCCCGACGATCAGCCGGAAGCTGTTCGAGCCGAGATCCACGGCAGCCAGCAAGTGGGGGGTCATAACCATCAGAAGGGGGCTCCGTGCGCATGCGCCCGCGACAACCGCCGCCGCGAGGCAATGACTCAAAGGCGACATTTTAAGCGTGGAACGCCTGCCGGTGTCACGTTCGCCGGGCATGCACACCGCAACATTGTATATAGGCGAAACATTTATGAGACGAAAGGTTTCCAGCGTAGAATTTGCCGATACCTAACGACCCGTGTCATCAGCACGTCATCGCACCGTGAGAGTTTCCGAGCGTCCTTTCGAGTCGTTGCCCGATCAGCCCCCTACTCCGCCGATGTCCGTCCGCTACCCGCTTCTGAATCGTGAACTCGGCATCCTGGGATTCAACGAGCGCGTGCTCGCACAGGCGGCCGACCCGCATGTCCCGCTGCTGGAGCGCCTGCGCTTCATCTGCATCACGAGCAGCAACCTGGACGAATTCTTCGAAGTGCGGATGGCCGGCCTGCAGGAGCAGATCCGCGACAATCCCGGCGCGCTCACGCCCGACGGCATGTCGCTGCAACATGCCTACGATCTCGTCGTCGAGCGCGCGCAGCGGCTCGTGCACCGGCAATACACGATGCTGCACGAAACGGTGCTGCCGGCGCTCGAGCAGGAAGGCATCTACTTCCACAGCAGCGACACGTGGAACGACGAGCAGACCGAGTGGGCGCGGCGCTACTTCCTCGACGAGCTGCTGCCGGTGCTGACGCCGATCGGCCTCGATCCCGCTCACCCGTTTCCGCGCGTGCTGAACAAGAGCCTGAACTTCGTCGTCGAGCTCGAGGGCCGCGACGCGTTCGGCCGCCAGGCCGTGCTCGGCATCGTGCAGGCGCCGCGCGCGCTGCCGCGCGTCGTGCGCATGCCGCAGTCGCTGTCAGGGTTCGAGCACGGCTTCGTGCTGCTGAGCTCGTTCATGCAGCGCTTCGTCGGCGAGCTGTTCCCGCAGCTCGTCGTGAAGAGCTGCAACCAGTTCCGCATCACGCGCAACAGCGAACTGTTCGTCGACGAAGACGAAATCACGAACCTGCGCGTCGCGCTGCAGGGCGAACTGCCCGCGCGCCACCTCGGCAACGCGGTGCGCCTCGAGGTGTCCGCCGACACGCCGCCGCACATCGTGCGGCGCCTGCTCGAGGAAGGCGGGCTCGGCGAGAAGGATTGCTATCGGGTGATCGGTTCGGTGAACCTCGTGCGGCTGATGCAGATCCCCGATCTCGTCGACCGGCCGGACCTGAAATTCGCGCCGTTCACCGCGTCGATCCCGCCCGCCATCGCGAATGCGCCGACGATGTTCGACGCGATCGACGATGGCGACATCCTGCTGCATCACCCGTACGAGAGCTTCCAGCCCGTGCTCGAGCTGCTGCAGCAGGCAGCGAAGGATCCGAGCGTCGTCGCGATCAAGCAGACGATCTACCGCACCGGCACCGACTCGCCGCTGATGGACGCGCTGATGGAAGCCGCGCGCAACGGCAAGGAAGTGACCGTCGTCGTCGAGCTGCTCGCGCGCTTCGACGAGGAAACCAACATCAACTGGGCCTCGCAGCTCGAAGCCGTCGGCGCGCATGTCGTGTACGGCGTCGTCGGGCACAAGTGCCACGCGAAGATGATGCTGATCGTGCGGCGCGTCGTGCAGGGCGGCAAGGCGTCGCTGCGCCGCTACGTGCACCTCGGCACCGGCAACTACCATCCGCGCACCGCGCGCCTCTACTCCGACTTCGGGCTGATGACGGCCGACCAGAAGATCTGCGAGGACGTGCATCACGTGTTCCAGCAGCTGACCGGCATCGGCGGCGAGCTGACGCTGCACGAGCTGTGGCAGTCGCCGTTCACGCTGCATCCGCGCATCATCGACGGCATCCGCGCCGAAACCGAGAACGCACGCGCCGGCAAGCGCGCGCGCATCGTCGCGAAGATGAACGCGCTGCTCGAGCCGTCGGTGATCGCCGCGCTGTACGAAGCGTCGCAGGCGGGCGTGAAGGTCGACCTGATCGTGCGCGGCGTCTGCGCGCTGAAGCCGGGCGTGCCGGGGCTGTCGGACAACATCGTGGTGCGCTCGATCGTCGGCCGCTTCCTCGAGCATCACCGCATCTACTATTTCCACGCGAACGGCGCGGAAGACGTGTACCTGTCGAGCGCGGACTGGATGGACCGCAACCTGTTCCGCCGCGTCGAGGTCGCGTTCCCGATCCATGAGCGCAAGCTCAAGCGCCGCGTGATCGCGGAAGGCCTGTCGGTGTTTCTCGGCGACAACCAGTCGGCATGGCTGATGCACAGCGACGGCCACTATCGCCGCCGCCGCGCAGGCAAGACGACGCGCAACGCGCAGCTCGGCCTGCTCGCGAAGTTCTGCCCTTAACGCGCCGCGCGAGCAAAAAAAAATCGCAGCCCGGAAACAGGCTGCGATTTTTTATCTCCGCCGGATCAGGCCTCGAACGCCGCCGGCCTCACTGTAACGGTTCGCAACGCCGGAAAGCGCGCGGTAAACGTGCTGCCGCGCCCTTCCTCGCTCTGAATGTACAGGTGCGCGTCGTGCCGCTGCAGCACGTGCTTGACGATCGCGAGCCCGAGGCCGGTGCCGCCCGTGTCGCGCGACCGGCTGCGGTCGACGCGGTAGAAGCGTTCGGTCAGCCGCGGCAGGTCGGCGGCCGGAATGCCGAACCCGCTGTCGGTCACCGAGAACACCGCCTGCGCGCCTTCGCGCCGCCACGACACGATGATCTTGCCGCCCTCCGGCGTATAGCGGATCGCGTTGATCACGAGGTTCGCGAACGCGCTGAAGATTTCCGTCTGCGCACCGGCGACCGCCAGCGTGTCGTCGAGCGTGAACGAGATGTCGTGATGCCCGTTCGACAGCGACTGCGCATCTTCCTTCAGATGGTCGAACACGGACCGCATGTCGATCGCGCGATCGGCGGCCGGCTTGCTGTCGCCTTCGAGCTTCGCGAGCACCAGCAGGTCGGTGACGATATGCCGCATCCGCGACGCCTGCTGCTCCATCAGGTCGAGGTAGCGTGCACGGTCTTCCTCGTTCAGCGGCAGTTCGCGCATCGTCTCGAGGAAGCCCGACAGCACGGTGAGCGGCGTCTTCAGCTCGTGCGACACGTTCGCGACGAAGTCGCGCCGCATCGCGTCGGTGCGCTCGAGCTCGGTGATGTCCTGCGTCAGCAGCAGCTTGCGGTTCTCGCCGTACGGGAACACCTGCACCGCGAGCACGTTCTGCCGCGCGTCGCCCATCCCGTGCATCACGAGCATCTCGTCGTAGTGCTGCGAATTCAGGTAGCGGACGAAATCCGGATGCCTGACGAGATTCGTGACGTGCTGGCGCAGGTCGCGCTTCGCATCGAGGCCGAAATGCACTTCGGCGATCGCGTTGCACCATTCGATCGTGTCGTGCTCGTCGAGCATCGCGACGCCGTTCGGCGACGCCTGGATTGCCTGGATGAAGCGCGAATGCTGCTGCTCGACCTGCCGCACCTGCGCATGCCACTGCTTGGCGAGCTTGTGCAGCCGGTAGTAGATCTCGCCCCAGATGCCGGGCGCGCTCGGCACTTCACCATATACCGGCGCGTCGAGCAGCCGCCACAGGCGCTGCGTATGAAACGTGCTGAAAAAACCCTGTGCGGCCAGCATCACGGCCGCGAACACGAGTCCGGCGCTCGGGCCGGCGAAGAAGCCGACCAGTACGCTGATCAGCACGAGCAACACGAGCGACACCAGGAAGCGCGCCCAGATGATGTTCATGATTCAGCGTCCGAAAAGTTGAAATGCCTGCGCGGCGCACGATGCGCCGCCCATGTGCGTCACGCGTGCTTCGCGAGGCGGTAGCCGCTGCCGCGGACCGTTTCGATCATCGCGTCGCAACCCGCCGGCTTGAGGGCCGCGCGCAATCGTTTGATATGCACGTCGACGGTGCGCTCCTCGACGAACACATGGTCGCCCCACACCTGGTCGAGCAGCTGCGTGCGGCTGTGCACGCGCTCCGGGTGAGTCATGAAGAAGTGCAGCAGGCGGAACTCGGTCGGGCCGAGATCGAGCTTGATCTCGCTGCCGTCCGCGTGCGCGGCCACCCGGTGCGTGGCCGGGTCGAGACGCAGCCCGTTGATCGACACGACGTCCTCGGTCAGCTGCGGCGCGCGGCGGCGCAGCACCGCCTTGATGCGCGCCATCAGCTCCTTCGGCGAGAACGGCTTCGTCACGTAGTCGTCCGCGCCGATCTCGAGCCCGAGCACCTTGTCCTGCTCGTCGCCGCGCGCGGTCAGCATGATGATCGGGATGTGCTTGGTCCGCTCGTTGTTGCGCAGATCGCGCGCGAACGCGATGCCGGACTTGCCCGGCAGCATCCAGTCGAGCAGCACGAGATCGGGCAGCACGTCGCTGATCAGGTTCGCCGCCTGCTCCGCGTTGTACGCGCGGATCGGGCAGTGTCCGGCATGCTGGAGATTCACCGAGATCAGCTCGGATATCGCGGGTTCGTCTTCGATGACGAGAATGTTGCTGGGCATCGGCACCTCGTTGTTCGCCTTGTACCTGGACGGTTAGCTGTTGGCTTCGCGATCGAGCGTGTCGCGCGGCTGGTGCCGCACGTCGGTGCCCTTCACGATGTAGATGATGAATTCGGCGATGTTCTTCGCGTGGTCGCCGACCCGTTCGATCGCCTTCGCGATGAACAGGTATTCGAGGCCGACCGAGATCGTGCGCGGGTCCTCCTGCATGTACGACACGAGCTTGCGCACGAACGCGCGGAATTCCTGGTCGATCTCCTTGTCGTCCTTGACGATCTGCGCGGCGGCGACCGTGTCGAGCCGCGCGAACGCGTCGAGCGCGCGGCGCAGGATCGTCACGGCCATCTCGCCCGACACCTTGATCTCGGCGATGTTGACGGTACGTGCGGCCGGCTCGTCGACCAGGCGGCGCACGCGTTTCGCGATCTTCTCCGCCTCGTCGCCGGCGCGCTCGAGGTTCGTAATCGTTTTCGAGATCGACATCAGGAGGCGCAGGTCGCGCGCGGCCGGCTGGCGGCGCGCGATGATGTTGCCGCACTCCTGGTCGATCTCGACTTCCATCGCGTTCAGGATCTCTTCGTTCGCGATCACCTTCTCGGCCGCGTCGCGGTCGAATTCGTTCAGCGCGTGCATCGCGCCCGTGATCTGCGCCTCGACGAGCCCGCCCATCTCCAGCACCTTCGACGACACGGCATTGAGATCGGCGTCGAACTGGCTCGACAAATGTTTATCCGTCATGGCTGTTGTTCTCCGTCATCAACCGAAGCGGCCGGTGATGTAGTCTTCCGTTTCCTTGCGTACCGGCTTGATGAAGATCTTCTCGGTCTCGCCGAATTCGATCAGTTCGCCCAGGTACATGTAGGCCGTATAGTCCGAGCAGCGCGCCGCCTGCTGCATGTTGTGCGTGACGATCACGACCGTGTAGTCGCTCTTCAGCTCCGCGATCAGCTCTTCGATGCGGCCCGTCGAGATCGGGTCCAGCGCCGAGCACGGCTCGTCGAGCAGCAGCACTTCCGGACGGATCGCGATGCCGCGCGCGATGCACAGACGCTGCTGCTGGCCGCCGGACAGGCCGTAGCCGCTCTGGCCCAGCTTGTCCTTCACTTCGTTCCACAGCGCGGCCTTCGTCAGCGCCCACTCGACTCGGTCGTCCATTTCCGAGCGCGTGAGCTTCTCGAACATCTTCACACCGAATGCGATGTTGTCATAGATCGACATCGGGAACGGCGTCGGCTTCTGGAACACCATGCCGATCCGCGCGCGCAACAGCGAGATGTCGCGCTTGGTGGTCAGCAGGTTCTCGCCGTCCATCAGGATTTCGCCTTCGGCGCGCTGCTCCGGATAGAGCGCGTACATCTTGTTGAACGTGCGCAGGAGCGTCGACTTGCCGCAGCCCGACGGGCCGATGAACGCCGTCACCTTCCCTTCGGGAATGCGCAGGTTGATGTTCTTCAGCGCATGGAACTTGTTGTAGAAGAAGTTGAGGTTGTTGACCTCGATCTTCGCGTTCAGCGGCGCGAGCGGACGGCCGTCCGTCGCGCCGTGCGTACCGGCCGGCGCAGCGACACGTTCGATGGGATTCAGGTGGCTTTCTGCCATATTCATCGGATTGCTCCGCCGTTACTGTTTCGAGAAGATCGAACGCGCGAGGATGTTGAGTCCGAGCACGCCGAGCGTAATCAGGAATACGCCCGCCCACGCGAGCGACTGCCATTCCGCGAACGGGCTCATCGCGAACTTGAAGATCGTGACGGGCAGGTTCGCCATCGGCTGGCTCATGTCCCACGAGAAGAACTGGTTCGACAGCGCGGTGAACAGCAGCGGCGCCGTTTCGCCGGCAATCCGCGCGACCGCGAGCAGCACGCCCGTGATGATGCCGCCCACCGACGCGCGCAGCGTGATCTTCAGCACCATCCGCCACTTCGGCGTGCCGAGCGCGAAGGCCGCTTCGCGCAGCGCGTTCGGCACGAGCTTCAGCATGTTCTCGGTCGTGCGGATCACGATCGGGATCTGCAGCAGCGCGAGCGCGATCACGCCGGCCCAGCCGGAGAAGCGGCCCGACTTCGCGACGACGATCGCGTAGACGAACAGGCCCACGACGATCGACGGCGCCGACAGCAGGATGTCGTTGATGAAGCGGATCGTGCTCGCGAGCGGGTTCTTCTTGCCGTATTCGGCGAGGTAGACGCCCGCCAGGATGCCGATCGGCGTGCCGACCAGCGTGCCGAAACCGACCAGCAGCAGGCTGCCGACGATCGCGTTCGCGAGGCCGCCGCCCGGGGTGTTCGGCGGCGGGGTCGATTCGGTGAACATTTGCAGCGACAGGCCGCCGATGCCGAGGCTCAGCGTCGTGTAGAGGATCCACACGAGCCACATCAGGCCGAACACCATCGCGCCGAGCGACGCGGTGAGCGCGATCGCATTGACGATCTTGCGCTTGCGCTGGAGCCGGCTGCGCATCGCGTCGAGCACGGCGCCGTCCGGGCCGGGGAAGTTCAGTACGGGCTCGGTCATTTCTTGCCCTCTCCTTTCTCGAGACGCAGCAGCAGCAGTTTGGAGATGGCCAGCACGATGAAGGTGATCACGAACAGGATCAGGCCCAGTTCCATCAGCGCGGCCGTATGCAGGCCGGGCGACGCTTCGGCGAACTCGTTCGCGAGCGCCGACGTGATGCTGTTGCCGGGCGAGAACAGCGACACGTTGTCGAGCAGGTTCGTGTTGCCGATCACGAACGTCACGGCCATCGTTTCGCCGAGCGCGCGGCCGAGGCCGAGCATCACGCCGCCGATCACGCCGGTCTTCGTATAGGGCAGCACGATCTTCCACATCACTTCCCAGGTCGTGCAGCCGATCCCGTAGGCCGATTCCTTCAGCAGCACGGGCGTGACCTCGAACACGTCGCGCATCACCGACGCGATGTACGGGATGATCATGATCGCGAGGATCACGCCGGCGGCGAGAATGCCGATGCCGATCGGCGGGCCGGCGAACAGCGCGCCGAGCAGCGGCACGCCGTCGAACAGGCGGCCGATCGGTTTCTGGAAATAGGTTGCGAAGATCGGCGCGAACACGAGCAGCCCCCACATCCCGTAGACGATCGACGGGATCGCGGCGAGCAGCTCGATGGCGATGCCGAGCGGGCGGCGCAGCCAGACCGGCGCCAGCTCGGTGAGGAACAGCGCGATGCCGAAGCTGACCGGCACCGCGATCAGCAGCGCGATGACCGACGTCACGATGGTGCCGTAGATCGGCACGAGCGCGCCGTAGACATCCGAATTGGGATCCCATTCGGACTGCCACAGGAAGCCGAGGCCGAACTTCTGGATGGTCGGCATCGACGCGATGATCAGTGAGACGATGATGCCACCGAGGAGCAGCAGGGTGACGATCGCGGCGAGCCGGGCGAGGCCGCCGAAGAGGATGTCTCCGAGGCGGCTGGGCGCGTGTTGCTGCGCGTTGCCGGCGGACCGGGAGGACACGTATGGAATATCAGACATGGGCGCCTGCTTCTGAATGCCGGGCGCCTTGACGCCCGGCCTTACCGCACAACACTGCCCGGCCTGCGCGGCCGGGCAGCGAACCGCTGTGACGCTTACTCCGCGGCGACCGGCTTGCCCGCCGCGTCCGTCACCTTGGTCTTCCACTGCTTGCGGATTTCCGCTTCGACCGCCGGCGGCAGCGAGATGTAGTCGAGGCTGTCAGCCGCCTTCTCGCCGTTCTTGAACGCCCAGCTGAAGAACTTCAGCGTTTCCGCGCCCTGCTCCGGCTTGTCCTGCTTCGCGTGCAGCAGCACGAACGTCGCGCCGACGACCGGCCATGCTTCCTTGCCCGGCTGGTTCGTCAGGATCTGGTAGAACGACTTCGACCAGTTCGCGCCGGCGGCAGCGGCCTTGAAGGTTTCCGTCTTCGGCTCGACCACCGTGCCCGTCGAGTTCTTCAGCGCGGTGTAGACCATGCTGTTCTTCTTCGCGTACGCCCACTCGACGTAGCCGATCGCGCCCGGCAGGCGCTGCACGAATGCCGCGACGCCGTCGTTGCCCTTGCCGCCCGTGCCGGTCGGCCAGTTGACCGTCGTGCCTTCGCCGACCTTCGACTTCCACTCGTCGTTGACCTTCGACAGGTAGTTCGTCCAGATGAAGCTCGTGCCCGAGCCGTCCGCACGGCGCACGACTGCGATGTCGGTATCCGGCAGCTTGGCCTTCGGGTTCAGCGCGGCGATCGCCGGGTCGTTCCACTTCTTGATCTTGCCGAGGTAGATGTCGCCGAGCACCGGGCCCGACAGCGTCAGCTCGCCCGCCTTCACGCCCGGCACGTTGATGACCGGCACCACGCCGCCGACTACCGTCGGGAACTGGAACAGGCCATCCTTCGCGAGTTCGTCGTCCTTCAGCGGTGCGTCCGAACCGGCAAAATCGACCGTCTTCGCATTGATCTGCTTCAGGCCGCCCGACGAGCCGATGCCCTGGTAGTTGATCTTCGCGCCGCCGGCCTGCTGGTAATCGGCAGCCCATTTCGTGTAGATCGGCATCGCGAACGTGCTGCCTGCGCCCGTGATGTCGGCGGCGTGCGCAGCAACAGCGAAGAGTGCGCCAGCCAGGCCGGCAATCGCGGTTTGCATCAATTTCATGAGACCTCCAGTGTGTGAGCGGATGACTACGGCACCGCGAAGGTTAGGGGCTCCTCATGACAGTACTGTGACAATCAATGAAACTGGCGTGACAGTAACATGACTACTTGAAAGGCAACACAGGAGGGTGAAACGGACGTGTGCGGGCAGCGCCGGCACCGGGAGAATAGGCAATAAATGCCGGGGAGGGAAAGGCGGAAAATGTGCGTCCGATCCCGCGTCGAAAGCGGTCGATCAGGCGAGCGGATTGTACCCGGTTCGCACTCGCACGCGGCACATCCGGACTGGACACGCCGCGCCAAGCGGTTCAGGGGTCGGAAGCGGACTTCGGCGCGATGTCGGGCCGGCAGCGCCGACGCAGTCGCCGTGCTGGCCGGACGGAGCGTCCGAACCCGGGCCGGCGTGCGAAGCACGGCCGGCAGGCAACCGGCGGCCGTGCGCACATGCGCCGCCCGCCGGCCGGATTCAGGCAGTCGCGGCGCGCACCGCGTCGGCGATCGCCTCGGCGTGACGGCTCGCGTCCGCCGCCTGCTCCGCCTCGACCATCACGCGCAGCACGGGCTCGGTGCCCGATGCACGGATCAGCACGCGGCCGCTGCCGGCCAGCGCCTGTTCCGCGCCGTCGATCGCGGCCCGGATCGACGCATTGCCCTTCCAGTCCGCGCCGGGCTTCATCCGCACGTTGATCAGCTTCTGCGGGAACAGCGTGACGCCGTCGAGCATCTGCGCGAGCGTGCGGCCGCTGCGCTTCAGCGCCGCGAGCACCAGCAGCGCCGACACGATGCCGTCGCCGGTCGTATGCCGGTCGAGCGACAGGATGTGGCCCGACCCTTCCGCGCCGAGCTGCCAGCCATGCTCGCGCAGCTGCTCGAGCACGTAGCGGTCGCCGACCGCCGCACGCACGAACTGCACGCCCTCGCGTTGCAGCGCGACTTCGACGGCGAGATTCGTCATCAGCGTTCCCACCGCCCCTTCGACTCGACCGTTAGTTGCGATCCTGTCCTTGACCAGCACGTACAGCAGCTCGTCGCCGTTGAACAGCCGCCCGGTTGCGTCGACGACCTGCAGGCGGTCCGCGTCGCCGTCGAGCGCGATGCCGAGGTCCGCGTGATTCGCCCGCACCGCGCGCACCAGCGCATCGGGCGCGGTCGCGCCGACGCCGTCGTTGATGTTGAAGCCGTTCGGCGCGACGCCGATCGGGATCACGTCCGCGCCCAGTTCGTGGAACACGTGCGGCGCAACCTGGTACGCGGCGCCGTGCGCGCAGTCGACGACGAGCTTCATCCCGCGCAGGTCGAACGCCGCGGGGAACGTGCTCTTGCAGAACTCGATGTAGCGGCCGGCCGCATCGTCTAGGCGGCGCGCCTTGCCGAGCCCGTCCGACGGCGCGCACTCGAGCGGCTTGCCGAGCCACGCCTCGATCGCGGCCTCGGTTTCGTCGGGCAGCTTGTTGCCGTCCGCGGAAAAGAACTTGATGCCGTTGTCGTGATACGGATTGTGCGACGCGCTGATCACGACGCCCGCCGACAGGCGCAGCGCGCGCGTCAGGTACGCGACGCCCGGCGTCGGCATCGGGCCGGCCAGCATCACGTCGACGCCGGCCGCTGAAAAGCCCGCCTCCAGCGCCGCCTCGAGCATGTAGCCCGATACGCGCGTGTCCTTGCCGATCAGCACGGTCGGGCGCGCGCCCGCCGCAACGTCAGCCGAGCCGGCCAGCACCTTGCCCGCCGCGTAGCCGAGCCGCAATACGAAATCGGGCGTGATCGGCGCTTCGCCGACGGTGCCGCGGATGCCGTCCGTACCGAAGTATCGACGTCCCATAATGAATGTTCCTCCCGTTTTGACTTATCGATGCCGTGCGGCCCCGCGCACGGCACTCCAGATCTTCAGCGCGTCGACCGTTTCCGCGACGTCGTGCACCCGCACGATCGCGGCGCCCCGCTCCACCGCGCACAGCGCGGCCGCGACGCTCGCCGCGACGCGCTCGATCGGCGGCTTGCCGCCGATCACCGCGCCGAGCATCGACTTGCGCGACATCCCCGCGAGAATCGGGTAAGGCCGGCCGTCGGGCCGCGCGGGCGTCGTGTCGGGCAGCGCGGCAAGCAGCGCATAGTTGTGTTCGATCACCGCCTTGCCGAACCCGAAACCGGGGTCGACGCAGATGCGTTCCGCCGCGACGCCGGCGTCCATCAATGCTCGTGCACGCTCGGCGAGGAAATCGCGCACGTCGGCGACCACGTCTCGATAGTCGGGCTCGTGCACCTGCATCGTCTGCGGCTCGCCGAGCATGTGCATCGCGCACAGGCCGCAGTTGCCGTCGCGCACGGCGTCGATCGCGCCGGCCTGGCGAAAGCCCCAGATATCGTTGATCAGGTCCGCGCCGGCGGCCAGCGCCGCGCGCATCACGGCCGGCTTGTAAGTATCGATCGACAGCGGCACGTTCAGGGGGCGCAACGCCTCGACCAGCGGAATCACGCGCGCGAGCTCCTCGTCGAGCGGCACCGGCGGCGCGCCCGGGCGGGTCGATTCACCGCCGATGTCGAGGATGTCGGCGCCCTCGGCGAGCATCTGCTCGGCCTGGCGCAGCGCATCGTCATGGGCGAGGAAGCGGCCGCCGTCGGAGAACGAGTCGGGCGTCGCGTTGAGGATGCCCATCACGAGCGGGCGTTCGAACGTCAGCGTGAAGCGGCCGCACTGGAGCGGCGCCGGAATGAATGACGGGGAGACGGGATCGGACACGAGCAACAAGCGTGGGATGAATGCAAAACGGGCCGGTGTGAAAGCCACACCAGCCCGTGAACGGTACGACAGCGGAAATTACGCCGGCGACGCAGGCGCCGGCGCGTTGCCCGGCTTGACCTCGGCGCCGGTGCCGCCCGACGATGCATCACCGCCGACGGTCGGCGAGCTCTTCGGCGAGCGCGGCGGACGGCCTTCCATGATGTCGTTGATCTGATCGGCGTCGATCGTCTCCCACTCCATCAGCGCGGCGGTCATCGCCTCGACCTTGTCGCGGTTTTCATCCAGCAGGCGGCGAGCGAGGCTGTACTGGTCATCCAGCACGCGGCGGATTTCCGCATCGACCTTCTGCTGCGTCGCTTCCGAAATCGTCCGCGTGAAGCCGCGGCCGAACGGACTTGCCTCGTTCTCGTCGTCGACATAGACCATCGGGCCGAGCGCGTCGGTCATCCCGAATCGGGCCACCATCGCGCGCGCCGTCTGCGTCGCCTTGTTGAAGTCGTCCGACGCGCCGGTGCTGACGAGGTTCATGAACAACTCCTCGGCGACACGACCACCGAACAGGATCGCCAGGCGATCCATCAGGTAATCCTTCGAATACGTCTCGTTGTCGTGCTCCGGCAGCTGCCACGTGACGCCCAGCGCACGGCCGCGCGGAATGATCGTGACCTTGTGCACCGGATCGGCCTTCGGCAGCAGCTTCGCGATCACCGCGTGGCCCGACTCGTGGTACGCGGTCGCGCGCTTCGCTTCCTCGCGGATCACCGCGGACTTGCGCTCCGGACCCATGAAGATCTTGTCCTTCGCGTCCTCGAAGTCCTGCATCTCGACGATGCGCTTGCCGCGACGCGCGGCGAACAGCGCTGCCTCGTTGACGAGGTTCGCGAGATCGGCGCCCGAGAAGCCCGGCGTGCCGCGCGCGATCACTGCCGCATCGACGTCGTTCGCGATCGGCACCTTGCGCAGGTGGACACGCATGATCTGCTCGCGGCCGCGGATGTCCGGCAGGCCGACATAGACCTGGCGGTCGAAACGACCCGGACGCAGCAGCGCCTTGTCGAGCACGTCGGAACGGTTGGTCGCGGCGATCACGATCACGCCCGAATTCGCTTCGAAGCCGTCCATCTCGACGAGCATCTGGTTCAGCGTCTGCTCGCGCTCGTCGTTGCCGCCGCCCATGCCGGCGCCGCGATGACGGCCGACCGCGTCGATTTCGTCGATGAACACGATGCACGGCGCATGCTTCTTCGCCTGCTCGAACATGTCGCGCACGCGGGCCGCGCCGACGCCGACGAACATTTCGACGAAGTCGGAGCCCGAGATGCTGAAGAACGGCACCTTCGCTTCACCGGCGATCGCGCGGGCGAGCAGCGTCTTGCCGGTGCCCGGAGGGCCGACCAGCAGCACGCCGCGCGGAATGCGGCCGCCAAGCTTCTGGAATTTCTGAGGATCGCGCAGGAAATCGACGAGTTCGGACACTTCCTCCTTCGCTTCGTCGCAGCCCGCGACATCGGAGAAGTTGACCGCGTTGTTGTTCTCGTCGATCAGCCGCGCACGCGATTTGCCGAACGAGAACGCACCGCCTTTGCCGCCGCCTTGCATCTGCCGCATCATGTAGAACCAGAAACCGATGATCAGGATCGTCGGCCCGAGGTAGTACAGCGCGGACATCAGCGCGTTCGGCTCGTCGTCTGCCTTGCCGCTGACCTGCACGCCATACTTCATCAGGTCGCCGACCATCCAGATGTCGCCGGGCGACACGATCTGGTATTTCTGGCCATCAGCCGGAGTGACGGTGAGGTTGCGCCCCTGCACGACGACAGTCTTGACCTTGCCGTTCTTGGCGTCGTCCATGAACTGCGAATAGGACACGCCTTCCTGGACGCGGGGCTTGTCGAACTGCTTGAACACCGTAAACAGCACCAGTGCGATCACCAGCCACACTGCTGCCTTCGAAAACATATTGTTGTTCAAAGCACCACTCCTTCACTCGTAGACGAGCGCCTACATTTTCCTTGCGGCGCCCCTCAGGCATTCTAATCCAGTCCGACCACCCCTGCCATAAGCATTGACAACCGTCGCGATAGCGAACGGCTTGCCTGGCAAGGGCCGGAGCCCGTTTGCGGCCCCCGGCTCCGCGTCAGCGCGGATGCTTCAGGTGCCGCCCCAAGATGAACGTTTCGGACGATTTGTCGCGGGACGCCTTGGGCTTGCGCGGCGCGACAATCTTAAACTGCTGTTTGAATTTCTCGACAATCTGGCTGTAGCCGCTGCCGTGGAAGCATTTCACCAGCAACGCGCCATCCGGCTTCAGATGATTCTGCGAGAATTCGAGCGCGAGATCGCACACGTGCTCGATGCGCGCCGCATCCGCGGAGGCGACCCCCGAAAGGTTGGGGGCCATGTCGGAAATTACAAGGTCCACCGGCCGGCCTTCGAGGACGGCCTCCAGTTGATGCAGCACCTCGTCCTCGCGAAAGTCGCCCTGGATGAAGTGCACGTCGGCGATCGGCTCCATCGGCAGCATGTCGAGCGCGACGATCGTGCCGTCGATCCCGCCTTCGCGCGCCGCGTCGCGTTTCTTGCCCTGCGCGAGCTTGTTGCGCGCGTACTGGCTCCAGCTGCCGGGCGCCGCGCCGAGATCGACGATCACCTGGCCGGGACGAATCAGCTTGTCCTGTTCGTCGATTTCCTTCAGCTTGTAAGCGGCGCGCGCGCGATAGCCCTCCCGCTGCGCCATTTTGACGTACGGGTCGTTGATGTGGTCGTGCAGCCAGTGCTGGTTAAAGCGGTTCTTTGCCATTCGAGAGAGAGATTACTGCCATTTGCTTCGTGAAGCCGCGCTTTTGGCGGATAATACGCGTCTTCTTCGCGCGGCTGCGGCCTCCATCAGGCCCAAGCCGCGATTTTACGTGGTTTCGGCGCGCGGCTCACACGGCAGATGCCGGTGTTGCGCGCCCTTATTTTTGAATTCGACATTCCATGCCAGCCCTTTCGCTTTCTCCCGCCGAGCGCTCCGCGCTGCGCTCCGAAGCCCATGCGCTCAAGCCCGTCGTGCTGATCGGCGCCGAGGGGCTCACCGACGCGGTCCTGAAGGAAATCAAGGTGCACCTTGACGCGCACCAGCTGATCAAGATCCGCGTGTTCGGCGACGAGCGCGACGAACGCATCGCGATCTACGACGAAATCTGCGACCGGCTGAACGCTGCGCCGATCCAGCATATCGGCAAGCTGCTCGTGATCTGGAGGCCCGAGGAAGCCGCGCCGGCGCCGGCTCGCGGCCGCCGCAGCGGCGCCCTGCCGAGCGCGGCCGAAGCCGCCGCCGACAAGAAAGGCCGCGCGCCGCGTACCGTGAAGGTCGTCAAGGTGTCGCCGAACGCGAGCCCGGTGCGCCGTCCGAGGCCGGTGAAGGTCACGGTGCGCGGCAACGAGCGCGTGACCGCCGGCGGCTCCGTCAAGCGCGCGAAAAAGCGTCAGGCGAGCACCAAGCGGCCGTTCCAGGACAAGTAAGCCCGCCGGGCGCCCGGCCCGCGGCGCTTACGCGTCGCGCGCCGGCAACCGCCAGATCAGCATCAGCCCGAGCACGCTCTCGACCAGGTAGAACAGGCTCGAGACGCCGTGCAGCATCCCGAACCGGCTCGCATACGGCGAGCTCGCGATATCGGTGCCCGCGTCCATCGCGGCCACGCGCAGCGCGTTCATGAACGGCTGCAGCGCGAAATACCCGATCAGCACGCAGCCGACCATCGCCGCGAGAATCCAGCGCACGCGGCGGTATTCGTCGTTGCCGCGCCGCACCTGCTGGTTCGACAGCACGAGCAGCAGCACGCCGCACACCACACCGAGGACCGCCTCGATGCGGAACAGCTGGGCGGCAACCGAGCCGGCCGTCATCCGCTCCAGCGAGCGAAACAACACGGGCGCGACCGCATACCCGATCGTCAGCAGGCTGCCGACCCAGACGGCCGACAGCAGACGGAACACGCGATGCGGCATCGTGTCGCTCCGCGTCAGATGTAGCTGACCGAAATGATTTCGTACTCGCGCACGCCGCTCGGCGCCTGCACGGCCGCGACGTCGCCTTCGGACTTGCCGATCAGCGCGCGCGCGATCGGCGAGCTGACCGAGATCAGGCCATGATCGAGGTCCGCTTCGTCGTCGCCGACGATCTGGTACTTGACGGTGTCGCCCGATTCGAGATCCTCGAGCTCGACCGTTGCCGCGAACACCACGCGGCCGTCGGCATCCAGCGAGGACGGATCGATGATCTGAGCGGCCGACAGCTTCGATTCGATTTCCGCGATGCGGCCCTCGATGAAGCCCTGCTTTTCCTTGGCTGCGTCGTATTCGGCGTTTTCGGACAGGTCGCCCTGCGCGCGCGCCTCCGCAATCGCATTGATCACGGCCGGCCGCTCGACGGACTTGAGGCGCTGCAATTCATCGCGCAGTTGGTCTGCGCCACGCTTTGTCAACGGAATGGTGCTCATAAACGGCTCAATCAATAAAACGGCTATAAAAAAAATCACCGCGATTAAGCGCATTCCCGATACACCGGGAACGCCGCTTAATCGCGGCACGTGTTGCTTCGACAGGTAACTGACCGCTTAGTTTAGGCGAGCGTGAAGACCTTGTAAATCATAGACTTCCAGGTTCTTCAGATAGCGCAGGCCTTCGACGGCCGCGCGCGCGCCCGACATCGTCGTGTAGTACGTGACCTTGTGCGCCTGCGCGCTCATCCGGATCGAGCGCGAGTCGGCAATCGCCTGGCGGGTCTCGTCGACCGTCGTGAAGACGAGCGCGATTTCGCCGTTCTTGATCATGTCGACGATGTGCGGACGGCCGTCCTTCACCTTGTTGACGACCTTCACCGGCACGCCGGCCGCCTCGATCGCGGCTGCCGTCCCCTTCGTCGCGACGATCGGGTAGCCGAGGTCGTGCAGCATGCGCGCGACTTCGACCGCCTTCGGCTTGTCGGCGTCCATCACGGTCAGCAGCACCGTGCCCGACTCCGGCAGGCGCGAACCTGCCGCAAGCTGCGACTTGAACAGCGCCTCGCCGAACGTCTGGCCGACGCCCATCACTTCACCGGTCGAACGCATTTCCGGCCCGAGCACCGGGTCGACGCTCGGGAACTTCACGAACGGGAACACCGCTTCCTTCACGCTGAAGTACGGCGGCTCGACTTCCTTCGTCACGCCCTGCTGCGCGAGCTTCTGGCCGACCATCGCGCGCGCGGCGATCTTCGCGAGCGGCAGGCTCGTCGCCTTCGACACGTACGGCACCGTGCGCGATGCGCGCGGGTTCACTTCCAGCACGTAGATGATGTCTTCCTTCGAGCCGCCGGCTTGCGGCACCTGCTGGATCGCGAACTGCACGTTCATCAGGCCGACCACGTTCAGCGCCTTCGCCATCGCGGCCGTCTGGCGCTTCAGCTCGGCGACGGTTTCCTTCGACAGCGAATACGGCGGCAGCGAGCATGCCGAGTCGCCCGAGTGGACGCCCGCCTGCTCGATGTGCTCCATCACGCCGCCGATGAACACGGCTTCGCCGTCGCAGATGCAGTCGACGTCGCATTCGATCGCGTCGTTCAGGAAGCGGTCGAGCAGCACCGGCGAATCGTTCGACACCTTCACGGCCTCGCGCATGTAGCGCTCGAGGTCGCGCGGCTCGTGGACGATTTCCATCGCGCGGCCGCCCAGCACGTACGACGGACGCACGACGAGCGGGTAGCCGATCTCGGCGGCCAGCGCGAGCGCTTCGTCTTCGGCGCGCGCGGTACGGTTCGGCGGCTGGCGCAGGCCGAGGTCCTGCAGCAGCTTCTGGAAGCGTTCGCGGTCTTCTGCCGCGTCGATCATGTCCGGCGACGTGCCGATGATCGGCACGCCATGCGCCTCGAGATCGAGCGCGAGCTTCAGCGGCGTCTGGCCGCCGTACTGGACGATCACGCCGACCGGCTTTTCCTTGTCGACGATCTCGAGCACGTCCTCGAGCGTCAGCGGCTCGAAGTACAGGCGGTCGGACGTGTCATAGTCGGTCGACACCGTTTCCGGGTTGCAGTTGACCATGATGGTCTCGTAGCCGTCCTCGCGCATCGCGAGCGCCGCGTGCACGCAGCAGTAGTCGAACTCGATGCCCTGGCCGATCCGGTTCGGGCCGCCGCCCAGCACCATGATCTTCTTGTTGTTCGTCGGCTGCGCCTCGCACTCTTCCTCGTAGGTCGAGTACATGTAGGCCGTCTTCGTCGCGAACTCGGCCGCGCAGGTGTCGACCCGCTTGTAGACCGGGCGCACGTTCAGCTCGAGACGGCGCGCACGCACGTCGGCCGGCGTCGCGCCGAGCAGCTTCGCGAGACGGCGGTCGGAGAAGCCGCTCTGCTTCAGGTAGCGCAGCTCGTCGAACGACAGCGACGCGACCGTGCGGCCCGCGAGCGCCTTTTCCTTCAGGACGATCTGCTCGATCTGCGCGAGGAACCACGGGTCGATCGCGGTTTCCGCGAAGATCTCCTCGGCCGTCATGCCGATGCGGAACGCGTCGCCGACATACCAGATGCGGTCCGGGCCCGGCTCGTGGATCTCGATCGCGATCTCGTCGCGGTCGGTCGACTTCTCGTCGAGACCGTCGACGCCGACTTCGAGGCCGCGCAGCGCCTTCTGGAACGACTCCTGGAACGTGCGGCCGATCGCCATCACTTCGCCGACCGACTTCATCTGCGTCGTCAGGCGCGAATCCGCTTCGCGGAACTTCTCGAACGCGAAGCGCGGGATCTTCGTGACGACGTAGTCGATCGTCGGCTCGAACGACGCCGGGGTCTGGCCGCCGGTGATCTCGTTCTTCAGCTCGTCGAGCGTGTAGCCGACGGCCAGCTTCGCCGCGACCTTCGCGATCGGGAAGCCGGTCGCCTTCGACGCGAGCGCCGACGAACGCGACACGCGCGGGTTCATCTCGATGACGACCATGCGGCCGTCCTTCGGGTTGATCGAGAACTGCACGTTCGAGCCGCCGGTGTCGACGCCGATCTCGCGCAGCACCGCGAGCGATGCGTTACGCAGGATCTGGTATTCCTTGTCGGTGAGCGTCTGCGCCGGCGCGACCGTGATCGAGTCGCCGGTGTGCACGCCCATCGGGTCGAGGTTCTCGATCGAGCAGACGATGATGCAGTTGTCGGCGCGGTCGCGCACGACTTCCATCTCGTATTCCTTCCAGCCGAGCAGCGACTCTTCGATCAGCAGCTCGCGCGTCGGCGACAGGTCGAGGCCGCGTCGGCAAATCTCTTCGAACTCTTCGCGGTTGTACGCGATGCCGCCGCCCGAGCCGCCGAGCGTGAACGACGGACGGATCACGACCGGGTAGCCGCTGCCGCCGGTGGCCGCCATGATCTCGGCTTGCACCTGGGTCGCCTCTTCCATCGAGTGCGCGACACCCGACTTCGCGGAGCCGAGACCGATCTTGGTCATCGCGTCCTTGAACTTCTGGCGGTCTTCCGCCTTGTCGATCGCTTCCGGCGACGCGCCGATCAGCTCGACGCCGAACTTCTCGAGCACGCCGTGGTGATGCAGGTCGAGCGCGCAGTTCAGCGCGGTCTGGCCGCCCATCGTCGGCAGGATCGCGTCCGGGCGCTCCTTCTCGATGATGCGCGCGACGACTTCCCACGTGATCGGCTCGATGTAGGTCACGTCGGCCGTGTTCGGGTCGGTCATGATCGTCGCCGGGTTGCTGTTGACGAGGATGACCTTGTAGCCCTCCTCACGCAACGCCTTGCATGCCTGCGCGCCCGAGTAGTCGAACTCGCACGCCTGGCCGATGATGATCGGGCCGGCGCCGATGATGAGGATGCTGTTGATGTCTGTGCGTTTTGGCATGGCTTGAAAATTCAATAAGTAATCGTTGTCGTGGGGCGGCCGGCTGCGCTCAGCCCATGGTGGCGAGCGCAAGCTTCACCGAGAAGCCGATGAACAGCCCGCCCACGCCGCTCGCCGCACCCGCCGCGAGCCGCCGGCGGCGGCGGAAATGCGCGGCGAGCCGCGCGCCAGCGAAGATCAGCGTGCTCAGGTACAGCAAGCTCGCGCACTGCGCGATCGCCCCGAGCACGACGAACGGCAGCGCGGGATGCGGGAACGCCGGATCGACGAACTGGATGAAAAACGAGATGAAGAACAGGATCGCCTTCGGGTTCAGGAGGCTCACGAGCAACGCCTTGCGGAATGGCTTGTCGCCGTCGACCGCGCGCGGCGCGTCGGCCACCGCACCGGCCGGCGCGCGCAGCTTGCGCCACGCGCCGCGCAGCATCCCGGCGCCGATGTAGAGCAGATACGCGGCGCCGCCGTACTTGACGACCGAGAACAGCAGCGGATTCGCCTTCAGCAGCGACGCGACGCCCGCCGCGGACAGCACCATCAGCACCGCGTCGCCGAGGAACACGCCGCAGGCCGCGCGATAGCCGGCCTTCACGCCGCGCTGCGCCGCGAGCGACAGCACGTACATCGAGTTCGGCCCCGGCAACAGGACGATGAAGACCACGCCGATGACGTAGGTCCAGAGATCCGTGATGCCGAGTGCATGACCGAACATGATGCGAGCCTCCCGCTCCTGGGCAAGTTAAGCGCCGTGCTGCTTCGCCGCGTCCATCAGCGCGGTGAAGCGGTCGAACAGATAGCCGATGTCGTGCGGGCCCGGCGACGCTTCCGGGTGACCCTGGAAGCAGAACGCCGGCTTGTCGGTCAGCTCGAAGCCCTGCAGCGTGCCGTCGAACAGCGACACGTGCGTCGCGCGCGCGTTGGCCGGCAGCGAATCGGCGTCGACCGCGAACCCGTGGTTCTGCGACGTGATCACCACGCGGCCGTCGGCCAGATCCTTGACCGGGTGGTTCGCGCCGTGGTGGCCCGTCTTCATCTTGAGCGTCTTCGCGCCGACCGCGAGGCCCATGATCTGGTGGCCGAGGCAGATGCCGAAGGTCGGCACGCCGCGCTCGATGAATTCCTTCGTGGCCGCGATCGCGTAGTCGCACGGCTCCGGATCGCCGGGGCCGTTCGACAGGAAGATGCCGTCCGGATTCAGCGCGAGCGCTTCCGCCGCGCTCGCCTGCGCCGGCAGCACCGTCACGTGGCAGCCGCGCTCCGCGAGCATGCGCAGGATGTTGTACTTGACGCCGAAGTCGTACGCGACGACGCGGTACTTCGGCGCTTCCTGCATCCCGTAGCCGCTGCCGAGCTTCCATTCGGTCTGCTTCCATTCGAACGGCTTGGCGGTCGACACGACCTTCGCGAGATCCATGCCGGCGAGGCCCGGGAACGAGCGCGCGAGCTCGATCGCCTTCGCCTCGTCGGTCGAGCCGGCGAGGATGCAGCCGTTCTGCGCGCCCTTGTCGCGCAGGATGCGGGTCAGCTTGCGGGTATCGATGCCGGCGATCGCGACGACGCCTTCGTCGCGCAGGTAGTCGCCGAGCGTGCGGTCCATGCGGAAGTTCGACGCGAGATCGGGCAGGTCGCGCACGATCAGGCCGGCGGCATGGACTTTCGTCGCCTCGACGTCCTCGGCGTTCACGCCGACGTTGCCGATATGCGGATAGGTGAGCGTAACGATCTGACGCGCGTAGCTCGGATCAGTCAGGATTTCCTGATAGCCGGTGATCGCGGTGTTGAACACGACTTCGCCGATCGTGTGGCCAGCGGCACCGATCGAATAACCACGAAAGACCGTGCCGTCGGCGAGTGCAAGCAAAGCGGGAGAAAAAGACGGCAACACGGGAGGCTCCTTGGGGAACACCCTGCTGCCGACCTGTCTACCCTGCCGCGCAAGCGTCGCGCTGCGTGGACGCGCGCGTCGGCTTGCGTCACGCACCCGGCGGTGTCGAGTCGCGAAACCGGCGCGCAGCGTGCGAGGTTTCGCGGCATCGCCCGACAGGCGGCGTGCAGCGGATGAACGGGATGAGTGAGGTAGGCGCTAGGGTGCGAGGTTGATCAGCACAAACTTTCAAATTATAGCGTGAAAATCGTCCTGTTTTCAATGCCGCGCCCCCCCGATTCCCTGGCATTGATAACGCGTTGACACCCCCTTCCGGGCCCGGCAATCAGCAACGCGGCCCGGCGGATCGCTCACGCGCCCTTTTTCTTCTTTTTCAATTGCGCGGGCCTTCCTGCGCCCGTCGCGCGCGCTGCGGCCCCGTTTCCGGAACCGCGCCACGCTCCAGCGTACCCCTCTATCGGCTCGCTTGACCAGAGGCGACCATCTGCGCGGGCCACACGTACCAGACCGCGCTCGCGATCTGCAGCACGAGCAGCACGCTCCACGCGGCGAGGTGCGCGGCGGCCGGATAGTGGCCGTCAACCGCCGGCCAGTGCGACAGCACCGCGCCGACGCCGATCTGGAATGCGAAGATCAGCACGAAGATCACGAGCGTCAGCGTCGTGTTCGCGCGGCCGATCAGATGCGCCGGGAAATGGCCGGCCATCACCGCGTAGGTCAGGATTCCGACCCCGCCGAACATCCCGTACGCGGCCCACAGCACCGCCGCCGGCAGCGGCGCGCGCATGACGATCGCGACCTGCGTCGCGACGAACAGCGCCATGCCGACGCCGCAGAACGCATAGACGGACACCCCGCGCCGCTCCAGCGCACGCGCGGCGGCGCCGAACCCGACGCAGCCGGCCATCATCGCGAAGCCGAGCACCGACACGAGGCGCGCAGCGTGCTGCGCATCGAACCCGGCGACGTCGCGCAAGTACGGCCCGACCCACAGCGACTGCATCGCGTAGAACACGCCCTGCGTGACGATCGAGAACGACCCGATCTTCCAGAACGCGCGGCTCGACAGAATGTGCCAGGTGCCCTTGAACTGACTGACGAGCCCGCCCTGATGGCGGTTTTGCTTCGGATTGGGCGCACCGAGCCAGATCGCGGCCGCGACCGCGAGCGTCATCACCGCGAGCCCGGCGCACACCGCGCGCCAGCTCGTCCAGCCGAGCAGCCAGGTGAGCGGCGAGCCGACCACCACGCCGCCGAACCCGCCGACCGCCATCACGAGCCCGTTGACCAGCGGCAGCCGGCCAATCGGAAAATGCTCGGCGAGCGCCTTGAACGCCGCGCCGAGGCACACCGATACACCAACTCCGATCAGCAGCCGGCCGATCATCATCGCGCCGAGTCCGTGCGCGGCGCCGAACACCGCAGCGCCCGCGGCCGCGAACAGCAGCATGCCTGCCGCCACGCGACGCGAGCCGAAATGATCGAGCAGCACGCCCGCCGGGATCTGCGCGCCGGCGAAGCCGAGGAAGTAGAGACTGGTGAGCAGGCCGAGATCGGCGGCCGACAGCCCGAGGTCATGCGTGACGAACGGCGCGAAGCCGAGATTGACGCCCCGAAACACGTAGGACACGAAATACCCGAGCGCGAACAGCCCGAGCACCCTCACCTGCACCGACGACATGACCACTCCCTTTGTCCCTTTTCATGTTGCGCGGCCACGCGCCGCGCACAAACGAAAACGCCGTCACCTCGGTGACGGCGTTTCGTCGGATGATACGGCATCCGGGCCGCGCGGGCGACTGCCCGCGCACCGGCTTACTTCTTCTTGCCCTTGTGGGTCGCGGCCGCCTTCGGCGCGGCCTTCGCCTTCGCCGCCGGCTTCGCGGCGCCGCGCTTCGCGCCGCGCGCGGCCTTGCCGCCGGTGGACAGGCTCGCGCGCTCGACGTGCGCGCCACCGACCGACGTCGCGATCTTCTCGGGCCCCGGCTCCGCCGGCACCGCACGACCGACCGGCACGTGCAGCACGAGCGCCTGGCCCGGCATCGCGAGATCGCGATGCGTGCGGTTCCACGCCTTCAGCTGGCCGACCGACACGCCGTAGCGGCTCGCGATCGCCGCCATCGACTGCTTGCGACGCACGCGGATCAGCATCTTGCGCGTGTCGGGCACGTCGGGCTCCATCGCCAGCACGCCGTTTTCCGCGACGTCCGCGCTGATGTCCTCGTCATCGTCGTCGCCGCGCGGCACGACAATCGTCGAGCCCGGCTTCAGGCGCATGCCGGCGGGAATCTTGTTCACCGACATCAGCGTATCCGCGTCGACGCCGATCTTCTCGGCGATCGCCGCCGGACGCGCGCGCTCGGTGACCGTATAGGTGGTCCACGTCGACAGCTGGCCGCCGTACGACTTCAGGCTCTTCTCGAACGCCGACGCGTTGTCGAACGGCAGCAGGATCTGCGGCTCGGTCGCGCCGAGGATCACCGGCTTCGCGAACGACGGGTTGAGCGACTTGAATTCGTCGAGCGGCAGGTTCGCGAGCTTCGCGGCGACCGTCACGTCGATGTCGCGCGACGTCGTGACCGTCACGAAATACGGGTGGTTCGGGATGTCCGGCAGCGCGAGGCCGTACTGCCGCGGATTCGCGATGATGTTCTTGACCGCCTGCAGCTTCGGCACGTAGTTGCGCGTCTCGTTCGGCATCCGCAGGCTCAGGTAGTCGGTCGGCAGGCCGGCCGCCTGGTTGCGCGCGATCGCGCGCTGCACGTTGCCCTCGCCCCAGTTGTACGCGGCCAGCGCGAGATACCAGTCGCCGAACATGTCATGCAGGCGCGACAGGTAGTCGAGCGCCGCGCTCGTCGACGCGAGCACGTCGCGCCGCTCGTCCTGCCACATGTTCCGCTTCAGGTTGTACGTGCGGCCGGTGCCCGGCATGAACTGCCACATGCCCGCCGCCTTCGCGACCGACAGCGCCTGCGGGTTGTAGGCCGACTCGATGAACGGCAGCAGCGCGAGCTCGGTCGGCATGTGGCGCGACTCGAGCTCCTCGACGATGTGATACAGGTATTTCTGCGAACGCTCGGTCATGCGCTGCACGTAATCCGGGCGCTGCGTATACCAGGTGGTCTGCATGTCGACGAGGTCGGTCTGCAGGTCGGGCATCTGGAAACCGCGGCGGATGCGCGCCCACAGATCGGAGTCGGCGCTGGTCAGATCGCCGACCGACTGCTTGTCGACGTCGACGGTTTCCTTGGCGGTGGCGGACTTGCGAAGGTAGTTGGACGCCGCCTCGGGATCGGCGGCGGAATTGGCGACAGGTCCCTGGCTCGCGCACGCGGCGAGCAGCAGGACCAGCATCGCGCTCAATAAAAGTCGCATGAAAATCTCGGCTTCCGACGGCTGAAAATTGCAGGCGATACTACGGAAGTGCGTGCTTCACGTCAATAAAAACACCGAAAACTCAGCGAAATCCGATATTTGGTGCAAATTTTACAGACTCCGGATGAGCTTTGGAATCCGCCGGAAAACTTTCATCGGAACCGGTTTTTCCACTCCCGCAGCAGCCTGAACGCAGTCAGGCGATCCGGCACCGATTCATGCAGCTGCGCTTCGAGCGTCGCGTGAATCTCCGCGCTGTCCGCGCGCAGGAACGGATTCACCGCGCGCTCGTGCGCGATCGTCGTCGGCAGCGTCGGCACGCCGCGCGCACCGGGCGGCCGCCTCGTCGCGCCACGCCGCGAGCGCCGCGTTGCCCGGCTCGCACGCGAGCGCGAAGCGGATGTTCGACAGCGTGTACTCGTGCGCGCAGTGCACGCGCGTGTCGCCCGGCAGCGACGCAAGCGCGTCGAGCGACGCGAGCATCTGCGCGGGCGTGCCCTCGAACAGGCGGCCGCAGCCGCACGAGAACAGCGTGTCGCCGCAGAACACATGCGGCGCCGCGGCGCCTTGGCCGGCCGTCTGGAAGTACGCGATGTGGCCGCGCGTATGGCCGGGCACGTCGAGCACGTCGAACGCCAGCGCAGGCGCGTCGAGCGTCACCCGGTCGCCGCCGCGCAGCGGGTGCGTGACGACGCCGATTTCCTCGCCGGCCGGGCCGTAAACGGCAAGCGGCGCATCGTCCGGCTGGCTATCGATCAGGTCGGTGACACCACCGACATGGTCGGCATGGTGGTGGGTGAGTAAAATAGCGGTCAACCGCCAGCCTCTTTCGGAGAGAGCCCGGCGCACCGGAGCGGCTTCGCCCGGATCGACGGCGATCGCATCGCTGCCGTCCGACACGAGCCAGATGTAGTTGTCCTCGAATGCCGGTACCGGCATGTATTCCAGCTCGTTCATGGGCGCGCAATCATCGCTATGTCTGATCGACAAATTATAGACTGGCCCGCCTGGACCGACTCGCCTCCCGGCCGCTACGTGCTGGGCTGGGAGCAGGCGCAGCTCGACCGCGTCGTGTCCGACGTGTTCGGGTTCCACGCGCTGCAGCTCGGGCTGCCGCAGCTCGACGCGCTGCGCGAGAACCGCATGCCGTATCGCGGCCTCGTGCTCGATCCGGCGAGCGGCGCGAGCGCGCCCTACCAGTATCCGTGGGCGCGCGAGGCGCACGCGCCCGACCATGCGCCGGCCGATCGCAGCACCACGTGGTGCGACCTGCTCGACCTGCCGTTCGAGTCGCAGAGCGTCGACCTGATCGTGATGCCGCATACGCTCGAGTTCACGTCCGATCCGCACCGCCTGCTGCGCGAGGCCGAACGCGTGCTGATGCCGGAAGGCCAGCTCGTGATCACCGGCTTCAATTCGCTCAGCCTGTGGGGGATGCGGCAGTCGTTCGGCAAAATGGCGAACCGGCCGTTCGTGCCGGCCGCGCGCGACCAGATCGCGTTCATCCGGCTGAAGGACTGGATCAAGCTGCTCGGCTTCGACCTCGAACGCGGCCGCTTCGGCTGCTACCGGCCGCCGCTCGCCTCCGACCAATGGCTCGCCCGCTACGGCTTCATGGAAGCCGCGGGCGACCGCTGGTGGCCGATCTTCGGCGCCGTCTACATGGTGACGGCCGTCAAGCGCGTGCGCGGCATGCGGCTCGTCGGCCAGATCAAGGTGAAAAAGCCCGTGCTCGCGCCGGGCCTCACGCCGGCGGCCTCCCCGACCACCCATCAAGAACAGTCATGACTACCGATACCATCGACATCTATACCGACGGCGCCTGCAAGGGCAACCCCGGCCCCGGCGGCTGGGGCGCGCTGCTGCGCTACGGCGACCGCGAAAAGGAAATGTTCGGCGGCGAGCCGAACACCACCAACAACCGCATGGAGCTGATGGCCGTGATCGCCGCGCTCGAAGCGCTGAAGCGCGAATGCCGCGTGGTCGTGCACACCGATTCGCAATACGTGCAGAAAGGCATCAGCGAGTGGATCCACGGCTGGAAGAAGAAAGGCTGGATCACCGCATCGAAGACGCCCGTGAAGAACGCCGATCTCTGGAAGCGGCTCGACGCGCTCGTCGCTCAGCACCAGGTCGAATGGCGCTGGGTCAAGGGCCACGCCGGCCACCCGGAGAACGAGCGCGCGGACGCGCTCGCGAACCGCGGCGTCGAATCGCTCGCGGCCTGACCGCCCTCCCGTTTCTGCTGATTTTTCCGACATGCGCCAGATCATTCTCGATACCGAAACCACCGGCCTGAACCCCCGCACGGGCGACCGCCTCATCGAAATCGGCTGCGTCGAGCTGCTGAACCGGCGGCTCACCGGCAACAACCTGCACTTCTACGTGAACCCCGAGCGCGACAGCGATCCGGGCGCGCTGGCGGTGCACGGCCTCACGACCGAATTCCTCAGCGACAAGCCGAAGTTCGCGGAAGTCGCCGACCAGATCCGCGACTTCGTCAAGGATGCCGAGCTGATCATCCACAACGCGCCGTTCGACCTCGGCTTCCTCGACGCCGAATTCGCGCGGCTCGACCTGCCGCCGTTCACCGAGCATTGCGGCGGCGTGATCGACACGCTCGTGCAGGCCAAGCAGATGTTCCCCGGCAAGCGCAACTCGCTCGACGCGCTGTGCGACCGCTTCGGCATCAGCAACGCGCACCGGACGCTGCACGGCGCACTGCTCGACTCGGAGCTGCTCGCCGAGGTGTACCTCGCGATGACGCGCGGCCAGGACAGCCTCGTCATCGACATGCTCGACGACGACTCGGCCGACGGCGGCACGGCGAACGGCCAGCGCGTGTCGCTCGCGTCGCTCGACCTGCCGGTGCTGGCCGCGAGCGACGACGAACTCGCCGCGCACCAGGCGCAGCTCGATAGTCTCGACAAGTCCGTCAAGGGCACCTGCGTGTGGCGCCAGACGCCGGCAACCGGCGAAGCGTCGTGACGCCAACGCGTCGCGGCCGCGCGCTCACGCGCGCGGCTGCAGCGCGATGACGGCCATCCCGGCCAGCGCGAGCGCCGCGCCGGCCGCGTCCCAGCGAGTCAGCGCAACGCCGTCGACCGCGCGCAGCCACGCGAGCGCAACCGCGATATACACGCCGCCGTACGCCGCATAGGTGCGCCCCGCCGCGCTCGGATGCAGCGTCAGCAGCCATGCGAACAGCGCGAGCGACACCGCCGCCGGCGCCAGCAGCCACACCGGCCGCCCCGCCTTCAGCACGAGCCACGGCAGGTAGCAGCCGACGATTTCAGCCAGCGCGGTGGCGGCGAACAGCACCGCGACTTTCATCAGTTCGGACATCCCGGATCCTCGTCGTTTCGGCCCTTCTGCCGGGGCTCGCGCGGCCCCGCCGCGCGCCGCCGATGATACCCGAGCGAGCCCCGCCACACGGGCATTTCGCGGCAATTTGCACGATCATCCGTTATCGTGCTATCATGTTGCCTGTTTCAACATTCAATATCCATCATTTCGATTTTGAGAGAAGTCCGTCCGCATCATGCGGGCCGGTGTTTCGCTCGGAATTGCATCCACAGGAAAGCGCGCCCGTCGGGCCTGCTTTTCTCGTTTCGCCGCCCCTGCGGGGCGTCTGCCGCACGCATCACGCGGCTTCTTCTTCATGAGCGCCATGTCGCGACGGCCCGCCGGGCCCGCGTCGAAGCAGCCCCTTTCGCAGTAAGCGCTTAATGGCCTGCCCCGACGCGCCGCGTGCGACACCGCGCTCGCCGGCAAACCGTGTCGGGCGTCCGCGTCCGGCGCAGTCAAAGGAGTGCATGACCTTGACCGCAACACACGTCAGCCCGACCGCTGCTGCTTCCACCCCGCCGTCCGACGACGCCCCGCTCGCCGCCGACGACATTACCGTCGTCGACCAGAGCCTCCTCAAGCGCGCCGTCAGCGCGATGGCCATCGGCAATGCGATGGAATGGTTCGACTTCGGCGTCTACAGCTACATCGCCGTCACGCTCGGCAAGGTGTTCTTCCCGTCCAGCAGCCCGTCCGCGCAGTTGCTCGCGACCTTCGGCACGTTCGCCGCGGCGTTCCTCGTGCGCCCGCTCGGCGGCATGGTGTTCGGCCCGCTCGGCGACCGCATCGGCCGCCAGCGCGTGCTCGCGATGACGATGATCATGATGGCCGTCGGCACGTTCGCGATCGGCCTGATCCCGAGCTACGCGTCGATCGGCATCATGGCGCCCGTGCTGCTGCTCGTCGCCCGCCTCGTGCAGGGTTTCTCGACCGGCGGCGAATACGGCGGCGCCGCGACCTTCATCGCCGAATTCTCGACCGACAAGCGCCGCGGCTTCATGGGCAGCTTCCTCGAGTTCGGCACGCTGATCGGCTACGTGCTGGGCGCGGGCGTCGTCGCGCTGCTCACCGCCTCGCTGTCGCAGGAAGCGCTGCTGTCGTGGGGCTGGCGCGTGCCGTTCCTGATCGCGGGCCCGCTCGGCCTGATCGGCCTCTACATCCGGATGAAGCTCGAGGAAACGCCCGCGTTCAAGCGCCAGGCCGAGGCCCGCGAAGCGCAGGACAAGGCCGTGCCGAAGGCGCGCTTCCGCGAGACGCTGCTCGCCAACTGGCGCGCGCTGCTGCTGTGCGTCGGCCTCGTGCTGATCTTCAACGTGACCGACTACATGGTGCTGTCGTACCTGCCGAGCTTCATGTCGTCGACGCTGCATTTCGACGAGTCGCACAGCCTCGTGCTGGTGCTGATCGTGATGGTGCTGATGATGCCGATGACGCTCGCCGCCGGCCGCCTGTCCGACAAGATTGGCCGCAGGCCCGTGATGCTAGCCGGCTGCGTCGGCCTGCTCGCGCTGTCGATCCCGTCGATGATGCTGATCCACACGGGCACCACGGCGGCCGTGTTCGGCGGCCTGCTGATGCTCGGCGTGCTGCTGTCATGCTTCACCGGCGTGATGCCGTCGGCGCTGCCGGCGCTGTTCCCGACCGAAATCCGCTACGGCGCGCTCGCGATCGGCTTCAACGTGTCGGTATCGCTGTTCGGCGGCACGACGCCGCTCGTGACCGCGTGGCTCGTCGACACGACCGGCAACCTGATGATGCCCGCGTACTACATGATGGGCGCTGCGGTAATCGGCATCGTGTCGGTGCTGGCGCTGGCCGAAACCGCCCGCCAGCCGCTCAAGGGCTCGCCGCCGGCCGTCGCGACGCGCCGCGAAGCGCATCAGCTCGCGCGCCGGCTGCGCGACGACGAAGACGACGAAGACGACGCGGGCCTGTACCGCGTGGCCGCCACCGCGCGCGCCTGAGCGCGTTGCCCAAAACGACGGGCCCCGGCATTGCCGGGGCCCGATCGAACGGCCGGTCGCCCGGCCCGAACGCCCGACCGGCTCTGCGCCGGCCGGGCTTTTTCATGCTTGCCGCGCCGCCGCGCTCATGCGTGCGCGTCGCCATGACGGCAGAAGATCAGCGCGCGCGAGCGCGACACGGCCGCCTGCGCGCCGCGCGCAGCGACGATCAGGCCAACTTGCGAGAGATTGAAATCGCGCTCGACCATCAACTGCGTCAGCGCGGCAAGCGGCAGCACGACGGACGGGTGGTACAGGCTCGATTCGATCAGGGCTTTCATCGTCAGCTCCATCAGGCAACGCGGTATCCGATGGAGTGAATTCTAGGGACGGCCGAGGTCCGGATAAATCGCCTGAAAACGAAGTCACTTGTCGGCTGCGGTAAACAATCGGCGTGACCATCGCCGGACGAGCGGCGCGCCGGGGGAACGATGCTCCCCCGACCAGATGCGTGCGCTAGGCGAGCGGCGTCTCGACGAACGCCGGCAGCGCCTCCGCGCGCGCCGAATGCGCGGCGAGCGCCGGATAACGGGCCGGATCGATGCGGGCGAGCGCCGGATAGTCGGCCGCCATGAACTGCGTGAAGCGCCACGCGACCGCGACCGTCACGTCGGCCTGCATCACGCGCGCGCCGCCGAGCCAGCCGTCCACGCCCGCGACCTGCTTTTCCAGCTCGCCGTACGCCGCCTCGAGCTGGCCGAGCACGCGGTCGAGCCACGGCTGGTGCTGCTTGTCGGCCGGCCGCAGGCCGTGCTCGTAGACGACCTGCACCGTCTTCTCGGCCGCCGCCAGCGCGAAGCCGACCGGCACGAGCGCGCGCAGTCGCGCGTCGGGCGCCTCGGGCAGCAGGCGCCGCTCCGGGGCGACGAGGTGATCGAAATAGTCGACGATCAGGGACGAATCGATCAACGTCGCGCCGTCGTCGGTGACGAGCGTCGGCGCCTTGACGACCGGGTTGATCGCCTTGAAGGTGTCGAATTGCCGGAACACCGACACCGACTGGTGTTCGAACGGCAGGTCGAGCAGCTTCGCCGAGATCGCGGCGCGCCGCACGAAGGGGGAATCCAGCATGCCGATCAGCTTCATCGCAAAAACTCCGCTTGAGGGAATGGGACCGACGACTGTAGCAGCGTCCGGCGCATGCGCCTAGGGTCTACGCTAATAGCGGGCTTGCGATGGCCGCGCGGCGCGAACCCGGTACAAACGCGCCCCCCGCCGCGCGCGAACAGTGACCATAATGCAGATTCGCCCATCGCCACCGGAAGGTCCGCCATGTGGTATGCCCTGTTCGAACAGCAGCGGCAATGGCTGCGCGCCTGGCGCGCGGCCACCCGGGACGCATTCGACGCGTGGCCGGCCGCGACGCTGCCGCGCGCCGCGTCGTCGTGCTACGCCGACCTGTTCGAGCCCCTGCTCGGCCCGGCGGCCGACCCGCCGCCATTCGCGATCGGATCGGGCGACGTCGCCGAGCGCCTCGTCGCCCGCACGCCGTTCTGCAGCCTGCGCCGCTTTTCGCGCGAACGGCAGGCCGCCCGCGCCGTGCTGCTGTGCGCGCCGCTCGCCGGCCATGCGGCCGTGATGATGCGGGAGACCGTCGAGGCGCTGCTCGACGACGGCGACGTCTGCATTACCGACTGGGCCAACGCGCGCGACGTGCCGCCCGCCGCGGGCCGCTTCGGCCTCGACGAATACGTGGCGATGCTCGACGCTTTCGTCGACACGCTCGCGCGCGACGGCCTGCCGCTGCACGTCGTCGCCGTCTGCCAGGCCACGTTCCCGGCGCTGGGCGCCCTCGCGCTGCGCGCACAGCGCGGGCTCGCGCCGCCGGCAAGCGTCACGCTGGTCGGCGGGCCGCTCGACGCGCGGCACCATCCGAGCACGCTCGGCATCGCGGCCGCGTCGCATTCGCTCGACTGGTGCCGCCGGCATCTGATCGACGTCGTGCCCGCCGGGTTCGCCGGGCACGGCCGCCACGTGTTTCCGACCTACCTGCAGCAGGCCGAGATCGCGATCGTCTACCCGCACCGCTACCTGTCGCTGCTCGACCGCTACACGCAAGCGGCATGGCGCCTGGACGGGCGCGCGATGACGGACGCGCGGCGCGCGCTGCACGAATACACCGCGCTGCTCGACATGCCCGCCGAATACTTTCTGGATACCGTCGACATCGTGTTCCAGCGCGCGTGCCTCGCGCAGCGCACCTGGCGCGTGCACGACGTCCCCGTCGACCCGGCCGCGCTGCGCGCCACGACGCTGCTGACGGTCGAAGGCACCCGCGACGCGGTCACCGGCGCCGGGCAGACGCATGCCGCACATGCGCTCTGCCGCGGTCTCGCGCCGGGCGAACGGCATCGGCTCGACGTCGACGGATGCGACCACTACGGGCTGTTCACGGGCGCGCGCTGGCTCGACGACGTGCATCCGGCGCTGCAGGCCGTGTTCGCGCAGGCCGAGACGCCGCGCACGACGCGGCACTGAGCCGGCACTGTGCCGGCATCAAGCCGGCGCCGCCCCGCCGTCCGGCGCGCGGCGCGCCGCGTCGAGCAGCACGCGCACCTCGTCGTCGCTCGTCTGCTCGAAATGCGCGTAGAACTGGCTGATCCCGAAGAATGACAGCGGACGCGACACCACGACGAATGCGTCGGCCAGATCGTCGAACTTGCGCTGCACGCCGGCCGGCGCGACCGGCGCCGCGGCCACCACGCGGGCCGGGCGGCGCTCGCGCAGCGCCTGCAGCGCGACGCGCATCGATGCGCCGGTCGCGATGCCGTCGTCGACGACGATCACCGTGCGCCCTTCGACCGGCACCGGCGGCCACGCGCCGCGGTACAGCGCCTCGCGGCGCTGCAGTTCGACGGTTTCGCGCGCGATCACGTCGGCGAGCTGCGCGTCCGACACGTCCATCGACCCGATCACCGAGCGCTGCAGATAGATCGCGCCGCCGGTCGCGATCGCGCCCATCGCGAGCTCGGGGTCGTACGGCACGCCGAGCTTGCGCACGACCAGCACGTCGAGCGGCGCGTCCAGCGCGCGGGCGACCGGAAACGCGACCGGCACGCCGCCGCGCGGCAACGCGAGCACCACGACGTCGGTGCGCCCCGCGTACTCGTGCAACGCGTCGGCGAGCTGGCGGCCCGCATCGGCGCGATCGAGAAAACGATCCATCACGATCCGCCCCTTCCGTTCGCCGGCGACCGATCGCACATGCGCTGCGATCACGCCGACGTTACGTCAATGAGCATGGTGCATGCGAACCGCCAATTCAAGCGTGCCGATCGGGATGACGCGCGACGACGGCGTCGGCGCGTCACAACCCGCCAGCGCGCCGGTACAGGCGCCAGAACGATTGCGCATAGGATTGCGCGAGTTCGGGCGCGCGCTCGAACACGTTCACCGTTTCGGCGTGCGCCGGCGCACTGTCGGACAGCGTCGTCAGCGCGACGCTGTCGTCGACGATCACGAACCGCGGCGCCGGTGCGTCGCGCCGCGCATCGATCGCGACGTCGATGCCCGCGCCCTTCAGGTAGCCCGCGCCGCTGTACTTGCCGGCGTGCGCCGTGCGCACCAGCACAACCCGCACCTCGACCCCGCGCCCGCGCGCGTCGTGCAGCGCACCGGCCACCGCAGGCGGCACGTACGCGTAGCCGGCCAGCAGCACGCGGCGCTGCGCGTGCCGGATCAGGTCGACGGTCGCGTCGGCCGCGGCGTTGTCATACGAAAAATACGCGCCGACCGACGCGGCGTCGGACGGAATCGGGGTGGCGTGGGCGGTCGCCGCGCAGCACAGCGCGGCGAAGAGGAAAGCGGCGGGTCTCATGGCGGGCGACATTGTAGCGACGTCAATTCGCGTGGCAAGCGCGCACCGCGACGCTGCTGCGCCGGCGCAACACGGCGCGCCGGCAACGGGCGCGCGCGTGCGCGCTCAGCCCGCCGCGACACGCGCGAGCCAGCTTGTCGCGCCGTCGATCGAGCGGAAATCGGCGAGGCTGCGCGCCGGCAGCGCCGGATACGCGCTGGCCGCCATCTCGGCGAGCGCGCGGCCCGGGCCAAGTTCGAGAAAGGCCGTCGCGCCGGCCTCCACGCAAGCGGCGAGACAGGCCGCCCATTCGACCGGCTCGGCGATCTGGCGCGCGAGCTTGTCAAGCCCGTCGGCGGCGTCGAGCACCGACGTGCCGTCGATGCCCGCAAACAGCCGCGCGCCCGGCAGCGGCCGCCGCACGCGCACCGCGGCCAGCGACGCGCGAAACGCCGGCACCGCCGGCGCGAGCCGCGGCGTATGCGACGCGATGCGCACGCCTACCGGCGCCACGCGCAGCGCGCCGTCGCGTGACGCGTCCGCGGCCGCCGCCTCGACGTCGTCGCGCCGGCCGGCGATCACGAACGCGTCGCCCGGGCTGGCGATCGCGATCGCCGCGCCGCGGTCCGCGCACAAGCGCGCGAGATGGGTGCGCGGCAGGCCGCGCACGAACGCCATCCGCTCGTCGCCGCTGCTCGCGGCGTCCATCGCGCGGGCGCGCGCATCGGCGAGGTCGAGCGCATCGTGCGGATCGATCAGGCCCGCGACGCTCCACGACGCCAGTTCGCCGACGCTGTAGCCCGCGACGCAGCGCCGGCGCGGCCACGCGGCGGCGAGCAGCGCGGCGGCGGCGAGCGCCTGCAGCGTGCACAGGATCTGCGCCGCGCGGTTTTCGTGCAGCGCAAACGGGGCGGCGTCGCGCACCCACGTGCGCGGATCGGTGCCGAGCAGCCGCCCCGCATGCTCGAACAGCGCGTCGGTCTGCTGCGTGACGCCGGTGCCGGTCAGGTCGAACATGTCCGCGCGCTGGCCGCCTTGCCCGGAACACAGGATCGCGAGCGTCATCGCGCCGCCTCGTCCCGCTCCAGCGCGTCGACGAACACGCTCATCGCGAGCAGGTCGGCCGCGCCGCCCGGACTCAGCCGCCGCGCGACGAACGCGCGATGCGCGGCGACCGCGCGGCTGCGCCAGCCGGGCGCACGCACGCCGCCGCGCGCGACAAACGCGCGCGCGGTCGCCCGCGCGAACGCGAGGCCCGCCTGCCCGCCCCGGTGCAGCAGGTTCGTATCGTCGAGCACGGCGATCAGCGCGAAGCACGCATCGACGCGCGCCGCTTCCGGATCGCCCGGCACGTCGCGCGCCGCGCGGCGCAGCGCGGGCAATCCGACGCGATACACGGTGTCGAATCCGCCGGCCGCTTCGCCGCGCGCGCCGCCGACGCCATAGCGGCGGCTCGCGCGTTCGCCATGGCTGCCGGGCAGCCGCGGCCCGCCGACAATGTCGGCGCCCCAGCGGCACGCGACCGACGCGCCGAGCGTCAGGCCCTGCGCCGCCGCGGTCGGCCGCGCGCGACGGCCCGCCGCCGCGCACAGCAACCCAAGCCCGAAGATCGCGCCGCGATGGGTGTTGACCCCCCCCGTCGCGGCGAGCATCGCGTGCTCGGCGCGCAGGCCGATCTTGCGCAGCGCGGCCATCTCCGCATCGCGCGCACCCGCGTCGGCCAGTTCCGCGAAAAACGGCCGCAATGCCCGCGCGCTGCGCGCGAACGTCGACGCGTCCATGTCCGCATGGCTGCCGGCATCGACGTGGCTGACGAGCCCCGGCTTCGGATAGGTGTCGATCTCGAGCAGCAGGCTGCGCTCGGCGAGCGCCGCAATGCGCTCGGCTTCGGATTGCGCCGCCGGCAGCGCGCGCAGCAGCACCGCGGCGCTCATTGCACGTTCCCGGCGAGGAAGCCGGCGGCCGGACCGAGCGCGACGCCGTCGGCGGTCTTGATCGCGACGTCCGGCAAGCCGGCATGCAGCTCGCGCCAGTTGACGCCCGCGCCGTCGTCGCGCAGCAGCTCGCCGTCGACGCGCATCGGCGCGTGCGCGTCGATCGCCGCGAGTCCGTCGAGCAGCGTCGCGGCGTGCGCGGCGCCCGGCAGCGGGAACAACACGTCGAGATCCGACGTGCCGGTCAGGTAAGGCTCGCCGGTCAGCGCCTGCCATGCGAGGCTGCCGAACACGCGCCCCCGCACGCCGCAGCGGGCGCCGAGCGCATCCAGGTCGAGCAGCGGCTGCCGCCACGTGGCGGGCGCGGCGCCGAGCACCGCGGCGAATGCCGGCGGCGCCCCGACGGACGCGAGCGCATCGGCGCCGACGCTGACCGCGATGCGCCGCTTGCCCGCCGACGGCGGCAGCGGGATGCCGAGCGGCACGCCGCTGCCATCGATTTCACCGGGCAGCGCGCGACGCACGACGAGCGGCCAGCCGCGTCCCGCCCATCGGCACACGGGCGCGTCGGCGGCGAGCGCCGCGTCGCGCGCGAACAGCGCCGCCCACCCCGCCGCCGTCAGCGTGACGAGGGCGTGGCGCCGCAGCAGCGCGTCACTGCGCGGCACGAGCGGCCTCAACCACGCGCTGCGCGACGTCCGCCGCGACCGGACGGCCGCGCGCGGCGCGCCGGTCGACCCGGTCGGCCGGCCGGTCGAGCCATTCGGCGACCTGCGCGTCGAGCCCGCGGGCCGGATCGAGCACCGCGTCGACCGCGCCCATCTTCACGAGGTTGTCGAGCCCCGGCGCGAACACCGGCGTCGAACGCGCCTTCTCCTTCAGCACGTCGAGCGACAGCTTCGTCACGCGCGCCATCGACGGCAGGTCCATCACTTCGGGATCGGCGCCCGGTACCGCGAGCAGCGCGCGCGTCGCGAGCGCGGTCGCGATGAACGCGCCGGCCGCCGTGTGGCCGTACAGCAGGCCGATCGTCCGGTGCCCGGCGAGGTCGGCATGCATCAGGCACTTCGCGAGATGCGACAGCCCTTCGTTCAGGCCCAGCAGCTCGTCGCGCTTGCTCATCCGCTGGCTGTCGCTGTCGACCAGCACGAGGATCGGCGTCGCGCCGCCGCGTTCGAGCGTGGCGAGCACGTGCGACGCGAGCCGCAGCGCCTCGTCGATGCCGAACGGCAGCCGATCGGCCACGCCGATCACGTCGACGCGCGTGCCGGCCAGCTCCGCGTGGCCGGACAGCAGGCCGCCGTCGCGCACGATCGCGTGACCGTGCGGAAACAGTGACGCGAGAACGTCATCGAGCGTCATGCGAGGACTCCTGGAGTTGATCGGCAAGCGCGGCGAACGCGGCGTCCGGCATGCCGGGAATTTCTTCCGGCGCGCTCGCGCCGAGCGTGCGCCACACGTCGAGCGCATCGGCGCACGCGCCGAATCGCGCGACCCGCGCTTCGAGCCGCGCCTGCTCCGCGCGCAGCATCGCCGCGTCGAACGCCGGCGCGCGGCCGATCAGCTCGAGCGCGGCCGCGCGGAACGCGTCGGGCGTATCGGCGACGTAGCGGTCCGCTCCGCCGATCAGCCGCCGGTGCTTGCCGCCCATCGTGCGCCAGATCAGCGCGCGGTCCTTCGCGTCGAATTCCTCGACGCCGCGATTGGTCTCGATCACTTCCGGCCCGGACACGCTGATGCGGCCCTGCTCCGACACCGCGAGCCCCGAGCAGCACGCGGCAAGCAGCCCGCCGCCGCCGTAGCAGCCGGCGCGCCCGCCGATCAGCCCGATCACCGGCACGCCGGCCGCGCGCGCGTCGACCAGCGCGCGCATGATCTCGGCGATCGCGAGCTCGCCCGCGTTCGCTTCCTGCAGCCGCACGCCGCCGGTGTCGAACAGGATCAGCACCGGCGCCGCGGCCAGCTCGCGCGCGGCGCGCAGCAGGCCCGTGAGCTTCGCGCCGTGCACCTCGCCGAACGCGCCGCCCATGAAGCGGCCTTCCTGCGCGGCGACCAGCACCGGCTTGCCGTCGAGCAAGCCGCGCCCGACGACCATCCCGTCGTCGAACTGCTGCGGCAGGTCGAACAGCGGCAGGTGCGGGCTCGTCACGCGCTCGGCCGGCCCGAGGAATTCGGTAAAGCTGCCTGCGTCGAGCAGGCCGTCGATGCGCTGCCGCGCGGACGCCTCGTACCAGCTCGACGCGTTCGCGACGAACGCCGGCGCGTCGTGGGTCGTGTCGCGGGAGTCGTTCATGCGGCCTCCCCTTCGATCGCGCGCACGGCCTGCGCGAGCCGCAGCGACACCATGTCGGGCCGCGCGCCGCCGTCGTTGACGGACAGCTTCAGGCCGCCCGGCGCGCGCCGCTCGACGAAATCGGCCAGCACCGCCTGCCAGACCGCGCCGAAGCCGACCGCCGCGGTGCGGATGTCGATCTCGCACGCGTTGCCCGGCAGCGCCCGTTCGACCAGCACTTCGAGATTGCCGGACGCGACCACGCCGACGAGCGCCGTGGCCAGCTCGCCCTTTGCCCGCGCCCGCGCGGTGAAGCGATAGTTCAACTGTTCCATTGCCCTCTTCCTTACCAGTTGCGGAATCGCGCCGGCGGCGCGTACAGCCCGCCCGACCAGTGCACGAGATCCTTGATCGAGCGCGCGGCGAGCCAGCGGCGGTCCGCATCGAGCGGATCGATGCCGAGATCCTCCGGGCGCCGGATCACGCCGCGCTCGCGCAGCCGCTCGACCATCTTCCGGTCGCGGCCGCGGCCGACTTCCGTATAGCCCGCGACGCCGCGAATCGCCTGCTCGCGCTCGTCCTGGTCGCGGCACATCAGCAGGTTCGCGATCCCTTCCTCGGTGACGATGTGCGTGACGTCGTCGCCGTACACCATGATCGGCGCGAGATCGAGCTGCAGCTTGTCGGCGAGCTTCAGCGCATCGAGCTTCTCGACGAACATCGGCACGTTCTTGTCGCCGAAGGTCTCGCCGATCTGCACGACGAGCTTGCGGCCGCGCCTGAGCGCCGCCGGCGTGTCGGGGTCCGCTTCCGCGCCGGCCTTCAGCCACGGCTCGCTCGGATGGCGCCGGCCGCGCGCGTCGCTGCCCATGTTCGGCGCGCCGCCGAAGCCGGCGATGCGCTCGGCCGTGACCGTCGACGAATGGCCGGACAGGTCGATCTGCAGCGTCGAGCCGATGAACATGTCGCACGCGTAGAGGCCGGCCGTCTGGCAGAACGCGCGGTTCGAGCGCAGCGAGCCGTCGGGGCCCGTGAACCACACGTCGGAGCGCGCGCGGATGTAGTCGTCCATCCCGACTTCGGAGCCGAAGCAGTGGATCTGCTCGACCCAGCCCGATTCGATCGCCGGGATCAGCGTCGGGTGCGGATTGAGCGCCCAGTGCGTGCCGACCTTGCCCTTCAGCCCGAGCTTCTCGCCGTAGGTCGGCAGCAGCAGCTCGATCGCCGCGGTGTTGAAGCCGATCCCGTGGTTCAGGCGCTTGATGCCGTACGGCTGGTAGATGCCCTTGAGCGCGAGCATCGCGGTCAGGATCTGGGTCTCGGTGATCGCGGCCGGGTCGCGCGTGAACAGCGGCTCGACGTAGAACGGCCGCCCGGCCTCGACGACGAAATGTACGCGGTCGCCCGGGATGTCGACGCGCGGCACCTTGTCGACGATGCGGTCGACCTGCGCGATCACGATGCCGTCCTTGAAGGCCGTGGCCTCGACGACGGTCGGCGTGTCCTCGGTGTTCGGGCCCGTGTACAGGTTGCCGTCGGCGTCGGCGCTGACCGCGGCGATCAGCGCGACCTGCGGCGTGAGGTCGATGAAGTAGCGCGCGAACAGTTCGAGATAGGTGTGCACCGCGCCCAGCGCGATCTTGCCGCCGAACAGCAGCTTCGCGATCCGCTGCGACTGCGGGCCCGAATACGCGAAGTCGAGGCGCTTCGCGATGCCGCGCTCGAATACGTCGAGATGCTCGGGCAGCACGACGCCCGACTGCACCATGTGCAGGTCGTGCACCTTCGCGCTGTCGACGTCGGCAAGCGCCGTCGCGAGCAGATCGGCCTGCTTCTGGTTGTCGCCTTCGAGGCAGACCCGGTCGCCCGGCCGCAGGACCGCTTCCAGCAATGCCACGGCGTCGCGCGCGTCGACCCGCTTGCCCTGCGCGAAGGGCGCGCCGGCCGCGAGGCGTGCATCGCGCGCGCGTCGCGCGTGATTCCATCCCGTCATAGAGTTCTCCCGCTTCGAGGGTTCAGCGGCATTCTAAGCCGGCCGCCGCCGCCGATTGATGATGATGTCCAATGCGACCCAGAGGCCGCCGCGATGGATGCGGCTTAGGACCCGTTACTAGCGGGACCGGGCCCTACGCGCCGACCAGCGCGCGCGTCGCGAAGAACAGCACCGACGGCCCGAGCAGGCAGCCGACGCCGGTGTGGAACGTCGCGACCAGCGCGCCGTAGGGCACGAGCCGGCGGTCGGTCGCGGCGAGGCCCGCGCTCACGCCGCTCACGGTGCCCGCGAGGCCGCCGAAGATCATCGCGGAGCGCGGCGTTTTCAGCCCCATGAAATCGGCCGCGAGCGGCGTGCCGACCATCACGATGATCGCCTTCACGAGCCCGGTCGCGATGCTGAGCGCGATCACGTCCGAGCTCGCGCCGATCGCGGCGCCGGTGACCGGCCCGACGATGTAGGTGACGGCGCCCGCGCCGATCGTCGTCATGCTGACCGCGTCGGTATAGCCGAACGCGCAGGCGACGCACGCGCCGACGATGAACGGCAGCACGGTGCCGAGCAGCAGCGACAGCACGCCGACCAGCCCGGCCTTCCTCGCCTCGGCCGGCTGCACTTCGAACGCGGTCGCGACGATCGCGAAATCGCGCAGCATCGCGCCGCCCATCAGGCCGACGCCGGCGAACAGCGGCACGTCGGCGATGCCCTTCTCGCCGCCGGTGAACGCACCGCCGGCATACGCGAGCGCAAGGCCGATCAGGATCGCGATCGCCGAGCCGTGCACGCGGCCGAACGTCAGCTTGCGCGACGCGATCGACGCGATCCACATGACCAGGCCGACGAGCGCGAACGACGCGACGAGGCCGTTATGGGCAACGGTTTTTTCGAGCATCTGCAGCATCGCGGCCTCCGTCATTGCTGGTCGAATTGCGGGACGACGGCGAACGCCGTGTCGTCGCGGCCGGTGCGCGCGAGCACCGCGATGCAGCCCGCGCAGATCACGACCGCGCCGACGGCGGCCAGCAGCGCGACCGGCCCGCCCTTCAGCGCGGCCACGACGTTCTGGTTCGCGGCCATCGCGACGACGACCGGGATGTACATCGCGCCCCAGAAGCCGACGCCCGCCTCGGTCTCCTTCGGCAGCCAGCCGCGGCGGTGCAGGTAAAGGCGCAGGCCGATCAGCAGCAGCATCGCGATGCCGACGCCGCCGACGTTGGTCTTCACGCCGATCGCGGCGCCCAGCAGGTCGCCGAGGAACAGCCCGGCCAGATGGCAGAACGCAAGCAGCGCGGTTCCGTAGATGATCATGAGTCTCGTCTCCTTCCAGGTGTCTCCCGCGGCGGTTCGTCGTGCGAGCGCATTCTCGGGCGGTCGATGGGATGATGCGGCTTCGGGTCCGCGCCCGGATGCCGTAGACTGCCCGAAGCAGCCGCCGGCGCGGGGCGTGAGCCGATACTAGCGCCGCACAATCCGGCCATTTATGAAGTTGTCGAAACCGATTCAGTGGGTTTAGCAATGCGTCCGTTACCGCCCGAGCTGCTGCGCAGCTTCGTCGCCGTCGCCCAGTCCGGCAGCTTCACCGCCGCGTCCGAGCGCGTGAGCCTGTCGCAGTCCACCGTCAGCCAGCACATCCGCCGCCTCGAGGAACTGCTCGACCGGCCGCTGTTCGAGCGCGACACCCGCAACGTGCGCCTGTCGCAGCACGGCGACGCGCTGTTCCGCTACGCGGTGCGCATCCTCGAGCTGATGGACGAGGCCGTCACGTCGGTGTGCGGGCCGCCGCTGTCGGGCAAGGTGCGGCTCGCGATGTCGGAGGATTTCGCGTCGGCCCACCTGACCGCCGCGCTCGCGAGCTTCGTGCAGCGCAACCCGGAAGTCGAGCTGGCGATCGCGACCGGGCTGTCCGGCGACCTGTTCGACGCGCTCGACGAAGGCCGGCACGACCTGGTGTTCGCGAAGCGGATCGCCGGCAGCCGGCGCGGCCGCGTGATCCGCAGCGAGCCGCTGTACTGGTGCACCGGCCCCGATTCGCGGATCACCGGCCACGAGGCCGTGCTGCCGCTCGCCATGCATCCGGAGCCGAGCGTGTCGCGGCGCCGGGTGCTCGAAACGCTCGACGCGATCGGCCGGCCGTACCGGATCGCGGTGGTCAGCAGCAGCGTCGCGGTGCTGCGCGCGGCCGCCAGCGCGGGGCTCGGCGTCAGCGCGTTCGCGGGCTACGTGATCCCGGCCGGGCTCGCGCGGCTCGACGCGGGGCTGCCCGAGCTCGGCGAGCTCGAATACGTGATCGACCGCCCCGCCGCCGCGTCGCGTTCGACGCTCGCGCTGGAGGCGACGCTGGTCGCCGCCGCGGCCGGGCTGTAACGCGGGGCGCAACGCCCCGGCCGGGCGGCCCGCCCCGCGCCCGCCGCCCGCTGACAATCCTGCCCGGCACGCGTCAGCGTCCGCGCAGCACCCGCTCGCGACAATGGGACCCATCGGACAGCGCGGCCCCGCGCCGCAAGTCCATTGTCCCGTCCCCTCTTTCGGAGCGCCCCATGAACGTGATGCGATTCGTCGTCGCGGCCGCCGCCGCCGCGCTGCTGTCTCCCGCCTTCGCCCAGACCGATGCGACGCCGCCCGCGCAGGGCAAGACCCGCGCGGAAGTCCTCGCCGAACTGAAGCAGGCCTATCTCGAAGGCGACCTGCCGACCACCGACGCCGACTATCCGCCGAGCGACGCGACCCGCGCGCGCAACCGCGACCGGCTCGACGCGGTGCGGCCCGCGTGGGCAATGCAGGCGCAGCAGCCGGCGTCGCAGCAGTAGCGCCGCGCGCGCCGCAATCGCTCAGGGCAGGAAGCTGCGCCGCCGCGCGTCGATCAGCTCGACGAGCAGCCGGTCGCGCTCGGCGGCGAGTTCCTGCATCGAACGCGCGCCCTGGATCGCCCGGAGTTCGTCGATCAGCTTGCGGTCGACGTCCGGATCGAACGACGGCGTGCCGAGATCGTCCCACCAGCTCGTCATCGGGCCGGACAGATGCTCGAGGAAGTGCGCGATCCCGCCCGCGCCGCCGCCGAGGTGATAGGTCAGGGCCTGCCCCATCAGCCCCCAGCGCAGCCCGGGCCCCCATGCGACCGCCTTGTCCGCGTCGGCGACGCTGACGACACCCTCGCCGACGAGGTGGTACACCTCGCGGAACAGCGCGGCCGCGAGCCGGTTCGCGACGTGGCCGGGCATCTCCTTGTTGAGGACGATGGTCTCCTTGCCGAGCGCGTCGTAGAACGCCTTCGCGCGCGCGATCGCGTCCGGGGCGGTCGCCGCGCCGCCGACCAGCTCGACGAGCGGGATCAGGTGCGGCGGATTGAACGGATGCGCGATCAGGCAGCGCTCCGGATGCTTCGTGCACGCGGTCTGGATGTCGGACATCTTGAGGCCCGACGAGCTCGAGGCAATCAGCACGTGCGCGGGCAGCACGTCGTCCATCCGGCGGTACAGCGCGCGCTTCAGGTCGAGCCGCTCGGGGCCGCTCTCCTGCACGAAATCGACGCCGTCGAGCGCGCGCGGCAGGTCGGCGTCGAACGCGAGCCGCTGCGTCAGCGCCGCCGCCGCGTCGCCGAGAAACGCGGCGAGCGCGTCACGCAGCCGCGTGTCGGCGTCCGGCGCGGGATCGGTCGCGACGACGTCGAATCCCTTCGACAGATAGAAAGCCGCCCAGCTCGCGCCGATCACGCCGGCGCCGACGACGGCGATGCGTCCGATGTTCTTGCTCATGTCGCTTCGTCTCCTTGGTCTCCTTGGATAGCGCGGGCGATTGTCGCATCGAATCGTGCGCACGCGTCTGACGCCGGCCACTTGAAATGCGCGGAGGCGGCCACTAATTACGTGCCGTGAGCGCAGTCGCGCACCATGCGCTGCGCGTTTCGATGGCATGAAGCCCGTCTGTTACGGAGGACACGAGCATGAACGGTTTCCCATTCGGTACCGACATCTTCAATGAACTGGCCCGCATGCAGCGCCAGATGACCGACCGGTTCGGCGAATCGCCGTCCAGCATCCGCGCGGCGCGGCAAGGCGCGTTCCCGGCGCTCAACGTCGGCGCGACCGACGATGCGATCGAGATCGTCGTGTTCGCGCCGGGCATGGCCGCGGCGGATTTCGACGTGTCGATCGACAAGGATCTGCTGACGATCGGCGGCGAACGCAAGCCGGCGCCGCGCAACGAATGCGACGACGTGCGCACGTATGCGCAGGAGCGCTTCCACGGCGCGTTCCGCCGCGTCGTCGAGCTGCCGCGCAACGCCGATCCCGACAACGTGAGCGCGCGCTACGAGAACGGCTGCCTGCTGATCCGCGTCGGCCGGCGCGAAACGTCGAAGCCGCGCGCGATCGCGGTCCACTGATCACGAGGAGATCGCCATGAACATCAGCCAGCCACTCGCCGAACGTCAATCGGCCAACGTCCAGCCCGGCGCCGCTGCAGCGGCCGCGCGTCCGCCCGCGATCACGCCGGCCGTCGACATCGTCGAGGACCGCCACGGCGTCACGCTGCGCGCGGACCTGCCCGGCGTGCCGCGCGAAAACCTCGACGTGAAAGTGCATGACAACACGCTGTCGATCGATGCGCAGGCGCACATCGACCTGCCGGCCGAGCTGCGGGTCCGGCACGCCGAACTGCGTGCGCCGCGTTTTGCGCGCGCGTTCACGCTGAGCCCGGATCTCGATACGTCGAACATCGTCGCGAACCTGCGCGACGGCGTGCTGACGCTGACGATCCCGCGGCGCGAAGCGGCCCAGCCGCGCCGCATCGAGGTCGCGGCCGGCAACGCGTGACGCCGTAGCGGCCCGCATGTGACATGCCCCGTCAGGCACACAGCCTGACGGGGCATTTTTTCACCGTGGGGCCGGCGCGCGCTCAATCGAAATCGAAGATGTCGAACACCGATCGCTTGCGACGGTGCGGCTCGTGGCGGCGGTCGTCGTCGCGCGCTCGCCGGTCGCGGCCCCACGCGTCGTCGTGGTCGCGATGCGCGCGTGCGTCGCGGTGCGCGGACGCGTCGTCGACGCCGCGCGCGATCAGCTTGTCGAGCTCGCCGCGATCGAGCCACACGCCGCGGCATGCGGGGCAATAGTCGATCTCGATCGACTGACGTTCGGCAACCAGCAGGTCGGGGGTCTTGCAGACCGGGCATTTCATGATGCGTCTCCTTGTCGCACGGGTGAGGAAGCGGGATCGCGCCGCGCGTTCAGCGGCCGGACGCCTGCGCCGCACGCTTCGCCTTCGCGCGCCGCGCCAGCATGTTCATGCCCTCGACGAACGCGGAGAACGCCATGGCCGCGTAGATGTAGCCCTTCGGCACGTGCGAGCCGAAGCCTTCGGCGATCAGCGTCATGCCGATCACGACGAGGAACGACAGCGCGAGCATCACGATCGTCGGGTTGCGGTCGATGAAGCGCGCGAGCGGCTGCGCGGCGAACAGCATCACGGTCACCGCGGCGATCACCGCGACGAACATGATCGGGATGTGCTCGGTCATGCCGATCGCGGTCACGATGCTGTCGATCGAGAACACGATGTCGAGCATCAGGATCTGGCCGACCGCCGCCCACATCGTCAGGCCGGGCGCGCCGTTCGACGCGCCGGCATCGCCGCCGTCATGCGACACGTGATGATGGATCTCGGTGGTCGCCTTCCACACGAGGAACAGGCCGCCCGCGAGCAGGATCATGTCGCGCCACGAGAACGCGTGGTCGAACAGCGAGAACACCGGCTCGGTCAGGCGCGCGATCCACGCGACGGTGCCGAGCAGCGCGAGCCGCATCACGAGCGCAAGGCCGATGCCGAGCCGCTGCGCGCGGGCGCGCTGCGCGTCGGGCAGCTTGTTGCTGAGGATCGAGATGAAGATCAGGTTGTCGATGCCGAGCACGACTTCCATCACGACGAGCGTCAGGAGCGAGGCCCATACGGCGGGATCGGCGGCAAGCGTCAGCAGAGTGTCCATGAGGATCGCGAAACGAGGGTGGAAAACCCGATTATCGGCATCCGCACGCTTCGAAAAAATCAGCGACAATCTGATCTTTGGTTCGGTTTTTTCGATATTTCGATCCGATGCTGAATTTTCGACATCTGTACTACTTCTGGGTCGTCGTGAAGGAAGGCGGCTTCGCGCGCGCGGCCGAACGGCTCGACATGGCGGTGCAGACGATCAGCGCGCAGGTGCGCGAGCTGGAGAAGTCGCTCGGCCATCAGCTGCTCGGGCCGGCGGGACGCGGCGTCGCGATGACCGACGCCGGCCGCGCGGCGTTCGCGCGCGCGGAGGCGATCTTCGAGCTCGGGCGGCGGATTCCCGACGAGGTGCGCGCCGCCGCGAGCCAGCCGACGGTGCGGCTCGCGGTCGGCCTGTCGGACGGCATCTCGAAGCTGGCCGCGCACGCGATACTCGCGCCGGTGCTCGGCACGCCCGCGCTGCGGCTCCTGTGCCATGAAGGCGAGCACGACGCGCTGCTGGCGGAGCTCGCGCTGCATCATCTCGACCTGGTGCTCGCCGGCCAGGGCGCGCCGCCCAACGCGAACCTGCGGGTGACGAGCGAGCGGCTCGTCGCGTCGCCGGTCGACTGGTACGGCCCCGCCGCGCTCGTCACGCAGGCCGCGCGCCAGCGCTTTCCGCAGTGCCTCGCCGAGCTGCCGCTGTTGCTGCCGACCGCGCATTCCGCGCTGCGCGACCGGCTCGACCGCTGGCTGGAGTCGGAACGCATCGTGCCGCGCATCGCCGGCGAATTCGAGGACAGCGCGCTGATGGCGGTGTTTGCGGCGCGCGGCCTCGGGGTGTTTCCATTGAGCGAACTGGGCGCGAACGATGCGTCGCTATTGAGGGGGTTGCGGCGGCTGGGGCGCGCCGGCGACGTGACCGAGGAGATCCACGCGATCCGCTCGCGGCGCGGCGAGCAGCATCCGCTGACGGCGCACTTGCTCGCCGTCGCGCGCGATGCGCGGGCCGGTTAGGGCCCGTTATGAGCGGGAACAGGCCCTAACGCAAGCGTGACGTCAAACGAAACTATAATAGCGCCCCGGCCCCACGACATTGCCTCGCGCCTGCCGTGCACCTTCCGCCGGCCGCGCGCTTGCGCGGCGGCAACCATCCGACCTTCGCGCAACGCGCGCAGTCCCGGCGCGGCAACCGGCCGAGCCTTTTGAAAGACGCCATGCACAACCGAATTCGCCTGTTCTCCGTTTCGTGCGCGCTCGCGGCTGCGACCGTGCTGACGGCGTGCTCGTCGCCGCCCAAGCCGATCTATCAGCAAGAGCAGTTCGACGCGACGAGCAGCCCGTACTCGCACACGTTTCACGCGAAATCCGACGCGACCTGCGAAGCCGCGCGCCGCGCGCTGCTGAGCCAGGGCTATGTCGCATCGTCGTCCCGTTCCGACGCGATCGACGGCAGCAAGAATTTCCAGCCGAACAACGACATGCACGTCGTGATCGAATTCCACGTCGTGTGCGCGGACGCGAACGCGGACGGCACGTCGAGCATCGCGTACGTGAACGCGGTGCAGGACCGCTACACGCTCAAGAAGTCCAACACGTCCGCGAGCGTCGGCCTCAGCGTGTTCGGCTCGCTGTCGCTGCCGATCGGCTCGAGCGACGACGCGCTCGTGAAGACCGCGAGCGAGACGATTCCGGCCGGTGTGTTCTACGAGCGCTTCTTCAACCTCGTCGACCATTTCCTGAAGGTCGATCCGACCCGCCGCGACCGTGCGACCGTCAAGGCCGCGGAGAAGGAGCACGTCGCGCCGCTGCCCGAGCCCGCGCCGACGCCGCAGGGCGAACCGATCAAGATGACGACGCCGGCCGTGCCGACGCCGGCCGTGCCGACGCCGGCCGCGCCGCCGGTGCCGGCGTCCGGCGCGCCGGGTTCCGCGGCGGCGGTTCCGGCGGCGCGGGCGGCCGCTCCAGTGCAGGCATCCGGTGCGGCGGCCGCGGCGGCTTCGGCAGTCGCGCCGGCCTCTGCCGGCTCGCCCGCGTCGGCCCCGGTTTCCGCGTCGGCGGCTACGGCCGTGCCCGCGTCGCCCCCCGCTTCCGCATCGGCAGTCACGCCTACGTCCAGGCCGGCTTCTGCACCAGCGTCCGCGCCGGCGCCCGCATCCGCGGCTGCACCGGCGTCTACGCCGGCTCCCGCATCGGCTGCCGCCCCTGCGTCCGCTCCCGCCTCGGCGCCCGCTCAGGCCCCCGTCCCCGCACCGGTCTCGACCACGCCGGCCGACAAGGCGCCCGCCCCCTCGCCCGTCACGACCATCGAGGCCGCTGCGCCGGTGTCGGCGGGCGCGCGCCGCGCAAGCTGAGTCACCGATGGCCGCCCGCGCCGCCGCTCGCGCGGCGCGGCGTCACGCAGACACCCTTCACCGCCCCTTTCCGTTTCGCGCGCCCCGCCCGTCATCGCCCCCGGCAGTTCAACGCGTGCAGGTGCTCGACCGTCGCCGTCACCCCGCCGCAGACGATCACCGCGATGCGCGACGCGGCGGCCAGCGCGGGCGTTGCCGTGTCGAGCGCGGCCAGCGCGGCCCCGCACGCCGGCTCCACCACGATCCGGTGTTCGTCGAGAAACCGCAGCGCCGCCGCCACCGCCGCCGCATCGGACACGACGACAGTGTCGATCGCGTGCCGCGTCGCCCACTCGAGCGCGGCGTCGCAGGGCCGCTTCGCGCCGAGCGACGTCGCGACGCTGGTGATTTCCGTCAATTCGACGGGCCGCCCCAGCGCGACCGAGCGCGCATAGCAGTCCGCGCCTTCGGTCTCCACCGCGACGACCGGCACGTCGTGCCAGCCGTTGCGCGCGAGCCCCTCGAGCACGCCGCACAGCAGCCCGCCGCCGCCGACCGCCAGCACGACTGCGTCGGGCTTCGGCCCGGCCGCCGCCATCTCGTCGATCATCGTCGCGTGGCCCTGCCACAGCACCGGATCGTCGAACGGGTGCACGAACGCGTCGTGCGGGCCGAGCACGGACTGCGCAAACGCATTCGCCTCCGCCCAGGATGCGCCGTGCACGACCAGCTCCGCGCCTTCGACGCGGATCAGCTCGCGTGCGCGCGCGGACGTGCTTTCCGGCACCACCACGAGCACGGGCACGCCGAGTTCGCGGCCCGCATACGCAACCGCGATGCCCGCGTTGCCCCCCGACGACGACACGAACCGCCGGGCGCCGGCGGCGCGCCGCGCGTCGCAGACCGCGCCGACGCCGCGCAGCTTGAACGAGCCGGACGGCTGCATCGCCTCGACCTTGAGCAGCACGTCCTTGCCGAGCCGGCGGGACGCGGCCTGCGAACGAAGATAGGGGGTCTGGATATGAAGCGGCATGGGAATGAGGCGCGCACCGGTGAAATGACGCCGTCCATGCTACGTCGCGCGCGTCATGCTTTCCAATACCATCGAATGCCGACTGCTATGCTTGACAGGCATATCTTCATCACCGGACAGGAGCCGCATGCGACAGGTCGAATTACGCCATCTCCGCTACTTCGTCGCGGTCGCGGAAGCCGGCAGCGTGATGGCCGGCGCCCGCGCGGTCGGGATCGTGCAGCCCGCGCTGTCCCGGCAGATTCGCGAGCTCGAGGACGCGATCGGCACCCCGCTGCTGGTCCGCCGCGCGACCGGCGTCGCGCTCACGGCGGCCGGTGCGAGCTTCCTGCGGGATGCGACGCGCCTGCTCGCCGAACTGCGCGACAGCCGCGAACGCGCGCTGCGCAGCGCGGCCGGCGAACTCGGCGAGCTGCGGCTCGGCGTGCTGCCGAACTATTTCCCGCTGCCGGTGGTGTCGAACGTGCTCAAGGCGTTCCGGGATGCATGTCCGCACGTGAAGCTGTCGATCGCGCCGATGCTGTCGGCCGAACAGGCGGCCGCGATCGCGCGCGGCGAGCTCGACGGCGGAATCATGGCGTGGCGCCGGGACGAGGCGCCGCAACTGGCGGGCGTGCGGCTGCTGAGCGACCGGTTCGTGCTCGCGATGCCGTCCGCGCCGGGCCGCCGCGTGCGCGCGCCGAGCCGGCTGGCCGAGCTCGCCGACGCGCCGTTCGTCTGGTTCGATCCGCAACGCTCCGCCGCGCATCACCGGTTCCTGATCGAACAGTGCCGGCGGGCGGGCTTCACACCGCGGATCACGCAGGTCGGCAGCGACATCCCGACGCTGATCGGGCTCGTCGCGGCCGGGATGGGCTGCGCGTTCGTGCCGGAAAGCGCGGCGCCGTCGTGCCCGAACACCGTGCGGCTGGTCGCGCTCGACACGCTCGCCGACCGCTTCGACGTCGAATTCGCGTACGACGGCCACACGGTCTCGCCGGTCGTGCGGCAGTTCCTCGCGGCGCTGCAAGCGACGGCCGACGCGTGAACGCGTCGGAGCCGCGGCCGATCCGTCCCGGCCTTCGTCAGCTGAAGAACATCGCCACCAGATGCCGCAGGTAGTCCGGGATCTGCGCAACGACCTGTCGGACGTCAATATCTGACAGGTAAAGCAGCACCGACAGCGGGCCAAGCCACAGCACTGCGACCACGAAATCCCTCATTGCCTTTCTCCGACCGGCCGGACGACGCGCTGCCCGACAGCGCGTCGCCGCCGCACCCGCCCCGAGCGCAGGAATTGCGCGTTGATCGATCGCCCGCCATCGCACGGCATCGCCTCTCGCGGGCGGATGGCCGTTCCGACAGCTCCTCGTTGATGCTCGCGCCCGTCGTTCGCCTGCCTCCGCGTTCATCTCGCCGGAAGCCGGTGTCGTCAGCGGGATGTCGCTCCGTTGCGGTTCTCCGTTCAATGTGCCTTACTACGCCCGATGAGGCAGCACGTTCCATGCCACCGGATCGGCAACCGCGCGCCGCATGCGCCGCGGGCGCGCGGCGGCGGCGCCATGTGCCGGCGGCCCACGCGATCGGTTGCGGGGATGAAACAGGCGCACGCTCGAAAGAGGCGAAAGACGGCGCGCTGCCGTCAGCGTCGCGCGTTCGTCCATCCCGGCCAGGCACCGCGCCAAGCTGACAAAGCCGTCATTTTTCTTACGACCCGGCGCAATGCGGCCCGCCCCTCGCTGCGCCGCCGGAATGTTTCAAAAACGAAACACGCAGGCGCGGCGGGCGCGTCGCGTGTGGCGTTGGCGGCATCCGGCCCGGTCGTCTGGCAAGTACCCGCCGCGGATCGATCCGCTCAGCCGGCCGCCGCCGCGATATCGTCCGATTTGCAGTTTCACGACGCCGGCAACCTTGTTGTCAGACATTTGAAATATCCGCCGAAAATCGGTCATCGGGCGCTATTTCAAATTATTACATCTCGAAATATACTGCGCGCACATCCATTCCTCGTGCCTATGAGAGGATGCCTTGACGCCTCGGTCACGGTCCGCCCGTGTCCGAGGCTTTTTTGCGGGCGCGGGCCCGGCCTTCATTGTTGATTCAAAATCAAAATAATTTCGATCGAAGGCCGCTTTTTCCGCAAAAGTAAAGCGGGCACACTCCGTCCTGTCATCAACGGCCGGCCGGACCAGGCGATGCCCGCCCCGCTGCCGCCCGCACCCAGGAGCCCCTTACGTGAACCACCCGACCTCCCCTGCGTCACGCACGGCCGGCAGCGCCGCGCTGCCGCTCTTGGCACTCGCCGCCGGCGCGTTCGGCATCGGCACCACCGAGTTTTCGCCGATGGGCCTGCTGCCCGTGATTGCCGACGGCGTCCACGTGTCGATTCCGACCGCCGGCATGCTGATCAGCGCATATGCGATCGGCGTGATGGCCGGCGCGCCGCTGATGACGCTGCTGCTCGCGCGCTGGCCGCGGCGCGCCGCGCTGATCGCGCTGATGACCATCTTCACGATCGGCAACCTGCTGTCGGCGGTCGCGCCGAACTACACGACGCTGCTGCTCGCGCGACTCGTCACGAGCCTGAATCACGGCGCGTTCTTCGGGCTCGGCTCGGTAGTCGCCGCGAGCCTCGTGCCGCGCGAAAAGCAGGCAAGCGCGGTCGCGACGATGTTCATGGGCCTCACGATCGCGAACGTCGGCGGCGTGCCGGCCGCGACGTGGCTCGGCCAGGCGATCGGCTGGCGGATGTCGTTCGCGGCGACCGCGGGCCTCGGCCTGATCGCGATCGCGGGCCTGTTCGCCGCGCTGCCCAAGGGTGAGGCCGGCAAGATGCCGAACCTGCGCGCCGAACTCGCGGTGCTCACGCGCCCGGTCGTGCTCGGCGCGCTCGCGACGACGGTGCTCGGCGCCGGCGCGATGTTCACGCTGTACACCTATGTCGCGCCGACGCTCACGAACCTGACGGGCGCGACGCCCGGCTTCGTGACCGCGATGCTGGTGCTGATCGGCATCGGCTTCTCGATCGGCAACATCGCGGGCGGCCGGCTTGCGGACCGCTCGCTCGACGGCAGCCTGATCGGCTTCCTGCTGCTGCTGATCGCCGTGATGCTCGCGTTCCCGGCGCTCGCCGCGACGCATGCGGGCGTGGCGGTCGCGCTGCTCGTGTGGGGCGTCGCGACGTTCGCGGTCGTGCCGCCGCTGCAGATGCGCGTGATGCGCGCCGCGTCCGAAGCGCCGGGGCTCGCGTCATCGGTCAACGTCGGCGCGTTCAACCTCGGCAATGCGCTCGGCGCGGCGGCCGGCGGCGCGGCGATCTCGGGCGGGTTCGGCTATGCGGCGGTGCCGCTGGCCGGCGCGCTGATCGCGGTCGCCGGGCTTGCGCTCGTCGTGCTGCAGGTCGCGCAACGTCGGCGCGCGTCGCTCGCGACGAACGCGTAATGCGTAACGCCGCGTCCGGCTGCGCCTCGGCCTGACGCCCTTCCCTCTCGCCGACACGCGGGCCGCCTGACCAGGGCGGCCCGCTGTTCGTTTACGCGCCGCCCCGGCGCTCGGCGACCTCAGAACCGATGCACGATGCCGAGTTGCACGCCGCGCGCATTCGCGCCCGGATATGCGAGCGGCAAGCCCGGATTCGCCGCGCCGGCGAGCGTGTAGCCCGCCTGGTTGCGGTTGCGCAGGTACGACAGCGCGCCGTAGAAACTGGTGCGCTTCGACAGGTCGTACTCGTACATCAGGCCGACCTGGTCCGCGTTGTTGCCCTGCGACGACTGGTCGTGCAGATACGCATAGCCGAGCGCCACGACGTTCGCCGGATTCAGCTGATACTTGACCGACAGCCCGTAGACGCGCGAATCGATGCCGATGTCGTCCCACTTCACCGCCGAGAAGCCGCCGTAGACGGTCGCCTTGCCGATCGCGTACGACGCGCCGGCCATGATCGTGCGATCCGTGGTCGCCGCCGTGGCGTTCCTGAGCCATTGGCCCGCGACGAACGCCGCGAACGGCCCGTGCTCGTAGGTCACGTCGAACTGCCGGCTCGATCCGGCCGAGCGCACGCCGCCCGCGTCGCCGAAGCCGAAATACGCGCCCGCCCGAAAGCCGGCGATCTCCGGGCTCTGGTACGACACGGTATTGCTCGTGCGGAACGCGAAGACCGTCAGGTTGTCCATGCCGGACGCCTGGGTCACGCCGCCGAACGCGTCCTGGCCACCCTGGTCGTTGAAGAGCGGCGAATTCTGCCGGCCCGCGCGCAGCTTGCCCCATTGCCCCGCGACGCCGACCCACGCCTGCCGGTTGAACATGCGGCCCGAATCCGCGAGCGTGCCGTCGTTCGGATTGAAGCCGTTTTCCAGATCGAACTCGATCGTCTGCCCGCCGCCGATGTCCTCCGCGCCCTTCACGCCGAACCGGCTGCCCCACTGGCCGCCCGAACCGATCGCCGCCGTGTAGCCGTTCCCGGTGTTCACGTATTGCGCGAACTCGTCGATCACGCCGTACAGCGTGACGCCGTCCCGGGCCAGCGCCGCGCCCGAGCATGCGAAGGTTGCGGCCGCGCACGCGGCATGGAGGCCAGCGCGCGCCGGCGGCAGGCGCAGCGAGGCCGCGCGATGTTTCATCAATTTAGTCATGCTATCTATCGAACGGAATGCAAGCCGATGCGGAACGCGATCAGCGCACCGTGCTGTCATCGGATGAGCAGGGAGAACCGGCCAGCAGATTGCCGCATCGCGCGGCGCGGCCGGACCGGGGAACGCGGGCGTCCGGCCGGAACCGGACGCCGGCGCGTCAGTGCTGGATCTCGCCGCGTTCGAGCGGGAGGATCAGCCGTTCGGGAATCTGGCGGCGCGACACGCGCGCACCGATGTAGTACAGGACGGCAGGCACGAGCAGCCCGAGGATCCACGAGATGTCGGTGCCGCCCAGCGCATCGACCAGCGGCCCCGTGTAGATGTGCGTCGACATGAACGGCAGCTGCACGAGCACGCCGACCACGTAGATCGTGATCGCCATCACGTTCCAGCGCCCGTAACGGCCGTCCGGATTGGACAGCGCGGGCACGTCGTAGCGCGACTTCGTGAAGCAGTAGTAGTCGACGAGGTTGATCGCGCTCCACGGCGTGAAGAAAGCGAGCAGGAACAGGATGAACGCGGTGAATTCCTTCAGGAACGAGTGGCGGCCGGCGAGCGCGAGCATCGTCGACGCGCAGATCATCGCGAAGATGTACACGAGGCGGCTCTTCGACGACACCGCGCCCTTGCCGCGAAAGCCGCTGACGATCGTCGCCATCGACATGAAGCTGCCGTACGCGTTGAGCGCCGTCACGGTCACCTTGCCGAACGCGATGCTGAAGTACAGCAGCGCCGCGACGGCGCCCGTCGAGCCGAGCCCGACGATATAGGCGACCTCGTGATGCGCGAACCGGCTGCCGGCCAGCGCCGCGGCGAACACGCCGAACACCATCGCCGCCTGCGCGCCGAGCACCGAACCGAGCCCCACCGCGAGGAACGTGCGCACCGACGACGTCGAGCGCGGCAGATAGCGCGAATAGTCGGCGACGTACGGCCCGAACGCGATCTGCCACGACGCGGACAACGACATCGACAGCAGGAAGCTCGCGAGCGAGAAATGCCGGTTCGCGAGCAGCGCGCCGATGTCGTGATTCGCGAACAGCTGCGCAAACATGTACACGAACGCGACGATGCCGATCACGCTCGCGATGCGGCCGACGAAGTGGATCGCCCGATAGCCGCACACGGTCAGGCAGACGATCACGGCGGCGAACAGCAGGATGCCGGTCGCGTCGTCGACGTGCAGCAGCTGCGCGACCGCCTGCCCCGCCAGCACCGAGCCGCTCGCGGAAAAGCCGACGTACATCAGGCACACGAGCACGATCGGGATCATCGCGCCATACACGCCGAACTGCACGCGGCTCGAGATCATCTGCGGCAGGCCGAGTTGCGGCCCCTGCGCGCCGTGCAGCGCCATCACCGCGCCGCCGATCAGCTGCCCGAGCAGCAGCGCGACCAGGGACCAGAACACGTCGCCGCCGAGCACGACGGCGAGCGCGCCCGTCACGATCGCCGTGATCTGCATGTTGGCGGACAGCCAGAGCGTGAACTGGCTGAGCAGCCCGCCGTGGCGCTCGGCGTCGGGGATGAAATCGATCGAACGGACTTCGATCAGGCTGCCGCCGGCTTTACCGCTGGAATGGGTTGACACGGAGTTATCTCCAAATTACTTAGGATCACAAACACATCCATCGATACAACGCACCTTCCGGGCCGTCTTTAACGACTCGTCGCGGTGGAACTTGGTCGAACGCCGTGGATCGCCGGCCTGCGCCACGCGCGCACGGTCAGCGCGCTGGCGCGTCGACACGCACGCGTGCCGATATTGCCTGCGGATCATCTTGTATATACAACTTAGGGGGAATCCGGAATTACCCGAAATCGGTCAAATATCGAAATCGTCCGAACGCTTCTTGCCAGCCCCTCGGAACGCCGCCGCTAGGTCGGATTCGGCTCCGCCGCCATCTCGCCGGCCGGCAGCAATTGCAGCATCAGCCGCGCGGCGTCGGCGTTCGTCGTGTGCAGCCATTCGTCGTAGTCGTCGCCGCGCAGGATCACGACGCCCCGCTTCTCGTCGCCGGGCCGGTGCATCCGCGCGAACACCGGGTGATCGTCGGCGTTGACCGTGAGCATCGCCATGCCGATCACCGGCCGGTCGTCGTCGCGCGCATAGCGCCGCCAGATGCCGGCGACGCAGTACGCCTGCCAGCCGGCAAGGCCGATCCGGTGCCAGACGTTGCGGCCCGTTTCATAGCACGGCTCGCAGACCCAGCGCGCCGGGATCAGGCAGCGCTGGCCGTCGCGCCATGCCTTGCCGTACAGCCGCGACGTCCCGACCGTCTCGGCGCGCGCGTTCATCGTGTCGAGCTTCTTCTGTTTCCGGCCGTCGTCGTCGACGCGCTCCGGCTGCATGAACTTCGGCCAGAAGCCGAACACCGCCTTCACGGCCGCGACGCCGTCGCCGTCGGCGCACACGATCGGCGCCGCGTAGTCCGGATACACGTCGGGCGCCCACGGGTCATCGCGAAACAGGTCGCCGATGCCGATCTTCAGTTCGCTGATGCCCGGATCTTCGTCCGGCGCGCGGTAGTTGGTGCACACGGAAGGGGCCTGTCGCGGAGGGGAATGCATTCATCTTAGGACGCCGCGCAGCGGTCGTCGCGCCCCGTCTTTCGTCATACGCGGCATGCCGCGCCACGCCGGGCCGGCTCAATCGAGCCGAAGCTCGAGGATGTCGTCGCCGGCGGCATCCCGCGCGCCCGTCGGCATCCAGCCCAGATGGCGGTAGAAGCCGTGGGAGCGCGCCGCCGGATCGGTCGAGCAGCCGAGGAAGAGCTTCGCGAACCCGCGCGCCCGGAAGTCGTCGACCACGAGCCGCAGCAGCGTCTTGCCGACACCCGCGCCCTCGTACTCGGGCAACAGCGCAAGCACGACGATCTCGCCGGTGTCGCGTTCGCCGAAGCAATAGCCGGCCATCGCGCCGCCCGCGCAGCACACGTAGCCGGGGAAGCTGCCGTCCGCAATCCCGGCGCCCCAGGTGTCGACGGTAATGCCCAGCGCCCGCAGCTGCGCTTCGGAAAACGCGTTCTCGCGGGTCCGCCCGCGGATCGCGATGCAGGCGGCCGCGTCTTGCGGCACGGCCTTGCGATACGTGATGTCCGTCATGTCCTCAACCTTGCGGCCGCGCTTGCCGACGCCGCCACGCATAGAGACACACCATCTCCATCGCGATCGTCGCCCCCGCGAGCGACGTGATCTCGGCATGATCGTACGGCGGCGACACTTCGACCACGTCCATGCCGACCAGGTTGATGCCGCGCAGGTGACGCAGGATCTCGAGCGCCTGATGGCTCGACAGGCCGCCCGACACCGGCGTTCCCGTGCCTGGCGCAAAGGCCGGATCGAGGCAGTCGATGTCGAACGTCAGGTAGACCGGATGATCGCCGACGCGTTCGCGAATGCGCGCGGCCACCGCCTCGGGCGTCGCGCGATGCACCTGCCGCGCGTCCACGATGTCGAACCCCATCGGCTCGTCGTTGGTCGTCCGGATGCCGACCTGCACCGATCGCCCGGGCTCCACCAGTCCCTCGTTGGCCGCGTGGAAGAACATCGTCCCGTGATCGATCCGTTTCCCGTCCGGATCGGGCCAGGTGTCGGTATGCGCGTCGAAATGCACGAGCGACAGCGGCCCGTGGAGCTTCGCATGCGCCTTCAGCAGCGGATAGGTGATGAAGTGGTCGCCGCCGAGCGTGAGCATCCCGCAGCCGTGCTTCAGGATCTCGTCCGCGTGCCGCTCGATCGCGTCCGGCACCGATTCGGGCCGCCCGGCGTCGAACGCGCAGTCGCCATAGTCGACCGCCGCCAGCACGTCGAACGGATCGAATTCCCACGGCCACGGACGCTCCCACGCAATCCCCGTCGACGCGACGCGCAGCCCGCGCGGGCCGAAGCGCGTACCGGGCCGGTGCGTGACGGCCGCATCGAACGGCACGCCGGTGAAGGCCAGGTCGACGCCCGCGAGATCGCGGCTGTAGCGGCGGCGCATGAAGCTCGTCGCGCCGGCGAAATTGGCTTCGACCTGGGTGCCGTACAGGCTCGAACGGGTAAAGGCGAGATCGTTGCTGCTCATCGGGCGGGGTCCTTTCATCAGAGGGAGGCGGGTCGCGCATGCGACGTCAACCCGGATTCTGCAGCGCCGCCATCCAACGAAAAACATGAACTATCATAAGTTGACTTTAACGAATCGCGATGTATCACCATGCTCACCCAATTGAGAGACATGGACCTGCAGTTGCTCAGGCTGTTCGTGACGATCGTCGAGAGCGGCGGGTTCAGCGCGGCGCAAGGCCGGCTCGGCATGGCGCAGTCGACGATCAGCACGCAGATGGCGAAGCTCGAGACGCGCGTCGGGTTTCGGCTGTGCGAACGGGGCAAGAGCGGGTTCCGGCTGACGCCCAAGGGCGAGCGCGTGCTGCAGTCCACGCGCCGGCTGCTGCAGGCGCTCGATACCTTCACGCGCGACACGCAGGACGTGTCCGACACGCTGCTCGGCGAACTGCGCATCGGGATGTCCGAGCGGCTCGCGCCGGACGTCGTCGAATCGATCGCGCGGGCCATCGGCCGCTTCCGCGAGCGCGCGCCCGACGTGCTGATCGAAATGGCCGCGCTGCCGCCCGACGAGCTCGAAAGCAAGCTGGTCAAGGACGAGGTCCAGCTCGCGATCGGCTATTTCTCGGGGCGCCACGCCGGGCTGAACTACGCGCCGCTGTTCGTCGAGCAGCAGGCGCTGTTCTGCGGCGCCGCGCATCCGCTCTTCACGAAGCCAACGGTCGGCGTCGACGACATCGCGCAGGCGAGCACGGTCGCGCGCCTGTACAGGATGAGCACGCCGGCCTCGCGGCTGCGCGGCCGGCCGCCCACCGCGTTCTCCGAGAACGTCGACGCCGACATCGTCTTCGTCCTGTCCGGCGCGCACCTCGGCTTTCTTCCCGACCATATCGCGGCGCCGTGGGAGTCGGCCGGGAAGATGCGCAGGCTCCTCGCGAGCCGGATGAGCTACGCGATCGAGTTCCAGCTCGCGACGTCGAAGAACGCCGACGACAACGAGGTGCTCGACGTCTTCCGGCGCGAGCTGGCCGATCAGTTCAGGACGCCGGTCAAGCGAGCGTCGAGATAGGCCGTGGACGCGCGGCGCTCAGGCCCAAACCTGTCGGCAAGCTTTCAGGAGAAAACCTATGATGACGGCTTCGCGGCAACGCATGGTTCGTTCGCCGTTCCAGCCGCCCCCGGATGAAGCGCTCGCGTGCTCGCTCGGCCGGTACTCATCGAGTCGATCAGCATGTCCCATTTCTCAACGACGATCACCGGTTTCTGGCAAGCGTCGTTTTCACGCGGAGACTGCCTCCATCGCGACGACCGGTTCACCGTCACGGTCGATCCCGACCTCGACGAAGACTCCCGGGTCATGGTGCTGCAGCACGCCGACCGGCGCTGCGACGCGGTCCTGACGCCGGCCCTCGCCGACCGCCTCGGCCTCCGTCAGTTGCCGAACCTCGCCGAGCCGGTCTTTCGCCGGCGGCTGCAGGACGCGAGCGTCACGCTGCACGGCGCGGACTACCTGTTCTACTTTTCGGAATCCGGCCGGGACGCATTGCTGCGGGACCGCGACGCGCCATCCGTGCGCCGGCTGACCGATGCCGACGCGGCGGCGTTCGCGGCATTCGAAGCCGCCGCGTCGGCGCAGGATCTCGACGACGCCTATGTCGCCCTTGATCACACGGCCGCATTCGGCGCGTTCGACCAAAGCCGCCTCGTTACCGCCGCCAGCATGTACGCGTGGGACGACGACGCGCGCCTGATGGATCTCGGCGTGCTCACGCTGCCGCCGTTCCGCGGCAAGGGCCATGCCCGCGACGTGGTGCGCGCGATCGCCCGCCATGCGGTTGCCCGGGGCGCGGAGCCGCAGTACCGCTGCCAGCTCGACAACCCGGCATCGGCGGCGCTCGCCGCGGCGGCCGGCCTGACGCTGTTCGGCACGTGGGAAGTCGTGTCGCCGGATTCCGCGCAGTGACGCGCGACGCCGTCAGCCGGCGGGCACGGCATCATCGACGCGGAACAGCGACACGGCCGCGTACAGGCGCTCGCTTTGCGTTTCGAGCGAGGCAGCCGCCGTCGACGCCGACTCGACGAGCGCGGCATTGTGCTGGGTCGTCGCCTCCATCTGCGTGACGCTCGCGTTCACCAGCTCGATGCCGGTCGTCTGCTCGCGCGACGCGAGACTGATGTCGCCCATGATCGCGTTCACGCTGCCGACGGCTTTCAGGATCTCGTCCATCGTCGTGCCGGCGCGCACCACCAGTGCGCTTCCGTCGTGGACATTGCGGGTCGACGCGGCAATCAGCTCGTTGATTTCCTTCGCCGCGGCGGCCGAGCGCTGCGCGAGCAGCCGCACTTCGCTCGCGACCACCGCGAAGCCTCTGCCCTGCTCGCCCGCGCGGGCGGCTTCCACCGCCGCATTCAGCGCCAGGATGTTGGTCTGGAACGCGATGCTCTCGATCACGCCGACGATGCCGACGACGCGCGTCGAGCTGTCGGCGATCGCGTCCATCGTCCGGATGACCTGACGCACGACGTCGCCGCCGCGCGTCGCGATGTCCGACGCGCGCGTCGCCAGCGTGCTCGCATCGTGTGCGTTGTCCGCGTTCTGGCGCACGGTCGCCGTCAGCTGCTCGATGCTCGCGGCGGCCTGCTGCAACGACTCGGCCTGATCGCCGGCGCGCATCGACAGGTCGCGGTTGCCGAGCGCGATCGCGCGCGCATCCAGCCTGATCGCATCGGTTCCGGTCCTGACCTGGCGCACCACCGCCACGAGTCCCTGCCGCATCTCGTTCAGCGCATCGAGCAGGCGATCCATCTCGTTGCCGCGTCTGGCCGCGGCCCGCCCGGTGAGATCGCCCGCCGCGATCTTCGCGAACGACTCGACGGCGGAATCGATCGGCGTCACGATCGCCCGCGTCAGCGTGCGATGGGCGAAGACGCCCGCGACCAGCGCGATCAGCCCGGCCGCGCCGAATGCCCACAGCGTCATGCGAAAGCGATCGGCCGCGTGCTCGAAACGCGCGCGCTGGCGCTGCACCTGGAATTCCTCCAGCGCGGTGAGGGCCTGCTGATACTCGTCGAACCACGCGGCCGGCATCTCGCGCTGGGTGCTCAGGAAATCGACGAAGTTCTCGTCGTCGAGCTGCCCGAGGCCCTTCGCGAACGCGTGCGACAACAGCCGGTCGCGCTTGCCGGCCAGCGCATCGAGCAGCTTGCGCTCCGCTGTATCCGGCTCGTGAAGCGACCGGTATGCCGCCAGCTCGCGGTTGCTCGCGTCGAGCAGCGCGTGGAGCCGCTTGATCTCGGTGACGGCCGGCTTGCCCGCGCTGATCAGCTGCTCGACGTCGGCCATGCCCACCCGGAACATCAGCAATCGCTCGGAGCTCGTCTTCAGGTGCACGACGGCGGCCGTGTCGTCGCGGTACATCGCGTCGATCGCCGCGTTGCTCGTGACGAGCGCAAGCACGGCCGCCGCAATGACCGACATCAGCAGGAACGTGCAGCCGGCGATGGTGGCGGCGAGTCCGCCGCGAATCGTGACGTTTCTGAACATGTTCGCCAATCAGGCTCGCGCGCGGCATCGGCACGCGCGAAGCGTCTCAGGAGGAATCGGAACAGACTCGATGACCGGTCGTGCCACGGCACGCCGTTAAAGGGGCTATCGGTCGCCCGGTCGCGTGTCTGCAATGCAGATGCGACGCCGTTCTGCCCGATTGCGACTTTTGCCTATCGCGTCCTTAACGAGATTCAATTGGCGAATCATCTGATGAACCTTTTACATTGGCGGCGTTGCTTCGCAACCCACCTCAGTCAAGGAACATCAACGACATGTCACACTCCGCGAACCGGCTTCTGCAAAGCGTGCTCGCCGCGACCTGCGTCGCGCTGAGCGCCTCTCCGTATGCCGCCGAACTCACGCGCGACAACGGCTCGCCCGTCGGCGACAACCAGAACTCGCAGACGGCCGGACCGAACGGTCCCACGCTGCTGCAGGACTCGCATCTCATCGAGAAACTCCAGCGCTTCGATCGCGAGCGCATCCCCGAGCGCGTCGTGCACGCGCGCGGCACCGGCGCGTTCGGCGAATTCGTGCCGAGCGCCGACCTCAGCGACCTGACGACGGCCAAGGTCTTCACGCCCGGCACGAAGACGCCCGTGTTCGTGCGCTTCTCGACCGTGATGGGCTATCGCGGCTCGCCCGAGCAGGCGCGCGATCCGCGCGGCTTCGCGGTGAAGTTCTATACCGAGCAGGGCAACTGGGATCTCGTCGGCATCAACCTGCCGATCTTCTTCATCCGCGACGCGATCAAGTTCCCCGACTTCGTCCATGCGAACAAGCCGAGCGCGGTGACCGGCGTGCAGGACCCGAACCTCGCGTTCGACTTCTTCGCGCACGCGCCCGAAGCGACCAGCATGCTGACCCGGCTGTATACGGACGAAGGCATGCCCGACTCGTACCGGCACATGGACGGCTACGGCGTGCACGCGTTCAAGCTCGTCAATGCCGACGGCAAGACGACCTACGTGAAGTTCCGCTGGAAGAGCCAGCAGGGCATGCACGGGTTCCGTCCGCAGGACATTCCGGGCTCGATCGGCGCGGACTGGAACCTGATGACGAACGACCTGTACGGCGCGCTGAAGGCCGGCAAGTATCCGAAGTGGGATCTCACGATCCAGGTGCTGAAGCCGTCCGACCTCGGCAAGTTCGACTACAACCCGCTCGACGACACGAAGGTGTGGGCCGGCATCCCCGAACGCACGATCGGCACGCTGACGCTGAACCGCGTGCCGGACAACTACTTCGAGTCGACCGAGGAATCGGCGTTCGCGCCGTCGCGGATGGTGCCCGGCATCGAGCCGTCGGAAGACCGGATGCTGCAGGGCCGGATGTTCTCGTATGCCGACACGCAGATGTATCGTCTCGGCGCGAACTTCAACCAGTTGCCGGTCAATCGCCCGCGCGTGCCGGTCACGAACAACAACCAGGACGGCGCGATGAACTTCGGCGACCGCAAGGGTGAAGTGAACTACGAGCCGTCGACGCTGAACGAGCTCGCGCAGAACCCGCGCTACAAGTACGCCGCGACGCCGCTGTCGGGTGCGACGCAGCAGGCCGCGATCCACAAGACGCTGAACTTCCGGCAGGCAGGCGAGTACTACCGCGCGCTGTCCGCGCAGAGCCGGCAGGATCTCGTGACCGCGCTGTCGGGCGACCTGGATCACGTGACGAACGATGCGAACAAATACGCGATGCTGTCGTACTTCTACAAGGCCGATGCGGACTACGGCACGCGCCTCGCGCGTGCGACGCACGCGGACGTGACGCGCGTGAAGTCGCTCGCCGACAAGCTCGTCGAGAACTGATCGACCGATCAATGCGAAGCAGCGAAGGCCGCGAGGCGGCCTTCGCTTTTCCAATCCGTCCGATCGCGCCGCGTGGCGACACGCGGCGCCTATTGCCGATGAACGACCGATTCCGAACCGCCCTCTTTCGCACGCTCGCGATCGCGTGCACAGCCGTGCTCGCCGCGTGCGCGCAGACCGCGCCGCCCGCGGCCGTTCCGCACCCGGACGCGCACGCCGACCTGCGCCGCTACGACGACGCATGGTTCGCCGCCGCGCGCCTCGGCCGCATCGACATCCTGCAGGCGCTCGTCGACGCGCATTATCCGCTCGACGCGACGACGCGCGAAGGCTACACCGCCGTGATCCTCGCGACCTACCGCGACCAGCCGCAAACGCTCGACTACCTGCTGCGGGCCGGCGCGGACCCGTGCGTCGGCGACCGCCACGGCAACACCGCGCTGATGGGCGCGCTGTTCAAGGGCGAAACCGCGATCGCGAAGCGGCTGGTCGATACCCGCTGCCCGATCGACCAGACCAACCATGCCGGCGAAACCGCGCTGTCGTTCGCCGCGCTGTTCGGCCGGCTCGATCTGCTGCCGGTGCTCGTCGCGCGCGGCGCGAATCCGGACCACGTCGATGCGCTCGGCCGCACCGCGCTGCAGAATGCGATCCTGCAGGGCAACGATGCGGCCGTCGCGGCGCTGGAAGCGGTCGGCGCGACGCCGAATGCCGACGTGACGCTGCGGATGCGGCCTTGATGGCCGACGCATGCGCGCGGCGCCCGCCCTGCGATCGCGCGTCGGCTGCGCGTCAGCCCGAGCAGGCCTTGCCGCCCGCCGCGCGATAGCCGTCCGCCTTCGCCTGAGCTTCGGACATGTAGACGCCGCTCCTCGTGTTGCCGTAGTACGGCGAGCCGGGACAGTGATACACGCCGGAACTCGTGTTCACCCACACCTGTGCCCCGCCGCCGCCCGACGAGCCCGGCGCCTGCAGGTTGGCTGCGTTCAGCACCATCGCGAGCCGCACGCCGGCACGGCTCAACTGCAGCGCGACGTCCTGCTGCGCGGTCGCGACGTAGTCGGCGGACAGCGCATAGGTGCCCGAACCGTCCGGCGCCGGCAGCTTGCCGTATGCATCCCGCTTCGCGACGTCGAACGCCTCGAGCGACCAGTCGCGCGGCGTCTGCGACTGCCAGGTCGCGAGCTGGCCCGACGTGATGTTGCCGATCAGTTGCGTCGCGATCGTGCCGGCGTCGCTGCCCAGCCCCTTGAGGAACGCCGTGTCCCAGTAGCTGTGCAGCTTCCCTGACGCGATGCCCGGCGCCGACGCCGTCTTGTCGTTGCCGCCGCGGTCGTTGTCGTCGCTCGAGTGCAGCGGCTGGTGCAGGTCGCCGACGAAATGCAGCAGGAACTGCAGCGCGAGCAGACGCTCGGCATCGCTGGTCTGCGGCGATGCGAGCTCCTTCGTGAACTGGTCGATCTTGTCGACCACGCATGCGTTCGCGGGGCCGGCCGACGCCGGCGTGCCGACCGGCAGCGGCGGATGCCCGTTGCACGCGGCGTCGATGTCGCCGTTGCTGATCTCGGTGTCGACGAAGTGCCAGTTGGCGGTGTCGGCATGCGTGGTGCGATAGCGGTCGGCCCAGGTCGCCTCGCTCGCGATGTCCGTCGCGGTCAGGCCGGTCGCGTCGTTCGCGAGCATCGCGTTGACCGCGGCGCGCGTCGTGGTGGTCAGGTAGTGATCGGCGATCGTCGCGACGATCTGATGCCCTTCGTCGCCCCACGCGAACGCGCGCGGAGCGATCGTCAGGAGCAGCGCGCCGCACGCCAGGTAACGGCGCGCGCGGTCGAAACGGCGGCGGCGCGGCTGGCGGTCCGGTTGCTCGGTCGGTGCGGCATGGGCCCTCGGTTGATGCATTGTCATTGTGCGTTTCTCCGGAGTTCCTGGATTGAGAAACGGCGCCCGATGCGGGCGACCGTCATCGTCATGACGACCAGAACGCGGGTCGGCGTGGTCCCGCCTGTATGCCTGCATCAATGGCATGACCGACACGCAGCAGCGCAACGCAGCCTCGACCGACGCGCACTGTCCGTCCCTACGCACCGGCAACGGCGAGCCGGTGTACAGCCAACGCAGCAATATACGCCGGGAACGTGACAGTAGCCGCGTCCCGCTTCTTCCTATGGGAGAACAAAGCCGACTTTCGAGGAGTGAGCCGTCATCGCATTCCGGCCAACCTCGAATCCGTTGCTTACGCGAGATAAGAGGCGATCCGGGATTGCAGAAAATCGCGCATTGCATTGACCGTCGGCGACAGCATCGTCCGATGCGCGCAGACGAGATGCAGCGGCGCCCCTTCCCCGTCGAATTCCGTCAGCGCCGCTTCGAGCCGGCCGGCGCGAAGATCCTCCAGCACATCGAGCCTGGACTTGTATGCAATCCCGCGCCCTGCCACTGCCCAGCGCCGGACCAGTTCCCCGTCGTCGCTGCTGCGGTTGCCGTGAACGCTGACCACGCTCGCGTCATTGTCGCGGAAGAACGTCCAGCGATCGTGCAGCGCGTCGCTCAGCGCGAACCGGAGACAGTTGTGCGTCGCCAGATCGGCTACCGTTTCGGGGCGGCCGTGGCGCGCGAAATACGCGGGTGATGCGCACAGCACGCGCCGGTTGTCCGGTGCGAGTGGAAGCGCCACCAGCGTCGAATCCTCGGGTACGCCGTAGCGTATCGCGAGGGCGATCGGCGCGCGGAACATGTCGGTCACGTGGTCTCCGATGCGGACCTGCAACGACACGCCCGGATATTGCGCCTGGAATTCGTCGAGCCATTCGAGCAGGACGCTGCGGCCGAGATCGGACGGCATGGAAAGCGAGACCGCGCCGCCGATCGTCTTGCGACCATGCGCCATTGCGTTGTGCCCCGCCTCGACCTGCTCCACGATCGTGCGGGCGTATTGCACATAGCGCTCGCCGTCCGGCGTGAGCCGCAAGCTTCGGGTCGAGCGGGCCAGCAAGCGCGTGCCAAGCTCGCCTTCAAGCCGCTTGAGTCCCGCGCTGGCGACGGCCGGCGTCAGATCCAGCTGGCGCGCCGCGGCCGAAAGGCTGCCGTTGTCCACTGCGGAAAGAAAAATCTGCAAGTCTTCCAGTTTGATCATCTTGGTGACGGGTCTCGCTTCCTGCTTTATCCAGACCGCTACTCCGGATCGCACATGCGCGCGCGCCGGACCGGGATAGCGGTCATTTTCAAAATTATCACGAAGCTGATTGTGCAGCCCGCGCCTGTTTCAGCTCGTCGCGCACGATCATAATTCGCCGCAACCGTGCATCCGCCGCATCGCATCACGCGATTTCACCTATTCTCCGGAAAGAAAATGCCTCGCCTCTTCAGAAGCCGCGCATTGGCCACGCTTGTCGCCGCCGTATTGAGCGGCAGTGCCCCGATCGCCCATGCCGCGACCATCTCCACGCGCGCCCAGGCGGCAGCGCCCCAGTCGACACTCGTCACTGTCCGGCAAAGCACGCAGATGCCATGGAATGCGGTCGCTGTCGACGCGCGCGGCCGCGTCATCGTCAGCGCGCCGCGCTGGACCGGCAATACGGGACCGGCGGTCGCCACGGTCGGGAAAGACGGGACGCTGACACCGTACCCCAATCACGAGTGGAACAGCTGGACGCCAGGTGGCGACGCTGCGCGCACGTTCGTCAGCGTGAACGCGATTCACCGCGACGCGCATGGGGATCTGTGGATCGTGGACACCGGCTCGCCCGATTTCGGCGGCACCCCGGTCGCGGGCGGCGCCAAGGTCGTTCACATCGATCCGCGCACCGACACGGTGATACGGGTCTACCCGTTTCCGACGGAAGCAATCCGCGCCCATACCTACGTCGACGATATCCGTACCAACGGACGTCACGCGTATCTGACCGACGCCGGCGAAGGCGCGATCCTCGTGCTCGACCTGGACGACGGCGGCGTGCGGCGGCGCTTCGACGGGCGATCGTTTACTCGCGCTCGCGCCGGCGACCGGATCGTCGTCAACGGCAAGGCGCTCACGTCCGAAGGCGGTCAGGCGCTGACGGTGAACGCCGACCCTCTCGAACTCAGTCCCGACGGCCGGTACTTTTATTTTGGTCCCCTGACGGGGCCGATGTCCCGGATCGAGACGCGCTTGCTCGACGACGATGCGCTCGGCGACGACGAACTGGCCCGGCACGTCACGACATGGTTCGACAATCCGCCGGTTGGCGGCACCGCGATGGGTGCGGACGGCAGCCTGTACTACACGCCGCTCGCCGACAACTCGCTGATGCGGCGTGCGCCGGACGGCACGATTTCGATGCTCGCGCGCGACCAGCGCCTGCGCTGGACCGATGCGCCGTTCCTCGACGGCAACGGGCATATCTATCTCCCGGTGCCGCAAATCGACGGCGCCCCTGCGTTCAATCACGGCCAGTCGACCGTCCGTTTTCCGGTTGCGCTCTACCGGCTCAACCTTCCCGACGGATTGAGGTAAGCACGATGAACATGCCCCCCTGCCCTGATGAGGCGGCACGGCGCGATCCACCCGACGTCCCGGCAGGCAAGCCGTGCCGGGCGTCATATCGGAGATACCTACGATGACAACGCAAGCAGAAGTACGTCTCGCCACGATCGATCTCTCCTTTCATCGCGCGGCATCGGGCGTTGTTCGCTCGATACTCGCGCGTCACGGCGTACCCGTGGTCGAGATCGTCGCACCGCATGAGAAGGCGTTCGAATACCTGCGCGACGGCACGGCGGACATGCTGTGCAGCGCGTGGCTGCCGGACAGCCATGGCGTCTATTTCGCCCCGATGGCCGAACAGTTCGAGAAGGTCACGGTGCTGTACCGGCCATACGCATATTGGGGTGTGCCGTCCTATATCCCGGGCGACGTCGTCGCGACGATCGACGACCTGCGCAAACCCGATGCAGTCGCGCAAATGGAAAAGCGCATCCAGGGCATCGGGCCTGGCGCCGGGATCAGCCGGTTTTCGCGAACCGCGGTTGCCCGCTACGGCCTCGCGGAGTTGGGCTATCACTTCGAGAACGGCACGCTCGACGAGTGCGTCGGCGTGTTCGAGGAAGCGGTCCGGCTCGGCAAATGGGTCGTGGTCCCGCTTTGGGAGCCGCAGTTCCTGCACGAGAAGCATGAGATCCGGCGTCTGGAGGATCCGCTAGGCATCCTCGGCGGCGCGGACGAGGCTACGCTCGTCGCTCGGCACAGCCTGATGCGAAAGCTGCCCGACGGCGCCGTGCGCGACCTGCGGAATGCAACCATCGGCAATGCGGAAGTCTCGCGTCTGGACTACCTGATCTCGCGGGACCATCTTGATCCGCTGGACGCGGCGCTGACGCTGCCGTGCAGGGTCGGCTAAGCGGAGATGGAGGCCTTGCGCACCGGCAACGGCGAACCGGCTCGGTTGTACTTGGGTGCGGGGAAAGCCTAATGACGCCCCACCGCATCATCTGACGAATTGCAGAAATCCTTGATGACGCTCCGGGTCGCCTCGAATTGCTGACACGTCCGAAAAAGCCCGCTATCTGCGGGCCGGGCCTCAGTCTTTCTAAGCGTTGCCCATCGCTGTTCTCACGAGCTTGTTGCAAAGCAACTTTCAGGGCTAGATGAATGGCGCGACAAATTCGCTCTTCCGTCCCGATAGAGACTTAGAGAGTATGACGAAAGTAGTCTTCAACGCTTCGCACCCGATCAAGCAACTCGTCATCTTCACACCACTCGCCCACAGCGCGGCTCAAACCCAACCCAGCCCCCGGCCGCGTTTCTCCGCGTGACGGACGAGGCAATTTATCGGCGCTCGCAGTACTACGCAAATCAACAAGATTTTCGATTAGCGTGTCGTATGACTTCACTAACCATTCTCCACCTCCAGCAGAAACCACTTCCTGCCGCTTTTTGTTCGCCACCGAAATCAGCTCTTCAATTCGGCGAACAAACTCTTGCAAATTTGTATCGATAGTCATTGCGGAATCTTCCGTGTCTCAACGATCCAAGACGGATCAAAGTCCTTGAAACGATATTGCAAGCCCTGCCCCAAGAAGCGCTCGCCAGTTTTGCCAACCTGCTCGGCCGCATGACCGACGTAAGCAGTAATGTCCGTGCCTTTTGGAACTCGCATTACCGTTACCACCTCACGCGAGCCCCACTCCGGAGGCAAGGCCAATCCTTGGTGTACATCTTTGATGGTCGAGAATTCATTACCTTGCTCCAGGGAAGTCCACCACTTTGCGCTTCGACCCTGACCGAGTGGCGTGTCAGCATGATAAGACACGAAAGTCATATCTTCCTCGAGCGGCCCAGATTGCAATTTATATCCCGGCTCGAAGTTCGCTAAATCTTCCTCAAAACCGCTTCAAAGTTCTTGCATTGCAATTCTTGACCACGGAATGCCTCGGTCATGTACACCGTGCCACCACTATCAAAGCCTTTTGTCGCACCGGTTCCACCGACGCTGCGTCCACGGGCATTGAGTTTCGGTAGCTCGAGCTTACCTAGCTTGAGCCATTTGAGAACGGGAAGAGACAATCCGCCCCCCATGCCCGCGTATTTGAACTGCTCAGGCTGGCCCGATGGTGGATCAAACATGATGACGCCGCCTGAAGCAAGAAGCAGCTCAACACCGCCTCCCCCTGCTCCAGCATCGTATTTCCACTCGCTTTCTCTCGGTGTCTTTATCCACATGGGTTATCCCCATACCTCGGCCGGAATGACTGGCCTGTCAACCCAGCATAAAGGAACGCGATCGTGAAGGCGGCTGATATAAGGGTCTCAAGCCACATGTTGGTAAACGTGTCAACTTCTGCTGTTTCCCGCGGCTTGTTCGGATCGTAGCGAACAGGAACAGAATCCCCAACTGCCACCGAGACAAAGCTCGCAGGAAACGATACTTGCTCGCCAGTTTGTGTCACAAAGGAAATCTTCGGGTGGCGCTTGCCATAGTTCAGCTGAACAACGGTACCTTGCGTTGCAACCGAAGATTTGATGAAGGCCAGTCTGTCGCTGAGCGAAATCAGCGTCCAGACCGCTACGCACAGACCGATCACCAGCGCAACGCAATTAAACTTGTATGCTTTACTGGTCACCGTTTTTCCTGATATTGAATGTTGCCCTCAAACTTCCTGACATGCGTCACAGAACCTTGCGCGGTTTGCCAAGAATGACGTCCATTCTACGCTCGTTCCAATCTGCTTCTGGTATTTACCGGAAGATGACGGCGTTTGCGAATCGTCTTTGAGTTGGTGGTCATTGCAAGGAAATCCACCTCGCCTGACAACTCAACCAAGCCGAAAATCTCCACTTCGGACCGAGACTAATTCTGGGTCAGGGTCAAATCGCCAGTATTTCCCGCCCGCTGGAGACACTTCGAGATACATTCCGCCGCCATCTGCGAGGCGGTACGGTTTTTCGCGGGGAGCGGCCTTTCGTATAGTGACGTCGGTCAGCGGCATGGTGCACCTTACAGCCCAAGGGGGAATTTTTGTTAGGGGCATCAACCATCAATCGAAATTCCCCCAAAGGTGCCCCCACATGCCCCCGGATTCACACGGACCGAACTGGACAAGCCAGGAATAAAAAAACCCGTGAAGCCTTTTGCTATCACGGGTTTCTGGATTTCCAAGGACGAGACTGGAATCACATTTGGTGCCGGGGACCGGACTCGAACCGGCAAGCCAGTTAAGGCGGCGGATTTTCGTCACACTGCTTCTTTCAAAGCCGGCCTCGTCTGGGCGATGCCGTTCGTGCGCTGGACTATGCCTTCGCCATCGCGCGCGGGCTCGCATGGTTGCCCGTGCGCCTTAGGCGCCCCCCGTCTAGTCTCTACACCTTCCTCGCGTGCGCCGCGAGGCTTGGCTCGGCGTTGCCTCGATGCTGCGCATCAGGGGTTTCGCCGAATTTGAAGGGTTCTGCACCGGCCGTTTCCGGCCGGGCACTCAATCTTTTAAGTCCGCTATGTTTACCAATTTCATCACCCCGGCAAGGGCGGACGGGATTCTACCACTGCTCGCGCGTGCGGTCCGCATTTGACCCTGTCGAACACGCCCGCTCCCGCGACTTCAACGCCATCCGCCGATACAATACGTGCGCTGCCCCCCCGCCGCATCCTTCACACGATTGCGCACGCCCGCCCGCCGATTTGCCCCCGATCGCGCGTCATCGGACGGTCATAAACGTTCTCGATAATGCCCTCGCCGAAAACGTTTACATCGCGCTTTCCTCATGACCCCGACCATCAAGGATGTCGCCGCACTCGCCGGCTTCTCGATCGCCACCGTGTCGCGCGCGCTCAACGCGCCGCATACCGTCAGCCCCGCGACGCTCGCCGCGATCCGCACGGCCATCGACACGCTGAAATTCCGCCCGAGCCCGCTCGGCCGCCAGTTGCGCGGCGAGCGCACGCGGTTGATCGGCGTCGTGCTGCCGACGCTCGCGAATCCGGTGTTCGCCGACTGCCTGCAAGGAATCGACGAACTCGCGACCGCGGCCGGCTTCAAGCTGATCCTGATGACGACCGAGTACGACGCGGCGCGCGAGCGCCACGCGATCGAAACGCTGCGCGAACAGCGCGTCGAAGGTCTGATCCTGACCGTCGCCGATGCCGACACGCATCCGCTCCTCGACATGCTCGACCACGACGGCCCGCATTACGTGCTGATGCACAACGACACGCAGCGCCGGCCGTCGGTGTCGGTCGACAACCGCCGCGCCGCCTACGACGGGGTGCGCATGCTGACGGCCCGCGGCCATCGCCGCGTGCTGATGCTCGCCGGCTCGCTCGCCGCGTCGGATCGCGCGCGGCAGCGTCATCTCGGCTATGCGCAGGCGCTCGAGGAAAGCGGCGTCGCGCCGCTGCCGCCCGTCGAGGTCGACTTCAACGCGCCCGAGCTGCCCGACGCGGTGCTCGCGCACCTGACCGCGCGCGCGACGCGTCCGACGGCCCTCTTCTGCAGCAACGACCTGCTCGCGATGGTCGTGATGCGCGGCCTCAGGCGCGCCGGCTTCTCGGTGCCCGACGACATCTCGGTGCTCGGCTTCGACGGCATCGCGATCGGCGAGCTGCTCGCGCCGCCGCTCGCGAGCGTCGCGACGCCGAACCGCGACATCGGCCGTCATGCGTGGCTGCGCCTCGTCGAAAGCATCGGCGGCGCGGCCATCGAGCGCACGTCGCGGATCCTGCCGCACGCGGTCCGCGAAGGCGCGACGGTCACGCCGGCCGATCGGCACGTGCGCGAAGCCTGATCGCACCGACCACACGACACGCGCCCCGCCGCTCCCCACCCGCTCACCCGGAGACCAGACCGTGACATTTCGACTGCCGTCCCTGCTGCGCGCGCTCGCCGCGCCGCTCGCCTGCGCCGCGCTCCTCGCAGGCGCCCCCGCCGCGCACGCGGAAGACACCGCGATCTGCTACAACTGCCCGCCCGAATGGGCCGACTGGGCCGCGCAAATCGCGGCGATCAAGCAGAAGACCGGCGTGCGCGTGCCGTTCGACAACAAGAACTCGGGCCAGGCGATCGCGCAACTGATCGCCGAACAGAAGAGCCCGGTCGCGGACGTCGTCTATCTCGGCGTGGCGTCGGCGTTCCAGGCGAAGGACAAGGGCGTGATCGCGCCGTACAAGCCCGCGCACTGGAACGACGTCCCGGCGAACCTGAAGGACCCGCAGGGCTACTGGTTCGCGATCCACTCGGGCACGCTCGGCTTCTTCGTCAACAAGGACGCGCTCGAAGGCAAGCCGGTGCCGCGCTCGTGGGCGGACCTGCTGAAGCCCGAATACAAGGGCATGGTCGGCTATCTCGATCCGTCGAGCGCGTTCGTCGGCTACGCGGGCGCGGTCGCCGTCAACCAGGCGCTCGGCGGCAGCCTCGACAACTTCAAGCCGGCGCTCGACTGGTTCCGCAAGCTGAAGGCGAACGCGCCGATCGTGCCGAAGCAGACCGCGTACGCGCGCGTGCTGTCGGGCGAGATTCCGATCCTGCTCGACTACGACTTCGACGCATACCGCGCGAAGTACAAGGATCACGCGAACGTCGAGTTCGTGATTCCGCAGGAAGGCACGATCGCGGTGCCGTACGTGATGAGCCTCGTGAAGGGCGCGCCGCATGACGCGAACGGCAGGAAGGTGCTGGATTTCGTGCTGTCCGACGAAGGCCAGAAGCTGTGGGCGAACGCGTATCTGCGCCCGGTGCGCGCGCAGGCGATGAGCGCCGACGTCGCGTCGAAGTTCCTGCCGGCGAGCGACTATGCGCGCGCGAAGGCCGTCGACTTCGGCAAGATGGCCGCCGGCCAGCAGGCGTTCGGCCAGCAATACCTGCAGGTCATGCAGTGACGGCGGAACGCGACCGATGCTCGACCTGACTTTCCCGCTGCGCTGGCGCATCGCGCTCGTCGCGCCCGCGCTCGCGGTGTTCGCCGCGTTCTGGCTGCTGCCGATGGCGTCGCTCGCGCAGGTGTCGGCCAACGGCGCGTTCTTCACGCAATACGCGGCGCTGCTCGGCAACGCGCGCTACCTGAGGAGTCTCGGCGAGACGGTCGCGCTGTCGGCGGCCGTCACGCTCGCGACGCTCGTGCTGTCGACGATCGCAGGCCTCTTGCTGGCGCGCCGCGAGTTCGCCGGCAAGCGCGTGCTGCTCGCGCTGCTCACCTTCCCGCTCGCGTTTCCGGGCGTGGTCGTCGGCTTCATGGTGATCATGCTCGCGGGCCGGCAAGGGCTGATCGGCATGCTGTCCGCGAAGCTCACCGGCGACAAGTGGGTGTTCGCGTATTCGGTCGCGGGCCTGTTCGCGGGCTACCTGTACTTCTCGATTCCGCGCGTGATCGTCACCGTGATCGCGGCGGCGGCGAAGCTCGATCCGTCGCTCGAGGAAGCGGCGCGCTCGCTCGGCGCGTCGCCGTGGCGGATCCTGTGCGACATCGTGCTGCCGGCGCTCGCGCCAGGCCTGATCGCGGCCGGCGCGATCTGCTTCGCGACCGCGATGGGCGCATTCGGCACCGCGTTCACGCTCGCGACCGACCTGAACGTGCTGCCGATGACGATCTATACCGAGTTCACGCTGAACGCGAACATCGCGACGGCCGCCGGCCTGTCGATCGTGCTCGGCGTCGTCACGTGGGCCGTGCTCGCGCTCGCGCGCCAGTTCACCGGCCACACCGCGGCCGCGGCCGCCTGAGGTCCATTCGATGCATTCGATTTCCGATTCCTCCGCGCCGTCGCCCGCCCCTGCCCGCGCGAACGGCGCCGCGCGGCGCGCGCCGCGCGTGACCGGCGCACGCGCGATCGCCGCGCTGCAATGGCTCGTCACGCTGCTGCTGTGCGCGTTCCTGATCGTCCCCGTCGTGATGTCGGTGCTCGCGGGGCTGACCGTCAACTACTTCCGCGGCCTGTCGAGCGGCCTCACGCTGCGCTGGCTCGAACAGGTGTGGCAGCAGTATCACGGGTCGGTCGCGCTGTCGCTCATCGTCGCGTTCGCGACGCTCGCGATCGTGCTCGCCGTCGGCGTGCCGGCCGGCTACGCGCTCGCGCGCAGCAAGGGCCGCTTCGCGCGCGTGATCGAGGAAGCGCTGGTGCTGCCGGTCGCACTGCCGGGGCTCGCGTCCGCGCTCGCGCTGCTCGTCGTCTACGGCGGCTTCAGCGCGTTCCGGACGAGCCTGTGGTTCATCGTCGCCGGCCACGTCGTGTTCACGCTGCCGTTCATGGTGCGCGCGGTCGCGGCCGTCGCGGCGGGCGCCGACCTGCGCACGCTCGAGGAAGGCGCGGCGAGTCTCGGCGCGTCGTTCGTCACGCGCTTCGTCACGATCGTGCTGCCGAACCTGCGGCCCGGCATCGTCGCGGGCGCGCTCGCGGTGCTCACGCTGTCGATCGGCGAGTTCAACCTCACGTGGATGCTGCACACGCCCGACACGAAGACGCTGCCGGTCGGGCTCGCCGACACCTACGCGTCGCTGCGCCTCGAAGTCGGCAGCGCGTACACGATCCTGTTCCTGCTGATGACGCTGCCGCTCCTCGTCGCGATGCAGTGGCTCGGCGTCGATCCGTCCGGCACGCGCGCGGTCAAGCGCGCACGGCGTTAGGGCCTGTTTGCATATGAAACTCGATTCGATCCCGATCACCCTGACCCGCTGCGCGAAGACCTTCCGCGGCACCCGCGTGCTCGAGCCGCTCGACCTGTCGATCGGCGCGGGCGAGACGCTCGTGCTGCTCGGGCCCTCCGGCTGCGGCAAGACCACGACGCTGCGCCTGATCGCCGGCCTCGACACGCCGGACGCCGGCGGCGCGATCCTGTTCGGCGGCGACGACGTCACCCGGCTTCCGATCGAGCGTCGCCAGGTCGGCATGGTGTTCCAGAACTACGCGCTGTTTCCGAACCTGACGGTGCGCGGCAACGTCGGCTACGGACTCAGGATCCGCAACACCGAGCCGCGCGCGCTGCGCGAGCGCGTCGACGACCTGCTCGCGATGATGCGGCTCGACGCGCACGCGGAGAAACCGATCGACCAGCTGTCCGGCGGCCAGCGCCAGCGGGTCGCGCTGGCGCGCGCGCTGGCGGTGCGACCGCGCGTGCTGCTGCTCGACGAGCCGCTGACCGCGCTCGACGCGAAGCTGCGCGACGCGCTGCGCCGCGAGATGAACGCGCTGCTGCGCGAGCTGGGCGTGACGACCGTCTACGTGACGCACGACCAGGCCGAGGCGATGGAGCTCGGCGACCGCATCGTCGTGATGAGCGCGGGCCGCATCGAGCAGATCGGCACGCCGCGCGACATCTACTACCGGCCCGCGAACCGCGCGGTCGCGCAGTTCATCGGCACGCTGAACCGTATTGCGGGAGAATGGCGAGACGGTGCGCTCGTGACGACGGGCGGCGCGCTCGTCACGCCGCACGCCGCCGACGAATGGTTCTTCCGGCCGGAGGACGCGCAACTCGCCGATCCCGCGCATGCGCCTCTGCGCGGCGCGATCAGCGGCTGCGCGTTCCTCGGCGAGCGCACCCGGCTCACGATCGAGCACGCGGCGCCCGACGCGCTCGTGATCGACGTGCCGGGCCGCATCGAGCTCGCGCGCGGCACGGCCGTCGGCATCGCGATCGCGGCCGACGGGCTGATCGCGCTCGGCGCGTGACGCACCCCACTTACGACAAAAAATCGATCCGAGGAACGACGATGTTGCTTGCCCAAATCAGCGATCTCCACATCAAGCGGCCCGGTCAGCTCGCGTACCGGCGCGTCGACACGGCCGCCGCGCTCGCGCGCTGCATCGCGCGCCTGAACGCGCTCGAGCCGCGCCCCGACGCGGTGCTCGTCACCGGCGACCTGGTCGATTTCGGCCACGACGACGAATACGCGCAACTGCGCGCCCTGCTCGCACCGCTCGAGATCCCGTACTACCTGATGGTCGGCAACCACGACGACCGCGCGGCATTGCGCCGCGCGTTCGCCGATCGCCGCGAATGGCAGGACGGCGAGTTCGTGCAGTACGCGCTCGACGTCGGCGCGGTGCGCGTGCTCGCGCTCGATTCGCAGGTGCCCGGCACGAGCGCCGGCGACCTGTGCGACGCGCGCCTCGCGTGGCTCGCCGGCCAACTCGACGCCGCGCGCGATCGGCCCGTGATCGTCGCGCTGCATCATCCGCCGTTCGCGTCGGGAATCGGCCACATGGATGCGCTGCGGCTCGCGCCCGCCGCCGCCGCGAAGCTCGACGCGCTGCTGCGCGGCCATCCGAACGTCGAGCGCGTGCTGTGCGGCCACGTGCACCGGACGATGTTCGCGCGCTTCGGCGGCACGATCGCGTCGGCCGTGCCGGCGCCCGCGCACCAGGTCGCGTTCGACCTGCGCGACAACGCGCCGTCGGCGTTCCGGCTCGAGCCGCCCGCGTTCGCCGTGCATCGCCATACGCCGGATGCCGGCGTGATCACGCATCACGTGTACGTCGACGAAGGCGACGGCCCGTATCCGTTCTACGAGCCGACGGGCGAGCTCGTCGATTGATCGCGGCCGCGGCAGCCTTTCCGGTGCCGCGGCAACCCTGACCGCTGCCCGCACCCCACCTGCTCCGCCGGGCCTGCGCGCTCGGCCGGGCGAGGCCTCGACCGGCACGTTTCGCACGGCTCCGGTATCATCGGCTCCCCCGACCGATGCCCGGCGCGCGCGGGCGCCAGCCGCCGCGCCCGCGCGGGTCACGTCATACCCGAGCGCCCCGAATCGCCATGTCTTCCGTCGCCCCCGACCGTCCGACCGACGCCGCCTCGCCCCACTATTCGCGCAGCCTGCTGTTGCTGCTCGCGACGATTGCCGGCGTATCGGTCGCGAACATCTACTACAACCAGCCGCTGCTCGACAGCTTCCGCGCGGCGTTTCCGGACCACGCGTCGTGGATCGGCGCGGTGCCGACCGCCACGCAGCTCGGCTACGCGGCCGGAATGTTCCTGCTCGCGCCGCTCGGCGACCGCTTCGACCGCCGCCTGCTGATCCTGCTGCAGATCGCCGGCCTGTCGGTCGCGCTGATCGCGGCGGCCACCGCGCCATCGCTCACGGTGCTCGCCGCGGCGAGCCTCGCGATCGGCGTGCTCGCGACCATCGCGCAGCAGGCGGTGCCGTTCGCTGCGGAAATTGCGCCGCCCGCCGCGCGCGGGCAGGCGGTCGGCGTGGTGATGAGCGGCCTGTTGCTCGGAATCCTGCTCGCGCGCACGGCCGCCGGCTTCGTCGCCGAATACTTCGGCTGGCGCGCGGTGTTCGGCGCGTCGGTCGCGGCGCTCGTCGCGCTCGCCGCGGTGATCGTGCTGCGCCTGCCGAAGAGCTCGCCGACGTCGACGCTGCCGTACGGCAAGCTGCTCGGCTCGATGTGGCATCTCGCGGCCGAATTGCGCGGGCTGCGCGAAGCGTCGCTGACGGGCGCCGCGATCTTCGCGGCGTTCAGCGCGTTCTGGCCGGTGCTCACGCTGCTGCTCGCCGGCCCGCCGTTCCATCTCGGGCCGCAGGCGGCGGGCCTGTTCGGCATTGTCGGCGCGGCGGGCGCGCTCGCCGCGCCCTATGCGGGCCGCGTCGCCGACAAGCGCGGGCCACGCGCGATCATCTCGCTCGCGATTGCGCTGGTCGCGCTGTCGTTCGTGATCTTCGCGCTGTCCGGCGCGAGCATCGTCGGGCTCGTGATCGGCGTGATCGTGCTCGACGTCGGCGTGCAGGCCGCGCAGATCTCGAACCAGTCGCGCATCTATGCGCTGAAGCCCGACGCGCGCAGCCGCGTCAACACGGTGTACATGGTGTGCTATTTCATCGGCGGCGCGCTCGGCTCGTCGGCCGGCGTCGCCGCGTGGCGCGCGTTCGGCTGGACCGGCATGTGCGCGACGGGGCTGGTGTTCGCCGTGCTCGCGCTCGCGTGCCACTACCGGGGCGGCAAGCGCGGCGGCTGAACGCCGGCAGCGCCGCGCGCCGCCGTCAGGCGTCGAATGCCGGCGCGCCGGGTACCGGCTTGGCGGTCGACGCGGGCGCTGACGCATAGGTCGTCACCGGCGTCGGCTCGGGTGCGGACGTCGGCGTCGGTGCCTGGGTCGTTGCAGGCGCCGCGGCGGGCGCCGGCGCGGATGCGGTCACGGGCGTCGAGACGCTCGCCGAAGCCGTTTGCGACACGCGCCGCCGCGCCGGGTCGAACACGAACGACAGCCCGACGCTGCCGAGGATCGCGACCGTCGCGATCACGGTCGCGATCGTCACGGGCTCGCCGAGCATCAGCGCACCGATCGCGACCGCGACGATCGGGTTCACGTACATGCAGCTGCTCGCGATGATCGGGCTCGTGTGACGAATCAGGTAGCCGTATGCGACGTACGCGGCCATCGTGCAGAACACCATCAGGTACAGGAACGCGAACGCCGGCCCCACCGCGAGGTGCTCGATGCGCTCGCCGAGCAGCCACGCGGCGAGCGTCGACATCAGGCCGCCGAGGCCGATCTGCAGCGACGTGGACAGGAACAGGTCGGACGGCAGCTTGAGCCGCGTCGACAGATGCGCGCCGCCCGCCCAGAACAGCGCGCCGGCCAGCACGCAGATCGTGCCGAGCGCCGAATTCGTGGCCGCCGCGCCGCCCGAATTCAGCACGACGATGCCGACCATCCCGAGCGCGACGGCCACCCATTCGCCCTTCGTCACGGGCCGCCCCGCGACGGCCGCGATCACGGTCGCGAACAGCGGCACCGTGGCGACCATCACCGCGGCCGAGCCGCTGCTGACGGTCTGCATCCCGAGCGCGATCGTGCCGGACGACAGCGCGACGAGCATCGTGCCGACGATCGCGGTGTTGCGGATCTCGACGAGCGTCGGCCATTCCGGCTTGCGCCGCAGCGCGAAGATGAACAGGCCGATGCCGCCGAGCAGGTTGCGCAGCCCCGACAGCAGCAACGGCGGGAACGACTGCAGCGCGAAGTGCAGGCCGCTGTAGGTCGAGCCCCACACGAAGTAGATGAACACGAGCGCGAGCGCGACGCGTCCGCCGCGGCTTTGCGGCAGGCGGATCGGGTGGCGGGCGAAGAAATCGAGGAGGCGGTCGAGCGGCGTCATCGTTCAGCCTGCCCGCACGCCGTGCCGCGTGCTCCGTTGAAAGACGCCGGGACAACCGGCAAACGGCCCGGGCGATACCGGGACGGCGGACGAAAACGTGCGGAACGACATGACAGTGCGAACGGCGACGAAGTGGACCGGACGAGCCGGCGACAGAGGGACAAAAAAACGTGCGCACCGCTGCGGCCGCGCACGTTCGGCATTATGGCACCAAGGATTCGAAAGCCGTTTGGGTGCTGTCTGAAAGGCGGTTGACTGACGTTTTCTCGCGACATCGATTATTTGATCCCGTTGGTTCATTTTTCCTAATGTACCGATTCGCGCTGCCGTATACCCGGCCATCAACCCTGCCTGCGTGATGGGATTTCAGCTTAATAGTCTGAAGAATACACCGATGCGGGCATGGGACTTGACGGGTTTTCTCTCACATGGGTAGCGGGTATGAACAAGCTGACAGGCACCATCAAGCTCAAGATCGCGATTGCATTCGGCGCTTGCGTGATCGTGATGATCGCGATCGGGCTGGAAGGAATACGGGGGCTCGCGACGCTGAGTTCCGACATGAGTTCGATGTACACGGACAGCACGGTGCCGATCGAGGACCTGGCGAGCACCCAGGCGGGTGCGCTGCAGATGCGCCTGAACCTGGAGCGGCTGGTCGCGACGCATGACGCGGCCGAGGTGAAGACCATCGCCGAGCGCATGCGCGAGCGCGAGAAGAAGGTGCTGGCCGCGTGGAACGACTACTACCCGGCGAAGGTGACGGCCGCCGACGAGCGCAGGCTCGCGGACCGCATCGCCGGCCAGCTCGGCGATTTCCGCGCGCTCGCGTCGACCGCGCTCGGCGCGGCCGAATCGGGCAACGCCGACGCGACGGCGGCGGCGGTCGACAAGCTCCGCCCGCTCGGCACCGCGCTCGCCGACAGCATCGACGAGGACATCACGATCAACGCGAAGCAGGTCAAGGACGCGGCCGACCAGGGCAACGACACGTCCCATACGCTGATGTGGGCGTCGCTCGGCACCCTCGCGATCGGCGTGGCTGCCGCGATCGGCGCCTGGCTGTATCTGCAGCGCGCGATCACGCAGCCGCTCGGCGCCGCGATGAACACCGCGCAGCGCATCGCCGAAGGCCATCTCGAGAACGCGATCGAGATCCGCTCGAACGACGAGTTCGGCCGCCTGCTGGTCGCGCTGCGCCAGATGGACACGCATCTCGCTGACATCGTGCGCGGGATCAAGGCGTCGAGCGAATCGATCTCGGTCGCGTCGGGCGAGATCGCGGCCGGCAACATGGACCTGTCGTCGCGCACCGAGGAACAGGCCGCGTCGCTCGAGGAAACCGCCGCGAGCATGGAAGAGCTGACCGCGACGGTCAAGCAGAACTCGGAAAACGCGCGCCAGGCGACGACGCTCGCGACCAATGCGTCGGAGGTCGCCGACAACGGCAGCGAGGTCGTGCAGCGGATGCTCGTGACGATGACCGAGATCAGCGCGAGCTCGTCGAAAATCGCCGACATCACGGGGCTGATCGAAAGCATCGCATTCCAGACCAACATCCTCGCGCTGAACGCCGCGGTCGAGGCCGCGCGCGCCGGCGAACAGGGCCGCGGCTTCGCGGTCGTCGCGGGCGAGGTGCGCAGCCTCGCGCAGCGCGCGTCGAGCGCCGCGAAGGAAATCAAGGAGCTGATCCAGCACTCGGTCGAGACGGTCCGCGACGGCTCGGCGCAGGCGGAAGCGGTCGGCCGCACGATGGGCAACGTGCAGCAGGCGATCCGCCGCGTCGCCGACATCAACGCGGAGATCTCGGCCGCGTCCGACGAGCAGAGCCGCGGGATCGAGCAGGTCAACATCGCGGTCAGCCAGATGGACGAAGTCACGCAGCAGAACGCGGCGCTCGTTGAACAGGCGTCCGCCGCCGCGCAATCGCTCGAACAGCAGGCCGGGCAGCAGAAGCGCGCGGTCGCGGTGTTCAAGCTCGCCGACCGCGGCGTGGCCGCGCCGGCCGCGGCAATCAAGACGCCCGCTCCCGCACCGCGCGCACCGGCTCCGCGTCCGGTCGCGCCGCGCGTCGTCACCCGCCCGGCGCCCGCACCCATGGCTGCGTCAGCCGCACCGGCGCTCGCCTCGGCAGGCGGCGCGGACGACTGGGAAACCTTCTGACCCGCGCACGTCGCGCCCCGCGCGCCGTGCGCCGGCCGGCGCGCGGCGCTTACGACCCGCCGAACCAGTTGTACCCCTGGTCGACCCAGTACCCGCCCGGATACGTGTTGGTCACGAAGATTTCCATGATGTGCTTCGGGTTCTTGTAGCCGAGCTTGGTCGGCATCCGCAGCTTCATCGGAAAGCCGAATTCGGGCGGCAGGCGACGTCCGTCGTACTCGAACGTCAGCAGCGTCTGCGGATGCAGCGCGGTCGGCATGTCGATGCTCTCGTAGTAATCGTCCGCGCATTTGAAGCCGACGTACTTCGCGCTCGTATCCGCGCCGACGCGCGCGAGGAACGCGCCGAACGGCGTGCCGCCCCAGCGCCCGATCGCGCTCCATCCTTCGACGCAGATGTGCCGCGTGATCTGCTCCGCATGCGGCAGCGCATAGAGTTCGTCGAGCGTCCACACGCGCTTGCCGCTCACGCGGCCGGACAGCGCGAGCCGGTATGTCGCCGCATCGACGTGCGGCACCTCGTCGATCCCGTAGTACGCGTTGAACGGGAACGGCCGCGTCAGGTCCGCTTCGGTATAGGTCGGCGCGAGCCGGTCCGGGCTGAACAGCCATGCCTGCACGCGGTCGTTCATCCGCGACACCTTCTCGAGAAACGTGTTGACCGACGCATCGTCCTGCAGCGTGCAGCCGGACAGCATCGCGAGGCCGCCGAGCGTCAGGATGCGGCGATTGAACAGGCGCCGCGACGGCATCGCGAGCTCACGCCGCACGTCGAGCGCGAGCGACTGCCGGTCGAGCGTCCAGCGCGCACGCGCGCGCGTGTCTTCGGGTTCGGACATGATGATCTCCTTGGACGCGCGGGTCGCTCAGCGGCCGCGCAGCATCGCGAGCAGCGAACGCGGCACCAGCAGCGCCATCGCGACGTGCACGACGACGAACGCGACCAGCACCGACATCGCCCAGAAATGCACGACGCGCGCGTTGTCGTAGCCGCCGAGCAGCGTGCGCAGCAGCGGAAACTGCACCGATTTCCAGATCACGAGACCGGACAGCACCAGCACCACGAGATCGATGATCGCGGTCAGATAGGCCGCGCGCTGCACCGCGTTGTAGACGCTCAGGTCGTCGTGCGACAGCTTGCCGTGCAGCGCGGCGCGCAAGTCGCGCCACACGTCGGCCGGCGTGACCGGCCAGAACTTGCGCGCGATGCGTCCGGTCGCGATCGCCATCGTCAGGTAGAAAACCCCGTTGCCCGCGAGCAGCCACATCGCCGCGAAATGCCATTGCAACGCACCGCCGAGCCAGCCGCCCAGCGTGATGCCGTGCGGGAACACGAACGGCGGATAGATCGGCGACGCATCGTAGATGCGCCAGCCGGACAGCACCATCACGATCGCAGCGAGCGCGTTGAGCCAGTGGCTCACGCGCACCCACCGCGGGTGGATCGAGCGCGCGGGCGGCGTCGCGGCCGCGGGCCCGGTGGCGCGAACGGTTTGCATGATGACGACTCCTCCAGTGGCGCGGCTGCCGCGCCGACCGGGCGGCGTCCGCTGTCGCGAACGCATGACCGGGCGGGCGGCACAAGCCGCGCGCGAACCATCCCGTCAGTTGGACGGGCTCATCTTGTCGTCCTGCTTCTGCTTGCCCATCTCGTTGTGCGACATGCCGCCCTTCTTCATCGCGTCTTTCTTCATCGCGTGCTTCTTCATGCCGTCCTTTTGCATCCCTTCGTCCTTCGACATCGCTTCGTGGCCCATCGCGTCCTTCGACATCGGCGCCTGATCCTTCGACATCGCATCGTTCTGCGCATAAGCGCCCGTCACCGCGAACGCGAGGCCGGCGACGCAGGCTGCCATCAGTGCTTTTTTCATGACATCACTCCAGTACATGGGTTTAAGGAGCCGAATAGACGGACGACGCGGCGCCATATGACAGGCCGTCGCGAAATTTTTTTTTTCGCGACGCGCGCAGCCGCGCGATGCTGCGCTGCGCCGTCGTGTCCGCGCGGCCGTCGCCCCGTGCGCGGCGCGCGCCGTGCCGCCGGTACGCGCCGCACGATGCTGCGGCCGTCTATCCGGCACGGATCTGTCCCCGGTTGAAACCGCCGCGAAGCCGGTGTATCGTGTGCGCTTGCTAACGCGGGGGTCCTGCAATGCGCTCGGTCAAGAAACCGGCAATTGCGGGTGAGAAATACCCTTTGAACCTGATCTGGATAATGCCAGCGCAGGGAAGCGTACGGGCTTCGCCGCCATCCTTCTGACGAAACCCGCCGCCTCACGAATCTCGTCTCCTGCTTAGCTAGCGCCCCACATCAGGAGATCGCATGAACGCCAATCCGAAGTTTCTGTCCGCCGACGCGCACGTCGACGCTGCTGCCGTCGCGCCGCTGCCGAATTCGCGCAAGATTTACGTGACGGGGTCGCAGCCCGACATCCGCGTGCCGATGCGCGAGATCACGCAGTCCGACACGCCGACCGGCTTCGGCGGCGAAAAGAATCCGCCGATCTACGTTTACGATACGTCGGGTCCGTACACGGATCCAGAAGCAAAGATCGACATCCGCGCGGGCCTGCCCGCGCTGCGCCAGCGCTGGATCGAAGCGCGCGGCGACACCGAGACGCTGTCGGGCCTCACGAGCGACTACGGCCGCGAACGCGCGGCCGACCCGGCCACGGCCGACCTGCGCTTCCCGGGCCTGCATCGCCATCCGCGCCGCGCGCAAGTCGGCAAGAACGTCACGCAGATGCACTATGCGCGCCGGGGCATCATCACGCCGGAAATGGAATACATCGCGATCCGCGAGAACCAGCGCCGCGCCGAGTACCTCGAAAGCCTGAAGGCGAGCGGCCCGAACGGCGCGAAGCTCGCCGCGATGATGGGCCGCCAGCACCCGGGCCAGGCGTTCGGCGCCGCGGCATTCGGCCCCAATGCGCTCACCGAGATCACGCCGGAATTCGTGCGCTCGGAAGTGGCGTGCGGCCGCGCGATCATCCCCGCGAACATCAACCACCCGGAATCCGAGCCGATGATCATCGGCCGCAACTTCCTCGTGAAGATCAACGCGAACATCGGCAACTCGGCCGTCACGTCGTCGATCGGCGAGGAAGTCGACAAGATGACGTGGGCGATCCGCTGGGGCGGCGACACGGTGATGGACCTGTCGACCGGCAAGCACATCCACGAAACGCGCGAGTGGATCATCCGCAACAGCCCGGTGCCGATCGGCACGGTGCCGATCTACCAGGCGCTGGAAAAGGTCAACGGCAAGGCCGAGGACCTGACCTGGGAAATCTTCCGCGACACGCTGATCGAGCAGGCAGAGCAAGGCGTCGACTACTTCACGATCCACGCGGGCGTGCGCCTGCAGTACGTGCCGCTCACCGCGAACCGGATGACGGGCATCGTGTCGCGCGGCGGCTCGATCATGGCGAAGTGGTGCCTCGCGCATCACAAGGAAAGCTTCCTGTACGAGCACTTCGAAGAGATCTGCGAAATCATGAAGGCGTACGACGTGAGCTTCTCGCTCGGCGACGGCCTGCGCCCCGGCTCGATCTACGACGCGAACGACGAAGCGCAGCTCGGCGAGCTGAAGACGCTCGGCGAGCTCACGCAGATCGCGTGGAAGCATGACGTGCAGGTGATGATCGAAGGTCCGGGCCACGTGCCGATGCAGCTGATCAAGGAAAACATGGATCTGCAGCTCGACTGGTGCAAGGAAGCGCCGTTCTACACGCTCGGGCCGCTGACGACCGACATCGCGCCGGGCTACGACCACATCACGTCGGGCATCGGCGCCGCGATGATCGGCTGGTTCGGCACCGCGATGCTGTGCTACGTGACGCCGAAGGAGCACCTCGGCCTGCCGAACAAGGACGACGTGAAGGAAGGCATCATCACGTACAAGCTCGCCGCGCACGCCGCGGATCTCGCGAAGGGCCACCCGGGCGCGCAGGTGCGCGACAACGCGCTGTCGAAGGCGCGCTTCGAGTTCCGCTGGGAAGACCAGTTCAACCTCGGCCTCGATCCGGACAAGGCGCGCGAATTCCACGACGAAACGCTGCCGAAGGATTCGGCGAAGGTCGCGCACTTCTGCTCGATGTGCGGCCCGCACTTCTGCTCGATGAAGATCACGCAGGACGTGCGCGAGTTTGCAGCGCAGCAAGGCGTGTCCGAAACCGAAGCGCTGAAGAAAGGGATGGAGGTCAAGGCCGTCGAGTTCGTCAAGACCGGTGCCGAGATCTATCACCGGCAATAAGCGTCAGATCGCTTCACGATGCACAAAGCCCGCTTTCGAGCGGGCTTTTTTGCGTCTGCCGCATGCGTGCCGGAACCCGGGGAAACAAATCATTACGAAAGCGCGAACGCTCTAACAAGTCCTTACAGCAGCCGGACAGGCCAGCGCGTAGATTGGGTTCATGCGTGGCCACCGATCGGTCGCGCGTCCTCCGTTCACAACATCAAGGACAACGATCATGAACTCGATCCGGCGTATTGGGGTGTGCGCACTGCTGGTCGCGACGATGGCCAGCCTGTCGGCGTGCGACTCGATGACCACCCGTCAGCGCAACACGGCAATCGGCGCAGGCGTCGGCGGCGTCGCCGGTGCGGCGATCGGCGGCAATGCACTGTCGACCCTCGGCGGCGCGGCGGTCGGCGGCATCATCGGCAACCAGGTCGGCAAGTAATCCGGCGGCGTCCTCGCGGGACGCGAGGCCGAACCAGACAGACGGCGCTATCCGCAGACGGGAAGCGCCGTTTTCGCATGTGCGCCGGCGACGGGTGCCGCGTGGAAGACGGTCCGATGCGGAGTACGTAGCATCTTGCGCAATGCGACGGCCGCGGCGGTCCCCGTAGCGGTCCCCGAAATGATCCGTTACCGTTTTGCACACCGTGTCACGGACATGCAGCCTAAGCTAAAGCATCGGCGCTTCACCCGCCTCGCCGGGGAGACATCATGACCAGAACCTTCGTCGCAGCGGCGCTCGCGTGCGCGTCTCTCGCCGGCTGCTATTACCCGTACGGCTACTATCCGTCCGGCTATTACGCGGCGGCGCCCGTCCAGACCGCGCCGGTGTATGTCGAGCCCGCGCCCGCCTACTATTATCCGGCGCCTGCCTATGCGCCGGCCTGGGGCGGCTGGTGGGGGCCGGCGGTGTCGCTCAATTTCGGCTTCGGCGGGCGCGGCGGCTGGCATCACCACTGACGGCCGCATTCCGCCGCCGATCTACCGTTTCTTGTCATTTCATCCGATCGTGAAACGTCGGCCGGGATGCGCGGTGTAAGATGCAGCGCATCCCCCTCCCTGCCCTCCGCGTCACGACCGATGTCACCCAAAAATGCCTGCCTGCTGACCGTGCTCGCCGCCCTGTGGGGCGCGTCGTTCCTGTTCATCCGAATCGGCGTCACCGAGTTCGGCGTCGCGCCGCTGATGGTGCTGCGTGTCGGCATCGGCGCGCTGTTCCTGCTCGGGCTCGCGCTGACGCGTCTTGCGCCCGCCACGCTCGGCGCGCAACTGCGCCGCCATGCGTGGCCGCTGTTCGTCGTCGGCGCGCTCAACTCCGGCGCGCCGTTTTGCCTGTTCGCGTTCGCCGAGCTCACGCTGTCGGCCGGCGTGACGTCGGTGATCAATGCGACGACGCCGCTGTGGGGCGCGCTCGTCGCGTACGTGTGGCTGAAGGACAAGCTGTCGCTGCCGCGCGCGCTCGGCCTCGTGATCGGCTTCGCCGGCGTGCTCACGCTCGTCTGGGACCAGGTTGCGAGCGCGCACGGCGGCGCCGGCGCGAGCGCGACCGCGCTCGCCGCGGCCGCGGCGCTCGGCGCGACGCTGCTGTACGGCATCGCGGCCAACTACACGAAGCGCAAGCTGAGCGGCGTCGACCCGCTCGTCAACGCGACCGGCAGCATGATCGGCTCGACGGTGCTGCTGCTGCCGTTCGCGATCGCGACCTGGCCGGCCGCGCCGGTCGGCGCGCACGCGTGGGGCGCCGTCCTCGGCCTCGGCATCGCGTGCACGGGCATCGCGTATTTCATCTTCTTCTACCTGATCGCGCACGTCGGGCCGGCCCGCGCGATCACCGTGACGTTCGTGATCCCGGTGTTCGGCCTGTTGTGGGGCGCGCTGTTCCTCGGCGAACACGTGTCGGCCGTGATGCTCGAGGGCTGCGCGATCGTGCTCGCCGGCACGGCGCTCGCGACCGGCGTGATCAAGCGGCTGCCGGGCATGCGACCGGCGACCTGACGAGCGCGCGGGCGTCGGCCTGGCGCGATGCCCGCCCGGACGCGAACCGGACGCGCCCGCATGGGCGCGCTTTTTTTTGGGGCGTTTGCGCCGCATCTCCCGCATCACGCGCTTTCGTTGATCCACGTCGATGCCTCCGCGCGCCTCCCCACCGGACCGGGCTGTACGCGGCGAGCGTGTGGAGTTACCCTGATACGCCGACCGGGCGTATCCCGCTACACTCAGAACACCTATCCGCAGGAGGCGGCCAAGATGGACCTCGCTCTACCGCGCCTGCCTGCGCGCGCGGCCGCTTCGGCGGCGCGCCGCGACACTGCGTTGCCATTCGTCCCCGGGCGCCGCTGACATGCCGCAGACCCATGCCCTTTCACTCGAATCCGTGCTCGAGCGCCTTACGCCGACGCCCAGCGGCTGGGTGACCGACTATCGCGGCGTGACGCTGCGCAGCGCGTTCCAGCCGGTGCTGTCGATCACGCACAAGCGCGTCGTCGGCTATGAGGCGCTGCTGCGCGGCGCCGATGCGAACGGCGAGACGCTGTCGCCCGGCGCCCTGTTCGACAAGGCGCGCGACGATGCCGACGCGCTGCTGCTCGACCGGCTCGCCCGCTGCCTGCACACCGCCAATTTCGTCGCGCAAGGCATCGGCGACGGCTGGCTGTTCCTGAACGTGACGCCGCGCGTACTCGATTCGGGCCTCGTGCAGCGCGAGTTCGTCGAGTTGCTGTGCACGCATTTCGCGTTGCCGCCGAACCGCGTCGTGCTCGAGGTCGTCGAGCAGCCGTCGCGCGACGAAGCCGCGCTCGCCCGCACGATCGACATGATCCAGCACCGCGACTTCCTGATCGCGATCGACGATTTCGGCACCGGCTTCTCGAATTTCGACCGGGTGTGGCGCGCGAAGCCCGACATCGTCAAGCTCGACCGCTCGCTCGTCGAGCGCGCGACCTGGTCCGCCGAGGACCGCCGCATCATGCATCACCTCGTGTCGATGCTGCACCAGGCCGGTGCGATGGTTCTCGCGGAAGGCGTCGAGAGCGACGACGCGCTGCAGGCGCTGATGGAAGCGGATATCGATTTCGTGCAGGGCTTCCAGTTCGGCCAGCCCGACCCGTCGATCGCCCGCGCGAGCGCGGCGGCGCCCGCGTTGCTCGATGCCGCGTGGAAGCGCTTCATCGCCCGCCGCCACGCGCAGCCGAGCGCCCCGCAGCCGGGCTTCGATGCGATCGAGCGGCTCGTGCTCGCCGGCGCGGCCGCGTTCGCGGCGAGCGACGACCTGCGCACCGCCGCACAGCGCGTGCTCGTGATGCCGTCGGCGCGCCGCGTGTTCGTCACGAACGAGATCGGCGAACAGTTCCTGCCGTCGGTCAGCGCGCAGCCCGACGAGCGCAATCCGGTCACCACACGCCTTGCGCCGCTCTTCCCGGAAACGCACAGCAACTGGTCGCGGCGCCCGTACTTCCAGCGCGCGATCGCCGCACCGGGCCGCGTCGCGCTGATGGGGCCGCACTTCTCGCTGACGGAAGGCCGCGATTGCTATACGGCCGCCGTCGCGACCCGCGTGCACGATCGGCTCGTCGTGTTCTGCGTCGACTTCGTGCTCGACAGCGCGGGCACGATCATGCGCTGACGGCGCGCGTCAATCCTCGATCTTCCCCCGCCCGGACTTCACGACGCTGCGGCGCGCCTTGTGCTCCAGCCGCCGCTCTTTCGACGCGCGCGTCGGCCGGGTCGCGACGCGCGCGCGCGGCGTGACGGCGACGCTGCGAATCAACGCGTCGAGCCGCGCCAGCGCGGCTTCCCGGTTCCGCTCCTGGGTCCGGTGCTCCTGCGACTTGATCACGACGACGCCGTCGCGCGTGATGCGCTGGTCCGACAGCGCGAGCAGCCGCTCCTTGAGCAGCGGCGGCAGCGACGACGCGCGGATGTCGAAGCGCAGGTGAATCGCGCTCGACACCTTGTTGACGTTCTGTCCGCCCGCGCCCTGCGCACGCACCGCGGTCCATTCGATCCCGGCCGGATCGAGCGTATAGCGGATCATCATCGCGACGCCTCCCTGGCGCGCCGCGCGAGCGCCTCGGCGATGCGCGCCGACAGCCCCGAATCGCGCTGCGTGCGCGTCGCGATCGCCTGCGCGAGCATGCGGCGCCCGCCGATCACCTGCACGCGCGTGCGCGCCCGCGTCACCGCCGTGTAGACCAGCTCGCGCGTCAGCACGCGGCCGAACGTCGCCGGCAGCACGAGCGCGGCTTCGTCGAATTCCGAGCCTTGCGACTTGTGAACGGTCAGCGCGAACGCGGTCTCGTGCGGCGGCAGCGCGGCCGGCGACACGGCGCGCGCGGTGCCGTCCGCCCGCTTGAACCACACGCGCAGCACGCCCTGCGCGTCGGGCAGCGCGATGCCGATGTCGCCGTTGAACAGCCCGAGCGCATAGTCGTTGCGCGTCACCATGATCGGCCGCCCGGTGAACCAGTGCGCGCCGACCGCGAGCGGCACGCGCGCGGCGCGGCGCACGTGCGACGCCACGAGCGCATTGACGTGTTCGGCGCCGCGCGCCCCGCCACGCGTCGCGCACAGGATCCGGAAGCGGTTGAGCGCGTCGAACAGCGGCAACGGGTCCGGCGCGGCGGCGGCGAGCGCATCCTGCAACGCGTCCAGATAGGCGGAAAAGCGCCGCGCGAGCCGCTCGACGGTCATCGCGGCGAGCGCGTCGCCGGCATCTTCGTGGAACGATGCGGCGGCCGCGTCGCTCGCCGGCAGCGCGTCGAGCGCCTCCTGCACGGCGCCGCGACGTATCGCCAGCGACAGGCGGCCGATCGGCGAATCGAGCCCGAAACGGTAATTGCGCTCGAGCCACACGACGCAATCCGCGAGCGGCGCCGGTGTGGTTGCTTCAGCGGCCTCGACGTCCTCCGGCGCAACAGGGATCGCGCGCTGCGCGGCCCCGGCATCGAGCGGCGGCAACGCGGCCGCATCGAGCCACAACAGTTCGTCAGCCTCGATCCACGCGGGCCCGTCGTCATCGGCGGCGCCTGCGGCTTCGTCGGCCGGAGGCGCCGCCGCAACCGCGGGGGCTTCGTCATCGAACAGCGACGCCTGGCGGGGGGCGGCCGGGGGTGGCGCGACCGGCGTGCGCCGGATCGCAACCGCCGCCGTGGCTGCGTCCGGCTCGGCATCGGCCGGCGTCGGCAGCGCCGCGACGAACACCGCTTCGTCGATGCCGAGCGCCTGCGCGATGCGCGCGCACGCTGCCGCACTGAACGACGGCCGCGCGCTCAGTTCGGCGAACACGGCGCCCGCCTCGACCGCGGCAAGCTGGTCCTTGTCGCCGAGCAGCACGAGCCGCGCGCCCGGTGCGAGCGCGTCGAGCAGATGCGCGGCCAGCGCGACGTCGATCATCGACGCTTCGTCGACGACGATCAGGTCGTAGGGCAGCGGGTTGTCGCGATGATGGCGGAACCCTGCCGCCCCGCCGCCGCCCAGCAGGCGGTGCAGCGTGTACGACGTGTTCGGCAGGCGCGCGGCGAGTTCGGGCGGCAGGTCGCCGGCCCGTGCGTGCAGCGCTTCCTGCATCCGTTGCGCGGCCTTGCCGGTCGGCGCGGCCAGCGCGATGCGCAGGCCGGGATGCGCGTCGAGCAGGCACGCGAGCACGCCGACGACGGTGGTCGTCTTGCCGGTGCCGGGACCGCCGCTGACGATCGTTACGCGGCCCGTCAGCGCAACGATCGCCGCGACGCGCTGCCAGTCGGTTTCGCCGGTCGCCGGCCCGAAGTAGCGGGCGAGGCGCTCGCGCAGCACGTCGGGCGCCGGCGCATCGTCGGCCGCCACCGCGCCCGCCTGCGCGACGAGCGCTTCGGCGAGCCGCCGTTCGTACGCGAAATAGCGCGCGAGGTAGAGACGGTCGTGCCGATCGACGATCAGCGGGCGCTCCTCGCCGCGCTCGAGCGCGCCGAACGCGGCGACGCCGCTCGCCGCGAGCGCGGCGCGCACGTCGGCGAGCGGTTCGTCGTAACGCTGCGCGAGCGCGCCGAGCGACACGCACACGTGTCCGCCCGCGGTCGCGCGGCTGGCCGCGAACGCGGCGCGCGCGGCCCAGCGCGCCGCCACGGCCGGCGCGCCCGCGCGGCGCGCGAGATCGCCGATCCGGCGCGCGAACCCTTCCGCGAGCGCAATGCCGAAATCCGCGGGCTCGGGCAGGCGCGCGACGAGGCCGCCGGTGAACTCGAGCGTATCGTCGGGCGTGCTCATGCGCGGCCTCCTTCCATCATCCGGTCGAGCGCGTCGACGAGCTCGCGCGCGGGCCGCCGCGCATGCACGCCGGCCGGCGCGCCGCCGCTGCGCCAGCCGGGCCGCACGCCGCGCACGAACAGGTACAGGTAGCCCGCGATATGCGTGTCGTAGTCGTAGTCGCGCAGCCGGCCGCGCAGGTAGCGATGCAGCGCGACCGTGTAGAGCAGCGCCTGCAGGTGATACGCGTGATCGGCCATCGCCGCTTCGAGCGCGCGCGAGCCGTAGGCATCCGGCGTATTGCCGAGATGGTTCGACTTCCAGTCGACGATCCAGAATCGGCCGTCATGTTCGACGATCATGTCGATGAAACCCTTGATATAGCCGGCGAGCACGCTCGCATCCAGCGCGACGTCCGGATACCCGTGCGCGACCAGCAGCCGGCGCAGCGCGGTCAGGTCCAGCGACGGCGCAGCGAACAGGAAGCCCATCTCGTTGAGCCGCCTGGCCGGATCGAGCTCGGCCAGCCGCATGCCCGGCACGAGCTCCGTGCGCACGACGTCGTCGACGAGCCGCGCCATCATTGCAGGCAGCCGCCCGCCGAGCTCGGGCTCGGCCTCGACGGGCCGGTCGTGCAGCGCGCCGAGCGCGGCCGCGTGCCACGATCCCGGATCGGTGAAATCGCTCAGTTCGAACAGGCGGTGCAGGCACTCGCCGGCCGCCGCGCCACGCGGAAACACGAGGATGTCGTCGTCGGGCGGCGCGGCCTCCGGCCACGCATCGCCCGGATCGTCATCCGGCGCCAGCGCCGCGAGCGCATCGTGATCGGGCCGCAGGTCGTCTTCCGGCACGGCCGCGACGCCCGCCTCCTCGCGCGCCATCGACGCCGTCAGCGAACTGAAGCTCGCCATCCGCCACGCGTCCCGCAGCAAGCGCGACGCCAGGCGCGCCGCCAGCGCCTCGTTCGCGTCGTGACCGGCCGCAAGCCGCTCGCGGCGCTCGGGCACCGGCAGCGGCGCGACGCTCACGGAGCCGTCCGCGAGCGCGCGCCACGCCTGTTCGAGCGCCGCATCGTCGGGCGGCTCGTCGAGCCACGCGTCGAACGACCCGCCGCCGCCGGCCACGAGCCAATTGAGCACGCTGCGCCGCGATTCGCGCGTCGAGCGCGACGACAGGTACGGCCCCGCGACGAGATAGCAGCGATAGACCGCACGCGTAAGCGCCACGTAGACGAGCCGCGCGCGCTCCGCCGCCTGCTCGCGCAACGCCTGTCGCGCCGCATGCTCGGCGGCCTCGTCGTCGCAGCCGTAGTGCAGCACCGCATCGCCCGCTTCGTCATGATATTCGCGCGCGTCCGGCAACCCGGACGCGAACGGTTCGCGCAGCGCGCCGTCGTTCAGGAACGGGCAGAACACGATCGCGTATTCGAGCCCCTTCGATTTGTGCACGGTCACGATCTGGACGAGGTTGCGGTCGGATTCGAGGCGCAGCTGCGCGTCCTCGCCGCCGCCGTCGAGCCGTTGCGCGGCCAGCCAGCGCAGCGTCGGCGCGATGCCCGGCTGCGCCGTCGCGCGCGCCTGCGTCAGCTCGGCCAGATGGTTCACGTCCGTCACGCGGCGCTCGCCGTCGGCGCCCGCCATCAGCCGCTCGGCGATCCGCAGCTCGCGCGTGAACGTGCGCCACATCACCGCGAAGCCGCGTTCGCGCCATAGCAGGCGGTAGCGCGAAAAGCGCTCGACCCAGCTCATCGCATCGGCGCCGCCCGCGGCGGCATCCGCGCCGGGCGCGTCATCGCCGCCCTGCTCCATCCGCCACAGCGCGTCCGCGTCGAGGCCGAACCAGTCCGACGCCAGCGCCGCGCGCAGCCGCCGCAGGTCGCCCGGCGCATCGATCGCCGCGAGCACGCGCTCGAGCTGCTCGGCGTCGCCGGTCGAGAACACCGATGCCTGCGCGAGCTCGACGCTGCCGATCCCCCATCTCGCGAGCTCGCGCTTCACGAGGCTGCCCTGCTTGTGCGTCTGCACCAGCACCGCGATGTCGCCCGGCGACAGCGGCGTGTCGCCGAGCCGCACGCGGCCGTCGCGCGCGCCGCGCATCAACCGGGCGATCTCGGCCGCGCACGCCTGCGCGGCATACGCTTGCGCGTCGCGCTTCACCCACACGTCGTCGCCGCCCGGCAGCGTCCAGATCCGGAAGTCGCCCGCCGGGCCCGCATCCGTCTCGTCGGCCAGCGGCGCGCGCACGCGCGTGCCCGCGCGCACCGGGTAGTAGTCGAGCCCGTCGAGCACGAACGCGCGCGGGTTCGACAGGAAGAAGCGGTTGCACGCATCGACGATCGCCGGCGTCGAGCGCTGGTTGACCGCGAGCGTGTAGCACGCGCTCGCCCGCGCGCGCGCGGCCAGATACGTATGCAGATCCGCCGCGCGGAAACTGTAGATCGCCTGCTTCGGATCGCCCACCAGGAACAGCGGCCCGCCGGGCGCGAAGATCCGGTCGAAGATCGCGAACTGCAGCGGATCGGTATCCTGGAACTCGTCGATCAGCGCGGCCGGATAGCGCGCGCGCAGCGTGTCGGCGAGCCACGGATGCTCGTGCAGCGCGTGATACAGGTTCGCGAGCAGATCGTCGAACGACACGATGCGCCGCGTGCGCTTGCGCTCGGCCAGCTCGCGCGGCGCATCGTCGAGCCAGGCGGCGATGAGCGCGAGCCAGCGCGCGCGCTGCACGGCCTCGGCCGCAGCCACCGCCGCGTCGAGCGCGTCCGCGATCTCGAAGAACGGATGCTCGGGCGTCGCGCCGCCCTTCTTCGTCGCCTTGACGAGCGCCGTGCGCGTCAGCTTCAGCGCGGCCTTCGGCAGCGCGGCCGTCGCATCGGCCTGCGCGAAATGCGCGGCCCATGCGTCGAGCGCATCGGCGATCGCCTCCGGCTTGTGCGAGCGCTGGTTGAGCGCCGGCTGCGCGGCGCGCAGCAATGCGTCGAGCGCGTCGCGCTCGGCCGCCCACATCCGGGCCGCCTCCGCGAAACATTCCGCCGCGGCCGCTTCCGCCGTTTCGTCCGGCTCCGCGACGCCGTCCCAGCGCAACGCGGCGAGCGGCTTCTTCAGCCGGCGCGCGAGCTGCGCGTCGAGCGCGGCCGGCCCCGCGCCCGATTCGACGAGCCATGCGGCGAAGCCCGGCCAGCGCGCCGCCATCGGTTCGACGCGGGTGCGCCAGAAATCCGCCGCGAGCTCGAAGCGCAGCGCCGCATCGTCGGCCTGCATCTCGAACGCGAACGGCATCGCGGCCGCGAACGGCGCTTCCTGCAGCGCGCGCTGGCAGAACGCGTGAATCGTGTGAATCGCCGCCTGGTCGAATGCGCGCAGCGCGCGCCGGATCCGCTTCGCCGCCGTCTCGGGATCGAGCAAGCCGCCGTCGCCGAGCGTCGTGTCGACGAGCCGCGCGACGAACGGATCGCCGCCGTCGTCGCCGGTGTCGAGCGCATGCGCGAGCTGCGCGAGCCGGCCGCGGATGCGCTCGTGCAGTTCCGCGGTCGCGGCCTTCGTGAAGGTCACGACGAGAATCTGGTCCGCGCCGAGATCCTTCTCGAGCAGCAGGCGCACGTACAGCGCGCAGATGTTCCAGGTCTTGCCGGTGCCCGCCGACGCCTCGATCTGGTTGACGCCGTCCAGCGGACATGCGAACACGTCGAGCTCGAGCGACGCGTGCGGATGCGATGCGCCGCTCATGCCGCCTCCCTCAGGTGTTCGACGAGCGGCTCGAACACGAGCCGCGCGAGCGTGCCGAACGGCTCGTCGAGCGACGGGTTCGCGCCGCGCCAGGCGATCGCGAGCGCGGGATCGTCGGCTTCGCTCACGACCCGGTCGTTGATCCAGACGCTTGCCGCCTTCGCTTCGCTATCGGTCACCCGGGCCCACGCGCTGCGCGGAAAGAAGCGCAGCGGCATGCGCCGGCCGGCCCTGAACAGCGCGGCGAGCGGCGCGAGGCGCTCGAGCGGCGCCGCGACGGGCGTCAGCTCGAACGCGCCGCCGCTGCCGAACCACAGCGTGCGGCGCGGCCCGTCCGGTACGGCCGCGCAGTAGACGAGATGCGCGAGCCATGCGGACAGATAATCCCGCGCGCTCGGCCGCGCATAGCGGAAGATGACCTGCCCCGCGGCCGTCACGCGATTCAGCGTGCCGTGCAGCGCGAGCGGCGCGGCCGCCGCGTCGCGCGACAGCGCCGCGTCGAACGGGCCGAACAGCGCCTGCTCCGTCGCGGGCCACGCCGGCGCGACCTCGATCGAGAACGGCAGGCGTTCGGCGCCGTCGGCGAGCGCCTGCCGCACGTTCGTCGCCAGTTGCGTCAGCGAGCCGAGCGCCTGGTCGCGCCACACGGCCCCGGTCGCGCCGCCCGGCAGCTCCGGGCTCGCGTCCGCGATCCGCACCGCATGGTCGTGCGCGCGCGCGTCGCCCGATTCGATCAAGAGCGGCAGCACGCGCTCGGCGAGCGCGTCGCTGCCCGCGTAGTCGAGCGCGAACGGCTCGGTGTCGAGCAGTTCGGCCTGCGCGTCCGCGAGCACGATGCCGAGGCGCTCGCGCAGCAGCGCGCGCGCCGGGTGACGCCAGAAGCGCTCGAAGTCCGCGAACGCGACCGGCTCGACGGGCTCGGCCGGCAGCGGCTGCGCAAAGAACGCCGTGGCGCGCGCGCCGTCGCGCGACGGCTCGGCGGCCAGCAGCGCGGCGAGCGACGCCCGTTCCGCGTCATAGGAAAACAGCGGGCCTTCCGGCCGGAAATACGCGGCGGCGAACGGCTGCAGCGGATGCTCGACGAGGAACGCGCGGCGCGCGGCGTCGACCGCGTCCGGCGCGGCGTCGGGACCGGCCGCGACGAGCGCGAGATGGTCGAGCAGCTCGTCGACGAGCGCGGCCGGCGGCAACGGCGCGTTGTCGCGGATGCTGCGCCCCGTGTAGGCGATCATCAGCCGGTCGCGCGCGCCGAGCACCAGGTCGAGGAACAGGTTGCGTTCGTCGTCGCGCCGCTGCCGGTCGCCGAGCTTCGGCCGCACCCCCATCAGGTCGAACTCGTCCGCACGCGCGAGGCTCGGCAACACGCCGTCGTCCATCCCGAGCAGGCACACGATCCGGTACGGCAGCCCGCGCAGGCTCGTCAGCGACGAGAACGTCACGCCGCCCCACGGCACCCCGCCGCGGGCGGGATCGTCGAGCGCGGCGGCCAGCCCCGCACGCACGACGGCAGCGGGCAGCCGTTGTTCGGGCGCGCCCTCCGCCATCGCCGCGAGCATCGCGTCGAGCGCGTCACGCACGCCCGCGAGCGCGTCGGCGTAAGCGGCGCCGGAATCGAAGAAGCGCGCGAGCGTGTCGGCGAACAGCTCGCTCCACGCGCGCGGCGCGTGCGGCTCCGACACCCGCCGCGCGAACCCGTCGAGATCGTCGGTGAAGCGCGCGAGACGGCCGAGCAGTTCGGCCTCGCTGCCGGTCGCGGCCTCGATCGGCAGCCAGCCGCCGACCGGCGCCGCGCCGTCCGGCATCGCGTAGCCGAGAAACAGGCGTGCGAGCGCATCCGAGAACGTATGGCGCGGCGACGGCACCATCGCGTCGTCGCTGGCTTGCGGCGCGAGCCCGCGGCGCGCGCCGGCGGCCGCGAGCCAGGTCTGCACGGTTTCGAGCGCGGCCGCGTCGATGCCGTAGCGCGCGGCCACCGCATCGACGCGCAGCCATTCGACCAGCTCCGGCGCGCCGACCTGCCGTTCGGGCAGCGCGAGCCAGTCGAGCAGCACGCGCGCGACCGGGTTCGCCTGCGACGGCGGCAGGCCGGAAATCCGGTATGGGATGCGCGCGGTGCCGGCGCCGGCCGTGCCGAACACCGCGTCGATCAGCGGCCCCGCCGCGGCGAGATCGGCCACCGCGACCAGCACGTCGGACGGCCGCAGGCTGTCGTCCGCGTCGAACCATGCGAGCAGGCGGTCGTGCAGCACTTCGAGCTGGCGCGCGAGACTGTGGCACACGTGCACCTCGATGCCATGTTCGGCCGGCGGCTCGCCGAGCTCCGCCTCGGACTGCAGGTCGAGGATCGCGTTCTGGATCCGCGCGAGCCACGTCGGCGCGGGATTGCCGACGTAGCGCGACGCGTCGCTCGACGCCGCGCTTTCGGTCAGCTCGTGCAGCATGTGCAGCTGCGCCTGCGTCTGGCGGCCCCATTCGGCGAGCAGCGGATGCCCGACTTCCTGGTAGTCGAGCCGCCCCGCCGCGTCGAGCGCCTCGGCATGCGCGGCGGTGACGATGTCGAACCAGAATTCGCGGCACGGATTGAGCGCGTAGATGCGCACGTCGATCCACCGCGACAGCTCGCGCAGCAGCGCGACGTGCAGCGGCGGCATCGTCGGCAGCGCGAACACGCTGACCGATTCCGGCCAGTCCGCGCGCGCGACGGTGTCGAGATCGAGATGCCGCGCGTCGCCGAGGAAGCGATGCGCGGGCGGCATGCCGCTGTCGCTCAGCTCCGCGAGCAGCGCGCGCCACAGCGCCGCCTGCCAGCGCTCGTCGTCGCGCGCCGCGTCGCTGATCCCGCGCGGCGCGCCGTCACCCGCGAGCACCGACTCGCCCGCCTGCCACGCGGCGAGCCATTCGGGACGATAGGTCAGGTAGTGATCGAGGACCGTCGCGACGCGCTGCGCGAGCTCGTAGCGCATCGCGTCGTCGGACGCGGACAGATACCCGGCGAGCCGCGGCGACGCGAGCCACGGCGCATCGCCGCTCGCCTGCGCGAGCAGCCGGTAGCAGCGCCACACGAGGCGGTCGGGCGCGAACGGCGAACGCGCCGGCACCGTCATCACGCGGCCGATCTGCGCCCACAGCCACTGCGCGAGATAGGTGAACTCGACGTTCGCGCACACGCCGTGGCGCTCGGCGATGTCGAGCTCGAGACGGCGGCGCAGCGCCGCGCTCGGCACGATGATCTGCTGAGGCGCCCACGGCGCGTTGCGGGCCGGGAACGCGGCCAGGTCGTCGAGCAGCGCGTCGGCCAGCGTTTCGTGACGGTTCGAATAGAAGAGATGGAGCATCAAGCAAGCATTGGAGCGTCGCGCCGGCCGGGCCGGACGAACAGAAGCACCAAGGATAGCAAAGGGGCGCCGCAAAGCGTATCTGCCGAACGGCCAGGGGCTTGGGCCGCGCGAAATACGATAGACTCGTCGCCAGTCCCGATGCCGCCCTGGCGTCGTCGTCAGCCATTCCGCCCATCGATGCGCTATTCCGTCGAAATCAGAAAGTTTCTTTACAGCCAGTATTTTTTCGGTGGCCTGCGAATCGCGATCGGCGTGTCGCTGCCGGCCGTGCTGTGCCTGATCGTGTTCCACAACCGCGAGATCGGCTTCACGATCTCGACCGGCGCGCTCGGCGCCTGCGTCGTCGACATGCCGGGCCCGCTCAAGTACAAGCACAACGAAATGCTCGCGTGCAGCGTGATCGGCTTTCTCGCCGCGCTCGCGACGGGCCTCGCGACGCCCAACATCTTCGCGCTGTGGCTGACGATCGTGCCGCTCACGTTCGTGCTGTCGCTGATCGTCGTGTACGGCAACCGCTGGCCGCAGATCAGCTTCGCGACGCTGTTCATGATGGTGATGACGCTCGAGGAGAAGCTCACGCCGCTGCAGGCGTTCGTCAACGCGGGCTGGATTCTCGCGGGCGGCCTCTGGTACACGTATTGGGCCACCGTCGTGTCGCGCTGGCAGGCGCGCCGGATCGAGCAGCAGGCGCTCGCCGAGAGCCTGTTCGCGTGCGCCGACTACCTGCTCGCGCGCGCGGCATTCTACGACCTCGACGCCGATCTCGACGAGTGCTATCGCAACCTGGTCGCGAAACAGATCACCGCGGTCGAGACGCAGGAAACCGCGCGCGACATCGTGCTGCGCAACCTGCCGAAGCTGCGGCGCGGCAAGCTCGACCCGGGCCGCGTGACGATGTACAACCTGTTCATCAACAGCGTCGACCTGCATGAGCTGTTCGTCGGTGCGCACACCGACTACCCGCTCGTGCGCAACACGTTCGGCGGCTCGGACCTGATCATCTTCTACCGCGACCTGATCCGCAAGGCGGCCATCGACCTCGAGCAGATCGGCCTCGCCGTGCTCGAGAACCGCGCACCGCATTCGCGGATCAGCGTGAAGGCCGAACTGCGCGCGATCGAGTACGAGATCGAGCTGATGCGCAAGAAGAACTTCCCGACCACCAACGCCGAAGCTTACGCGGCGGTGCTCGCGACATTCCGGCGCATCTGGAGCGCGACGCGCCTGATCGACCGGATGCGCCGCAACCTGTCGGGCCGCGCCGATCCGCAGCAGACCGAACTGCGGATCGACAAGGCGCTCACGCGCTTCCTGCAGCGCCGCCAGGTGTCGCCGCTCCTGATCTTCTCGAACCTGAACATGCGCTCGCCGAGCTTCCGCCACGCACTGCGCGTGACGATCGCGGTCGCGGTCGGCTTCTGGCTCGGGCGGCTCCTGCCGCTCACCAACGCGTACTGGATCGTGATGACGACCATCATCATCCTGAAGCCCGGCTATTCGCTGACCAAGCAGCGCAACACGGCGCGTATCGTCGGCACGCTGATCGGCTGCGCGGCGAGCCTCGCGCTGATCTACACGATCCAGTCGCCGCACCTGCTGATCGCGATCATGTTCGGCTCGATGGTGATGAGCTACAGCCTGCTGCTGTTCAACTACGCGGCGAGCGTCGTGTTCACGTCGGCATACGTGCTGCTGATGTTCCACCTGCTCGCGCCGGGCAACATGGCGATCATCGGCGAGCGCGCGATCGACACCGTGGTCGGCTGCATGATCGCGATCGCCGCGAGCCGGCTGTTCCCGTACTGGGAATACCGGCTGATGGGCAAGCAGGTCGCCGACATGCTGACGGCCACCCGCAAGTACTTCCAGGCCGCGTGGCGCGCCGGGCGCGGCACGTCCGCGCCGGCGGTGCCGACCGCCGACGGCGCGGCCGTCGTGCCGGTCGTAGCTGCGGCGGTCGAGACGCCGGCCGCCGGCCTCGACGACGATTACCCGTACCGCCTCGCCCGCAAGGACGTGCACATTGCGTTCGCGAACCTCGGCCAGGCGTTCCAGCGGATGATGATCGAGCCGAAGGCGCACCAGCGCTTCGTGCCGGAGCTGAACGACCTGCTCGTGCAGACGCACGTGCTCGGCGCGCAGATCACGGCCGCCGCGCCGCTGATCCGCAACGCGTGCGCGGCCGAGCCGGGCGCAAGCCACGGCGACACGCTCGAGCGCGGGCTCACCGCGATCCTCGAGAACCTCGAGAAGGCCGAGGCCGGCGAACCGCCGCCCGCGCACCAGCTCGAGGCCTCCAAGCAGATCACGCGCGAGCTCGACGCGATGGTGGTCGCCGCCGAGCAGTCCGACGCGGTCGGCGCGGAGCTCACGCACGACCTGAAGGTGCTCGCGCACCAGTGCAAGCAGATGCTCGCGTCGTCGCTGCTGATCCGCAAGGATGCGAGCATCATCCGCCTGCCCGCGTAGCGCGCCAGGTTGCCGATGACGCACCCGCGCACCGCCGCAAGGACAGGCGCGCCGCCGGCGGCTTGCCGGCGTCGTGACCGTCCGGCCCCATGCCCGCCGATGCGCGACGCGCCCGGCGCGCCGCCGCGCGTGCCGCTCGGCGCTTGCGCGCGCCGCGCCAGTCAGGGATTTCCCGATTCCGGGCAACCCGCACGGCTTGGTATCATTCGTCCGACCTCAAGTTGTATAGACAACTTGATTCCGATCGAACCGGCCCCGCTCGCCCGGTTCGTCGCATAAACAATCTCGGAGACTCGATGAAGAACTTGCAGCGCCACCTGAGCGCGCGGCACATCCGCTTTCTCGCGCTGGGCTCGGCGATCGGCACCGGCCTCTTCTACGGCTCGGCGTCCGCGATCCAGCTCGCGGGCCCGGCGGTGATCCTGGCTTATATCCTCGGCGGCGCGGCCGTCTACATGGTGATGCGCGCGCTCGGCGAGATGGCCGTGCGCGAGCCCGTCGCCGGCTCGTTCGGCCACTACGCGACCGAGAACCTCGGCCCGTTCGCGGGCTTCGTCACCGGCTGGACCTACACGCTCGAAATGGTGATCGTCGCGATCGCGGACATCACCGCGTTCGGCATCTACATGGGCTTCTGGTTTCCGGGCGTGCCGCAGTGGATCTGGGTGCTCGCGGTCGTGACGATCATCTGCGGGCTCAACCTGTGCCACGTGAAGGTGTTCGGCGAGCTCGAGTTCTGGCTGTCGATCATCAAGGTCGGCGCGATCGTCGCGATGATCGGCGGCGGCGTCGCGATCCTCGCGACCGGCATGCGCATCGGCCATGCGGCCGACGCGCCGTCGTTCGCGAACCTGTGGAATCACGGCGGCTTCCTGCCGAACGGCATCGGCGGGCTCGTCGCGTCGCTGTCGGTCGTGATCTTCGCGTATGGCGGCATCGAGGTGATCGGGATGAGCGCCGGCGAGGCGAAGGACCCGGAGCGCGTGATCCCGCGCGCGATCAACGCGGTGCCGGCGCGGATCCTGCTGTTCTACGTGCTGACGATGGTCGTGCTGATGTCGATCAGCCCGTGGACGACCGTCGGCAACGACGGCAGCCCGTTCGTGCAGATCTTCTCCGCGCTCGGCGTGAAATCGGCGGCGACGATCCTCAACCTCGTCGTGATCAGCGCGGCGATCTCGGCGATCAACAGCGACATCTTCGGCGCGGGCCGCATGATGTTCGGGATGGCCCGGCAAGGCCAGGCGCCGCGCGTGCTGACGAAGACGTCGCGGCACGGGGTGCCGTGGGTCACGGTGCTCGTGATGGCCGGCGCGCTGTTCGTCGGCGTGCTGCTCAACTACCTGATGCCGAAGGACGTGTTCCTGATGGTCGCGGCGATCGCGACGTTCGCAACGGTTTGGGTGTGGCTGATGATCCTGCTGTCGCAGGTCGCGATGCGGCGGCGCCTGTCGGCCGCGGAAGTCGCGGCGCTGAAGTTCAAGGTGCCGCTGTGGCCGGTCGCGCCGGCGCTGACGATCGCGTTCATGGGCTTCGTGATCGCGATGCTCGGCTGGTTCGAGGACACCCGCATCGCGCTGTATGTCGGCGCCGTCTGGCTCGTGCTGCTCGCGGCGGTCTTCTTCGTGCGGCTCCGTCCGAGATTCGCCCCTGCGTCACGTTGACACACGGTTGATGCACGGTTGACGCACACACGCGGCGCCCTGCTTCGGCGGGCGCCGCGCGCCGCGCGGCGTCAGTGCGCGGCCGACGCGCTCGACGCCACGGCCGGGTGCGCGTCGTCGTACGCGCGCTTCTCCGAGATCGCGTTATAGAGGATCGTGCCGATCACGAGCAGCACGGCCACGACGATCAGGATGCTCACATTGCGTACAGGGTTCTTCTTGCGCTGATCGCTCATAGTCCGGCCCGGCTCCGTCAAATTCATCGAAGCGGGCATTCTACGCGCTTGCGCGCGCGTTGCCGCGCATTTCCCCGCTCCCCCCGCCGCCCGTCCTTCCACGCGCCCGCCCAAGCTTTCATTTGATAATCGTTCCCATTTCGATCTAGAATCCGGAGTCTTTCATTCTGTAATGTTCCGGGTCGATCGAACGGCAGGCGCGGCCCGGAGCGCCCTCTTCGTCCGCCTGCCTCACGGAGCTCCCATGTCGCACTCGCGCACCCGCCTGCTTCCGCTTGTCGGCGCCGTCGCCTTCGCCGCCGCCGCGTTCGCGCCGCTCGCCCACGCCGCCGAAGAAGTCAGCCTGTACACCACCCGCGAGCCGAAGCTGATCCAGCCGCTGATCGACGCGTTCACGAAGCAGAGCGGCATCAAGGTCAACACGGTGTTCGTGAAGGACGGCCTGCTCGAGCGCGTGAAGGCGGAAGGCGGCCAGTCGCCGGCCGACGTGCTGATGACGGTCGACGTCGGCAACCTGCTCGACCTCGTCGACGGCGGGCTCACGCAGCCGGTGCGCTCGAAGGCGCTCGACGACGCGATTCCCGCGAACCTGCGCGGCGCGCAGGGCGACTGGTATGCGCTGTCGCTGCGCGACCGCGTGCTGTACGTCGAGAAAGACCTGAAGGTCGACGCGTTCCGCTACGAGGATCTCGCCGATCCGAAATGGAAAGGCAAGGTGTGCATCCGCTCGGGCCAGCACCCGTACAACACGGCGCTCGTCGCCGCGATGATCGCGCACGACGGCGAGGCCGCGACCGAGAAATGGCTGCGCGGCGTGAAGGCGAACCTCGCGCGCAAGGCGACGGGCGGCGACCGCGACGTCGCGCGCGACATCCTCGGCGGCATCTGTGACGTCGGTCTCGCGAACGCGTACTACGTCGGCCACATGAAGCACGCCGAGCCGGGCACCGACGCACGCAAGTGGGGCGACGCGATCAAGGTCGTGCGGCCGACCTTCGCGAACGAGAAGAGCGGCGGCACGCACGTGAACATCAGCGGCGCGGCGGTCGCAAGGCACGCGCCGCACAAGGCCAACGCGGTCAGGCTGCTCGAATACCTCGTGTCACCCGACGCGCAGACGCTGTATGCACAGGCGAACTACGAGTATCCGGTGCGCGCGAACGTGAAGCTCGATCCGGTCATCGCGAGCTTCGGCACGCTGAAGGTCGATCCGCTGCCGCTCGCGGAAATCGCGAAGTACCGCAAGCAGGCAAGCCAGCTCGTCGACAAGGTCGGCTTTGACAACTGACGCCTCGTTCGCGCCCGCGCGCCGCCTGCGGCGCGCGCCGCGCGTGAAGGGCGGCGTGTGGCTCGCCGCGGCGCTCGCGATCGCCGCGGCGGTCGCGGCGCCGCTCGCCACGCTCGTCGGCGCCGCGTTCGATGCCGACCTCGCGCACTGGCGGCATCTCGCCGAATTCGTGCTGCCGCAGGCGCTCGCGAACACGCTGCTGCTGCTCGCGGGCGTCGGCGCGATCGTCACGCTGGTCGGCACCGGCTGCGCGTGGCTCGTCACCGCGTACGACTTCCCGGGGCGCCGCGCGCTGACCTGGGCGCTGCTGCTGCCGCTCGCGGTGCCAACCTACATCGTCGCATTCGCGTATCTCGACCTGCTGCACCCGATCGGCCCCGTGCAGGGCGCGATCCGCTGGCTGCTCGGCTTCGACAGCCCGCGCCAGTTCCGCCTGCCCGACCTGCGCTCGCTGCCCGGCGCGATCTTCGTGCTCGGCTTCGTGCTGTATCCGTACGTGTACCTGAGCACCCGCGCGATGTTCGTCACGCAGTCGGCGAGCCTGCTCGAAGCCGCGCGCACGCTCGGCGCGGGACGCATCGCGACGTTCTGGCGGGTCGTCGTGCCGCTCGCGCGGCCGGCGATCGCGGTCGGCGTGAGCCTCGCGCTGCTCGAGACGCTGAACGACATCGGCGCATCGGAATTTCTCGGCGTTCAGACGCTCACCGTGTCCGTCTATACCACCTGGATCACGCGCTCCGATCTCGCCGGCGCCGCGCAGATCGCGCTCGCGATGCTCGCGATCGTCGTCGGCATGATCGTGCTCGAGCGCTACGGGCGCCGCCGCCAGCGCTATGCGCACGGCCGGCGCATGCGTGCGCTCGCGCCGCGTCGCCTGTCCGGCCCGGCCGCGTGGGGCGCCGCCGCGCTCGGCTGGCTGCCGGTGCTGCTCGGCTTCGGCGCGCCGGCCGCGTATCTCGCGGTCGAAACGGGCAAGCGGCTGCATCTCGTCGGCGGCGTGTCCGCACAGTTGCTGACGGGGCTCGCCAACACGCTGACGATCGCGCTCGCCGCGACCGTGGCGACGCTCGCCTGCGGGCTGATCGTCGCGTGGGCGGCGCGCGCGCAGCGCGACAGCGCGGGCGTGGGCCCGGCGCGCGTGGGCGCGCGGATCGCGAGCCTCGGCTACGCGGTGCCGGGCACGGTGCTCGCGATCGGCCTGCTGCTGCCGCTCGCGGCCGCCGATCGCGCGATCGGCGCGGCGCTCGGCCGCGACGGGCTGATCCTGATGGGGTCCGCGACCGCGCTCGTGATCGCGTACACGGTGCGCTTCCTCGCGATCTCGGCCGGCAGCATCGAAGCCGGCCTCGCACGCATCCCGCCGTCGCTCGAGCAGGCGGCGCGCTCGCTCGGCGAAACCGCGGGCGGCACGCTGCGGCGCGTGCACCTGCCGCTCCTGCGGCCCGCGCTGACGACCAGCGCGCTGCTGGTGTTCGTCGACGCGATGAAGGAACTGCCCGCGACGCTGCTGCTGCGTCCGCTCAACTTCGACACGCTCGCGACCTGGCTGTATGCGGAGGCTGCGCGCGGCACCTACGAGGAAGGCGCGGTCGCCGCGCTCGCGATCGTGCTCGCCGGGCTCGTGCCCGTGATCCTGCTCGCCCGCACCCGCCACCAGATCGGATCCTGACACCGTGAACCTGCTCGAACTCGACGCCCTCACCCTCGCCTATGACACGCCGCACGGCCGCCGCACGGTGGTCGACGGGCTGAGCCTCGCGCTGGCCCGCGGCGACATCGGCTGCCTGCTCGGCGCGTCCGGCTGCGGCAAGACGACCGTGCTGCGCGCGATCGCCGGCTTCGAGCCGGTGCGTGCGGGCCGCATCCTGCTGGACGGCGCGCCCGTCGCGACGCCGACGCTCGACGTGCCGCCCGAGCGGCGGCGCATCGGCATGATGTTCCAGGATTACGCGCTGTTCCCGCACCTGAGCGCCGCGGACAACGTCGGGTTCGGCCTGCGGCGGCAGCCGAAGGCCGCGCGGCGTGCGCGCGTCGCGCAGATGCTCGAGCTCGTCGGCCTCGCGGACGCCGCCGGCGCGTATCCGCACGAGTTGTCCGGCGGCCAGCAGCAGCGCGTCGCGCTCGCCCGCGCGCTCGCGCCGTCGCCGGACCTGCTGCTGCTCGACGAGCCGTTCTCGAACCTCGACGTGGATACCCGCGAACGGCTCGCGTTCGAGGTGCGCGACATCCTGAAGGAAACCGGCCACACGGCGATCGTCGTCACGCACAACCAGGCGGAAGCCGTCGCGCTTGGCGACCGGATCGGCGTGATGCACGCAGGCCGCCTCGCGCAGTGGGACACGCCGTACAGGCTGCGTCACGAGCCGGCCGACGCGTTCGTCGCGTCGTTCGTGCGCGACGACGCGCTCGCCGACGAGCGCCGGCGCGCGCTCGCGCGCGGCTGCTGACGCTCCGCCCGACCGATCGCGCCGAAGCCATGGGCCGTGGCGGCCCGCGCGGCCGTCAGCGCGAGCGGCTAAGCGCCGTCGTCCGCACGCACCGGCAGCGCGGTCGAGTACTTGATCTGCTCCATCGCGAACGACGAGCTGACGTCGAACAGCGGCACCGAGCGGATCAGCTGCTTGTAGACGCGGTCGTAGTCGTCGATGCCGGCCACCACGACGCGCAGCAGGTAATCGGTCTCGCCGCTCATCCGGTAGACCTCGACGACTTCCGGCATGTCGCGCACCGCCTGCGTGAAGCGCTGCGCCCATTCCTCGGTGTGCTGGTTCGTGCGCACCGCGACGAACACCGTCGTGCCGACCCCCAGCTTGCGCGGATCGCACAGCGCGACCTGCGCGCGGATCGCGCCGGTTTCCTTGAGCCGCTGCACACGCTTCCAGCACGGCGTCTGCGACAGGTTCACGCGCTGCGCAAGCTCCGCAATCGGCAGCGTGGCATCCGTCTGCAACAGCTCCAGCAGCTTGCGATCGATGGCATCCATTTCCCCGGTCCTTCGTGAATAGAAATTTATTCTATGCATACTTCGTTCGGGGGAACAATATGAAAACCGTTTCTTCGCGTCGACCCGTATAAATACCGACATGCGTGTGCGGCGCGCATGGCCCCGAACCCGGGTCAGGGCGTCGCGATCGTCACCCGCCAATCGCGGCGGCTCACGCGCCGCTGCCGTCGCGCGCGGCCCGCACCGTTGCCGCTGCGGCCGCCGTTGCCGGCGCCGCCGCCAACGCTTCATTGGCCGCCCCGGCCTCGCCGGCCTCCACGACCGGCCCTTCGGCCGCCCGATCTTCCGCCGCGTCGCGCGGCGGCGATGACACCACCTGCATCTGCGGGACCGGAATCTCGATGCCTGCCGCCTCCATCCGCGCCTTCACGCGCGCGTTGAACGCGCGCATCACGGTCGACTGCTGCAGCGGCTGCGTGCGGATCTGCCCCTTGAAGATCAGCCAGTTCGGCTCGAAGCGGTCGAGCCCCCACACCTCGACGCCGCCGAGCATCAGGCGCCGCACCGTGACGTCGCTCCACAGGTCGGCGCCCGCGTCGCGGATCAGGTGCGTGATCTCGTCGACGTCGGCGGACAGCGGCGCGCGCACCTCGAACACCGCGCAGCCGAAGTCGCGCGACAGGTTCTTGACGATCTTGATCTGCGAGAACGGAATCGCGTGCAGCGCGCCCTGCCCGTCACGCAGCCGCACGGTGCGGATCGACAGGTGCTCGACGGTGCCCGCGTGGCCGCCGTCGACGTCGATCCAGTCGCCGACCGAGATCGTGTCCTCGACGATGATGAAGAGCCCGGTGATCAGGTCGGACACGAGCGACTGCGCGCCGAAGCCGACCGCGAGGCCGATCACGCCGGCGCCGGCGAGCAGCGGCGTGACGTTGATGCCGAGGTTCGCCGCGGTGACGACCGCGGCGATCGTGAGGATCGTGACGAACACCACGTTGCGCACGAGCGGCAGCATCGTGCGCGCGCGCACGCTCGGATTGCGGCCGCGGCGCGCGGCCGCCGAATTGAGCGCCTCGAGGATCGCCGTATCGACGATGATCCACGTGAGCCACGACACGAACCACGTGACGACGATCGCAGACATCGCCTGCGCAATGCCGCGCGCCGCCACGCTGTGCTCGACGATGCGCGCGATCGAGATGCCCCACAGCCGCGACGTCAGCTCGAGGTAGCCGAGCCAGATGAACAGCGTCATCAGCGAGCCGGCGAAGCGCACGAGCCGCGCGACGTACGCGGACTGGTTGCGCCGCACGCGGCGGTGCGCGGGGTTCGGACGCGTGACGCGCAGCACGACCGCCGACAGGAAAAACGCGAGCACCAGCAGGAGCGCGGTGACGATCGACGTCTGCAGCAGATTCGACGACGTGCGGCTGCCCGCCAGCGTGCCGAACACCGCGGCGAACGCGAGCAGCAGCACCGGCACCGGCCAGATCCACGCGGCGAATTCGGCCATCTCGGTCGTCGCGCGATGCCCGGTGCGCAGCGCGTAGCTGCGGTTGCGGATCAGGTGCGCGACCGGGCGCCGGAACGCGAGCGCGAAATACGCGCACAGCGTGGCCGCGATCATGTTCGCGACCGTCGCGATCAGGCCCGCGAGATTGGTGCCGAGCAGATGAGCGACGTCGTAGTTGAGCGCCGCGTCGCCGAGCGCGCCGAACGCGCCGATCACGCGCAGCAGGCGCCACGACCGCTCGATCAGCACGCGCCCCGCCGCGCGGCGGTGGCCGGCGCTGAACAGCGCGAACATGATCAGGCACAGCGCCGCGAACACCGAGCCCGCCACGATCGCATACGCGATCACGAGCGCGACGGTGCGGCCGAGCGATTCCGGCAGGTTGCGCGCGATCGACAGCACGAGCACGAACGCGATGATCCACGGGCCGACCCGGCGCAGCGCGAACATCAGCATCTCGTGCGCGCTCGGGTTCGGATTCAGCTTGACGGCGGCGCCCAGGCGCGCGGCGAGCCGCTGCTGCACGGCAATCAGCGCGACCGCGCACGCCCCCCAGCCGACGAGCAGCAGCGCGCAATCGAGCAGGGTCATGCCGAACGATTCGGGGCCGTGGCCGCTCACGATCGTATAGAGCTCATTGCCGGCCGCGGTGAAGCGCCCCGCCCAGTAGTGCAGCGGCGAATCGCCCTGCTTCATGCTCGATTCGACGGACGCCATCCCGGATGCGATCGCGCCCCACAGGCCGGCGTTCGCCGCCGACGGGGCCGATGCGGCGGAAGCCGCCTGCGCGGTCTGCGCGACGTCGCGCAACGCCTTGAGCTGCGACACGAGCGCGGTCCGCTGCCGATCGTTGTCGAGCATGCGGATCACGGCATTGAACGACTGGGCGATCTCGGCGGCGCTCGCCGGCGACGGCGCGGAGGCTGCCGCGGCGCCCGACGCGGCCGCACCGGAGGCCGCCGACGCGGGCGCCTCGGCAACCGCAGGCGCGATCAGCGTCTGGAACGTCGCGAGTCCGGGCACGGTCGCCGCCGGCGCGGGCTGCGCGAACCCGACCCCGAACACGAGCCCGAGCGCGGCGGCACACGTCGCGATACGGCCCGCAATACGGCCAGCGAGAAGGGGCCGGACCGGCCGGCGCACTGTGACAAGGCAGGACAGCAGAACGACACAACAGGCCGTTGCTGCCCAGCCCAGAAATTGCAAGGAGAACGAAAGCAAATTGCGATCCTGTCTGGCGAAGCACGGATCGCCTAGTGTAGCGTCAACCGGCGGCGCCCCCGCCGAAACGGGCCGCGCCGCCGGCCGCCGCTCAGTACGCGACGGTCGCGATCTCGCGCACGAAGCTGCCCTGCTCGAGCGCGTCGACGAACGCGATCGCGTAGTCTTCGGCCGAGATCTTGCTGTCGCCGTTCGCGTCGACGATCAGCTTGCCGGCGCCGGTGCGGAACGTGCCCGTGCGCTCGCCCGGGGCGATCAGCGCGGCCGGCGCGAAGAACGTCCAGTCGAGATCGCCGGCGCTGCGCAGGTACGTGAGCGCGTCGCGGTGCGCGAGCGCGACCGCCTTGTACGCGTCCGGGAAGCCTTCGGCGTCGACGAGCTGCTTGCCCGGCGCGACTTCGAGCGAGCCCGCGCCGCCCACCACGACGAGCCGCTTCAGGCCGGCCTGGCGCACGCCGGCGACGAGCGCCTGGGTCGCGGCGACGACCTTCGCCGGATCGTCCTGCTTCGGGCCGTAAGCGCTCGCGACGACGTCGTGGCCCGGCAGCGCGGCCGCGATGCTCGCCGGGTCGAACAGGTCGGCGGCCTTCGCGGTGATGCCGTCGCCGCCCGCGCCCGGCGTGCGCGACAGCGCCGTCACGCGGTGCCCGCGCCGCGCGGCTTCCGCGGCGATGCGCGAGCCGATCGTGCCGGTTGCGCCGAACAGTGCGATGTTCAAAGTACGTTGCGTCATGTCGATTCTCCAGAAAGAAAAAATATGTAACTTATTTAATTACATATAAGACCGAAAAAAATGGGGTGATCCACCCCGTTGCACCGGCCGCGCGTGGCGCAGCCGGCTTACCGCTTTGTCATTCGCTCATCCGCCGGCGCCGGCCCGATGCAGCCGAAGCTGCTCGGAATTCAGCACGTCGGCCGTCACGTCGGCCAGCGTGCGGGTGGCGAGCGACGCTTCCATCGCACGCTGCGCGTCGCCGATGTAGTCGGTCAGCACGCCCTGGATGTGCCGCCCGACGAGACACGCCGGGTTCGGCGCCTCGCGGTGCAGCGCAAACAACTGCGCGTCGTCGACCGCCCGGTACACGTCGAGCAGCGTGATGCTGCCCGGCTCGCGCGCCAGCAGCGCGCCGCCGCCCGCGCCGAGCTGGGACGTCGTCAGCCCGGCCGCCGCGAGCATCGACAGCAGCCGGCGAATCAGCGCCGGATTCGTGTTCACGCTGCCGGCGACAATGTCGGACGACAGCGGCACGCCCTCCTGCATCGACAGCAAGGCGAGCACGTGAACGGCAAACGCGAATCGGCTGCTGGTATTCATTCCTTGCTCACTCGGCCGTCGCCGGTCCGAACCGTCGGCCGGCGACAATGTGTAACCATAATAATTACATTTCGCGGATCGTGCAAGCGGCCGATCACTGGCCGCTGGCAGGCTTGGTGGCGGACGCGCCCTGCTGGCTCCATTGCTGGAGCTTGCGCCCGGCTTCCGCGAGCTTCGCGCCGGCTTCGGACGCGGCGTGGGCGACGACCGCGGACGCTGCCGCGTCGATCTGCGCCTGCGCGGCGGACGCGAGGCCGCTCGCGGAGAGCGGCGGCACGGCGGACGCCGCGGACGCGATGCCGGCCTTCGCCGCATTCGTCACCTGGTCGATCGCCTGCGTCGCCTGCTTCGCGGCATCGGCGGCCGCGCTCGCGGCCGTGTCGGGTTGCGCGGGCGCGCCGGACTTTTCGCATCCTCCGAGCAGCAGCGCCGCGCACGCGGCGGCGACCGCCAGCGCGGGCCCGCGCCCGCTCACTCGCCATTCACTTACCTTCATCTACATTCTCCGGCCACGCGCCGCGCGGCCCTTTCTGGTTGAAACGATGTCGATGATACCGCCGATGCGAGCCGCATTTCGCTCACTTCGGGTTAAAAACAGCTTTCAATTTCGGATTCGTCTGATTCAATCGCGCGGGCGATCGCCCTAAAGTGAAGCACCCCCGACCTGCATCGCCCGCGATCCGCAATTCATGGATTTTCTCGTCAACTGGCTCATCGCCCTGGCAGTCCTGCTGACCGCCACCTGGTTCCTGTGTCTGCGCGTGCCGTGCTCGCGCCATCCGGCGGAGATCGGCCGCGCGCGCCGCATCGAATCCGCGCGCCTGCTCACGCAGGGGATTCTCGGCTTCTGGACGGCCGCGCTGATCGTCGCGCGCGGCATACTGGTCAGTGACGGCGCCGACGCGTCCCCGGCCGGCTTCGCGGCGATCGCGTTCGCCGCGCTCGGACTCGTGGCGGTCGCCGCGTACTGGTCCGCCTGCGCCGTACGACTGCGCCGCCCGCGCCTGTTCTTCCGGCGCGCCTGACGCGCCAGGCCGGTGCGCGACGCCGCACCACCGCGCACCCATCCGCACCAGATAGGAACATCCCGCACCATGTCCGTGCGATCGACGTCGCCCCGCCCGGACGACCGCCGCAGTCCGGTGCGCGCGCGCCCCGCGCGGCAGCGCGCGCCGCACCAATTCCACGCAGCCGTTCACCAGCTTGGCTCGATTTTTGCGTTCCTCGCCCGTTTTTTGAGCAAGGAAGCCTCGGAATGGATGGTCTGAAATCCGGCGTCGACACGCTGTTCCTGTTGATCGGCGCCGTCATGGTGCTCGCGATGCATGCGGGCTTCGCGTTCCTCGAGCTGGGCACGGTGCACAAGAAGAACCAGGTCAACGCGCTCGTGAAGATCCTGGTCGATTTCTCGGTGTCGACCATCGCGTACTTCTTCATCGGCTATACGATCGCGTACGGCGTCGAGTTCTTCGACGACATCGGCACGCTGTCGCAGCACAGCGGCTACGCGCTCGTGCGCTTCTTCTTCCTGCTGACGTTCGCCGCGGCGATTCCGGCGATCATCTCCGGCGGCATCGCCGAACGCGCGAAATTCAATCCGCAGCTCGTCGCGACGCTGATCATCGTCGGCTTCGTCTATCCGTTCTTCGAGGGCATCGCGTGGAACGAGCGCTTCGGCGTCCAGGCGTGGCTCGCGCATGCGTTCGGCGCGCCGTTCCACGATTTCGCAGGCTCGGTCGTCGTGCACGCGTTCGGCGGCTGGGTCGCGCTGCCCGCCGTGCTGCTGCTCGGCGCGCGCCACGGCCGCTACGGCAACGACGGCCGGATCGCCGCGCACCCGCCGTCGAACATCCCGTTCCTCGCGCTCGGCGCCTGGGTGCTCGCGGTCGGCTGGTTCGGCTTCAACGTGATGAGCGCGCAGACGCTCGACAAGGTGAGCGGCCTCGTCGCGCTGAACTCGCTGATGGCGATGGTCGGCGGCACGCTCGCCGCGTGGCTCGCCGGCCGCAACGATCCGGGCTTCACGTACAACGGCCCGCTCGCGGGGCTCGTCGCGGTCTGCGCGGGGTCCGACGTGATGCACCCGATCGGCGCGCTCGCGACGGGCGCGGCGGCCGGCGCGCTGTTCGTCGCGATGTTCACCTGCGTGCAGAACAAATGGCGCATCGACGACGTGCTCGGCGTGTGGCCGCTGCACGGCATGTGCGGCGCGCTCGGCGGCATCGCGGCCGGCGTGTTCGGGCTGCCCGCGCTCGGCAGCCTCGGCGGCCTCGGCGGCGTCGCGTTCGGCTCGCAGGTCGTCGGCACGCTCGGCGGCATCGCGATCGCGCTGGCCGGCGGCACGCTCGTCTACGGCGCGCTGAAGGCGACCGTCGGCCTGCGCCTCGACCGCGAGGCGGAATTCGACGGCGCCGACCTGTCGATCCACCGCATTTCGGCGACGCCCGAACGCGATTGAGATTCGAACGAACGCTCGGCAACCCTACAACTTCAATTCAAAAAACTTTCATCTTTCGTCCCTACACTTCGGTCCAGTTTTCAATTCGCCTTCGCACAGCTTGCGATCGCAAGGCGCGCGAAGGCGACAACGCTTCCAACAACCGAAACTGGACACCACATGCCCGCGTTGCCCAATGCTTCCCGTCGTCAGGCCCTGAAGATTCTCGCCGGCGCGCCCATGCTTCCCCTTTCCGGACTCGCGCTGCCCGCCCTGCTGACGGGCTGCGGCGGCGACGACAATCCGGCTGCGACGCCGGCCGCGGCGGCATTCGCCGCGGCGAGCTTCGCGTCGATGGCGGCGCCCGCGCTCGACAACCCGGCGGCCATGGCGACGACGACGGTGGGCTCGACGCTGTCGGTGTCCTTCTCCGACGGCACGTCGCGCAACTTCAAGCTCGCATACCGGCCGTTCTTCGTGACGGGCGACCTGGTGCCGGACGGCAAGGGCGGCACGATCCTCGCGGGCGGCTACTACGACATCAACAACCAGCCGATCATCGACCGCTCGGTCGCGGGCAAGGAGCGCCAGTTCTATTCGGACTGCCCGGACGGCAGCTCGCTGCTGACGCTGAAGAACGCCAGCGTGGCAGGCGTGAAGGGCAACACGGTGTTCGCGGTCGTGCAGTTCGAATACACGACGCGCGACCAGGCGAGCGTGTCGCAGTACGGCCAGCTGCCGTCGCCGATCGCGGTGCTCACGCTCGACCAGGATCCGGCGAGCGGCGCGCTCAAGCTCGTCAAGTACCACAACGTCGATACGTCGAAGGCGCACGGCCTGTGGATCACCTGCGGCGCGAGCCTGTCGCCGTGGGGCACGCACCTGTCGAGCGAGGAATACGAGCCGGACGCGACGAAGGCCGCGACCGACACGCAGTTCAAGGCGTTCAGCCGGAACACGTTCGGCGACGAGACCAAGGCCAACCCGTATCACTACGGCCACCTGCCCGAGATCACCGTCAACCCGGACGGCACCGGCACCGCGAAGAAGCACTACTGCCTCGGCCGCATCTCGCACGAGCTGATCCAGGTGATGCCGGACCAGCGCACCGTGATGATGGGCGACGACGCGACCAACGGCGGCCTCTTCATGTTCGTCGCGGACAAGCCGGCCGACCTGTCGGCGGGCACGCTGTACGTCGCGAAGTGGACGCAGACGTCGGCGGCGGGCGCCGGCTCCGCGACGCTGACGTGGCTCAGGATCGGCCACGCGACGAGCGCCGAGATCGAGGCGCTCGCGAACACGCTGAAGTGGACGGACATCATGGACGTCGCGACGACCGATCCGGCCGACTCGACCTACACGAAGATCCACTTCAGCGGCAAGTTCAACTGGGTTCGCGTGAAGCCGGGCATGGAAAAGGCCGCCGCGTTCCTCGAGACGCACCGCTACGCGGCGCTGATCGGCGGCAGCATGGCGTTCACGAAGCTCGAAGGCACGACGGTGAACGCGAAGGACAAGATCGTCTACACGGCGATGTCGCGGATCGAGACGTCGATGGTCAAGGGCAACGCGGTGTCGCGCGACGTCGCGCTCGACAGGAAGATCGCCGCGGGCGCGACCTATGCGCTGAACCTGAAGGGCAGCCAGCGTGACACGTCGGGCACCGCGATCGACAGCGACTGGGTGCCGGTCGACATGAGCGCGCCGGCCGCGCTGGTCGGCGAGGACCTCGCCGCCGCCGACGCGCTCGGCAACCTCGCGAACCCGGACAAGATCGCGAACCCGGACAACCTGAAGTTCTCGGAGAAGCTGCGCACGCTCTTCATCGGCGAAGACTCGGGCATGCACGTGAACAACTTCCTGTGGGCGTACAACGTCGACACGAAAGCGCTGACGCGGGTGCTGTCCTGCCCGGCCGGCGCCGAATCGACGGGCCTGCACGCGGTCGACGAGATCAACGGCTGGACCTACATCATGAGCAACTTCCAGCACGCGGGCGACTGGGAGTCGCCGCTGCACGACAAGGTCAAGCCGACCCTCGATCCGCTCGTGCGCGCGAACTTCAAGAACCGCTTCGGCGCGAGCGTCGGCTACCTGACGGCCGAGCCGACCAGCATCAAGCTCGCGAAGGCCTGACACCCCTCACCGGGTCCCGTCACCGACGGGAACCGCCCCCTGCTTCATCACGTTTCATTCGTGGCGCTACGCCGCTTTGCGCGCGATGCCCCTTGCGGGCGTCGCGCTTTTTTTTGCGCGTGCGCAAACGACACGTGCTCGCGCGGGCAGGTTCGGGGACGGGGGAGACAAGATGGGCGGGGCCGCGTCGCAGCGAACGGGCAAAAAAAAAGCGCCACGGAGACCGTGGCGCTAAAAAAGTTCTAGCCATTCCGAGGGCCGTGCTAGAACCTGAGAGACTGCGCGAAACATCGTTGCCGGTTAAACTGCGAAACGATGTTTCGAAAACGTGAGACATTCTTTCCGTTTCCGCCGGACAAGTCAAGCGGTATTTGCACCCAACGATGCGGTTTTCCGCGATGCAGGATCGGGAGTTTTCCTAATAAACCAAGGGTGAACCCGTAAAATCCCATCTCGTGACCGGTTGACCCGAATAACATGCATCCTTTGACAATCATCCTACAATTCCAACAAAATTGAAATCCAGTTTCGGAAATAGAGAGAACGCCCCGTGTCGACACCCGTGAATCCTCCTGCTTCCCGCGAACGCGAATCGTCGCCCGACGAAATCACCGCGCTCGCGCGCGGCCTGGCCGTGCTGCGGCGCATCGCCGCCGCCGACGCGCCGGTCAGCAACCGCGAGCTGACCGAACTGACCGGCATCCCGAAACCAACCGTGTCGCGGATCACCGCGACGCTCGTCAGCGCCGGCTTCCTGTTCCAGCTGCCCGACAGCGAGCGGTTCGTGCTCACCGCGTCGGTGCTGGAGCTGAGCCACGGCTTCCTGCGCAACTTCGACATCCGCGCGCGCTCGCGGCCGTTCATGATCGAGCTGGCCGAGCGCACGTCGCTGTCCGTGCACCTCGCGGTGCGCGACCGGCTCGACATGGTCGCGATCGACGTGATCCGGCCGCGCTCGGCGGTGCTCGTCACGCGCCTCGAGATCGGCTCGCGGATGAACATCGCGCGCACCGCGGTCGGCCGCGCATACCTCGCCGCGCTCGAGGACGACGAACGCCGCGCGCTGATCGACGCGCTGCGGGCCGCAGCGGGCGACGACTGGCCGCACGTGTTCGCACGGCTCACCCCCGCGCTCGACGACGCGCAGCGCCAGGGCCACACGATCGCGATCGGCGAATGGCGCGAGGGCCTGAACGCGGTCGCCGCCGGGTTCGTCGGCCCGTCGGGCCAGTGCTATTCGGTCAATTGCGGCGGCGCCTCGCACCAGTGCCCGCCCGAATGGCTCGACGAGCACGTGGTGCCGGCACTGCACGAATGCATCGCGAAGATCACCCGCGAGATCGGCGGCGCGCCCGCCCGGCGGCGCGGCGCCTGACGTGGCGTGACGCGCGCACGACGTGCACACGTCGTGCGCGCGAGCGCCGTCCGTCGCCATCTGTAACGAACGTAACCCGTTGAAAGATAGACCGCTGGACTGTAACAGGGACGGGACGTAGCATCATGCCCATCGTCGCGCCGCCCTCGCGGTGCGCACCGCTCTTTTCCCGCGCAGGCCGGGGCCGGGCCGGCTCCCCTGACGCCGCATGCACATGCGCTGCCCGCCTCGAGGCACGCCGTCTTTCAGACCGAACCGATGGACAACCAACAAAAGCCCACGCCCCCCGCGCACGAACCGGTGCACGCCTCCCCCGCCGCGCGGCGCCCGCGCCGCAAGCTGATGCTCGGCGCGCTCGCGCTCGTCGCGGCCGGCGGCCTGCTGTGGTGGCATCCGTGGAGCGGCGCGGCCGCCGACAAGCCCGGCTCGGGCGCGAGCGCAAGCGGCGGCGGCCGCCACGGCCGAGGCGGCCCGGCCGCGATGGCGAACGTGCCGCAGCCGGTGCAGGTCGCGGCCGCGACGCGCGGCGAAATGCCGGTCGTGCTGTCCGCGCTCGGCACCGTGACGCCGCTCGCGAACGTGACCGTCAAGACGCAGCTGTCGGGCTACCTGCAGTCGGTCGCGTTCCAGGAAGGCCAGCTCGTGAAGAAGGGCGACGTGCTCGCGCAGATCGACCCGCGCCCGTACCAGAACGCGCTCGCGAACGCCGAAGGCACGCACGTGCGCGACGAGGCGCTGCTCGCGACCGCGCGCCTCGACCTGAAACGCTACCAGACGCTGCTCGCGCAGGATTCGATCGCGTCGCAGCAGGTCGACACGCAGGCATCGCTCGTCAAGCAGTACGAGGGCGCGGTGAAGACCGACCAGGCGGCGATCGATTCCGCGAAGCTGAACCTCGTCTACGCGCGCATCACCGCGCCGGTGTCGGGCCGCGTCGGCCTGCGCCAGGTCGACCCGGGCAACTACGTGACGCCGGGCGACGCGAACGGCATCGTCGTGATCACGCAGATCCAGCCGATCAGCGTGATCTTCACGACGTCCGAGGACAACCTGCCGCAGATCCTCAAGCAGGTGAACGCGGGCAGCAAGCTGTCGGTCACCGCGTACAACCGCAACAACACGGTGCCGCTCGAGACCGGCTCGCTCGAGACGCTCGACAACCAGATCGACACGTCCACCGGCACGGTCAAGCTGCGCGCGACGTTCGCGAACCAGGGCGGGCTGCTGTTCCCGAATCAGTTCGTCAACACGCGGCTGCTCGTCGACACGGTCCGCGACGCGACGATCGTGCCGACGTCGGCCGTGCTGACGGGCTCGATCGGCCAGTTCGTCTACGTCGTCAAGCCGGACAATTCGGTGACGGTGCGCAAGGTCAAGGTCGGCCCGGTCGACGGCGAGCGCACCAGCATCGTCGACGGCGTCGCGGTCGGCGAGCGGGTCGTCACCGACGGGTCCGACCGCCTGCGCGAAGGCTCGACGATCACGATCCCGGCCGACAAGCCGACGGGCGCGTCGGGCGCGCACGGCGCGAGCGCGGCCTCCGGCGCATCCGGCGCGAAAGGCGCGCACCGCGGACAGCATCGCGGCGGCGCATCGCAGGCATCGGCACAGTAACGCGCGGGCCGTCCGATGAATCCGTCCCGCATCTTCATTCTCCGGCCGGTCGGCACCGCCCTCCTGATGGCGGCCATCATGCTGGCCGGCTTCGTCGCGCTGCGTTTCCTGCCGCTCGCGGCGCTGCCCGAGGTCGACTACCCGACCATCCAGGTGCAGACCTTCTATCCCGGCGCGAGCCCGGAAGTGATGACGTCGTCGGTGACCGCGCCGCTCGAACGGCAGTTCGGGCAGATGCCGTCGCTGAACCAGATGTCGTCGCAGAGCTCGGCCGGCGCGTCGGTGATCACGCTGCAGTTCGCGCTCGACCTGCCGCTCGACATCGCCGAGCAGGAAGTGCAGGCCGCGATCAACGCGGCCGGCAACCTGCTGCCCTCCGACCTGCCCGCGCCGCCGATCTATGCGAAGGTCAACCCGGCCGACGCGCCGGTGCTGACGCTCGCCGTCACGTCGAAGACGCTGCCGCTCACGCAGGTGCAGGATCTCGCCGACACGCGGCTCGCGATGAAGATCTCGCAGGTCGCGGGCGTCGGCCTCGTCAGCCTGTCGGGCGGCAACCGCCCGGCCGTGCGGATCCAGGCGAACCCGACCGCGCTCGCGCAGTACGGGCTGAACCTCGACGACCTGCGCACGACGATCTCGAACCTCAACGTCAACACGCCGAAGGGCAACTTCGACGGCCCGACGCGCGCGTACACGATCAACGCGAACGACCAGCTGACGAGCGCCGACCAGTACCAGGACGCCGTCGTCGCATACAAGAACGGCCGGCCGGTGATGCTGACCGACGTCGCGAAGATCATCGCCGGCTCGGAGAACACCAAGCTCGGCGCGTGGGTCGATGCGGAGCCCGCGATCATCCTGAACGTGCAGCGCCAGCCGGGCGCGAACGTGATCCAGACGGTCGACGCGATCAAGGCGCAACTGCCGAAGCTGCAGGAATCGCTGCCCGCGGCGCTCGACGTGCGCATCGTCACCGACCGCACGACGATGATCCGCGCGGCGGTGCGCGACGTGCAGTTCGAGCTGATGCTCGCGGTCGCGCTGGTCGTGCTGGTGATGTACCTGTTCCTCGCGAACGTCTACGCGACGATCATCCCGAGCCTGTCGGTGCCGCTGTCGCTGATCGGCACGCTCGCGGTGATGTATCTGTCGGGCTTCTCGCTGAACAACCTGTCGCTGATGGCGCTGACGATCGCGACCGGCTTCGTCGTCGACGACGCGATCGTGATGATCGAGAACATCGCGCGCTACGTCGAGGACGGCGACTCGCCGCTCGAGGCCGCGCTGAAGGGCTCGAAGCAGATCGGCTTCACGATCATCTCGCTGACGGTGTCGCTGATCGCCGTGCTGATCCCGCTGCTGTTCATGGGCGACGTGGTCGGGCGGCTGTTCCACGAGTTCGCGATCACGCTCGCGGTGACGATCGTGATCTCGGCGATCGTGTCGCTGACGCTCGTGCCGATGATGTGCGCGAAGCTCCTGCGCCATTCGCCGCCGCCGGAGAGCCACCGCTTCGAGGCGCGCGTGCACCAGGCGATCGACTGGGTGATCGCGCGCTACGCGGTCGCGCTCGAATGGGTGCTGAACCGCCAGCGCTCGACGCTCGTCGTCGCGGTGCTGACGCTCGTGCTGACGGGCCTCCTCTACGTGCTGATCCCGAAGGGCTTCTTCCCGCCGCAGGACACCGGCGTGATCCAGGCGATCACGCAGGCACCGCAGTCGATCTCGTACGGCGCGATGGCCGAGCGGCAGCAGCAGCTCGCCGCCGAGATCCTGAAGGATCCGAACGTCGAGAGCCTGACGTCGTTCATCGGCGTCGACGGCACCAACATCACGCTGAACAGCGGCCGGATGCTGATCAACCTGAAGGAGCGCGGCCAGCGCAAGGAGACGGCGGCCGAGATCATCCGCGACCTGCGGCAGCGCGTGTCGCACGTGTCGGGCATCTCGCTCTACATGCAGTCGGTGCAGGACCTGACGATCGACTCGACCGTCAGCCCGACGCAGTACCAGTTCATGCTGACGAGCCCGAACGCCGACGAGTTCGCGACCTGGGTGCCGAAGCTCGTGTCGCGCCTGAAGCAGGAGCCGTCGCTCGCCGACGTCGCGACCGACCTGCAGAACGGCGGCCAGTCGGTGTACATCGAGATCGACCGCGCGAGCGCCGCGCGCTTCGGCATCACGCCCGCGACCGTCGACAACGCGCTGTACGACGCATACGGCCAGCGCATCGTGTCGACGATCTTCACGCAGTCGAACCAGTACCGCGTGATCCTCGAGTCCGAGCCGCAGATGCAGCACTACACCGACTCGCTGAACAACCTGTACCTGCCGTCCGCGGGCGGCGGCCAGGTGCCGCTCGCATCGATCGCGACGTTCCACGAGCGGCCGTCGCCGCTGCTCGTGTCGCACCTGTCGCAGTTCCCGTCGACGACGATCTCGTTCAACCTCGCGCCGGGCGCATCGCTCGGCGAGGCGGTGCAGGCGATCGACGCGGCCGAGAAGGAGATCGGCCTGCCCGCGTCGTTCCAGACCCGCTACCAGGGCGCGGCGCTCGCGTTCCAGGCGTCGCTGTCGAACCAGCTGTTCCTGATCCTCGCGGCGATCGTCACGATGTACATCGTGCTCGGCGTGCTGTACGAGAGCTACATCCACCCGATCACGATCCTGTCGACGCTGCCGTCGGCCGGCGTCGGCGCGCTGCTCGCGCTGATGATGACCGGGCACGACCTCGACATCATCGGCATCATCGGCATCGTGCTGCTGATCGGCATCGTGAAGAAGAACGCGATCATGATGATCGACTTCGCGCTCGAAGCCGAACGCGCGGAGGGCAAGCCGCCGCGCGAGGCGATCTACCAGGCGTGCCTGCTGCGCTTCCGGCCGATCCTGATGACGACGCTCGCCGCGCTGCTCGGCGCGGTGCCGCTGATCGTCGGCTCCGGCGCGGGCTCCGAGCTGCGCCAGCCGCTCGGCATCGCGATCGCCGGCGGCCTGATCGTGTCGCAGGTGCTGACGCTGTTCACGACGCCCGTGATCTACCTCGGGTTCGACTCGCTCGCGCGCCGCGTGCGCGGCTGGTTCGAACGCCACGGCCCGGCCGCCGGCCCGCGCACGGATGCGTAACCGATGAACCTGTCCCGCCCCTTCATCACCCGCCCCATCGCGACGACGCTGCTCGCGCTCGGGGTCGCGCTCGCGGGCCTGTTCGCGTTCATCAAGCTGCCGGTGTCGCCGCTGCCGCAGGTCGACTTCCCGACGATCTCGGTGCAGGCGTCGCTGCCCGGCGCGAGCCCGGAGACCGTCGCGACCAGCGTGACGAGCCCGCTCGAGCGGCACCTCGGCTCGATCGCCGACGTGTCCGAGATGACGTCGACCAGCACGGTCGGCAACGCGCGGATCATCCTGCAGTTCGGGCTGAACCGCGACATCGACGGCGCGGCGCGCGACGTGCAGGCGGCGATCAACGCGGCGCGCGCCGACCTGCCGGCCGCGCTGAAGAGCAACCCGACCTACCGCAAGGTCAACCCGGCCGATTCGCCGATCATGGTCGTGTCGCTGACGTCGGAAACCTCGTCGCCGGCGAAGCTGTACGACGCGGCGTCGACCGTGCTCCAGCAGTCGCTGTCGCAGATCGACGGGATCGGCCAGGTGTCGGTCAGCGGCTCCGCGAATCCGGCGGTGCGCGTCGAGCTCGAACCGCACGCGCTGTTCCACTACGGCATCGGCCTCGAGGACGTGCGCGCGGCGCTCGCGTCGGCGAACGCGAACAGCCCGAAGGGCGCGATCGAGTTCGGCCCGCAGCGCTACCAGCTCTACACGAACGACCAGGCCTCGCAGGCGTCGCAATACCGCGACCTCGTCGTCGCGTACCGCAACGGCTCGGCCGTGCGGCTGTCCGACCTGTCCGACGTCGTCGATTCGGTCGAGGACCTGCGCAACCTCGGTCTCGCGAACGGCAAGCGCGCGGTGCTCGTGATCCTGTACCGCTCGCCCGGCGCGAACATCATCGAGACGATCGACCGCGTGCGCGCGGCGCTGCCGCAGCTCACGGCGTCGCTGCCGGCCGACATCACGGTCACGCCCGTGCTCGACCGCTCGACCACGATCCGCGCATCGCTGCGGGACACCGAGCACACGCTGCTGATCGCGGTCGGCCTCGTCGTGATGGTCGTGTTCCTGTTCCTGCGCAACTGGCGCGCGACGCTGATCCCGAGCGTCGCGGTGCCGATCTCGATCATCGGCACGTTCGGCGCGATGTACCTGCTCGGCTTCTCGATCGACAACCTGTCGCTGATGGCGCTGATCGTCGCGACCGGCTTCGTCGTCGACGATGCGATCGTCGTGCTCGAGAACATCTCGCGCCACATCGAGAACGGCACGCCGCGGCTGCAGGCCGCGTTCGACGGCGCGCGCGAGGTGGGCTTCACGGTGCTGTCGATGAGCCTGTCGCTCGTCGCGGTGTTCCTGCCGATCCTGCTGATGGGCGGCATCGTCGGGCGGCTGTTCCGCGAATTCGCGCTGACGCTGTCGCTCGCGATCGCGGTGTCGCTCGCGGTGTCGCTCACCGTCACGCCGATGATGTGCGCGCGGCTGCTCCCCGAAGCGCACGACAAGCGCGACGAGGGCCGCTTCGCGCGCTTCCTCGAGCGCTGCTTCACGCGCATGCAGCACGGCTACGAGCGCTCGCTGTCGTGGGCGCTGCGCCATCCGCTGATGATCCTCGCGATCCTGTTCGCGACGGTCGGCCTGAACGTGTACCTGTATATCGTCGTGCCGAAGGGCTTCTTCCCGCAGCAGGACACGGGGCTGATGATCGGCGGCATCCAGGCCGACCAGAGCACGTCGTTCCAGGCAATGAAGCTGAAGTTCTCGGAGATGATGCGGATCGTCCAGGGCAACCCGAACGTGAAGAGCGTCGCGGGCTTCACGGGCGGCTCGCAGACCAACTCGGGCTTCATGTTCGTCACGCTGAAGGACCGCACCGAGCGCAAGCTGTCGGCCGACCAGGTGATCCAGCAGCTGCGCCGGCCGCTCGCCGACGTCGCGGGCGCGCGCACCTTCCTGCAGGCCGCGCAGGACATCCGCGTGGGCGGCCGGCAGAGCAACGCGCAATACCAGTTCACGCTGCTCGGCGATTCGAGCGCCGAGCTGTACAAGTGGGGGCCGCTCCTGACCGAGGCGCTGCAGAAGCGCCGCGAGCTGACCGACGTGAACTCCGACCAGCAGCAAGGCGGCCTCGAGGCGATGGTGACGATCGACCGCGCGACCGCCGCGCGGCTCGGCATCAAGCCCGCGCAGATCGACAACACGCTGTACGACGCGTTCGGCCAGCGCCAGGTCTCGACGATCTACAACCCGCTGAACCAGTATCACGTGGTGATGGAAGTCGCGCCGAAGTACTGGCAGAGCCCGCAGATGCTGAACCAGGTGTGGGTCAGCACGTCGGGCGGCAGCGCGAGCGGCGCGCAGACGACCAACTCGGCGGCGGGCACCTACGTCGCGACGAAGGCCGGCACGTCGAGCGCCGGCACCGCCGCGCAGAGCGCCGCCGCGATCGCGGCCGATTCCGCGCGCAACCAGGCGCTCAATTCGATCGCGGCGAGCGGCAAGTCGAGCGCGTCGTCGGGCGCGGCCGTGTCGACGTCGAAGTCGACGATGATCCCGCTGTCGGCGATCGCGACGTTCGGGCCGAGCACGACGCCGCTGTCGGTGAACCACCAGGGCCTGTTCGTCGCGACGACGATCTCGTTCAACCTGCCGCCCGGCGTGTCGCTGTCGCAGGCAACGCAGGTCATCTACGAGACGATGGCCACGATCGGCGTGCCGCCGACCGTCCACGGCAGCTTCCAGGGCACCGCGCAGGCGTTCCAGCAGTCGCTGAACGACCAGCCGATCCTGATCCTCGCCGCGCTGATGGCCGTCTACATCGTGCTCGGCGTGCTGTACGAGAGCTACATCCACCCGATCACGATCCTGTCGACGCTGCCGTCAGCCGGCGTCGGCGCGCTGCTCGGCCTGCTGCTGTTCCAGACCGAGTTCAGCATCATCGCGCTGATCGGCGTGATCCTGCTGATCGGCATCGTGAAGAAGAACGCGATCATGATGGTCGACTTCGCGATCGATGCGACGCGCAACGGCGGGATGTCGTCGTTCGACGCGATCCACGAGGCGTGCCTGCTGCGCTTCCGGCCGATCATGATGACGACGATGGCCGCGCTCCTCGGCGCGGTGCCGCTCGCGTTCGGCAGCGGCGACGGCGCCGAGCTGCGCGCGCCGCTCGGGATCGCGATCGCCGGCGGCCTGATCGTGTCGCAGATGCTGACGCTCTATACGACGCCGGTCGTCTACCTGTACATGGACCGGCTGCGGGTGTGGGTCGAGAAGCGCCGCGGCCGGGGTGCGTCGGGCGGCGCGACGGTCGCGGGCAGCTGACGGCAACTGACGGCGCCCGGCCTTGACCGACGGGGCGCGCGCCGGCCGCGCCCCGCCACCCCGTCTCCTGGCCTGCCCGCCTTGAACGCGGGCAAGCATCGACGATCGTCATCGGCTATCGTGTATGCAAGCGCGCTACCGCGCGCGCGTCACGGGGACACAACGTGAACGTCCAGTTGAACCATACGATCGTCTGGTGTCGCGACAAGCTCGCGTCGACCCGGTTCCTGACGGAGCTGCTGGAACTGCCGCCGCCGATCCCGTTCGGGCCGATGCTGGTCGTCCAGCTCGACAACGGCGTGTCGCTCGACTTCCACGAACGAACGGGCGACATCGCGAAACAGCACTATGCGTTCCTGATCGACGAAGCCGCGTTCGACGCGGTCTTCGCGCGAATTCGCGAGCACGGGCTGGCGTACTGGGCAGATCCGTCGAAACAGCGCGCCGGCGAGATCTACCGGCACAACGGCGGCCGGGGCGTGTATTTCGACGACCCGGACGGCCATTTCCTCGAAGTGATGACGCAGCCTTACTCGCTGGGCAGCTAGGCCGCCGCGTCAGCCGGTGCTCACTCGGCGGCCGGCGCGGTCTTGCGCGGACGACGCGCGCGCGGCGCCGTCTTGCGGGCCGGCTTTTTCGGCTTGGCGTCGGCGGCCGCTTCGGCCAGCGCGGCCGCTTCGGGTTGCGGCTCCACGGCGGCGACGGCGGCCGCCTTCGTGCCTGCTGACGTCGCGTCGGCATGCGCGCCGTCGACAAAGTTCATCTCGACCTGCGGAGCGTCCGCGTGCGTCCGCTCCGCATGCTTCCCGTCACCGTGCTTGCGCTCGCCGTGCTTCGCGTCGGCATGCTTCGCGTCGCCGTGGTGCTCGTCGCCGTGCCGCGCGTCGGCTTCCTTCGCGTCAGTCTTCTTCGCGCTGCCCTTCTTCGTCCCGACCTTCTTTGCCGCGCTCTTGCGCGCACGCTTGCGGCCGTCCTTCTTCTCGTCGTGCGCGTCGTCCGGACCGCCCGGGCCGGCCGCGTCCGCGTGCCCCGCCGCTTCCGGCGCGGCGGCGTCGACCACGTCACGCTCGACCGCTTCGGCCACGACCGGCGCTGCCGCTTCCTGCGCGTGCGCCGCGCCGCGCCGCCCGCGGCGGCGCTCGCGTTCGGCGTGCGCAGGTTCAACCGCCCGTGCGTCGTCCTGTGCCGCCGGCACATCGGCGGGCGCCGCCGGCTCCGCCGCCGCGGCCTGGCGCGCACGCGACACGAACGCGCCCGACTTGTCGTCGCGGCCGACTTCGAGCAGGCCGCGCGCCTGCGCTTCGTCGAGCAGGTTGCCGAACGCGCGGAAGCCGTAATACGACTCGTTGAAATCCGGCTTGCGGCGCTTGATCGCGCTCTTCAGCACCGACGCCCAGATCTTGCCGACGTCGTCGCGTTCCGACGCGAGCGCGTCGAAGGTCTCGACCGCGAGCGCGATCGCCTCGGTCCGGCGCGCTTCGAGCTCGGGCTTGCGGGACGGCTCGTCGGGCCGCTTCGCGCCGCCGTTGCCGGCGCGCTGCTGTTCGCGCTTCGCAAGCGCGCGCTGCTGCTCGCGCACGAGATCGTCGTAGAAGATGAATTCGTCGCAGTTCGCGACCAGCAGGTCCGACGTCGATTGCTTCACGCCGACCCCGATCACCTTCTTCGCGTTTTCGCGCAGCTTCGACACGAGCGGCGAGAAATCCGAGTCGCCGCTGATGATCACGAAGGTGTCGACGTGCGACTTCGTGTAGCAGAGGTCGAGCGCATCGACGACGAGCCGGATGTCGGCCGAGTTCTTGCCCGACTGGCGCACGTGCGGAATCTCGATCAGCTCGAAGCTCGCCTCGTGCATGGACGCCTTGAAGCCCTTGTAGCGATCCCAGTCGCAATAGGCCTTCTTGACGACGATGCTGCCCTTCAGCAGCAGCCGTTCGAGCACCGGCTTGATGTCGAACTTCTCGTACTTCGCGTCGCGCACGCCGAGCGCGACGTTCTCGAAGTCGCAGAACACCGCCATGCTGACGTTATCCAGGGGTAATGCCATGTGTACTCCAACCGGTTGGCCGACGCGTCGTCGCGTTGCGGCAAAAAATGCATGGCGCACATGATAGCCGGTTCGCGAGTCGCTTCCGCAGTCGCCGCCATGCGCTCGCCGCTCCTCGCCGCCGGTACGCCCCCATTTCCCCGCCCGCCGCCGGGCCAATTCGACATACACTTGAGTATCGGTCGTCCGTCCCCATCTGGACCGGCGACGCATCGAGCAAGGAGCGGTTTCATGACGACGAAGGTACTGCTGATTGGCGCGACCGGCCGCACCGGCCAGGCCTGCGCGGATCTGCTGCTCAAGCAGCCGGAATTCGAGGTCACGGCGCTCGTGCGCCGGCACGGCTACACGCTGCCGGGCGCGAAGGTGATCGAGGCCGACCTCGCGGGCGACTTCTCGCACGCATTCCAGGGCGTCACGCACGCGATCTACGCGGCCGGGTCGGCCGAGTCGGAGGGCGTGGCCGAGGAGGAGCAGATCGATCGCGACGCGGTCGCCCGCGCGGCCGACTATGCGCTGGCCTGCAACGTGCAGAAGCTGGTCGTGATCAGTTCGCTGACGGCCTACTGGCCCGAGCGCAGCCCCGACGCACTGCGCCACTATTCGCAGATGAAACGCGAGGGCGACGACCACGTGATCGCGTCGGGCGTCGACTACGTGATCCTGCGCCCCGGCCCGCTCGCGGACGCCCCCGGCGTCGGCAAGATCGCGCTGACCGAGGAGCGCCTCGACCCGGCTCCGCCCGTGTCGCGCCAGGACGTCGCCTGGGCCGCGATCGAGGCGATCAAGCTCGGCATCTCGCGCAAGACCATCGGCTTCGTCGGCGGCGGCGTGCCGATCGAGCAGGCGCTGCGCGCGTGACGCCCGCCTGCGCGGCCCCGGCGGCCGCGCGACCGCCCGCCCCCGGCCCGCGGCGCGACCGCCGGGCGGTCGCCGTCGTCACCCTTACTGTTTCGGGTGCGTGCCCGCCCACGCCTTGACGGCGCCGAGCGTATTCTCGACGTGCTTGTCCGGCGACAGGCTCGTGTACTCGTACAGGATCCTCCCTTCCGGTGAAATCACGTAGGACACGCGGTTCGCGCGGTCGAGCGCGGGCAGCTTCGCGTCGTACGCGCGGATGATCCGCGCGTCGGGGTCGGCGGCGACCGGGAACTTGCTGCGGCATTCGCTGACCGAGAACTTCGTCAGCGTGTCGATCTTGTCGGCGGATACGCCGATCACGGTCGCGCCGTATGCGGCGTAGCGGTCGACCGCGTCGGCGAACGCGTGCGCCTCGATCGTGCAGCCCTTCGTGAACGCGGCCGGATAGAAGTACAGCACGACCGGCCCCTTCTTCAGCGCGTCGGCGAGCGAGTACGTGTAAGTCTTGCCGCCCAGCGACGCCTGCGTCGTGAAATCCGGCGCGGCATCGCCCGGCTTCAATTCCGCCTGCGCGTTCAGCGCATGACCCGCCACCAGCGCCGCCGCGGCGCATATCACCGTCAGTTTTCGCTTCATCTGCATCCTCATTTCTTATAAAGTCAGCCTCGATGCGTGTTCGCAAACGTTCGACCATCGAACATTTGCACGTGATCCGGTCGCGCGGAACCGCTTCCATGCGGGCTGCGCATGAATTAAAGATTCCGCGTGATTTGCCGTTATTTGTTGCGGACAACCGGTTCCAGCCCTTCACGTCAGCGAGAAACATGGAAGCCAACAGGAAACAGACGCCACGCAAGGGCTCCTGGCGCAGCGCCCTGCATACGCTGCGCCGCTTCGCCTGGTCGGGCGGCGCGCTGATGCCCGCGCGCGCCGGCGCACCGCGTCGCGACGACACCGTGCGCAACTGGCTGGAGCAGACGGTCGGCCCGGTGGATTTCCTCGCCCATGTCGATCGTGAGCTGCGCTTTCTGTATGTCTCCGATGCGAGCCTGCGCTTCATCGGCTATCACCGCGACTACCTGCACACGTTGACGCTGCGCGACCTGATCGCCGAACAGGATACCGCGGCGCTCGAAGACCTGCTCGCGCGCGCCGCGCGTTCCGGCCAGGTCGAGAAGGCGACGATGTGCATCGTCAAGTCGCTGACCTACCCGCTCGACGTCGAGGTGCGCGCCGTGAAGAGCCGCCACCACGGCGTCGACGGCTTCGCGGTCGCCGCGTTCGACGTGTCGTCGTGGCGCGCGCTCGAGGCGCGCCTCACCTACGAGATGCATCACGACCCGATGACGGGGCTCGACAACCTGTCCGCACTGGTGCCGGCGCTGATGCGCGCGCAGCAGCTCGCCGACGAGTCCGGCACCTGCGCGGCGCTCGTGCTGCTCGACCTCGACGACTACCAGCGGATCAACCGCGCGCTCGGCTACGACGCCGGCGACACGCTGCTGCGCGAAACCGCGCAGCGGCTGCAGGCGCTCGTGACGCCGGACGAGCAGCTCGCGCGCGTCGCGAGCGACAAGTTCGCGGTGGTGTTCACCGCCGCCGACCGCGCGCGGGCAAGCGACATCGCGGGCGCGCTCGGCCGCCGGCTGCAGGCCGCGGTGCGGCAGCCTTACGTGTACAACGGGCAGCCCGTGCACCTGTCCGCGAGCATCGGCATCGCGCTCTATCCGGACGAGCGCGCGGCGACGCATCGCGCGCAGCACCACAGCCCGCTGTTGCGCCGCGCGGATCATGCGCTCGAGCAGGCCAAGGCGTCGGGCGGCAACGCGCTCGCGTTCCACACGCCGCTCGACGATCGGTCCGACGCCGAGCGCCTGAAGCTCGAGGCCGACCTCTACGACGGCGTGCGCAACGGCGAATTCTCGCTGCACTTCCAGCCGATCACGCGCAGCCAGTCGGGCGCGGTTGTCGGCGTCGAGGCGCTGATCCGCTGGCGCCATCCGGTGCACGGGCTCGTGCCGCCGGCCACCTTCATTCCGCTCGCGGAATCGATCGGCCTCATCAACTACCTCGGCAACTGGGTGCTGAAGGCCGCGTGCATGCAGCTCGTCGCGTGGGACCGCCAGGAGCTCGCGCTGCAGTACGTCGCGGTCAACGTGTCGCCGCAGCAGTTCCGTGATCCGCGCTTCACGCAGAGCGTGCGCGACGCGATCTCGCTGACCGGCATCGATCCGCGCCGGATCGTGCTCGAGATCACCGAGAGCCTGCTGATGCACGATCCGGCGCGCGCGAAAGGGCTGCTCGAGGAGCTGACCGAACTCGGCATCCGCTTCGCGATCGACGATTTCGGCACCGGCTATTCGAGCCTCGCTTACCTGCAGCGCTTCCCGCTCGCGAAGCTGAAGATCGACCGCAGCTTCGTCGAGAACCTGTTGACGTCGCGCAACGACCGCGCGATCGTGTCGGCGGTCGTCGGCCTCGCGCAGACGCTCGATCTCGAACTCGTCGCCGAAGGCGTCGAGACCGAGGCGCAGCGCGAACTGCTGACCGAGATGGGCTGCAACCATATCCAGGGCTGGCTCGTCTGCCAGGCGCTGCCGTCCGAGGAACTGGCGCAGCGCTTCGAGGCGCAGCAGCTCCGCCTGCACGAGGCGGCCTGACGCGCCGCCCACGCGAACCGAACAGATCCGTATGTCAATCACCGAACACCTGCCCCGGACGACGCTGCTCGACAAGCTGTGGGCCCGGATGAACGAACGGGGCGACTTCCCGCTGCTGTCGGAATCGCTGCGCGCGACGATGGCCGCGATGAAGAACGACGATCTCGACTTCACCGCGCTCGTGCGCGTCGTGCTGTCCGACTTCGCCCTGACGCAGAAAGTGCTGCGGCTCGCCAACTCCGCGATGTACATGGCGTTCGGCGGCAACATCACGACCGTGACCCGCGCGCTGATGGTGCTCGGCATGGACGCGGTCGGCCACCTCGTCGTCGGCCTGAAGCTCGTCGATCACTTCCACCAGAGCACGTCGCGCCGCATCGACGCGAAGCTCGAGCTGAACCGCGCGCTGCTGTCGGGCTGCGTCGCCCGCAAGCTGACCGAGCATGCGGACCTGCGCGCCGGCGAGGAAGCGGTCGTCTGCACGCTGATGCGCCAGGTCGGCAAGCTGCTGGTCGTCTGCTACCTCGACAGCGAATGGGACCGGATCCGCCGGCGCGCCGCCGAGCTGCACGGCGACGAGGCCGCGGCCTGCGTCGACGTGCTCGGCGTCGGCTTCGACGAGATCGGCCTCGAGGCGGCGGCCCGCTGGCGGCTGCCCGACGTGATCCGCGCGAGCATGACCGACGACGACAGCCACGACCTCGTGGAAGACGACGGCGAAGCGCGCGACACGTCCGACGACGACAGCCCGGCCAGCGAAATCGCGTGGCTGCGCGCGGTGAGCCGCTGCTCGACCGACGTCGCGAGTGCGCTGGCGATGCCGGCGAGCCCGCAGCGCGACGCGCGCATCGCGTCGCTCGCGCAGCACTACGGCGCGGTGCTCGACACGGGTCCGGACGCGCTCGTCGAGATCGCCGACCGGCTGGTGCGCGAAGAGGCGAGCGATACCGTGATGCGCGAGATCGTCGAGCTGCGCGCGAACGCGGATGCGATTGCACGTGCGCAGGGCGAGCCCGAGGCCTGCCTCGAGGCAGGCCTCTCGGACCTGCGCGCGCTGCCGTCCGAGCACGTGCTGACGCCGGTGCTCGCGCTCGCGTCGGAAAGCCTGCTCGCGGGACTCGCGTTCACCCGCACGGTGATGTTCGTGCGGCACGACGACGGCACGTTCGCCGCGCGCCTCGGCTTCGGCGCCGGCGTCGACGCGGCGCTCGACAAGCTGCGCTTCGACGAGCGCTTCGAGCCGGACGTGTTCCACCTCGCGATCACCAATTCCGTCGGCATCTTCATCGAGCAGGCGCGCGAGCCGAAGATGATGAAGCGCTTGCCGGCGTGGTATCTGGATGCATTCGACGACGCGCACGCGTTCGTGCTGCTGCCGGTGCGCGTCGGTGCGGGTGCGGTCGCGCTGCTGTATGGCGACTGGGCGGGCGCGCAGCCGGCGCGGAAGATCACGCAGCAGGAAATGGCCGTGCTGAACGAGATGGCGCGGGAGCTGGGGCGGTTCTTCAAGCACTGAGCGGCCCGGCGGGCCAGCACCGGAAACCCCCTCCCCCAAAAGCAAACCGGCCGCATGAGCGACCGGTTTGCTTTGTGCGACGGATCGGACCGCGCGCTTACTTCAGCGTCACCGGCACGCTGAAATACTTCTTCGCGAGGTTGTCGATCGTGCCGTCCGCCTTCAGGTCCTTGAGCGCCTGATCGAGCGCGGTCTTCAGCGCCGCGTCGTTCTTGCGCAGGCCGAAGCCGACGCCCGTGCCGAGGATCTCGGCGTCGCTGACCGTGCCGCCCGCGAACGCGAAGCCCGCGCCCTGCGGCTTCGACAGGAAGCCCTTCGCGCCCGCTTCGGAATCCTGGAACGCGGCGTCGAGACGGCCCGACTTCAGGTCCGCATACGCGAGATCCTGCGTCTGGTACGGCACGACGTCGACGCCGGCCGGCGCCCACTTCTTCTTCGCGTACGCTTCCTGGATCGTGCCTTGCAGCACGCCGACGCGCTTGCCCTTCAGCGACTGCGGAGTCGGCTGCAGGCCGCTGCCCGTCTTCGCGATCAGCTGGTTCGGGATCGTGTAGATCGGATCGGTGAACGCGATCGCGTGCTTGCGCTGTTCGGTGATCGTCATGTCCGAGTTGATCGCGTCGAACTTGCGCGCCTGCAGCGCCGGAATCAGGCCGTCGAAGTCGTTCTCGACCCACACGCACTTCGCCTTCAGCTTCGCGCACACCGCGTTGCCGATATCGATGTCGAAGCCGGTCAGCTTGCCGTCGGGCGTCTTGTACTCGAACGGCGCATACGATGCCTCGACGCCGAAACGGATCTCCTTCAGATCCGCCGCAAACGCGCTGCCTGCCGCCACGGCCACTGCCGTCACCACCGCGTGCGCGGCCACTTTTCGCCAATCCAACTTCATCAGGGAATCTCCTCGATACGAACGGATAGTTCTGGAACAACGTGCGCATGCATCATTGCAGGGCCGGAACGCCCGGACAATCGCGATGCGTCGCCGTGATGCGGCGCAACAGCCGCAAGGCCGCGATTGTACCAATCCCCGCGCGCCGTCACGGCAAAGCGGCAGGCTGCGCGGCCTGCTGCACTGCATGCACGCCGCCACGCGGCGTGCATGCAGAACTTGCAAGACGATGTCGCAAATGCGCAAGGCAGCCGTCGCTGCCCGCGCGTCAGACGAGCGCGGCGAGCGTCTCGCGCGTGGTGTCGACGACGAGCAGGCCCGCGCGCAGGCCCGGCTTCACCGACGGGTTCGGAAACACGATCCGCTCCTCGTCGTGCCGCACCGTGTAGCGGTACGCGCCATCCTGCGCGAGCACCGTGCCGCGCGGAAACGGCGTGAAGTTCGCGACGTCGGCCGCGACGAACAGCTCGAGCGCGTCGCTCTGCTTCGTGATCTGGTCGATCACCGTGAACACCCGCGGCAACGATGCGCGCTCGTCGCCCCCCACGCCCGACACGAGCCGACGCACCGCCAGATCGGCGGCCGCGAAGCGCGTCAGGTCGTTCTGGCCGAACGGCCGCACCTTGCCGAGCTCCAGCGTGCACGCGAGCGCGCCGCAATGCTCGGCCGTGTAATGCGAATACGTATGCCCCTTCGCGGTATGCAGCAGCACCGCCGCGATGCGCGCATCGCCGAGCCATTCGATCATCGTGCGCGACGGCGGCGTGCCCGTATGCGGCAGCAGCGCGAACTGCTCGAACACCGACGCGCGGATCGCCGTGTGCATGTCGACATGCCAGCGCGCGCCGGGTTCGTCCGGTGCAGCGGCGAAGAACGCCGCGGCAGCCGCCTCGAGCTGCGCGGCGCGCGGCGCCTCGCGGCTGTCCGGCACCTGCGCGTGGCGCCCGCTGAACAGGCGGTTCAGGTCGTCGTCGAGATAGCGCTCGCCTGCGCGCATCGCCGACGCATTGCCAAGCACGACGAACAACCGGCACGCGAGCGGCAGCGTGCCGGCCGCGACGTCGCGCACCAGCATCGACAGCAGCTCGATCGGCGCGGTCTCGTCGCCGTGCACGCCGGCCGACACCAGCACGCTGCGGCGCGACGCCACGTCCGCCGCGCCCGGCTCGAGCGCGAGCAGCCCCTCGCCCTGCCACTGCCAGCGCACCGCGCCGCCGGCGCAGACGCCGTCGCGCACGGCCGGCGCGTCGCCGGCCAGCGTGAACGCGAGGAAGTCGTCGAGCCAGGCCGCGTCGCGCATGCGGGCCTCAGCGCTGGAAGTCATACAGCGACCCGACACGCAGGATCTGCGTCAGTTCGTCGAGCGCGGTGCGCGACTCGTCAAGCAGCGCCGGGTCGGCCAGGTCGTCCGGCGCGAGGCGGTCGCGGTAGTGCTTCTCGATCCACGCGTCGAGCGACGCGAACAGCGTGTCGTTGATCCACACGTTCGACGTGACGGCCGCGCGCTCCGCGTCGTTCAGCACGACGCGCAGGCGCAGGCACGCCGGGCCGCCGCCGTTCTTCATGCTCTCGCGCAGGTCGAACACGAGCACGTCGCGGATCGGCCCGTTGCCGGCCGCGAGGCTGTCCAGGTACGCGGCGACGTTCGGGTTCTCGCGGCATTCCTGCGGCACGACGAGCACCTGCGAGCCGTCGGCGCGCGACAGCAGCTGGCTGTTGAACAGATACGACGTCACCGCGTCGGAGACGCTCACCGCCGCATCCGGCACCTCGATCACGTTCAGGTGCGCGCCGCGCGCGTCGAGCGCCGCCGTCAGCGTGTCGTAGATCGCCTGCTTGTTGACGAACGCGCGCTCGTGCGTGAACAGCGTGTCGCGGTTGCCGACCGAGATCACGTCGTTGTGGAACACGCCCGCGTCGATCACGTCCGGGTCCTGCTGCGCATAGACCGTCGCGTCCTCGCGCAGCCCGTGGCGATGCGCGACCGCGCGGCTCGCCTCGAAGGTCTGGCGCGCCGGGAAGCGCTTCGGCTCCGGCCCGCGGCGGTATTCCGAGCGGCCGTACACGAAGAACTCCACGCCCGGCTGGCCGTACTGCGCGCAAAAGCGCGTGTGGTTCGCCGCGCCTTCGTCGCCGAGTGCCGGCGTGCCGGTCAGCGCTTCATGCACGACGAAGCGCGCCGGGTCGGCGAACAGCGTCGACAGCGTGCGGCGCGTCGACTCGTGCTCGATCGCGCGGTGCAGCTTGCTGCAGAGGTTCGCCGGCGTGAAGTGCACGCGGCCGTCGCCGGTATCGGCCGACGGGCTCACCGTCGCCGCGTTCGCGGTCCACATCGCCGAAGCGGAGCTCGCCGCGGCGAGCAGCTCGGGCGCCTGCTTCGCGGCCTTCGCGATCACGTCCGCGTCCTTGCCGGAGAAGCCGAGCTCGCGCAGCAGGCGCAGCGACGGGCGCTCCTGCGGCGGCAGCACGCCCTGCGCGAAGCCGAGGTCGGCCAGCTGCTTCATCTTGCGCAGGCCCTGCTTCGCGGCGGCCTTCGGGTTCGCGGCCGATTTCTCGTTGTTCAGCGACGCCACGTTGCCGAACGACAGCCCGGCGTAGTTGTGGGTCGGGCCGACGAGTCCGTCGAAATTGGCTTCTTGTGCGTTCATCGTCGTTCCCTCGATCAGAAATGCAGGCCCGGCGACAGGCTCGCGGGCAGGGTCAGTTGGGTGCTCTCCACCGACGCCATCGGATACGCGCAGTAGTCGGCCGCGTAGTACGCGCTCGGGCGATGGTTGCCGGAGCGGCCCGCGCCGCCGAACGGCGCGGCGGACGATGCGCCGTTGGTCGGCCGGTTCCAGTTGACGATCCCCGCGCGAATCGTGCGGCGGAAGTGCTCCCACGCGCGCGCGTCGTCGGCGATGAGGCCCGCGGACAGGCCGAACGCGGTGTCGTTCGCGCGCTCGATCGCTTCGTCGAACGTCGCGTAGCGGATGATCTGCGCGAGCGGGCCGAAGTGCTCCTCGTCGGGCAGGTCGGCGACGCCGGTCACGTCGAGGATCGACGCGTTGACGAAGCCGAGGCGCGGGTCGCGCTGCTCCATCGCGATGATCGGCGTGGCGCCCTGCGCGAGCAGGCGTGACTGCGCGTCGACGAGCTTCGCGGCCGCGCGCGCGGAGATCACCGCGCCCATGAACGGCTGCGGATCGGCGTCGAACACGTCCGCCGTGATCTTCGACGTGACGTCGACGAAGCGCGCGAGGAAACGGTCGCCCGCCGCGCCCTGCGGCACGAAGATGCGGCGCGCGCACGTGCAGCGCTGGCCCGCGGACAGGAACGCCGACTGGATCGTGTGGTGCACGGCCGCGTCGATGTCCTCGATCTCGCCGATCACGAGCGGGTTGTTGCCGCCCATCTCGAGCGCGAGCACGATCTCCGGATGGCCGCCGAACTGCTTGTGCAGCAGCGTGCCCGTATCCGAGCTGCCGGTGAAGAACAGCCCGTCGATCTGGCGATGGTTCGCGAGCGCGATGCCGGTGTCCTTCTCGCCCTGCACGAGGTTCAGCACGCCGTCGGGCAGGCCCGCGTCCTTCCACACTTCGACGGTCGCGCGCGCGACGCCCGGCGCGAGCTCGGACGGCTTGAACACGACCGTGTTGCCCGCGATCAGCGCCGGCACGATATGGCCGTTCGGCAAGTGGCCCGGGAAGTTGTACGGCCCGAACACCGCGACGACGCCGTGCGGACGGTGGCGCAGCACCGCGACGCCGTCGGCCATGTCCTGGCGCTTCTCGCCGGTGCGTTCCTGATACGCCTGGATCGAGATGCCGACCTTCGCGGCCATCGCCGCGACCTCGGTGCGCGCTTCCCACAGCGGCTTGCCGGTCTCGCGGCCGATCGCCGTCGCGAGCGCTTCCTTGCGCTCGTTGAGCAGCGCCGCGAAGCGCTTCGCGATCTCGCAGCGCGCTTCGAAGTCGAGCGCCGACCAGCCGGCGAACGCGCGGCGCGCGCTCGCGACCGCGCGGTCGACGTCGGCGGCCGATGCGCTCGCGCCCTGCCACGCGATCTCGTCGGTGCCCGGGTTGCGCGACGCGAAGACGTGGCCCGAGCCCGCGACCCAGGCGCCGTCGATGAAGAGTTCCGTCATGATTCGTTTATCCCTGTTTGACTTTGAGCGGCAGCACGCGGACCGGATCGCCCGCCTTCACGTCGAGCGCGGCGGCATCGTCGGCCGACAGCACGAACGCGCCGTTCGCGACGACGCCCGGCGCGACGCCGACGCGGAAGTCGCCGAGCGACGTGTTCGACACGAGCGACTTCGGCGCATCTGCGCGCGCGTCGGCTACGCCGATCGCGACCGGCACGACGACGCTCTCGCGCACCGTGCGCAGGTCGTTGACGTGGCATTCGAGCACCGGGCCCGCGTCGAAGATGTCGACGTGGTTCTGGTAGCGCAGCCCTTCCGCCTCGAGCATCTTGCGCGCCGGCAGCGTGTCGCGGTGCGTGAGGCCGACCGCGTCCTGCGCGTCCTGCGGCAGCAGGTCGACGTACACCGGATAGCGCGGCATCAGCTCCGCGAGGAACGACTTGCGGCCGTGCGAGCTGAGATAGTCCGCGGCGTTGAAGTCGATCTGGTAGAAGTGCGAACCGACCGCGCGCCAGAACGGCGACGTGCCGTCGTCGTCGAAGTGGCCGCGCAGCTCCGCGCAGATGCGTTCCGGGAACAGCTCGCGGAACTGCGCGATGAACATGAAGCGCGAGCGCGACAGCAGGCCGCCGACGCCGCCCGTGCGGTAGCGCGGGCTCAGGAACAGCGAGCACACTTCCGCGTAGCCGGTCAGGTCGTGCGAGATGTTCAGCGCGGACATCCGCGTCCACACGCCGAGCTCCTGGCTCGCGTGGACGACCGTGCTCACGCGGTAGTTGTAGAACGGCTGCTCGAGGCCGACCTGCGATTCGATTCCGCACACGCCCGCGATATCGCCCGTCGCCGAGTCTTCCATCACGAAGAAGTAGCCGGCTTCCGACGGCGCGGCCTGCCCTTCGAGCGTGCGGCGGGTGCGTTCGATGCGCGCGGCGAGCGCGTCGCGGTCGGGCTTGAACGTGGTCAGGCCCGGACCGGTTTCCTTCGCGAGCGACACGAGCGCATCCACGTCGCCCGTTTGTACGACCCGAACGACGATCATGCTGCGTCTCCCTTCAATTCTTCGTCGTCGCGCTGGTGCAGCGGCACGCAGCGCACGACATCGCCATCCTTCACGTTCAGCGCGGCGCGCACGTCGCCGGCGAGCGGCGCGTCCTTGCCGGCATCGGCCGGCAGGTCCGCGAGCACGCAGCGGAACGATTCGCCGCTGCCGCTCGACACGAGGTACGCGACGTCGCCCTGCTGGTGCGCGGCCTCGCGCACCGTGCGTTCGGCCGCATGCTTCACGCATGCGGTGCGGTCCATCTGCTGGGTCAGCACCGGGCCCGCGTCGAAGATGTCGACGAAGCGGTCCGGCTCGAAGCCTTCCTCGAGATGGATGTCGTACGCGAGCAGCGCGCTCGCGTTCGGCTCGCCGAGCACGCGCTGCGCGGCTTCCGGCAGCAGCGGCACGTACAGCGGGTAGCCGGGCATCACTTCGGCGATGAACGTGCGGCTGCGGCCGCCCGACGCGATGTCGACGTCCTCGAAATCGCGGCCGAAGAACTTGCGGCCCACCGCTTCCCAGAACGGCGACGCGCCGTGCTCGTCGCTCACGCCGAGCAGCAGCGTGAACACTTCGGGCGTGAAGCGGCGGCGATTCGCGGCGATGTACATCATCCGCGCGCGCGAGATCAGGTGCGCGGCCGCGTCGCCGCGCAGCGACGGATCGACGTAGAAGCCCGCGAGCCGGCTCTTGCCGGTCAGCTCGTGCGACATCGTCAGCGCGTGGATCTTGCGGTTCACGTGCAGCTCGCGCGACGCGTGGATCAGCGCGTCGTTGCGGAACGCGTAGAACGGCTCGGAGTAGCCGGCCGCCGCCACGATGCTGGCGGTGCCGAGCAGCTTGCCGGTCGCGGCGTCTTCCAGCACGAAGAGGTAGAACTCCTCGCCGGGGAAGTCGACGTCCGCGCGAAACGAATCCTCCGAGAGCGCGACGCGCGCCTCGAGCGCCGCGCGATCGTGCGGCAGCGAGTGCAAGACCGGCTGCGCGGTGCGCGCCATCTGCGCGAGCGCATCGAGATCCGTGAGTTTGCCGGGGCGAACAAATAGCATCGTCGTTCCTGTCTGCGATGGGTGCGCCGATCAGCGCGCGTTGGCTTCCTGCGCGGCGAGCACCTGTTCGACCGCCTTCTCGAAGCGCGCGAGGCCTTCGTCGAGCACGTCGAACGGGATCACCAGCGACGGCACGAAGCGCAGCACGTTCGGGCCGGCGATCAGCATGATCACGCCCTGCTCGGCAGCCGCGTTCACGAAGTCCTTCGCGCGGCCGTCGAATGCGGCCGTGAGTTCCGCGCCGACCAGCAGGCCCTTGCCGCGCACTTCCTTGAAGATGCCGAAGCGCGCGTTGATGCGTTCGAGCGCGCCCTTCAGGCGCACGCTGCGTTCGTGCACGCCTTCGAGCAGCGCCGGGTCGCCGATCAGCTCGACGACCTTGTCGGCGATCGCCGACGCGAGCGGGTTGCCGCCGTAGGTCGTGCCGTGCACGCCGACCTTGAAGTGCGCGGCGAGTTCTTTCGTCGTCAGCATCGCGCCGATCGGGAAGCCGTTGCCGAGCGCCTTCGCGGTCGTCAGGATGTCCGGCGTGACGCCCGTGTCCATGTAGGCGTAGAAGTGGCCGGTGCGGCCGACGCCCGTCTGCACTTCGTCGAAGATCAGCAGTGCGTTGTTGGCGTCGCACGCTTCGCGCAGCGCCTTCAGGAAAGCCGGATCGGCCGGGATCACACCGCCCTCGCCCTGCACCGGCTCGACGATCACCGCGCAGGTCTGCGGGCCGATCGCGGCCTTGGCGGCTTCGATGTCGTTGAACGGCAGGTGCTTGATGCCTTCGGGCACCGGGCCGAAGCCTTCCGAGTATTTCGGCTGGCCGCCGACGCTGACCGTGAAGAACGTGCGGCCGTGGAACGACTGCACGAACGAGATGATTTCGAATTTGTCGGCGCCGTGGCGTTCGAACGCGACGCGGCGCGCGAGCTTCAGCGCGGCTTCGTTCGCTTCCGCGCCCGAGTTCGCGAAGAATGCGCGGTCGGCGAAGGTCAGCGATTCGAGGCGCTTCGCGAGGCGCAGCACCGGCTCGTTCGTGTAGCCGTTGCCGATGTGCCAGAGCTTGCGGCTTTGTTCGTCCAGCACCTTCAGCAGTTCCGGGTGGCCGTGGCCGAGCGACGTCACGGCGATGCCGCACGCGAAATCCACGTATTCACGGCCTGCCGTGTCCCACACACGCGAGCCTTCGCCGCGATCCGGCACGAACGGCGCGGGGGAAAACACCGGCACCATCACTTCGTCGAAAGTCTGGCGGTTCACGGTCAGGTTCGTCATGGCAGTTCCTTTCGGTAGAGGTCTTGAACAATAGGTTCAAGTTTAGGTAAGGGTGATGCTGGCGTCTTGCAGAATTGCGACGGTTTCTATCGGGATGGGGTTGCTGGCACTTTTTTGGGGTGGTCCGCCTGGGTTTTTCGTGAAGCACCTGTAATGTTTTCGGTCTATTAGCGTCGCCCCTCCCCGGGGCAGGGGTCACTTTTCTTTGTCTTGCCAAAGAAAAGTAACCAAAAGAAAGGCGCTTGGATAACGCAAGACTTCCCGTGCCGTGGTCATCAGCGTGGATCGCACAAAAGTGTCCGCGCCAGTCACGACAACGGAGTGGTTCGAGCAACGGATCTGACGCGCCGCACCACCAAGCGGAGTGGTATACCGCTCATCGACTCCATCCTCGCTACGCTCGGCTGCAAGGTACTTCATGAATCGCGCTACACGTGCATCGCCCGCGATAGCCAACGCCAATCAACCGATCACCCTGTTCAGCCGGTGTGGACCTGTCGGCCGAGCGTAGCGAGGACGGAGCTGGCGGGCGGTATACCGCTCGGCTCCGTGGTGCGGCGCGTCAGATCCGTTGCTCGAACCACTCCGTTGTCGTGACTGGCGCGGACACTTTTGCGCGGTCCACTCCGATGACGATCGCACTGGAACCCGGGGCGTTTCGAGCGCCTTTCTTTTGGTGACTTTTCTTTGGCAAGACAAAGAAAAGTGACCCCTGCCCCGGGGAGGGGCGACGCTAATAGACCGAAAACATTACAGGTGCTTCACGAAAAACACTGACCGTCCACCCCGAACTCAGTCCTTGTTTTCGCGCTCGACGAGCGCCCCTCCGCGAGGCTCCCCGCCCGTCTGCTTCTCGAGCCAAGCGCGCCGATCCTCCCGCGGCGTCACGCCAAACCGCTCGCGATACGCGTTGGAAAAATGCGCGGCAGAAGAAAACCCACAGGCGAGACTGACCTGAACGACAGACTTGCTGGTCCGCTGCAACTGCGTGCGCGCCTTCAGCAACCGGAGATTGAGGTAATACTTGGAGGGCATCGCGCCAAGATACTGCCGAAAGAGCCTCTCCAATTGTCGGCGCGACACGCCGACCAACCCGGCGATCTCATCCGTCGTCAACGGATCCTCGATGTTGGCTTCCATCAGCAGCAATGCATCGTTCAACTGAGGATGCCGCTCACCCGGCGCGGTGACGAAAGGAATCCGCTGGCGCTCCTCGCCGCTCCTCAACGTTCCCGCTCCGAGCGCATCGGCAATCCTTTCCGCCAGCTCCGGGCCATGCTCGCGCCCGATCATCGCCAGCATGAAATCGACGGTCGCCTGCCCGCCGGCACATGTCGCGCGATCCCGGTCGATCTCGAAGATCTGCTGCGTGACGATCGACCGCTCGAACTGCTCGGCAAACTGCTGGTACGTCTCCCAGTTCACGCTCACCCGGTAGCCGGACAACTGCCCCGCCATCGCGAGCCACCACACGCCATGATGGATGCCCGTCACGAGCGGCGTGCGCGGCCCGACCCGCGCCAGGCTCGCGAGAAACAGCCGGTAGTCGGCGAACTGCTGGAACCGCTCGCTGACGACGATCAGCCAGTCGCACGCGATCGCATCGTTGAACGCCGCGTCGGCATGCCACTGCGCGCCGCCCGCGAGCGGCACCGGCCGCCCGTCCCACGAACACACCTGCCAGCGGTACAGCAAGCGCCCGTCGATCTCGTTCGCGAGATTCAGCGCGTCGACGATCGGACCCACGCCCGACATCGACACGGGCGGCAAAGCGACGATCGCCACCTGCGTCGTGCGGGTGGCGCCTGCGGGACGGAGCACCGATACCACGTATGCGACCTGCTGCGTAACGTTACTTCAGGCTTCCGGACAGGAACTGCTTGAGACGCTCGCTCTGCGGACGCACGAGCACCTCCGACGGATCCCCCTCTTCCTCGGTCCGCCCCTGGTGCAGGAACATCACGTGGTTCGACACGTTGCGCGCAAAGCCCATCTCGTGCGTGACGACGATCATCGTCCGGCCTTCCTCGGCCAGCTTCTGCATCACCTTCAGCACTTCGCCGACGAGTTCAGGGTCCAGCGCGGAGGTCGGCTCGTCGAACAGCATCACGTCCGGATGCATCGCCAGCGCGCGCGCGATCGCGACGCGCTGCTGCTGCCCGCCCGACAGGTGCGACGGATACTGCTTCTCGACCCGCGGCGCCAGCCCGACCTTCTCCAGATACTCGCGCGCGCGCTCCTCGGCTTCCTTCTTCGAGATGCCGAGCACGTGCACCGGCGCTTCCATCACGTTCTCGAGCACGTTCATGTGCGCCCACAGATTGAAGTGCTGGAACACCATCGCGAGCTTCGTGCGGATCCGCTGCAGCTGCTTGTGGTCGGCAACCTCGAGCGCGCCGGCCTTGTCGGTCTTCGTGCGCACGGCCTCGCCGTCGACGACGATCTGCCCCGCATTCGGCCGCTCGAGGAAATTGATGCAGCGCAGGAACGTGCTCTTGCCCGAGCCGCTCGCGCCGATGATGCTGATGACGTCGCCGGCCTTCGCATTCAGCGAGACGCCCTTGAGCACCTCGTTGTCACCGTAGCGCTTGTGAATGTCGAGCGCCGCAAGCTTGCAGGCAGCGCCCGTTTGAGTGTTCTCGGCCAACTGGCTCTCCTCGAAGTGAAATCAATGACGGCCGGCCGCGAGGTACGCGAGCCAGTGGCGCTCCGCACGGCGAAACGCCGCGACGAGTGCGAACGATACCGCAAGATAGATCAGCGCGGCGATGCCGAACGACTGGAACGCCATATAGGTCGCGGAATTCGCATCGCGCGCGACCTTCAGGATGTCCGGCACCGTCGCCGTGAACGCGACCGTCGTCGCGTGCAGCATCAGGATCACCTCGTTGCTGTACAGCGGCAGCGCGCGGCGCAGCGACGACGGCAGGATCACGCGGCGGTACATCGTGAATGGCGTCATCCCGTACGCGCGCGCCGCCTCGACCTCGCCGTGCGGAATCGCGCGGATCGCGCCCGCGAAGATCTCGGTCGTGTACGCGCAGGTATTCAGCGCGAACGCGAGAATCGCGCAGTTGAAGCCGCTCCGGAAGAACGCGTCGAGCAGCGAGTGCGAACGCACGAACTCCAGGCTGTACATGCCGGTGTACATCAGCAGCAGTTGCACGTAAAGCGGCGTGCCGCGGAACACGTAGGTGTAGAAGCGCACCGGCATCGACACCCATTTCTTCTTCGACACCCGCGCGACCGCCAGCGGCACCGCGCAGACGAAGCCGAGCGAAATCGACGCGACGAGCAGCCACAGCGTGACCGCAAGGCCCGACAGGCGCTGGCCGTCCCAGTAAAGGAACGCCTGGCCAAATTCCTGGAGAATCTCGATCATAGTTCTGCGTGGCGCACGCCCATGGAATAACGCTTCTCGAGCTGCATCAGCACGAGGTTGGAAACGGTCGTGATCGCGAGATAGATCAGCGCCGCGACGAGGATGAAGAAGAACATGTTGAACGTGCTCTTGCCCGCGTCCTGCGCCGCCTTCACGACGTCGGCGAGCCCGATGATCGACACCAGCGCGGTCGCCTTCACGAGCACCTGCCAGTTGTTGCCGATGCCCGGCAGCGCGAAGCGCATCATCTGCGGGAACAGGATGCGGCGAAACACGCGCCAGCCGCTCATCCCGTACGCGAAGCCCGCTTCGAGCTGGCCGCGCGGCACCGCGAGGAACGCGCCGCGGAACGTCTCGGTGAAATACGCGCCGTAGATGAAGCCGAGCGTCAGCACGCCCGCGACGAACGGATCGATGTCGATCTGCTCCCAGCCGGCCAGGTCGGTCAGCTGGTTCAGCCAGATCTGGATGCTGTAGAACAGCAGCAGCATCAGGACGAGATCGGGCACCGAGCGAATCAGCGTCGTATAACCGGTCGCGAGCGAACGCAGCACCCGGTTGTGCGACAGCTTCGCCACCGCGCCGATCAGCCCGAGCACCACCGCAGTGGCGAGCGACAGCACCGACAGCTCGATCGTCTGCACGGTGCCCGCCCACAGGACGGGACCAAAGCCGTAAAGAAACACGCGCGTCTCCAGAACGTGAATGAAAGCCGGCACCATTTCCTGTCCGCGCCGGGCTGAGGCGGATAGTCGCAAGCGAAAATATTTGTCTCAAATCACCGTCCTCACGGTTGCTGCGTTGCAGCAACCCGCCTCACGATTCGCAACTGCGTGCTAGACGCCTGTTTCGAAACGAAAAAGTCCGCTTCCTGGCAGTCGGGCGACAGGCCGGGAAGCGGACTTTTTGCAATTTTCCGGTCGCTTTTTCGATATAGCGACGGAGGCGGACGTTTGATGACGAAACGGTCGCGGACGGCGCGCCGCGGTCAGCGCCCCTTCAGGATGTCGGAGCGCGACGTCGTGTACACGCGCCCGTCCGGGCCGAAATGCACGTTGAAGAACGCGTCCTGGTTGACGCCGTCCTCGAGCCAGCGCCAGCTCCACACCGTTTCGGGCTTGAGCGGATATTGCGCGATCTCGCCCGGCTTGCCGAGCAGGCGCCGCACCTCGTCCTCGCTCATCCCGGGCGCCACCTTCGCGAAGTTGGCCGCGGTGAGCACCTGCGTCGCCCCCATGTAGCGTCCGTTCGCGTCGATATCGACGAACCAGGTCTGGTTGCCCATCGGGCCGCGCGGATACTCGAAGCGCTTCGAGCCGTCGGTGAACGCGCGCTCGGTCTCCGGCGGGCCCATCGTGCCGCGGATGTCGGCCTCGGTCGACTCGCCCGGCTTCAGGCCCTTCAGCAGCAGCTGAGCCGGCTTGATCGCCTTGAAGAAGTCCCGGATGCGTTGCACGTTGAGCTCGCCTTGCTTGTCGTCGCACGCGGACAGCGCCAGCGCGGCGGCCAGCATGGCGACGGGGAACAGCCGGAAACGGAAAGTCATCGATGGAGATGCGCGTCGTGGAAAACACGCGGCAAGCATACCCGCGCGCCGCCAAAAGCGCGAGACGGGCGCTCGGCCCGTCTCGTTCAGTGCGTCGGTTCGGTTTCGCGCGCGGCGGCCTGCGCCGGCTGCGGCGCGTGCGGCACGCTCGCCGTCATCCGGCGCCGCGTATGGGCGAGTTCGGCGAGCTGCCAGGAGCCGAGCGCGAGGCAGCCGAACACGACCTCGCGGGCGCGCTTCACGAGCGCGAGCGACAGCGCCGTATCGCGGTCGACGCCGAACATCTGCGCGAGCAGCACGACGGTCGCTTCCTGCACGCCGAGGCCGCCCGGCACCATGAACGCGGCGTGGCGCGCAGCCTGGGTCATCGCCTCGATCGCGAGCGCGCCGCCGATCGACACCGGATGGCCGAGCAGTTCGAGCGTCCAGTAAATCTCGAGCGCGCCGACCGCATAGCCGGCCAATTGCCAGAAGAATGCGCTGAACAGCAGGCCCGTGCGCGACATCAGCGCGTCGATGTCCGCGTCGAGGCGCCGGCCGTCGACACCCTGCAGCAGCCGGTGCGAATCGCCGAGCAGGCGGCCCGCGAAGCGCTCGATCGCGTGGAAGATCCCGCCGCGCCGCATCAGCACGACGCCGAGCACCGGCAGCGGCAGCGACAGCAGCAGCGCGAGGCCGATCGTCCCGGCATCGACGTCGCGCGTCGTCGCGAGCAGCAGCACGAGGCCGAGCGCGGCGAACGCATACTGGACGACGATCGTCACGAGCACCTCGACGATCACCGACGCGGTCACGCGGCTCGCGTCCGGCGTCCGCCAGCGCACGAGGCGAATCCCGACGATCTCGCCGCCGATGCCGACCACCGGCAGCAGCCGGTTCACGGCCTCGCGGACGGTCGCGACCCACCACAGGAACGGCAGCGAGCTGCGCTTGTCGAGCAGCAGGTGCCACGCATACGCGTCGAGCAGCAGCGGCAGCGCGTGGAACGGCACGAGCCACAGGAGCGCGAACCCGGCGCGCCCGATCATCTGCGTGACGTCGCCGACGCCGTCATGCAGCACCAGCGCGAGCAGGATCGCGATGCCGATCGGCCAGCCGAGCCATTTGATCCACTTGCTCACGACGGCTGCGCTCCCGGTTGACGCGCCGCGCGCGGCGCGCGCGACGGCGAAGCCTGGCCGAACACGTCGGCGAAACCGCCCGTCGCGACGCCCGCCGCCTTCAGCGCGGCGGCGACGCGCGGCGACAGCAGCGCGTCCAGTTCGTCGACGGGACGGTAGCCGGCCATCGTCGGCGTGATCGGGCCGTCGCCCGCCTCGGCCGGATGGCAATAGATCTCGCCGACGCCCGGCGGCAGGCTCGCGAGCGCGTCGAGCAGCACCGCCTCGTCCATGCCGCCCGTGTGCTCGATGCCGACCACGTAGTCGTTGTGCGCAAGCCCCGCGCGGTCGAGCCGCGCGCGCACGAGCCCGATCCACGGCTTGAGCCACGCGGGCGCGGTCGTCTCGTACGGCAGCCGGACCGCGCGCAGCCCGTAGTCGCGGCCGATCTCGACGATCATCGACAGCACGGTCGGATGCAGATGGAAATGCTTGTGCGCGTTCACGTGGTCGAGCGGCAAGCCGCTCGCCGCGAACGCGTCGAACTGCGCGCGGATCTCGCGGCGCAGTTGCGCACGCACGTGCGGCAGGAAGAAGAAGCGGCAGCCGTCCTTCGCCATCGCGTCGCCGAACCGCCCGTCGGGGCCGACGAGCGCGGGGATCTCATGCGCGGGCAGCGTGGCCGGGCCGTCGGCAAGCACCAGATGCAGGCCGACCGCGAGCGACGGCAGCCGCCGCGCGCGCTCGATCGCATCCGCCGCGGCCGGTGCGGCGACCATCAGGCTCGCGGCGTTCAGCACGCCGTCGCGATGCGCGCGCTCGACCGCCGCGTTGACGCGCGGATGCAGCCCGAAGTCGTCCGCGGTGAAGATGAGCGCCCGCGCCGCCCGCTGGGTCGTCACGAATCAGGCCTCGTGCGCGCGCAGGAAACGGAAGAATTCGACGCCTTCGCGCAGACGGCGCTTCATCATGTCCCAGCTCGTCAGCATCTCGCGGACGATCTCCCAGATCTTCGACGGACGGAAGTAGAACTCGCGATAGAACTGCTCGAGGTGGTGATAGATCTCGTCGCGCGACAGGTGCGGATAGCCGATCGCCGCGAGCTGCACCCCTTCCTTGCTCACCAGGTTGATGGTCTTGTTCTCTTCCATCCAGCCGTTTTCCACGGCCTGCTTGTAGAGCGTCGTGCCAGGATACGGCGCGGCGAGCGAGACCTGGATCGTGTGCGGATTGATTTCCTTCGCGTACTCGATCGTCTTCTTGATGGTCTCCTGGGTTTCGCCCGGCAGGCCGAGAATGAAGGTGCCGTGGATCTTGATGCCGAGCTTCTTGCAGTCCGCGCTGAAGCGGCGTGCGAAATCCGTGCGCACACCCTTCTTGATGTTCACGAGGATCTGGTCGTCGCCGGACTCGAAGCCGACCAGCAGCAGGCGCAGGCCGTTTTCCTTCATGATCTTGAGCGTCTTGTACGGCACGTTGGCCTTCGCATTGCACGACCACGTCACGCCGAGCTTGCCGAGGCCGATCGCGATCGCCTCCGCGCGCGGCGCGTCGTCGGTGAAGGTGTCGTCGTCGAACATGATCTCCTTCACTTCCGGCATGTTGTCGCGGATCCACTTCACTTCCGCGAGCACGTTCTCGACCGAGCGCACCCGATAGCGGTGGCCGCTCACCGTCTGCGGCCACAGGCAGAAGGTGCAGCGCGACTTGCAGCCGCGGCCCGTGTAGATCGACACGTACGGATAGTTCAGGTAGCCGATGAAGTAGTTTTCGATCTTCAGATCGCGCTTGTAGACCGGCGCGACGAACGGCAGCGAATCCATGTCCTCGAGGACCGGACGCGTCTCGTTATGCTCGATCGAGCCGTCCTTCGCGCGCCAGGAAAGGCCCTTGACTTCGGCGAGCGGCTTGCCCTCGGCGATTTCCTTGCAGGTGAAGTCGAATTCCTCGCGGCAGACGAAATCGATGGCGTCGGTCGCCGTGAGCGAGTTGTGCGGATCGACCTGCACCTTGGCGCCCACCATGCCGATCAGCATCGACGGCTTCATCTTCTTGAGGTCCTGCGCGAACATCGCGTCGGTCGGGAACGACGGCGTGCTCGTGTGGATGATCACGAGGTCATAGTCGTTCGCGATCTTCAGCGTTTCCTCGACCGACAGGCCGTCGGCCGGCGCATCGACGACGCGGCTGCCCGGCACGAGCGCGGCCGGCTGGGCGAGCCACGTCGGATACCAGAAGGAACGGATTTCGCGCTTCGCCTGGTAGCGGGAGCCGGCACCGCCGTCGAAGCCGTCGTACGAAGGGGCCTGCAAGAACAGGGTTTTCATCAATGCTCCGGTAGCCTGCATAGTTCGAGTTCGTTTCAAGAATCTAGTAAAAAAAACCGCGGGCCGCCCACATGGGCGCCCGCCTCTCGTCATGGTTGGTCGGCCTGCGCCGTGCCGTTCAGCGGCCGTCGCCGCCCTCTACGGCCGTCGCGCGCTCGCCGCCGACGACCGTCATCCTGGCGCCGCGCCACACGACCTGCGTGCCGAACGCCGCGACGAGCCACTCGAGCGCGAGCAGCGTGTCGCGCACCGCGATCAGCGGCAAATCGCGCCAGAACGCGCGCCAGCCGTCCTCGCCGCGCGCGTGCAGCACGAGCCGCCCGAACGCGCCTGCCGCCGTCGCCGTGGCCGCCAGCGTGCCGGCGAACGTGCCGTCGAGACGCAGCGCGAGCCCCGCGCCGATCGCGAGCCACGGCGCGGTGAACGTGATGAACAGGAACGCGAAACCGGCCGGGTTCAGCGACCGGATCGTGCGCAGCCAGCGCGTCTCGCGGTGCCAGAGCGGCCCGAACGACGCTTCGATCACGTCGGTCGCAACCTCGACTTCCGACAGCACCGTGCGCCGGCCGAGGCGGCGCGGCAGCTCGGCAAGCCAGAAATCGTCGGCCAGCTCGTCCTTCAGCGCCTTGAAGCCGCCGATCCGGTCGAGCGTGTCGCGCGTCAGCGCGAGCGTCGCGCCGAAGCCGAAGCGGCTCGAGCGGCCGAGGTGCGTGATCCGCACCGACGGCGCGAACCACGCGTCGACGAACTGCGCGCCGATGCGCGTCCAGAACCCGCCGACACTGCGCGCATGATACAGGCAAGTGACGACGCCGACCGACGCATCGGCGAGCGGCGCCGTCACGCGCTCGAGATAATCCGGCTTCACCGCGATGTCGCTGTCGGCGATCACGATCCGCCCGTACTTCGCGCGCTCGGCAAGATTGATCAGGTTGCTGACCTTCAGGTTCTTGCCGTACACGCGCGCGTCGATCACGAGCGTGATGTCGCAGTCCGGGTAGTCCGCGCGCAGCCGCTCGACGACCGCCACCGCCGGGTCCGCCGCCGACGCGACGCCGAACAGCACCTCGTAGCGCGGATGGCGCTGCTCGCAGAACGTCGCGAGGTTCTCGTACAGGTGCGGCTCCGCGCCGCACAGCGGCTTGAGCATGCTGACCGGCTCGAAGCCGTCGCGCGCGGCCGTGCGCGGCGTGCGCGGACGCGGCGCGAACGCCGCGACGAGCGCATACCCGGCCGCGGCCAGCGTGAACGCGACCAGCAGCCACTCGACGAGCGATACGGCTGACGACGTCATGCGCACCGCCCTGCGGCGGCCGTGCCGCGGCGGTGATCGAATAAGCAGGCGATGATGGATGATCCGATTGGGACGAACGCGGGCACGACCCGACTCCTTGTTCCGGCAGCGTCTGTATCAGGGGCACGCGATGCTCGAAAGCAGCCCTGCCCCGCTTGAGAGGCGCTCCTGCGCAACGCGCGGGCGAAACGCAGAAAATGCGAACGGCAACCGTGAGCGCGAGATGGACAATCGCCGGATTTTAACAGCCGGCGACACCCCGCGCTCGAACACGCCATGAAACGGACTGATGCGAAACCGTCAAATCCGGACGACGGACATTTTTCCGATGCAACCTCGTTAACCCTAGCGTAAGCGGTTTGCAGGCGTATTGCAGTCTCCAAATCTTTGCCTTTCGTGGTTTTTTGTGTCTGCGCACAAATTCGCACCCAATCTCCGTAAAATTTCGTAATTTTCCGATTATTACGTTGATTACGGAAACAATCGACGCGTATGGCCCGGGCATCCCTAACGGCCGCAGGGGTATCGACGCGTCGTCAGCGCGATCCGGAACCCTTTGGCAAAATCCTCCGCATCTGTTGCGTCCGCGCATCACCGCGCGCCCTCACGTCCGAAGGCCCATCCGATGATTCCGTTTTCCGTACTCGATCTCGCCCCCATTCCGACCGGCACCGACGCCGCGCAGGCGTTCCGCAACACCCTCGACCTCGCGCAGCACGCCGAGCGCTGGGGCTACCACCGCTACTGGCTCGCCGAACACCACAACATGCCCGGCATCGCGAGCGCGGCAACCGCCGTCGTGATCGGCCACGTCGCCGGCGGCACGCGGACGATCCGCGTCGGCTCGGGCGGCATCATGCTGCCGAACCATGCGCCGCTCGTGATCGCCGAGCAGTTCGGCACGCTCGCGTCGCTGTACCCGGGCCGGATCGATCTCGGCCTCGGCCGCGCGCCCGGCACCGACCAGACCACGTCGCGCGCGCTGCGCCGCGACCTGCTCGGCAGCGCCGATGCGTTCCCCGACGACGTGGCCGAGCTGCTGCGCTACTTCGCCGAGCCGGCTGCCGGCCAGCGCGTGCGCGCGGTGCCCGGCGCGGGGCTCGACGTGCCGGTCTGGCTGCTCGGCTCGAGCCTGTTCAGCGCGCAGCTCGCCGCGATGCTCGGCCTGCCGTTCGCGTTCGCGTCGCACTTCGCGCCGGACTACCTGATGCGCGCGCTCGAGCTCTATCGTGCGCAATACCGGCCGTCGGCCGCGTGGCCGAAACCGTATGCGATGGTCGGGGTGAACGTGTTCGCGGCGCAAACCGACGACGAGGCGCGACGCCTGTTCACGTCGCTGCAGCAGCAGTTCCTGAGCCTGCGGCGCGGCACGCCGGGCAAGCTGCCGCCGCCCGTCGACGTGCTCGAGGCGACCGAGCTGGAGCTGGCGAGCGTCGCGCATTCGCTGTCGTTCGCCGCGGTCGGCTCGCGCGATACCGTGCGCGACAGGCTGCGCGAGCGGATCGCGCAGACCGGCGCGGACGAGCTGATCATCACCGCGCAGATCCACGATCACGCGGCGCGGCTGCGCTCGTTCGAGCTCGCCGCGCAGATTCGCGACGAGCTCGCGAGCGAGGCGCGCTAAAGCAGCACGTCAGCCGCCCGCCGCGGGGCGGCCCGTCACTGCGGATGCGCCTGCGCGAGCCCGTCGAGCAGCGCCTTGTGGAACGTGTCCGGATCCTGGATCTGCGGCGCGTGGCCGAGCGCCGCGAACTCGACGAGCTGCGCGCCGGGAATCGCCGCCTGCGTGCGCTTCGCGAGTTCGGGATAGCGCCCGAGCTTCGCGTGGACGTCGGGCGGCGCGACGTCCTTGCCGATCGCGGTGGTGTCCTTGTCGCCGATCATCAGCAAGGTCGGCACGCGGATCGCGCCCAGCTCGTAGACGACCGGCTGCGTGAAGATCATGTCGTAGAGCAGCGCGGAATTCCATGCGACCGCGTCGCGGCCCGGCCCGCGGTACATCCCCGCGAGCATCTGCACCCAGCGCTCGTAGGACGGCGACCACTTGCCCGCGTAGTACGTCGCCTGCTCGTAGCGGCGGATGCCGTCGGCGCTCGTCTTCAGCTCGCGCGCGTACCAGTAGTCGACCGACAGCGGCGGCACGCCGAGCGCCTTCCAGTCTTCCAGCCCGATCGGGTTGACGAGCACGAGCTGCTCGGTCGCCTTCGGATACATCAGCGCGTAGCGCATCGCGAGCATGCCGCCCGTCGAGTGGCCGACGAGCGTCGCCGACTTCACGCCGATCGAGTCGAGCAGCGCATGCGTGTTGCGCGCGAGCTGCTGGAAGCTGTACTGGTAGCGCTCGGGCTTCGACGACTTGCAGAAGCCGATCTGGTCCGGCGCGATCACGCGATAGCCCGCATGGCTCAGCACCGTGATCGTGTCCTCCCAGGTCGCCGCGCAGAAGTTCTTCCCGTGCAGCAGCACGACGGTGTGTCCGTTCGGATGCGCAGGCTGCACGTCCATGTACACCATCTCGACGGTCTCGCGCTGCGACACGAACGAATAGCGGTGCACCGGCTCCGGATACGTGAAGCCTTCGAGCCGCGCGCCGTACGCGGGCCCGTCGTTGCCGGCGGACGCCGGCGCCGCGACGGACGCCGCGCACGCGGCGGCGAGGCCCGCGCCGAGCATGGCGGTGCGGGCGGCGGACAACATCTTGCAAATCGAAACCATGGCGAACACGATGAGTGGAGACGCACGCGGATCACCGGACGGCGCCGCGCCCTGCGATTCTACGCGGGTCGCGTTGACGACGGCGCGCAACACTCCGTTGCCTGGCGGCTTTCTCGCACACGAGGAACTCGGGTATCGTGTGACGTGAACCTGGCCCGCGTGCAGGCGAATTCCCATGAAAAACGTCCTCAGCATTCAGTCTCACGTGATCTACGGCCACGCCGGCAACAGCGCGGCCGTGTTTCCCATGCAGCGCCTCGGCGTCAACGTCTGGCCGCTCAACACCGTCCAGCTGTCGAATCACATGCAGTACGGCCACTGGGCGGGCAGCGCGATCGACGCCGCGAAGATGGAACAGCTCGTCGACGGCATCGCCGCGATCGGCGCGCTCAAGCGCTGCGACGCGGTGCTCTCCGGGTTCCTCGGTTCGCCCGCGCAGGCCCGCGCGACGGTCGAGATCGTGCGCGCGGTGAAGGCGACGAATCCGAACGCATGGTACTTCTGCGATCCGGCGATGGGCCAGACGGGCGGCATTCGCCCGGAGCCGGGCGTCGAGGAGTTCATCGTCCACGAGATGCCCGCGCTCGCGGACGGCATGTCGCCGAACCACACCGAACTGCAGAAGCTGGCGGGCCGGCGTATCGAGACCGTCGCCGAAGCAGTCGACGCGTGCCGCGCGCTGATCCGCCGCGGCCCGCAGATCGTGCTCGTCAAGCACCTGCACGACCGCAACAGCCTGGCCGACCGCTTCAACATGCTGGCCGTCACCGCCACCGAGGCCTGGATCGGCCAGCGCCCGCTGTATGCGTTTCCGCGCCATCCGGTCGGCGTCGGCGACCTGACGAGCGCGATCTTCGTCGCGCGGCGGCTGCGCGGCGATTCGGTGCGCGCGGCGTTCGAACATACGCTCGCGGCCGTGCACGCGGTCGTCAAGGCGACCTATGACGCGCGCCGCTACGAGCTGGAACTGATCGCCGCGCAGGACGAGATCGCGAACCCGAGCGAGTGGTTCGGCGCGTGGGTCACGGACGTCTGACGGCCCGCGCCGCGTGACGACGCCCGACGCGCATCGCGCGCCGCCGATCCGCGCCGCGGGCCGCATCGCGGTCCGTGCCGATACACCGGCCGCGACGCCGCGCGCGTCCGCACGCAATCCCGCCCCGCCGCCCGGCCCGAGCGCGCAAACGTTTCCACCGCTTCACATGAATGACACCGTTTCGCCGCTATGCTCGCGGCGGCACGGCCCGGCACGCTCCTGCATTCGCGCGCCGGGCCAGCACGCTTGCATCACTCCCCGCCATCCGGCGCTCACCTTTTCCGCACGATACCGACCATGACCCGATCGACCCGTCGTGACTTCCTGCGCGTTGCCGCCGGCACCGCCGGCGCCACCGCGCTGAACCTCTTTCCGCCCGTGATCCGCGACGCGCTCGCGATTCCCGCGAACCGCCGTACCGGCACGATCCGCGACATCGAGCACGTCGTGATCCTGATGCAGGAGAACCGCTCGTTCGACCACTACTTCGGCACGCTGCGCGGCGTGCGCGGCTTCGGCGATCCGCGCGCGCTGCGCTTGGCGAACGGCAAGTCGGTGTTCCACCAGCCGGTCGGCCTCGCGGAGCTGCTGCCGTTCCATCCGCGTGCCGACAAGCTCGGCATGCAGTTCCTGCAGGACCTGCCGCACGGCTGGCAGGACATGCACGCCGCGTGGAACAAGGGCCGCTACGACCAGTGGGTGCCGAACAAGGGCACGACGACGATGGCGTACCTGAAGCGCGACGACATCCCGTTCCACTACCAGCTCGCCGACGCGTTCACGATCTGCGACGCGTACCACTGCGCGATCCCGAGCTCGACCGATCCGAACCGCTACTACATGTGGACCGGCTACGTCGGCAACGACGGCGTCGGCGGCGGCCCGGTGCTCGGCAACGAGGAGAAGGGCTACGGCTGGACCACCTATCCGGAAGTGCTCGAGCAGGCCGGCGTGTCGTGGAAGATCTACCAGGACGTCGGCACGGGCCTCGACGCGAACGGCTCGTGGGGCTGGACGCAGAACCCGTACATCGGCAACTACGGCGACAACGCGCTGCTCTACTTCAACCAGTACCGCACCGCGCTGCCCGGCTCGCCGCTGTACGAGAAGGCGCGCACCGGCACCAACATCAGCGCGGGCGGCACGCTGTTCGACGTGCTGCAGCAGGACGTGAAGAACGGCACGCTGCCGCAGGTGTCGTGGATCTGCGCGCCGGAAGCGTATTCGGAGCACCCGAACTGGCCCGCGAACTACGGCGCGTGGTACATCGAGCAGGTGCTGAAGGCGCTCGTGTCGAACCCGGACGTGTGGAGCAAGACCGCGCTCTTCATCACCTACGACGAGAACGACGGCTTCTTCGACCACGTGCCGCCGCCGTTCGCGCCGCAGTCGCGCGACAACGGGCTGTCGACGGTCGCGACTACCAACGAGGCGTTCCCCGGCGACGCGTCGCACATGGCCGGCCCGTACGGCCTCGGCCCGCGCGTGCCGATGCTCGTCGTGTCGCCGTGGACGAAAGGCGGCTGGGTCTGCTCGCAGACGTTCGATCACACTTCGCTGCTGCAATTCATCGAGGCGCGCTTCGGCGCGCAGTACGCGGTGACGGCCGGCAACGTGTCGCCGTGGCGGCGCACGGTGTGCGGCGACCTGACGTCCGCGTTCGACTTCGCGTCGACCGACGCGAGCTGGCCGCAACTGCCGGACACGAGCGGCTACGCGCCGCCCGACCGCAACCGCCATCCCGACTACATTCCGGTCCCGCCGGTCGCGCAGAAGCTGCCGAAGCAGGAGGCCGGCCTGCGGCCGGCGCGCGCGCTGCCGTACGAGCTGTTTGCGTACGGCCGGATCGACAACGCGAGCGGCCAGTTCCGGCTGACCTTCGCGAACACCGGCCGCGCGGGCGCGGCGTTCCAGGTCCAGGCGCGCAATCGCGTCGATGGCCCGTGGACCTACACGGTGGAAGCCGGCAAGCGCCTCTCGGACACGTGGAGCCCCGCGCCGTCGCTCGGCCTGTACGACCTCGACGTGTACGGCCCGAACGGCTTCTACTGTCACTTCCGCACCCCCGCCGCACCGGCGGTCGGGCCGGCGAGCGTCAATCCGGAAGTGATCTACGGCTACGACGTCGCGAACGGCAACATCACGCTGCGCCTGATGAACCGTGGCCACCGGGCGGTGCGTCTCAAGGTGACGAGCGCCTACGGCCACGCGCATCCGCGCGTATTCGACCTGGCGCCCGGCGCGCGCGTCGACGACTACTGGGACCTGCGCGGCAGCCACGGCTGGTACGACCTGACCGTCAGCGACGACAAGCCGCTCGGCTTCGTGCGCCGCTTCGCCGGCCACGTCGAGACGGGCCGCCCGAGCACGAGCGATCCGCTGATCCGCACCGAGCCGGCATCAGCGTCCGCCGCTGACGACGCGGCCGGGGCCGGGGCCGAGTAACGCCAACGCCAACGCCCTGCGCCGGCCGCTCGATGCGGCCGGCGCCCCCGTTCCCGCCGCTGCAGGCGCGGCATCGACTGCTTCACCCGCCCCCATCCCCTCCCGGCGCGGGAATTCCCTCATCGCCGCTTTCCCTTGTCGCGCCGATGCTGTGCGGAAATCCGCATGTTTCGTGCGCCGAATCGACAAGACTCGCCCAATTTGGCCCCCTATAACTCGTCGTCAGACGCTCGGGCCTGCCTTCGGCCGCGCTCGCAGAAGCGTCGCCCGCGCGCGCCGCTGCGCGCGTTTTCGTGTCTCGCTGCCCAAGGAATGCACATGAAATTCCGCCCATCGCTGCTGTCCCTCTCGCTCGCCGCCACCCTGGCCGCCTTCTCGCACCAAGCCGCGCAGGCGGCCGGCGACACCGACATCAAGGTCGGCTTCGCCGCCCCGCTCACCGGCGTCAACGCCGGCTACGGCAAGGATCTGCAGAACGGCGTCCAGCTCGCGCTCGACGACGCCGTCGCGCAGAAGGTCCAGATCGCCGGCAAGCCGGCGCGCTTCGATCTCGTCGTGCAGGACGACCAGGCCGACCCGCGAATCGGCGTGCAGGCCGCGCAAAGCCTCGTCGACCAGAACGTGTCGGTCGTCGTCGGCCACTTCAACTCGGGCACCACGATTCCGGCGTCGGTCGTCTACGACAAGGCCGGCATCCCCGTGATCGATCCGGCCGCGACCAACCCGACGCTGACCTCGCGCGGGCTCGCCAACATGTTCATGGTGATCGCGACCGACGGCCAGAACGCCGGCAACGCGGGCCGGTACGCGATCGACGTGACGAAGGCGAAGCGCATCGCGATCGTCGACGACCGCACCGCGTTCGGCCAGGGCGAAGCGGACGAATTCGAGAAGGCGGTGAAGGCAGCCGGCGGCGCGATCGTCGCGCGCGAATTCACGAGCAACCAGGCGGTCGACTTCCGCGCGCAGATCACCAGCCTGAAAGGCAAGAACCCCGACCTGATCTTCTTCGGCGGCCTCGATTCGCTCGCCGCGAACTTCATCAGGCAGATGCGCCAGCTCGGGCTGAACGCGCAGTTCGTCGGCGGCGGCGGCGTGAAGGACAACGAGTTCATCAAGATCGCCGGCCCCGCCGCGGAAGGCGCGATGGCGTGGGAATACGGCCGGCCGCTCGACGAGCTGCCGCAAGGGAAGGATTTCGAGCAGCGCTTCAAGAAGCGCTTCGGGGCCGACGTGCTGTCGTACGCGCAGTTCGGCTACGACGCGACCTGGGCCGCGATCAAGGCGATGCAGGCGGCCGGCTCGACCGATCCGAAGGTCTATCGGCCGGCGCTCAAGAAGATCGACTTCGAGGGGATCACCGGCCGCATCTCGTTCGCGAACGACGGCTCGCTGAAGAGCGGCATGTCGACCCTTTACCAGGTGAAGAGCGGCGCCTGGAAGACGATCGTGACGAAGGGCGGTTGATTGCGGAACGCCCGCGCCGGCCTTGCATCGGCGGCGCGGGCGTCGTCATTCCGTGTGATGCGCGACGCAATCATACGATGACTGATATTTAACAGAACCGCCGCCGCGCCGAACGCTGACGGCGCGCGCCGGCGGACCGCCGGCCTACTCGGCGTGCGCGTCCCGCCCCGCTTCGGCCGCCTCGTGCGCGCGGCGCAGCCGCTCCCGGCTGTTGGTCAGGTGCGTGCGCATCGCGGCGCGCGCCGCCTCCGGGTCGTGGCGCGCGATCGCCTCGTAGATGTCCTCGTGCTCGTGGTTCAGCCGGCCCACGTAGCGCTCCAGGTCGTCGCCCGCGAAGCGCGCGGAATTCACCCGCGTGCGCGGGATGATCGACGCGCCGAGCTGCGTCATGATGTCGACGAAATAGCGGTTGCCGGTCGATTGCGCGATCTGCAGGTGGAACTGGTAGTCGAGCTGCGCGGTGTCGCGGCCGCCGCCCGAGCCCGTCGCGATCGCGTCGAGCGCGCGCCGCAGCGCCGCGAGGTCCGCGTCGTTGGCGCGCTGCGCGGCGAGGCTCGCGCACTCGCTCTCGAGGCTGATGCGCAGCTCGAGCACCGCGAGCACGTCGCGCAGCGTCGTGATCGTCGCGGGATCGATGCCGAGCGCCTGGCGGCGCGACGGCTCGAGCACGAAGCTGCCGATGCCGTGGCGCGTCTCGACCAGGCCGCTCGCCTGCATCCGCGAGATCGCCTCGCGCACGACCGTGCGGCTCACGCCCTGCGTCGCCATCACTTCGGTTTCGGTCGGCAGCTTGTCGCCGGGACGCAGCGTGCCGTTTTCGATCTGCGCGGTCAGCGCGTCGACGACATCTTGTGCGAGGCTGCGCGCGCGACGACGCGGCGCTGCGGGGAGCGTAGGCACGGACATGAGGCCGGTTCCTTTTTGAATATCGTGTCGGTAAGCCGAGGGTTTACGCGGGGTTTGAGCGAAAGCCGTCGATTCATTATACTGCGTCACAAGTCATCCGACGACTGATGATCGCTCGATCTGTCTCCTATGTCGATCAGCGTCAGCGCTTCGGCGCTTGCCTGATCCCATCCAACGCTGGCATCGGACGATTCACACAGCTATCGTGGATTCATCGCCCCCATGCCGCGATCGTTGCCGTTCCGCGCACGTCGGTTGTCGAATGATCGCACCTCCTGCCGCACCCGGCAAAGCTTTTGCGGGGCGCGGCGCCGCCCACCCTATTGCCATCGCCGCCCATGAACGCCGCCACTTCCACGCCCCGACACGACACGCCGCGCATCGTCGACCTGCAAGCGATCCCGGTTGCCGGCCACGACAGCATGCTGCTCAACCTGAGCGGCGCGCACGGTCCGTTCTTTACCCGCAACCTCGTGATCCTGACGGACAGCGCGGGGCGCACCGGCGTTGGCGAAGTGCCGGGCGGCGAAAGCATCCGCCGCACGCTCGACGACGCGCGCGCGCTCGTCGTCGGCCAGCCGGTCGGCAACTACCACGCGGTGCTCAACGACGTGCGCCGCCGCTTCGCGGACCGCGACGCGGGCGGCCGCGGGCTGCAGACCTTCGACCTGCGCACGACGATCCACGCGGTCACCGCGCTCGAAGCCGCGCTGCTCGACCTGCTCGGCCAGCACCTCGGCGTGCCCGTCGCCGCACTGCTCGGCGAAGGCCAGCAGCGCGAGCGGGTCGAAATGCTCGGCTACCTGTTCTATGTCGGCGACCGCACGCAGACCGCGCTGCCCTACCGCGACAGCAGCGGTGCGACCGACGACTGGACGCGCGTGCGCAACGAGCCCGCGCTGACGCCGGAGGCCGTCGTGCGGCTCGCCGAGGCCGCGCATGCGCGCTACGGTTTCAACGACTTCAAGCTGAAGGGCGGCGTGTTTGAAGGCGCGCGCGAGATCGAGGCCGTGACCGCGCTGGCCGAGCGCTTCCCCGACGCGCGCGTGACGCTCGATCCGAACGGCGCGTGGTCGCTCGACGAGGCCGTGCGGCTGTGCCGCGACCTCCATCACGTGCTGGCATACGCGGAAGACCCGTGCGGCGCGGAGCACGGCTACTCGGGCCGTGAAGTGATGGCGGAATTCCGTCGCGCGACGGGGCTGCCGACGGCGACCAACATGATCGCGACCGACTGGCGGCAGATGGGCCACGCGGTGCAACTGCACGCGGTCGACATCCCGCTCGCCGATCCGCATTTCTGGACGATGCAGGGCTCGGTACGCGTCGCGCAGATGTGCCGCGACTGGGACCTGACGTGGGGCTCGCACTCGAACAACCACTTCGACGTGTCGCTCGCGATGTTCACGCACGTCGCGGCCGCCGCGCCCGGCAAGGTCACGGCGATCGACACGCACTGGATCTGGCAGGACGGCGAGCAGCTCACGCGCGAGCCGCTGAAGATCGAGAACGGACTGGTGGACGTGCCGAAGCGGCCGGGACTCGGCGTCGAGCTCGACATGGACGCGGTCGCGGCCGCGCACGAGCTTTACAAGCAGCACGGCCTCGGCGCGCGCGACGATGCGGCGGCGATGCAGTACCTGATTCCGGGGTGGACGTTCGACAACAAACGCCCCTGCCTCGCGCGCTGAGCGACGGGCGGGCCTCCGGCCGGGTCGCATGACTCCCCGCGACGCAGATGGGCCGGCCCGCGGCGACGGATCAAACGCGGGTCGGCATTGCCGCCCCCCGCCGACGCGATGACGCGGCGCGACGCGCGATTGCGCGCTGCGCCGGACGTATCAGACGATCTGCTTGAGTGCCGCGTCGAGCGCGAGCACGGCGACGCGGTCGCCCTCGGTCGCGAGCGGCGCGCGCATCACGATCTGCCGGTTATGGCCGACGGCCGCCGGCGAATCCCACAGCAGTTCGACCTTCGGCCGCTTGAACCAGCTGCCGCGGGGCAGTGCGACGGGCGGCGGGCAGTCCTGCGGCGAGTCGCCCCGAACCTGGCCCGCCGAGCCGGCGCGGCCGGGCCAGCGCACCGACAGCTCGCGCGCGTCGTATTGCCCGACCTTGCGGCTTTCCATCCAGACGATCACGGTGCGCGTAAGCGTATCGAGGGAGATCGCGTAGCGGCCGACCGCGAACCGCCGCGCGGCGACGTTGGTGCGCCACAGCGGCCGCGGCCGGCAGATCCAGACGACGGCCGCGTACAGCGCCGGCGCGGCGACGAGCCAGCCGTTGGTCGCGGTCACCGCATGCATCGCCCGGCGCCAGCCGGCCGCCCACGCGTAGGCGCCGATCGACCAGACGGCGAACAGGAAACCGATCAGCGCGAAGAAGCGGAGCGCCTGGCGCAGCCATTGCGGCAGCGGGTGGAACGGGCGCTCGGCGCGCGCGGCCGCGCCCGGCAACGCGAGCAGCAGGAAGATCAGCACCAGGTAGACGAATGCCCACGGCGACGACGCCATCGCCGACAACGACTCGCGGTAGCCCATCTGCGACATCGAGAACAGCCACCGGGCGAGCAGCACGAGACCGATCGCGCGCAACGCGAAGATCACGCCGGCGCCGGGGGCCGGGGCTGCGCGCGTGGGTTTCGTTCTCGCCAAGACTGCTCTCCTCTCGATGATCTGCGGGGCCGGATTTTACGGCACGGCCATTATAGGGACATTACCGGCTGGACAGACGAACAGCAGGCGTGCGCAGGCGCGTTCCGGCCCGTCGCGGCCGCCGGGCGCGGCGAGAATACAACACATTGGCCATCGGCGCCGCGAATGCGACGACGCCCCGCCGGAAGACCCGGACGGGGCGTCGCCGTGAAGCCGGCCGCCGCGAGGCGGCCGGCCGGCTTCAGCCTGCGTTGACTTCGCGCAGCACCGTGCGGCGCTTCTGGCGCAGCAGCTCTTCGTAGCCCTTCACGTAGTTCTGCGCCATCACCTTCGACGAGAAGCGCGCTTCGAACGCGGCGCGGACCTTCTCGCGCGGCAGCGTGTTCAGGCGCTTGACCGCGGCGACGGCCGACAGTTCGTCCTCGACGACGAAGCCCGACACGCCGTTCTCGATGACTTCCGGCACCGAGCCGCGCTTGAACGCGATCACCGGCGTGCCGCAGGCCATCGCCTCGATCATCACCAGGCCGAACGGTTCCGGCCAGTCGATCGGGAACAGCAGCGCATGTGCGTTGCCGAGGAATTCGGTCTTCTCGGATTCGCTGATTTCACCGATGTACTCGACGTGCGGCAGCGAGAACAGCGGCTTGATCTTCTCTTCGTAGTAAGCGCGGTCGGCCTTGTCGAGCTTCGCGGCGATCTTGATCGGCATGCCGGCCTGCTCGGCGATGCGGATCGCCGTGTCGACGCGCTTCTCCGGCGAGATGCGGCCGAGGAACGCGAGGTAGCTCGGCTTCACGTCCGGGATCGGCGTCAGCAGGTTTTCCGGCAGGCCGTGGTAGGTCGTCTGCAGCCAGTTCGCCTGCGAGAGCGGGATGCGCTGGTTGTCGGAGATCGACACGACCGGCACGTCGCTGAACGTATTGAAGATCGGCTGGAGTTCCGGCAGGTCGAGGCGGCCGTGCAGCGTCGTCAGATGCGGCACCGGCTGGCGCGAGAACAGCGAGAACGGGTAGTAGTCGATGTGGAAGTGCAGCACGTCGAACTCGTCCGCGCGGCGGCGCACCTGCTCGAGCAGCAGCATGTGCGGGGCCATCACGTCGCGGATCGTCGGGTCGAGGCGCAGCGCCTGCGGCCAGACGGCTTCGAGCTTCGCCGACGTTTGCGAATCGCCGCTCGCGAAGAGCGTGACGTCATGCCCCATGTCGACGAGCGCTTCGGTCAGGTAGGACACCACCCGTTCGGTACCACCGTACAGCTTCGGGGGAACCGCTTCGTGCAACGGAGCGATTTGGGCGATTCGCATGCGTAACTCCTAAAAAATCGGCAATAAACCAAGCATTGGGTCAGCAGCCTGCCGGCGATCCTGGCTGGACGCATTTCATCCGAAATTCGGACGATTCGGCCTGCTGGCGGCGTCGAACCCGCGCTGCTCAAGGAGCGTCGGCGACGCGACAGGCATAGAACGTTTGAAACGAAGACCCGTTGACAGGGGTTCGTAAAAATACCAAGGCGTGAACCCGGAGCCGATTATCTAGGGGTAATCCTGATACGGCGCACAACATTTCAAACACTTTACTTTGTTACAAAGCGGCAACACTTTGCAACCCGCGGACTCTGGCGTCCGTTCTAGAGTGGAAGGCCCTTTTGGCATCCCTCGCCGCCATCCGCACGGCGGGAACCGCGAACGCGGTACCCGCCGCCCGGCGCGGAATGCCGAATTTTATCCCAAAATTAACTCGGCGCCCCCTGCCAATCGGCAAGATTCGCGCAGCGCGAGGCACGGCCTTGTTTACAATGCCGGATTACGTTGCGCCTGGCCGAAGGTCGGCATCCGGTCCGGCTGCAACGTTCAACCACCGATTCACCGCACGCATATTTTGGAAGCTCTCACCCCTGCCCAGCGCAACGCCTACAACGCGAAGCTGTCGAGCTACGCGCACCGGCCACTCGCGTTCCTGTTCCGCTACATCCGCCTGCATCCGGTCGCGCACTTCATCGTGCTCGTCAGCGTGCTGGCCGCCGTCGGCTGCGCGCTCGGCTCGCAATACGCGATCAAGCACCTGATCGACGTCCTCGCGACCGGCCGCCACCACCCGGGCCCGCTGTGGAGCGCGTTCGCGCTGCTCGTCGGCCTGATCGCCGCCGACAACCTGCTGTGGCGCGTCGGCGGCTGGTTCGCCGCGCACACGTTCGTCGCGGTCACGGGCGACCTGCGGCGCGACCTGTTCCAGTACCTGATCGGCCACTCGCCGACGTACTACGCGGAAAAGCAGCCCGGCACGCTCGCGAGCCGCATCACCGCGACGTCGAACGCCGTCTACACGTCGGAGAACACGATGGCGTGGAACGTGCTGCCGCCGTGCATCGCGGTGATGGGCGCGATCCTGATGATCATCGTCGTCAACCCGCTGATGGCGGCCGGCCTGCTCGGCTGCTCGGCGGTGCTCTCCGTCGTGCTGTTCAAGCTCGCCGGACGTGGCTCCGCGCGCCATCACACCTTCGCGGCGAAGGCCGCGGCGGTCGACGGCGAGCTCGTCGACGTGATCGGCAACATGGGCCTCGTGCGCGCGTTCGGGATGACGCTGCGCGAGCAGAAGCGCTTCGGCGCGACGGTCAAGGCCGAGATGGACGCGCGCCAGCAGAGCCTGCTCTATCTTGAAAAGCTGCGGCTGCTGCACGCGGTGATCACCGCAATGCTGTCCGCCGGCCTGCTCGGCTGGGCGCTGTGGCTGTGGGACCAGGGCAAGGCGACCTCGGGCGACATCGTGCTGGTCAGCTCGCTCGGCTTCACGATCCTGCACGGCACGCGCGATCTCGCGGTCGCGCTCGTCGACGTCACGCAGCATATCGCGCGTCTCGCCGAAGCCGTGAAGACGCTGCTCGAACCGCACGGGATGCCGGACCGCTCCGACGCGGTGCCGCTCGCCGCATCGGGCGGCCGCGTCGACTTCGAGCGCGTGACGTTCGCGTATCCGCACCGTCGCGCGATCCTCGACCACTTCGAGCTGCACATCGAGCCGGGCCAGCGCGTCGGCCTGATCGGCAAGTCCGGCGCCGGCAAGTCGACCGTGCTCGCGCTGCTGCAGCGCTTCTACGACACGCAGGACGGCGTCGTGAAGGTCGACGGCCAGGACGTGAAGTCGATCACGCAGGACAGCCTGCGCCATGCGATCGCGCTCGTCCCGCAGGACATTTCGCTGATGCACCGGTCGATCTACGACAACATCGCGTACGGCCGCCCCGACGCGTCGCGCGACGAAGTGCTCGCCGCCGCGCGCGACGCGCGCTGCGCGGAGTTCATCGAGGCGATGCCCGAGGGCTACGACACGATCGTCGGCGACCGCGGCGTCAAGCTGTCGGGCGGCCAGCGCCAGCGCATCGCGATCGCGCGCGCGATCCTGAAGAACGCGCCGATCCTGCTGCTCGACGAGGCGACGTCCGCGCTCGACAGCGCGTCGGAGGAAGCGATCCAGAGCGCGCTCGACCGCCTGATGGTCGGCCGCACGGTGATCGCGATCGCGCACCGCCTGTCGACGCTGCGCAATTTCGACCGGATCATCGTGATGAGCAGCGGCAAGGTGATCGACGACGGCAGCCCCGAAGTCCTGCGCAACCGCCCCGGCCTGTACCGCGACCTGCTCGCGAAACAGCACGGCCGCCATCACGTGGCGCCCGACGGCGGCCCGGCGGCCGGCGAACGCGTCGCCTGACGCGCGGCGCATCCGCCCAAAAACAAAGCCGCAGTGCATCACGCACTGCGGCTTTTTTCATTTCCGGCGCCGCACCGGGCGGCGGCTCAAGCGCGCTGCAGGTCGCGCAGGAAGTTGTCGCGCCACACCGACACGTTGTTCTCGCGCAGTTGCGCGATCATGTCCGCATAGCGCGCGCGCCGCTCGGCGAGCGGCATCGACAGCGCCCGCGACAGCGCTTCGGCCATCCCCGCGATGTCGATCGGATTGACGATCAGCGCGCCCGTCAGCTCGCGCGCGGCGCCCGCGAAACGCGACAGCACCAGCACGCCCGGATCGTCGGGGTTCTGCGCGGACACGTATTCCTTCGCGACAAGGTTCATCCCGTCGCGCAGCGGCGTCACGTAGCCGACCCGCGCGAGCCGGTACAGCGCGGCGAGCAGCTGGCGGTCGTACTGGCGATGGATGTAGAGGATCGGCGCCCAGTCGAGCTCCGCAAAGCGCCCGTTGATGCGGCCCGACTCCGCTTCGAGCTGCAGGCGGATGTCCTGGTACGCGCGCAGCTCCGCGCGGGTCGACGGCGCGATCTGCAGGAACGACACGCGGTTGCGGTGCGACGGTTCGTGCTCGAGCAGCTTCTCGAACGCGCGGAAGCGCTCGACGAGCCCCTTCGAGTAATCGAGCCGGTCGACGCTCATGATGAGCTTGCGGCCGCGCAGCGACGTTGCCAGCGTGCGCACCGCCTTGCCGTGCTCGCCCGCCTGCGCGAGCGACGCGATTTCGTCCGGATGCACGCCGATCGGATACGCGGCCGCGCGCAGCGTCTGGCCGAACGCGCGCACGGTCACCGCGCGAACGTCACGCCCATCGCGTTCGACCACGCCGTCCGCTTCGGACTCGATGTAGTCGCAGAACGCGCGCAGGTCGGGTTCGGTCTGGAAGCCGAGCAGGTCGAACGCACACAGCGCCTCGACGAGCTCGCGATGCGGCGGCACGTTGACGAGCACCTGCGCCGCCGGAAACGGAATGTGCAGGAAAAAGCCGATGCGGTTCTTCACGCCGGCCGCGCGCAGCGCGCGGGCGAACGGGATCAGGTGATAGTCGTGCACCCAGATCACGTCGTCGTCCTGCAGCAGCGGCACGAGCTGCTGCGCGAGCCACACGTTCACGCGGCCGTAGCCTTCGAACTCGTGGCGGTCGTACTGGATCAGGTCCGCGCGGTAGTGGAACGCGGGCCACAGCGTCGCGTTCGAGAAGCCGCGGTAGTACTGGTCATAGTCGCGCCGCGACAGGCCGACCGTCGCGAACGTGACCGGTCCATGCTCCTCGACGCGGATCTGCGGCGCGCCGGACGCGACGACCTCGCCGCTCCAGCCGAACCACATGCCGCCGGTTTCCTTCAGCGCGTCGTACACGCCGATTGCAAGCCCGCCCGCCGCCGGCTCGCCTTCGGAAATCGGCGCGACGCGGTTCGAAACGATGATGAGACGGCTCATGCGTGCTGCGGCTCCACGTCGAGCCAGCGGCGAATCTGCGCGTGCAGCGCGTCGACCGAGTCGAGCCGCACGCGCGCCGACGTCTCGCCCGCGCCGACCTTGATCGACAGGCCGCCGCGCGCGTTGACGACCGCGAACCCCTTCTCGTCGGTCAGGTCGTCGCCCGCGAACACCGGCGTGCGGCCCGCGAACGGCGGCTCGTTGAGGAAGGCCGCGAGCGCGCGCCCCTTGTCGACGCCCTTGGGCTTGATCTCGTACACCATCTTGCCCGGCTGCAGCACGTACGCGTCCGCATAGTCGGCGACGAGCCGCTCGGCCGCCTCGCGCGCAATCGTCTCGCGCTCGGGCGCGCTGCGGTAATGCAGCGCGACCGCCGCGCCCTTGATTTCGAGCAGCATGCCCGGATAGCGGTCAACCACATCCGCGAGCTCGCGCTCGATGCGCAAGAGGCGCGCATCGTTGAAGCCGACGCGCTGCGTGTCGCCGTTGGCGTCGCGCCGCTCCGCGCCGTGCAGGCCGGCGATCGGCAGATCGGGCATCTTCAGGTACTGGTCAATGTTGTCGATGCCGCGGCCGGACAGGATCGCGACAGCGCCGTGCGAGCGGCGCCGCAGCGCGTCGAGCAGCGCGAGCAGCGACGGCGGCACGTGAATGCTGTCGGGCGTCGGCGCCAGCTCGACGAGCGTGCCGTCGAAGTCGAAAAAGAACGCGGTATCGGTCAGGGACAGGGAAGCCGGGACGGATTGCATCGAGTCGATAGTCTGAGCGGCGGCCCGCATGACCGCCGCTCCACGAGAGGAATTGTGCGCATCTTACCGCGCCTTCGCGTCCGGATGGGCGAAACCGGCATGCGGCGCGGGCGATGCCCCTCGATGCGGCCGCTGCGACATATTGCCCCGCCACGGCGCGTCGCACGCGCTTCGCCGGGACGCTCGCGGGCGAATTGCGCTACAGTCGCAACCGCCTGCCGCGCGACGCTTGGCGTCGCGCCGGCCGTGCATCCGTTCCGTCCGATCGAGACCCCTGGATGTCGCCTGCTCCGCCTGCCCCATCTGACCCATCTGCCCATTGCGCGCCGCACCGGCGCCGCTCTCGCGTCGTCCGCACCGTCGCGGTGCTCGCCGCCGCCGTGGCGCTCGCCGCCTGCACGCGCGGCGAACCGCCCTGGCGCCTGACCGACGTGACCGGCCACCTGCCCGACCTGTCGTTCACGCTGACGGGCGGCGACGGCCGGCCGGTCGACGCGTCCGCATTCCGCGGCCGTGTCTCGCTCGTCTATTTCGGCTACACGCACTGCCCGGACGTCTGCCCGGAAACGATGGCGCGGCTGATGGAAGTCCTCGCGCAACTCGGCCCGCAGGCGCGCAACGTGCGCATCCTGTTCGTGTCGGTCGACCCCGCGCGCGACACGCCGCAGGCGATGCAGTCGTATGTCGCCGCGTTCGACGCCGAGCACGCGCGCGGCCTGACGGGCACCGACCGCCAGATCGAATCGCTCGCGAAGCGCTATCGGGTCGCGTACCAGATGGAACAACGCGATCCGTCGGGCGGCTACGAAGTGACGCACAGCTCGGCGGTCTACATCTTCGACGCGAGCGGCCGCGCGCGTCTGCTCGCGACCGACCGCGACAAGCCCGACGCCATCGCCGCCGATGTGCGCCGGATCCTCGACTCCGCTTCCTCCACCTGATCCCGAATCATGAAAACGAAACTCAAGACGCTCGCCCTCCTCGCCGCGCTGTCCGTCGGCGCCCACGCCTACGCCGCCGGCGCGATTTCCGCGCAGAACGGCTGGGTGCGCTGGCTGCCGAACAAGCTGCCCGCGGGCGGCTACGTGACGCTCGTCAACACGAGCGACAAGCCGGTCGACCTCGTCGACGTCGACAGCCCCGACTACGGGATGACGATGCTGCACCAGACCGTCTCGAACGGCTCGACGCAGAAGATGGAGATGGTCGACAAGCTGACGATTCCCGCGCGCGGCAAGGTCGACATCGCGCCGGGCGGCTACCACTTCATGCTCGAGGAGCCGAAGCACGCAATCAAGCCCGGCGACACGGTGCGCATGCGCCTGAAATTCTCCGACGGCGAGACGCTCGACACGCCGTTCGCGGTGAAGTCGCCGGCCCAGGCGAAGTAACGCCGCGCGATGGATCTCCTGTACTGGCTCGATCCGTGGGAACCGTCGCCGACCGTGGTCGTCGCGGTGCTGGCGGCCGGCGTGCTGTTCGCGCGCGGCGTGAAGAAGGCCAGGGTCACGCCACTGCGGCAGTTCTCGTTCTGGCTCGGGCTGACGGCGCTGTACGTCGCGCTGCATACGCGGCTCGACTACTTCTTCGAGCATGAGTTCTTCCTGCATCGCGCGCAGCACCTCGTGCTGCATCATCTCGGGCCGTTCTTCATCGCGCTCGCGTATCCGGGCGCGGCGATCCGCGCGGGCATTCCGTTCCGCTGGCGGCAGCGCTTCGTGCGCCCCGCGCTCGCGTGGCGGCCGGTGCGCACGACGCTCGACGTCGTGTTCAACCCGGTCGTCGCGGTCGTGCTGTTCGTCGGGCTGATCTACTTCTGGCTGCTGTCGCCGATCCACTTCGTCGCGATGCTCGACTGGCGCCTGTATCGCGTGATGAACTGGAGCATGGTGATCGACGGCCTGCTGTTCTGGTGGCTCGTCGTCGATCCGCGCCCGGCGCCGCCCGCGCGGCTCGCGCCGGGGCGCCGGATCCTGGTCGTCGTCGCGGCGATCCCGCCGCAGATCGTGCTCGGCGCGATGATCTTCTTCACGCCGCAGGAGCTGTATCCGATCTACTCGATCTGCGGACGCGCGTTCACGTGGCTGAGCCCGCTGCGCGACCAGCAGATCGGCGGCCTGCTGCTGTGGATCCCGGGCTCGATGATGAGCGTGATCGGCGCGGTGATCGCGCTGCGCCACTGGCTGCGGCTGTCCGCGCGCGGACGCCTGCGGGACGAACGCGCGGCAATGCGTGAGGCCGAGCGCGAGGCCGGCCAGGCGGTCGCGCGCAGCGTGCACCCCGCGCCTTGACGCGGCGCGCGCCGCCGCGTCAGGCGCGCGGCGCGCTGCGCATCCACACGTGCGGGATGCCGTCCTCGTCGTGCACGTCGGAACTCGGCGCGAAGCCGAACGCGCCGTAGAAGCGCTGCAGATGGGCCTGCGCATGCAGGCTGACCGGCGTGTCGGGCCATTGCGCGCGGATGTGCTCGAGCGCGTGCGACAGCAGCGCGTTGCCGAGACCCGCTCCGCGGAACGCGGCGGTCGTCAGCACGCGGCCGATCCGGATGTCGGGGTCCTGCGCATCGGGCAGCAGCACGCGCAGGTAGCCGGCCAGCCGGCCCGCTTCGTCATACGCGGCCAGATGCCATGCCGCCTGGTCCGCGTCGTCGATGTCGCGGTACACGCAATTCTGCTCGACGACGAACACCGCGCTGCGCGCTTCGAGAATCGTATAAACCTCACGCGCCGACAGCGCGTCGAAGGCTTTCCAGCGCCATTCGAGCGCATCGGTGGCGGGCGGGTTCGCGGCGGGTACGGGTGCGTTCATGTGCGGTCCTGATTCGGGCGCGCCGGCCGGCGCGCGGCAATCGACGATTATGCCCTGAAGCGCACGCGACGCGCGACCGCCTTGTACAAGCGACAACGGGCCCCGCATCGCGCGGGGCCCGTCCGTCACGCCGTCATCCTGCCGAAGCGGCCGCTGTTGAAGTCGTCGATCGCGGCGCGAATCTCCGCTTGCGAGTTCATCACGAACGGCCCGTAGCCGACGACCGGCTCGTCGATCGGTTCGCCGCTCAGGATCAGCAGCTTCGCGTCGCCGTTCGCTTCGATCTCGATGTCGCGACCGTCGCGGCTCAACTGCACGAACTGCGCTTCGCGCGCGACCGTTTCGCCGTTCACGAGCACCGCGCCGCCCAGCACGACCACCGCGAGCGTGCGCCCTTCCGCGACCGGAAACCGAGCGCGACCGCCCGCCGCGAGCCGCACGTCCCACACGTCGATCGGCGTGTGCGTGCGGGCCGGGCCGCGCCGCCCATCGAGTTCGCCCGCGATGATCCGCGCACGACCCGCGCCTTCCGGCAGTTCGACCACCGGGATGTCCGCGTTCAGCAGCGTCTGGTAGCCGGGCGCACCCATCTTGTCCGCAGCGGGCAGGTTCACCCACAGCTGCACCATTTCGAGCGGCCCGCCGCGCTTCGTGAACGCCTCCGAGTGAAACTCCTCGTGCAGGATCCCGCTCGCGGCCGTCATCCACTGGACGTCGCCGGGGCCGATCACACCGCCCGCGCCCGTCGAGTCGCGGTGCGCGACCTCGCCGTCATAGACGATCGTGACCGTCTCGAACCCGCGGTGCGGATGCTGGCCGACGCCGCGCGGCGCCGATGCCGGCTCGAACGTCGCCGGGCCCGCGTAATCGAGCAGCAGGAACGGGCTCAGATGCGCGCCATGCGACTGGTAGCTGAACATCGAGCGCACCGGAAACCCGTCGCCGACCCAATGGCCGCGCGGCGCACTGTACACACCCTGGATCTTCTTCATCTTCCTCTCCGAATTGCGGCGAAACCCGTGTTTCGCATCATGGATAGGAATATAGAATCAGAACGATCAGTCCGGTAGACTGCGAAAATCACACTCAGCGTTCCATTTCATGAACGATAGCCAGCGGGATCTGAACGATCTCTATTACTTCGTGCAGGTGGTCGACCACGGCGGCTTCGCGCCGGCGGGTCGTGCGCTGAACATGCCGAAATCGAAGCTGAGCCGGCGCATCGCGCTGCTCGAGGCGCGCGTCGGCATGCGGCTGATCCAGCGCTCGACGCGCCGCTTCACGGTGACCGAAGTCGGCCAGACCTACTACGCGCATTGCCGCGCGATGCTCGTCGAGGCCGACGCCGCCGACGAGGCGATCGCGCTGCTGCACGAGGAGCCGCGCGGCATCGTGCGGGTCACGTGCCCGGTCGCGCTGCTCGACTCGCTCGTCGGCGGGATGATCGCGGCGTTCATGAACGCGTGCCCGCGCGTCGAGATTCATCTGGAAGCGACCAACCGGCGCGTCGACGTGGTCGGCGAAGGGATCGACGTCGCGTTGCGCGTGCGCCCGCCGCCGCTCGAGGACAGCGATCTCGCGCTGCGCGTGCTGGCCGAGCGCGGGCAATGTCTTGTCGCGAGTCCCGCGCTGCTGCGCGAGCGCGGAATGGCGGCCGTGCCTGCCGACCTCGCCCGCCTGCCGAGCCTCGACCTCGGTGCACCGCAGGGCGCGCACGTGTGGCGGCTGCAGGGGCCCGACGGCGCGCGCGCGGAGATTCATCACCAGCCGAGACTCGTCACGGGCGGGATGCTCGCGTTGCGCGCGGCCGCGGTCGCCGGCGTCGGCATCGTGCAGTTGCCGACGATGATGGTGCGCGACGCGATCGCGCAGGGCGCGCTGACCGCCGTGCTGCCGGATTGGGCGCCGCGCCGCGAGATCGTGCATGCGGTGTTCGCGACGCGGCGCGGATTGCTGCCGGCAGTGCGCGCGCTGCTGGATTTCCTGGCGCAGCGCTTTGCCGAGCTCGAGCCCGACTGAACCCGAGGCGCGAGCTTGCGCATGCGCATCCGCGATGACGCGCGAACCGTCCTCAACACGCGCTGCACGTCAGCAGCATGTGCCGTAGACTGCCGCATACGCACATCGCGCATTTTCGACAACCCTTCCGCATTCCAGCCATGTTCACGCTGTCCAATGACCCGCACGCCTCCAAGGCCGATCAATACGCGACGCTCGTCGAGCAGGCCCGCTCGCTCGTCGAATCGGAACGCGATCTGATCGCCAATGCCGCGAACTTCGCAGCGCTCGTCTATCACGCGCTCGACCGGCTCAACTGGGCCGGCTTCTATTTCTTCGACGGCGCCGAGCTCGTGGTCGGCCCGTTCCAGGGCAAGCCCGCCTGCGTGCGAATCGCGCTCGGCAAGGGCGTGTGCGGCACGGCCGCGCAGACGCGCGAGACGCAGGTGGTGCGCGACGTGCACGCGTTCCCGGGCCACATCGCATGCGACGCGGCGTCCGAATCCGAGATCGTCGTGCCGCTCGTCGCGAGCGACGGCACGCTGATCGGCGTGTGGGACGTCGACAGCCCGGTCGCCGCGCGCTTCGACGACGACGATCGGCAAGGCATGGAAGCGTTGTGCCGCGTGTTCGTCGCGCATGCGTGGGAGAAGGCGCGAGGCTGAACAGGAATAAGGAAAGCGCCGGGGAATTGAACCGCACCCCAAGAGTTGGACATCGATCCAGCCTTTGGGGTGCAGGTCACAACGCGGGCTTTTTACTCAGGCGGCCGCGCTCGATTATCTCGCCGTCGGCAATGGCGGCTCGCCCGCCGTCGTTGCGTTGCGCGCCCAATCGACGAACTCGCTGTCGTAGCGGCGGCCGATATACGCGACGTAGTTCTCATAGCCGTCGTAATCACCCGCGCGGAAGCGCGCAACGATCGTGTCGACATCGGCGCGATGGCGCTCGAACATGAAGCGCGTCGCCATATAGCCCCATCGGTATGCACGCGCGACGTAGTCGCTCGACGAGTAACGCGTCCCGAGCACGTCCGAGAACCGGTACGCGCCCGTGTGCGCAGCGTCGATCGATTCCTGATTGTCGTTCTTTCTCGACAGATATTCGGCAACGCCTTCGATCCACCAGACGGTCGGCTTCGCGGTGCTCGCCGTGAAGTCGCCTGCCATGTCATAGCGGCCGTCGAGATAGTGCGTGAACTCGTGCTCGAGGTTCCAGACCTTGAACTCGGGCCGCAGCCACGATGCTTCGTGCGCGATGAAGCGCGCCTGGTTGCCGGGCGCTGACGGATCGCCTTCGAGATACATGCCGCCGTTGTCGGTGCTGATTCCGTAGATCACCGAAGCGTACTTGCGGTAGTTCGCGTAGTCGTCGAAGACGACGAGCTCGATTGTGTCGTTGCGATCGCCCGCGACCGGCTTGCGTCCGGTCTTCATCATCCGGTGAAAATAATCGTCCTGCCGAGCGACCGCCGTACATACCGACTGCAACTGCGGCACCGTCATGTCCTGCGCGAGAATGCGCACGCTCGCGTTGCACGCGTAACGATGCGTCAGCACCGCGTCGGCCAGGCGCTTCTTGTAGTCGCACGTGCCGTAATCCGCGCAGTTGCCGGGGTCCCCGTAGTCGACCGCTTCCGCGGCCGCGAGCCACAGATCGCTGTCCGCGCCCGTCATGTTCGTCGACGCGAGCATGTCCTGGATCATCTTCTTCACGCGCAGCTTCTGCGTCGGATAACGGAGAAAGCGATAAGTCTCGCGCGCCGCATCGGCGAGCTGATACGCGGCGCTTGTATTCGACAGGCTCGCGCGGTTCGCGGTGACGAAGCGATTGAGCGTCTCCGGCAGGGTCGCGTCGCTGTCGAGCATCTGCTGCGCGCCGGCGCGCTGATGCGCGTAGAAGAACACCGTCAGCAAGCCGGTGAAGCCGCCCGCCGCGCTCCGCTGCAGCAGCGGCGCCGCCGCCTGCGGATTCGTCGCGCTCGCCGTATAGAGTGCAACGCGGTTCTTCAGTGCAGGCAGGTAGTACGCCTCGTCCCTCATGTTCGTGATGAGCTTCATCAGCTCGTTCGCGGTGCTCGGCGCACGCGAATTCTCACGATAGAGTGCGTCACCCTCGAGGCTTTGCTTGATATACGGACGCAGTTGCACCGCGAGATTCGGAATCGGATCGGCGATGCCCGATACATCATATTGGTAATATGCAGAACGCAGATAAATCAGCAAATTGACTAAAATCAAATTGCTCGCGTCATAGCGATATACCTCCTGCACGAAACGACTCGCGACGGCGTGCACGTTTTCCGCATTAAAAATCTGCGCGGCCAGCGTTTTATCGACTGAAAACAGGCCGTAATGGCATTCATAATCGGGAAGATTGGCGATGTAGTCGGCGAGTGCCGCGCCGCGATACTGGGTCATCACCGACATGTCGCGGCAATCGGCACCCGATGCGCTGCGCTTGCTGCGCTTGAGCAGTTGCTTCTGCTGCGAAGGCTTGGTCAGCACCGCGCGGTCCTGCTCGCTGAGCGGCAGGTTGTACTCGGCCTGTTCGGGCGAGACCGGCAGGTTCTGCGGCACGCGCGGCATGCGCGCCTGCTTTTGCTGCGCTGGCTGCGTGTTGGCCGACGCAGTGCCGACCAGCCACGCGAATACCGACAGCGCCACGGCGGCCGACCAGCGACGGGTTTTGCGAGACACCTTATTTATTAGCATTCTACTTATCCTCGGTTATATTTACCGCGCAAATATAATACCAGCAGCGCGATAAATATAGGGAAATATCATATTAACGACATATTTGCATATAATCGTTAAAATACTTTCATGAAATGCATCTCGCCATTTCAACGAATGGCAGCGTTTTGGCCAATTCACTGGAGCGGGACCAGATCGATTCGGCCCGGGCGGCATGGACCTCTGGTTACCCTGCTTTTTCGGGCGGCTGTCCGTCGTTACGACGGACCGTCACCGTGATGTCCGGCGACATCGCAAACAGCGTAACGTGCTCCGCTTGCTCGTCCGCACGCGACGACGATCCGAAGAAATACTCCTTCGAACCACTCTGGGCGACTTTCTGACAAGGATGAAAACGGAGGGGGGAAAAAGAAAAGCCCCGACAGAGCGGGGCTTTTTCTGGAGGCGCGAGCCGGAGTCGAACCGGCCTAAACGGCTTTGCAGGCCGCTGCATAACCGCTTTGCTATCGCGCCGTAAGCGGACTGTTCACTCGCCGTGCCGGCGAGCGACAGATTTCTTTGATGACCGTCGGTCCATCAAATAAAAAGGGAAGCGTTGCTTCCCCCAATGTCTGGAGCGGGAGACGAGTCTCGAACTCGCGACCTCAACCTTGGCAAGGTTGCGCTCTACCAACTGAGCTACTCCCGCATTGTCCTGCAACTGCAGCGCTTGCCATACAACGCGCCGCCAAAAAACCTGGAGCGGGAGACGAGTCTCGAACTCGCGACCTCAACCTTGGCAAGGTTGCGCTCTACCAACTGAGCTACTCCCGCATTGTCCTGCAACTGCAGCGCTCGCCGTACAACGCGCTGCCAAAAACCTGGAGCGGGAGACGAGTCTCGAACTCGCGACCTCAACCTTGGCAAGGTTGCGCTCTACCAACTGAGCTACTCCCGCATACTGCTTCTGCTTCGCCGCACCCACTTCGTCGTGCAGCGGAGAAGCGAGATTATGTCGAAGGCCCATTCGGGTGTCAAGGGTTTTTCGCGCCCTTTTTCCAAAAAATTCTCCGCCCCGGCATGGCAGACCGCGTCACACACGGCTGCGCTCTCGAATCTGCGGCCACGCGAGCTTCATGTAGTACAGCATCGACCAGATCGTCAGCACTGCGGCGAGATACATCAGCCACTCGCCCCACACGCGCGTGTCGAGCGTCGCGAAACCGAGCGGCAGCGGTCCGTAGTACAGCAGCATCGGAATCGCGACCATCTGGCATGCGGTCTTGAACTTGCCGAGCTGATTCACCGCGACGCTCTTCGATGCACCGATCTGTGCCATCCATTCGCGCAGCGCCGAGATCGCGATCTCGCGGCCGACGATCACGAGCGCGATCGCCGCGTCGACGCGTGAAATCTGCACGAGGATCAGCAGCGCGGCCGTCACCATCAGCTTGTCCGCGACCGGGTCGAGGAACGCGCCGAACGACGAGGTCTGATTCCATTTGCGGGCCAGGTAACCGTCGAACCAGTCCGTCAGCGCGGCGAGGATGAAGATCAGCGCCGCCGCGAGGTTGCGGTGCGCGCCGCCCATCACCGTGTCCGGCAGATAGAACACGCCGACGACGAGCGGAATCAGCACGATCCGCACCCACGTCAGGAAAATCGGGAAATTGAACGGCATGGCATCCGGGACAGTAAAGGATTCGCAATTGTGCCGCGTCGACCGCCCTGCCACAAGCGAGGCGGGCGGCGGCGCCGTGTCAGTGCAACTGCCTGTAGATCTGCTCGGCGAGCGCGCGCGAAATGCCCTCGACGCTCGCGAGTTCGTCCACGCTCGCCGCGACGACGCCGCGCAACCCGCCGAAGCGGGCGAGCAGCCGCTGCCGGCGTTTCGCGCCGACCCCTTCGAGCTCCTCGAGCCGCGACGTCTGGCGGGCCTTCGCCCGCTTCGCACGCATCCCGGTGATCGCAAACCGGTGCGCCTCGTCGCGGATCTGCGCGACGAGCATCAGCGCGGCGCTCTCCTTGCCGAGCTCGAGCGGCGCGCGGCCGTCGGCGAACACGAGCGTCTCGAGCCCGACCTTGCGCCCCTCGCCCTTCGCGACGCCGACCAGCATCGACGTGTCGAGGCCCAGCTCGGTGAACACCTGCCGCGCGATCTCGACCTGCCCCTTGCCGCCGTCGATCAGCACGATGTTCGGCAGCAGGCTGGCGGCCTCGGCCTGGCGCGTCGTCTCGCCGTCGATGCCGGCCGCGTCGTCGGCGGCCGCGGCCTGCGCCGCCTGCTCGACCATCTTTTCGTAGCGGCGCGTCAGCACCTGCCGCATCGCCGCGTAATCGTCACCGGGCGTGATGCCGGTGATGTTGTAGCGCCGGTATTCGCCGGACTGCATCTTGTGATGGTGATAGACGACGCACGAAGCCTGGGTCGCCTCGCCCATCGTGTGGCTGATGTCGAAGCACTCGATCCGCAGGTGCGCCAGGTCGTCGTTCTCGTAGCCGAGCGTGTCGGCGAGCGCGCGCGTGCGCGCCTGCTGCGAGCCCTGCTCGGACAGCAGCCGCGCGAGCGCGAGGCCCGCGTTCTGCTCGGCCATCGACAGCCACGCGCGCCGCTGGCCCTGCGGCTGCCGCACCAGCGACACCTTGTGGCCGGCCTGCTCGGACAGCAGGTCGAGCAGGTCGCGGCTCGCGGGCGCATGGCTCACGACGAGCACCGGCGGCACGCGGTTGCCGAGGTAATGCTGCGCGATGAACGCATCGAGCACCTCGGCCTCGACCGACGCCTGCGCATCGCCCACGCCACCCGCGCCGGCCATGCCGGCCGCGTCTTCCGCCGGCTGGTCCGGCGGCGCGTCGACCGCCAGCTCGGCCTCGTCGTCGAGCCCGCCTTCCGCAAGCGTCAACGCGCTCTCGACGTGCGTCGGGAAATACGCCTTGTCGCCGAGATGCCGGCCGCCGCGCACCATCGCGAGGTTCACGCACACGCGCCCGCCCTGCGCGACCACCGCGAGGATGTCGACGTCGCTGTCGCTGCCGACCTCGATCGCCTGCTGATGCAGCACGGTCGCGAGCGAGCTCATCTGGTTGCGCACGGCCGCCGCCTGCTCGAACTTCAGCTCCGCCGCGAACCCGTGCATCTTCTGCTCGAGCTCCTTCATCACTTCGGACTGCCGGCCGAGCAGGAAGCGCGCGGCGTTCGACACGTCGCGCGCGTAGTCCTCTTCCGAAACCGCGCCGACGCACGGCGCGGTGCAGCGCCCGATCTGGTGCAGCAGGCACGGCCGCGTGCGGTTGTTGAACACCGAATCCTCGCAGGTGCGCAGCTGGAACACGCGCTGCAGGATCTGGATGCTCTCGCGCACGGCCCACGCGCTCGGGAACGGCCCGAAATACTGGTTCTGCTTGTCGACGGCGCCACGGTAATACGCCATCCGCGGAAAGCGGTGCGCGGTCAGCTTCAGGTACGGATACGACTTGTCGTCGCGAAACAGGATGTTGTAGCGCGGCGCGAGCGCCTTGATCAGGTTGTTCTCGAGCAGCAGCGCTTCCGCCTCCGAGCGCGTGACGGTCGTCTCGACGCGCGCGATGCGCGTGACCATCATCGCGATGCGCGGCGACAGCTGCGTCTTCGTGAAATAGCTCGACACGCGCTTCTTCAGGTCGCGCGCCTTGCCGACGTAGAGCACCGCGCCGGCCGCGTCGTAATAGCGGTAGACGCCGGGCAGGTGCGGCAGCTGCGCGAGGATCTTCTTCGGTTCGAACGGGGCTTCGGAGGCTTCTGGGGATGTCATGCGTGATCCGGGCGCCGCGAGGCGCGCGAACGGGTCTATTAGAATCGCCAGTTTAGAGCATTCCACCTGCCCGCTCCGATGCCACACACCGTCCCCCGCCCCCACGACCCGACGCCGCGCGCGCCGGACGAATCCGTCGCCTGCGACATCTTCTGCACCGTCGTCGACAACTTCGGCGACATCGGCGTGTGCTGGCGCCTCGCGCGCCAGCTCGCGCACGAGCACGGCTGGCAGGTGCGGCTCATCGTCGACGACCTGCGCACGTTCGCGCGCCTGCTGCCCGGCGTCGAGCCCGACGCGCTGCGGCAGACCGCCGACGGGGTCGTGATCGAGCACTGGCACGCCGAAGTCGGCGACGCGATCGAGATCGCCGACGTCGTGATCGAGGCGTTCGCGTGCGAGCTGCCGGGCCCGTATCTCGCGGCGATGGCGCGCCGCGAGCGCCGGCCCGTGTGGATCAACCTCGAATACCTGAGCGCCGAGGACTGGGTTGCCGACTTCCATCTGCGGCCGTCGCCGCATCCGCGCTACCCGCTCGTCAAGACGTTCTTCTTCCCCGGCCTGTCGGCCGGCACCGGCGGCGTCCTGAAGGAACGCGACCTCGACGCGCGCCGCGCGGCCTTCGACGCCGACGCGCGCGCGCGCGCCGCCTGGTGGCGGCGCACGACGGGCGACGCGCCGCCCGCGCCGGGCACGACGGTCGTCAGCCTGTTCGCGTACGAAAATCCGGCCGTCGACGCGCTGCTCGCGCAGTGGCGCGACGGCCCGTCGCCGGTCGTCGCGCTCGTGCCGGAGGGGCGCGTGTCGCCCGCCGTCGCGCGCTTTTTCGGGGTCGAGTCGTTCGGCGCCGGCGCACGGGCGAGCCACGGCAATCTCACCGCGCATGGGCTCGCGTTCGTCCCGCAGTCGGACTACGATCCGCTGCTGTGGATCGGCGACCTGAACCTCGTGCGCGGCGAGGATTCGTTCGTCCGCGCGCAATGGGCGCGCAAGCCGTTCGTGTGGCACATCTATCCGCAGGCCGACGACGCGCACCTGCCGAAGCTCGACGCCGCGCTCGCGCATGTCGGCGCCGGCCTCGCCGACGCGCCGCGCGACGCCCTCGCCCGCTTCTGGCACGCATGGAACGGCGCGGGCATGCCCGACTGGGCCGATTTCTGGCAGCACCGCGCGGCGCTGCAGGCGAATGCGGCCGATTGGGCCGACGCGCTGGCGGCCGTCGGCGATCTCGCCGGAAAGCTGGCCGAGTACGCAAAATCTCAGTTAAAATAAACGGTTATCCGACGGCTGACCACGCAAGCGCTTGCTTTTGGCGCCCGCCCGGAACGTACCCGCTTGGCGCCGTCAACCGTTGCGCAACGCTCAGGCACCTATTTATTTGATTTGATCAGGACAGTTTTTTTATGAAAACCGCACAGGAACTCCGCGTAGGCAACGTCGTGCAGATCGGCAGCGACGCTTGGGTCATCGCGAAGACGGAATACAACAAGTCTGGCCGTAACGCCGCTGTCGTCAAGATGAAGATGAAGAACCTGCTGACCAACGCAGGCCAGGAGTCGGTCTACAAGGCCGACGACAAGTTCGACGTCGTCGTGCTCGACCGCAAGGAAGTGACGTACTCGTACTTCGCCGACCCGATGTACGTGTTCATGGACGCCGACTACAACCAGTTCGAAGTCGAAGCGGAAATGATGGGCGACGCGCTCCATTACCTCGAAGACGGCATGGCGTGCGAAGTCGTGTTCTACAACGAGAAGGCAATCTCGGTCGAACTGCCGACGGTCCTCGTGCGCGAAATCACCTACACCGAGCCGGCCGTCAAGGGCGACACGTCGTCGGGCAAGGTGCTGAAGAACGCGAAGCTCGCAACCGGTTTCGAACTGCAGGTTCCGCTGTTCTGCAATACCGGCGACAAGATCGAAATCGACACGCGTACGCACGAATACCGCAGCCGCGCGTAATCGCCAGGCGGTTTCCGCGTTGAACAAAGCGCCCTTCGGGGCGCTTTTGTTTTGCCGGCGTCAACAGCACGCCGCCGTGCCGACACCGGAATGCACCACAAAAGCGACGCATAAAGATATTCAATTTGTATCATCGGTAACTGTTTTATAGCGATGGAGAAATAATCTTCGTTACGCGTTCGCCGGGGCATAAAATCAGTTTTTTATCTCGAAATGCGGCTGCGGATTTTCGGCCGATGGCCCGCCTCTCTTGACACGACACGCGTCCACCATGCCACACGCCCTGATTGTCGAAGACGATCCAAACAGTCTGTCCGGCCTCACCGCGCTCCTCGCCGCGGACGGCTTCTCGGTCGACACGGCTACGTCGCTTGCCGAAGCGCGCACCGCGCTCGGCCGCTCGATCCCCGACGTCGTCCTCGTCGACCTGAACCTGCCGGACGGCAGCGGGTTCGACCTGCTTCAGCACCTGCCGCAGCAGCAGCCGAACGGCTCGCTGCCGGTCATCGTGCTGACCGGCAACGCGACGGTCGAAAGCGCGATCGAAGGCCTGCGCCACGGAATCTGGGACTACCTGCTCAAGCCGATCAACATTCCGCGCCTGCGCAGCCTGCTCGCGCGCATTCCCCGGCCCTACGAACTGATCGACGAAGTGCAGTCGCTGCGCGCGTCGCTGCGCCACCTCGGCCGCTTCGGCGCGCTGGTTGGCCGCAGCGAAGCCATGCAGCACGTGTACGACATGATCGAGCACAACGCGCGCACCGAAACGGCCGTGCTGTTCTCGGGCGAGGCCGGCACCGGCAAGAAGCTGGCCGCGCGCACGCTGCATGACCTGAGCCGCCGCCGCAAGGGGCCGTTCGTCGCGTTCGACTGCCGCACGCTCGCGCAGGCCGGACATCACGGCGCAGCGCTCGACAGCGTGCTGTTCGGCCACGAGCGCGGCGCGTACGACGGCGCCGAGCGGCGCGAATCCGGCCTGTTCGAGCAAGCGAGCGGTGGCACGCTGTTCCTCGACGAGATCACGGCGCTGCCGCTCGTGCTGCAGGAAGCGCTGCTGCAGGCGCTCGATTCGCAGAACTTCATGCGCATCGGCGGCACGAGCCCGGTCGCGAGCGACTTCCGGCTGATCGCCGCCACGCGCCGCCCGGCGCGCGAAGCGGTCGCGAGCGGCACGCTGCGCGAAGATCTGTGGCTGCGCCTCGACGCGGCGTCGATCTCGATGCCGCCGCTGCGCGAACGCGACGGCGATGCGCTGTCGATCGCCGATGCACTGATCGACGAACTGAACCGCGAGGCGCGCGCGACCGGCCGCAGCACGACCGACAAGCGCGCCGCGCCGGGTTTCGTGCGCGAATGCCTGTCCTACGAGTGGCCGGGCAACGTGCGCGAGCTGCAGGAGCGCGTGCGCTTCGCGTACGACGCATCCGGCGACTTCATCGACACGCTGCGCGCCGGCGAAGCGAGCTTCTCCGCGGGCGCCGCGCTGAACGGCAGCAGCGTGCAGATCAAGGTCGGCACGCCGCTGTCGGACGTCGAGGATCTGCTGATCCGCGCGACGCTCGATGCGGTCGGCGGCACGCGCCATCGCGCGGCGACGCTGCTCGGCATCAGCCCGAAGACGCTGTACAACAAGCTGCAGCGGATGAAGGTGAACTGAGGCAGCGCGGCGCGGATCGCGCCGCCACAAATGAGACAGCCCGCTCAGCATCTGCTGATCGGGCTGTCTCGGTCAGGCTGACCGGCCGCTTGAAGCCGCGCGAGTTGCGCGGCTGTTTCGTTTCGCGCGCTTACGCGAACGCGTCGCGCAGCAGCGCCTGCGCACGCAGATACTCGGGCTGCGCGATCAGCTTGTCCCACTTGGCCGGCTTGCCGCGTGCTCGCATCCGCTTGATGCGTCGCACCGAGTCCGGCGACGGCTGCGCCTTCAATCCGTTCAGCACGGCTTCGGCCGCATCCGGCTGGTTGCAGACCAGCACCATGTCGCACCCGGCCGCAAGCGCAGCGTCGGCCGCCTGCGTCAGCGTGCCGCCTTCTCGCGCGGCCTCCATCGACAGATCGTCGCTGAAGATCGCGCCGGTGAAGCCGAGCCGGCCGCGCAGGATGTCCTGCAGCCAGACCCGCGAGAAACCGGCCGGCCGCGCGTCGACCTGCGTGTAGATCACATGCGCCGGAATCACCGCCGCCAGCGACAGGCCGAGCCAGTCGTAAGGCGCGACGTCCTGCTTGAGGATCGTGTCGAGCGGCCGGTCGTCGGTGGGCAGCGCGACGTGCGAATCGGCTTCCGCGAAACCGTGCCCGGGGAAATGCTTGCCGCAGTTCGCCATGCCGGCGAGCGAGAGCCCGTGGTTCACGCTCTTCGCGAGCATCGTCACGACGCGCGGATCGCGATGGAACGCGCGATCGCCGATCACTTTCGAGTGGCCGTAGTCGAGATCGAGCACGGGCGTGAAGCTCATGTCGATCCCGCATGCGCGCAGCTCCGCGGCGAGGATGTAGCCGACCGCGGTCGCAACCTTCGTCGCCCGCAGCACGTCCTGGTCCCACAGCTCGCCGAGGCGGCGCATCGCGGGCAGCACCGTGAAGCCGTCGGTGCGAAAGCGCTGCACGCGGCCGCCCTCGTGATCGACGGCAATCAGCACGTCCTCGCGGATCGCGCGAATGGCGTCGGTCAGCTCAGTCAGCTGCGCACGATTCTGGAAGTGCCGCGCGAACAGGATCACGCCGCCGGTGTTCGGATGCGCGAGACGGCGCGCGTCGTCGCGCGTCAGGGCCGTGCCGACGACGTCGAGCATGACCGGGCCGGGAGTCGTTTTCATCGAATCGGGAATCCGTCAGGGAGAAGATCGTGGAACCGGTGGAGCCGCCGCAGGCATGTCGGTCTCGGCGATCACGAACGACACCGCGTAATCGCGCTCGTCGCTGACCGTCACGCGGGCGGTGATGCCGCGCGCCGCAAGCCAGTCGGCCAGTTCGCCGGACGCGGCGACATACGGCTCGCCGCTCGGTTGATTGAGGGTCTGCAGCGCGCGCCACGTCATCGGCCAGTGCATGCCGAGCCCGATCGCCTTCGAGAACGCTTCCTTCGCGGAAAAGCGCGTCGCGAGGAACGCGATGCCGCGCGCCTCGGAGCGTGCGCGGCGCGCGTGGAACACGCGCAGCTCGTCGGGCCCAAGCACTTTCTCGGCGAACCGGCCGCCGGTGCGCTCGAGCACCGCCGCGATGCGGCTCACCTGGACGATGTCGGTGCCGATGCCGTAGATCGCCATGCGTTCAGCGTGCGCCGTGCAGCGCCGCGACGCGCGCCGCTACCATGATCGCCTTCATCTCGCGCACCGCGTTGTCCCAGCCCGCGAAGATCGCATGCGCGACGATCGCGTGGCCGATGTTCAGTTCGACGATGCCGTCGATCGCCGCGATCTGCTGCACGTTCGTGTAATGCAGTCCGTGCCCCGCGTTGACCTTCAGGCCGAGCTGCGCGCCCGCCTGCACGCCCGCGACGATCCGCTCGTATTCGCGCTGCTGCTCGGCCGCGTCGTGCGCGTCGGCGTAGCGGCCCGTGTGCAGTTCGATCACCGGCGCGCCCGCTTCGTGCGCGGCGCGGATCTGCGTCTCGTCCGGATCGATGAACAGCGACACGCGCACGCCGGCGTCGGCAAGTTGCCGACACGCGGCGCGCACGGCCTCGAAGCGGCCCGCGACGTCAAGACCGCCTTCGGTCGTCAGCTCCTCGCGCTTTTCGGGCACGAGGCACGCGTCGTGCGGCTTGACCTCGCACGCGATGTCGAGCATCTCGGCCGTCACCGCGCATTCGAGGTTCATGCGCGTCTTCAGGAGCGGGCGCAGCTTGCGCACGTCCGCGTCGACGATGTGCCGGCGATCCTCGCGCAGGTGCAGCGTGATCGCGTCGGCGCCGGCCTCTTCGGCGGCGAGCGCCGCGCGGATCGGGTCGGGATAGGTCGTGCCGCGCGCATTGCGCAGCGTCGCCACGTGGTCGATGTTGACGCCGAGATCGATGGCGGTGGGCGAAGTCAGGAAGAAGCTCATAGATTTTGCAGGTCGATCAGGATCTGGCGCGTCGCGAGCGGCGTGCCGCCGAGATAGGTGTTCAGCAGAAAGCGCATCAGCGTCTTGCTTTGCGCGACGGTCTGGGCTCGATGGTAATCGTCCTGCTCCATGTCGAGCAACGTCTGTCCGGAAACCACCGGCCAGTGCGACGGCACGTCGTCGTCCGCGCCGCGCACGCCGCGCTCGGGATCGAACACGTACAGGCGGTCGGCCTCGACCGCGCGGCGCGCGACCGTGCGGTTCAGCGCCATCGCATAGCCCGTTTCGCGCAGCAGCACGCGCTCGAACGAGCGCAGCACCTGCACCGCGGGCTCGCCATGCGCGAGGCGCGTGAGCGTCACGACGTAATGATTGAAGAGCGGCGGCTGCGGATCTTCGCGTGCGCAGAACTTGACGAGCAATTCGTTTGCGTAGAACCCGCACAGCAGCGCGTCGCCGGCGAGCGGCAGCATCCCGCCGACCCACTCGGCGCCCGTCAGCGTACGCATCTCGGACTTGCCGGACCACGACAGCAGCAGCGGCTGGAACGTCTGCAGCACGCCGCGCAGCGCGGAATGCGGACGCTTCGCGCCTTTCGCGACGAGCGCGAGCCGGCCGTGATCGCGCGTCAGCACGTCGATGATCAGGCTCGTTTCACGATAGGGATAGCTGTGCAGCACGAACGCCGGCTGCTCGGCGACGCGGAAATCGGACGTGCGCGAGGTCGCGCGCCGCGCCTTGCGCGGCGGTGCGGGGGGCGCGGCAGGCGGCGGCGCGTCGGCGCCTGCCTCTACCGCGTCTTCGGTCGACGTCAGCGCGTCATTCGTACCCATAGGCACGAAGCCCCGCTTCGTTGTCGGCCCAGCCACTCTTCACCTTGACGAAGGTCTCGAGATAGACGGGGCCGTCGAACAGCTTTTCCATGTCCATCCGCGCTTCGGTGCTGATCTGCTTGAGCTTCGCGCCCTTCTTGCCGATCACCATCGCCTTGTGCGAATCGCGCTCGACGAGGATCGTCGCGAAGACGCGCTTCAGCCGCCCTTCCTCCTCGAACTTGTCGATGATGACCGTGCTCGTGTACGGCAGCTCGTCGCCGGTCCAGCGGAACACCTTCTCGCGCAGGATCTCGGCGGCGAGGAAGCGCGAACTGCGGTCGGTCAGGTCGTCCTCGCCGTAGATCGGCTCGCCTTCCGGCAGGTACGGCTTGACCGTCTCCATCAGGCGCTGGATGTCTTCGACGTGCTTTGCCGACAGCGGCACGATTTCCGTGAACTCGCGCAGCGCGCTCACCTTCTGCATGAACGGGTACAGCGTCGTCTTGTCGTTCACGCGGTCGAGCTTGTTCGCGATCAGCAGCGTCGGAACGCCGGGCGGAATCAGGTCGAGCACCTTCTGGTCGTCCGGCCCGAAGCGGCCGGCCTCGATCACGAACAGGATCGCGTCGACCGACGTCAGCGTCGACGTGACCGCGCGGTTCAGCGAGCGGTTCAGCGCGGTACTGTGGCGGGTCTGGAAGCCGGGCGTATCGACGAAGATGAATTGCGCATCTTCGGTCGTGTTGATGCCGGTGATGCGGTGGCGGGTCGTCTGCGCCTTGCGGGACGTGATGCTGATCTTCTGGCCGACGAGCGCGTTCATCAGCGTCGACTTGCCGACGTTCGGACGGCCCACGATCGCGATCATGCCGCAGCGGAAACCAGTGGGAGCGGTAGCGTTCATATCGATTGGGAGACAGGTTCGGAACCGGCCGCGCGGCGCGCGGCACGATCGATGGGCAATTCAGTGGCCGGCATCGGCCACGCGCGCCGGCGCAGCGGCGAGGCTCGTTTCGCCGGACGACGCGTCCTGGCCGGGCGTCACTTCGCGCGCGCGCGGCGCGGCGCGCTCGGCGGGCTTCTCGGCCTTCTCGGCCGCGTGAGGCGCAGAGTCGGCGCGGTCGGCAGGCTTGTCGGCTGCACGCGGCGCGGCATCGGTTCGCTCGATGGCCTTGTCGGCGGGTTTCGGCACGGCATCGGCGCGGTCCGCGGGCTTGTCCGTCGCCGGCTTCGCCGCCCGCTCGGCCTTGTCCGCACCGTGCTCGACATGCGCGGCGCGAATCGCGGCCACCGGCGCCTGCGCCGCGCGCTCGACCGCCTCCGCCACGCTGCTCGCGGCTGCCGGGGCCGCCGCGGCCTTCGCTTCGGCGCGCGCCGCGGCGCGCTCCTTCCGCTCGGGCGAGCGCAGGTCGAGCGCTTCCTGCACGCCTTTCACGCCGGGCACGATTTCCGGCTCCACATGCTTGGCCGCGCGTGCGTTCTTCGAACGTTTCGGCTTCGCGGCCAGCATCGGCGCGGCCGCAACCACTTCGTCGAGCGCCTTCTTCGCGGCGGCCTGCTCGGCCGCGCGACGGCTCGCGCCGGAACCGGACACCTTGACGTCCAGCTTCGGCACCGTGCATTCGACCTCGAACTGCTGATTGTGCGCCGCACCATGCGTCGCGACGACCGTGTAGGTCGGCAGCGCGATCTTGTGCCCCTGCAGGTATTCCTGCAGCAGCGTCTTCGCGTCCTTGCCGAGCGTGCGCGGATCGATGTGATCGAGAATCGGGATGTAGAGCCGCTTGATCACCCCTTGGGCGGCTTCGAAGCCGCCATCGAGAAACACGGCCCCGATGATGGCTTCGAACGCGTCCGCGAGGATCGACGGCCGGCGGAACCCGCCGCTGCGCAGTTCGCCCTCGCCCAGCCGCAACCCGTCGGAAATATTCAGGGCCTGAGCAATTTCATACAGCGACTGCTGTTTGACGAGGTTCGCCCGCACCCGCGACAGGTCGCCTTCGTCCAGCTTGCTGAAACGCTGGAACAAAAGAGCGGCCACCGCGCAATTGAGAACGGAATCGCCGAGAAACTCGAGCCGCTCGTTGTGCGTGGCACTGTGACTGCGATGGGTCAAAGCCTGGCGCAGCAATTCCGCATTGCGAAATTCATAGCGCAGCCGGCTTTCCAACTGAGATAGGGGCATGTGCAGGAGTATAACGCGGGCGCCGGTCGCGCCGAAACGACGCAGCCGGCCCCGAAAAGGCATGACAAAGCGGTGTTACCGCCGGTTCTTAAAGTAGTTCGGCAATACGCGGCGCGGCCCGGGCGTCGCGTGTTGCGCGTGCATCGATCGGGATCAGTTGAAGGAGCCGATCCGCTTCAGGTCGCCGAAGTTCATCCAGATGAAGAACGCGCGGCCGACGATGTTCTGGTCCGGCACGAAGCCCCAGTAGCGGCTGTCCGCGCTGTTGTCGCGGTTGTCGCCCATCATGAAGTAGTGGCCCGCCGGCACCTTGCAGATCACGCCGCGGCTGTTGTACGTGCAATTGTCGCGATACGGATAGTCGTACGCGCCCATCACGAACGGCGGCACTGCAGGGTTGTTGAGGATCGCGTTCTTGCGGCCGCCGAGCGACTCCTCGAACTGCTTCGCGTAGTTCTGCCGCTCGTCGTCGAAGAAGTCGGCCAGCGGCGTCTCGGGCACCGGCTTGCCGTTGATCGTCAGCTGCTTGTCCTGGTAAGCGACGGTGTCGCCCGGCAGGCCGATCACGCGCTTGATGTAGTCGACCGACTCGTCCTTCGGGTAGCGGAACACGACGACGTCGCCGCGCTCGAGCGGACGGCCTTGCGTGAGCTTCGTGTTCGTGACCGGCATGCGCAGGCCGTAGTCGAACTTGTTGACGAGGATGAAGTCGCCGACGAGCAGCGTCGGAACCATCGAGCCCGACGGGATCTTGAACGGCTCGACGATGAACGAACGCACGACGAACACCGCGAGGATCACCGGGAAGAAGCTTGCGGTGTACTCGAGCCACCACGGCTGGCGCAGCTTCTCGTCGCGCAGCTTCGAACGGGTCTGCACCGCGTTCTCGTCGGCGAAGCGCTTCTCGATGCGCGCCTGCTGCTGATCGAACGCGTCGACTGCCGCGTCTGCCGCCCGCCGGCGCTGCGGCAGGAACACCATCTTGTCTGCAACCCACGCCACGCCCGTCAATGCGACGAGCACAAAAAGAATCAGCGCAAAATTCATAAAAGGATCAGTCCTGTTATTTGTCTTCGACGCGCAAGATCGCCAGGAACGCTTCCTGCGGAATCTCGACCGAACCCACCTGCTTCATCCGCTTCTTGCCTTCCTTCTGCTTCTCGAGCAGCTTCTTCTTCCGCGTGATGTCGCCGCCGTAGCACTTCGCGAGCACGTTCTTGCGCAGCGCCTTGATGTTCTCGCGCGCGATGATGTGCGCGCCGATCGCGGCCTGGATCGCCACGTCGTACATCTGGCGCGGGATGATCTCGCGCATCTTCGCGGCGACTTCGCGGCCGCGGTACTGCGACTGCGAACGGTGCACGATGATCGACAGCGCATCGACCTTGTCGCCGTTGATCAGCATGTCGACCTTCACGACGTCCGCCGAGCGGTATTCCTTGAACTCGTAGTCCATCGATGCATAGCCGCGCGACACCGACTTCAGGCGATCGAAGAAGTCGAGCACGATCTCGGCCATCGGGATTTCGTACGTGAGCTGCACCTGGCGACCGTGGTACTGCATGTTGATCTGCACGCCGCGCTTCTGCTCGCACAGGGTGATCACCGAACCGACGTAGTCCTGCGGCATGTACAGGTTCACGGTGACGATCGGCTCGCGGATCTCGCCGATCCGCGCGGGCTCCGGCATCTTCGCCGGGTTCTCGACCATGATCGTCGCGCCGTCGCTCTGCACGACCTCGTAGACCACGGTGGGCGCGGTCGTGATGAGGTCCATGTCGAACTCGCGCTCGAGCCGCTCCTGCACGATCTCCATGTGCAGCAGGCCGAGGAAGCCGCAGCGGAAGCCGAAGCCGAGCGCCTGCGACACTTCCGGCTCGTACTGCAGCGACGCGTCGTTGAGCTTCAGCTTTTCCAGCGATTCGCGCAGCGCGTCGTACTGGTTCGCCTCGACCGGGTACAGGCCCGCGAACACCTGCGGCTTCACTTCCTTGAAGCCCGGCAGCGGCTCGGCGGCCGGCTTGGTCACATGCGTGACCGTGTCGCCCACCTTCGCGGCGTTCAGTTCCTTGATGCCGGCGATGATGAAGCCCACCTGCCCCGCCGACAGCGACTCGAGATTGCGCGACTTCGGCGTGAACACGCCGATGTGCTCGACCGGGTACTGCGCGCCGGTCGCCATCAGCTTGATCTTTTCCTTCGGACGCAGCGTGCCGTTGACGATGCGCACGAGCATCACGACGCCGACGTAGTTGTCGAACCACGAATCGATGATCAGCGCCTGCAGCGGCGCGGCCGGATCGCCCTTCGGCGGCGGCACCTTCGCGATCAGCGCTTCGAGCACGTCCTCGACGCCGAGGCCCGTCTTCGCGCTGCAGCGCGTCGCGTCCATCGCGTCGATGCCGATCACGTCCTCGATCTCCTCGATCGCGTTCTCGGGGTTCGCGGCCGGCAGGTCGATCTTGTTCAGCACCGGCACGACCTCGACGCCCAGCTCGATCGCCGTGTAGCAGTTCGCGACCGTCTGCGCCTCGACGCCCTGGCTCGCGTCGACGACGAGCAGCGCGCCTTCGCACGCGGACAGCGAGCGGCTGACCTCGTACGAGAAGTCGACGTGCCCCGGAGTGTCGATCAGGTTCAGGTTGTACACCTTGCCGTCGCGCGCACGATACGACAGCGCGGCAGTCTGCGCCTTGATCGTGATGCCGCGCTCGCGCTCGATATCCATCGAGTCGAGCACCTGCGCTTCCATTTCACGGTCGGCGAGCCCGCCGCATACCTGGATGATGCGATCCGCGAGCGTCGACTTGCCATGGTCGATGTGCGCGATGATCGAGAAATTGCGAATATGATCCATTCAGTGCCGATCAAGCGAAAAAGGCGCGCTCGACGACCGCGGAGCACGCCTTGTAAGTCGGTGAAAAAACAGCCTATTTTAGCCGAAAAGCCCCCCCGACGGGCGGCATTTTGGCGACCGGCCGCCGCCGGGCCTCAGCGCCGGGCGGCCAGCGCGTTCCGCACCCGCATCTCGTCGAAGCGGTGACGACACACTTCCGCGCCATCCAGCAGCAGCACCGGCACGTCCTCGTCGTAGCGGGCGACGAGCGCCGCGTCCGCGTCGACGTCGACGTAGTCGACCGCGACGCCGAATTCGGCCGCCACCGGCGCCAGTGCGTCGCGCATGTCGTCGCACAGGTGGCACCAGCCGCGGCCGTAGAGCGTGAACATCGCGGGCGCGTTACTTCTGGCGCGGACGCAGCGGGAAGAACTGCGTATTGTCGCCGCGCCGCACCAGCACCGCGACCGCCTTTTGCGGATCGAGCTGGGCGGTGACGTCGGCGAACTGCTTCGCGCTCGTGATGTCGGTGTCGCCGACGCGCAGCACGATGTCGCCGCGCTGCAGCCCCGCGCGCGCCGCCGGACCGTCGACGCCGTCGACCTGCACGCCGCTCTTCAGCTTCAGCGCCTTCAGCTGGTCGGCCGGAATGTCGCTGACCGTCAAGCCGAGCGCATTGCTCTGGCGCGGCTTCTGCGGCGGCTTCTTGCCCGGATCGGCCTTCGCGGCCGTATCGGCCGGCGTCTCGGCGATCGTGATCGGCAGATCGCGTGCCTGACCCTTGCGCCACACGTTGATCGTCGCCTTCGCGCCCGGCTTCGTGTCGCCGACCATGCGCGGCAGATCCGACGCCGTGTCGACCGGCTTGCCGTTGAACTTCAGGATGATGTCGCCCGGCTGGACGCCCGCCTTGTCGGCCGGCCCACCCGGCTCGACGCTGCTGACGAGCGCGCCTTCCGCCTTCGGCAGGCCGATCGAGTCGGCCACGTCCTTCGTCACCTCGCCGATCGCCACCGCGATCCGGCCGCGCGTGACCTTGCCGCTCGCCTTCAGCTGGTCCGCCACGCGCATCGCCTCGTCGATCGGGATCGCGAACGAGATGCCCATGAAGCCGCCCGTGCGGCTGTAGATCTGCGAATTGATGCCGATCACCTCGCCCTGCATGTTGATCAGCGGACCGCCGGAGTTGCCGGGGTTCACGGCCACGTCGGTCTGGATGAACGGCAGGTAGTCGCCCGTGTTGCGGCTCTTCGAGCTGACGATGCCGGCCGTCACCGTGTTGTCGAGGCCGAACGGCGAGCCGATCGCGACGACCCACTCGCCGACGCGCACCTTGTTCGAATCGCCGATCGCGACGACCGGCAGGTTCGACGCCTGGATCTTGACGACCGCGACGTCGGTGCGGTCGTCGACGCCGATCAGCTTCGCCTTGAACTCGCGCTTGTCGGTCAGCGTCACGTAGATCGTGTCGGCGTCGTCGACGACGTGCGCATTGGTCATCACGTAGCCGTCGGCCGACACGATGAAGCCCGAACCGACGCCGCGGTTCTGCTCGGTGTCGGGCGGGTTGTCTGGCTGGGGCGCATTCTTCGGGTTGCCGGGCGCCTGCGGCAGCGGAATGCCGAAGAAGCGGCGGAAGAATTCCGACATGTCGCCATTGTCGAAACCCGGCGGGAGCACGCCGCGCGGGCCGCCCGACGGTACGTTGGCAGTCGTCCGGATGTTCACGACGGCCGGCCCGACCTTTTCGACCAGATCGGCGAAATCGGGAAGGCTGGCGGCGGGCGCCGCCGCCGCGGAATGCGGCATGAGCGGCAGGCAAGCCGCCACCGCCGCAACGGCCAGCCATTTGCGCAGCGTGAGTTTCATCATGTCGGAGACGAAAAGCGTTACTTGGAAGCCTTGTATTCTATGGCAGACGCGAACTGTTGCAACGTGGCCGGCGGCACTTCGCCGAGCACGGTGATCCAGTAGCCCCCGCGGCGCTTGACGAGTACGTGCGTCGCGCCGGTGCTGCCCGCGCCTTCCTTGCGCGTATTCTTCTCGGCCGGCTCGACGAACACCGAGACCGTCGCGAGCCCGTCGGTAAAGACGGCCTGATCGACCGGAATCGGCGGATCGCCCGCATCGCGCGCGGCCATCGGCCGCCGCACCTCGCGGATCTTCTGGAAGCCGGCGATGCTTGGCGCGAGCTGCCAGCCCTGCGCCTCCATGTCGACCGGCGCAACCGGCGGGCGCACGACCGTCCAGCCGCTCAGGTTGCGCATGCCGGACATGATCGCCGACTTGTCGGCCGCGCCCGCGCCACCCATCTGCAACTGGGAGAACGCGATCTGCTCGAGCACGTGGTCGCTCGCATCGAGCGTCTGCGAGCGCAGCAGCAGGCCGGTGCGGGCGTCGGCCCACAGCTTGTAGGTGAAGCGGTACCCGTCCTTCGGCGCCAGCTCGACGACCTGCGCATCGAGCCCCGCCACGCGATCCTTGCCGAGCAGCTTCGCCTCGTAGACCGACATCACGTGCTCGCCGCTCGCGCCGAGCAGCGCGGGGAACGAGTCGCGTGCCTGCCGGCGCTCGACGACGCACAGCTTGCGCTCGGGCACGAACGTGTACAGCTCGTCGTTATGTCGCAGCAGCTTGCGGGGCTTGCCGTCGAGACTCTCGATCCGCTCGAATTCGCCGTCGCGGGACGCAACGTGCGCGATCCGCGACGACTGCACGTATCCGCCGCGCTGGTAGACGAACGTGCCTTCGTAACTCTGCTGCTGAGCCGCCTGCTGGATGCGGTCGAGCCAGTCCGCGGCGGCCTTGCGGGTCGCGACGGGATCGTCCGGCTGCTGGGCGTTGGCGTGAAGGGATTGAACGGACAACAACGCGGCTGCGCAAAGCAGGAGGGCCGGCAGCCGCTTCCATCCGGAGATGGCGTGATTCAACCGCAATGTCCGCATCGGGTTATTGGCTTGGCGTCGTCGTGGTCACGGCAGCGCGAATCAGCGGCATCGAGCCCGTGACGACGGGCTGCTGCGCGAATTGCTGATGCGCTTCAAGGTATTGGTCGAGGCTTGCGTCGCGGATGATGTTCGCCTCCTGCAGCCCCTGCTGCGACGGCGCCTGCGCGACCGTCACGCGTTGCAGTCCATTCTGCTGCGGCGCACCGGCCGATGCGACCTGGACGGCGCCCGGCGCGCCGGCCGTCTGCATCTGCGGGACGACGATCCACGTCAGCGTCGCGGCGGCCGCGGCAACCGCGAAGGCCGGCACGACGCGCCGGCGCAGCGACAGCAGCCTGCGGGAAACCGGCGCGGCAGCCGGCGCGAGCAGGTGCGGCTCGGCTTCGAGTCGCACCGACAGGCGCGCAGTGAACGACGCGCTCATCGCCGGCGCCAGCGCCAGCTCGTCCGAGCGCAGCGCGTCGCCGATCAGGTGGTAGTGGGCCCACGCAGCGCGATCCGCGCGGTCGAGCTCAGCCAGAAACTGCCCGTGATCCGGGCCGTCGGCCATTTCGCCGTCGACCAGAGCGGAAAGGCGTTCGCCGCGCGGGCACGCCTGCGACTGCGTATTGACCGACCCCATGATGCTCCCCATCTTGCACACCCCGTCGTGACTTCACGACTCTATCGTAACTAGACCCCGACCGCGCCGGTCCGCCCGATGCGCTTACCAGCGCTTGCCTTCGGGCGTATCGAGCAGCGGACGCAATTTTGCCGCGATTGCCTCGCGTGCCCGGAAAATCCGCGAGCGGACCGTCCCGATCGGGCAGCCCATCATTTCCGCGATTTCCTCGTAGCTCAGGCCTTCGATCTCGCGCAGCGTGATCGCCTGGCGCAGCTCCTCGGGCAGAACGGCCATTGCAGCATTGACCGTCTCGGCAATCTGCTTGCTCATCAACATCGACTCAGGCGTGTTGATATCCCTTAGTTGGTCTGCATCGGAGAAAGTTTCCGCCTCCTCGGCATCCGCCTCGGTCGAGGTCGGCGCCCGGCGGCCCTGCGTCGCAAGGTAGTTCTTCGCCGTATTCACGGCAATCCGGTACAACCACGTGTAGAACGCGGACTCGCCGCGGAACTGCGGCAGCGCGCGGTACGCCTTGATGAACGCGTCCTGGGCCACATCCTCGACCTCGGCGGGATCCCGCACAAGGCGCGAGATCAGCCGAATGATCTTGCGGTGGTATTTGGAGACCAGGAGTTCGAACGCCGCCTTGTCGCCTTTCTGTACGCGCTCGACCAGAACCTGATCGATTTCTTTTTCACTCACCTGACAAATCCGTTAACTAGGGATGCAACGCGGAAGGCTATTGTAGCGTTCCCGCGTCGGCCGCTGGTTACGATGCGTAACGGTCGCGCGGTCACGCCGACCGCGCCGCCGTCGCGGTTCTCGCCAGCACGGACAGCGTGCTGAACGACGGCGCGTCGAGCGCGTCGGCCGGAATCAGCAATGGACGCGTGCGGCGCCCGCCCTGCCCGACCGACAGCACGAGCAGCAGGCTGCTCCAGTGAGCGTAACCGGTCACGCGGCCGCGCGCGAGCAATTGTCCGGCGCGACCGAATGCCGCAACCTCGCCGAGCACATCGATCCGCACCTCGGCCGGCAACCGTCGCGCGCAAGCACGGGCCGCGCCGCATGCCAGCAGCGCCGCCGTCGCAGCCATCGCACCCGCCCCGGCCGCGACGCCGGCGCGCGGCGCGACGAACAGGTGCACCGCAACTGCAGCCGACGCGACGAAAACGGCAAGCACCACGTACAACACGGCCGAGGCCCGCAGCGCAAAACGCTGCGGACACCCGGCCGTGATTCCGACAGGATTCGTCAAGCGATTCCGCCTCAGGCGCGCTTGAACACCAGCGTGCCGTTGGTTCCGCCGAAGCCGAAATTGTTCTTCACGGCCACGTCGATCTTCATGTCACGTGCGGTGTTCGCGCAGTAATCGAGATCGCACTCCGGATCCTGGTTGAAGATGTTGATCGTCGGCGGCGACACGTTGTTGTGCAGCGCCAGCACGGTGAACACCGATTCGAGGCCGCCCGCGCCGCCCAGCAGGTGGCCCGTCATCGACTTCGTCGAGTTGACGACGAGCTTGTATGCGTGGTCGCCGAACGCGGCCTTGACGGCATCGGATTCGTTCTTGTCGCCCAGCTGCGTCGACGTGCCGTGCGCGTTCAGGTACTGCACCTCGTCCGGGTTCATGCCGGCGTCGCGCAGCGCTGCGACCATGCAGCGGCGCGGGCCGTCCATGTTCGGCGCGGTCATGTGGTACGCATCGCCCGTCATGCCGAAGCCCGCGACTTCCGCGTAGATCTTCGCGCCGCGTGCCTTCGCCGACTCGTACTCTTCCAGCACCATCACGCCTGCGCCCTCGCCCAGCACGAAGCCGTCGCGGTCCTTGTCCCACGGACGGGACGCGGTCGCCGGATCGTCGTTGCGGGTCGACAGCGCACGCGCCGCCGCGAAGCCGCCGATGCCGAGCGGCGACACCGTCGATTCGGCGCCGCCCGCGACCATCACGTCGGCGTCGCCGGCCTGGATCAGGCGCGCGGCGAGACCGATGCTGTGCAGGCCGGTCGTGCAGGCCGTGACGGCCGCGAGGTTCGGGCCCTTCAGGCCGAACATGATGCTCAGGTGGCCCGAGATCATGTTGATGATCGAACCCGGCACGAAGAACGGCGAAATCCGGCGCGCACCTCGATCGACGTAGGTCTGATGGGTATCCTCGATCATCGGCAGGCCGCCGATGCCGGAGCCGACCATGACGCCGATGCGTTCCGCATTGGCTTCGGTCACTTCCAGCCCGCTGTCCCTGAACGCCTGCACGCCGGCGGCAATGCCGTAATGAATGAAGGTGTCCATGCTGCGGGCTTCCTTCGCCGGGATGTACTCCTCGGCGCTGAAACCCTTCACCTCGCCTGCGAAATGCACGGCCAGGTTCGACGAATCGAATTTGGTGACGGTGGCGATGCCGGACTTGCCGGCCACGAGATTGGCCCAGCCGTCGGCAACACTATTGCCAACAGGCGAAATCAGCCCCAGGCCTGTAACGACAACACGACGGCGGCTCACGGTAACCTCTTTTCCATTGGATGACAAAAACAAAAGCCACAGCGGCCACAGGAACCAGCCCTGCAAGCCCTGTGGCTGTTACTCCGTCCGGCAAGGATGCCGGCAGGATGGCGCGTCAAATGCGACAGTCGCGAAAAGCGCGGACAGCGCTTACGCCTTGACGTTTGCGCGAGCGTAGTCGATCGCTTGCTGAACCGTCGTGATCTTCTCGGCTTCTTCGTCCGGGATTTCCATGCCGAACTCGTCTTCCAGGGCCATCACCAGCTCGACGGTGTCGAGCGAGTCGGCGCCCAGGTCGTTCACGAACGAAGCTTCGTTCTTGATCTCGGCTTCTGCGACGCCCAGCTGCTCAGCGACGATCTTCTTGACACGTTGTTCGATATTGTCCATTACCCCTCCGAGGGAAAGTTCAGATTTACAAGTGCGCGCATTTTATCAGGTTTGCTGCCGGCCAAAACGCGCGTTGGCTTGATGGTCGATCAAGCGCCGATCCGCCAATAACCGGATACGGCGCGGATGGTAAACGAAAATCCTTACGACATGTACATGCCGCCGTTCACGTGCAGCGTCGTGCCGGTGATGTAACCGGCCTGCGGCGATGCGAGGAACGCGACGGCATGGGCGATGTCTTCCGGGCTGCCGAGGCGGCCAAGCGGAATCTGGGTCTTGAGCGCGGCCTGCTGTTCTTCCGGCAGCGTCTTCGTCATGTCGGTGTCGATGAAGCCCGGCGCCACGCAGTTGACCGTGATGCCGCGGCTGCCGATCTCGCGCGCGAGCGCGCGGGTCATGCCCGCGACGCCGGCCTTCGCGGCCGCGTAGTTCGCCTGGCCCGGGTTGCCGGCCGAGCCGACCACCGACGTGATGTTGATGATGCGGCCGCCGCGCGCCTTCATCATCGGGCGCAGCACCGCGCGCGACAGGCGGAACACCGACTTCAGGTTGGTGTCGATCACGGCGTCCCAGTCCTCGTCCTTCATGCGCATCGCGAGCTGGTCCTGCGTGATGCCCGCGTTGTTGACGAGCACGTTCAGCGCGCCGAATTCCTTGACCGTCGCGTCGATCAGCGCTTCGGCCGCCGCCGCGTCGTTGACGTTCAGCACCGCGCCGCGGCCCGTGACGCCCGCTTCCGCGAAGGTCGCGGTGATGGCGGACGCGCCCGATTCGCTCGTGGCCGTGCCGATCACCGTCGCGCCCAGGCGCGCCAGCTCGAGCGCAATCGCCCGGCCGATGCCGCGCGACGCGCCGGTCACGATCGCAACCTGTTTATCGAGAGTCTTTTCCATGGATCGAATATCCGTCTCTGGTGGAAAGGCGCCGCCGGGTCAGGCAGTCGCCAGCTTGAGCGCTTCGTCGAGCGACGCCGGATCGAACACCGACGCGCCCGTCAGGTTGGCGTCGATGCGCTTCGTGAGGCCCGCGAGCACCTTGCCCGGACCGCATTCGATCACGTGCGTGACGCCGATGCCGGCGATGTGCCGCACGCACTCGACCCAGCGCACCGGGCCTGCGGCCTGGCGCACCAGCGCGTCCTTGATCGCGGCCGGATCGCTCACGACCGCGACGTCGATATTGTTGACCACCGGAATCTGCGGCGCTTTCACGTCGACAGTCGCGAGGTAGTCGCGCAGCTGGTCCGATGCCGGCTTCAGCAGCGACGAGTGGAACGGTGCCGACACCGGCAGCGGCAGCGCGCGCTTTGCGCCCTTCGCCTTCGCGATCTCGCAGGCCTTCTCGACGGCCGCCTTGTTGCCGGCGATGACGACCTGCGCCGGCGCGTTGAAGTTCACCGCTTCGACGACGCCCGCTTCCGCGGCTTCGGCGCACACTGCACGCACCGTGTCGTCGTCGAGGCCGAGGATCGCCGCCATGCCGCCCTGGCCGACAGGCACCGCGGTCTGCATCGCCTGCGCGCGGAAGCGCACGAGCGGCACCGCGTCCTTGAACGCGATCGCACCGGCGGCAACCAGCGCCGTGTATTCGCCGAGGCTGTGGCCGGCGACGATCGACGGCGCCGGGCCGCCCGCCTGCTGCCATGCGCGGTAGCACGCGTACGCGGCCGTCAGCATCACGGGCTGGGTGTTGGTGGTGAGATTCAGCTCTTCAGCCGGACCTTCGGCGATCAGCTTGCCGAGATCCTGGTTGAGCGCGTCGGACGCTTCCTGGAGCGTTTCGCGCACGACAGCCAGATCGGCGAATGCATTGAGCATGCCGACCGACTGCGAGCCCTGCCCCGGAAAAACGAACGCAAATTTCATATCGTCCCCAATTGAATCGATTCGGACGGCGCGCGCGAACGGCGCGCCGGATGGGAGCGCGCGCAGCGGGCACGCGCAGCAGTCGCGTGTGACGGATCAGAAGCGGAACACCGACGCGCCCCACGTGAAGCCGCCGCCGACGCCCTCGATCAGCACGTGCTGACCGCGCTTGATGCGACCGTCGCGCACCGCGGCATCGAGCGCGAGCGGAATCGACGCGGCCGACGTGTTGCCGTGTTCGCCGACCGTCACGACCATGCGCTCCTGCGGCAGGCCCAGCTTGCGGCAGGTGCTCGTCATGATGCGGATGTTGGCCTGGTGCGGAATCAGCCAGTCGACCTGCTCGGGCGCGAGGTTCGCCTTGGCGAGCGCCTCGATCGCGACCTTCTCGAGCACGTTGACCGCGAGCTTGAACACGGCCTGGCCATCCATGTGAAGGAACGCGTTGCCGGCGACCACGCCGCCGTTGACGTGGCCGGGCACGCAGAGAATCTCCGCGTAGCTGCCGTCCGCGTGCAGCGCGCTGCCGAGCACGCCCGGCTCTTCGGATGCGGACAGGATCACCGCGCCCGCGCCGTCGCCGAACAGCACGCAGGTCGTGCGGTCCTTGAAGTCGAGGATGCGCGAGAACGTCTCCGCGCCGACGACGAGCGCCGTGCGGTGCTGGCCGCTGCGGATGAAGCTGTCGGCCGTCGCGACCGCGTACGCGAAGCCGGAACACACGGCCTGCACGTCGAACGCGGCGCCGCCGTTCTTGATGCCGAGCTTGCTCTGCAGCAGGCAAGCGGTGCTCGGGAACACGAAATCGGGGGTCGAAGTCGCGACGATGATCAGATCGATCGACTGCGGATCGATATCGGCCGCCTCGATCGCGCGCCGCGACGCTTCAAGCGCGAGGTCGCTCGTCGCGACGTCCGGTGCGGCGAAATGGCGCGCATGGATGCCCGTGCGCGCAACAATCCACTCGTCGCTCGTCTCGATGCCGTCCTTCGCGAGACGATCGGCCAGCTGCTGGTTCGTGACGCGGTCGGGCGGCAGGAAGCTGCCCGTGCCGAGCACGCGGGAATAGAGAGTCGATTGGGCCATTTATGCTTTAGAGGATAGCGCAGCGGAAGGCTCGGCGTGCTGGCCTGCGGCGGGACTCGCCTGGCCTGCGCCGCTCGCGTCATGCCCGGCGTCGCCGAGCGATCCGGAATTATCCGCCATCGCGCGCGCAAGGCGCTCCAGGACGCCATTTTTGACGGCATCATACCCGCGTTTGATCGCCCACTCAAACGCGTAGGCGTCCGCGGAGCCGTGGCTCTTGATCACGAGGCTCTTCAGGCCCAGCAGCGCCGCGCCGTTGTACTGGCGGTGGTCGACGCGCTTCTTGAAGCGCAGCAGCACCGGCAGCGCGAGCACGGCCATCAGCTTCGACAGCAGCGAGCGGCCGAATTCCTCGCGGATGATGTCGGACAGCATCTGCGCGAGGCCTTCGGACGTCTTCAGCGCGACGTTGCCGACGAAGCCGTCGCAGACGATCACGTCGACCGTGCCCTTGTAGATGTCGTTGCCCTCGACGTTGCCGCGGAAATTGAGCGTGCTGGCGCGCAGCAGTTCGCCCGCGCGCTTGATCGTCTCGTTGCCCTTGATGACTTCCTCGCCGATGTTCAGCAGGCCGATGGTCGGCCGCTCCTTGCCCTCGAGCGCCGCCACGAGCGCGTGCCCCATCTCCGCGAACTGCAGCAGGTGCTGCGGTTCGCAATCGACGTTCGCACCGAGGTCCAGCATCATCGTGTAGCCGGTCGGGTTCGGCAACGCGAACGCGATCGCGGGCCGCTCGATGCCGGGCAGCGTCTTGAGCACGTAACGGGAAACGGCCATCAGCGCGCCGGTGTTGCCGGCGGAGATGCAGGCCTGAGCCTGGCCTTCCTTGACTTGGTTGAGGGCGACGCGCATCGAAGAATCCTTCTTCTTGCGCAACGCCACTTCGACCGGATCGTCCATCGCCACGACTTCGGTGGCGGGCACGACGGTCAGCGCAGGGTCATCGAGCGCCTTGCACTTCTTGAGCTGCGCACGGATCGCACTCTCGATGCCGACGAGCATCAGGTGCGCATCGGGGTGCGCGCGAACGAACTTGACTGCCGCGGGAACGGTCACGGACGGGCCGTGGTCGCCTCCCATGCAATCGATTGTGAGCTTTACTGTCATGGAATGCGACGAATTTCAGGCACAAAAAAGCGGCAGTTGAATGCCGCCTTTTTGTTGAGCCAGGAAAGTGTCAAGCGAACCAGTGGTCACGCGAACGGCGATCGCAGCACGCGCGACATGACGCTTAGTCGTTCTTCGTCTTGACGACTTTCTTGCCGCGATAGTAGCCGTTCGGGCTGATGTGGTGGCGCAGGTGCACTTCACCCGTGCTCGGCTCGACTGCCAGCGGCGTTGCCGTCAGGAAATCGTGCGAACGATGCATGCCGCGCTTCGACGGCGACTTCTTGTTTTGCTGGACTGCCATGACTAACTCCTAAAAATTTTCCGGATTCTAACACAGCCCGATCCGGCGCTTGACTACCCTGGCCCACGGCCCTACGCCTTCCCGCGCCACACTGCTCAGTGTTTCTTGTTGCCGTCCCCGCCCTTCTTCAGCGCTTCGAGCGCTGCAAACGGATTCGGCTGTTTGCCTTCGTCCCCGTCTTCTTCGGACGCTTCGCCCGATTCATCCGAGGGACCGCTCGCACCCGACACGAGGCTTTCGTGAACCGCCGGGCAAACCTCGTGCTTGGGCACGAGCGGCAGCGAAAGCAGCAACTCCTCCTCGATCAAGTCGACGAGATCGAACTGGCGGGAGCCCACGATCACATCGGCTTCATCGTCGTCGAGCGGAAATTCTTCAGCTTCTTCTTCGGTCGCGACGACCCGGTACGTCATGTCGACGTCGAACGCCTGATCGCACGGACTCATGCAGCGCTGGCACGTGAGCCACGCATGGCCGTGCAGCGCAAGGCGCAGATACGGCTGCTGCCCCTCGGCGCCATCGTCCTGCAGCTCGTTCTGGGTGAACCCTTCCGCCTGCCAGGTGAAGACCGTGTCGCGATCTGGCGCGTCCGCCGGCACTTCGTTTAACATGCGCGGCAGCTGCGAAAGGTGCACCGCGCCGGCCGCCTGCCGCCCGCTGCGGGCGAATTCGAACAGGTCGACCGCATGCGGATCGAGCGAAACCGCAGGTTTGCCAGAAGAGGTGCTCATGTGCGCTCCTGCGTATCGATCCGGCCGTGCGCCGTGAACTTCCGAAGACCCGGCAGACGCCCAACCAGGAGCCTGCCGATGAAAAGCGGGAAAGCATACCCGTTTTACCTTTTCCGGTCAATCACTTAAGCTTACGCCCGCGCGCGCCGTCGCGTCGCGCCCCGACGACTCATCACCCAACCGACCATGCCGGACACCTTTTGCCGCTCGCCGCGGCTGATTCTCGCCTCCAGTTCCCGCTACCGCCGCGCGCTGCTCGAGCGGCTTGGCGTGCCGTTCGACGTCATGTCGCCCGACCTCGATGAAACCCCGCTGCCCGGCGAGACGCCCGCCGCGACCGCGCTGCGCCTCGCCGGCGCGAAGGCGCGCGCGGTTGCCGCCGCGATCGATGCGCCGGACGGCGTGCTCGTGATCGGCTCCGATCAGGTCGCGACCTTCGACGGCCTGCAGATCGGCAAGCCCGGCACGCACGAGCGTGCGCTCGCGCAGCTCGTCGCGATGCAGGGCCGCGAGGTCGAGTTCCACAGCGCGCTCAGCCTGTACGACAGCCGCACCGGCGAATCGCAGGATGAGGACGTCGTCACGCGCGTGCGCTTCCGCACGCTGCCCGAGGCCGAACTCGACGCCTACCTGCGGGCGGAGACGCCCTATGACGTCGCCGGCAGCGCGAAATCCGAGGGGCTCGGCATCGCGCTGCTCGACGCGATCGACTCGGACGATCCGACCGCGCTCGTCGGGCTGCCGCTGATCGCGCTGACGCGGATGCTGCGCGCCGCGCACTACCCGCTGTTCGCCACCCGCGGAGGCCGCGCATGACGGCCGGCACGCTCTACCTGGTGCCGAACACCCTCGGCGACGGCGACGCATCGATGCTGGCCGCCGTGCTGCCCGCCGCCGTGCAGGCGCAAGCCGGCGCACTCGGCTACTACATCGGCGAAAACGCGAAAACCACGCGTGCATTCCTGAAGAAGATCGGCACGACGCGGCCGATCCAGGAAATCCAGATCCGTGAGCTGAACGTCAACACGCCGGCCGGCGAGATCGACCGGCTGCTCGCGCCGGTGCTGGCCGGCGCGGACGCCGGGCTCGTGTCCGAGGCCGGCTGCCCGGCCGTCGCCGACCCGGGTGCGCTGCTGGTGCGTCGCGCGCACGAGCGCGGCGTGAAGGTCGTGCCGCTCGTCGGGCCGAGCTCGATCCTGCTGGCGCTGATGGCGTCCGGCCTGAACGGCCAGAGCTTCGCGTTCAACGGCTACCTGCCGGTCGACGCGGGCGCGCGCGCGAAGCGGCTGCGCGAGCTCGAGCAGCTGTCGCGCAAGGCGCGCCAGACGCAGATCTTCATCGAGACGCCGTACCGCAATCATGCGATGCTCGACACGCTCGTCGCGACCTGCGCGCCGTCGACGCTGATCTGCGTCGCGGCCGACCTGACGCTCGCGACCGAGACCATCGCGAGCCGCACCGTGGCGGAATGGAAAAAGGCGCCGGTGCCCGATCTGCACAAGCGCCCTGCGATCTTCCTGTTGCTGGCGAACTGATGGCGGAACCCGCCCCGGGCGGGTGGCGCATGGTCGCGCCGGAGCGCCGGGCGCCGCCCGGCGCGGGAACCGACCCTAGCGCAGGCTGAGCTGCGCGCCCGCGGCCAGCGCCTTCATCGCGGCATTGCCGACCGCTGCGCCGAACTTGCGCGCGACGCGGTTCGTCAGGCTTTCCTTCACCGTGTAGTCGACGAGGTCGGGCGCCTTCAGCACGTCGCGCGCGACCGAGTCGGTCGTGCCGAAGCCGTCCGCGAGCCCGAGCTCGACGCCCTTCTCGCCGGTCCAGAACAGGCCCGAGAACATGTCCGGCGTCTCGTGCAGGCGCGCGCCGCGCCCATCCTTCACCGCCTTGATGAACTGCGCGTGCACCTGATCGAGCAGCGCCTGCGCATGCGCGTCCATCTTCTGGGTTTCCGGCGAGAACGGATCGTAGAAGCCCTTGTTCTCGCCCGACGTATGCAGGCGCCGCTGGATGCCGAGCTTGTCCATCAGGCCGGTGAAGCCGAAACCGTCCATCAGCACGCCGATCGAGCCGACGATGCTCGCCTTGTCGACGTAGATCCGGTCAGCCGCCGCCGCGATGTAATAGCCGCCCGACGCGCACATGTCGGTCACGACCACGTACAGCGGCTTGCTCGGGTATTTCGCGCGCAGGCGCTTGATCTCGTCGTAGACCATGCCCGCCTGCACCGGGCTGCCGCCCGGGCTGTTGATCTGCAGCACGACGCCGGCCGTGCCGTCGTCGTCGAATGCGGCGTTGAGCGCCGTGTTGATGTCGTCGGCGTTCGCGTTGACGCCGGCCGCGATCTCGCCGTCGATCGTCACGACAGCCGTGTGCCGGCCGCTCGTCGAGAACTTCGCATCGCTCGAGAAATCGATCAGCGCGAACGCAAGCAGCAGGAACACGCCGAGGAACGCGAAGCGGAAGAAGATCTTCCACCGCCGCGCCGCGCGCTGCTCCTTCACCGCCGCGAGCGCGATCCGCTCGAGCGCCGCGCGCTCCCAGTTCGGTTCGCGGCCGTCGGCACGGGAGGAGGAATCAGGAGGGGTCGTCGGTTGGTCGGCCATGCGTGGTTGTCTTTAGTCAGTCGTGGCGGGACGCAAATCGGCGTCGGGCACCCAGAATACCGCGCGGCCGTCGGGCGTGTCCCGCTCGTCGACCTCGACCGGCCGCAGGCGGCCGCCGCGGCACGGGCCGCCGACGCATTTGCCGGTGTCCGGCGCATAGATCGCGCCATGCGTCGCGCACATCAAGTATAAGCCCGACGATTCGAAGAACTGGCCCTCGGCCCAGTCGAGCTCCATCGGCACGTGCGCGCAGCGGTTCAGGTAGCCGTACGCGCGGCCGTCGTAACGCACGAAGAACACGACGGCCTGCTCGCCGCGCAGCGTCGCGTCGACGCGCACGCCGGCGCCGCCGTCGGCCAGCGCGTCCGACGCGCAGACGCGCACCGCGTCCGGAGCGGGGACGGCGGCGCTCATGCGAACTCGCGCAGCCAGCCGGCCAGCGCCTCGACGTCCGGCGCGACGAAGCGCGGCGCCAGCGCGGCGAGCGCGTCGGCCGAATGCGCGCCGTACGCGACGCCGATGCCGGCCGCGCCCGCGCTGGCCGCCATCTGCAGGTCGTGGGTCGTGTCGCCGATCATCACGGTGCGCGCCAGATCCTGCCCCAGTTCCCGGCACAGTTCCTGAAGCATCGCCGGATGCGGCTTCGAGAACGTCTCGTCCGCGCAGCGCGTCGCGTCGAACAGGCTCGTCAGCTTCGCCTGGTCGAGCGCGCGGTTCAGCCCGACCCGGCCCTTGCCGGTCGCGACCGCCAGCAGGTAGCCGGTGTCGCGCAGCTCCGCGAGCAGTTCGCGCACGCCGGCGAACAGCTCGATGCGCTGGTCCTTGATCAGGTAGTGATAGCGGTAGCGCTCGGCGAGCCGCGGATAGTCGGACGGATCGAGGGTCGGCGCCGTGATCTGCAGCGCGTCGCGCAGGCCGAGGCCGATCACGTAGCGGGCCGCCTCGTCGGACGGCGCGGGCAAGCCGAGATCGCGGCATGCCGCCTGGATGCTGAAGGCGATGTGCGCCGTCGAATCCATCAGCGTGCCGTCCCAGTCGAAGACGATCAGGTCAAATTGCTGTCGTGCCATGCGGTTCAAGCGGTATCGCGCAATGCGCTCAGTTGGTCGAGGAAGCGCCGGCATTCGTCCGGCAGCGGCGCGTCGAACTGCAACGCCTCGCCGGTCAGCGGATGCGCGAGCCGCAGCCGGTGCGCATGCAGGAACATGCGCTTCAGCGACGGCTGCGCGTTCGCGCGCGACAGCGCCTTGTTCAGTGCGAAATCGCCATACTTGGCGTCGCCGGCGATCGGCAGGCCGAGATGCGCGAGGTGCACGCGAATCTGATGGGTCCGACCCGTTTTGAGTTCCGCTTCGACGAGCGCATAGTCGGGCCAGCGCTCGACGAGATTGAACACGGTGTGCGACGGCAGGCCGTCGTCCTGCACGCGCACCCGGCGCTCCCCTTCCGCGGTCGTGTACTTGAACAGCGGCGCCTTCACCGCGCGGCGGCGGCCCCAGTCGGACTGCCACTCGCCGTGCACGCACGCGAAATAGCGCTTGTCCATCCGGTTCTCGCGGATCATCTCGTGCAGGCCGACGAGCGCGGCACGCTTCTTCGCGAGCATCAGGACGCCGGACGTCTCGCGGTCGAGACGATGCACGAGCTCGAGGAATTTCGCCCGCGGGCGCGCCTGGCGCAACTGCTCGATCACGCCGAACGCGACGCCGCTGCCGCCGTGCACCGCGACACCGGCCGGCTTGTTGATCACGAGCATGGCGTCGTCTTCGAACAGCACGTCGAAATGCGCGGGCGGCACGACCGGCGTGTCGGCGCGCGCAAGGTCGGCCGCGGCCATCCGCACCGGCGGCACCCGCACGATATCGCCGCACGCGAGCCGATACTGCGCGTCGACCCGACCCTTGTTTACACGGACTTCCCCGCTGCGCAAGATCCGGTAGATATGGCTTTTCGGCACGCCTTTGCAGACGCGCAACAGGAAATTGTCGATCCGCTGACCGGCGGAACTTTCGTCGATCTCGACCATCGAGACCTGGCCGCTTGCGACCGAATTCTGGGATATTTTGCCTAACTCATTCATACTGAATATAATTTTGCCCAGCCTGACGTAGCGGGCGGCCTGATCGGCCAACCCGGACGGATTGGGCAAGGCGCAAGCGCAAACCGTCATTTTACTTGCGCCGGGGGCTGGCTGCTCGCCCCGAACAAAGAGAAGCAGCAAGTTGCACGCACGGCGCCGGCCGCCGGCAGGGATCACGCCCACAGGCGGATTCGGTCGGCAAGGCGCCGCGGTAACGGAAAGTTGGTTGAAAAGAATTTAATTGGCAGCCGGGCGGCGCGACGCGTCCGACCCGGCTGCCGGTTGCGAAAAACGGCGTTGCGCCCGATTTGGCCCCGCGAAGCGTGCGGGGACTGGCGACGTCAAACCAAGGAAGAACACCCCAGGCGGGAAAGTCGGGCTGGATTCGATACTCCCCGCTGCGGCCCAAGCCGCAGCATCTGCCGCCCGTCGGCGCGCGCGACTTTTTGTGCGCGCCCGCGGCAGTGCCCGGTCTGAGGCTTAGCGCGCTTGTGCAGCGTGCGGAGTGTCGACGCCGTGCTTTGAAGCCGTATTCGCAGGTGCCCTATGGCCGCCGGCCCCGTCGTTCGGGACCCAAGCGCCTCTTCAGGCAATTCTCCCCGCCATCGATCCCGCTCCAGCGTGCTTGTGACAACACAACAAGGCGCGGCCTGTCGTCGTTCCCGCCCTTGCGGCTGACAACCGCGAGGCGCCGGCAGCAGAGCCGCCTGGAGTCGTTCATGAAACGCATGTTGTTCAACGCGACGCAGCAGGAAGAACTGCGCGTCGCCATCGTCGATGGGCAAAAACTCATCGACATCGATATCGAAACCGCCGGACGCGAACAACGCAAAGGCAATATCTACAAAGGCATCATCACCCGCATCGAGCCGTCGCTCGAAGCCTGCTTCGTCAACTACGGCGAAGACCGCCACGGCTTCCTGCCGTTCAAGGAAGTCGCCCGCCAGTACTTCAAGGAAGGCGTCGACATGCGCTCCGCGCGCATCCAGGATGCGCTGCGCGAAGGCCAGGAGCTGATCGTCCAGGTCGAGAAGGAAGAGCGCGGCAACAAGGGCGCGGCGCTCACGACGTTCATCTCGCTCGCCGGCCGCTACCTCGTGCTGATGCCGAACAACCCGCGCGGCGGCGGCGTGTCGCGCCGCATCGAGGGCGACGAGCGCCAGGAACTGCGCGAAACGATGGCGCAGCTGCAGATTCCGGACGGCATGAGCATGATCGCCCGTACCGCGGGCATCGGCCGCAGCGCCGAGGAACTGCAGTGGGACCTGAACTACCTGCTGCAGCTGTGGCGCGCGATCGAAGCCGCATCGCAGAGCGGCCGCTCGGGCGAGCCGATGCTGATCTACCTGGAATCGAGCCTCGTGATCCGCGCGATCCGGGACTATTTCCAGCCGGACATCGGCGAAATCCTGATTGACACGACCGAAATCCACGATCAGGCCCGTGCATTCATGGACATCGTGATGCCGGACAACGTGTCGAAGGTGAAGCGCTACCACGACGACGTGCCCCTCTTCTCGCGCTTCCAGATCGAGCACCAGATCGAGACCGCGTATTCGCGCACGGTGCCGCTGCCGTCGGGCGGCGCGATCGTGATCGACCACACCGAGGCGCTCGTCGCGATCGACGTGAACTCGGCGCGCGCGACCAAGGGCGCGGACATCGAGGAAACGGCGACCCGCACCAACCTCGAGGCGGCCGACGAAGTCGCCCGCCAGCTGCGACTGCGCGACCTCGGCGGCCTGATCGTGATCGATTTCATCGACATGGAATCGGCCAAGAGCCAGCGCGAGGTCGAGCAGCGCCTGAAGGACGCGCTCAAGCATGACCGCGCCCGCGTGCAGATGGGCAAGATCTCGCGCTTCGGCCTGATGGAGCTGTCGCGCCAGCGGCTGCGCCCGGCGCTGTCCGAAGGCAGCCATGTGACCTGCCCGCGCTGCAACGGCACCGGCCATATCCGCGACACCGAATCGTCCGCGCTGCAAGTCCTGCGGATCATTCAGGAAGAAGCCATGAAGGAAAACACCGCGGCGATCCACTGCCAGGTGCCGGTCGAGGTGACCGCCTTCCTGCTCAACGAAAAGCGCCAGGAAATCAACAAGATCGAGTCGCGCTTCAAGGTCGGCATCGTGCTGATCCCGAACAAGCACCTCGATACGCCGCACTACAAGCTCGAGCGCCTGCGTCACGACGACGCACGCCTCGACGATCCGCGCGCATCGTGGAAGATGGCCGAGGAAGCCGCCCGCGAGCTGGAATCGGAAACCGGCTACAGCAAGCGCGCCGCCGAAGTGAAGCCGAAGCAGGAAGCCGCGGTCAAGGGCATCACGCCCGAGCGTCCGGCGCCGAGCCCGGCGCCGCAGCGTCCGGCCGAGCCGACGCCCGCGCCCGCCCCGGTCGCCGCTGCAAGCGGCGGCATCATCGGCTGGCTGAAGGGCCTGTTCGGCATGCAGCCGGCATCCGCGCCGGCTCCGGCTCCGGCCCCCGTGAAGGAGCAGGCCGCCCGCCCGGCCCGCGAGCGCACCGAGAAGTCCGAGCAGCGCGGCGAACGCGGCGGCGATCGCAATCGCAACCGCCGCGGCGGCGCCCAGCAGCCGCAAGGCGGTCGCGACCAGGCCGCAGCTGGCCGTGGCGGCCAGCCGCAGCGTCCGGAACGCGAAGGCAAGGAAGCGCGCGAAGCACGCGAGCCGCGTGAAGGTCGCGAGGGCCGTGGCCAACGCGAGCCGCGCGAGGGCCGCGAGGGCCGCGAGGGTCGCGAAACCCGCGAGCCGCGTGAAAGCCGCGAGCCGCGCGAGCGCGTCGAGCAGCCGGAAGCCGTCGAGGCAGCCGGTCGCGGCGAGCGCCAGGAACGCGGCGAACGTCGCGAGCGCGGCGAGCGCCGCAAGCCGACCCAGCATGCGGCCACGCTCGAAACGGTCACCCGCGGCGAAAGCCATCCGGAACTCGAAGCCGACAAGGCCGATGCCGCCGCCCTGCCGGGCGCCGAGGTGACGGCCGACGCCGAAGCCGGCGCGCGTGACGGCGAGGAACGCCGCCGCCGCCGTCGCGGCCGCCGCGGCGGTCGTCGTGAGCGCGAGGAAGACGGCACGATCGTCGCCCACGCAGCGGAAGACGCCGAAGGCGAAGCCGCTGTCGCACCGGCAGCGGAGCCCGTGGCGCACGCAGCGCCGGTCGCCGAGGCGCCGCACGCGGCAGCACCGGCAGTCGTGGCGGCTGTCGCGGCAGCCGGCGCCGTCGTTGCGGAAGCGGTCGCGCACGCAGAGCCTGCCGCTGCCGACACGCAGCCGGAGCCGGCTCGCGTCGAGCCCGCACCGGCCGTCGCCGCGGTCGAACCCGCCGTTGCGGCGCAACCGGTTGAAACTGCTGCGCCGGTCGCAGCGGCCGAAGCCGGCCCCGCCCCGGTCGCGGTCTCGCCGAACGATGCGCTGGAAGTGCCGGAAGCGCCTGCGGCCGTCGCAGCGCCGCAACCCGCGCCGGTCGCCGAAGCCGCCCCGGTCGCGACTATCGAAGCCGCCCCGGCAGTGGCAGCCGAACCGGTTCGCGTCGAAGCGGCGCCGGCCGAAGCTGCCGTGGCCGCCCCGGTCGTCGAGCAGGCGCAACCGGCTGCTGCCGCGCCCGCCTCGGCCAGCCTGGAGACGGTGCTGACGCAAGCCGGGCTCGTCTGGGTGAGCACGGACGCCGACAAGTTCCGCGCCGCCCAGGACGCCGCCGCGCAGCTCCCGCGGCAGGCTCGCGTGCCGCGTGAGCGCAAGGCGCTGCCGCCGGTCGACACGACGCCGATGCAGCAGGTGGAAACGACGCATCACTGATCGCGTCCGCCGTCACGAAAGCCCGCTTCGGCGGGCTTTTTTACGTCCGGGCTGCGGGTTTTCCGCCCGCAGCCCGCCCCGGCGCTTGCGGCTAGAATAGAGGTCTGGCTCGTACCGCTTTCAACATGTCCCGACGCATCATTCCCCTCGCCGACGTCAGCGGGTTGCCGGATGTCTCCGGCGCCGCGCACACCCCGGATGGCCTGCTGCACGACACGCTTGCGCGTCCGCTGCGCGACCTGCGCATCTCGGTGACGGATCGCTGCAACTTCCGCTGCGTGTACTGCATGCCGCGCGCGGTGTTCGACAAGGATTACCCGTTCCTGCCGCATAGCGCGCTGCTGACGCTCGAGGAAATCGAGCGGATCGCGCGGCTGTTCGTCGCGCACGGCGTCGAGAAGATCCGCATCACGGGCGGCGAGCCGCTGCTGCGCAAGAACCTCGAATTCCTGATCGAGCGCCTCGCGCGCCTGACGACCCACGACGGCCGCCCGCTCGACCTGACGCTGACCACCAACGGCTCGCTGCTCGCCCGCAAGGCGCGCGTGCTGAAGGACGCCGGGCTCAAGCGCGTGACGGTCAGCCTCGACGCGCTCGACGACACGCTGTTCCGGCGCATGAACGACGCCGACTTCGCGAGCGCCGACGTGCTCGACGGCATCTTCGCCGCGCAGGCCGCCGGCCTCGAGCCGGTCAAGGTCAACATGGTCGTGAAGCGCGGCACCAACGACAGCGAGATCCTGCCGATGGCGGCGCGCTTCCGCGGCACCGGCGTCGTGCTGCGCTTCATCGAATACATGGACGTCGGCACGTCGAACGGCTGGAACATGACCGAGGTGCTGCCGTCCGCCGACGTCGTCGCGCGCATCGCCGAGCATTTCCCGCTCGTGCCGCTCGAGGCCCACACCGCGGCCGAGACCGCGCAGCGCTGGGGCTACGCGGACGGCGGCGGCGAGATCGGCGTGATCTCCAGCGTCACGCAGGCGTTCTGCGGCGACTGTACGCGCGCGCGCCTGTCGACCGAAGGCAAGCTGTACCTGTGCCTGTTCGCGACGGCCGGCCACGACCTGCGCGCGCTGGTGCGCAACGGCGCGAGCGACGCCGAGATCGCCACCGCGATCGCGCGCATCTGGCAGGCCCGCACCGACCGCTACTCGCAACTGCGCGGCAGCGCAATGGCCGACACGGCGGCCGACCGCGCGGGCAAGCGCGTCGAAATGTCGTACATCGGCGGCTGACGCGCGATGGCCGCTGCCCCGCTCCCGTCGATCGCCGGCCTGCTGCTCGCGGGCGGCCGCGCGACGCGCATGGATGGCGTCGACAAGGGCCTGCAACTGCTGGACGGCACGCCGCTCGCGCTGCACGTGCTGCGCCGGCTCGCACCGCAGGTCGACGAAACGCTGATCAGCGCGAACCGCCATCCGGAGCGCTATGCGGAACTGGGCGCGCCGTTCGGCGCGCACGTGGTGCCCGACGCGACGCACGACTTCCCCGGCCCGCTCGCGGGCCTGCTCGCCGGCATGCGCGCCGCGCGCGCACCGCTCGTTGCCTGCGCGCCGTGCGACTCGCCGTTCCTGCCCGAGGATCTGGTCGCGCGGCTCCATGCGGCGCTCGACGCGCAGCAAGCCGACATTGCCATGGCAGTCACGGTCGACGCGCAGTGCCAGCGCGCTCCGCAGCCGACGTTCGCGCTGCTGCGCACGTCGCTGGCCGACGATCTCGCGGCGCGGCTCGACGCCGGCGACCGCAAGGTGCGTGCGTGGTACGCGCGCCACAAGACGGTCGAAGTCGAGTTTCATGACGAGCGTGCGTTTTACAATGCCAACTCCTGGCAGGAACTCGCCGCGCTCGCCCGTCGCTGACGGCGCCGGCCCGGTTCCCGCGCGCCGCCCGCCGCCTGCGATCCCGCGCTTACGCGCCGCCATCGCCCAGCCGGCCACGAACCCCGGCCACCAACCCGATACGCCTCGCGGCGCAGCCCGACTCATGACCACGCCATCCTCGCCAGCTTCCCGATCCGCAGCCGACCACGATGTGCCGCTGTCGCTCGCCGACGCGCAGGCGCTCGCGTGCCGCTGCGCGGCGCCGGTCGACGCGTGCGACACGGTGCCGTTGCGCGACGCGCTCGACCGCGTGCTCGCGGCCGACGTGACGGCGCCGTTCGACATCCCCGCGTACGACAATTCGGCGATGGACGGCTATGCGTTCGACGGCGACGAATGTGCGCACGCATCGCCGGACGGCGACGTGACGCTCGCGATCGCGGGCGCGGCGTTCGCCGGCCACCCGTTCGACGGCGCCGTGCCCGCGCGCGGCTGCATCCGCATCATGACGGGCGCGCCGCTGCCGGCCGGATGCGACACCGTGGTCCCGCAGGAGCGGGTGACCGCCCTGGACGGCGCGATCCGGTTCGTCGCGCGCGACGCATCACGCGGCGCGAACTGCCGCAAGGCCGGCGAGGATCTCGCGCGCGGCGCCTGCGCGCTCGCCGCGGGCCGCATCCTGCGCCCGGCCGACCTCGGCCTGCTCGCGTCGTTCGGCCACGCCGACGTGACCGTGCGCCGCCGCCTGCGCGTCGCCGTGTTCTCGACCGGCGACGAATTGCGCGCGCCGGGCACGCCGCTCGACCGCGGCACGCTGTACGACAGCAATCGCGGGATGCTCGTCGCGATGCTCGCTCGATTGAACGCCGAACCGCTCGATCTCGGCATCGTCCGCGACGATCCGGCCGCGCTCGAAGCGGCGCTGCGCGACGCGGTCGCCGCGCACGCGGATGCGGTGATCACGTCGGGCGGCGTATCGGTCGGCGAGGCCGATTTCACGCGCGACGTGATGGCGCGGCTCGGCGACGTCACGTTCGCGAGTCTCGCGCTGCGTCCCGGCAGGCCGCTCGCGTGCGGGAGCCTCGCGCCATCGTCCGCCGGTGAACGCGGCGCGCTGTTCTTCGGACTGCCCGGCAACCCGGTGGCAGCCGCGGTGACGTTCCATGCGATCGTCCGCCCTGCGCTGCTTGCGATGGCCGGTGCGCAGACGCCGCCGCCCGCGCTGTACACCGCGCTCAGCACACAGCCGCTGAAGAAGCGGCCGGGCCGCGCCGAATACCTGCGCGGCATCGCCACGCGCGCCGCCGACGGCGGCTGGCATGTCGCACCGGCCGGCTCGCAGAGCTCCGCATCGCTGAGCGGGCTCGCGGCCGCCAACTGCTTCATCGTTCTCGGCCACGACGCGGGCGCGGTCGACGCCGGCGCGCCGGTCGACATCCTGCCGTTCGACGGCCTGATCTGAATTCCATTTATCGGTATCACTACGGGGGCTATCCACACATGAAGAAACAAATTTTGTCGATCGCCGCGGGACAGACCGCCAAGGCGCTGATCCTCGTCTACCTGACGTTCAGCGTGCCGATCGTCCTGCTCGGCATTCTCGTCGCGTACGTCCGCTTCGGAATGGTCGAATTGAGCACGATCCTGAGCGCGCTGCTGCTGAACGCGGTGGTCGGCTTCGTGCTGCTGTGGATCGCCTGCCATGCATACAACTGGGTTGCGTCGCGCTTCGGCGGCATCGAGATCGTGCTGTCCGACCCGCCGGAGGAAGCGTGAGCGGCAGCCCGCTGATCCGCGCGGCCGAGGCGCGGGACGTCGGCGCGATCCTCGCGCTGATGCGCGAGCTGGCGGAGTTCGAGCAGCTCACGCACCTGTTCGTCGCCACCGAGCACGATCTGGCCGACGCGCTGTTCAGCGCGCACCCGGCGGCCGAAGCGCTCGTCGCCGAACGCGACGGCGTCCTCGTCGCGTATGCGCTGTTCTTCCACAACTATTCGACGTTCGTGGGCCGCCGCGGCCTGTATCTCGAGGATCTCTACGTGCAGCCGTCGCAGCGCGGCACGGGCCTCGGCACCGCGATGCTCCGGCAGCTTGCCGCGCTCGCCGTCGAGCGCCGCTGCGCACGCTTCGAATGGTCGGTGCTCGACTGGAACCGGCGCGCGATCGATTTCTACGAGAAGATGGGCGCGACCGTGTTGCCGGACTGGCGCATCGTGCGCGTGACCGGCGACGCCCTGGACACGCTCGCCGGGCGCTGAACCCGGCCGCCTCCGCCGCAGCCGTCAAAAGAAATGGGCGCTCATCGCGCCCATTGTCGTTTCAATGACGGCTCGCGTGGCCGACGCCGGTCACGCGTCGTCGGGATCGACGCCGTCCGCGCCCAGCAGACCGGCCGCCGTATCGCCCGGCAGCGCCTCCACCTGCTTGAGCTTGCGATTCATCACGCGCGTGCGCTGCTCGGCCGCCTCGATCGAACGGGTGACCGTCTCCAGCTGCGACTTCGTGCGCGCGAGCACGTCGCCGAACTTGCCGAATTCCGTCTTCACCGCGCCGAGCACCTGCCACACCTCGCTCGAACGCTTCTCGATCGCGAGCGTCCGGAAACCCATCTGCAAGCTGTTCAGCAATGCGGTGAGCGTCGTCGGGCCCGCCACCGTCACGCGGTAATCGCGCTGCAGCAGGTCGGTCAGCCCCGGGCGGCGCAGGATCTCCGCATACAGCCCTTCGGTCGGCAGGAACAGCAGCGCGAAATCGGTCGTGTGCGGCGGCGCGACGTACTTCTCGGCGATCGTGCGCGCTTCCGCCTTCACGCGCGCCTCGAGCGCGCGCGCCGCCTCGTCGACCGCGGCCGCGTCGGCCCGCTCCTGCGCGTCGATCAGCCGCTCGTAGTCCTCGCGCGGGAATTTCGCGTCGATCGGCAGCCAGACCGGCGGCGCGTCGTTCGCGCCGGCGTCGCGCCCCGGCAACCTGATCGCGAACTCGACCCGCTCGCTGCTCTTCGGCACGGTCGCGACGTTCTTCGCGTACTGGTCGGGCGTCAGCATCTGCTCGAGCAGCGCCTCGAGCTGCACTTCGCCCCAGGTGCCGCGCGTCTTCACGTTGGTCAGCACCTTCTTCAGGTCGCCCACGCCGGCCGCGAGCGTCTGCATTTCGCCGAGCCCGCGATGCACCTGCTCGAGCCGGTCGGAGACCAGCTTGAACGACTCGCCGAGCCGCTGCTCGAGCGTCGCGTGCAGTTTCTCGTCGACGGTGCGCCGCATCTCCTCGAGCTTCGCCGCGTTGTTCGTCTCGATTTCCTTCAGGCGCTGTTCGAGCGTCGCGCGCACTTCGCCGATCCGGCGGTCGTTCGCTTCGGTCAGCTGCGTGAGCTGGCGGTTCAGCGTGTCGCCGAACATCCGGAGCGCCGCGGTCTGCTCCTCGCGCGCCTGCTGCGCCTGGCGCTGCAGGCTGTCGCGCATCGCGTCGAACTGCTGAGCATTGCCGGCGACGAGCTTCGCGAGCTGCTGCCCGAAACCGTCGATCTGGTTGTTCTGCACGGTGGCGACGCTCGTCAGCTGCGCGGCGAGCGTCTGCTGCAGCCGTGCGAAGCTGCCCGCCAGTTCCGTGCGCGAGCCGCGCGCGCCTTCGACGATCTCGCCGCGCAGTTCGCGCTCGAGCCGCTCGACCGCGCGCGCCTGCGCGTGCGCGGCGTCCTCGATCTGGTCGCCGAGCACCGCCATGTCGTCGTGGCGGCCGCCACCCCGCACGATTGCGACGATCGCCACGGCCAGCGCGACGGCCAGCACGACGACCGCCGCGAGCAACAACGTCATCGTCATGCGCGCGCCTTCCCGATCACGTCCGGGTTGATCGGATTCGGCGGGCGCCCCGCCCGCGGCCCAACGCCCAGCGCGGCGATCAGGTTGTCGGCGGCAAGGTTCGCCATCGCGCGGCGGGTCTTCTCGGTCGCGCTCGCGATGTGCGGCGTCAGCACGACGTTCGGCACCTCGAGCAGCGCCGGATGCACGCTCGGCTCGCCCTCGTACACGTCGAGGCCCGCCGCGGCGATCTTCCGGTCGCGCAACGCGGCCGCCAGCGCCGCGTCGTCGACGATCCCGCCGCGCGCAATGTTGGTCAGCGTCGCGGTGGGCTTCATCAGCGCGAGCTCCGCCGCGCCGATCGTATGGTGGTTGTCCTTCGTATACGGCAGCACGAGCACGACGTGGTCGGCGCGCGACAGCAGCGCTTCCTTCGACACGTACTCGGCGTTCAGCTCCGCTTCGATCTCGGGCGCGACCTGCGACCGGTTGTGATAGATCACCTGCATGCCGAAGCCTTGCGCGCGGCGCGCGAGCGCCTGCCCGATACGGCCCATGCCGATGATGCCGAGCGTCGAGCCGTAGATGTCGTGGCCGAGGAAGCCGTCGTATTCCCACTTCTGCCAGCGTCCGGCGCGCAGCCAGTGCTCGGATTCGGCGATGCGCCGCGCGGCCGCCATCATCAGCGCCCAGCCGAAATCGGCGGTGGATTCGTTCAGCACGTCCGGCGTGTTGGTGCCGAGCACGTTCGCCGCGTTGAACGCGGCCATGTCGAAGTTGTTGTAGCCGACCGCCATGTTCGATACGACGCGCAGGCGCGGCGCCGCCGCGAGCGTGGACGCGCCGATCGGGTCGCCCGCCGTCAGCGCGCCGTCCTTGTCGGCCAGGCGCGCGGCGAGCGCATCGGGCGCGAGCGCGTCGCCGTGGTTCCAATCGACCTCGAAATACTGCTTGAGCCGTTCGATCACGTCCGGGAAGATCGGACGCGCGACCAGGATCTTCTGCATCGCCATCTCCGCATGCACGGGCGGCTCATTCTCAAGCCGCCCGCTCCTTGTTGAAAACCGCCAGCTTACGCCGTGAAGAACAGCCACGTCGTCAGCAGGAACACCGGCACCAGGATCACGACCGCCCAGCCGAGATACGCGAAGAAGCTCGGCATCTTCACGCCGCGCGACTCGGCGATCGCCTTCACCATGAAGTTCGGCGCGTTGCCGATGTAGCTGTTCGCGCCCATGAACACGGCGCCCGCGGAAATCGCTGCAAGCGTCGTCGCGCCGGTCGTCATCAGCGACTGTGCGTCGCCGCCCGCGAGGTTGAAGAACACGAGGTAGGTCGGCGCATTGTCGAGGAACGACGACAGGAGGCCCGTCGCCCAGAAATACATCGCGTCGACCGGCTTGCCGTCCGGCCCCGTGACGAGATGGACGATCTGCGCGAACGCGCCGTCCGCGCCCGCGCGCAGGATCACGATCACCGGCGCGATCGTCACGAAGATGCCCGCGAACAGCTTCGCGACTTCCTCGATCGGCGCCCAGTTGAATGCGTTGCCCTCGCGCGCGGAACGCGGCGTCAGCGCGAGCGACGCGAACGTCACGACGACCAGCGCGACGTCGCGGACCAGGTTCTGCAGCGCGACGTGCGTGCCCCACACGTCGAACGTGACGCCGGGCTTCCAGATTCCGCTCGTCAGCACGAGGCCGATCACCGCCGCGAGCAGCACGAAGTTGACTTTGCCTTCGATCGACAGCCCGCCGCCGTCGGGCGTCGGGTCGAGCACGGCCGGCCGCGCCTCGCCGCCCTTCCGGTAGAAATACGTGTCGAGCGCGAAGAAGATCGTCAGCAGCACCGCGCAGATGAACAGCATCGGCAGCGCGAGATGCGTCGTCGTCCAGAAGAAGCTCACGCCGTTCAGGAAGCCCAGGAACAGCGGCGGATCGCCGAGCGGCGACAGCGAGCCGCCCGCGTTCGCGACGAGGAAGATGAAGAAGACCACGACGTGCACGACGTGCTTGCGATTGTCGTTTGCGCGCAAGAGCGGGCGGATCAGCAGCATCGCGGCGCCGGTCGTGCCCATCACGCTGGCGAGCAGCGTGCCGAGCGCGAGGATCGCGGTGTTGAGCTTCGGCGTGCCGTGCAGGTTGCCGTTCACGCAGATCCCGCCCGCGACGGTATAGAGCGCGGTGAGCAGCACGATGAACGGGATGTACTCCTCGAGCAGCGCGTGCACGAGCATGCCGAGCGCGGTGCCCGCGCCGAACACGACGGCGAACGGCGCCAGGAACGCGACGGCCCACGCGGCCGCGATCTTGCCGAAGTGGTGATGCCAGAACACGGGCGCTGCGAGCGGGAACAGCGCGATGGACAGCAGGATCCCGGCGAACGGGACGCCCCACAGTGCGGACAGCGTGGCGCCGTCGAGCGTCGCGGCCGATGCGAGCGCGGGAGCGGCGCCAAGCGCAGCCCCCGACGCCATGCCCGCCCAGGCGGCATGTCGTTTCATGCGGAACTTCCTTTGTTGAACAGTGGTGGATGCAGCGGGCGCGTCACGCGCCCCGCACGACGATCACGTGAACGCGGTACGGGCCGTGCGCGCCCAGCACGATGGTTTGCTCGATGTCGCCCGTGCGCGACGGGCCGGACACGAAATTGACCGCACGCGGCAATTCGCCGCGCTCCGCGCGGATCAGCGCGAACGCGTCCTCCTGGCCGGCAACGATCCGCGACGCGGGCACGATCGCGATATGCGTCTCCGGCAGCAGGCCGGCCGACGCATAGGTATCGGGACCGGACAGCAGAACCAGCGAGCCGGTTTCCGCCGTTGCGCAGAAGCAGCCGGTCAGGCCGACGAGATCGCCGTCGGCCGGCTTGCGGCATTCGACGGCCAGCCCCGCGCCCGCCCAGTCGAGATCGGCCAGCGTGCGCCACGCGACAGCCTGCATCGGCAGGCCATGCGCCGACAGGTAGCGAGCCGCGGCGGCAGGTGCGTCGGCCAGCGTCGCGACTTCGTCGACGGTCGTCGCGAGCTTCGTCGCTTCGTCGACGAACGCGGCGACCAGGTCGGCCGGCACCGGCGGACGCGGGCCTTGCGGATGACGGGCGAGGTAGTCGTCGACACCTTCGCGCTCCGTCGCGTCCGGCTCGGCCGCGCGCCCCTGCGCGGCGCGGATGCGCGCGAGGATCTGGCGACGGGCAGCGGAAGTGTCCATGAACGGTCCTCGTGACGTTGGCGGGCGATACCGTCGGATTATACCGGCCGCCCCTCTCGCCACGCACCTTCGGCCGAACGGCCGACGGCTACTGCGACGCGTCGTCGACCGGCTGCGCGATGCCGAACACCTGGCGCAGGTACGTGAGATACGCCTTGTCGTCGCACATGCTCTTGCCCGGCGAGTCGGACAGCTTCGCGACCGGCTGGCCGTTGCAGCGGACCATCTTGATCACGATCTGCAGCGGCACGTAGCCGAGATCGTTGGTCAGGTTGGTGCCGACGCCGAACGCGAGCTTGCAGCGGCCGCGGAACCGTTCGTACAGCTGCATGACCTTCGGGATGTCGAGCGCGTCGGAGAACACCAGCACCTTGGTGCGCGGGTCGCAGCGGTTCGCTTCGTAGTGCGAGATCATCCGCTCGCCCCATTCGAACGGATCGCCCGAATCGTGGCGCGCGCCGTCGAACAGCTTGCAGAAGTACATGTCGAAGTCGCGCAGGAACGCGTCCATCCCGTACACGTCCGACAGCGCGATGCCGAGGTCGCCACGGTATTCCTTCGCCCACATCTCGAAGCCGTAGGTCTGCGAGTCGCGCAGCCGCGGGCCAAGCGCCTGGCACGCCTGCAGGTATTCGTGCGCCATCGTGCCGAGCGGCGTGATGTCGTGCTTCATCGCGTACAGCACGTTGCTCGTGCCGGCGAACTGCGGGCCGAGGCCGTCGCGCAGCGTGCGCGCGACCTCCTCGTGCCACACCTTCGAGAAGCGCCGGCGCGTGCCGTAGTCGGCGATCTTGCAGTCGGCGAATTCCGGCTTCGCGCCGAGCAGCTTGATCTTCTCGCACAGCCGCCCGCGGCCCTCGCGGTAGTCGGGCTCGCGCTGCGTGTTGCGGAAGTACACCTCGTTGACGATCGCGAGCACCGGAATCTCGAACAGGATCGTGTGCAGCCACGGCCCCTTGATCTCGATGTCGATCTCGCCGTTGCCCTTCGGCGACGGCGTGACCGAGATGTATTTCTCGTTCAGGTGAAAGAGCGCGAGGAAATCGACGAAGTCGCTCTTGATGAAGCGCATCCGGCGCAGGTAGTCGAGCTCGACGTCGGTGAAGCGCAGCGCGCACAGGCCGCGCACCTCGTCGCGGATCTCGTCGATGTACGGCACGAGATCGACGCCGGGCGTGCGGCACTTGAAGCGGTATTCGACGCTTGCGGCCGGGAAGTGATGCAGGACGACCTGCATCATCGTAAACTTGTAGAGATCCGTGTCGAGCAGCGAAGTGATGATCATGGTGACGGCACCGCCAATTTCGGAACCGGCCCCGGCGCACCGCGCGCCGCCCGGTCTGCCGGCCATGTTACCCGAATGCGGGCCGGACCATCGGGAAACCGCGGCGCGCTGCCCTGCGCGCGCCCCCTGGGCGGGCCCTCATAAACTAATCACGAAACGGTATAAGCTGGAAAGCCGACCACGGCATGCGGGTTTTGCGCATCAGTTACAATGCCGCTTTTGGCGCACACGCCACCCCATATATACCTATCGACCGCCAAGCAGGAGCGTTTTAATGACTCACGTTGTGACCGAAGGCTGCATCAAGTGCAAATACACGGATTGCGTGGATGTATGCCCGGTGGATTGCTTCCGTGAAGGTCCCAACTTTCTCGCCATCGATCCGGACGAGTGCATCGACTGCGCCGTGTGCGTTGCCGAGTGCCCGACCAATGCGATCTATGCCGAAGAAGACGTTCCGGGCGATCAGCAGCAGTTCACCGCGCTGAACGCCGAGCTGGCGAAGAACTGGCCGTCGATCACGAAGACGAAGCCGGCGCCGGCCGACGCGGACGACTGGAAGGACGTGCAGGAAAAGCTGCATCTGCTCGAGCGCTGATCGCGCGCATGCCGCGCAGAAAAAAATTTTGCGCGGCGGGCATCAAAAGTGTTGACAGCCTAGCCGATACTCCATACAATCTCGTTTCTCTGCTGTTTGTTCCCCGATAGCTCAGTCGGTAGAGCGCCGGACTGTTAATCCGTAGGTCCCTGGTTCGAGCCCAGGTCGGGGAGCCAAAAATGCAAAGAGCCCGTTGAAAGTGGACGGGTTTTTTGATGGCCACCAAACGCAGAATGTACCGATTTATTCCCCGATAGCTCAGTCGGTAGAGCGCCGGACTGTTAATCCGTAGGTCCCTGGTTCGAGCCCAGGTCGGGGAGCCAAACAGCGAAAGGCCCGTCAAGCGACGGGCCTTTTGTTTTTCCGGCGCCGGCACGATAACGCGATCCGCGCGTGCTAGAGTTTCTGTCCCGCAATCGCTTCAGATTTCGCCGATGAAGAGCCGTCTTGCCGCCGTCGCGCTGTCCGCCCTCCTCCTCGCAACGCTTGCCGCCGCGCCGCTCGCGCACGCGGAGGAAGTCGGCAGCGTCAACACCAATTTCCGCCTGACGGGTTCCGACCGCGTGGTCGTCGAAGCCTACGACGACCCGCTCGTCGCCGGCGTGACCTGCTACGTGTCGCGCGCACGCACCGGCGGGATCAAGGGCTCGCTCGGCCTCGCCGAGGATCCGAGCGAGGCGTCGATCGCGTGCCGGCAGGTCGGCCCGATCAGCTTCACCGGCCCGCTCAAGCAGCAGACCGACGTGTTCAGCGAGCGCATGTCGTTCATCTTCAAGACGCTGCACGTCGTGCGCGTGGTCGACAAGAAGCGCAACACGCTCGTCTACCTGACCTACAGCGACCGGGTCGTCAGCGGCAGCCCGAAGAACGCCGTGACCGCGGTACCCGTGCCGGCCGGCACGACGATCCCCGTCAAGTAAGCGGCGCCCGGCGCGCGGGACTACACTGTCGATTCGCCCGTTCCAGCGCCCGCCATGTCCGCCTCCCGCCTCCGAGATTCCGCCCGCTACTGGCGCACCCCGCTCCTGCCGGATGCGGATCTCGTCACGGCCACCTATCGCGACCACACGTTCACGCCGCACTGGCACGACGCGTACACGATCCCCGTCATCGAAGCAGGCGCCGAACGCTATGTCTGTCGCGGCGCGGGCCATATCGCCGAATCGGGCACCGTCCCCGTGATCAATCCCGGCGAAGTGCACACCGGCTCGCGCGCGGCCGACGACGGCTGGCGCTACCGGGTCTGCTACGCGCCGGTCGAGTTCATCCGGTCGCTCGCGAGCACGATCGCCGGACGCCCGCAGGACGCGCCGTGGTTTCCGCACGACGTGATCCGCGATCCGGATCTCGCGGCCCGGGTCGCGCGGGCGCACCGGATGATGGAGGCCGGCAGCGTTCGCGCGACGGCGCCCCACGAGTACGGGCCGCCTGCCGACGACACCGCGATGCCCGACGCGCCGCGGATCTACGACCCGCTTGCCGCCGAGACGGCGATGCTCGACGCGTTCTCGACACTGATCGTGCGCCACGCGGACGCGCATCTGCGGCCAGCGTCGCTCGCCGCGGACGAACCGCGCGTCGAAGCGATGCGCGAGCGGCTTGCCGCCGATCTGACGTGCGCGGTCACGCTCGACGAGATCGCGCAGGCGGCAGGATTGTCGCCGTTCCATGCGGCGCGCCTGTTCACGCGCACGACCGGCATGCCGCCGCACGCGTGGCGCAACCAGCTGCGGTTGCAGCGCGCGCTCGCGCCGCTGCGCGCGGGCGTGGCCGTCGCCGAGGTCGCCGCCGCCAGCGGCTTCGTCGACCAGAGCCATTTCACCCGGCACTTCAGGCGGATGTTCGGCGTGCCGCCGGGACGCTGGCAGACGCGCTGACGCCCCGGCGCAGCGCTGCGGGCCGCCCGACGCACGGCACGGCATGGCCTCGCCCGGCTGCGCAAGAACGTACAAGCCGCCCGTTCGCCGGCCCGCTATCCTCCCGCATATGGAGGAGCCATCTTGAATCAATCACCCACGTTATCCCCACGCCGTCCGCTGAACGAATGGCTCGACGGCGCCCGCGACACGATCCCGATGATGGTCGGCGCAGCGCCGTTCGGCGTGATCTTCGGCACGCTCGTTGCCGGCGGCCCGCTCGCCGGCTGGCACGGCGCGCTGATGTCGCTGACCGTGTTCGCCGGCTCTGCGCAGTTCATCGCGCTCGGGCTCGTCGCGGGCGGCGCGGGCTTCGTCGTCGTGCTCGCGACGACGCTGATCGTCAACCTGCGCCACCTGCTTTACAGCGCGACGCTCGCGCCGTACGTCGCCCACCTGCCGCTGCGCTGGCGCGCGACGCTCGGCGCGCTGATGACAGACGAGGTGTTCGCGGTCGCGTACGCGCACTACCGGCATTTCCAGCCGGGCGCGATCGGCCCGCACTACTTCTTCGGCTCGGGACTCGCGATGTACGTGAACTGGCAGGTCTGGACGCTCGCCGGCCTGGGGTTCGGCTCGGCATTCCCGGGGCTCCAGTCGCTCGGTCTCGACTTCGCGATGGCGGCGACCTTCATCGCGATCGTCGTGCCGCAACTGGGCACGCTGCGCTACTTCTCGGCCGCCGCGACGGCCGGCGTGCTCGCGTATTACTGGCAGGGCTGGCCGTACAAGCTCGGCCTGCTGGGCGCAGTCGCGGCGGGCGTCGTCGTCGGCGTCGCGCTGACGCTGCTGCAGGAGCGCGCGCGCGCCGGCTCGCACCCGGAGGCCGCATCGTGAGCTACGCGCTGCTGATCCTCGGCATGGCCGCCATCACCTATGCGATCCGCGCAACGCTGTTCCTGTTCGGCGAGCGGCTGACATTCCCGCCGCTCGTGCGCACGGCGCTCGGCTTCGTGCCGGTCACCGTGCTGACCGCGATCATCGTGCCGATGACCGTGTCGCCGCACGGCGGCGCGGCCGAGCTGACGTGGCGCAATCCGCAGCTCGTCGGCGCGCTCGCCGCAGTGCTCGTGTCGGCGGCGACGCGCCGGCCGCTCGTGACGATCGCGGCCGGGCTCGCGGTGTTCTTCTTCTGGCAGGGTGTGGTGCTGCCGCACGGCTGGCTGCCCGGCTGAACCGGCGCCGGAACGCGCGAGCGCGCGTTCCGCTCAAGTTTCGCGCCGCCCGGCCGATAAACGGTTGAAGACCCGCCGTCGGTCCCGGCGTGAGCCGGACCGTCGACGACGCGCCGGCGCCGGCGTGCGATCCCGGCATCCGGCCGGCGCGGGCCGCCACCGAGACGATTCATGGGCCAGATCACCCTTTCCCTCAAGGACGACACGCTCTCGTCCTTGCGCAAGGACTACGACGCATTCGTGCGCGTGTCGCTGAAACTCGACCCGCAATTCGCGACGCCGTCGTTCGAGGATTTCCTGCGCGCAAAACTGCTCGACAACATGGTGCCGCTCACCGAGCACGCCGTGCAGCGAATGCTGCAGGGCGGCCAGTATGCATGGGCCAAACGCACGCTCGACAAGGAATTCCCCGACGTCGTCGCGATCCTGATGCGCCAGGCCGGCGAATTCGGCTTTGGCTTCGCGTCGCGTACGGAATGGACGCCCGACGAGCTGGCGAAGGCGTGCCGCGACTGGGCGAAGGCGATCGTCGCCGAAGCGCAGGGCGATGTGACCCTGATCGATCCGCTCGCCGCGCAGATCAAGAGCGCGGTGCAGGACATCCAGGCGCTCGAGGAGCAGATGCAGACGCCCGCCTGGCGGCTCGCGGAATCGCTGCGGCAGCGGATCTACGAAGCCAAGCTCGCGTGCGAGATGAGCGTCGGCAGCACGGCGCGCGACAAGCTCGGCGAACTGCGCGGGCTGCTGCGGCTGGCGCTTGCGCACGGCTCGTTCCAGAAGGCGGAAGCGCAGCAGATCATGGAATACCTGCGGCTCCTGAAGCCGGAAATCTTCGTCGAGGAACCATACGACGTGTTCGCGCGCCTTGCCGCGTGGCTGCGCAGCGTGTTCTCGCCGCCCGCGATGCGCACGCAACAGGGCCAGACGCCCGAACAGCGCCGACCGTGACCGCGCGCTCGCGCCCATGAACAACGGCCCGGTCCGCGCGATGCGAACCGGGCCGCCGGGTTGACGCCGCCGGCACGACGCGCCTTCCGGGGCGACCGTCGCGCGGCGGACGAACGACGTTACTGCGTGGCGCCTTCGGCCGACGCACCGCCCTTCACGCCAATCGATGCGTCGCCGTCGGCGGCTTCGCCGGCCTTCGCCTTCGCGGCGTTGGCATGACCCTTCGCCGACTTCGCGGCGTGCTTGACGTGCTTCTTCGTCGAGTGGACGGCCGACGACGCGGCGTCCTTCGCCTCGTCGGTCGCCGAGCTCATTGCGCCGGTCGCGCCGCCCGACGCATCGGTGCCGCCCTGCACGCCCGCACCGGCGGCCGGCGTCTGCACCTGCACGCCGGCGCCTGCCGAGCCCTGTGCGCCCGCAGTCTGCGCGAACGCAGCCGAAGTCGCGAACGCCGTCAGCGCGGCACCGATCAACATCATACGAATCTTGGACATGGCTATCCTCCTCAAGAAGTTGTTGGCGTGGACTGCATCGGTGCGGTCCATCGCGTCCCCCGCCGCAACACGCAGCAGGTACGGCTAGAGACCCGGCGTTCGCGGGACGGGTTCGCCGATCTCGCAGACTGTTACCCACCGTTTCATTTGCTGACGAATGGCTCACACTCTTTAACATCCCGGGCTGACGCCGCATCGCCGCGCTCGCGCGCAGGCCCCCGGTGCCGTATGATGCGGGGCGATTCATCCCGCGCCCCGCGCGCTTTCCTCGTCATGCCCAATCTGGATTTCACGCTGACCGGCGAATTCGTCGAGTTGCACAACCTCCTGAAGATCACCGGCCTCGCCGACAGCGGCGGCTCCGCGAAAGTGATCGTCGCGTCCGGCGCGGTGAAGGTCGACGGCGCAGTCGAACTCCGCAAGACCTGCAAGATCCGCGCAGGCCAGGTCGTGCTGCTCGGCGACACGCGGATCGCGGTGCACGGCGCGTAGCGCAAGCGTCCGGCCGCGCCACGCCGCACCCGACCCTGCCCGCGACAGGGCCATCGCCCCCCCGTTCGACAGGGTGCGAATAAACCCGTAAGCTAGGCGCCTCTCTCAAAATAAACACAGCGCGGGCCGGCACCCGCGCAGGCGCTCATTCCATGTCGCATTCCGGTCTCTCGCGGACGGCCGCCGCGCCGCCCTCCCTGTCCAGTCACGCCGCCGATACCGCGCGTCTCGCCGCCCCGCTCGCCATCGCGCAACTGTCGCAGATGGCGATGAGCGTCACCGACACCGTGCTGCTCGGCTCGCTCGGCCCCGACTCGCTCGCGGCGGGCGGCCTCGGCGCGAACTTCTTCTTCGTCATCGTCACGGTGCTGCAGGGCGTCCTGTCGTCGGTCAGCGTCAGCGTCGCGCACGCGCGCGGCGCGAAAGCCGATCATCGCGTGCCGCACATCTACTGGACGGGCTTCGCGCTGTCCGTGCTGCTCGCGATCCCCGCGATCGTCGCGTTGTCGCTTTCCGAGCCGATCCTGCTGATGTTCCACGAGCCGCCGACGCTCGCGCGCAACGTCGGCGAATACACGGGCATCCTGCGCTTCGCCGCGCTCGGCAGCCTGATCGGCGTCGGCCTGATGCGCTCGTTCCTGCCCGCGATCGGCGCCGCGCGGCGGCTACTGTGGGTGTCGCTCGGCGGCGTCGGCGTCAACGCGGTGCTGAACTACGGGCTGATCCACGGCGCGTTCGGACTGCCGCGCCTCGGCTTTCTCGGCTCCGCGGTCGCGACGACGATCACGATCTGGCTCATGGCGCTCGCGCTCGTGTGGCTGCTGCACAGCCGCCAGCGGTTCAAGCACTTCGTGACCGTGTCGCGTCCGAAGCTGCCGATGATGGGCGAGCTGATCGGCATCGGCTGGCCGGTCGCGATCACGTACGGTGTCGAATCGACGCTGTTCCTCGCCACCGGCCTCACGATCGGCGTGCTCGGCGAGACGTCGCTCGCCGCGCACCAGATCGCGCTGAACGTCGCGTCGGTGGCATTCATGGTGCCGCTCGCGATCGGCCAGGCGGCCAACGTCCGGGTCGGCTACTGGGCCGGCGCGGGCGCGCCGGTCGCCGCGCGCCACGCGGGCTTCGTCGCGCTCGGGCTCGGGGTCGCGTTCATGTCGCTGTCGGGCCTCGTGCTGATCGTCGCGCCGCACGCGATCGTCGGCCTCTACCTGCGCCTCGACGACCCCGCCAATGCCGGCACGGTGTCGCTCGCCGCGTCGCTGCTCGGCATCGCCGCGGTGTTCCAGATCGTCGACGGGATGCAGACGGTCGGCTCCGGCGCGCTGCGCGGCCTGAAGGACACGCGCGTGCCGATGCTCGCCGCCACCCTCGGCTACTGGGGCATCGGCTTTCCGACCGGCTACTGGCTCGCGTTCCACGCGGGTCTCGGCGCGCGCGGCCTGTGGTGGGGGCTCGCCGCCGGGCTCGCGAGCGTCGCCGTGCTGATGGCGTGGCGCTTCCACCGCAAGAGCGCGTCGCTCGCCACGCTGCGCGCGTGAGCGCTCCCGACGGCGCAAAGCCGCCGTCGGCGCTATGCTAGCTGCTGTTCACGCAGATCACGCAGATCACGGGCCTGCGCCAGGCCCGCCGAAGAGACGCCGCGCACGAGCGGCGCGGCCTGCCCACGATACGCCCGACGCCGCGCGCCGCGCGGCCTTTCCCCTTTCGAAGAGGAGTGCATCATGAACGAAGCAGTTCGGATGGAACGCGACACGTTCGGCGAGATCGCCGTGCCGGCCGCCCGGCTCTGGGGCGCGCAGACCGAGCGCTCGCTGCAGAATTTCCGGATCTCGACCGAAAAGCAGTCGCCGGAGCTGATCCACGCGCTCGCGATCGTGAAGCGCGCGGCGGCGGCCGTGAACCAGTCGCTCGGCGTGCTGGCCGACGACAAGGCGCACGCGATCATCGCGGCGGCCGACGAGATCATCGCGGGCCACCATCCGCGCGAATTCCCGCTCGCAGTCTGGCAGACCGGCTCGGGCACGCAGACCAACATGAACCTCAACGAGGTGATCGCGAACCGCGCAAGCGAGCTGATGGGCGGCGAGCGCGGCGAGGCGCGCAAGGTCCATCCGAACGACGACGTGAACCGCGGCCAGTCGTCGAACGACGTGTTCCCGACCGCGATGCACGTCGCCGCCGCGTATGCGATCGTCAACCACCTGCTGCCCGCGCTGCGCACGCTGCGCGCGACGCTCGACGCGAAGTCGAAGGCGTTCGCCGACATCGTGAAGATCGGCCGCACCCACCTGCAGGACGCGACGCCGCTCACGCTCGGCCAGGAATTCTCCGGCTACGTCGCGCAGCTCGACCAGGGCATCCGGCACGTCGAATCGGCACTGCCGCACCTGTACGAGCTCGCGCTCGGCGGCACCGCGGTCGGCACCGGGCTGAACGCACATCCGGAATTCGCGGTGCGCGTCGCCGACGAAATCGGCCGCCTGGCGAAGCTGCCGTTCGTGACCGCGCCGAGCAAGTTCGAGGTGATGGCGGCCGCCGACGCGCTGGTGTTCGCGCACGGCGCGCTGAAGACCGTCGCGGCGGGCCTGATGAAGATCGCCAACGACGTCCGCTGGCTCGCGAGCGGGCCGCGCTGCGGGCTCGGCGAGCTGTCGATTCCCGAGAACGAGCCGGGCAGCTCGATCATGCCGGGCAAGGTGAACCCGACGCAGTCCGAAGCCGTGACGATGCTGTGCTGCCAGGTGTTCGGCAACGACGTCGCGGTAAACGTCGGCGGCGCGAGCGGCAATTTCGAGCTGAACGTGTTCCGGCCGATGATCGCGCACAACGTGCTGCAATCGGTGCGGCTGCTCGCCGACGGCGCGCAGAGCTTCAACGACCATTGCGCGGCCGGCATCGAGCCGAATCGCACACGCATCGACCTGCTGCTCAACGAATCGTTGATGCTCGTGACGGCGCTCAATCCGCACATCGGCTACGACAAGGCCGCGCAGATCGCGAAGAAGGCGCACAAGGAAGGCACGACGCTGAAGGCCGCCGCGCTCGCGCTCGGCTATCTGACCGACGCGGAATTCGACGCGTGGGTGCGTCCCGAGCAGATGATCGGGTCGCGCTGACGCGCGGGTCGCGCGCCGCCGGCATCGCGCGGCGCGCGACGCGGCCGGCGCAGCGGCGCTCGCGTCAGACCGCGCCCTTCGCCACCTCTTCGGGCTTCATCTCGACGATCTTGTCGAGCGCGGCGCGCACGTCCATCGCGTACTTCGCGAGGCGCTTCTGCTCGTCGGTCTCCGGCACGAACGGCGGCACCGGCAGCGGGTTGCCGTTCTCGTCGACGGCGACGAACACGACGAGGCAGTCGGTCGTCTGGCGCAGCACGCCGCCCTTCGGATCGCCGGCGTGCACGGACACGTGGATGTGCATGCTGGTGCGCCCCGTCGCGACGACGCGCGCCTTCAGCTCGACCAGGTTGCCGACCAGGATCGGACGCTGGAAGCGGATGTTGCCGACGCTGACCGTCACGCAATAGCGGCTCGACCAGACTGCCGCGCATGCGTAGGCGACCTCGTCGATCCATTTCATCAGCGCGCCGCCATGCACCTTGCCGCCGAAGTTCACGGACGACGGCTCGGCGAGGAAGCGGAATACGGTTTCGTTGCGATCGAGGGTCGCGGTGGCGGGGGACGAGGCGGACATCTTGTTGACTCCAGGCGGCGGGGGGCACGACAAACGGCCCCATTATACGGTGCGCTGCGACAATGCGTCGCGGCGCACCGGCCGGCCCGGCGCACGGGAGCGGGCCACGCCGGACGGACGGTCCGACCCCGGTCAGCGGCGCACCGTCACACCCTGGTCTATCACGCCGTACATTTCGATATGGCTGCCGCGGTCGTCCGCGGCGCTCGCGCCGCCCTGCGCGCAAGCCGCGCAGACCAGCGCGGCCGCCAGCATGCAGAAAATCGTCTTCATCGTCGCATCGTGTCACGTGGGGCGGCCCCACTGCCGCCGCGCCCGGCCATTGTACGCGCGGGGCCACCGGCCCTCCGCATTCAACATTTCAGCCTGACGCGAAACATCGAATACCATCAGCGCCTACACTGCGAGACATCCCCCTTCTCCGAGGCGCCACGATGACCGATTCCGACGATCACCATTTTCCGGGGCTGAGCCGCATCGGCGCGCTGATCGCCGACCCCGGGCGGGCCGCGATGCTGTGGGTGCTGATGGACGGCAGCGCCCGCCCCGCCGGCGAGCTCACGCTGGTCGCCGGGCTGTCGCCGTCCGCTGCCAGCGCGCACCTCGCGCGCCTGACCGACGGCGGGCTGCTCGCGCTCGACGTCCGCGGCCGGCACCGTTATTACCGGATCGCGTCCGCCGACATCGCCGCGTCGCTCGAGGCGCTCGCGAACGTCGCCCGCGCGGCCGCGCCGCACCGGCCGGTTCCGCCGCCGTCGCGCACCGTGCCCGCCGAGCTGCGCTACGCGCGCACCTGCTACGACCACATGGCGGGCGAACTCGCCGTGCGCATCTTCGACGTGCTCACCGCGCGCGGCTGGCTGAACACGCAGGGCGATGCGGTCGACGCGACCGAGCTCGGCACGCAGGCGCTCGCGCGCTGGGGCATCGACGTCGCGCAGCAGCGCACGCGCCGGCGCCGCTTCGCGTGCGGCTGCCTGGACTGGAGCGAGCGCCGCTCGCACCTCGGCGGCGCGCTCGGCGCGGCGCTGCTCGACAGCTTCTGCGCGCAGGGCTGGGTCGAGCGCACCGAGCGGCCGCGCGTGCTGCGCGTGACCGTGCCCGGACAGCAGGCGCTCGACGCGTGGCTTACGGCCCCATGACGGCCAGGCGCGCCGGACAAGATTTGTTACACGACGGGCATGAGGTCTTACAAAACACAGAGCACTGAAACAGCCTGAGCGGATATTGTGAATTCAACGGCACGAATCGACGCGCCGGGATAACGAAAGACGCTCATCATGGCCACCCTGTTCACGCTCAAACGCACCACACGCGTCACCCTGCTCGCCTTCGCCGCGCTGGCCGCGCTGCCCGCCGCGTTCGCCCAGTCGGCGGGCGCGCCGCCGTACGCGGCCGCCCGGCAACAGCAGCAAGGCGATCCGCCCGGACGCGTCGCTCGGCTCAATTACCTGTCCGGCGCCGTGACGACCGAGCCGGCCGGCACCGATACGTGGTCGTACGCCGCCGTGAACCGGCCGCTGACCACCGGCGACCAGCTGTGGAACGACACGGGGGCGCGCTCGGAACTGCACATCGGCTCGACCGCCGTGCGGCTCGGCGAATCGACGAGCCTGTCGGTGATGAATCTCGACGACACGACGACGCAGCTGAAGGTCGGCCTCGGCTCCGTGTCGACGCACGTGCGCTCGCTGCCGCCCGGCACGTCATATGAAATCGACACGCCGAACCTCGCGCTCGGCATCGCCGGCCCCGGCGACTACCGCGTCGACGTCGCGCCGAACGGCACGAGCACCACGGTCACTGTGCGGCGCGGCAGCGCGACCGTCTACGGCGACAACGGCCAGTACCCGCTGTCGGCCGGGCAGCAGGTCGTGTTCACCGGCACCGGCCTGCAGGTCGCGCAGCAGGCGCAGGCGCCCGACCTCGACCCGTTCGACCAGTGGGCCGCCGGCCGCGACGGCAACGAGGAGCGCTCGGTGTCGGCCCGCTACGTGTCGCGCGACATTCCCGGCTATCAGGACCTCGACGCGAACGGCACGTGGCGCGAGGACCCGACCTACGGCGCAGCATGGGTGCCGAACGACGTGCCGGAGGGCTGGGCGCCGTACCACGACGGCCACTGGATCTGGCAGGCGCCGTGGGGCTGGACCTGGGTCGACGACGCGCCGTGGGGCTTCGCGCCGTATCACTACGGCCGCTGGGCCTACGTCGACGACAGCTGGGCGTGGGTGCCCGGTCCGGTCGTCGTCAGCGAGCCGCCCGTCTATGCACCGGCGCTCGTCGCGTTCGTCGGCGGCGGGGGCGGCGGCTTCGACTGGAGCATCGGGCTCACGGTCGGCGGCGTCGCGGCGGCGGGCTGCGCATGGTTCCCGCTCGGTCCGGGCGAACGCTGGCATCCGGGCTGGGGCGGCTGGAGCCCGCATTACTACGACCGCGTGAACCAGAACATCGTGGTGAACAACGTCAACGTGAACAAGACCGTGAACGTGACGAACATCAACAACATCACCAACATCAACAACACGTACATCAATTACCGCGCGCCGCATGCGATCACGGCCGTGCCCGCGACCGCGTTCGTGCATGGCCAGCCGGTCGCGCACTTCGCGCAGCATGTCGACCCGCAGCAGTGGCGCAACGCACACGTGACGCCGGGCACGCCGGGCATCGCGCCGGTGCGCCAGAGCTTCACCGGCGGGTTGCGCAACGCCGCCTATCGTCCGCCGGCCGCCGTCGCGCAGCATCCGGTCGTCGCGACGCGCAACCCGGCCGTGCCGCCCGCGTTCCGCGACCGGGCGGCCGAGCATCTGGTCCAGCAAGGCGCACGCGTGCCCGGTGCGGGCGCGCCGGTGGTGAAAACCTCCGTGCCGCCCGACTACACGCCGCGCCCGGTCAAGGTGCCCGGCAATCCGCACGAGAGCAGCTGGGCGATGCGCAACGTGCAGCTCGTCAATCCGCACGGCCCGGTCGTGCAGCCGACGCGTGCGCAGGCCGAAGGCCAGCCCGGCGCCGCGCATGCGAGCCCATCGGGCCCGTCCGGCCTCGCGGCGGCCGGTGTCGGCGCTGCCGCCGCCGGCCTGGGCGCGGCCGCGCTGCTGGGCGCCACGCACGGCGGCCACCCGGCGAACGGCGAGCCTGCGAATGCGCCCCACTTGATGAACGGCAACGCGCCCGCGGGCCAGCACGCCGCCGCGGCACCGGAGCCCGGCGTCCCGCATCCGCCATCGTTCGGCAACGCGCCCGACCTGCGCGGCGGTGCGCGCTTGGCGCAGGCCGCGCCTGCGCCGTCGCCCGCGTGGATGCAGCCGCACCCGCCGATCGACCGGCAGCGCGCGGCGCCCGGCCCGTCCGGCGCGCCGACCGCGCTCCATCCGGCAGGACAGAACGCACTGCCGCCGGTGCGAAGCGCGATGCAGCCATCGCACCCGGACGCCACACCGGCGCCGGCCGCGCGGCCGGCCGAAGCCGCTCCGACGCCGCGCGCATTGCCGAACCCGCGGGCCGACCTCGCTGTCCCGGCGCCGCAACCCCGCCCCGATTTCTCCGCGCCGGCGCAGCACGGGCAGCCACGGCCCGATAATGCGACCCCGGCGCCGCGCCCGCGTGCCGACTACGCGCCGCCCGCGCCGCGCCAGGACGTCGCGCCGCCGCGTGCGAACGAATATCGCCCGCTGGCGCCCGCTCGCGAGGCGCCGCGGCAGCAGCCGCCGGCGATGCAGATGCAGGCGTTGCCGCGGCCGCAACTGCCCCCGCCCCATGTGGAAGCCCGGCCGCAGATGCAGGCGCCGCATGTGGAGCCGCGTCCGCAGACGCAGCCGCCGCGCATGGAGCCGCGGCCGTCGATGCCCGCACCGCACGTCCAGAGCAGCCCGCCGCCGCAGGCGCCGCACAACAACGGCCACGACGACCGCCATCACCAGTAAGCGCCGGCGCAGGTGAACAAAAGGCCCGGCCAGTGAACTGAACCCCGGAAGTTGGACGGTTCAAGAATGCTGGGCCAAGAAGGGCTGAGTTCTGTACTGCACAGGACTCAGCCCTTTTAGTTTCAGCCGGATACGTTCGTGGTTGTAGTAATGGATGTACTGCTGGATCCCAGCCTGTAGCTGTTCAACGCTGTCGAACTCGTTCAAGTGGAAGAACTCTGCCTTGAGCGTACCAAAGAAGCTTTCCATCGCGGCATTGTCCAGGCAGTTGCCCTTGCGCGACATGCTCTGGCGAATCGCCCGCTGATCCAGCAGTCTTCGATAGGCAGCCATCTGGTACTGCCATCCTTGATCGGAATGCAGCAGAGGGCGCTCGCCTTGCCCGAGACGGGAGAACGCTTTGCTCAGCATGCTTCCAACCAGATCGAAGGTCGGCTGGACAGCACTCTGCCAGGCAATGATCTCCCCGTTATACAGATCCATCACCGGCGACAGGTATAGCTTGCGGCCTTTCACGTTGAATTCGGTGACATCCGTGACCCACTTCTCGTTAGGTCGCTGCGCCTTGAATTGCCGGTTGAGCAGGTTCGGGGCAACACGGCCTACCGTTCCTCGATAGGAGCGGTACTTCTTCGGCCGCACCAGCGACTTCAAGCCGAGCTGAACCATCAAGCGCCGAACCAGTTTGTGATTGATCTGTTCTCCAGCCTGTCGGACTACCGCCGTGATACGCCGATAGCCATACCGGCCCCGGTGGGACTCGTAGATCGCACGGATGCGTTGCTTGAGCCCGGCGTAACGATCTCCGGCTTGAAGCGCTTTCTGCTGGTAGTAAAAAGTACTGCGCGCCAATCCCGCTACGTCCAGCAGGATGGCCAATGCATGGTCTTGCCTCAATTCGAGCACTACTTGCGCTTTGCGCGTCGTGTCTGACGTTGCTCCGCCCGAATCAAGGCATCGAGTTTTTTTAGATAGGCCACCTCCGCGCGCAGGTATTCGTTCTCCTTGAGCAATTGCTCGCGGGTACGGGTATCCGATTCGGCGTCCGACGGCGTAGGTTCGGTAGGCGGTAAAGTCGACATCTTGTTGGGGCGGCGCCCCTTGGGGCGCGGTAACAGGGCTGGGAAACCGCCGTCATGATACTGGCGTTCCCAACGGGCAAGTGCTCCAGGATCTCGGATGCCCAGTATCGCCTGCATCTGCGTACGGGACAGATTCTCTCGCTGCATACGCTCCAGCGCCTCACGCTTGAATTGCGCGCTGTACTCGCTGTGACCCTTGCGGCGCAGCCCATCAATACCGTGCAGTTTGTACTCCGCAACCCACTGCCGCGCCAAGGTTCGGCCCACCCCATGGGCCTGGGCCAAGGCTCTGAAGCCTATCCCTCCCGCCAAATACTGCTTCACTACTTTGAGCTTTAATCGCTCGTCGTGCTTCAACATGAAAAAACCCCAAGGGTCGGACCTATGTCCAACTCCGGGGGTTCAGTTCAGCCAGCGCAAGCCGGGTCGGGCCTTCGTACGAAGCGGGACGCGCGTCGCGCGCGGCGCTCAGACGGCCATCGGCGCGGTCAGCGGCTCATGATGCCGGTAGCCGACGAGCGAGAAGTCGGACGGCTCGACCTTCTCCAGCCATTCGGGCGCGTACACGCCCGTCTGCGCGTACTCCGGCACGCGATCGGCGATCAGGAGCCGCGGGCTCTCGTACGGCTCGCGCGCGAGCTGCTGCTGCAGCATGTCGAGCTGGTTCTCGTAGATGTGCGCGTCGCCGATGAAATACGTGAACCAGCGCGGCGTATACCCGGTCAGCCGGCCGACGAGCGCCAGCAGCGCCGCCCCTTCCGTCAGGTTGAACGGCGTGCCGAGTCCGACGTCGTTGCTGCGGATGTACAGGCACAGCGAGATCTCGCGCTTCGCAACGTTCGGCAGGAACTGGTACAGCAGATGGCAGGCCGGCAGCGCGATCTCGTCGAGCACCGCCGGATTCCACCCGTGGAACAGGATGCGGCGGTCGCCCGGGTTCTGCATGATCGTGTCGAGACACTGGCGCAGCTGGTCGATCGCCTTGTACAACAGCACCTTCGGCGCGCCGTCCTCGTCGAAACGCGTGACGATCCGAAAGCCGCGGCTGGTCGCGTCGGCGATCTGCGCGTCGGCGCCCGCGTCGAGCACCTTGTAGCCGGGCCACCGGCGCCATTGCACGCCGTACACGTCGCCGAGATCGTCGACGCCCTGCCGGTACGGATTCGCGAGCCATTGCGCGTTCTCGTTCGCGTTGGCGTCCCACACCTTGCAGCCGAGCGCGCGGAAATCGGCGGCGCTGCGCGACGCGCGCAGGAAGCCGACCAGCTCGCCGATCGCGGACTTGAACGCGAGCTTCTTCGTCGTCACGGCCGGAAAGCCTTGCTGGAGGTCGAAGCGCAGCATCGCGCCGGGCATGCTGATGGTGCGGATGCCCGTGCGGTTCTCCTGCCAGGTGCCGGTGTCGAGAATGGTGCGAACGAGATCGAGATACTGTTTCATGCGGGTTCCTTCGGCCGCGAGGGCGGCCGCACCCGCCAATTCTAGCAAGCGTGCCGCGGAAGCTCCGGCAGCGGCGCCGAGAACCCGGCCAGCGCGGCATCGCCGCGCTCGCGCATCCCGTGCGCACACATCAGCCGGTACAGCGTGACGCGCGACACGCCAAGCTCGCGCGCCGCGTCGGCGAACCGGCCCCGATGCCGCAGCAGCGCATGCTCGATCGCGTGCCGCTCCGCCGCCTCGCGCGCCTCGACCAGCGACACCGGCGCCAGCACCGCATAGTCGCCCAGCTCGAGATCCGCCGCGGTGATCGTCCGGCCTTCCGACATCACGATCGCGCGGCGCACACGGTTGATCAGCTCGCGCACGTTGCCCGGCCAGGCATAGCCGTACAGCCCCGCGATCGCGTCGGGCGAAAAGCCGCGCAGGCGGCGGTGCGAATCGCCCTTGAAGCGTTCGAGCATGTGCCGCGCGAGCACCTCGATGTCCTTGCCGCGCGCGCGCAGCGGCGGCTCCTCGATCTTCAGCACGCACAGCCGGTGGAACAGGTCCTCGCGAAAACGCCCTTCGCGCATCGCCGCCACGAGATCGACATGGGTCGCGCAGATCACCCGCACGTCGACCGGAATCGAGGCGTGCGCGCCGAGCCGCTCGATCTTGCCTTCCTGCAGGAAGCGCAGCAGGCTCGCCTGGCTTTCCAGCGGCAGGTCGCCGATCTCGTCGAGGAACAGCGTGCCGCCGTGCGCAGCCTCGACGCGACCGGTCTTGCGCTGGTTCGCGCCAGTGAACGCGCCGCGTTCGTAGCCGAACAGCTCGGCCTGCAGCAGCGTCGACGGAATCGCGCCGCAGTTGATCGCGACGAACGGCGCCTGCGCGCGCGGCGAGCGCTCGTGGATCGCGACGGCCGTCAGCTCCTTGCCGGTGCCCGACTCGCCCGAGATGAACACCGGCGCATCGGTCGTCGCGACCCGGCGAATCATCTTGAAGAGCGCGAGCATCGCCTCGCAGGTGCCGACCATCTCGCCTTCGCCGCGCCCGGCGCCCGGCTGCGGCGTGACCGGATCGGTCAGCGCGACCATCCCGTGCGCATGGCCGATCGTCTCGACGATGCGCGACGTCTCGAACGGCATCGTCACGTAATCGAAGCAGTAGTCGCGAATCACGTGCCGCAGCGCGGCGTCCTGGAGCTGGCCGCGCTGCGTGGCGGCAATCCAGCCGATGCGCGGAATCGTCAGGCAGGGCTCGAGTTCGCGCAGGTCGCCCGGCCTGAAGCCCGACGAGAAATCGAGCAGCCCGGCCGTCGCGACGCCCTGCTGCACGACGCGCCGCACATCGCGGACGGTGTCCGCGAGATCGACACGCCACCCGCGCCTGTCGAAGTGCCCACGCAATGCATCACTCGGCTCCCGTGAAAAATAGATCACATGCCGTGTCTCGGCTTCCATATGCTCCCCCGTTCATCAACCGTCCAATGATTGCCGTTGCACGTCAAGTCACGTGCCCAAAGGATCGAATCGGGTCCACGCCCAGGGGTCGGCTCGATTCGCCATTCCAATGCAAGGCGACGCCATGCCTCGCACGATGGCGCTCGTCAATGTCGCGGATGGCCCGCGACTTCTTAGCGTGTCGTTGTTTTGATGAAACCAGCTTAGTTACGGGCGACGAATAAGACAAACCGATTTCAGCGCCTCGCCCCGTGACCGACGATCGGCCGCGCTCGGCATGCGGCATTCCTCTGCATATAGCCGCATGCGTTCGCGCGCTTTTCACGTCGACACTTAGCGTTGATTTTCAACCCTGCTGCGGATTGCTTGAATCCGCAGTATTCCCAAGTGCCTCCGTTTCAGGCCTGAAACATTTTTCCCGCGTTTTCGCGAGCGATTCGCAACGCCGATTTGCGAGCCGCAATCGCGACAACGGTCTGCGGTCGATGGCATGCAATTCGCAGAATACCCGGCACACCGGAGACATGCCATGCGACACCTCCTTAGCCTCTCTCTCGCCTCGACGGCGATCGCGCTCGCAGCCGCGTGCCTGCCGATCGTGGCAGCCGCCCAGGAAGCCACGCAACCGGACGAGCCGGTCGCAACGTTTGCGTCCCCGCTCGCCGACGCTACGTGGATGAAGCGTTATGTGCCGCTCGACGAGGACACGCTCGGCAGGCAGCGCGGCCGCGCGCCGGGCGTCGTGACGGTCTCGGCGCCCCAACTGGGGTCCGGCGGTGCGTCGGTCACGCTGTGGGACGAAATCGTGCCCCCTGCCCCGATGCCGATTCCGGTCGACGCGCAGCGCGCGATGCAAGGCAACAACGCGAGCTATACGCGCAAGTAACCGACACCGACACTCGTCGATCGATGCGTCAACCGAGGGATCCGCCATGAACGTTCCGCTGTTTTCGCTTGGCCGTCCGACGCTCGCCGCGCTGTGCGCGGCGCTCACCGGCATCGCATGCAGCCCGGCATCCGCACAGGCGCAAGTCGTCAACCCGGGCGACATCATCGTGATGCGCGACATCACGCCCCGCGTCGCCTACGACAACGTGCCGAAGGATCAGGATCGCGTTCTCGTGCGCGCGACGACGTTCCCGGCCAATACCTTCAATCCGATGATGGCGACGATGGTGTCCGATATCGATCTCACGAACGCGCACGGCTCGAACGGCGTCGCGGCCGGCGGCATCCTTGGCGACACGGGAATGCAGGCCATCACACGCACGCTCGCGGGTGATGCGGGCGGCGGCGCGATCGTGCGCGGCGCGATCGGCGGCGCGCCGACGCCGACGGGCGGCATCGGCGGCATGATCTCGAGCTCGGTGACGGGCGCACTGGCCCCGCTGACGAGCGCACTGGGAGCGGTGAAATGAGCGCACGCACGCTACGCGCTCCGCTCGCGCTCGCGTTGCTTGCCGCGCTCGCCGCCCACGGCGCACTCGCGCAAGGCACGCCGGTCGTCAGCGGCAACGCGACGATCGCAACCGGCGCAGGCAACGGCGCGACCGGCGCCATCACGATCAACGAAACGGCCGGCCTCGACAATGCGCAGAGCAATCAGCTCGCGCTCGGCGCCGGCTACGTCGGCCTCACGCAATCGGCCACCGCGCATGCGCAAGTCGGCAATACGACGACGCGCATCGACGGCTCGGCCTTTTCGAATATCTCAGGCGCATTGATGGTGAACCAGAGCGCAGGGGCGGGAAATCTTCAGCGCAACAGCACCGTGCTCGGCACGCTGGGCGCGGAAGTGAGGGCTGTCTCGGATACCGAACTATCCGAGGCAGCCCCAGGACACGGAGGACCGGGACTCCCGGTGGGCGGGCGGGGTATGCCCGAGGCGTCGATTAGCGGCGACGCTTTCAAGCATATCAGCGGCATCGTGCAAGTCAACCAGACCTCCGGCGCCGGTAATGCGACGGCAAACAGTTTTGTGCTCCGTCCCCCGGCGGGCACTCTTTTTAATTAAGCCATCACCGTAACGGAGCGTACTATGAAGCGCACTCTCATCGCAGCGGCGGTCCTCTTGACAGCGGCCGGTTCCGTCTATGCCGCCCCGCCGAAGGCATTTCTGTTCAATACGACCGGCGTGACCGAAACGGTCGGCATTCGCGGCTGGGTCCGGATCTTCGGATGCGTGACCGTGACCAGCACGGCGGGCGCGGTCATCAACAACAACCAGACCGTGATGCTCCCCGAAGGGACGTCGCTCGACCCGAACTATCACAGCTACTCGATGGGTGCAGTCACGACGACCTTCAACAACGAGGACAAGAACGTCTCGGTAACGGGCAGCTCGTCGTTCTCGTCGAACGAGTCGTTCAGGAAGATGTCGTCGTCGAAGTCGAGCGAATCGCGCTCGTCGTCGCACGATTCGCTCAGCGTGACGGCATGGGCGTCGGGCGAAAACGAGAAGTCGCAGGGGAGCCACGACTCGCAGCACTCTTCGTCGTCGACGGACACGAGCGCCAGCAGCGGCCACAAGGCCGTCGCGGGCGTGCTGACGGTCACGGTCGCCGCGTCCGCCAGCGAAAGCGAGACGCATACCCACACCGGCAACCGCCGCAACGGCGGCAGCAGCGAGGACCAGAACTTCAACGGCAGCCTCTATGTGGCAGGCGCAGCCGGCGTCGCGTGGGACAACGCATCGTCGAAGAGCAAGTCGCACACCGACATGTCGAGCGCGTCGTGGAACAAGAGCGAGTCGGAAAGCGAATCCGGGTACAAGGCACGCGTGCATCACGACCAGATGGCGTCGACCGAATCGTCGAGCAAGTCGTACGAGAAGAGCAAGTCCGAAACGTTCTCGAAGAGCAAGTCGTGGAGCTACAACGTCGACCTCGACAAGACCGACGTGACGACGACGGGGAGCGTCACGCACTACGTCGACACCCGCCATGCGGGCGTGCTGAACGCGGGCACCGGAGCCAACGCCGCCACCGGCGTCACCGGCAACCTCGGCGTGAACGTCGCGGAAGGCATCGACAACGCGCAGAGCAACGACGTCTCGCTCGCGTCGGTCGATATCGGCAACGTGTTCGGCAATGCGCAGATCTTCAGCAGCCAGTCGTCGGCAGGCTCAGCCAGCGTCAACAACTTCAAGCTGAACGCCACGGTCGGCGACGGCTCGCTGTCGAATGTGTCCGGCAACGTCGGCGTCAACGTCGCGTCGGGCATCGGCAACGTGCAGAACAACAGCCTGGCCGGTTCCGTGACGACCGTCAATGCGACACAAGCGCAGACGGTCGCGATGGTGGCGACCGACGACAACACGCAGAACGCGGCGGCGGCGGCGAGCGGACGCTTCGAAGGCAGCGCGACGCTCGGCGCGAACACGCTGCATAACGCGACCGGCAACATCGGCGTGAACATCGCCGGCGGCGTCGGCAACCTGCAGCACAACGGTCTCGCGATCGCGGCGCTCAACAACGGTCACTGATCGTTGCAACCGGGGGGGAATGCGCGCCGTGCCGCCTGTCGTGGGGCGCGGCGCGCAGCAGGAGAACAGCATGTACGGGGAACGTGGGCAAAGGTCGCTGCGCATTGCCGTCGCCTTCGCAAGCGGTGTCTGGTGCGCGGCAGCGGTTGCGCAATCGAGCATCGATGCGTCGACGCTCGTGGGCGTGCCGCTCACGAAGCATCTGCAATCGATTCGCGACCTGCGCTATCGCGACGTCGTCAATCAGCAATTCGACTTCAGCTGCGGCTCGGCCGCGCTTGCGACGCTGCTCAAGTACGGCTACGGCATCGACATTCCGGAAACCGAATTGATCCGGCGGATGATGGCGTTCTCGACGCCCGAAGTCGTGGTCAAGAACGGCTTCTCGATGCTCGACATGAAGAAGTTCGTCGAAACGCTGGGCCTGCACGGCCGCGGCTTCCGGGTCGGCATCGACGCGCTGTACCACCTGCAGATTCCCGTGCTCGTGCTGATGAATCTCGACGGCTACGAGCATTTCGTGATCGTCAAGCATGCGGAAAACGGCCGGATCTTCATCGCCGATCCGGCGCTCGGCAACCGCATCGTGCTCGAACAGGATTTCGCGCAGACCTGGAACGGCCTCGTATTCGCCGTGCTGGGCAAACCGTTCAGGGAGGACTCGCCTCTTTTGCAGAACAACGAATCGCTGGCGCTGAAGTTGCGCGATCAGGCGCTCAACACGGGCTCCGCCGCGATTCCTTTCGTCGAATTCGGCTTGATCAAGGCAGACTTGTTCTGACCCGTCATGAAACGCTACCTCTCGCCGCTCTGCCTCGCATGGTGCGCCACCATGTGCGGCTACGCGAGCAGCGCCGTTGCAGCCGAGAACACGCCCGGCGCGCTCAATGCTTCACGTCCGTTCGACAATCGATTGCCTGCACTGGCCATGCAGCTCGTCGACGACGACATCCTCGCCCGCCAGACCGGCAAATATGCCGACGCGTCGATGATTTCCGGGGTCGTCGTGAACCTGGTATCCCAATGGCAGTTGCCGAACGGCGCCCTTGCGATCGCGCAAGGCACGCTGTCGGCCACCACGAATGCCGCCAACCAGCGCAGCGCGCATGTCACGACGCTCGCGAAGGTCGTCGACGGCAACGACGCGCCAAGCGGCGCCAACCCGCATGCCGTCGCCACCGGCGGGCAATCGGTATCGGTCAACGGCATCTCGCAGGTCACGCAGGTCGCGGGCAACAACAACGCCGGCACCAACGCCACCGTCATCGATTTCAACGCGCAAAACCCGTCGTCGGCCCCGCTGCCCGGCTCGACGTCCAACACGAGCGCGTTCGCGACCGATACGTCGGGCACGGTGAAGGCCGGGGTCTCGTTCACCGGCAACGGGGTCTCGCTCGCCTTGCAGACGCCCGCCGGGCTCGCTACCCAGTCGATCAATCCGGCAGCCAAGCAGCAGGCCGGCTCGATCGCGCAACTGTTGCAGATCGCCGGCAATCGGCAGGTCGTCTCGAACCAGTTGCAGATCCTGTTGCAGACGCAACAGATGTCACCCGAGACGCTCCGTCAGATGGGCGTCCTGCAGGCGCTGCGAAACAGCGCCCTCTTGAGGAGATGACAGGCGGCGCGCGAGCCGCACCTGCGTACTTGCACCGCTTGCGTGTGCAGTATCAAGCGGCCGCGGAGCGGACCCCTTGGTCCGTTTCGCAGCCGTTCCATCCGGGGGGAAGGAAATGTCTCACAAGTCGTCAACAGATCAGCCGCGCGCCGCGCTTGCCGCCATTCCGGCCGCGGTTCTCTGCTTCGTTTTCATGCAATGCGCCCACGCACAGGCGCTCGCCGACCAATCGCTCGAACAACGGCTCAACACACTGATGAAAGTCGTCGATGAACAGCAGCGCAAGATCGACGCGCTCGAACGCCAGGTCGTCGATCTCGAGATGGCGCGTCGCGGGCGCGGCGAACCGGGTGGCCCCGGCGAAGCCGCGCCCGCGACGCTGATGTCGCAGTACACGCCGGTTACGCCCGCGCCCGGCGAAGGCACCGGCACCGCGACCGGCGTGCCGGTCAATCCGCCGCCGCCCGCGGGCTCGGGCACCGCCGAAACGGGCGCGCCCGGCGCGATCGGCACCACGCAGAAGGCCGCGGAACCCACTCGCACGGCCGCCGAGGAAGCGGTCGCGCAGCGCGAGCACGCGCCGCTGTTCGACCGGAAACTCACGATCGACTGGGGAATCAGCGATACCTATTACGACCGGCGGCAACTGCAGCTTTCCGGCTTCCTCGCGCTCGACGCGATCTTCCTCGGCAACCTGAACCTCGGCCAGACGAAGTCGCACCAGCTGATGTCCGACGTGGACGTCCGCTACGGGCTCGCCGACCGCGTCAGCGTCGACGTCGACGTGCCGTACATGTACCGCACGTCGACCTTCATCAACGGCGGCGCGGGCGGCGCGGCGAATACGCTGTCCGACACGTCGGTGAGTTCCCACGCGCTCGGCGACGTGAACTTCGGCATCTACTACCAGTTCGTGAAGGAACACGGCAGCGTGCCGGACATCGTCGGCAGCCTGCGCGTGAAGTCGCCGACCGGCACGTCGCCGTTCGGCATCAAGCTGCTGCAGTCCGACCCGAACAACACGAACCTCGTCGCGCCGAGCAAGCTGCCGACCGGCACCGGCTTCTGGAGCATCACGGCCGGCGTGTCGGCGCTGAAGACCTACGACCCGGTCGTGCTGTTCGGCAGCGTGTCCTACACATACAACGTCGCGCGCTCGTTCTCCGACATCTCTTCGGTGGTCGGCCAGACGCAGCCCGCGAAGGTGAAGCTCGGCGACATCGTCCAGTTCGGCGGCGGCGTCGCGCTCGCGTTCTCGGAGCGCGACTCGGCAAGCATCTCCTACACGATGGCAATCGAACCATCGACCCGGACGCAGGCGCCCGGCGGCGACTGGCAGCGCGTGCCGGGCAGCCAGACGACGGCGTCGACGCTGGGCTTCGGCCTCAACCATGTGTTCAACAAGCACCTGACGATGAACGCGTCGGTCGCGATCGGGCTCACGCCCGACGCGCCGAACTTCGTCGTCGGCCTGCGCTTCCCGTACACGTTCTGAAGCGCGCCACCACAGCGAGGTTATCGTGCACGACTCCCGCTCCGTCTCATCAATCCCCCCTCCGGGCATCGTGCCGCGACTGGCGATCGCGCACTCGGACGGGGCCGGGACCGGTCAGCTGCCCGCAGTCCGGCCACTCGTGTATCTGTCGCGCCATCCCGACGCGGCGCTCGTCACACATCTGCGGGAGCGGCGCTGGGACGTGCTGTGCGCGAAATCCGCGCACGAAGCACAGCGGCTCGTAAAGCCCGAGCTCGCGCATGCGGGCATCGTCGATCTCGACGGCTTCGCGCCGCGCGACATCGCCGCCCTCGAGCCGATCCTGCGCCATCAGCAAATCGGCTGGATCGCACTCGCCGATCCCGTGCGCCTCGCGGAGCCCGACATTCGCAAGCTGATTCGCCAGTGCTGCTTCGACTACGTGAAGGGGCCGCCGACGCATACGACGATCGACTATCTGGTCGGCCATGCGTACGGGATGGTGACCCTGTGCGATCTCGAGCTCGCGACCGACGTGGCGGCGACCGGCGACGACGAGATGGTCGGCACCTGCGACGCGATGCAGCAGCTGTTCCGCACGATCCGCAAGGTCGCGAACACCGACGCGACCGTGTTCATCTCCGGCGAATCCGGCACCGGCAAGGAACTGACCGCGCTCGCGATCCACGAGCGCTCGGTGCGCCGCAAGGCACCGTTCGTCGCGATCAACTGCGGCGCGATTCCGCATCACCTGCTGCAGTCCGAACTGTTCGGCTACGAGCGCGGCGCGTTCACCGGCGCGAACCAGCGCAAGGTCGGCCGCGTCGAGGCCGCGCACGGCGGCACGCTGTTCCTCGACGAGATCGGCGACATGCCGCTCGAGAGCCAGGCGAGCATGCTGCGCTTCCTGCAGGAAGGCAGGATCGAGCGGCTCGGCGGCCACGAATCGATCCCGATCGACGTGCGGATCATCTCGGCGACCCACGTCGACCTCGAGGCGGCGATGCGCGAGAGCCGGTTTCGTGCGGACCTGTTCCACCGGCTGTGCGTATTGCGCATCGACGAGCCGCCGCTGCGCGCGCGCGGCAAGGACATCGAACTGCTCGCGCATCATGTGCTGCTGAAATTCCGCAGCGACGGCGCGCGCAAGATCCGCGGCTTCACGCCTTGCGCGGTCGAGTCGATGTACAACTATCCGTGGCCGGGCAACGTGCGCGAACTGATCAACCGGATCCGCCGCGCGATCGTGATGGCCGACAGCCGGCTGATCTCGGCGGCCGATCTCGATCTCGGACAGTACACGGCGCAGCAATCGACGACGCTTGCGGAAGCCCGCGAACACGCGGAGAAACGCGCGATCGAAGCGGCGCTGCTGCGCCACCGGCACCGGCTCGCGGAAGCGGCCGCGGAGCTCGGCATTTCGCGCGTCACGCTCTACCGGCTGATGGGCGCGCACGGGTTGCGCGACCCGTCCGGCGCCGAGCAGCACTCGGCGGCGAGCGACGACGAGCACGGACAATAGGCGCGCACGCATGCGCGACGTCGTGCATGCGTGGCGTCCGGCAGCGCGGCCCGCGCCGCTGCGCGCCGGTGTGCGCTGCGCCCGGCGCATGCCCTCAATCCGGTAGAATCGGCGCCATTCCGGCTTTCCCCTTTCTCCCCTCACATGACGACGCTGACCCTGATCGTCGCGCGCGCCCGCAATGGCATCATCGGCCGCGACAACCAGTTGCCCTGGAAACTTCCGGAGGATCTCGCCTTCTTCAAGCGCACGACGATGGGCGCGCCGATCGTGATGGGCCGCAAGACCCACGAATCGATCGGCCGGCCGCTGCCGGGGCGCCGCAACATCGTCGTCACGCGCGACGCGTCGCGCCGCTTCGACGGCTGCGACACCGTCACGTCGCTCGCCGACGCGCTCGCGCTCGCCGCGCGCGACGGCGCGCCCGAAGCGTTCCTGATCGGCGGCGCGCAGCTCTATGCGGAAGGCCTCGCGCTCGCCGACAAGCTGGTCGTCACCGAGATCGACGCCGACTTCGACGGCGACGCGTCGTTCCCCGCACCCGATCCCGCGCACTGGCAGGAAGTGTCGCGCGATCCGCACCAGGCCGCCGCGCCGAACACGTTCGGCTACGCGTTCGTCGTCTACGAGAAAAAGCGCGGCTGACGCGCGCTCATGAAAAAGCCCGGTGCAGTTCAGAACTGCACCGGGCTTTTCTTGTCGTGACCCCCGCCTGGACGGCGCGGGCCACGCGACGCGGCTTACTGCCCGGCGATCGTCATCTGCTCGATCAGCACCGAGCCGGTTTCCTTCGTGCCGCGCACGATCGAGTCCGCGCCGATCGCGACGACGCGCCGGAACATCTCCTGCAGCGTGCTCGCGACCGTGATCTCCTCGACCGGGTACTGGATCACGCCGTTCTCGACCCAGAACCCCGCCGCGCCGCGCGAATAGTCGCCCGTCACGTAGTTCACGCCCTGCCCCATCAGCTCGGTCAGCAACAGGCCCGTGCCGAGCTTCTTCAGCATCGCGTCGAAATCGTCGCCCGACTGCGTGTTGCTGCTGCGCAGCGCGAGGTTGTGCGAGCCGCCGGCGTTGCCGGTCGTCTGCGTGCCGAGCTTGCGCGCCGAGTAGGTCGACAGGAAATAGCCCTCGACCACGCCATCCTTGACGACGCTGCGCGCGCGCGTGCGCACGCCTTCCTCGTCGAACGGCGCGCTGCCCATCGCGCGCGGCACGTGCGGATCCTCGACGATCTGCACGTGCGGCGCGAACACCGGCTTGCCGAGGCTGTCGACGAGGAACGAGGTCTTGCGGTACAGCGCGCCGCCGCTCACCGCCTGCACGAACGCGCCGAGCAGCCCGGCCGCGAGCGGCGCCTCGAACAGCACCGGCACCTTGCGGGTGTCGAGGCGGCGCGCGCCCATCCGCGCGAGCGCGCGCTCGGCCGCATAGCGCCCGACCGCTTCCGGCGCCGCGAGGTCGGCCGCGCTGCGCTTCGACGTGTACCAGTCGTCGCGCTGCATGTGGCGGCCGCTGCCGGCGATCGGCGCGCATGCGATGTAGTGGCGCGAATACGGGTAGCCGGCGAGGAAGCCGCGCGACGTCGCGAGCACGAATTGCGAATGCTGCGCGGACACGCTCGCGCCTTCCGAATTGCGGATCTGCGGGCTGACCGCGAACGCGGCGTCTTCCGCGCGGCGGGCGATCTCGACCGCGTCGTCGGCGGACAGCTCCCACGGGTGGTAGAGGTCGAGGTCGCGCGGCGCCGTCTCGAGCAGCTCGGCTTCGGCGAGCCCGGCCGCATCGTCCTCGGCGGTGAAGCGTGCGATGTTGTACGCGGCGGCGACGGTGTCCTTGATCGCGGCCGGCGAGAAATCCGACGTGCTCGCATTGCCGCGCTTCTTGCCGATGAACACGGTCACGCCGACCATCTTGTCGCGGTTGTGCTCGATCGTCTCGACCTCGCCGCGGCGCACCGACACCGACAGGCCGTCGCCTTCGGAGATTTCGGTCGCGGCGTCCGACGCGCCGAGCGCCTTCGCGTGCCGGAGGATGTCCGAGGCGATTTCTTTCAGCTGATCCTGCGTATGCGGGAAATAGCGCGCTTGGGTGTCGAGATTGGCAGCCATCTTCGTTTTATCCGGTGACGGGCTCGCGGCCCGCGTGTTCAAAATGTCGTGTCCCGCGATCATATCAGTGTGCGCCGGGCCGCGAACGCAGCGAGCGTTGCGGGCCGTTTCATTTCAGGGCCAGGATACCGGAACGGAGAAGCTGGGGGCGGCCGCGGCGCGATACAATGCCGCCCATGACACGCAAAACCCGTATTCAGCCGATCGAGCACGCCGACGACGACGCCGGCCACGGCTACGATCGCCCCAGCAAATCCCAGTTGAAGCGCGACATGCACGCGCTGCAGGAACTCGGCCAGGCGCTCGTCGACCTGCCGAAGGATGCGCTCAAGCGCATGCCGATGCCCGAAGACCTCGGTGATGCGGTGCGCGAAGCGCGCCGCATCACCGATCACGAAGGCAAGCGCCGCCAGCTCCAGTACGTCGGCCGCGTGATGCGCTCGCTGACCGACGACGAGACGGCCGCGCTGCGCACCGCGCTCGACGCGCAGCGCGGCGTGAACAAGGCCGCGACGGCCCGCCTGCACTGGATCGAACGCACCCGCGAGCAGCTGCTGGCCGACGACGACGCGCTGACGGAATTCGTGCGCCAGCATCCGGACGCCGACGTGCAGGAAGGCCGCACGCTGATCCGCAATGCCCGCAGGGAGGCGCAGCAGAACAAGCCGCCGCGCTACTTCCGCGAGCTGTTCCAATGGATCAAGACCGCGAGCGGCACGCCCGGCGCGGACGACGAGGAAGACGAGTCCGCCGGAGAGGATCATGGCGACGAAGCGTAACCACCCCGACGAGCTGGTGGTCGGCCTCGTGTCGATCAGCGACCGCGCGAGCACCGGCGTCTACGAGGACAAGGGCATTCCGGCGCTGCAGGACTGGCTCGCCGCCGCGCTGAGCTCGCCGTGGCGCGCCGAGACGCGGCTGATCCAGGACGACGCCGCGACGATCTCCGCGACGCTCGTCGAGCTGGTCGACGCGGCCGGCTGCGACCTCGTGCTGACGACGGGCGGCACCGGCCCGGCGCGCCGCGACGTGACGCCCGAGGCGACGCTCGCGGTGGCGACGAAGGAAATGCCGGGATTCGGCGAGCAGATGCGGCAGATCAGCCTGAATTTCGTGCCGACCGCGATCCTGTCGCGGCAGGTCGCGGTGATCCGCGAGACGGCCGACCATGCGGCGCTGATCATCAACCTGCCGGGCCAGCCGAAATCGATCAAGGAAACCCTCGAAGGGCTGCGCGACGCGGACGGCCGGACCACCGTGCCCGGCATCTTCGCCGCGGTGCCCTACTGCGTCGACCTGATCGGCGGCCCGTACATCGAGACCGACGCCGCGGTGGTCGCGGCGTTCCGGCCGAAGAGCGCGCAGCGCGCGCCGCGCTGACGCGGTGCGCCTGAGCGAGCCGGCCCGCTCAGGCGGCCGGCGCGGATTCGCCGGCCGGCGCCGGCGTGGCCGGGATCAGGAAATGCTCGCGGTAGTACTTCAGCTCGTCGATCGACTCGTGGATGTCGGCCAGCGCCGTATGCATCGCACGCTTCTGGAAGCCCTTGTAGATCGCCGGCTGCCAGCGGCGGCACAGCTCCTTGAGCGTGCTGACGTCGAGGTTGCGGTAGTGGAAGAAGCGCTCGAAGTCCGGCATCCAGCGCGCCATGAAGCGGCGGTCCTGGCAGATCGAGTTGCCGCACATCGGCGACTTGCCGGGCGATACGTACTGCGCGAGGAATGCCTGGAGCTGCGCGGCGGCGTCCGCTTCCGTCACGGTCGACGCGCGCACGCGGTCGATCAGGCCCGAGCGGCCATGCGTGCCCTTGTTCCAGTCGTCCATCTTCGCGAGCGTCGCATCGCTCTGATGAATCGCGAACACCGGGCCTTCGACCGCGATCTCGAGCGTCGAATTGGTCACGACGACCGCGATCTCGATGATGCGGTCGTTATCCGGGTCGAGGCCCGTCATTTCCATGTCGAGCCAGACGAGGTTCAACTCGTTGCGCACGAGTTCGGGCTGGCTGGCGGAAGCGGGGGTATCGGTCATGAGTCATCCTGGAAAATGGCGGACGGCGCGCGGCGCCGCCCCGGCGGCCGGTTTCGCGTCAGCGGGCCCGGTCCGCAAGAACATATAATTCTCGCATAGAACCCTTTGGCGCCTTCGATGTCACCTTTTTCGTTCACCCTGCTGTTCGCGCTCGCCGTGCTCGCGATGGTCGTCACCAAGCTGTGGCTCGCGTCGCGGCAGGTCCGCTTCGTCGCCGCGCACCGCAACCGCGTCCCTGCCCGCTTCAGCGCGACCATCCCGCTGTCCGCGCACCAGCGCGCGGCCGACTACACCGTCGAGCGCACCCGGCTGACGATGCTCGAGATCGTCGTCAGCGCGGCCGTACTGGTCGGTCTCACGCTGCTCGGCGGCGTCGGCGCGCTCGATGCGCTGCTGTCCGGCTGGCTCGGCCGCGGCTACGGGCAGCAGGTCGCGCTCGTCGCGGCGGTGTTCGCGATCACGAGCGTGGTCGACGTGCCGTTCGAGTATTACCGCCAGTTCGGCATCGAGCAGCGCTTCGGCTTCAACCGGATGGCCAAGCGCCTGTTCTTCACCGACATGCTGAAGAACATGCTGCTCGGCGCCGCGCTCGGCCTGCCGCTGCTGTTCGTCGTGCTGTGGCTGATGAACCAGGCCGGCAGCCTGTGGTGGCTGTGGACGTGGATCGTCTGGGTTGCATTCCAGATGCTCGTGCTGCTGATCTACCCGAGCTTCATCGCCCCGCTCTTCAACAAGTTCGAGCCGCTGAAGGACGACGCGCTGCGCGAGCGCATCGAGTCTCTGATGAAGCGCTGCGGCTTCGCGGCAAAGGGCCTGTTCGTGATGGACGGCAGCCGCCGGTCCGCACACGGAAACGCTTACTTCACCGGCTTCGGCTCATCGAAGCGGATCGTGTTCTTCGACACGCTGCTCGCGCGCCTGTCCGGCGAGGAGATCGAGGCCGTGCTCGCGCACGAGCTCGGCCATTTCAAGCGCCGCCACGTGATGAAGCGCATGCTCGTGTCGTTCGTGCTGAGCCTCGCGCTGCTCGCGCTGCTCGGCTGGCTCGCGCAGCGCGTGTGGTTCTACACGGGGCTCGGCGTCACGCCGTCGCTCGACTCCAGCAACGCCGGCGCGGCGCTCGTGCTGTTCTTCCTCGCGATCCCCGTGTTCCTGTTCTTTGCGACGCCGATCGGCAGCCTCACGTCGCGCAAGCACGAATTCGAGGCGGACGCGTTCGCCGCCAGCCAGACCGACGCGCAGGATCTCGTCAGCGCGCTCGTGAAGCTGTACGAGGACAACGCGTCGACGCTGACGCCCGACCCGGTCTACACGGCCTTCTACTATTCGCACCCGCCCGCGTCGCAGCGGATCGACCGGCTGCTGCAGCGCGCATGAGCCGGCCGACCTCCCCCCGCAAGCCGGCCCCGCGCGCCTCGGGCGCGGAACGCGCCGAAGGCCGCGTGATCGCGGCGCATGGCCGCCACTACATCGTCGCGCCCGACGAAGGCGGCCCGATGCTGCAGTGCTTCCCGCGCGGCAAGAAGAGCGACGTCGCGGTCGGCGACCGCGTCGCCTACGAGCGCACGTCCGCCGACCAGGGCGTGATCGTCGAGATCGGCGAGCGCCGCAACCTGCTGTATCGCTCCGACCAGTTCAAGTCGAAGCTGTTCGCGGCCAACCTCGACCAGCTGCTGATCGTGCTTGCGACCGAGCCCTATTTCAGCGAGGACCTGCTCGGGCGTGCGCTGATTGCCGCCGAGGCGAACGACCTGAAGCCGCTCGTCGTGCTGAACAAGATCGACGTCGAGGCCGCGCTGCCGGTCGCCCGCGAACGGCTCGCGCCGTATCGCGCGCTCGGCTACGATGTGCTGGAGCTCTCGGTCAAGGGCGCGCCCGACGATGCCCGCGCGCAGCTGCTGCCGCATCTGGCGGGCCATTCGACGATCCTGCTCGGCCAGTCGGGAATGGGCAAGTCGACGCTCGTGAACCTGCTCGTGCCCGACGCCGAAGCCGCGACCCGCGAGATCTCGGCGGCGCTGAACAGCGGCCGGCACACGACGACGTTTACGCGACTCTATCCGCTGCCCGGCAGCGACGGCGCGCTGATCGATTCGCCGGGCTTCCAGGAATTCGGCCTCTATCATCTGACGGAAGGGCGCCTCGAGCGCGCGTTTCCGGAGTTCCGCCCGCTGCTCGCGGACTGCCGTTTCTATAATTGTCATCATCTGCACGAGCCGGGCTGCGCGATCCTTGAAGCCGTCGCCGACGGCCGCATCGTGCCGTCGCGGCACGCGTTGTACGCGCAACTGGTGCACGAGGCGAGCCAGGTCGTGCGTTGACGTCCGGACGGTGCGCACGGGGTGCCCTCCCCTGCGCAATGCCCATTGCCCGGCCATTACCGACAGGAGCCATGATGCGTTTCAAGGCGCCGGATCTCGCGACCGCGCAGCATTGGGCCAACGTCCTCGAGGCGGCCGGCATCGGCTGCGAGCTGCACAACCGCTATGCGACGGGCGCGCTCGGCGGCCTGCCGGCCGACGCATGCGCGCCCGAAGTGTGGCTCGACGACGAACGCGACGAAGCGCTTGCGCGGCGCCTCCTCGACGCCGCGTCGCGCGGCCCGGCGGCCGGCGCGACACCCTGGCGCTGCCCGCAGTGCGGCGAGTCGCTCGAAGCGCAATTTACCGCCTGCTGGCATTGCGGCGCGGCGCGCGACCCGCGCGACGGCTGAGGCACAGCAAAAAGGCCGGCGTCGAGCCGGCCTTGTGCATTCCGTTCCGGGCCCTGCTTCAGGACACCCAGACCGCGATCGTCAGCATCAGCAGCAGGATCATCCACAGAATCACCGCGCGCCACACGAGGCCGACCGCCGACTGCAGCGTGCGCGGCGTGCAATCGTCGCCCACCGTCAACGGGCCGCTGTCGCCGACCGCCAGCGCGTCGAGACTCGACGGCTCGGCGAGCGGCCCGGCCAGCCGCGCGCCGAGCGCGCCGCTGCCCGCTGCCAGCAGCACGCCGTCGTTCGGGTCGGGCCACTGGCGTGTGTGGTTGCGCCACGCGTAGATCGCATCCTCGAAGTTGCCGACGATGGCGAAGCCCAGCGCAGTCAGCCGCGAGGGCACCCAGTCGATCACGAAGAACGCGCGCTGGGCGAACGTCGAGAAGGCGGCGGTGCGATCGTCGGCCTGCGCCGACCAGCTGCGCGCCAGGTATTCGGAAATGCGATACAGCACCGCGCCTGCCGGGCCGACCGGCAGCACGTACCAGAAGAACACGCCGAACACGTGGCGATGCGATGCGACGACCGCATGGATCAGCGTGTGGCGAACGATCTCGCCGACCGGCATGTCGACCGTGTCGATGCCCGTCCACTCGTGCAGGATTTCGCGCGCGCGCGGCACGTCGTCGTTGTTGAGCGCGAGATGGATATCGGTGAAGTAATGGCTGAACTGGCGGAAGCCCAGCGTGAAATACACGACGGCGACGTTCCACAGGAAGGCGAGCACGAAGCTCACCTTGTACAGCAGGAAATAGATCAGCGCGACGACCAGCACCCACGGCAGCACGACCGCGAGCCAGGCAAGGATGCCGTGCTTCTGCTTGCCTGCGTCGAGGCCATGCGCGACGGTTTCCGCATGAAACTGAAACAGGGCGAACACCGGATTGCTCGGCGACAACGCGCGGACCTGTTCGATGATGAGGGCGAGAAGAACCGAAAAGAAAGTCATGCGTAGCGCCGTCTTCGGGTTATGTCATTTTTTGCATAACGATAGCACAGCGTAAGCCGGGCATGGCTGCCGACGCCCACGGCCAGGGGCCGGCCGCGGGCGCGGAACGGCGCGCGCGATCATTTCGCGACCAAGAAGCGGTACAGATTGCGCAACATGGCGGCAGTTGCGCCCCAGATGAAGTAATCGCCGCCCCCGTCGCCGCGCGGATAAGGCATCGCAAAAAAACGACGCTCGCCGCCGTCCCAATGGAATATGCGGATCTGATGGTTCGCCGGATTCATCAGGAACGCGAGTGGCACCTCGAAGATCTCGGCGACTTCGAACGTGTCCGCCTGCACCGTGAAGGGTGGATGCACGAGACCGACGACCGGCGTCACGCAAAAGCCGGTGCCCGTCAGGTAGTCCGGCAACGCGCCGAGGATCTCGACCTGCTCGCCGGCGAGCCCGATCTCCTCCTTCGCCTCGCGCAACGCCGTCGCGGTCGCGTCACGGTCGAACGGCTCGCGCCGGCCGCCGGGAAAGCTGACCTGTCCGGCATGGTCGTTCAGGTGATCGGCACGCTGCGTGAGCAGCACGGTCAGGCCGGCTTCACGGACGACGAGCGGCACGAGCACGGCCGCGCTGCGCGGATCGACGCCTTCCAGGATGCGGGATTCGAAGGGTTCGACGGTCCATTCAAGCTGACGGGCAAAGCGGTCGCGCATGCCGGATGGCGTCATCCGTTCGCGATCGATGGGCGGCAGGCCGGCGCTGGTGCCTTCGACCGGCAGCACTTCGGGATCGATGATGAGGCGGCGAGTCAACGGGGGCTCTCTTGATTCGAGTCGATATGAGCGTATTGTCGCGCCAGAATGAAAAAAGCACCCGGGTGGGTGCTTTTTCCTTACAGCTCTTACGCCTGGGCAGCTGCGGTGCGATCCTTCGACACCAGCTTTTCCTTGATTCGAGCCGACTTGCCCGAACGCTCGCGCAGGTAGTACAGCTTCGCGCGACGCACGTCGCCGCGACGCTTCACGACGATGCTCGCCAGCAGCGGCGAGTAGGTCTGGAACGTACGCTCAACGCCTTCGCCCGACGAGATCTTGCGGACGATGAACGCCGAGTTGAGGCCACGGTTGCGCTTCGCGATCACGACGCCTTCGTAAGCCTGAACGCGCTTGCGGTTACCTTCAACCACGTTCACGTTCACGATCACCGTGTCGCCCGGGGCGAATTCGGGGATCGTCTTGCCTGCGAGCGCGCGCTCGATTTCTTCCTGCTCAAGCTTTGCAATCAGATTCATCACTGACTCCTAAAACCATCTTGTCGGCGTTTGCGCCCGCCCGTTCCCAGGCCTGGCCCCGATAGAGGATGGATTCACATCAGGCGCCGCGCACGCATGCACGGCACCGCCAATTCCCGCCCGCTAGCACACCGCCTCAGGAGGCGTTCTTCGCTTCGCGTGCGAGGTTCGCGAGCCATGCCTCGTCGGCACGGCTCAGCAACTTGTCGCGACGCGCCCGGTCGATCAGGTCCGGACGCTTCAGCCACGTATTCCTCAATGCTTCCTGGCGCCGCCAGCGCTCGATCTCGGCATGATGGCCGCCGAGGAGCACGTCCGGCACGCGCAAGCCCTCGTATTCCTCGGGCCGCGTGTAATGCGGACAATCGAGCAGGCCGCCGACGAAGCTGTCCTGCACGGCCGACTGTGCATCGTTCAGCACGCCGGGCAGCAGGCGCACGACCGCATCCATCATCGCCATCGCCGGCAGCTCGCCGCCCGACAGCACGAAGTCGCCGAGGCTGATTTCCTCGTCGACGCAGCGGTCGAGCAGACGCTGGTCGATCGCTTCGTAGCGGCCGCACAGCACGATGACGCCCGGCTCCTGCGCCATCCGCACGACACGATCGTGCGTGAGCGGCGCGCCCTGCGGCGACATCATCACGACACGTGTGCTCGCGACGCCCTGCTCCGCCTGCGCCGCCTTCGCGGCGTCGATCGCAGCCTCGAGCGGCTTCGCCAGCATCACCATGCCCGGACCACCACCGTACGGCCGATCGTCGACCGTGCGGTAGTTGTTCGTCGTGAAATCACGCGGGTTCCAGGTACGCAACCCAAAGCTGCCCTGCTTCACGGCCCGGCTGGTGATGCCCCAGTCGGTCAGCGCACGGAACATTTCGGGAAAGAGCGTGACGACATCGAACTGCACCGCGCTCTCCGTAACCTGGTTCATTTAATAATCGGCTTCCCAGTCGACGACGATGCGACGCGCCGCCTGATCGACCGTTTTGACGTACACGCCGACGAACGGGATCAACCGCTCGGCAGGCGCCGGCTGGCCGTCTTTCCCGGTCGCCGGATATTCGATGCGCATGATCGAATGCGCGCCGTTGTCGATCATCCCGATCACCTTCCCGAGTGCCACCGATTGCTCGTTGACGACGTCGAGACCGATCAGGTCGACCCAGTAGAACTCGTCTGCGTCCAGCACCGGAAAGTCTTCCCGGCGCACGGACACGCGAAAGCCGCGCAAAGCCAGCGCGGCATCGCGATCGCCCAGACCGGCGAGATGCGCGACAACCGTGTCGCCGTGCGTCTTCGCCTGCGTGATGCGGACGGCATGCCGCTCCGCACCTTTTTCCAGCCACCAGCAGCGCGCGTTGAGCAGCGCGTCGCCACCGCGACCGGCGTCAGCGTGGGTCATCACCTTGACCCAGCCCTTCAGGCCGTAGGCATCGACCACCGCCCCGACCTCGACGGCGTCGTCGGGCCAGCCTTGCACCGCTTCGAGGCTGCCCTGCTCGGCAGCCGCGCCGGCGTTCGCGGCAGCACCGCGCTCGACCGGCTTGCGGACGAATGCGCCGAACGACGCTCGCCCGCGCCTTGCGTTACCGGTATCGTGACCCGCCATCAATGCACCTCACAGCCGGCACGACCGGCACACCGTGCCATGTTAGGCAGCCGGCTGCGCCTTCTGCGCTTGCTTCACGAGACGCTCGACGGTCGGCGACAGTTGTGCGCCAACGCCTTGCCAGTACGTCAGGCGATCCTGAGCGATACGCAGCGATTCGCCCTTCGTAGCGACCGGGTTGTAGAAGCCGACGCGCTCGATGAAGCGGCCGTCACGACGGTTGCGCGAATCGGTAGCGACGATGTTGTAGAACGGGCGCTTCTTCGAGCCGCCGCGAGCCAGACGGATGATAACCATATGAAATCCTTCGGGAAAACCGGGTTCGAAACTACTGAAACGTGCGATTATAGCTGGAAACCAGAGGCACAACAAACACTTACGCGCAAAAAATCCGCGAACGCCCGACCGGCGGGCATACAATCGGCCTGTCCAGGACCGTCCGCCGTCCCGCCATGCCGCCGCTTTGCGCCGTGGCGCGCCGCGCGCAGCGTCGCGTTGCGGCGCTCGTTGCCGGTGTCGCCTGTCTCGCCTCCGCATCGACGTTCGCCGCCGACCTGCCGGTGAGCGAACTCGTCGTGCCGCCCGGTTTCCACGTGTCGCTGCTCACCGATGCGGTGCCGACTGCACGGGAAATGGCGTGGTCGCCGCGTGGCATCCTGTATGTCGGCACCCGCGAGGGCCGCGTGCATGCACTCGTGATGCGGGAGGGCCAGATCAGTGCGCATTTCGTGATCGCGTCCGGGCTCGACATGCCGGTCGGCGTCGCCTACCGGGACGGCGCATTGTACGTGTCGGCCGTATCGCGCATTGTGCGCCTCGACCGCATCGACGACCAGCTTGCCGCACCGCCGAAGCCCGTGGTCGTCACCGATGCGCTGCCGGCCGAGCACCATCACGGCTGGAAATTCATCGCGTTCGGGCCGGACGGCAGGCTGTACGTGCCGACCGGCGCACCATGCAACGTATGCCTCGCCGACCGCAACCGGTTCGCGATCATCGCGCGCATGAATCCGGACGGCAGTCACCGGGAGGTGGTCGCGCGCGGCGTGCGCAATACGGTCGGATTCGCGTGGCATCCGGACACGGGCGAGCTGTGGTTTACCGACAACGGCCGCGACTGGATGGGCGACGACGTGCCGGACGACAAGCTCAACCGCGCGCCGCACGCGGGCCTCGACTTCGGCTTCCCCTATTGCCACGGCGGCGACACGCCCGATCCCGAGTACGGCAGCCAGGACGCGTGCCGCCACTACACGGGCCCCGTGCTGAAGCTCGGCGCGCATGTCGCCTCGCTCGGCATGCGCTTCTATACCGGCTCGATGTTTCCAGCCGCGTATCGCAACAACATCTTCATCGCCGAACACGGCTCGTGGAACCGCAGCACCAAGGTCGGTTATCGCGTGATGCGCGTCGTGGCGTCCTCCGACGGCAGCCACGCGCGGCAAACGCCGTTCGTGACCGGCTGGCTGCGGCCCGACGGCACCGTGTGGGGCCGCCCGGCCGACGTGCTGGCGCTGCCCGACGGCTCGCTGCTCGTCAGCGACGACTACGCGGGCGCGATCTACCGCATCACCTATGCGGCACCTTGACGCAGAGCGGGGGTGACCGCCTCCACCACCGCATCGTAGAATGCGTGCCGGCGCCGCACGCCGGCGCCGCGTCTCCGGTGGCCCATTCCAGCGCCCCATTCCAACGACATTACGCCCGCCCATCCATGTCCAGCAGCAGCACCGCCCCGATCCGCCGCTTCCGCTCCAAGACGCTTACCGCCGCCCTCGCGTTCCTGTTCGGCTCGATCGGCGCGCATCGCTTCTATCTGTACGGCTTTCGGGACGTCTATGGCTGGGCCCATCTGCTCGCGACGATCGTCGGCATTCCCGGCTTCCTGCTGCTCGCCGCGACCCAGCGCACCGCCGGCCTCGGCTGGTGGCTGGCGCTGCCCGGCGCGATTTCGCTGCTGGCGGCCTTCCTTGCGGCCATCGTCTACGGCCTGCGTCCGGATGAAAAGTGGGACGCGCAATTCAATGCGGACACCGGCAGGCACAGCCGTTCCGGCTGGATGGTGATCTTCGTCGTGATCTTCTCGCTGCTGATCGGCGCGTTCCTGCTGATGACGGCGCTCGCCCTCTCGTTCCAGACGTATTTCGAGTCTCAGGTCGAAGCGGCCAAGCAGATCTCGCAATAAATAAACTGAAGCGACGCGCCGCACGCCTGCTTCGCTGGCGGCGTCGCCCTCCATCCGATGGCGCGCCGGAAACTAGAAAAGGCTCAACTGCGTGTCGTCGCGCGACGTCGAACCGACCGCACGCGCGTTTGATCGAGGGGTGGCCGCCCTTCCCACCTCCGGCCCGCGGGTGAGCAGCCCCGGGTGGCCGGCCCCCGGATGGCCGGCCCCTCTAAACTGCGACAGATCGAGAATGCCGTTCGCGCGCTCGTTCAGCCCCAGCCGCTTGACCGCCTGGCGAAAACGCTGCTTCAGCAGATCCGCCCAGATCCCTTCGCCCTTCATCCGCTTGCCGAAATCCGAGTCGTAGTCCTTGCCGCCGCGCATGTCGCGCACGCGGTTCATCACGCGCTCCGCACGATCCGGGAAATGTGCGGTCAGCCAGTTCCTGAACAGCGGCGCAACTTCCCAGGGCAGCCGCAGGATGATGTAGCTCGCATGCGTCGCGCCCGCTTCCGCGCACGCTTCGAGCACCCGCTCGAGGTCCGGCTCGGTGACGAACGGAATCACCGGCGCGATGCTCACGCCGACCGGCACCCCCGCGTCGCGCAGCGCGCGGATCGTGCGCAGGCGGCGGGCCGGCGTCGCCGCGCGCGGCTCGAGCGTGCGCGCAAGATCCGCGTCGAGCGTCGTGATCGTAACCGCCGCCATCGCCTGCCCGCGCGCCGCCATCGGCGCCAGCAGGTCGAGATCGCGCTCGATCAGCGACGATTTCGTGATCGCGGCGAACGGCAGCCCGTGATCGTGCATGACCTGAATCACGCTGCGCGTGATGCGCAGATCCCGCTCGACCGGCTGGTATGCATCGGTATTGACGCCGAGCGCGATTGGCTCCGGCACGTAGCGCTTTCTGGAAATCTCGCGCTCGAGCAGTTCGGCCGCGTTGACCTTCGCATAGATGCGACTCTCGAAATCGAGCCCCGGCGACAGGCCGAGATAGCTGTGCGTCGGCCGCGCGAAACAATAGATGCAGCCATGCTCGCAGCCGCGATACGGATTGAGCGACACGCTGAACGGAATGTCGGGCGACTGGTTGCGCGTGAGGATGCTGCGCGCCCGCTCCTCGAACACCTGCGTGCGCAGCGGGGCCGGCAAATCGGCGTCGTCCGCCTCGTGCGTCCAGCCGTCGTCGACCGCCTCGCGAAGCGCCGTCTCGTACCGCCCCTGCAGATTGTCGACCGCTCCGCGCCCCTTGCGAGGTGTGGGCGGCGCAACCGGAAATTCATTGTCGGATCGATCGTCCATCTCGCCACCCAGTCACCTGCACTCAATACTGTATATTTATACAGTATTGAGTGCAGCGTGCCAAGGGCGAGATAAGGGTGAAACAATGGGACGAGGCAAGGGGCCTATTCGTCGACCGAAATCGTCAGCGTCTCCTTGATTTCCTCCATCACGACATAGCTCTTCGACTGCACTGCGCCCGGCAGCTGCAGCAGGATGTCGCCCAGCAGCTTGCGGTAGTCGGCCATCTCGCCGATCCGCGCCTTGATCAGATAGTCGAAATCACCCGACACGAGATGGCACTCGAGCACCTCGTCGATCTTCATCACCTCCCGGCGGAACTGCTCGAACATGTTGCCGCCCTTGTGACCGAGCGTGATCTCGACGAACACGAGCAGCGCCGCGCCGAGCTGGGCCGGATCGACCCGCGCGTGATAGCCGGTGATCACGCCGTCGCGCTCCATGCGCCGCACGCGCTCGATGCACGGAGTGACGGTCAGTCCGACCTGCTCGGCGAGATCCTTCATCGCCATCCGGCCGTCGTTCTGGAGCAGTTTGAGGATGCGCCGGTCGAGCTTGTCGAGCGTGCGTACCGGTTGGCGTTGGGTTCTCATTTGTTTATGCTGAAAAGCCAAAAAATACGATAACAAAAACTGCACATTCGACAATACCATAGCGAAAAAAACTAGATCAGCTAGAGGTTACACGGAGCCGCGGGTGCATCCGGCCTCGATCTGGTCCTTCCATCTGGAGCAGCTATGCGAGTCGTCGTTCTGGGCAGCGGTGTAGTGGGCGTGGCAAGCGCGTATTACCTCGCGCGCGCCGGTCATGAAGTCACGGTGATCGACCGGGAGGCCGGCCCGGCGCTCGATACGAGCTTCGCGAACGCGGGCCAGATCTCGCCCGGCTACGCGGCGCCGTGGGCCGCGCCCGGCGTGCCGCTGAAGGCGGTCAAGTGGATGTTCGAGAAGCACGCGCCGCTCGCGATCCGCCTCGACGGCACCCGCTTCCAGCTGCAATGGATGTGGCAGATGCTGCGCAACTGCACGGCCGAGCGCTACGCAGTGAACAAGGGCCGCATGGTCCGTCTCGCCGAATACAGCCGCGATTGCATCCAGGCGCTGCGCGCCGACACGGGCATCGCGTACGAAGGCCGCACGGGCGGCACGCTGCAACTGTTCCGCACGCAGCAGCAGCTCGACGGCGCGGCGAAGGACATCGCGGTGCTGCAGGACGCGAACGTGCCGTTCGAACTGCTGTCGCCGGCCGAGCTGAAGAACGCCGAACCGGCGCTTGCCGCGGTGTCGCACAAGCTGACGGGCGGCCTGCGCCTGCCGGGCGACGAAACCGGCGACTGCCAGTTGTTCACGACGCGCCTCGCCGCGCTCGCCGAAGGGCTCGGCGTCAAGTTCCGCTACAACACGCCGATCGACGCGCTCGCGGTCGCCGGCGGCAAGATCGCCGGCGTGCAGTGCGGCGGCGAGATGGTGCGCGCTGACGCTTATGTCGTCGCGCTCGGCTCTTACTCGACCCGCTTCATCGCGAACCTGATGAAGATTCCGGTGTATCCGCTCAAGGGCTATTCGATCACCGCGCCGATCGTCGACGAAGCGGCCGCGCCGGTGTCGACCGTGCTCGACGAAACCTACAAGATCGCGATCACGCGTTTCGACCAGCGCATCCGCGTCGGCGGGATGGCGGAAATCGTCGGCTTCGACAAGCGCCTGCGCGACGCGCGCCGCGAAACGCTCGAGATGTGCGTGAACGACCTGTTCCCGGGCGGCGGCGATACGTCGAAGGCGACGTTCTGGACCGGCCTGCGCCCGATGACGCCGGACGGCACGCCGATCGTCGGTCGCACGCCGGTGTCGAACCTGTTCCTGAACACCGGCCACGGCACGCTCGGCTGGACGATGTCGTGCGGCTCCGGCCAACTGCTCGCCGACCTCATTTCCGGCAAGCAGCCGGCGATCCAGGCGGACGACCTGTCGGTGCACCGCTACCTGAAGGACGTGGCAGGCCAGCCGCGTCCCGCTTACGCGTAAGTCGCACCGGCCCGCTGCAGCGGGCCGGTCTGAGTCAAGCCAAAAGGCGCCCGAGGGCGCCTTTTGGCATTGCATCCCACGCCGGCGTCAGAACTGGTCTTCCGTCAACGCGAGTACACCCTCGCCGCCCTTCGCGCCGACGATCGACGCCTCGAACCCGCCCGCCTGCACGAGAATGTGTTCCGCGTAGAACTGCGCAATCGCGATCTTCGCATCGAAGAACGCCGGATCGCTCGCGCGGTTCGCATGCGCCACCACCAGCGCGCGCGCCATCTGCCACCCGCACAGCACCACGCCCGCCAGCTTCAGGTACGGCACGCTGCCCGCGAACACCGCGTTCGGGTCCTGCTTCGTGTTCGCCACCACATAATCGACCACCGCCGACAGCGCCCGCGCGCCCTTCTCCAGCTGCGCCTTCATCGACGCCGCCGCCGCGCCGTCGAGCTTGCCCAGCGCGTCGACCGTCCGACCGATCTCGCCGAGCAGCGCCTTCGCCACCGCGCCGCCGTCGCGCACCGTCTTGCGGCCCACCAGGTCGTTCGCCTGGATCGCCGTCGTCCCTTCGTAGATCGCCAGGATCCGCGCGTCGCGGTAGTACTGCGCGGCACCCGTCTCCTCGATGAAGCCCATCCCGCCGTGCACCTGCACGCCCAGGCTCGCAACGTCGTTCACCATCTCCGTGCTCCAGCCCTTCACGACCGGCACCAGGTACTCGTAGATCGCCTGGTGGCGCGCGCGCGTCGCCTCGTCCGAATGGCGGTGCGCAATGTCGCTGTGCGCGGCCGCCACATAGGCCAGCGCCCGCGCGCCTTCCGTCAGCGCGCGCATCGTGCCGAGCATCCGCCGCACGTCCGGGTGCTGGATGATCGCCACCGACTGCTTCGCCGAGCCGTCGACCGGCCGGCTCTGCACCCGCTCCTTCGCGAATGCCGCCGCCTTCTGGTACGCACGATCGGCCACGCCGATCCCCTGCATCCCGACGCCGAAGCGCGCCGCGTTCATCATGATGAACATGTATTCGAGGCCGCGATTCTCCTCGCCGATCAGGTAGCCGACCGCGCCGCCATGGTCGCCGTATTGCAGCACCGCGGTCGGGCTCGCCTTGATGCCGAGCTTGTGCTCGATCGACACGCAGTGCACGTCATTGCGCGCGCCGAGGCTGCCGTCGTCGTTGACGAGGAACTTCGGCACGATGAACAGCGAAATCCCCTTCACGCCTTCCGGCGCATTCGGCGTGCGCGCCAGCACGAGGTGGACGATGTTCTCGGCCATGTCGTGCTCGCCCCACGTGATGAAGATCTTGGTGCCGAACACCTTGTACGACCCGTCGCCCTGCGGCTCGGCGCGCGAGCGCACCAGCGCGAGGTCCGAGCCGGCCTGCGGCTCGGTCAGGTTCATCGTGCCGGTCCATTCGCCCGAGATCAGCTTCGGCACGTAGCGCTGCTTCTGTTCGTCGGTGCCTGCCGTCAGGAGCGCCTCGATCGCGCCGTCGGTCAACAGCGGACACAGCGCGAACGACAGGTTCGCCGCGTTCAGCATCTCGATGCACGGCGTCGCGATCAGCTTCGGCAGCCCCTGGCCGTCATATTCGGCCGGATGCTGCAGCCCCTGCCAGCCGCCTTCGACGAACTGGCGGAACGCCTCCTTGAAGCCCGGCGTCGCGGTCACAACGCCGTCCTTCCAGCTGCTCGGATCGCGGTCGCCGTCGACGTTCAGCGGCGCCAGCACTTCGCCGCAGAACTTCGCGGATTCGTCGAGCACCGCCTGCGCGGTGTCGAAGCCCGCGTCCTCGAAACCCGGCAGCTGCGCGACGGCGTCGATGCCGGCCAGTTCCTTCAGCACGAACAGCATGTCCTTGACCGGTGCGGCGTAACTCATGGTGCGTCTCCCTCTTCTCTCTTCTGCTGATGGCGTAAAAAAAGGGGCGCTCGTCGCGCCCCTCGTCTCGCATGCTTACCGCTGAAGCGTCACGCCGCGTCAGCCGAGCTCGTTTACGAGCTCCGGCACGAGCGTGAACAGATCGCCGACGAGGCCATAGTCGGCGACGCTGAAGATCGGCGCTTCCGGATCCTTGTTGATCGCGACGATCACCTTCGAATCCTTCATGCCGGCCAGGTGCTGGATCGCGCCCGAGATGCCGACCGCGATATACAGCTGCGGCGCGACGATCTTGCCCGTCTGGCCGACCTGGTAGTCGTTCGGCACGTAGCCGGCGTCGACCGCCGCGCGCGATGCGCCGAGTGCCGCTTGCAGCTTGTCGGCCAGCGGCTCCAGCACCTTCGTGTAGTTCTCGCCGCTGCCGAGGCCGCGGCCACCGGACACGATGATGCTGGCCGACGTCAGCTCCGGACGGTCCAGCTTCGTCACCTCACGGCTCACGAACTGCGACTTGCCGGCGTCGGCCGCCGCGTCGATCTTCTCGACCGACGCGCTGCCGCCAACGGCAGCGACCGGGTCGAAGCCCGTCGCGCGCACGGTGATGACCTTGACCGGGTCGCCCGATTGCACGGTCGCGATTGCGTTGCCCGCGTAGATCGGGCGCTCGAACGTGTCGGCCGAATCGACCGCCGTGATGTCCGAAATCTGCGCGACGTCGAGCTTCGCCGCGATGCGCGGCGCAATGTTCTTGCCGTAGGCGGTCGCCGGCGCGAGGATGTGCGAGTAATCCTTCGCGATGTTCAGCACCGTCGCCTCGACGTTTTCCGCGAGGCCCTCGGCCAGTTGCGGCGCGTCGGCCAGCAGCACCTTGCTGACGCCTGCGATCTTCGCCGCCGCATCCGCCGCGGCTTGTGCGTTGTGGCCCGCGACCAGCACGTGAATGTCGCCGCCGATCTTCTGCGCCGCCGCCACCGTGTTCAGCGTCGCGGCCTTGATCGACGCGTTGTCGTGTTCTGCAATAACCAGAATCGTCATTTCCTTGCGCTCCCTCTTACAGCACCTTGGCTTCGGTCTTCAGCTTCTCGACCAGCGTCTTCACGTCCGGCACCTTCACGCCGGCCGCGCGCTTCGGCGGCTCCACCACCTTCAGCGTCTTCAGGCGCGGCGCGACGTCGACACCGAGGTCTTCCGGCTTCACCGTTTCCAGCGGCTTCTTCTTCGCCTTCATGATGTTCGGCAGCGTCACGTAGCGCGGCTCGTTCAGGCGCAGGTCGGTCGTGACGACCGCCGGCAGCGTCAGCGACAGCGTTTCCGCGCCGCCGTCGACTTCGCGCGCGACCGTCGCCTTGCCGTCGGCGATCGTCACCTTCGACGCGAACGTCGCTTGCGGCAGGCCCGCCAGCGCAGCCAGCATCTGGCCGGTCTGGTTCGAATCGTCGTCGATCGCCTGCTTGCCGAGGATCACCAGCTGCGGCTGCTCCTTGTCGACCAGCGCCTTCAGGATCTTCGCGACCGCGAGCGGCTCGACGCCGTCGTTCGACTCGACGAGGATCGCGCGATCCGCGCCGATCGCGAGCGCCGTGCGCAGCGTTTCCTGCGCTTGCGCGACACCAACCGACACCGCGACGATTTCCGTCGCCACGCCCGCTTCCTTCAGGCGCACCGCCTCTTCAACGGCGATTTCGTCGAACGGGTTCATCGACATCTTCACGTTCGCAATGTCGACGCCCGTGTTGTCCGACTTCACGCGGACCTTCACGTTGTAATCGACCACTCTTTTCACTGGCACCAGGATTTTCATGCACACGCTCCAAAGTTACGAATACGACCAGAGACCATTTTATAGCGAGGCCTCGTGACTGCGCGGCCAAGCGGATCCTTCCATCGTGGCTATCGAGGATACTGCTCCTCCGCGGCGGGCCGACAATAGCGAACGGTCGTTCTATTTTAAAAGAGAAAAAACCCGGACGCAAAGCCCGGGTTTTCGATCATGGCCTCTAATCACCGCCGGGCGTCCCGTCCGCCACGCTGTTACCAGGCGGCGATCACCGCGCCGCCGAATTTGCCCTCGATGAACTGCTTCACCTCGGGCGAATGATAGGCCGCGACGAGCTTCGCGACCCACGGCTTGTTCCGGTCGGCGTCGCGAATCGCGATGATGTTCGCGTACGGACCGTTCGGGCCCTCGATCGCGATCGCGTCCTGCTTCGGTTTCAACCCCGCTTCCATTGCGAAGTTCGTGTTGATCGCGGCTGCGTCGACGTCGCCGAGCGAACGCGGAATCTGCGCGGCATCCAGCTCGACGATCTTCAGCTTCTTCGGATTGTCGACGATGTCGAGCGGCGTCGCCTTCAGCCCCGCATCCGCACGCAGCTTCAGCAGGCCCTGCTTCTGCAGCAACAGCAGCGCGCGGCCGCCGTTGGTCGGATCGTTCGGGATCGCGACGCGCGCGCCGGGCTTCAGTTCGGCGAGCGTTTTCACGCGCTTCGAGTAGATGCCCATCGGGAACGTCACCGTCTCCGCGACCTTGATCAGCTTGTAGCCGCGATCCTTCACCTGCGCGTCGAGGTACGGCGCATGCTGGTAGCTGTTCGCGTCGAGGTCGCCGGCGGCGAGCGCCGCGTTCGGCTGCACGTAGTCGGAGAATTCGACGATCCGGATGTCGAGGCCGCCCTTCGCCGCGACCTTCTTCACCGCCTCCATCACCTGCGCGTGCGGGCCGCCCGTCACGCCGACCTTGATGGTCTCGGCGCGAGCCTGCGCGCCCGCGAACAGCGCAGCCGCGCCGAGCGCCGCCGCGAACTTCAGCATGAACCGTCGTTGCATCGTCATTCCCCCAAACACGTCGGATGTCGCTTTACTTGTGGCTGAGCCGTCGCACGAGCCAGTCGCCGAACGACTGCACGATCTGCACGAACACGATCAGGATCGCGACCACCGTCCACATCACTTCCGGCAGGTAGCGCTGGTAGCCGTAGCGGATCCCGAGATCGCCGAGCCCGCCGCCGCCGATCGCGCCCGCCATCGCCGAATAGCCGACGAGCGACACGAACGTGATCGTCAGCCCCGCGACGATGCCCGGCAGCGATTCCGGCAGCAGCACCTTGAACACGATCTGCGACGTCGTCGCGCCCATCGACTGCGCGGCTTCGATCAGCCCGCGGTCCACCTCGCGCAGCGCGGTCTCGACCAGGCGCGCGATGAACGGCGCGGCCGCGAGCGTCAGCGGCACGACCGCCGCCGCGGTGCCGATCGACGAGCCCGTGACGAGCCGCGTGAACGGAATCACCGCGACCAGCAGGATGATGAACGGCGTCGAGCGCACCGCGTTCACGAAGCCGCCGAGCACGCGGTTCACCGAGAGGTTCTGCAGCACGCCCTGGCGATCGGTCAGGTACAGCAGCACGCCGAGCGGCAGCCCGACGAGCGCGCCGACCACGCCCGAGATGCCGACCATGATCAGCGTCTCCCAGAACGACTGCACGAACATGTCGAACATTTCACTCAACATACGAAAGCTCCTCCACCACCACGCCTTGCTCGCGCAGGAATGCGAGCGCCTGTCCGACCTTGCCCGGCTCGCCGCCCGCGAGCACCGCGAGCGAACCGAACGCCTGGCCCTGGATCTCGTCGATCTGGCCGTGCAGGATGTTGAAATCGAGTTCGTAGCGGCGGATCGTCTCCGACAGGATCGGCTGGTCGACGCCCGACCCCGTGAACGCGAGGCGCAGCAGGTGGCCGCTGCCCGTCTTGAGGCGCTCGGCGACGCGCGCCTTCAGCGCGGGCGGCAGCTCCTGCGCGATCACGTCGCCGATCAGCGCGCGCGTCACTTCGTGGTGCGGCTGCAGGAACACGTCGATGACCCGCCCTTCCTCGACCACGCGCCCGGCGTCGAGCACCGCGACGCGATCGCACACCTGCTTGATCACTTCCATCTGGTGCGTGATCAGCACGATCGTCAGACCCAGCTCGCGATTGATGCGCTTCAGCAGGTCGAGGATCGAACGTGTCGTCTCGGGGTCGAGCGCCGACGTCGCCTCGTCGGACAGCAGCACTTTCGGCTGGCTCGCGAGCGCGCGCGCGATGCCGACGCGCTGCTTCTGGCCGCCGCTGATCTGCGCCGGGTAGCGGTCCTTCTGCGCTGACAGCCCGACGAGATCGAGCAGCGGCAGCACCGCAGCCTCGATGTCGGCGCGGCTCGCGCCGGCCAGCTCGAGCGGCAGCGCGACGTTGTCGAACACCGTGCGCGACGACAGCAGGTTGAAGTGCTGGAAGATCATGCCGATCTCGCGCCGCGCTTCGCGCAGGTCGCGCGTGGGCAGCAGCGTGAGGTCCCGCCCGCCGACGACGACGTTGCCTTCGGTCGGCCGGGTCAGCAGGTTGATGGTGCGCACGAGCGTGCTCTTGCCCGCGCCGCTGCGGCCGATGATGCCGAACACCTCGCCCTTGGGAATCGTCAGGTTGACGTTGTGCAGCGCCTCGACCCAGCCGCTCGGGCCGGGGAAGCGCTGCGACAGATTGCGTAATTCGATCATGTAAACAAAACGGCGGACGGCTGGGGAGCTGGCCCGCCCAGTCGGCCGCCGATGGATCTGGAATAGCCGGCGATTTTACCGCAAACCCCTCATTCCCCTTAATAATCGATTCCGATCTTTTCATAACCAGGCGAAATTAGAGGAAGGCGCTGGCGCGCGGCGGCGGCGCCGCGTCTATGATCGGGAGCGCGACTACACAACGATCGATGGGGACACGCCTGATGACTGCCACCACCACCCCGGCCTCCGCGCCCGCCCCTGCGTCATCCGGGTCACCCGCTTCGCGCGCGCCGCGGATGGGGCGACTGCGCACCGCCGACGGGCTGGAACTGGCGTCGTATCGCTGGCCGGCCGGCGACGGCGCCGCTGCGCCGCGCGCGACGGTCGCGCTCGTGCATGGCCTCGCCGAGCATGCCGGGCGCTACGACGCGCTGGCGGCGCGCCTGAACGCGGCCGGCATCGACGTGCTGGCGGTCGACCTGCGCGGGCATGGCCAGTCGCCCGGCAAGCGCGCGTGGGTCGAACGGTTCGACGGCTACCTGGACGATGCCGACGCGCTCGTCGACGAAGCCGCGCGAAGCGGCGCGCCGCTGTTCCTGATGGGGCACAGCATGGGCGGCGCCGTCGCGGCGCTGTATGCGATCGAGCGCGCGGCGGCGCGCGGCCGCACGTTCGCGGGCCTCGTGCTGTCGAGTCCGGCGCTCGCGCCGGGCCGCGACGTGCCACGCTGGATGCTTGCGGTGAGCCGCTTCATCAGCCGCGTGTGGCCAACCTTCCCCGCGATCCGGATCGATGCGGCGCTGCTGTCGCGCGATCCGGCCGTCGTCGCGGCCAATCGCGCCGATCCGCTCGTGCATCACGGCGCGGTGCCCGCGCGCACCGGCGCGGAAATCCTCGACGCCATGGCGCGCATCGAACGGGGCCGCGGCGCGCTGCGCGTGCCGGTGCTCGTCTACCACGGCACCGAGGACAAGCTGACCGAGCCGGACGGCAGCCGCGCATTCGGCGCGCGCGTCGGCTCGCCCGACCGCACGCTCACCCTCTACGAAGGGGGCTTTCACGAAACGATGAACGACCTCGAGCGCGACCGGGTGATCGACGCGCTGATCGCGTGGCTTCACGCGCGCGCGCCGCTGCGCTGACCGGACGCCCGCGGCGTCAGATTCCGGCCAGCACGCGCAGATGCGCGACGACGCTGCGCCCGAGCGCGGACAGGTTGTAGCCGCCCTCGAGGCAGCTGACGATGCGGCCCTGCGCGTGACGGCGCGCGATCTCGACGATCTGCGCGGTCAGCCATTCGAAGTCCGCCTCGACGAGACCGAGGCCGCCGATGTCGTCTTCGCGATGCGCGTCGAAGCCCGCGGACACGAACAGCATCTGCGGCTTGAACGCATCGAGGCGCGGCAGCCAGAACATGTCGACTGCCTCGCGGATCGCCATTCCGTTGCTGCGCGCCGGCATCGGCAGGTTGACCATGTTCGGCGCCTGATGCTCGGCGCCCGAGAACGGATACAGCGGGTGCTGGAAGAAGCTGCACATCAGCACGCGCTCGTCGTTCGCGAACGCGGCTTCGGTGCCGTTGCCGTGATGCACGTCGAAGTCGACGATCGCGACGCGCTCGAGGCCGTGCACGTCGAGCGCATGCCGCGCCGCGATCGCGACGTTGTTGAAGAAGCAGAAGCCCATCGCGCGTGCCGGCTCCGCGTGATGGCCGGGCGGCCGCACGCTGCAGAACGCATTGCCGTAGCGTCCCTCGATCACCGCGTCGGTCGCCGCGATCGCGGCGCCGGCCGCGCGCAGCGCCGCGCGCCACGTATTGCGATTCATCCGCGTGTCGGGATCGATCTCGGCATAGCCGTCGGCCGGCGTCATGCCGCGGATGTAGTCGATATGCGCCTGTGTATGCACCCGTGCAAGCGCCGCTTCGCTCGCGAACGGCGCGGTCTCGTGCGCGATCAGGTCGTCGATGCGGCTCGCGATCAGCTGGTCCTGGATCGCCGACAGGCGAGCCGGACATTCCGGATGCCATTCCCCCATCTCGTGCAGCATGCAGTCGGGGTGCGTAAAGAAGGCGGTTGCCATAAGCGTCGTCCGCGGCACATGCGCGCCGCAGGTCTCCATCAATGAGGTCCATCGTCTGTCGCGAATTCGCCGCTAACTTACCACAACGGGGCGCCGGTTCGCCCCGGCGCGGCGGATGCGTCGGGTATACTGCGCCGAACACATTTGCCTTGTCCGCCCCGGTTCGTCATGAATTACAAGAAGCCTGCCGCACCCTTCTCCGCGCCGTACCGCGTTCGCCTCCCACTCGTTGCCATCGCCCTCGCCGCCGCGCTGTCCGCTGCGCCGGCCGGCGCGCAGACGCGGCCGGCGGCATCCGCCGGCACGCGCGTCGCGCAGGGCCAGCCGCAACAGCCGACGCCGCAAGGCCAGACCTTCGAGGAAGAGATCGTCCCGCAGCGTTATGCGAACAACGCGCTGGTCGATGCATTCATCGACGAGATGGCGAGCCGCCACGACTTCAATCCGGCCAGCCTGCGCGCGCTGTTCGGGCGCGTGAGCTACTCGGCGACCGCGGTCAAGCTCGTGAAGCCCGCGCCGTCGCCGACGGTGAAGAACTGGCGCGTGTATCGGTCGCGCTTCATCGAGCCGATCCGCATCAACGCGGGCGTGAAGTTCTGGAAAGCGAACATGGCGACGCTGCAGCGCGCGTCCGAGGAATTCGGCGTGCCGCCGGAGGTGATCGTCGGCATCATCGGCGTCGAGACGATCTACGGCCGCTACATGGGCAACTTCCGCGTGCTCGACGCGCTGACGACGCTCACCTTCGATTATCCGGACACGCCGAATCGCGACAGCCGCCAGGCGACGTTCCGCAAGAACCTCGAGGACTTCCTGGTCTGGACGCGCGACAACCAGCTCGACCCGACGACCGTGCTCGGCTCGTACACGGGCGCGATCGGCATCCCGCAGTTCCTGCCGAGCAGCATCCGCGACTACGCGGTCGACTACGAAGGCAACGGCCACGTCGACCTGCGCAACAGCCCGGCCGACGCGATCGGCAGCGTCGCGAACTACCTGAAGCAGCACGGCTGGGAAAACAATCGCCCGGTGGTCTGGCAGATCGCGCCCGACATCGGCAGCCAGGGCATCGCGCAGGCCGCCGCGGACGGGCAGCCGGAACCGCACTGGGCGCTGTCGCAGCTGTTGCGCGCGGGTCTGACGCTCAACGAGCCGGCGATCGACATCGCCGCCGAGGCGGACACGCCGGTCACCGTGGTCGATCTGCCGTCGCCGGGACGCGCGACCGAATACATGCTCGGCCTCAAGAATTTCTACGTGCTGACACGCTACAACCGCAGCTTCTTCTATGCGCTCGCGGTCTACCAGCTCGGCGAGAGCGTGAAGGCGCAGATGGAAGCGACCGGCGCACTCGGACCCGCCACCGCGAACCCGCCGCAGGCCGCGCAGTAAGCATCCTGCCCATACGCAAAAAAGCGCCGCAAGGCGCTTTTTGCTTGATGCGTCCGGTCTCGCTTACGCGGGAAACACGCCTGTCGACAGATAGCGGTCGCCGCGATCGCAGATGATGAACACGATCGTCGCGTTTTCGACCTGGCGCGCGATGCGCATCGCGACTTCACACGCGCCGCCCGACGAAATGCCGGCGAAGATGCCTTCAACGGCCGCGAGCTTGCGCGCCATCGCCTCGGACGCCGCCTGGCTCACGTTCTCGACGCGGTCGACGCGGCTGCGATCGAAAATCTTCGGCAGATAGGCTTCCGGCCACTTGCGGATGCCCGGGATGCGCGAGCCCTCTTCCGGTTGCGCGCCGACGATCTCGATCTTCGGATTCTGCTCCTTCAGATACTGCGACACGCCCATGATCGTGCCGGTCGTGCCCATCGCCGACACGAAGTGCGTGATGCGGCCTTCGGTGTCGCGCCAGATTTCCGGGCCCGTCGCCTCATAGTGCGCGAGCGGGTTGTCCAGGTTCGCGAACTGGTCGAGGATCACGCCCTTGCCTTCGCGCTGCATCTGCTCAGCGAGATCGCGCGCCAGCTCCATCCCGCCCTTGACCGGCGTGAGGATGATTTCCGCGCCATAGGCCGCCATGCTCTGGCGGCGCTCGACCGACAGGTCCTCCGGCATGATCAGCACCATCTTGTAGCCGCGGATCGCCGCGGCCATCGCGAGCGCGATGCCCGTATTGCCGCTCGTCGCCTCGATCAGCGTATCGCCCGGCTTGATGCGGCCGCGCGCCTCGGCCTTGCGGATCATCGACAGCGCCGGACGGTCCTTCACGGACCCCGCCGGGTTGTTGCCTTCCAGCTTCGCGAGAACCACGTTGTTGCGCGCGCGAATCTCGTCGTCCGGCAGGCGGACCAGTTGCACCAGCGGCGTGTTGCCGATCGTGTCTTCGATAGTTTTGTAAGCCATGGAGGTACCGTGAATGCGAGGCCGATCAATCGGTCGATTTTAAACCAGCGCAGAAGTGCGCGCCGCCTACCCCCATTGCAGCGATGGATACCGGCGCCGGGCGAGCATGAGTGCGCAGGCGGGACGTCCACGCAAAAAACCCGCGGCAGGCCGCGGGAAACCGTCGCAATGACGGCCTGAAGGAACCGCTTCGTCCGGCTCGCGAACCCGACCCCGGGCGCGCTATTTCTGCGCGGTGCGCGCGGCGGCCGGCTTGGCGGGCGCCGTCGCCGGCGCGGCCGCGGGCTTGGCGGCGGCAGGTGCGGCGCCTGCGCCGGCCGCCCCGACCGTCAGCCCTTCGCGCTGCAGCCGCTCGACCGTGTGGCCGCCCATGCCCTTCACGCGCGCCGCGAGGTCGTCGGCATTCTTGAACGGACCGCGTGCGTTGCGTTCGTCGAGGATCGCCTTGGCTCTCGCGGGCCCGATGCCCTTGATGCCGATGAGCGCATCCTCGCCCGCGGTATTGACGTCGACAGCCGCCCACGCCGACGCGATCGCGCCGAGCAGGGCCGCCGCAGCGAACCATTGCTTGATCATGTTCCGGATCTCCAAGTGAAAACGGCCGGCGGCCGCCGACCGTGAGACCCAGTCTAAGGATTCGACGCGCCGGCTTAAACCTGGCCGGACAGCCAACGTACGTAGCGGTCGACGCCTTCCTGCACCGTCAGGAACGGCGCATCGTAGCCGGCCGCGCGCAGCTTCGTCTGGTCCGCCTGCGTGTAGCACTGGTACTTGCCGCGCAGCGCGTCCGGGAACGGCACGTATTCGATCAGCCCCTGCTCGACCTGCTGCGCGAGCGTCAGCGGCGGCAGGTTGTCGAGCGCACGCAGCGTGTTTACCACCGACGTCGCGACGTCGTTGAACGGCTGCGCGCGGCCCGTGCCGAGGTTGAAGATGCCCGACTTCTCCGGATGATCGAAGAAGAACAGGTTGACCTTCGCGACGTCCTCGACCGACACGAAGTCGCGCGTCTGCTCGCCCGGCGCGTAGCCGTTGTATTCGCCGAACAGCTTGACCTTGCCTTCCGCGCGGAACTGGTTGAAGTTGTGGAACGCGACCGACGCCATGCGGCCCTTGTGCGTCTCGCGCGGGCCGTACACGTTGAAGTAGCGGAAGCCGGCGATCTGGCTCTTCGCGCTCGGCAGCACGCGGCGGATCACCTGGTCGAACAGGAACTTCGAATAGCCGTAGACGTTGAGCGGCGCCTCGACCTCGCGCTCCTCGACGAAGCGCGTCGAGCCGCCGTAGGTCGCCGCCGACGACGCGTACAGGAACTGCGCGCCCTGTGCGAGGCACGCGTCGAGCACGGCGCGGCTGTAGCGGAAGTTGTTGTCCATCATGTAGCGGCCGTCGTGTTCCATCGTGTCGGAACACGCGCCTTCGTGGAACACCGCGCGCACCTTGCCGAAGTCGCCGCGCGCGAAGCGCTCGACGAATTCGGTCTTGTCGAGATAGTCGTCGATCTCGCAATCGACGAGGTTCCGGAACTTGTCGGCGCGCGTCAGGTTGTCGACCGCGATGATGCGCGTCTCGCCGCGCTCGTTGAGCGCCTTGACGAGGTTCGCGCCGATGAAACCGGCTGCGCCGGTGACGATGAGGGTCATGATCGTCCTGCCTGAAAAGAGAAATGAGGCCGCGCGCGGCGCGTTCGTCGCACCGCGCGCCCGCGCTCAATGAAACAGTTCGTCGTAGTCGACCGTGGCCGTACCCAGCTTGCCGACCACGATCCCCGCCGCGCGATTCGCCAGCACGACCGCGTCGACGAGCGGCACGCCCGCGCCGAGCATCGTCGCGACCGTCGCGATCACCGTATCGCCCGCGCCGGACACGTCGAACACTTCGCGCGCCAGCGCCGGCGCGTGCAGCTCGCCCGCATCGGAGAACAGCGTCATGCCCTCCTCCGAACGCGTGAGCAGGAGCGCGTCGATGCCCAGCGACGCACGCAGCTTCGCGACCCGGTCGCGCAGGTCGTCTTCCGACTTCCATTGCCCGACGACCTCGCGCAGCTCGGCACGGTTCGGCGTGATCAGCGATGCGCCGCGATAACGCTCCCAGTCGTCGCCTTTCGGATCGACGAGCACGGGCTTGCCGGCCGCGCGCGCCTTCGCGATCATCGTCGTCACGTGCGTGAGGCCGCCCTTCGCGTAATCCGACATCAGGATCACGTCGTGCTGCGGCAGCAGCGCGTCGAAACGCGCGAGGCCCGCCAGCAGCACCTCATGGGTCGGCGTCGCCTCGAAATCGACGCGCAGCAGCTGCTGCTGGCGCGCGAGCACGCGCAGCTTGATCGTCGTCGGCAACGACGGGTCGCGCTCGAGATGCGGCGTCACGCCGCTCGTGCCGAGCAGCTCGACGATCCGCTCGCCCGGCTCGTCGCAGCCGACCACGCACAGCAGCCCCGCCTGGCCGCCGAGCGTCACGGCGTTGCGCGCGACGTTCGCCGCGCCGCCGAGCCGCTCTTCCTGGCGCTGCACGTGCACGACCGGCACCGGCGCCTCAGGCGAAATGCGGTCGACGTTGCCGAACCAGTAGCGATCGAGCATCACGTCGCCGACGACCAGCACGCGCGAACCCGCCAGCTGTTCGCGCGGCACCGGGGTCACTTCGCGCGGCGTGCTCATCGTCAGATCATCCACGGGAGCCAGCCTGGGGGTCGACATGGGGGCGTCCGATCGCGTAGTAATCGATGCCGAGCTCGGCCATCGCTTCCGGCTCGTACAGGTTGCGGCCGTCGAAAATCACCGGCGCCTTCAGTTCCGCCTTGAGCCGGTTGAAGTCGGGGCTCCTGAACTCCTTCCATTCGGTGACGATCACGAGCGCGTCCGCGCCCGTCACCGCCGCGTCCTGCGTGTCGACGAAGTGCAGGCGCGACAGCGCGTCCGAACCCTCACCGAGATCCAGCGCGAACACGCGGCGCGCCTCGTCGATCGCGACCGGATCGTATGCGCGCACCGTCGCGCCGCGCTCGAGCAGCTCGGCGATCAGGCGGCGGCTCGGCGCCTCGCGCATGTCGTCGGTGTTCGGCTTGAACGCGAGGCCCCAGACCGCGAACTCGCGACCGGCCAGATCCGCGCCGAAGCGGTGCTCGATCTTGCCGAGCAGCACGGCCTTCTGCGCGTGGTTCGCCTCCTCGACTGCCTCGAGAATGCGCAGCGGCTGGCCGTTTTCGCTCGCGGTGCGGATCAGCGCCTGCACGTCCTTCGGGAAGCACGAGCCGCCGTAGCCGACGCCCGCATACAGGAAGTGATAGCCGATGCGCGGATCGGAGCCGATCCCGCGGCGCACGGCCTCGATGTCGGCGCCAACCTTGTCGGCCAGGTTCGACATCTCGTTCATGAACGAGATGCGCGTCGCGAGCATCGCGTTTGCCGCGTACTTCGCGAATTCCGCCGAACGCACGTCCATGTAGATCGTGCGCTCGTGGTTACGGTTGAACGGCGCGTAGAGCTTCTTCATCTTCTCGCGTGCGATCTCGCCCGTCTCGTCGCCGTCGACGCCGATGATGATCCGGTCCGGACGCATGAAGTCCTCGACCGCCGCGCCTTCCTTCAGGAATTCCGGATTCGACACGACCGAGAACCGGTGCGCGACGCTGCCCGCGAGGCCGCGCGCAGCCAGCGCCTCGTCGACCACGCCGCGCACGCGCTGCGCGGTGCCGACCGGCACGGTCGACTTGTCGACGATCACCTTGAAGCCGGTCATGTGGCGGCCGATGTTGCGCGCCGCTTCGAGCACGTATTGCAGATCGGCCGAGCCATCCTCGTCGGGCGGCGTGCCGACCGCGATGAACTGGATCTCGCCGTGCGCGACGCTCGCCTCGACGTCGGTCGAGAAGCGCAGGCGTCCGGCCGCACGGTTGCGGGCGATGATGTCCAGCAGGCCGGGTTCGTGAATCGGCATGCCGCCGTTGTTCAGGATGTCGATCTTGCGCGGATCGACGTCGAGGCAGAAGACGTCGTGGCCGATCTCAGCCAGGCACGAACCCGTGACGAGACCGACGTAACCGGTGCCGATGATGGTGATTTTCATAGATGTTCCGGTGATGGTTCCCGGTGATTGACTAACTTGGCCGCCGGGCCGCGCCCGGCGGCGTGCGCATCGCGTTCGCTCAGCCGGCCTCGATCAGTTCGGCACGGCGGGTTCGACGCGACGCGGCGCATAGGTTTCCCAGCCGCTGCATCCGGGGCATTGCCAGTAGAAGAGCCGCGCCCGGAAACCGCAATTCTGGCACGTATACCGTGGCAGATTCTTGGTGCGCTGCTTGATCAGCGCACGCATCATTTCAAGTTCCTTACGGCGCGCTTCGTCGGCCGTCGCAATCTGCGCGTCGAGCAGGTGCAGCATGCCCGACAGGTTCGGCGACTTTTCCATCTGCGTGCGTGCGAGCAGGTGCGCGGCATCCTGGCCGCGCAGTCCGGCGATGTGCTGGTACGCAGTGTCGAGCAGGTCGTTCGACGGGTAGCGGTCGACATAGTCCATCAGCAGCTCGGCGCCTTCGCCGGCCCGGTCGAGCGCGGCATAAGCCTTCATCAGCTTGTCCGCCACGAGCGGCAGGTAGGCCGGATTCTGCGACTCGACGCGCTTCCAGTGGTCGATCGCGGCCGCATGGTCGCCGGCCGCCGCCGCGGCGTCGCCGGACAGGATCGTCGCGCGGACGTTCTGCGGATTCGCGGCCAGCGCGAGCCGCAACTGCTCCGTGGCAGCCGCCGCGTTCTTGCGTTGCAGCGCCTCCTGCGCGAGCTCGCAGTGGAACTGCGCGATTTCGGTGCCGAGCGATCCCGCGCCCATCGACTCGATGCGCTTCGCGGTTTCGATCGACTTGTTCCAGTCCTTCTCGATCTCGTAGATCGTCAGGAGTGCACGCTGCGCGCCGAGCGCACGGTCGCCGTCGACCAGCTTGTGGAAGGCTTCTTCCGCGCGATCGAGCAGGCCGGCCTTCAGGAAATCCTGGCCGAGCTCGTACAGCGCGTGGTCGCGTTCGTTGACGGGCAGGTCGGTGCGGCTCAGCAGGTTCTGGTGCACGCGAATCGCGCGATCCGTTTCGCCGCGACGACGGAACAGGTTGCCGAGCGCGAAGTGCAGCTCGACCGTTTCGGGGTCGAGCTTCGCGACCTCGATGAACGCGTCGATCGCCTTGTCGGGTTGTTCGTTCAGCAGAAAATTCAGGCCGCGGAAATACGAGCGCGGCAGGTTCGCGCTCTCCGACAGGAGACTCTTCAGGTCATAGCGTGACGCCACCCAGCCGAGTGCGAAAGCGACCGGAATCGCGAGCAACCACCAGAAATCCAGATCCATGCGAAATATCGAAGCGGAAACGAAAACCGCGCAGCCTTCGCGCGGCTCAAAAGGTCATTAAATGACCGGCGGCATCGGCGGTTGGTCGATGACGGCCGGAGTTTCGCGCGCCGCGCGCAGATCGCGCTTCAGGCGCCCGTTCTCGACGCGCATGCGGAAGATCGCGGGCACCGCAGACAGCAGGCCGGCGATCAGGCCGACGCCGAAGAACGCGAGACCAATCAGGATCAACGGAGCTTGCCATGCGTAGCCGGCGAGGAAATTCAGCGTCGCGGTTTGCGTATTGGCCAGCGCGAGCACCAGCAACAGCACGAACACCAATACCCGGATCAGCCAGACGATAAATTTCATGAAGCCCTCTCGTTGATTGAGATTTCGCCGCGGCGCACGCGACTCCCCTTCGCCGCGCCGAATCGACCCGTATTGTAAAGGATGCGTTTCCGCGTCAGCGCATCCGATGCATGCACAAACCCGCGCGCATCAGACACGCGCCGCAAAAATGAAAAAAGCGCCCGCAAGGGGCGCTCTTCTTCAGCCTTTGCCGGATGGGTTCCGGGCGGGCCGGGCGACGTTCAGCGATCGTCGTCCGGCTCGTCGGCCTTCAGCGGCTCACCGGCACGGCCGTCGACGCGTTCGCGCAATTCCTTGCCAGGCTTGAAGTGCGGCACGAACTTCTCGGGCACCTGCACTTTTTCCCCCGACTTCGGGTTGCGTCCGACGCGGGCCGGGCGACGGTTGAGACCGAAGCTGCCGAAACCCCGAATTTCGATGCGATGCCCTTTGGACAGAGCATCGGACATCGCATCGAGCATCGTTTTCACCGCGAAATCCGCATCCTTGAGGACAAGTTGCGGAAATCGCGATGCCAGCTGCGCGACCAACTCGGATTTGGTCATACTTCAGCAGACCTCGTAAGGCTTACTGGTTCTGGCCGTCGAGCTTGGCCTTCAGCAGCGCGCCGAGGTTGGTCGTGCCCGTCGCGGCGGAGCTGGTGTCGGCTTGCAGGCCGCGGATCGCTTCCTGCTGCTCGGCCGAATCCTTCGCCTTGATCGACAGGTTGATGCCGCGCGACTTGCGATCGATGTTGATCACCATCGCGTTGACCTTGTCGCCTTCCTTCAGCACGTTGCGTGCATCTTCGACGCGATCCTGCGAGATTTCCGACGCACGCAGGTAGCCTTCGATGTCGCCCGTCAGCGTGATGACCGCGCCCTTCGCGTCGACCGACTTCACAACGCCGTCAACGATCGAGCCCTTGTCGTTCATTGCAACGTAGTTGCTGAACGGGTCGCCTTCGAGCTGCTTGATGCCGAGCGAAATGCGCTCCTTCTCGACGTCGATGCCGAGCACGATTGCTTCGACTTCGTCGCCCTTCTTGTACTTGCGAACCGCTTCTTCGCCAGTTTCGCTCCACGACAGGTCCGACAGGTGGACCAGGCCGTCGATGCCGCCCGGCAGACCGATGAACACGCCGAAGTCGGTGATCGACTTGATCGCGCCCGTGATCTTGTCGCCCTTCTTGAAGTTGCGGCTGAAGTCATCCCACGGATTCGGCTTGCACTGCTTCATGCCGAGGCTGATACGACGACGGTCTTCGTCGATCTCGAGGACCATGACTTCGACTTCGTCGCCCAGCTGGACAACCTTCGACGGAGCGACGTTCTTGTTCGTCCAGTCCATTTCCGACACGTGGACCAGGCCTTCGATGCCCGATTCCACTTCGACGAATGCGCCGTAGTCGGTGATGTTCGTGACCTTGCCGAACAGGCGGGTGCCCGACGGGTAGCGGCGCGAGATGCCTTCCCACGGATCGTCGCCCAGCTGCTTGATGCCCAGCGAGACGCGGTTCTTCTCTTGGTCGAACTTGAGAATCTTCGCGGTGACTTCCTGGCCAACCGACAGGACTTCGCTCGGGTGACGCACGCGGCGCCATGCGATGTCGGTGATGTGCAGCAGGCCGTCGATGCCGCCGAGGTCCACGAACGCGCCGTAGTCGGTGATGTTCTTGACCACGCCGTTGACGATCGCGCCTTCCTTCAGCGTCTCGAGCAGCTTCGCGCGCTCTTCGCCTTGCGTTGCTTCGATCACTGCGCGGCGCGACAGCACGACGTTGTTACGCTTGCGGTCGAGCTTGATGACGCGGAATTCGAGCGTCTTGCCTTCGTACGGGGTCGTATCCTTGACCGGACGGGTGTCGACCAGCGAACCCGGCAGGAACGCGCGGATGCCGTTGACCATCACGGTCATGCCGCCCTTCACCTTGCCGGTGATCGTGCCGGTGACGAGTTCGTTGTTGTCGAGTGCCTTTTCCAGCGACAGCCACGATGCAAGGCGCTTCGCCTTGTCGCGCGACAGGATCGTGTCGCCGTAGCCGTTTTCGAGCGCGTCGATCGCGACGGACACGAAATCGCCCGACTGCACCTCAACCTCGCCCTGATCGTTCAGGAATTCCTCGATCGGAATGTAAGCCTCGGACTTCAGGCCTGCATTGACGACCACGAAGTTGTGGTCGACGCGCACGACTTCGGCGGAGATCACTTCGCCGGCGCGCATGTCTTGGCGGGTCAGCGACTCTTCGAACAGAGCCGCAAAGGATTCGGTATTCGGGTTGGAGGTTTGCAGGTCGGACATAAAAATCTGAATGTGCATGGATCGCTGTGCCACGCCGGCCGGAATGGCAGGCTGAAAGGGCCAGATCGAAGTCCACACGGGGTTAAGGGTTCAAAACACGCTCCGCACTTGCGGCGCGGAGCACCTACTGCTGCCCTGCCTTTTCAGGCGGGCTGGCCGAGCGCCCGGTACCACTGCAGCACCTGATCGACCGCCTGGTCGATCGAAAGCGCCGACGTATCGAGCAGCTTGGCATCTGCCGCGGGCTTCAGCGGCGCGGCCGCGCGATTGCTGTCGCGCGCGTCGCGATCACGAAGATCCCGGAGCAAGTCATCAATATTAGCAGAAAAACCTTTTTGCATCAATTGCTTATGCCGTCTGGCCGCGCGCGCCTCGACGCTGGCCGTCAGGAACACCTTCAGCACGGCGTCCGGGAAGATCACCGTGCCCATGTCGCGGCCGTCCGCGACCAGGCCCGGCGTCTTGCGGAACGCGCGCTGGCGGGCGACGAGCGCGGTGCGCACCGGCGCATGCACGGCAATCGCGGACGCGCGATTGCCGACCGCTTCCGCACGGATGTCGTTCGACACGTCCGCGCCGTCGAGCTGCGCGCAGCCTTCGCGGAACGTGATATGGAGATCGTCGATCAGTTTCACAAGCGCGTCGACGTCTTCGGCCGCGATGTCGTAGCGCATGCTCGCCAGCGCGGCGAGGCGGTACAGCGCGCCGCTGTCGAGCAGGTGAAAACCGAGGTGGGCGGCGACGAGCGCCGCGACGGTGCCCTTGCCGGAAGCGGTCGGGCCGTCGATCGTGATGACCGGGGTCGGGTGAAAGGGTCGGTTGGATTTCATCGGAAATACGGGGTCAGGCCTTCGCGAGCGCGGTGAAGCGGTCGAAATAGTCGGGGAACGTCTTGCCGACGCACTTCGGATCGTTGATGCGCACCGGCACGCCGCCCAGGCTCACGAGCGAGAAGCACATCGCCATCCGGTGATCGTCGTACGTGTCGATCGCCGCGTTCGGCGTCAGCGCCGCCGGCGGCGTGACGACGAGGTAGTCCGGCCCTTCCTCGACGGTCGCGCCGACCTTGCGCAGCTCGGTCGCCATCGCCGCGATGCGATCCGTCTCCTTCACGCGCCAGCTCGCGATGTTGCGCAGCGTGCTCGGGCCGTCGGCGAACAGCGCCGCGACCGCGATCGTCATCGCCGCGTCGGGAATCAGGTTGAAATCCATGTCGATCGCTTCGAGCTTGCCGTGGTCGTGGCCGATGCCGCGCACCTCGATCCAGTCGTCGCCCATCGTCACGTTCGCGCCCATCTGCATCAGCGCGTTGGCAAAACCGACGTCGCCCTGGATGCTCGCGCGCCCCACGCCCTCGACGCGCAGCGGGCCGCCGCCGAGCGCGCCGGCCGCGAGGAAGTACGACGCCGACGACGCGTCGCCCTCGACCATGATCCGTCCCGGCGACTTGTAGCGGACGCCGGCCGGCACGATGAAGCGCTGCCAGCCGTCGCGCTCGACGGTCACGCCGAAGCGCGCCATCAGCTTGATCGTGATCTCGATGTACGGCTTCGAGATCAGCTCGCCGTCGACCTCGACGACGATCCGGCCGTCCGGCGCCTTCACGAGCGGCAGCGTCATCAGCAGCGCGGTCAGGAACTGGCTCGACACGTCGCCGCGCACGAGGATCGGCGCGTCGACCTTGATCGACGCCGGCTTGATGCGCAGCGGCGGGAAGCCTTCGTTCTGCTCGTAGTCGATCTGCGCACCGATCTGCCGCAGGCCGTCGACGAGATCGCCGATCGGCCGCTCGTGCATGCGCGGCACGCCGTGCACGCGATAGTCGCCACCGTTGACCGCGAGCGCCGCCGTGAGCGGCCGCACCGCGGTGCCCGCGTTGCCGAGGAACAGGTCGGCCGTCCGTGCGGTAAACGCGCCGCGCGTGCCGGCGACGACGCAGGTGTCGCCGTCGCGGGTGAGCCGCACGCCGAGCTTGCCGAGCGCGTCGAGCATCACGCGCGTGTCGTCGGAATCGAGCAGGTTGGTGATCGTCGTTTCGCCTTCGGCGAGCGCCGCGAGCAGCAGCACGCGATTCGAGATGCTCTTCGAGCCGGGCAGGCGCACGGTGCCCGATGCGCTGGAGTACGGGCCGAGATCGAGATATTCCATGGGAGCTTCCTGTTATTTCCTGATCGTTTGGGCTGGCTGTCCGGGGGGCGGCTCGCCGGCCGCGTGCTTGCCGCCGCGCTCCTGCCACGCCGAGCGCGCGGCGCGCGAACGCGAGAACACGGTTTCGAGCGCCGCGCCGTCGCCGGCGTCGATCGCGGCCCGCAGCCGTTCGAGCACGCGCGTGTAGCCGTCGAGCTCGTCGAGCAGCGCGGCGCGGTTCGCGACGCAGATGTCGCGCCACATTTCGGGGCTCGATGCGGCGATGCGCGTGAAGTCGCGGAACCCGCCCGCCGCATACGTGAATTTCAGTTCCGCGTCCGCCTCGCCGAGGATCTGCTCGACGAGCGCGAACGACAGCACGTGCGGCAGATGGCTCACCGACGCGAACACGCGATCGTGCTGCGGCGCGCTCATCGTCCGCACGTCGGCGCCGGTCGCGCGCCACATCGCGTCGATCCGCGCGACCGACGCCGCCGGATTCTCCGGCAGCGGGCACAGCACGACGTTGCGGCCGACGTACAGGTCCGGCAGCGCCGCCTCGACGCCGCTCGATTCGCGCCCGGCGATCGGATGCCCCGGCACGAACTGCGCGAGGCGTGCGCCGAGCGCGTCGCGCGCGGCGGCCACCACGTCCGACTTGGTGCTGCCCGCGTCGGTGACGATCGTCGCGTCGTCGAGCCACGGCGCGATGCGCGCGAGCAGCGGGCCCGTCTGCGCGACCGGCGCGGCCAGCAGCACCAGATCGGCGCCGGCGAGCGCGTCGCGCAATTGCGCATCGTCGTCGAGCCGCGCGGCGCGATCGATCACGCCGAGCGACACCGCCCGCTCGACCGACGCCGGCGAGCGACCGACGCCGACGATCTCGCCCGCGCCGCCCGGCGCGCGCTCGCGCAGCGCACGGGCCAGCGATCCGCCGATCAGGCCGACGCCGAAGATGACCAGTTTGTTGAATGCAAAGCCTGACACGACAAGAGCCAAGTTGCGCGTGGCGGCCGATGCCGCGCTACGCGAGTCCAGATTCCGGGCCGACCGGCGGCCGGCGCCATGCGCCGAGCGTCGTCCGCCCCGCCTTCGGCAGCGCCGACCGGCCTGCCTTGCCCACCCCGGCGCGATGCGCGCCGACACCACCGCGACGCGCGCCGCGTCAGCGCGCGCGCGGATACGAACCGAGGACCTTCAGGAACGCGGCCTTCTGGCCGAGCTCCGCGAGCGCGGCCGCGACCGACGCGTCGTCCCGGTGCCCTTCGATGTCGATGTAGAAGTAGTACTCCCACGTGCCGACGCGCGCCGGGCGCGACTCGAAGCGGGTCATCGACACGCCGTGCCGCGCGAGCGGCTCGAGCAGCTTGAACACGGCGCCCGGCTCGTTCTTCACCGACACGATCAGCGAGGTCTGGTCGTAGCCGCTCGGCCCCGCCGGCTGCTTGCCGACGATCACGAAACGGGTGCGGTTGTGCGGATCGTCCTGGATCAGCGAGAACGCGATCTGCAGGCCGTAGTGCGCCGCCGCACGATCGCCGGCGATCGCGGCGACGGTCGGATCGGCCGCAGCGAGGCGCGCCGCCTCGGCATTGCTCGAAACCGCCTGCCGCTCGAGTTGCGGTGCATTTGCCGACAGCCATTGCTGGCACTGGGCCAGCGCCTGCGCATGCGCGCACACGCGCTTCACGCCGTCGAGCGTGCCGTTCTGCGTGAGCAGGTTGTGGTGGATCGGCAGCGCGAGTTCACCGCTGATCAGCAGCTGCGTCTGCAGCAGCAGGTCGAGCGTGCGCGACACCGCGCCCTCGGTCGAATTCTCGACCGGCGCGATGCCGAACGCCGCGGCGCTCGCCTCGACCGAGCGGAACACCTCGTCGATCGACGGGCACGGCAGTCCTTCGATCGACTGGCCGAAATACTCGAACATCGCCTGTTCGCTGTACGTGCCTACCGGCCCGAGGAACGCGACGTGGATCGTCTGCTCGAGCGCGCGGCTTGCGGCCATGATCTCGCGCCAGATCGCGCTGATGTGCTCGCTCGCAAGCGGCCCCGCGCTCATGTCCTGCAGGCGGTTGATCACCTGCAGCTCGCGTTCCGGCCGGAACACCGGCGCGTTGAAGTGCTTCTTGACCTCGCCCACCTCAAGCGCCACCGCGGCGCGCTGGTTCAGGAGCTCGATCAGCTGCGCATCGATCGCATCGATGCGGTCGCGCAGCGGTTTCAGGCGGGAATTCAGTTCGTCGTCCATGCGTTTTGCCGTGCTGTTGACCAGCACCGACGCCGTCAGGCGCGGTGCTGCTCGAAATCCTTCATATACTCGACGAGCGCCTTCACGCCCTCGAGCGGCACCGCGTTGTAGATCGACGCCCGCATGCCGCCGACGGACTTGTGGCCCTTCAGCTGCAGCAGCCCGCGCGCCTTTGCGCCGGCAAGGAAGTCTTCGTTGCGCGTTTCGTCGGCCAGGAAAAAGGGCACGTTCATCCGCGAACGCGCCGCCGGCTCGACCTTGTTCAGATAGAAGCTGCTCGCGTCGATCGTGTCGTAGAGCAGCTTCGCCTTCTCGATGTTGCGGGCCTCGATCGCCTTCAGGCCGCCCTGCCGCTTCAGCCACTGGAACACGAGGCCCGCGATGTAGATCGCGTAGGTCGGCGGCGTGTTGTACAGCGAGTTGTTCGCGGCGACCGTCTTCCATTCGAATGCGGACGGGCAGATCGACAGCGCGCGATCGAGCAGGTCCTCGCGGACGATCACGAGCGTGACGCCCGCCATCCCGATGTTCTTCTGCGCGCCGCCGAACAGCACGCCGTACTTCGCGACGTCCATCGGGCGCGACAGGATGTGCGACGACACGTCCGCGACGAGCGGCACGTCGCCGAGATCGGGAATCTCGAACGTCTCGACGCCGTCGATCGTCTCGTTCGTGCACAGGTGCACGTAGGCCGGATCGTCCGACAGCTGCCATTCTGCGCGGGCCGGCGCGCGCGTGTAGCCGGCCTCGGTCTTGCCCGTCGCGGCGAGATGCGGCGTGCCGTACTTCTTCGCCTCGCTGAACGACTTCTGCGACCACGAACCCGTCACGACGAAATCGGCCGTCTTGCGCGCCCCGAGCAGGTTCATCGGCACGACCGCGTTTTCCGCAATGCCGCCGCCCTGCAGGAACAGGATCCGGTGGCTCGCCGGCACGTCGAGCAGCTCGCGCAGGTCGGCGAGCGCCGTTTCGTGGATCGACATGAATTCCTTGCCGCGATGGCTCATCTCCATCACGCTCATGCCGCTGCCATGCCAGTCGAGCATTTCGTCGGCGGCTTGCCGCAGCACTTCCTCGGGCATCGCCGCGGGGCCGGCGGAGAAATTAAAGACGCGCATCGTGAAAACCTCGGGAGGGACGCGGCCGGCAAAGGAGTCGCGCCAGAAAAGGAATGGCCGCTTGCGCTCACGCGCAAACGGCCATTATCGCACTGTCGTCAGGCTCCCGCCAAACCCGGCCGCGCGGCAGGGGGCGGACTGCGACGGCTTACTTGCCCGGCTTGACTGCCGAGACTTCCTTGTCAGCCTGCGCGCGCGTCGCCTGGATGGCTTGCGGCATGTACTTCTGCATCAGGCCGTTGACCACGTCGCGGCCGACCTGATCCTGCACCTGGATGAACTTGCGGCCCGTCGTGCTCTTGTAGAACGTCGTCAGGTCCTTGATCTCCGACGTGCTGTAGTACTTCGCGTACGCGTCGTACTGAGCCTGCATCGCGTCGTTGCTGAACGCCTGCGTCGAGAACACCTTGCCTGCGCCGTCGACCAGCTTCGGCACCGCGTTCTTCTGCAGCGTCGGGACCGCAGCCTGCTTCTGCTTGTCGTTCAGCGTCTTGTTTTCCGACAGCGCGTCCGACAGGATCGCCGGCACCAGTTGCTTCGCCTGCATTTCAGCGCTGTTGCCGATTGCCGACACGAGCTTCGGCGCGTCGATCGCGTCGAGCAGATCCTTGATCGCAGCCTTCTTGTCGGCGTCGATCGGCGCAGCTGCCGCCGGAGCCGGTGCGGGGTTCGACAGCGATTGCGCCATCGCGAACGTCGGCACCAGTGCAGCCAGCAGGACCAGTCGCTTGAATTGCTTTTGCATCATCACTCCCTTCTTGGAAATATGGATGGGTACTTCGCCGCACGCGGCGCGATTCTTTCGCGTTGCGCGCCTGCATGCGGCCGCTCGAGAGTCACATCCTTGGTCAGGCTTCGCCGTCCGACGCCTCGTCGGCCTCGCCGTCGCCATCTTCGGCTTCCGCGATCTGCTGCAGGCCGGAGAGCTTCGTACCCTCGTCGAGGCTGATGAGTGTAACACCTTGCGTGGCGCGCCCCATTTCGCGAATCTCCGAAACGCGCGTGCGAATCAGGACGCCGGCCGTCGTGATCAGCATGATCTGATCCTCGGCATCGACGAGCGTCGCGGCGACCACCTTGCCGTTGCGCTCGGACGTCTGGATCGCGATCATGCCCTTCGTGCCGCGACCGTGACGCGTGTACTCGGTGATCGGGGTGCGCTTGCCGTAGCCGTTCTCGGTCGCGGTGAGCACCGACTGCTCCTCGCTGCCCGCAACCAGCATCGCGATGACCTGCTGGCCATCCTCGAGCTGCATCCCGCGCACGCCGCGCGCCTCGCGGCCCATCGGACGCACGTCGTTCTCGTCGAAGCGCACCGCCTTGCCGGCGTCCGAGAACAGCATCACGTCGTGCGCGCCGTCGGTGATCGACGCACCGATCAGGAAGTCGCCTTCGTCGAGGCCGACCGCGATGATGCCCTTCTTCATCGGGCGGCTGAACGCCTCGAGCGGCGTCTTCTTCACGGTGCCGAGCGACGTCGCCATGAACACGAACTTGTCGGCCGAGAATTCCTTGACCGGCAGCACGACGTTGATCTTCTCGCCGTCCTGCAGCGGGAACATGTTGACGATCGGGCGGCCGCGCGAGTTGCGCGAGCCCTGCGGCACCTCGTAGACCTTGACCCAGTACACGCGGCCGCGGTTCGAGAAGCACAGCATGTAGTCGTGCGTGTTCGCGATGAAGAGCGTCTCGATCCAGTCGTCTTCCTTCATCTGCGTCGCCTGCTTGCCGCGGCCGCCGCGCTTCTGAGCGCGGTACTCGGACAGCGGCTGCGACTTCACGTAGCCCGAATGGGACATCGTGACGACCATGTCCTGCGGGGTGATCAGGTCTTCGGTGTTCAGCTCGGTCGCGTTCAGCTCGATCTTCGAGCGGCGCGCGTCGCCGAACTCGGCCTTCACCGCGGTCAGCTCATCGCCGATCATCACCGTGATCCGCTCGGGGCGGGCCAGGATATCCAGCAGGTCTGCGATCTGCGCCATCACTTCGCGGTATTCGCCGATGATCTTGTCCTGCTCGAGGCCGGTCAGGCGCTGCAGGCGCATCTGCAGGATTTCCTGGGCCTGCGTGTCGGACAGCCTGTACAGGCCGTCGCCCTGCATGCCGAACGCCGGGTTCAGCCCTTCCGGGCGATACGCGTCGCGGCCGCCTGCCGTGGCGTTCTCGGTCTCGGCGCGGGTGAGCATCTCGCGCACCAGCGACGAATCCCACGCCTTGGCCATCAGCTCCTGCTTCGCGATCGGCGGCGTCGGCGCGGCCTTGATGATCGCGATGAACTCGTCGATGTTCGCGAGCGCCACCGCGAGGCCTTCGAGCACGTGGCCGCGTTCGCGCGCCTTGCGCAGCTCGTAGACCGTCCGGCGCGTGAGCACTTCGCGGCGGTGCGCGAGGAAGCACTGAAGGATTTCCTTCAGGTTGAGCAGCTTCGGCTGGCCGTCGACCAGCGCGACCATGTTCATGCCGAACGTGTCCTGCAGCTGGGTCGCCTTGTACAGGTTGTTCAGCACCACTTCCGGCACTTCACCGCGCTTGAGCTCGATCACGACGCGCATGCCGCTCTTGTCGGACTCGTCGCGGATGTCGGAGATGCCCTCGAGCTTCTTCTCGTTGACGAGCTCGGCGATGCGCTCGAGCAGCGAGCGCTTGTTGACCTGGTACGGCAGCTCGTCGACGATGATCGCCATCCGCTGTCCGCGGTCGATCTCCTCGAAGTGCGTGGCCGCGCGCATCACGACGCGCCCGCGCCCGGTGCGATAGCCGTCGCGCACGCCGGCGACGCCGTAGATGATGCCCGCCGTCGGGAAGTCCGGCGCCGGGATGATCTCGATCAGCTCGTCGATCGTCGCTTCGGGGTTGTGCAGCAGGTGCTGGCACGCGTCGACGACTTCGTTCAGGTTGTGCGGCGGGATGTTGGTCGCCATGCCGACCGCGATGCCCGACGAGCCGTTGATCAGCAGGTTCGGGATCCGCGCCGGCAGGATCAGCGGCTGCATCTCGCTGCCGTCGTAGTTCGGGCCGAAATCGACGGTTTCCTTGTCGATGTCGGACAGCAGCTCGTGACCGATCTTCGCCATGCGAATTTCGGTGTAACGCATCGCGGCGGCATTGTCGCCGTCGATCGAGCCGAAGTTGCCTTGCCCGTCGACCAGCATGTAGCGCAGCGAGAAATCCTGCGCCATCCGCACGATCGTCTCGTAGACCGCGCTGTCGCCGTGAGGGTGGTACTTACCGATCACGTCGCCGACGATACGCGCCGACTTCTTGTAGGCCCGGTTCCAGTCGTTGTTCAGTTCGTGCATCGCGAACAGGACGCGCCGGTGCACGGGCTTCAGGCCATCGCGGACATCCGGAAGGGCACGTCCGACGATCACGCTCATCGCGTAATCGAGATACGAACGGCGCATTTCCTCCTCGAGGGAGGTGGGCAGGGTCTCTTTGGCGAATTGATCCATGTATCCGTATCTTTTCGGAGCGAAGACGGGAACGCCTTTCGCATGAGCGCTGCATGCGCAACGCAACGCGAGATTCTAACATGCGCCCTTCTTCCGCCAATTCGCTACCCCCTCTATATAAGAAAGGCAAAAGCCGGCGCGGCCACCCGCACGCCTGTTCGCGCCCCGAAAGCACCCCGCCCGATCGCTTCACATGCACATGCGGACATTCCTGCGCCCGCGCGCAAATTTGCACCCTCACACTTGACAATCTCTAAAAGTTACGGCAGGGCGGTGTTGCGCATGCGCCACAAACGAAGAGGCGATGTTGGGGTGGGGAGGATTTTTTTTCGTGGGAAGGGAACGATATGGCAAAATGCCAACGCACTGAAAGTTAGACGCTGCTCGAAGTCTACACAGAGCGGCGCCGCGTTTTTTGTGCCGCACCAATGTTATACTTCGAGCAATGTATGACTTGTCACCGTCAACAGGCTCGCAGTAAACCTGCGGTAATCTCAATTTCGAGAGGAGAAATATGAATAAACTTTCAAAGCTCGCGTTCATTGCAGCTACCGCAGTTATGGCTGCATCCGCATCGGCACAATCGGTGCCGGCGTCGCGACAAGCCGTGAATGACAACTGGGTGAACGGTACCGGCGAATACGTCTGGATGAACGGCACGAACGAGCTTTGCTGGCGCGATGCATTCTGGACGCCGGCCACCGCCAACGCGAAGTGCGATGGCGCACTGGTCGCCCAGGCAGCCGCACCGACTCCGGTCGCACCGGCAGCAGCTCCGGCAATCTCGAGCCAGAAGATCACGTATCAAGCAGACGCACTGTTCGACTTCGACAAGGCAACGCTGAAGCCGCTGGGCAAGCAAAAGCTGGACGACCTGGCTGGCAAGATCCAGGGCATGAACACGGAAGTGGTCGTCGCAACGGGCTACACCGACCGCATCGGTTCGGACAAGTACAACGACCGTCTGTCGCTGCGCCGTGCGCAAGCCGTGAAGTCGTACCTGGTCAGCAAGGGTATCCCGGCCAACAAGATCTACACGGAAGGCAAGGGCAAGCGCAACCCGGTCACGACCGGCTGCAACCAGAAGAACCGCAAGCAGCTGATCGCCTGCCTCGCACCGGACCGCCGCGTGGAAGTCGAAGTGGTCGGTACGCAAGAAGTGCAGAAGACGACCGTTCCGGCACAGTAAGCCGCGGTCCTCGACTGCCTCAAAGCCCCGCCTCGGCGGGGCTTTTTCATTGACGCCTGCCCGGGCGCTCGCTGGCCTCGCCGTCCGCCCGCTTATATACTCGGGGCTTGATGCCGCGATGCATCGCCCTCCTCCCGTAGCCCGTTTGCCGACATGACCAACGCCGATCCGCACGAACTCCAGAAATTCAGCGACCTCGCCCATCGGTGGTGGGATCCGAATGCCGAATTCAAGCCGCTGCACGACCTGAACCCGGTCCGGCTCGGCTGGATCGACGCGCACGCCCATCTGGCCGGCAAGCGCGTGCTCGACATCGGTTGCGGCGGCGGCATCCTGTCCGAATCGATGGCGGGGCTCGGCGCGCAGGTGAAAGGCATCGACCTGTCCACCGAAGCGCTTGGCGTCGCCGACCTGCACAGCCTCGAGAGCGGCGTGACGGTCGACTACGAGGCGATCGCGGCCGAAGCGATCGCGGAGCGCGAGCCCGGCAGCTACGACGTGGTCACGTGCATGGAGATGCTCGAGCACGTGCCGTCGCCGGCCAATGTCGTCGCGGCCTGCGCGACGCTCGTCAAGCCGGGCGGCTGGGTGTTCTTCTCGACGCTGAACCGCAACCTGAAGTCCTACCTGTTCGCGGTGATCGGCGCCGAGTACATCGCACAAATGCTGCCGAAGGGCACGCACGACTACGCACGCTTCATCCGTCCGTCGGAACTGGCCGGCTTCGTGCGCGCCACCGATCTGCACGTCGCGGAGATCAAGGGCATCACGTACCATCCGCTCGGCAAGCGCTTCGCGCTGTCGAACGACACCGACATCAATTACCTCGTCGCATGCCGTCGCGGCGCGTGACAACGATTCGACCGGCATGACGACTTCCCTCTCGCCCACGCGGGCCGCGCCCGACGAACCGGGCCTGCAACGCTACGACGCGGTGCTGTTCGATCTCGACGGCACGCTCGCCGATACCGCGCCCGATCTCGCGGCCGCCGTCAACAAGATGCAGCGCGCGCGCGGGCTGGCCGAGACCCCGCTCGACACGCTGCGGCCGCTGGCGTCCGCCGGCGCGCGCGGCCTGCTCGGCGGCGCATTCGGCATCACCCCGCAGTCGGCCGACTATGACGCAATGCGCGACGAGTTCCTGGCCAACTACGCGACCGACCTTTGCGTGCACACGACGCTGTTCCCCGGCATCGACACGCTGCTCGACGAACTCGACGCGCGCGGCGTGCGCTGGGGCATCGTCACGAACAAGGCGATGCGCCTGACCGAACCGCTCGTCGGCCTGCTCGGCCTCGGCCCGCGCGCGGCGTGCGTCGTCGGGGGCGACACAACGCCGCACTCGAAGCCGCACCCTGCCCCGCTGCTGCATGCGGCCGGGCAGCTGACGATTGCGCCCGAGCGCATCGTCTACATCGGCGACGACCTGCGCGATATCCAGGCCGGCAGCGCGGCGGGCATGGCGACCGTCGCGGCCGCCTACGGCTATTGCGGCGACGGCGCCGCGCCGGGGGACTGGCAAGCGCAGCACCTGGTCGAGACGACGCAGCAATTACGCGAGCTGCTGCGCGATGTTGGGCTATAATGTTGGATCTTATCCGCGGGGGCGACCTGGTTTCGACAGGGGTTGTGAAGCGGCTAGGGCATGTCGAGGACCCGTCACCTCGTTAATCAATGGGAAAAACGTAACTGCAAACGACGATACGTTCGCACTGGCAGCCTAAGGGCCGCCGTCCTCTGCCTAGTTCACTGACGGGCTAGCGTCGCAAGACCGGTAGCAATACCGCCAGAGGTCATTTACGTCAGTTAAGCCTTGGCGGCGTCGCGACGCCCGGGTCGAAAACCTAGCGAATCGCCGTAGTGCAGCGTGTTCGTCCGCGTCGCTGCGGTTAAATCAAATGACAGAACTAAACATGTAGAACTGGTCGTGGAGCGCTTCTGGACGCGGGTTCGATTCCCGCCGCCTCCACCAAATTCCCGCGATGCAACGAACCCCGCATGACGACCGTCCTGCGGGGTTTTTTGTTGCCTGTGCAATGCATCCGTGGCGCACGGTGCCGCCCTCCTTCGGAAAAAGCGCCCAGCCCCGATGGGCCAGGCGGAATGCCGCAGGAAACCCGGCGGCAGGAGGTGACGGATATCGGGCCGCCCCGCGAGCGCATCACGCAGGCGCACGCGGCGACAGCCCACCCGGGCCCGACCTTGCGCCGCGCCGCGCGACTGATCGTCGCACCTGGCGCGCCACCCGCGGTCCCGGGCGTTGCGCGGCTTAGCTGCCGCGATACAGCGAGTTCATTTCTTCGACAGTGGCCGGACGCACGCCTGCTGCGCGCGAACCCGACGCCGACGCACCCTGCGCTTGCGCGCCGTAACCGCTGGCATCGACGCCTTGCGCCTGCGCGACGGCATTGCGCTGCTGCTCGGCGACACGCGCAGTCGCGGCCTGGATCGCTTCCGGGTAATGCGGATCTTCACCGCGTGCCGAGTTGTAGCCCGCCTGCTGGAGCTGAACCAGTTCGGCGCGCACCTGCGCGCGGGTGATCTGCGAACCCGGCTGGGCGAACGACACGACCGGGGCAACGAGGGCTGCAGCAACGACGACGGCTTGAACGAGCGATTTCATGATGACCTACCTCCAGATTTGTCCGTTTTCGCGATGAACACCTCGTTCATCGCTGACACCTGAAGTTTATGTAGGCAGTTGCTTAAGAATAAGGCAGGTTTCGGGAAGACAGACTTCCAGAATGCGGGTTAACCACTAGATAAAGGCGCCAGATTCTCGTGGGTTCCGTTGGCGGCCGGTACACGCGAAAACAGGCGAGCCCCGCGAAGCGGCATGCTTCGCGGGGCTCGCAATGAATGAAACTGTCGATGCGTCCGGGTGCGAAACCGCATCGGGCAACGCCCGGGCGCCCTCATCGTCGCGTCATTCGCTGTCCATCGGACACTTCAGGTTGCAGCCGTTCGGATCGCCCAGGTCACCCTTGCGGCGCGCCGCGGACTTCTTGCCGGTCTGGTATTTCTTCGACGGCGCCGACGCCGCGAACGGCATCTGCGGATGTTCATTCAGCCGGAACTGGTCGTTCAGGATGCCGCCGGGCACGCCGGGCGAATTCTGCGCGAACGCGAGCGGCGAAGCGGCGATCAGCAACCCCGCGGTCAACGCTGCCGCGGCGAGGGGAAGGGAAAGTTTCATGGCGTGACGACGCCTGACTGGCGTGCTTGTTGGAACGTTGATCGAGCGGAAAGCGTAGCGCAAATCCGCCGTCACTGCAGAGTCGTTCAAGCGCGCCCCCGTTACCGTGCGTTGCCGCTGCGCGCCGTCTACGCGTCCGCGCCGGCGAGCCCCGCCGCGACGCTCGTCACCGTGCCGCACGCCGCGGGATCGTAGCCGTCGAGACGCGCGACCCGCTCGACATAGCGCGCATCGCGCAGCAGCGCCAGCACGCCGGCGAGCGGCCGCTCGTCGAGCCGCTCGCGTTCGCAAGCGAAGTAGTAATCCTCGTCGACGACCGGAACGAAATCGAGACCGAAATGATGCGCGGCCGGCTCGACGCCGAAGCCGAGATCAGCCATCCCGCTGGCGACGAATGCGGCGATCGCCGAATGGGTCAGTTCGGCCGACGCATAGCCGTTGATGCGCTCGGGATCGACGCCGATCCGGCGCAATGCGAGATCCAGCAGCATGCGCGTGCCCGAGCCCGGCTGGCGGTTGACGAAGCGGATGTCGTCGCGCGCGAGGTCCGACAGGCCGCGCACCTGCTTCGGGTTGCCGCGCGGCAAGAACAAGCCTTGCTTGCGCCGCGTCAGGTGGATCAGCACGTGGCGCGCGTCGTCGAGCCAGGGCCGGTAGATCTGCGCGCATTGTTCGCGAAACTCGCCGCGCGGCAGATGGAACCCCGCCAGCTCGCACTCGCCGCGCGCGAGCGCCTGCACGGCCTCGACGCTCTCGCGATACTTGATGTCGACCGCCGCATGCGCGTCGACCAGCGCGGAGACGAGCGCCGCGACCGCATAGCCGTGCGACGCGTGGATCCGCACGCCTGCGTCGCGCTGCGCAAGCCGCCGGTTCAGGTCGCTCGCGACCTCGGCCGCCAGCGCGCGCAGGTTCCCGTCGAGACGGCTGCGCGCGAGGCGCTGCGCGTCGACGACCGCGTGCCCAAGCTCGGACAGCACCGAGCCCTTGCCTCGCGCGGTTTCGATCAGCGCGCCGCCGACGCAGGCTTCCAGCGCGCGCAGCAACCCCCATGCATGCCGGTACGACAACCCCTTGGCCTGCGCCGCCTGCGCGATGCTGCCCGTCCCGGCGACGAGTTCCAGCAGCGGCGCGACGTCCGACAGGCTCGCCTTGCGCCCCTCGCTGTCGCGCACGATCAGATTTGCGTCGCATTCGACTCGAATCATTTATGCACCATGACTTCCTATTGCGACCACTCAATGTTCCGCTTATCGTTGATCCAAATCCAACAGAACGAAGTCAGCATGCGCAATATATGAATCGCCGGCGCATATGAGACTTTGGAGGAGCATAACAGATGTCCCCGATTTCCGAAGCGCCCGACGCACTCGTGGCGCGGCATGCGCACGGCGGCCGGTCGCTCGTCGCCGTGCTGCACGCGATCCAGGACGAAGCGGGCTACGTGCCGCCCGGTTGCGTCGCGCCGCTGGCGAAGGCGCTGAACCTGTCGCGTGCGGAAGTGCACGGCGTCCTCACGTATTACCACCATTTCCGCACCGAGCCGCCGGCGCGCGTGACGATCCAGATGTGCCGCGCCGAAGCATGCCGCAGCATGGGCTGCGAGGCGCTCGCGGCGCACGCGCAAGCGCGCACCGGCTGCACGTTCGACGCGTCGCAGGCGGGCGCCGTCGCGCCGGGCGTCGTCGCGCTCGAATCCGTCTACTGCCTGGGGCTCTGCGCGCAATCGCCGTCGATGACGGTCAACGGCGTGCTGCACGCGAAGGTCACCCCGGAGAAATTCGACGCGCTGCTCGCCGACGCCGTCGCCCACGCTCAGGAGACCGCATGACGACCCGCATCTATGTGCCGCGCGATTCGTCCGCGCTCGCCCTCGGCGCCGACGCGCTCGCCGCTGCGATCGTCGCGGAAGCCGAACGGCGCGGCGTCGCGATCGACCTCGTGCGCAACGGCACGCGCGGCCTGCTGTGGCTCGAACCGCTGGTCGAGGTCGGCACGGCGGCCGGCCGCGTCGGCTATGCGAACCTGTCGGCCGCCGACGTGCCTGCCCTGTTCGACGCCAACTGGCTCGACGGCGGCGCGCACCCGAGCGGCGTCGGCCTCGTCGATGCGCTGCCGTATCTCGCGCGCCAGCAGCGCCTCACGTTCGCGCGCATCGGCCTGACCGACCCGCTGTCGATCGACGACTACCTGCGGCACGACGGCCTCGCCGGCCTGAAGAACGCGCTCGCGCTCGACGGCGACGCCGCGTGCGACGCGCTGATCGAGTCGGGCCTGCGCGGCCGCGGCGGCGCCGCGTTTCCGGCCGGCATCAAATGGCGCACGGTGCGGCACGCGAGCGCGAATCAGAAATACGTCGTCTGCAATGCGGACGAAGGCGACTCGGGCACGTTCTCCGATCGCCTGATCATGGAAAGCGACCCGTACTGCCTGATCGAAGGGATGATCATCGCGGGCATCGCGACCGGCGCGACGATCGGCTACATCTATGTGCGCAGCGAATATCCGCACGCGATCGCGACGCTCGAAGCCGCGATCGCGCGAGCCCGCGACGCCGGCTGGCTCGGCGCGAGCGTGCTCGGCTCCGCGCACGCGTTCGAGCTGCACGTCGCGAAAGGCGCGGGCTCGTACGTGTGCGGGGAGGAAACCGCGCTGCTCGAATCGCTCGAGGGCAAGCGCGGCGTGGTGCGCGCGAAGCCGCCGCTGCCGGCGCTCGCCGGGCTGTTCGGCCAGCCGACCGTGATCAACAACGTGATCACGCTCGCGACCGCGCCGGTGATCTTCGCGCGCGGCGCCGCGTTCTATCGCGACTTCGGAATGGGCCGCTCGCGCGGCACGCTGCCGTTCCAGCTCGCCGGCAACATCCGGCACGGCGGCCTCGTCGAACTCGCGTTCGGCGTCACGCTGCGCGCGCTGCTGTTCGATTTCGGCGGCGGCACCGCCAGCGGCCGGCCCGCGCGCGCCGCGCAGGTCGGCGGCCCGCTCGGCACCTACCTGCCCGAGCATCAATGGGACGTGCCGCTCGATTACGAGGCGTACGCGGCGATCGGCGCGGTGGTCGGCCATGGCGGCATCGTGCTGCACGACGACACGTCGAACCTCGCCGAGCTCGCCGAGTACGCGATGAAATTCTGCGCGATCGAATCGTGCGGCAAATGCACGCCGTGCCGCATCGGCTCCACGCGCGGCGTCGAGACGATCGCGCGCATCCGCCGGGGCGACACGTCGGAGCGCCAGGTCACGCTGCTGCGCGACCTGTGCGACACGATGCTCGCCGGCTCGCTCTGCGCGATGGGCGGGATGACGCCGTACCCGGTGCTGTCCGCGCTCGACCATTTCCCCGAAGATTTCGGGCTCGCCGCCGGCAAGGATGCCGCGCCGGGCCCGGCCAAGGCCGCGGCCTGACCCAGAAGGAGCATTGCATGTCCCTTGATGCGCTCAATTCCAGACCAGGCGGCTGCGGCTCGGGCCAGTGTTCGTGCAAGAGTGCCGCGCAGGCGCGCGCGCGCGACCCGTACGACGACACCGACTACGGCACGCCGCGGCGTCACGCCGATACGGACGTCACGCTCGAGATCGACGGCCAGCCGGTCACGGTGCCGGCCGGCACGTCGGTGATGCGTGCGGCGATCGACGCAGGCGTGAACGTGCCGAAGCTGTGCGCGACCGACTCGCTCGAGCCGTTCGGCTCGTGCCGGCTGTGCCTCGTCGAGATCGAAGGCCGGCGCGGCTATCCGGCGTCGTGCACGACGCCCGCCGAAGCCGGCATGAAAGTGCGCACGCAGTCGGACCGGCTGCAGGCGCTGCGCCGCAACGTGATGGAGCTGTACATCTCCGACCACCCGCTCGACTGCCTCACCTGCCCCGCCAACGGCGACTGCGAACTGCAGGACATGGCGGGCGTCGTCGGGCTGCGCGAGGTGCGCTACGGATTCGATGGCGCAAACCATCTGCGCGATCAAAAGGACGAGTCGAATCCGTACTTCACGTACGACCCGTCGAAGTGCATCGTCTGCAACCGCTGCGTGCGCGCCTGCGAGGAAACGCAGGGCACGTTCGCGCTGACGATCGCGGCGCGCGGCTTCGAATCGCGCGTCGCCGCGGGCGAAAGCGAAGCGTTCATGGCATCCGAATGCGTGTCGTGCGGCGCGTGCGTGGCCGCGTGCCCGACCGCGACGCTGCAGGAGAAGTCCGTCGTGCAGCTCGGCCAGCCCGAGCACGCGATCGTGACGACCTGCGCGTATTGCGGCGTCGGCTGCTCGTTCAAGGCGGAGATGAAAGGCACGCAGGTCGTGCGCATGACACCGCACAAGAACGGCCTCGCGAACGAAGGCCACGCGTGCGTGAAGGGACGCTTCGCATGGGGCTACGCGACGCACAAGGATCGCATCACGAAACCGATGATCCGCGAGAAGATCACCGACCCGTGGCGCGAAGTGGGCTGGGAAGAAGCGATCAACTTTGCCGCAACGCAGTTCCGCAAGCTGCAGGCCAAGTATGGCCGCGACTCGATCGGCGGCATCACGTCGTCGCGCTGCACGAACGAGGAAACCTATCTCGTGCAGAAGCTCGTGCGCGCCGCGTTCGGCAACAACAACGTCGACACCTGCGCGCGCGTGTGCCACTCGCCGACCGGCTACGGCCTGAAGACGACGCTCGGCGAATCGGCCGGCACGCAGACCTTCGCATCGGTCGCCAAGGCCGACGTGATCGTCGTGATCGGCGCGAACCCGACCGACGGCCACCCGGTGTTCGGCTCGCGCCTGAAGCGCCGCGTGCGCGAAGGCGCCAAGCTGATCGTCGTCGATCCGCGCCGCATCGACGTGGTCGACGGTCCGCACGTGAAGGCGTCGCACCACTTGCAACTGCGCCCCGGCACCAACGTCGCGATCGTCAATGCGCTCGCGCACGTGATCGTCACCGAAGGGCTCGTCGACGCGGCCTTCGTCGCCGAACGCTGCGAGACGCGCGCGTTCGAGCAGTGGCGCGAGTTCGTCGCGCGCGCCGAGAATTCGCCGGAAGCGACCGCGGACGTGACCGGCGTGCCGGCCGAGCAGGTGCGCGCCGCCGCCCGGCTGTATGCGACGGGCGGCAACGCCGCGATCTACTACGGGCTCGGCGTGACCGAGCACGCGCAGGGCTCGACGATGGTGATGGGCATCGCGAACCTCGCGATGGCGACCGGCAACATCGGCCGCGAAGGCGTCGGCGTCAACCCGCTGCGCGGCCAGAACAACGTGCAGGGCTCCTGCGACATGGGCTCGTTCCCGCACGAGCTGCCCGGCTACCGGCATATCGGCGACGCCGCCGTGCGCGCGCTGTTCGAGGACGCGTGGGCGGCCAAGCTGCAGCCGGAGCCCGGGCTGCGCATCCCGAACATGTTCGACGCGGCGCTCGACGGCAGCTTCAAGGGGCTGTACTGCCAGGGCGAGGACATCGTGCAGTCGGACCCGAACACCCAGCACGTCGCGGCCGCGCTGTCGTCGATGGAATGCATCGTCGTCCAGGACATCTTCCTGAACGAGACGGCGAAGTACGCGCACGTGTTCCTGCCCGGTTCGTCGTTCCTCGAGAAGGACGGCACGTTCACGAACGCGGAGCGCCGCATTTCGCGGGTGCGCAAGGTGATGCCCCCGCTCGCCGGCTACGCGGACTGGGAAGTGACGCTGATGCTCTCCCGCGCGCTCGGCTACGAGATGGACTACGCGCATCCGTCGGAGATCATGGACGAGATCGCGCGGCTCACGCCGACCTTCTCTGGCGTGTCGTACGCGAAGCTCGAAGCGCTCGGCAGCATCCAGTGGCCGTGCAACGAGCATGCGCCGGAAGGCACGCCGACGATGCACACGGATGCGTTCGTGCGCGGCAAGGGCAGGTTCGTGATCACGCAGTTCATTCCGACGCCGGAAAAGGTCACGCAACGCTATCCGCTGATCCTGACGACGGGCCGCATCCTGTCGCAATACAACGTCGGCGCGCAAACGCGCCGCACCGACAACGTGCGGTGGCACGAGGAGGATCGGCTCGAGATTCATCCGCACGACGCGCAGGACCGCGGGATCCGGAGCGGCGACTGGGTCGGCATCGAGTCGCGCGCGGGCCAGACCGTGCTGCGCGCGCTCGTGACCGAGCGCATGCAGCCGGGCGTCGTGTACACGACGTTCCACTTCCCCGAATCGGGCGCGAACGTGATCACGACCGACAGCTCGGACTGGGCGACGAACTGCCCCGAGTACAAGGTGACGGCGGTGCAGGTGATGCCGGTCGCGCAGCCGTCCGACTGGCAGCGCGCGTACGCGCGCTTCAACGCCGAGCAGCTCGACCTGCTCGAACGCCGCGCGGCCTCGCCCGTGGCCGTGACGACCGGCAAGTGAGGACGCCATGAACACCGGACACCTGATCGACATGGCCAACCAGATCGGCGAATTCTTCGCGTCGATGCCGGATCGCGACGAGGCGCTGGCCGGCATCGCCGACCATATCCGGCGCTTCTGGGAACCACGGATGCGCCGCGCGCTGCTCGCGGCGTTCGACGATCCGGCCGGCGACGCGGCGCAGCGCGCCGCGCCGATCGTCCGCGATGCGATTGCCGCCTATCGCGACACGCTGACGCCCGCCGTCGCGACCGTCTGAACGTCTGGCCGGCGTATCGCTGCCGCTACGCGGGCAGCGATACGCCGGCGAACCAGCTTTCGCAGTGGCGCAGCAGCGCGTTCGCGTCGGACGCGAGCCGGCCGCGCGCCGCGATATAGCCGTCGGGCCGCAGCAGGTAGAACGACGGACGCGACCGGCCATAGGCGTCAGCCAGCCCTGCCGCACCGTCGCCTTCGGTATCGGCGACGCGCCACACGCGCACCGCGCCCGGCATGATCCGTTCGAGCGACTGCGCAAGGGCCTGCGCGGCCTCGGCAGCGGGCGGCGTCGCGCCCGCCCCGCCCTCCTGGGGCGGCTCCTCGAGCAGCAGCAGCGTGAAGCCCGTCGGCTCGTGCAGGTCGAACAGCCGCGCGACGCCCGGCGCCTGCCCGAGCGGCCCGTCGATCACGTGCACGAGCGCATCGGGCGCCCGCTCGCCCGCGCGCGGGCCGCCGTCGAGCACGCGCTCGAGCGTGAGCGGGCTCTTGCGGTACTGCACCCCCAGTTCGCTGACCGTGCGCCGCACCGCGTCGCGCATCGGCCCGAACGACGCCAGCAGCGGCACGACGTGATCGCGCAACAGCTTCATCGGCCCGCGATCGGCCTCGACGATCTGCGTCAGGAAGCTCGTCTGCCGCAACACGTCGCGCTCGATCGGATGGCGCTCCGCGTGATACGTGTCGAGCAGCCGCTCCGGCGCCCCCGCGCCCAGCACCCGCGCGAGCTTCCAGCCGAGGTTGAACGCCTCCTGGATGCCGGTGTTCATGCCTTGCGCGCCCGCCGGGCTATGGACGTGCGCGGCGTCGCCCGCGAAGAATACGCGCCCGTGCCGCAAGCGCTCGACCATCCGGCTGTGCAGGTGGAAATAGGACGACCACGTCAGGTCGCTCAGGACGATCGACGTCCCCATGCGCGCACGGACGATCTCCTGGCATTGTGCAAGCGACGGCCCGCGCTCGTCGGACAGCGCGCCGTTCTCCCGCGGCCGGTCCGCCACCAGCCGGTAGCGGCCGTCGCCCATCGGGAACAGGCCCGCGATGCCGTCCGCCGTCGTGAACAGATGAATCTCGTCGTCCGGCCAGTCGGGAATCGCCGCGAGATCGGCGAGCAGGAACGTCTGCTCGAACGGCCGGCCGGCAAAGCCCACGCCGAGCAGATGCCGCACCGTGCTGTGCGCGCCGTCGGCGGCGATCAGGTACGACGGCGCGAGCCGCTCCTCGGCGCCGCGTGCATCGCGGATCGTCACGTCGAGGGACGCGCCGCCCGCGTCGCAGGCGGTCAACGCAAGACCGCGTTCGACTGTGACGCCGAGGCTTTCGAGATGCTCGGCGAGCAGCCGCTCCGTGATGCTCTGGTCGAGAAACAGCAGATACGGATAGCGCGTCTGCAGCGGGTCGAAATCGAGCCGGGCGATCACGCGGCCGTCCGCGTGCAGCGCCGCCGCGTGCGCGCGGTGCCCGCTCGCGAGAAACGGTTCGACCACGCGATGCTGCTCCAGCAACTCGAGCGTGCGCGCCTGAAGGCCGATCGCGCGCGAACACGGCGACGGCTCCGCCGCCTGGTCGATCACGCGCACCGGCACGCGCGCCCGGGCAAGGCTCATCGCCGCGGCAAGGCCGGTCGGCCCGGCGCCGACGACCAGCACGGGTGGGATATCGAGCAGTTCGTCGACCATGAGAACCTCGATGACTCGCGACCCTGCAAGTCTACGCCGCTCCGCCTGACGGGACCATATGCCGGACGGCCGAGCGGGGTCCCCCTGGCCGGGTATGGGACAATGCGCGTTTCCCGCCAGTTTTCGCGTCATGGATTCCGCCTTCGACCGAGCGTACGCCGCGCATCGCGCGGGCCGCCTCGCCGACGCCGAGCACGGCTACCGCGCCGCGCTCGCCGCCAATCCCGCTGACGCCGACGCGCTGCATCTGTTCGGCGTGCTTCGGCATCAGCAGGGCCAGCACGCCGAAGCGGCCGATCTCGTCGGCCGCGCGGTCGCGCTGCGCCCGGACGACGCCGCGCTGCAGCTCAATCTCGGCAATGCGCTGAAAGCGCTCGGCCGCGTGGAGGAGGCGCTCGACCGCTTTCGCAACGCGCTGACGCTCGCGCCCGAATTTCCGCTCGCGCACTACAACCTCGGCAACGCGTATGCGGCGCTGCAGCGTCACGACGAGGCGATCGACGCGTTCGGCCGAGCGCTGCGGCTCACGCCCGACGACGCGTCGATCCACAACAATCTCGGCAACGCGCTGAACGCGCTCGGCCGCCACGACGACGCGCTGGCCGCGTTCCATCGCGCGCTGGAACTGCGGCCGGGCCATGCGGGCGCGCACAACAACCTCGCGATGGCGCTGTCCGCGATGGGCCGTGCCGACGACGCGATCGCGCATTTCCATGCGGCCATCGCCGCGCAGCCGCGCTTCGTCGCCGCGCATTTCAACCTCGGCAACACGCTCGACGCGGTCGGCCGCCACGCCGAAGCGGCCGCGGCGTTCGAAGCCACGCTCGCGCTGCATCCGTCCTTTCCGCTCGCGCTGTTCGGTCTCGCGAACGCGCTGAGCGCGCAGGACCGCCATCGCGACGCGCTGCCGTACTACGAGCGCGCGGTCGGCCTCGATCCGTCGTTCAGTCTCGCGTGGCTGAACCTCGGCAATGCGCACCACGCGCTCGGCGCGCACGAGATGGCGCTGCGCGCGTTCGACCAGGCGCTGCGCGTCGAGCCGGACTTCACGCTGGCGCAATTGCATCGCGCGGTTACGCTGCTGACGCTCGGCGATTTCACCCGCGGCCTGCCCGCCTACGAGGCGCGCCACGCCACGCCCGGCGCGACGCCGCTCGGCACGCTGCCGCGCTGGCAGGGCGAGCCGATCGCGTCGCGCACGCTGCTGATCCGCGCGGAACAGGGGTTCGGCGACACGCTGCAGTTCGTCCGCTTCGTGCCGCTTGCCCGCGCGCGCTGCGCGCACGTCGTGCTGGAAGTTCAGCCGGAACTTGTCACATTGCTCGAACCGGCCGCCGCGCGCTGGCGCGTCACGCTCGTCGCGCAGGGCGCGACGAAAGCGCCCGCAGCGGACGTCGGATGCACGCTGCTGAGCCTGCCGTTTGCGCTCGGGCTGCAGCCGGACGACATCCTGTCCGGCACGCGCTACCTCCACGTACCAGACCCTGCCCGCCGACGCTTTCGCGGCTCCCTCGGCGGGCAGCAACGACGCAAGTTCGGCATCGTCTGGTCCGGGCGGCGCCACGCACGGGACAACCGTTCGATGCCGCTGGCCGAGCTCGAGCCGCTGTTCGCGCTGCCCGACATCGACTGGATCGTGCTGCAGCCGGCCGTCGAAGACGACGAGCAGGCCCGCCTCGACGCGCATCCACGCGTCCACCCGTTCGGTAGCCGGCTGACCGACTTCGCCGCGACGGCGACACTGATCGAACGGCTCGACGGCGTCGTCTCGATCGACACCGCGGTCGCGCATCTCGCCGGCGCGCTCGGCAAGCCACTGTGGCTGATGCTGCCGTTCGCGGCCGACTGGCGCTGGTTCGGCGGCCGCGACTGCCCGTGGTATCCGCAGGCGCGGCTCGTGCGCCAGCCCGCGCCGGGGCAATGGCGCGAAGTCGTGAGCGAAATCGCCGACATGCTGCGCACCGCCTGAGCCCAAATGAAACAGGGGGCGCAATGCGCTCCCCGCGGACGATATATCGACCGCGCCGGGCTCGGATTGCCCTGTACGGGTTGCTCGGCTCCGGCGTGCGATACAGCACGAGCGTCGCGATCAGGCCGCACACGGCCGCGATCGCGAGCCAGAGCCCCGGCGCGGCCTTGTTGCCCGTTTCGTGGATCAGCAACGTCGAGATCGCGGGCGTGACGCCGTCGACCATCGCGCCGTTGTATGACGCATCGAGGAACGACAGCCACAACTCGACCGCGAGCCGCCGCAGGAACGACGGCTGCGCGACCAGCCACTGGACGGCCGGATAGGCGGGGCACGAGCGTGAGCAGCGTGAACGCGATCAGCACCCGGCGGCGGCCCATGCGGCCCGACAGCGCGCCCGACAACGGCAGCCAGACGAGGTTCGACAGGCCGACGCAGACCGTCACGACGAGAGCGTCGATCGACGACAGGTGCAGCACTTCCTTGCCGAACGTCGACGGTCAACACCCCCGGCGTACGTCCTTCGCTCCACACTCACCTGCCGCTGGACAGTGCTTGGTCGAAAATACGGACCCAAAAATCAGATTGGTCTGATCGACTGCCCGCGTCCCAGCGATCACAATTTCGAATTTACTTCGAAGCCGGCGCCGCATCCGCTCCACGCCCATGCCGCACCGCGTATCGCTGCCATGAATCAATCGCCACTCGTTCCCGTCGAAGGCGAACTTGCCGTTCCCCGATTCCGGCCACTCGACGGCATCCCGCTCGGGCGCGAGTGGACGTTTCGCGGCACGTCGGACGCCCGATCGGGCAGCGCGTGCGTCGCGCGGACCGAGACCTCGTGCATCGACGTCGACGCTCCGCATCGCACCTGCCACTGGACGCCGTCGAGCGACGCGAAGCCCGAACCCGTCGTGGTCCGGCCTCGCTCGCATGCGGACGCCGCCGCACCCGCGCGGCGCGCCATGCTCGCGTCCTGCTGGACCCTCGGCGCGCTCGGCATCATCGGCTGGCTCATCGCTGCCCACGAACCGGCGTTCGATCTTGCGTCGGCGCCGGGCAACGTGCAATCGAGCGTCACCGCCATCGGCCGTGTCGCCCAGCCGCCGGGCCCCGCGCGCGCCGCTGCCCGCGCACCGGCCACCGGGCCTTCGGTCCACGCCGCACCAGAAGCGGCAGCGACCAGGCCAGTGATTACTGCCGACGCCGCGCCGAAGACAGCCAAAGCCGAACGTCCGGTCGTGACGCGCGCCGCCGCGATCCCGCGAACACGTCGTGCGAGCGAACGGCAGGCGACGGCGCGCGCGCAGCCCGCCATGCCTGCCGCGGTCCACCGGGTCGCCGCACACGTCCAGCCCGCAGCACCGTCGGCGGCAGCCCCCGCGCTTCGGCGCACGTCCACGACAGCGCCACTCGACGATCTCGACAACCCGCAAACGCTGATCGCGCTGGAAAAGGCGTTGCGAGCCGAGCGTGCCGCAGCCGTGCCGGCCGCGCAGACGGTTGCTGCCGATGGCGACTGGACGTTGCGTCTGTCACATCGGCGCCTGACCGACGCGCCGGACGCATTCACGCGCTAACCTGCGCGCCGCACAAAAAAAACAGCCCGATCCGCGCAAGCCGATCGGGCTGATTCTTCAGACTGTCCTTGTTGTCCGGCTCGGCGAAGATCGCGCCTTTGCCGGGCCCGCTGCTTCGTCGATCCTTGTCGATCCGGGCCTGCGCGCGGTTACTTGTGCGCAGGCAACCCCGTCTCGGTCTGCCGCTCGAGCTGCTGCACCTGCTGCTGCAGCTCGCGCAGCTGCGCCTGCGCGGCGCGCTTCTCGATCTGCAGCGCATGCGCCTGCTCCTGCGCCGACTTCTGCCGCTGCGCGACTTCCGCCTGCTGACTGCGCGCGATGCCCAGGTCCGCCTGCAGCTGCTGCGCGCGACTGTTCGACAACGCGATCACGCGCTCGAGAAACGCCTTCTGCGCCTGCAGTTCGGTCCGGCGGATTTCGATGTCCGACAACTGTACGGTCTGCTGACTGAAATTCGCATAGACCATTTCCGCGCGACTCTTGTCCTGCGACTTGATCACGCGCCACAGGTGCTTGTCCTGGAACAGCGCGACGTAGTACGTCATTTCCTGCGGATCGAACATCAGGCTCGCGCCGTAGCTGCCGTTGTACGCCGTGCGCATTTCGACAACCTTGCCGTCGCGCAGCATCCGCGTCAGCTCGGCGACGTTGCCTTGCGCGGCGCCATCCGCCGCGGGTGCGGCTTCGCCGCTCAGGCTCGTCACGGCCGGGCGGGTGCCGGCGACGGGCGCCGTGTCGTCGGCGGACCACGCCGCAACGGCGTGCGCGCATGCGGCCATCGCAACGATCCACGCTGCGCATCGAACAGGGGAAAGATTTCGGAAGACCAACGTCAGACTCCGGCGGACGAATCGGGAACTCACGATTATCGTTCAATTCGCCGAAGCCGCATCTCGAATTTAGCGAGATGCGGCGCGTCGTTGCAAAGCTCGCCAGTCTTACAGGCGGGTCTCGCGCGCGGCACGCAGGAACGCGTCGAGCAGCGGCGTGCAATCGAGCAGTTCGGCCCCGCCCGCGCGATGGAACTCGGGGTGCCACTGCACGCCGACGACGAACGGCGCGCGCCGGTAGCGGATGCCCTCGATGATCCCGTCGCCGGCCGAAACGGCCTCGATGTTCAGGTCGCGGCCCAGGTCGCGGATCGCCTGGTGGTGAATCGAGTTGACGATCGCCTCGCTGCGCCCCGGGAACATGCTCGCGAGCGTCGAGCTGTCGGGGAACCGGATCGCATGGCGGTGCTGGTCGTAATGCTCGCTCACGTGCGGGTTCGCGGTCGGCACGTCGGTCGCGATGTCCTGGTAGAGCGACCCGCCGAACGCGACGTTGATCAGCTGGCACCCACGGCACACGCCGAGCACCGGCTTGCCGGACTCGACGAATTCGTGCAGCAGCTCGAGCTCGTACATGTCGCGCACGCGGTCGCCCGGCCATTCGGGATGCGCGTCCGACGCCGCGTAGGTCTGCGGCGACACGTCGGCGCCGCCCTGCAGCAGCAGGCCGTCGAGATGCTTCGCATAGTCGCGCAGGCGGATGTTGCTCGGATGCAGCATCCCCTGATGACCGACGGTCGGAATCATGAAGACCAGCACGTCGCGCGACATCACCCAGTGCGCGATCGATTCCTCCAGATACTGCAGCGTCTTGCCGCGCAGCCCCTTCGCGCCGGGCTCCGGATGGAAGATCCGCGCGGACACGCCGATGCGCAGCGTGCGCTGCGTGATGCGCTGGCCGGCGCGGTCGAACAGGCGGCGCGCGCGCGCCGCGATGATCCGGCCGAACACCGACCACGGCGTGTCGCTCTGCTTCAGGTAGGCGGGCGGTGCGGTCGGCGCGCTCGCGGGCGGCGGCCGCGGCGTGTCGAAGTCGGGCGGCGCGCCGAATCCCGGCGGCGGCGCGCCCGGTTTGCGTTCGCTCGCCGTCGCGCCTGCCGACGCGCCGGCGCCGCCGGCCGCGGCCCCCGGCGCGCCCTGCTCGGACGTCCCGGTGACGGGCGAAGCGCCCGCCCCGGCGACGTCATGGGCGACGCCTTGTGCCGCGGACGTCTGGGCGGCCGTGCCGGCCGCTGCGTTCGCCGAATTCGGACGGGTGGAATCGGAAGGAGAAGGCGTGCCGGCCAGGCCGGCGAAGGAAGGCGTGTTTTCGCTCATGACGGTGGTCTGCTGCGTCGCTCACGCGGGTGGATTGACGAGGATTCATTATGCTTCAGTGCCCGATCGCGCGGGAAGCCGACAACATCTTGTCATCAATGTTGCAGGGGGCTGGTCACTTCCGGCGCGGGAATCGCCGCCGGCGGGACGCGCTGGACATCAGTGATATATCACAATAATATCGACGCATTGCCCACGCGCCGGAGCAGTCCGAATGCCCTCGCCTCGTCCGGCCTCCGCGCCACCACCCGCATGAACACCCGGATCGACGCCCCGCCCGCCCGCCGGCCCCTGTCTCGTCCGCCAGCCTCGCCGAACGCGCATACGCGCTGATCCAGCGCGACATCATCACGATGCGCCTCAAGCCCGGCGCCGCGCTCAACGAAGCCGAACTCGTCGCGCGCACCGGCATTGGCCGCACGCCGGTCCATCAGGCCGTGCATCGCCTCGTGCTCGAGGGGCTGCTGTCGGTCATCCCGCGCAAGGGGCTGATGGTGCAGCCGCTGTCGCTCGACGACATCGTCGCGATCATCGACGTGCGGCGCATCAACGAAGCGCACTGCGTCGAGCTCGCCGCCCGCCACGCGACGCCGGACGATTTCGCGCGCCTGGCCGCGCTGCTAGACGACGGCGAGACCCGCGCCGACGCGCACGACGTCGAGGGGATGATGGAGCTCGACCGCGCGTTTCATCTGACGATCGGCGCGGCCGCGCGCAACCCGGTGCTGGCCGAAATCCTGCGCGGGCTGCACGAGCGCTCGCTGCGCTTCTGGTTCGTCACGCTGTCCGCACCGGACCACCTCGCCGAGGTCCAGCGCGAACACCGCGAACTGTTCGAGCGGCTCGCCGCGCGTGACGCCGCCGGTGCGCGCGCGGCCGTCGAACGCCATATCGACTCGTTCCGCGCCACACTTCTTCAACATCTTCGTCCCTGAGCCGACCATGACCACTTTCACGCCCTTCCCTCCGCTCGCCCAGCTCGCCGCGGACCTCGCGTCCGGCAGGACGACGAGCCGCGCGCTCGTCGACACCGCGCTCGCACGGATCGCCGATCCGGCCGGCCAGGGCGCGGTCGTGTTCACCGAAGTCGACGCCGACAACGCGCGCGCCGCCGCCGATGCGCACGACCGGCTGCGCGCGGCCGGCACCGTGCTGTCGCCGCTCGCGGGCATTCCGGTGTCGGTGAAGGACCTGTTCGACGTCGCCGGCCAGGTGACCCGGGCCGGCTCGCGCGTGCTCGACGGCGCGCCGCCCGCCGCGACCGACGCGATCGCCGTCGCGCGGCTCAAGCGCGCGGGCGCGGTGCTGGTCGGCCGCACCAACATGAGCGAATTCGCGTTTTCCGGTCTCGGCCTGAATCCGCATTTCGGCACGCCGCGCTCGCCGTATCGCCGCGACGTGCCGGGCGACGCGCGGATCGCCGGCGGCTCGTCGTCGGGCGCTGCCGCATCGGTCGCCGACGGCATGGCGGCCGTCGCGCTCGGCACCGACACCGGCGGCTCGATCCGCATCCCGGCCGCGCTGTGCGGACTGACGGGCTTCAAGCCGACCGCGAGCCGGATTCCGCGACAAGGCGGCGTGCCGCTGTCGACGACGCTCGACTCGTTCGGCCCGATCGGCCTGACGGTCGCGTGCTGCGCGCTCGTCGACCGGATGCTCGCCGGCCTCGAGCCGCACGTGCCCGCCGCGCGCCCGCTCGAAGGCGTGCGGCTCGGCGTGCTGACGAACTATGTGACGGACGGCGTCGACGCCGATGTCGCCGCATCGCTCGACGCCGCGCTCAAGCATCTGGAAGCGGCCGGCGCGATCGTCGCCGAGGTGCGCTTCGCGGCGCTCGACCGGCTGCCGGACATCAACCGCTTCGGCTTCTCGTCGATCGAGGCCTACGCATGGCACCGGCCGCTGCTCGCGCAGCACCGCGACCGCTACGACCCGCGCGTGCTGACGCGGATCCTGAAAGGCGAGCCCGCGAGCGCGACCGACTACCTCGACCTGCTCGCCGCGCGACACGCGCTGCTCGACGAAGCCGCACACACGGTCTGGTCGCGCTTCGACGCGCTGGTCGCGCCGACGGTGCCGGTCGTGCCGCCGCGCATCGCGGAGCTGGAAACGGACGACGACGCGTTCGCGCGCACCAACGCGCTGATCCTGCGCAACCCGAGCGCGTTCAACTTCCTCGACGCGTGCGCGCTGTCGCTGCCGTGCCATCCGCGCGACGCCGCGCCGGTCGGCCTGATGCTCGCCGCCGCGCCGCATCGCGACGACGCGCTGCTCGCGATCGGCCAGGCGGTGGAAGCGGTGCTGAACACGATCCGCTGACGCGTGAGCGGGGTGGGCGGTGCGCCACAAGCGCGCCGTCAGTTCGTGCCGGTTCGTTCGCGCTAAAATCGCGCGATTGTTTTCCGGACCGACCCACGAGGAACCTCGCTGACCATGAACGACTACACGCTTGCGCTACGCCGTGAACGCCGCCTGCTGATGCTGCTCGGCTGGGTATGCATCGCCCTGCTCGCCGGCGCGCTCTATCTGCAGTACGTGAAGAACGAGGACCCGTGCCCGCTGTGCATCATCCAGCGCTACTTCTTCGCGGCGATCGGCATCTTCGCGTTCCTCGCCGCCGGGATGCACCACTGGCGCGGCGTCTGGCTGCTCGAATTGCTGATCGCGATCTCGGCGGCCGCCGGCGTCGGCACCGCCGCGCGACACCTGTCGATCCAGCTGAACCCGGGCTTCAGCTGCGGCTTCGACACGCTGCAGCCGATCGTCGACAGCCTGCCGCCCGCGCACTGGTTCCCCGGCATGTTCAAGGTCGCCGGTCTGTGCGAGACGGTCTATCCGCCGATTTTCGGCATCCTGCTGCCCGGCTGGGCGCTGATCGGCTTCGCGGCAATCCTGATCCCGGTTGCCGCGAGCCTCTGGCGCCATCGCCGCAAGCTCGCGGGCTGAGCCGCGATCGGCTCCGCGCGTGCGGCCGCGCGCCGGGCAAGTTCGGCCAGCCGGGTTTTGCCGGCCGCAACTGCCGGCGCATCTCGCTTGCCGCGCCTCGCCGGCCGCGCCTCGCCGGCCGCGCGTAAACACCTACCCCTTTGCGGCGCGCCTTTCCGGGCAGACCGCCTCCCGCCCCGCTTCACCGTCGCACCCTGCCCGGCCCCGCCGGGCCTGCGTCCCGGCCCGGCCGCGGGCCACCGGACCCGCAACGTCCCGCGACGGGCCTATGATCGACATGATCGCCGTCTGATAGCGCGCATCAACGCCGGACGATCTTCCGGCCTTTTTGCAGTGCTATCGTGCGTGCTGGATGGCGATCTACGTGCGCGAGGCCGGGCGGTCTCGACCCCTGCGTAACGCGCGCCTGATCCGCAATGTCGACTGGATTCATCATGACAACGCAAACCATCCGCATCTGTCACCCTCAGGGCGTCCGCGCATTCGGCGGCGCACCTCGCACGCCCCGCTCCGGGCCCGCCGGCCCGCGCCGCGCATCCTGCGCCGACCGTCCGGGAGCGCGCTGATGGAAACGTGGCTCGGCGATCTCCAGCACATGCTCGCGCACGGCGAAGCGGCCGTGCTCGTCACCGTCGCGCACACCGACGGCTCCGCGCCGCGTGAAGCCGGCACCAAGATGCTCGTGACGCGCGACACCGCGCGCCACACGATCGGCGGCGGCCATCTGGAATGGAAGGCGATCGAAATCGCGCGGCATCTGCTGAAGGACGGCGCGCACGTGCCGCACGCGCGCAAGCTCGAGCGGCTCGCGCTCGGCCCGAGCCTCGGCCAGTGCTGCGGCGGCGCGGTGGTGCTCGCGTTCGAGCGGCTCGACGTCGGCGATCTCGGCTGGATCATGTCGCTCGCGAAACGCGTCGCGGCCGGCGCCGCGACCGTGCGTAGCGTATCATTCGGCCCCTCGCCGGGCGCGCCGCTCCTGAGCGAGCCGGAGCCGGCCGCCGCGCGCGCCGACTGCCTGCTGTGGGAAACCGGCGGCGTCGCGCTGATGACCGAGACGATCGCGCCGCATGCGTTCCCGGTCGTGCTGTTCGGCGCCGGGCACGTGAGCGCCGCGCTGGTGAAGGTGCTCGCGACGCTGCCGTGCAGCGTGCGCTGGGTCGACCGGCGCGACGCGGCATTCCCGCCGTCCGACACGCTCGCCGGGATCGGCAACCTGACGATCGACGCGAGCGACACGCCGGACGACGCCGTCGACGCCGCGCCGCCGCAGAGCTACTTCGTCGTGATGACGCACGATCATGCGCGCGACTTCGCGCTGGCCGAGCGCATCCTGCGGCGCGGCGACTACGCGTACTTCGGGATGATCGGCTCGCACACGAAGCGCGTGCAGTTCGATCACCGACTCGCGGCGATCGGCGTCGATCCGGCGCAGATCGCGCGGATGCGTTGCCCGATCGGCGTCGAGGGCATCGTCGACAAGGCGCCCGAAGTGATCGCGATCTCGGTGGCCGCGCAGTTGCTGCAGGCCGTCGAAGCGCATGCGCCCGCGCAGGCTTCCCCTACTTTCTGACCGACCAAGAAAAACGCCATGACTCCGACATTCAAAGAGAAAATCGCCCGTGCGCCGAAAGCGGAGCTGCACATCCATATCGAAGGCTCGCTCGAGCCGGAGCTGATCTTCGCGCTCGCGCAGCGCAACAACGTGAAGCTCGCGTACGACTCGATCGACGCGCTGCGCGCCGCGTACGCGTTCACCGACCTGCAGTCGTTCCTCGACATCTACTACGCGGGCGCGAGCGTGCTGCTCACCGAGCAGGATTTCTACGACATGACGGCCGCGTACTGCGAGCGCGCGCTCGCGGACAACGTCGTCCACACCGAGCTGTTCTTCGACCCGCAGACGCACACCGAGCGCGGCGTGCCGATCGAAACGGTCGTCGCGGGGATCGAGCGCGCGCTCGCCGATGCGGAGCAGCGCGGCCTGTCGAGCCGGCTGATCCTGTGCTTCCTGCGCCATCTGTCCGAAGAGGATGCGCTCGCGACGTTCGACGCCGCGCTGCCGCTCTTCGAGCAGTACCGGCATCGCCTGATCGGCGTCGGCCTCGATTCGTCCGAGCGCGGCAACCCGCCGTCGAAGTTCGCGCGGGTGTTCGAGAAGGCGCGCGCGCTCGGCCTGAAGCTCGTCGCGCACGCGGGCGAGGAAGGCCCGCCCGCGTATGTGTATGAAGCGCTCGATCTGCTGAAGGTCGACCGGATCGACCACGGCGTGCGCAGCATCGAGGATGCGGCGCTCGTCGAGCGTCTCGCCCGATCGCGGATGGCGCTCACCGTCTGCCCGCTGTCGAACCTGAAGCTGTGCGTGTTCGACGACATGGCGAAGCACACGCTGAAGGCGCTGCTCGACCAGGGCGTCGCGGTGACGATCAATTCGGACGATCCGGCCTACTTCGGCGGCTACGTCAACGACAACTATTTCGCGACCGTCGAAGGGCTGCGCCTGACGGATGCGGAAGTCCACACCGTGATCCGCAACGGCTTCGAGGCGTCGTTCGTCGACGCCGCGCAACGCGACGCGCTGACCGCGCGCCTCGACGCGTACTGGCACGCCGCCTGACGATGCGACCGACGAATGCGGACTGCCGCGGTCACAGCGACAGACCTTGAGGAACGCCTTTCCGATTGATATCCGAGGCGGCGCGGGCCGTCGCAACCCGCCCCGCGCCGCCGCTCGCACCACGCTGATCGTTTTTTCCACGCAGGACCATTCGTCATGACGCAAACCGCTTTCCGCGCCCAGCTGCTGACCTTCAGCGGCGACCCGGCGCAATCCGACCAGGCCGCGCACTACGAGACCGACGGCCTTCTGATCGTCGACGACGGCAAGGTCGTCGCGGCCGGCCCGCACGCGCGGCTCGCCGCGACGCTGCCGCCCGACGCGCTCGTGCACGACCTGCGCGACAAGCTGATCGTGCCCGGCTTCATCGACACGCACATCCACTATCCGCAGACGGACATGATCGCGTCGCCGGCGCCCGGTCTGCTGCCGTGGCTCGACAAGTACACGTTCCCGACCGAGCGGCAGTTCGGCGACGCCGACCATGCGCGCGAAGTCGCGGAATTCTTCGTCGACGAGCTGCTCGCGTGCGGCACGACGAGTGCGCTCGTCTACTGCACCGTGCACAAGCAGTCGGCGGACGCGCTGTTCACGGTGAGCGACGCGCGCAACCTGCGGATGATCGCGGGCAAGGTGCTGATGGACCGCAACTGCCCCGAATTCCTGCGCGACACCGCGCAATCGGGGTACGACGACAGCGCGGAACTGATCGGCCGCTGGCACGGCCGCGGCCGCCAGATGTACGCGCTCACGCCGCGCTTCGCGCCGACGTCGACCGAGGCGCAGCTCGAGGCGTGCGCCGAACTCGCGCGCCGCCATCCGGACGTGTTCGTGCAGAGCCACGTCGCCGAGAACGTCGACGAGGTGAAATGGGCAGCCGAGCTGTTCCCCGGCCACCGCAGCTACCTCGACATCTACGATCATTACGGGCTGCTGCGCCGCCGCGCGGTGTACGGCCACTGCATCCATCTCGACGACGAGGACCGCCGCCGGATGGCCGAGACGGGCACCGTGGTCGCGCACTGCCCGACGTCGAACTTCTTCCTCGGCAGCGGCCTGTTCGACTTCGACAAGGCGGGCGAATACGGCGTGCCGGTCGCGCTCGCGACCGACGTCGGCGGCGGCACGTCGTTCTCGATGCTGCAGACGATGAACGAGGCGCACAAGGTCGCGCGGCTGTCGGGGCATCACCTGAGCGCCACGCGGATGTTCTGGCTCGCGACCGCGGGCGCCGCGCAGGCGCTCGACCTCGCGGACACGGTCGGCACGCTCGCGCCGCGCACCGAGGCGGACTTCGTCGTGCTCGATCCCCAGGCGACGCCGCTGCTCGCGCGCCGCACGCAACGCACGGAATCGCTCGAGGAGCTGCTGTTCGCGTTCGCGCTGCTCGGCGACGACCGGGCCGTGTACCGGACCTACGCGGCCGGCCGCTGCGTGCACGAGCGCGGCACGGCGCGCCGCGCCGCCTGACCGAACGCCGGCGCGCGCCACGCGATGCGGTGTCCGAACCGCTTTTGCGCGCGGCGCACGCCGTGCTAGAATCCGCTCCTCATTGGGGAGTAGCCGCTCCGCTCGATGTCCCGCGCCACCGGCGCGCATCGTGACGGAGGCGTCCGTCAACAGACTTGGCCGTTCGGCCATGGCGGGCGCAGCCACCGAAGGCCTGGCGAGACCGATGGTTCACAGTGCGCCGCATCAGGGCCGGGCGCGCCGTGGATCGTCGCTCGCACGCATAGCAACAGGCCCGTGGAACCCCGTACGTGACCCAAGCCTTCCTGATCTCCACCGGCGCCGTCGCCCTCGCAGAAATCGGCGACAAGACGCAACTGCTTTCCCTCGTGCTCGCCGCGCGCTACCGCAAGCCCGTTCCGATCATTCTCGGCGTGCTGGTCGCGACGCTCGTCAACCACGGCTTCGCGGGCGCGCTCGGCGAATGGCTCGGCGCGCTCGTCACGCCGTCGATCATGCGCTGGGCGCTCGCGTTCTCGTTCATCGGGATGGGGCTGTGGATCCTGGTGCCGGACAAGCTCGACGCCGACGAAGCCAACGCGAACCGCTCGCGGCTCGGCGTGTTCGGCGCGACCTTGGTCGCGTTCTTCCTCGCCGAAATGGGCGACAAGACCCAGATTGCGACCGTCGCGCTCGCCGCGCGCTTCCAGGATTACATCGGCGTCGTCGCCGGCACGACGTTCGGGATGATGCTCGCGAACGTGCCGGCGATCCTGCTCGGCGACCGCTTTGCGCACCGCCTGCCGACGAAGGTCGTGCACGGCATCGCGGCCGTGCTGTTCGTCGTGCTCGGCGCGCTCGCGCTGTTCGGCGTCGGGGCATGACCCGCGCGGCGCGGCGGCCGGCCGGCGGCCGCGGCAGCGCCATCGCCTGCTACTTGACCGCCGCCGCCCCCGACGCCGGCGCGGCCGACACCGCGCGCTCGTTGGCCGCCGGCGCGGCCGGCCCGCCCTTCTTGTCGACCGGCAGCCGCACCGTCCTGACCGCGCCGTTGCCGAGCGGGAAATCGGCGAGCGCGCTGCGCGCGAGGAACGGCATCGCGTACAGCAGCGCGCCGTTGTCGCCGGTCGTGCGCGCGGTCACGTTATAGACTTCCTTGCCCGTCGCGCGCTCGGTGATGCGGATGCCGAGCGTGTAATCGAACACCTGATACGTCTGGTTCACGTAGCCGGTCGGCATCGGCCCCCAGGGCCCCCACGGGCCCCACGGCCCGCGCCGCCAGTACGGCCCGGGGAACCAGGGGTCGTAATAGACCGGCTGCGGCACCGCGACCAGGTCGCTGCCGATGCCGTAGGTCAGCCCGACCAGGTAGCGGGCGCTCGCCTGCGGCACCTGGCGGAACGCATACGACGACAGTTCGTTGGCAACGATCGGCTCGTAGGTCGACTGCTCGATGCTGTTCCTCTGCGCGTCGCTGCGCGTGAAGGCATAAGTGCGTGTCGCGTCGCTGCCGCTCCAGTCGGAGAAGGCCGTGACCTGCGTCGTCACATAGCTGGTGCAGCCGGCCAGCAGCGCCACGCACAGCGCCACCGCCCAACCTGCACCGCGAAAAATCCGTTCGCGTCTCATGATCATCCTCGTCAATCCGTCACCCGATCGTCGCGTCGCGCGAAACGGTCGGGATGCCGATAATACGCGGACTGTCCGAAACGGTAAAAAGTTCGCACGGCACGCAAACTCAAGCCTTTGTACAATGGGCCGGTTCGCCGGGCCCGCGCCGCGCGCCCGTTCCCGATTCCACCGACCTCGACGACCATGTCCGACAACGCCTCCTCCCCCGTGATCCGCCGCGCCGACTACACGCCGCCGGCCTTCCTCATCGATTCCGTCGCGCTCGAATTCGACCTCGCGCCGGCCCGCACGATCGTCAGGAACACGATGCGCGTGCGCCGCAATCCCGACGCCGCGCCCGCCCCGCACCTGGAGCTGATGGGCGAGGCGCTCGAATTCGTCGCCGCATCGCTCGACGGTGCGCCGCACGCGGCCGTGCGCGCGCACGAGCGCGGGCTGACCGTCGAGAACGTGCCCGACGCGTTCGAGCTGACGCTCGACAGCGCCTGCGCGCCGGACCAGAACACGACGCTGTCGGGCCTTTACGTGTCGGGCGGCAACTTCTTCACGCAATGCGAGGCCGAGGGCTTCCGCCGCATCACCTATTTCCTCGACCGTCCCGACGTGATGGCGTCGTACACGGTGACGCTGCGCGCCGACAAGGCCGCATACCCGGTGCTGCTGTCGAACGGCAACCTGGTCGATTCCGGCGAGCTGCCCGACGGCCGCCACTACGCGAAGTGGGAAGACCCGTTCAGGAAGCCGAGCTACCTGTTCGCGCTCGTCGCGGGCAAGCTTGTCGCGATCGAGGAAAAGATCACGGCCGGCTCCGGCAACGAGAAGCTGCTGCAGGTGTGGGTCGAGCCGCAAGACCTCGACAAGACCCGCCACGCGATGGATTCGCTGATCCACTCGATCCGCTGGGACGAGAAGCGCTTTGGCCTCGAGCTCGATCTCGACCGCTTCATGATCGTCGCGGTCGGCGACTTCAACATGGGCGCGATGGAGAACAAGGGACTCAACATCTTCAACACGAAGTACGTGCTCGCGAACCCGGAAACGGCGACCGACACCGATTTCGCGAACATCGAATCGGTCGTCGGCCACGAGTACTTCCACAACTGGACCGGCAACCGCGTGACCTGCCGCGACTGGTTCCAGCTCAGCCTGAAGGAAGGGCTGACGGTGTTCCGCGACCAGGAATTCTCGGCCGACATGGCCGCGGGCGACGACGCGAACGCCGCGGCCCGCGCGGTCAAGCGCATCGAGGACGTGCGCGTGCTGCGCCAGCTGCAGTTCGCCGAGGACGCGGGCCCGATGGCGCACCCCGTGCGCCCGGAAAGCTATGTCGAGATCAACAACTTCTACACGATGACCGTCTACGAGAAAGGCTCGGAAGTCGTGCGGATGTACCAGACGCTGTTCGGCCGCGACGGCTTCCGCAAGGGGATGGACCTGTACTTCAAGCGCCACGACGGCAACGCCGTCACTTGCGACGATTTCCGCCACGCGATGGCGGACGCGAACGGCCGCGACCTCGCACAGTTCGAGCGCTGGTATAGCCAGGCCGGCACGCCGCGCGTGACGGTGAAGACCGCGTATGACGCGGCCGCGCGCCGCTACACGCTGACCCTCGCGCAGGGCTTCGGCGACGCGTCGCCCGCCGCGCGCGAGACGCAGAAGGGTCCGCTCCTGATTCCGTTCGCGATCGGCCTGATCGGCCGCGACGGCCGCGACCTGCCGCTGCGACTCGACGGCGAGGCGGCGGCCGCCGGCACGACGCGCGTGCTCGAATTCACCGACGCCGAACAGGCCTTCACGTTCGTCGATGTGCCGGAGCAGCCGCTGCCGTCGCTGCTGCGCAACTTCTCCGCGCCGGTGATCGTCGAGTACGACTACAGCGACGACGACCTCGCGTTCCTGCTCGCGCACGACAGCGATCCGTTCAACCGCTGGGAAGCGGGCCAGCGCCTCGCGACCCGCGCGCTGCTGACGCTCGCCGCGCGCGCAGCCGCAAACGAGCCGCTCGCGCTCGGCGAGAATTTCGTCGCCGCGTTCCGCCGCGTGCTGACCGACGACGCGTTGTCGCCCGCGTTCCGCGAGCTCGCGCTGACGCTGCCGTCCGAAACCTACCTCGCCGACCAGATGGCCGAGTCCGATCCGGCCGCCGTGCATCGCGCGCGCCAGTTCGTGCGCCGCCAGCTCGCGACCGCGCTGCGCGCCGACTGGCTCGCCGCGTACGACGGCCAGCAGACGCCGGGCGCCTATGAACCGACGCCGGACGCCTCCGGCCGCCGCGCGCTGAAGAATCTCGCGCTCGCCTACCTCGCGGAACTGGAAGATCCGGCCGACGCGGTGCGCGTCGCGAGCGCGCAATACGACGCGGCGAACAACATGACCGATCGCGCGGCCGCGCTGGGCGCGCTGCTGTCGGCCGCCGCGGCCGGCGCGAACGAACCGGCCGAGCATGCACTGGCCGACTTCTACCGGCGCTTCGAAAAGGAAGCGCTGGTGATCGACAAGTGGTTCGCGATGCAGGCGGCGCAACGCGGCACGCCCGCGCGCCCGACGCTCGACAAGGTCCGCAGGCTGCTCGCACATCCGGCGTTCAACCTGAAGAACCCGAACCGCGCGCGCTCGCTGATCTTCAGCTTCTGCGCGGCGAACCCCGCGCAGTTCCACGCGGCGGACGGCTCGGGCTACGCGTTCTGGGCCGAGCAGGTGCTGGCGCTCGATGCGATCAATCCGCAGGTCGCCGCGCGCCTCGCACGCTCGCTCGAACTGTGGCGCCGCTTCACGCCCGCGCTGCGCGAGCGGATGAAGGCCGCGCTCGAGCAGGTCGCCGCCGGCGCCAAGTCACGCGACGTGCGCGAGATCGTCGAGAAGGCACTCGCCTGACGCGACCCGTTTCCGCGTCGGCCAAACGCGACAAGGCCGGCGCCGCTCGATGCGGCGCCGGCTTTTTTACGTCCCCCGGCCGGTCGGGCCGGGTTCGGGTCCGGTTCAGGCCGACACGGCCGGCGCCTCCGCCTCCACCCGCGAACGCGCGATCCGCGCGGCCTCGACCATCGCGGTCAGCGCCGCGTCGACTTCGCGCCAGTCGCGCGTCTTCAGCCCGCAGTCCGGATTGACCCACAGCCGCTCGGCGGGAATCCGCGCCAGCGCGCGCTCGATCAGCGCGACCATCTCGTCGCGGCCGGGCACGCGCGGCGAATGGATGTCATACACGCCCGGGCCGATCTCGTTCGGATACGCGAACGATTCGAAATCGTCGAGCAGCTCCATGTTCGAGCGGGTCGTCTCGATCGAGATCACGTCGGCGTCGAGCGCGGCGATCGACGGCAGGATGTCGCCGAACTCCGAATAGCACATGTGCGTGTGGATCTGCGTGTCGTCGGCGACGCCCGACGCCGCCACCCGGAACGCGCGCACCGCCCAGTCGAGATACGCGGCGCGGTCGCGCTCGCGCAGCGGCAGACCTTCGCGCAGCGCCGGCTCGTCGATCTGGATCATGCCGATGCCGGCGCGCTCGAGGTCGACCGTCTCCTGGCGCAACGCGAGCGCGATCTGCAGCGCGGTGGTCGCACGCGGCTGGTCGTCGCGCACGAACGACCACTGCAGCATCGTCACGGGCCCCGTCAGCATCCCCTTCACGGGCTTGTCGGTCAGGCCTTGCGCGTACTGCGCCCAGCCGACCGTCATCGACTCCGGCAAGAACACGTCGCCGTAGATCAGCGGCGGCTTCACGCAGCGCGACCCGTAGCTCTGCACCCAGCCGTTCGCGGTGATCGCGAAGCCCCACAGCAGCTCGCCGAAATATTCGACCATGTCGTTGCGCTCGGCTTCGCCGTGCACGTACACGTCGAGCCCGTACTGCACCTGCTTGCCGATCGCGATGCGGATCTGCTCGCGCATCGCCTCGAGGTAGCCGAGATGATCGAGCGAGCCCGCCTTGAAGTCCGCGCGCGCCTTGCGGATCTCCGCGGTCTGCGGAAACGAGCCGATCGTCGTGGTCGGCAGCAGCGGCAGCTGGAAGCGCGCGCGCTGGCGGCACGCCCGCTCGCCGTAGTGCGCGCCGCGCCGCGCGTCGGCATCCGTCAGCGCGGCGACGCGGCGCTGCACGAGCGGGTTGTGGATGCGGGCCGACGTGCGGCGCGCCTGCGCCGCCGCGCGCGACGCGTCGAGCTCGCCGGCGACGACCTCGCGCCCCTTCACGAACGCATCGCGCAGCACCGCGACTTCACGCGCCTTCTGCACCGCGAACGCGAGCCACTGCTTCAGCTCGGCGTCCAGCTTCGGCTCGTTGCCGAGATCGACCGGCGCGTGCAGCAACGAGCAGCTCGTCGCGATCCACAGCCGCTCGCCCAGTTGCGCGCGCGCCGCCGCGAGCCGCGCGAGCGACCGGTCGAGATCGTTGCGCCACACGTTGCGCCCGTCGACGATCCCGCACGACAGCACCTTGTCGGCCGGATAGCCGGCAAGGATCGCGTCGAGCTGCGCGTCGCCGCGCACCAGATCGACGTGCAGCCCCGCGACCGGCAGCGATTTCAGCAGCGTCGCGTGCGCGTCGACCGATTCGAAGTAGGTCGCAAGCAGCACGCGCGGCGCATGCGGAACCAGTTCGGCGTACGCGGCTCGCGCGGCGTCGCGCCACGCGCCGGGCAGGTCGAGCGCGAAGACCGGCTCGTCGATCTGCACCCATTCGACGCCGTCGGCCTTCAGGCGCGCGAGCAGCGCCTGATACGCGGGCAGCAGGCGCGGCAGCAGCGACAGCCGGTCGGCCAGCCCGTCGCGCGCCTTGCCGAGCCACAGCAGCGTCAGCGGGCCGACGAGCGCGACCTTCACCGGATGGCCGAGCGCCTGCGCTTCGCGCACTTCGTCGAACAGCCATTCGACGCCCGCGCCGAACGTCGTCGACGGCGAGTATTCCGGCACGAGGTAGTGATAGTTCGTGTCGAACCATTTGGTCATTTCCATCGCCGGCTGCGCGACGTTGCCGCGCGCGGCCGCGAAATAGTCGGCCAGCGACAGCCTGCGCGCATCGAAGCCGAACCGCTCCGGCAGCCCGCCGATGTGCGCGAGCATCGTCAGCACGTGGTCGTACCACGCGAAATCGCCGACCGTCACCCAGTCGAGCCCGGCGTCTCGCTGCGCGGCCCAGTGCGCGGCGCGCAGCGTGCTGCCGGTGTCGACCAGCGCGCGCTCGGCGTCGGCGCCCTGCCCGTCGCGCCAGTAGCGCTCGAGGGCGAATTTCAGTTCACGCTGCGCGCCGATGCGCGGGAAACCCAATACGTGTGCAGTGCTCATCTCGATCCTCCAGTAGTCCGGCGAGTATCGGATTTGCCCTATCATTACTCAAACGAAAGTTTTTTCGATTTAGCATGAATAATTTTCAACATCGTATCGTGAAGCAGGCCCGCCGATGATCCGCTCACCGCTCGAATTCCGTCACCTGCAGACGCTGATCGCGTTGCGCGACACCGGCAACCTGTCGCGCGCCGCGCAGTTCCTGTGCCTCACGCAGTCGGCGCTGTCGCATCAGCTCAAGGCGCTGGAGGCGCACTTCGGCTTGCCGCTGTTCGTGCGCAAGTCGGCGCCGCTGACGTTTACGCCGGCCGGCAAGCGACTGCTCGCGCTCGCCGAGCAGGTCGTGCCCGCGATCGAGGAGACCGAGCGCGATATTGCGCGCCTTGCGCAGGGCACGGGCGGCACGCTGCGGATCGCCGTCGAGTGCCATACCTGCTTCGACTGGCTGATGCCGGCGATGGACGCGTTCCGGCAGCGCTGGCCGGAAGTCGAGCTCGACATCGTGTCGGGCTTCCATGCGGACCCGGTCGGCCTGCTGCACCAGGACCGCGCGGATCTCGCGATCGTCGCGGAGGCGGACCCGGCCGAGGCGGTCGACTATCATCCGCTGTTCCGCTTCCAGATCGTCGGCCTCGTCGGCAACGCGCATCCGCTCGCGGCGAAGCCCGCGCTTTCCGCCGACGATTTCCGCACCGAGACGCTGATCACCTACCCCGTCCCCGACGAAATGCTCGACATCATGCGGCAGGTCCTCGTGCCGGCCGGCATCGCGCCGAAGCGGCGCACGTCGGAGCTGACGGTCGCGATCCTGCAGCTCGTCGCGAGCCGGCGCGGCGTCGCGGCGCTGCCGCTGTGGGCGGTCGCCACCTATCTCGACAAGCATTACGTGAGCGCGCGCCCGGTGTTGCGCGGCGACGGCACGACGCTGTCCGGCGAGCTGTACGCGGCCACGCTGCCCGCGTTTTCGTCGCGGCCGTACGCGGCCGATTTCGTATCGACGATGCGCGCGACGTGCGCCGTGGCGCTGCCGGAAATCGAGCTGCTGTGACCGCCCGGCCGTGTAACCGGACGAAAAAAGCCCGTGGGGCCCGGGACGCGGCGGGTAAAATTGCGGCAATTCAAGGATTCATTTGGCCTCTCGGAGTCTGTCATGTCCATTGCCCGCCGCACCACGCTGTCCAAGTTCCTGATCGAACAGCAGCGTGAGACCAACAACCTCCCCGCCGACCTCCGCCTCCTGATCGAAGTCGTCGCCCGCGCGTGCAAGGCGATCAGCTACAACGTGCAGAAGGGTGCGCTCGGCGAAGCGCTCGGCACCGCCGGCAGCGAGAACGTCCAGGGCGAGGTGCAGAAGAAGCTCGACATCCTGTCCAACGAAATCCTGCTCGACGCCAACGAATGGGGCGGCAACCTCGCCGCGATGGCGTCCGAGGAAATGGAGACGTTCTTCCCGATCCCGGCGAACTACCCGCGCGGCGAATACCTGCTGGTGTTCGATCCGCTCGACGGCTCGTCGAACATCGACGTGAACGTATCGATCGGCACGATCTTCTCGGTGCTGCGTTGCCCGGACGGCCAGCAGGCGACCGAGCAGTCGTTCCTGCAGCCCGGCACGAAGCAGGTCGCGGCCGGCTACGCGGTGTACGGCCCGCAGACGGTGTTCGTGCTGACGACCGGCAACGGCGTGAACTGCTTCACGCTCGATCGCGAAGTCGGCTCGTGGGTGCTCACGCAGAGCAACATGCAGATCCCGGCGGAGACGCGCGAATACGCGATCAACGCATCGAACGCGCGCCACTGGTATGACCCGGTGAAGCGCTACGTCGACGAACTGAACGCCGGCAAGGACGGCCCGCGCGGCGACAACTTCAACATGCGCTGGATCGCCTCGATGGTCGCCGACGTGCACCGGATCCTGAACCGCGGCGGCATCTTCATGTACCCGGCCGACAAGCGCACGCCGGACCGCCCGGGCAAGCTGCGCCTGATGTACGAAGCGAACCCGATGTCGTTCATCGTCGAGCAGGCCGGCGGCGCCGCGACGACAGGCACGCAGCGCATCATGGAAGTGCAGCCGACCGGCCTGCACCAGCGCGTGCCGGTGTTCCTCGGCTCGAAGAACGAAGTCGAGCGCGTGACCGCGTATCACACCGAAGGCAATTGATTGCACTGCAGCACTGGACGTGCGGGCAAGACGCACGTACAATCGCGCCTCGCGATGCGGCTCTACGGGGTCACATCGCGGTGAAATGAAATCGGAAGACCTGTCGAAACAGGGGTTTTGCGAAGCAGCTGAAAAAAGCTGAAAAATTTTTCGCAAAACCTATTGCCAAGATCGAAGATTCCACCGTATAATTTCATTTCTCTGCTGCCGGTGTAGCTCAGTTGGTAGAGCAGCGCATTCGTAATGCGAAGGTCGTAGGTTCGACTCCTATCTCCGGCACCAAAGTATTCAAGGGCTTAGCCGCAAGGCTAAGCCCTTTTTACTTTCCAGGCATCAACAGCGAATCCCGACGCCATGCGTCGGGGCGACATGAGACCCCCTCCCCCTAATCAGCGAACGACACCTTGAACAAGATACAAGGCGTACTTTGCCTCTGCCTGCTGCTCATCCCTGCGATCACGACGGCTCATCTGGCGGACGATGACGTTGCGCGGCCGGCGTTCTGTCTCGCCGACTATCGGCAGTCGAATGTCATGCCCAAATGGGCGGACCCGGTCGACGGCTCGACAAGAAGCAGCGCGGCATTGATCTGGGGTCTCCGCGCATCCGAATGGACGTTGGACCTCTACGGCCTGAGGAACATCGGCATACACGGGACGTATGGCCTGATCTGGATAGCGAACGCCGCATTCGCGAACATCGTTCGCTGCGATGCCCAAAAGGCAACGAACGCAGCCCGCTAACGATCCCCGCTCAGTGGCTCCGGCATCGGCCGCGCATGCCCAATCACTTCGCATTCCTTTCCAATCACGAAGCGCCCGCACGCGCGTCGCCCTTTTTTCTTACAGACTCATTTCACCCCGCCTCTGCCGCTTTGCACTGACAAATTCCTTGGAAAATCCGGATCGGGGTGCATAACATTACTTAACGATTCTGACCCGTCTATCGCGCTACATTGCGGGGGCGGCGCTGCGAGATCGACGTGCGACCCATACCGGGTTGCCGGTTCCCGCATGACGTCCGGTCATTTCGACTCGTTACCAGGAGAGGACCACCATGACTCATGGCTTGATAATGTGGCTCATCATCGGCGCGATCGCCGGCTGGCTTGCCGGCGTGCTCGTCAAGGGCGGCGGCTTCGGGCTCATCGTCGACATCATCGTCGGGATCGTCGGCGCAGTCATCGGCGGATGGCTCGCGGGACTGCTCGGCATCCATATCGGCAGCGGCTTCATCGGCTCCGTGATCATCGCGGTGATCGGCGCAGTGATCCTGCTGTTCGTGATCCGGCTGTTCAGGCGAGCGGCCTGACGATCCGCTCGACAGTCCTCTACGCGCGCCTGCGGGCGCGCGTGCGCTTCACCGGCGCGCGGCGCGAACGCCGCGCGCCCCCTCCCTCTCAACGCTGCGTCCCGCGCAGCCAGCCGTCGAGCACGGCAGGCGTCAACAGTCCGCTGCGCGCGTCACGCACGCCATCGCGGCCGATCCACACGGTGCGCGGCAGTTCCCCGCGCCATCCCGCATCGAGCGCCGCGCGCAGGCGTTCCGGCATCGCGTAGGCGTTCGCGTACTGCGCGACGTGCGACGGCAGGCTCATCTGCGCGAGCGCCTGCTCGATCGCCGCGCCGTTCTCGTCGTACGCATCCATCGCGATCATCGCGACGCGCACCTCCGGGTGACGGCGCTGCCACGCGACGAGATGTGCGGCGTTCTCGCGACAGTAGCCGCAGTCGAGCGACCAGATTTCGATCGCGAGCGGTTGCTCGCGCGCGGTCTCGAACAGCCGCCCGACGTCAGCCGCGCGCAGCGGCCGCAGCGCGCCCGCGAGCGCCGACATGCACCAGACCGCGAGGGTCGCCAGCACGAGCAACCGCTTCATTGCCCGCCCTCCACCGCGATCAGGCGATAACCGTCATTGCGCGTGCGCCACGACAAATAGACACGCCCCGCGTCGTCGAGCAGTTGCGGGTTGTCGCTCGCGCCCGACGTCGATGCGATCACGCGCGGGTCCGACCAGTGCGCGCCGCGATCGTCCGAGCGGCGCAGCTTGATCTGCATCGTGTCGCCGTCGAACGCCTTCCACGCGAGCCATACGACGTCGCCGCGCGCGACAAGTGCCGCGTGCGACGCCTGCTCGCCGGGCGCGGCCGGATTCGCACCGAACGCCCAGGCGACGCCGAGCGGCTGCCCGTCGGCGCCGATCCGCGAATAGAACACATCGGCACGGCCGTCGACGACGCCGAACCACGCGAGATGGCGCGTGCCGTCGGCCGTGATCGCGAGCGCCGGACCGTGATCGGGACACGCCTCGACGTGCCAGTTCGAGAACGTCGCGCGCAGCGGCGCGACCGGCACGTCGGCCGGCGCGGGCAGCACCGCGAGCGCGTGATCGCGGATCTGCCCGGGGAACACGTTGCGCCACGCGGCCACGACGCGCCCGGCCGGATCGATCGCCATCGCGATCCGGCAGCATTCGCACGTGTGATCGGTGACCTTGCGCTCGGGCTCGAACGACGCGCCGCCGTCGCGCGACACCGCGTAATAGACGGCCGCGCCGTCGTACGCCTGCCCGGCCGCCCTCGCCGCGCCCAGGTCGCGCTTGTCGATCCACGCCAGATAGATCCGGCCCGCCGGGTCGACCGCCATCATGTCGAAGCGATGCGTGATCATCTGCCGGTCGCGGTGCACGGTGATCGGCACGCTCCACGTCGCGCCGCCGTCCAGCGAGCGCGAGAAGCGCACCATCCCCGTGTACGGCGCGTCGAGCGGCATCGACCACGATACGTAGATCGCGCGACCGTCCGGGCTCGTCGCGACCTTCGGGCGATTCTCGGCGCTCGTATAGATCGGCTCGGGCATCGCGTTGACGGTGACGGGCGCCGACAGCGTGCGGCCCGCGTCGTCGGAATGTGCGACGGTCACATGCTCGCCCTCCACCCACGCAACCCACAGCCGATGCCGCGCATCGAACGCGGCGCCCGTTGCGAGCGGCTGCTTCTGCGCAGCGGGCGCCGCCTGCATGCCCATGTGCGCGGCATGCGGATCGGCGGGCTTCGCCGCCTCATGCGCGCCGGCGACCGACAGCGCCGCGAGCCAGAGCGCACAGCCTGCCGCGAACGATTTCACAGCGACCATTTCAGTTCTCCATAGAAAGTACGGCCCGGATACGGGTGGAACACGTAGTAGCGGCGGTCCGTCAGGTTGTCGATGCCGACCGATGCGACCCAGTGCCGGTCGAAGCGGTAGCGCGCCTTCAGGTCGACGACCGTGAACGAGCTGGTGCCGCCGTAGACGTCCGGATTCACGTCGCTGTTGTCGAGCATGTTGAACTGACGTCCGGAATAGCGAACGCCGACGCTCGCGAGCCAGTGCTCGTCGAAACGGTACGACGCGAGCAGGTTCGCGCGCATGCGCGGAATGCGCGGAAACCGCGAGCCGACATACGCAGGGTTCGCCGCGTCGGACAGGATCTGCGCATTGCTCGCCGACACGTTCGCATCGATGTCGAGCCCTTTCAGCCCGACGTTCTGGCCGCTGAACGCCAGTTCGACGCCGCGCACGCGGACGCGATCGACGTTCGAGGTGTTCGTGACCGTCGACGCGCCCGACACCGTCGTCTGGCTGTAGATCGAATCGCGCAGGTCGCTCTGGAACACGCTCGCGCGCACGACGCCGGCGCCGACGTCGCGCTCGGCCGTGAAGTCCCAGTCGATCGCCTTTTCCGGCCGCAGGTTCGGGTTGTTGTTGACGATCGCGTTGTTCGAGATCGAGCCCTGGAACATCTCGCCGACCGTCGGAAAGCGCGTGCCGGTCGCGAACGACAGGCGGACGCGCCAGACGTCCGTCGCATCCCACTGCAGCGCGACCTTCGGCGACAGCGCATTCGCGCTGCGATCCGCATAGCCGAACGTGCCGCTCGCGTTGCCGAGCGCGCCGCCGTAGGCGTCCCAGCGCTCGTAGCGCAGGCCGAGCGTCGCGAGCCATCCCGGCGCGAAGCGCCACGCGTCCTGCGCGAACAGCGCCTGCGTGCGCGTGTCGCCGCGATAGACGCTCGCGAGCGACGTGATCGGCCCGGCCTGCCAGTCGGCCGTGTTGAACGTGACGTTGCGCAGGAAATAGTTGTCGTAGTGGTAACCGAACGTGAAGGTATGCCCCTTCACCTCCGGCGCTTCCGCCTTCAGGTCGAGCGTGCGCCAGCCGGTGCCGTCGCCCTGGAACTGCGTGCCCGGGCCGCCCTGCGCGGTCGACGCCGCGCGCAGCACGTCGCGCGACACGTCGTACGCGGACACGACGCCCGACAGCCGCCAGCCGGAATCGAGCCGCCCGTTCAACCCGAGCGCGTACAGCCAGTTCTCCTGGTCGCCGCGCTGCGGCGCGAACGCGCTCGGCACAACGGTCATGTTCTGCCCGCCGATCGACACGTTGCCGCCGTACACGGGGTTGCCCGCCGCGTCGCGCAGGAAGGTCTCGCCGTGCTGCCGGTAGTGGTTCTCCCAGTGGCCGAGCGTGAGCGTCGCGTCGACGTGATCGGTGAACGCGTAGCCCATCCGCACCGTCCCGTTGATCTGCTCGGTGCGCTCGATCGACTGCGCGCCGACGATCGTGCGCGGCTTGCCGTTCGGCCCGACGTCGGTCGCGGCGCCGGTGACCGGCACCGCACGGCCGAGCTTCGGGTTGTAGCTCGCGTTCGGGCTCGCATACTGCATCGGCTGCCCGTTGTTTTCGAGGCGGTCGAGTGACAGCGCGAACCAGAAGCGGCCGACGCGATTCGCGATCCGCGCGGTCTGGTGGTTGCCGCCCAGGCTGTCGGCGAACCCGTAGCCGTCGCGGTAGCGTTGCGTGAAGAACTGCGTCGACAGCGACGCCTCGAGCCGCTCCGGCCGACGGGTCGTGAGCAGCACGGTCGAGCCGATCGCGTTGCCCGGATACAGCGCGGAAAAGGGGCCGTAGAGCACGTCGACCCGCGCGATGTCGTCGGGCGGGATCAGCGACCAGCGCGGCGGGTACGCATAGCTCGAACCGAGCAGGTTCGACAGCAACAAGCCGTCGGCATAGACGAGCCCGCGCGCGCTCTGCAGCTCGTTGAAGTCGCGCCCCGCGAACACCGCGTTGCGATCGCCGATGTAGCGCTTGCGCACCATCAGGTTCGGCGCGTACTTCAGCGCGTCCTCGGTGTTGACGTTGGTGTGCGCGTCGATCCGGTCGCGCGAGATCGATTCGATGACAGCCGGCGTGTCGGGGTCGACGGGCTGCCGCTGCGCGGTCACGCTGACGGCGGTGAGCGTGTCGCCGGCCGCGGCCTCGACTGGCGCGGGCGGGATGGCTGCAGGCGCAGGCACGGCAGCGCGGCTTGCCTGCGGGGCCGGCGTCTGGATCGGGTCGACGCGCACGCCGTCCGGCTGCGCCGCATAGGCGGCGGGCCATGCGAAAGCGGCCGCGCAGGCAAGCGCGACCGGGCCGCGCGACGGCCGCGCGGCAACGGTGAATGACATGGATGGTTTCCTGAAAACGTGATCGAACGCCGCCGGGCGCCGACCACACGCCGCGCACGATACGGCGCGGCGCGCGGCCGGCGCCGCGTGCGGAGCGCGCCGTCAGGCGCGCGCGGAATCAGATCGGGACGATTTCAGGCGGAGCGCGCGGTTGGGCGAGACGGATGCCCCTGCGCGTGACGACGGGAAGAGACACGGCCGGCGTGCGGACCGCGAACGCCCGCACGAAACCCGGCAGCGCGGGCAGGCTTGCGCCGAGCGCGACGTTGGCGGCGAAGCCCGGGCAGTACACGCAATGCGGCACGCCCGCATGATCGAACGACGACGCGTTGCGATCGTCGCCCGACTGCGCGAGCACGACCTGGCGGGCACCCGCCGCGCTGCAGAGTTCGAGCGTGAGCCCCCCCGACCCGCTCGACGCCATGCGCGCGTAGCCGACGACGGGCGACAGGACGTTCAGTACCAGCGCCAGCCAGACGAGGCCGATCCATCGCGTCGTTCGTTTCATCGCGGTCCAGGGAAAAGTGCGCGCAAGTATAGCAAGCAGCCTGACCCCTGCCGATTCCGCAGACTGTATGGCGGGTATCGGCGCGAGCGGGTAAACACATGTGCCGCGAATACAACAGAGACAAAATCTAACGATTCGTTGCTGGCATAAATCTGTGCACGAGGCTGATAATCATTGAACCTGTTGGAGAAACGATCATGGACGAAAAGCCGATCCGCGTGCCGCCGCCGGAGCAAGTGATGAGCCCGGACCCGGAACCCGTTGGCGTGGAATTCCTCGCCGAGTTGCCCGAGCACGTGCGGGCGTTCTTCGACGAGCAGCACAAGCTGTACTCGCCGAAGTGAACGGGCGTTCCGCTCAGTAACCGCCACGTGCCGCAAGCCGACATCGTGCGGTTCATCGCTGCGTTTCCGCAGCCGTACGCATCGCACCCGGGTCGCAACGACCTGACGGTGCCGGATCAGTTCGTCCGCTGATTCTTCTGTCGCGTCGCCACGCCGCGCGACTGTCTTCGTCTATTCTTCTGGTTTTCCACTTCCGGCTCGCCCGGTCCCCGCTCGTTCCGATGAAGCACGCAATTCGCGCCGGCCTCGCCGCGGCAGCGCTCGGCCTCGCCCTCTTCTCCTCGCCACGCATCGCCGCCGCCGACGGCGACGACACGGCGCTGACCAATCTCGTCGCGCTTGCCTCTCAGCGCCTCGCGCTCGCCGAGCCGGTCGCGCGCTGGAAGTGGGCGAACGGCAAGCCGATCGAGGATCGCCCGCGTGAAGCCGCGCTGCTCGCGTCCGTCGAGAAGCGCGCGACGCAGGCCGGTATCGATCCGGCGTTCGCCCGGCGGTTCTTCGAGGATCAGATCACGGCCAGCAAGGACGTGCAGAACGCGCTGTTCGCGACGTGGCGGGCGACCCGGCCGCCAGAAGACACGCCGCCCGATCTCGCGACCAGCACACGCCCGAAGCTCGACCGGCTCACGCAGGCGATGCTGACCGGGCTTGCGCAGGTCGAGCCGCTGCGGGCCGCACCCGACTGCCAGATGCGGCTCGCGCGCAGCATCGCCAACTGGAAGGCGCTGACGCGCTACGACGCGAACCAGGCACAAGCGCTCAACACAGCGCTGTCGCATGTGTGCGCGGCGGGCGGCGCAAGCGCGATCGGCTGACGCGTCAACCAGCGCTTGCGGCGGCCGTGGCCGTTGATCGGCGCGCGCCGCGCCCTAACCCGCAGGCGCGAGCGCGGCCAGGGGAATCAGTTGCAGGCCGCGCGCAAGGTGCGTCTGCAGCAGCCGATAGGTAGAGGGCTCGAACGTCCCGGCCGTTTCGTCGACGGCCAGCCGCGCGGCTGCGTCGAGCGTCTCCACCGCGCCGAGATAGCGCCAGCCATCGATCACGTGAAACAGCCGGCGCTCGCCGTGCGCCTCGAACGCGACCGCGCCGTCGAACGGCCACGGCGCCACCGCACCCGCGCGCGCCGCGTCGGCCGGACGACGATTGGATGTCGGACGCAACCGCGCAATCCACTGCGCTTCGGCGAGCATCGCGCCGAGTTCGTTACCGGTCTCCCGCCACTCGACGCGCCGCACCTGCTGGGCGAGCCGCAGTTCCTTCGACGAGCGCCGCTCGCCGGTCAGCAGCGCACGCAGCCGTTGCCGCACCCGCACGCTGCGCCCGACATAGAGCGGTTCGTCCGCTTCGCCGAACAACGCATAGGCGCCGCATCCCGCCGGCGCGGTGTCGAGCCACGCCTCGGTCAGTCCGCCCGCCAGGCGGAAATGGCGTGTCGTGCGGGTGATCTGGTCGCGCAACCGCTCGAGCGGCACGGTCTCGTGCAACTGGCGCCAGAACTGCCACAGCAGGTCGGCATCCGCGAGCGCCCGGTGCCGCGCGGACGGCACGAGTCCGTGCCGCTGGATCAGCGCGTCGAGCCCGTGCCGCGATTCGCGCGGGAACAGCGCGCGTGACAAGCGCACGGTGCACAGGACGTCAGGATTGAATGCCAACCCGGTGCGCTCGAACTCGGCGCGCAGGAAACCGCGGTCGAAGCTGGCGTTGTGTGCGACGAACAGCTTGCCGTCGAGCCGATCGAACAGCGCGGGCGCGAGCGATGCGAACGACGGCGCATCGCGCACCATCGCCTCCGAAATGCCGGTCAGTTGCTGAATGAACGGAGGAATCGGCTGCCCGGGATTGACGAGCGAGGTCCACGTCGACACGCCGAGCGGGCCGATTTCGACCACGCCGATTTCGGTGATGCGGTGCTCGGCGGATGAGCCGCCAGTGGTTTCGAGGTCGACGAAGACGAGCGGTTGCTCGCAGGCGGGATCGGTCGAACGGGAATCGGACATGAATGAACAGGAAAGCGACGCTTCCGTGAGTATGCACCGGCAGGCCCGTCCACGGCCAGCGTGAACCCACGCATCACGATTCCGCACCTGAATGCAAAAAGCCCCCGACGAAGCGGGGGCTCGGACGTGATCAGCAATGCGTGGCGCGTCAGATCGCCTGGATATTCGCAGCCTGCTTGCCTTTCGGCCCGACTTTCACGTCGAAAGAAACACGCTGATTTTCCTTCAGCGTTTTGAAGCCATCCATCTTGATTTCGGAAAAGTGCGCAAACAGATCCTCACCGCCATTGTCTGACGTGATAAAACCGAAACCTTTAGCATCGTTAAACCATTTCACGATACCGGTATCCATACCTTCGTTCCCCACTCGATTTGATCAAAATAGCTATTTTTTATAGCCGTTTCCCGAAATCCCGAAGCGTCGCATCTGATTTCAGCCATATACGCCGCCCCGAGGACGGAGTGCTGACTTTATAAATTGGAAAATCCAGGTGCGTCAAGTGGATTTTTATCGAACGCTTTATAAAAATAACGCTATTGCCAATGGAATCGGTACCTGATCCGCTTCTGCAATTAGATTTCGCACCAAATCCCGTCATTGTTACCTTGCACGATTCACCGATAATCCACGCCGGGAAAAACCTACCGGGGTCGAATCGAATCGGTAAAATGCTCGGTATTTCTACGGGTTGCAAATCACGAACGACGTTGCGATGCTGAAGCCACACCCACGCGACGGAGAAAGCCATGTGGCTGGACGGAATCAAGCGCTTCGCGAGCCGGCTCGGCCGCGTCCGCAGGAAGTCCCGCGCCCTTGCCGACCCTGCACGTGAACAGCCTTGCGAGGCCGAATTCGATACGACGTGGCATGGCGACCACTGGCAGAACCTGCTGGCGTCGCCGCTCGATGCGCGTCATTACGTGATGGAAGACTGGGCATACACGCCGCCGCCCGCCGAAGCCAAGGACACGCCGCCGCCCCGCAGGCGCAGGCGCCGCTTGTACGAACAATAGGAAGCGAAACCGACGGACGAAAAAAAAGCGCGACTGGAAAGTCGCGCCGACAAAGGTTTGGAGATCTTTTCCGTCAACGAAAAAGTCTGCTTCGGAAAGCAGAGATCGCAGTATAGCGACATAACATCCTTTCATTATCCATGCTCCGCACAAACCTCTATTGCCGAAGCGACAATAATGGCGCTCGTGCAATAGGCGTCGCCGGATAGCCGCCTGTCGCGGCCGCGCAACGCCCGACTGCGCCGCCGCGTCACACCGAATTCTCGCGGCGATGCAGCAAACCCTTGATGGACACGGCTTCCGAGCCACCCGCCCATCATTGCTAAATTCTAAATACAGTATTTCTTAAAGTACCCCCCTCCCCGCTCGGGGCCGCTCCTTACACTTCAATTGAATTTTGAGACAAAGGGTATCAAGCCCGTCCGGCATCAGCGCAGAAGCCACGCGCCACGCCTGGGCCAGCAACAGGTTCGCTTCCCATCATCCGGTTTGGAGACAAATCAATGAAAAAGACCCTGGTTGTTGCAGCACTGTCTGGCGTGTTCGCGACCGCCGCGCACGCACAAAGCAGCGTCACGCTGTACGGCCTGATCGACGCCGGCATCACCTACACGAATAACCAAGGCGGCCACAGCGCCTGGCAGCAAACGACCGGCTCGGTCAACGGCAGCCGCTGGGGCCTGCGCGGCACCGAGGACCTCGGCGGCGGCCTGAAAGCGATCTTCACGCTGGAAAACGGCTTCGGCATCAATAACGGCACGCTCAAGCAGAACGGCCGCGAATTCGGCCGCCAGGCGTTCGTCGGGCTTTCGCACAACGTGTACGGTTCGGTCACGCTGGGCCGCCAGTACGACAGCGTCGTCGACTATCTCGGCCCGCTGTCGCTGACCGGCACGCAATACGGCGGCACCCAGTTCGCGCACCCGTTCGACAACGACAACCTGAACAACTCGTTCCGGATCAACAACGCGGTCAAGTACCAGAGCGCGGACTACAACGGCCTGAAGTTCGGCGCGTTGTACGGATTCTCGAATTCGAGCAATTTCGCGAACAACCGCGCATACAGCGTCGGCGCGTCGTACAGCTTCATGGGCTTCAACGTCGCGGCCGCGTACATGCAGTTGAACAACAACGTGAACGGACTGGCGCAGGCGGTCAGCGATCCCGGCGCAGTCGCGGGCGACTGGACGTTCGCGGCCAGCCGTCAGCGCACCTGGGGCGCGGGCCTGAACTACTCGTTCGGCCCGGCAACGGCCGGCTTCGTGTTCACGCAGACGCGCCTGACCGACAGCGTCGCGATCAGTGCCGGCCAATCGGGCGTGTCGGGCGGCATCACGGGCCTGTCGGGCGGCACCCGCTTCAACAACTATGAAATCAACGGCCGCTATGCGCTGACGCCGGCACTGTCGCTCGCCGGCTCGTACACGTACACCGACGGGCGCCTCGTCGGCCAGTCGCCGAAATGGCATCAGTTCAACCTGCAGGCCGCCTACGCGCTGTCGAAGCGCACCGACGTCTATCTGCAGGGCGAATACCAGAAGGTCAATTCGGATGGCCTGCCGCTCCGCGCGAACATCAACGGTCTCGGCACGGCTTCATCGAGCGACAAGCAGGTCGCGGTCACGGCCGGCCTGCGCCACCGCTTCTGAGCGTCGCCGGACCGCCCTGTCCGCCGCAGCATCACGAAGCGCCCCAGCCGGGGCGCTTTTTTCGTTGTGCGGCAGCGCAGACGCGTTCAAGCCGCGCCCGGCTCCGGGTAGTGCACGTCGAGCACGTCGATCGGCTGCGGGCCGGCGGGCGTCATCAGCGTGACGGTGTCGCCGATCTTCGCCTTCAGCAGCGCGCGCGCGACGGGCGAGATCCAGCTCACGTGACCGTGGTCGAGATCGACCTCGTCGATGCCGACGATCGTGATCGTATGCTTCTCGCCGTCCGGCGTCGCATAGTCGACGGTCGCACCGAAGAACACCTGGTCGGTGTTCTCCTGCCGGCTCGCGTCGACCACCTCGGCGATGTCGAGCCGCTTCGTCAGGAAACGGATGCGCCGATCGATCTCGCGCAGCCGCCGCTTGCCGTAGATGTAGTCGCCGTTCTCGGAGCGGTCGCCGTTCGACGCCGCCCACGACACGAGCCGCACGACTTCGGGCCGCTCTGCGTCGATCAGGTTCAGCAACTCGTCCCTGAGGCGCTTGTGCCCCGCGGGCGTGATGTAATTTTTCGAGCCCGCCGGGATCGCCGTCTGGGCCTGGTCGAGATCGTCGTCGTCGCCGTCCGACTCTTTGACAAACGCCTTGTTCATGGTGCACGTTCAAACATGAATTGCAGATACTTCAAGGGTACACGATGGACCGGCCGGCAAGCCCGTGCCCAACAATTTGCGAATAAGGCTTCCCTTTTTACGCGGCCCTGCTATAATCCCTCTTCTGCGTGCGGCTGTAGCTCAGTTGGATAGAGTACTTGGCTACGAACCAAGGGGTCGTGGGTTCGAATCCTGCCAGCCGCGCCACTAATTTCGAGGGCCTTCCGAATCGAAGGCCCTTTCAGTTCGATGCAGTACCGTTTTGCGTGCGGCTGTAGCTCAGTTGGATAGAGTACTTGGCTACGAACCAAGGGGTCGTGGGTTCGAATCCTGCCAGCCGCGCCATTTTTTGGGGGCCTTCCCATCGCAGAAGGTTCCGACAGTTGAAGTAGTACCGCTTTGCGTGCGGCTGTAGCTCAGTTGGATAGAGTACTTGGCTACGAACCAAGGGGTCGTGGGTTCGAATCCTGCCAGCCGCGCCACTTCAGAAGGGCCTTCCTCCGGGAAGGCCCTTTTTCTTTGCCCCCCCCCTTTTTCCCCTCTTCCCCGCTCGATTTCACCGCGCCGATTCGAATCCGAATCAAATCGCCGACACACAAACAAGAACGGCGGCCGAGGCCGCCGTTCTTGTTTGTGTGAGCACTCGCGCGTCAGTAATCCTGCCGCTCGCGCTCGATCCGCATCCCGCCGTCATGACGCGCATGCGCGCCGTCGTCGGTCGAACGCTCGCGCATGATCCGCATCACGTCCGGATTGGTCCGCACGCGCCGCATCACGTTCGCAAGGTGGACGCGGTCGCTGACCTGGATCACGAAGCGCAGCACCGTCGACTCGTGTGTGAGATCCTCGTCCATCGCGATGTGGACGATGTTCGCGTCAGCCGACGTGATGTCCGCCGCCACTCGCGCGAAGATCCCCTTCGTGTTCTTCACGAGCGCCTTCACCGCGACGTCGAAGAGGCGTCCCGGCTGCGGCGCCCATTCAACGTCGATCCAGCGGCCCGGATCACGCCGGTGGATACGCTGTGCGACGCGGCAGTCGGTCGTATGAATCGCCATCCCCAGACCGATGCCGATGTAGCCCATGATCGCGTCGCCCGGAATCGGCCGGCAACACGCGGACAACTGCACCGACATCCCTTCGGTGCCGGTGATCACGACCGGCGGCGCATGATGCGCGGCATGACGCTCGGCCCTCGGCAGGTCGTCGTCCGCGTCGCGGCCGCTCATCAGCACCTCGATGCGCTTGGCCATCACCGCGGCGACGCGGCGGCCGAGGCCGATGTCCGCGAAGATTTCCTGGCGACTCTTGTTGCCCGTCCACTGCACGAGCTTTTCCCACACCTCAGGCGCGACGTCCGCGAGCGCGAGGCCGTAGCCCTTCAGACTCTGGTCGACGAGCCGCTCGCCGAGCTGCACCGATTCGTTCAGGCGCATCGTCTTCAGGTAGTGACGGATCGCCGAACGCGCCTTGCCGGTGCGCACGAAGCCGAGCCATGCAGGGTTCGGCTTCGAATACGGCGCGGTGATCACCTCGACGATGTCGCCGCTCTTCAGCTCGGTGCGCAGCGGCAGCAGCTCGTTGTTGATCTTCACGGCGACGCACTGGTTGCCGAGATCGCTGTGGATCGAATACGCGAAGTCGAGCGCCGTCGCGCCGCGCGGCAGCGCCATGATCTTCGACTTCGGGGTGAACACGTAGACCGCATCCGGGAACAGGTCGATCTTCACGTGCTCGAGGAATTCGCTCGAATCGCCGGCCTCGCTCTGGATGTCGAGCAGCGACTTCAGCCACTGGTGCGCGCGCTTCTGCACGTCGTTGAGATCCGCGCCGCCGTTCTTGTACAGCCAGTGCGCGGCGACGCCCGCCTCGGCGATCTCGTGCATCTTGCGCGTGCGCACCTGAAACTCGATCGGCGCGCCGAACGGGCCGACGAGCGTCGTGTGCAGCGACTGGTAGCCGTTGATCTTCGGGATCGCGATGTAGTCCTTGAACTTGCCCGGCACCGGCTTGTACAGTGCATGCAGCGCGCCAATGCACGTATAGCAGTCGAGCGGATTCTCGACGACGACGCGAAAGCCGTACACGTCGAGCACCTGCGAGAACGACAACTGCTTGTCGCGCATCTTCCGGTAGATGCTGTAGATGGTCTTTTCGCGGCCGGTGATTTCGGCGTCGATCTTCGCGTCGACCATCGCACGCTGCGCGGCCTCGAGGATCTTGCTGATCACCTCGCGGCGATTGCCGCGCGCGGCCTTCACCGCCTTCTCGAGCGTCGCGTAGCGATGCGGGTTGAAGTTCGCGAAGCTCATGTCCTGCAGCTCGCGATAGGTATTGTTCAGACCAAGACGGTGCGCGATCGGCGCGTAGATGTCGAGCGTTTCGCGCGCGACGCGGCGGCGCTTTTCCATCGGCACCGCGCCGAGCGTGCGCATGTTGTGCAGGCGGTCGGCAAGCTTGACGAGGATGACCCGCACGTCGCGCGCCATCGCGAGCAGCATCTTGCGGAAGTTTTCCGCCTGCGCTTCCTCGCGGCTGCGGAATTCCATCTTGTCGAGCTTGGACAGCCCGTCGACCAGCTCCGCGACCTTCGGCCCGAACCGCTCGGCCAGCTCGCTCTTGGTCACGCCCTGATCTTCCATCACGTCGTGCAGCAGCGCGGCCATGACCGCCTGCGCATCGAGCTTCCAGCCGGCGCAGATTTCCGCGACGGCGACAGGATGGGTGATGTAGGGTTCGCCGCTCTGGCGATATTGACCGAGGTGGGCTTCGTCGCCGAAGTGGAACGCCGCCTTGACCTCTTTGATTTCTTCCGGCGCCAGGTACTCGGCAAGCGCGGCGGTCAGTTTCGCGATCGAAACGACGCCGTGCTTGCGCGGCTGCTCCGGAGTGGCGGTCGGCCCGAACAGATGCCGGAACGACTGTTCGAGGACCGCGTCGATGTACTGGCGCGCAGGCGATTGTGCCGTGGCTTCGGTGCTCGGATCCGCGGAGGCGGACGATGGGGTGGTGCTCATATTCGCCTCCTCGGTCAGCAATCGTTGCGCGCGTGGACTACATGGCTGGCGTGAAGCGGTGCGCGTTAGACCGGCACCTTCTTCAGCATCTCGATGCCGACCTGGCCGGCCGCGATCTCGCGCAGCGCGACGACCGTCGGCTTGTCGCGGCTTTCGATCTTCGGCGTATGGCCTTGCGCGAGCTGCCGCGCGCGATAAGTGGCGGCGAGCGCCAGTTCGAAGCGGTTCGGGATTTGCTTCAGGCAGTCTTCGACGGTAATGCGAGCCATGTTGGGTAATTCCTTCTGAATATAGTGCCTATTCTACCTTATGTCCCTCGACCCTCGCCGTCATTCCGCGTGCGGCTGGTGGATGCCGAGCTCGATGAACAGCTCCGCATGTCGCGCGTACTGCGAAATGAAGCGCTGGCGCGTCGCGGCGACGATGCATTCGAGCTCGGCGAGCGCGCGATCGAAGTTCTCGTTGATCACAACGTACTCCGCTTCCGATGCGTGCGCCATCTCGCTGCCGGCCGCGAGCAGGCGCCGCGTGATCACGTTCGGCTCGTCCTGGCCGCGCTTCTTCAGGCGCTCCTCGAGCGCGTCGAGCGACGGCGGCAGGATGAAGATGCCGACCGCGTTGCGGAACTGCTTCTTCACCTGCTGCGCGCCCTGCCAGTCGATTTCGAGCAGCACGTCGTGGCCGTTCTTCATCTGCTCCTCGATCCAGACGCGCGAGGTGCCGTAGTAGTTGCCGTGCACTTCCGCGCTCTCGAGGAATTCGTGCGCGGCGTGGCGCGCGCGGAAATCGTCGACGGTCGTGAAATGATAATGCTGGCCATCCTGCTCGCCCGGGCGCGGCTTGCGCGTCGTGTACGAGATCGACAGGCAGATATCCGTGTCCTTCGACAGCAGCGCGTTCACCAGCGTGGACTTGCCGGCGCCCGACGGCGCGACGACCATGAACAGGTTGCCGGGATAGATGCCGCCGTGCAGCGCATGCACGGCGTGGCCGTCGTGGGTGGATTCGGTCATGTTGCGTTACTCCAGGTTTTGCACTTGCTCACGCATCTGCTCGATCAGCAGCTTGAGCGCCATCGACGCATCGGCCAGTTCCTTGGCCGCCGCTTTCGAGCCGAGCGTGTTCGCTTCGCGATTCAGTTCCTGCATCATGAAGTCGAGACGCTTGCCGACGCGGCCGCCCTTCTCGATCACGTGACGCGTTTCGTTCAGGTGCGCGGTGAGCCGCGACAGCTCCTCCGCGATGTCGATCCGGATGCCGTACATCGTCACTTCCTGACGGATGCGCTCCGCGGCTTCCTCGCGCGACACGATCGGCGCGCTGCCTTCCGGCGCCGCGATGCCGAGCGCTTCCTGCAGCCGCTCGACGATCTTCTGCTGATGCTTCGCGATCAGCTCCGGCACGAGCGGCGTGATGCGCGCGACGATCGCCTCCATCTCGGCGACGTTCGACAGCAGCATCGCCGCGAGCTGCGCGCCTTCGCGCGAACGCACGACGACCAGCTCGTTGATCGCTTCCTTGCCGCACGCGAGCACCGCGTCGCGGATCGCGTCGGCCGATACGCCGCTTTCGGCGATCACGCCGGGCCAGCGCAGGATCTCGCCCGCGCGCAGGCGGCCGACGCCCGGGAACGTATCGAGCACCGTGCGCTCCAGGTCCGCAAGCTGGCCGAGCGCCGCCTGGTTCAGCGCGCCCGCGCCGATGCTCTGCTCGCCGCGCTGCAGGTTGATGCGCACGTCCACCTTGCCGCGCGACAGCTTGTTCATCAGCATCTCGCGCAGCGCGGGTTCGCACGCGCGCACGTCGTCGGGCATGCGGAAATTCAGGTCGAGGAAACGCGAGTTCACGGTGCGCAATTCGACCGACACGCTGGTGCCGCCGTTGCCCGTCGCCGCTGCGAGTTCGCGTGTCGCGCTCGCGTAGCCCGTCATGCTGTAGATCATGGTTCGTCTCGCCGTCTGAATGCCCTCGCGGGCCGGGGATAAATCGAGGCGCCCGGCGCATTCGCAAGCGCGGGGCGGGAAACGCGCATTATCCCATTTTTGCCGGCCACCCCGCCCGGCACCGCCGCCGTTCGGCGCTAAAATCGAGGTTTCCTCCCTGTCCATCGTTCCCACATGACGCAATCCACTTCCCGGCCGAGCGGCCGCCGCGCCGACGAACTGCGCAAGGTCGCCCTTACGCGCCACTACACGAAGCACGCGGAAGGCTCCGTGCTGGTCGAATTCGGCGACACCAAGGTGATCTGCACGGCGAGCGTCGCCGAGCGCGTACCCGAATTCCTGCGCGACCGCGGGCAAGGCTGGCTGACCGCCGAATACGGAATGCTGCCGCGCGCAACGCATACGCGCAGCGATCGCGAAGCGGCGCGCGGCAAGCAGACGGGCCGCACGCAGGAAATTCAGCGCCTGATCGGCCGCGCGCTGCGCGCGGTGTTCGACCTGGAGGCGCTCGGCCCGCGCACGATCCACATCGACTGCGACGTGATCCAGGCCGACGGCGGCACGCGCACTGCGAGCATCACCGGCGCGTTCGTCGCCGCGCACGATGCAGTGTCGAAGCTGATCGCCGCCGGCAAGCTCGCACGCTCGCCGATCACCGACCACGTCGCCGCGATTTCGGTCGGCGTGTTCGAGGGCACCCCGGTGCTCGATCTCGATTACCCGGAAGATTCGCGCTGCGACACCGACATGAACGTCGTGATGACGGGCGCGGGCGGCTTCGTCGAAGTCCAGGGCACGGCGGAAGGCGTGCCGTTCTCGCGCGACGAGATGAACGCGCTGCTCGACTTGGCGCAAAGCGGGATCGGCGAGCTCGTGCGGCTGCAGAAGGACGCGCTGGGTGTGAGCCATGTCTGACGATCGCATCACGCCGCCGTTGTCGCGCATCGTGCTCGCGTCGAACAATGCGGGCAAGCTGCGCGAATTCACGGCGATGTTCTCGACCGTCGGCATCGACGTGATTCCGCAGGGCGACCTCGCGGTGCCGGAAGCGGAAGAACCGTACCGCACGTTCATCGAGAACGCGCTGACGAAGGCGCGGCACGCGGCGCAGCTCACCGGGCTGCCGGCGATCGCCGACGATTCGGGGCTGTGCGTGCGCGCGCTGCGCGGCGCACCGGGCGTCTATTCGGCGCGCTACGCGCAACGCGCGGGGCTCGAGAAAGGCGACGCGGCGAATAACGCGCATCTCGTCGACCAGCTGCGCGACGTCGCAGACCGCCGTGCGTACTACTGCTGCGTGCTCGCGCTCGTGCGTCATGCCGACGATCCGGAACCGCTGTTCGCCGAAGGCCGCTGGCACGGCGAGATCGTCGACGCGCCGCGCGGCGCGCACGGATTCGGCTACGACCCGTATTTCTACCTGCCGTCGCTCGGCGCGACGGCGGCCGAGCTCGAGCCGCCGGTGAAGAACGCGCTCAGCCATCGCGCGCTCGCGCTCAAGGCGCTGTTCGCGCGGCTTGCGGAGGGAGAATGAGCCAGGCCGCGGACACCGGTGCGCGCGTCGTCGCGACCTTCACGTCGCCCGGGCAAGTGCGGCTGACGTCGCTGCCGCCGCTCGCGCTGTACGTGCATTTCCCGTGGTGCGTGCGCAAGTGCCCGTATTGCGATTTCAACTCGCACGAATGGAAAGGCGAGCAGTTTCCGGAGACCGAGTATCTGGACGCGCTGCGCGCCGATCTCGAGCACGCGCTGCCGCTCGTGTGGGGACGGCAGGTGCATACCGTGTTCATCGGCGGCGGCACGCCGAGCCTGCTGTCCGCAGCCGGCCTCGACCGCCTGCTGTCCGACGTGCGCGCGCTGCTGCCGCTCGACGCGGATGCGGAAATCACGCTCGAGGCGAATCCCGGCACCTTCGAAGCCGCGAAGTTCGCGCAGTTCCGCGCGAGCGGCGTGAATCGCCTGTCGGTCGGCATCCAGAGCTTCAACGAGACGCACCTGAAGGCGCTCGGCCGCATCCACGACGCCGCTCAGGCGCGCGCGGCCGTCGAGGTCGCCGCGAACACGTTCGACAATTTCAATCTCGACCTGATGTTCGCGCTGCCGAACCAGACGCTCGACGAATGCCGCGCCGACGTCGAGACCGCGCTGTCGTTCGCGCCGCCGCATCTGTCGCTGTATCACCTGACGCTCGAGCCGAACACGCTGTTCGCGAAGTTTCCGCCCGTGGTGCCCGACGACGACGCATCCGCCGACATGCAGGAGTGGATCCACGCGCGCACGGCCGAGGCCGGCTACGAACGCTATGAAGTGTCCGCGTATGCGAAGCCGCATCACCAATGCAAGCACAACTTGAACTACTGGCGCTTCGGCGACTATCTCGGGATCGGCGCGGGCGCGCACACGAAGCTGTCGTTCCCGAACCGCATCCTGCGGCAGGCGCGCTACAAGCATCCGGCGACCTTCATCGAGCAGGCGAATGCCGGCACGCCGGTCCAGGAGGAACGCGAAGTCGGCGCGCGCGACCTGCCGTTCGAGTTCATGCTGAACACGCTGCGGCTCGTCGAGGGCTTCCCGGTGCACAGCTTCGCCGAGCGCACGGGGCTGCCGATGAGCACGATCGAGCCGGCGCTCAAGGAAGCGGAACGGCGCGGGCTGATCGCGCGCGATTTCGCGCAGATCGCGCCGACGCCGCTCGGCCAGCGGTTCCTCAACGACCTGCAGGAACTGTTCCTGCGCGACGATTGAGCATGACAGCAGCGGCATTTCGGTTACAATGCCGCCTCGTGGAAGCGTGGCCGAGCGGTTTAAGGCACTGGTCTTGAAAACCAGCGACGGGCAACTGTCCGTGAGTTCGAATCTCACCGCTTCCGCCAGCAAGGTTCGCCAAACCCCGTCCATTCCCTGAATGACGGGGTTTTTGTTTGCGCCTTCGCACTGCATGCGGCACGACGCGTGGCGGTAATCCCGACCTGCCCCGTTGCATTGCCATCGCCTAGAATTCGGATCACAACGGCGACACGAACGCCGCCGCGAATTCGCTGCCGCACGGGCTTACCCGCCCGCGCCGCACACGGAGACCGCCATGTCCGAACAGTCGACCCCGATCCGCCACGTCGATTACTACGAAGGCTTCGAGATCCATGTCGTGCCAACCTCGATGCCGGGCAACGACTCGCGCTTCACGTACACCGGCTACGTCTGCCATCCCGGCGCGAATTCCGCGCTGCCCGGCCACGCCGTGGCGTTCCACGCGGACGGCGAGGAAAGCTACTCAACCGTTGACGAGGCCGTCCACGAAGCCGTGCATATCGGCAAGAGCATTGTCGACGGCACGCATCCGGACCTGTCGGTCCTGTCGCTCGTCACGCATGGGTATTGAGCGGGACGGCACGCGTCGCCTGACGATCAGCCGACAGGCGCGCCCGCGCCATCAGCCGGCACAACGACGCGCGCCGCGCGATATACGTTTGTCCCGATGTCGCGCGATCCGTGCGCGACTATCATTTGTCTATCGTGTTCCCCGGCGCCACGCCATGTTCGCCATCCCCCTGTCAGGCATCGGCCGGCTGCGTGTTGCCGCCGCGGCCGCCGTCGCCATGCTCGCTGCCTGCACGATCACCCCGCCGCCCCCGCGCGCGGTCCTGACGATCCCGTCGGTCGTGCGCAGCGCCACACTCGCCCAGTACCGCACCGAAGTTGCAGAACGCGTCGCCGAGCGCAATCCGTCCGGCGTGTTGCACGGCACGCCGCAGGCGATGCTGCGCTCGCTCGTCGTACTCGCGTTCACGGTCGATCGCAGCGGCCGCCTCGTGCACGCATCGGTATATCGCAGCAACGGCGACAGCGAAGCCGAGTCGCTCGCGCTCGCATCGCTGCGGCGTTCGGCGCCGCTGCCGCCACCGCCCGCGAAGCTGCTCGACGGCAACGGCCAGGTGGAGCTGATGGAAAGCTGGCTCTTCAACGACAACGGCAAGTTCCAGCTGCAGAGCACCGCATCGGCACAGGCGCAATCGATCGACTGAACCCGCGCGAGATTGCCGGCGCTCGGCGCCGCTGGCTATAATTTTCCGCATTCGCCGCGGCCATCACGCCGCGCGCGGGCTCGCGCCTCACCGGGCAGACGAGCCGATCACGGCGGCGACTAGCCGTCTCCAGCGTCGACCTGCGGGTGACGATCCGCGCCACGGCGCGCATCCACGCCGCATCCTTCTCCCGCTCGACGGTCCGGGCAGGCGTCCGCCTGCGTGGCCGCGCGTATCACCGGGCGTTCATCAAGACCAACAACGGAGACATCCATGTCCGCATCCCCACCGGCCGTTGCGCACGCAACCAATGCGGCCGGCGCCGTCAGCCACAAGCGCATCGTGTTCGCGAGCTTCATCGGCACCGCGATCGAGTTCTACGATTTCTACGTGTACGCGACCGCCGCCGCGCTCGTGATCGGCCCGGTGTTCTTCCCGCACGGCTCCGCGACCGCGCAGGCGCTCTCCGCGTTCGTCACGTTCGGCATCGCGTTCATCGCACGGCCGATCGGCTCGTTCCTGTTCGGTCATTTCGGCGACCGCATCGGCCGCAAGTCGACGCTCGTCGCGTCGCTGCTCGTCATGGGCCTGTCCACCACCGCGATCGGCCTCGTGCCCGGCTACGACGCAATCGGCACGCTCGCGCCGGTGCTGCTGTGCGTGCTGCGCTTCGGCCAGGGCATCGGCCTCGGCGGCGAATGGGGCGGCGCCGCGCTGCTCGCGACCGAGCACGCGCCGCAAGGCAAGCGCGGCTGGTTCGGCATGTTCCCGCAGCTCGGCCCGTCGGTCGGCTTCCTGATGTCGAACGGGCTGTTCTTCGCACTCGCGCTGTCGCTGTCCGACGCGCAGTTCCGCAGCTGGGGCTGGCGCATTCCGTTTCTCGTGAGCGCGGTGCTCGTCGCGCTCGGCCTGTACGTGCGGCTCAAGATCGCCGAGACGCCCGCGTTCCAGGCCGCGCTCGACCGCAACGAACGCGTGCGCGTGCCGGTCGCGACGCTCGTCACGCAACACTGGCAGCCGACGCTGCTCGGCGCGCTGGCGATGGTCGTCTGCTACACGCTGTTCTACATCTCGACAGTGTTCTCGCTGTCGTACGGCGTCGCGACACTGCATATCCCGCGCCAGAGCTTCCTCGGCCTGCTCTGCCTCGCGGTCGTGTTCATGGGGCTCGCGACGCCGCTGTCGGCCTGGGCGTCGGATCGCTTCGGCCGCAGGCCGGTGCTGATCACCGGCGCGATCGCCGCGCTGCTGTCGGGTTTCACGATGGCGCCGCTGCTCGGCAGCGGCTCGATGCCGCTCGTCGCGCTGTTCCTGACGCTCGAGCTGTTCCTGATGGGCGTGACGTTCGCGCCGATGGGCGCGCTGCTGCCGGAACTGTTCCCGACCAACGTCCGCTACACGGGTGCGGGCGTCGCGTACAACCTCGGCGGGATCCTCGGCGCGTCGATCGCGCCGTACATCGCGCAGCTGCTTGCCGCGCGCGGCGGCCTGTCGTGGGTCGGCGGCTATGTGTCCGTCGCGGCGGCGCTCAGCCTGCTCGGCGTGCTGCTGATGCGCGAGACGCGCGACACGTCGCTCGTCTGACGCTGCGGGGCAACCCGGCTTGTGCCGCGGCCGGCGCCGCCTATACTCGATTGCTGGCGCGCCGCCTGCCGCGCCGCCATCGCCACGGAGCCGCCCCCATGAGCATCCGCGTCGCCAATGCCGACCTCGTCCTGATCCTGTCGCTCGCGCTGGGCGCCGCCTTGCTGCTCACGCTCCGCTTCCGGCCGAAAACCTGGCGCGGCATCGTGTTCGAGGCGCTCGTCGCGAATGCGGCGGCCATTGCCGCCGTGCTCGCGTTCGAGGCGCTGCTCGCCTGAGCGTGCACCGGCGCGCGGCCGGTCAGGCCGCCGCCTGCGCATGCATCGCCGCGCCGAAAGCCGGACCGACCGAGTCGATTGCCTGCAGCGCCTCGTCGACCGACGGCGCGGCGCCCACCTCGCCGATCGACACGGCATGCGGCGCACCGCCGATGCCGCAGTGCCCGGGCGACGTGGCCACGAAGATCATCACGGTCGGCCGCCGCAGCGCGTGCGCCATGTGGACGAAACCCGTGTCGACGCCGACCACCAGCGCGGCCCGGCCGATCGCCGCGCCGAGCTGACGCACCGACATCGCGGGCAGCACGGTGGCCCCGGGCGCACGCGCGGCGATCTCCTGGGCGACCGCGTGCTCGGCCGGCGAGCCCCACGGCAGCCGCACGCGCATGCCGCGCGCCATCATCCGCGTCGCGAGCGCCGCCCAGTGCTCGACCGGCCATCGCTTGTCGTCGTTCGACGTGGCATGGAACATCAGCATGAACGGCCCGCCGTCGGTCACGGCGGCAGGCAGGCACGCGTCGTCGGGCGCGACGATCCCGTAATCGGCGGCGCCCTGCGGCTCGTAGCCGAACGCCTCGCCCGCGCTCACGCGCATCCCGTGCCAAGCGTCGCATGCGGGCCGCGGGCCGAAACGGTCCGAGTACGCGAAGCGCGCGCCGGGTTCGCCGAGATCCTGCGTCTGATAGCCGACGCGGCGAGCGGCGCGCGCCAGCGCCGAGATGATCGCGCTCTTGTAGACGCCGTGCAGGTCGATGACCGCGTCGTAACGGTGCGCGCGCAACGCGCTGATCGAGGCCCAGATCGCCTTCAGGTCGCCGCCGCCGCGCAGCTTCTTGAACCGCCGCAATGGCGCGCACAACACGTTGCTCACGCCGGGATGCCAGCGCACCACTTCCGCACACGATTCGTCGACGGCCCAGTCGACCGTCACGCCCGGAAACGCGCGATGAAGGTCGGCGACCACCGGCAGGGTCTGGACGACGTCGCCAAGCGACGTCACTTTCACGATGAGGATGCGGTTCACGTTTATGTTCGAGTTGCGAGAGCAGGGCGTGTACGGATACTAGTGAAGCCCGGGCGACATGAGGACTACATCCGGATTACATTTGTAACAATTTGTATCTTGATTATGACGATCTGTTAAACACGCCCCGGGGCGGTTTCCTTTTTATAATCGGTCCTTTGCCAGCGGCCGCGCCGATGCAACGTTCCCCGCAATTGTTCCCCGCCCTCACCCGCCGCACCCAGCGCCTGTGGCGCCAGTACGGCGTGTTCTGGCTCGGTGCGATCGCCGTCGGCCTGACCGCCGTGCTCTATGCGCGGCTGATCGACTGGGGCTACGACACGTTCCGCACGCTGCGGCAGCATGCGCCCTGGCTGCCGCTGCTGCTGACCCCTGCGATCGCAGCCGGCTCGGTCTGGCTGACCCGCCGCTTCTTCCGCGGCGCGGAAGGCAGCGGCATCCCGCAGGTGATCGCGACGCTGCACGCGCGCCCCGGCGCGTTCGGCGCGCGGCTGCTGACGCTGCGGATCCTGTTCGGCAAGATCCTGCTTTCGTTCCTCGCGATCCTCGGCGGCTTCACGATCGGCCGCGAAGGGCCGACCGTGCAGGTCGGCGCGGCGCTGATGTTCAACCTGCGGCGCTTCTATCCGCGCTCGAACGCGCAGATCGAGCGCCAGCTCGTGCTCGCGGGCGCGGCGGCCGGTCTGTCGGCCGCGTTCAACACGCCGCTCGCCGGCATCGTGTTCGCGATCGAGGAACTGACGCGCAGCTTCTCCGCGCGCGCGAGCGGCGTGCTGATCACCGCGATCATCATCGCCGGCGTGGTCGCGCTCGGGCTGAACGGCAACTACACGTATTTCGGCACGATCGACGCCGGCGCGCATTTCCCGAAGCTGCTCGCAGTCGCGGTGCTCGTCGCCGCGGTCGTGACCGGTGTCGCCGGCGGGCTGTTCTGCTGGCTGCTGCTCAATACCGGCCGCTGGCTGCCGGCGCGGCTGCTCGCGCTGTATCGCGAGCGGCCGATCGCGTTCGCCGCGCTGTGCGGCTTCGTGATCGCCGTGGTCGGTCTCGTGTCGGGCGGCACGACGTTCGGCAGCGGCTATGCGGAAGCGCGCGGCCTGCTCGACGGGCGCGAGCAATTGTCCGTGCTGTATCCGTTCCTGAAGATGGTGTCGATGGTCGCGTCTTACCTGCCCGGCATCCCGGGCGGCATCTTCGCGCCGTCGCTGTCGATCGGCGCGGGTTTCGGCAACCTGCTGCACGTCGTGTTCGGCAACTTGAGCCTGCCGGTGCTGATCGCGCTCGCGATGGTCGGCTACCTCGCGGCGGTCACGCAATCGCCGATCACGTCGTTCGTGATCGTGATGGAGATGATCAACGGCCATGCGCTCGTCATTTCGCTGATGGCCACCGCGCTGATCTCGAGCCGCGTCTCGCGCTTCTTCGTGCCGCCGCTGTATGAGACGCTCGCGCAGCGCTATCTTGCGCCGCCGGCTGCGGCAACCGCAGCAGCAGCCGCGGCGCCGGCCGAACGCGCGCCGGCAGCGTCCGGCGTCACCGCGCCGCAGGATGCGGCCGCCGCACCCGCCGATCCGCTCGATACGCTGCGTGACGAGAATGGCGACGGGCATGCCGGCGACGGGCTTGCCGGCAACGAAGCTGCCGGCGGCAGGCCCGCAGCCGACACCGGACCGGCTGCCGCCGCGGCGAACCCCGCCGCGACGCAAGCCGGACCGCGCGACGCTCAGTAGATCACCACCGGCGCCGGCCGGTAGTAGACGGGACGGGCCGGCACGACGACGCAGCCGGTGAGCGTGACGGCGACGAGCGCGATCACGAATACGGTTCTTTTCATCGCTCGCCTCCGTTACGCCCAGTGCCCGCGCGTCCAGAACCAGTTCGGACCGCGCTGGTCCCAGTGGCCCGGCACCCAGTGCATGCCGATCCGCTCGGTTTCCCAGTGGCCGTCGATCCACACGTAGCGGCCATGATCCCAGCGCCAGTGGCCGCGCTCCCATACGTAGCCGACCCGCGCGTCCGGCACGACTTCATAGCGGACAGGCGGCGGCGCGTTCGGCGCGACGACGACGATCTCTTCCGTGCGCCCGGCGACCGGCTCGGCGATGACGACTTCGCCCGGCCGGGTGACGACCGGCGTGGCGACGAGGATTTCATCCGCGCGCGCGGCGAGCGGTGCGGCAAAAGCGGACGCGCCCGCAGCCACTGCTGCGAATGCAAGGACAACGCGACGAATCGATGAGACAGCCATTACAACCTCCTGATTGAACAAGCAACGCGAGCGTATTCGTTCAATGCGGGAGCGGGGGTTACGGCCGACAGGCGCCGTGTTACGGCGTGCCCGAAAGTGCAACAGGGCGTAAGACGCGCGCGGCGGCGGGTGCCGCCGCGCGGAACGGGAACGACGCGGGTCAGGCTTGCGGGATCTCGATCTTCACTTCGAGCACCTCGAGATCGTCCTGACGCTCGAGGCTCACGCGGATGTCATCGTTCGAAATCTGCACGTACTTCGAGATCACGGCGACGAGCTCCTTCTGCAGCGCCGGCAGGTAGTCGGCCGGCGGTTTGCCGCCTACCCGCTCGTGCGCGATGATGAGCTGCAGGCGCTCCTTCGCGATCGATGCGGACTTCTTTTTCTCGCCGAGGAGAAACGACAGAATGGACATGGGCGGCCTCCGTTACTTGCTGCCGAAGAGGCGCTGCAGCAGGCCCGGCTTCTGGTATTCGGTGAAGCGCAGCGGCTTGTCCTCGCCGAGGAAGCGCCCGACGATGTCCTTGTACGCTTCGGCGACGTCGGTGCCGTCGAGGTGGACGGCCGGCAGGCCCTGGTTCGATGCGTGCAGCACCGCTTCCGACTCCGGCACCACGCCGATCAGCTTGATGCGCAGGATCTCGCTGATGTCCTCGAGCGACAGCATCTCGCCTTCGTTGACGCGCTTCGGGCTGTAGCGGGTGATCAGCAGGTGCTCCTTGATCGGGTCCTTGCCTTCGGTCGCGCGCTTGGTCTTCGACGACAGGATGCCGAGAATGCGGTCCGAGTCGCGCACCGACGACACTTCCGGGTTCGTGACGATCAGCGCTTCATCCGCGAAGTACATCGCGTGCAGCGCGCCGGCCTCGATGCCCGCCGGCGAATCGCAGACGATGTACTCGAAATCCATCGCGGCCAGGTCGTTCAGCACCTTCTCGACGCCGTCGCGCGTCAGCGCATCCTTGTCGCGGGTCTGCGACGCCGGCAGGATGAACAGGTTCTCGCACTTCTTGTCCTTGATCAGCGCCTGGTTCAGGTTCGCTTCGCCCTGGATCACGTTCACGAGGTCGTACACGACGCGACGCTCGCAGCCCATGATGAGGTCGAGGTTGCGCAGGCCGACGTCGAAGTCGATCACGGCCGTCTTGTGGCCACGCAGCGCGATGCCGGACGCGAAGCTCGCGCTCGTCGTCGTCTTGCCCACGCCGCCCTTGCCGGAAGTCACCACGATGATTTTTGCCATTTACCCTATACCCTGTGTTCGTCAATGAGAGCCGATCGATCCGGCGTGCGCCGCGTGCTTCACGTCAGGCGCAGCGGTTCGATCATCAATTTTTCCTCTTCGAGCCGGATCTGCACCGCTTTGCCCAGCACGTCGGCAGGCAGCGGGTTCTCGGTGGTTCGATAGATACCCGCAATCGAAATCAGTTCCGGCTCCAGACACGTGCAGAAAATGCGCGCGTCGTGATTGCCGTGCACGCCCGCCAACGCGCGGCCGCGCAACGGCGCGTAGATGTGGATATTGCCTTCCGCAATGATCTCGGCGCCGTGACTGACCGGCGCGAGCACCACGAGGTCTCCTTTCGCGTAAACCTGCTGCCCCGAGCGCAACGGCCGATCGATCACGAGCGTCTGGCCGCCGGCCTGCGGCTGCGCCGGCGCCGGCTCGGGCGCAGGGGCCGGAGCGGCCACCGCCTCGACGGCAGGCGCAGCGTCCGTGTCGCCCGCGCCCTTCGCCGACGGCACGCGACGATCGCGCGCCTCGAGCAGCGGCAGGCCCGCCTCGCCCGCCCAGCCCTGCGAAGCCAGCGCGACGACGCCCACCGGGCGCATCCGCACGTCGTTGAGCATCTGGCGGATGTCGCCCAGCGCCACGCGCTCGCCTTCCGCGAGACGACGGACGTCGATCGCAACGACGTCGTCGGCAAAAAACTCGGGAGTCGCCTCGAAGCGCTTGACCAGCTCGGTGCGCAACGCATCGAGATCGGTCGTCTTCACGGTGAACAGCAACGTATCGACCGAGCCGCTGCGCAGTTCGAAGAATGGCGATTTTTTAAGCGACATGGACACTCTGCAAAAAATTTTTGCGTATTTTACAGGCGTCCACGCGACCAGCCATTATTTTTGGGCGTCGTGCAACAGGCGTCGTGCACCGGGCGTCACGCCACGGTTGTCGGGAATCGGGTGTCGGGCCGCGGCGGCCCGGACGGGAGGGAAGGCACGCCGGTGCGCGCGAATTGCTGGCGGACGGTGATCGTGCGCGCCGGACGGAGGCCGGGCCTGCGCCGCGGGCGCGGCCCGTCGTTCAGTGCGTCGCCTGCGACACGAACAGCGTTTTCATCGCGCCCGGCATTCGCGCGATCGGCGCATGCTCGCCGGTGTTGCCGAAGCCGGCACGCTCGTAGAAGCGGATCGCGTTGCGGTTCGCGTCGGCGATCCACGCATAGATTTCCTGCGCGCCGCGCTCGGCGAGCCACGCGCTCGCGGTGTCGACGAGCAACAGCCCGCCGCGCAGATGACGGACTGCATGCGCGACCCATAGCTCGCTCACGAAGGCGCGGCGCTCGGGCGTGTTGTCGAAATACGCGCCGATCATGCCGGCCGGATGGCCTTCCGTGTACAGCAGGAACGTCGTCGACTGATCGGACGTCGCGCGCAGCGCGGCAATGGCCGCCGCCGCGTCGGCATCGACGTTCAGCAATTCGGCCTCCGGCGCTTCGCCGGGTGCGTAGGGCTCACGCAGCGACGCGGCGCGGAGTTCGCGATACACGTTGCCCTGGTCGGCAGCGATACGACGAACGGTCAAGATCGAACTCATGCAGGCACAGCCCCCTTCGGACAGCAAGCTATAAGCTTCATCCGAAAGCGGGGCATGAGTCAAATCGTTATTTTCAAATGCCGGCGCAAATCGAAAGGCAACAGGCGTTGCAGGCGCCCCCCGGCACCGCCGCCCGCGCGCCGCTGTGCAGGTGCAGCATCGACGGTACACCCGGCCGCGCTTCGCGGCGACGACCTAAAATCAAACAAAAGCCGCCTCGCACCGGTGATTTTTATTGCGACGCAACATTTGTTGCGCGACCGCAAGCGCGGTGCGCGCACGGCTGCCGTCGCGGTTTCGTCTGACGATCGCATGGCCTCGCCGGCGCCGCGCGCGATCTGCCGGCCCGTTTCAATCGGCGCGCGACCGCCCTTCCCCGGATGCGTTGGCGGAACCCCGCCGTTTGGAGCGTCCTGCCTAGCGCGGGGGTTTGGAAAAGTGCGCGCACCGGTCGTATAACAGGCAGAACCGGGCCACGACCCGGCGCCGCGCATGCCCATGCGGCGCGGACCAACGAGCGGGTTCAAGCAAGGAGGGAGACGATGGCAACGACCAACGGATCGGCCGCGAGCTGGTCGGATGGCAAGCGTTACCTGTGGCTGCTCGGCGCGCTGACGATCACGCTGCCGATCCTCGCCGCCCAGCTTGCGCTGTCGACGGGCATCCACGTGTTCTGGTGGTTCGGGCCGCTGTTCGCGTTCGGCGTGATCCCGATTCTCGATACGCTGATCGGCGACGATCGCGACAATCCCCCCGAGGACGTCGTGCCCCGCCTGGAACAGGACCGCTACTACCGGCTCATCGTCTATCTCGCGACGCTCGTCGAATACGTCGCGTTCTTCGTGGGCGTCTGGATCGTCGGCACGCACACGCTCGCGTGGTACGACTACGTCGGCTTCGCGCTGTCGGTCGGCACGGCCACCGGCATCTCGATCAACACCGCGCACGAGCTCGGCCACAAGACCAGCCGCTTCGAGCGCCGGCTCGCGAAGATCACGCTCGCGCCGGTCGCATACGGGCATTTCTTCGTCGAGCACAATCGCGGCCATCATGTCCGGGTCGCGACCGCCGAGGACCCGGCGAGCGCGCGCTACGGCGAATCGTTCTGGGCGTTCCTGCCGCGCACCGTGATCGGCAGCATCCGCTCCGCGTGGCATCTGGAGCAGACGCGCCTCGCGCGGCTCGGGAAGTCGCCGTGGACCTGGCGCAACGAAGTGCTGCATGCGTGGGCGATGACCGTCGTCGTGTGGGGCATCGCGATCGCGCTGGCCGGCAAGGTGGTGATCCCGTTCCTGCTGATCCAGGCGGTGTACGGCGCGTCGCTGCTCGAAGTCGTGAACTATGTCGAGCATTACGGGCTCGGGCGCATGAAGCTGCCGAACGGCCGCTACGAGCGCTGCACGCCGCAGCATTCATGGAACAGCAATCACGTCGTGACGAACCTGTTCCTGTACCAGTTGCAGCGGCATGCCGACCATCACGCGAATCCGACCCGCTCGTACCAGGCGCTGCGCCACTTCGGCGATTCGCCGCAACTGCCGGCCGGCTACGCGACGATGATCCTGCTCGCGTACGTCCCGCCGCTCTGGTACCGCGTGATGAACCCGCGCGTCGTCGCGCACTACGGCGGCAACATGGCGCAATCGAACATCAAGCCGTCGATCCGGGAGAAGGTTCTCGCGCAGTACGGCGCGGCGGCCTGAGCCCCTGCGTCGACGCGTTGCGCGCGACGGTGCCGCGTGCCGCGCCGCCGCCCGCTCAGGCCGTCGCCGTTTCCGGCAGCTTGAACACCGCCACCGCGTGCCGCAGCGCCCGCGCCTGCTCGGCAAGCGCCTGCGTCGCGGCCGACGCCTGCTCGACGAGCGCCGCGTTGCGCTGCGTCGCGTCGTCCATCTGCGTGACCGCGATGTTGACCTGGTGGATGCCGCCGCTCTGCTCCTGCGATGCCGACGAAATCTCGCCGACGATCGTCGTGACCCGCTCCACCGCGCCGACGATCTCGCGAATCGATTCACCCGCGCGGCCGATCAGCGCCGCGCCGGCGTCGACGCGCTGCGTCGACTGATCGATCAGCGCCTTGATTTCCTTCGCCGCGGCGGCGCTGCGCTGCGCGAGCGTGCGCACTTCGGCCGCGACGACCGCGAACCCGCGCCCCTGCTCGCCCGCCCGTGCGGCCTCGACCGCCGCGTTCAGCGCGAGGATGTTGGTCTGGAACGCGATCCCGTCGATCACCGAAATGATCTCGCCGACCTTCGTCGAGCTGTCGGCGATGCCGCTCATCGTCTCGACCGCCTGCGCCATCACGCCGCCGCCGGCCGACGCGATGTCGGACGCCTCGTTCGCGAGCTGCGCCGCATGCTGCGCATGGTCCGCCGACTGCCGCACGGCGCCCGTCAGCTGCTCCATGCTCGCCGCGGTTTCCTCGAGCGACGCCGCCTGCGCCTCGGTGCGCGCGGACAGGTCGTGATTGCCGGACGCGATCTGCGCGCTCGCGGTCGCGACCGACTCGGCATGTGCGCGCACCTCGAGCACGACGCCCGACAGGCTTGCCTGCATCGTCTGCAACGCGCGCAGCAGGTCGGCGATCTCGTCGCGGCCGGACACGGAGAACTCGCGCGTCAGGTCGCCGTCGGCGACCGCCTTCGCGCACGCGACCGCCGCGTCGAGCGGCCGCAGGATCGCGCGGCTGAACAGGAACGCGCCGATCATCGCGACGACCAGCACGACCAGCATCAGCACGATGCTCGCGATCGTCGCTTGCTGCGCGTCGCGCCCCGCGCGCTCGGACACCGCCGCGCTCTCGTCGGCGATCGTTTTCGCGGCCCGTTCGAGCAGCTCGGCCGGCTCGCGATCGACGCCCGCGACCGCCGCATCGCCGGCCGTCGGATCGAAGCCGGCGGCCTTGAAGGCGTCGAAGCCGCGCCGGTAGCCGTCGCCCATCGTCGCGTGCGCGCGCATGAACTGCTCGACGAGCGTGCGGCTCTCGCCGGCCGGCAGTTGCTTGTCGAGCTGCGCGGCGAGCGCGTTGACCGTGCGCTCGCGCGTCTGGAACGCGCTCCAGTACTTGTCGAGCTTGTCGGGTTGCTTGCCGCGCAGCAGCGTGTCCTTCCATTCCTGGACCTGCAGCTTGAACTGCACGAGCGTCGCCGAGACGAGCCGCTCGTTGGCGACATGCGTCTGCACGTCGTTCGCGAACGTGTCGATCGAGCGATTGAGGATGTGAATGCCGTACAGCGCGCCGGAGAACATCAGCAATAGCGCGACGGCGAACGCGAGGGGAATCTTGTAGCTCAGCTTCATGGGACCTTGGATCGACAGAGAGGGGGCGGCGTCGCGGCACGGACGCCTATTTGTCGAAACCTGTTAACGGCGGGCAAGCTGGCGGCTTAAAGTAGACGAAAGCGATTGGCCCGGATCGGGCGCGAACCGCGTGCGTGTGCGGACAACAGGACAGACGGCTGGTGACTGGCTGCCGCTTCGGCTGGATGGCGGACGGCTGCGAAGCGACTGCGTGCGCCGGGCCACATTGAGGACGACGCGACGGTCGGAGCCGATTTCAGGAACCCCAAAAAACATCGCCGACATGTGCAGCCGGGCGATCCTTTTACTGTCGATCAATCACCATCCTGCTCGGGCTCGTTTCCCGGATAAGACGGGTAGGCACTGGATATCCGGCCCTTGATATATTGAACTCGCGCACGGTATGCATCAGTGAGGCAAGTATTGTCTACACACTTGTTCCTGACGTTTCTGATCCAGTTGATCTGGTCTTTCCTGACCGGGTCCTGATACGAAATTTCCTTCGATTCGACCAGCTGCATCGCGACAAATCCACGGTTCACCATCTCATCAAGCTTCACGAGATCAGGATTGGCGCATACAAGACGCTCGACATTCGTCCGGGCCTTCGAACAATCAAAGCTCTTTTCCGCGTTCACGGGAGGATGCGTCTCGCGCTGGAACGCATACATCCACGCTCCGCTCGCCAGAACGAGGTCGTCCGCGGATTTGTAAACCATCGCGAATCGCAACCCCGAGCAAAGCGGCACATTCGCATCTCCAAGCAGATAAATTTCATTCATGTCCTTGTAACTCATATGAAATTTATCGCCCAGAAATGTCCCGAATGCATCAAGCGACCCAAAGGCGCGTGCAATGACCGGATCGAAATAAAAATTCATCCGCCTCTGAATCTTGACCGAGCATTCGTGCCCACCATACCGAATCGTCATGGCACCATTGCTCGGAGCCAGCACACTCGAACCAACCGGATTCACCGGAAATGGAAGTGCATGAGCGTCCTTCGTTTCTTCGAATCGGGCGACTCCGGTCATCAGGTATCGATCTTGCGCAAAAGCGATACCCGACAACGAAAACATCAGAATCATAAATACTGCAAGGCGCTTAAATTCTTTCATCATCTCGACCACGTGACTCGGCGCCTCGAATTATAAACACCCTTGCCAGATCGGGGCGTCGCATGGGCCGAAGCCGATTCCGTGGTCCAGAATCCCCCGTTGATCCCGAAGGGTCAAGGAGGCGCTCAGGGTCGGTGAAGCAATCGGCGACAGTCGATCGACGCATTCTGGTGCAGCCGCACTCGATAAGGTAGTCATGCAGCGCACACGCCCCCCGCCGACCGTGAAAATCGGATAGCCGTCGATGATTTCGTTCACGCCGCGCGGACGCCCATCGGGATATCTTTTCGATCAATCCAGCAGATTCGACACCTCGTTCCGAACCGTTGCGACTCAATCGTTCTCGTCGTTCGGATACGACGGGTAGCTATCCGATACCTTGCCCTTGATATAGCTGATTCTCGACGAGTACGCCTTCAGCAGGCAATCCACCGTCGCACATTTGTTTCTTACGCCAGAAACCCATTTGATCTGATCCATCCGGACAGGATCCTGATAAGAGATCTCCTTCGAGTATTTTCGCTGCATCAGGACAAATCCATAATTGACGTCGGCATCCATCTTCCGCAGCTTTGGATCGCCGCAGATCAGGTGCTCCACGTCGGACCTCGCGGCTCCACAATCGAACCCCTTGCTCGCATCCCTGAAGCGATGCTTCTCGAGCGTGAACACATAGATGAAGGGTTCATCCAGCAAGACGAACCCGGAATTCGACGCATATATCCTCGAGAAGCGGAGCGCGGTACAGCTCGGCGATGCCGCATCCTGCAGCAGATACATCGTCGTCCAGCCATTCGAATTGATGCGGAACTTGTCCTCGAGGAATTTATTCAGCTTCTGAGCATTCCCGAGCGGCGCCGAGTCAAACGAGAATGGCGCCTGCTTTTTTATTTTCACGCCACACTCATCCGAGGTCGAACCGTCATAGTTCAAATAGAACGAATCTCCCCTCAACGCGAGAACGCTGGAATATGCCGGATTGACGGGCAGTTCGATGTTCGGCTGCACTGCCGGGCCGACGCTGTATATCCTCGCGACACCGGTCAGGCGATAAGCGCTCTCCGCAGCGGCACCGAGCGCATGAAAAAGCAACCCGATAACCAGCATCAGCCTGAATGCCCTTCTCATCATTGACAACCTCCAAGGTCGAGCGGATACGTACAGCCACGGGAAGCGTATTTCGAAGCGGTGAAGACAGAGCCGTGCCGGATCGAATCGAGACGATGCGCAATTCGATGGCCGACTGCACATGCACCGATCAGTGAAGAAGTACCGTGCGATCAGATCGGCAAAAACGAAAAACCCCTTGATCCTTCCGGATCAAGGGGTTTCGTATTTTGGCGGAGAGGGTGCATTTCGAACCGCTTTACCCGAATGATCGACGGCGGCCTTGGCGTCATTCGAGGTCGTCAAAGAGGTCCCGAGTGCGAGTGTCACGGACGCGGCCACCCCCGCCGCGCGCAGGTTTCCCAATGCCCGCGCCCAAACGGATGCGTGCTTGGCGTCCAATTCCTGCTCGATCTCCGCAAGCGTCTCAAGCGGTGGCAATTCGGCTAGCTCAGCAAGAATCAGGATTTCGCTTGCATCCGGCTTGCGCTTCCCGGATCGCCACTCGGACAGCCGTGATTGGTGGAAGTCGAGGTGCGCTGCTATGGCCCCAAGCGATCCCTGCTTGCGCTTCGCTGCGTCCAAAAGTTCGCTAATCGTCATAACAATCTCCTTGACATATTTGCGCTTTCGCCCAAATAATTCGCCCGAGCATTTGGGCAATTACGCAAATTTTTGTGGATTTGCGATAGGCGGCAGTCTAGCAGCTTCGGCGGAAAGGTAAACCCGCCGGGCTGCAGCGGCGGTTGGTCTGGGTTGGGTTGTGTGGGGAGTAGTTCGGCGGTAGGTCGTGCCTCTTTGACCGTGCGACTTTGTCCCCACGAAGCGCACGGTTTTTTTGGCGGGCGGCCCGTTGGCCCCCGCCCTTTTTGAGCGGTCCGCCAGTGTGGCGGAAAAACTACAACGTTGTGGGGGCTCTATGGCGAAGCAGGCGCAGGACAGATTCACGGGCGATATGTTCGGCAATCGGCCGGGCCGCCCGGCAAAGGCCAATGCGTTGACCGGTGCTCAGCGCGTGGCGAACTTCCGCGCTCGCCGTCGCCTCATTCCCGTTACGTGTAACGAAAACTCCTGCGAGTGGTGCGGTGCGCCTTCGCGCGGCTGCGATGTCTGCGGCCGTATCCCCTCCCAAACCGATCTGGGCTGAGTTCTAGACATGGGCAAGCTCAAGGCAGCAGTTCAATCGGGTGCGCTTCGTATTCCTAAATCCGTCCCGTGCAGCGGCCCCGCTGCTCCTGCCCGCAGCGGCAGCGAGGACAGCAGCGGCGGGGCCGCTGCTTTTTGCCCCCCCCGGACTAACAGGGGGGGAACGGAAAGGCCGGCCATCGCGACGGTGCAAGAACTGCAAATGGTCATGACTGATACGGGCGAGTTGAAAACTATCCTCGTGCGCCGCCCGGTCAACGAACAGATTGCGATGGTCGATACGCTCCGTTTCACGGTGGGCGAGGAAACGTGGAACCGGACGGCGGGCATTCAGCTTGTTGCCGATGAGGCGTTCATCTTCGAAGCGAGCAAGCACCTGACGGAGATTTTCGGCTTCGGCGTCACGCGCGACCTGAAGAAGAGCCGCGACTTCTACACGAACGCATGGGAGCTAGGCGACAACTTCGGTCACGTCGCCTTCGGTGGTGCCAGCCAGCGCGGAACGATGCTCATCAACCTGAACGGTCAGGGTTGCATCGCAGCTAAAGCCGGGTGGGAATCCCGCTTGCATGACTTCCTTGTTGATACGGCCAAACGACCGACGATCACGCGGGTGGACCTCGCGCACGACTGCATGGAAGGTGAATACACGGTCGATCAGGTTGACGGCTGGTACGACGACGGCCTGTTCACCTGCTCCGTGAACGCCCCGCACCACGAGTACAAGGGCGATTGGAAGAAGCCGAACGGCAAGGGTCGCAGCGTGTACATCGGCCTGCGCCGGAACGGGAAGCTCTGCCGTGCATACGAGAAAGGGCGCGAGCAAGGCGACGCGGAATCGGAATGGCTGCGTGTTGAGGTCGAGTTTCGCAACAACAAGCGCGTCATTCCACTCGACGTGCTTCTCGACCCGTCCAGCTACTTCGTAGGCGCGTATCCGTGTCTTCGTCTCCTTGATGCAGCACGCACGCCAGAAAAGATTGAGATCAAGCGCAAGGCGGCGGAAATCAACGTCGATGCCAGCCTGCGGAACATCCGCACGAGCTACGGCAAGTATGCATTCGTGCTTCGGAACCTCCTGGGCGATGAGGACTTTCTCGACGCGATCACGAACCAGTCGGGCGAGTGGCCGGAACGGCTCAAGGTGCCTGATTTCGAGACCTGCGCGACGCCTCTGCACGCCCGGCCGTGCGAGCAAGCATTCAATGATTTAGACCCCTCTGGCGATGGCTGGACAGAGGAAGCGGTCTTCGCACCAGCCGCTATGACAGGAAGCGAATCATGCGATTCAAGAGCGATGTGAAGGTGTTGGGGATGAAGTCGAGCAAAGGCCAGATGGATAACGGTACGGCCTTCGATAGCACGAAGGTCTATACCGAAACCGCGCTCGATGATTCGAAAGGTACGGCCAAGGGCTTCGCCGTCGCAGAGTTCACGCTCGGCACGTCGGCCGAGTTCGACAAGTACAAGCACCTGCCCTTCCCCTTCGAAGCGACCGCCGAGCTGGAAATCGTCACGAATGGCAAGACGCAGAAAACCGTGATGCATTCCCTGACGCCGACCGCTCGTGCGGCGAAGGCGGGCTAGTCATGGACGGCAGGGTCGTGTACGTCGTGCAGGACCTTGTTTCAGGGGGCTTCCTGCGGCCCGATGCCGGGGACGTGGGCCGGACCGATCGCTTGCGTGACGCTGGCGGATTCGAGGATATCGGCGAGGCGCATGAGGCTGGCATCGATCACTGCGACGGTGCTTTCGACGTCGTTGCGCTGATCTTCTTCAACAGAGGGGTGTGAACAGGATGACTGCGGGCACGACACGTTACGTACTGGTTTGCGCGCCGGTCTCGTCGGCCGATCAGGCGAACGCAACGGATCAAGCGGTATGCCCGCCCAGTAGCGAACAGTTTTTCCATGTGCAAGCAGTACAGGCGTACGTGCTCGATGCAGCGAGCGCCGGATATATCGATGCGGTGGTGCAGCCCTTCGATTACGGTCAGGCGGCCGGATTCTGGGGTGCTGCATTTACGTCGGTTGTAGGTCTGTATTTCGCGTGCCGTGGGATTGGTGCGGTCGTCGAGATGATTCGACGGGCGTAGAAACGCGTGCCGGGCGCTTCCCGGCTCTTTCTGGAGTGTACGTATGAAAACGAAGTTGCAAACTCTCAAGGCGCTGTCCGTGCGTTCGATTCTCGGTGGCGTCGCTGTCCTGCCGGTCCTCGCTCACGCGGAAGGTGGCGGCGTCGACTATGGCCCGATGCTGGCGAAGATCGACTTTGCGACGACCACGGCGGCCGTCCTGTCGATCGCAGCGCTGCTCGCTGGTCTGTATATGGCGATCAAGGGGGCGAAGATCGTTATCGGCATGGTGCGCGGCGCTTAAGTTAGCCCGCGTTACGGGGTGAGTGTTGAGGGGGCCTAGCGCCCCCTCTTTTTTGACGGGTCGAAAGAGACATGACCAATGTTGAGGCGTGGTATCTGGTGATGTTCGCATGGGGCTTGCTGTCAGCGTGGGCCGTCATTCAGGGGATGCAAGGATGAAGATTAAGAACGCATGGATAGCGTTGTTCGCGGCATTGGCAATGGTTTGCAACCAGCAAGCGCACGCACAGGCCGCTCTCTTGCCTATCGAGAATTTCGTAATCAACCGCGTTGAGGCTGCAATCCTGACGCGAGTCGCGATTCAGCGAGGATTCGCGGCAAACGACCCGCGGATCGCCGCGACGCTCACGGGCATGGGTTCCGTCTCATCCGTGGCCAGTATCGCTGCGACGGGTGTGGGGGCCGTTATGGCTGTCGCCGGTGCCCCGGTATGGCTCACGGTCTTAGCGGGCCTCGGTATTTTGGCGGCAGGCGCTGCCATCACGATGAATTCGGGGCTCACCAATTTCAAGGTGGCGGTTAGCCCCGACGGCAAGAGTGTCTCTCTCAATCGAGTTGCTTCGCCTCTTCCGGCTCCATATCCAGATCCGGGCCGGATACCAGTAAAACCGGACGCGGTGGAATCCCCCGAGTCTCGTGCACGCGCGTTCGGCATCCGAGTATTCAAGAATACGACGTGCAACCTCCGTACCGAATGTGGCAGGTACCCATATCCTGATTCGAGTGCGGATGGAGCTTTCATTCTCCGAAATGGATGGATGGACCTTTATGCAGATACGCTCGATCAAGTTTCGCGCTACAACGCATACCACGCATGGTACATGGCTCATGATCGCGTGAGTGATGGTAAGAATAGCGAAGTGTTGTCGAGTGTCACCTACTTCGCCAAGGAACCTCCCAATTACAATGGTCCGTGGTACTTGTACACAAAGACAGTCTCCCGCGTCACGTTTCAATGCCGGAGTGGTGATCCACAAATGGAAATGTGCTCTACGGTCGATACCAGTATTGATCGTGCTATCTCATGGACGTTTGATCAGGATGTCGTAGCATTGGCTAGCGGAGACCTTTCAGATATCGTGAAGAACATTTCGCCTGCGGCGGCGAGGGCAACAGTTCCGCCGCAGACGGTCGCGAAACTGGTTGATGAGACGTGGAAGCGCGCAGCGGCGCAACCGGGTTATCACGGCCTGCCCTATTCGCCAAATTCTCCGGTTACGAAGGATGACGTTGAGGAATACTACAAGTCAGACCCGTTCGCCCGTAGGCCGACTCTCGGCGATTTGCTGTCTCGGCCTGCTACGCCTGGAACATCTGTCGTGGTATCGCCCGATGTACAGCCGAATCCCAATCCTGCACCGTACCCAATCCCGGTCCCCACTCCGACTCCGACTCCGGTTCCCAATCCTGAGCCGGTTCCCCTTCCGAATCCTGAGCCAAGTCCGAACCCCAATCCAAACCCCAACCCGAATCCCGATCCGAATCCGAATCCGAATCCGAATCCGAACCCGAACCCGAACCCGAACCCGAACCCGAACCCAAACCCAAACCCAAACCCAAACCCGAATCCGAATCCGAATCCGAATCCGAATCCGAATCCCGACCCGAGCATCGCGCAGAACGTGAACGTCGTAAATGTTCCAAGCGTGAACGTGATAAACCGCGTGGGCGTCGATGTCGGTCCCGATCCGGGCATTGGTGCGCCATCGCTTGAAGATACGCCGACGGCAGAAATGATCCTGCGGCCATTGCTTCGGCTGTTTCCCGATCTGCGTAGCTTCGAAGTTCCGGCACACAACGGCGAATGCCCTCGGCCTTCAATAACGCTGTTCGGTCAGCAGATCACCGTTACTTCGCATTGCGATCTTGCTGAAAAGTTCAGACCGCAAATACATGCGGTGTTCGTTGCCGTGTTTGTTCTCGGCGCGCTGTTTATCGTGTTGGCAGCATAAGGGGGCAACTATGTGGGCATTGCTTGCATCTGCGGTGAACCTGCTTCTCGGGTTCGTAGTGCGGTCGGTCATCGCGAAGTTCTTCGCTTACTTCGTGATGTACTTCATCACGACCGAATTTATTGCTGTACTTCAGTCGTCGGGGCTGTTGCCGACGGCCGCGTCGCTCGCGGGGGCATTTGGCGGTATTGGCGCTGACGTTTGGTACTTCCTCGATCTCTGCGCGTTCAGTTTCGGCGCGCAGTTGATCATCTCTGCATACGCGACGCGCTTCATCATTCGTCGTATTCCAGTGATCGGGTGACACATGGCAATCAATGCATATTGCGGTGTCATGGGGTCCGGAAAGTCGTATGAGGTTGTATCTGGCCCGTTGCTTGATGCAGTCGCATCCGGTCGGCGAGTCGTGACGAACATCGATGGCATCAGTGAAGAGCGCGTGCACGCTTACCTCATCGAGAGGCGGCGTGTTTCGCCAGACAGGTTGGGCGCTATCGTTCACGTTCGGACTGCTGATCTCTTGACGGACGGCTTTTTCCCGACTGAGGATGAAAGCCATGATGGCGCGGTCGTAACACCGGGCTTCGTGAAGCCGGGGGACTTCCTTGTAATTGATGAGGCGTGGAAGCTGTGGGCGGTAGGGATGAAAGTCACGCCTGAACATATGAATTTCTTTCGCATGCATCGACACTTCGTCAGCGCGGACACAGGCGTTTCGTGCGACGTGGCCTTGATGATCCAGAATATCGCAGACCTGCATCGGTCTGTTCGCGGCGTGCTGGAACTGTCGTTCGTCATGGTCAAGCTCAAGAGCTTGGGCCTATCGAAGAAGTACCGCGTAGAGATGTATGAGGGTGGCAAGCAGACACTGAAAACGCGAGTCGGGACGTTCGTGCGAACGTACAAGTCAGAAATCTTTCCGCTCTATAGCAGCTACGTGGGTGGCTCCGGGTCTGAGGCAACGATCGACAAGCGACAGAACGTGTTGGCAAATAAGACGCTCTGGGGGATCGTTGGCGGCGTTGCCGTATGCATGATGGTTGGTGCTTGGGGTGCGTGGCGCTTCTTTCATCCAGCGTCAAAGGTGGATGTTTCACATGCAGCGCCCCCACCTCAGATTGACACTACATCGAGGGCGCCGGGAAATGCCGTAGGTCCCGCCGGAGAAGCTGCGCCTGCATCGAGTAAGGTGTCGGATGCGTGGCGAATCGCAGGATCGTATCGCATAGGTGATCTTGAATGGGTGGTTCTCGTTGGCGGCTCGGGCCGGCTGCGTATCGAGTCACCGTCGATGTTTGTAAACGATGGGATGGTGCGAGTCGGGAAGATCGACGGTCAGGACGTTACAACGTGGTCTGGATCGCCGGGGGCCGCGCTCCCAGCAGGGGGCGGCCGATGAAAAGGATTGCGATTCTCTTGCTCCTCGCTGCATCCATTGCACACGCAGCGCAGGCGGTGCACCCGGTGCCGACGTTGCCACCGCTGCCGCCCGGAGCAGTCGGGCCGTCCGAAGCGGCATTCGTACCACCGAATGCGCCCCCTGCCCCGGTTGCGCTATCGGCGCTTCCGCCAGTGTCAGGGACGCGTATCGATTTGCGGTTTGTGCCGGTTGCACAAGTGGTCGATCTGGTCTACGCCGATATGCTGAAGGTGCCTTACGTGATCGCGCCTGAAGTGCTCGCGGATCAACGGCCGGTGTCGTTTCGATTTGATAAGCGCGATGGTGATATGCGTAACTTCATGCGGGGATTCCTCGCGTCGCTCGGCTTTTCGCTGAACACGCGCGATGGGGTGGACTATGTGTCGAAGCGCGACGCGGCACCAGACGAAGATCAGGATAACTACGTATATCAACCGCGCTATCGTGATGCAAATTACCTTTCTCGCCTCGTGCAGCCATTGTTCACGGGGCGATTCACAACCAATCGCGATATCGCCACATCGACCGATAGCCGGATGCGTGCGGGTTCGTCGCCTACGTCTGCGGCGGCGATGCTGGATCAGGAAACCGATACGCTTGTGTTCATCGGGTCCGCACGCGAGATAGCCGCACTGAAAAAGCTGCTTCCGCAAGTCGATATGCCGGCCGGTCAAGTTGCGGTGCGTGCTTGGGTGTATGAGGTCAGCAAGCAGGAAGACAACAATTCGGCTTTCCAGTTGGCTTTGAGCCTGCTAGGTGGGCGCGTCGGGGCGTCGATCGGGTCTGGATCCGTTGGCAATGATTCGAACGCGATTCGGTTGCGTGCCGGTGGTTTTGAAGCCGCGATATCGGCGTTGAACAGCGACTCTCGATTTAAGGTCGTCACCTCGCCGAATCTGCGGGTCCGGTCCGGCCAGTTAGCCAGGCTGAATGTCGGTCAATCCGTGCCGGTTGTCGGGTCTGTTTCCTATCCAAGTACATCGGGTGCGCCGGTGCAGAGCGTGCAGTATCAGGACGCGGGGGTGATCTTTCAGGTGCAGCCGACCGTCAAAGCGGGGGCGATTGATCTGACCGTCGTTGAAGAGATAAGCGACTTCGTGCGTACAACGACCGGCGTCAACAACTCGCCCACGAAGAACACGCGCAAGCTCGAATCGTCGTTCAGTGTCGAGGATGGGGACGCCGTGCTTATCGGCGGGCTGATGCAGGAAAAGGCCAGTCACATTGATTCGGGCCTGTCGTTCCTGCCGTCGTGGATGAGAGGGCACTCGAGCGGCGGCAGCCGCACGGAAATCCTGTTGCTCCTGCAAGTCCAGAAGCTGTGATGCTTGGTCGGCGGCGATTTCATCGGGGTCGCCGCGGGCGCTGCTCTAACCTTGCTTCGTATTCCAGTAGGCGAATCTGTAGGCTGTTCGGAAGCCACTCCCATATTGCGAGGTACAGCGGGTGTTTCCAGAACGGCTCCCGCTGAATCTTGGGTCGAGGGGTTGTTAGCGAGGGCGTGTCTTTGGGGCGGCGGTGCTGCTTGGGGTAGTAGTGCGGATCTGGCTTGTTGCCGTGCATGCGTCGTAGTGCCTTGGAGTTGTTCGCTGAACGGTATCAAATCTGCTGCCCCTGCGCGCACTCGCAAAACTGGCAGGCGGGTCAGACGGGCGTCTAGGGGACGGAGTTGACAACTATACGGCGCTGCCGTATGGTTATACCATGTTTACGATCATCGAGACCCCAGTTTTCCAGCGGTATTCGTCAGATATTTGGCGCGATGTAGAGCGCGATGAGTTCATTAACTGGATCGCAAACAACCCACTTGCGGGTGACGTAATTCCAGGTACTGGCGGGTTACGAAAAGTGCGCTGGTCTCGCTCCGGAATGGGCAAGCGCGGCGGGGCGCGCGTCATCTATTACAACCTTTTGGATGACGGAGAAATCTGGCTTCTGATTGCATATACGAAGGCCAAGTTTGACAACCTACCGACATCGTTTTTGAACCAACTGCGGGAGGAAATTAGCCATGGATAAGGAACTGGAACAATTTCAAGCCGACTTGCTGAATTCGGTTCGAGAAATGAAGGCGCGAAAGGCTGCCCGTTCGACAACAGTTGAGCCGACGGTGGCGTCGCTCGCTCGCGCAAAGGTCGGGCTGTCCCAAAGTGCATTTGCCGCGCTTTTAGGCGTCTCGGCGCGCACGCTTCAGGATTGGGAACAGGGACGACGCACGCCAACTGGTGCAGCACAAACTTTGTTGCGTGTTGTCGTTAAGCATCCGGAAGCGCTTCAAGATCTCCAACCAGTCTGATAGAGGCGCATAGGACGTTCAGCGTCAGGAGTGTCCGGCCGGAATCGAAGAGGCTTAGGGCGACTGTCTGTGCTCGAAGTGCTATCGGTTGTCGCGCGGCTTAGCGCGGCCTGCCGGACCGAGTAGCGGGTATCTCCGGGGAGGGGGAACGTAGGCAGCGCCATATGCACCCCCTCCCCTCTCTGCAAGGCTGCTTTTACTGAACGGGCGCCGGTTGAGCGTGTTCTTCTGCGCGATAGACCGCGCGCTTGATGCTCGACAGGTGAACCCCGTATTCGTGAGCGAGCGCGGCTAGCGTGTAGTTCCCGGTACGCCACTGGCGCACGACGCGGCGCTCGTCCTCGCACTCAAGGCTTCGTGGTCGGCCTAAGCGGACACCGCGCTTCTTCGCAGCCTGCATGCCGCTCTTCGTCCGCTCGCGAATCATTTCCCGCTCGAATTCGGCGAATGCGCCAAGCATCTGGATCATCAGCCGCCCAGCTGGCGAAGTGGTGTCGATGTGCTCGGTAAGGCTCTCAAAGCCCGCTCCGCGCTCCTGCAGGCGATCGATGATGCTGAGAAGGTGCTTGAGCGATCGCGCAATGCGATCGAGCTTGTAGACGACTAGGACGTCGCCGCGCTTGAGGTTTCTGAGGAGTTTGTCTAGGACTGGTCGGCGCAGGTTTGCACCTGATCGCTTCTCTTCGTGGACTGCATCGACGCCGGCCTTCGTCAATGCGTCGATCTGCGCACGCGTTTCCTGTTCTTGTGTGGAAACTCTGGCGTAACCGATTCTCATTGGATGTAAAAAAACGCCAGATTCTTCCACAGAATCTGGCGTTTCCTTACGAACAATTTCGATATTGCATTCAAAATCGAAATTCTTCTTTTGTGTGGCGGAGAGGGTGGGATTCGAACCCACGGTACGGGGAAACCGTACGCCTGATTTCGAGTCAGGTACATTCGACCACTCTGCCACCTCTCCTTCCTGCTTATTTCCCGGTTGGTCGTCTCCGGGAAAGAAAAGATTATAAAACGATCTCTTCGATATCTTCAAGCCTTTTTTGCAAATTTTTTGCGAGGCCGTCGGAAGCAGGTCGCGGGGCAATCTCACGACGCCTGTGCAGGCGCGTCGATGCGCTCCACGCCACCCATGTACGGACGCAGCGCTTCAGGCACCGTGACCGAACCGTCGGCGTTCTGGTAGTTCTCGAGCACGGCCACCAGCGTGCGGCCAACCGCGAGGCCCGAACCGTTCAGCGTATGCACGAGCTCCGGCTTGCCCTGCGCGTTACGGAAACGCGCCTGCATCCGGCGCGCCTGGAACGCCTCGGTGTTCGAGCAGCTCGAGATCTCGCGATACGTGTTCTGCGCGGGCAGCCACACTTCGAGGTCGAACGTCTTCGCAGCCGCGAAGCCCATGTCGCCCGTGCACAGCGTGATCACGCGGTACGGCAGGCCGAGCTTCTGCAGGATCGCTTCCGCATGGCCGACCATCTCGTCGAGCGCCGCATACGACGCTTCCGGCTCGACGATCTGCACCATCTCGACCTTGTCGAACTGGTGCTGGCGGATCATCCCGCGCGTGTCGCGGCCGTACGAGCCCGCTTCCGAACGGAAGCACGGCGAATGCGCGGTCAGCTTGATCGGCAGCGCGGACGCTTCAACGATCGACTCGCGCACGGTGTTCGTCAGCGAGATTTCCGACGTGGAGATCAGGTATTGCGTGACGGTGTTCTCCGCACCGCCCTTCTCGACGCGGAACATGTCGTCCGCGAACTTCGGCAGCTGGCCGGTGCCGTACAGGATCTCGGGGTTCACGATGTACGGCGTATACGTCTCGGTGTAGCCGTGCTGTTGCGTGTGCGTGTCGATCATGAACTGCGCGAGCGCGCGGTGCAGGCGCGCGATCGAGCCGCGCAGCATCGTGAAGCGTGCGCCGGCGAGCTTCGCGCCGGTCTCGAAATCGAGGCCGAGCGGCGTGCCGACGTCGACGTGATCCTTCACGTCGAAGTCGAACTGGCGCGGCGTGCCCCAGCGGCGCACCTCGACGTTGTCGTTCTCGTCCTTGCCGACCGGCACGCTGTCGTGCGGCAGGTTCGGCATGAGCAGCATCAGGTCGGACAGGCGCGCCTGGATCTCGCCGAGCTTCGCCTCCGACGCCTTCATCTCGTCACCGATGCCGCCGACTTCGGCCATCACCGCCGACGTGTCCTCGCCCCGCCCCTTCATCGCGCCGATCTGCTTCGACAGGCTGTTGCGGCGCGCCTGGAGCTCTTCGGTGCGGGTCTGGATCGCGCGGCGTTCCGCTTCGAGCGCGGAAAACGCGGCGACGTCGAGGGTGTAGCCGCGATCGGCGAGGCGCTTGGCGACGCCGTCGAGGTCTTTGCGCAGCAACTGGATGTCGAGCATGGGAGGACTGGAAAATCGTTGTGTAAGACGGGGATTCTAACGCACCGCGGGGTCGCCACGGCATCGGCCGGATGGACAGCGCCGGGAACACGCCGCGGCCGTCCGTGGCAGACTCGTGGTGCCGGCCGCATGTCGCCCGCCGGCAAACCGCCACGCATGGGACCCGAGAACCGATGGCCATCGAACTGGACAAGGACGTACGCGACCGCGCGATCGCATCGCTGCAACGTTATTTCACAGAAAACATGGACGAGCCGATCGGCAACATCCAGGCCGGCGCGCTGCTGCACTTCTTCGTCAAAGAGATCGCGCCGGATATCTACAACCGCGCGATCGCCGACGCGCAGGCACGCCTGCACGCGCGGATCGCCGAGCTGGACATCGAATGCCACGAGGAGCCGTTCGGCTACTGGAAGCAGCTGCCGGGCCGCAAGCGCTGACGCGGGCCGGCCGCTCGCGCGCTAGTCCTTCTTGCCCGCCTCGCGGTCGAGCTCGCGCAGCCACGCGAGCTTGTCGGCGATCTTCGATTCGAGCCCGCGCGGCACCGGCTTGTACCAGCGCGGCTCGCGCATCCCGTCCGGCAGGTACGTCTCGCCGGCCGCGTACGCGTTCGGCTCGTCGTGCGCGTAGCGGTACGCGTGGCCGTAGCCGAGCTCCTTCATCAGCTTGGTCGGCGCGTTGCGCAGGTGCACCGGCACCTCGCGCGACTTGTCCTGCTTCACGAAGGCCATCGCCTGGTTGAACGCGTTGTAGCCCGCGTTGCTCTTCGCCGCGCACGCGAGATAGATCACGGCCTGGCCCAGCGCGAGCTCGCCCTCCGGCGAGCCGAGCCGCTCGTAGGTCTCGGCCGCGTCGTTCGCCATCTGCATCGCGCGCGGATCGGCGAGGCCGATGTCCTCCCACGCCATCCGCACGATCCGCCGCGCAAGATACTTCGGGTCCGCGCCGCCGTCGATCATCCGGCAGAACCAGTACAGCGCGCCGTCCGGGCTCGAGCCGCGCACCGACTTGTGCAGCGCCGAGATCTGGTCGTAGAAGTTGTCGCCGCCCTTGTCGAAGCGGCGCGCGTTCAGCGTCATCGCGCTGCTGACGAAATCCGCGTCGATCGTCGTCACGCCGGCCGACGTGGCCGCCGTCTGCGCCTGCTCGAGCAGGTTCAGGAAACGCCGCGCATCGCCGTCCGCGTAGCCGACCAGCGTGTCGACCGCCTTGTCGTCGAACGCGAGCCCTTCGAGCGTGATCTCCTGCGCGCGCTTGAGCAGCTGGCGCATCTCGTCGTCGGTCAGCGACTTCAGCACGTAGACCTGCGCGCGCGACAGCAGCGCCGAGTTGACCTCGAAGCTCGGGTTCTCGGTAGTCGCGCCGATGAAGGTCACGAGCCCCGACTCGACGAACGGCAGCAGCGCATCCTGCTGGCCCTTGTTGAAACGGTGGATCTCGTCGACGAACAGGATCGTGTGGCGGCCGGTGCGATTGAGCGTGTCCTTCGCCTGCTCCATCGCTTCGCGAATGTCCTTCACGCCGCCCAGCACCGCGGACAGCGCGATGAACTCGCAGTCGAACGCGAGCGCGGTGAGCCGCGCGAGCGTGGTCTTGCCGACGCCTGGCGGCCCCCACAGGATCATCGAATGCGGCTTGCCCGATTCGAACGCGAGCCGCAGCGGCTTGCCTTCGCCCAGCAAATGCGTCTGGCCGATCACCTCGGCGAGCGTCTTCGGCCGCAGCGCCTCGGCGAGCGGCCGGCGCGGTTCGACTTGAAACAGGTCGGACATGAACCCTCGCTCCCCATCATACGGTGGCGACCGAACGCGGCCGCCGGACCCGACATTATGACAGCCGCGCGACATGGCCGCCGCGCCCGGTGCCCGCGCCCGGTGCCCGCGCCCGGTGCCCGCGCCCGCAAACAACACGGGCCTGCCATCGCTGGCAGGCCCGACGGCAAATCCGGCGCGCGGCGCCGGTCAGCCGGTGATCACGTCCGCGCCCTTCGGCACGGCGAACTTGAACGTGTCCGCCTTCAGCGGCGGGTTCGTCTGGATGTTCGTGAACGTCAGCAGCGTGACGTTGCCGAACACGTCATGCAGCTCCATCGCGGCGAGCGTGCCGTTCCTGAAGCCGATGCCGATCCGCTGGAACTGCGTGTCCTGCGCCTTCGGCAGCATTTCGAGCCACTCGATGCCGCCCTTCTCGCCGGCGTCGCGCAGCGTGTAGTTCTTGTCGAGGTCGTTGCTGCCGAACAGGATCGCGGCCGGGCTCGCGCCCAGCGCGCCGGCCAGCTTGCGCTCGGTGACCTGGTTCAGGTCGCGGTCATACACGTAGAGCTTGTCGCCGTCGGCCTGCAGCACCTGCTGGTACGGCTTCTGGTAAGTCCAGATGAACTTGCCCGGACGCGCGAACACGAACGTGCCGCTCGAATTGTCGGTGGGCTTCGGCGCGACTTGCGCGGCGCTCGCGCCCTTCGCCGGCGCCTTGACGATCTGCTGCGTGAACTCGCCCTTCGCCGAACGCACCTGCGACACGAATGCCTTCAGCTGTTCGGTGCCGCCCGCGAACGCATGCGTCGCCGCGAGCATCAGCGATGCGCCGGCGAGCGCCGCGCCGAGCCAGCGCCGCGTCGAACGAAGGGAAGGGGCGAACGGATGTTGCTGCATGATGCGGTTTTCTCCCTGGGTGGCCTGCGTGCGTCGCGGACTCATTCCGCGTCGCGCGCCGGCACAAGAATTTCGCGGTTGCCGCTCGACGACATCGCCGACACGAGCCCCGACTGTTCCATCTGCTCGAGCAGCCGCGCCGCGCGGTTGTAGCCGATCCGCAGATGGCGCTGCACGAGCGAGATCGACGCGCGGCGGTTCTTGACGACGATCTCGACCGCCTGGTCGTACAGCGGATCAGACTCGCCGCCGCCTTCGCCGGTTCCCGCGCCGGCCGAGCCCTCGTCGCCGTCGACGGTGCCGCCCTCGAGCAGGCCCTCGACGTAGTTCGGCTCGCCATGCTCCTTGAGCTTCTCGACGACGCGGTGCACCTCGTCGTCGGCGACGAACGCGCCGTGCACGCGCACCGGCAGCCCGGTGCCGGGCGGCAGGTACAGCATGTCGCCCATCCCGAGCAGCGATTCGGCGCCCATCTGGTCGAGGATCGTGCGCGAGTCGATCTTCGACGACACCTGGAACGCGATCCGCGTCGGCACGTTCGCCTTGATCAGGCCCGTGATCACGTCGACCGACGGACGCTGCGTCGCGAGGATCAGGTGGATGCCGGCCGCACGGGCCTTCTGCGCGATCCGCGCGATCAGTTCCTCGACCTTCTTGCCGACGACCATCATCAGGTCGGCAAGCTCGTCGATCACGACGACGATGTTCGGCAGCCGGCCAAGCGGCTCCGGATCCTCCGGCGTCAGGCTGAACGGATTCGGGAGCTTCTCCTCGCGCTTCGCGGCCTCGTCGATCTTGTTGTTGTAGCCGGCGAGGTTGCGCACGCCGAGCTTGCTCATCAGCTTGTAGCGCCGCTCCATCTCGGCGACCGTCCAGTTGAGCGCGTGGCCCGCCTGGCGCATGTCGGTGACGACCGGGCACAGCAGATGCGGAATGCCTTCGTAGACGCTCATTTCGAGCATCTTCGGATCGATCAGGATCAGGCGCACCTGGTCGGCGGTCGCCTTGTACAGCAGCGACAGGATCATCGCGTTGATCCCGACCGACTTGCCCGAGCCGGTCGTGCCGGCCACCAGCAGGTGCGGCATCTTCGCGAGATCGGCGCACACCGGCTTGCCGCCGATGTCCTTGCCAAGGCTGAGCGTGAGCGCCGACGACGCGGCCGCGTACACCTCGGAGCCGATGATCTCCGACAGGTGCACCGTCTGGCGGCGCTGGTTCGGCAGCTCGAGCGCCATGTAGTTCTTGCCGGGAATCGTCTCGACGACGCGGATCGACACGAGCGACAGCGAGCGCGCGAGATCCTTCGCGAGGTTCACGATCTGGCTGCCCTTCACGCCGGTGGCCGGCTCGATCTCGTAGCGCGTGACGACCGGCCCCGGATACGCGGCGACGACGCTCGCCTCGACGCCGAAGTCCTTCAGCTTCTTCTCGATCAGCCGCGACGTGAATTCGAGCGTGTCGGCGGAGATCGCCTCCTGGGCCTTCGGCGCCGGGTCGAGCAGCGAGACCGGCGGCAGCGTCGAGTCGCCCGGCAGGTCGGTGAAGAGCGGCGCCTGACGCTCCTTCTCGACGCGCTCGGACTTCACCGGCGTGACGACCGGCGGCACGATCGTCACCGGCTCGTGATCCTCGATGCGCACGCGCTCTTCCTCGACCTTGCCTTCGCGGCGCACGGCTGCGGCCTCGCCGAGCTTGCGGTCGCGCTCGGCCTCGCGGCGCAGCTTCGCGATGTTGACGGCGGACAGGATCGCGCCGCCGACGCGCTCGGCGACCGACAGCCACGAAAAGCGGAAATACAGCGACAGGCCGATCGCGAGCGCGATCAGGAGCAGCAGCGTGCCGCCCGTGAAGCCGAACGCGTGCGACATCGCGCCCGCGACCGCCTCGCCGACGACGCCGCCCGGCGCGCGCGGCAGCTGCACCTTCAGCGACCACATCCGCAGCGCCTCGATGCCGTCGCACGCGAGCAGCACGAGCACGAACGCGAATACCTCGGTCAGCCAGCCGACCGGCCGCTCCGGCTCGTCGGGCAACGCTTCGTGGCGGGTGATGCGGCGATAGGTGGCGTTGATGCGGCGCCCGAGCGGCACGATCAGCCAGTAGGCCGACAGGCCGAACAGCAGCAGCACGATGTCGGCGGTCCACGCACCGACGCGGCCTGCCCAGTTGGTGATGTGATCGACCTGCGCCGCGTGCGTCCAGCTCGGATCGCGCCGGCTGTAGCTCAGCAGGGCCATCACCAGAAATGCGCACAGCGCGACCTGGAGAATCCAGCGGATCTCCGTGAGGAGCTTCGACATCCGGTGCGGCAACGCCTGTGCCTGAGCGGAATAAGGAGCTTTTGCCATGAATCCGTATAGAGAAGACGGGCCGCGCACGCCGCGCGCCCGCCGATCGTTCGAGCCCGCTTATTGTAAACGCTGCGCCGCGCCGCCAAGTGTAAATGACGGTTACATGGGGCCGCCAAGGTGGGGCCGGCGAGGTGGGGCCGGCGAGGTGGGACCGCCCTGGTGCGGCCGGCGCGGTGGAGCCCCACAGGCCGGGCCGCCAGAACGCGGACGCCCTCCCTCGACCTGCCCGCCCCGCCGAACGCTATCGCCGCGATTGAAACTCTCGTTCGGCAGCGCAACAACAGGGCCTTTATAATGCGCGTCTGATACCCATCTACGGTGGCATCCCGGTCAACCCCGACCGTCCGGCGCGCTCACCCCGCCCGCCGCAGCCGCCTTTTACGGATTTCGCACATGTCCACGCCCAAACACGCCAAAGTCCTGATTCTCGGTTCCGGCCCCGCCGGCTACACGGCTGCCGTCTACGCGGCGCGCGCCAACCTGTCCCCGGTTCTGATCACCGGTATCGCACAGGGCGGCCAGCTGATGACCACGACCGACGTCGAAAACTGGCCGGCGGACGCGAAGGGCGTGCAGGGTCCCGAGCTGATGCAGCGCTTTCTCGAGCACGCCGAGCGCTTCAACACCGAGATCCTGTTCGATCACATCCACACCACGAAGCTGCACGAGAAGCCGATCCGCCTGATCGGCGACGCCGGCGAATACACGTGCGACGCGCTGATCATCGCGACCGGCGCGTCGGCGCAGTACCTCGGCCTGCCGTCCGAAGAGGCGTTCATGGGCAAGGGCGTGTCGGCCTGCGCGACCTGCGACGGCTTCTTCTATCGCGGCCAGAACGTCGCGGTCATCGGCGGCGGCAACACCGCGGTCGAGGAAGCGCTCTACCTGACGGGCATCGCGAACAAGGTCACCGTGATCCACCGCCGCGACAAGTTCCGCGCGGAGCCGATCCTCGTCGACCGCCTGCTCGAGAAGGAAAAGGAAGGCAAGGTCGAGATCAAGTGGGACCACGTGCTCGACGAAGTGACGGGCGAGGATTCGGGCGTGACGGGCCTGCGCATCAAGCACGTGAAGACCGGCGCGACGGAAGACCTCGCGGTGCAGGGCCTGTTCGTCGCGATCGGCCACAAGCCGAACACGGACATCTTCCAGGGCCAGCTCGAGATGAAGGACGGCTACATCCTGACGCAGAGCGGCCTGCACGGCAACGCGACCGCGACGAGCGTGCCGGGCGTGTTCGCCGCGGGCGACGTGCAGGACAATGTGTATCGCCAGGCGATCACCAGCGCGGGCACCGGCTGCATGGCCGCGCTCGACGCGCAGCGCTACCTCGAAAGCCTGCACGACCACAAGTAAGCCGCGCGCGCCGGGCGCTACAATGGCGTCCGCTGCCGCGACGCACGCCTGGCCGACCAAGCCGCTGCCGACGCAGCGGCTTTTTTCATGCCCGCGCGCGCCCGCGCGCGTTTGCCTTGCGTGTGTGAATCATGGCGAAGAATCAGCCCCATCCGAGCGATCCCGCGAAGCGGCAGGCCGCCGCCCGTCCCAAGCAACCCGCCCCGGGCGCCCCTTCCGCGCCGCCGGCGCCCGACCCCGCCGCGCTGCGCGGCCAGGGCCTTGCCGGCCTCGGTGCGCTGCGCACCGCGCTCAAGGGCGAAACCGAGCGCCGCGAGCGCGAGCGCGTCGAAACCGCGAAAGCCACGCGCCAGGCCGAAGCCGACGCGAACCTGTTCCGCAACGAGATCGGCGCGATCCGGCCGCTCAACGCGCCGCCGCGCGCCGCATCCGGCCGCGAGCCGCCCACGCCCGTGCCGAAGCAGACGCAGCGCGACGAGGAAGCGGTGCTGAACGCGACGCTGTCCGACGAGTTCGATCCCGAGACGCTGCTCGACAGCGACGAGTCGCTCTATTACCACCGCCCCGGCGTGAGCCGCGACGTCGTGCGCAAGCTGCGAAGCGGCGCGTGGATCGTCCAGGCGCAGATCGACCTGCACGGGATGCGCCGCGACGAAGCGCGCGAGGCGCTCGCCGAGTTCATCCGCGAGTCCGGCAAGAAGGGGCTGCGCTGCCTGCGCGTGATCCACGGCAAGGGCCTCGGCTCGGTCGGCAAGGAGCCGGTGCTGAAGGGCAAGGTGCGCGCATGGCTCGTGCAGAAGGAGGAAGTGATCGCATTCTGCGAAGCGCGCGGCCACGACGGCGGCGCGGGCGCGGTGCTCGTGCTGCTGCAGCCGTTGGCCGCGCCCGGCGATCGGGGGCCGCGTGCCGCATCCTAGGCTGACGCTCGCGATCACGGTACTCGAGGCCATTGCGACGCTCGCGTTCGCGATTTCCGGTTTCATCGAAGCGCGCAAGAACCGGCTCGATTCGGTCGGCACGTTCGTCGTCGCGCTCGCGACGGCGTTCGGCGGCGGCACGCTGCGCGACATCCTGCTCGAACGCCGGCCGTTCTACTGGGTCGTGCACGACGACTACGTGCTGGTGATCTTCGCGCTGTCGCTGTGCGCGCCGTTCGTGCTGCGAATGCTGTCGCGGCTGTTGGCCGAACGAACGCTGCTCGTCGCCGACGCGGTCGGCCTCGGCATCTTCAGCGTGTCCGGCACGTCGATCGCGCTCGACGCCGAGATGCCGCGCTTCATCGCGGTGATGATGGGCGTGATCACCGGCGTCGTCGGCGGCATCATCCGCGACGTGCTGTGCAACGACATCCCGCTGATCCTGCGCGACTCGCGGCCGTACGCGACCTGCGCATTCGTCGGCTGCTGGTTCTACCTGCTGCTCATGTGGCTGGACGTCGATTCGGTCTACAGCGTGCTGACGGCGACCGGCTTCATCCTCGTCGCGCGGCTCGTTACGTTCAAGTTCGACGTGCGGCTGCCGCATTGAGCGCAGACCATCGGTTGTCCAGAACTGACGCGATCCATCAGACACAGTCTTTTACATATCCCTTTCGGCGCGCAATGCCGCCATGCTACGTTCCGCCCGGTTGATGACAAACGAGTGGAATGCGCATGAGCATCCTTTATGCGGTAGTTGAAGGCGATCCGTTGGACAGCGGAGGCCACGTACTCAAGGAAGGAAAATGCGGAACGATCACGGGTGACGATGGCGAACGCCGGAGAATCGCGTTCCTCGGACAACAGGCGTGGTGCAACACCTGCGAAAGCGTCGGGACGATCGAAGCGGCTCCCGGCTCTCCAGACAAAAGGCGAATGCGCGACCTCACTTCCGGAGAAAGGCTTCAAGCCCTGGATGGAGATTGGGTCCGATGCCGTTGTGAACGCCCCCCTCGCATCATCTCCCTGTACGGGCGCAAATGGCCTGGCATCCGCGTTGAATTCACGAGCGTCCCTTGAAACCGGGCAATCGACGCGTCTCCCGTTCGAGTGCGAAACAAGACACGTCGTCGATGCCCCGGCCCATTCGCGTTACGCGATCCGCTCTTCCGACGCCGGATCGAACAGCACCGCCTTCGATACGTCGAACAGCAGCGACAGCGTCTGCTCCGGCTGCGGGTTCGCGGCCGGGTGCACGCGGCTCACGATGCGCTTGCCGTTCACCTGCGCGAACACGTGCGTGTCCGGGCCGGTCGGCTCGGTCACGTCGACGCGCACATCGAGCGGCTGCAGGTGCGACGCGTCGCCGTTGTGCGCATGACGCACGTCGGTGATGCGCTCCGGCCGCAGGCCGAGGATCACCTCGCGACCGACATGCGCCTTCAGCTTGCCCGCGTCGAACGGCAGGTTCAGCGCGCCGCGCGCGACGCCCGTGTCGATCTCCAGCGCGACGCCGCTGCCCTGCTCCACCAGCCGGCCATTGATGAAGTTCATCGGCGGCGCGCCGATGAAGCCCGCGACGAACAGGTTCGACGGCGAATCGTAGATGTCCTGCGGCGCGCCGAACTGCTGGACGACGCCGTCCTTCATCACCGCGATGCGGTCGCCGAGCGTCATCGCCTCGATCTGGTCGTGCGTCACGTAGACGATCGTCGTGCCGAGGCGCTGGTGCAGCAGCTTGATCTCCGCGCGCATCTCGATGCGCAGCTTCGCGTCGAGGTTCGACAGCGGCTCGTCGAACAGGAACAGCGCGGGATCGCGGGCGAGCGCGCGGCCCATCGCGACGCGCTGGCGCTGGCCGCCCGACAGTTGGCCCGGCTTGCGCTCGAGCAGGTGCTGGATCTGCAGCATCTGCGACACGCGCTCGACGATCTGCTGCTGCTCGCTCTTCGGCACCTTGCGGATGTTCAGGCCGAACGAGATGTTCTCGCGCACCGTCATCGACGGATAAAGCGCATACGACTGGAACACCATCGCGATGTCGCGGTCCTTCGGCGACAGGTCGTTGACGACCTTGCCGTCGATCCGGATCTCGCCGCTCGTGACCGTCTCGAGCCCGGCGATCATGTTGAGCAGCGTCGATTTCCCGCAGCCCGAGCCGCCGACGAGAATCAGGAACTGACCGTCCTCGATGTCGATGTCGACACCCTTCAGGACCGGCACCCCGTTCGGGTAAGTCTTGTACACGTCACGGATGGAAAGGCTTGCCATGCTGTGAATCCTCTGTCTCGTGCGGCGCGTTCCGCGCGCCGCGTCGGGTTCGTTTCGATGCGCCGCGCGTCGCGCGCGCGGCCGGTTCGTCGTCTCGTATGAAACCGCGCTCAGCCCTTCACCGCGCCCGCCGTCAGGCCGCGCACGAAGTAGCGGCCGGCGATCACGTAGACGAGCAGCGTCGGCAGCGCGGCGATGATCGCGCCCGCCATGTCGACGTTGTATTCCTTCACGCCCGTCGACGTGTTGACGAGGTTGTTCAGCGCGACCGTGATCGGCATCGAATCGACGCCGGAGAACACGATCCCGAACAGGAAGTCGTTCCAGATCTGCGTGAACTGCCAGATCAGGCACACCATGAAGATCGGCAGCGACACCGGCAGCAGGATCTTCGTGAAGATCGTGAAGAAGCCCGCGCCGTCGATGCGCGCCGCCTTCACGAGCTCGGCCGGCACGCTCACGTAGAAGTTGCGGAAGAACATCGTCGTGAACGCGATCCCGTACACGACGTGCACGAACACGAGGCCGGGAATCGTGTTGGCGAGGCCCAGCATCCCCTGCAGGCGCGCCATCGGCAGCAGGATCACCTGGAACGGGATGAAGCAGCCGACCAGCATCATCGTGAACAGCGCGTCCGCGCCGCGAAAGCGCCAGTGCGTGAGCACGTAGCCGTTGAACGCGCCGATCAGCGACGAGATCAGCACGGCCGGGATCACCATCTGCAGCGAATTCAGGAAGAACGGCTTCATGCCGTCGCAGCGCACGCCGGTACAGGCCCCGCTCCACGCCTTCACCCACGGATCGAGGGTCCAGTGCGTCGGCGGCGTCAGCAGGTTGCCGGTGCGCAGCTGGTCGAGATCCTTGAACGACGTCGACAGCATCACGTAGATCGGGAACAGGAAGTACAGCGCGAACAGGATCAGGGCGGCGTAAATGACCGCTCGGCTGAGGGTCGGCTTAGGCTGCATTGCGAGTGCTCCTCGATTCCATATACATCAGCGGCACGAGCACGGCGACCACGGTCGCGAGCATCATCACCGACGATGCGGCGCCGAGGCCGAGCTGGCCGCGGTTGAACGAAAACGTGTACATGAACATCGCCGGCAGCGACGACGACGTGCCGGGCCCGCCCGCCGTCAGCGCGACGACGAGGTCGAAGGTCTTGATCGTGATGTGGCAGAGGATCAGCAGCACCGAGAAGAACACCGGGCGCATGCTCGGGATCACGATCTTGCGGTAGATCGTCGGCAGCGTCGCGCCGTCGACCTGCGCGGCCTTGAAGATCTCGCTGTCGACGCCGCGCAGGCCCGCGAGGAACAGCGCCATCACGAAGCCCGTCGATTGCCACACGGCCGCGATCACGACGCAGAAGATCGCCTTGTCCGGATCGTCGAGCCAGCCGAACGAGAAGCTCGTCCAGCCCCAGTCGTGCATCACCTTCTCGAGGCCGAGGCCCGGGTTCAGGATCCACTGCCACGCGGTGCCGGTCACGATGAACGACAGCGCCATCGGGTACAGGAAGATCGCGCGCAGCGCGCCTTCGTTGCGAATCCTCTGGTCGAGCAGGATCGCGAGAAAGAGGCCGAGCGCGACGCAGATCGCGATGAACGGAATGCCGAACCAGCCGAGGTTCGCGGCGGAGGTCCACCACACGTCGTTCTGGAACAGGTCCGTGTAGCGGCCGAAGCCGTCGAACGCGTAGTTCGGCAACAGCCGCGACCGGGTCAGCGACAGATAGCCGGTAATCAGGATGAAGCCGTAGATGAACACCACGGCGATCGCCACGCTGGGCGCGAGCACGAGCTTCGGTATCCAGCGGTCGGCGAAGGCCGACATCGGCGACGTGCGCCTGACGGCAGCGCCGGATCCGTTTCCGCTAAGAGGGGCAGCCACTTGATTCGACTCCTGGAACGAGAGTGACGCCGGCCAGACCGGGGCCGGCGTCGGGTGCGGCGCGGGCCCGGCGGGCGGGCCCGTTTGCTGCGCATGCAAAAACGCCCGGCGGATGAAACGGAGCGGGCCGGGCGTTCGTCGCGTGCGTTACTTCACCTTCGCGGCTTTCGCGAGCGCGGCGACCGCGCTCTTCGAATCCTGCTGCGAGTTCATGAACTTCGTCACGACGTCGGTGATCGCGCCGGCGGTCGCGTCGCCCTGCGCCATGCCGTGCGCGAGCGACGGCACGAAGCCGCCCGACTTGATCGCGGTCTGCTCGTCCGCATACGACTTCTTCGCGCAGTCGTCGAACTTGTCCATCTTCACGCCGAGGCGCACCGGCACCGAGCCCTTCAGCAGGCTGAACTGCTCCTGGAAGTCCGGCGTCATGATCGTCTTCGCGAGCGCGAGCTGGCCCGGCGTCGCGGCGCTCTGGCCCTTCTGCTGGAAGAACACGAACGAATCGACGTTGAACGTGTACGAATTCGCGGTGCCCGGCACCGGCGCGCAGATGTAGTCCTTGCCCGCCTTCTTGCCCGCGCCCTCGAACTCGCCCTTCGCCCAGTCGCCCATGAACTGCATGCCGGCCTTGCCGTTGATGACCATCGCCGTCGCGAGGTTCCAGTCGCGGCCGTTGCGGCCACTGTCGAAGTAGCCCTGGATCTTGCGCACGGTATTGAACACGTCGAGCATCTGCGGCGACGTCAGCGTCGCCGGGTCGAGATCGACGAGCGCCTTCTTGTAGAACGCGGGGCCCTGCGACAGCACGACGTCTTCCCACAGCGTCAGGTCCTGCCACGGCTGGCCGCCCATCGCGATCGGCTGGATGCCCGCGGCTTTCAGCTTGTCGGCGACTGCGAAGAATTCGGGCCAGGTGGCCGGCGCCTTCGCGCCGATCTTGTCGAGCGCGGCCTTGTTGATATAGAGCCAGTTCACGCGGTGCACCGAGAACGGCGCGCCGACGGTGTGGCCCTTGTACTTCATGATCTTGTCGATTTCCGGCGGCAGGTTCTGCTTCCAGTCGCCGGTTGCCTGGTCGATATTGACGAGCACGCCCTGGTCGGCCCAGTCCTGGATCAGCGGACCCTTGATCTGCGCGGCCGACGGCGCGTCGCCGCTGATCACCTTGGTCTTCAGCGCGGTCATCGCCGCTGCGCCCGCGCCGCCCGCGACCGCGAAGTCCTTCCAGACGTAGCCCTGCTTCTGCAGGTCGTCCTTCAGCACGCCGACGGCCTTCGATTCGCCGCCCGAGGTCCACCAGTGCAGCACCGTCACATTCTCGGCCGCCTGCGCCGCCGCGGCGCCAGCCATCAGGCCTGCGGCGCACAGCGCGCCCATGATCGCGCGAACTTTCATTACTTATCTCCTCCAGACTGAATCAACTCGTGAGGTCCCCTCGGGGGAACCGGCTTCTTGGTGACGACGGGGAAATCGAGCCGCGAGACGCTGCGCGCGTACGGGGCCGACGACCGGCCGGGCTCTTACAGAAAGCGTGACTTGAGATTCAACGGCGTGTCTCCTCTTGTGTTTCTGGCCCGCCACGACGCGGCGCGAGCCCGGGGCCGACGACGTGCGCACGATGCGCGTCGTCAATGTCCGATAACATTCGGCACATGGTGCTCCCGGCGACGAAGGACGCGCTGTTGCATCGACCGCGCTTCATTTTTTCTTCGTCCGGGTGCTACCCCTTGCGGCGGATTGTAGTTAAACTACAATTCAGTGTCAAAAATATTTTTATCGCACTACGGATCGCTTCAAAGCACCCCAACCCGGGCGGAGACACATGCATACCGATTCCAGCTTTACCTTCGTACTTTTCGGCGGCACCGGCGACCTGTCGATGCGCAAGATCCTCCCGGCGCTGTTCGAGGCGCACCGCGCAAGCATGCTGGCGGAAGGCGGCAAGATCGTCGCGGTCGCGCGGCATTCGGCCGATCTCGCCGAGTATCTCGAGTGGGTCGAGGAACACGTGAAGCCGCACGCGGCGAAGGCATCGCGCGGCGCATTCGACGAGGCCGCCTGGAAAAGCTTCGTCGAGCGCATCGTGTACGTGAAGCTCGATCTCGGCCGTGCGGAAGACTACGCAGTGCTGCGCGACACGGTCGGCCAGCTGTCCGGCATCCGGGTGTTCTATCTCGCGACGGGCCCGTCGCTGTTCGTGCCGATCTGCAAGGCGCTCGCGTCGGTCGGCCTGAACCAGGGCTCGCGCATCGTGCTCGAGAAGCCGCTCGGCTACGACCTGCGCTCGTCGAACGCGATCAACGACGCGGTCGGCGAGATCTTCGCGGAAGACCAGATCTACCGCATCGACCACTACCTCGGGAAGGAGCCGGTGCAGAACCTGCTCGCGCTGCGCTTCGGCAATGCGCTGTTCGAGCCGCTGTGGCGCCGCGAGTGGGTCGAGAGCATCCAGATCACGATCGCCGAGGAGCTCGGCGTCGAGGCGCGCGGCGATTTCTACGACAACACCGGCGCGCTGCGCGACATGGTGCAGAACCACCTGCTGCAGTTGCTGTCGATCGTCGCGATGGAGCCGCCGCACTCGATGGATTCCGATTCGGTGCGCGACGAGAAGCTGCGCGTGCTGCGTGCGCTGAAGCCCGTCGATCCGCGCGACATCGGCAAGGTCGCGGTGCGCGGCCAGTATCACGCGGGCGTGATCAAGGGCGCGCAGGTGCCGGCCTACGCGACCGAGCCGGGCGTGAAGCCGGACAGCCCGACCGAGACCTTCGTCGCGCTGAAGGTGGAAATCGAGAACTGGCGCTGGGCCGGCGTGCCGTTCTTCCTGCGCACCGGCAAGCGGCTCGCCGACCGCGTCGCGGAGATCGTCGTCAACTTCCGTCCGGTGCCGCACTCGGCCCTCGGGCCGACCGCGCTGCGCCCCGGCGCGAACCGCCTCGTGATCCGCCTGCAGCCGAACGAGACGATCCGCCTGTACTGCCTCGCGAAGCAGCCCGGCGAAGGGATGAACCTCGCGAGCGTGCACCTCGACCTCGCGTTTGACCAGTTCTTCAAGGAAGGGCAGATGGAGGCGTACCAGCGCCTGCTGCTCGACGTGATCAACGGCCGCCTCGCCCTCTTCGTGCGCCGCGACGAGCAGGAAGCCGCATGGCGCTGGGTCGAGCCGATCCTGAACGAATGGGCGCGCTCGCTGAAGCCGCCGAAGCCGTATGCGGCCGGCACGTGGGGGCCGGCCGCGGCGAGCGCGATGCTCGCGCAGCACGGCACCTGCTGGCTCGAAGAAGAGAACTGATGCAATGGGCGGGCGCTGCGCACGCGGCGCCCGCCGTCGTACCCAAACACCATACGATTCAACAGACAACAGCAGTCCGGAGGAGATGTGATCGAGATTCACGCTTTCGACACCCAGGAAGCGCAAGGCGAGGCGCTCGCGCAGGCCGTCGGCGACGCGCTGCGCGCGGCGCTCGCCCGCCCCGCGCGCGCGACGCTCGCGGTGTCCGGCGGCACCAGCCCGCGCCCGTTCCTGCAGACGCTGTCGCACGCGGCACTCGACTGGACCGGCGTCGACGTCACGCTGGTCGACGACCGCTGGGTGCCGGAAGACGACGCCGCGAGCAACGCGCGCCTCGTGCGCGACACGCTGCTGCAGCATGCGGCCGCGCCCGCCACGTTCCTGCCGCTCGTCGACACCGGCGCCGCGCTCGACGCGCACGTCGCCGCGCTGAACGCGAACCCCGCGCACCGCCTGCCCGACGTCGCGGTGCTCGGCATGGGCGAGGACGGCCATACCGCGTCGATCTTCGCCGACGCGCCCGAATGGGATCACGCGATCACGACTGCCGAACGCTTCGTCACCGTGCATCCCGGCGCCGCGCCGCATGCGCGCGTGAGCTTTTCGCTCGACGCGCTCAAGCGCATCGACCGGCTGTTCCTGCTGATCGCGGGCAGCCGCAAACGCGAGGTGCTCGAGGCCGCCGCCTCGTCGCCGCAGAAGAACGCCATTTCGCAACTGGCCAACGACAAGGGGACCCAGCTCGATGTCTACTGGTGCGCAAAGTAAAGTTGCCGCCGCGGGCCAGCATGCCGACGGCCCGCGCCTGCTCGCGGACGTCGGCGGCACCAACGCGCGCTTCGCGCTGGAAACCGGCCCGGGCGAGATCACGCAGATTCGCGTCTACCCGGGCGCCGAGTATCCGACGCTCACCGACGCGATCCGCAAATACCTGAAGGACGTGAAGATCGCCCGCGTGAACCACGCGGCGATCGCGATCGCAAACCCGGTCGACGGTGACCAGGTCACGATGACCAACCACGACTGGAGCTTCTCGATCGAGGCGACGCGCCGCGCGCTCGGCTTCGACACGCTGCTCGTCGTCAACGACTTCACCGCGCTCGCGATGGCGCTGCCGGGCCTGACCGACGCGCAGCGCGTGCAGATCGGCGGCGGCGCGCGCCGCCAGAACGGCGTGATCGGGCTGCTCGGCCCCGGCACCGGGCTCGGCGTGTCCGGGCTGATTCCGGCCGACGACCGCTGGATCGCGCTCGGCAGCGAGGGCGGCCATGCGTCGTTCGCGCCGCAGGACGAGCGCGAGGATCTCGTGCTGCAGTACGCGCGCAAGAAGTTTCCGCACGTATCGTTCGAACGCGTGTGCGCGGGGCCCGGCATCGAGATCATCTATCGCGCGCTCGCCGCGCGCGACAAGAAGCGCGTCGCGGCAACCGTCGACACCGCCGAGATCGTCGAGCGCGCGCATGCGGGCGACGCGCTCGCGCTCGAGACGGTCGAGTGCTTCTGCTCGATCCTCGGCACGTTCGCCGGCAACATCGCGGTGACGCTCGGCTCGCTCGGCGGCGTCTACATCGGCGGCGGGGTCGCGCTGAAGCTCGGCGAGCTGTTCACGCGCTCGCCGTTCCGCGCGCGCTTCGAGGCGAAGGGCCGCTTCGAAGCGTATCTCGCGAACATCCCGACCTACCTGATCACCGCCGAATATCCGGCGTTCCTCGGCGTGTCGGCGATCCTCGCGGAACAGCTGTCGAACCGCTCGGGCGGCGCGTCGTCGGCCGTGTTCGAGCGGATCCGCCAGATGCGCGACGCGCTCACGCCAGCCGAGCGCCGCGTCGCCGACCTCGCGCTGAACCATCCGCGCTCGATCATCAACGACCCGATCGTCGACATCGCGCGCAAGGCCGACGTGAGCCAGCCGACGGTGATCCGCTTCTGCCGCTCGCTCGGCTGCCAGGGGCTGTCCGACTTCAAGCTGAAGCTCGCGACGGGCCTCACCGGCACGATCCCGATGAGCCACAGCCAGGTGCATCTCGGCGACACCGCGACCGACTTCGGCGCGAAGGTCCTCGACAACACCGTGTCGTCGATCCTGCAACTGCGCGAGCACCTGAACTTCGAGCACGTCGAGAACGCGATCGAGATCCTGAACGGCGCGCGGCGCATCGAGTTCTACGGGCTCGGCAATTCGAACATCGTCGCGCAGGACGCGCACTACAAGTTCTTCCGCTTCGGGATCCCGACCATCGCGTACGGCGACCTGTACATGCAGGCCGCGTCGGCCGCGCTGCTCGGCAAGGGCGACGTGATCGTCGCGGTGTCGAAGTCGGGCCGCGCGCCCGAGCTGCTGCGCGTGCTCGAAGTCGCGATGCAGGCCGGCGCGAAGGTGATCGCGATCACGTCGAGCAACACGCCGCTCGCGAAGCGCGCGACCGTCGCGCTCGAGACCGATCACATCGAGATGCGCGAATCGCAGCTGTCGATGATCTCGCGGATCCTGCATCTGCTGATGATCGACATCCTCGCGGTCGGCGTCGCGATCCGCCGCGCGGCGCCGAACGCGGAGCTGACCGAGGCCATCGCGCAGGCGAAGGCGCGCGCGAACGACGACGAGACCGCCGACGTGCTCGACTGGCTGAGCCACGGCGCGTCGCCGGCGGCGCGGGACGCGGCGAGGGACTGACGCGCGCGGTTGCGTCGCCCGCTCCATGAAAAAACGCCACCGGCGCATCGCGCGGGTGGCGTTTTTTTTATTCGGGGCCGCCGCTCAGGCGCCGGCGCTCGCCGGCCGGTCATGCCAGCGCAGCAACAGGGTTCGCCCGACGAAGCACAGCATGCCCGTCACGCCGATCGTCACGCCCATCGCGAACGGCGTGCCGTCCGCCAGCGCGCCGATCGCGACGCTCGCGAGCGCGCCGAGTGCGAGCTGCATCGCGCCGAACACCGCCGCCGACGCGCCCGCGTTGTGCGGATAGCGGTGCATCAGGTCGGTCGTGCAGTTCGCCGACAGGATCCCGACCACGCCGACGACGAAGAACAGGCACACCACGATCGACCACAGCCCGCCCCACCCCGTCAGTGCGACGAGCGCGACCGCGAGCGACGCGATGCAGCTGACGAGCGACGCCGCCGCGATGAGCCGCAGCGAGCCGACCCGCCCGACGAGCCGCGTGTTCGAGAAGTTGCCGATCATGATGCCGACCACGTTCAGGCCGAACAGCAGCCCGTAATGCTGCGGCGACACGTGGAAGTACTCGATGTAGACGAACGGCGTGGCCGTGATGTACGAGAACATCGACGCGAACGCCATGCCGCCGCACAGCATGTGGCCCCATGCGACCGGATCGGACAGGATGCGCCCGTATGACGCGAACGACGCGAGCACCGCCGCGCTCTTGCGCCGCTCCTTCGGCCAGGTCTCGGGCACGCGCAGGTACGCGGTCGCCGCACACAGCGCGCCGAACGCCGCGAGCACGACGAACACGCCGCGCCAGCCGGCGAAGCGCAGGATCTGGCCGCCGATGAGCGGCGCGAGGAGCGGCCCGACCGCGGTGACGATCGCCACCATCGACAGCACCTTCGCCGCATCGCTCGGTTCGTGCGCGTCGCGCGCGATCGCCCGCGCGAGCACCGACGCCGCGCCGGCGCCGAGCGCCTGCAGGAAGCGCACGACGATCAGCATGTCGATCGAGCCGGCCACGAAGCAGCCGATGCTCGCGAGCGTGAACAGCGCGATGCCGCCGAGCAGCACCGGGCGCCGGCCCCAGGTGTCGGACAGCGGGCCGTACAGCAGCATGCCGATCGAGAAGCCGGCCATGAAGCTCGTCAGCGTGCGCTGTGCGACGCCGGCGCTGACGGAGAAGCCTTGCGCGATCGACGGCAGGCTCGGGAGGTACATGTCGGTGGCGATCGGCCCGCAGGCGGCAAGCGCGCCGAGCAACAGGATCAGCCGGGCATCGGGCCGGCGACGGACGACGTGAGGCATGGGAATCCGCAATGGAGCCCGCGCGCATCGGGGCGCGCGGCGGTGAAGACGGGAGCGCGGCAGCCGGGTGCGGCGCCGCCAGGTCCATGATTGTACGCGCAACTTTTTCAGGCTACCTGATTCGGCGCCAACCGGCGCGCGCGGCGCGCCGCGCGCGCCGATTGGATTAAGCTTGCCTCCCTTGTCTGACCAATCCCCGCCTCGACCGAACCGATGACTGCTTTCCTGCTGATCTGGAGCCCCAAGAAATGGCCGTGGCCCGAGCTGCCCGACGTCGCCGCGCGCGTGAAGGCCGGCGAGGCCGTGCACGACGTATGGGGCTGCGGCTTCGCGCGCGGCATCCTGCCGGGCGACCGCGTCTTCCTGCACCGGGTCGCGAAGGAGCCCAAGGGCGTGTTCGGCTCCGGCTACGTGACGCGCGCGCCGTATGAGGTGCCCGATCCGTCGACGAAGCGCGGCTATCGCCTGTGCATCGACTTCGTCTACGACTGGCTCGTCGACGCGCACCAGGAGGTCGCGATTCCGCGCGATGCGCTGCGCGTGCACCCGTACTCGGTGCAGACCTGGGACGCGCAAACCTCCGGCACGTCGATCAAGCCGATGGTCGAAGGCCCGCTCGAGAAGCGCTGGGCCGAGCTGACCGGCAAGCGCAAGCCGCCGCGCTAGGGCCTGCCCCGAACCGCCCCAATCCCCCACGCGCCGAATGGCCGCATCCCGCCCGCCGGCTCGCCGCGCGCGTCTCCGGTACAATCAGACGATCGTTCCGCCCAGGCGCCGCGGCCCGTGCACAGGCCCGCCCGCGCCGCTCTCTCGCAGGTTTCGCTCATGTCCAACAATCAGATCCTCTTCGAACGCGCGCAGCAAACCATTCCCGGCGGCGTCAACTCGCCGGTCCGCGCGTTCCGCTCGGTCGGCGGCACGCCGCGCTTCGTGTCGCGCGCGCAAGGCCCGTACTTCTGGGATGCCGACGGCAAGCAGTACATCGACTACATCGGCTCGTGGGGCCCGATGATCGTCGGCCACGTCCATCCGGAAGTGCTCGCGGCCGTGCAGAAGGTGCTTGCCGACGGCTTCTCGTTCGGCGCGCCGACCGAAGCCGAGATCGAGATCGCCGAGGAAATCTGCAAGCTCGTGCCGTCGATCGAGCAGGTGCGGATGGTGTCGAGCGGCACCGAGGCGACGATGAGCGCGCTGCGCCTCGCGCGCGGCTTCACGGGCCGCAGCCGCATCGTCAAGTTCGAGGGCTGCTACCACGGCCACGCGGACAGCCTGCTCGTGAAGGCCGGCTCGGGCCTCCTGACGTTCGGCAACCCGACGTCGGCCGGCGTGCCCGCCGACATCGCGAAGCACACGACCGTGCTCGAATACAACAACGTCGCCAAGCTCGAGGAAGCGTTCGCCGCGTTCGGCGACGAGATCGCCGCGGTGATCGTCGAGCCGGTCGCCGGCAACATGAACCTCGTGCGCGGCACGCCGGAATTCCTCAATGCGCTGCGCGCGCTGTGCACGAAGCACGGCGCGGTGCTGATCTTCGACGAAGTGATGTGCGGCTTTCGCGTCGCGCTCGGCGGCGCGCAGGCGTACTACGGGATCACGGCCGACCTCACCTGCCTCGGCAAGGTGATCGGCGGCGGGATGCCGGCCGCCGCGTTCGGCGGCCGCCGCGACATCATGGCCCACCTCGCGCCGCTCGGCGGCGTCTACCAGGCGGGCACGCTGTCGGGTAACCCGATCGCGGTCGCCGCGGGCCTGAAGACGCTGCAGCTGATCCAGGCGCCCGGCTTCTACGACGCGCTGACCGCGCAGACGAAACGCCTCGCCGACGGCCTTGCCGCCGAGGCGCGCGCGGCCGGCGTGCCGTTCGCGGCCGATTCGATCGGCGCGATGTTCGGCCTCTACTTCGCCGAGCGCGTGCCGGCGAGCTTCGCCGAAGTCACGCAGAGCAACATCGAGCGCTTCAACCGCTTCTTCCACCTGATGCTCGACGAGGGCGTCTACTTCGCGCCGTCCGCATATGAAGCCGGCTTCGTGTCGAGCACGCACGACGACGCGGTGATCGACGCGACGCTCGCCGCCGCGCGCCGCGCGTTCGCCGCGCTGGCGGCCGCGTAACCCGGGGCCGCGCGGATGTTCTCGGATACCGATTTCGCCCACATGCAGCGCGCGCTCGCGCTCGCGGCGCGCGGCATGTATACGACGACGCCGAACCCGCGCGTCGGCTGCGTAATCGTCAAGGACGGCAACGTGATCGGCGAAGGCTTCACGCAGCCGGCCGGCCAGGATCACGCGGAAGTGCAGGCGCTGAAGGATGCGCGTTCGCGCGGCCACGATGTCGCGGGCTCGACCGTCTACGTGACGCTCGAGCCGTGCAGCCATTTCGGCCGCACGCCGCCGTGCGCGAACGCGCTGATCGACGCGCGCGTCGCGAAGGTCGTCGCGGCGATGGAAGACCCGAATCCGCAGGTATCGGGGCGCGGCCTCGGGATGCTGCGCGACGCGGGCATCGACGTGCGCTGCGGGCTGCTCGCGCATGAAGCGAGCGAGCTCAACATCGGCTTCGTGTCGCGGATGACGCGCGGCCGCCCGTGGGTGCGGATGAAGACCGCCGCGTCGCTCGACGGCCGCACCGCGCTGCCGTCCGGCGAGAGCCAGTGGATCACCGGCGACGACGCGCGGCTCGACGGCCACGCATGGCGCGCGCGCGCGTGCGCGATCCTCACCGGCATCGGCACCGTGCGCGAGGACAACCCGCAGCTGACCGTGCGCGGCATCGACACGCCGCGCCAGCCGCGGCGCGTGCTGGTCGACAGCCGGCTCGAGCTGCCGCTCGACGCGCGTCTGCTCGAAGGCGCGCCGCTCCTGATCTTCTGCGGCCGGCTCGACGAAGCGGGCGTTGCGCGCGCGGCGGCGCTGAAGGCGCGCGGCGCGGAAATCGTGCCGCTGCCGAACGCGCACGGCAAGGTCGACCTGCCGGGCATGCTGACGGCGCTCGGCGCACGCGGCATCAACGAGCTGCACGTCGAGGCGGGCCACAAGCTGAACGGCTCGCTGCTGCGCGAACACTGCGTCGACGAACTGCTGGTCTACCTCGCGCCGAGCCTGCTCGGCGCCGACGCGGCCGGCATGTTCGACCTCGCCGCGCCGGCAAGCCTCGACGCGCGCGCGCGGCTCACGTTTCACGGCATCGAGCGGATCGGCGACGATCTGCGGATCCTGGCGCGCTTCGCGCCGCCCACCGCCTCTCATTGAACGGAATCGTCACGATGTTTACCGGAATTGTCGCGGCAGTCGGCCGCATTGAATCGATCAAGCCGCTGGGCGCGTCGCCGGACGCGGGCGTGCGCCTGACCGTGAAAGCCGGCGGGCTCGATCTCGCCGACGTCGCGCTCGGCGACAGCATCGCGATCCAGGGCGCGTGCATGACGGTGATCGAGAAGACTGCCGACGCGTTCGACGTCGAAGTGTCGCGCGAGAGCCTGAACCTCACGGTCGGCCTTGCGGAGCCGGGCGACGTCAATCTCGAGAAAGCGCTGCGCGCGCACGACCGGCTCGGCGGGCACATCGTGTCGGGCCACGTGGACGGGCTCGGCACGGTCTCGCACTTCGCGCCGGTCGGCGAGTCGCACGAGCTGCGCATCGTCGCGCCGCGCAAGCTCGGCCGCTATCTCGCGTACAAGGGTTCGATCACGGTGAACGGCGTAAGCCTGACCGTGAACTCGGTTGCGGACCGCGCCGACGGCTGCGAGTTCTCGATCAACCTGATTCCGCATACGGTCGAGGTGACGACGCTGCGTCACCTGAAGGCAGGCAGCCAGGTGAATCTCGAAATCGACATGATCGCGCGCTATGTCGAACGGATGCTGTCGACGTCGCCTTCGGCAAGCACGCCGCAGGACTGATCGCCCTGCTCCGGCGCGCGCCTGTCGACAGCGCGCCGGAGCGCCCCGGCCTGCACGCTCTGCCGGCACGCCATGCGTCCCACCGCGTCGCGCCGGAACCCGGTGGACGCTCACCCGGTCTATGCGAATTCCTCATAACAAAGACGAGGCGCACGCATGACGGACAGTCCCACCAATACCACGCTCGCCGGGCGCGATGATGAACGGCGCAAATTCACCGTCGACGACCTGCTGTCGATCGACGAATTCCCGCAGTACTACGGCAAGGCCTGCGCGTTCTCTCCCGATCGCACCGCAGTCTGCTTCGCCGTCATCCGTTCGCTTCGCAGCGGCGTCCGCTTCGACCGGCAATTTCTCGGCGGGCTGGATCGGGCCGAGCTCCATCTCTTCGACCTCACCCGCCGCACCGGACGCCGCCTGGCCGGCAACGCGGAACAGGGGCAAGCGTGCTTCGCGCCTTCCTGGTCGCCGGACGGACGTTTCATCGCGGCGGCCAGCGCATCGACCGATGATTGCGCGATCACGCCCGTGCTCATCGAAGCGGCGACGGGACGCGTGACGCCGATGACGGCATCGCAAAGCGTCGACATCACGGTCTTCACCGTCGACGGGTCGTTCCTCTGGCTGGACCGCAACCGCGTCGCGATGCCGCTTCTCGCCGACGGTGAAACCCCGGTCGTCTCGCACCTGCAGCGCCGCCTGTTCGATCACGCGGCGGCCCGTTGGGCGGAATCCTCGCGCGGCCTGCGGCCGACCGCCGACGTCCTGGACAGCGCGTCGTTCGATGCGCCGCAGGAGCCGCCCCCCGAGTGGCGTCTGTTCGACATCGAAGCGCACACGCTCCGCGCGCTGTCGGATGACGAACGCGTCGAGACCGAGCGTCTGCGCGCAGCGCGCGAAGCAAACCCGCCGGCGCCGCCGGATCCCGCCGGCGCCCGCGCCCGCGCGAACGACCACCCGGAATGGGAACGCGTGGCCGTCGACGAAAGCGGGCGCTACGCCGCGTTCATCGCGCAGGACGCCGACGCGACCCGTCTGCTGGTCCGCACCCCGGACTCGCCTGAACCGACGATCGTCTTCGAGACCAATCGCTGGTTTCGCGACATCCGGGCCGGCGAGACGCGCCGGCTGGCCTGCCGCGGCCCGGCGCCGGGCCAGGACCGGCTCGTCGACGTCCTGCTGCCGCCGGATTTCTCCGGCACGCCGGTGCCGGCGGTCGTATGGATCTACCCCGGCTCGGAAGTCAAAGGCCGCCGGCGCACGCTTCACGACATCAGTTGCCCGGCGCCGTTCAATTTCCAGTTGCTCGCGGCGCACGGCTACGCCGTCATCGAGGTCAGCATGACGGATTCGCTGAAGGCCTCGCCGCCGGCCATCGCCGACCTCATGGCCGACGACGTCCGCGCGGCCGTGAACGCCGCCGTCGACGCGGGCTACGCGGATCCCGCCCGGCTTCACGTGTACGGCCAGAGCCTCGGCGGCTGGGCGGCGATGATGCTGCTCGCGCACACGTCGATGTTCCGTTCCGGCATCGCATCGGCCGGCATCAGCGACCCGGCCGCGCTCTACACGTCGCTGGACCCGCGCACCCGCTACGAAACCACGGGGAGCGGCCGGCGCGAACGATTCGAGCTCGTCGGCAAGACGCTGTGCGACAACAGCTGGGGCATCGACGCGCCGCCATGGGCCGCGGCCGACGCGTATCGGGCGATCAGCCCGATCGCGCACGCGGACCGGATCACGGCCCCGCTGCTGCTCCTTCACGGCGATGCGGACTACGTGCCGCTCGAACAGAGCGAGCGGATGTTCGCCGCGCTGACCAGGCTGAAACGCACGGTCCGCCTCGTCCGCTACTGGGGCCAGGATCATGTGCCGCTGTCGCCCGCCAACATCGCGGACGGCCATCGGCAGCGGATCGACTGGCTGCAGTCGACCTGAACCGCCGCGGCATCGGGATTGCGCGACGCGGCCCTGTCCGTTCGGCCAGCGTCGCGCACGCGCGATGCCGCCGCGCTATGATGCTGCAGCGGCCATTGCACCGCTTCTCTGCACCACACCTATCACGCGCCGGCGCGCGCACGATCGTCCCTTTCGAGGAAACGCCCATGTCCATTTCGATGTATCAGGCCTCGGTGCCTGTCCTGATCCGCGGCCTGACCAACCTGCAGCATGTCCTCGGCAAAGCCCAGGCGCACGCGGCCGAAAAGCAGATCGATCCGTCGGTGCTGATCGGCGCCCGGCTGTTTCCGGACATGGCGCCGCTCGCGCGCCAGGTCTACATCGCGACCGACACCGCGAAGGGCTGCGCCGCGCGGCTCGCGGGCGCCGAGATCCCGAGCTACCCCGACGTCGAGCAGACGTTCGACGAACTGCACGCGCGCCTGCAGAAGACGATCGACTACCTGAACGGCTTCGACGCGGCGCAGATCGACGGCTCGGAAACGCGCGAGATCGTGCTCAAGATGCGCGTCGGCCCGCTCGAATTCTCGGGCCAGTCGTACCTGCTGAATTTCGTGCTGCCCAACTTCTTCTTCCACGTGACGACCGCGTATGACATCCTGCGTCACAACGGTGTCGAGCTCGGCAAGCTCGATTTCCTCGGCGGCCGCGACGGCCGCATGTGACGCGCCCCGGCCGCTTGTCCGGGCGGCGCTGTGGCCGTGCCGGACCGGCCCTGCGGCCGGCGCCGCCCGCGCCAGCCGAAACCCGGTCCGGCTGGCGTAAAATACGCACTTTCCTCTTTCTCGCCCCCTTATGACGCTCGCCTCCACGCCCGACATCATCGCCGAGCTGAAAGCCGGCCGGATGGTGATCCTGGTCGACGAAGAAGACCGCGAAAACGAAGGCGATCTGGTGATCGCCGCCGAATTCGTGACGCCGGAAGCGATCAACTTCATGGCCAGGTACGGCCGCGGCCTGATTTGTCTGACGTTGACGCAGGAACGCTGCAAGCAGCTGCACCTGCCGCTGATGACGTACCGCAACGGCACGCAGTACGGCACCGCGTTCACGGTCAGCATCGAAGCGGCCGAAGGCGTGACGACCGGCATCTCGGCGGCCGACCGCGCGCATACGATCGCCACGGCGGTCGCGCACGACGTGCGCCCCGAGCATATCGTGCAGCCGGGCCACGTGTTCCCGATCATGGCGCAGCCGGGCGGCGTGCTCGTGCGCGCGGGCCATACCGAGGCCGGCTGCGATTTCACCGCGCTCGCGGGCCTCACGCCCGCCGCGGTGATCTGCGAGATCATCAAGGACGACGGGACGATGGCCCGCCTGCCCGACCTGATCGAGTTCGCGAAGGAACACGGGCTGAAGATCGGCACGATCGCCGACCTGATCCACTACCGCAGCCGCACCGAGTCGATCATCGAGCGCGTCGCCGAGCGCACGATGCACACCGCGCACGGCACGTTCCGCGCGGTGCTGTACCGCGACCAGCCGACCGGCTCGCCGCACATCGCGCTGGTGCGCGGCACGCCGTCGCCGGACGTCGACACGCCGGTGCGCGTGCACGAGCCGCTGTCGGTGCTCGACCTGCTCGAGACCGGCACCTCGACGCACTCGTGGACGCTCGACGCCGCGATGCGCGAGATCGCGCAGCGCGACCACGGCGTGATCGTGCTGCTCAACTGCGGCGACACGAAGGAACATCTGGTCGACGTCTTCAAGGCGTTCGACGAGGAAGAGAGGGCCGCGGCGCTGAAGCGCCGGCCGGTCGATTTCAAGACGTTCGGCATCGGCGCGCAGATCCTGCGCGATGTCGGCGTCGGCAAGATGCAGGTGCTGTCGAATCCGCGCAAGCTGGGCAGCATGTCCGGCTACGGCCTCGAAGTCACGGGCTTCGTGCCGATGCCCGGCGGCGAAGCCAAGGCCTGCGGCTCGGCGCCGCACGCGTAACCCGTCACGGCATTTTCGCCTTATAACCGCTTATCCACACCACGGACAAAGATCATGGAAATCGGACAATACCAACCGAATCTCGAAGGCGACGGCCTGCGTATCGGCATCGTGCAATCCCGCTTCAACGAGCCCGTGTGCAACGGCCTCGCCGATGCGTGCGTCGAAGAGCTGGAGCGCCTCGGCGTCTCCGGCGAAGACGTGCTGCTGGTGTCGGTGCCGGGCGCGCTCGAAATCCCGCTCGCGCTGCAGAAGCTCGCGGAAAGCGGCCAGTTCGACGCGCTGATCGCGCTCGGCGCGGTGATCCGCGGCGAGACCTACCATTTCGAACTCGTGTCGAACGAGAGCGGCGCGGGCATCACCCGCATCGGCCTCGACTTCAACCTGCCGATCGCGAACGCGGTGCTGACGACCGACACCGACGAGCAGGCCGTCGCGCGCATGACCGAAAAGGGTCGTGACGCGGCGCGCGTCGCGGTCGAGATGGCCAATCTGACGATGGCGCTCGACCAGCTCGGCGACGAGGAAGACGAAGAAGAGGACGAAGACGACGAAGAGGAGCGCGCATGAAGAAGAGCGCCCGCCGACAATCGCGCGAGCTGGCGACGCAAGGCCTGTATCAGTGGCTGCTGTCGAACGCGTCTTCAGGCGAGATCGACGCGCAACTGCGCGGCGCGCTGGGTTACGACAAGGCCGACAAGGACCTGCTCGACGCAATCCTGCACGGCGTGATCCGTGAGCACGCGACGCTCGCGGAAGCGCTCACGCCGTGCCTCGACCGTCCGATCGACCAGCTTTCCCCGATCGAACGGGCGGTGCTGCTGATCGCGACGTTCGAGCTCACGCACCACGTCGAAACGCCATACCGCGTGATCATCAACGAAGCGGTCGAGCTGACCAAGACGTTCGGCGGCTCCGACGGCTACAAGTACGTGAACGGCGTGCTCGACAAGCTCGCCGCGCAGCTGCGCCCCGCCGAAACGCAGGCGCGCCGCAACGGCTGATCCTCCGACGGGCGCGCATGCGCCCGTTTTTTTTATCGCTCCCCTCCCCGACCCGCCGATGAATACCACCGCCGATTCGCTCGTCACGCTCGCAGCGCGTGTCGACGCGATCCAGCCGTTCTACGTGATGGAACTGATGAAAGAGGCGCAGCGGCTCGAAGCCGCCGGTCGCGACATCATTCACATGGGCATCGGCGAGCCGGACTTCACCGCGCCGGAGCCGGTTGTCGAGGCGGCCGCCGCGGCGCTGCGCCGGGGCGTCACGCAATATACGAGCGCGCTCGGCATCGCGCCGCTGCGCGAGGCGATCGCCGCGCACTACGCGCGCGCGTACGGCATCACCGTCAGCCCCGAGCGGATCGTCGTGACCGCCGGCGCATCCGCCGCGCTCTTGCTCGCGTGCCTCGCGCTCGTCGGCCGCGACGACGAGGTGCTGATGCCCGACCCGTCGTATCCGTGCAACCGGCACTTCGTCGCGGCGGCCGAAGGCCGCGCGGTGCTCGTGCCGAGCGGCCCGGCCGCGCGCTTCCAGCTCACCGCGAACGACGTCCGGCGGCTATGGGGCGACCGGACGCGCGGCGTGCTGCTCGCGTCGCCGTCGAACCCGACCGGCACGTCGCTCGAGCCCGACGAGATGAAGCGGATCGTCGAGGCGGTGCGCGCCCGCGGCGGCTTCACGATCGTCGACGAGATCTACCAGGGGCTCAGCTACGATGCGCCGCCCGTGTCGGCGCTGTCGTTCGGCGACGACGTGGTCACCGTCAACAGCTTCTCGAAGTACTTCAGCATGACCGGCTGGCGGCTCGGCTGGCTGGTCGTCCCGCCGGCGCTCGTCGGCACGTTCGAGAAGCTCGCGCAGAACCTGTTCATCTGCCCGTCCGCGCTCGCGCAGCATGCGGCGCTCGCATGCTTCGAGCCGGCCACGCTCGACATCTACGAAGCGCGCCGCCTCGAGTTCAAGCGGCGCCGCGACTTCATCGCGCCGGCGCTCGGGCAGCTCGGCTTCACGGTGCCCGTGATGCCGGACGGCGCGTTCTATGTATACGCACGCTGCGGCGGCGTCGCGCATCCGGCGGCCGGCGACAGCGCGGCGCTCACGCAGGCAATGCTGCACGACGCCGGCGTCGTGCTCGTGCCGGGCATGGACTTCGGCGTACATGCGCCGCGCGACTATATCCGGCTGTCTTATGCGACCGCCTACTCGCGCCTCGAAGAGGCGGTCGAGCGGCTCGCGACGCTGTTCCGGCTGCGCTGACCGTCCGCGCACATCGCCGCGCGGGCGCGCGCCGAAGCGTGGCGGCGCGCGTCACGGCGAACCCCGCCGCGAAACCAGCCGTTCAGCCGGCGCAGAAACGAAAAAAGCACCCACGGGGGTGCTTTTTCGTTTCCGGCGGGAATGCTGCGCGCGTTACGCGCCCAGCTCCGAGTGATCGCCGCGCGGCTGCTTCGCGGTGTCGACGCTTGCATCGTCCTGCTGCGGCGCCTTCGGCGCGGCCGTCTTCGCCGTCATCGGCTGGGCCGTCTCAAGCGTCGCGTGGACGCGCTTCGCGCCGCCTGCCGCCGCCGCCGTCACCGCGGCGGTGACGATCGGCTTTGCCGGCGCCTGCGGCGCATTGACCGACACGCTGCGGCCGCGCGCCACGTCGCGCAGGCGTCCGCGCTCGGCCATCACCTTCGAGCCGTAGCCGTTGTCCTCGGGGTTCGTCGAACCGTTGTACATGCGCAGGCCGGTCGCGAGCGAGCCGCCGCGCGCGATGCAGTCCTTCAGCACGAGCGCGCCAACCTGCAGGTTGGCAAGCGGCTGCAGCGCGGTGTCGGTGCCGCCGAAATACTCGAACTTGTCGGAATGGACCTTCGACATCACCTGCATCAGGCCCTTCGCGCCGACGCCGCTCTCCGCATACGGATTGAAGCCCGATTCGATCGCCATCACGGACAGCAGCAGCAGCGGATCGAGACCGATGTCGTGGCCGGTCTGGAACGCGGCCTTCACGAGCTGGCCAACCGGCTCCTGCGCGACCCGGTAGCGGCGCGACAGGTAGGTGGCGACGAGCGCCTGCTGGCGGTTCGACGCGAGCGAGCGGTCGTCGCGCGCATCGGCGGCGACGCGCTGGGCCGGGATCAGCTTCGCGAGCGTAACGGGCGACGGGCTGTTGCGGGACGCATCGCCCGCGTCGTTCTGCGCGACGGCGTCCGACGCGACGTCGAGACCGACCGCCAGCGCGTCGGTTTCCGGACCGTCGTCCTGCTGCGCCTGCGCGCCGGCCGGCGCGAAATTCGGCAGCGGATGGCCGGTCAGCAAGCGCGCCGGACCAGCCTGCACGGCCGCGGATACGACCGGCATCAGCTTCGCAGCGAGCGTGCCGCGCGCGGTTGGCAGCAGCCAGAGGGCAAGCGCAATCGCGACGGCGAGACAGCCTACGACGCTGAATAAGTGGTGACTGACACGCGTCCCGCGACGCAGCATATCGCGCACGATTTGTGCATGCTGCTCACTGGGACGCCACGATAACCAAGCGTTCATTCAGATCTCCCATGAACATGATTCGTGCGGCTCGCTCAGCTCGATAGCGAGACAGAATGGACCGCGGAATCACGACGCCGCACGTCTTGGTTTGGACGGCAGGCATCGGAGAAACGGTATAAGTACCGTTCGAGGCCACGGCAGAACAGGGCCGGCGCCTTTTCTCAAGGCGGGCAAATGCGGTGGCACTCACGCAAAAAACCAGCGTCAGGTGGCGCTGGCTGTGACTACGACTAGAACCGTCGGCAAGCCGTGCAGGTTTCGGCAGACGGTGACGCGCTGCGTCAAAGGATCGGTGATTGGCGGCTTGAAGCCTTGTACCCTGCAACCAATGTCAGCGGATTCTAACAGGGTTTTATAGATCGTCAACACTATAAAACATCTAAATCATAACAAAAAGTAATTATGCAGCCCCCTTCAGAAGCGCGAGCCCCTTGCCGTAGGGGGTTTGCGCCCCATCGACTTTTTTCTCGGCCGGGCAGCCGCGCGGCCGGCCGGGTAAAATCGTCGGTCGATTCGGGGCCGCAGCCGGCCGCTGCGCCCGCCCATCGCCGCCCGCCGTGCGGGCGGCCCGGACCTTATTCATGAAATACAAAGACTTACGCGATTTCATCCAGCGCCTCGAGGCGCTCGGCGAACTGCGGCGCATCACGCAGCCGGTGTCGCCCGTACTCGAAATGACCGAGCTGTGCGACCGCGTGCTGCGCGCCGGCGGCCCCGCGCTGCTGTTCGATGCGCCGCCCGGCTACGCGTTCCCGGTGCTCGGCAACCTGTTCGGCACGCCGCGGCGCGTCGCGCTCGGCATGGGCGTCGACGCGGGCGACGAGGCCGCGCTCGCGTCGCTGCGCGACCTCGGGCGCCTGCTGTCCGCGCTGAAGGAGCCGGATCCGCCGCGCAGCCTGAAGGATGCCGGCAAGCTGCTGTCGCTCGCGAAGGCCGTGTGGGACATGGCGCCGAAGACGGTGTCGTCGCCGCCGTGCCAGGAGATCGTCTGGGAAGGCAACGACGTCGACCTCGCCAAGCTGCCGATCCAGACCTGCTGGCCGGGCGATGCGGGCCCGCTCGTCACGTGGGGCCTGACGGTCACGCGCGGGCCGAACAAGCCGCGCCAGAACCTCGGCATCTACCGGCAGCAGCTGATCGGCCGCAACAAGCTGATCATGCGCTGGCTCGCGCATCGCGGCGGCGCGCTCGACTTCCGCGAATTCGCGCTGCGCAACCCCGGCAAGCCGTATCCGGTCGCCGTCGTGCTCGGCGCGGACCCCGCCACGACGCTCGGCGCGGTCACGCCCGTGCCCGACTCGCTGTCGGAGTACCAGTTCGCGGGCCTGCTGCGCGGCAGCCGCACCGAGCTCGCGAAGTGCCTGACGCCCGGCGTCGACACGCTGCAGGTGCCCGCGCGCGCGGAGATCGTGCTCGAGGGCTTCATCTACCCGCAGGACGGCGCGCCCGAGCCCGCCCCCGCCGGCGCGCCGCCGCGTCCGGCGAACGCCGCATCCGCCGCTTACGAGCACGCGCTCGAAGGGCCGTACGGCGACCACACCGGCTATTACAACGAGCAGGAGTGGTTCCCGGTGTTCACCGTCGAGCGCATCACGATGCGCCGCGACGCGCTCTATCACTCGACCTACACCGGCAAGCCGCCTGATGAGCCCGCGGTGCTCGGCGTCGCGCTCAACGAGGTGTTCGTGCCGCTGCTGCAGAAGCAGTTCCCGGAGATCACCGACTTCTACCTGCCACCCGAGGGCTGCAGCTACCGGATGGCCATCGTCCAGATGAAGAAGAGCTACGCGGGCCATGCGAAGCGCGTGATGTTCGGCGTCTGGAGCTTCCTGCGCCAGTTCATGTATACGAAGTTCATCGTCGTCGTCGACGAGGACGTGAACGTGCGCGACTGGAAGGAAGTGATCTGGGCGATCACGACGCGCGTCGATCCGGTGCGCGACACCGTGATGGTCGACAGCACGCCGATCGACTACCTGGATTTCGCGTCGCCCGTCGCCGGCCTCGGCTCGAAGATGGGGCTCGACGCGACCAACAAGTGGCCCGGCGAGACGACCCGCGAATGGGGCCGCCCGATCGAGATGGACGCTGCCGTGAAGACGCGCGTCGATCGGATCTGGCGCGACCTCGGCCTGTGAGGCCGCGCGCCGCCCGACTCCCGCCATTCCGAGAATCGCAACAAGAACAACGACGATGAGCTTTCCATCCGCCTCGATGCTGTCCGACGGATTCTTCCTGTCGCTGTCGCTGTGTCTCGACATCGGCCTCGTCAACGTCGCGATGCTGTCGCTCACGCTGTCGCACGGCTTCCGGCCGGGCTTCTGGCTCGGCGTAGGCTCGTGCATCGGCGATCTCGTCTACGCGGCGCTCGCGCTCGCCGGGATGGCCGTGCTGCTGCAGTTCGACGCGGTGCGCTGGGTGGTGTGGATCGGCGGCGGCGCGGTGCTGCTGTTCCTGACGTGGAAGATGGCGCGCGAAGCGCTGGCGCCGGCCAAGGCGCCTGACGACGACGGCGCGGACGCAGCCGCGCCGCCCCGCGCGAGCGCGCGGCGCAGCTTCATGCGCGGGATGCTGCTCGCGATGTCGTCGCCGAGCGCGATCCTGTGGTTCGCGGCGGTCGGCGGCGCGCTGATCGCGAAAGCCGGCGCGACCACGCCGGCGACCGCGTCGGTGTTCCTGTCCGGCTTCTTCCTCGGCGGCCTCGCGTGGACCCTCTTCATGTGCACGCTCGCGAGCCAGGGCCGCAAGCGCGCGGGCGCGGGGCTGATGCGCGCCTGCCATATCGCGTCGGCGCTGCTGTTCGCGTATTTCTCGTACAGCGTGATCGTCGGCGGCTATCGCGACCTGATCGCACACGCGGTCTGAGCGGGCGCGCGCAACGCGCGCCCTGCCCGGGCAACCGCGCTCAGCCGCGCAGCAGCTCGGCGTAGCGCGCGAGATCGACGTTGCCGCCGCTCACCAGCACGCCGACCCGCTTTCCCTCGACCGGCAGCACACCGTCGAGCACCGCGGCGGCGGCGAGACAGCCGGTCGGCTCGACGACCATCTTCATCCGCTCCGCGAAGAAACGCATCGTCTCGACGAGCTGCGCGTCGCTGACCGTGACGATCTGCTCGACGAGCCGCCGGATGATCGGGAAGTTGCAGGCGCCGAGGTGGGTCGACGCCGCGCCGTCCGCGATCGTGCGCGGCGTGGCGATGTGCACGACCTCGCCGCGCGCGAGCGACTGCTGGCCGTCGTTGCCGGCTTCCGGCTCGACGCCGACGACCCGGCAATCCGGCGACAGCGCGGCGGCCGACAGCGCGCTGCCCGCGAGCAGCCCGCCCCCGCCGAGGCACACGACGAGCAGGTCGAGCGGCCCGGTTTCCTCGATCAGCTCCTTCGCCGCCGTGCCCTGCCCCGCGATCACGTGCGGGTGGTCGTACGGCGGAACCAGCGTCATCCCGCGTTCCTGCGCGAGCCGTGCGCCGATTTCCTCGCGGCTCTCCGTGTAGCGGTCGTAGGTGATCACCTCGCCGCCGTAGCCGCGGGTTGCCTCCAGCTTCGCCGCGGGCGCGTCGTGCGGCATCACGATCGTCGCGCGGATGCCGGCGAGCCTGGCCGCGAGCGCGATCGCCTGCGCGTGGTTGCCCGACGAGTACGTGATGACGCCGGCCTTGCGCTGCTCGGCATCGAAATGGGCGATCGCGTTGTATGCGCCGCGGAACTTGAACGCGCCCATCCGCTGGAAGTTCTCGCACTTGAAGAAGATCGTCGCGCCGGTGCGCGCGTCGGCGGTGCGGGAGGTCAGGACGGGGGTGCGGTGGGCGGCGCCGGCGAGACGGGCGGCGGCATCGGTGACATCGTCGAAGGTGGGAGCGGGCAGGACGGACATCGGATTCGGGCACATCGGCAAGTTGACGGAATTTGCATTGTCCCCGTTTTGCCGGTCGCCCGCGCGCCGCGCCAGCAAAAAACGGCGCAGCGCCCTGTCACGAGACGCTGCGCCGTTCGCCACGCGCGGTCAAGCCGCGCGGGAATCAATCAGCGACGCCAGTAGCCGTGGCCGTAGTAGCCGTGATGACGCCAGTACGGGCGACCATAGTAGCCGCCACCGTAGCCGCCGACGACCACGGCGGGCGGCGGATAGTAGACTGGCGGCGGTGCGTAGTAGACAGGCGGCGGCGGCGCGTAATAGACGGGCGGCGGCGCCGCATAGACCGGATACGCGGGCGCGACCGGAATCCCGATGCCGACCCCGATCGACACGTGGGCCTGCGCGGCGCTTGCGGCACCCAGGCCCAGCGCGGCGGCGGCGATGAACGGAACGAGCTTTTTCACTTCGATTCTCCTGCTGGAGCGATCATTTCAGGCGCTCCTGTCGGCAACGGCAGGCATGCGCGTCGCATGCAAGCAATGTAGCGAAAACCCGGAATCCCCGTGTCGGGCATTTGTTGCAAATTGCAATCGCGCCCCCGCGCGGGCCCCGCGCCACGCGGCGCGACGGGCCGCCCGGGGCCGCCGCGGATCGCGGCAATCCGTCGGACCGGACAGCGGAAGCGGTTTCGTCAGGTCAGTCTTACCGATCGCCGTGCGCGCCGCGTGCGACGCGTCGTAATCAACAATTACAAATTTGAGACAAGAGCCCGACAGTTCGCGAAGCCGTCGCGCGGGGCCGGATCACGGCGTGGCGCTGAACCGCGGCTGCCGCGACCGCGTCACCATTCCTGCGATACTGACGGCTTCCCGTTTTTTGCCTCGTCGACCGCCATGTCCCTCCCCGTCACGCCCCGTCTCGGCTTCGTCGGCGCCGGCCGCCTCGCGCGCTGCGTCGCGCAGCGTTTCGCGCGGGCCGGCTTTCCCGTCGTCGCGGTGGCGAGCCGTACGCAGGCGTCCGCCGCCGCGCTCGTCGAGCGCCTCGACGGCTGCCGCGCGGTCGCGACGCCGCAGGAGGTCGTCGACGCGGCCGACCTGATCTTCCTGACCGTCCCCGACGACCATCTCGCGGCGAGCGCCGCGAGCCTGCGCTTCGATGCATCGCGCGCCGCGCGGCAGGCGCTCGTGCATTGCAGCGGTGCGTCGGACATCGACCTGCTGGATCCGGCAAAACGGCAAGGCGCGGCGACGGGCGGCTTCCATCCGCTGTACCTGTTCGGCGGCGGCGACGCCGACCTGACCCGCATCGACGGCTGCTCGGTGACGATCGAGGCCGACGGCGCGCTGCACGCGACGCTCGTGCGTCTCGCGGCCGCGCTCGGCTGCCATCCGCTGTCGATCCCGGCGGGCGGCCGGATGCTTTACCACGCGGCCGCGCACTATGCGGCGAGCTTCGCGCTGTGCGGGCTCGCCGAAGCAGTCGAGCTGTGGCGCTCGCTCGGCTTCGACGAAGACGCCGCGCTGCGCGCGCTGCTGCCGATGCTGGCCGGCACGATCGAGACCGCGCGCGACAAGGGTCTGTCGAATGCGCTCTCGGGCCCCGTGTCGCGCGGCGACACCGGCATCGTCGAACGCCAGCTCGCGCTGCTGGAGGCGTGCGGCGGCGATCACGCGACGCTCTACGCGCTGCTGACCCGCCGCGCCGTCGCGCTCGCCGCGAAGCGCGCGGCCCCGCCCGCGGCCCTGCCGGCGCTCGCGAATGCCGTGGAAGCGTCGCTCGCGCGCGCGGCGACGCGTCCCTCCCCCTCGCAAGACGAGGCGTGATAAGGTGTCGGCCGATGCGCCGCCATCCGGCGTTGGCGGCCGCACGCTACCCGACTGTATAAAAAGGAAAAGGAAGCCAACGATGTTCGGCGAGATCGCCCGTTTTCTGCTCAATACCCTCTTCACGCTGTTCGGCGCCGCGCTGATCCTGCGCGTCTGGATGCAAGCCGTGCGCGTGCCGCCGTACAACCCCGTCACGCAGGCCGTGCTGCAGGCGACCAACTGGCTGGTGCTGCCGCTGCGCCGCGTGATCGCCGGCGTGCGCGGGATCGACTGGGCGAGCATCGTCGCCGCGATGCTGACGGCGCTCGTCTACGTGGTGCTGTTGGTCGTGATCGCGGGCGTCGACCCGCTCGGGCTGATTCCGACGATCGTCGTCGCCGCGCTGCTCCACGTCGTGGAGTGGGTGCTCTATCTCGTGATCTGGATGACGATCCTGATGGCGCTGGTGTCGTGGCTGAACCCGCGCTCGCCTGCGATGCCGATCCTCTACCAGCTGACCGCGCCGTTCCTCAATCCGCTGCGCCGCGTGATCCCGAATCTCGGCGGCCTCGACCTGTCGCCGATCCTGCTGTTCGTGATCGTGCAGGTGCTGCTGATGATCGTGTCGCGCGCCGCCGCGGCGCTCATGCTGTTCAGCATCTAACGCCCGCCAGCCCGCCCCTGCGCCGCCGGCGCGCCGAGCGTGTCGATCACGCCGAAGCGCGCCGGAATCATCGCGTAGCACACCCGCACTTTCTCCTGGCCGAGCCGCTCGAGCAGGCGCCGCGCCTCGTCGTCGGTGACGATGAACTCGACCTCGATCGTCAGCGACCCCTGCAGCTCGAAGAAGCGGTCCTCGTGCAGCACGCGGTGCTCGCCGAAGCCCGCCATCGCGCGAAACGCCGACCCGCCCGCGACGCCCATCCGCCGCCCTTCCTCGAGCAGCCATTCCCACAGCGGTTTCCAGTGCAGGCGGTGCTGCTCGTGGACGTAGAAGCGCAAGAAAATCTTGTCCATCGCCTCCTCCGATGCTAGGCCGCGGCAAGCCACGCACGGGCGGTCCACATGCCGAGGGCCGTCAACGTGAACGATCCCATCAAGTGTAGGGCAGCCACCGCAAACGCCCATCCGAACTCGCCCTGCAGCGCGTGCGTCATCACCTCGACCGAATACGTCGAGAACGTCGTCAGCCCGCCGAGGAAGCCGGTGATCACGAACAGCCGCCACTCGGGCGGCAATCCCGCGCGCATCGTGAACACGACGGCGGCGACGCCGATCACGTAGCCGCCGATCAGGTTCGCGGCGAGCGTGCCGAGCGGCACCTCGGGGAAGAATTCGTTGAGCGCGAGGCTCAGGAACCAGCGCAGCAGCGCGCCGAGCCCGGCGCCGACGAAGATCGCGACGATCGAATAGAACAAGGAAATGCCTCGCTGACAATGCGGCGCCACGCCCGATGCGCGACGCATGCAGGACACGCTGAACTGTATGCGGATTTGCGCCGCGCCGGCAATGCAGACGGCCCGGATCGGCTCATGCCGAACGATGTCGCGGGTGCCTGCAGCGATGCGTCCTGCAGGCGCGCGGACGGATATTCTTCTTTTCCCGCGCATTACGCTGGACATTACTAATTAATTAATAAATCGATTATCGATCGTAAAAAAACGCGAACCCGATTGGAGAATTCTCGCCTCAACCCTGCACGGGGCCTCTCTCATCGGCCATCCACGTATTTTCCCTTATCAGACATTCCCGAATTTCGCCGATATTTCATGCAATTGAATCCGCCGATTTATTAGACTTCATTCGACCCATCCACTCCATTCGACATGGAGACTCGAAAATGAACAATATCCGCCTGTCGTCCATGTTGATTCCGGCGCTGTGCGCGTCGCTGCTCGCGTCGACCGTCGCGTTCGCCGACGGCGGCGGACCGCCGTCCTACGTCGAAGGCAACCGCGCGCCGAAGGGGTTTGCGCGTCCGCCGTTCCACACGAAGCCGCGCGCGAGCACGGCCACGGTTTCCGGGCTCACGCCCGCGCTCGCGCGCCACGCGTACGGCTTCGACGCGATCGCCAACCAGGGCGACGGCATGGTCGTCGCGATCGTCGACGCGTACGACGACCCGCGGATCGAATCCGATCTCGGCGTGTTCAGCAGCGCGTTCTCGCTGCCGCCGTGCACCACGTCGAACGGCTGCTTCACGAAGGTGTACGCAAGCGGCAGCAAGCCCCGCGGCGACGCCGGCTGGTCGCTCGAAATGGCCCTCGACGTCGAATGGGTGCACGCGATCGCGCCGAAGGCGAAGATCGTGCTCGTCGAAGCCGCGTCGGCCAGCTTCAACGACCTGATGGCCGCGGTCGACGTCGCGGTGCAGCGCGGCGCGTCGGTCGTGTCGATGAGCTTCGGCGGCAACGAGTTCAGCGGCGAATCCAGCTTCGACGGCCACTTCGGCGCGCCGGGCGTCACCTTCGTCGCGTCGTCCGGCGACAGCGGCACCGGCGTCGAATACCCGGCGGCATCGCCGTACGTGGTCGCGGTCGGCGGCACGACGCTGTCCACCGATCCGTATGGCAACTACGTCGGCGAGGCGGCCTGGAGCGGCAGCGGCGGCGGCGTGAGCAGCGGCGAAGCCGAGCCCGCCGGACAGTCCGCGTGGCCGATTCCGGTCGCGGGCAAGCGGGGGGTGCCGGACGTCAGCTACGACGCGAATCCGTCCACCGGGTTTGCGGTCTACGACTCGGTCACCTATCAGCGGCAAGCGGGCTGGTTCCAGGTCGGCGGCACGAGCGCGGGCGCGCCGCAATGGTCGGCGCTCGTCGCGATCGCGAATTCGCTGCGCGCGGCGGCCGGCAAGGCGCGCCTCAGCGGCACGTACGACGCGTTGTATGCGGTCGGGAAAACCGCGTACGGCAGCGACTATCACGACGTGACGACCGGCACCAACGGCAACTGCGGCACGATCTGCACCGCCGCGGGCGGCTACGACTACGTGACCGGCCTCGGTTCGCCGCTCGCGCCGTCGCTCGTGCAGGCGCTCGTCGCCCGGCCGTAGGCGCGCAGCCGGCGGCGGTCCGCGCAGGTCAGCCGCCGCGCCACGCGCGCTCGAGCGCGGTCAGGATCGCCAGCGCGCCGCCTTTCAGGCCGATCACGTCCGCACGCCGTGCGTGCGCTTCGCGCGCGTTGATGCGGATCACGTCGGCGCCGACCCGTTCGCTGATCAGCCGCACGGTCGGAATCGCCGTGCCCGCGCCGACTTCGACGACGGCCACGCGCCCGGCCCCGGCCAGCCACTCTTCCAGCGCGCGCTCCTGCGCGTCGTAGCGCGCGCCGATCCAGCCGGCGTCGCCGAACATCAGGATGTTCGGCCGCGCGATGCCGCCGCAGTGCGGACAGGCCGGCAGGTCGCCGACGAGGCGGCAGGTCGCTTCGTCGACGACCGGCGTGAACGGGTCCGCCGTCCACGTGTCGTCCGTGCACGAACGCAGGCATTGCATCCGGTGGATCGAGCCGTGGATCTCGACGATCCGCGCCGGATCGAAGCCGGCCTTCTGGAACTGCCCGTCGACGTTGCTCGTCAGCACGAAGCCACCGTTCGGCATCGCGTCGATCCAGCGGCGCAGGATCGCGAACCCCGCGTGCGGGACGGTCGCCCGGTAAAGCCCGAGGCGGTGGCCGTAGAAGCCCCACGCGAGTTGCGGCCGCGCGCGGAACGCCTGCGGCGATGCGATCTCGTGGAATTCGAAGCGCTCCTGGCGCAGCGCGGGATACGCGCGCCAGAAGCCGTCCGTGCCGCGGAAGTCCGGCAGGCCGGAATCGACGCCGATGCCGGCGCCGGCCGTGACGAGCAGCGCATCGGCACGGGACAGCGCGGCGACGGCGGCGTCGATCAGGGAGTCAGGCAGCGGCGGTTCGCCGGCGGCGGGATCGAGGGACGGCATGAGGGCTCGGTGGTCGGGTGCGGGGCGGCAGGGTTTTCGCCGTCGCGATCATACGCCGACGCGCCCCGCATGACGACTCCGTCGGCCGTGGCGTCACGGGCCGCCGTCGCCGCGCGCTTCGGGCAGCGCCTGCGGCACGTCGCCGAGCGAGCGATAGACCGGCTTGCCGAGGCGGCGCGCGAGCGCCACGTCGGCATCCGCGCCGCGCGATTCGCCGTCGATCCGCAGCACCGCGTCGCAGCGGTGCAGCAGCCGGTGCGCGGCCGGATAGAGGAACGTCTCGCTGATCGCGTCGCCGACCTGCGTCGACCCGGCCATCGTGGCGAGCGGCAGCGACACCCATTCGGCGATCAGCGGCACGTGCCCGCGCCGATAGACGGCCAGCGCCGCCTGCTCGAGCCGCGCGAGGTTCGCGGCGATGCGGGCGGCGTCGCCGCCGGTGCCGCTGCGGTACGGGCCGGCCACCAGGATGAGTTGCGGCGTCATGCGCTCCGCCCTCCCGCCGCGTACTGCAACGCCGCGTACTGCAGCAGCATGATCGTCTTCCCGTCGACGATCTCGCCGCGCGCGATCGCCTGCAGCGCCGCATCGAGCGGCATCTCGACGACTTCCAGGTCCTCGCCTTCGTCCGCCAGCCCGCCGCCGTCGCCGGTGCGCAGCGACGCGTCGTATTCGCCGACGAAGAAGTGCAGCTTCTCCGTCACCGATCCCGGGCTCATGAACGCCTCGAACACCTTGCGGACGTTGCGCACGCGATAGCCGGTCTCCTCCTCGGCTTCCGCGCGAATCCGCTCTTCCGGGGTCGCGTCGTCGAGCAGGCCGGCCGCGGCCTCGACCAGCATCCCGTCGTGGCCGTTCACGAACGCCGGCATCCGGAACTGGCGCGTCAGCAGCACGTTGCCGGTCTCGGGATGGCGCAGCAGGATCGTCGCGCCGTTGCCGCGGTCGTAGGTCTCCCGACTGAGCCGCTGCCAGGTGCCGTCGCGGCGGCGAAAATCGAACGTCACCTTCCTCAGCACGTACCAGTCGTCCGACAGCACGACGGTATCGACGATGCGCACCCGGTCCTGCGTTGCAGCCATGACAGCCTCCATTCGACAGATGACGGCGCTGATGGTAACGTGCACATTCGTGCAACATCAAGAAAATTCGTGCAACGCCATGCTGACGACGCAACGCAAGAAAGCCATCCTCGACATGCTCCGCCGCGACGGCCAGGTGCTGGCCGGCGAACTGAGCGCGACCTTCGGCGTGTCGGAAGACACCGTCCGCCGGGACTTGCGCGAGCTCGCCGCGGAGGGCCTGCTGCAGCGGGTTCACGGCGGCGCGCTGCCCGCGTCGCCCGCGACCGCGCCGTTCGCGCAGCGCCAGGATCTCGAAGCGGCCGCCAAGCGCCGCATCGCGCGGCGCGCCGCCGAGATGATCGCGCCGGGTCAGGTCGTGATCGTCGACGGCGGCACCACGTCGGCGCTGCTGGTGAGCCAGCTGCCCGCGGACCTGTCGGCGACGATCGTCACGCACAGTCCGAGCGTCGCCGTCGCGCTCGTCGCGCATCCGTTGGTCGACGTGATCCTGATCGGCGGCCAGCTGTTCAAGCACTCGATCGTGACGGTCGGCGCGGCGGCGATGGAGGCGATCGCACGCGTGCATGCGGACCTGTATTTCATGGGCGTGACGGGCGTTCATCCGGTGGCCGGGCTGACCACCGGCAATTTCGAGGAAGCGGGCATCAAGCGCGCGCTGGCGGGACGCGCGGCGGAAACCGTCGTGCTCGCGTCGTCGTCCAAGCTCAACGCGGCGTCGCCGTTCGTGATCGGCGAGCTCGCGCTCGCGCAGACGATCGTCGTCGAGGAAGCGACCGACGCCGCGCTGACGAAGCCGATCGAGGCGGCGGGCGTGACGGTCGTGCGCGCTTAGCCGCACACAGCGGCGCGCCGCTACGACGGAACTCGGTAAGATGACACGCTTGCCGCTTCCGCCGCCACGCGATGCCCACGCCTTCCACACCGTCCGCACACCCTGCCCCGCGCCCCAGCGCGCTGGCGCTGTTCCTGGCCTTCGCGCAGATCGGCCTGACCAGCTTCGGCGGCGGCCTGAGCGTCCGGATGTTGCGTGACTTCGTCCACACGCGGCGCTGGCTCGGCGAAGAAGAATTTCTCAACGGCCTCGCGCTGTCGCAGGCGCTGCCCGGCGTCAACGTGAAGAACCTCGCGATCTGGATCGGCTACCGCCTGTGCGGATGGCGCGGCGCCGTGGCCGGCTTTGCCGGCGTCATCGTGCCGCCGGCCGTGCTGATCGTCCTGTTCGGCGTCGCGTTCGCGACGCTCACGCGCTTCCCGCTGACCCACGTCGCGCTCGCCGGCGCGGCGGCCGCGGCGATCGGGCTGTCGATCGCGATGGCGCTGACCGCCGTGCGCCGCCTGCCGCGCCGCACGCTGCCGTTCGTCGTGATGACGCTCACGTTCGTGTCGGTTGCCGTGCTGCACTGGCCGCTGGTGTGGACGGTGCTGATCGGCGGCGGCGCGAGCGTCGCGCTCGAATACCGGCGCGCGGCACGCGCATCGGCACGGAGCGATCGCTGATGTCGGCCGCGCACCGCTACGCCGCGCTGCTCGGCGTGTTCGCGCCGCTGTCGATCGCGACGATCGGCGGCGGGCAGGCGGTCATCGCCGATCTCCAGCGTCAGGTCGTCGACGTCCATCACTGGATGACCGCCACGCAGTTCGTCAACGATTTCGCGATCGCCCGGATGGCGCCGGGCCCCGGCTCGCTGCTCGCGACGCTGATCGGCTGGCAGGTCGCGGGCGTCTGGGGCGCGGTGATCGCGACGCTCGGGCTGTTCGGGCCGACCGCGTTCCTGATCTACGGCGTGGCCCACCTGTGGCGGCGGCACGAAGGCGCGCGCTGGCAGATCGCGCTCGAAGCCGGGCTGCGGCCGGTGGCGGCCGGCATGCTCGTCGCGTCGGCCTGGGTGCTGCTGCGGGGGCTCGACGGCGGATGGCCGGCGCGCGCGCTCGCGCTGGCTTCCACGGTGTGCGTGATGCGCACGCGCATCCATGCGCTGGCGTTGATCGCGGCGGGCGCGGGCCTGTTCGTCGCGCTGCGCATGATCGGGCACTGACGCGCACGCCGCCCCGGCGACGAACGCCCGCTTCCGCTTATTCGTCGCCCATTCGCCACCCATTCGCCGCCCATTCGCCGCCTATTCGCCTCGAAACACTGGCCGCCGCCGCTGCGCGAACGCGCGCAGCCCTTCGTCGAAATCCGCGCCCGCGCAGGCCTGCCGCCGCAACTCGGCGATCCGCTCGAGCGCGTCGACCGGCAGCGGCCGCGCGTCCTGCAGCACGCGCAGCTGCTCCTTCACCGCCTGCACCGCGAGCGGCGCCTTCGCGGCGATCGTGCGCGCGACGTCGAGCGCGGCCGCATCGAGCTGGCCGGCGTCGGCGAGCCGGTTCACGACGCCATGGTGCGCGGCGCGTTCGGCGTCGAGCGGCTGCGCGCAGAAGAACATCTCCTTCAGCACGTGAATCGGCAGGTTGTCGCAGAAGCGCAGCAAGCCGCTCGTCGAATACGGCAGGCCGATGTTCGCCGGCGTCATCGCCAGGCTCGCGCGCCGGTCCGCGACGACCAGGTCGCAGCTCATCACGAGATCGACCGCCCCGCCCCACGCGGACCCCGACACCGCGGCGATCACGGCGCCGGGATACGTGCGCACGCGCCGCAGCGCGCGCTCGAGCGGCTTGTCGTACGCGAGCGGATCGCGGTCGTCGGCCAGTTCGCGCAGATCGTGGCCGGCACTCCACACGTCACCGCTGCCGTCGTTCGCGAGAATGACGACGGGCGGCGGCCGAAGGTGCGCCAGCGCATCGAGGTGCTCGACCAGCGCGTCGAGCAGCGTCGCGTCGAGCGCGTGGCGGCGTGCCGGATTCGAGAACGCGACGCGCACGATCCGTTCGTCGAGCCGCTCGACCGTCACGCGCGACGGCGCGGCATCCTGCGTCGGGCGGCTCATTGCATCGCTCCCGCCGGTGCGTCGGCCCGCTCTGCCGTCTCCGCCTGAAACACCGCGCGCCCCGCCAGCAGCGCGTCGATCGCGTCGGCATCGAAGCCCGCTTCGCGCAGCACGGCGATCGTATGCTCGCCGAGCAGCGGCGGCGCGCGGCGCGTGCGCGCCGCCGGCGCGTCGTCTTCCAGGTCGCCGAGCGGCGTGACCACCTGCCGCAACGCGCCGAGCGTCGGATGCGCGACAGTCTCGACGAGCCCGCACTGCGCGACCTGCGGATCGTCGAAGACTTCGTCGAGCGTATGGATCGGCCCCGCCGGCAGCCCGGCCTCGACGAAGCGCTGCGTCCATTCGCGCTTGCCGCGCGTGCGCAGCCGCTGCTCGAGCAGGGCCTTCAGCGCGTCGCGGTTTGCGACGCGCGCATCGTTGGTCGCGAAGCGCGGATCGTCGGGCAGCGCCGGCAGATCGAGCAGCCGGCACAGGCGCAGCCACATGTCGGTCGTGATCGGCGCGAGGTTCAGCGGCCCGTCGGCCGTCTCGAACACGCCGTACGGCGCGATCACCGAATGCGCGTTGCCGGTGCGGCGCGGCACGTCGCCGAGGCTCAGGTAGCGCTGCCCGTGCACGCTCAGCAGCGCGACGAGGCTCTCGAGCAACGACGTGCCGACATGCCGGCCGCGCCCGGTGCGGGTGCGCTCGAACAGCGCGGCGACGACCGCCGTCGCGACCCACATCCCCGAGCTGAGATCGCCGATCGCGGTGCCGGTGCGGGTCGGCTCCCCGTCCGGGAAGCCCGTCAGGCTCATCAGGCCGGCGTAGCCCTGCGCGATCTGGTCGAAGCCCGGCCAGTCGCGCAGCGGGCCGCGCGGACCGAACGCGGTGACGCTGCCCATCACGAGCCGTGGATCGCGCGCGCTCAGCGCGTCGTAGCCGAGCCCCATCGCGTCCATCGTGCCGGCCTTGAAGTTCTCGATCACGACGTCCGCCTGCGCGATCAGCCGCCGCACGACGTCGAGGCCCGCCGGCTGCCGCAGATCCACGCAGATGCCGCGCTTGTTGCGGTTGCAGGACAGGTAGTACGTACTGACGCCGCGATCGAACGGCCCCCACGTGCGGCTCATGTCGCCGTGCGGGCCCGCTTCGACCTTGATCACGTCCGCGCCGAGATCGGCGAGCACCATCGAGCAGAACGGCCCCGACAGCGCGCGGCTCAGGTCGACGACCCGGATTCCTTGTAATGCCTGCATCCTGAACTCCTGAAGATAGGGAGAGTGATAGCGCCGCTCATTCGGGCAGCGTCTGGTGACGGGTCTCGACCGCGAACGGCAGGATCAGGATGCCGAGCACGAACGCGGCCGCGGTCCACGCGATCGGCACGCCGAGCGAGCCGTAGCCGTGAATCGCCGCGCCCAGCACGAAGTTCACCCCGGCGCCGATGAAGCGGCCGGCCGACGCGTTGAACGCGAACGCCGTCGCGCGCACCCGCGTCGGGTACAGCTCCGGCAGCCACAGCGAGAAGATCGCGAAGTTGCCGCCGAAGAAGCCGAGGAACGCGAGCGCGACCATGAACGCGCCGAGCCCGTTCGGCTGGTAGAACGCCCAGCCGAACGCGAACACGATCGCGCCGGCCATGCCCGCGAAGTACAGGCCGAGCGCGGCGCGCCGGCCGACCCGCTCCGCAAGCCACGGCGCGGCGACGCAGCCGGCGATCGTCGCGCACGACAGGATCGCCGCGCCGATCGACGCGAGCCGCAACGCGCCGACGTGGTCGATGCCCGCGCGCGCCGCCAGCGTGCTGACCGCGCTCGCCTCGTAGACCGACCCGGCCCACAGGCCGACGATCGCGACGCCGACGAGACTCGCGCTCGTCAGCGTGCGACGCAGATGCGCGGGTGCGAAGATTTCGCGCAGCGGATGCGCCGGCCGCGCGTCCGCATGCCCCACGTCGTGCCGCCGCCACTGCCCCGGCTCCTTGACGCGCATCACGGTGAAGACCGCGAGCAGCGCGGGCGCGAGGCCGCACAGGAACATCGCGCGCCAGCCATACGTCGCGCCGATCGTGTAGTTCAGGCACGCGGCGATGAAGAAGCCGAAGTAATAGCCGGTCTGCAGGTAGCCCGCGCCCATCTTGCGGCGGTCTTCCGGCCAGCTCTCCGCGACGTAGGTGCCGGCGAGCGCCCATTCGCCGCCGACGCCGATGCCGGCGATCAGCCGGCAGGCGGCCAGCATCCACACGTCGTGCACGAACGCGGCCGCGCCCGTGAACACCGAATAGATCAGGATGCTCGCGGCGAGCGTGCGCACGCGGCCGAAGCGGTCGGCGAGCGGCCCCCAGATGAACGACAGCCCCCAGCCGACGAGGAACAGCGCGAACAGGATCGACCCGTACATGCCCAGGTTCGCGGGCGTCGCTGCGATGCCGGACGCCGGCAGCAGTTCGGTCAGCGCGGGAATCAGCACGAGCGCGTAGATCACCGAATCGACGCCGTCGAGCACCCAGCCCGCATAGACCGCCCAGAAGCCCCTGACCTGCTCGCGCGTGAGCGGCGTGCGCCGCGGCTTCGCGCCGGCAGCGGGCGCGTCGATCGCCTTGAACATCTTCGTCTCCTTGCCGGTCGCGCCGGCGTTCGTCGCCGCCGCCGACCCGGGATGACCGGCGCGCTGGCATTTTTGTGAGGCCAGTATAGGAATCCGATCGATCGCCGAAAAATATGATATTTGTCTTGAGCCATCGGATCGGCTTATGGCTTGAAGCGAAGGGGGACGAGGATGGATCTCAGGCAGCTGCGCTACTTCGTCAAGGTGGTCGAATGCGGCAACGTCACGCATGCGAGCGAGGCGCTGCACGTCGCGCAGCCGGCGGTGAGCCAGCAGATGCGCAATCTCGAGCAGGACCTCGGCATGCAGCTGCTCGAGCGCAGCGTGCGCGGCGTCGCGCCGACGGCGGCCGGCCGCACGCTGTACCGGCATGCGCTCGAGCTGCTGCGCCAGGCCGACGGCACGCGCGAACTGCTGCGTCGCGACGCCGACACGCCGCAGGGGCGCGTGACGGTCGGCATGCCGTCGAGCACCGCGCGCGTGCTCGCGATTCCGCTCGCGCGTGCGGTGCGCGAACGCTATCCGGGCATCATGCTGGAGCTGATCGAGGCGCCGAGCGCGGACCTCGATACGCTGCTCGCGAGCGCGCGGCTCGATCTGGCGATCGTCGTCGACGCAGTCGACACGCGCGGCATTGCGATCCGCCGGTTGCTGACCGAAACGCTGTACCTGATCACGTGGCCCGGGTTTCCGGTGCCGGACGCGCCCGTGCCGCTCGACGCGATCGCGCGCATGCCGCTCGTGCTGCCGAGCGCGCCGAACACGATCCGCAATCGCGTCGACTGGGCGATGCGCGAGGCGGGGCTGTCGTACGAGATCGGTTTCGAGGCGAGCTCGACCGGGCTGCTGTTCGCGGCCGTGATGGCGCAGCTCGGCGTGACGATCCTGCCGTGGACGGCCGCGCACGTGGAAATCGACGAACGCAAGCTCAAGCTCGCGAAGATCGCGCACCGGGCGTTCGTGCGCGACGTGTCGCTGTGCTGGCACGACACGGCGCTGGTCAGCAATGCGGTGCTGAAGGTGAAGGCGGAGATCGTCGGGTTGTTCGATGCGCTCGGCAAGCGGCCGGAGTGGGCGGCGGGGAGCGGGATCGAGCCGTGAATGCGCTGCGGATCCGCTACGCGTGCGCCGTATGGCTGATGGCGCTCGCCACGAAGCGCCTCGAAATGGGGCTCGCCTGCGCGATCTGGGCGGGCGCCAGCACCGCGGCAACGGTCGTCACCGGCATCGTCTGCTTCGGCGAATCCGCTTCGCCGATCAAGCTGGCCGGCGTCGCGCTGGCGGTCTGCGGAATCGTCGCGCTCAATCCGGGCGACGGTTCGCACTAGCGTGGCGGCGGTCGGTTCGATCCGCTCGCCCGGATGCAATCGCTAACCGCCGCGGCGGTCGCGATGCAGCGCCTCCGTGATCGCCCCGAAATCGGCCTGGATGACGGCGAAGATGAACGCGGTGGACATGCCGAACAGCAGCACGCCGCACGACGACTCGATCGCGCCGAGCATCCGCCAGTCGCCGGCCAGCGCAAGGCCCGACGCGCCGCGCGTCGCCATCGTATCGATCGAGTAGAACAGCGCGTCGCCGAACGCGCCCATTGCGTCGAGCCACACGAACACCGCGGCCCATGCAGCCGCCTCCAGCGTGTGCAGCAGGCCAAGAGCCATGCAGATCAACGCGATGATGGCGATCACCTTGCGCAGTTGCGCGTGGATGTTGTCGCGTCGCACGTCGAGCGCATCGCGAACCCGACGGGCGACGACCGCCAGAAAAACCATCGCGGTCGCGTGGACCAGAATGGTCGCCATGCCGAGCAGCACGCCGATCGTCCAGCTTTTCATGAGGGGGATTTCCGTTCGGGGATGGCAAGGCGGAGGGGAGCCAAGATTAACACCGATGGCGGGAATGCCTCTGCGCGGACAATGCCTGCGGGCGTCGCCGGACGTCGCGTCGGCGTTGGAACGCACCCCGTTGCCATCGCGACCGAGTTCCATGTAGAATTACGCGTTCTGCGGGCGTCGTATAATGGCCATTACCTCAGCTTCCCAAGCTGATGACGTGGGTTCGATTCCCATCGCCCGCTCCAAATCATCCTGAGCCTTGTCTCGCAAGGCTCTGCCGGTCGGCCGGAAGTGGCCGCACCCATACTTTTCTCACACCTGCTACTCACTCCTGTCCGAGAATTGGCGCCAGGAGCCTTCCTTGCCTGTCAAGACACCACGGCTGCACCGTGACCGCAAATCGGGCGGACATTTCTTGCGCCACGAACTTCCGGCTATCCTTGCGGGACGCCTCGGGAAGGTCTGCAATCAGCGCGATCGCTCAAGACTGGCGGACTCACGGGGTAAAGAGTCAAACACAGCGTTAGGTCGAGTTTATCGGGGGCGATTGAACATGATGCGGTGGTGTCGATCCTCGTTCACCTTGCTTGCGGTTGCAAGCGCGCTTGGCTTGCTTGCCGGACCTGCGTCGGCGGATGGTTCCGTCAGTTTTTCGGCAGATATCCGACCGCTCATCAAGGCCAGGCCGACGTTCGAAAAGTTTATCGACGAGACGTTCGATATTGCGGATACCGGCTGGGGCACCCGTATCGGCAATGAAGCGATGCCGCATCTAGGTGGCGCTCGAATGGGGCCGTACGAATTTCAGGCCATATGGCACAGTGGCGCGGGAAATGTTCCTGTCACGCTGGTCATCGATACCGATATCAAGTTTCTTGACGGCAAGGGACAGGAGATCACGGACGGCCAGCTGGAAAACGCATTCAGCCTCAAGGAAGCGTTTAGCTCAATCGAGATCGAGCCACCCAAGAACTGAACGCGATACCTGCTTCAGACGCGTTCGTTGCCGGCCAGGAAGCCCCGGCGACGCCGTGGATTGTTTCCGTACAAGCTTCCTGCTATCGCACATTGCCAGGCGCCCGGCGTGCATACGCGAACGCCACGCAAAGCCGATCGATCGAACCCGTGACAGGCTTCCCCGACCACCAGTCGTTATCGACCGTTTTCCCGTCGCCGATCGCAACCCCCACGTGCCAATGGTCCGACGGACATTTCAGCCCCAACGCACCCGAGGTCCGGGGTTTCCAGAACACGACATCGCCCGGCCTCAGGTCCTCGGCCTTGCGAATCTTCGGCCAGGCTGACAACGCCGAATCGACCGCGGACACGGACGCGCGGTTGCCGATCGGATGACCCGCTTCCCTGAGGATCGCGCTCACCGTGTACGCGCACGACAACAGCCCGGGAAATCGCAGTCCTAGATAGCTTCTCCCAGTGGCGGCATTCCATCTTTGCACGCCGTAGAGCGACCCATCCTCCTTCACGGCGGACGGCGCCGCCGACGCAGCGTCGGCGAGTCGATACGCGAGCGGCTGATCGCGCTGCACGAGCGGCCGCGCAGATGCGGTTTCGCTTGCCCTCGCCACCGACAGGCTCGCGATCGAACCCGCAATCAGGATGAGCGCCAAGGCCGAGTTTCGCATTCACCTATTCCCTTCAAATGGACTTCGCGCCGATATTCGAATGCAGGCACGCACGGACGAGGCAGAAAGCCACGAACAGAAACAACGCGCACGACACACGCCGTGCGATTCGTTCGACGTACCCGGCCTTCGTCAACAGCCCGCCATGCAGCGCCGCAACCGGTTACTCCGGCTGAGCCAGCGAGTCTACTCAATTGCCCGGCAACTGGACGGACGATTTTGCGTTGTGCTACTCTACCGACCCCTGCATGGCAGGCCTGTTGCCCGTGGCCGCCTGCTCGACGTTCAGGCAGGCAACTGGGCAAGCAGTTGAATGCAAGTGGAATTTCAGGTCGATGGCTGACTGTCCCGTCGCCCGCTCCACTTTCCGGCTGCATCGCAGCCTGCGCGTCAGCCGCCTCGTCGAAGGCGGCTTTTTTGTACCGCGCGCCGGCCCGGCCGGCGCCGCAACCGCGCCACGGGCCCTCGCCCGCAACCGAGCCTTTCTCTGTCACCGATGATGCACGACGACCCGAACGAAGCCGGCCTGCCGCCGCACGACGACGCCATCCCCGACGAAGCCGCCACCGGCGACGACGCGGTCAATCCGCTGCACCACCGCCGCATCCGCAGCTTCGTCACCCGCGCCGGCCGCGTGTCGACCGGCCAGCGCCGCGCGCTCGACGACTTCGGCCCGCGCTTCGTCGTCCCGTATGCGCCGGAAACGCCCGACTGGAGCGCCGTGTTCGGCCGCAACGCGCCGCGCATCCTCGAAATCGGCTTCGGGATGGGCGCGTCGACCGCCGAAATCGCCGCGCATCGCCCGGACGACGACTTCCTCGGCGTCGAGGTGCACGAGCCGGGCGTCGGCGCGCTGCTCAAGCTGATCGGCGAGCAGGACCTGACGAACATCCGCATCATCCAGCACGACGCGGTCGAAGTGCTCGAGCACATGCTCGCGCCGGACAGCCTCGACGGCGTGCACATCTTCTTCCCGGATCCGTGGCACAAGGCGCGGCATCACAAGCGCCGGCTGATCCAGCCGCCGCTCGTCAAGCTGCTCGCGTCGCGCCTGAAGCCCGGCGCGTACCTGCATTGCGCGACCGACTGGCAGAACTACGCGGAACAGATGCTCGAAGTGCTCGGCGCCGAGCCGTCGCTCGAGAACACGGCCGACAGCTATGCGCCCCGCCCCGACTACCGCCCGGTGACGAAATTCGAGCGGCGCGGGATCCGGCTCGGCCACGGCGTCTGGGACCTGATCTTCCGGAAGCGCGCGAGCTGATCGCCGCGCGGCGCGCATTCGCGCGACCGCATTCGCGCGACCGCATCCGCGCGGCCGCATCCGCGCGGCCGCATCCGGCACGCGCCACCCATACCGCACAAGCAACGACGGCCCGACCGGCATCTGCCGGTCGGGCCGTCCGTCATTGGGCTCGCCGAACCGTGCGTCAGGCGTCAGGACTGGCGTGCGCCGCCCTGTATCACGCCCAGTTCAGCCAGCCGCTGTAACCGACCAGCAGCACGAACAGGCCGAACACGATCCGGTACCACGCGAACGCGGTGAAATCGTGCGACGCGACGTAACGCAGCAGCCAGCGCACGCACGCGAACGCGCTGACGAACGACGCCGCGAGCCCCAGCGCGAACAGCCCGAGCGAATCGACCGTAAACGCGTGCCAGTCCTTGACGGTTTCGTAGAGCGTCGCGCCGAAGATGATCGGAATCGCGAGGAAGAACGAGAATTCGGTCGCGACGCGCCGGTCGAGGCCGAACAGCATCCCGCCGATGATCGTCGAGCCCGAGCGCGACATGCCGGGAACCAGCGCGAAGCATTGCGCGAGGCCGACCTTGAGCGCATCGAGCGGCGTCAGCGCATCGACCGACTGCACGCGCGGCGTCTCGCCTCGCTCACGCTGCCGCGCCTCGGCCCACAGGATGATCGCGCCGCCCACGACAAGCGCGAACGCAACCGGCACCGGCGAAAACAGCACCGCCTTGATCTTCTTCTCGAACAGCAGGCCGAGCGCGACCGCGGGAATCGTCGCGATCACGACGTTGAGCGCGAAGCGCCGCGCATCCGGCCGGCTCGGCAGCCCGGCGACGACCGACACGATCCGGCGCCGATACTCCCAGCACACCGCGAGGATCGCGCCGAACTGGATCACGACGTCGAAGGTCTTCGCGTGCGCATCGTTGAAATTCAGGAAGCTGCCCGCGACGATCAGATGGCCGGTGCTCGACACCGGCAGGAATTCCGTCAGCCCCTCGACGACGCCGAGGATCAGTGTCTTGCAGATCAGTATCCAGTCCATCCGTGGCCCAGTTTCGAAGTGGTCGAAGAAATGGGCCACGCACCCGCCGCGGCCCGCCCGGCCGCGCGCGGCGTGTCGTCACTTCTCGACGATCGCCACGCGTATGCCGTTTGTAAGAATTGTGATTGTACCGGGTTCGTAATTCACGCCGGCGAATTGCAGCTGCTCCGGCTTGAACGTGTAGATCGGATAGTCGGTCAGCAACTGGGTGGCCATCATCCCGGCGGCCGCGCCGATCTGCTGCGCGTACATCTGCGCGTCGCCGTCGAGGGTCAGGTTGTCGACGGCCGGCGCCTTCAGCACGACAGAGCGGCTCGGCACGTCATACGCGAGCTGGCCGGAAACGGTGAACTTGCCGTTGACCGGCGCGCGCAGGAACGGACTCACGAAGCGCGCGTCGAGCTGCACGGCGATGCGGTTCTGGTCCGGCAGCAGGCCGACGACCGGATTCGCGAGCGACACGTCGAGCACCGTCGCGACGGTCTTCTGGTACGGGAACTTGCGCGCGACCGCCTTCTGCACGTCGCCGCGCGAGAACGTGTAGTGGTCGGGAATGAACGGAAACGTCGACGCGCACGCGGCGAGCGACACCGACACGGCGACGGCGGCGGTGCATGCGATGAGGAAGCGGCGCCGACTGGACGCGCGGCTGACGGTCATGCTGAATCTCCTATGGTTGCCGGAATGGGCGCCTGGTCGATCGGAGCCGGTACTTGGACAATGACGCCGGTCCCATGCCTCGCGCTCCGGCCCCATGCCGATGTCAGCGCGGCTGCGACGGCTGCGTCGCGGTTTCGAGCCGGGCGAGCCACGCGAGCGCGTCGGCGCGCGACGCGCCGCACATCTCGGCCGACGGCTGCAGCCCCGAGCAGCACGCGGGGCGCTCGGGCCGGCCGAAGATCCGGCAGCGCAGGTCGTCGCCGAGCTGCGCGCAGCGCACGCCGGCCGGCTTGCCGCCGGGCATCCCCGGAATCGGGCTGGAAATCGACGGCGCGATGCAGCACGCGCCACAGGCCTCGCGGCACGCATGGGGCGGCGGAACTTCGGCGGGCGCCGGGCGGACGGGCATTTCGACGGACAACTCGGCTCTCTCGAACGGAACGACGGCAACAACGCGGCGCCGCACCTCGGGTCCGGCCGCCGCACCCCGCATTGTGCCATCCCCGGCTGCGACGTTATTACACAATGCGGACGAATCGCGCGTTTATATACTCGGAAGCATCTAAAATGCGCGAGACCGCGATGAGCTCAGCCGACACCTTGTTCCGTCCCGATTTGCTCGCGAAGTACGGCGCGAACGGGCCGCGCTACACGTCGTACCCGACGGCGCTGCAGTTCCGCGACGACTTCGACCCGGCCGACTACGTGCGCGCGGCCGGCGACCCGGGCGCATCGTCGAGCGAGCTGTCGCTCTACCTCCACATCCCGTTCTGCAACACGGCCTGCTTCTACTGCGGCTGCAACAAGATCGCGACCAGCAACCGCCGCCGCACGCGCCCGTATCTCGACCAGCTCAAGCGCGAGATGGCGCTGCAGGCCGCGCTGTTCGACCCGGCGCGCCCGGTCACGCAGCTGCACTGGGGCGGCGGCACGCCGACCTTCCTGTCCGACGACGAGACGGCCGAGCTGATGGCGGCGACCCGCGAGCATTTCACGCTGGCGCAGGACGCCGACGCCGAGTTCTCGATCGAGATCGATCCGCGCACGGTCTCGCCGGCGACGCTCGTCCACCTGCGCACGATCGGCTTCAACCGGCTGAGCCTCGGCGTGCAGGACTTCGATCCGGCGGTGCAGCAGGCGATCAACCGCATCCAGCCGCTCGCGATGACGGCCGACCTGCTGAGCGCCGCGCGCACGACCGGCTTCCACTCGGTCAGCGTCGACCTGATCTACGGGCTGCCGCACCAGACGGTCGCGAGCTTCGGCCGCACGCTCGAGACGATCATCGAGCTCGCGCCGGACCGGCTGTCGGTGTTCGGCTACGCGCACATGCCGCACCTGTTCAAGATGCAGCGGCAGATCGACGACGCCGCGCTGCCGTCGCCCGCGACGCGCGTCGCGCTGCTCGGGCTCGCAATCGAGATGCTGACCTCGGCGGGCTACGTGTACATCGGCATGGACCACTTCGCGCGGCCGGGCGACGAGCTGGTGGCGGCCCAGGAAAACGGCACGCTGCAGCGCAATTTCCAGGGCTACAGCACGCGCGCTGACACCGACCTGATCGGCATCGGCGTGTCGTCGATCGGCAAGGTCGGCGACGTCTACGCGCAGAACGCGAAAGACCTGCCCGCTTACGGCGCGGCGCTCGACGCGGGCCGGCTGCCGGTCGCGCGCGGGGTGCGGCTCACGGCCGACGACCGGCTGCGCCGCGACGTGATCACGCAGCTGATGTGCAACCTCGACCTGCCGTTCTCGCACGTCGAGGCCGCGCACGGCATCCGCTTCGCCGACCATTTCGCGCGCGAGCTGGACGCGCTGCGCGCGTTCGAGCGCGACGGCCTGCTGACGATCGCCGGCGACCGCCTGACGATCCACCCGGCCGGCCGGATGGTCGTGCGCAACATCGCGATGGCGTTCGACGCGTATCTCGCCCGCACGCCGCAGCAGCGCTACTCGCGCACGGTCTGAGCGGGGCGCCGGCCGCGCACGCGCGGCCGGTTGTTGATAAAGTGTGGGCCTCGAGTCCGCTGCAGAACCCGCACCATGCGCACCACCAAGGCGACCCACGCGGTCGAACGCCTGAAAACCCGCTCCGGCAACCCCCACCTCGCGGCGGTCGCGATGCCCGGCGGCCTGTTCTATCTCGTCGACCGCTCGGGCGGCGCCGCCGAAAAGCGCTGCGAGCCGCTGCCGCTCGACGAGTTCGTCAAGGTCGTCGACGACCTTGGCCCCAAAAAACCGCGCAAGGCCAGCAAGCTCGACCTCGCGTTCGAGGAACAGATCAAGAACAGCAAGCGATAAGCTGCATTGCAGGGCTTCTGAAGGCTGGCCGGCCACCCGGTTTGGTACAATCGACACGTTTCTCTATCCCCGCTGATAGCCGACCAGGCTGCATGACCACCATGAATATCGAACAAGCGCGTTTCAACATGATCGAACAGCAGATCCGTCCATGGGACGTTCTGGATCTGGAAGTTCTGGGCCTGCTGTCGATCGTCAAGCGCGAGAATTTCGTCCCGGCCGCGTACCGCGACCTGGCGTTCGCCGATCTCGAGCTGCCGCTGCCGGGCGGTCACAAGATGCTGTTCCCGCGCGTCGAGGCACGCGTGCTGCAGGAACTCGCGGTGAAGAAGCACGAGAACGTGCTGCTGATCGGCGCGGGCTCGGGTTACCTGGCCGCGCTGTTCGCGGCGCGCGCGCAGCATGTGACGGCCGTCGACATCGATCCGGTGGTCGCGAAGCTCGCGGAAGACAACCTGCGCAACAACGGCGTGACGAACGCCGAAGTCGCGCTCGGCGACGGCTCGCGCGGCTGGCCGGCGAAGGCGCCGTACGACGTGATCTGCGTCGCGGGCGGCCTGCCCGTCGTGCCGCAGGAGATGCTCGAGCAGCTCAAGGTCGGCGGCCGCCTGTCGGCGTTCGTCGGCGGCCGTCCGGTGATGAAGGCGCAGGTCATCACGCGCATCGACGACACGCAGTACCGTGTCGCCGACGTGTTCGAAACCTACGTCGAGCACCTCGTCAACGCGATCGAGCCGTCGCGCTTCAAGTTCTGAGCCCCGTCATGCAGATCCTGACGCCCGCGATGCTCGCGGACTGGCTCGCCGACCAGACCCGCCCCGCGCCCGTCGTGCTCGACGTGCGCGAGCCGTGGGAAATCGCGACCGCGCAGATCGCGGGCAGCGTGTCGATCCCGATGCAGCAGATTCCCGCGCGCAGCGAGGAACTGGACGACGAAGCCGAGATCGTCTGCGTGTGCCATCACGGGATGCGCAGCGCGCAGGTCGCGATGTTCCTCGAATCGCGCGGCTTCACGAGGCTCTACAACCTGCAGGGCGGGATCGACGCGTGGTCGCGCGACGTCGATCCGTCGGTGCCGCGGTATTGACCTGACTGACCGGCCGGCCACACCTCGCCGGCCACACGAATTGCCCGACGGGCGCGCGCTGCGCGCCCGTTTCTCTTTCCGCCCTACTCCGTTTCCTTCAGCGCTTCCGCGACGATCGCGAACAGCTCGGCAATCTGAGCCTCCTCGACGATGAGCGGCGGCGAGAACGCGAGGATGTCGCCCGTATAGCGCACCATCGCGCCCTTCTGGTAGCACTTGACGAACACGTCGTACGCGCGCGCGCCGGGCTTGCCGTCGCGCGGCTTCAGCTCGACGCCGCCGACGAGGCCGAGATTGCGCACGTCGATCACGTGCGGCGCGTCCTTCAGCTTGTGGATCTCGCGCTCGAACACCGGCGCCATCCGCGCGGCGCGGTCGAACAGCTTCTCGCGCTCGTACAGGTCGATCGTCGCGCACGCGGCGGCGGCCGCGAGCGGGTGGCCCGAATACGTATAGCCGTGGAACAGCTCGATGCCGGCGGGCGCGCCGCCCACGATCGTATCGTGGATCGCGTCGCTCGCCGCGACCGCGCCCATCGGCACCGCCGCGTTGTTGGTGCCCTTCGCCATCGTCAGCAGGTCGGGCGTCACGTTGAAGAACTGCGCGGCGAACGGCGCGCCCAGCCGCCCCCAGCCGGTGATCACCTCGTCGAAGATCAGCAGGATGCCGTGCCTGTCGCACAGCTCCCGCAGGCGCTCGAGATAGCCCTTCGGCGGAATCAGCACGCCGGTCGAGCCGGCGACCGGCTCGACGATCACCGCGGCGATCGTCGACGCGTCGTGCAGCGCGACGAGCCGCTCGAGCTCGTCGGCGAGGTGCGCGCCCCACGCGGGCTGCCCTTTCGAGAACGCGGCTTCGTTGAGGTTCAGCGTATGCGGCAGGTGGTCGACCGACGGCAGCAGCGCGCCCGAAAACGCCTTGCGGTTCGGCGCGATCCCGCCGACCGAGATGCCGCCGAAACCGACGCCGTGATAGCCGCGCTCGCGGCCGATGAAGCGGGTGCGCTGCCCTTCGCCGCGCGCGCGGTGATACGCGAGCGCGATCTTGAGCGCGGTATCGACCGCTTCCGAGCCCGAGTTCGTGAAGAAGATGTGCTTGAGGTCGCCGGGCGTGTGGCGCGCGATCCGGGTGGCCGCCTCGAACGCCTTCGGATGACCCATCTGGAAGGTCGGCGCGAAATCCATCTCTTCCGCCTGCGCCTTCACCGCCGCGACGATCTCGTCGCGCCCGTGCCCGGCGTTCACGCACCAGAGCCCGGCGGTGCCGTCGAGAATGCGACGGCCGTCGTGCGACGTGTAGTACATCCCCTTCGCCGATACCAGCAGGCGCGGCGCGTCCTTGAACTGGCGGTTGGCGGTAAACGGCATCCAGAAGGCGGACAGGTCGGGGGTGTTCGTTTGCTGCTGACTCATGGCGGCTCCTCGGTGGAATCGTTCGGCGCGGCTGCGCGGAGGCAGGGCGCACCGGCGTGATGCGAAGACATGATGCAAAGCAATGCGAAACCCGAGTGTAAGCACCACGACGGTGAAGCACAACCGTGCACCATTTGCGCCCGCGCCCCGCACCGCGACGAATCATTCGTGCCGCACGACGCGTCGCGCCCACCGCGCCGCCGCCCGCGTGACGCACGTCCGCCGTGCGTGCGCGCAACTGGCACATGCCTTGCGTAGTACCGACGGTCGACGCCGCAACGGCGCACACACATCCAACACGTCAAGGGGAACTCGATGAAACGTCGCAGTCTGTTGAAGTTCGGATCGATGGCCGGCGCGCTCGCGCTCGCGGGCAAGAGCCCGTTCGCCCGCGCGGCCGATGCGGGCAGCGGCCCGATCAAGGTCGGCATCCTGCATTCGCTGTCCGGCACGATGGCGATCTCCGAGACGTCGCTGAAGGACACCGCGCTGATGACGATCGCCGACATCAACAAGAGCGGCGGCGTGCTGGGCCGCAAGCTCGAGCCGGTCGTCGTCGATCCCGCGTCGAACTGGCCGCTGTTCGCGGAGAAGGCGCGCCAGCTGCTCACGCAGGACAAGGTCGCGTGCGTGTTCGGCTGCTGGACCTCGGTGTCGCGCAAGTCGGTGCTGCCCGTGTTCGAGGAGCTGAACGGCCTGCTCTACTATCCGGTGCAGTACGAGGGCGAGGAAATGTCGCGCAACGTGTTCTACACGGGCGCCGCGCCGAACCAGCAGGCGATTCCCGCGGTCGAGTACCTGATGGGCGCCGAAGGCGGCGGCGCGAAGCGCTTCTTCCTGCTCGGCACCGACTACGTGTATCCGCGCACGACCAACAAGATCCTGCGCGCGTTCCTCAAATCGAAGGGCGTGAAGGAGGCCGACATTCAGGAGGTCTACACGCCGTTCGGCCACAGCGACTACCAGACCATCGTCGCGAACATCAAGAACTTCTCGCAAGGCGGCAAGACGACCGTGATCTCGACGATCAACGGCGACTCGAACGTGCCGTTCTACAAGGAGCTCGGCAACCAGGGGATCAAGGCGACCGACGTGCCGGTCGTCGCGTTCTCGGTCGGCGAGGAAGAGCTGCGCGGGATCGACACGAAGCCGCTCGTCGGGCATCTCGCCGCGTGGAACTACTTCATGTCGGTGAAGAACCCGGCGAACACGAAGTTCAAGGACCAGTTCGCCGCGTGGGTGAAGGCGAACAACCTGCCCGGCGGCGCGAAGCGCGTGACCAACGACCCGATGGAAGCGACCTTCGTCGGCATCCACATGTGGAAGCAGGCGGTCGAGAAGGCGAAGAGCACCGACGTCGACAAGGTGCGTGCCGCGATGATCGGCCAGAGCGTCACCGCGCCGTCCGGCTTCACGCTGACGATGGACGGCAATCATCACCTGCACAAGCCGGTGATGATCGGCGAGATCCGCGGCGACGGGCAGTTCAACGTCGTGTGGAAGACCAAGACCGCGATTCGCGCACAGCCGTGGAGCCCGTTCATCGCGGGCAACCAGGGCAAGCCGGACGTCGTCAGCTCGATCCCGGCGTTCCTGCGCCGGCAGCGCGCGGCGCTGGCCTGATGCGATCCGGCGCACCGCGCGCATGCGAGCGGTGCGCCGGCCGCGGCAAGCCCGCTGCCGCCCTGACGCCGGGTTCGGCCAGCTGCACGTTTCGCCGCGCGAGACCTCCTCTCCACGCCTGCCAGGACATCCTGATGCCGACTCTTTTCCGCCGCGCCGCCGTCGCGCTCGTTGCGTGCGCCGCCCTCGCCGGCGTCGCGCCACGCACGGCCTTCGCGCTGACGGCCGCCGACACCGCCGCGCTCGCCGGCGACGACTTCGACGCGAAGACTTCCGCGATCGAGCGGCTCGCAGCCGATCCCGATCCGCACGCCGTGACGCTGCTCAATGCGCTGTCGTCCGGCGACGCGCTCGCGACCGGCGACGGCCGCATCCTGATCCAGACCGGCGACGCCGTGCGCGACGCGCTGACGCAAGCGGCCGCGCAGCCCGGCGACGCGCAGCCGGTGATGCTCAACAACCTGCTGCGCACGAAGATCGCCGCCGCGCTGTCGGGCCTCGCGCTCGCGTCGCCGGACGTCGCGGCGCGGCGCGACGCGATCGACGCGCTGCTGAAATCGCCCGATCCCGCGCTGAAGCCGATGATCGACCGCGCCCGCGCGAACGAGACCGACCCGTCGCTGAAGCGCCGCCTCGACGCGCTGTGGGCGATCGCCGCGCTGCACGATGCCGATCCGGCGAAGCGTCTCGAAGCAGTGAAGGTCGTCGCCGCGCGCAAGGATCTCGACATGATCGAGCAGTTGCGCCCGCTCGTCGCAAGGAATTCCGACGGCAGCTACGCGGAACCCGATGCGCGCGTGCGCGACGCCGCACAGCAAGGGCTCGACGCACTGCATTCGCTGCAGCGGTGCGGCGAGATCGCCGGCACGCTGTTCGCGGGCCTGTCGCTCGGCAGCGTGCTGCTGCTCGCGGCGCTCGGCCTCGCGATCACCTACGGCCTGATCGGCGTGATCAACATGGCGCACGGCGAATTCCTGATGATCGGCGCATATGCGACCTACGTCGTGCAGACGCTGGTGCAGCGCTTCGCGCCGGCCGCGTTCGACTGGTATCCGCTCGTCGCGGTGCCCGCGTCGTTCGCGGCGGCCGCGCTCGTCGGCATCGTGCTGGAGCGGCTCGTGCTGCGGCACCTGTACGGCCGCCCGCTCGAGACGCTGCTCGCAACCTTCGGCGTGAGCCTGATCCTGATCCAGGCGATGCGGATGCTGTTCGGCGCGCAGAACGTGCAGGTCGTGAACCCGTCGTGGATGAGCGGCGGCGTGACCGTGATGCAGAACCTGATCCTGCCGTACAACCGGCTCGTGATCCTCGCGTTCGCGCTCGCGGTGGTCTTCATCGCGTGGGCCGTGCTGACGAAGACGCGGCTCGGCCTGTTCGTGCGCGCGGTCACGCAGAACCGGCGGATGGCCGCGTGCGTCGGCGTGAAGACCGCGCGCGTCGACGCGTATGCGTTCGCGTTCGGCGCCGGCATCGCGGGCCTCGGCGGCTGCGCGCTGTCGCAGATCGGCAACGTCGGCCCGGACCTCGGCCAGAACTACATCATCGATTCGTTCATGGCCGTCGTGCTGGGCGGCGTCGGGCAGATCGCCGGCACCGTGCTCGGCGGCTTCGGGCTCGGCCTCGTCAGCAAGGCGATCGAGCCGTTCTGGGGCGCGGTGCTCGCGAAGATCGCGGTGCTCGTGATGATCGTGCTGTTCATCCAGAAACGTCCGCAGGGCATGTTCGCCCTGAAGGGACGCAGCGCGGAGGCATAAGATGACTGCATTTACCGATTCGTTGCCGAACGCGGCCGCCGCGGCCACGCCGCCCGCCGCCGCGCGCGTGCAGGGCGGCTTCGCGCTCGGCCTGCCGCCCCGCCCCGCGCTGCTGTCGCGCCGCGCGTGGCTCGCGCTCGTCGCGCTGTGCATCGCGGTCGGCGTCGGCGTGCCGCTCGCCGCGCTCGTCGCGCCGGATTCGAGCGCATTCCACCTGTCCGCGTATGCGATGACGCTCGCCGGCAAGCTGATGTGCTACGCGATCGCCGCACTCGCGCTCGATCTCGTGTGGGGCTACTGCGGCATCCTGAGTCTCGGCCACGGCCTGTTCTTCGCGCTCGGCGGCTATGCGATCGGCATGTACCTGATGCGCGAGATCGGCCGCGACGGCAAGTACGGCAGCGACCTGCCCGACTTCATGGTGTTTCTCGACTGGCACCAGCTGCCGTGGTACTGGAGCGGCACGCAGCATCTCGCGGTCGCGCTCGCGCTCGTCGTGCTCGTGCCCGCGGTGCTCGCGTGGGTGTTCGGCTTCTTCACGTTCCGCTCGCGCGTGAAGGGCGTGTACCTGTCGATCATCACGCAGGCGCTGACGTTCGCCGCGATGCTGCTGTTCTATCGCAACGAGACGGGCTTCGGCGGCAACAACGGCTTCACCGACTTCAAGCGCATCGCCGGCTTCCCGATCACGTCGCCCGGCACGCGCACGGTGCTGTTCCTGCTGACCTTCGCGACGCTCGTGCTCGCGTTCGTCGCCGCGCGCGCGATCGTCACGAGCAAGCTCGGGCGCGTCGTGACCGCGGTGCGCGACGGCGAGACGCGGCTGATGTTCCTCGGCTACAGCCCGCTCGCGTACAAGCTGTTCGTGTGGACCGCGTCGGCCGTGCTGTGCGGCGTCGCCGGCGCGCTGTACGTGCCGCAGGTCGGCATCATCAACCCCGGCGAGATGTCGCCCGGCAATTCGATCGAGATGGCGATCTGGGTCGCCGTCGGCGGGCGCGGCACGCTGATCGGGCCGATCGTCGGCGCGTTCGCGGTGAACGGCGCGAAGAGCTTTTTCACCGCCTATTTCGCCGAGTACTGGCTGTTCTTCCTCGGCCTGATCTTCGTGCTCGTGCCGCTGCTGCTGCCGCGCGGGATCATGGGCCTCGTCGAGGCCGCCATCGCCAAGGGGAAACGCGCATGAACGGAACCGCCCTCTACCAGTTCGCGCCGCCGAGCGAGGACGAGCTGCTCGCCGTCAGCGGCACCGCGTCGCTCGCACGCGTCGTCACGCCCGGCATCGACACGTCGCACGGCACGATCCTCTACCTCGAGGACATCGAGGTCAGCTTCGACGGCTTTCGCGCGCTGAACAAGCTGTCGCTGTCGATCGATGCCGGCGAGCTGCGCTGCGTGATCGGCCCGAACGGCGCGGGCAAGACGACGATGATGGACGTGATCACCGGCAAGACGCGTCCGGATGCGGGCAAGGTGTTTCTCGGCCAGACGCTCGACCTGTCGCGGATGAGCGAGCCGGAAATCGCGCGCGCGGGCATCGGCCGCAAGTTCCAGAAGCCGACCGTGTTCGAGCAGCACCCGGTATGGGAAAACCTCGAGCTCGCGATGCAGACGGACAAGGGCTGGCTCGCGTCGCTGCGCGCGCGGCTCGACAAGGCCGCGCAGGCGAAGATCGAGGAGACGCTCGCGCTGATCGGTCTCGAAGCGCACGCGTTCCGCGCGGCCGGCGAGCTGTCGCACGGGCAGAAGCAGCGGCTCGAGATCGGCATGCTGCTGATGCAGCGCCCCGCGCTGCTGCTGCTCGACGAGCCCGCGGCGGGCATGACCGATCACGAGACGATGGAGCTCGCGGACCTGCTGAACACGCTGCGCGGCACCTGCTCGATGATGGTCGTCGAGCACGACATGGAATTCGTCGCGGCGCTCGCGGGTGACGCGGGGCGCGTGACGGTGATGGCCGAAGGCGCGGTGCTCGCGCACGGCACGCTAGATCAGGTCAAGCGCGACGACGCGGTGATCGAGTCTTATCTCGGACGATGACGCGATGCTGAAGATCGACTCGCTGAACCAGTATTACGGCGGCAGCCATATCCTGCGCAACGTGACGCTTTCCGCCGACGACGGCAAGCTGACGGTGCTGCTCGGCCGCAACGGCGTCGGCAAGACGACGCTGCTGCGCTGCCTGATGGGCGTCGTCGCCGCGAAGAGCGGCACGGTGGCGTGGCGCGGCGCGACGCTCGGCGCGCTGCCACCGTATGCGCGCGTCGCGGCCGGGCTCGCCTACGTGCCGCAGGGCCGCGACATCTTTCCGCGCCTCACCGTCGAGGAGAACCTGCTCGTCGGCGCGGCGAGCCGACGCGCGCCGTCGAAAGTGCCGGACCGCATCTACGACCTGTTTCCGGTGCTGAAGGACATGCGCGCGCGGCGCGGCGGCGACCTGTCGGGCGGCCAGCAGCAGCAGCTTGCGATCGGCCGCGCGCTGATGAGCGAACCACAGTTGCTGATCCTCGACGAGCCGACCGAGGGCATCCAGCCGTCGATCATCCAGGACATCGGCCGCACGCTGCGGCAGCTCGTCGACGAAACGAAGATGACGGTGCTGCTCGTCGAACAGTATTACGATTTCGCGCGCTCGATCGCCGACCATTACTGGGTGATGAGCCGCGGGGAGATCGTCGCGGGCGGCGATGCGCGGGACATGGAAAGCAATGGCGTGCGGGAGTTGATCGCCGTGTAGCAAGCGGCGCCGGATCGCGGTTGCGGCAGAGGGATTATTGTTCCGGTAGCATCCACGTTCCCCGCGCCCGCTTTCCGCCGATGTCCGCCCCCGATTCCCACGTGTCGCTGTCCCGCCCCGCCGTCGCCAAGTCATGGCGCGCCCGTCTCGAACTCGGCTTCGAGCGGCACGGCGCGCGCACCACGCTCGTCCACCGCCTGCACGACGGCCCGCTGCGCGTGCAGCGGCCGCTGTATCCGGAAGGCGACGCGATCTGCCACGCGGTGATCGTCCATCCGCCGGGCGGCGTCGCGGGCGGCGACCGGCTCGACCTCGACATCGCGCTCGGCGACGGCACGCACGCGGTGCTGACGACGCCCGGCGCGACCAAGTGGTACAAGTCGAACGGCCTCGACGCGACGCAGCGCATCGGCATCGTGCTCGGCGACCACGCGAAGCTCGACTGGCTGCCGCAGAACAACCTGTTCTTCGACTCGGCGCACGCATCGCTCGACTTCACGCTGACGCTCGGCGCAGGAGCGAGCGCGCTCGGCTGGGACGCGACGCAACTCGGCCGGCAAGCGGCCGGCGAAGCATGGTCGGCGGGCCGCGTCGCATCGACGTCGGCCATCGTCGACGCCGCCGGCCGGCCGCTGTGGACCGAGCGCGCGCTGCTCGAAGCCGACGACGCGCTGCGCGGCGCGCCGCAGGCGCTCGCGGGCTTCCCGGCCTACGGCACGCTGTGGGCGATCGGCGCCGCGTGCGACGCCGCGCTCGCGGAATCGCTCGCCGAACGGATGCCGTTCGACGCCATGCTGCGCGCGGGCGCGACCTGCGTGACGCCGGGCGTCGTGCTCGTGCGCGCGCTCGCGGTGTCGATGGAGGCGCTGCAACGGCACTTCGTCGACTGCTGGCTGCATCTGCGCCCGATCGTGCACGGCGTCGCCGCGCGGCCGCTGCGGCTCTGGCAGACCTGATCCCGCCCGCCTTAACGCCCCATTTCGGCGCAGCGCTGCACCCGGCGCCGCACACCGCTCATGCACCGCGCACCACGAACGCGCATCCGGCGCCGTTCCGCGTGCATGGCACGCTGCTTGCTCCTTACATATCCGATACGCACGGCACGCCGGATGATGCGGTGCTACGATGAATCGCGCTTCTGCACGGCAGCAGTGCACCGAGAAATAATTACGTTTTCCTGAACGCTTGCCTTCATGAAACTGACTCCCCGCGAAAAAGACAAGCTGCTGATCTTCACGGCAGCGCTGCTGGCCGAGCGCCGCCGTGCGCGCGGCCTCAAGCTCAACTATCCGGAGGCGGTCGCGTTCATCACCGCCGCGCTGATGGAAGCCGCGCGCGACGGCCGGACCGTCGCCGAGGTGATGCACTACGGCACGACGCTGCTCACGCGCGACGACGTGATGGACGGCGTGCCCGAGATGATTCCCGACATCCAGGTCGAAGCGACCTTTCCGGACGGCACGAAGCTCGTCACGGTCCACCATCCGATTCCCTGAGGCACCCAGCATGATTCCCGGCGAAATCCTCACCGACGACGGCGAGCACGAGCTGAACGCGGGCCGCGCGACGCTCACGCTGACGGTCGCGAACACCGGCGACCGGCCGGTGCAGGTCGGCTCGCACTATCACTTCCACGAAGTCAACGACGCGCTGTCGTTCGATCGCGCGGCCGCGCGCGGCTTCCGGCTCAACATCGCGGCCGGCACCGCGGTGCGCTTCGAGCCGGGCCAGACGCGCACGGTCGAGCTCGTCGAGCTCGCGGGCGACCGTGCCGTCTACGGTTTTCAGGGCAAGGTAATGGGGCCGCTCTTCAGGAACAGCACGACATGACACTACGCTTGAGCCGCCGCGCGTACGCGGAGATGTTCGGGCCGACGACGGGCGACCGCATCCGTCTCGCCGATACCGAGCTGCTGATCGAGATCGAACGCGACTGCACGATCTACGGCGAGGAAGTGAAATTCGGCGGCGGGAAGGTGATCCGCGACGGGATGGGCCAGTCGCAGCGCGTCGCCGCCGACGTGCCCGATACGGTGATCACGAACGCGGTGATCCTCGATCACTGGGGCATCGTGAAGGCCGACATCGCGATCAAGCACGGCCGCATCGCCGCGATCGGCAAGGCCGGCAATCCCGACATCCAGCCGGGCGTGACGATCGCGATCGGCGCGGCGACCGAAGTGATCGCCGGCGAAGGGCTGATCGTGACCGCGGGCGGCATCGACACGCACATCCACTTCATCAGCCCGCAGCAGATCGACGAGGCGCTGGCTTCCGGCGTCACGACGATGCTCGGCGGCGGCACGGGGCCCGCGACCGGCACCAACGCGACCACCTGCACGCCGGGCCCGTGGCACATGGAGCGGATGCTGCAGGCGGCCGACGGCTGGCCGATCAACCTCGGCTTTCTCGGCAAGGGCAACGCGAGCCTGCCGCAGCCGCTCGTCGAGCAGATCGCCGCCGGCGCGATCGGGCTGAAGCTGCACGAGGACTGGGGCACGACGCCCGCCGCGATCGACAACTGCCTGTCGGTCGCGGACGACACCGACACGCAGGTCGCGATCCACACCGACACGCTGAACGAAGCCGGCTTCGTCGAATCGACGGTCGCCGCGTTCAAGGGCCGCACGATCCACACGTATCACACCGAAGGCGCGGGCGGCGGCCATGCGCCCGACATCCTGAAGGTGTGCGGCGAGGCGAACGTGCTGCCGTCGTCGACCAACCCGACGCGCCCGTACACGATCAACACGCTCGACGAGCACCTCGACATGCTGATGGTGTGCCATCACCTCGATCCGTCGATCGCCGAGGATCTCGCGTTCGCCGAGTCGCGCATCCGCCGCGAGACGATCGCGGCCGAGGACATCCTGCACGACCTCGGCGCGCTGTCGATGCTGTCGTCCGACTCGCAGGCGATGGGCCGCGTCGGCGAGGTGATCATCCGCACCTGGCAGACCGCGCACAAGATGAAGGTGCAGCGCGGCGCGCTGCCGGAGGACAACGCGCGCCACGACAACTTCCGCGCGAAGCGCTACGTCGCGAAGTACACGATCAACCCGGCGCTCACGCACGGGATCGCGCACGAGGTCGGCTCGATCGAGCCCGGCAAGTGGGCGGACCTCGTGCTGTGGGAACCGGCGTTCTTCGGCATCAAGCCGACGATGATCCTGAAGGGCGGGATGATCGCGATGGCGCAGATGGGCGACCCGAACGCGTCGATCCCGACGCCGCAGCCCGTCCACTATCGCGAGATGTTCGCGACGCGCGGCGGCGCGCTCGCGCGCACGTCGCTGACGTTCGTGTCGCAGATGGCGGCCGACGCCGGCATCGCCGAGCGCTACGGGCTCGCGAAGCGCATCGTGCCGGTGCGCAACTGCCGCAACGTGACGAAGGCCGACATGATCCACAACGCGTGGCGGCCCGCGATCAGCGTCGATCCGGAAACCTACGACGTGATCGCCGACGGCCAGCTCCTCACCTGCGAGCCGGCCGCGGTGCTGCCGATGGCGCAGCGCTATTTCCTGTTCTGACGATTTCGACTCATGCGCACCCTCGACAAACGCATTGCCCCGAACGTGAAGCTTGCCGCGTCGCTCGTCGCGCGCGCGCCGACGCTCACGCTCGCCTACGACGCCCGCTGCAGGAGCCGCCTCGCGGCCACGCTCGACACCGGCGAAGACGTCGCGCTCGTGCTGCCGCGCGGCACCGTGCTGCGCGACGGCGACGTGCTCGTCGCCGACGACGGCGCGCTCGTGCGCGTCGCCGCCGCGCCCGAAACCGTGCTGCGCGTGCGCGCGGCCGATCCGCTGACGCTGATGCGCGCCGCCTACCACCTCGGCAACCGCCACACGCCGGTCGAGATCGGCGACGGCTACCTGTTGCTCGAAGCCGATCCCGTGCTCGCGGACATGCTGCGCCGGCTCGGCACGCAGGTCGAGCAGGTCGACGCGCCGTTCCAGCCGGAAGCCGGCGCATACGGCGGCGGGCACCGGCACGGCCACGACGCGACCTTCGCCGAGGACTATGCGCTCGCGCAGCAGGTGTTCGGCGAGCACCACGGCCATTCGCATTCGCACGATCACGATCACGATCACGATCACGATCACCAGCATGGCCCCGGATGCGCACACGGCCACGGCCATGAACACCACTGAACTCGTCGCGCTGCTGCACCTCGCGTCGCCCGCGCTGCCGATCGGCGCGTTCAGCTACTCGCAGGGCCTCGAAGCGGCGCTCGACGCGAACCTGATTCGCGACGCCGACAGCGCGCGCGACTGGATCGCGAGCGGCCTCGCCGACGTGCTCGCGCACGGCGAGCTGCCGTTCCTCGCGCACCAGCTCGCGCGCTGGCATGCGCACGACGCCGACGCGCTCGCCCGCGAAAACGCATGGTTCGTCGCGAGCCGCGAATCGGCGGAGCTGCGTCGCGAGACCGAACAGATGGGCTGGTCGCTCGCGCAACTGTGCACGTCGCTGGAATGGGGTGACGCCGCGCGCCGCGCGACGCTTGCGGCGATCACGCCGATCGCGCTGCCGACCGCGTTTGCGTATGCGGCGGCGGCGCACGGCGCGCACGCCGACGCGACGCTCGCCGCGTATGCGTTCGGCTGGGTCGAGAACCAGACGTCCGCCGCGCTGAAAGCGGTGCCGCTCGGCCAGCTCGCCGGCCAGAAAATCATCGTCGCGCTGCGCGGCGCGATCGACGCGGCCGTGCAGCGCGCGCTCGCGACGCCGCCCGACCGGATCAACACGTTCGCGCCGCAGCTCGGCATCCTGTCCGCGCGGCACGAGACCCAGTATTCGCGGCTGTTCCGCTCCTGACCCACACGCCACCCGCCATGAACGCACCCTACTCCCCGTCCGCCCGCCGCACGAAGAAGCTGCCGCCGCTGCGCGTCGGCATCGGCGGCCCGGTCGGCTCCGGCAAGACCACGCTGCTCGAAATGCTGTGCAAGGCGATGCGCGGCACCTACGACCTCGTCGCAATCACCAACGACATCTATACGAAGGAAGACCAGCGCCTGCTGACGGTCGCGGGCGCGCTGCCCGAGGAACGGATCATGGGCGTCGAGACGGGCGGCTGCCCGCACACCGCGATCCGCGAGGACGCGTCGATCAACCTCGAAGCGGTCGACCGGATGCTCGCGCGCTTTCCGGACGCGGACATCGTGTTCATCGAGTCCGGCGGCGACAATCTCGCGGCGACGTTCAGCCCCGAGCTGTCGGACCTGACGATCTACGTGATCGACGTCGCGGGCGGCGAGAAGATCCCGCGCAAGGGCGGGCCGGGCATCACGAAGTCGGACCTGCTCGTGATCAACAAGACCGACCTCGCGCCGCTCGTCGGCGCGAACCTCGACGTGATGGCGTCCGACACGAGGAAGATGCGCGGCGAACGGCCGTACGTGATGACGAACCTGAAGGCGCTCGACGGCGTCGCGGACGTCGTCGCGTTCATCGAGAAGAAAGGACTGCTGAAGGTCTGAGCGAGGACGCCGGCCCGCGCTCGCGGGCACGCATGCGTCGCAAGCCGCGGCGCGCGCCCGCCGATGCGAAAGCGCGCCGCGCCTACCGCCGTGCCGTGCCTACTCGTCCTGCGTCGCGCGCGCGCCGTTCCCGGCGGCCGGCAGCAGCGCCGCCAGCACGTCGACCGTCCGCGCGGTCGCGCCGCGATGGCGCGCCGCGAAGGCCGCGCCGGCCGCGCCCATCGCGATGCGCCGCGCCTTGTCGGCGAACAGCGCGTCGAGCACGCGGGCGAGATCCGCGGGATCCTGCACCTGCTGCGCGGCGCCCGCCGCGACCGCGTCGGCGGTCGCCTGCGTGAAGTTGAACACGTGCGGCCCGATCAGCACCGGCACGCCGACCGCGCACGCTTCGATCAGGTTCTGCCCGCCGAGCGGCAGCAGGCTGCCGCCGATGAACGCGACGTCGGCCGCCGCGTAGTACGCGCCCAGCTCGCCCATCGAATCGCCGAGCAGCACCGTCACGTCGGCCGGCAACTGCGCCGCCGCCGGCTGGCCTGCCGCGAGCGCGGCGGCATCCGCCGCCCAGGCCGAACGCCGCACGCACGTCAGATTGCTGCGCGCGACGAGCGCCTCGACTTCGCCGAAGCGCTGCGGATGACGCGGCACCAGGATCAGCAGCGCGTCCGGCGTCCTCACCGCTTCGAACGCCTGCAGCACCAGCGCTTCCTCGTTCTCGCGCGTGCTCGCCGCGACCCACACCGGGCGCGCGCCGATCGCGTCGCGCCATGCATGGCCGCGCGCCGCGAGTTCGGGCGGCGTCGTCATGTCGAATTTCAGGTTGCCGAGCACCGTCACTTGCCGCGCGCCGAGCGAGCTCAGGCGCTCCGCATCGGCCGGGCTCTGCGCGAGCACCCGCGAGAAGCCGCCGAACACGTCGCGCGTCGCCGCGCCGAACTTCGCCGCGCGCTTGTAAGACCGCGCGGACATCCGCGCATTGGTCAGCACGAGCGGCACGTCCGCGCGGCGGCATTCGTCGATCAGCGTCGGCCACACCTCGGTTTCCATCACGAGGCCGAGCGTCGGCCGCCATGCGCGCAGGAAGCGCCGCACCGCGCCCGGCATGTCGTACGGCAGGTAGCAGCGCAGCACGCGATCGCCGAAGATCTGCGTGCCGGTCGCACGGCCGCTCGGCGTCATGTGCGTGAGCAGGATGCGCGCGTCCGGGCGCGCCTTCATCAGCGCGTCGATCAGCGGCTGCGCGGCGCGCGTCTCGCCGACCGACACCGCATGCACCCAGATCAGCGGCGCGCGGTCGTCCGGCGCGCGGCCCGGCCCGTAGCCGAAGCGCTCGCCGATATGCTCGCGGTAGCCGCGCTCCTTGCGCGAGCGTACGTACAGGCGCACGACGGCCAGCGGCGCGACGAGCCACCACAGCGCGCGATAGATCACCCTCAGCATGAACCGGCCACCTCCTGACTTCGATTGCGGCGCGCGTTCAAACCAGCGCCCTGCCCGTCAGGCGCTCGAGAATGCCGAGCGGCGCGCAATCGCGCCGGACCATCGCGTCGACCGGCAGGAAAAACGTCTGCTCGAGCATGAACTGGCCGGACATCACCGCGTGCGACGCCTGGTCGGAGAAGCAGATCCACACGCTGCCCGGCGGAAACGGCATCGTCTCCTGCGGGCTGTTCTTCTGGTAGTCGAGGTCGGCCTTCATGCTGTCGTGCAGGTTCAGCATCAGGTGGTCGTACGCGCTGCGCGGCGTCTTCGTCACGTGCAGCAGGTTCAGCAGCCACGCGGAGCCCGGCACCTGCGGCCGGATGCGCGGCAGGAAGCGTTTCGCGACGGCCTCGAACGGCTCGCCGACGCGCCACACGCGCGGCGCGCCGGCCGGATTGACGTTCGTGAACACGCGCAGGATCCGCTCGCCGTAGTTCGGGCGCGACGGGAACGCGTCGACGTGCAGCCGGCTGTCGTCCTTGCGCCACGACGTCTGGCGCGTCTCGACCTGCATCAGGCGCAGGCTCGTCGGCGCGACGCGCAGCTTGCCGCGGTATTCGGGAAACAGGCCGTCGACGAGCGAGCCGGCCTGCTGCTGGAAGCGCGCGACGAGCGCGCGCACCGCCGACTGCGTGACGCTGTCGCCGAGCACGCCGGCGAGCGCGCCGCCGTTCGGCGCGAGGCTGATGTTCTTGCGCTTCGGATCGGCGAGCGCCGGATCGAGCAGCGCTTCCTCGCCGCCTTCGATCGCAAAGCGCAGGTGCGGGAAATACAGCACCTTGCCTTCTTCGACCGCGGCCAGCAGCTGCTCGCGCGGCACCGACAGATTGTGCCCGCGCCAGTCGGCGGACGAGACTTCGATGATCTGGGATTCGCTCATGGTCTTGGGATGCGTGCAGTTACAGGAGACCGAAGCCCGCGAGCGCCGACTTCACCTGCGCGATCGACGGGGGCTGCCCCGCCGTGCCCAGGTTGGCGACGTTCGGCGACCAGTAGCCGCCGGTCCGCCAGGCCGTCGCGAAATTGTACAGTTCGACCGTCGGGCGCTTCAGCGCGGCCGCGATGTGAACCAGACCTGTGTCAACCCCGACGGTTGCCGCCGCGCCGTCGATCAGCCCGACGACCGCCGGCAGCGACAGCTTCGGCGGCACGATCGCCGCCGCGCCGAACTCCTTCGCGAGCCGCTCGCTGGTCGCGCGCTCCGCGTCGTTGCCCCACGGCAGCACGAGCGACGCGCCGCGCCGCACGAGCGACTGGCCGAGCTCGATCCACGCGGCGTCCGGCCATTGCTTGTCGGCGCGCGACGTCGCATGCACGAACACCACGTACGGCACCGGCAGGTTCAGCCCGAGCGCAGCCACCGCGCGCGACGCCGCGCGCGTGTCGAGGCCGAAGTCGATCGGATCGGCGGGCGTCGGCGCCGGGTCGCCGAGCGCGGCCGCGACGAGCTGCCGCGAACGCTCGACGACGTGCGTGCGCGGCTCGATCGGCACGCGCTTGTCGTAGAAGAAGCGCACCGGCCACTCGTAGCCGGCGCCGTCGGTGCGGTTGCCGAGGCCGACGAGCGGGCCGCGCGCCCAGCTCGCGACCCACGCGGTCTTGATGAGCCCCTGGCAGTCGATCACGAGGTCGTAGCGCTCGGCGGCGAGCCGCTTGCGGAATGCGCGGATTTCGCGCCGCGTCGCGCCCGCGAACGGCTTCTTGCGCCAGCGGCGCAGCGAGAACGGCAGCACGTCGCGCACGCCGTCGACGAGCCGCACGAGGTCGGCGAAGCTTTCCTCGACGAGCCAGTCGATCTGCGCATCGGGATGGCGTCGCCGGATATCGGCGATCACCGGCATGTTGTGCACGACGTCGCCCAGCGACGACACGCGCACGATCAGGATCTTTTGCACGCTGAAAAAACGCCGGCGGACAGCCGGCGACAGGCATAAAGACCGGATTTTATCGCGCCCGGCCGGCCCGACCGGCAAAAAGCGGCGGCACGCGTTGCGCGTGCGCCGCTTTTCGGGGGCGAACGTGCCGCCGCCCGCGTTCAGAACGGCAGCTTCACGTCCGGCTTCGCGGCCGTCAGCACGCGGCGGAAGTCTTCCTGGATGCGGGCGAGGCCGTCCTGCGTCTCGGCCTCGAAGCGCAGCACGACAACGGGCGTCGTGTTCGACGAACGCGCGAGACCGAAGCCGTCCGGATACTCGACGCGCAGGCCGTCGATCGTCACGACCTCGTCCGCGCCGTCGAACTTCGCTTCCCTCTGCAGTTTCTCGATCAGGCGGAAGTTCTCGCCCTCGTCGAGCCACAGCTGCAGCTCCGGCGTGCACATCGCGTCCGGCAGCGCGTTCAGCTGCGCGCTCGGGTCGGCCGACTTCGCGACGATCTCGAGCAGGCGCGCACCCGTGTAGAGGCCGTCGTCGAAGCCGTACCAGCGGTCCTTGAAGAACACGTGGCCGCTCATCTCGCCCGCGAGCGGCGCGCCGGTCTCGCGCAGCTTCGCCTTCACGAGCGAATGGCCGGTCTTCCACATCAGCGGGTCGCCGCCCTTCTCCTTCACCCACGGCGCGAGATGGCGCGTGCACTTCACGTCGTAGATGATCTGCGCGCCCGGGTTGCGCGACAGCACTTCCTCGGCGAACAGCATCAGCTGGCGGTCCGGGAAGATGATCTGGCCGTCCTTCGTGACGACGCCGAGGCGGTCGCCGTCGCCGTCGAACGCGAAGCCGAGCTCGGCATCGGTTTCCTTCAGCGCGCGGATCACGTCCTGCAGGTTTTCCGGGTGAGCGGGATCCGGATGGTGATTCGGGAACGTGCCGTCGATGTCGGTGTACAGCTCGACCAGCTCGCAGCCGAGTGCCTTGAACAGGCGCGTCGCGAGCGGCCCGGCGACGCCGTTGCCGGCATCGACGACGAGCTTCATCGGCCGCGCGAGCTTGATGTCGCCGGCGATGCGGGCGATGTACTGCTCCGCGACGTCGATCTGCTCGTACGTGCCGCTGCCCGTCTCGAAGCGCTCGTCGACGATGCGGCGGTACAGCGCCTGGATCTGCTCGCCGTAGATCGCCCCGCCGCGCAGCACCATCTTGAAGCCGTTGTAGTCCGGCGGATTGTGGCTGCCGGTGACGACGATGCACGAATCGACGCGGCGCTCGCCGCCCTTCAGCGCGAGCGGCACGCTGGCCGCGAAATAACCGACCGGCGTCGGCACCATGCCGACGTCGACGACGTCGACGCCCGCCGCACGCAGGCCGTCGGCGAGTGCCCCGACGAGTTCGGGCCCGGACAGCCGGCCGTCGCGCGCGACGACGACCGCGTCGCCGCCGTGCGCGCGCACTTCGCTGCCGAACGCACGGCCGATCGCGCGCGCCGTGTCGGCGTCGAGCGTCTTGCCGATCACGCCGCGAATGTCATATGCCTTGAAGATGGATTGGGAAATCATCGATTCACTCTCGGTTGCCTGCATGGAAAACGTTGGCCGCCTCGTCGCCGGCGCCGGGCCTCGCGCCCGGGGCTTGTCCGGATGGGCCGGGATGGCGGGAGCGATCCCGAACCAACTTATAATCGCTCGTTTTGATTACGCGGATACCGCCCATTTTAATGCCTAGCCGTCCCGCCGCCGCAACGCGCTCGCCCGCCGGCGCCGCTGCGCCCTTCCGACGCGCGCGCCGGCGCAGCACGCCATGCTGAAGCGCCTCGCCAATCCGGACGTCGCGAAAGCCGTCGCGAACCTCGTCTGGCTGGGGCTCGAACGGCTCACGCAGATCGGCGTCGCGATCGCGATCAGCGGCCTCCTGGCCCGCTATTTCGGGCCGGACGTGTTCGGCAAATGGCAGTATGCGAATACGCTGCTCCTCGTGCTGGCGCCGCTCACCTGGGTGTGCGGCGCGGAAATCCTCGTTCCGACCATCGTGCAGCGCAGCGCCGGACAGCTCGGCGCGGTGCTCGGCAGCGCGTTCGCGCTGCGCATCGCCGTGTCGGCCGCCGCGCTCGCCGCGACCTGGGCCGCGATCGCCGCCGGCGCGTTCGACCCGCTCGTCGGCGCGATGCTCGCCGGCCTCGCGGTGACGATGGTCTTTCGCGAGCCGTTCGTCGGCGTCGTCAACGCGTGGCTGCAGAGCATGACCTACAGCAAGCCGCAGCTCGTCACCAGCATGGCCGCGGCGCTCGTCAAGGCGCTCCTCGTCTGGCTGCTGGTGCGCGCCGCCGCCGGCCCCGCCCGCTTCGCGTGGCTGTGGGCGCTCGAAGCGGCCGCGATCGGCATCGTGCTGCTGCTGTATTACCGGCAGCGCCACGGCGGCACGCTCGGCTGGCGCGTCGACCGGCCGACGTTCAGGCACTTCGCGACCGCCGGCACGGTGTTCTGGCTCGGCCTCATCTGCATGTACCTGTTCCTCAAGCTCGATCGCCTGATGCTCGAGCGCCACGTGTCGTTCGCCGATCTCGGCCGCTATGCGGCCGCGCAGCAGCTCAACGAGAACTGGATCACGCTCGCGCTGATGCTCGCGCAGACGATCGCGCCCGCCTTCGTCTACCGCGTGGAGGATGTCGCGCGGCTGCGCCGCAACATCGTCCGGCTGATCGCGATGACGGCCGCCCTGATGACCGCCGGCGCGCTCGTGCTCGATGCCGCCGCGCCGCTCATCATCGGCAAGGTGTTCGGGCCCGGCTACGAAGCGTCGGTCGACATCTTCCGCTGGGCCGTCTGGCTGTCCGTGCCGGCCGGCATCGAAGCGATAGGCAATCTTATCGTTCTCAAATATCAAGCAAAATTCGTCCTGTTGTCGAAATGGGCGCTCGCGCTCGCGATCGCCGCGCTCGTCAACCTGTTCGCGATCCCGCGGCTCGGCCTGTACGGCGCGCTCGTCGGGCTGGCAGGCGGCTATCTTGCCGCCGCCGCGGTAAATTTTTATTACATTCGTTTCAAGCTGCGCCCATGACGCCCCCTATTTCCGCGCCGCGCGATGCCGGCCCGCTCGGCGACGTGGCCGTGCTGATGCCGGCCTACAACGCGCATGACGATGTCGTCCGGACCCTTGCGTCGTTTCGCGAGGACGCGCCGGTGCACGTGCTGATAGTCGACGACGGCAGCACGCCGCCGCTGGCCGTGCCGGACCTGCCCGGCCTCGTGATCGAGGTGCTGCGCATGCCGCAGAACGGCGGCATCGAGCGCGCGCTCGAGGCCGGCATCGACGCGCTCGCGGCGCGCGGCTTCCGCTATGCCGCGCGCATCGACGCGGGCGATCTCGCCGCGCCCGGGCGGCTCGCGAAGCAGCGCGCGTATCTCGATGCGCATCCGCGCGTCGCCTGCGTCGGCATGTGGACGCAGGTCGTGTCGCGCGCCGGCGAGCCGCGCTTCATGCTGACGCCGCCCGCCGATCCGCGCGCGCTGCGCCGCACGCGCTTCCTGCGCTCGCCGCTCGTGCATCCGTCGGTGATGCTGCGGGTCGACGCCGTGCGCGAGGTCGGCAACTATCGCGCGAAATACCGCGCCGCCGAGGATCTCGACCTTTTTTTACGCTTAATGCAACGCTACGATTGCGCGAACCTGCCGGAGCTCGGTCTCTATTACGAGCTCAACGAAGGCGGGATCAGCGCGACCAAGCGGCGCCGCCAGCTGATGTCGACGCTCGCGCTGCTGCTGCGCCATTTCGACGCGCTGAACCCGTACGACTGGGCCGGCCTCGCGAAGAACCTGCTGCATTTCGTGACGCCGTACCGCACGCTGCAGCGGATCAAGCAGACGCTGTTCGCCGCGCGGCCGTCCGCTTAACGCATATTCGGCTTTTTCGACGCTTTATTTTTTGGTTTTTTTCATGACCGCCTCTTCCCCGCTGCGCATCGTGCTGGTCTGCAACACGGCCTGGGCGATCTATACGTATCGCCACGGGCTGATCCGCATGCTCGTCGCGCGCGGCGCCGAGGTGATCGTGGCCGCGCCCGACGACCGCACGGTGCCGCTGCTCGAGCAGATGGGCTGCCGCTACGTGCCGCTCGCGGTCGCGTCTAAGGGCACGAGCCCGCGCGAGGATCTCGGCACGCTCGCCGCGCTGTATCGCCATTACCGTGCGCTGCAGCCGCACCTCGTGTTCCACTACACGATCAAGCCGAACATCTACGGCTCCGTCGCCGCGTGGCTCGCGCGCGTGCCGTCGGTCGCCGTGACGACCGGGCTCGGCTACGTGTTCATCCAGAAGAGCCGCGCGGCGAGCATCGCGAAGCGGCTCTACCGGTTCGCGTTCCGCTTCCCGCGCGAGGTCTGGTTCCTCAACCGCGACGACCTCGCGACCTTCACCGACGAGCGGCTGCTCGCGCATCCCGAGCGCGCGCGCCTCCTGCACGGCGAAGGCGTCGATCTCGAGCAGTTCGCGCCGGCGCCGCTGCCGGCCGATGACGCGCCGGTGTTCATCCTGATCGGCCGGCTGCTGTGGGACAAGGGCGTGCGCGAGTACGTCGAGGCCGCGCGCGTCGTGCGTGCGCAGCATCCGCGCGCGCGCTTCCAGCTGCTCGGCCCGCTCGGCGTCGACAACCCGAGCGCGATCGGCCGCGACGACGTCGACGCGTGGGTGCGCGAAGGCGTCGTCGAATACCTCGGCGAGGCGCACGACGTGCGGCCGCACATCGCCGCCGCCGACTGCGTCGTGCTGCCGTCGTACCGCGAAGGCGTGCCGCGCACGCTGATGGAGGCGTCCGCGATGGGCCGCCCGATCGTCGCGACCGACGTGCCGGGCTGCCGCGACGTCGTCGCCGACGGCGACACCGGCCTGCTGTGCCGGGTCCGCGACAGCGCGAGCCTCGCCGAGCGCGTCATGCAGATGATCGCGCTCGGCCCCGACGGCCGCGCGGCGATGGGTCGGCGCGGCCGGCAGAAGGTCGTCGCCGAGTTCGACGAGCAGAAGGTCGTCGAACGCTACACAATCACGATACGCGCCTTGACGGGCGTCACTCTCTGAAGGAGCACGAAGCCATGACCACGAAGGGAACGATTCTCGTGACGGGCGGCGCGGGCTACATCGGCTCGCACACCGCGGTCGAATTGCTCGATCACGGCTACGACGTCGTCATCGTCGACAACCTCGTCAACAGCAAGGCCGAGGCCGTGCGGCGCGTCGCGCAGATCACCGGCAAGACGCCCGCGTTCCATCAGGTCGACGTCTGCGACGAGGCGGCGCTCGGCAAGGTGTTCGACGCGCACCCGATCACCGGCGCGATTCATTTCGCGGCGCTGAAGGCCGTCGGCGAATCGGTCGCGAAGCCGCTCGAGTACTACCGCAACAACATCGGCGGCCTGCTGACGGTGCTCAAGGTGATGCGCGAGCGCAACGTGAAGCAGTTCGTGTTCAGCTCGTCGGCCACCGTCTACGGCGTGCCGGAGCGCTCGCCGATCGACGAATCGTTCCCGCTGTCGGCAACCAACCCGTACGGCCAGTCGAAGCTGATCGCCGAACAGATGCTGCGTGATCTCGAACTGTCCGACCCGTCGTGGCGGATCGCGACGCTGCGCTACTTCAACCCGGTCGGCGCGCACGCGAGCGGCCTGATCGGCGAGGATCCGGCCGGCATCCCGAACAACCTGATGCCGTATGTCGCGCAGGTCGCGGTCGGCAAGCTGGCGAAGCTGCGCGTGTTCGGCTCCGACTATCCGACGCCGGACGGCACCGGCGTGCGCGACTACATCCACGTCGTCGATCTCGCGCAAGGACACATCGCCGCGCTCGACGCGCTGGTGAAGCGCGACGCGAGCTTCGTCGTGAACCTCGGCACGGGCCAGGGCTACAGCGTGCTGGAAGTCGTGCGCGCGTTCGAGAAGGCGTCCGGCCGGCCGGTTCCGTACGAGCTCGTCGCGCGCCGTCCGGGCGACGTCGCCGAATGCTATGCGAACCCGCAGGCCGCCGCCGACGTCATCGGCTGGCGTGCGAAGTTCGGCCTCGATGAAATGTGCGTCGACCACTGGCGCTGGCAGGAAAACAACCCGCACGGTTTTGTATAATCCGCTGTCCCATTTCCGAGCAATCCCATGCTCAGCTTCGCGTCCGGTTTCATCGTTTCCCTGCTCGTCACGCTCTTCATCGTGCGCTACGCCCATCTGCACGAGAAGTTCTCGATCGACAGCGATCTGGCCGGCGTGCAGAAATTCCATGTGCGGCCCGTGCCGCGCGTCGGCGGCATCGGGATCCTCGCCGGGGTCGTCGCGTCGGCGCTGCTGCTGACGCAGCGCTACCCGACGATCGCCGGCAGCATCCTCGGGCTGGTCGGCTGCGGGATGCCGGCCTTCCTGTCCGGACTCGTCGAAGACCTGACCAAGCGCGTGTCGCCGCGCGCGCGGCTGCTGTGCACGATGGGCGCGGCCGCGCTCGCGTTCGGGGTGCTGCACATCGCGGTCACGCGCATCAGCGTGCCGCCGCTCGACTTCCTGCTCGGCTACGTCGCGATTTCCGCGTTCGTGACGGTGCTGGCCGTCGCGGCGCTCGCGAATGCGGTCAACATCATCGACGGCTTCAACGGGCTCGCGTCGATGGTCAGCTTCATGATGTTCGCGTCGCTCGCGTACGTCGCGTTCCAGGTCGGCGACCCGGTCGTGATGTCGGCGTCGTTCATCATGATGGGCGCGGTGCTCGGCTTCTTCGTGTGGAACTTTCCGGCCGGGCTGATCTTTCTCGGCGACGGCGGCGCTTACTTCATCGGCTTCATGCTCGCCGAGCTCGCGATCCTGCTGGTGATGCGCAACCGCGAGGTGTCCGCGTGGTACCCGGTGCTGCTGTTCATGTATCCGATCTTCGAGACCTGCTTCTCGATCTACCGGAAGAAGTTCGTGCGCGGGATGTCGCCGGGGATTCCGGACGGCGTGCACCTGCACATGCTCGTCTACAAGCGCCTGATGCGCTGGGCGGTCGGCACGAAGACCGCGCACGACCTGACGCGGCGCAATTCGCTGACGTCGCCGTATCTGTGGCTGCTGTGCCTGGTCGCGGTGATTCCGGCGACGCTGTTCTGGCGGCATACGGTGCACCTGTTCACGTTCGTCGTGCTGTTCGCGGTGACCTATGTGTGGCTGTATGTGAGCATCGTGCGGTTCAAGGCGCCGCGGTGGATGGTGGTGCGGAAGGTACGGCGACGTAACGATTGAGCGGCCTGCCGGTTGCAACAAAAAAGCGCCTGACAAGGCGCTTTTTTGTTGCCGCGCCCCGCCCGCCGGCGGGGTCCGGGATTCAGCCGCTCGACGCCGCACGCACCGGCACGCTGTGCAGCACGGGCGCGACGGTCGACTGATACTCGGGCACCCAGCGCCGCAGGTCGCGCCGCACCTCGTCGTCGCTGAGCACGCGATGCTGCATCAGCCACGGCAGCAGCTCGTCGAGCAGGTGGTCCGGCACCTCGCGGGCCCGCGCGATCCGCAATTTCGGATGCGGCGTGCGGGTCGTCGTCTCGTCGTCGGCGAGCAGTTCCTCGTAGAGTTTCTCGCCCGGGCGCAACCCGGTGAAGTCGATGCGGATCTGGTCCTCGGAAAACCCGTACAAGCGAATCAGGTCGCGCGCGAGATCGACGATCTTGACGGGCTCGCCCATGTCGAGGATGAAGATCTCGCCGCCCCGCCCCATGCTCGACGCCTGCAGCACGAGCTGCGACGCTTCCGGAATCGTCATGAAGAAGCGCGTGATCTCCGGGTGCGTGACCGTCACCGGCCCGCCCTTCGCGATCTGCTGCTGGAACTTCGGGATTACGCTGCCCGCGCTGCCGAGCACGTTGCCGAAACGCACGGTCTCGAACTGCGTATGGTCGCTCGTCTGCTGCAGCGCCTGGCACGCCATCTCCGCCAGGCGCTTGCTCGCCCCCATCACGTTGGTCGGGTTGACGGCCTTGTCCGTCGAGATCAGCACGAAATGGCGGACGTCATGGCGAATCGCCGCGCGCGCGACGCGGTACGTGCCGAGCACGTTGTTGCGCAGCGCCTGCCAGGCGTTGAGCTCTTCCATCAGCGGCACGTGCTTGTACGCGGCCGCATGGAACACGATGTGCGGCGCGTGGCGCGACATCACCTGGTCGAGCAGCAGCGAATCCTTCGCATCGCCGATGATCGGCACGACCGGCTGCTCCGGGAAGCGTTCGCGCAATTCCTCGGTCAGCCGGTACATTGCGTATTCGGACAGGTCGAATGCCACGAGCTGCGCGGGCGCGAATCGCAGGATCTGCCGGCACAGCTCCGAGCCGATCGAGCCGCCGGCGCCCGTCACCATCACGACGCGGCCGCGCAAGAGCGCCTCGACGTGCGGCGTGTCGATCGTCACGGCGTCGCGGCCGAGGAGGTCTTCGAGGTCGATCTGGCGGACCTGGGACAGGAACGCCTGGCCAGGCATCAGCGAGGTCAGCGACGGGAGCACCATCGCCTTGACGCCGGCGCGCACGCACAACGTCGCGACGCGACGCTGCGTTTCGACCGATGCGGACGGGATCGCGATAATCGCATACTCGACTTTCATCGCATCGGTCCAGTGTTTCAGATCGTTGAACGATCCGAGCACCTTGTAGCCGTATATCTCGCGCCCCTGCTTCGTGACGTCGTCGTCCAGCAACCCGACGAGGCGCCATTCGCCCGAGCGCGACAGTTCGCGTGCGAGGTTCGCGCCCGCCGTGCCGGCGCCGAGCACCAGCACCGGCTTGCCTTGGCCGACGAGGCCGCCGTACAGGTAGAACTCCTTGGTCGCGCGATACAGCGCACGGGCGCCACCCATGACCAGGAACAGCATCAGCGGGGAGAGCAGCAGTACTGAGCGTGGAATGATCGGATGCGGCTGGAACATGACCGCGCCGATCATCACTATCACGCCGCCTCCCGCGAGCGCTTTCGAGATGCGCATCAGGTCCGGCAGGCTCGCGAACACCCAAAGGCCACGATACAGGCCAAACGTGTGGAACATCAACGCGTAGACGGGCAGCACCCATGCGAGCGCCGTGAGCGCGCCGCGCAGGAAATCGGGCGGGATGCTGCCGTTGAAGCGGACAAGATAGGCGAATATCCAGGCGGCAACCACAGCCAACACGTCGAACAGAAAAGCACTCAGTGAAAGCCACGATGCTTTGGAGCGCAACATCGGCGAGAGACCTCAAGAATTATTGTCAGCGGAAATCCGTGTACGGCGCCAGCGACGATCGATCGCAACACCGATGCAGGCCAGCACGCCATACCAGGCGGCGGCGAGACTCCATTGCTGTAGCGTGGGACGGCCCAGTGCCCAAATGGCAACCATTATGCCTGCGAGCATCACCACGTACCAGTACATGGCCGTGCGCCCGTGTCCGATACCGGAACGCACCATGCGTTGATAGTAATGCTCGCGGTGCGCCTCCCAGAATTTCTCGCCCCGTAACAAACGTCGCAGAAGTGTTACAGATGCATCAGCAATAAAGGGCGCGAACACCATCGCGGGAAACCAGACGGGCCAGGCCCCCCCCCGCCATCCCCAGTAGCCAAGCGCTCCCGCAAGGAAACCCAGCGAGATCGACCCCGCATCGCCAAGAAACAGGCGTGCAGGATGGAAATTCAACAGCACGAAACCGAATGCGGCTCCCGCGACAGCCGCTGATGCAAGGGCCAGATCCGGCAACGCCTGCCCGCCTCCGGCCAGCGCTCCGTACGCATATGCGCCGAAGCCGAACATCGCCATGCCGCCGGCGAGGCCGTCCGCGCCGTCCATGAAGTTGTACAGGTTGATCAGCCAGACCATCAGGAAGCCAACGCAGATCAACGCCCACCATGGCGCGGCCGGATACGCGACGAGGAGCGCGCACACTGCACACAAATGCGCGGCGAACCGCACGCGCGCGGGCAAGCCCCGCCGGTCGTCGACCTGAGAAACGGCGGCGAGCCCAAGCACGCCGCCCGTGATCACCCACAGGTGCGGCGCAACCCACAGAAACGCCGCGACGCACACCGGCGCAATGCCCCAGCCGCCGACGCGCGGCGTCGGACGCACATGGAGCGAACGCTGGTTCGGCACGTCGGTCGCAAGGCGCCATGCGAGGCCGGTCGCGAGCAAGATCCGCAGGATCGCCGTGGTGGCGACCGCCGCCGCGAGCGCGACGACCAGCGCGCCGCTCCAGGAGTGCATTACGATCTGCATCGGATCATTCTTCGTGGTGGCGCGCGTTGAACCATGCGGCGGTCCGCGCGAGGCCCTGCGCTGTCGTATAAGGCGGTTGCCAGGCGAGCACGTCCTTCAGGCGGGACGTGTCCAGTTGCAAGCTCCGCGTCAGCCGGTCGATCTGGTTCGCGCGCCCGGTCAGCGCGCCGATTGCGCGCAGCACCGCCACCGGAACCGGCACGAGCACGGCCCGCTTGCCGAGCGCCCGACCAATCTCCCGCAGCATGTCGCAGACCGAAAGCGTATCGTCGTCGGCGACGTGAAAGCAACCGTTCGCGGCACGTGGATCTATCGCGCAACGCAACAGCGCGTCGGCCAGATTGTCGACAAACACGATGCTGCGTCGCGCGTCGATCGCACCGAGCGGCAGCGGCAGCCGGCGCGACACCGCGTTCATCATCTGCAGGAAGTTGGCCCGCACGCCGGGGCCGTAGACGAGCGGCGGACGCACGATCACGACATCGAGGCCATTCGCCGCGCGCAATTCGGCCAGCGCGCGCTCCGCCTTCAGCTTCGACAGCCCGTACGGATCCCCCGGACGCGGCGGCACGTCCTCGGTCAGCGGCACGCCGTCGTCCAGTTCCGCGACAGCTTTCACGCTGCTCACGAAGACGAAACGCGACACGCCATGCGCGCGCGCCGCACGCGCGAGACGCAGGGTGCCGGCGACGTTGGTCGCATCGAACGCGGCCTGCGGATCGGCTGCGTCGTCGCGCATCACGTGCACGCGCGCCGCGACGTGCACGACGCAGTCCGCGTGCAGGTCCGCGGGCCACGCCGCGTCGAGGCCGTCGAAATCGGCCGGCGCATGGACCCATTCGCGAACCCCCGGTACGCAGTCACTCGGCTGGCGCACGAGCGCAGTCACGTGATGGCCGTGCTCGTGCGCGAGCTTGCACAATGCGCGCCCGACGAAACCGTTGGCGCCGCTCACGACGATGCGACTCACCATAACCTCCAGCCGAAGCGATTGAAAAACCGGACCGCGGATGCCGCGAACATCCGGATGTGCGCCCAGCCTTTGCGCGACGCGCCGCCGCCGTGATGAACGACCTGCACGGCGGGCACATATGCGATCCGCGCGACGTCGTGCGTGCGCAGGCTCAGGTCATAGTCCTCGAAATACAGGAAGTAGCGCGGATCGAAGCCATTGAGCCGCTTGAGCACGTCGGTGCGGAACAGCATGAAGCAGCCGCTGGCGATCGGCGGGTCCCATAGCGGAGCGCACTCGGTGATTACGTCGCGCATCTCGTAGCGCGCAAGCCGCGCCGCGAAGCGGCGGCGCACGCCAACGGGCGCAAAGCCGCGCACGAGCAAGTCGATCAGCGTCGGGAAGCGGCGGCACAGATACTGCAGCCCGCCGTCATCGTCGCGGATGCCCGGCGTCAACAGGCCCGCCTGCGGATGCGCATCGAGGAACGCCAGCGCGGTGAACAACGCCGACGGCGCAAGTTCGATGTCGGGATTCAACACCAGGTGATAGCGGCTTGACGTTCGCTCGATCGCCAGATTGTGGCCTCGTCCGTAGCCGACATTGCCGTGGCCCGACACCGTCGAGCAAGTGACGCGGTTTGCAGACAGCGCGCGCTTGGCGTCCGACACGTCGCCGAGGCCGCCGTTGTCGACCAGCACCAGTTCCGCCTCGAAACCTGGCACGCGCTCGCACGCGTAGGCGCAAGCCTGCGCGAGGCTCGACATCGTTCGCTCCAGCAACGCTTTGTCCGGCCGGTACACGACGATCGAAATGGAGAGGCTGGCGCCCTGGATTGGCGGCAAGTTGTTTGAAGTCATGAAATCATGGATACGTCGCCGTCAGGGCGCGCTGGCCGGCCGTTCGTTACGCGGGGTGACTGCGGCGGTCCAGCACGGAGCCCGCCTGAGTCGCACGATTGTCCGATCGGCTCCGTACCTTTTCCTTTATCTGCCACGTTGCTGCAACTGACGACGGGCCCGCCCGTCCGGCGGACGGTTTAGCGACGTCGAATCGCAGGCGAACAATCTTACCGCCATGACGTCACCTTTCGAAAGACTGACGTCGCTTCCATCCGTACAAGCCTGCAGACCGCTCTACGGATGGCCTCTCCGCGCCACTCAGAACACCCTCGCACCACCCCGCCCTGCATGGCCGTCACGCAGCCCCTGCCACATCCGCAGCAAGCGGACACTCCGCGGCGCGACACCCAGGCCGAAAAATGCGATCGAGCCGATCATGCGCACGAAGAGAAACACGCGCCACGCCACTGGCATCGGATTGCTGCGCAACACGAGCAACGTATTGCGGCACATGTAGTAGTCGCGGACCGGCGAATGCACGAACACATCGCGCCGGCGGCCCAGCCACATCGGAATCACTTCGTCGCCGAGCGAATGATCGAGCAATGCATCGCGCACCGCGAACAGCCCGTAGCCGCAATGCGAGGCGCGCAGGCACCACTCGGTGTCGACATGGTCGATAAACAGGCGTTCGTCCATCGTGCCGACTGTATCGAACACGTCGACACGCACAAGCGTGCCGGACGCGATCAGTAAATCGACACGCCGGACGGCATGCTGTGTCCCGACAACCGGCACCCGATTCAGCCAGAAGCGGCCCGCGACGATAAAGCGCGCGTGCGTACCCGTGCGGCGGTCGATCGTGACCGGGCCGACCGCGCCAACGCGCCGGCCGCTCGCGCGTAGCTGGCGGTCCGACGCAACGAGGCGCGCGACCATGTCGCCAGCGGGAACGCTATCGTGATCGAGCAGCAGCACGTACTGCCGCTCGGGCTGCACGCCTTCGTAGAGACGGCGGACCCGCTCGATGCCGCGATTCTGCGCGGTCGCGATGCCGGCATTCTCACCAAGCGCATCGAGCACGCAATCGTACTGCGCCGCGAGCGCGGCGAGCGGGCCCGCGACATCTGGCCGCGAGCCGTTGTCGACCATCACGATCCGGTCGACCTGCGTGCCGAGCGCGGCGAGTATTGCGCCAAGTGTCGGCAGATCCGGGTTGTACGTGACGATGACGGCCGCGACCCGGTCTTCGCCGACGGCGTGGCGCGCCGGTTCGTTGGCGGAATTCGCGATCATCGGCCGCGCTTCCGCGAGAAGCGCTTCGCCGCACGCGCGACTTTCGTCCGGGCGCGCGCCCGCAGCACCAGCGCGCGAATCCTCGTGTGGCCGAGCCAACGCTGCGCACGGATGTAGGCAACGCCCGCACGGCCAGTCTGTGCGGCGCCCGCGCGGCCGGCGGCCTGCGCTTCGGCGGCAGCGGCAAGCAGGAACTCGCGCCATTGCGCAGCGACCACGTTCTGAGCGTAGTTCCGCCGGATGTCCGCACAGGCCGCGTCCGCGATCCGCTCGCGCAGCGCGGCGTCATTCACCAGCGTCTCAAGCGCGCGATACCACGCATCCGGATTGTGCTCGACGAGGAGCCCCGTCACGCCGTCGGTCACGCTCTCCTTGTACGGCGAGACATTCGTGTAGATGCCGGCGATTCGCATCGCACCGTACTCCCGGTACTTGTTGTTGGTCTTGTACAGGTTCGACGTGAGACCCGCCATTGGCGCGAGCCCGATATCGAGCCCGTACGACGCCTTCAGCCTGATGAATTCCGAATACGACGAGACGTGCGGAACGAATGTGACGCGGCTCTCGCCGATCAACTCGGGCGGACAATACCCGAAGAACACCAGCGTCACATTCGAAAACGTATCGCGCAAGCGCTTGAGAGCCGGCAGGATCTCGACGAAATCCTCGGCGCGCGAGATGCTGCCCGCGAAGCCGACACGCACCTCCCCGTCCGGCTTGACCGGTGCGGGTAGACCGTCGATCAGCGCAAAGTCGAAGGGCGCGTTCAGATGCGTGATCCGCGCGGAAGGGTAGCGCGCCTTGATGTATTCGCCGAGTCGCGGCGCATTGACGAGAATGTGGCGTGCGCCCTGCATCGCACGGTCGAGCGTGATCCGCACGGGCGCGCTCTGGTAGAAGTGCGCGAGCGGCGTATCACCCGTCAGTTCCCAGAAGTTGTCGTCGAGGTAGCACACGTAAGGCACGTCGTGCACGCGCATCCATTCAAGCATCGGCAGCGCCGCAGGGCTCGCGGTCCGGCTCATGATCACGAGCCCGCCTTCCTCGAGCGTCTCCGGCGAGAACTGCGACAGCAGCAGCCGCGTGACGTGACCGTCCGCGCCAAGCGCCTCGGTCATCAAGCGGTGAATAATCTGGTTGGTCGGAATGTTGCCGTCGACGACGAACTTGACGTCGATACGCGCCGGGCCGTCCGCCGCGGCAGCGTCCTCGCCGGGGAGGCGACGGACCTGCCTGCGCGCAGGATCGGGCGCGAGGATTTCCATAAATGGGCTCGGCGGCCCGTAGAACATGCCCAGCCCGCGGCGATTGACGAACTCGAAGACATACACCGGCGATGACGCGCGGCAGCGCACGCGAATGCGCCAGAGCCCCGCCTCCGCGATCTCGACTGGATCGAACGTGAAACGCAGCGGCTGGCCCAGGTCCGCACGCGCGAGATCGCGCTCCGCTCGCGCGACGCGCTGGCCGGCCGGGGAAATGAGCTCAACCGTCGCCGTGCCGGAACGCGGCCCGTCGACCACGAACGCAAACGCGAAGCCGCCGATCGGACCGGCAGGTAGCGCGACGTCGTAGTCGCGGTGCGGCAGCACGTGCAGCCCGTCGCTGAATTCGAGCGAGCTGCCACGGCAGCGCCAGCCGTACTTCACGGTGTCGCGCTTGAGCGCCCAGAACGCGGGGCTGCACTCATCCCACACATCTGACGGGCGTGCCAGCACCCGATGCCGCCACGAATGGCGGCGCATGTGGCGCAGCGTATGAAGCTCCTCGACGCTCCGCGCCCACGCGCCGTCGCGATCGGCATGGACCTGCCCCTGACCGTCGACGATCGCCGCGCTGTGCAACAGCATGTTCAGGCGGCGATACTGAAGCGGCCATGCCGGAACGCCATGCGCGGCCGCTGCGATATCGCGTAACGCGGCCGCATTGATATCGCCCGAGAATTCGCGTCGGCAGAATGCGTCGTTGTTTCGCTTGATTGCCGCCGCATCGACGTGTGCGTCGACGATCCGGCGCAGCACCGCGTACCACCCGTCGCGCTCGAAAGGCTCGTCGACCATCAGCGCAATCGATCCGTCGTCGAGATCCAGGTACGGATCGGTGCGCGGCAGCACGGCCACCGCGTCGACCAGCGTCGCGGTCAGCAGCGGATGCAGGGTCTTGTACGTGTTGTTGCGCGTCTTGCTCGGCGCGAGCAGCATGTAATCGGGTGACAACGCAGCGAACCGCCGCAGCGCGAATGCGTAGCCGTGGTCCCACGGCAGCAGCGTCACGCGCATTGTCGGCGGCAGCGTTTCCAGCATCCCGGTATCGCTCCCCGTGCGAGGCGCGACGAAATGAATACGCTGCCCTTCCTCGGCGATCCGGACGAGCGAGGGCACAATCACATCCCACACGGTGCTCGAGCGGTGCAGGCCGCCCATGAACGCGAACACCAGTTCGTCGGAGTCGGCCCCGCGACGACCGGCAGTCAGCTGCGCGCGCGTCGGCTCGAGCTCGGCGCAGACGACCGGGAAATGCAACGGGCGCGGATGCAGATCGTGCTCACGGAAGTAGTCGACCAGCGGCACGCTGCTCAACAGCACGCCGTCGAACTGCCGCAGATCCTGACGCAACGCGTCGAGCGTGAAGTCCTCGCCCGCCACGCGCGTGTCTCCGGCCGCGACGAGCACCGGCATGTTGTCGTCAAGGAAGTAGTAGGTCGGCACGCCCAGATCGTATGCGGCGTCGAGCCACGCGCGATAGACGCGGATCGCACGCGACACGATCAGCACGGTCGCACGCGCAAGCACCTCGAAATCGGCATTCGGACCGTGGACCACGACGCGCACGCGATGCCGCCACGGCTCTGGCAGCATGTCGAAATACAGGGTGGTCGACGCGTCGTACTGCGTGGTCACGATCAGAATGCAGCCGTCCGCGCCTTCGGCCACATCGGCGCCGGCGTCAAGATGCTCGCCGACCATGCGTCGCGCGAGGTCCGCGCAGGCTTCGCGCGTCGCGCGGTTGTGCGCCGAATTCGGCGCAGTCATCTCGTAGCCGCCGATGCTGCTCGGTCGGAGACGGTCATTGCGGCGCGTGCGCATCCACTCCTCGAGCGCCCACCCGTCGTCTCCGAACACAGCCGAAACGCGCGCGGTCACACCAACCGCGACACCGGCCGCCTTCAGTTCGAAGTGCTCGGACAGCCTGCGCCAGAAATCCCATTCGGCGGCATGGACGAGCAGGACGTGCGGATCGACGAATCCGATCGCCTCGATCGCGTGGCGCGGAATCAGCACCGCATGCCGGCCGACGAAATTCCGCGTACGCAGCTCGGCCATCGAGACACCCATCTCCGACGCCGCAGCGGTGGCGCGGTCCTCATCGACGTGCTCCGCCGTCTCGACGTAGCCAAAATGAACCGACGCGGCATCCGTGCGCGCGCAGGCGAGCAAGCTGTCGAGCGCATCGGCGTAGAACTGGTCGCAGGTCTTCGCGATCACGACCCACGGCGCGCGCGCGCGGGTGAACGCCTCGAGCCAGCCGACGGCGGCAAGGCCGAGCGTCTTTGGGTGGCGCAGCACGCCGACACGTGCATCGCGCTTCTGCGCGTCGTCGAGCCACTCCGCCACCTGCGCGCTGCCGGTATCATCGATGACGACGAGCTGGAGCGCCGCAAGCGATTGGGCCAGCACCGATTCGACGGAACGGGCAAGCTGAAGTACATCGGGTTCGCCCGCATACAACAGCACGGAAACGTCAGGCTGCGCGTACGCTGACTCGGCAAACCATCGTGTTTCCCGGGCTACCGTCTCGAATTTCATTGCACTTCCTTCAACGCGCCCAACCAGAATCCCGTTCGACACTTTCCATCGTTACCAGCGCGCCTTATTGCCCCGCCGTGCGTTCATACACTTCGAGCACCTGCTTCGCCGGGCCGTCCATCACGATTTCGCCCTTGCGCAGCCAGATCACGCGTTCGCAGAACTGCTCCAGCATCTCGAGGCTGTGGCTGGAGAACACGAGGATCTTCCCCTGCTCCATAAATTCGTGCATCCGGCGTTTCGCCTTGTTCGCAAACTGCACGTCGCCCGCCCCCATCACCTCGTCGAGCAGAAGGATCTCGGGGTTGATCGCTGTCGAGACCGAGAACGCGAGGCGGATGAACATGCCCGCCGAATAGGTCTTCACCGGGTAGTCAAGGAATTCGCCCAACTCGGAGAACTCGCCGATCTGCTGGATGCGTTCCTCGACCTGCGCCGGCGTGAGGCCAAGCAACATACCGCGAATGCGGATGTTGTCCCAGCCGGTCTGCGTCATCTCGAAGCCGGTCGCCAGTTCGAACATCGCCGACACATGGCCGTTGATCTCGGTGACGCCCGTCGTGGGCGGATAGATGCCGGCCATCACTTTCAGGATCGTGCTCTTGCCGGCGCCGTTCAGGCCGATCAGGCCGACGCGCTCGCCGTGCGTGATCTCGAGATTGATGCCCTTGAGCGCGTGCACGTGACGGCGCTCGTGCGTGATGCTCGGCGCCTGCCGGCGGCGCAGCGCGTTGATCACTGTCGACTTCAGACTGTCCGTGCGCGCGGATACGTCGAACGAGACGCCGACGTCGCGCAGGCTGATATTGAGGTTTTGCGTCATAGCACGTACACGATCCGCCGAGACATTTTTTTCACCACGATCATCGCGAGAATGCCGACCACCGCGCAATAGCAGAGCGCTACGTAGATGACGTCGAGCGGCGCCGATGCGCTGTTGAGCAGCGGATAGCGCATGATCTCGATCAAGTAATAAAGCGGATTGAACGCATAGACGAACGACAGCCCGCGGTCCTTCAGCATCGTGACAGTGAAAATCACCGGCGTCATGTAGAAAGCGATCTGCAACAAGCTGCCGAGCAGGTGCGGCAGGTCCCGGAAGCGCACGCCAACGTGCGAGACGATCACCAGGTGAAAAAAGTTGATCATGATGAACAGCACGAACCCGGGGATCGCCCACAGCGTGCCCCAGCCGACGTGGCGCTCATAGAACGCCATCACGGCGAAGAAAACCAGCAAGCCGATCGCGAATACGATCGTCGGCGGCACGAGCGCCCGGAACAGGTAGATCGGCTTCGGAAACGGAAACTGCTTGATGTAGCCTTCCGCCGCGACGAACGCCATTCCGCCGTCGACCAGCGACGACGTGATGAACGTCCAGATCACGATACCAAGCGTGAGGAACGGCAGGAACTCGTTCATCTGCTGGTGAAACAGACGGCCGTAGATCAACCCGACCGCGCCGACCACGGCCGCCAGGTTGACGAGAATCCAGCCCGGCCCGAGGGCCGAGCTGCGAAACCGGCTCTTCACGTCCTGAAGCCCCATGTGGAGCCAAACACGCCACAACTTGGCAGCGCTGACGAACTCTCTCAACGATGAATTCGCACTAGCACTGTTATAGGTAATCATCGATTCTCCGATCCATTCGAACCAAACCATCGGCGCGGCTGCACTCTTCGAAGCCGAGCTTCCGGTACAACTGCCGCGCCCGCTCATTGGATTCGAGCACTTCGAGATAGACGGACGTCAGCGACAATTCACGCGCCGAGAATCGCATCAGCACGTCGATCGCCTCCTTCATCAGCCCCTGCCCGAGGAACTCGGGCGCCGCAACGAAACGGCCGACCTCGGCCGTCCGCGCGTCGCGGTCGATTGCATAGATCGCGACCTGCCCCACCCGCTCCCCGGTGGCGGCAAGCTTGGCGATGAATACGAGATCGTCCGGCTTTTCGGTGTAGCGCACGAACCATCCATGATGCTGTTCGTATGCAAGCAGGTCAGAGTTCTTGAACTGCTTGCGCGCACCGTCCCGGTTGCGCCATTCCAGCGTTGCCGGCAGATCGGCCTCCGCAAGCAGACTCAGCCGGATGCGTCCGTGTGTGTACGGTTCGTGCGCGTGCTTCATGCTGCGTAGCGAATGATGAGTTCGGCGATCAGCTCGACGTCCTTGCGCGACACGCGCATGTGCATCGGCAGCGACAGGATCTCGTTCGACGCCGCGTGCGCGTTCGGGCACTGGCCCTTGCCGCTTGCGTACATGCGGTACTCGGTGTTGTCGCGGTAGTGCACGCCCGGGTAGACCTCGTGCTCGTTCAGCGCGAGCATCAGCTCGTCGCGGTTCTTCACGCGGACCTGGAACAGGTGGCGCGACGATTCGCAGCCTTCCGAGATCGTGACGAGGCGGATCTTCTCGTGACCGGACAGCAGCTCTTCGTACCAGTTGGCGAGCTGACGGCGATATGCGTTGTCGTTGTCCAGATACTTGAGCTGGACGAGGCCGATTGCGGCCATGATCGAGTTGCCGTGGTACTTGTAGCCAACTTCCTCGACGTCGTACATCCACTTGTACGCACCCTGCGATGCAGTCCGGGCGTACGTGTCCTTGTTGATGCCGAGCCAGCTCATCTTGCGCACGCGTGCATCGTCTTCTGCGTCCTTGAAGCAGATCATGCCCGAGTCGGCCGTCGGCAGATTCTTCACCGCCTGGAAGCTGAACACGGTGACGTCGGCGTCATGGCCGACGTGCTTGCCTTCATAGCGGCTGCCCGACATGTGCGCCGCGTCGAGGATCACCTTGATGCCGCGCTCGCGGCACAGCTTCAGCACGCGCGCGTATTGACCGACGTTGCCGCCGATGCCAACGAAGATGATCGCGCGCGTCTTGTCGGTGATGCGCGCCTCGACGCTTGCCGGGTCGAGGCACAGCGAATCGTCGACGTCGGCGAAGACCGGCGTCAGGTTCGAGTACAGGATCGCGTGGTTCGACGACACGAACGTCAGCGGCGTCGTGATGACTTCGTCGCCGTCCGCCCAACCGAACTTCGTCTTGAACAGTTCGACAGCCAGATGCAGCCCGACCGTGTTCGAGCTCAGGAAGTGAGCATGCTGCAGCCCGGTGTAGGCCTTCCATGCATCTTCGAACTGGTTGGTCTTGAAACCGAGTCCCGTCCAGCCCTTCTCCAGGCACTCGCGGATTGCTTCCAGGCACTCGTCGACGCGAAAATGCGGCACGAACAATTGAATGGCCATTGTAATTCTCCTAGTCTTTACTCGAATGTTTCGGCGTCTGCCAAAGTGAGAGCCTGCTGGTCTTTCGTTGAGAGGATCGGCTCGCCGTCCATCGGCCAGTCGATCTTGAGCGCAGGATCGTTCCAGAGGATCGAGCGCTCGTATTGCGGCGCGTAGTAATCCGTCGTCTTGTACAGGAATTCCGCGTACTCGGAGAGCACGACGAACCCGTGCGCGAAGCCCTCGGGCACCCACAGCTGCTTGCGGTTCTCGGCCGACAGCTCGACGCCGACCCAGCGGCCGAAATTCGGCGAACTGCGGCGGATGTCGACGGCGACGTCGAACACGCTGCCGGAGACGACGCGAACCAGCTTGCCCTGCGGATTCTGGATTTGGTAGTGCAGCCCGCGCAGCACGTTCTTCGCGGACCGAGAGTGATTGTCCTGAACGAATTCGCGGTCGACCCCGGTGCCTTCCCTGAAGGCCTTCGCGTTAAAGCTCTCGTAGAAAAAGCCGCGCGCATCGCCGAAGCACTTGGGCTCCAGGACGAAGACTTCCGGCAGCGTGGTCGCTTCGATGGTGAAATTCATGCTACCGATTCCTTAAGCAGCCGGCTCAGGTACTGACCGTACTCGTTCTTCGACAGTTCGCTCGCGAACCGCCCGAGGTCGTCGGCGGAGATCCACTTGTTGCGGTAGGCGATCTCCTCCGGGCACGCGACCATCAGCCCCTGCCGCTTTTGCAGCGTCGAGATGAACGTCGACGCCTCCTGCAGCGAATCGTGCGTGCCGGTATCGAGCCACGCGTAGCCGCGGCCCATGATCTCGACGTCGAGCTGTTGCGCGTGCAAGTAGGTCAGGTTGACGTCGGTGATTTCCAGTTCGCCGCGCGCCGACGGCTTGATGCCTGCCGCGATGTCGCAAACCTGGTTGTCGTAGAAGTAGAGGCCCGTCACCGCGTAGTTCGAGCGCGGCACCTTCGGCTTCTCCTCGAGCGACATGGCGCGGAAATTCGCATCGAATTCGACCACGCCATAGCGCTCCGGATCGTGCACGTGATACGCGAACACGGTCGCGCCGTTTTCGACGGCCGTGGCGCGCGCCATCAGCGCGTGCAGATCGTGACCGTGGAAAATGTTGTCGCCGAGGATCAACGCGGACGGATCGTTGCCGACGAAGTCGCGGCCGATGATGAACGCCTGAGCGAGACCGTCCGGCGACGGCTGCACCGCATACTCGATGTTGAGCCCCCAGCGGTTGCCGTCACCCAGCATGTCCGAAAAGCGCGGCGTGTCCTGCGGCGTCGAGATGATCAGGATGTCGCGAATCCCCGCCAGCATCAGCGTGCTCAGCGGGTAGTAGATCATCGGTTTGTCGTAGACTGGCAGCAGCTGCTTCGATACCGAACGCGTGATCGGATACAGGCGCGTCCCCGATCCCCCGGCCAGAATAATTCCTTTACGTTTCATGTGACTCTCGGAGAGTTGGTCATACACCCGCGTTACATCATGAGCTGCGCCGCTTCGACCAGCTGATCTAGGACGTAGTCCACACCGTGCTCCCAGGTTGGCAGCGCGATGGCGAACGTTTCGCGCAGTTTTGCCGTATCCAGCCGCGAATTCGCAGGTCGGGGCGCGGCCCCCGGATACGCGCTCGCGGGAATCGGACGAACCGCGTCTTCAGCGACGCGCAGTTCAACGCCTTTCGCCCGCAGCAAACGGAGCGCATAGTCGGCATATGCGAACCAGGTCGTCTCGCCGGCCGCCGCCGCGTGATAGACACCCGACGGGAACTGCTCCGGCGCCGCGAGGTAGCGCGCGATCATCACCGCGGTAATGTCCGCGATCAAGTGCACCGGCGTGGGTGCGCCGAACTGGTCGGCGACGATCGACAATGCATCGCGGCGCCGCGCAGCGCCGACGATCGTCTTCAGAAAGTTGCCGCCGTGCAGGCCGAATACCCAGCTCGTGCGGATGATCGCGTGCGCGGCACCGCTCGCCTCGACCGCGCGCTCGCCGTCGAGCTTTGACTGCCCATACGCCGACAGCGGATTGGGCGTGTCGGACTCCCGATACCAGCCGTCCTTCGCGCCGTCGAACACGTAATCCGTTGAATAGTGGACCACGAGGCTGCCCAGTCGCGCCGCCTCGCGAGCCAGCACCGCCGGCCCTTCGGCGTTGATCGCTTGCGCGAGCTCGCGCTCCGATTCGGCGCGGTCGACAGCCGTGTAGCCGGCAGCGTTCACGACGATTCGAGGCCGCAGGTTCTGCATGACCTGCTCAATCTTCGCGCGGTCGGTCAGGTCGAACGCGGCGCGATCGAGTGCCGTCACGTCACCCAGCAGGCTCAATGCCCTGCGCAGCTCGAAGCCGAGCTGTCCCCGCGCGCCGGTAAGCAGAATCGCCGGACGCGTCAATTCGCCCTGGTCAGCCATACTGGCGCGATACCCAATTGCGGTATTCGCCCGACGCCACTTCGTCGACCCACACCTGATTGTCGAGATACCAGTCGACGGTCTTCGCGAGCCCCGTCTCGAACGTCTCGGCCGGCTTCCAGCCCAGCTCGCGCTCGAGCTTGCGCGCATCGATCGCATAGCGGCGGTCGTGGCCAGGACGATCCTTCACGTAGGTAATCTGGTCGCGATATGAGCCTGCCGCCTTCGGGCGGGCCTTGTCGAGCAGGTCGCACAGCGTGTGCACGACGTCGAGATTCTTCTTCTCGTTCCAGCCACCGACGTTATACGTCTCGCCCGGCACGCCGCGCGCGAGCACTTCGCGAATCGCGCTGCAGTGATCGCCGACGTACAGCCAGTCGCGCACGTTCTGGCCGTCGCCGTAGACCGGCAGCGGCTTGCCCGCGAGCGCATTCGCAATCATCAGCGGAATCAGCTTTTCGGGGAACTGGTACGGACCGTAGTTGTTCGAGCAGTTCGTCGTCAGCGTCGGCAGACCATACGTGTGATGATAGGCGCGCACGAGATGGTCGGAGCCCGCCTTCGTTGCGGAATACGGACTGTTCGGCGCGTACGGCGTCGTTTCGGAGAATTGCGGATCGGTCGCGGACAGCGAGCCGAACACTTCGTCGGTCGACACGTGCAGGAAGCGGAACGCGCCCTTGTCGGCCTCGTCCAGGCCATTCCAGTACGTACGTGCTGCCTCGAGCAGCGTGAACGTGCCGACGACGTTGGTCTGCACGAACTCTGCCGGCCCGTGGATCGAGCGGTCGACGTGGCTTTCGGCTGCGAAGTGCAGGACAGCGCGCGGCTTGTGCTCGGCGAACAAAGCATCGAGCGCGGCGCGATCGCAGATGTCGACGCGCGCAAACACGTGTTTCGGATTCCCTTCCAGCGACTGAAGCGTGCGAAGGTTGCCAGCGTAGGTCAGCTTGTCGACGTTGAGCACGGCTTCATCGGATTGATGCAGCCAGTCGAGTACAAAATTGGCACCGATAAAACCCGCGCCGCCCGTAACCAGGATCATGAGGCTCCCTCTAGAAATTCACGACAAGCATCGCTCCGGACCTTGCCGCGTCGGATATTGCAAGTGGCGACATCGTCCGAGCCACCTCAAGCCCGGCATTTTAACCGGTCGCCATGCCCGCCATAGTCATCTGATGTTAATTTTCGCGGGGAAAGCGACAATTATAAGAAGCCCCCTGACGCAAAAGCCATGCCGCTAACAACTTGAAACAGCGGTTCGAACCCGCATCGACCACAAAAACACTTGTCCAATCAATCATTTCGCATAGCTCGTTGATTGCGCGAACGGACCATTTTGTCGAATTTTCTCTACCAAACCACCCAGACTTGCGCTCCTCCGACCTCATGCCCCTTGCCCCCATCGCCATCGGCGACATCCAAGGCTGTCACTCCGCTTTCCTCTCGCTGACGGAAAAGCTCGCTGCCCCGCCCGACACCCCGCTCTGGATTGCCGGCGACGTCGTCAACCGCGGCCCGGCCTCCCTCGCCGCCCTGCGCGCGCTCGTCGACCTCGGCCCTCGCGCCACCGTCGTCCTCGGCAACCACGACCTCCACCTGCTCTCCGCCGCAGCGGGCATCCGCACCGAGCGCCCCGGCGACACGATCGGCGAGATCCTCGACGCGCCGGACGCCGAAGCGTTGCTGGAATGGGTCCGCCATCTTCCGTTCGCGCATTTCGAGCACGGGATGCTGCTCGTCCACGCGGGCGTCCTGCCGCAATGGGACGTCACGCTCGCGCTGGAGCTCGCCGATGAACTGCAGCGCGCGCTGCGCGCGCCGGACTGGCGCGACACGCTCTCGCACCTGTACGGCAACGAACCGAACCAATGGCATCCGAACCTGAAAAAACGCGACCGGATGCGCGTCGCCTTCAACGCGTTCACGCGCATCCGCTTCTGCACGCCGGACGGCGCGATGGAGTTCCGCGCGAGCGGCGGCCCCGCCAGCGCGCCGCCCGGCTACCTGCCGTGGTTCGACGTGCCCGGCCGCCGCACCGAAGACGTGACAGTCGTGTTCGGACACTGGGCCGCGCTCGGCCTGATGCTGCGCGACAACGTCATCGCGCTCGATTCGGGGTGCGTATGGGGAAATCAGCTGTCGGCCGTGCGCCTGACGGCCGATCCGGCCGAGCGCACGGTCACGCAGGTGCAATGCGAAGCGTGCCGCACGCCGGGAGAGTGAGGAGAGTGAGCGCACGGGCGCGCTGGCGCCCGTTCACGCGGACAACGAGCCTGCGCCGGCCCTAGCCTTCGCGGCCGGGCACCGGCTCGTCGGCCGCGCCCTCGTTGGCCGCGCCGGCGCCGACTTCGGTCGCCGGGTAGGCATCCCGGGCCAGTTGCTCGAGCACATCGGCCGTGGGCCGGCCGACGCCGGCCTGCATCGTTTCGAGCGCCGCCGCGATCGACTCGCGGGCCGCGGCGGACGTCGCGCGCCGGTCGCCGCCCGGCTCGATCGGATCGCACACGTACAGGTGCGCGACGAGCGGGCCGCCGCTCAGCACCATGTCGAGCGACTTGCCGAGCGACAGCTCGCCGATATATGCCGGCGCGACCGACTGGCGCCCCTGCGCATCCTCGTACATCAGGCAGACCGGCTGCACCGCGCAGCCGGCGGACACCGCGGACTGGAACAGGTTCGCATGGAACGGCAGCAGCCCCTGCCCGTCGGAGGTCGTCCCTTCCGGGAACACGCACATCAACCCGCCGTTGCGCAGGCGATCGGCCATCTCGTGCATGATCCGCATCGCCTCGGTGCGCTTTTCGCGCTGCAGGAACACGGTGTCGAGCTGCGCCGCGAGCCAGCCGACGACCGGCCACTGGCGCACCTCCGCCTTCGACACGAACGGCGTCGGCCGCCACGCGTTGATCGCGTAGATGTCGAGCCACGACACGTGGTTGCCGACGACGAGCGCGCTCGAATCGAGACGCGCGCCGTCGTTGTGGACCACGAGACGCATCCCGCAGATCCGCAGCAGCTTGACCGACCAGCGCCGGGTCATCTCGACGCGTTGCGCGGGCGCGAGGCGCGGAAAGCGCAGCGCGACGATCGCCATGCCGCGCAGCAGGTGAAAGACGAGGCGCAACTTGCGAAGGGCTGTCATGGCGCGGATCCGGCGATTCAGTTCTCGAACGCGACCTGCCCGGCGACGAGCGTCGCGCGCACGCGGGCCGGCAGTTCGTAGCCGAGGAACGGCGAGTTGTGGCCCTGGCTCTTCAGCCCGCGCGGCTCGACGCGCCAGTGCGCGCGCGGATCGAACACGCACAGGTCGGCCGCGCCGCCTTCGATCACGCGACCGGCCGGCAGCTTCAGCACGTCGGCGGGCGCGGACGTGATGCGCTTGAGCGCCTGCGCGAGCGGCGTGCCCGTCTCGTCGGCCCACTTCACCGTCAGCGACAGCAGCAGCTCGAGGCCGGTCGCGCCGGGCGTCGCCTCGGCGAACGGCAGCAGCTTCTCATCGTCGTCGACGGGCGTATGGTCGGAACAGATCGCGTCGATCGTGCCGTCGGCAAGCGCCGCGCGGATCGCTTCGCGGTCGCGTTCGCTGCGCAGCGGCGGATCGAGGCGGAACTGCGAATCGAAGTAGCCGATGTCGACGTCGATCAGGTGCAGGTGGTTCGCGCTGACGTCGCAGGTCACGGGCAGCCCTTCGGCCTTCGCCTCGCGCACGAGCGCGAGACCGGCCGCCGACGACAGCCGGGCGAGGTGCACGCGCGCGCCCGTCACGCGCATCAGTTCGAAGATCGTATGCAGCGCGATCGTCTCGGCCGCAACCGGCACGCCGGACAGCCCGAGCCGCGACGCGAGCGGGCCGCTTGCCGCGACACCGCCCCTGCCGATGAATGCGTCGAGCGGACGCAGCCACGTGGTGAAGCCGTACGTGCTCGCGTACTGCAGCGCGCGCAGCAGCACCTGCGTGTCGCGCACCGGCACGTTCGCGTGCGTGAAGCCGACGCAGCCCGATTCGGTCAGCGCGACCATCTCGGTGATCACTTCGCCCTTGAGGCCGACCGTCAGCGCGCCGAGCGGATAGACGTTCGCCTGACGCAGGTTGCTCGCGCGGAACTTCAGCATCTCGACGAGGCCCGGCTCGTCGAGCACGGGGTCGGTGTCCGGCGGGCACACGAGGCTCGTCACGCCGCCCGCGACGGCCGCGGCCATCTCCGACTGGAGCGTCGCCTTGTGCTCGTAGCCGGGCTCGCGCAGCCGCGCGCACAGGTCGACGAGGCCGGGCGCGACGATCATGCCCGTTGCGTCGATCGTCTTCGCGGCGTTGAATTCGGCCGGCGCGGCGCCGATCGCGGCGATCCTGCCTGCCGCGACAAAAACGTCGGCCTGCCGTTCGGTGCCGGCGACCGGGTCGATCAGCGTGCCGCCTTTGATATGAATCTTCATGCGCTGTCTGTGAATGCGTTGAATGCGTGTAAGGGAGGCGCGGCGCGCGGGCTCAGTCGTTGTTGCCGGCGACGATGCCCATCACCGCCATCCGCACGGCGATGCCGAACGTGACCTGGTTGAGGATCACCGATTGCGGGCCGTCCGCGACCTGCGAGTCGATCTCGACGCCGCGGTTCATCGGGCCCGGGTGCATCACGATCGCGTCCGGCGCGGCGAGCGCGAGGCGCTCGGGCGTCAGGCCCCAGGTCTTGAAGTACTCCTGCGCGGACGGCAGCAGCGCGCCGCTCATCCGCTCGTTCTGCAGGCGCAGCATGATGATCACGTCGACGTCCTTGAGCCCTTCGTCGAGGTTGTGGAACACGCGCACGCCCATCTGCTCGAGCCCGCCCGGCAGCAGCGTGCGCGGGCCGATCGCGCGCACTTCCGGCACGCCGAGCGTGGTCAGCGCATGGATGTCCGAGCGCGCGACGCGCGAGTGCAGGATGTCGCCGACGATCGCCACGCGCAGCTTCGTGAAGTCGCGCTTGTAGTGGCGGATCGTGTACATGTCGAGCAGGCCCTGCGTCGGGTGCGCGTGACGGCCGTCGCCGGCGTTGATCACGTGCACGTGCGGCGCGCAGTGCTCGGCGATCAGGTACGGCGCGCCGCTCGACGCATGACGCACGACGAACAGGTCCGCATGCATCGCCGACAGGTTGTTGATCGTGTCGAGCAGCGACTCGCCCTTGCTCGTCGACGACGCGTTGATGTTCAGGTTCAGCACGTCGGCCGACAGGCGCGTCGCGGCGATCTCGAAGGTCGTGCGGGTGCGCGTCGAGTTCTCGAAGAACAGATTGAACACGGACTTGCCGCGCAACAGCGGCACCTTCTTCACTTCGCGGTCCGTCACGCTGACGAACTGCTCGGCGGTGTCGAGGATGTGCGTGACGATCGAGCGCGGCAGCCCTTCGATCGACAGCAGGTGCTTCAGCTCGCCGTTTTTCGTGAGCTGCGGGTTGCCCTTCAGGAAGCCGTAGCGGAATCGCTCGGGGCTCGCGGCCGCAGCGGGATTGCCGGTGCGGCCAGTCGTGTCGGTGGTCATGATGTGCGTGAGTCCAACGTATGCAAACGGGCCGCGGCGCGAACCGGCGGCCCGGGATCCTGGTTCGGGGCGCTCAGCCGCCGTGCGCCTCGACGCGCAGCGTGAACTGCGCCGCGTCGTCGCGCGCGAGCACGAGGGTCGCGTCGGCCGGCACGTCGAGCGCGCCGCCGGCGAACCGTGCGGCGACCGGCAGCTCGCGGCCGCCGCGGTCCGCCAGCACCGCCAGCTCGACCGCGGCCGGACGGCCGTAGTCGAACAGTTCGTTGAGCGCCGCGCGGACGGTGCGCCCCGTGTACAGCACATCGTCGACGAGCACGATGCGCGCGCCGTCGACGTCGAACGGCAGCGACGTCGGGCTCGCCTGGCTGTGCAGTCCCTTCTTCGCGTAGTCGTCGCGGTGCAGCGCGACGTTCACCACGCCGAAGCCGGGCGCGCCGAGATCGCGCGCGAGCCGCTCGGCCAGCCATGCGCCGCCGCTGTGGATGCCGGCGAGCCGGGGGCCGCCCGCGTCGGCGAAGGCCGCGCCGTACGCGTCGCGGATCTGGTCCAGCAGGACGCGGTATAGCGCCTCGGCGTCAATGGTGCTCATGGTCGGACAATTGGTCGAGATACTGTTGAAGGATGACGCGCGCGGCCTCGGCATCGAGCATCCCGGCCCGTGCGCGGCCGCGGACGTCCCGCGCGCGCAGCGCGGCCTCGGCCTCGACCGACGAATAACGCTCGTCGACCCAGGTCACCGGCAGGCCGAAGCGGCCGTTCAGCTGGTTGCCGAAACGCTTCGCCTGCTGCGTCATGTCGTGCGGCGTGCCGTCCGGATGCATCGGCAGGCCGACGACGAGCGCGTCCGGCCGCCATTCGGCCAGCAGTTCGCCGACCGCCTTGAAGCGGTGTTCGCGGTTCAGGTTGGGAATCACGACGAGCGCGCGGGCCGAGCGCGTCAGCGCATTGCCGATCGCGACGCCGATGCGTTTCTCGCCGTAGTCGAACGCCATGAGCGTCGCGTCACGCGCGCTCGTGCCGTTCATGCGTGCCCTGCTTCGCCGGACAGCATCGACGAGCTGACGCCGAGCAGGCCGAGCGCGGCCTCGAAGCGCTCCTCGGCCGGCGTGTCGAACACGATCCGCGGATCGGCGGCAACGGTCAGCCAGCCGTTGCGGGAGATTTCCTCCTCGAGCTGCCCCGCGCCCCAGCCCGCGTGGCCGAGCGTCAGCAGGAAGCGCTTCGGGCCCGTGCCCGTCGCAACCGCCTCGAGCACGTCCTTCGACGTCGTCATCTCCAGCCCGCCCTCGACGGACATCGACGAGTTGTAGCTCGCGCCCTCGACCGGCTCGTGCAGCACGAAGCCGCGCTCCGTCTGCACCGGGCCGCCGAAGTACACGGGGATGTGCAGGAGCGGCTCGATCTCGAGCTTCAGGTCGATGCGGTTGAACAGGGATTCGAGGTCGATGTCGGTCGGACGATTGATGACGAGGCCGAGCGCGCCGCGCTCGCTGTGATCGCAAAGGTAGACCACCGTTCCCGAGAACGTCGGATCGGCCATGTTCGGCATGGCGATCAGGAACTGGTTGGTAAGGTTGATGCGATCGGAAGGCTTTGACATGGTTTGGATTTTAGCAAAGACACCGCGGCCTGTTGGCGGCCGCGATCAACAAGCAACGCCGCGCCGCGCTGGCAACGGCGCGCACGGATCACACGGCACTCTAACATGCACACGGGAGCCGGCGGCAGCGCATTGCCGGGCGTGCGGCAGGGGCGCCCGCGCGTGCATCATCCGTGCCCGGTCCGGCCGAGCGCGGCGCCGAGTGCTTCGCCGGCGGCGGTCAGGTCCGGCGGCGCCACGCCAGCCGCGATCTTGAGCAGCGCCGCGCGCAGCATGTCCGACGCGTGCCGGTGCGCCGCAAGGCCGCCTTCGGCCGCCGACACGCCATGCGCGGCGCGGCGCCACGCGAGGCCGAGCGCGTCGGCCAGCAGCGCCGCGTGGCCGAGGCCGAGCGCACAGGCCGCCGCGCCCACCCGGTACGCGGCTTCGGCCGCGCGCCACGCGGCGCTCGCGTCGGCCGTCGCCGGATCGGTAGCGAGGTCGGCCATCGACGCGTCGGCGGTCTGCAGGAAATCCTCATACGCATGCGCGTTGACGGTCACGACGCCGAGCTCGCGGGTCGGCGCCGCCGCGACCGCGTCCTGTTCGGCGCGCGCGGCGTCGGCTTCCCACAGCGCTTCTGACGCCGGCGTGCCGGCCACGTGCCAGTCGACCGTCAATCCGTAGTCGTGCAGCACGTCGACGAGCGCGACATCCTCGGCCGCCGCGCCGAACAGCGCGAAATCGCGCCACAGCAGCGCCACCGTCTCGCGCACGAGGTCGGGCGGCGCGGCCCGGCGGCCCTGCGCGTGCTCGCCGAGCAGCAGGTTGGTGCGCGCGAGGAAGCGCTTCAGCTCGCCCGCGCCGGTTGCGCGGAGCGCGCGCAGGCACGCGGCCGCGAGCCGCCAGAAGTCGTAGGGCACGTCGGCGGCGAGTTCGGTCATGCAGGCGTCGAGCGCGTCGAGCGCCGCCTCGGGCGGCACCTGCTGCGCCCGCAGCGCGGCGAGCAGCGCCTGCTCGTAGCGTGCGCGCGTCCGCGCGGCGGCGGCGGCGGGCAGCACACGCAGCGATGCGGGCGGCACCGAACGGCCGGCGAGCGCGAGCGTGTCGTACGGCACCTGCACGCGCAGGTCTGCCGCGCTTTGCGCGCGCAGCGTGCGGAAATGGTCGAACAGGATCGGCGAGCAGGCGAGCTCGCGCAGGTTGTGCCGCGCGACCGCGGCCCGGAAATCGCGCAGCGCGGCCCGGCATCCGCCGGAACTCGGCTCGGTGGCAACGAGCGCGGCGGCCTGCGCCAGCTGGCCCGCGAAGCGGGCGGCGGGCAGCCAGCCGGCTTCGGCGAGCACGGCCGCAGCCGCGGACAACGGCGCGGCCGCATCATCATGGCGGTCGAACGCCGCCTCGGCCGCCGCGAGCCACGCGTCGGCTGCCCGCACCGCCCCGCCGCGCGGGTTGGGCAGTGCATCAATAACGGGGATTATTGCCGGATCGGACATCGAGGACACTCGCGCTGGTCATGGCCAAGCTGCTCGCGTTGCCGCGGCGCCAAAGCGCCGACGGCACCGAGGCCGGAGCGGAATGTCCTGAAGGCGACGGTCCGGTCAGATCTGGACCATCTCGAAGTCTTCCTTGCGCGCGCCGCATTCCGGACACGTCCAGTTGATCGGGACGTCTTCCCAGCGCGTGCCCGGGGCGATGCCCTCTTCGGGCAGCCCGGCTTCTTCGTCGTAAATCCAGCCACAAATCAGGCACATCCAGCTCTTGTATTCCATCTTAAGCCGCGTAGGGAAGGTCGGTAAATTCGGGAGCCATGATGGTACCGTGTCGGGGCCGGACTGCCTAGCGATCGCGCTCCAGGCGCACGCCTTCGTTGCGCCGCGCTAAAAAATCCGTTCTGCGTGCCGGCTTTCCGCCGCATAATGGCTGCAAAGGGCTCACTCCGCTGGTGCGGCCCGCCCCGCTTGACCGTTTCTTCTTGCCCCATTTGTCCATGTCCAGCAACGCCCCTCCGATCGTCCTTACCTTCGGCCTGTCCGATCCCACCGGCGGCTCCGGCCTCCAAGCCGATCTGATGACCCTGGCGAGCATGGGCTGTCACGGCGTGTCCGTCCTGACGGGCTACACCGTGCGCGACTCGGCTGCCTGCGACGAGGTGACGGGCCTCGATCCCGACGTCGTCGCCGCGCAGGCGCGCATGCTGCTCGAGGACATGCCGGTCGCCGCGTTCAAGATCGGCGCGACCACGCGCGCGGAAGTCGTGAGCGCGATCGCCGAGGTGGTCGCCGACTATGACGGCGTGCCGCTCGTGCTCGCGCCCGATTTCACGCTCGACGACGAGCACGTGCTTGCCGCCGACGACCTGCGCGAATCGATCGCCGACCTGCTTGCGCCGCAGACGACGCTGCTGGTCGCCGACCATGCGACGCTGATCGCGCTCGCGCAGCCGGACGGCGACGCGGAAGCGCCGAATCTCGACGCCGCGCTGTCGCATCTGCTGTCGCAGGGCTGCGAGTACATCCTTGCGTCCGAAGCCGGCTCGCACCGGCTCGTCAATACGCTGTACGGCGAGGAAGGCCAGATCCGCGAAGACATGTGGGATCGCACGCCGCACCGGCTGATGGGCATCACCGATACGCTCGGCGCGGCGATCGCGGCGCTGCTCGCGAACGGCCAGGAACCGCCCGAAGCGGTGCGCGAGGCGCAGGAATACCTGTACCAGGCCGTGCGCGACGCGTTCCGGCCGGGCATGGGCGCGTACCTGCCGGACCGGTTCTTCTGGGCGCGCAGCAACGACGAGGATGCGTCGCCGCGCGCGATGACGCCGGACTCGCTGCCGAGGACGACGCACCGGCATTGAGTCGTCGATTGACGCCGCCGCACCCGCTGCGGCGAACGGCACAAACAAAAAAAGACCCGCATCTCTGCGGGTCTTTTTCTTTGGCTGGAACGCGCGTCGCCGTGCGTTCCGGACACATCGACCGAAGTCGATTACATGTCCATGCCCATGCCGCCCATGCCGCCCGGCATGCCGCCCGGCATCGGAGCGTCTTCCTTCGGCAGTTCTGCGACCGCTGCGTCCGTCGTCAGCAGCAGGCCAGCAACCGACGCTGCGTTCTGCAGTGCGGTGCGCGTGACCTTGGTCGGGTCGACGACGCCGGCTTCGACCATGTCGACGTACTCGCCCGTCGCTGCGTTGTAGCCGTAGTTGCCCTTGCCTGCAGCAACCGCTGCCACCACGACGCTCGCTTCTTCGCCGCCGTTCGTGACGATCTGGCGCAGCGGCTCTTCCATTGCGCGCAGCACGATCTTGATGCCGGCGTTCTGGTCGGCGTTCGCGCCGGTCAGGCCTGCGATCGCGGTACGAGCGCGGATCAGCGCAACGCCGCCGCCTGCCACGATGCCTTCTTCCACAGCTGCGCGCGTTGCGTGCAGTGCGTCTTCGACACGTGCCTTCTTTTCCTTCATTTCGACTTCGGTCGCAGCGCCGACCTTGATCACTGCCACGCCGCCGGCCAGCTTGGCCACGCGCTCTTGCAGCTTTTCACGGTCGTAGTCCGACGTCGCTTCTTCGATTTGCGTGCGCACTTGCTTCACGCGCGCTTCGATGTTCACGGCTTCGCCTGCGCCGTCGATGATCGTCGTGTTTTCCTTGCCCACTTCGATGCGCTTCGCCTGGCCCAGTTCTGCCAGCGTTGCCTTCTCGAGCGTCAGGCCGGTTTCTTCCGCAACCACTTGACCGCCGGTCAGGATCGCGATGTCTTCCAGCATCGCCTTGCGGCGGTCGCCGAAGCCCGGTGCCTTGACCGCAACGGTCTTCAGGATGCCGCGGATGTTGTTGACGACCAGCGTTGCGAGCGCTTCGCCTTCGACGTCTTCAGCGATGATCAGCAGCGGACGGCCAGCCTTCGCGACTTGCTCGAGCACCGGCAGCAGATCGCGGATGTTCGACACCTTCTTGTCGTGCAGCAGCACGAACGGGTTGTCGAGGACGGCGACTTGCTTGTCCGGGTTGTTGATGAAGTACGGCGACAGGTAGCCGCGGTCGAATTGCATGCCTTCGACGACGTCCAGCTCGTCGGCCAGCGACTTGCCGTCTTCGACGGTGATCACGCCTTCCTTGCCGACCTTGTCCATCGCTTCAGCGATGCGATCGCCGATCGACGAATCGCTGTTCGCCGAGATCGAGCCGACTTGCGCGATTTCCTTGTTCGTCGTGCACGGCTTGCTGATCTTCTTCAGCTCTTCGACTGCCGCTGCGACTGCCTTGTCGATGCCGCGCTTCAGGTCCATCGGGTTCATGCCCGATGCGACGTACTTCATGCCTTCGCGGACGATCGATTGCGCGAGGACGGTTGCCGTCGTCGTGCCGTCGCCTGCGTTGTCGCTGGTCTTGGAAGCGACTTCCTTGACCATTTGCGCGCCCATGTTCTGGAGCTTGTCCTTCAGCTCGATTTCCTTCGCGACCGACACACCGTCCTTGGTGACCGTCGGGCCGCCGAAGCTGCGCTCGAGCACCACGTTGCGGCCCTTCGGACCCAGCGTGACCTTCACTGCGTTGGCGAGAATGTTCACGCCTTCGACCATCTTCGAGCGGGCGGAATCGCCGAATACGACGTCTTTAGCTGCCATCTTCTAACTCCTTGGATTCTTGGGAATATGTACCGTCAGTGGACGCTTACTTGGCGTTGACCACGGCCATGATGTCTTCTTCGCGCATCACCAGCAGTTCCTGGCCGTCGACCTTGACGGTCTGGCCAGCGTACTTGCCGAACAGGACGCGATCGCCGACCTTCACGTCGAGCGCGATCGGCGCGCCCTTGTCGTCGCGCTTGCCCGGGCCGATGGCCAGGACTTCGCCCTGATCCGGCTTCTCGGCAGCTGCGTCGGGGATCACGATGCCCGAGGCGGTCTTGGTTTCCTGATCCAGGCGCTTGACGATCACGCGATCGTGCAAAGGACGAAGGTTCATATTCACTCCTCTCTTGACTGAGATTGAAGAACGCTTAGGGAATCTGCCCGGCGGTTCGCCAGGCAGAGAATTGTTAGCACTCTCGTGCAGCGAGTGCTAATTATATGGACGGGTTTTGACAAATTCAAGAAGGGGACGGCGGTGCCGTCGAGGTTCGTTCAACTTTGAACTTTGTTCGTTCAAGTTTGTACTCGACAGCGCTGCAGAACGCCCGCACCAGGAAATTTCTTGTTATAAATCAAATTGTTACAATTTGATCATATCTTTACACAGATCCTTCAGCGGCAGCGATCGCATGACGCGCCAACGCAAATCCGGCCTTGCGCGCGACCTTCGAGACCGTGACTCGGGAATTCCCGGATGCCGCGGGCCAACTTTCGGGGTCGCACCTTGAAATGCCACCGGATTTGGTGGGGGCTCCAACTCGCGAGCGAATGGAGCCATGAGCAAGAAGCCACGCAAGCCCCCCCCTGAAGTTCGAAAGCGCGCAGCGCGTCTGGTGCGCGAACAGCGTAGCAAACATTCGCCGATGCCGGCGGCAGTCGAATCGATCCCGCCAATGACGGCTGTCCGCCGCAGACGCTGCTGGATCGGGTCAGGCGCAACGAGGTCTGCGCTCCCTCGCGCCGCATCCGCTGCGCTCAAACGAACGGCTTTACGTGTATGGACGACGCGTCGATCGACCGTGTCGCCTATCACGTGGACTCGATGGAAAATGCCCGTTCGTCATGGCGACGTCTTTTTGCGCCCGGCCATGCAATCCCGGCAGCCGCAAACCACGACAGCAGGATGCCATTGAACGCCTGCCATCCGAATACCTTGGGAGAACCACCCGCGCTGAACGCAATCGTATGAAATGCTGCACGTGACCAGGGCGCCGGTCGAACCTGGCCCGCATGACTCCCTTGAAGCAAAGGATGGCCCGCCATGAGGAATCGTGCGCGGGACAGCATCGATGCCAGTGCCGCATGGTGTGGACAGGGCCGCACCCGGCCCTTTCCGTCGAACGGCCTGTGAAATCGCCGGGCGGCTTTGCACCGCCCGGGCTTCCGCGTTACGCGGACGTCACCATTTCCAGGAATGGCGTCGGCGCGGCGAACTTCAGTCCGAACCACTTCCTGTTGATGAACTCGTATACGTAGACCGGCGTCTTCGATTTTGCGAAGACCCGGATTCCCCACGTTTCGCCGCGCTTGATCTCGATGTTCTGGAAATCGAATCGCACCGGCTTCGTCAAATCGAGCTTCTGAATGTCGATGACGATGTGGTCCTTGATGTAGTCTTCCGGCGAGACCAGCTCGATGCCCACCTGACCTTGCTTGACGAAATCGACCGCGAGCGCGAAGTACAGCGCCGACAGCTTGCCGGGCGGGAGCGAGACGCGATATTCCCGGAACGGCATGTCGTGGAGCGAATCGCTCAATTCGAGCGAGGATCCGGTGCGCCGCCAGCCCTGTTTCTCGCTGAACGACTTCAGTCGTGCGTACTGCGGAGAGATCATGTCCCACAGGTTGCTCTTGGCGGCGAAGACGCGGTGGCGCCACGAATACCGGCAGCGCCTTCGGAGCGCAGCCAGTTCGCACGCTTGTTCGGTTGCCGACGCAAGCGCCAATACACCGCCCCCGGCCACGCCCGGTCCCTGCCGGGACCAGGAAGCCAGCTTGTGCAACCGGGTCGCCTGTGTTTCCCACGACACTTCGCTGCCGGGGTTCTGGAGAATGGTTTGCAGAACCGCGGCGTTCGCTTCCCCGGAGAAATTGGCCGCGCAGTACGCCTCGTTCTTCTTGCGGATCTGCTCGAGGCCGGCGCTGTCTTTCAACGCATCGACGAGTGCGTTGTACCAAGACAGCGACTTGCCGGAATCGTGCACGAACACCGCATTCCCGCAGCCGGCGACCTGATCGTACGGTTGCGTATCGGGCAGCACGGGCACCGCGTTCATGATGAGCGCGGACACGAGCGGGTGCAGCGTCTTGTACGCGTTGTTGACCGTCGAACTCGGCGCATGCAGCAGGAAGTCCGGCGAGTAACGGGCAAACCGGCGCATCGCAAACAGATAGTCGAGCTCGAACGGCAGCAGGGTCACCCGGAACGAAGACGGAAGATCGTCGAGCTGCTTCCTGTATTCGTCCTCGCTCGGCGCAGGCGCGACGAGGTGGATGCGCATCCCGTCGTCGTTCGCGAGCTTCTGAAGCGCCGGAAACACGACTTCCCACAGCCCCTTGGCACGGTGCGAACCGGTTGCGCAGGCGATGACAAGCTCGCCCTCCCTCTTCTCCTCGTGGTAGTCGATCGACAAAGTACGCTGATCGAAGAAGGAAACAGGGAAGCAATAAAGCTGGTCATGCAGCGAATGCTCGTCGAAGTATTCGACGAGGTTCTTGCTCGATAAGAGGACGCCATCGAACGCGGACAGATCCGTCCTGTATTGTTCGAGGCGGTAATCTTCGCCTCCGTGCGCGAGCTCGCCCGCCTGCGCGAGAAGCGCGAGATTGTCGTCCAGGAAGTAGTAGGCCGGCACCTTCATTGCGCGTGCCGCGTCGATCCATCCGCCGAAATGGGCAATGTGCCGGACGAAAATTACGCAGCTCGCGCGGGCGAGTTCCTCCACACCGTAGCCCGTGCTGGCCGAAATGATGCGAACGCGCTTGGCGACATCCGGCGGCAGCATGTTGAAGTACAGATACGTCGACGCGTCATAGTGCAGGTTGACGACGAGAATGTAGCCGTCGCCCGGCGGTGCGTCGGCCTTGGGAGCCAGCGGCCAGCCACGGCCGTGTGCGTGCTTGACCGCAAGCGTCCGCGACACGGCCTTCGTGCTGACGCCATGCGTCGGATCGGGCTCGAAGACGTCGTAATCGTCGAGCTTCGATGGGTGCAGCCGCTCGTTGCGCGACGTGTGCATCCATTCGTTGACTGCCCAGCTGTCGAGCGCGTAGGTGTGCCCCAGGCTATCGTTCGTGATGGGGCCGTCCTCGATGCCGACGGACACGTCGACGGCCTTGACCTCGTAGCGCTCGGCGACGCGGCGCCAGAGATCCCAGTCACACAAGCGTGCAATAAGGACATGCGGATCATAGAACCCGACGTCCTCGATGATTTCCTTCGTCAACAGCACGCCGTTGTTGGGGATGAAGTTCTCGATGCGCAGCATGCCCTGCGACCGCGGCGCGCCCAGACGCGTCGTCAGCACTTCGCCCGTCGCGTCATTGCGCAGCGACATCTCGACATGCCCGTAGATCATCGCATGCGGGGCTTTCTCGGATTCGCGCAGGAGCTTCTCGAGCGCGTCCTCGTTGAACATCGTGTCGTCGAACGCGAACGCCAGGCGATCTGCGCGCGCCTTCAGGTAGCCCTCATATTCGGAGATCGCCGGCAACCCGATGTTCCTGGTGTGCCGCAGCGAGCTGACCCGGCCATCCTTTTGCTGAAACTCCTCGACCTGATCCGCGGTGCCATCCGTACTCGCGTCGTCGATTATGATTAGTTCGATGTCCTTTAGGGTCTGGGACAAAATCGACTCGACACAACGTCGGAACATACCGCTCTTCGCGCGCCTGTACGCTGGCAGCAATACGGAAATCTTTGGCTTGTGCGATGGATCGTAGCCCGCTCCGGGCGTCCAGATCGTATCGCGAACAAGGTCTTTCACCAGCATGCGGATCTCTCGAGATGGGTGTTCAGATAGTGCGCCGGAGTATAGCAAACGGAGCGTTCCGGGCCATCCGCGACGGTAGCGGAGATGCCGCCCGAAAACTTACCGATTGATTACACGAGCACCTTCTGACCGCCTTCCGCAGCACCTGATTCCTGGCTTCGAAACACTTTCTGCAATCCTAATGGCTGCCATTGCACGAGACAGTGCACGAATGCCAAGGCATCCCGCTGAAAATTGATCACCGAAATGCTTTCTCTTTCAATGCAGGACTTTCGCGTCCACGCTTCAGAGCAGGCTGCAAGGTGCGGGGTATTCCGGCAGATCACGCAGCAGCCGCTTTCGAGGAACGCTTCGTCAATGTCGGCGCGCCGCTCGACGCAAGCACACAGCCCCTGGAAGCGGGGTAGCCAAGCATGCATGTGCTCAACGACCCTGCATTCCTTTCCATGACCGCTGCCGTGTGGTGTTCGTCGTCGGAAATTGCAGGCGTGCGATTTCAACTTCCGTCACGCCCTTTCCAATCGCCAATAGTGCGTTGCGCAAGCGCGAATCGGTCAGAGCGGCAATCGCCTTCGCGCTCACTTTCGTGTCAACGGCCACGCGCCTCACCCTGGCATTCTCGTATTGCCCGCGACTTCAAGCGGCGACCAGAACCATCAACGACAGAAATTTCCGACGTTCAAAAGCTCAAGAAATTTTGATAAAAGGGAGCTTATTCGGCCTGGACAGACCCAACCATCTCCGCCTGCACAGCTCGTAGATCCACACCGGCCCTTCCGCATCCTTTACAAAGAATCTAATCAGGAATCTCCCCGGCTGAAGCCCGTCAACTCCACCTACCGCGAAACCCACCGGCTGGAATGGATCGACCCGTTCAAGCGCCTGAACGTCATGGGAAACAATCTCACCGCCCTCGTCGACAAGCTCGAGACCAATGACTCCAGCCATACCAATTGACGCCATCTCGACCGCAAATTCGACTCTGTCAAACGGCGCCTCATCAACTTCCACCGAATATTCGACATACGGAAGCTCGGACAGATTTTCGCTGAGCATCAGCTTTCGTGAGAAATTCCACTTTCTAAGCTGACAATACGATTTAATCTTCAGGAACACCGGATCGATCATCGGCCAAATATTTCGACCCAGCACAAGTCTCCTCTTGAGACGTTGCGCCAAGCCGCGCGAATGCGCGGCCAACACACTTGCGTGCCGAATCGACACGATACGGTGCTCGGCAAGCTTCTTCGTATCCGATGTATCCGGCTGAATCTGGATCGGCTGCTCCCTTCGCGCCATCTCACGCGAATGGAGCAGACGTCGCTTGCGCAACACAACCCGGTCAACCTCCGTTCCCACCTGCTTTATCAGGCATGAATACTCATCAGCAATACGGGCGATCTCGAAATTGTCCTCGATCGAAATACGCGCATTTCTTCCCATCTCGGCCGCACCGTTGATGTCCGCTCTCAACCAACGCATACGCTCAGCGAGCGCCGCCTCGTCGTTTTGATCGACCAGATAACCATTGAACCCGTCCGTGATAATACCTTCCGGTCCACCGCATCTCGTGGAGATGACCGGTCGCCCGCGGCTCATGCCCTCGATCGTCACGAATGAAAATGACTCGAGGTGGCTTGTCACGACGACCGCTAACGCATCATCGTAAATTCTGTCGACGTTGCTTTCCTTCGGGTGAAAATGAAAAACGGACGTGAGACCGGCGCGCCACACCAAATCATGCAGATGCGACACATACTCGTCGCCCCCGACGCCATAGACGTGGAATTCGGTTTCCCCGGGCGAAAATGACATATATATCGATGCGGCCGCAATGAACATCGGTATATTCTTGTTAGGCTCCATGGTGCAGAGCATGACAAATTTCCGAACGACGTCCTGGTCGGTCGAAAGTGGCGACCATTTTCCGCAATGCGTTCCGTTCGGGATAACGGCAACCCGATCGGGTTCGAGATTGTATAAAGCCCGGCAGCCGTCAGCGGTTATCTGCGACGGACTGACGACCATGCTGGCTGCACTGAGTTGCCGCATGTCGATTGCAGCCCATCGGGCGGGGTCCAGGCGGGTAGCCAGCCTGGAACTAATCAACCCGTGCGAATGCAGAATGACCGGGATCTCACATTGGACCCCGGCAAAAACCGCCGCAGGAATGACGTTCGTGTTGACCAGGACGGCATCCACCTCAAGCTCGCGCAGCAAAGCGCTCATTCTCTGCGTAGCGGACCGTACCTGGTCGTCTTCCGACTCCCTATGCCACGCGTCGCCTTGCGTCGGCACCCAAGGCCGAAAATCGGCATCGATAACCGGAATCCCTGCCTGCTCAATTTCGTCCCTGATTGGGCCAGTCACCTTCGGAAAGATGGAGACCGCCTCAATCGACGGCGAAATGTTTCGCAGGAAGTTGGCCAATGCGCGCTCCGCGCCGGCGGGATACGGGGAATGAGCAACAAATGCGACTCGCACGTCGGCGACGCTTTTTTTGCGTCGCTCGGCGACGTCTTTGATGAAAGCACAAAATACGGGAGCAACCACATCCGTCGCATAGCGTGCGTGCAGCACCTCGCGCGCGGCCGCGCTGATCCGCTGGCGCACCGCGTTATCGTCGAGCAGCTGGACAATTGCGCGTTTCCAGTCGTCGACGGTGTCGGCGACCATGATGCCCGTCTGGCCATTTTCCACCGCGGACAGATATGGTTCGACGTTACTGTATATGCCGACCGCGCCAACTGCCGAAATTTCCAGAAATTTGTTAGGGCACTTTGATGCTTCAAATCTCGTGCTGCCGAGCGGGGCCAGCAAAATATCGGGGGCGCGTCGCGACAACATCTGCGCGTACGCGCGATAGCCATAGACGTAGGGCTCGAACTTGATTCGCGCGTTGTCGATAGTCGACAGCGCGTCGGGTACCGCATGCCCCATGTACAGGATGTCGAAATCATCCCGTTCTTCGCTGAGTTCCTTCAGCGCGCGGAACGCTACATTGTCAGGACGCGGCGATCCCGCATAACCGACCGTCAGGCGGCCGCTCGCTTCCTTCAATGCTGGTTCGAAATGCGTCAGATCGATGTTCGTCGGAAGCACGACCACCTGCTTCGCGACGCGCCGCATGTCTTCCGCGAGAATCTCGTTATACGTAAGCGCTACGTCCGCATGACGGAGGCAGTACGTAAAAGTCTTGTATATCTCGCCATCTTCATGGAATACCGCTTCATACTCCTTCCAGTCCTTGCCGACCGTAAACCAGTTATCGTCAAGCATGTAGACCGTGGGTATGCCAGCCTTATTGCAAAAATCCATCAGGTCGCACGCCTGCCGCGACTTCGTTCTGCTGAAGATAACCACATCGCTGCCGAATACGTCTGCCCGCGTCGCAGCAGTATCCAGAATGCTGCGCCAGGTCACTGGCACCGACATCAGATCTTTGGCAAAGAAATTAAAAAAACAGAGCTGGTTGTGGGCAGGCTCACCCGGCCCGCCCAAGACGGTAATGCGCAACGCCCTGGTGCCGGAATCGGCGGCATGATGCTCGCTGGATGAATCGTCGGAACGCGTGAACATCGATGCCGCGCGCGACAAGATGCCGGCGTCGCGGTGCGACAGGTTTCTCGTGAAAGACGCGACATCTGCGCTGTCCCAATCTACGAGACAGGGTGCTGCCGGCAAGGGGCGCTGAAACATGGCACGGCGCGCAGCCATATCGCCCGAGATCAACATGTCGGCCGAGAACGGATACTCGTACCACGTCCATTTCGGCTCGGGTTGCGGAATGGTCGCTGCACGCCGGAGCATGTTACTTCTGCTCAAATGGAGCGAATATTCCCACCAGAATGCGCGCTGCAGAATCGGAGACGTCGAAAAGCCTCCGCTTGAAAGAAATGCTTTCCTCTGGATGACGCAGTTGGACATCGGGACGTAATCGGCCATCTCGACCCATCCCGGAGGGTAGCTCCGGTAATCGCCACCGGTCGGATCAGCCAGCCATGATCGGGTGTCATCGCGTCGATGCACTGACATCGCCGGAGGGCCAGCCAAAGCAATCGTCTCCTCGTCGATGCTCTTGGCCAACTCGCAAATTGACGCATGCCAGGCGCCCACATCCACTCCCGGCCACAGGAATGAAAGAAAGTCTCCGTGTGCGGCTTGTGCCCCGATGTTGAACAGGATCGCCGGCGTGGATCGCTCAGTGGATGAGATAAACTTTGCGACTTGAAATGTTTCAAGCCCGGCGACATCTACCACCTGCATCCAGTATGCGCCGTCACCGACAAAAATATACTCGAAGCGAGCAGAGTCGCTACCGACAATTCGAGCAAGGTCCGCACACAGGGCGGTTACCGCCGACTGCACAAGTACGTAATCCCCGACGAGCGGAACAATTGTCGTTATCGTCTTTTTGTGCATTATCTATCTCGAATCAAAAATAAGCCTGCAATGCAGATATATACTTCTTGGAATACCGCCGCGCAGCGTGATGCGGGAGCAACATTCATGCAGCCTCCCGATTCCGTCACCCACGGCTTGTGCTCAAGCGGACGCTGAAGCGCCTCTTGAATCACTCTTGACTTACACACGACATGGTCGCGTCGCGCATCCGGTGTGCCGCTTATGGCGCGTGTCATGAACACGAATGCATGAAACCAGCGACTTTTGCGACATGAGACAGGCGAAAGCGAGGAAGTAAAGCCCGGCGATAACTTGAGCAGGGCATTCATTCGCGAGCGATGCGTTGGAAGCGAGCCGCCAGCGCGAAGCTTGGGTCGACGCTCCGGCGTGCGGGCAGCAACTCGCAGCCAAACTCCGCCTCGGGCGCAATACCATGGCTTTGAGGGATCAGTCGAGCCGCATCGCGAGGATGGCTGGACTTGTCTCCGTATCCCGGGACACGCGGACACCTCCAAGTTCGTCATACCCCGCTGCGCACCAGATTCCGGCGCCCGATGCAAAGCGCTGATGTCCGGAAGCGAGGCACCAGATTGAGTCTTGCGCCCATCGCAAACGCGCAACAGGCCCTGCAGGTCGTGAGGCAGCTTGCGCCACGGCGCGCCGCTCCCGATCTGCCAACGCAATCCATTGGAGACTTCGCAACGTCGGCGACGACGCTGTTCGCTGCTTTCTCGAATCAGCGCCTGATACGACACAGCGAACGACCGCCCTCCGTTGACCGCGTCACTCGGATGGCGCTTGCGGGTCTTCATCCCGACATCCTTCCTCAACCGGACGCAAGATCACGACGTGCTCTCGCGCGAATAGACAGGCTCACAATACAGGTGCATGCCGCGTACCTGTCTGAGCATGTTCAATCTGCGCCATTCGATCGTTCGAACGCCGAAGTTCTCGATTCCCGGGAGCGCCTGCAAACGGACACGGATTTTGCCGGCCGGAATCGTGACGCTCGCGAACGTCACATGGACCGGGCGAATTCCGCACTCGCTCGATACGACCACCGGCCCCGTCCCGAGTACGGCAGCCGAATCCGCCGACCACAGTTCACAATTGAATAGTATGGTCGGAATACGTGGCGCGCTCAGCACCGTGATCGCGAGGCGCAAACCGGCAAGCCTGCCCGCTTCGACGGGCATGTCGTAGATCCACTCCTGCCCCGCTTGCCAAAGCTCGCTCTCCTGGATGACGACTCCGTGGCCGCCAAAATCATGCGCCTCGCCATATGCTTTCAATTGCGCAAACGCAGGCGCGATCAGCGTCGACAGATCCTGTGCGCGCCGCCGGAACAGGCGAAGCCCGCGAGCAACGACGTTGCCATTGCGCTCGGCAAGCATGGCAGCCATGACTTTCCAGTTCATTGCTGCATCAGCCGCGCCTGCAGGCAAAGGCTGATCGGCTAACGCGTCCACCAGTGCATCGGATGCGACGAGTGCGTCGACATGATCTCGCAGCGACCGCGTTGCCGACTGAAGCTGGTTGATCTGCTCCTGCATACCCGTGGAAATGTGACCGATTGCCGCAGGCATGCAGGCCATGTGCTCGGCCAGCGCGCGGTGGATCTCGGCATCACGACGAACCATTTCCGCGTTGACTGATGCGATGCGTTTGCGGGTCAACTCCGCCGCTTCCTGGAGCACTCGGGTCGCGTCATCAATGACGCGCACTTGCTCGCGAAGCGCGCTTTCAGCGACGCGACGTTCCTCGATTCCGCCGAGGCGGCCGATCTGCTCCTCCAGCCGCCCGCAAGTCGCCTCGATATGGGCGAGCTTTTCCGGCACGTCCATCAACCGGGTAAATGCATTCGGCTTCGCTGGCCTGCACTCTTCTTCGCGTCGCGCGGCGATCCCCGGCGGCTCCTGAAAGATCGTGTCGCGAATGCGGTCGGCAAACTCTGCAGAATCGATCGGGCTTTTGACCACGAGCAATTGCAGAACCATCTGTTCGCACACATCGTTGAGCGACTGGCGCAACACACGCTGGACCGCCGGATCCATCCCGCGATAGGCGGGCATGTAGAAAAATTCGCACTTCAGAAGGCGCAGATCCGCCCGCCAGTTGCTGTGATCGGACGAACCGAGACCCCAGATACCCGACCCCGGGAAGTCATAATCCTCGATCGGCAGCACAGTCTCGACGGCGTTCGTGAAGAATCGCGCGGTGTGCTCATTGAACGTCTGGATGTGGTAGGGATTGGCCTGATTCAGCCCCGTTGCCGCATACGGCACGACGATCGTGACCAGCGCGCGATCTTTGCAGATTCGATGAATCTCTTGAATGACGCTGGGGAGATCGCGGAAGTGTTCGAGCGAATGCGAAGCGACCAGATAGTCGACCGAATCATCGGGCAACGGGATGCCTTGATCCAGGTCGCACACAATGTCGACGCCCCGCATCGGGAAACGGTCGATGCCGACGAAGCCGTCTCGCTTCACGGGACCGCAACCCAGGTCGACCTTCACGATGCGCTGTGGAGTCGGAACCGCTTTGCCGAACAGATAGCGGCGCTCTTCCTCGTTCGTGACGTCGCCGCCGTCGTCCCGCGCGATCCAGAACGCCCGCAGTTGCTGTTCGTCCTCCCATTGCAGATAGGAGAACCTGCAGTTCGCGCAGCCCTGACTTGCTTCCGCGCGCCGGTCGAGCCGCAGCGTCGAGCGCATTGAAGCGATGTGCGCCATGGTCGTCTCGCCGGCGATCACGCCGCTCGTCTCGCCAAGTGCATCCTGCAGGAGCAGGTGTTGCTGGCACGCATATTCCCGGCCGTCCGCGCCGATGAACAACGCGCGCTGCTCGACGATCGGGCAGCCGCCCCTGATTTCCGTCGTGCCGATCGGCGGGATCGCGTCGGGGCGCGCGCAGAGCGGCACGCCGAGACCATGCCGATCCTCGAGATCGCCGTCGCCGACGATCACCCGGTCGCTCCGCTCAAGCGGCGCCGTGCGTAGCGACTCCACGCCCGGCAACGAGAAGGCGACGATCGAATCCGCCAATTTCGCGACGGCTTCGATCTGCGGCAGGTCCTGAGTCGGGTTGCACCAGACGGACGTCACGCCGCCGCGTTCCTTCAGCAGTTTCGCAATCGTCGCGGCGAAGTGAGTGAAGCCCGGATGTGCCGTCGGCGACGAATGCACGCCGAGATCGACCAGCGAGACGGACGCATTCGCCCGCACGAAGCTCAGAACGTCGTCAAGGAGATCTGCGCTAATAAACGTCGGCTGCCGGTTATCCGACCGTCCGACCATTTCGACGGCGAGCCGCCTCAAATTTGCTTTCAATCGTCTACTCGCTGATATCAACAATCACCGTGCGTTGTCCGGTTCCGTGGCATGTCATCCTCCAGTAACGGGGCAATACCAGTGCGCCCTACAACAAATATGTAAACGTCGCAATCTCGAGCCCCGTTTTGCGGCCCCGTTTCGTCGCCTGCATCTTGATGATCGGCGGTAAGGTAACACATCGAACCAACGCTCGAAAGGCAAGCCGATGCTCGTCGGCGCGGCATGCGGTCACTGCCCGCAGCCAGCCTCACGACCTGATCGCCAGATTTCGGGATGTGTGAATTTGCGTCAAAAAGCGTTGACCATCTGCGTCGTTCGTCGCTCGACCGCCACCCTGCGCATAACCATTCATTCGTATTACGTCTATTTTTCATTTCTCACTCTTATTTGAGCCATCAAACACACTTTCGCAAGAAACTTCCTTTCTTTTTGTAACGTAGATGCGAATCATTCTCGTTTACATTGACTTTCTTATTCTTGGCCCCTACGATGCGGCGCGTCGTGCTCGCCGATGCGCCCCGCACACCCGATCGCGGGCACCCGGGGAACGCCGATCAGGTAGGACACCAGATCAAACAAAACCAGGAATTTGCAATGAAGTGTGTGCCGTTCATCGGAGACAGCGTCCGGCCACGGATGCGCCCGGCCTCCCGCGCGGTCCTCGCCGCCAGCATGTGGCTCGCCAGCGCCGCCGCGTTCGCCGCCGCGTCCGTCGACGCGCAGCCTGAGGCCCCCGAAGCCGACCTCGCGATCCAGGCGAAGCCGACCGACATGTGGACCGGCGTCTGGACCCGCCAGAGCCTGCTCGGCGACATGGGCGGCATCCGCCCGTGGCTCGGCAAGTACGGCGCGACGCTGCAGATCACCGAAACCAGCGAATACCTCGCGAACCTGCGCGGCGGCCTGAATCGCGGCGGCACCTACGACGGCCTGACGACGATGACGCTGACCGTCGACACCCGCAAGGCGATCGGCCTGCCGGGCGGCACGTTCAACGCGAGCGCGCTGCAGATCCACGGCCGCAACCTGAGCCAATACAACCTCGGCACGCTCAACACCGCGAGCGGCATCGAAGCGCAGGACACGACGCGGCTGTGGGAGCTGTGGTACCAGCAGTCGTTCCTCGACAAGCGCGTCGACGTGAAGATCGGCCAGCAGAGCCTCGACCAGGAATTCATGGTCAGCACCTACGCGAACACGTTCATCAACACGATGTTCGGCTGGCCCGCGCTGCCGTCGTACGACCTGCCGAGCGGCGGCCCCGCGTATCCGCTCGCCGGGCTCGGCGTGCGCGTGCGCGCGCAGCTCACGCCGAAGCTCACCGCGCTCGCGGGCGTGTTCGACGGCGATCCGCTCGGCAACAACCCGAACAACCTGAGCGGCACGAACTTCAACCTGCACAACGGCGCGCTCTACATCGGCGAGCTGCAGTACGCGCTGAACCAGCCGGCCGAAGGCGAGATGGACACCGGCCATTCGAACGGGCTGCCCGGCACCTACAAGATCGGCGTCTGGTATCACAACGGGCGCTTCGCCGATCAGCGCCTGGGCACCGACGGCCTGTCGCTCGCCGATCCGAACTCCACCGCGAACGGAAACGGGCGGCAGCACCACGGCAACTACAGCTTCTACGCGGTCGCCGACCAGATGGTCTGGCGCCCGGACCCGACCGGCGCGAAGAGCCTCGGCGTGTTCGCGCGCGTGATGGGCGCGCCCGGCGACCGCAACCTCGTCAGCTTCGCGGCGAACGCCGGCGTCGTGCTGAAGGCGCCGTTCGAAGGCCGCGACAACGACAGCGTCGGCCTCGCGGTCACCTACATCCAGGTCGGCAACCACGTGAGCTCGCTCGACCGCGACCAGCTCGCGTTCTCCGGCGGCCCGTACGGCGTGCGTACCCGCGAGACGGCCGTCGAGGCGACCTACCAGTACCAGGTCAACCCGTGGTGGGTGATCGCGGCGGACGCGCAGTACACGTTCAACGCAGGCGCCGGCCAGAACCCGAACGACCCGACCCAGCCGCTGCGCAACACGTTCGTGCTCGGCGCGCGCACGGTCATCACGTTCTGAGCGCCCGCGCGCCGCCTGCCCGCTCCGTATCCGTCCCGTACCCGCTTTCGCGCGCCGGCCCGCCGGCGCGCCTCCCAGGAGACTCCGCATGATCGAATCCGCCCCGCTTCGCCGCCTCGCGACGATCGCGCTGGCCGCGGCCGCGCTGGCCGCCGCAGCCTTCGCGCACGCCGAGCCGCAAGGCTTCCTCGAGACGCTGCACCGCCACGCGACGCTCGTCAACACGGTCCCGGACAACGGCGACCAGAACCCGTACGCGATCGCGGTCGCGCCGGTGACGGCCGGCACGATCCAGGCAGGCGACGTGCTCGTCGACAACTTCAACAACGCCGCGAACCTGCAGGGCACCGGCAGCACGATCGTCAACTATCGCCCGTCGACGAAGCAGATGAGCCTGTTCGCGTCGATCCCGCGCGACCTGAAGGCGTGCCCGGGCGGCGTCGGCCTGTCGACCGCGATGACGATGCTGAAGTCCGGCTGGGTGATCGTCGGCAGCACGCCGAGCAACGACGGCACGACGAACACCAAGGGCGCCGGCTGCCTGGTCGTGCTCGATCCGCACGGCAACGTCGCGTCGACGTGGTCGACCCCGAACATCAACGACCCGTGGGGCAACATGGCCGTGGTCGACCGCGGCGACAGCGCGACGCTGTTCGTCAGCATGGCCGGCTTCGGCGTCGGCGGCGCCGACGGCAACCCGCCCGTCTACAAGCAGGCGACCGTGCTGCGCATCGACCTTGCGATCCCCAATGGCCAGCCGCCGGTGATCAAGCAGGAGACGGTGATCGCGAGCGGCCTCGGCGCGCAGGCGGACAAGAGCGTGTTCCTCGTCGGCCCGACCGGGCTCGCGCTGTCCGGCGACCAGAAGAAGCTGTACGTGTCCGACGCGATCGGCAACCGAATTGTCGAGATCGACGATCCGCTGACCCGCGACTCGAGCGCGGGCGTCGGCCGCCAGGTCACGGCAGACGGCTTCCTGCACCGCCCTCTTGCGCTCGCAACCGCGCCGAACGGCCATCTGCTCGCGACCAACGCGCTGAACGGCCAGGTGGTCGAGATCGACCCCGTCGCCGGCAAGCAGTTGTATGCGCGCTGGATCAACACCGACAAGGCGCAAACGCCGCCCGGCAGCGGCGACCTGTTCGGCATCGCGATGACGCCGGAAGGCGACGGTTTCTACTTCGTCGCCGACGACGTCAACACGCTGATGCTCGCGAAGTGACGGAACCGACCATGACAGACGATCTCGACCAGCCGCCGCGCCCCGCGCGACGCGGCTTCCTGAAGGCCGGCGGCGCCGCGGTGGCCGCGGGCCTCGCGGCAGCGTCGATGCCCGCCGCGCATGCGGCCGACGCGCCGGCGCCGAACGCGGCCGCGCACGACGACGTCGAGCCGTTCTACGGCAAGCACCAGGGCGGCATCACGACGCCGCAGCAGCGCCACGCGTATTTCGCGGCGCTCGACCTGACGACGGCCAAGCGCGCGGACGTGATCGCGCTGCTGAAGACCTGGACCGACGCCGCCGCGCGCATGTCGCGCGGCGAGACCGCGCAGCCGCTCGTGACGTCGGGCGGCGACGACGCGGCGCCCGTCGATGGCGGCGACGCGCTCGGCCTCGGCCCCGCGCGGCTGACGATCACGTTCGGCTTCGGGCCGGGGATGTTCACGCTCGCCGGCAAGGACCGCTACGGCCTCGCGAAGCACCGCCCCGCCGCGCTCGTCGACCTGCCGCGTTTCAACGGCGACCAGCTGCTGCCCGAGAAGACCGGCGGCGACCTGTTCATCCAGGCGTGCGCGGACGACGCGCAGGTTGCGTTCCACGCGGTGCGCCAGCTCGTGCGCCTCGGCGCGAGCGCCACGCAGATGCGCTGGGGCCAGGCCGGCTTCACGTCCGGCAAGCCCGGCGAGACGCCGCGCAACTTGATGGGCTTCAAGGACGGCACGATGAATCCGCCGATGTCCGATCCGGCCGCGATGAACGAGTTCGTGTGGGCCGGCGGCGAAGGCCCCGCATGGATGAACGGCGGCACCTACACGGTCGTGCGCCGCATCCGCATCACGCTCGAGCACTGGGACAACACCGAGCTCGGCTTCCAGGAGCAGGTGGTCGGCCGCCACAAGTACAGCGGCGCGCCGCTCGGCCGGAAGCACGAGTTCGAGCCGCTCGACCTCGACGCGGCCGACAAGGACGGCAACCCGGTGATCCCGGACAACTCGCACGCGCGCCTCGCGTCGCCGCAACTGAACGACGGCGCGCAGATCCTGCGCCGCGCGTATTCGTACAACGACAGCACCAACTTCTACATCGAGCGCTGGCCGCCGTGGCGCCAGCAGACCGAGTACGACGCGGGGCTGATGTTCGTCGCGCACCAGCGCGACCCGCGCAAGGGCTTCATCCCGATCAACGAGAAGCTCGCGAAGCTGGACATCATGAACCAGTTCACCACGCACGTCGGCAGCGCGATCTTCGCGTGCCCGCCGGGCGCGCGGCCTGGTTCGTTCATCGGCGCCGCGCTGTTCGACGCGTAGTTCGACACGCAAGCCGACCCTTCCGGATTCACTACCCGATTACCGACATGAAGACATCTCCCGTCAGCCGCCCGATGCGGCACCTCGTCGCCGCGGCCGCCGCCGCGCTGATGCTGACCGGCGCGCTGCACATGACATCCGCGCACGCCGCCACGCTCACGCTGTACAACGCACAGCACGAGCAGGTGGTCAACCAGCTCGTCAAGGACTTCGAAGCACAGAGCGGCATCAGCGTGAAGGTGCGCTCGGGCGAAGGCCCGGCGCTCGCTGCGCAGCTCGTCGCCGAAGGCGACCGCACGCCGGCCGACGTGTATTTCACCGAGAACTCGCCCGAGCTCGTGCTGCTCGACCACAAGGGCCTGCTCGCGAAAGTCGACGCCGACGCGCTGAAAGCCGTGCCCGCGCGCTTCAACGCGACCGACGGCAACTGGCAGGGCGTGCTCGCGCGCGAAAGCGTGCTGATCTACAACACCGGCAAGCTCCAGCCGACGCAGCTGCCCGCATCGCTGCTCGATCTGGCGAAGCCGGAATGGAAGGGCAAGGTCGGCGTCGCGCCGAGCGACGCCGACTTCCTGCCGCTCGTGAGCGCGGTGCTCGCGCTGCACGGCGAGGCCGCGACGCTGCAATGGCTGAAAGGCCTGAAGACCAACGCGCAGATCTTCGACGACGAGGAAGGCGTGACGGCGGCGGTCAACCGGGGCGGCGTCGTCACCGGCATCGTCAACAACTACTACTGGGCACGTCTGCATGCCGAGCTCGGCGACAAGTCGACGAAGAGCGCCGTGCATCACTTCACGCGCGGCGATGTCGGCGGCGTCGTCAACGTGTCGGGCGCAGCGGTGCTGAAGGCGTCGAAGCGTGCGGCCGATGCGCAGAAGTTCGTTGCGTATCTCGTCAGCGAGCGTGCGCAGAAGCTGATGGCGACGAGTCACGTCAGCTTCGAGTATCCGCTCCACCCGGGCGTCGCACCCGACCCGATCCTCAATCCGTTCAACGAGCTGAGCCCGCCGTCGCTGTCGTTCGAGCAGCTCGGCGACGACAGCCAGGCCGGCAAGCTGCTGCGCCAGGCCGGCCTGCTCTGAGCATGCTCGACGCCGTTCCCGGCTTGCCCGCCGTCGCGCCCGGCGCCGGCCGCGGCGCGGCGCGGCGGCGTGCGCCGCGCGCGCTCGTCGCGGCCGCGCTGCTCGGGCCGCTCGCGATCCTGCTGCCGATCGGCTTCACGCTGTATCGCGCGGCAACGCTCGGCGCGCAGGATGCGCTCGACCTGCTGTGGCGGCCGCTCGTCGGCGAACTGCTCGTCAATACGCTGCTGATCACGCTCGCGGCAACGCTCGCCTGCGCGGTACTCGGCACGGCCGTCGCGTGGTGCGTCGAACGCACGACGCTGCCGCTGCGGCCGCTGTGGGCCGCGCTCGCCGCCGCGCCGCTCGCGGTGCCGCCGTTCGTCACGAGCTATGCGTGGGTGTCGATCAGCCTCGACCTGCAGGACTTCCTCGGCGCGCTGATCGTGCTGAGCGCCGCGTACTTTCCGCTCGTCTACCTGCCGGTCGCCGCCGCGCTGCGCGAGCTCGATCCCGCGCTCGAGGAAAGCGCGCGCACGCTCGGCTGCTCGCCGCGGCAGATCTTCATGCGGGTCGTGCTGCCGCAGCTGCGCCCGGCGCTCTACGGCGGCATGCTGCTCGTCGCGCTCGGGGTGCTGTCCGAATTCGGCGCGTTCATGCTGCTGCGCTTTCGCACGTTCACGACCGAGATCTACGCCGAATACCGCACGTCGTTCGACGGCGGCGGCGCATCGCTGTTCGGCTGCGTGCTGATCGCGCTGTGCCTCGTCTGCGTGGTCGTCGAAGCGCGCGTGCGCGGCCGCGCACGCTACGGCCTCACGCATCGCGCGGCGCGCCGCGCCGCGCTGCGTTACGAGCTCGGCGCGTGGCGCGGCGTCACCGTCGCGGCCTTCGTCGCCCTCACGGCCGCGACGCTCGGCGTGCCGCTCGCGACGATCGGCTACTGGCTCACGCAGCAAGGCGCGGCCGCGGTGACGCCGGCCGACGTGTCGCCCGCGCTGCTGTGGCACGCATCGCTCGCGTCCGCCGGCTACGGTCTCGCCGGCGCCGCGCTGACGACGCTGCTCGCGCTGCCGATCGCGTTCCTGCTGGCGCGCTTTCCGGGCCGCGTCGCAACGGCGTTCGAGCGCATCGCGATGACCGCGCAGGGCGTGCCGGGCATCGTGATCGCGCTCGCGCTGGTCTCGCTGACGGTGCGGCTCGTCGAACCGCTGTACCAGAGCGCGCCGATGCTGATCGGCGCATACGCGATCCTGTTCCTGCCGCTCGCCGTCGTCAGCGTGCGCGCGGCGTTCCTGCACGTGCAGCAGCAGCTCGAGGAAACGGCGCGCGCGCTCGGGCTCGGCTGGCGGCAAACCTTCATGCGCGTCGTGCTGCCGCTCGTCGCGCCGGGGCTCGGCGCGGCCGCGACGATGGTGTTCATCTCGGTCGTCACCGAGCTGAACGCGACGCTGCTGCTGTCGCCGACCGGCACGCGCACGCTCGCGACGCAGGTGTGGAGCGACACGTCGCAGCTCGCGTTCGCGGCCGCCGCGCCGTATGCCGCGCTGCTCGTCGCGCTGTCGCTCGGCGCGTCCGTCGTCCTGTTCCTGCTGCTCGGCCGGGCCTCCGTGCGCGCGTGAGCCGCCGTCCGCCCGACCCGCCCGCCCCGCCCCGCCCCGCCCTACCCGATCCTTCCATGAGCGAACTCCGAATCCGCGGCCTCTCCAAGTCCTTCGGCGCGCACGCGGTGCTGCACGACGTCGACCTGACGGTGCGGCGCGGCACGCTCGTCGCGCTGCTCGGCCCGTCGGGCAGCGGCAAGACCACGCTGCTGCGCATCCTGTGCGGTTTCGAGCGCGCGGACCGCGGCACGGTCGACATCGACGGCCGCTGCGTCGCGTCGGCCGGCACGCACGTCGCGCCCGAGCGCCGGCGCATCGGCTACGTGCCGCAGGAAGGCGCGCTGTTTCCGCATCTGACGGTCGCGGACAACATCGCATTCGGGCTGCCGCGCGCGGCGCGGCGCGCGCAACGACGCGTCGGCGAACTGCTCGGGATGGTCGGCCTGCCGGCGTCGTATGCGAGCCGCGCGCCGCAGCAGCTGTCCGGCGGCCAGCAGCAGCGCGTCGCGCTGGCGCGCGCGCTGGCGCCCGAGCCGTCGCTCGTGATCCTCGACGAGCCGTTTTCGGCGCTCGACACGTCGCTGCGGCACGAGACGCGCAGCGCGGTCACCGCCGCGCTCGCCGCGGCCGGCGCGACGTCGGTGCTCGTCACGCACGACCAGCCCGAGGCGATGACGCTCGGCGACGAGGTCGCGGTGCTGTGGCAAGGGCGCCTCGTGCAGACGGCCGCCCCGCAGACGCTCTACCGGCAGCCCGTCACGCGCGACGTCGCGTCGTTCGTCGGCCAGGCCGTGCTGCTGGCGGGACAGGTGCGCGACGGCCGCCTCGCGTGCGCGCTCGGCGAGCTGCCGCTCGTCGCGCCGCTGCCCGACGGCCCGGCCGATGCGATGCTGCGCCCCGAGCAGATCCACGTCGTGCCTGCTGCGCTTGCCGACGCCGCGCGCAGCCATCCGGCGCAGGTCGAATCCGCGCAATTCGCGGGGCAGGACGCCGACGTGTTCGCGCGCCTCGCGGCCGCGCCCGATACGCTCGTGCGTGCGCGGGTGCCCGGCCATCGCTGTCCGGCCGTCGGCGAGCGCGTCTCGCTCGCGGTCGACGGCGCGGTGATGGCGTACCAGCGCTGAGGTTCGCGGCGCGGGGCGCCGCACCTCCCCCCGCACGCCGGCACGCGGACATTCAATGCATCGCGTGCTTCGCCGTCTTGCCCGCGCGCGGCGGCGGCCGGCAGATCGCGCACGCCTTGCGTCCGTGCAGTTCGTACTTGTGCCCGATGAACCTGCCGCCGCAGCGAGGGCACAGCGTCATCTGCAGGATCCCGCCGTTGAAGAAGCGCACGAGCGTCCACGCGCGCGTCAGGTCGAGCTGCACGTCCATGCCCGCATGCGTGCAGTGCTCGCGATACAGCCGGTAGCCCTTCGTCAGCGCGTCGAGGTGCGAGCAGCGCGCCTCGTCCCTGAGAAACAGATAGGTGTTGTAGAACAGCGATGCGTGGATGTTCGCCTGCCACGTCATGTACCAGTCGGCCGACGAAGGCAGCATGCCCTTCGGCGGCGACGCCCCTTTCACTTCGCGGTAGAGCCGGATCAGGCGCTCGCGCGACAACGTGAGCTCGGATTCGAGCAGCTGCATGCGCGCGCCGAGCTCGATCAGGGCGACTGCGCGCGACACTTCGCGCGCGTATTCGATGAGGCTCGCCTTCGACATCGCCGCCCCCGTCACGCGAACTGAGCGGCCGGCTGGCCCGCCAGCAGGATCGCCGCATGCGTGTGCGCGACGTCGGCATGCATCGGCGACTTCGCGAGCGCGGACAGCATCGCGTGATCGCCGAACCGGAAGCCGCACAGCAGCTGGTCGCAGGCTGCAAGCCGCGTCGTCTGGGTGAACGTCAGCGTCGACAGCAGGTCGGCGAGCGGCGCCGACAGGCCGAGCCGGAACATGCCCGCCTCGCGATCGTCGTGCAGCAGGCGTTGCGCGAGCATCAGGTAAGACAGGTTGAGGTCCCGAATCGAATCCAGCGTCTCGTTGTTATGGTTCACGTCTCTCTCCGTTGCGGCGGGGCGCCGCGTGTGGCCGGCGCGCATCGCCGGCCTGCCGTTCGTCTTCGCTCCATCGGCGCGCCGTCACGCGCACCGTCGGACGTACCCGGCGTTCAGCATCCGTCGCGCACGTCCGACACGCCCTCGGCGATGAGGCTCTTCGCCAGTTCGCGTAAAAGGTGCTCGGTCAATGCGCCGGCGCCGCTCTGGGCGAGGCGTTGCAATTCGATCAGGTCCTGGGCTGCGCGGCTCATGATGGTCTCCGTGTGGTGTGGAATACGGAATGTCAAGCTGCTGGTTCGACAAGAAGGAAGCCAGCCACTCAAGCCTCATGCAGCGTTCGATCGCTAAACCGGGCACGGAGGCGTCCGTTGTGGGGATATCGGCACCCGCGTCGAGGCAGGGGCGATCACGTCGGACGAAAAACGGAATGCGTTTGTTGTGAGGAGAGTATCGGCAACGGCAGGCGGGATTCAAATCATCGAATGCTGATCTTCCCGTCATATTTTTGCGGGCCCGCGCGTCATACTTTTGCCGGCCGTCGTGTAGGGATTCGCCGACACGGCCGGCGCGCCGCTGACAGACGCCTGCTCCGCTGCCGGCCCCGCGTCAGCCATGGCCCGCCGGCCCGCCCTGCGGGTCCGCACAGCACGCACGGCACGCACCGGCGACCGGCGCGAACGAACGACCGTCCGCCTCGACGCAGGCGCCGAGCAGCTGCGCGAGCCCGCGCGCGCCTTCGCGCATCACGACGTCGTGATTCCATTTGAACAGCGGACGGGCCAGCGGCGCGAGCCAGTTCATCCAGCGCACGTGCGTGCGGATGTGCCAGTCGTAGCGAACGACCGTGCGCTCGGCATCGCCGGCGAACGACCAGCGGCCGTCGCCCTCGACCGCGCCGCTCGCGCGGCCCTCGAGCACCCGCATCGGCTCGACGCGCAGCACGCGCATGTCGAAGCTCAGCCGGTACGGCAGCGCGCCCTTCCATGTGTACCGATGCAGCGCGCCGACGCCGTGCGTGTCGCCGCACTCGACCTCGACGGTCCGCTCCGCCCCCTTCCACCAGTCCGGCCACATGTCGGCCTGGTAGATCGCGTTCCAGACCGCCGCCAACGGCGCGTCCACCCGCCACGTCGTCGAGAACCGGTACTCAGCCATGCCGCCTCCGGCATATCAGGGATCGAAGAAATGATCGGGGAACGCGACGTCGATCTCGACGTCGTCGAGCGTGACGGTCTCGAGCGGCCGGTCGTCGTCGTCCGCGAAGCTGACCACCTTCAGCGGAAAGCCGTCCTCGGCGTCGAGCCACAGCTGGTAGCGATGCACGCCCGCCACCGCATGCGCGGGCGCGCCGGTGACGGTGACCCGCAGCGCGGTCCGGCCGCCGACCGGCTCCTCGCCCAGCACCACGGTCAGGCCGCCTTCCTGCAGCGCGCGCACGTTGCGCAGCAGCTCGCCGACATCGGACTGGTCGACCCGGTGGCCGCTCGGGTCGCGCACGAGCGGATTGGTCGGCGCCAGCGACAGCGCCGGCGGCAGGTGCGCGCCGAACGGCCGCACCCGCACCTTGCGGCTGACCGGATCGTAGACCAGCACCGCGCCATGATGCGGCGCAACGAAATCCATCCGGATGTAGCCGGGCTTCCGATACGCGTAGTGGATCTCGGTGTGCTCGCCCTGCCGCGGCCACGAACGGATCGTCGCCCGGTACGAGCTCGCCTGCTCGAAATGCGTCTGCGCGACGGTCACGGGATCTGCGGTCATGCTCGCTCCAAGCAACGCGGCGGCGGCCAGCCATCCGGCGATCACGGCGCCTCCTCGACCTCCAGCACGCCCTCCATGCCGCGGTCGCGATGGCTCTTGAGGAACAGCAGCCGATGCGTGCAATAGTAGGCGAAGCGGCCCGCCTGCGTCGGCGTGAAGCGGAAGGTCCTCGGCGTGGCCGACAGCTCGGCGCGCACCGCGATGCCTTCCTGCGGCGCGTCGATCGCGAAGCTGTGCGGCGTCAGCCCGGCCTCCTTCGACACCGTCAGCTCGACCGGGACGCGGGCCTTCACGATCACGTGGCTCGGGCGAAAGAAGTAGCTGCCGCCGACGATCGCGACCCGCTGCACGCCGTCCGCGTCGACCGGCACGCGCACCGGCGTATCGTCGGCGGCGCGCGCGGCGCCCATGCCGGCTGCAGCGGCCGCCAGCGCAAGCAACAGGAACCGGACCGTCCGCCGCATCGCATCCTCCGTTTCCGCGCTACGCGACTCGTCATCCCTTCCACGCGTCGGTCGAGCCGCCGAGCGCGCCGCACGCTTCCATCGCGATCTCGCGCAGGCGCGGCTCGTCGCCGCGGCCGGACAGCGCATAGCCCATCCCGCGATCCGACCAGAAGTAGGTGCGGCGGCCGTCGGCGACGAGCGCGCGCGGCGCCACGCTGCGCCCGCCGAAGACGGTCGCGTACAGCGTCACGCGCTCGCCGTCCGCGCGCTGGTACATGAACTGCGCGGCCGGCCCCGATACGCCGGGCAGCAGCCGCCCGCCGATCAGCGTGTAGCCGTATTCGGCGAGCGACGGCGCGCGGACCGGCTGGCCGACGCGTTCCGACAGCCACGCCGCGAGCCGCTCCGGCTCGCTCGCGCCGATTTCGACCGGGTGCTGGAGATCGATCGCGTAGACCGCGTACGCGACGTCCGCGCGCGCGGCAAAGGCCGGCGTCCCGCCGAACGTCGTCCATCCGGCATGCAGCGCGAGGCCGAGCAGCAGCCCGGCCGCGAGCCCGCCGAGACCGGCCGCGACGCCCCGACGCCACGATGCGCGGCGCTGCACGAACAGCACCGGCGCGGCGCCGGGCAGCGGGAACAGCGCCTGCAGCGCGGCGCGCTGCGCGCGGTAATGCGCGAATCGTTCGGCATCCTCGTGATTCGCCTGTAGGCGTTCGAGCACCTCGCGCCGCTCCGGCCCGGACAGCTCGCCGTCCAGCAGCGCGGACAGCAGCCGGGCCGACGCGTCCGCGTCGTGTTCGTTCGAGGGCTTGTGCGAATCGTCCATCATGCCTTCCTGATCACCCGTAGCGCGGCGTGCCGGCTCGCCGACGCATCGTCCGACAGCAGCGCGCGCATGTGCTCGCGCGCCCGCGCGAGCCGCGACATCACGGTGCCCACCGGCACCGCCAGCACCTGCGCGGCCTCCTGGTAGCTCAACTCCTCGAGCGCCACCAGCAGCAGCACCTCGCGCTGCTCGACGGGCAGCCGGTACAGCGCGCGCTGCACGTCGCGCAGCAAGAGCCCGCTGATCTCGCCCGCGGGCGCGGCCATCGTCTGCCAGGGCGCGGTCGCGTCATCCACCGCGATCTCGCGCCGCGCGCGCAGCTGGTCGATGAAACGGTGACGCAGCAGCGTCAGCAGCCACGCGCACAGGTTGCCGTCGACGCGCGGCGGCTTGTTCAGCGCGCGTTCGAGCGTGTCCTGCACGAGATCGTCGGCCCAGGCCGGGTCGCCCGTCAGCGCACGCGCGTACCGCGTCAGGCGCGGCAGCCACACCAGCAGGTCCGATTCGTAGCTCATCCGGACGCCTCGCGCAGGGTCGCGCCGTCACGGCCGCGCAACGTGCCACATGCCGCCCATCCCGTCGCCGCCCGCGTCGCCCGGCTTGCCGTCCATCTTCCACCGGTACAGCGGGTGTCCCTTGTACGCCCATTGCCTCTTGCCGTCATCGCGCTTGACGAAACTCCATGCGCCCGACGCCTTGTCGTAGGCATCGGCGAGCGCCGGCGGCCAGCTGGCCGTGCATGCGCTGTCGCACTGGCTCTTGCCCGGCGCGTCGTGATCGAACGTGTACAGCGTCATCCGGTCTTCGTCGACCAGCTTCCCGCCACTGACCTGCGGCGGCTCTGCGGCGGCGGGCAGCGCAGCCCCGATCGTCAGCGCGGCGACGAACAGCATCCGTTTCATTCCCGCTCTCCTTCGCATGACATGGCGACGCACACCGCGCCGCCGGGCGCGGACACGGCCGTCGCGAAACGGGAGAATCGACGCCATCGCGGAAATTATCCCGCCGCGCGGCCGCGCCGTGACTCAGTAGATAAACGGACGAGCGCGGCCGGTTATTCCATCGCGACCCGACAAATGCGTGGAAGCGGTGACTGACGGCCGGGTTCGCGGGGTGCGCGGGGTGCGCGAACGGGGTCGAATGGAAAAGGCGGCATGACATCGCTGTCATACCACCTTGGCTGACCGCCGGCGGGCAACGGCGATGCGCGCCGCTGCCCGGGGGTCCGGCTGCATTACCTCGGCAGTGCGCTCGTCAGCGTCGTCAGCAGCGACGACACCGGCGCGAGCGGGTTGTTCGCCGAGCCGCTGCCCGAATGCGGCGTGACCGACACGCTCGGCGTCGAGCCGAGCGCCGTGCCGACTGCGGTGCCGGCCGAGTTGACGACCGTGGCCGTCGCGGTCGCCCCGGTCGTCAGCACCGAGCCGACTGCGCCGGCCGTGCTGCCGGCCGCGCCTGCGCCCGCGCCCATCAGGCCGCCGCCCGCCGCCGCCGTCGAACCGGCCGCGCCCGCGAGCGCGCCGCCCGCCTGCGACAGTGCCGCCGGACCGTTCGCGAGTGCGCCCGTCAGCGCGCCCGGCGCTTGCGACAGCGGCGCGCCCGCGTTGCTCAGCGCGCCCGTCGCCGTGCCGAGCGCACCGGTCAGCGCGCCGGCCGGATTGCTGCCGGTCGGCAGCGCGTTCTGCAGCCCGTTGACGAGGTTCGTGATCGGCGCGATCGGGCTGCCGCCGCCCACGCCGGACAGCGTGTTCACGACCTGGGTCACTGCGCCCTGAACCGGGGCCAGCGGGTTCGTGCCGCCGCCGAGGTTGCCTAGCGCGCCCGTCAGCGCGCCGGCCGGGTTGCCGCCGCCGAACGTGCCCACGATCTGGTTCAGCGCACCCTGGACCGGCGCCAGCGGGTTTGCGCCGCCGCCGAGGTTGCCCAGCGCGCCGGTCAGCGAATTCACCGCGTTGCCGAGTGCGCCCGTCGCCGTGCTGACGGCGTTGCTCAGCGCGCCGGCCGGATTGCCGCCGGTCGGCAGCGCGTTCTGCAGCCCGTTGACGAGGGTCGTGATCGGTGCGATCGGGCTGCCGCCGCCCGCGCCGGACAGCGTGTTGACGACCTGCGTCACCGCGCCTTGCACCGGCGCCAGCGGATTGGACCCGCCGAGGTTGCCGAACGCGCCGTTCAGCGAGTTCACGGCGTTGCCCAGCGCGGCTGCCGGATCATTGCCGCCGAACGTGCCGGCCAGTTGCGTTACCGCGCCCTGGACCGGCGCCAGCGGGTTTGCACCGCCACCGACGTTGCCCAGCGCGCCGGTGATCGTGTTCACCGCATTGCTGAGCGCACCGGCCGGGTTGCCGCTGCCGAGTGTGCCGACGACGTGGTTCACTGCGCCCTGTACCGGAGCCAGCGGGTTCGAACCGCCGCCGACGTTGCCCAGCGCACCCGTGACCGTACCGACCGCGCCGCTCAGTGCGCCAGCCGGGTTGTTGCTGCCCAGCGTGCTTGCGACCTGATTCACTGCGCCTTGCACCGGAGCCAGCGGGTTCGAACCGCCGCCAACGTTGCCCAGCGCACCCGTCAGCGCGCCGGCCGGGTTGTTGCCGCCCAGCGTGCTCACGACCTGATTCACCGCGCCCTGGACCGGAGCCAGCGGGTTCGAACCGCCGCCAACATTGCCCAGCGCACCCGTCAGCGCGCCAGCCGGATTGTTGCCGCCCAGCGTACCCACGACCTGATTCACTGCCCCTTGCACCGGCATCAGCGGATTCATCGTGCCGCCGCTGCCGCCAAGCGCCCCCGTCACGGTATTCACCGCACCGGCCGGCGCGCCGGCGGGATCGCCGAACGACGTCTGAATGGCGCCCGCCCCGGACGCGGTCACGCTGATCGATCCCAGCGGCGTCGTACCCGCCGCGGTGATGCTCGCCGACACGCCGTTCGACGGCGGATTGACGATCACCTGCGGAATCGACAGCACATCGAGCGATCCGGCTGCCGCGGACCCCGATGCCAGCACCCCGAACGCCGTCACTGCCGACAGCGCCGCACCCGTCAATTTAAAGTTTTTTCCCATCGTAACCTCGTCTCGGTTGGCACTACGTTGATGAAGCACCGGGACGGGTCGCACGAAGCGTGCCATCTGGAAAATCACGCTTCCATTTCTCGTTTACTGCATTGCAATAACGCTCCGTCAATTGATTTCATTACGAAAAATTCCACATACTCGCTTAATGATGTGAAGAAACAGACGCCGCGGACACGCCGTGTAACGTAACGTTTGCGAGGCCGACGTAACGTGTTCAGGTACATTCAGAATGCCCCTGCAAGATCGCTTTTCATGGCGTCGGCATGTCAATCGGATTGACTGGTCATCGCTCATTTCCGGAATATGAAAATGCAATGGAAAATTCCTCCGCACGCCGAATCTTTTATTGATATTACGAGGCGTCTTTCCGGACAATTACGCGGACGATCAAAAATCACGCAAGCATCGATATCGCCGACAGCCGAATGAAAAACTGTGTCGCGCGAGCGTGAGCGCCGGCCGGACATCCGGCCCGCTCAGCCGAAGCGCGCCGGGCGATACGGATGGGGATCGATGTAGGTCGGCGCACCCGTCATCATCTCGGCGAGCAGCCGGCCGGTCGCGGGGCCGAGCGTCAGCCCGTGGTGGCAATGGCCGAACGCGAACCACAGGCGCGGATGGCGCGGCGCCGGCCCGATCACCGGGCGCATGTCGGGCGTGCACGGCCGCATCCCGAGCCAGGGCGCGGGATCGAGCCGCTCGCCGATGCCGAACGCGTCGCGCGCGAGCGGCTCCGCGCGCGCGAGCTGGATGCCGGTCGGCGGTGCGCCGCGCAGCGCGATCTCGACGCCGGTCGTGAGCCGCAGGCGGCCGCCGTCCATCGGCGCAACCACGAAACCTTCCTCGGTGTCGCAGACGGGCACGGCGAGCGGCGCGCGCGTCTGCCGGTAATGCATGTGATAGCCGCGCTTCGCGCGCAGCGGAATCCGGTAGCCGAGCGGCGCAAACGCCTGGTCGGACCACGGGCCGAGCGCGAGCACCGCCGAGCGGGCCGCGATCCGTCCATGCGCGGTGTCGACGCTCCAGCCGTCGCGTTCCTGCGCAAGCGTCGTCGCGTCCCCGAGCACGAACGTGCCGCCTTCGCGCTCGAACAGCCGCGCATACGCTTTCGTCAGTCCACCCGGATTCGACACGGTCTTCGGGTCCTGCCAGTGGAACGCGCCGCAAAACGCGTCGCCGAGGCCCGGCTCCCGGTCGCGCAATGCGCGGGCGTCGAGCACGGTCATCCGCAGGCCATGTTCGTCCGCGACGCGCCGTTGTGCGCGCGCCTCCGCGTCGAACAGCGCGGGCGAACGGAACGCCTCGATCCAGCCGCCGTCGTGCACGAGCGGCTGCGCGTCGGTGCGCGCGAGCAGCGCGTCATGCTCGGCAACGCTCGCCGCGACGAGCGGCAGCATGTCGCGCGCGGCGGCCGCGAGCCGCTCGGGCGACGATTCCCGCCAGAAGCGCGCGAGCCAGCCGGCATAGGCGGGCAGCGCCTTGTAGTCCCAGTAGAGATCGACCGAGCGGTTGCGCAGGTAGCGCAGCAGCGTGCCGAGCTTGCGCGGAAACGCATACGGCACGACCGACGAACGCTCGATCAGCCCCGCGTTGCCGTGGCTCGTTTCCTCGCCCGGCGCGCGCCGGTCGACGAGCGCGACGCGCAGGCCGCGATCCTGCAGGTGCAGCGCCGACGACACGCCGACAATGCCGGCCCCCAGGACGATGACGTCGAAATCCATGCTTCCTCGCACTGCGTCGAGATTCGGTGCGGCGCGCGCCGGGTCGTGCGCCCGGCGCGGCCGTGCTCACTTCGCGATGATGTCGCGCTTGAAGTACTTCTGCGACAGCGCGCTCAGCGTGCCGTCCTTCTTCAGCGCATCGAGCGCGCCGACGATCTTCGCCTGCAGCGCCTTGTCGCCCTTGCGCATCCCGAAGCCCGTGCCTTCGCCGAGCGTCACCGGGTCCTTCAGCGGCTCGCCGACGATCTGGTAATCGTGGCCGGCCGGCTTGTCGAGGAAGCCGTCCTGCGCGGTCTGCGCTTCCTGCACCGCGGCGTCGAGGCGGCCCGCGACGAGATCCGCGTAGATCTGGTCCTGATCCTGGTACGACACGACCGACACGCCCGCGCCGGCCCAGTGCGCCTTCAGGAAATCCTCCTGCGACGACCCTTGCAGCACGCCGACGCGCTTGCCGCGCAGGCTCGCCGTGTCGGGCAGCAGCGGCGAGCCGCGCTTCGCGACCATCACGATCGGCACGACGTAGATCGCCGGCGTGAAATCGATGCTCTGCCGGCGCTTCGCGGTGACGTTCATCGCCGAGTTGATCGCGTCGAACTTGCGCGCCTGCAACGCGGGAATCAGCCCGTCGAACGCGTTCTCGACCCACACGCACTTCATCTTCAGCTTCGCGCACACGGCGTTGCCGACGTCGACGTCGAAGCCCTGCAGCTGCCCGGACGGCGTCTTGCTCTCGAACGGGGGATAGGCGGCTTCGATCCCGAAGCGCAACGTATTGGCGGATTGTTCCGCGTGGGCCGTGACGGCCGCGCCCGCGAAGGCCGCGGCGGCGCAAAAAGCAAGCTTCCAGTTCATGTCGGGTCCTGTCCGGGTTGAGGCAATGAAGATCGGCAGCGCGATTCCATGCACGCGAAATATAGACTGAAAGTCTACTATAGACTATAGGGGATACGATAATCGCGCCCCGGTTTCGCTGCGCCGGAATCGACACCCGTCCATCCAAGGCATTGATTTCAGGCGTTTTTTCAAAGTCTCTCCGAACGACGGACAGCCTGAAAAGAAAAGCTCACCCGACTTCGCGAGTCTATATTAGACTTTTCGTCCATTACGAACATCGCCGGACGCCACGTCGCGAGACTGCTCGTCCGGCCCCACTGGAGACGCATCCATGACGCAAGCCGCCCCGACCCTGCCGCTGACCGTCGACGACGCGATGGTGCGCGCCGCCCTGCCGTCGCTCGACGTGCTCGGCACGCTGCGCCGCATGTTCGCCGCGCTCGGGCAAGCACGCGCGGTGCAGCCGCCGCAGACGCTCACGCTGTTCCCCGACCAGGCCGGCGACTTCATCACCTATCTCGGCGCGCTCGCCGACGAGCAGGTGTTCGGCGCGAAGCTGTCGCCGTACATCGTGACGGGCGGAAGACCCGACGGGAAACCGATCGTCACCGCATGGACCGCGCTGATGTCGATGCAGACCGGCCAGCCGCTGATGTGGTGCGACGCGCAGCGCCTGACGATCGAGCGCACCGCCGGCACGACCGCGCTCGCGGTCGACTGCCTCGCGCCCGGCGATGCGAAGCATCTCGCGGTGATCGGCACGGGCGCGGTCGGCCTCGCGCACCTGCGGCACGCGGCGGCGCTGCGCGATTGGGAGACGATCCGCGTCCATTCGCCGGCGCTTGCCGGCAACGCGGCGTTGCAGGCCGAACTCGCGCGGCTGGACCCGCGTGCGCGGCCGGCCGAAAGTGTCGCCGCGTGCGTGCGCGACGCGGACGTCGTGATGCTGTGCACGTCGTCGGGCGTGCCGGTGCTTGGCGACGGGATGCTCACGCGCCCCGCGCTCGTCACGTCGATCAGCACGAACGTCGCGCAGGCGCACGAGATCCCGCCCGCGTGGCTGCCCGGCATGGACGTGTACTGCGACTACCGGCACACGACGCCCGCGAGCGCGGGCGAGATGCAGCGCGCCGTCGCCGAGCACGGCTGGAGCGCCGAACGCATCGCAGGCGACCTGCCGGCGCTCGTGCATGGCGCATGCCCGGCGCCGTCGCGCACGCGCCATGCGTTCTTCCGCTCGATCGGCCTCGGTCTCGAGGACGTCGCGATCGCGCATGCGCTCTACACGCACCTGGCGCACGCATGAGCAGCGCGCGCACGCGAGCCCGATACAATGGCGCAACCGCCGCGGCGGCCGCGCCTCGGCGTGCCGGCTCGCCGGGCCGCGGCTCACCCGAGAGTGCGATCCCGATGCGCAAGAAGAAATCTCCCGTCAAAGACCTGCTGCTGTCCCGCTACGCGCCGCTTGCCGACGGCATCGCGACGCTGTTCTTCCCCTACGCGGAAGTCGTGATTCACGACCTGCACGACCAGACCGTGCTGTACCTCGCGAACAACCTGTCGAAGCGCGAGGTCGGCGACGACTCCGCGCTCGAGGAAACCGACCACTCGGCGCGCGAGCGCGTGATCGGCCCGTACGAGAAGCTCAACTGGGACGGCCGGCGAATGCGCTGCGTCAGCAACATCCTGTTCGACGACGACGGGCATCCGGCCGGGATGATGTGCATCAACTTCAACATCGCGGTGTTCGACGAAGTGCGCGCGACGCTCGACCTGTTCATCAAGGGCGCGGGTGTCGTCGCGCAGCCGGACGAGCTGTTCCGCGACGACTGGCAGGAGCGCATCAACACGTTCCTGCACGGCTGGCTGCGCGAGCGGCAGATCGGCCTGAACGGACTCACGCGCGAGCATCGGCGCGAGCTCGTCGAGGCGCTCTACGCGGAAGGCGCGTTCCGCGGCAAGAGCGCGGCGAACTACGTCGCGAACGTGCTCGGGATGGGACGCGCGACGGTCTACAAGCATCTCAAGCATCTGAAGGACACGCAGGGCGACGCATAGGCGTCGATGCAAAAAATGATATAGTCGCGGTTACACTTTTTCCGAACCTCCAGCCCATGCCGACCGCCTCCTCCCCCGCGCTTCGCCCGACGCTGACCGTCGAAATGTGGTCCGACCTGATCTGCCCGTGGTGCTGGATCGGCAAGCGCCGTTTCGACGAGGCGCTCGCCGCGTTCGCGCACGCGGACCGCGTCGACGTCGCGCTGCGCGCGTACCGGTTGTTCCCCGGCCAGCCGGTCGAGCCGGTCGAGGCGATGCTCGGCGGCAAGTATCGGCTTGCGCCCGCGCAGGTCGACCAGATGCTGCGGCAGGTAACCGACGCGGCCGCAGGCGTCGGGCTGCGCTACGACCTGCCCGGCACGCTCGTCGGCGACACGCTCGACGGCCACCGGCTCGTGAAGCTCGCGGAAACCACCGGCCGCGCGCATGCGCTGACCGAGCGGCTGTATCGCGCGTATTTCAGCGAGCACGGCTCGCTGTTCGATCACGGCGCGCTCGCCGATTTCGCGGTCGACGCGGGGCTCGAGCGCGCGGCGGTCGAAGCGGTGCTGCGCAGCGACGCGTACCGCAGCGAAGTCGACGCCGACGTTGCGCGGGCCGAGCAGATCGGCGGCCGCGGCGTGCCGCTGTTCGTGTTCGGCGGGCGCTACGCGGTGTCCGGCGCGCAGCCGGCCGACGTGTTCGCGCAGGCGCTCGAGCAGGCGTGGCAGGACGGCATCGTCGCCATCGGCGGCGATGACGCGGCCGCATGCGGCCCCGACGGCTGCGCGCTGCCGCCGAACGCGTAACGGTCCGCCCCGCTGCTGACAGAAACCGGCAGGAAGCCGCGCCGTGCGGCGCCTACAATGTTGCCTTTCATTCAAATAACTATCAGAGAGGCCACCTCCCCATGACCCACGGCATCCACGGCGAGAAGCGCTGGTACACGCTGATCGTCCTCTGCCTCGGCGTGCTGATGATCGTGCTGGACAACACGATCGTGAACGTCGCCCTTCCGTCGATCAGCGCCGACCTGCACTTCAGCGAGACGGCGCTCGTCTGGGTCGTCAACGCATACATGCTGACCTTCGGCGGCTGCCTGCTGCTCGGGGGCCGGCTCGGCGACCTGTACGGACACCGGCGCATGTTCCTCGCCGGCCTCTCGGTGTTCACGCTCGCGTCGCTCGCCTGCGGCGTCGCGCAGTCGCAGGCGATGCTGATCGCCGCGCGCGCGGTGCAGGGGTTCGGCGGCGCGATCGTGTCGGCGGTGGCGCTGTCGCTGATCATGAACCTGTTCACCGAGACCGGCGAGCGGGCGCGCGCGATGGGCGTCTACGGCTTCGTCTGCGCGGGCGGCGGCAGCATCGGCGTGCTGCTCGGCGGGCTGCTGACGAGCGCGCTGTCGTGGCACTGGATCTTCCTCGTCAACCTGCCGATCGGCATCGCCGTCTACGCGCTGTGCACCGCGCTGCTGCCGCGCACGCGCGCGCAGGCCGCCGGCGCGCGGCTCGACGTCGCGGGGTCCATCACCGTGACCGCGTCGCTGATGCTCGCCGTCTACGGGATCGTCAACGGCAACGAGGCCGGCTGGCTGTCGACGCAGACCGTCGCGCTCGTCGGCGCGGCCGCCGCGCTGCTCGCGCTGTTCATCGCGATCGAGGCGCGCGTCGCGCACCCGCTGATGCCGCTCACGCTGTTCGCCAAGCGCAACGTCGCGCTCGCGAACGTGATCGGCGTGCTGTGGGCGGCCGCGATGTTCGCGTGGTTCTTCCTGTCCGCGCTGTACATGCAGCGCGTGCTCGGCTACCGCCCGCTCGAGGTCGGCCTCGCGTTCCTGCCGGCCAACCTGATCATGGCCGCGTTCTCGCTCGGGCTGTCGGCGCGGATCGTGATGCGCTTCGGGATCCGCGGCCCGATCGCCGCCGGCCTGCTGATCGCCGCGTGCGGCCTCGCGCTGTTCGCGCGCGCGCCGGCCGACGGCGGCTTCGTGTGGCACGTGCTGCCCGGCATGACGCTGCTCGGCGTCGGCGCGGGCGTCGCGTTCAATCCGGTGCTGCTCGCCGCGATGGGCGACGTCGACCCCGCGGATTCGGGCCTCGCATCCGGCATCGTCAACACCGCGTTCATGATGGGCGGCGCGCTCGGGCTCGCCGTGCTCGCGAGCCTCGCGGCCGCGCGCACCGATGCGCTCGCCGCAAGCCAGGCCGCGCCGCTCGACGCGCTGAACGGCGGCTATCACGTCGCGTTCGGCGCGGTGTTCGCGGCCGCGGCCGCGCTGATCGGCCTCGCGCTGCGCATCCGGCGGCAAGCCTTGGCAGGAAGCGGCGTCGGCAGCGCGATGCACTGATTTGGGGCATCGGCCGCAGGCGGCCGGGCGGCGGATTTTTAACGCAGTCGTACACCACCCCGCCAGTTTTGCGACAATGTCGGACTTTGACGCGCGCGCCGCCGCCGAACGCCGCCGAACGCCACCCAATCGCCTGCTGCCGATGTCGCTCCCTCATATCGATCTGCTGTACTCCCTGTCCGGCCTGTTCGTCGGCATCCTCGTCGGCCTGACGGGCGTCGGCGGCGGTTCGCTGATGACGCCGATCCTCGTGCTGCTGTTCGGCGTCCACCCGGCGACCGCGGTCGGCACCGACCTGCTGTACGCGGCCGCGACCAAGGCGACCGGCACGCTGGTCCACGGCCTCAAGGGCTCGGTCGACTGGCGCATCACGGGCCGGCTCGCCGCGGGCAGCGTCCCGGCGTCGGCCGTCACGCTGTGGATCCTGCACACGTACGGGATGCACACGCCGGCCGCCGCGCGGCTGATCCAGCTCGTGCTCGGCGGCGCGCTGCTGCTCACGTCGCTCGCGCTGATCTTCCGCCCGCAGCTCGCGGCGCTCGCCGCGCGCAACCCGTTCGCGCCGAGCCCGGCGCGCACGCTGTGGTCGACCGTGCTGACGGGCGTCGTGCTCGGCGTGCTGGTGTCGATGACGTCGGTGGGCGCCGGCGCGATCGGCGTCACCGTGCTCCTGCTGCTGTACCCGGCGCTCGCGACGACCCGCATCGTCGGCTCCGACATCGCGCACGCGGTCCCGCTCACGCTCGTCGCCGGCATGGGCCACTGGCTGCTCGGCTCGGTCGACTGGTCGATGCTGCTGTCGCTGCTGATCGGCTCGCTGCCCGGCATCGTGATCGGCAGCGTGCTGTCGACGCGCGCGCCCGAGCGCCTGCTGCGCAACCTGCTCGCATCGACCCTCGTCGCGGTCGGCCTGCGGCTCGTGCTCGCGTGACGGCAGGCGCGCCACGCGCGCGCCGCTCCAGTCAAAAACGCCGCCCGGCTCGTGACCGGGCGGCGTTTTTTTTTACGTCGCGTCAGGCGGCGCGTGCGCCGCCCGCGCTCAGTGGAGCTGCTCCTGTTGCTCCAGCTTCTGCTGGCGCAGCTGCTGCGCGCGCATCTGCAGCTTCTGCACGCGCTGCAACGCCGCGCGGTTCGCGAGGATGCCGTCGTAGAAGTTGCCGAGATCGCCCTTCAGCGCGGTCCGCGACGCGTCGTTCAGGTAGATCATGTGGCCCGACGGATAGTTCTTGATCGTCAGGTTCTGCGCCTTGATCGTCGGATCGAGCGGCATCTGCGCGAGCGTCAGCTCGGTCTGGTGGAACGGCGTCACCGAGTCGAAGTAGCCGTTCGCGGACAGCACCTTCAGGTCCGGGTTCAGGCTCATCGACGACGCGAGGTCGCCCGCCGTGTACAGCGTGTTGCCGCCGCCGCGGTTCGCACCGGTCGGGTCCGTATGGCTGAAGTTCCAGTTGTTGAACACCTGGTCGTTCAGGTCGACGAACGACGACGTCGACGTGTACTTCAGGTCGGTGTTCAGGTAGCTGTTCCACAGCACGGTGTACGCGCCGCCGATGTTGTTGATCGACGGATCGTTGCCGCCCGAGTTCGGCAGGATGAACGGCGCGATGCCCTGGCCCGTGTAGTTCGCGCGGCCGTCATACTGGCCGATCTGGATGCCCGGCACGAGCGTCAGGAAGAACGTGTACGGCGGGTTGTTGTTCGACGACGGCACGTTGCCGAGCGCCGCCGGGTTGCCGAAGGTCTGGATCAGCGAGACCGGATCGGTGCCGATGTACGAGCCCATCTGCTGCGCGGTCTGCAGGTTCAGGTTCAGCCGCACGTTGACGAAGCCGCCGTCCTGCGGATTCGGCGCCTGCGCGAGCGGCGTCAGCACGTTGTCCGCGTAGTTGCGCGCCTGCACCATGTACGCGTCGAGGTCGGTCGGCGTCGGGGTGACCGTCGACTTCTTCCAGTAGAACGCATCGGCGGCGAGCGTCGGGAAGATGCCGGTCGCGGACAGCGCGTTCGAGTAGTCGAGGATCGACGACTGCAGCGTGATCCCGTTCAGCTCGATGCCGTCCTCATGCAGCGCCCACGACACGACCGCGCTGCGCGCGGTGCCGTACGACTCGCCGAACAGGAACTTCGGCGAGTTCCAGCGCGAGTACTTGGTCAAGTAGCGCTGGATAAAGCGGTCGATCGAGCGCGCGTCCTGGTCGACGCCCCAGAAGTCCTTGTTCTTCGCCGGGGCGATCGCCGCCGAGTAGCCGGTGCCGACCGGGTTGATGAACACGAGGTCGGAGCGGTCGAGCAGGCTGTCCGGGTTGTCGAGCAGCTTGTACGGCGCGGGCGGCGTGAAGTTCGGGAACGACGACTGCAGCCGCTTCGGGCCGAACGAGCCGAGCAGCAGGTAGACCGACGACGAGCCCGGGCCACCGTTGTAGAAGAACGTGACCGGGCGCGGCTTCGACGGGTCGGGATTGTCCTGCGTGTACGCGACGTAGAACATCTTCGCGTTCGGCTGCGACGTGACCGGATCGATCGTCGTCAGGTGGCCGGCGGTGGCCGTGTACTTGATGACCTTGCCGCCGATCGACACCTGCCGGTGCACGACCGCCGCGCCTTCCGTGGCGTCGGTCACCGCGTCGTTGGGGCCGGTGCCGTAGACGTCGGTGTCGACGAACGGCTGGTCGGCCTGCGCGGCGTTCGTCGCCGCGCCGGACGCCGGCGTATTCGCGGCCGTGGCCGCGGCCGCCGCGGCGGACGGGCTCGCGCCGTCGTCGCCGCCGCACCCGGTGACGAGCAGCGCGGCGGCCGTCGCCGCGACGAGCGGGCCGCTCAGCGTCGTTCCAAATAGCGCGAAACCGTCTTTCAAGGACTTCAGTGTCGTCATTATTGCCTCTCGAACAGAACGATAAATATCGCCGGACGCAAAGGATGATTTGATCCGGCGTTCCGCACCGGGAGCGCATTCGTTATGCGACGCACTCCGAGTTTTTTACCGGATCGACGCGAATCGACCGGCATGATTTACCCCACCCGATATTCAACAGCAACCCAATGGAATCAATTCCATTGAGAACGGCAATTCAAAATCACCCGCGATTTCACTTGCGATTCCCGGCCATGGCGAACCGCATGCGGATCGAAGGCAAGGCAACGCCCCGCAAAACCCGGCCGGACAAGGCCGCTTCGCTTCGAAAGGGCGAACAATCCCGTTCGGCGGAGCGCCGATTAATCGCAAAATCGCGTTCAATCGCGGCTCAAGCCAAATTAATAAAATCGAAATGATTATCCAATAGAAAGGAAAGGAATATGTGTCCCGGATAATTTATTAAATTAAGTGAAAACACCGGCGCATAATAGATTCCGGGTTTTCGGTCGTAAAGTAACAATTTGTTACGGCAGCGGCTTTTCGCCGGAAATCGAATCCGGAAGCGATTCCCGCGTACGGCCGAAAAAAAGCCGGACGCGAGCGTCCGGCTTCGGGCGGGCGGCAGTGCACGTTCAGAACGGCACGTCGAGCGCCCCCGCGCCGACCGTGATCGCATTGCCGCCCGGCGCGGCCGAGATCGGCGGCAGGTTCGCGGTCGTGAGCGCCGGCGCCGCGCCCGGCGTGCCGCCGCGCGGCACGGTGCGGATCACCTGCGACGGCGGCAGCGGCGCGCCGTTCTTCAGGTGCCGCCACATCAGGTTCAGCGCCTGCAGGTCGTAGTAATGCACGGGCACGAAGCGCGTATCGAAGCCGGCGACCGGCAGGAATGCGTCGAAGTGCTGACCGTTCGTCACCTCGTAGAACGCCAGCTGGCTGCGGCCGCCTTCGCTGATGCTGTTCTGCGCGACATATGCGCGCGACGCGTGGTTGACCGGCACGAGCGCATCGCTGCGGCCGTGCACGATGATCGCGGGCTTGCCCTGCAGGTTCGCGTTCACCCGCACCGCGTCGACGTTCGCGGGCAGGTTCAGCTGCCCGTTCGTCCACAGCTGGCGCAGGCACAGCGCGCCCGCGAAGCTCGCGTCGGGCGTCGCGAGGCGGTGGTCGACGCCGCTCGCGGGGCCCGTATTGAACACGAGGTTGATGCCGTTGGTGGGCGGCACGCCGTTGCCCGCGCCGAACACGCTCGGCATCGGCGACGCGGCGGGCGGCGCCACCGCGCCGGTGGCCGCATTCGTCGTCGCGAAGCTGAAATTGCACAGGTTGTCGACGACGCGCGAGCGCGTGTACGCGTTCGCGTAGGTCACCGCGATCGCCGGCGTCGCCTGCGAATCCCACATCGGCGCCTGCAGCATGTCGGAATCGGCGAGATAGCCGGCCGCATGCAGCTGCGCGAGCGCGTCGGCGGCCTGGCTCTGCAGGTCGGCGCCCGCGACGAGCCCGGCCGCGGCCAGCGTCGCGCAGCGCTGCGCGCGAATCGACTGCGTGACGGCCGACGGCAGCGCGGTGAGATACGGCGCGCCGGCCAGCGCGGACGCCGCCGCCGCGCACGGCTGCATCAGGTTCGCGAAGGTCGCATAGTCGGCAAGCGGCCGCCCGAACGACGGCACGGGGGCGCCGCCCTGCCGCACCACCGCATTCGGCGCCAGCCGCACATTGATCTGCGGCTCGCCGACCACGACCGCGGTGATCCAGTTGCGCGTATCCTGCTCGGCCGCCGCGAGCGCCGCGCCGCCGCCGTTGCTGACCGACGCGGCGATCGTCGTGATGTCGCCGGGGCGATAGCGCACGCCGTGGCGCGTGCCGTCGATCAGCGGTCCGAACTGCTCGTTGAGCGCCCAGTACGCGAACTCGACCGCCTGCAGCGTCACGCGCCCCCAGTCCTGCTCCGGATTCTGCTGCGAATGCGCATGCTTGAACGCATAGCGGTTCGGGAACTGCGCGTTGAACGTCGCCAGTTCGCCGCTCGACACGTTCGCGGTGAAGAGGCTCGCGTTGCCGGCGAGCACCGCGTTCGCGAGCGTGCCGTCGATCAGCGTGACGGTGTCCGAGCCGAGCTCGTGTGCGCCGTTGCCGCCGCCCTTGTCGTTGTAGGCGACCGCGCAGCCGCGCTTCAGGCCCCATTCGCCGGCGGCCGAGATCGCGCCGTACACGCCGCGCGAGCCGGACGACGTCGCGGTGACGATGCACGGCTGCGCCGGGTCGAAGCGGGTCGGCACCTGCACGAGCAGCGTGACGTTCCTGCGGCCGCTGCCGTCGTCGGAGTAAGCGAGGTATTCGGTGCCGGCGATCCGGCCTTCGCCGAGCGTGTCGTTGCCGTCGAGGTCGACGTTCGGCCCCCAGAAGCGGCCGTAGCCGCCGTTCGCGCTCATGTCGACGATCGCGCGGTAGTTCGACCAGATCGCGAGGCGGCGCAGCTCGGCCGCCGTCGGCCGGGCCGGGTTCGCGAACGCGGGCGGCGCGGCGCTCGCGAGGCCGCTCTTGCCGAGGCCGGCCGTCAGCAGATCGTCGCTCGTGCCGTCGTAGGCCGTCGTGCGCACGCTGCCCGCGATGAAACCGGGCAGCTGGTTGCCGTCGCGCGTCTCGTTGCCGTTGCAGGCCCCGAACAGCGTCACGACGGCGGCCAGCGCCGCTCCGAACCCGACCCGCCTGCCCCACAGTAGCTTCGTCATTGTCGCCCTCTCTCTCGTTATGTCGGATGGACTCCAAGCGAAAACGGGCCCCGGATTTCCGAGGCCCGCCTGGATGCGAGCGCGAGCGGCGCGAACGCGCCGCCCCGCGTCATTGCGGCTGGACGTGCAGCTTGGTGCTGACGGACGTGACGCCCGGCACGCCCTTGGCCGCGGCCTCGGCCTTCTCGATCTGTGCGGCGTCGGGCACCGAGCCCTCGAGCGTGATCGCCCCGCCCTTCGAACGCACGACGATGTTCGACACGTCGACGCCGCTCTCCTTCGAAATCGCCTTGCGCACCGCATAGCCGAGCTTGCGGTTCGCCTGCTTCGCGGATTTCGCGGCGGCCTTCGATGCGCTCTTCGCGGCGGCGGGCGCTTCAGACGCCGCCGGCTCGCTCGACTGCGCGTAGACGCTGCCGGACAGACACACGGCCACCGCGGCCACTCCCAACGCTCCCAACGCTCTCGACACGATCGACTTCATGCTATCTCCTAGTGAATCGGAACGGCCGCGCACAGTGCGGCCGACTACCCCCAAAGGCGGCCGGCCTGCACGCGCGAGCGCGGCGGGACAGCCGGTGATTTCCACGGCGATGCGAGAGAGGCGGGACGGACCGGCGGCCGGCGCACGCGAAGGCGGGCCGGCCGGGCCGGGCAGCCGCCGGCCGGGCGCGCCCGGTCTGGTCGGGTGCCGGGTCGCGCAAGTCGGGCGTGGCTGCGTCGCACAATGTAATCCAGCGTCCGCGGAAGCGCAAAGCTTTTGACGCGGCGCCGGAGCCGGCCGGGCCCGCCGGATTCGCGCACGTGCGGCGAAACCGGTTACCATCGCCGCGAATGCATGCGATCCGTGGCCCGTCCGCGTCATCGATCCGTCATGCGTGCGCCATTCGCCGATCCCCGCTCATGAAGCCACTCCTGCGCCCTCGCCGGCCGCCCCGCATCCTCGCCCGCTTCGTCGCGGTATCGTGGCGCGACCTCGCGCTGTCGGTCGGGCCGACCGTGCTGCTCGCGGTCGCCGCCGTCTGGCTCGCGATCAGGATGATCCAGCCCGCGCCGCCGTCCACGCTGGTGATCTCGTCCGGGCCGCCCGGCAGCACCTACTGGAACGCCGCGCAGAAGTACAAGGCGATCCTCGCGAAGAACGGCGTGACGCTCGACGTGGAGTCGTCCGAAGGCTCCGCGCAGAACCTCGAACGGCTGTCCAACCCGAATGCGACGGTGGACGTCGGCTTCGTGCAGAGCGGCATCGGCCCGAAGACGCGCGACGAGCACCTCGTCGCGCTCGGCAGCATCGGCTACGTGCCGCTCGCGATCATGTACCGCGGCCCGCTCGTCGCGCGGCTGTCGGACTTCAACGGCAAGCGGCTCGCGCTCGGCCCGGAAGGCAGCGGCGCGCGCGAGCTGAGCCTCGCGCTGCTGAAGATGAACGGCATCGCGCCGGGCGGGACGACCGCGCTGCTGCCGATCTCCGGCGAGGACGCCGCCGAGGCGCTGCTCGCCGGCAAGATCGACGCGGCGTTCCTGTCCGGCGACTCGACGCAGATCCCGGTGATGGCGAAGCTGTTCCGCGCGCCCGGCGTGCACGTGTACTCGTTCACGCAGGCGGAAGCCTACGCGCGCCGCTTCCCGTACCTGACCGCGATCACGCTGCCTGAAGGGGTCTACGATCTCGGCCGGAACCTGCCGCCCGCCGACATCCACACGGTCGCGCCGACGATCGAGCTGGTCGCGCGCGACACGCTGCACCCGGCGCTGTCCGACCTGCTGATCGAGGCCGCGCGCGAGGTGCACGGCCACGCGACGATCCTGCAGCACGCGGGCGAATTCCCGTCGGCGCTCACGCGCAGCTTCCCGCTGTCGGACGACGCGGCGCGCTACTACAAGTCGGGCAAGACCTTCCTGTACCGGCGGCTGCCGTTCTGGGTCGCGAGCCTCGTCGACCGGCTGCTCGTGATCGTCGTGCCGCTCATCGTCGTGCTGATTCCCGGGGTGCGGGTCGTGCCGGCGCTGTACGGCTGGCGCGTGCGCTCGCGGATCTACCGCTGGTACGGCGCGCTGATCGCGCTCGAGCGCAACGCGCTCGGCGAGCACACGGCCGCCGAGCGCGTCGAGCTGCTCGACCGGCTCGACGACATCGAGGAATCGGTGAACCGGATGAAGATGCCGCTCGCGTATGCCGGGCAGTTCTACGTGCTGCGCGAGCACATCGGCTTCGTGCGCGAGCGGCTGACCGCGCACGAAGCCGATCCGCACGGCCGCCCGCACGACGCGCCGCACGCGTCCGGCGGCGACGGCGCGCCCCCCCGGGCGACACCGGGTTCCGCCTGAGCGCGCGATCCGCGATCATTGCCGCATCGGCCGGCCGCCCGTAACATGGAGGCCGCCGCCAGGCGCCGCGCGCGGGACGGCCGGCCCCGGCCCCATCCTCTGGAGATCGTCATGACAACCGGCCTCGACACCGCCCAGCCCGCCTGGTTCTTCGATTTCGTCTCGCCGTTCTCCTACCTGCTGCTCGAACAGTATGAACGTTGGCCGGACGTGCCGTTCGCGCCGGTCGCGGTGTCCCTCTACGACCTGCAGCGCCACTGGGGCCAGCGCTCGGGCGCGGACGTGCCGGCCAAGCGCATCTTCACGTATCGGCATGCGCTTTTTCGCGCGGAGCAGCTCGGCATCCGCTTCAAGATGCCGCCCGCGCACCCGTTCGACTCCGACAAGGCGCTGCGCCTCGCGATCGCGCTGCGCGCCGACCTCGCGACGGTGCGCGAGATGTTCCGCTTCATCTGGCGCGACGGCAACGACCCGTCGACGCCGGACGGCTTCGCGGCGCTGTGCGAGCGGGTCGGCGTCGGACATGGCGACCAGCTGATCGAATTCGAGGAAACCGCCGCGCAGCTGCGCCGCCACATCGACGACGCGATCGCGCTCGGCGTGTTCGGCGTGCCGACGTTCTGGATGAGCAAGCAGCTGTTCTGGGGCGAGGATGCGCTGCCGATGGTGCTGTACTGCGCGCGCACGCCGACCTGGCTCGAGACGCGCGAGGTGAAGCGCATCAGCGCGCTGCCGAAGGGGCGCGCGTAAGCGCGTAATAGCGGTCATCAACCGGTCACGATGCACGGGGTCGCGCGCCTGCGGTAAGGTTACGCCTCGCCCGCCTCATCCCCCCACCCATGCAAGACGACGACCGTACCGCCTCGCTCGACATCTGGCTCGTGCGCGTGCTGCGCACGCTGCTGCTCGAGCGCAGCGTCACGCAGGCCGCGCTCCGGCTCAACCAGACCCAGCCCGCGATCAGCACCGCGCTGCGCAAGCTGCGCGAGACGCTGAACGACCCGATCCTCGTGCGCGGCAAGTCCGGGATGGTGCCGACCGAATACGGCGCGTCGCTGCTCGACGCCGCGCAGCGCGCGCTGCGCGAGGTCGACTTCATCGCGACGCCGCACGGCGAGTTCGCGCCAGAAAGTGCGCGCCGCACGTTCCGCGTCGCCGCGCCCGACTATCTGAACGACTTCTTCATGCCGACGCTGATCGCGCGCTTTCGCGACGCGGCGCCGCACGCGCATCTGGAAATCGATTCGCTGAATCCGACGCTCGATCACGCGGGCGCGCTCGAATCCGGCGCGCTCGATCTGGTGATCGGCAACTGGCCGAAGCCGGACCCGCGCTTCGCGCGCGACGACCTGTTCTCCGACACCGTCGTCTGCCTGATGCGGGACTCCCATCCGCTCGCGCAGGCGCCGCTCACGCGCGACGCCTACGCGGGGGCCGCGCATCTCGCGCCGACGCCCTACACCGGCGACAAGCGCAACGCGATCGAGATCGGCCTCGCGCGCGCGGGCCTCACGCGGCGGATCGTGACGACGCTGCCGTACTTCGGGCTCGTGCCGCAGGTGCTGCTGCAATCGGACCTGATCTTCACGACGACGCGGCGCTTCGCGACGCACTACGCTCAGCTGCTGCCGCTCGTCGTCGTCGCGCCGCCGGTGCCGTTCCCGCGCATTCGCAGCTATCTGCTCACGCATCCGCAGCCCGATCGCCCGACCGACATCGCGTGGCTGCGCGCGCTGATGCAAAGCGTATCGGACGAGCTGACCGCCGCGCGTGGCGGGCGCAAGCGCTGACGCTGCGCCGCCACGACCCGGCTCACGCGGTGCAGAACGTTTCCTGAAGATGGGTCCAGCGCACCGCGCCCGCCGCATCGCGTTCGAACACCGCGGTCGCGCGCCGCGCGGGCAGCTCGCCCGCCGCCGCGTGCTGTGCTTCGAGATAGGTGATGACCGCGTGGCGGTCGTCCGACACGAGCACGTGTGTTTCCGACAACCCGATGCGCAACCCGGGCTTCGCGCCGGCCAGCTTCGCGAACAGCGCGCGCGTGCCGTCGTGGTCGACCTCGCGGCCGTCGGTCAGGATCATCGTGAAGCCGGGCGCGAACGATGCCATCAGCGCGTCGAGTGCGGCCGGCTCGGTGGCGGCGCCGGACAGCCAGCGCTCGATGGCCGCGAGGCTCGCGTCGAGCGTGTCGAGAAAGACCTGGGAATCGGACATGGTCACCTGAACGGAAAGGCGCAGCCCCATGCCGCGCGATTCGTCAGTGTAGACAAAAACGCGCGGCGACGACGTGACGGCGCGCCGTCAGCGCACGCAGGACAGGCCGTCCGCCACGCGCCCCGACGCCGCGGCCTTCACGTCCGCCACGGGCACGCCCGCGCGCGCCTGCAGCAGCTCCGCGCAGACGGCCACCGCGATCGAGCCGGGCGCCTTGTCGACGATCCCGGCGATGCCGATCGGGCATACCATCTCGCGCATCCGCGCCGGATCGACGCCGCGCGCGACGAGCCGGCGCTCGAACTTCACCCGCTTCGTGCGCGAGCCGATCATCCCGAAGTACGCGAATTCGCGCCGCCGCATGATCCGTTCCGCCAGCGCGAAATCGAGCGCGTGGTTGTGCGTCATCACGAGGAAGTACGCGCCCGGCGGCGCTTCGTCGACGATCGCCTCGGGCGTGTCGGTCGGCTCGGGCTGCACGTTCGGCGGGCATTCGTCAGGGAACAGCTCGTCGCGCGTGTCGACCCACTGCACGACGCACGGCAGCGCGCCGAGCAGCGTCGCGAGCGCGTGGCCGACGTGGCCCGCGCCGAACAGCACGACGTGCATCAGCGGGGGCGCGCCCGTGGCGCGGTTGCGCTGGCCGGTGCCCTTGGCGAACGTCATCTCAGCCTCGCGCCGCGCGCACGGCCTGCACCGCGCGCAGGATCGACTCGCCGGTCGCCGGTGCGTCGAGCGGCGGATTCACGCGATAGTCGCCGACCGCCGCGACCGCGTCGCGCACCGCGAAGAACACCGAGAACGGCAGCAACAGCGGCGGTTCGCCGACCGCCTTCGAGCGGTGGATGCTCTCCTCGACGTTGCGGTTCTCGAACAGGCGCACGTTGAATTCGGGCGGCGTGTCGTTGACGGTCGGGATCTTGTACGTCGACGGCGCGTGCGTCATCAGCTTGCCGCCCGCGTTCCACCACAGCTCCTCGGTCGTGAGCCAGCCCATCCCCTGGATGAACGCGCCCTCGACCTGGCCGATGTCGAGCGCCGGGTTCAGCGACGCGCCGACGTCGTGCAGCGCGTCGACGCGCAGCGTGCGCATCTCGCCCGTCAGCGTGTCGATCACGACTTCCGACACGGCCGCGCCGTACGCGTAGTAGAAGAACGGCCGGCCCTGCAGCTTCGCCTGGTCCCAGTGCAGCTTCGGCGTCGTGTAGAACCCGTCGGACCACAGCTGCACGCGCGCGAGATACGCTTTCGCGATCACCTCGCCGAACGGCACGCCGGTCTCGCCGATCCACACGCGATCGTTGCCGAACTTGACGGCCGCCGCGTCGACCGCGCCGCCGCCGTAATGCTTCGCGGCAAACGCCGCAAGCCGCTCGCGCAGCTGCCGCGCGGCATCCTGCGCGGCCTTGCCGTTCAGGTCCGAGCCGGTCGAGGCGGCGGTCGCCGACGTGTTCGCGACCTTGCTCGTGTCGGTCGCCGTCACGCGAATCCGCTCGAAGCGGATGCCGAGCTCGTGCGCGACGACCTGCGCGACCTTCGTGTTGAGCCCCTGCCCCATCTCCGTGCCGCCGTGGTTCACGAGCACCGAGCCGTCGGTGTAGATGTGGACGAGCGCGCCCGCCTGGTTGAAGTGCGTGACGTTGAACGCGATGCCGAATTTCACCGGCGTGAGCGCGATGCCTTTCTTCAGCACCGCGTTGCGCGCATTGAATTCGCGCACGCCGGCGCGCCGCGCGCGGTAGCCGCTCGTCGCCTCGAGCTCGGCGAGCAGCTCGGGCAGCACGTTGTCCTCGATCGTCTGCCCGTACGGCGTCACGTTGCGCTCGGTCTTGCCGTACAGGTTCGCGTAGCGCACGTCGAGCGGATCGCGGCCGAGCGCGCGCGCGACGTCGTCGAGGATGTACTCGATCGCGAACGCGCCCTGCGGGCCGCCGAAGCCGCGAAACGCGGTGTTCGACTGCGTGTTGGTCTTGCCGCAGTAGCCGGCGATCGACACGTCGGGCAGCCAGTACGCGTTGTCGAAGTGGCACACCGCGCGCGTCATCACCGGCCCGGACAGGTCGGCCGAGAAGCCGCAGCGCGACGTCATGTCGACCGCCACGCCGTCGAGGCGGCCGTCGTCGTCGTAGCCGACGTCGAAGTGGTAGTGGAAATCGTGCCGCTTGCCGGTGATCAGCATGTCGTCGTCGCGGTCCGGACGCAGCTTCACCGGGCACAGCAGCTTCCACGCGGCGAGCGCCGCGCAGCACGCGAACAGGCCCGACTGCGATTCCTTGCCGCCGAACCCGCCGCCCATCCGGCGGCATTCGACGAGCACGTTGTGCGACGCGACGCCGAGCACGTGCGCGACGAGGTGCTGCATCTCGCTCGGGTGCTGCGTCGAGCAGTACACGTGCATGCCGTCGTCGTCCTTCGGCACCGCGTAGGCGATCTGCCCTTCGAGATAGAACTGCTCCTGGCCGCCGAGATTCATCCCGCCCGCATGGCGATGCGGCGCGGCGGCGAGGTGCGCGGCCGCGTCGCCGCGCGCGAGCTTCATCGGCGGAATCACGTAGGACTCCGCGTGGCGCGCGTCCTGCGCGGTCAGGAGCGCGGGCAGCTCGTCGTAGTCGATCTTCGCGCGGCGCGCGGCGAGCCGCGCGGTTTCGTGCGACGTCGCGACGACGAGGAACACCGGCTGGCCGACGAACTGCACGACGCCCTTCGCGAGCACCGGGTCGTCGTGGATGATCGGGCCGCAATCGTTGACGCCGGGAATGTCGTCGGCGGTGAACACGGCGACGACGCCGGGCGTCGCGCGCACCGCGTCGAAGTTCATCGACACGATCTTCGCGTGCGCCTTCGTCGACAGGCCAAGCGCCGCGTGCAGCGTGCCGGCGACGAGCGGGATGTCGTCGGTGTAGGTCGCGCGCCCGCTCACGTGCAGATGCGCGGATTCGTGCGGACGCGACACATGCACCTGCGCTGCGTCGGTCTGCGGATCGAGGGTGTTCAGGAATGCTTCGGCTTGCTGGTTCATCGTGTGCCCTCCCTCGTCAGACGCGCGCCGCTTCTGCGGCGACCTCGCGCACGCTCAACGCCTGCGGCGGCAGCGGGTCGTGCCCACGCGTCTCCAGCCAGAAGCGATACATCAGGTTCTTCGCGGTCTCGAGACGATACGTGCTCGTCGCGCGCATGTCGGTGAGCGGCTGGTAGTCGCGCTCGAGCGCCTGCATCGCGGCCTGTGCGGTGGCTTCGTGCCACGGCGCGCCGTCGAGCACGCCTTCCGCGTGCGTCGCGCGCTTCGGCGTCGCGGCCATCCCGCCGAACGCGATGCGCGGCTCGCGGATCGTATCGCCGTCCGCGATGAACGCGAACGCCGCGCACACGGCCGAGATGTCCGAATCGAAGCGCTTCGACAGCTTGTACGTGCGGAACCGCAGGTTCGCGCGCGCGCCGCGGCGCGTCGGCACCTTCAGGCCGACGACGAATTCGTGCGGCGCCATGTCCTTCTGCTGGTAGCCCGTATAGAGCGCCTCGAGCGGCAGCTCGCGGACGACGTCGCCGCCGCGCAGCACGACGCGCGCGCCGAGCGCGATCAGCCCCGGCATCGCGTCGCCGATCGGCGAGCCGTTCGCGACGTTGCCGCCGAGCGTGCCCGCATTGCGGATCGGCAGCGACGCGAAGCGCTTCCACATCTCGGTCAGTTCCGGATAGGTGCCGGCGAGCGCCGCGTAGCCGTCCTCGACGGTCACGCCCGCGCCGATCTCGATCCAGTCTTCGCCGTGCACGATGCGCCGCAGTTCGGCGACCTGGCCGACATAGATCAGGTCGTCGAGCCGGCGCATCTGCTTCGTGACCCACAGGCCGATGTCCGTGCTGCCCGCGAGAATCCGCGCGTCCGGGCGCTCGACCTTCAGCGCGGCGAGCGCGTCGAGCGTGCGCGGCGCGGCAAAGCGCGCGCCGTCGATCTCGTAGTCGAACGTGCCGTCGCGCTTCAGCGACGCAAGCGTGCGCGCGAGCGCGGCGGTATCGACCGGCGCGGCCGGCGACGGCGCGCCTTCGCCGGTAGCACCTTCGCCGGTCGCACCGAACATCTGCACCGCCGCGTCGACGATCGGCCGGTAGCCCGTGCAGCGGCACAGGTTGCCGGTCAGCGCGTCGGCGATCTCGGTGCGCGTCGGAATGTCCTTCGCCTTCGCGCACGCGTTGCCGCAGCCCTCGTGGCCGTGCTTCTCGTACAGCGCCCACATTGACATCACGAAGCCGGGCGTGCAGAAGCCGCACTGCGAGCCGTGGCAATCGACCATCGCCTGCTGCACCGGATGCAGCGAGCCGTCCGGCTGGCGCAGGTCCTCGACCGTCAGCAGCGCACGGCCGTCGAGCGTCGGCAGGAACTGGATGCACGCGTTGACGGCCTTGAACGCGACCGCGCCCGCGTCGGTCAGCTCGCCGACGACGACCGTGCACGCGCCGCAGTCGCCTTCCGCGCAGCCTTCCTTGGTGCCGGTGCAATGCGCGTCCTCGCGCAGGTATTGCAGCACCGTGCGGGTGACGTCCGCGCCGCCGACTTCGCGGATCGCATGACGATGATAGAAACGGATCGGCTCACTCATGTCTCGTAACGTTCTTCAAGTTGGGCAAGGCGGCCCGCGCCGATGCGGTGGACCGTCGTCTTCTCTGACAGTTTGAACGCTATCACCGTCAAATTCCGCAACCCATAGCCCATCACGCATGCGGCCCATATAACTGAGGCGATATGCCGCGCGGTGACGGATGAACTAAATGGTACCTGCGGGAAAACCGGTTCCATGGGAAAATCCCGATTCCGTTTTCGGCCCACTTCCGCGCCGTTTCGCTCATCAGTTCCGACCCCACATGTCCACCGATTCCGCCTCAACGCCGCGCAGCGGGTTCGCCGTCACGCTGCAAATCGTCTCCGTCGTCTGCTTCACGTTCATCTGCTACCTGACCATCGGCCTGCCGCTCGCGGTGCTGCCGGGCTTCGTCCACGACGATCTCGGCTTCTCGGCGATCGTCGCGGGCGCGGCGATCAGCGTCCAGTATTTCGCGACGCTCGCGTCGCGGCCGCTCGCCGGGCGCTTCGCCGATACGCTCGGCCCGAAGCAGACGGTGCTGCGCGGGCTGATCGGCTGCGGCGTGTCCGGCGTGCTGCTGCTCGTCGCGCTGCTGCTCGCGCACTGGCCCGCCGCGAGCCTCGTGCTGCTGGTCGCGAGCCGGCTCGTGCTGGGCGTCGGCGAGAGCCTGTGCGGCACCGGCGCGATCCTGTGGGGGATCGGCCGCGTCGGCATCGCGCACAACGCGAAGGTGATCTCGTGGAACGGCATCGCGACCTACGGCGCGCTCGCGCTCGGCGCGCCGATCGGCGTGGCGATCGCGCATGCGCTGAACCCGGCGCTGATCGGCGTGATCGTGATCGCGCTCGCCGCGCTCGGCTACACCCTCGCGCGCCTGATCGCCGCGGTGCCGCTCGTGCACGGCGAACGGATGTCGTATGCGAGCGTGTTCACCCGCGTGCTGCCGCACGGCCTCGGCCTCGCGCTCGGCTCGGCCGGCTTCGGCTCGATCGCGACGTTCGTCACGCTGTACTACGCGGCGCGCCACTGGCCGAACGCCGCGCTGTCGCTGACCGTGTTCGGCACGCTGTTCATCGGCGCGCGCCTGCTGTTCGCGAACACGATCAAGACCTACGGCGGCTTCCGCGTCGCGATCGTGTCGTTCGCGTTCGAAGCCGCCGGGCTGCTGCTGCTGTGGCTCGCGCCGGTGCCGCACGTCGCGCTGGTCGGTGCCGCGCTGACCGGCTTCGGCTTCGCGCTGATCTTCCCCGCGCTCGGCGTCGAGGCGGTCGGGCTCGTGCCGCCCGCGAGCCGCGGCGCGGCGCTGTCCGCGTATTCGGTGTTCCTCGACCTGTCGCTCGGCATCACCGGGCCGCTCGCGGGCTACGTCGCCGGCGCGTTCGGCTATCCGCAGGTGTTCCTGTTCGCCGCGGTCGCGTCGGTGGCCGGCGTCGCACTGTCGGCGCTGCTGTACCAGCGGCAGGCGCGCGTCGCGGGGAGCGGCGCGGCGGCCTGAGCGCGCTGGCGGCGCGCATGAATGACAAAACCCCGCGTTCTCCGGAACGCGGGGTTTTTTATGCCGGATGCAGGCGGAAAGGAAGCGGAAAGCGGGCGCGCGGGCCGGAGCCGGCCCGCGCGCCACGCGGCGGCCGTCACGCCATGCGCGGAAACAGCCGCCGCGCCAGATCGAACGCGACCAGGTTGCCGGCCAGCACCAGCAGCAAGCCCACCACCGCCAGCGGCGACCACTGGTAGCCCTCGAACACCGTCGACACCGCCAGCGCGACGATCGGGAACAGCACGGTGCAATACGCGGCCCGCTCCGGCCCGATGCGGCCGACGAGGGTCAGGTAGGCGGTGAAGCCGATCACCGAGCCCGGCACCGCCAGATAGACGAGCGCGCCGAGATAGCGCGGGCTCGGGTCGAGCGCGAACGGCAGCCCGGCCACAGCGCTGCCGACGGTCAGGATCGTCGCGCCGATCAGCATCGCCCAGCCGTTGGTTGCGAACGGATGGAGCCCCATCGACTGCATCCGGCTCGAAAGCAGGTTGCCCGCCGAGAAGCACAGCGTGCCGGCAAATGCGATCGCGAGCCCGATCCAGGTCGCATGGTCGTCCAGATGGCCCGCCATCTGCTGCCAGAACAGGCACGCGATGCCGGTCAGGCCGAGCAGCGCGCCGGCCACCGCGGATGGCCGCAGCGCTCGACCCATGAACAGCCGGCCGTTGATCGAGTTCAGGAGCGGCGCGGTCGAGAAGATCACCGCGACGAGCCCGCTCGGCACGACCCGTTCCGCATAGTAGAAGCACAGGAAGTTCAGGCAGAACAGCGCGAAGCCCTGCGCGGCGAGGTAGCGCCATGCGTCGCGCGGCGGCAGGATCGGCCGGCGCATTGCGCGCAGCAGCATGAACATGACCGCCGCGGCGAGCCAGAAGCGCCACGCGATCGACACGGGCGGCGGCACGCTGCCGAGTTGCCACTTGATTGCGATCCAGGTCGTGCCCCAGATCAGCACGGTGAGGATATAAAGCGAAAGGTTCATGACGGAAAACGGGACGAACGCGGGATCTCCGACTATGCCGCCGCGCGGCGCGCGCCGATTGTCCGGAATTGCGGTCTTTTGCCGGCCGGCGGAACGGGCCGGCGCAGGCGCGCTTATACTCCGTCATCATGCGTGTCCCGCCTTCCGCCCCGCCCGCCGTGCCGTCACCGGCCGTTGCCGCCGCTGCCGCCGGCGGCGAGATGCCGTTCGGCCTGCAGTCGGTGTGCCGCACGCTCGCGGAGGCGAACGCGACGCTCGAGCGTTTCGCGTGGCTCGGCGACAATCTCGCGATCGCCGAATGGACGCGGATCACCGAAGAGGCCGAGACGATCTACGACCAGCCCGGGCATCACACGCTGTCGTGCTATCTCGACGGCGGCTACCGGACCGAGCGGCAGAAGGTGCCGCGCTACGGCGCGCCGAGCCTGCTGTGCGCGCTGCCGGGCGACCATGAATCGCGCTGGTGGGTGCGCGGCGAGATGCACTTCGTCCACCTGTATTTCCTGCCCGAGCACTTCGCGCAGCGGGCGATCCGCGAGCTCGACCGCGAGCCGCGCGAACTGAAGCTCGCCGACCGCACCTACTTCGAGGATGCGCGCGTCGCGGCGCTGTGCCGTTCGCTCGCGCTGGAAAGCTGGGACGACACCGACGGCCGGCTGCGCGTGAACGAAACCGCGCACGACGTGCTGAGCCTGCTGCTGCGCGGGCAAAGCGCGATGCGCACCGACGCGCCGTTCAAGGGCGGCCTCGCGCCCGCCGTGCGCCGCCGCGTGCGCGACTACATCGACGCCTGCCTGACGCAGCCGCTGACGCTCGGCGAGCTGGCCGAGGTCGCCGCGCTGTCCGAATACCATTTCTCGCGGATGTTCCGGCTGTCGTTCGGCCGCGCGCCGCACGCGTGGATCGCCGAGCAGCGGCTTGAGCGAGCGCGCCTGCTGCTGCGCACGACGTCGCTGCCGCTCGCGCAGGTCGCCTCGGCCTGCGGCTACGCGAACGCCGGCCACTTCAGCCACCGCTTCCGCGACGCGCACGGCACGACGCCGAATACGTACCGGCGGGCGATGCGAGGCGGCTGAGGCCGCCTCGATGCCCCGCTGAGTTACTCGCCGCGCCGCGACAATTCCTGCTCGAGCGCCGCGACGCCGGCGGGCAGATCGACCGGCACCTTCAGATCGACCATCGTGCGGCCGAACGCGTGCAGCGTGCGGAACAGGTTGTGCTCGCGGCACTGCTCGCCCATCTGGCCGATCCGCACGATCGGCAGGCCGAACGAGCCGGAAATCTCGACCTGGTACTGCTTCGAGATGTGCCCGCAGATCATGCCCGGCGTGAGACCTTCGGGCGTCTCGATCCCGACCACCGAATTGAGCCGGCACGACTTCGGCGCGTAAAGCTTGAGCCCCATCGACTCGATGCCCGCCTGCAGCGCGAGCGAGCAGCGCTGGTGACGCGCGAAGCGGCTTTCGAGCGTCTCCGCGCAGACGAGCCGCAGCGCCTCGTGCAGCGCGAGCACGCCCGACACCGGCGCGGTGTAGTGGTAGCCGGCGTTGTGCCAGAAATTCTCCGCGAGCGCCATGTCGAGGCACCAGTGCGCGTTCGGCTCGGGCCGGCTCTTCATCCGCTCCCACGCGGCGTCGGAAAACGCGATCAGCGACACGCCGGGGATCGACGACAGGCCCTTCTGCCCGCCGGTGATCACCGCGTCGATGCCCCACGCGTCCATCTCGAGCGGCATCGTCGACAGCGTGCAGACCGCGTCGACGACGACGAGCGCGCCCGCCGACTTCGCGAGCGCCGCGATGTCGCGCAGGTCGCGGTTCCACACGGTGTTGGACGTTTCGCCGTGGACGATCGTGACGATCTCCGGGCGCTCGCGCGCAATCGCGTCGGCGATCTCGTCGAGGCTCGCGACGGCCCGGTCGGGCACCTCGAGCACCGCGACGTCGGCGCCGACGCGCGTGGCCATCTCGGCCATCCGCGCGCTGAAGAAACCATTCCGGATCGACAGCACGCGCGTGCCGCGCCACGCGAGGTTGGACATCGCCATTTCCATCGCGGCCGAGCCGGGGCCGGCGACGCCGAGCACCCACTTCGTGCGGGTCTGGAACACGTAGCGCGCCATCTCCTTCACTTGCTCGATGATCTTCGCCATCGTCGCGCCGAGGTGGTTGATCACGATCGTGTTCGCCTTCGCGACGGCGGCCGGGATCGGAACCGGGCCGGCCCCCATCATCAGCAGCGGTTCTTCGGGCAGGATCGCGTCGAGCGGCACGACGACGGGGCAGGGAATCGGCGAGTAATCGATGGACATGACTGGAACAGGATGAAGGACGAAAAGGCGCGAAAGGTCGCCGCGCACCGCAGCGAATCCATCGATCATTCCGCGTTCCGCTGCAATGCGCAAGAGGAGCGTACGTTAAATCAGCAAAATACGTGCCGCCGACGCCGGATAAGGACGTCGACCGCACGGCCCGCGCTCAATTCGCCCGCCGAATCGCCCAACGATTCGTCGCGCGCCCCAATCCGGCGTGAATCGGTTCCATCCGCCAGTGCCGCGCGCACGATATTTTTCGCGCGTACCGACACGATTGCCGAACGCCCGCCGCCCATGCATGTTCCGCGCCATTCGAAAAAAATGCGCTGCATCAAAAATTGCGCCCATCCATTTTCGGTGCATTTAGACGATCCAGCCCAAAAAGACACTATTGCAGCGCACTTTGGCCTGACATTCTTGCAATGTCGTATTCCGCCCGCGCATGCGAAACACAACGCATTGATTATTAACGATATTTCAATTCAATCCGGTTCCTTGGATCAAGAAAAGAGCTGCGCGCCACGTGCCGAATTTTGTCGTACCGGCCTCTTTTTCGATACGCCCGATCCCGATTTTATGCAACCCGCCCCTTTTCTCAGGTTGACGGATATTGCCGCCGTAATGAACAATCAGTGGCGCAATCGAAAACCGTTCTTTTCGACGCGAAGTCGAAATAGGGTTGAGCAGCGATTTTCAGACTTGCGCAACGCAAAAACACAACCATAATCAATCAACCGGGCCGATAAAATACACAAGCTATGAACCAGATTCAGACCATGCGTGTATTCGTCTGCGTCGCCGAACAGCAAAGCTTCAGGCGCGCAGCACACCAACTGGGCGTATCGAACGCGCTTGTCACGCGCTCGATCGCAATGCTCGAAGGTCATCTGAATACGCGGCTGATCCACCGCACCACGCGCAACCTGTCGCTCACCGAGGCCGGCGTACGCTACCTCGACGGGTGCCGGGCACTGCTCGAGGAATTCGATCACCTCGAAGCGTCGGTCGTACATGCGGTGCGCGAGCCGGTCGGCACGCTGCGCATCGTCGCGTCCGGCACGCTGTCGCCGCTCGCGCTCACGCCGCTCGTCAACGGCTTCCAGCGCCGCTACCCGCAGGTGCGCGTGCAGCTCACCGTCGCCGAGGGCCCGCTCGACGTGCTCGACGCGGGCTACGACGTCGGCATCGTCACCGGCAACCGGTTCGACGGCAATCCGGCGCTGATCGGCCACGCGCTGTCGCCGAACACGCTCGTCGCGTGCGCGGCGCCGGCCTATCTGCAGCGGCGCGGCGAGCCGCTCGTGCCCGACGACCTGCCGCGCCACGACTGGGTCGCGCTCGCGCCGCACCAGCACGCGCCCGCGTGGCGGTTCGTCGGCCCGGACGATGCGGTTCATCCGGTGACGGTGCGCCCCATCTATACGGTCAACCAGCTGTCGCTCGTGCAGGCTGCGACCGCCGCGGGCTCGGGCATCGCCGTGCTGCCGGAAAACGTCGTCGCCGACGCGCTCGACAGCGGCACGCTCGTGCGGCTGCTGCCCGGCTACCGGATCGACGATCCGGACGCGCAGCTGTCGCTCGTCTACCCGAACCGCCAGTTCGTGCCCGCGCGCACCCGCAGCTTCGTCGAGCACGCGCTCGACCATTTCAGCACGCAGGCGGCGCGCACGCACGCAAGCTACGTGTTCCTGCGCGACCCGCGCACCCAGGAGCGCGCCGACATCGTCACGGGTCTCCAGTGAAGTAAACTGCGCACCTCAGTTTCCGGAGGTGCAGCGTGCGCGTAATCCTGTTCAGCAGCCGGCAGTACGATGACGATTCGTTTACTGCCGCCAACCGGCAGTTCGGCTACCGGCTGCATTTCCAGTCGTCGCATCTCGACGCCGAAACCGCGATCCTCGCGCACGGCTACGAAGCGGTCTGTCCGTTCGTCAACGACACCGTCGACGCGGCGGTGCTCGAACGGCTCGCGGACGGCGGCACGCGGCTCATCGCGCTGCGCTCGGCGGGCTTCAACCACGTCGACCTCGCCGCCGCCGAACGCCTCGGCATCACGGTGGTGCGGGTTCCCGCCTATTCGCCGCATGCGGTCGCCGAGCACGCGGTCGCGCTGATCCTCGCGCTCAACCGCCGCCTGCCGCGCGCCGTCGCGCGCACGCGCGAAGGCGACTTCTCGCTGAACGGCCTGCTCGGCTTCGACCTGCACGGCAAGACCGTCGGCGTGATCGGCACCGGCATCATCGGCAGCGTGTTCGCGAAGATCATGATGGGCTTCGGGATGCACGTGCTCGCGCATTCGGTGCCGCCGCACAACGACGAGCTGATCGCGTCCGGCGCCCGCTACGTCGGGCTCGACGAGCTGCTGCGTCACGCCGACATCGTCAGCCTGCACTGCCCGCTGCTGCCGTCGACGCATCACCTGATCAACGCGCGCACGCTCGCGCAGATGAAGCACGGCGCGATGCTGATCAACACCGGCCGCGGCGGGCTCGTCGACGCGCAGGCGCTGATCGACGCGCTCAAGAGCGGCCAGCTCGGGCACCTGGGGCTCGACGTGTACGAAGAGGAAAGCGGGCTGTTCTTCGAGGACCACTCCGACCTGCCGCTGCAGGACGACGTGCTCGCGCGGCTGCTGACGTTCCCGAACGTGATCGTGACGTCGCACCAGGCGTTCTTCACGCGCGAGGCGCTCGCGGAAATCGCGCACACGACGCTGCTCAACATCGAGGCGTGGTACGCGGGGACCCCGCAGAACGTGGTGACGTCGAATCGCTGACGGCAGGCGGCCGGATGCGCGTGCCGCGTCGTTCGGCCATGGCGTTTCACCGTGCCGATTTGGCGGTTCACCGCACATCATTTCGACATTCGCATCAATTCTTCGATTTGATTCCATTTCCGTAACGCCGGCCGCGCGCAGTCTGCTATCGTTGCGCCGACGTCATCCCTGCCACTGCCGCCCATGCGTTTCGACGATCCCGCCATCGCCGCTGTCTACCGCGCCATCTTCGAGCGGCGCGACATGCGCCATTTCACGTCGGCGCCCGTCGATCCGGCCATGCTCGCCCGGCTGCTGCGCGCGGCCCACCACGCGCCGAGCGTCGGCTTCATGCAGCCGTGGCGCTTCATCCGCATCACCGATCCCGCCTTGCGCGCGCGCATCCACGCGCTCGTCGAAGCCGAGCGCCGCGCGACCGCCGACGCGCTCGGCGAGCGCCAGGACGAATTCATGCGGCTCAAGGTCGAAGGCGTCCGCGAATGCGGGGAATTGCTGGTCGTCGCGCTCGCCGACGGCCGCGAACGTCACGTTTTCGGCCGCCGCACGCTGCCGGAGATGGACCTCGCGTCCGCCGCGTGCGCGATCCAGAACATGTGGCTCGCGGCCCGCGCGGAAGGGCTCGGGATGGGCTGGGTGTCGCTGTTCGACGTCGACGCGCTGCGCGCGCTGCTCGGGATGCCCGACGGCGCGAAACCGATCGCGGTGCTGTGCCTCGGGCACGTCGATGCGTTCTATGCAAAGCCGATGCTCGAGGAAGAGCGCTGGGCCGCGCGGATGCCGATCGAAACCTGTGTGTCCGAGAATGGCTGGAACGGTGCGGCAGGTGAAACCGGCGAATCGATCGAGTCCGGGGAGTCCGAAGAGTCCGGAGACTCAGGCAAGGCCGCCACGCAGGCACGAAACGCCGTCTGAGCGTCCGCCCACAGCGTTGACGCTGGAGTTGCGACCCCGTTATCCACACCCCCGCCGGCCCTGCGCGATCCCACCATCCGGACACTCGCATCGCGCCCCGTCGCAAGCCGGCAACAACCGTTCCGGCCCCAAACATAGGGGTTTTCACTGAAGTAGAATCGCGGCTGACGTCCTCCCTCCGCCTGCCCCGCGCATCCCGCGCCCGGCGGCTTTTCCCGGGCCCACGCCGATGCCTTTGCCTCTTTTCGCCCTTGCCGTCGCCGCATTTGGAATCGGTACCACCGAATTCGTGATCATGGGCCTCTTGCCCAACGTCGCGCGCGATCTCGGCGTGTCGATCCCGGCCGCCGGGATGCTCGTATCGGGCTACGCGCTCGGCGTGACGATCGGCGCGCCGATCCTCGCGGTCGTCACCGCGAAGATGCCGCGCAAGCGCGCGCTGATGGGGCTGATCGGCCTGTTCATCGCGGGCAACCTGTTCTGCGCGATCGCGCCCGGCTACACGGTGCTGATGGCTGCGCGCGTCGTCACCGCGTTCTGCCACGGCGCGTTCTTCGGCATCGGCTCGGTGGTCGCGAGCAACCTCGTCGCGCCGAACCGGCGCGCGCAGGCGATCGCGCTGATGTTCACCGGCCTCACGCTCGCGAACGTGCTCGGCGTGCCGCTCGGCACCGCGCTCGGCCAGGCGTTCGGCTGGCGCGCGACGTTCTGGGCGGTGACCGGCATCGGCGTCGCCGCGGCCGCCGCGCTCGCGGTCTGCCTGCCGAGGAACCTGGCGATGCCCGACACCAGCATCACCCGCGAATTCAGCGTGCTGAAGCATCCGCAGGTGCTGATGGTGCTCGGCATCAGCGTGCTTGCGTCCGCGAGCCTGTTCAGCGTGTTCACCTACATCACGCCGATCCTCGAGGACGTCACCGGCTTCTCGCCCCGCCAGGTCACCTACGTGCTGCTGCTGTTCGGCCTCGGCCTGACGGTCGGCGGCACGCTCGGCGGCAAGCTCGCCGACTGGCGCCGGATGCCGTCGCTGATCGCGTCGCTCGCGCTGATCGGCGTCGTGCTCGCGCTGTTCGCCGGCACCATGCACGTGCCGTTCGCCGCGCTCGCGACGATCTTCGTGTGGGGGATGCTCGCGTTCGCGATCGTGCCGCCGCTGCAGATCCTGATCGTCGATCGCGCGAGCGACGCGCCGAATCTCGCGTCGACGCTCAACCAGGGCGCGTTCAATCTCGGCAACGCGACGGGCGCGTGGCTCGGCGGGATGGCGATCGGCGCCGGCATTCCGCTCGTCGACCTGCCGTGGGTCGGCGTCGCGATGGCGGTCGCGGCGCTCGCGCTCACGCTGTGGTCGGCATCGCTCGAACGCCGCCCGGTCGCCGCGCCGACCGAATACGTATAACGCCGGTGCGGCTGCGCCGCGCGGGCGAACACGCCGCGCGCATGACGGCCTTCATGGACCGTTGCGGGCCGCCGGTGTAGCATCTCGGCCGATGAAAGCCATTCTTAATCGAGATTTCCTGGCGCTCATCCTGAGCGTCGCGGTCGTCGGCCTGGGCACCGGCGCCACCCTTCCCCTCACCGCACTCGCGCTGACCGAAGCCGGGCACGGCACCAACGTCGTCGGCATGCTGACGGCCGCGCAGGCCGGCGGCGGCCTCGCGATCGTACCGTTCGTCACCGCGCTCGCGCGCCGCTTCGGCGCGCGCCGCGCGATCGTCGCGTCGGTGCTGCTGCTCGCCGCGGCGACCGCCGTGATGCAGTTCACGTCGAGCCTCGTCGTCTGGGGCGTGCTGCGCGTGCTGTGCGGCGCGGCGCTGATGCTGCTGTTCACGATCGGCGAGGCATGGGTCAACCAGCTCGCCGACGATTCGACGCGCGGCCGCGTCGTCGCGATCTACGCGACCAACTTCACGCTGTTCCAGATGGCGGGCCCGGTGCTCGTCAGCCAGATTTCGGGCTTCACCGGCATCCGCTTCGCGCTGTGCGGCGCGCTGTTCCTGCTCGCGCTGCCGTCGCTCGCGTCGATCCGCCGCGCGCCGCTCGCCGGCGACGACGCGCATCACGCTGGCCACGATCACTGGCGCAGCGTGCTGCCGCGCATGCCCGCGCTCATCATCGGCACCGGCTTCTTCGCGCTGTTCGACACGCTCGCGCTGTCGCTGCTGCCGCTCTATGCGATGGATCGCGGCGTCGCGAGCGGGACCGCGGTGCTGCTCGCGTCGATCATGCTGTTCGGCGACACCGCGATGCAGTTCCCGATCGGCTGGCTCGCGGACAAGCTCGGCCGCGAACGCGTGCATCTCGGCGCCGGCTGGATCGTGCTCGCCGGCCTGCCGCTGCTGCCGTTCGTCATCACGAATCCGTGGCTGTGCTGGCCGCTCCTGCTCGTGCTCGGCGCGGCGGCGGGCAGCATCTACACGCTGTCGCTCGTCGCCTGCGGCGAGCGCTTCCGGGGCGCCGCGCTCGTCACCGCGAGCTCGCTCGTGTCCGCGTCGTGGAGCGCGGCGAGCTTCGGCGGCCCGCTCGTCGCGGGCGCGTTGATGGAGCAATTGGGCAGCAACGCGCTCGTCGGCGTGTTGATCGTCTGTATCGCGGCATTCGTCGCCGCCGTGCTGTGGGAGCGCCGCGCCGCGCCGCAGCGCGCGGTCTGACGACAGCGCCGGCTGCTTCGCCGACCGGCGCATCATTCCGGATGAAACGACAGCGGCCCGCGCAATGCGGGCCGCCCGGCGCATGCGTACTACGCGTTGCGCACCGCGCCTTGTTACTCCACCTTCGGTTACGCCTTCAACGCCGGCAGGATCTTCCCGACGCACGTGCCAAAGCCGACGCGGTAGCCGTCGCCCTGGCACCAGCCCGCGAGCGTGAGCTCGTCGCCGTCCTCGATGAACGCGCGGCTGCCGCCGCCCGTCAGCGCGACCGGCTCCTTGCCGTTCCACGTCAGCTCGAGCAGGCTGCCGAACGAATCCTTCGTCGACCCGCTGATCGTGCCCGAGCCCATCAGGTCGCCGACGCGCGTGTTGCAGCCCGCGACCGTGTGATGCGCGAGCTGCTGCGCCATCGTCCAGTACATGTGCTTGAAGTTGGTGCGGCAGATCGTCGTCGCTTCGGCCGCGCCTGCGGCGCGCAGCGTCACCGCGAGCTCGACATCGAAGGCATGATCGCCGCGATGCCGCAGATACGCGAGCGGCTCGGGCGCCTGCGCCGGCTGCGCGGTGCGGAACGGCTCGAGCGCGTCGAGCGTGACGATCCACGGCGAAATCGTCGTCGCGAAGCCCTTCGAATTGAACGGCCCGAGCGGCACGTATTCCCACTGCTGGATGTCGCGCGCGCTCCAGTCGTTCAGCAGCACCATCCCGAAGATGTGCGCCTCCGCGTCCTCGCACGCGATCGGCTCGCCGAGCGCATTGCCCGTGCCGACGATGAAGCCCGTCTCCAGTTCGATGTCGAGCTTGCGGCACGCGCCGAACACCGGACGCTCCTGGTCGGGCAGCTTCAGCTGCCCGTTCGGGCGCCGCACCGGCGTGCCGCTGACGATCACCGACGACGCGCGGCCGTTGTAGCCGATCGGCATCTCCGACCAGTTCGGCAGCAGCGCATTCTTCGGATCGCGGAACATCGAGCCGACGTTGGTCGCATGCTCCTTCGACGAGTAGAAATCGGTGTAGCCCGGGATCTCGACCGGCAGATGCAGCGTCGCGTCGCGCTGCGGCACCAGCGCCTGCGCGCGCAGCGCCGCGTCGTCGCGCAACCGCGCGGTGTCGCGCGCGAACAGGTCGCTCAACTGCACGCGCACGCTGCGCCATGCGTCGCGGCCGAGCGCGATGAACGCGTTCAGCGTCGGCTGCGCGAACACGTCGCCGGCGCCGGCCGGCAGCGTCACGAGGCCCGCGTGCGCGAGCGCCGCCAGATCGACGATGTGGTCGCCGAGCGCGACGCCCGCGCGCCGCGCCGTCTGCTTCGCATCGCTGAAAATGCCGAACGGCAGGTTCTGGATCGGGAAGTCGCACGCGGGATCGTTCGCCGCTTCGACCCAGCTCTTGCGCGCCGGGTCGAGCGTCGCGCGCAGTTCAGGGGACATGCTCATCGTTGCTCCGGATTGAAGTGTTTCTGGATGCCTTGCCAGCATTCGAAGTAGTTCGCCTGCAGCTGCGCGGTGTCGAGCGCGAAGCGCGTCGGCCGGATCAGCGTGCGGGTCTCGAACATGAACGCCATCGTGTCGTCGACCTTGTGCGGCTTCGTCGTGTCGCTCGCGGACGCCTTCTCGAACGTCTCCGCGTCCGGGCCGTGGCCCGACATGCAGTTGTGCAGGCTCGCGCCGCCCGGCACGAAGCCTTCGGCCTTCGCGTCGTATGCGCCGTGCACGAGGCCCATGAATTCGCTCGCGACGTTGCGGTGGAACCAGGGCGGACGGAACGTGTCCTCGGCCGCGAGCCAGCGCGGCGGGAAGATCACGAAGTCGATCGAGTCGACGCCCGGCGTGTCGCTCGGCGACTGCAGCACGAGGAAGATCGACGGATCGGGATGGTCGTAGCTGATCGAGCCGATCGTGTTGAACAGGCGCAGGTCGTACTTGTACGGCGCGTAGTTGCCGTGCCACGCGACGACGTCGAGCGGCGAATGGCCGATGTCCGCGCGCCAGAGGCGCCCGTTCAGCTTCGTGACCAGTTCGAACGCGCCTTCGCGATCCTCGTAGGCGGCCTGCGGGGTGACGAAATCGCGCGGGTTCGCGAGGCCGTTCGAGCCGATCGGCCCGAGGTCCGGCAGGCGCAGCTGCGCGCCGAAGTTCTCGCAGATGTAGCCGCGCGCGTCGCCGTCCGGCAGCGCGACCGTGAAGCGCACGCCGCGCGGGATCACCGCGATCTCGAACGGCTCGACGTCGAGCCGGCCGAATTCGGTCGCGATGAACAGGCGCCCCTGCTGCGGGACGATCAGCAGCTCGCCGTCGGTGTTGTAGAAGAAGCGGTCCTGCATCGAGCGGTTCGCCGCGTACAGGTGGATCGCGCAGCCGTTCATCGCGGCCGCCGAGCCGTTGCCCGCCATCGTCACCCAGCCTTCAATGAAATCGGCCGGCTCGACCGGCATCGGCAGCGGGTCCCAGCGCAACTGGTTCGGCGGCGTCGGCGGCACGTCCGGCGAATCGCCGAATTCCGAGACGAGCCGCTGCGGGCCCGCAAACGGCTCGAACGGCCGGTGCACGGCCGCCGGCCGGATCCGGTACAGCCACGAGCGGCGGTTGTGGCTGCGCGGCGCGGTGAACGCGGTGCCGGACAGCTGCTCCGCGTACAGCCCGTACGGTGCGCGCTGCGGCGAATTGCGGCCGTGCGGCAACGCGCCCGGCAGCGCTTCGGTCGCGAATTCGTTCGCGAATCCGCTCAGGTAGCCGGCGGTGGCCGGTTTCGACAGGTCAAGCGTCATCGTTTCCTTTCTCCATCAATTCAGACGGCGCGCGGCGCTTCAGCACCGCGCCGCCGCGTCACATTTGCAAGGCCGAGAACAAACAGCGCCGAGCACAGCACCGGCACCGCCGCAGCATGAAACAGCGCGCCGTTCGACCAGTTGAGCGCAATCAGGTGTCCGCCGACGAGCGGCCCGAGCACCGAGCCGATCCGGCCGATGCCGAGGCTCCAGCCGATGCCCGTCGAGCGCAGCGACGTCGGGTAGTACTGGCCCGCGAGCGCGTTGACGGCCGGCTGGCCGCCGACCACGCAGAAGCCGCCCGCGAACACGACGATCAGCAGCCACGGCAGCGCATGCGCGACCGAGCCGATCAGCCCGACCGACACCGCCGCGCACGCGAAGCACGCGAACAGCACGCGCACGAAGCCGTAGCGCTCGATGAACCAGCCGAGCGACAGCGTGCCGACCACGCCGCCCGTCTGCAGCACGGTGCCGACGATCACCGCAGTGCCGGGCGCGTAGCCGGCGTCGCGCATCACGGTCGGCAGCCAGTTCGACAGGAAATACAGGTCGATCAGGTTCATGAAGCTGATCGCCCACAACAGCAGCGTGACCGGCAGCCGGCCGTCACGGAACAGCTCGGCGACGGGCGCGCCGCTCGCCGCCTGTTCGCGCACGACGATGCGCGTGCCGGCGTCGATGCCGGCTTCGGGCGCGAAGCGCGCGAGCCAGTCGCGCGCCTGCACGTCGCGGCCCTTCAGCACCAGGAACTGCAGCGACTCCGGCAGCCGCGCGGCCATCGCGACCGCGAGCACGAGCGGCACCGCGCCGCCGACGAAGAACACCGCGCGCCAGCCGAGCGCCGGGATCAGCGCGGCGCTGATGAAGCCGCCGAGCGCAGCGCCGAGCGTGAAGCCGCACGACACGATCATCATCCGCTTCACGCGATGCGCGGCCGGGCTGAACTCGCCGACGAGCGCCATCGCGTTCGGCATGATGCAGCCGAGGCCGAGGCCCGTGACGAAGCGCAGCGCCATCAGCACCGGGATCGAGCCCGCGAACGGCGTCGCGAGCATCGTCAGCGCGAAGAACAGCGTCGCGCCGATCAGCACCGGACGCCGCCCGATCCGGTCGGCCAGCACCGACAGGCCGAGCGCGCCGAGCAGCATCCCGAACAGGCTCGCGCTGAACACCGGGCCGAGCGCCTGCTTCGGCACGCCCCACTCGGCGATCACGCTCGGCGCGACGTAGCCCATCGCCTGCGCGTCGAAGCCGTCGATCACGAGGCACAGCCCGCACAACGCGAGCAGCATCCAGTGAAACGCAGGACGATGGGTGTCGTCGATGACGCACTCGACTTCGAGCGTGCGTGCCGCGCCCGGCGCGGCGCTCATTGCACGGCCTCCGCGGCCGGATGCACGGGCGGCGTCACGCCCTGGCGCGCGAGCGCCATCGCTTCGCGCAGCACGCCGAGATCGCCGATCTGGTTCGCGAGCAGCAGGATCAGCTTCGCATTGACGAGCTGGCTGTCACTGTCGGTCAGGTCGCGATGCATGTCGATCAGCGCTTCGTAGAACGCGTCCGGATCGGCCAGGCGCAGGCGGGTGTCGAGATGGTGATGCATGACGGGTGTCTCCGATGTCTTGTAGTCAGTCAGGCCGCGCAGGTCGCGCGCGCGAGCGCGTCGCCCACCGCATGCCGGTCGAGCGTGCGCGTCCGCGCGCACACGTGCTGGTCGGGCCGCAGCAGGTAGAACGTGCCGGGCTGCGCGTCGTAGCGCTCAGCGGCCAGCCCGTCGACGTCCTCGACGACGTCGACGCCGGGCACGTCGCGCGCCTGGCCCTTCGGCACGACGAGCACCGGCTTCACCGGCAGCGCGTGGCCGGCGAGCGCCTGCGCGAGCGCGGCGGCGTCGCCGGGCAGGCCGAACAGCACGCCCGTGAAACCGTCGCACAGATGCCGCAGCAGCCAGCCGGCCGCGCCGTGCGCATGCACCGGCGCGTCGGCGGCCGCCGCGCCCGGACGCAGCGCGCACGCGAACGCGTCGCCCTTGCGGTCGGGCGTGTTCAGCGGCGAATCGGCGAGCACCGCGGGCACCGACAGGCGCCCGCTGTTGACGAGCTTGCGCGCGAATTCGCAGTCGCGCGCAAGCTTCAGCGTCGCGTCGCGGAACACGCGGGACACCGGGCTCTTCGGCGTGATGAAATCGGTCGAGCGCGTCGAGTTGCGGATGTTCTCGTCGGCCGCGAACTCGCGTTCGCTCGCATACGTGTCGAGCAGGCGCGCGGGCGCGCGGCCGTCGAGCACGAGCTTCAGCTTCCACGCGAGGTTGTCGGCGTCCTGCACGCCGCTGTTCGCGCCGCGCGCGCCGAACGGCGACACGCCATGCGCCGAGTCGCCGGCGAACAGCACGCGGCCGTGGCGGAACGCATCCATCCGCTGGCAGCGGAACGTGTAGACGCTCACCCACTCCAGTTCGAACTCGACGTCCGCGCCGAGCAGCGCGCGCACGCGCGGGATCACGCGCTCCGGCTGCTTCTCCGCGACCGGATCGGCGTCCCAGCCGAGCTGGAAGTCGATGCGCCACACGTTGTCCGGCTGGCGGTGCAGCAGCACCGACTGGTTGCGGTGGAACGGCGGATCGAACCAGAACCAGCGCTCGGTCGGAAACTCCGCCTTCATCTTCACGTCGGCGATCAGGAAGCGGTCCTTGAACGTGCGGCCGTGGCTCTCGAGCCCCATCATCGTGCGCACCGGGCTGCGCGAGCCGTCCGCCGCGATCACGTACTGCGCGCGCAGCGTCTCGACGCCTTCCGGCGTCTCGACCGTCAGTTCCGCGCACGCGTCCGACTGCACGAGGCCCGTCACCTTGTGCTTCCAGCGGATGTCGAGATTCGGCAGCGCGAATGCGCGCTCGGCCAGATAGCCTTCCACGTAGTACTGCTGCAGGTTGATGAACGCCGGACGCGCATGCCCCGCCTCGGGCAGCAGGTCGAACGCGTAGAGCTGCTCGTCCTGCAGGAACACCTTGCCGACGTGCCAGCTCACGCCCTTGTCGACGAAGCGCTCGCCGCAGCCGAGCCGGTCGAAGATCTCGAGCGTGCGCTTCGCGAAGCAGATCGCGCGCGAGCCGGTGGACAGCGTGTCGTCGTCGTCGAGCAGCACGACGGGCACGCCCTGCTGCGCGAGGTCGATCGCGGCGGACAGGCCGACCGGGCCCGCGCCGACGACGATCACCGGATGGATCGCCGCGTCGCTGTCGGCGCCGCGCTCCGCGCGCGGCCGGTACGCAAACTTCAGGGTCTGGTAATCGGTGCTCATGGTCGCCATCCGTCCGCTCAACCCTGTCGCGCGGGCAACACCATGCCCGCCTGCAACGTCCATTTCGTCTCACCCGCCACGTCTCGCTCCTTGCTTCCTGTTGAATCGGGGACAGGGCATCGTCCGACGACGCCCGCATGCTGTCTTTCTTGATCGACGACAAACTCAGGATTTACGAATAGTAAAACCAATTACGCATAGTGAAATCAACGTAAACCCTAAGCATCGCCTGGCGACGGGATAACCATATGAGCGAATCGCCAAGCCGAGCGCGGCGCACGCTGCTACTATCGAGTGATGAGGCGGCCCGTTCGGCCGCCGTTTTTCCATGCCGACTTCCCCATGATTCCGCCTACCATTCCCGAGCTGGTCACCCGCGCCGGGCAGTTGCCGTTCCTGCGGGATCACGTTGCGCTCGCCGAGGGCGGCACCGCGTGCGCGCACCTGCCCGAGCTGACGCTGAACAGCGCGTACGAGCCGATCTACGACGTGACGATGCCGGGCGTACCACAGTCGACGTCGTTCGCCGACGCGATCGAACGCTACGGCGACGAGCTGGGCTTCCAGGCGGTGACGCTGGCGGCGGGCACCGCGCCCGATCCGTTCGATTCGGCCGCGGACGATCAGGCGCTGGTCGCGGTCGACCGCCTGTCGCGCGCGCTGCACGCGATCAACTTCTTCGGCGCGCAGCGCCACGGGCTGCTGTTCCTGCGCGTGCACGAGCGGCTGCTGAAGAGCGTAAAGTACGACCACGGCAAGCACTTCTCGTCGGTGCTGCAGCGCTTCGGGCTGCCGCCCGAGCGGGTCGTGATCGAGCTGCCGGCCGCCGCGGTCGCGCACAAGACCTTCCTCGGCTACCTGACGCGCAGCTACCAGCATCACGGCTTCCGGGTCGCGGACAAGCTGCCCGACCCGGGCCGCATCCTCGCGGTCGAATCGGACATGGCGCGGCCGGACTACATCAAGATGGACGCGGGCATCGCGTTGCGCGACGGAATGGTCAAGGCGCTCGTCGGGTATGCGCAGCGCGTGCGGATTCCGCTGATCTTCGACGGCGTCGTCGACGAGACGCAGTGCGAGCTGCTGCGCCAGCACGACGTGCGGTTCATGCAGGGGCCGGTGTTTGCGAAGGTGGTGTCGGCCTGAGGCGATGCGTGGCGGGTTGTGGCCGCTCGGCGGCGTGCGTCAGTCCTCGCCACCGTCGTCATGCTTCGGCAAGTCGTCGCCGATCTCGATGCCGGGAAACCGGCTGGCGTACCAGATATGCCACGCAGGGCGAATCCGCGACGGGTCGTCGAGCGTCGCGTAGTTGAGTTCGACCGTCTGCGGCGCGTGGCGCAGCCGGTATTCGAGCTGCGCGCCGCAGCGCCCGCAAAAGCGTCGCTCGCCCCACGCGCTCGACGCATAGACGACCGGCTCGCCGCTCAGGTATTCGAACGCATCGAGCGGCAGCGACGCGGACGCGACCACCGCCGCCCCGGTCGTCTTCTGGCATAGCCGGCAATGGCAGAAGCCGGCGTCGGTCGGGATGTGCTTGATCCGGTAACGGATCGCGCCGCAGGCGCAGCCGCCTTCGAGCGTTTCCGGGTGCGACATGGCGAACCTCGTCGTATTCGGGTGTCAGGCGACCGATGATGAGCGCCGCGCGCCGGATCCGCAACGGGGGCTGTTCACGACGCGCGATACCGCGCGATCAGGCAACCTGCCCCAGCCGCTGCGCCAGCGCCTTCAGACGCGGCCCCACCTGCGACCGGAACACGTCCTCCCCCATCGACGACGCGGGCCCGCTGCAGCTCAGGATCAGCCAGCGCCCCTCGCGCGGCTCCCGAAACGGCACGGCCGCCGCGTTGACGTCCGCGTGCCACGCGCGGAACGAATAGCAGCAGCCGCCCGACGCGAACTCGGCCACCGCCTGCTGCGCGTCGCCGACGAGCGCGTCGGCGTCCGGCCCGGCGCCGGCCGCCCGGTGCAGCTCCGCGTACAGCGCGCGCCGCACGTCCTCGGGCTGCACCGCCAGATATGCGCGCCCCATCGAGCTCGTCAGCATCGACAGCCGCGAACCCGGCGCGAGCCCGAGCGTCAGCGCGGTCTCGCTGCGAATCGTCTCCAGATAGATCATGTCGAGCCCGTCGCGGCAGCCGAGCGACACCGCCGCGCCGATCTCGCGCGCGAGCGCCTGCATGTGCGGCCGCGCGAGGTCGAGCGTGCCCGCGCCGGACAGCAGCGCATAGCCGAGCGACAGCACGCCGGCGTCGAGCGCATATTTGCCGAGCGTGTCGTCGTAGCGCAGGTAGCCGAGCACCGTCAGCGTGTACGCGAGCCGGTTCACCGTCGCCTTCGGCAGGCCGGTGCGCTCGGCGAAATCGCGGTTGCCGAGCATCGTCTCGCCGGGACGGAACGCGCGCAGCAGGTCCAGCCCGCGCGCGAGCGCGACAACGAACTTGCGCTCGTCGATCGGTTGGTCGTCGATGGTTGAAAGCGTCATCCGGTGCTACACTGAAGTCAATTTGCAAAACATTGTTCCGCACAGCGGAACACAAGTCAAGTGAACCATAGGCATGGGATCAGGAGATGACACGATGAGCGCTGCAACTTTTCATTGGGACGATCCGCTGCTGCTCGACCAGCAGCTCACGGAGGACGAGCGGATGGTGCGCGACGCCGCGCGCGCATACGCGCAGGACAAGCTCGCGCCGCGCGTGACCGACGCGTTCCGTCACGAACGCACGGACGTCGGGATCTTCCGTGAAATGGGCGAGCTCGGCCTGCTCGGACCGACGATCCCCGAGCAGTACGGCGGCCCCGGCCTCAATTACGTGAGCTACGGCCTCATCGCGCGCGAGGTCGAGCGCGTCGATTCCGGCTACCGGTCGATGATGTCGGTGCAATCGTCGCTCGTGATGGTGCCGATTTACGAGTTCGGCTCCGATGCGCAGAAGGAGAAATACCTGCCGAAGCTCTCGACCGGCGAATGGATCGGCTGCTTCGGCCTCACCGAGCCGAACCACGGCTCCGATCCGGGCAGCATGATCACGCGCGCGAAGAAGGTGTCCGGCGGCTATTCGCTGTCCGGCTCGAAGATGTGGATCACGAACTCGCCGATCGCCGACGTGTTCGTCGTCTGGGCGAAGCTCGAGGAAGACGGCCACGACACGATCCGCGGCTTCATCCTCGAGAAGGGCTGGAAGGGCCTGTCCGCACCGGTGATCCATGGCAAGGTCGGGTTGCGCGCGTCGATCACCGGCGAAATCGTCCTCGACGACGTGTTCGTTCCCGAGGAGAACCGGCTGCCGCACGTCGGCGGCCTGCGCGGCCCGTTCACGTGCCTGAACTCGGCGCGCTACGGGATCGCCTGGGGCGCGCTCGGCGCCGCCGAAGCCTGCTGGCATACCGCGCGCCAGTACGTGCTCGACCGCAAGCAGTTCGGCCGGCCGCTCGCCGCGAACCAGCTGATCCAGAAGAAGCTCGCCGACATGCAGACCGAAATCACCCTCGGCCTGCAAGGCGTGCTGAGGCTCGGCCGCATGAAGGACGAAGGCACCGCGGCCGTCGAGATCACGTCGATCATGAAGCGCAACTCGTGCGGCAAGGCGCTCGACATCGCGCGGCTCGCGCGCGACATGCTCGGCGGCAACGGCATCTCGGACGAGTTCTGCGTCGCGCGCCATCTCGTGAACCTCGAAGTGGTCAACACGTACGAAGGCACGCACGACATCCACGCGCTGATCCTCGGCCGCGCGCAGACGGGCATCCAGGCGTTCTTCTGAACGCGCCCGCCGGACGCCTCGCCGGCGCGCGCATCACGTCGCGCCGCAAACGAAACGGCCTGCCCGGCGTCGATGCCGGGCAGGCCGTTTGTCTAGGAGCGGGACGGCTCCGTTCGCCGTAAACCAGCGGGCGGACTGCCTGCGGCCGCGGGCATGCGCCGCGCGATGCGGCGCGCCGTGCTCACTTGTTCGGTTGCGGCGTGAGACGCAGATACGGACGTACCGCGTTGAAGCCCTTCGGGAAGCGCTGCTTCAGCTCTTCCGGATCCTGCAGCGACGGGACGATCACCACGTCGTCGCCGTCCTTCCAGTTGCCGGGCGTCGCGACCTTGTAGTTGTCGGTCAGCTGCAGCGAGTCGATCACGCGCAGCACTTCGTCGAAGTTGCGCCCGGTGCTCGCCGGATAGGTGATGATGAGCCGCACCTTCTTGTTCGGATCGATCACGAACAGCGAGCGCACGGTGAGCGTCTCGTTCGCGTTCGGGTGAATCATGTCGTACAGCTCCGACACCTTGCGATCCGCGTCCGCGATGATCGGGAAGCCGACGACCGTCGCCTGCGTGTCGTTGATGTCGTTGATCCAGCCCTGGTGCGACTCGACGCTGTCGACCGACAGCGCGATCACCTTCGCGTTGCGCTTCTCGAATTCGCCCTTCAGCTTCGAGGTCAGCCCGAGTTCCGTCGTGCACACCGGCGTGTAGTCCGCCGGATGGGAAAACAGCACGCCCCAGCCGTTGCCCAGCCACTCGTGGAACTTGATGCGGCCGAGGCTCGAATCCTGTTCGAAATCCGGCGCGATGTCGCCAAGACGCAGACCCATGTTGTTCTCTCCTTGAACGATGCGTGGTGAACCCCGCGCCACTTGCGCGGGACAGTCGGGTAGCTTACGGGAAGCGGACAGCCGTGCGAACGATTATTCCGTTCGATATTCATACATTTTTGTCATTTTTGTCCGGCGCGCGCCCGCGTCGGGAAACTTTTCCGCCCATTTGCCTCTCTGCCCAAGAATTACAAGTCGTTTACCATGCAGTCTTGCGCCACCGCGCCGCATCATCCCGGCTCGCCAGCAGGCAGGCGTTTCGCTACGATGTGAACCTGCAGCATGACAGCATGAAGGGAGTTGCAATGTCGGAAATCAACAAGGAGAAACTGATGTCGGATATCAAAACCGTTCTCGCGGACGCCGAAGACCTGCTCAAGCAAGCCGCGAGCAGCACGGGCGACCGTGCGGCCGAGCTGCGCGAGAAAGCGATGTCGCGTCTGAAGCAGGCCAAGGAAAAGGCAACCGACGTCCAGGTCGTCGTGGTCGAGAAAGGCAAGAAAGCCGCTCGCGCGACCGATGACTACGTGCATGAGCACCCGTGGACGTCGATCGGCATCGCGGCCGGTGTCGGCGTGCTGATCGGCCTGCTGGTCAACCGCAAGTAACGCGCGGCCAGCACCAAACCGCCCGGCGGGCCGCCCGACGCGGCTCGCGGGCGCCAAAGCCGAGACTGGCGACACGCCGGTCGGCTTTGCCTTAGCCGCTTTCTGCACGCGCAAGCACATCATTCATGACGACAGACACCACCTCGCAGTCATCCGGCCAGGGCCCGTTGCGCCGCCTCATCGGCTCCGTGATCGGATTGCTGCAAACGCGCCTCGAACTCGCGGGCATCGAGCTCGCCGAGGAGAAGGAGCGCCTGATGGGCGTGCTGTTCCTCGGGCTCGCCGCGATGATGCTGGCGACGATGGCTCTCATCAGCCTGACCGTGCTCGTCGCGATCGCGTTCTGGGATACCTATCGCTGGCAATCGCTCGCGGTGGTCACCGCGCTGTACGCGATCGCCGGCCTCGCCTGCGCGCTGAAGGCGCGTACGAGCCTGCGCGACGCGCCGATCGTGTTCGAGGCCACGCTGGCCGAACTCGAGAAAGACCGCGAACTGTTCCGCGGCAAGTCGTGAGCGCGCACGCGTTCGTTTCCTTCATCCACTTCGCCGACGCGCCATGAGCTACAACGCCACAGGCAACCGATACCGCACGGCTTCGCCGCAATCGCGCTTGAATGCCGCACAGAACCGCGCGATCCGCAAGGAGCTGCTGATCCTGCGCTCCGAAGTCGAGCGCCTGGAACTCGCGGAGGCAGGCGCGGAAATACGGCAGGCCGTCACCCGCTTCCGCTGGCTCAAGCTGCTGGTCCCCGGGCTCACGGGCGGCTCGCTCGGGCAGTCCGCGAAGAACCTCAACGCGAGCATCGGCAACCTCGTCAACCAGTATCCGATGCTGAGCTCGCTTGCGTCGCTGGTGCTCGCGAAACCCGTGCGCTCGCTGCTGCGCGCGAGCGCGAGCCCGGTGCTGAAGTGGGGCTCGCTCGGATTTGCCGCGTGGGAAATCTACCGGTTCTTCAAACAATCGCGCGACGGGAGCGACGGCGACACCGCCGACAACGATTGACGCACGGCTTGCCGCGTCGCCAGCCGATGCCCGCCGCCAGCAGCGTGACGACATGCGTGTCGCGTCACGTCATCGCACGCCCCAGCACGTCGGCTCCCATTCGCGCGCGCCGTCCGGCAGCACATTGCCTTTCGTTCCGTCCGAGCGCAACGTGAACGACCCGCAGCGGTCGTCGCGCATCGGCCCGTCGTCGAGCGGACGCGCGTCGAGTTCATAGGACACGAATGCGCCGTCGTCCGGGCGCCGGATCGCCAGCCGATAGACGGCCCGCCCGTCCGGCGGCGCGTGCGCGAGTGCGTCCGGCAATGTGGGTGGCGGTATGCCGTCGAGCGTCTCGAGATATTGCGCCGCCCGGTAAAGCGCGGTCACGGCCGACGTGCGATGCGCTTGCGCGGCCTGTTGACGGTATGACGGAACCGCCACGCCCGCCAGCACCGCGATGATCGCCAGCACGATCATCAATTCGAGCAACGTGAATCCAGCCCGCCGACGCATGCGTGCCTCCATGCTCATCGGGGCTGCGCGGCGACGCGACGCCATCTCTGCGCGACGATCCGTCCGTCGCGCATCTCGACCTGCATCTGCAGCCAGACGGCGCTGGACGCATGCGCGCCGACGCCACGCGCGGTGACGAGGTACGCACGACCGGCGGCGGGCCGTGCGATGCGCCACGCCTCGATCAGGCAACGCGGCGGCTGCGCGGCCACCGGCCATCCGGCAAACGGCGCGAACGCTTCAGGCATGTCCAGCGCGGGTATTCGCCGCCAAGCGTCAGGCTCGGCATGCGACAGGCCCGCGCTCAGGTATGGCGCCGAGCCCTGCCGCAAGCGCTCGACACACGCGGCAAGCGCAGCATCGGCCGCGTGAAACGCGATCAGGCGGTCCGACAGCGCGCGCGTGCGGTGCGCCTCCGTCAATGCGGATTCGAACCACGTGCCCGTCAGCGCCGCGATGGCCGCACCGACCGCCACCACGGCCGGCAGCGCCATCCCTGCCTCGCGGCAAACGCGCATAGGGGGCGTGTGCCCCGTCGCCCGTTGTTCGGCCCGGCTCAACGCGATGCTCCGGATGCGCGCCGCATCCCGGTCTGGTGATCTTCGCGCTCGGTCGACGCATTCCTCAACGCCACGACACGATGCAGCGTCAACCGCGCGCGGCGATCCGGCGCGATGGCGGCATGGCCGTCGCAATCGACATGACTGACGCGCTCCCGCATCGGTTCACCCCGCGCCCGCACGCAGACATGGACGGCAATCACGTCGCGCCAGTCGTCCGCGCGCATCGCGCGGGCATCGACGAACCGCGTCTCGCCACGTCGCAGAAAACGCAGGCGCAGCTGGTCGATTTCCGATACGACCGGCTGCGCGGTCCCCAGGCGCCCGTTCCCTTCGCAATACAGCTCGGGCTCGCCCGTCGTCGGGCTGACGTGGGCGTCGAAGCGGTTCGACACGAGCGTTCGGTCCGCCGGCGCGCCGACGCCCTGCCCCAGGCAATCCGATACCTGGCCGTTCACCGTCGGCCACGTCGACATTGTGTCGCCGACATAGCGAACCAGCAGCGCGTCGGACGACGCAGGTGCTGGTTCGCAGCGCACCTGGGCATCTTCGCCGCGCACGCGAGCCGATGCGCACCCGAACAGCGGCGGCAGCGGCGAGCTCGAGAGGTCGAGCGGCTGAAAGCCCGCCATCTGGATCTGCTGGCCGATCAGCGTCAGTGCGGTGCTTGCGGCGTCGCGCATGCGAAACGCATCGTCGGCCCGGCGTTGCCCGACACGCTGCGCGTGATACAGCGCGCCGACTGCCGCGAGCACGAGCAGGCCGACCGACATCGCGATCAGCAATTCGAGGAGCGTATGCGCACGAGCGCGACGATCAATGCCCATCGGTCGGCACCTCGCGGAACGGGATCCGCACGCATGACGGCGAACGCGCCGATCGGTCGACCGTTTCGCATCCCGCAGCATCGCCGTCACGCCAGCCGACGGTCGCCAGCCGGACGCCACCCGGCCCGCCATCGATCGTCATCGCGCCATCCGGCAACGACGCGACGGCCAGCGCCGCGAGGCCCGCATCCGCGCCGGGTGTCGCCCGCGCGCTTTCGATGCGTGCATCGGCCAGCCACAATGCACGTTCGCGCCAGATCGTCGAGCGCTGCGCACGCGCCATCGCGAATTGGCCGCCAGCCACCGTGAGCATCATGACGGCGAGCAGCGCGACCGCCACCGCCGCCTCGATCAGCGACGCGCCGCGCATCGTGCGCCGCGGGCTCATCAGGCCGCCTCGCAACGACCGGCGACGACGCGCGCCCGGCCGCCCGCCGCGATCCGCACGCAACGCGCCGCGCGTGACGCATCGGCCTCCGGCCCGCTCCGGCGCGGCCGCAGCTCGAACCGCCGGATGCCGCCGATTGCCTGACCGGCCGGCGGCGCAAAGGCCAGCTCGTGCGCGACGCCCGCGACGATCACGTCCGGATCGCGCGGATACCGCCGCAGCACCTGCGCCCGCTCGTCGAAATGTCCGCTCACGAGCCAGCCGCACGACCATTCGCCGTCGTCGCAGCGCTGGCCGGGATGCACACAGGCGCCGTCATTCCCTGCCCGGCACAGTGTGACGCGCACGCCAAGGCGCGCCGCTTCGGCCCGCGCGAACGACAGCGCGCCAAGCAGCGTGCGCGAGCGGGCGTCGACCCGCTCGCGCATCCGCCACTGCTCGAACGAAGGCGCCGCGTACAGGCCGAGCCCGGCCAGCACCGCGACCGTGACCATCAGTTCGACGAGCGTGAATCCCCCCGCCCTCCACGCTGCTCCGCTGCGCCACATCGCCGTCCTCCGTCAACGTCATGCGACGACTGTAGCGGCGCGCACGCTGGCGCACCATCTGCCGAACGGCCAGCTGGCGGCGCACGGCCACGCCGGCCACAATCGGCGCAGCATGAACTCGGAGGGAATGCGATGAAACGACGCAGCGCGTCAGCGCTTACGCGGGGGCTTGGCAGCCGGAGAGGCGCGACGGAACTCTTCGATCACGTCGGCAAATTCGGACACGTCTTCGAACCGGCGATACACCGATGCAAAGCGCACATAGGCAATCGTATCGAGGCCGCGCAACTCGTTCATCACGAGTTCGCCGAGCTTCTCGCTACGCACTTCGCGCTCGCCTGTCGCGAGCAGCAGATATTCGATGCGGGCGACCGCCGCATCGATCGCGTCAGCCGCAACCGGCCGCTTGCGCAGCGCGAGTTGCATGCTGGCGACGATCTTGCGACGGTCGAATTCCGTGCGGCTGCCGTCCTTCTTCACGACGGCCGGCAGGGCCAGTTCGACCCGTTCGTACGTCGTGAAACGCTTGTCGCAGGCGGAGCAGCGGCGGCGCCGGCGAATCGCGGCGCCGTCTTCGGACACGCGCGAATCCACCACCTGCGTGTCGTCGCTGCGGCAGAACGGGCAGCGCATGAGCGATCAGCGATAGACCGGGAAACGCTTGGTCAGCTCGGCCACTTGCGCGCGCACGCGCTCGATCGTCGCTGCATCTTCCGGGTTGTCGAGCACGTCGGCGATCAGGTTGCCGACCAGCTCGGCCTCGGCCGTGCCGAAGCCGCGCGTCGTCATCGCCGGCGAGCCGAGACGGACGCCGCTCGTGACGAACGGCTTTTCCGGATCGTTCGGGATCGCGTTCTTGTTGACCGTGATGTGCGCGGCGCCGAGCGCGGCTTCCGCTGCCTTGCCGGTGATCTGCTTCGCACGCAGGTCGACCAGCATCACGTGGCTTTCGGTGCGGCCCGACACGATGCGCAGGCCGCGCTTGACCAGCGTCTCGGCCAGCACGCGCGCATTCTCGACCACCTTCTGCTGGTATGCCTTGAAGTCCGGCGACAGCGCTTCCTTGAACGCGACGGCCTTCGCGGCGATCACGTGCATCAGCGGGCCGCCCTGGATGCCCGGGAAGATCGCCGAGTTGATCTGCTTCTCGTACTCGGCCTTCATCAGGATCACGCCGCCGCGCGGGCCGCGCAGGCTCTTGTGGGTCGTGGTCGTGACGAAATCGGCGTGCGGCACCGGGTTCGGGTAGACGCCCGCGGCGATCAGGCCCGCGTAGTGCGCCATGTCGACCATCAGGTACGCGCCGACCGACTTCGCGATCTTCGCGAGACGCTCGAAGTCGATCTTCAGCGCGAACGCCGACGCGCCCGCGACGATCAGCTTCGGCTTGTGCTCCTGCGCAAGCTGCTCGGCCGCTTCGTAATCGATGTCTTCGCTTTCGTTCAGGCCATAGCTGACGACGTTGAACCACTTGCCCGACATGTTCACGGGCGAGCCGTGCGTCAGGTGGCCGCCGTGCGCGAGGCTCATGCCCATGATCGTGTCGCCCGGCTTGAGCATCGCGAAGAACACGCCCTGGTTCGCCTGCGAACCCGAGTTCGGCTGGACGTTCGCGGCTTCGGCGCCGAACAGCTCCTTCACGCGGTCGATCGCGAGCTGCTCGACGACGTCGACGTATTCGCAGCCGCCGTAGTAGCGCTTGCCCGGATACCCTTCGGCGTACTTGTTCGTGAGCTGCGAGCCCTGTGCGGCCATCACGGCCGGGCTCGTGTAGTTTTCCGACGCGATCAGCTCGATGTGATCTTCCTGGCGGCGGTTTTCCTGCTCGATCGCTGCAAAGACTTCGGGATCGACGTTCGCAATGGTGCTTTGGGCTCTGTCAAACATACGGTTTCCGTTAAGTGTGTACAGGTTGACCGGGGTGGCCGAGTACATTGCGCTGCTGGCGGCACCAGCTCGACGTGGCGGAAGAATCCGTATGACGTGAGGCAGGGACAGCCACCGGCGATGCACGCGACGGCGCACAACGGCTGCCCAGGCGAACGGCAAAAACGGCGCCCTGCGCTTCACGGTGGGATGCTCCACCTTGAACCCGGGGGTTCTATCGCCAGTCACGCAGGGGTGATGAGCGCGTTAGTTTATTGGATGCGTCATGAATAGGCAACCGCGCGGCGGCCACCGCAAACAAACGGGGACAGAGTTGCGCCACCCGCGCCGGCTGAGCTTTGCGCCTTGCCGCGGTGCGGCAATCTCAGTAGGCTTGCAGGTTCCCCACCCGCTACCCTACCGACCAGGAGCAGCAATGATCGTGTTCGTCACAGGCGCGTCCGCCGGCTTCGGCGCCGCCATCGCCCGTGCCTTCGTCAAGGGCGGCCATCGCGTCGTCGCGACCGCGCGCCGCAAGGATCGTCTCGACGCGCTCGCGGCCGAGCTCGGCGACGCACTGCTGCCGCTCGAGCTCGACGTGCGCGACCGCGCCGCCGTCGAAGCCGTGCCGGCCGCCCTTCCCGCCGAGTTCGCCGCGCTCGACGTGCTTGTCAACAACGCCGGTCTCGCGCTCGGCGTCGAGCCTGCCCACAAGGCCAGCCTCGACGAGTGGCAGACGATGATCGACACCAACTGCTCGGGCCTCGTGACGGTCACGCACGCGCTGCTGCCGGGCATGATCGCGCGCGGTCGCGGCCATATCTTCAACCTCGGCTCGGTTGCCGGCACCTACCCGTACCCGGGCGGCAACGTCTATGGCGCCACCAAGGCTTTCGTCAGGCAATTCAGCCTGAACCTGCGCGCCGACCTGATCGGCACGCCGCTGCGCGTCACCGACATCGAGCCGGGCCTGTGCGGCGGCACCGAATTCTCGAACGTCCGCTTCCGCGGCGACGACGCGAAGGCGGCCGGCGTGTACGCGAACGTCCAGCCGCTCACGGCCGAGGACATCGCCGACACGATCTACTGGATCGCGACGCGTCCCGCGCACGTGAACATCAACACGATCGAGATGATGCCCGTCGCCCAGGCGCCGGCCGGCCTCACCGTCCATCGCGGCTGACGGTCCGCCGCGAGCCGCCCCGGCGGCCGGCTCGCGGCCCGGAACATTCCGTTACGAATCGGTTGCAAGGCGGCCTCCCCGCTTCCGGTAAAATGCGCGCCATGACTCAGCCTACCCGCCCCCCGGAAGCGCCTTCCGGCTTCACCTGGCCGGTTCGCGTGTATTACGAGGATACCGACGCAGGCGGCATCGTCTTCTATGCCAACTACCTGAAATTCTTCGAGCGCGCGCGCACCGAATGGCTGCGCGCCTGCGGCATCGACCAGCGGCGCCTCGCCGACGAAACGGGCGCGATCTTCATCGTCCGCAGCACGGCGCTCGACTATCGCGCGCCGGCGCGGCTCGACGATACGCTCGCGATCACGAGCCGGCCCGGACGGATCGGCCGCGCGTCGGTGGAATTCATGCAGGAAGCGTGGCATGGCGACACGCTGCTCGTCGCCGGGCAGATCCGCATCGGCTGCGTCGACCGCACGGGCATCCGGCCGGCGGCAATCCCGCCGACGGTGCTCGACGCGCTGCAACGCGGGCCCGTCATCGACGCCGGGCACACTGTGTTGTCAACGAGGCTCGCGTGAGCCCCGTTTAGACAAAGCCTATGAACTTGCCTTCCTGAACCGATACTAAGCAAGGTTCGGCGTCAGGCGCGGCAGCGGCACCCCGCGCGCAGCGCAGCGCCCGCGCCGGGCAACCCCGGCCGGGAACGCCTAGCCGGGCCCCTTAGCCGGGCGCCCCCGAAGGGACGTTACTCAAACCTCTATGAACACTTCTCAAGACCTGTCGATCATTTCCCTCGTCCTCAATGCGAGCGTCCTGGCCCAGGCCGTGATGGGACTGCTGCTGCTGCTGTCGCTGATGTCGTGGACCTTCATCTTCCGCAAGTGGTTCGCGATCCGCCGCGCACGCGCACAGACCGAGCGTTTCGAACGGGATTTCTGGTCGGGCGGCGACCTGCAGGCCTTGTATCAGAGTGCGGCGAACAACCGCCACACGATCGGCGCGCTCGAGCGGATCTTCGAATCGGGGATGCGCGAATTCCTGAAGGCGAAGGAAAAGCGCATCAGCGACCCGGGCCTCGTGCTCGACGGCGCGCGGCGTGCGATGCGCGCGTCGTTCCAGCGCGAGATGGACGTGCTCGAAGCGAACCTGGCATTCCTCGCGTCGGTCGGCTCGGTCAGCCCGTACATCGGTCTGTTCGGCACGGTCTGGGGGATCATGAACTCGTTCCGCGGCCTCGCGAACGTCCAGCAGGCAACGCTCGCGAACGTCGCGCCGGGCATCGCCGAAGCGCTCGTCGCCACCGCGATCGGCCTGTTCGCCGCGATTCCGGCCGTCGTCGCCTACAACCGCTACGCGCACGACATCGACCGCCTCGCGATCCGCTTCGAGACCTTCATCGAAGAGTTCTCGAACATCCTGCAGCGTCAGGCCCAGTAAGGAGCGCGACATGGCCGGAACTCCCATCCGATCCAGCATGCGCGGCGGCCGCTCGCGCCGCGCGATGGCCGACATCAACGTCGTGCCGTACATCGACGTGATGCTCGTGCTGCTCGTGATCTTCATGGTCACCGCACCGCTCGTCGCACCGTCGATCATCAACCTGCCGACCGTCGGCAATGCCGCGCCGCAGGAGCAGACGCCGCCCGTCGTCGTCAACATCAAGGCCGACCGCACGATGAGCGTCAAGTACAAGGGCAACGCGGGCGCGACGCAGGAAGACACGATGACGAAGGCCGAGCTCGACAGCTTCATCGCCGCCCGTCAGGCGGATCATCCTGACCAGCCGGTCGTGATCGCGGCCGACAAGACCGTGCAGTACGATGCGGTCATGACCGTGATGTCGGATCTGAAGGCGCGCGGCGTCAAGCGCGTCGGCCTCCTCGTCAAATCGCAATGAAACGGCAACCCCCGCGCAGCACCGCCTACCCGCCGATGCCGCCGCGCGAGCGCGGCACGTGGCGCGCGTTCGCGCTCGCGGCGTTGATGCACGTGCTGCTCGCGCTGTTCCTGTATCACGGCGTGCAATGGCAGAACAGCACCCCGGCCGGCGCCGAGGCCGAGCTTTGGACGACGGTGCCCGACATGCCGGCGCCGCAGCCGGCCCCGACGCCGCCTGCCCGCGTCGCCCCGCCCCCTCCCCGGTGAAGAATGAGGAAGCGGACATCGCGCTGCAGCAGAAGAAGCGTCAGCAGGAAGCCGCCGCACGCGAAGCGCTGCTCGAACAACAGCGCCGCGCGCAGCAGCTCGAGGCGCAACAGGAAGAGCAGGCCAAACGCACGCAGCTTGCGGCCAGGCAGGCCGCTGCGCTCGCCGCGCAGAAGGCCGCCGAGCTGGAAAAGCAGAAGCAGGCTGAAAAGCTCAGGCAGAAGCAGCTCGCCGAGCAGCAAAAACTGGAACAGCAGAAACTCGAGCAGCAGAAGCAGGCAAAGCTCGAGGCGCAGCAGCAGGCCGCGAAGACGAAAGCCGAGGCCGCGGCCAAGGCGAAGGCTGAAGCGGCGGCCCGCGCGAAGGCCGATGCGGCGTCGAAGGCGAAGCTCGACCAGGAGCGGCGTGTGCGCCTCGCGCAGATGCAAGGCCTGGCGGGCGGCGGCGAAGGCGGTGGCGAAGGTCTCGCGAAGAGCGGCACCGGCACGGGCTCCGGCGGCAACGCGGCCTCCCCGGGCTATCCGGACAAGGTGCGCCGCCGCGTCAAGCCGCACATCGTCTGGGGCGGCGAGCGCGACAGCCTGACGACCGTCGTCGCGATCCGCTGCACGCCGTCGGGCGACGTATTGAGCGTATCGATCCGCCGTTCGAGCGGAAATTCGGGGTGGGATCAAGCCGTGGTCAGTGCGATCCAGGCGTCGGTCCCGTTGCCGCCCGATTCTAACGGTCGTACTCCATCGGACATTACGATTACCTTCAAGGCGGCGGAGTGAACGGAAATGCGCTTACACTCCCGCCGTCGCTGTAAGACGGGAACGAATCGGGTATTTTTACAGTCTGTGCGGTTGCGCAGCGATACAAGTCATACGGGAAGCAAGAAGCATGAGTTTGATGACGAAGCTAGGTTTCAGGGCACTCGTGGCCTCGTGTCTGATTGCGGCGGGCAGCGCCGCTAACGCGCAGGTCAACGTGCTGATCACCGGCGTCGGTTCGACCCAGTTCCCCATCGCCACCGCGAATTTCGCGAACGAGGCGGGCCTGCCGCAGCAGGTCACGTCGATCGTCCGCGCGGACCTCGCCCGCAGCGGCAAATTCACCAACATCGACGCCGGCAGCACGCCGGTGCCCGAGACCGCATCGGTCGACCTCGGCGCATGGAAAGCCAAGGGCGCGAATGCGTTCGTCGCCGGCAGCGTGAACCGCGACGCGAACGGCCAGTACAAGGTCAACTTCATCCTGTACGACACCGTCAAGCAGCAAAGCCTCGGCGGCCTGTCGCTGACGGCGAACGACGGCACGCTGCGCACGGCCGGCCACAAGATCGCCGACTACATCTACCAGAAACTGCTCGGCACGCGCGGCGTGTTCGCGACGCGCCTGTCGTACGTGATCAAGTCCGGCAACCGCTACCAGCTGCAGATTTCCGATTCGGACGGCCAGAACCCGCGCATCGCGCTGTCGAGCACCGAGCCGATCATCTCGCCGGCGTGGTCGCCGAACGGCACGAAGGTTGCATACGTGTCGTTCGAGCGCAGGAAGCCGATCGTCTACATCCACGACCTGCCGACCGGCCGCCGCTACATCGTTTCCGACCAGAAGGGCAACAACAGCGCGCCGGCGTGGTCGCCGGACAGCCAGACGCTGTCGGTCGCGCTGTCGCTGACGGGCAACACGCAGATTTATGCGGTCAACTCGACCGGCGGCGGCCTGCGCCGGCTGACCCAGAGCAATTCGATCGACACCGAGCCGTTCTACTCTCCGGACGGCCGCTGGATCTACTTCACGAGCGACCGCGGCGGCGCGCCGCAAATCTACCGCATGCCCGCCCAGGGCGAAAGCGCCGGTGCGGCCCAGCGCGTGACCTTCACCGGCAGCTACAACACGAGTCCGCGCGTCAGCCCGGACGGCAAGCTGCTTGCTTACATCTCCCGCACGGGCGGGGGCTTCAAGCTGTACGTTCAGGATCTGCAGACGGGCGCGGCGAACGCGATCACGAATACCAGTCATGACGAGTCGCCCAGCTTCGCGGCGAACGGCCAATACGTTCTGTACGCCACCCAGTCGGGTGGCCGCAACGTGCTGGCCGCCGTCCCATCCGACGGCAGTGCGCCGCCGCAGATTCTGTCCGTCCAGGGCGGCTCCGTACGCGAGCCGTCGTGGGGACCCTTCATGCAATGACCACAAGGAGAGTAACCATGATGTCGAAAAAAGTTCGTCTGGCCCTGGCCGTGATGATGGTCGGCGCGCTGGCAGCATGCAAGTCGGGCGTGAAGCTCGACGAGAAGGCCAACGCCGGTGCGATTAGCACGCAGCCGAACCCCGAGAACGTCGCGCAAGTGACGGTCGATCCGCTGAACGACCCGAACAGCCCGCTCGCGAAGCGCAGCATCTACTTCGATTTCGACAGCTACTCGGTGAAGGATGAATATCAGCCGCTGATGCAGCAACACGCGCAGTACCTGAAGAGCCATCCGCAGCGTCACGTGCTGATCCAGGGCAACACCGACGACCGCGGCACGAGCGAGTACAACCTCGCGCTGGGCCAGAAGCGTGCGGAAGCCGTCCGCCGCGCGATGGCGCTGCTCGGCGTCGCCGATTCGCAAATGGAAGCCGTGAGCCTCGGCAAGGAAAAGCCGCAGGCAACGGGTCACGACGAGGCATCGTGGGCGCAGAATCGCCGCTCGGATCTCGTCTACCAACAGTAAGTAACGGAAGGTTCGCTGTATGACGCACCGTGAATCCTGGCTGCGCGTGGCCGCAGCCCTCTGCGTCGTCGGCGCGGCGTGGTCGGCCGCGCCGGCGCACGCCGGCATGTTCGACGACAACGAGGCGCGTCGCGCCGTGCTCGATCTGCGCAGCAAGAGCGACAATCTTGCGAGCCAGCTCACGGCGGCGCAACGCACGATCCTCGATCAGACCGCCCGCCTCGACCAGCTGAACCAGCAGGTCGCGACGCTGCGCGGCGAGAACGAGGATCTGACGAACCGCCTCACGACGCTGGAACGTCAGCAGAAGGAGTACTACACGGATCTCGATGCGCGGCTCAAGAAGTTCGAGCCGGAGCAGAAGACGGTCGACGGTGTCGAAGGCACCGTGCAGCCGGGCGAGACCGATGCGTTCAATGCGGCGCAGCAGCAGTTCCGCGACGGCAATTTCAAGGCTGCCGCCGCGTCGTTCCGCAGCTTCATCGCCAAGTATCCGCAGAGCCCGTACCAGCCGAGCGCACAGTACTGGCTCGGCAATGCGCAGTATGCGCTGCGCGACTACCGCGGCTCGACGGCGACGTGGCAGGGTATCGTGAGCAAGTTCCCGCAGCATCCGCGCGCGGCCGACGCGCTCGTCGCGATCGGCACGAACCAGCTCGAACAAGGCCAGAAGGCGGCGGCGAAGAAGACCTTCGAACAGGTCGTTTCGCAGTACAACGGAACGAGCGCGGCGCAGACGGCACAAGGCAAGCTGCAGACCATCAAATAACGATGGCCGGGGGTTGTTGACAGGTTCGCAACCCACAGCTATAATTTTATTCTTTGGGTCGTTAGCTCAGTTGGTAGAGCAGCGGACTTTTAATCCGTTGGTCGCGTGTTCGAGTCACGCACGGCCTACCAAGATGTACGGAAAGGGCTTAGCAGCAATGCTAAGCCCTTTTTCTTTTCAGGCTGCCCAAACTTCCAACGCAGCTTCGGCGGCGTTTCGTCTTGCCACCAGAGTGGCCCTGTCAGGGACACTCTGCCCCGCCCTTTCGCTAGCGGATTCAGCCGCCGGGCTTCCTCGAGATGATCTGGTGCGAAGTGCGCGTAACGCATGGTCATCTTGAGGTCGGAGTGCCCCAAGATACGCCGCAGCGCCAAGATGCATCATGGCGATAACGTCCTTGCCACCGGCAACCATGTCGGATCATGCAACGCAGCCAATGTCCTCATCTGGTCAGCCGCCATCGCTTCAGCCTGCTCCTTGGCTGCCGAACCAAAGATACCTTTCTCGTTTAAGCCTGCCCCTCCCGCTTCACGCCCGGCGATTTTCGGAATCCTGATCTCCGGCAACGCGAATCTCGGAAGCTTGATCTTCGGAATGCGAAGACCAAAGCCCAGCCCCACACCCACGCCACCACAATAGAAATCGGTCTCACGGCCCGCGTCCTCTCAGGCGCTGTTATTTTCTGGGCGGGAAGTTCACCAGCGCGAAGAAGATGAACCCGACGCCAGAAATCAACGCCAACAGCGTCCAGTTCCACACCGCGCCAAACGGGTTAATGGTGGCCGTCCGGGAGGGTGCCTCCGGCTGATACAACACGGTTACCTTATCGCCGACCTTCGTTCCGTAGATCATCCCGCCCTGCGGATAGGAAATGCGTTCGCCGGTTCTTGTCACAAATTCAACCTGGGGATGGCTGCCACCCGCATTCAAGCTGACGACCTCCCCAGGCACCGCGATCGCCGTCCGCAGAAAATCCCATGTCGACCGCGCAGTAAAAGCCGCGATCACGAGAAAAACGACTCCGATCACAATGCCTGCGATAGCCTTGAACATGAGCCCTTTCGATTTCCGTAAAATGGCGAGCTGAGTTGATCCGTCCGCCTGTACTCTGCGCGAGATTTTAAAAAACTGATTCTGTCGCATCGACGACAGCGACGCATGCGAATCGCCTTCGAATTCGCGGTCACTCCCGGACAAGCGCATGATCCGTGAACCTGTCCGCATTGTTGCGGGCAAGGCGGTCGAACAAATCGTCATTCGCGCCGACCGTCAGCCTGAATGCCAATGGCCAGATGCGCGATTTCGACTTGCCTGCTTTCATCACGCCAATTGAGTCCCCGGGAACGGCCGTCGCGACCGACCTCGCACATTACAAACTTGTTAGGGTACGATCACCCCTTTTGAGCCCCGCCCCACGCGGCGCCCCGGCCTGCCCCTAAAATGACGCAAGCACGCCGGGAGAGGCAAGAACGCACTATGGAAATGAGCCAGCGGCTGGTCCTGATGGTCGCGAGAATACGCGCGCTGATGCAGCGGCAAGGCCTCAGTGACGCCGACCTCGCCCGCAAGACCGGCGTGTCGCCCGCGACGCTGAGCCGCGTGCTGTCGATGGCGACCGAGGACCCGCGCATCAGCACCGTCATGGCGATCGCCGATGCGCTCGGATCGACCGTCGGGTATCTGCTTCAGAGCGAGCGGGTCTATCCGATTCCGATTCTCGACTGGGACGAGATGCTCGGCTATGCGCGCGGCGTCTACGACGTCGCGCGCAACACGCGCTGGCTGACCGTCGACACGCCGCGCAGGCCGGGCACGTTCGCGGCGCGCACGAAGCCGTCGATGGCGCCGCGATTCCGCGAAGGCTCGATCGTGATCGTCGAGCCGGGCGTCGCGTTTCGCGACGCACAGGTCGTCGTCGCCGCGATCGACGGCGGCGAGCCGACGCTGCGCCGCGTCACCAAGGACGGCGAAGCGGTCTGGCTCAAAGGCCTCGCCCCTTCGCCGGCAGACATGATCAACGCTTTCGGAGCGAGCGTCGTGGTGCTCGGCGTCGTCACCGAGTCGCGCCTGGTCAATCCTTGAACGAGAACGGATTGAAGCTCGTGTGATAGTCGTAGTAGTCGATCTGGTCCATTTGCTTGAGGCGCCTGGAAGCCGTCGTGACGACCGGCAGCAGCACGAGCTCGTAGGTCACCTTGACCGCGATCTGAACGCCGATCATCGTCAGCACGACATCGTTCGGCAGCCGGCCCCAGAACAGGATCATGCAGAACAGCGTGCTGTCGATCACGATCGCGACGCCGGTGCTCGACACGATGCGCGCCCACAGATGGCGGCCCGCGCTTGCGATCTTGAGCTTGGCGAGAAAGGTCGTGTTGACGAATTCGCCGCAGAAGTAGGCCACGGTCGACGCGACGAACGTCCGCGCGAACTCCAGCGCGAGCGCCGGATAGGCCGCGGCGAGCGTCGGATTCTGCGCCTCCCAGCTGGGCAAGCCCGGCGGCAACGACAGGAGCCAGGTCCCGATGATGAACATCAGGTTCACGGCAAGACCGCCCCAGATCACCATCCGGCTGACCCGATATCCGTACACTTCCGTGATGATCGTGCTGAACGCATAGGTCATCGGAAACGCGATCAGCGCGGCCGGAATGCCGAAGGTGATGCCATCGAGCGTGACCGCGATGACGCGCGCGCCCGTCACGTTCGACAGCATCAGGAAGCCTGCATAAAGCAGCGCAAGCAGCAGGACGGCGGGCGTCAGCTGATGCTTGCGCGTCGGAAAGTACGACAGGGGGATGGGCTGGTCCGTATACGTGGCAGCGTTCAGGAAGCCGATGTGTGCCACGTCCTCGCGCGAGAACTTGTCGAGCCACGCCTTCGTGTTCAGCTCGCGCGGCGACATCTTGAACGTCGTGCCGGAATCGCGCACCCGCACCAGGACCTGCAGCGCATCGCTCTCGAGCGACGGCTCGATGACGGCTTCGATTTCGTGAGAAGCGGATTCCATGATCGGCTCGCGGTGCGAAGTCATTGTCGGATCAGGCGCGTATTCGGAACGTCCTGAACGGGCGCGCTGCTGCGCACCGGATTGATGTCGAGGCCACCCCGGCGCGTATAGCGGGCCGACACGGTCAGGCGGGCCGGCGCGCATTGATCCTGGATGTCCTTGAAGATCCGCTCGACGCATTGCTCGTGGAATTCCTCGTGATTGCGGAACGACACGACATACCGGAGCAGTGCGTCGCGGTCGATGCGGCGCCCTTCGTACTCGATCGACACGGTCCCCCAATCGGGCTGGCCCGTCACGAGACAGTTCGATTTCAGCAGGTTCGAATAGAGCGTTTCGCTGACGTGCTCGTCATGCGTCGCGAGCAGTTGCCGGTCGACGCTGAACTGCGCGATGTCGATGTCCTGCTCGTCGATCGAGGTGCCGACCGGCGCGCCGATCTGCAAGGCGGCGGCGTATTCGAGCGATTCGAGCGTGACCGAAACGGGTGCACCGGCGCAGCGCGACAGATCGCTCGCAGCGATGCGCTCGACTTCCTCCCGGCTCTCGAACGACGTGTTGTTGAACGTGTTGAAGTACAGCTTCATCGATTTCGATTCGATCACGTTCGGCGACGCGCACGGCACGACGATCGTCGCGATCGCGACGCGCGGCACGCCGCGGGGCGTGAGCCACGACACCTCGTAGTGATTCCATACGTCGACGCCGAAAAACGGCAGCGTATCCGTGATGCCGATCTCCTCGCGCTTGATCGTGCGCGGAATCGCATAGAGCTTTTCCGGGTTGTAAATCGACTCGTACTTGGATTGCTTGCCGAGCTCCAGGGTGCCTTGATTGGATAGCGAGTTCATGTCTTTGAATTTTCGATTTCAGTATTTTATTTTTCGATAAATTTAGTGCGATTATTTAAATGCGCGAGGGCTTGATTGCCGGTTACGCCGCCAACTTCGCCATGATACCGTAGCCATTTCTTTTCATCCCTTGATAACCGGCTCAAGTCGACGACCGACCCGGCCTGAGCGTGACAAGCGCAATACGGCATCATAAAAGCAAATAAAGCAAATCCGTTTGATTATTTCATGCAAGCCCGCCGCAACGGATCGGCGGCACCGCTGACAGGTCGGCATCCACGCGCATCCAGCCAAAAAAACAACAATCTTCCTGTCATATTTACTAGTTTTAAATGGTCACCGCTTCATCCATATTATCTTCGTTAAGACAGGCATTGCATTCTTGCAACACCAGCACGCGATCGGGCCGGTTGATTCCTGCATTCCGACATGGGAGCGGAATGCGGCATCGCCCCCGACCGCCATGCCGGCGGTATCGCCGATGCTTCCTGCAATCGAAACACCCGCCCCGTGCGAAGGACGGCTCGAGCCTCACACGACAGGGTCGCCTGCCGCAATCCGGATGAAGCTGGCGGCCAATCAACGACTCGAAGCGGCATCCGTCGCGCATCCGGTTTAGACGATGCCCCGGATGCTGCGTCCGACACGTTTTGCATTCCAGATTCGACAGCGCCCCGACAGCGATCCAATCGGGGCCGTTGGCGGATCGATGACACCGCAATGGGAATACCGTGACAACCTATCGAGAGCTCCAGGCGCAAATAGAAATGCTTCAAGCACACGCCGAGTCGGTCCGGCTGGAAGAAAAACAAGCCGCCGTATCGAGGATCAGGGACGCGATCGCGCTGTACGACCTGACGCCCAGGGACCTGTTCGGCGATCTGCCGCGCAAGCCGCGTCGGCGCGTGAAGCGCGGCCCGGTTCCGCCGAAGTACCGTGACCCGCAGAGCGGAGCGACATGGAGCGGCCGCGGCCGCGAGCCCCTGTGGATCAACGGGCAGAGCCGCGAACAGTTCCTGATCGACTCGTCGGCGTGATCGTGTTCAAGCGTGTCGCGGATCGGCAGCGCGACACGCATGAATCGCCTGTCGATTTCTCCTGTGCCCACTTCACTCGTCGCACGCACGCAATGTCGATGACCATTCTGATCAGCGTCGTTGGTACGGTAATCCTGCTCACGGTCGCATCGCCGCGGCTGATGCGGGCATGGTGCAAGGGACTGCCCGGCGGCACGCGGGCGCCGGCGCGCGGAAATCACGCGCTTCTTCATCCGCACGATACGGTACGCGACACCGCGCAAGAAGCGGCCCGGTTTGCCACGCTGGACGCGCGTGCCGCGGATGCGTGCGCCACCGAGCTCGAACGACTGGCCTCGGCTGGATCGACGCGTGCGGCCAACGAGCATGCGACCAGCGAACGTGCGGCTGACGACCTTCCGAGCACGCTGTCCAGAAAGCAGCTGGTTCGGGAGCGCGCCAGGAAGGCGCGCGAACATGCGACGCGTGCCCGCGTTCATGCGAGCGCCGCCCAGTCCGCTCTCCAGCGCGACGCGCGTGACAACGACGATTCGCAACTGGATGAAGTACGGCAGCACGCCGGCCTTGCCAATCAGGCGCACCTGAACGCCTGGGATCTGCTCCAGTTCACGCTCGCGTCGGAGAAACGCAGCGATCTCTGAGCGCGACGTCATATCCGGGAAGATGCGGTCAACGCCGGTCCGGCCGGCGGGCGTGCAGCTCGACGCGTCGTCACTGCCCGCCCTTCGGGTATTGCGCGCCATCCGGCGCATCCCGCTCTGCCAATAGCAAGGATTCCGATGTAGACAGGCGGACAGCGTCTACCCTGCGTTCACTCCTGCGTCGGCTGCGCCGGGTCGATGTCGGTCGGCCGCGGCTTCGCGCCTTGCAGGTCGCGCGTGTTCTTCTGCACGGTCACCGCGCCGAACAGCGCGAGCACGAACGACATCGCGTAAAAGCCTTTTTCGCTGAGCTGCAGCGTCGCGTTGAACAGGCCGACGATCAGCAGTGCGATCGAGAGCAGCAGTGCGAACCAGCTCAGCCCGTAGTAGATGCCGGTGACCGGAATGCCTTCGGCGCGATCGCGCACGCTCTTTTGCAGCGAGATCGCTGCATACAGGCCGAACACCAGCACGGTGAAGTAGTAGCCCTTTTCATTGAGCTGCATGCCCGCGTTCCAGAGCCCGACGAGAAACGCGGCGAAGCCCGCGATCAATGCCGCCCACGAGGCCGCGACAAACGCGAACGACGGCTGCTGGATAGTGGTCTGGTTCATGGTGTTGCCCTCTCTTTCTTGTTGAAATGAATCGCGAGCATGGTAGCAGTTTTGTCACATGAAATGACCGGATCGACGGCCCGCGACGAACCGGCCGCCGCAACGCGGCAGCCAGGCCGTCTGTCGTCCGAATCGATCTGTCGCCCGGCCGCGGGCGCCGGACGATGTCCGGGTCGGCGGCCAGCGTCGGCCCCTGCATCGACAACCCGCCGCCGGCGCGCTCACTCGCCGCGATGCGCGCGCCGCCAGCGCCCCGGCGTCGTGCCGAACACCTCGCGAAACGCCTTGCCGAACGCCGCCTCCGACTGGTAGCCGACCGCCTGGCCGATCTCCGCCTGCCCGCGGCGCGTGTCCCGCAGCAACGCGCACGCGTGCATCATCCGGATCCGCGTAACGAACGCGCCGACGCTCATCCCCGCCTTCTCGCGAAAATGCCGCGCGTAGGTCGCGCGCGACATCGCCGACACGTCGCCGAGCGACGCGACCGTCCACGGCTGCGCGGGCGCCTGCATCACCGCCTGGATCGACGGCCCGAGCCGGGCATCCGCGGCGAGCGCGAGCCAGCCGGACGGCACCTGCGTGTCGCGGCCGTACGCGCGCAGCGCATACGCGAGCAACGCCTGGCCGAGCGCGTTGACGATCGCGCGGGCGCCCGGCTGCAGATTCGACGCCTCGGCGCGCAGCACCCCGGTGAGCATCTGCAGCGATGCGAGCCCGGATGGCTCGCCCAGCCCGACGTGCAGCAGGCCCGGCAGCGCGCGCATCAGCAGCTCGCCCGCGCCGCGCTCGTACACGAAGCGCCCGCACAGCAGATCCACGCTCGCGCCGTCCGGCGTGTCGGTATTGCATTTGACCGGCAGCACCGCGCCGCCGGCCGCGGCAAGCTCGCGCATCGGCATGGCGGCCGCCGGGCCGGCCGTCGCATCGTGGATCTCGTGCGCGTCGCCCGCGGGCAGCAGCACGAAATCGCCTTCGACGAGCCGCAGCGTGCGACCGTCCGCCGTGCGCAGACGGCATTGCCCGGCCAACAGCAGATGGAACGCGGCCTCGCCGGCCGGCAGCGCGTCGTGCGCCATCGCGAACGGGCCGTCGAGCAGGCAGCGCACGTCCAGCTCGACATGGCTGCGGCCCATCAGCAGCAGTTGACTCAGCGCATCCATGAGACGCCCGCGCTAAAAATTGACACTTTAGCGTATCGAAACCATCACCGCTGACGCTCAGAATAGCCGTGCATCTCCGCAGCACGCGGCCCCCGCCGCGGTCACCTACCCGTGAAAAAGGACGAGCCATGCTGAACTGGAACGAATATCGCAAGGAACTCTCGACGCGCATCGGCGACCTGGCGAAGTTGTCGCCCGATACGCTCGCCGGCTACAAGGCGCTGTCCGGCGCCGGCGCGAAGACCGGCCATCTCGACGCGAAGACGCGCGAGCTGATCGCGCTCGCCGTGGCGGTCACGACGCGCTGCGACGGCTGTATCGCCGTGCACACGGCCGAGGCCGCCAGGCACGGCGCGACGAAGGAGGAAGTCGCGGAAGCGCTCGGCGTGGCGGTCGCGCTGAACGCGGGCGCAGCGCTCGTCTATTCGGCGCGCGTGATGGATGCGATGGGCGACTGAGCCCGCGACCGAGGGCAGGCTCCGGCGGCCGGCCCCGGCCGGCGCGCCGGAGCGCGTGCAGGCGGGCGCCCGCCGCCGCGGTGAACCCGGCGACGGCGAACTCGGCTACCATGCTCGGACGATCCGCCGAGAAGGAGCGCCCCATGTGCCGCTGGCTCGCCTACACGGGCAACCCGATCCACCTCGAGACCGTCCTGTTCCGCGCGAAGCATTCGCTGATCGACCAGAGCCTGCATTCGGAGCTGGGCGCGACGACCACCAACGGCGACGGTTTCGGCATCGGCTGGTACGGTCACCCGGACGAACTCCCGTTCCGTTACCGCTCCGTGCATCCCGCGTGGAATGATCGCAACCTGCGCGAAGCCGCGCGCGCGATCCGCTCGCGGATGTTCATCGCGCACATCCGTGCAGCGACCGCCACGCCGGTGCAGGAAACCAACTGTCATCCGTTCCGGCACGGCCGGTGGCTGTTCGCGCACAACGGCCTGATCCGCGATCTGCCGAAGCTGCACCGCGACCTCGCGATGAAGATCGATCCGGCGCTGTTCCCGACGATCGAAGGGTCGACCGATTCGGAGCTGATGTTCCGCCTCGCGCTGACGTTCGGCCTCGAACAAACGCCGCTCCCGGCGCTCGAGCGGATGGCCGGCGTCGTCGAGGACATCGCCGCGCGGCACCGCGTGGACCTGCCGCTCAACATGACGGTCTGCGTGACCGACGGCGAGCAGATCATCGCGGTCCGCTACTCGAGCGAGCGGCAATCGCGCTCGCTGTACCACAGCACGTCGTTCCGGCACCTGCACGAACTGTATCCGCACAACCCGCGCATCACCGAAGCGGGTGACGATGCGTTCATGGTGCTGTCCGAGCCGCTCGTCGACCTGCGCGGCGCGTGGGAGGAGATTCCGGAAAGCACGGCGATCATTGCGCGCGGCGGCGACGTCGAGCAGCGGCCGTTCGAGCCGCGGCGTCACGCGTAGGCGTGGCGCGGCCGGTTGCCTTGGCGCCGCGCGTCGGCTATAAAAGCCCGAGGATTTTCGGCATGCCGCACTTCCGGGCATGACCGTTCCCCCGTTCAACGTCTTATGGAGAACCAACCTTGACCCTGGACCTCGCCACCGCCCAGCAATTCCTGATGACCCGCGGCCTGGACTTCGGCCTCAATCTCGTCGCCGCGATCGCCCTGTGGTTCGTCGGCCGCTGGGCGATCCGCATCGGCACGCGGCTGCTCGGCAAGATCGTGCAACGCAGCGGCAAGGTCGACCCGACGCTCTCCGACTACCTGACCTCGGTCGTCGGCGTGCTGCTGACGGTCCTGCTGATCCTCGCGATCCTGCAGATCTTCGGTGTGCAGACCACGTCGTTCGCCGCGCTGCTCGCCGGCCTCGGCCTCGCGATCGGCACGGCCTGGGGCGGGCTGCTCGCGCATTTCGCGGCGGGCGTGTTCATGCAGGTGCTGCGTCCGTTCAAGATCGGCGACGTGATCAACGCGGGCGGCGTCACCGGCACCGTGAAGGAACTGGGCCTGTTCGGCACGACGATCATCACGCCGGACAACATCGTCACGATCGTCGGCAACAACAAGATCTTTTCGGACAACATCGCGAACTACAGCGCGACGCCGTACCGACGGGTCGACCTGTCCGCGAAGATCGCGAACGGCGTCGATGCGGTCGACGCGATCAACCGCCTGAAGTCGGCGATCCAGACGATCCCGAACGTGCTGACGACCCCGGCGCCGGACGTCGGCGTGCTGCAGTTCACGCCGGAAGGCCCGCTGCTGTTCGTGCGCCCGTTCACGCAGCCGGCGAACTACTGGCAGGTGTATTGCGACACCAACCGCGTGATCCTCGAGACGTTCCGCGACGCGCAGTACCCGACGCCCGAAACGCCGATTTCGCACCGCACCGCGTGACGGCGCGACGCGTCGGCGGACATGAAAAAAGCGTGGCTGCAGTTTGCGAGCCACGCTTTTTTTATTGCCGCGACGAACCGCGCGACCCGCGCGGATCAGTGACCGCTGGTCTTGCCCGCGCCGCCAGAGCGGCCGCGCACGAGCTTCCACAGCGCGCCGAGCGCGACCGGCACGACCGCCGCGCCGATCCCGGCCAGCACGATCACGTTCAGGTACTGGCGAACGAACGGGATGTTGCCGAAGAAGTAGCCGAGCAGCACGAGCAGCAGCACCCACACCAGCGCGCCGAGCACGTTGAAGAGCTGGAAGCGCGCGACGCTCATCGACGAAGCGCCCGCGACGAACGGCGCGAAGGTCCGCACCACCGGGATGAAGCGCGCGAGCACGATCGTCTTGCCGCCGTGCTTGTCGTAGAAGCTGTGGGTCTTCTGCAGCGCCGCGCGGTCGAGGAAGCGCTCGAGCACCGGAATGTGCGTATTGAAGACCTTCGGCCCGATCCAGCGGCCGATCAGGTAATTGACGGTGTTGCCGGTGATCGCCGCGACGAGCAGCAGCACGATCAGCGCGCCGACGTTCATTTCGCCGGTCGCCGCGAACGCGCCGCCGATGAACAGCAGCGAATCGCCCGGCAGGAACGGAAACACGACGAGACCCGTTTCGCAGAACACGATCAGGAACAGCACCAGATACACCCAGGCGCCGTATTGCCGGATGAAGTCGCCGAGGAATGCGTCGATGTGCAGGACGAGATTGACGAAATGAAGCAGCGTATCCAAATGCGGTTCCTTCAGGGCAAGCGGGCCGGTGACGGCATAAAGGGCAAAATCGCCCGCCCGGCAAGGGCGGCGCGTGAAACGCAGTCATCATACCGAAACTGCCTTAAGGCTCCGTGAAAAAACGTAACGGATCGCCGGCCCGGCGCGCGCCGGCGGCCTCGCTATAATTCGGCCATGTCCGAATTCACCGAAACGGCCGCGGGCGCCACGCCCGCCCCTGATCCGCACTCGCCGCGCCCGCTGCGCGCGATCCAGCCCCTGCCCGACCAGCTGATCAGCCAGATCGCCGCGGGCGAAGTCGTCGAGCGTCCGGCGTCGGTCGTCAAGGAGCTGCTGGAGAACGCGCTCGACGCCGGCGCGAACACGTTGCGCATCGTGCTCGAGGAAGGCGGCGTCAAGCGCATCTCGATCACCGACGACGGCTGCGGGATCCCGCCCGGCGAGCTGCCGCTCGCGCTGATGCGCCACGCGACCAGCAAGATCCGCTCGCTCGAGGAGCTCGAGGCGGTCGCGACGCTCGGGTTCCGCGGCGAAGCGCTCGCATCGATCGCGTCGGTCGCCGAGATGTTCATCACGAGCCGCACGGCCGATGCGGCGCACGCGACGCGCATCGACGCGCAGACCGGCGTGCTCGCCCCCGCCGCCGGCGCGGTCGGCACGACGATCGAGGTGCGCGAGCTGTACTTCAACACGCCCGCGCGGCGCAAGTTCCTGAAGAGCGAGCAGACCGAGTTCGGCCATTGCGTCGAAATGATCCGCCGCGCGGCGCTCGCGCGGCCGGACGTCGCGATCTCGGTGCTGCACAACGGCAAGGCCGTCGAGCACTGGAACGCGACCGAGCCCACGCAGCGGGTCGCGAAGATCCTCGGCGAAGGCTTCGCAACTGCGTACCTGCCGCTCGACGAGCGCGCCGGGCCGCTGGCCGTCTACGGCTGCGCCGGGCTGCCGACCGCGAGCCGCGGCCGCGCCGACCAGCAGTATTTCTTCGTGAACGGCCGCTTCGTGCGCGACAAGCTGCTGACGCACGCAGTGCGCGCCGCGTACGAGGACGTGCTGCACGGCGACCGCTACCCGTCCTACGTGCTGTTCCTCGACCTGCCGCCCGAGGCCGTCGACGTGAACGTGCATCCGTCGAAGATCGAGGTGCGGTTCCGCGACTCGCGCTCGATCCACCAGTACGTGTTCCACGCGGTGCAGCGGGCGCTGGCCCGCCATGCGGGCGCGTCGCCCGAAACCACCGCCGGCGGCCACGCCGCGCATATCGCAGCGGCGCCGGGCCCCGCGTCGTTCCAGGGCACGCCGCTCGGCCAGGCCGCGAGCGGCGGCGCGAGCCCCGCGCCCACGCCGTCGCAAGGCAGCACGTGGCTGCGCCAGGCGCGGATGACGCAAGGCACGCTGCCCGTCGCGCAGCCGCTCGCGCTCTACGACGCGCTGTTCGGCCGCAAGGACAGCGGCGCGGGCACGCCGGCCGGCACGACGGCGGTCGCACACGACGCAGCCGACGCCGGCGAAGCGCCGGTCGTACCGCCGGCGGGATTCGCCGCCGCGCCGTCGCTCGCCCACACCGCGCACGACGACCAGCCGCTCGGCTTCGCGCTCGGCCAGATCCACGGCATCTACGTGCTCGCGCAGAACGCGCACGGGCTCGTGATCGTCGACATGCACGCGGCGCACGAGCGGATCCTGTACGAACAGTTCAAGAATGCGCTCTCCGATCGCTCGGTCGCGGTGCAGGCGCTGCTGCTGCCGGTTTCGATGAACGCGACGCCGGTCGAGATCGGCACCGTCGAGGAGGAGCGCGAAACGCTCGAATCGCTCGGCTTCGACCTCGCGGTGCTGTCGCCGACGACGCTCGCGATCCGCGCGGTGCCCGCGCTGCTGAAGGACGCGGACCTGCAGGCGCTCGCGCGCGCGGTGCTCGCCGACCTGCACGCGTTCGGCGGCTCGCGCGTGCTCACCGAACGCCAGCACGAGCTGCTCGGCACGCTCGCCTGCCATCACGCGGTGCGTGCGAACCGCCGCCTCACGCTCGACGAGATGAACGCGCTGCTGCGCCAGATGGAAGCGACCGAGCGCGCGGACCAATGCAACCACGGCCGGCCGACCTGGTACCAGCTCACGCTGGGCGACCTCGACCGCCTGTTCATGCGCGGCCAATGAGCGTGTCGCAGTCTTCCGCTCAAACGACGATCGCCTGCCTGCTCGGGCCCACCGCGTCCGGCAAGACGGCCGCGGCGCTGGCGCTCGCGGCGCGCCGGCCGATCGAGATCGTCAGCGTCGATTCGGCGCTCGTCTACCGCGACATGGACATCGGCACCGCGAAGCCGACCCGCGACGAACGCGCGCGCGCGCCGCATCACCTGATCGACATCATCGACCCGGCCGACGCGTATTCGGCCGCCCAGTTCCGCGCCGACGCGCTGCGCCTGATCGGCGAGATCGCCGCGCGCGGCCGCACGCCGCTGCTCGCGGGCGGCACGATGCTGTACTACAAGGCGCTGACGCAGGGGCTGAACGACCTGCCGACCGCGGACCCGGCCGTGCGCGCGGAACTCGACGCGGATGCCGCGCGCGACGGCTGGCCGGCCCTCCACGCGCGGCTCGCGCAGGTCGACCCGGAGACGGCCGCGCGCCTCGCGCCGAACGACTCGCAGCGCATCCAGCGCGCGCTCGAAGTCTTCATGCTGAGCGGCCGGCCGATGTCGGCGCTGCTCGCCGCGCCGCCCCGCGCGGACGATGCGGCGGCCCGCTACCGGTTCGTGCCGGTCGCGCTCGAGCCTTCCGACCGCGCGGTGCTGCACGAGCGGATCGCGCAGCGCTTCGACGCGATGCTCGACGCGGGTTTCATCGACGAGGTCGAACGGCTGCGCCGCCGCGACGACCTGCATCTCGGGCTGCCGTCGATGCGCTGCGTCGGCTACCGGCAGGCATGGGAATTCCTCGACGGCGTGACCGACTATCGGACGATGCGCGACAAGGGCATCTTCGCGACGCGCCAGCTCTGCAAGCGGCAGCTCACGTGGCTGCGCGCGATGCCGGAGCGGATCGTCGTCGACTGCGTCGCGGCCGATGCGACCGCGCGAGCGGTCGACGCGCTCGAACACGTGCTCGACGGCCGCGCGCCGGACTGACGCCACCGCATCGGCGCGCGACCGCGCGCGTCGTCACCCGGCTCGTCGCGCAGCGAGTTGCGCACGCGCGCCGTCGACGATCAGCGCGATGCCGCGCTCGAACGCGTCGTCCGGGCTGCGCGCGTGCAGCGCGGCCCACCCTTGCGCGACGAGCGGATACGCGGCCGGATCCGGCGCGTCCGCATCGGGCGCGCGCTCCGGTTCCGCCTGCTCCTCCAGCACCCAGCCGACCACGAAACGGCCGATCGCGAACATCAGGTCGATCGCCTGCTCCGGCGTGAAACCCGCGTCGCACAACAGCGCCAGCTTGCATTCAATCCCGTCGAAATGCGCCCCGCGCGGCCGCGTGCCGGCATGCAGGCGCGCGCCGTCGCGATAGGCCAGCAGCGCCTCGCGGAAATTGCACGCATTCGCGACGAGCCACGCATCCCATGCATCGCCGGGCTGCGGCAGCGACGCGCGGCGCCGTTCGAGCATGATCGCGTCCGCCATCGCGTCGAGCAGCTCCCCCTTGTTCTTGAAATGCCAGTAGAGCGTCGGCGACTGCACGCCGAGCCGTTCGGCGAGCCGACGCGTCGACAGCGCATCGATGCCGACCTCGTCGAGCAGTTCGAGCGCCGCGCGCAGGACCGTGTCGCGCGTCAGTCGCGCGCCCGTGTCTTTCATCTCTATCACCGATAGGGAAGTTATGGAATAATCGCTACTCTATCATCGATAGAGAACGGTCTTGAATCCTTCCATGATTGCCATCCTGACGACCGTCGTGCTCGACGCGATCGGCGTCGGGCTCGTGATGCCGATCCTGCCCGGGCTGCTGCGCACGCTCTCCGGCGCGGGCGGCGCCGACACGCACTACGGCATGCTGCTCGCGCTGTACGCGCTGGCGCAGTTCGTGTGCGCGCCCGTCCTCGGCATGCTGAGCGACCGCTTCGGCCGCCGGCCCGTGCTGCTCGCATCGCTCGCGGGCGCCGCGCTCGACTATCTGCTGATGGCGTATGCGCCGACGCTCGCATGGCTCTACGCCGGGCGGCTGATCGCGGGCATCACGGGCGCGAACGTCGCGGTCGCGACCGCGTACGTCACCGACGTGACCGCGGAACCCGATCGCGCGCGCCGTTTCGGTCAACTGGGCGCCGCGATGGGGATCGGCTTCATCGCCGGCCCGATGCTCGGCGGCCTGCTCGGCGCGTGGCATCTGCGCGCGCCGTTCGCCGCCGCGGCGCTGCTCAACGCGCTCAATCTCGCGCTCGTCTGGCGGAGCCTGCCGGAATCGCGGCCGCCGGCCGCGCGCGACGGCGGCGCCACGGTGAGCCTCAACGCATTCGCGAGCCTGCGGCGGCTGCGCGGCGGCCCGGCGCTCGTCCCGCTGATCGGCGTCTACGTGATCGTGGCGCTGGTGTCGCAGGCGCCCGCGACGCTGTGGATCCTGTACGGACAGGCGCATTTCGGCTGGTCGACGGCGGTCGCGGGCCTGTCGCTCGCCGGTTACGGCGCATGCCACGCGCTTGCGCAGGCATTCGCGATCGGGCCGCTGATCGCGCGGCTCGGCGAGCGCCGCGCGCTCGCGCTGGGCCTCGCCGGCGACGCGCTCGGCCTCGTGGTCATCGCGTTCGCCAACGCGGCCTGGGTGCCGTTCACGCTGCTGCCGCTGTTCGCGGCGGGCGGCATGATGCTGCCGGCGCTGCAGGCGATGCTCGCGCGCCAGGTCGACGACGCCCGGCAGGGCGAACTGCAAGGCACGCTCGCGAGTATCGCGAGCCTGATCGGCGTCGCCGGGCCGCTCGTCATCACCGCGGCCTATGCGGCAACCCGCGACGCGTGGCCCGGGCTCGTCTGGGCCGCGGCCGCATTGCTCAACCTGCTGGTGCCGCCGCTGCTGGCCCACGCGCGGCCGGCGCGAGAGCGTCCGGCCGTGTGAGCGGAATCCGGCCGCCGCGCCCGGCACGCGGCGAAAAAAAAAGCCGCCCGGATCGACTCCGGGCGGCTTCCTGTGACATTGCGCGTCGGGCGGCGCGTCAGACCACGACCGTCTGCGCCTCGCCTTCGCGGCTCGCGCGCACGACGCCGATCTTCCAGACCTGCTCGCCGGCCGCCGTCAGCTGGCTGACCGCTTCGTCGGCATCCGCCGCCGACACGATCACGGCCATGCCGATCCCGCAGTTGAACACGCGATGCATTTCCGCGTCGGCGACGCCGCCATGCTCCTGCAGCCACTGGAACAGCGGCGGCAGCGGCCACGCCTTCTGGTCCAGCTCGGCCGTCAGGCCTTCGCGCAGCACGCGCGGAATGTTCTCGACGAGGCCGCCGCCGGTGATGTGCGCCATCCCCTTCACCGCGATCTTTTCCATCAGCGCGAGCAGCGGCTTCACGTAGATGCGGGTCGGCGCCATCAGCGTGTCGGCGAGCGAGCGGCCGTGGAAATCGGCCGACAGGTCCGGGTTCGCGCGCTCGATGATCTTGCGCACGAGCGAGAAGCCATTCGAGTGGATGCCGCTCGACGCGAGACCCAGCACCACGTCGCCCTCGGCGATCGTGCTGCCGTCGATGATCTTGCTCTTCTCGACCGCGCCGACCGCGAAGCCCGCGAGGTCGTATTCGCCGTCCGGGTACATGCCCGGCATTTCCGCGGTTTCGCCGCCGATCAGCGCGCAGCCCGACAGTTCGCAGCCTTGCGCGATGCCCTTGACGACGGTCGCGGCCGTGTCGACGTCGAGCTTGCCGCACGCGAAGTAGTCGAGGAAGAACAGCGGCTCGGCGCCCTGCACGAGGATGTCGTTCACGCTCATCGCGACGAGATCCTGGCCGACCGTGTCGTGTTTGTTCAGATGAAACGCGAGCTTGAGCTTCGTGCCGACGCCATCGGTGCCCGACACGAGCACCGGCTCGCGATACTTCTTCGGCACTTCGAACAGCGCGCCGAACCCGCCGATGCCGCCGAGCACGCCGTCGCGCAGGGTTTTCTTCGCAAAGGGCTTGATCTTGTCGACGAGCGCGTCGCCCGCGTCGATGTCGACGCCCGCGTCACGATAGGACAGACCTTGAGCGTCAGGAGCGGATTTCGGAGGATTCATGGGGGAATGCGAGAAGGTCGGTAAAATGCGATTTTACCCGAAGCCGGCCCGCTGGCCGGAATTCCCCGCATCGATTCGTCAGGGATTGCATCTTGGCCAACACGTCCCCGTTTTCACCGCTGAGCGAGCCGCGCCGGAACCCGCGCGCCGCCGTGCGTGCGGCCGCGCGTGCAGCCTTCGACACCGCGCTCCCCGGCGCACGTTTTTCCAACCGATCCGCATTGTGACTGTGTCCCGTCAACTGACGCTCGATCTCGGCACGCCGCCCCCCGCCACGTTCGACAACTTCATCACGGGCGAGGAAAACGGCGAGCTCATCACGCGGCTGCAGAAGCTCGACCTCGCGCTGGCAGCGGGCCCCGTGCCGGACCGGTCGTTCTACATCTGGGGCGAACCCGGCAGCGGCCGCAGCCACCTGCTGCAGGCGCTCGTGAGCGACGCGTCGTACGGCTACGCGCGCTACCTGACGCCGCAAAGCCCGCTCGGCGCGTTCACGTTCGACCCGCGCATCGGCATCTACGCGATCGACGACTGCGACCGGATGAGCGACACGCAGCAGGTCGCGCTCTTCAACCTGTTCAACGAGGTTCGCGCGCATCCGTCGAGCGCGTTCGTCGCGGCGGGCCCCGCGGCGCCGCTCGCGCTCGACGTCCGCGAGGATCTGCGCACGCGCCTCGGCTGGGGGCTCGTGTTCCACCTGTCGCCGCCGTCCGACGCCGGCAAGATCGCCGTGCTGAAGCTCGCGGCGAAGGAGCGCGGGATCGCGCTCACCGACGACATCGCGGCCTACCTGCTGACCCATTTCCGCCGCGACATGCCAAGCCTGATGGCGCTGCTCGACGCGCTCGACCGTTTCTCGCTCGAGCAGAAACGCGCCGTCACGCTGCCGCTGCTGCGCCGAATGCTGGCCCGCCCCGGCGACGACATCGCGCCGCCGGGCGCGGGCCCGAACCGCTTCGAGTAAAATGCGCTTCCATGACTAATCTGGCACTCTTTGACCTCGATCACACGCTGATCCCGACCGATAGCGACCACGAATGGGGCCGCTTCATGGTGAAGCTCGGCATCGTCGACGCGGAAAGCTTCTCGCGTCAGAACGATCAGTTCTTCGCCGACTACAAGGCCGGCAAGCTCGACATCCACGCGTACCTCACGGCGATGCTCACGCCGCTCGCGAAGTATTCGCGCGCGCAACTCGCCGAGTGGCACGAGCAGTACATGCACGAGGTGATCCGGCCCGCGATGACGCCCGCCGCGCTCGAACTCGTGCGCGAGCACCTCGACGCGGGCGACCTGTGCTGCGTCGTCACCGCGACCAACGAATTCATCACCCGGCCGATCGCGACCGCCTTCGGCGTCGACACGCTGATCGCCTGCGAGGTCGAGACGACCGACGGCCACCCCGATTCCCCGTACACGGGCCGGCCGACCGGCACGCCGAGCTACCGCGAAGGCAAGATCGTGCGCACCGAGGCGTGGCTCGCTTCGCTCGGCAAGCACTGGGACGACTTCGCGCACAGCTACTTCTACAGCGACTCGCACAACGACATCCCGTTGCTCGAGAAAGTCACCGACCCGATCGCGACCAACCCCGACGACACGCTGCGCGCGCATGCACGCGCTCGCGGCTGGCGCATCCTCGATCTCTTCTGAACGTCGTGATCAAGAAATTCATCCGCAAGCTGCTCGGCCAGGACGACGCCGCGCAAACGCCCTCCGCCGCCGCCACCGATGCGGCGCCCGCCCCGCGCACCGCGAAGGGCGCCCGCGGCGCCGCCGCGAAGCGTCCGCGCAGCAACCACAAGCCGACCGTCGTGCCCGCGAGCGTGCACGGCATCGATCCCGCGCTGATCTCGAAGAACGCGGTGCGCGTGACCGACACGCTGCAACAGGCGGGCTTCCGCGCGTTCATCGTCGGCGGCGCGGTCCGCGACCTGCTGCTCGGCATCGCGCCGAAGGACTTCGATGTCGCGACCGACGCGACGCCGACCGAAGTCCAGCGCCTGTTCCGCCGCGCGCGCCTGATCGGCCGCCGCTTCCAGATCGTCCACGTGCAGTTCGGCCAGGAGCTGATCGAGGTGTCGACGTTCCGCGCGCTCGTCGATCCGCCCCCTGCCGAGGCCGAGCCGCCGAAGCGCCTGAAGCGCGACGAACTCGACCGCCGCACGCACGCGGTCGACGCGAGCGGCCGCGTGCTGCGCGACAACGTGTGGGGCGAACAGCACGAGGACGCCGCGCGCCGCGACTTCACGATCAACGCGATGTACTACGACCCGTCGACGCAGACGGTGCTCGACTACCACGACGGGATGGCCGACGTGCGCGCCCGCCTGCTGCGGATGATCGGCGACCCGGCCACGCGCTATCGCGAGGACCCGGTGCGGATGCTGCGCGTGGTGCGCTTCGCGGCGAAGCTCGGCTTCGACATCGAGCCGCATACGCGCGAGCCGATCAACGCGCTCGCCGACCTGATCAACAACGTGCCGGCCGCGCGCCTGTTCGACGAGATGCTGAAGCTGCTGCTGTCCGGCCACGCGCTCGCGTGCCTGAAGCAGTTGCGCAGCGAAGGCCTGCACCACGGGCTGCTGCCGCTCCTCGACGTCGTGCTCGAACAGCCGCAGGGCGAGAAGTTCATCACGCTCGCGCTCAACAACACCGACGCGCGCGTGCGCGCCGGCAAGCCGGTGTCGCCGGGCTTCCTGTTCGCGACGCTGCTGTGGCACGACATGCGCCAGCGCTTCGAGCAGTACACGGCCGACGGCGAGTTCCCGGTACCCGCGCTGCATCGCGCGATGGACGACGTGCTCGACATGCAGACCGAGAAGCTCGCGATCCACAAGCGCTACTCGGCCGACATGCGCGAGATCTGGGGCCTGCAGCTGCGCCTCGAGAAGCGCTCCGGCCGCGGCGCGCTGCGGCTGCTGGAACACCAAAGATTCAGAGCGGGGTATGATTTCCTCCTGTTACGCTGCGAATCCGGCGAGCTGGATCCTGCCGTCGGGCAGTGGTGGACGGATTTCATCGAAGGCGACGCGGCCGCGCGCGAGGCATTGCTCACGCAGGGCGGCAGCAAGGAGAAATCGCCCCGCAAGCGGCGCCGCCGCGGCGGCGCGAAGAACCGCAAGGACACCGACGGCGCGGAACAGGCGTCGGACGGCCCGGCCGGTTCCGACGACTGACGCGCGCCGGCGAACGACGTAGGAAGTGATGCCATGACGGTTGCATATCTCGGACTGGGGGCGAATCTCGGCGATGCGCGCCAGACCTTGAAGGACGCGGTGGTATGCCTTGCGCAGCAGCGCACGGTCGCCGTGCTCGACAAGTCGAGCCTGTATCGCACGGCCCCGGTCGACGCCGGGGGCGACGACTACTACAACTGCGCGGTCAAGATCGACACGACGCTCGCCGCACGCGAGCTGCTCGCCCTTTGCCAGAAGATCGAACATCACTTCGGGCGCGAACGTCCGTACCGCAACGCGCCCCGTACGCTCGACATCGACATCCTGCTGTACGGCGTCGACTCGATCGACGAGCCCGACCTGATCGTGCCGCACCCGCGCCTGACCGACCGCGCGTTCGCGCTCGTGCCGCTCGTCGAGCTCGACCCGGCGCTCCACATCCCGGCGCGCGGCCGCGCCGAGGCATTTCTCGCCGCGGTCGCGAGCCAGCGCATCGAGAAGGTCCAGACCTGCAAGTGCCTGATGCAGAGAGCGCTCGCCGCTGCTGACGACGGCGCCGACAAGAACCCCTGCCGATGAACCCGACACCGCTGACCGTCACCGCGCCGGACCTGCGCGCACCGCACCGCTATCTCGTGATCGAAGGCCCGATCGGCGTCGGCAAGACGACGCTTGCCCGCCTGCTCGCCGAACGCTGGTCGATGCAGACGCTGCTCGAGCGCCCGCAGGACAATCCGTTTCTCGAGCGCTTCTATCGCGACACCGCGCGCTATGCGCTGCCGACGCAGCTGGCGTTCGCGCTGCAGCGCGCGCAGCAGGCGCGCGAACTGAGCGCGGCGCTGGACACGGGCCGGCCGGTCGTCACCGATTTCATGCCGCAGAAGAACGAGATCTTCGCGCGGCTGAACCTGCCGGACGACGAGTGGCAGCTCTATCGCGCGCTCGCGGCGCACGTCGACGCGCCCCGGGCACCGGCGCCCGATCTCGTCGTCTACCTGCAGGCGAGCCCCGAGGTGCTGTTCGCGCGGATCCAGAAGCGCGGCCTGCCGATGGAGCTGCAGATCAGCGATGCCTACCTGCGTGCGCTCGTCGACGCGTACAACGAATTCTTCTATCACTACGACCGCACGCCGGTGCTGACGGTCGCCGCCGAACACCTGAATCCGCTGGACTCCCCCGAAGATCTCGCATTGCTGGTCGAGCACATCGCAACGATGCGCGGCCGCAAGGAATTCTTCGTCAAGGGCGAGACGACGCGCTGACGCGTCTCGCCGCTGTTTTCACCCATCGAACCGGATTTCCCATGACCTATCTCCAGGAATCGAGCCGGCCTGCCGTGACCGTGCCGAAGCTGCAGGCGATGCGCGACGCCGGCGAGAAGATCGCGATGCTGACCTGCTACGACGCGAGCTTCGCCGCGCTGCTCGACCGCGCGGGCGTCGACGTCCTCCTGATCGGCGATTCGCTCGGCAACGTGCTGCAAGGCCACACCACCACCCTGCCCGTCACGCTCGACGACATCGCGTATCACACCGCCTGCGTCGCACGCGCGCAGCCGCGCACGCTGATCGTCGCGGACTTGCCGTTCGGCACGTACGGCACGCCCGCCGACGCGTTCGCGAGCTCGGTCAAGCTGATGCGCGCCGGCGCGCAGATGGTGAAGCTCGAAGGCGGCGAGTGGCTCGCCGACACCGTGCGCTTCCTGGTCGAGCGCGCGGTGCCCGTGTGCGCGCACGTCGGCCTGACGCCGCAATCGGTGCACGCGTTCGGCGGCTTCAAGGTGCAGGGCAAGACCGAAGCCAGCGCCGCGCAACTGCTGCGCGACGCGCGCGCGATCGAGGACGCGGGCGCGCAGCTCGTGGTGCTCGAGGCCGTGCCGACGCTCGTCGCGTCCGAAGTCACGCACATGCTGCGCATTCCGACGATCGGCATCGGCGCGGGCGCCGACTGCTCGGGCCAGGTGCTGGTGCTGCACGACATGCTCGGCATCTTCCCCGGCAAGCGGCCGCGCTTCGTCAAGGATTTCATGCAGGGCCAGCCGAACATTGCGGCGGCGGTCGACGCTTATGTGAAGTCGGTCAAGGACGGCTCGTTCCCCGGGCCGGAACATTCGTTCTGACGCATGGACGGCGCTTTGCCGTCGGCTCGCAGACAAAAAAACGCGGCGCCCCGTAAAAGGCGCCGCGTTTTTTTATCGTTGCATTCGGGACGACCGGCGCGCCCTCGCCGGTCACATCATTTCAGCACCGCATCCAGCGCGCCGCGCAGCGCATTGGTCAGCAGCAGCGCTTGCGCACGCGACAGGTCCTCGCGTGTCACGACGCGCTCCGTCGCGCCGAACGACGGATCGTCGAGCAGCACGCCGCGCATCACGCCCGGCAGCACCCCGCTCGACAGCGGCGGCGTCACCCATCGGCCATCGAGCTTCACGAACAGGTTCGAGCGGCCGCCTTCCGTCACTTCGCCGCGTTCGTTGGCGAACAGCATGTCAAAGCAGCCGAGCGCCTCGGCGGCCTGCCACGCGCGATCGTAGTCGGCGCGGCGGGTCGTCTTGTGCAGCAGCAGCGCATCGGCGGAGTGCGTCGGCGCGAAGCCGTGATCGGCGGCGAGCAGCAAGCCTGCGGGGCCCGCCGGCAGCGGCTTGAGCGGCGCGGAGACGATCTCGAACGCGCCGTCCTTCGCGAGCGCGAGCTTCATCCGGTGCGGACCGCCGCCGTCGAGCGACGCGCAGCGTGCGTCGATCTCGCGGCGCAGCGCAGCGGCGTCGAAGCGGAAGCCGAACGCGTCCGCGCTGCGCTGCAGCCGCGCGAGATGCCGGTCGAGATGGCGGATGCCGTCCGCGCGCGTCGCGCAGGTCGTTTCGAACAGCTGGAAGCCGGGATCGGCATCGGTCAGGAATTGCGCTTTCAATTCGCACTCCGCATATTCGTCGGCGGCGACGCTGTCGAGCACGATCCCCGCGCCGACACCCATCGTGCCGGTACGCCAGCCGCCGGCAATGGCCGCGCCTTCGCCGGCCGCGCCTTCGCCGGCCGCGCCTAGGCCGGCCGCGCCGAGCGTCAACGTGCGGATCGCCACCGACAGGCAGAAATCGCCGCAGCCCGCCGCGGGTTCGGGCGGCGCGTCGACCCAGCCGATCGCCCCCGTATAGAGGCCGCGCGGCGTCGACTCGATCGCGTCGATCAGCTGCATCGTCTTGTGTTTCGGCGCGCCGGTGATCGAGCCGCATGGAAACAGCGCGCGCAGCATGTCGGCGAACGTCGTGCCGTCGCGCCATCCGGCTTCGACGGTCGACGTCATCTGCCACACCGACGCATACGGCTCGACCGAGAACAGCGCCGGCACCCTGACCGTCCCCGTGCGCGCGATCCGCGACAGATCGTTGCGCAGCAGATCGACGATCATCACGTTCTCGGCGCGGTTCTTCGGGTCGTTCGCGAGGAATGCCGCGGCTTGCGCGTCGCGCTGCGGATCGCCCGAACGCGGCGCGGTGCCCTTCATCGGCCGCGCGCGCAGCACGTCGCCGTGCCGCTCGACGAACAGCTCCGGCGAGCACGACACGACCCACGCGCCGTCCGGCAGCGCGATCAGCGCGCCGTAGCGCACCGGCTGGCGCGCGCGCAGGCGCCGGTACAGCGCGAGCGGCGCGCCGAATGCGTCGAAATGCAGCCGGTACGTGTAGTTGACCTGATACGAGTCGCCCGCGCACAGCGCGTCGTGCACCGCGGCGATCGCCGCATCGAACGCGTCGCGCGTCACGCTCTTCGTCACGTGCGCGACGCCCGCGATCGACGGCGCTTGCGCACCGCCGTCGCGTTGCGCGAGCCACGCATCGACCTCGTCGCGCGACAGGCGCTCGCAGCGCGCAAACAGCAAAAAGCGCAGCGGGGCCTCGCCCGGCTGCGCCCATTGCAGGTTGCGTCCGAATTCGTAATCGCCGACCACGACCGCGTGCAGCCCGTCGCGCAGGTCCTGCGCAAGCGCCGCATCGATCGCGTCGAGCTGCGCGGGATCGGCGCACACCCGCTCGCGCACGAAGCCCGCATACAAGCGACTCGACCGCGCGGACGCGGTCGAGTCGCAATCGTCCAAGAGCGCGAACGACGCGCTCTCGCTGCCTTCAGTCATGCCGTTACTCGAAGAAGCTCTTCACCCGGTCGAACCAGCTCTTGCTCTGCGGGCTGTGGCGCGCACCGCCTTCGGCCAGCGATTTCTCGAACTGCTTGAGCAGATCGCGCTGTTGCTCGGTCAGCTTCACCGGCGTCTCGACCTGCACGTGCACGTACAGATCGCCCGCGATGCTCGAGCGCAGCCCCTTGATGCCCTTGCCGCGCAGGCGGAACGTCTTGCCCGACTGCGTGCCTTCCGGCACCGGGAACGTCGCGCGGCCGGCCAGCGTCGGCACCTCGATCTCGCCGCCGAGCGCGGCGGTCGTGAACGGGATCGGCATCTGGCAATGCAGGTCGTCGCCGTCGCGCTCGAACACGGAGTGCGGCTTGATGTGGATCTCGACGTACAGGTCGCCCGGCGGCCCGCCGTTGATGCCCGGCTCGCCGTTGCCGGCCGAACGGATCCGCATGCCGTCGTCGATCCCCGCCGGGATCTTCACTTCGAGCGTCTTGGTTTCCTTCACCTTGCCCGACCCGTGGCAATGCGCGCACGGCTCGGGAATGTAGGTGCCGCTGCCGTGGCACTTCGGGCAGGTCTGCTGGATGCTGAAGAAGCCCTGCGACATCCGCACCGTGCCCTGGCCGTGACAGGTCGGGCAGGTCTCGGGCTTGGTGCCCGGTTTCGCGCCCGAACCGTGGCAGATCTCGCACGACACCCAGCTCGGCACGCGGATCTGCGTGTCGTAGCCGTGCGCGGCCTGCTCGAGCGTGATTTCCATGCTGTAGCGCAGGTCCGCGCCGCGATACACCTGCGGACCGCCCCGGCCGCCACGGCCACCCGCCGCCGCCGCCTGGCCGAAGATATCGCCGAAGATGTCGCCGAACGCGTCGGCAAAGCCGCCGAAGCCCTGTGCGCCCGCACCGCCCATGTTCGGATCGACGCCCGCGTGGCCGTACTGGTCGTACGCGGCCCGCTTCTGGCTGTCCGACAGCATTTCGTAGGCTTCCTTCGCCTCCTTGAAATGCTCTTCCGCATCCTTGTTGTCCGGATTGCGGTCAGGGTGATACTTCATCGCAAGCTTGCGATATGCCTTCTTGATTTCGTCGTCGCTCGCATTCTTCGCGACGCCCAGAACCTCGTAGTAATCCCGTTTCGCCATATCGATTCACTGCCGCCACGCCTGATGCACGCAACGGCTCCTTTCGCCTGCAGTAAAGTCTCGCGACTCGTCTGGCGTTGCGGCGCGCCGTCCGGGGACGGCGTGCGCAGCGCCCGCCAAAAAACAAATGTGCCCGGAGGGCCGCGAAGCCCGCCAGGCGTAGAGTCGATCCGGCCATCCGGAAGGAAAGACAGACCGCTTGTCAGCCGCGCCGCGCGCGGCTCGCGCGCGGCGTACGGTGCTGTTGCAACCCGGCTCAGTCCTTCTTCACTTCCTTGAACTCGGCGTCGACGACGTCGTCCGCAGCCTGCTGCGCGCCGCCCGCGTGGGCCGCACCTTCCGCTGCGCCCGCCGCACCGGCCGCGCCTGCCTGCTGGGCCTGCATGTCGGCGTACATCTTCTCGCCGAGCTTCTGCGAGGCCGTCGCCACGGCTTCGACCTTCGCATCGATCGTGGCCTTGTCGCTCGCGGTGCTCTTCAGAACCTCCTCGAGCTCCTTCAGCGCGGCCTCGATCTTCTCCTTCTCGCCCGCGTCCAGCTTGTCGCCGTACTCGGTCAGCGCCTTCTTCGTGCTGTGGACGAGCGCGTCGCCCTGGTTGCGCGAATCGGCCAGCTCACGCAGCTTGTGATCTTCCGCCGCGTTCGCTTCCGCGTCCTTGATCATCTGGTCGATCTCGGCTTCGGACAGGCCCGAGTTCGCCTTGATCGTGATCTTGTTTTCCTTGCCGGTCGCCTTGTCCTTCGCGCCGACGTGCAGGATGCCGTTCGCGTCGATGTCGAAGGTCACTTCGATCTGCGGCACGCCGCGCGGTGCGGGCGGGATGCCTTCCAGGTTGAACTCGCCCAGCAGCTTGTTGCCGGCCGCCATTTCGCGCTCGCCCTGGAACACCTTGATCGTCACGGCGCCCTGGTTGTCGTCCGCCGTCGAATACACCTGCGCGTGCTTCGTCGGGATCGTCGTGTTCTTGTTGATCATCTTCGTCATCACGCCGCCGAGCGTCTCGATGCCGAGCGACAGCGGGGTCACGTCGAGCAGCAGCACGTCCTTGCGGTCGCCCGACAGGACCTGGCCCTGGATCGCCGCGCCGACCGCGACGGCTTCGTCCGGGTTCACGTCACGGCGCGGATCCTTGCCGAAGAATTCCTTCACCTTCTCCAGGACCTTCGGCATGCGGGTCTGGCCGCCGACCAGGATCACGTCGTCGATGTCCGACACCTTGACGCCCGCATCCTTGATCGCGATGCGGCACGGCTCGATCGTGCGCTCGACCAGATCCTCGACCAGCGCTTCCAGCTTCGCGCGGGTGATCTTCAGGTTCAAGTGCTTCGGACCCGATGCATCCGCCGTGATGTACGGCAGGTTGATTTCGGTCTGCTGGCTCGACGACAGCTCGATCTTCGCCTTTTCAGCGGCTTCCTTCAGGCGCTGCAGCGCGAGCACGTCCTTCGACAGGTCGACGCCCTGCTCCTTCTTGAACTCGCCGATGATGTAGTCGATGATGCGCTGGTCGAAGTCCTCGCCGCCGAGGAACGTGTCGCCGTTGGTCGACAGCACTTCGAACTGCATTTCGCCGTCGACGTCCGCGATCTCGATGATCGACACGTCGAACGTGCCGCCGCCGAGGTCATACACGGCGATCTTGCGGTCGCCCTTCTCGACCTTGTCGAGACCGAACGCGAGCGCGGCCGCGGTCGGCTCGTTGATGATCCGCTTGACTTCGAGGCCCGCGATGCGGCCCGCGTCCTTGGTTGCCTGGCGCTGGCTGTCGTTGAAGTACGCCGGCACCGTGATCACGGCTTCCGTGACCGGCTCGCCGAGGTAGTCTTCGGCCGTCTTCTTCATCTTGCGCAGCACTTCGGCCGACACTTGCGGCGGCGCCAGCTTCTCGCCGTGCGCTTCGACCCACGCGTCTCCGTTGTCCGCCTTGACGATTGCGTACGGCATCAGGCCGATGTCCTTCTGGACTTCCTTCTCTTCGAAGCGGCGGCCGATCAGGCGCTTGACCGCGAACAGCGTGTTCTTCGGGTTCGTCACCGACTGACGCTTGGCCGGCGCGCCAACGAGCACTTCGTTGTCGTCCATGTAGGCGATGATCGACGGCGTGGTGCGCGCACCTTCCGAGTTCTCGATGACCTTGACCTGGTTGCCTTCCATGATGGCGACGCACGAGTTCGTGGTGCCGAGGTCAATACCGATGATCTTTCCCATTTTTCCTAATCTCCAGAAATCCTTGATTGCTGCGCGAAAACCTGCTTTTTTTGGCCGTTTCGCGCGCCGAATTCAACTCTGTTCCCGAAATAAGTCCGCTCGCGCCGTTTTCAAGACCCGACAAGCGATGCGGCTATTAAATTTTTTCAATCGCCGGACGGCGCCGGGTTGCCGTCCGCCGGAGCGCCGGCCGTCACGACCTTCGCCCGCGCTGCCGCCACCGCCGCCTGGAACTGCGCGAGACCGTGCCAGCCGGTCGCGCGGCCGAGCCGCCTGCCGCGGTGAAAGAAGAACCACGTCGGCACGCCGTGCAGCCCGAAGCGTCGACCGAGGTCGCGGTGTTCGTAGACGTTGCTGTGGAACCACTTCAGGCCCAGCGCGCGGATGGCGTCCGGCTGCGCGAGCATCGCCTTCTTCGCGATTTCGCAGTTGAAGCAGTCGACGCCCCAGAAGAACACCACGGCGAGCGCGTCGCCCGCTCCCGCGAGGCCGGCGTCGAACGTTTCAGCCGACAGCGCCTGCATGTCGAACGCGACGAATGCGGCCGGATCGACGCCGGCGGGCACCATGGCAGCCTTACTTCGGTTGCGCGACCGTGACGAGCGCCGGGCGCAGCACGCGGTCGGCGATCGTATAGCCCTTCTGCAGCACGGCGACGACGGTGTTCGGCTCCTGCTCGGCCGGCACCATCGAGATCGCCTGGTGCTGGTGCGGATCGAACTTCTCGCCCACCGGGTTGATCGCGACGACGCGGCCCTTCTCGAGCGCGCTCGTCAGCTGGCGCAGCGTCAGCTCGACACCCTCGCGCACCTTCGCGAGGTCGCCGGATGTGTCGCCGACCGCCGCCTCGAGGCTGTCCAGCACCGGCAGCAGGTGCTCCGCAAAGCTCTCGATCGCGAATTTGTGCGCCTTCGCGACGTCGTCCTGCGCGCGGCGGCGCACGTTCTCGGTCTCGGCCTTCGCCCGCAGGAAGCTTTCCTGCAGCTCGGCGACCTTGGCTTGAGCCTCGGCGAGCGCCGCTTCGGCGGCAACGGCTGCCGGCGCGGCGCCCTGCGCCGCCTGCGTCTCGCTGCCGATGTCTTCGGCCGATTGGGTAGCCGGGTTCTCTTGCGTGTTTTCCATGTCGCTGAAAGTCGATTAGAGGTTGAAGCCAAATCGGAAACCGTCTGACGAATCGTCGACGGCACCGCACATTACTGGTGCAGATAAGGGCGAAAACACCAAGTTCAAGAGGGTTATTCGCGCGCATTCGCCAGCGTCGCGAATCAACCGCGCCGTCCGCGGCAACCGCCGCCCGGGCGGTCGAAACGGCCTGTAACAACGCTTACCCGGCGAGTACTAGCTCGCCTCCGGACGCTGCACTACACTGCACTTCAGGCATCGGAGCGGCGCGTTTACCCTGACCCGACCGTTGCCCGAACTCCACCAGGCGCCATTTTCACCCGTCTTCTCGAGGGGAGTACCGTGAAACTGACCTTTGCCATATCGGTGGTCGCGCTGGTACTCATTGCTGGCACCACCACCATCTGTCTGTCCGGGGCGGTCACCGACCGCACGACCGAATACGGCAGCGTACAGGCGACGCTGGACCAGATGTTCAGCTCCCACCCGAAAATCTGTCGATGATGCGACGGTCGCGTTTCGTCGGCCGGCCGTGCAGTTCGGCCGCCGGTTCGTGGAACGTGCGTCGCCGCTCCTGTTCGGCGAGCCGCGCGGCCCGCCCGGACTCCGTCTCCGCGTAAAGCGTCTGCGCGACGCTCGCCGGCCCGCGCACGTCGCACACGCCCAGCACGGCAATGTGCCAGACGATGCCGTCGATCGCAATCTCGACCTCGTCGCCGACGCGCACCTCCTTGGCAGGCTTGACCGGCGCGCCGCCGATCCGCACCCGCCCCTTGTCGACCGCGTCGGCCGCGAGCGAGCGCGTCTTGAAGAACCGGGCGGCCCACAGCCACTTGTCGATGCGCAGCCGCGCGCCCGGCTCGGTGGAAATCTGGTAGTTCATGTCAGCCTCCGCCGGGCCGCCCCCTCGGGGGACAGCGAACGAATTGAGCGTGGGGGTCGTTTCATTTCAGCCTATGATTTCCGGCTGCGCCGCCTTGACCGGCCAGCCCTGCAGATTCTCGGCGACGATCTCGCCGAGCGCGCCGATCCACGCATGCGCGCCGTTCAGGCACGGAATACGGTGGAACGCCTTGCCGCCGCCCGCGATGAATTCGTCGCGCACTTCCATCCCGATCTCCTCGATCGTCTCGAGGCAGTCGGCCGTGAAGCCCGGACAGAACACGTCCGCGCGCCGCACGCCCGCTTCGCCGAGCTCGCGCAGCGTCGGCGCGGTGTAAGGCTGCAGCCATTCGGCCTTGCCGAAACGCGACTGGAAGGTCACGCGGCATTCGATCGTCGACAGCCCGAGCGCCGTCATCAGCAGCGCGGCCGTCTGCTGGCACTGGTCGTGATAGGGATCGCCGAGGTCGAGCGTGCGCTTCGGCACGCCGTGGAAGCTCAGCACCAGCTTGTCGCCGGCCGCGAAATCGGGCCGCCCGTGCTGCGCCCAGTACTGCCGCACCTGCTCGGCGAGCGCGTGGATATACGCCGGATGATCGGCGTAATGACGCACGGTGCGGACTTCCGGCTGGTTGCGCATGCGCGCGAGCGCGTTGAACGCCGCGTCGAAGGCGGTCGCCGTCGTCGACGCCGAGTATTGCGGATACATCGGCATCAGCAGCACGCGTTCGACACCCGCGCGCTTGAGCTGCGCGAGCACCTGCGGAATGCCCGGGCTGCCGTAGCGCATCGCGTAGTCGACCAGCACGTGATAGTCGTTCGACGCGAGCAGGTGGCGCACGCCTTCGACCTGGCGCTCGGTGTGCACGCGCAGCGGCGAGCCTTCCGGCATCCACACGGCCGCGTATTTCTTCGCGGACGCGCGGCCGCGCAACGGCAGGATCAGCGTGCGCAGCAGGACCTGCCAGACGGCCTGCGGGATTTCGACCACGCGGGGATCGGACAGGAATTCGGCGAGATAGCGGCGGACCGCGCGCGGCGTCGGGGCGTCGGGCGTGCCGAGATTGATCAGCAGCACCGCGATGCGATGGGCGGCCGCGACGCTCGATGGCGGCTCAAGATCGAAGCGCATAAGCAAGGACGTGCTCGGGGCACGAAACCGGACGGCTTTCAATTATAGCGGGCCGTCCTGCAAGGGGTGACTGGCCGTTCGGCCGATTGCGGCGCGCCGCGCGCTGCGGCACGATGGCAGGACTGGCCATCAGACCGATTATTGCTGGCTGAGCGTGAGCGACAGCAGGCGCGCGGTGATGTCGACGATCGGGATCACCCGGTTGTACGCCATCCGGGTCGGGCCGATCACGCCGAGCGTGCCGACGATCTGGCCGTTCACCTCGTAGGGCGCGGTGACGACGCTCATTTCCTCGATCGGCACGAGCGTCGATTCGCCGCCGATGAAGATCTGCACGCCCTGCGCATGACTCGACACGTCGAGCAGCTGCAGGAGGCCGGTCTTCTGGTCGAACACGTCGAACAGCTTGCGCAGCCGCGCCATGTCGGACGACAGGTCGGCGACCTCGAGCAGGTTGCGCTCGCCGGAAATGAGCACGGTGTCTTCCGTATCCGGCACCTCGGTGCTCGCGGTCACGGCCGCGTGCATCAGCGCGGTCATGTCGCCGCGCAGCTGGTCGATCTCGTCGCGCAAGCGGCGCCGCACTTCGTCGAACGACAGGCCGGCGAAATGCGCGTTGATGTAGTTGGACGCCTCGGTCAGTTGCGACGGCGAGTAGTCGCGCGGCGTCGCGAGCATCCGGTTCTGCACGTCGCCTTCGGGAGTGACGATGATGAGCAGGATGCGCTTGTCGGACAGCCGCATGAACTCGATCTGCTTGAACACGTGGCTGCGGCGCGGCGTCAGCACGACGCCCGCGAACTGCGACAGGTTCGACAGCACGCTCGCCGCAGCCGCGACCACCTTCTGCTGCGGCTCGCCGGCCTGCAGCGTGGTCTGGACCTGGCGGGCGACCGCCTCGGCGTCGATCGGCGTCTCGACCGTCAGCATCGTGTCGACGAACAGGCGGTAGCCGCGCGGGGTCGGCACCCGGCCGGCCGACGTGTGCGGGCTCGAGACGAGGCCGAGCTCCTCCAGGTCGGACATCACGTTGCGGATCGTCGCCGGGCTCAGTTCCAGCCCAGAATAACGAGACAACGTGCGCGATCCGACCGGCTGACCGTCGGCGATATACCGTTCGATCAGGGTTTTCAGGAGGGTTCGTGCGCGAGGATCTAGCATGGTAGAAAATTTTAGCGCAACCGCGCGACTGCGGCGAGTGGCCGCGCCCGGCACGCACACGGGCCGGGCGCGGCGCCCGGGGCCGCAAACGGTTCTTTTCGTCAACGAGCTATGGTGTAATGCCGCCATGAAAACCGGTAATCAGTTCCATACTGTCGCGCTCGTCGGCCGGAGCAACACGCCCGTCATCGCCGAGCCGCTCGCCACGCTGGCCGCCTGCATCGCGAAGCAGGGGTTCGAGGTCGTCTTCGAAGCCGACACCGCGCGCGAGATCGGCATCGCCAGCTACCCGGCGCTCACCCCGGCCGAAATCGGGGCGCGCGCCGACGTGGCGGTCGTGCTGGGCGGCGACGGCACGATGCTCGGCATCGGCCGGCAGCTTGCGCCGTACAAGACGCCGCTGATCGGGATCAACCACGGCCGGCTCGGCTTCATCACGGACATCGCGGCGGCCGACATGCAGGCGCTCGTCCCCGTGATGCTGTCCGGCAAGTTCGAGCGCGAGGAGCGGTCGCTGCTCGAGGCCCGGATCATGCGCAACGGCGAACCGATCTACCACGCGCTCGCGTTCAACGACGTCGTCGTGAACCGCAGCGGCTTTTCCGGGATGGTCGAGCTGCGCGCGTCGGTGGACGGCCGGTACATGTACAACCAGCGCTCGGACGGCCTGATCGTCGCGACGCCGACCGGCTCGACCGCGTACGCGCTGTCGTCGGCCGGGCCGATCCTCCATCCGCAGCTGCAGGGCATCGTGCTCGTGCCGATCGCGCCGCATGCGCTGTCGAACCGGCCGATCGTGCTGCCCGACGACACCAAGATCGCGATCCAGATCGTCGGCGGGCGCGACGTCAACGTGAATTTCGACATGCAGTCGTTTACCGCGCTCGAACTGAACGACACGATCGAGGTGCGCCGCTCGAAGCACACCGTGCCGTTCCTGCACCCGATCGGCTACAGCTATTACGCGACGCTGCGCAAGAAGCTGCACTGGAACGAGCACGCATCGAACGAAGACGACGACACGGCATCCTGACGCCCAACCGCCCCGATACCATGCTCCGCCACCTCTCGATCCGCGACTTCGTCATCGTCGCCGCGCTCGATCTCGAATTCGACAGCGGCCTTACCGTCTTCTCCGGCGAAACCGGCGCCGGCAAATCGATCCTGATCGACGCGCTCGCGCTGGCGCTCGGCGAACGCGCCGACGCGAGCGTCGTGCGCACCGGCTGCGGTCGCGCCGACATCACCGCCGAATTCACCCAGCACGACCGCGTCGCGCGCTGGCTCGACGAGCACGCGTTCGACGCCGAGGACACCGTGATGCTGCGCCGCGTGATCGACGCGAACGGCCGCTCGCGCGCGTTCATCAACGGCACCAGCGCGACGCTCGCGCAATTGCGCGAAGTCGGCGAGATGCTCGTCGACATCCATGGCCAGCATGCGCACCAGTTGCTGATGCGGCCGGATGCGCAGCGCGAGCTGTTCGACACCCATGCCGGCCTCGTCGCCGACGCCGCGACCGTCGCGCGCGCGTGGCGCGTGTCGCGCGACGCGACCCAGGCGATCGACGCGGCGAAGGCGCACGAGCGCGAACTGCAGCTCGAACGCGAAAAGCTCGCGTGGCAGCTCGCCGAGCTCGACAAGCTCGCGCCGCAGCCCGGCGAATGGGACGAGGTCAGCAACGAACACAAGCGCCTGTCGCATTCGGCGAACCTGATCGACGGCGTGCAGGGCGCGCTCAACGCGCTGTCCGAAGCGGACGACGCGATGCTCGCGCAGCTCGGCGCGATCGTGTCGAAGCTGCGCAGCCTCGCCGACTACGATCCGGCGCTCGGCGATGCGCTCGCGTCGCTCGAGCCGGCCGAAATCCAGCTGCAGGAGGCCGTGTACTCGCTGTCGCACTACGCGCAGCGCCTCGACCTCGACCCGAACCGGCTCGCCCAGGTCGAAACGCGTCTCGACGCGCTGCATTCGACCGCACGCAAATTCCGCCTGCCGCCCGACACGCTGCACGAGGAGCACGCGGCACGGCGCGCGCAGCTGGCCGCGCTCGACGCCGCCGCCGACCTCGGCGCGCTGCAGGCCGCGCAGGCCAAGGCGTGGGACGCTTACGTCGCCGACGCGAAACGTCTGTCGAAGGCGCGCGCGCAGGCGGCCAGGGCGCTCGGCACGGCCGTGACCGCCGGCATGCAGGAGCTGTCGATGGCGGGCGGCAGCTTCGAGGTCGCGCTCGTGCCGCTCGCCGACGGCGGTCCGCACGGCCTCGAGCAGGTCGAGTTCCGTGTCGCCGGGCACCCGGGCGTGCCGCTGCGGCCGCTCGCGAAGGTCGCGTCGGGCGGCGAGCTCGCGCGGGTCAGCCTCGCGCTCGCGGTCATTGCGAGCGCCGCGAGCCCGACGCCGACACTGATCTTCGACGAAGTCGATACGGGGATCGGCGGCGGCGTCGCCGAAGTGGTCGGCCGGCTGCTGCACCAGCTGGGCCGCGACCGGCAGGTACTGTGCGTGACCCATCTGCCGCAGGTCGCGGCGCGCGGCGACCAGCATTTCCAGGTCGCCAAGGGCGCCGACGACAACGGCGGCACCGTGTCGACGGTCGTCCCGCTCGACAAGGCGAGCCGCGTCGAGGAAGTCGCGCGGATGCTCGGCGGGCTCGAGATCACGGCAACGACGCGCAAGCACGCGAAGGAAATGCTGGCGGCCTGACGGGCCGTTCTGGCACCGAAAGCGGTTGGGGCTCGAGGCTCGATCCCGGATTCAGATTCGGCCTCGGGCCAGGGCTGCAAGCCGGGGGCTTCGGCCGTCCGGCCCCCAACCGCATTCAAACGCCCGTTTCAGCCGAACCGCCGTCAGCCCGCAGCCCCAGCCTCCCCGAACACCCGCTCCCACAGCGCCGTCACCGCCGCCCGCTCGTCGGCGACCGTCGCCGGATCGACCCGCGCCTTCTCCATCCCGTCGAGCCGCAGCTTGTGCTGCAGCTTCCGGTACCTGCGATAGGCCGCGCCGACGCACTCCGCCTCCGCCTCGCTCATCAGCCCGAAGCGCGCGACCTCGCGCAGCAGCGCGATGTTGCCGGTATTGCGAATCAGCTCCGGATCGCGCGACGCATGCAGCAGCACCCAGTACTGGACGATGAACTCGATGTCGACCATCCCGCCGCGGTCGTGCTTCAGGTCGAACAGCTCGCCGTGGTTCGGATGGCCGGCGAACACCTTGTCGCGCATGTCGACGATTTCCTTCGCAAGCACGGCCGCGTCGCGCGGCATCGTCAGCACCTGCTGGCGGATCGCCTCGAACGCCGCGCCGATCTGCGCGTCGCCCGCGCTGTAGCGCGCCCGCGTCAGCGCCTGATGCTCCCAGACCCACGCGGTGTTCGCCGCGTCGCCCTCGCGCAGCTGGTAGCGGCGGAACGCGTCGAGATCGGTGACGAGCAGCCCGGCCTCGCCGTTCGGCCGCAGCCGCAGGTCGATGTCGAACAGCGCGCCCGCGCCGGTCGCGGTCGTCAGCCACGTGATCAGCCGCCGCGTGAAGGTCGTGTAGACGTCCGCCGCGCGCTCGTCCGGGTCGTCGTACAGGAAAATCAGGTCGAGATCCGACGCATAGCCGAGCTCCTTGCCGCCCAGCTTGCCGTACGCGATCACCGCAAACTTCGGCACGTCGCGGTGGCGCTTCGCGAGCTGCGACCAGACGATCTCGATCGTCACGTCGAGCACCGCGTCGGCCAGCTCGGACAGGCGGTCGCTGATGTGCTCGACCGACAGCTGCCCGGCGAGATCGATCAGCAGGATGCGGAACACCTCCGCGTGCTGCGCGTGGCGCAGCAGGTCCATCTGCTGCTCGGGGCCGTCGGCCGCCGCGAGCCGCGCGCGCAGCGCGTCCTTGAACGCGGGCCAGTCGAACGGACTCGCGATCGCCTCGTCGTCGAGCAGCTCGTCGAGCAGCTGCGGATGCCGGATCAGGTAGCCGCCGCCCCAGCGCGTCGCGCCGAGCACCGACAGCACGCGGTCGAGCGCCGCCGGGTACTCGGTCAGCAGCGCGAGATAGACGCCGCGCCGGCTGACCGTCTCGAGCAGGTCAAAGAGCCGCACGATCGTGTCGTCGCGGTGCGCGGCGTCGATTCGCGGCGCGGCCTCGAGCGCGCGCTGCGCGACGCTGTCGAAGCGCTGGCGGCTCTTTTCCGCGAGGCCCGTGTAGCGCGACGACCGCCAGACCGCGCGCAGGCGCGTCAGCACGGCCTGCGGATCGCCGAAACCAAGGCTTTCCAGACGGGCCGCCAGCGTATCGTCCGCGCCGTCGTCGGCGAGCGCGCCGCTCCAGATCCAGGCCGCCGCGCTGTCGTCGGCGGCCCCGCATGACCCGCCGCTGACCTTGTCCGCGAAGATCTGGTCGAACTGCGCCTCGACGAAGGTCCGGTGGCCGTCCAGCACCGTCATCAGCGCCGCATAGTCGGCCAGGCCGAGCGATGCCGCCAGCGCCGCGCGCTCGTCGGCGTCGACCGGCATCGCGTGGGTCTGCGCGTCGTTGCGGTATTGCAGCCGGTGCTCGAGCGTGCGCAGGAAGCGGTACGCGTCGGCGAGCCGCGCGTCGACGTCGTCGCCGATCAGCCCGCGCGCCTGCGCATGGCGCAGCACGGCGAGCGTCGGCCGCACGCGAAAGCCCGCGTCCTGGCCCCCGCGAATCAGCTGGAACACCTGCGCGCTGAATTCGATCTCGCGGATCCCGCCGCGCCCGAGCTTGATGTCGTCGGCCTTGTCCGGCCGCATCGAAGCGCGGCGCGCCGCTTCCTGGCGGATCTGCTGGTGCAGCGAGCGAATCGCGCCGATCACGCCGAAATCGAGGTAGCGCCGGTAGACGAACGGCTTGACGATCGCGTCGAGCTGCGTCGCGAGCCGCCGGGCCGCGTCGCTTTGCCCTTCCGACACGAGCCGGCCCTTGATCCACGCGTAGCGCTCCCACTCGCGCCCCTGCACGTAGAAATACTCCTCGAGCATCCCGAGGCTGCAGACGAGCGGCCCGGAATCGCCGTTCGGGCGCAGCCGCATGTCGACGCGGAACACGTAGCCGTCGGCCGTCACTTCGGACAGCACGCCGATCAGGCGCCGGCCGAGCCGCGTGAAGTATTCCTGCGTCGACAGCGCCGCGCGGGCGCCGCCCGCCGTCTCGCCGTCGTCCTCGTAGACGAAGATCAGGTCGATGTCGGACGACACGTTCAGTTCGCGCCCGCCCAGCTTGCCCATCCCGACCACGCCGAGCACGACGCGCTGGCCGTCGGCGCCGCGCGGCTCGCCGTACAGCGCGTCGAGCTCGGCCGACAGCAGCGCGAGCGCGCGCTGCACGGCCACCTCGGCGAGGTCGGTCATCGCGCCCGTGACCTCGGCGACGTCGGCAAGCCCGCGCAGGTCGCGCTCGGCGACCGCCCCGAACACCTCGGCGCGCAACTGGCGGAGCGCCTTCTTGAACTGGTCCTCGGTCGGCGCGGCCGCTCCGGCTGGCGCCGCGAGCAGCTCGTCGAGCCGCGTTTCGAGCTGCGCGCGGGACAAGGGCGCGGCCGCCCACGCGGCGATCCGGCCGGCGAGCGCCGGGCGCGCCGCGACCGCGCGCGCCAGATAGTGGGAATAGGACGTGCTGATCAGGGCTGAAGCGTCGGTCATCGAGATGCGGGCCTTGCGCAAGGATCGGGCGATAAAGGAACGTGCACGCGCTGCCGCGAGCGCGGCAGGCGCACGATCGCGCACCGGGAAGCCCGTGCCGCGCCGCCGCAACGGCCGCCGGCACGGACCCGTGTGATACATTTCAACGTCAGTTCGCAAACTACCACACCGCCGCCCGTCCGCCGCATGTCCGACCGTCAGGAATCCGCCGTAGCAGTGCCCAAAGCGGGACCTCCGAAGCACGATCATCCGGTATTGCGCCGCGTGTTCAGGATCACGCTGGCGATCGGGGCGGGCACCTACTTCGTCGCGTCGGGCGCATTCCTCGGGCTTCGCTACGTGCTGCTGCCCCGCGTCGACGACTACCGGCCGCGCATCGAGCAGTTCGTTTCCGACAAGCTCCACGCGCAGTTGTCGATCGGCAAGCTGGCACCGCACTGGTCCGGCATGCAGCCGGGCGTCGAAGTCACCGGGCTGACGATCCGCGGCCGCGACGGCCGGGACGCGCTGTCGGTGCCGCATGCGACCGCTGCGCTGTCCTGGTGGTCGCTGCTGCGCCTGTCGCCGGCGCTGTCGAGCCTGATCGTCGACCAGCCGGACCTGGTCGTCGAGCGCAACGCGGACGGCGAGCTGTTCATCGCCGGGGTCGGCGTGCCGACCACCCACGGCGGCAACGACACGTTCAGCACCTGGCTCCTCAAGCAGGAAGCGATCGTGCTGCGCGGCGGCACGCTGCGCTGGCGCGACGCGCGGCACGACGCGCCGGAGCTCGCGCTGGCCGGGATCCGGCTCGCGGTGCTCAACGACGGGCGCGTCCACCGGGCGGCGCTGCAGGCGCCCGCGAACGGCACGCTGCTGCGCGGCCCGCTGGATTTCCGCGCGCGCTTCACGCACAAGGCGCTCGGGCCGATCGGCAAGCCGGCGAACTGGACCGGCGATGCGTACCTGTCGACCGGTCCCGTCGATCTGCCGACCCTTGCCCGCTACGTAAACATGCCGTTCACGATGTACGCGGGCCGGATCGACAACGCGATCTGGGCGACCTTCCGGGACGGCCGCCTGCGCTCGGCGGGCGGCAACCTGCAGGGCGCGGACGTCGCGCTGCGCGTGCGGCCGACGCAGCCGCGCCTCGACGTGCCGATCGCCCGCTTCGGCTGGGACATGACGATGGACCCCGGCCACGACTACACGCTGCACCTGTCGCGCTTTCACGCGGAGCTGGGCCAGCCGCCGCTGCCGGACGGCACGCCGCTCGCCCGCTCGCTCGGCATGGCGACGCTCGCCGCGCGTTACCGGGTGCCGTCCGCTAGCCAGGGGCAGCTGATCAGCGTGGCCGGCGACCGCGTCGATCTCGGCATCCTCAGCGAATTCATCCGCGGGCTGCCGCTGCCGGCCCACCTGCGCAACGAGCTCGTGCGGGTCGACCCGCGCGGGATGGTGTCGAACTATCACATCGAGGTCGAGCGCGCGAAGCCGGAGAAGGCCGAGCTCGCCGAAGAAGAGAAGCGTACCGGCGCCGCGCCGGTCGTCCGCTACCGCTTCCTCGGCGACCTGCAGGGCATCAGCTTCGCCGCGCAGGAGCCGCCGCCCGGCCTGTCCGCGCACGGCCATCCGCGCGCCGGCTGGCCGGGGATCGAAAACCTGTGGGGCCGCGTCGACGCGACCGAGACGGGCGGCGTCGCGCATTTCGACACGGTCAACGCCGCGGTCACGGTGCCCGGCGAGTTCGACGAGCCGCGCCTCGCGTTCGACCGGCTGCGCGGCAACGCGAAATGGGTCGTCACGCCGGCGCCGGGCGAGAAGCACGCGCGCGTCGACGTGACGGTGCCCGACCTGCTCGTGTCGAACCCGGACGCCGAGATCGCGGTATCGGGCAGCTACACGAACCCGGGCCACGGCCGCGGCTCCCTCGACCTGCGCGCCGACTTCGCGCGCGCCGCCGTCGCCCGCATCCCGCGCTACCTGCCGACCGGCATGGCCGAGCACCTGCGCCAGTATCTCGGCCACGCGCTGCAGGCGGGACAGGTCACCAAGGGCGCGTCGATCGTCGCGCACGGCCCGCTCGAGACCTTCCCGTACGAGCACGACCCGAGCGGCGGCGTGTTCCGCATCGTCGCGCCGTTCACCGGCGGCCAGTTCGAACCGACCCCGTTCCCGCCGCACAAGCTCGCGAACGGCACGCCGAGCGTGTGGCCCGCACTCACCGGCATCGACGGCGTGTTCGAGCTCGAGCAGAACAAGCTGCGCTTCGACATCGCCCGCGCGTCCTACAAGCAGGTCGTGCTGACGAAGGTCCGCGGCCGGATCGACGACCTCGGCCGCCCGGTCACGTCGCCGCTCGTGATCGAAGGTGACGCGCACGGCCCGCTCGCCGACCTGATCGACTATGCGAACAACAGCACGCTCGGGAGCCTGAGCGGCCACGTCGGCGAACGGATCGACGCGCAAGGGCCCGCGACGCTCGCGCTCAAGCTGACGATCCCGCAGCGGATCGCGCACCAGCACACGAGCGTCGAAGGCTCGCTCGCGTTCGGCGGCAACACGCTGTCGACCGACGGCGTGCCGCCGCTGTCCGCGCTGCGCGGCAGCGTTCGATTCACGCAGTCCGGCGCGGCGCTCGACAACCTCTCCGCCCGCTTCCTCGGCGGCCCGGTGCGCGCGAACGGCAGCCTGACGTCGCACGGCCCGTACGCGTTCGACATCGACGGCCGGCTCGCGCTGGACGCCGCGCGCGGCCTGAACCTGCACGGCCCCGCGGCCGCGCTGCTCGAGCACGTGGTCGGCGACGCGCCGTACCGGATCGCGGTGCGCGGCATGCCGGGCCGCCTGCCCGACGTCACGGCCCGCTCGGACCTGACGGGCGTCGCGCTGAACTTCCCCGCGCCGTTCGCGAAGCCCGCGGGCACGCCGATGCCGTTCAGCTTCACGCTGCAGCCGGCGACGCCGCAGACGGACGCGCGGCGCCTCGTGCGCGCCAACCTGACGCTCGGCCCGATCGCCGCGACCTACATGCTCGACGCGACGCCCGGCCAGCCGCTGCGCGCGGTGCGCGGTGCGATGGGGATCCACCGGATGCCCGACGTGCCGCAGGAAGGCGTGAGCGCGGCCGTCGACGTCGGCGAGCTGGACGCCGACGCGTGGCTCGCGCTCGCGCACACGCTGCGCGGCCCGCAGCGCGCGCAGGAGCCGCAGGCGGCCGAACGCATCGATCTCGCCAGCTTCGCGCCGAAGCGCTTTGCGTTCCATTTCGGCACGCTGAAGCTGCTCAAGCGCAACTGGGAAAACGTGATCGTCGGCGCGTCGCACGTCGACGAGCTGTGGCAGGCGAACATCGCGTCGAACCAGGTATCCGGCTACCTGTCGTGGGCGCCGGGCGGCGGCAACAACGGCGCAGGCGTGCTGAACGCGCGGCTCGCGAAGCTCGTGATTCCGCAGAGCGCCGAGCAGGATCTCGTCGGCCGCGCGATGAACCTGCCGACGCCGGCCGACCGCCCGATTCCGTCGATCGACCTGGTCGTCGATGAAGTCGTCGAGCGCGGCCACGACATCGGCCGGCTGGTCGTCAACGCGCGCAACGTCGAGGAAGACGGCGTGCCGGTCTGGCTGCTCGACAGGCTGGAGCTGTCGAACCCGGCGGCGAAGCTCACCGCGACCGGCAACTGGCGCACGTCGCGCCGGGCGCTCGCGCGCGGCGCCGACGAAGCCGACGCGCCACGCCGCTCCGTATTCGACTTCAAGCTCGACATCGACAACGCCGGCGCGCTGCTCGACCGCGTCGGCCTGCCCCGCACCGTCGGGGACGGCCACGGCACGCTGACCGGCAAGGTCGGCTGGCGCGGCGGCCCGACGGCGCTCGACTACCCGTCGCTCAACGGCCATCTCGCGCTCGACCTCGAGCACGGCGAGATCCTGAAGGTCGATCCGGGCGCGGCGAAGCTGCTCGGCGTGCTGAGCCTGCAGAGCCTCGCGCGCTTCCTGACGCTCAATTTCCGCGAGGTCGTCGGCAAGGGGCTGCCGTTCGAGAAAATCACCGGCACCGGCCAGATCACCAACGGCATCGCGCGCACCGACGATTTCGAGATGACGACGTCGCCCGCGAAGGTCACGCTGAAGGGCTCGGTCGACCTCGGCGCCGAGACGCAGGACCTGCGTGCGCACGTTGCGCCGAAGATCGGCGCCGGCACGGCGGCGATCGCGGCCGCGATCATCAACCCGCTGCTCGGCGTCGGCGTGCTGGCCGCGAACTACGCGCTGTCGGAGACGCTGTCGCGCGCATTCGCGATCGACTACGCGATCAACGGCTCGTGGGCGCATCCGCACATCGAGCGGGTACGGGGCGATCAGGGTAAGATGAATCACGACGCGGCCGGCACGTCGAACCCCTGAGCCGCACAGGCCGCACCCCATTTATGACGCAACCGATTTCGCGATGACCGACCCCGCCCTTTCCGCCACGCCCGTCCGGATTGCCGCGCTGCAGATGGTGAGCACGCCGGACGTCGCGCGCAATCTCGCCGAGGCGCGCCGCCTGATCGCGGAGGCGGCCGGCGAAGGCGCGCAGCTCGTGCTGCTGCCCGAGTATTTCTGCTTCATGGGGCACCAGGACACCGACAAGCTCGCGCTCGCCGAACCTTACCGCGACGGCCCGATCCAGCAGTTCCTCGCCGACGCCGCGCGCCGCCACGGCATCTGGATGATCGGCGGCACGCTGCCGCTGAAGGCGCCGGAGGCGAACCGCGTGCTGAACACGACGCTCGTGTTCGATCCGTCCGGGACCGAGGCGGCCCGCTACGACAAGATCCACCTGTTCAATTTCGAGAAGGGCAACGAGTCGTTCGACGAGGCGCGCACGATCCGCCCGGGCGACACGGTCGTCACGTTCGACGCACCGTTCGGCCGCGTCGGGCTGTCGGTCTGTTACGATCTGCGCTTTCCGGAGCTGTACCGCAAGATGGGCGACTGCGCGCTGGTCGTCGTGCCGTCGGCGTTCACCTACACGACCGGCCGCGCGCACTGGGAAACGCTGCTGCGCGCACGGGCGGTCGAGAACCAGTGCTACGTGCTCGCGGCCGCGCAGGGCGGCAGGCACGAGAACGGCCGGCGCACCTGGGGCCACAGCATGCTGGTCGACCCGTGGGGCGAGATCGTCGCGGTGCGCGCCGAAGGCGCGAGCGTCGTGATCGGCACGCTCGACCCGCAACGCATCGCGGACGTGCGCCAGAGCCTGCCCGCGTGGCGGCACCGCGTGCTCGGCTGACGCCCGCCCTCACCGGCCTGCCCCCTTGAAACCCCGGCCCGGGCGAACCATCTGCCCCCTATCCGCACCCGATCAGCACCCGACACTTTTTTGAGAAACCCCGATACCCGCATGAACATCATCGAACCCGGCATCCGCAACCTGGCGCTGGCGAAGGACATCCTGCTCACGCCCTATGGCCTCGACGAGAGCCTCCTGACGCGCACGATCGCCGACATCTTCACGCATCGCGTCGACTACGCGGACCTGTACTTCCAGGCAACCCGCAGCGAAGCGTGGAGTCTCGAGGAAGGCATCGTCAAATCGGGCAGCTTCAGCATCGACCAGGGCGTCGGCGTGCGCGCGGTCGCGGGCGACCGCACCGCGTTCGCGTATTCCGACGACCTGTCGCCCGAGGCGATCGCACAGGCGGCCGCGGCCACCAAGGCGATCGCGGCCGCGGGCGGCGGCCGGCAGAAGGTCAAGGCGGCCACGTCGCTGAAGGGCATCTCGGGCCGCGACCTGTACCTGCCGTCCGACCCGCTCGCGTCGCTCGACGCCACGGCCAAGGTCAAGCTGCTCGAGCGCATCGAGCAGATGGCGCGCGGCCGCGACCCGCGCATCACGCAGGTGATGGCGGGCCTCGCCGGCGAATACGATGTCGTGCTCGTCGCGCGCAGCGACGGCGCGCTCGCGGCGGACATCCGCCCGCTGGTGCGCGTGTCGGTGACGGTGATCGCCGAGCAGAACGGCCGCCGCGAGATCGGCAGCGGCGGCGGCGGCGGCCGCTTCGACTACGGCTACTTCACCGACGACGTGCTGTCGCGCTACGTCGACGACGCGGTGCACGCGGCGCTCGTGAACCTCGATGCGCGCCCCGCGCCGGCCGGCGCGATGACGGTCGTGCTCGGGCCGGGCTGGCCGGGCGTGCTGCTGCACGAGGCGATCGGCCACGGTCTCGAGGGCGACTTCAACCGCAAGGGCTCGTCGGCGTTCGCGGGCCGGATCGGCGAGCAGGTCGCAGCGAAGGGCGTGACCGTCGTCGACGACGGCACGCTGCCGAACCGCCGCGGCTCGCTGAACATCGACGACGAAGGCAACCCGACGCAGTGCACGACGCTGATCGAGGACGGGATCCTGAAGGGCTACATCCAGGACACGCTGAACGCGCGCCTGATGAAGATGCCCGTCACCGGCAACGCGCGGCGCGAGTCGTACGCGGCGCTGCCGATGCCGCGCATGACCAACACCTACATGCTGAACGGCGACAAGGACCCGCAGGAAATCATCGCGTCGGTGAAGAACGGCCTGTACGCGGTGAACTTCGGCGGCGGCCAGGTCGACATCACGAACGGCAAGTTCGTGTTCTCGGCATCCGAGGCGTACATGATCGAGAACGGCAAGATCACGTACCCGGTCAAGGGCGCGACGCTGATCGGCAGCGGCCCGGAATCGCTGAAGTACGTGAGCATGATCGGCAACGACATGTCGCTCGACACCGGCGTCGGCGTATGCGGCAAGGAAGGCCAGAGCGTGCCGGTCGGCGTCGGCCAGCCGACCCTCCGGATCGACAAGATGACGGTCGGCGGCACGGCATAACCGCATCGCCGCGCAGACATTCCGCGCATTTTGCGAAAAACGCGCGGAATGTCCGCATTTTCGTCGCACCCCGGTTGCCAGCCGCACGGCGAGCGGGTATAAATTCCGAATCAACTTTTTTGACGAACCAACTTTCCGTCATGTCCGCCAAGTTTTACTTTTACTTTTTTTGGCATCTCAGACCGCTGGCGGATCGAGAGGGTTGATGGCGCGTAAAGCGCAACCAAAATTCCCGAAAAAACCGCCGGCGAACCCGGCGGTTTTTTTTCGCCCTTCGCCACCCGGTCGTCGCCGCAGCCACCCCGCAGCGCTGGCCGAAACGACTGAATTGCCTGAATTGATGAATTTGCCGCACGCGCACTGACCGAACGGCTAGCCCTATCAAGGAGAAACAGCATGCCCCCGCACAATACCGACGATGTCCGCATTCGTGAACTCAAGGAGCTGACGCCGCCCGCCCACCTGATCCGCGAGTTCGCGTGCTCCGAAGCCGCGTCCGAGCTGATCTACAACGCGCGGCAGTCGATGCACCGGATCCTGCACGGGATGGACGACCGGCTGATCGTCGTGATCGGGCCGTGCTCGATCCACGACACGAAGGCGGCGCTCGAGTACGCGGGGCGACTCGTCAAGGAGCGCGAGCGCCTCAAGAACGAGCTGGAAATCGTGATGCGCGTGTACTTCGAGAAGCCGCGCACGACGGTCGGCTGGAAGGGGCTCATCAACGATCCGCACCTCGACAACAGCTTCAAGATCAACGAAGGGCTGCGCACCGCACGCGAGCTGCTGCTGCACATCAACGAGCTGGGGCTGCCGGCCGGGACCGAATACCTCGACATGATCAGCCCGCAGTACATCGCGGACCTGATCTCGTGGGGCGCGATCGGCGCGCGCACGACCGAATCGCAGGTGCACCGCGAGCTGGCGTCGGGGCTGTCGTGCCCGGTCGGCTTCAAGAACGGCACCGACGGCAACGTGAAGATCGCGGTCGACGCGATCAAGGCGTCGTCGCAGCCGCACCATTTCCTGTCGGTGACGAAGGGCGGCCATTCGGCAATCGTGTCGACGGCCGGCAACGAGGACTGCCACGTGATCCTGCGCGGCGGCAAGACGCCGAACTACGACGCGGAAAGCGTGAACGCCGCGTGCGCGGACATCGGCAAGGCCGGCCTCGCCGCGCGCCTGATGATCGACGCGAGCCACGCGAACAGCTCGAAGAAGCACGAGAACCAGATCCCGGTGTGCGCGGATATCGGCCGCCAGATCGCGGCGGGCGACGAGCGCATCGTCGGCGTGATGGTCGAGTCGCACCTCGTCGAAGGCCGCCAGGACCTGAAGGAAGGCTGCCCGCTGACCTACGGCCAGAGCATCACCGATGCGTGCATCGCCTGGGAGGACAGCGTCAAGGTGCTCGAGGGCCTCGCGGAATCCGTCAAGGCGCGGCGCGTCGCGCGCGGCAGCGGGAACTGATCCGGCACGGCCGGGGCGGCGCCCCCGTCGGTTCGCTTCGAAAAAAACCCGGCTTGCGCCGGGTTTTTTTCGTTCTTTGGGGAGGAGAAGCGTCAACGCGTCATTCGAGCGCGCCCGAGCCGAAGATCTCGGTATTCACGCGTTCCGGCGCGACACCCAGCGCGACGAGCGCATCGCGCTGCGCCTTCATGAACGCGATCGGGCCGCAGATGTAATAGTCGGCGTCCGGCACCAGCGCATATTGCTTCACGCGCTCCGGCGTGAGCCGCCCTTCGAGATCGTGATCGATGCCCGCGCGGTCGTTCGGCCCGACCAGCTCGTACAGCACGGTCCGCTTGACGTTCGCGTGCTCGCGCACGGTGTCGTTGAGCCAGTCGCGGAACGCGTGCACCGCGCCCGAACGGCATGCATGGATGAAGCGCACTTCGCGCGGACTGCCTTCCGCGACCAGCGTCGACGCCATCGACACCATCGGCGTGAGCCCGACGCCGCCGGAGATCAGCACGACCGGCGTCTGCACGCCGCGCTTCAGCGAGAACTCGCCCATCGGCGCGGTCACCTCGACGATCGCACCCTCTTCGACGCCGTCGTGCAGCAGCGTCGACACCTTGCCCGCCGGAATCGCCTCGTGCCGGCCCGCCTCGCGCTTCACCGAAATGCGCAGCCACTTGCCGTGCGGCGCGTCGGACAGGCTGTACTGGCGCGGCTGATCGACGCCCAGGTCGCCGACGAAGCGCTTCACGGTCACGTACTGGCCCGGCTCGAACGCAGGCGCTGCGCCGCCGTCGGCCGGCGTCAGGTAGAACGACGTGATCTCGTCGCTCTCGCGCACCTTGCGCGCGACCCTGAACGGACGGAAGCCGCTCCATGCCGCGCCCGCATACAGGTCCGCCTCGGCGCCGATCAGGATCTGCGCGAGCTGGCCGTACGCGACGCGCCACGCTTCGAGCGTGTCCGCATCGACCGCGTCGCCGAGCACTTCGACGATCGACGCGAGCAGGTTCTCGCCGACGATCGGGTAATGCTCGGGGCGGATGTTCAGGCTCGCGTGCTTGTGCGCGATGTGCGACACCGCACCGCCGAGCGCCCCCAGGTTGTCGATGTTCGCCGCATACGCGTAGACCGCCTTCGCAAGCGTCTCGGGCTGGCTGCCGGTCTTCTGGTGCGTCTGGTTGAACAGGTTCTTCAGCTCGGGGTGACGCGCGAACATGCGCCCGTAGAAATGCTTCGTGATCGTCGCGCCGTGCTCGGCAAGGACGGGGGCGGTGGCTTTCACTCGGGCCATCTGGTCGGCGGTGATGTGGGTCATGTTCGTTCTCCGTTAAACATGCACGTACGATACATCTTTAAAATCCCGCGTCGGCCTGGACAAATTGTCGCAGCGCATCAACTGGGGGCCGGCTCCCCGGCCCCCACGCCAATCAAGTCGCCCGGCCGCGCTCCCACAGCACGTCCGCGCCGCCGTCCGTGCGGTTCAGCACGCGCGCGAGCACGAACAGCAGGTCGGACAGCCGGTTCACGTACCGGCGCGGCGTCTCCTGCAGCGTTTCGACGCGGCCGAGCGCGACGATCGTGCGCTCCGCGCGCCGGCAAACGGTCCGGCACACGTGCGCGAGCGCCGCCGCGCGTGAACCGCCGGGCAGGATGAACTCCTTCAGCGGCGGCAGCGTCGCGTTGTAGTCGGCCAGCCACTGGTCGAGGCGTGCGAGATGCGCATCGCCGAGCACCGTGTGGCCCGGGATGCACAGCTCGCCGCCCAGGTCGAACAGGTCGTGCTGGATCGTAACGAGCGCCGCGCGCACGTCGTCGGGCAGCGTTTCGGCGAGCAGCACGCCGATGGTCGAATTCAATTCGTCGACGTCGCCGATCGCGGCGATCCGCACGTCGTCCTTGCCGACGCGCCGTCCGTGGCCCAGGCCGGTGGTGCCGTCGTCGCCGGTGCGCGTGGCGATCTTGCTCAAGCGGTTGCCCATGCGAAGTCCTCTCGTGCTCGGCCGCGGCGCGGCCCGGGTTGCATTGCATGCCGATTATCGCAGCCCGCCGCGCGGCTCGCAGCAGGTGTTCCAGCGTAGAATGAAAGCAAACCGCCCTGCCGCGGTACCGCCCGGCAAGCTGTCGGACCTTGCACGGGATCAGGCGCAAGGCGCGGGATCGGAGTCGGTGCCGAGGCGCTCGCCGCCTTGCATGGGACCGCGCCCGGTGCCGAAGCGCCCATGCTGATCGAGAGGAGACTTGCGTGAACCACCCCGCCCCGCCGGCCGCACCGACCGGAACGCGCCGCCCCCTGCCCCCGCCCTGCTCGATGCGCTGCGCGCCGCGTTCGGCGAGCGCGTGTCGACGGCCGACGCGGTGCGCGCGCATCACGGCCGCGACGAATCGCCGTTCGACCCGCAGTTGCCCGACGCGGTCGTGTTCGCGCACAGCGCCGACGACGTCCGGCAGGTCGTCGCGCTCTGCGCGCTCTACGGCGTGCCGCTGATCCCGTACGGCGCGGGCTCGTCGCTCGAGGGCCACCTGCTCGCGGTGCGCGGCGGCGTGTCGCTCGACCTGTCCGAAATGAACCGCGTGCTGTCGATCAACGCGGAAGACCTGACCGTGACCGTCGAGCCCGGCATCACGCGCAAGGCGCTCAATGAAGCGCTGCGCGACACGGGCCTGTTCTTCCCGATCGATCCCGGCGCCGACGCCAGCATCGGCGGCATGACCGCGACCCGCGCGTCCGGCACCAACGCCGTGCGCTACGGCACGATGCGCGAGAACGTGCTCGGCCTGACCGCGGTGCTCGCCGACGGCCGCGTCGTGAAGACCGGCTCGCGCGCGCGCAAGTCGTCGGCCGGCTACGACCTCACGCGCCTGTTCGTCGGCTCCGAAGGCACGCTCGGCGTGATTACCGAAATCACGCTGCGCCTGCACCCGATGCCGGAAGCCGTGTCGGCCGCGACCTGCACGTTCCCGTCGATGGGCGACGCCGTGCGCACCGTGATCGAGACGATCCAGATCGGCGTGCCGATCGCGCGCGTCGAATTCGTCGATGCGCTCGCCATCCGCTCGATCAACCGCCACTCGAACCTGACGCTCGCCGAGGCGCCGACGCTGTTCTTCGAATTCCACGGCACCGGCGCCGGCGTGAAGGAACAGGCCGAACTGGTCGAGGCGCTCGCCGGCCAGAACCACGGCCAGGGCTTCGAATGGGCGACCCGGCCCGAAGACCGCAGCCGGCTCTGGGCCGCGCGCCACAACGCGTTCTTCGCGATGCTGCAGCTGAAGCCCGGCTGCCGCGCGGTGACGACCGACGTCTGCGTACCGATCTCCCGGCTCGCCGCGTGCGTCGAGGAAACCGAGACCGACCTGCGCGCGTCGACGCTGCCGTGCCCGATCGTCGGCCACGTCGGCGACGGCAATTTCCACGTCGCGATCCTGATCGATCCCGACCGGCCCGAGGAGCTCGAGGAAGCGGAGCGCATCAACGACCGGATCGTCGAGCGCGCGCTGCGCATGGGCGGCACCTGCACGGGCGAGCACGGCGTCGGCCTGCACAAGATGCGCTTCCTGCCGAAGGAGCACGGCGACGACGCGATCGACGCGATGCGCGCGATCAAGCTCGCGCTCGACCCGCGCAACCTGATGAACCCCGGCAAGATCTTCACGTGCTGACCACGCAGGAGACCTCATGAACGCCCCCGAACTGTCGGCCGAGATGCGCGCGCAGCGCCAGCGCGAGGTCGTGCAGGCGCTGATGGCCGTGCTGCCGACGCATTGCCTGCTGTATCGCGAGGAAGACACCGCGCCATACGAATGCGACGGCCTGTCCGCGTACCGGCGCCTGCCGCTCGCGGTCGCGCTGCCCGAGACGGAATCGCAGGTGCAGCGCATCGTGCAGATCTGCCGGCGCATGGAAGTGCCGATCGTGCCGCGCGGCGCGGGCACGAGCCTGTCGGGCGGCGCGCTGCCGATCTCGCTCGGCGTCGTGCTGTCGCTCGCGCGCTTCACGCGCATCGTCGAGGTCGACCCGTATGCGCGCACCGCGACCATACAGCCCGGCGTGCGCAATCTCGCGATCTCCGAGGCCGCCGCGCCGTACGGCCTGTATTACGCACCCGATCCGTCATCGCAGATCGCCTGCACGATCGGCGGCAACGTCGCGGAGAATTCCGGCGGCGTGCACTGCCTGAAGTACGGCCTGACCGTGCACAACGTGATGCGCGTGCGCGCGGTGACGATCGACGGCGAAATCGTCGAATTCGGCTCGCTCGCGCTCGACACGCCGGGCCTCGACCTGCTCGCGGTCACGATCGGCAGCGAGGGCATGTTCGCGATCGTCACCGAAGTCACGGTGCGGCTGATCCCGAAACCGCAGACCGCGCAGCTCGTGATGGCGAGCTTCGACAACGTGGTCAAGGGCGGCGAGGCGGTCGCGGCGATCATCGCGTCGGGGATCATCCCGGCCGGCCTCGAGATGATGGACAAGCCGGCGACGCAGGCGGTCGAGACGTTCACGCACGCGGGCTACGACCTCGACGCGAAGGCGATCCTGCTGTGCGAATCGGACGGCACGCCCGAGGAAGTCGCCGAGGAGATCGTCCGGATGACGGCGGTGCTGCGCGAACACGGCGCGACGCGCATCCAGGTGTCGCGCAACGAAAGCGAGCGGCTGCGCTTCTGGTCCGGCCGCAAGAACGCGTTTCCGGCCGCCGGGCGGATTTCCCCCGACTATTACTGCATGGACGGCACCGTGCCGCGCCGCGCGATCGGGCCGCTGCTCGCCCGCATCGAGCAGCTGGAGGCGCGCTACGGACTGCGCTGCATCAACGTGTTCCACGCGGGCGACGGCAACATGCATCCGCTGATCCTCTACAACGCGAACGATCCGGACGAGCTGCACCGCGTCGAGCTGTTCGGCGCGGACATCCTCGAGTGCTGCGTCGAATTCGGCGGCACCGTGACGGGCGAGCACGGCGTCGGCGTCGAGAAGCTCAACTCGATGTGCGTGCAGTTTTCGCCGCAGGAGCGCGACGCGTTCTTCGCGGTCAAGCGCGCGTTCGATCCGCCCGGGCTGCTCAATCCCGACAAGGGCATTCCGACCCGCGCGCGCTGTGCCGAATACGGCCGCCAGCACGTCCGCGGCGGACTGCTGCCGCACCCCGACCTGCCGCGCTTCTGAGCCGCCGGCGCGGCACGCGCCCTGCCGCCTGAGCCGGACCGGTCCGGTTCCGGCGGCGTGGCTGCGTGCCGCCGGATCCGGGCTTAGGGATAGTCGCGATGTGCATTCGCGCGACCCCGGTACAATCGACCGGACAACGACACGAGACGAAACGACAACCGATCATGGAAGAGGACGACATCGTCGCCGGATGGGCCGAGCGCGTTCGCGCGGCCAGCGCCGACGGCCGGCCGCTGCGCCTGCGCGGCGGCGGCACCAAGGACTGGTACGGCCAGGCGCTCGAGGGCGAGATACTCGACACGCGCGCGTTTCACGGCATCGTGTCGTACGACCCGGCCGAACTCGTCGTCACGGCCCGCGCCGGCACCCCGCTCGCGCAGCTCGAAGCCATCCTCGGCGAGCGCGGCCAGATGCTGCCGTTCGAGCCGCCGCATTTCGGCCGCGCGGCCACGGTCGGCGGCTGCGTCGCGGCGGGGCTCGCCGGCCCGCGGCGCGCAACCTGCGGCGCGCCGCGCGACTTCGTGCTGGGCGTCGAACTGATGAACGGCCGCGGCGAAGTGCTGCGGTTCGGCGGCCAGGTCGTGAAGAACGTCGCCGGCTACGACGTGTCGCGACTGATGGCCGGCTCGCTCGGCACGCTCGGGCTGATGCTCGAGCTGTCGATCAAGGTGCTGCCGGTGCCCGTCGCCGAAATCACGCTGAAGTTCGAGATGAGCGCGACCGATGCGGTGCGCAAGCTCAACGAATGGGGCGGCCACCCGCTGCCCGTCAGCGCGAGCGCGTGGCGCAACGGCACCCTCGTGCTGCGCCTGTCCGGCGCCGAGGCCGCGGTGAAGACCGCGAAGACGCTGCTCGGCGGCGAAGTCGTCGACGCGGTCGAAGCCGAGCGCTTCTGGGCCGGCCTGCGCGAACACACCGATCCGTTCTTCAACGGCATTCCGCCGGGCTTCGCGCTGTGGCGCCTGTCGCTGCCGAGCATCACCGAGCCGATGCACCTGCCGGGCACCCAGCTGATGGAATGGGGCGGCGCACAGCGCTGGTGGATCACCGACGCCGATGCGCAGACCGTCCGCATGAGCGCGAAACAGGCGGGCGGCCATGCGACGCTGTTCCGCGCGGGCGAATCGTACGACCGCAGCGCCGGCGTGTTCACGCCGCTCCCCGCGCCGCTGATGAAAATCCACCGCGGGCTGAAGGCGGCGTTCGATCCGGCGCGCATCTTCAACCGCGGCCGGCTCTACCCCGATCTCTGAGGGCTCGATGCAGACGAACCTCGCCGATTTCATCCGCAATACGCCCGACGGCGACGAAGCCGACGCGATCCTGCGCAAGTGCGTGCATTGCGGGTTTTGCACCGCGACCTGCCCGACCTACCAGTTGCTCGGCGACGAGCTCGACGGCCCGCGCGGGCGCATCTACCTGATCAAGCAGATGGTCGAAGGCGCACCCGTGACGCGCAGCACGCAGCAGCATCTCGACCGCTGCCTCACGTGCCGCAGCTGCGAGACGACCTGCCCGTCCGGCGTCCAGTACGGCCGCCTCGTCGAGATCGGCCGCAAGCACGTCGAGGCGCAGGTGCGGCGCCCGCTGTCGCAGCGGCTCGTGCGCCGCGCGCTCGCGAGCTTCGTGCCGAACAGCGCGCTGTTCTCGCCGGTGATGCGGCTCGGCCAGCACGTGCGGCCGCTGCTGCCGAAGCGCCTGCGCGACAAGGTGCCGCCGCGCACGAAGCTGCTCGAATGGCCGAACCGCACCCATCCCCGCAAGATGCTGATGCTGGCCGGCTGCGTGCAGCCGTCGATGCTGCCGAACATCAACATCGCGACCGCGCGCGTGCTCGACGCGCTCGGCGTCGAGACCATCGTCGCGCCCGAGGCCGGCTGCTGCGGCGCGATCCGGCTGCACCTGAACTATCACGACGAGGCGCTCGACGACGCGCGCCGCAACATCGACGCCTGGTGGCCCTACGTCGAACAGGGCGCCGAGGCGATCGTGATGAACGCGTCCGGCTGCGGCGCGACGGTGCTCGAATACGCGCACCTGCTGCGCGACGATCCGGCCTATGCGGAGAAGGCGCAGCGCATCGTTGCACTGACGCGCGACGTGTCCGACGTGCTGCTCGCGTTCGAGGCCGAGCTCGCGACGCTCGCGCGGCGCCGCGCGATCCACACCGTCGCCTACCACCCGCCGTGCACGCTGCAGCACGGCCAGCAATCGCGCGGCAAGGTCGAGCGGCTGCTCGAGACGCTCGGCATCGACGTGCGCCTGCCTGCCGACAGCCACCTGTGCTGCGGCTCGGCCGGCACCTATTCGCTGACGCAGCCGTCGCTGTCGTACAAGCTGCGCAAGCAGAAGCTCGCGAAGCTGCAGGCGCTCGAGCCGCAGATGATCGTCTCCGCGAACGTCGGCTGCATCGCGCACCTGCAAAGCGGCACGCCGATTCCGGTCGCGCACTGGGTCCAGCTGGTCGAGCACCTGCTGTACGGCTAACGGGCACTGCGTCCGTATAATGATGCGCATCGAAGCGCCGCGCGTCGGCGGCGCGACCGCTCCAGTGCCTGCTCTCGCGCCCGTCATGTCCGATCTCGCCGTTCACCTCGAATCCGTCCACCGCCGCATCGCCGACGCCGCCCGCGCGGCCGGGCGCGACCCCGCCGCCGTCACGCTGCTCGCCGTCTCGAAGACCTTTCCCGCCGATGCGGTGCGCGCCGCGCACGCAGCCGGCCAGCGCGCGTTCGGCGAGAACTACGTGCAGGAGTCGATCGACAAGATCGACGCACTCGCCGATCTGCGCGCGGCGCTCGAATGGCATTTCATCGGACCGCTGCAGTCGAACAAGACGCGCCCCGTCGCCGAGCGCTTCGACTGGGTGCATTCGATCGACCGGCTGAAGATCGCACAGCGGCTCGCCGAGCAGCGGCCCGCGCACCTGCCGCCGCTCAACGTGTGCGTGCAGGTGAACATCAGCGGCGAGGCGTCGAAGAGCGGCGTCGCGCCGGCTGACGTCGCCGAGGTCGCGCACGCGGTGGCCGCGCTGCCGTCGCTGCGGCTGCGCGGCCTGATGGCGATTCCCGAACCCGCGGGCGACGCCGAAGCGCAGCGCGCGCCGCATCGCGCGCTGCGGGCGCTGTTCGACGCGCTGCGCGCGGACGGGCTGCCGCTCGACACGCTGTCGATGGGCATGTCCGCCGATCTCGAGGCGGCCGTGCTCGAAGGCGCGACGATCGTGCGGGTCGGCACCGCGATCTTCGGCGCGCGCGACTATTCCCATTGATCCACTTCTCATTCCCGACATCATGAAGATTGCATTCATCGGCGGCGGCAACATGGCCGCGGCATTGATCGGCGGCCTCGTCAAGCGCGGCGTCGGCGCGGACGGCCTGTACGCGATCGACGTCAACGAAGACGTGCGCGCGCGCGCCGCGCAGCAATTCGGCATCCGCACCGGCGCGGCGGTCGACGCGGCGGTCGCCGGCTACGACGCGATCGTGCTCGCGGTCAAGCCGCAAGTGCTGAAGGACGTCGCGCAGGCGCTCGCGCCGCACCTGACCTCGCAGCTCGTGATCAGCATCGCGGCCGGCATCCGCGGCGCGGACCTGGCGCGCTGGCTCGGCGACTATCCGCGCGTCGTGCGCACGATGCCGAACACGCCGGCGCTCGTCGGCATGGGCGTGACGGGTCTCGCCGCGCTGCCGGGCGTCGATGCGGCGGGCCGCGAACTGGCGTCGAACGTGCTCGGCGCGGTCGGCGAGATCGTCTGGTTCGACGACGAGTCGCAGCTCGACGCGGTCACCGCGATCTCGGGCAGCGGCCCCGCATACGTGTTCTATTTCATCGAAGCGCTGCAGGAAGCGGCGCGCCGCCTCGGGATGAACGACGAGCAGGGCCGCGCGCTCGCGGTCGCGACGTTCACGGGCGCCGCGCAGCTCGCCGCGCAATCCGGCGAGCCGGCCAGCGTGCTGCGCGAGCGCGTGACGTCGAAGGGCGGCACGACGGCGGCCGCGCTCGCGTCGTTCGACGCGCAGGGGGTCAAGGAAGCGATCGTGCGCGGCGCGCTCGCGGCCGAGGCGCGCGCGAAGGAAATGGGCGACGAGCTCGGGCGCGCTTGAGCGGAACGTGCGGGGCGGTTGCGGCTCCGCACCCGCTCAACCCTTCGCGCAAACAGAAAAGCGGCCCGCAGGCCGCTTTCTCTTTTCCGGCGCAGGATGCGCCGCCGTTACCGGCGCTCAGAGCCCGGCCACCGCGTAATGCGCGGCGATCCCGACGAACAGCACGCCGCCGAGCCAGTTGTTGTGCCTGAACGCGGCGAAGCACGGCATCCGCTCGCGATCCTTGATCAGCGTGTAGTGATACACCGCGCAGCCCGCCGCAGCCGCCCACCCCGCCCAGTAGACGAGGCCGAAGCCGAGCGTCAGCCCGACCCACACGTAGATGCCGAGCGTGACCGCATAGCACGCCATCACCGCCGCGACGTCGAAGCGGCCGAACGTGAGCGCCGACGTGCGGATGCCGATCCTGATGTCGTCGTCGCGATCGACCATCGCGTATTCGGTGTCGTAGGCGACCGACCAGAACACGTTCGCGATCAGCATGACCCACGCGAGCATCGGCACCGTGTCCTGCACGGCCGCGAACGCCATCGGGATGCCGAAGCCGAACGCGATGCCCAGGTACGCCTGCGGGATCGCGAAGAAGCGCTTCATGAACGGATAGGTGCCCGCGACGATCACCGCGACGACCGACAGCTCTTTCGTCAGCGTATTGAGCGGCAGGATCAGCAGGAACGCGACGAGCGCCAGCCCGACCGCGATCGCGATCGCTTCCCACGCCCGGATCTTGCCGGACGTCAGCGGACGGTCGGCCGTGCGCTTCACGTGACGGTCGAAGTCGCGGTCGGCGTAGTCGTTGATCGCGCAGCCGGCCGAACGCATCAGCAGCGTGCCGAGCGCGAAGATCACGAGCAGCGACCAGCGCGGCTGGCCGTTCGACGCGATCCACAGCGCGTTGAGCGTCGGCCAGAGCAGCAGCAGGCTGCCGATCGGCTTGTCCATCCGGACGAGCCGTAGATAAAGGGGAAAGCGGGCGAGCATGGCGAAGCACCGGGAAGATAACCCCGGCATTTTAGAGCCGGGCGGCAGTTCGCGTCATGTCGGGGCGGCTCGCGCCCGGCGCCTGCGCAGCGGGGATCGTGATCGGTCCCCTTGAGCGAAACCGGTTCGCGCGCTCAACCGGCCGCGACGGCGGCGACGTGGTGCAGCGCCTGCGCGACCAGCACGGCCGCGCCGCTGCCGGCGATCGCGAAACCGACGAAGCGCCGCAGCGCGGCGGCGGGCGCGCGCGTCACCGGCGCGGCGAGCGCGACGCGCCTATCCAGCATCAATTGCGTCATGGTCGTTACTCCTTCAAAGAGAACCACAAAACCCATCCCTCAGACGAAAACGGCCGGTCTCGCGACCGGCCGTTTCCCGCTGTCAGTGCGTCAACAGCGATGCGTCGCGATTACGCGAGGTCGAAGCGGTCGAGGTTCATCACCTTGTTCCAGACCGCGACGAAGTCGCGCACGAACTTCTCCTGCGCATCCGCGCTGCCGTAGACCTCGGCCAGCGCCCGCAGCTGCGAGTGCGAGCCGAACACCAGGTCCACGCGCGTGCCGGTCCACTTCACCTTGCCCGTCGCGCGATCGCGCCCTTCGAACACGTCGTTGTCGGCCGAGACCGGCTTCCACTCCGTGCCCATGTCGAGCAGGTTCACGAAGAAGTCGTTGGTCAGCGCCTCCGGCCGGTCCGTGAACACGCCATGCGCGCTCTGCCCGACGTTCGCGCCCAGCACGCGCAGCCCGCCCAGCAGCACCGTCATTTCCGGCGCGGTCAGCGTCAGCAGCTGCGCCTTGTCGACCAGCAGCGCCTCCGCCGGCACCCGGTACTTGCCCTTCAGGTAGTTACGGAAGCCGTCCGCGGGCGGCTCGAGCACCGCCATCGCTTCGATGTCGGTCTGCTCCTGCGACGCGTCCGTGCGGCCCGGCGCGAACGGCACCGTCACCGTCTGGCCCGCGTTCTTCGCAGCCTGCTCGACGCCCGCGGCGCCGGCCAGCACGATCAGGTCCGCGAGCGACACCTGCTTGCCGCCCGTCTGCGCGTCGTTGAACGCGCCGCGGATGCCTTCGAGCGTCGCCAGCACCTTCGCCAGCTGCGCGGGCTGGTTCGCTTCCCAGTCCTTCTGCGGCACGAGGCGAATGCGCGCGCCGTTCGCGCCGCCACGCTTGTCGGAGCCGCGGAACGTCGACGCCGACGCCCACGCGGTCGACACCAGCTCCGACACGGACAGCCCCGACGCGAGAATCTTGCCTTTCAGCGCCGCGACGTCGGCGGCGTCGATCAGCGTGTGGTCGACGGCCGGAACCGGGTCTTGCCACAGCAGCGCCTCAGCCGGCACTTCCGGGCCGAGATAGCGGGCGCGCGGGCCCATGTCACGGTGCGTCAGCTTGAACCACGCCCGGGCGAACGCGTCGGCGAACTGGTCCGGGTTCTCGTAGAAGCGTCGCGCGATCTTTTCGTACGCCGGATCGAAGCGCAGCGACAGGTCGGTCGTCAGCATCGTCGGCAGGTGCTTCTTCGACGGGTCGAACGCGTCCGGAATCACCGCGTCGGCGCCCTTCGCAACCCACTGGTGCGCGCCGGCCGGGCTCTTCGTCAGCTCCCATTCGTAGCCGAACAGGTTCTCGAAGAAGTTGTTGCTCCACTGCGTCGGCGTGGTCGTCCACGTGACTTCCAGCCCGCTCGTGATCGCGTCCTTGCCCTTGCCGGTGCCGTAGCTGCTCTTCCAGCCGAGCCCCTGCTCCTCGATGGCCGCAGCCTCCGGCTCGGCGCCGACGTTCGACGCGGGACCCGCGCCGTGGGTCTTGCCGAACGTATGGCCGCCCGCGATCAGCGCGACGGTTTCCTCGTCGTTCATCGCCATCCGCGCGAAGGTCTCGCGAATGTCGCGCGCCGCGGCGATCGGGTCGGGGTTGCCGTCCGGGCCTTCCGGGTTCACGTAGATCAGGCCCATCTGCACGGCGGCCAGCGGGTTCTCGAGATCACGGTCGCCCGAGTAGCGGCTGTTCGGGCCGCCGCTCAGCTCCAGCCAGATCTTTTCCGCACCCCAGTACACGTCGTCCGGTTCCCACGTGTCCGCACGGCCGCCCGCGTAGCCGAAGGTCTTGAAGCCCATCGATTCGAGCGCGACGTTGCCGGCGAGGATCATCAGGTCGGCCCACGAGATGTTGCGGCCGTACTTCTGCTTGATCGGCCACAGCAGCCGGCGCGCCTTGTCGAGGTTGCCGTTGTCGGGCCAGCTGTTGAGCGGGGCGAAGCGCTGCTGGCCGCCGCCCGCGCCGCCGCGGCCGTCGCCCGTGCGATACGTGCCGGCGCTGTGCCACGCCATGCGGATGAACAGGCCGCCGTAGTGGCCGAAGTCGGCCGGCCACCAGTCCTGCGACGTGGTCATCAGCGCGCGGAGGTCTTGCTTGAGCGCCGCGAGATCGAGCTTCCCGAATGCTTCGGCATAGTCGAAATCCGCGTCCATCGGATCGGACACGGACGCATGCCGGTGCAGGATGTTCAGGTTCAGCTGTTCGGGCCACCAGTCCTTGTTCGACGTGCCGCCGGCTGCGGCGTGATGGAACGGGCACTTGCTTTCAGTCGACATGCGTCTTCTCCTATGATCATCTGCGTCCGCCTGCTCGGCCCGGAAACCGGCACCGTCGGCGGACGGTCACTGCGGGGAAAAAAACAGGAGACCCTCTCCCGTGTACTACGTGATGCCGGAATCGATGCCGGGCCGGGCGGCGCGCTCAGCCGCCGTACGTGCGCTCCGCCAGGTAGGCGAACGCAATCGGGCGCAAGCTCCGGATCGCGGCCCTGGCGCGAACGACGACCTTTCCGCGCGACGGGATGTTCCGCTGCGCGTGCTGCATGACCGAGTGCATCATGACATCCTCCTTTGACGCTTGCATTGAACATGCGGGCCAGTGCGCGGCGCCGCTCGATCCATGCAGAGGATTCTATACATTGCTATTGATTTTTTGAAATCAATAAATTTCATCTATACGATAGACAAAAATAAACGGGGCCGCAAGGCCCCGCCCCTGAACTGCGACCACGGGCCGCGCCCGCTCAGTTCATCGTCGCCGGCATGTCGAGCTTCGCGACGCCCGGCAGTTCGCACGCGGCGATTGCCTCGCTGATCGCGTCGATCGCGGGCATCCGCGTGAAGCTCTTGCGCCACACGAGCACGACGCGGCGGTCCGGCACCGGCTCGTTGAACGGCACGTACGACAGCAGTTCGGCGTCCGGGCCGTTCGCGCGCGGACCGATCTCGGTGACCGACATCCGCGGCAGCACGGTGATGCCGACGCCGCTCGCGACCATGTGGCGGATCGTTTCGAGCGACGAGCCCTCGAAGGTCTTCTGGATGCCGTCGGCCGTCTGCGAGAAGCGCATCAGTTCCGGGCACACGCCGAGCACGTGATCGCGAAAGCAATGGCCGTTGCCGAGCAGCAGCATCGTCTCCTGCTTCAGATCCTCCGCGTCGATCTGGTGGCGCTTCTCCCACGGATGGCCGGCCGGCAGCGCGACGACGAACGGCTCGTCGTACAGCGGCCGCACCATCAGCCCCGTTTCCGGGAACGGCAGCGCCATGATCGCGGCGTCGATCTCGCCCTGCTTCAGCAGTTCGAGCAGCTTGAGCGTGTAGTTCTCCTGCAGCATCAGCGGCATCTGCGGCACGCGCTGGATCATCTGCTTGACGAGCGTCGGCAGCAAGTACGGTCCGATCGTATAGATCACGCCGAGCCGGAACGGCCCGATGAGCGGGTCCTTGCCCTGCTTCGCGATCTCCTTGATCGCGAAGGTCTGTTCCAGCACGCGCTGTGCCTGCGTGACGATCTGGTCGCCGATCGGCGTGACGCTCACTTCGCTCGCGCCGCGCTCGAAAATCTGTACGTTGAGCTCGTCTTCCAGCTTCTTGATCGCCACCGACAGCGTCGGCTGGCTCACGAAGCACGCTTCGGCCGCGCGGCCGAAATGCCGCTCGCGCGCGACTGCGACGATGTATTTCAGTTCAGTCAGTGTCATTGCGGGTCAATCAAATATATACAGGCGATAGGTTTATTTTATACACCCTGTGGCACCGGTTCGCCAAGTTTCTCCGCATCGCGACACGCAAAACGGCGTTTTTAAATCCGGCCCTCAATCTGCCATCACGCTTTCAGGTACTGCTCGCGCGCGCCGAGCCAGCGCGCGAGATGCTGCGTGACGACGTCCGGGTACGCGGCGATCAGCCGCGCCGCCGCTTCGCGGGCCGGCTCGATCAGCCAGCCGTCGGTTTCGAGGTTCGCGAAGCGCAGCATCGCCGCGCCCGACTGGCGCGCGCCGAGGAATTCCCCGGGCCCACGGATCTCAAGGTCGCGCCGCGCGATCTCGAAGCCGTCGGTGGTCTCGCGCATCGTCTTCAGCCGTGCGCGGCCCGCGAGCGACAGCGGCCCGCTGTACAGCAGCACGCACACCGACGCCGCGGTGCCGCGCCCCACCCGGCCGCGCAGCTGGTGCAGCTGCGCGAGGCCGAAGCGCTCCGCGTGCTCGATCACCATCAGCGACGCGTTCGGCACGTCGACGCCGACCTCGATCACCGTCGTCGCAACGAGCAGCTGCACCTCGTTGCGCGTAAACGCGTCCATCACCGTCGCCTTGTCGGCGGTCGACAGGCGCCCGTGCACGAGCCCGACCTTCAGCTCGGGCAGCGCGGCGACGAGCGTCTCGTAGGTTTCGACGGCCGTCTGCAGCTGCAGCGTCTCGCTTTCCTCGATCAGCGGGCAGACCCAGTAGACCTGGCGGCCCGTCAGCGCAGCCTCGCGCACCCGCGCGATCACCTCTTCGCGCCGCGCGTCGCCGACGAGGCGCGTCAGGATCGGCGTGCGGCCCGGCGGCAATTCGTCGATCGTCGACACGTCGAGATCCGCGTAGTAGGTCATCGCGAGCGTGCGCGGGATCGGCGTCGCGGACATCATCAGCTGGTGCGGCTGGAAACCCTGCGCACCGTCCGCGGCGTTCGCCGCCTTCGCGCGCAGCGCAAGGCGCTGCTCGACGCCGAAGCGATGCTGCTCGTCGACGATCACGAGGCCGAGCCGCGCGAACTCGACCGCATCCTGGATGATCGCGTGCGTGCCGATCACGAGCTGCGCGGTGCCGAGCGCGGCGGCTTCGATCGCCGCGCGCTTTTCCTTCGCCTTCAGGCTGCCCGCGAGCCACGCGACCGACACGCCGAGCGGCTCGAGCCAGCCGCGCAGCTTGCGCGCATGCTGCTCCGCAAGGATTTCGGTCGGCGCCATCAGCGCGGCCTGGTAGCCGGCGTCGATCGCCTGCGTGGCCGCGAGCGCCGCGACCACGGTCTTGCCGCTGCCGACGTCGCCTTGCAACAGGCGCTGCATCGGGTGCGGCAGCGTCAGGTCGTGCGCGATCTCGTCGACGACGCGCGCCTGCGCGCCCGTCAGCGTGAACGGCAGCGCCGCGTAGAGCCGCGTCGTCAACGCGCCGGCGTCGCCCGCCGCGCGGCGCGGCATCGCCGGCGCGGCGCGCGTGCGGCGCTCCTCGTGCGCGCGCTTGAGCGACAGCTGCTGCGCGAGCAGCTCGTCGAACTTGATGCGCGTCCACGCGGGATGCGAGCCGTCCATCAGCGCGGCTTCGTCCGAGTCGACGCCCGGGTGATGCAGGATCCGCACGGCGTCCGCGAGCGACGGCACGTCGAGCGGCTGCAGGTACGTGCGGTCGATCTCGGGCGGCAGCAGCTCCGGCAGCGGCGTGCGCTCGAGCGCGTTCTCGATCGCCTTGCGCAGGTACGCCTGCGACACGCCCGCCGTGCTCGGATAGACCGGCGTGAGCACCTGCGGCAGCGGCGCGTTTTCGTCGACGACCCGCACCGCCGGATGCACCATCTCCATCCCGAAGAAGCCGCCGCGCACGTCGCCGCGCACCCGCAGCCGCTGGCCGACGGCCATCTGCTTGACCTGCGAGCCGTAGAAATTCAGGAAACGCAGCACGAGCTGCGCGCCGTCGTCGTCCTGGATCTTCACGACGAGCTGGCGGCGCGGCCGGTATGCGACCTCGTTGTCGAACACGACGCCTTCCGTCTGCGCGATGCCGCCGGGCAGCAGCGCGTCGATCGGCGTGAGCGTGGTCTCGTCCTCGTAGCGCATCGGCAGGTGCAGCACGAGATCGATCGAGCGCGTGAGGCCGAGCTTCGCGAGCTTGTCGGCAGTCTTCACCGGCTTGTCGGCCGCGGCCTTCCTGCGCTTCGGCGCGGCCGCCGGCTCGGCCGCGGCAGGCTCTGATGCAGCAGGCTCAGCCGTCACGTCGGGCGCGGCCGCCGCCGGCTGCGCGAGCCGGCCGTCCGCGCCACGACGCGGCGCCGCGCGGCGCGCCCCCGTGCGGGGCGCGGGCGGCACGGCCTCGCCCGCGTCGAACGGGTCGGCGGAATCGTCAACGGCGGCGGCGGTGGAACGGCGTGGTGACACAGGCATCGGATCGGCAGAGGGCTTCGCAAGTACAATAGCGGCTTTCACGTCGTCCGAACGAGCGACGCCGGCCAAGCCGCGACTCCGCCATCATAGCGGCTCGCGCGCCCCATTTACGCGTTTTAGCCTATCGGCAGCGCGCGCCGGCCGCTTCGAACCAGCCCGCATGCTCACGCTTTCCGATTTCGATTTCATTCTGCCGCCCGAGCTGATCGCGCAAACCGCGCTGCCCGACCGCACCGCGAGCCGCCTGCTCGAGGTCGACAACACGACCGCGCCGGCCCGTCTCGTCGATCGCCATTTCGCCGAGCTGCCGTCGTGCATCGCGGCCGGCGACCTGCTCGTGTTCAACGACACCAAGGTGCTGAAGGCACGCTTCTTCGGCCACAAGGCGAGCGGCGGCAAGGTCGAGGTGCTGATCGAGCGCGTGACGGGCACCCACACCGCGCTCGCGCAGATCCGCGCGAGCAAGTCGCCCGGGCCCGGCACGACGCTGACGCTGGCCGACGCGTTCGACGTGACGGTCGGCGAGCGCGTCGAACCGTTCTTCACGCTGCATTTCCCGGCGCCGTGCCTGACGCTGATCGAGCAATACGGCCGCCTGCCGCTGCCGCCGTACATCGAGCACGATCCCGACGCGACCGACGAGACGCGCTACCAGACCGTCTACGCGAGCAACCCGGGCGCGGTCGCCGCGCCGACGGCCGGCCTGCACTTCGACGAGCCGCTGCTCGCGAAGCTCGACGCGATGGGCGTCGAGCGCGCGACGCTGACGCTGCACGTCGGCGCGGGCACGTTCCAGCCGGTGCGGGTCGACAACATCGCCGAGCACAAGATGCACAGCGAGTGGTACGAATTGCCGCAGTCGCTCGTCGACAAGATCGCCGCGACCCGCGCGCGCGGCGGCAACGTGATCGCGGTCGGCACGACGTCGATGCGCGCGCTCGAAGCCGCGGCGCGCGACGCCGACGCCGCGGGCTGTCCGCTCGCGGCGACGCAGGCCGAGACCGACATCTTCATCACGCCCGGCTACGCGTTTCGCGTGGTCGACCGGCTCGTGACGAACTTCCACCTGCCGAAGTCGACGCTGCTGATGCTCGTTTCGGCGTTCGCGGGCGTCGAGACGATCCGCGCCGCGTACCGGCACGCGATCGAGCAACGCTACCGCTTCTTCAGCTACGGCGACGCGATGCTGCTCACGCGGCGCAGCGCGCCGGAAGCGTAAGCATCGCGCGCCGGCCGCATGCGGCCGGCCACCTGCGCAGCGCGCTACAGTAGCGCGCATCCGATTTTTTTTACCGCCGCCGGCATCCCGGCGGTGTTTCCAACATGCGCCGGACTGTTTTCCGGTGGCAAGGAGAACAAAGCGATGACCGAAGGCTCATCCCACGATCACGATACGCACGCCCACATCCGCCCGCACAACGGCCTGAAATTCGACCTGCTGACGACCGACGGCCACGCGCGGCGCGGCCGCGTGACGCTCAACCACGGCGTCGTCGAGACGCCGATCTTCATGCCGGTCGGCACCTACGGCACCGTGAAGGCGATCCAGCCCCGCGAGCTGCACGAGATCAAGGCCCAGATCATCCTCGGCAACACGTTCCACCTGTGGCTGCGCCCGGGCCTCGACACGATCGACGCGCACGGCGGCCTGCACGGCTTCATGGGCTGGAACAAGCCGATCCTGACCGATTCGGGCGGCTTCCAGGTGTTCTCGCTCGGCGACCTGCGCAAGATCACCGAGGACGGCGTCACGTTCGCGTCGCCGATCAACGGCGACAAGCTGTTCCTGTCGCCGGAAGTGTCGATGCAGATCCAGAAGGTGCTGAACTCGGACGTCGTGATGCAGTTCGACGAGTGCACGCCCTACGCGACCAACGGCGTGCCGACCACGCACAAGGAAGCGGCCGACTCGATGCGGATGTCGCTGCGCTGGGCGAAGCGCTCGCTCGACGAGTTCAACCGGCTCGGCAACCCGAACGCGCTGTTCGGGATCGTCCAGGGCGGGATGTTCGAGGACCTGCGCGACGAATCGCTCGCGGGCCTCGCCGAGCTGGATTTCCACGGCCTCGCGATCGGCGGGCTGTCGGTCGGCGAGCCGAAGGAAGACATGATGCGGGTGCTGCGGCACGTCGGCCCGAAGCTGCCCGCGCACAAGCCGCACTACCTGATGGGCGTCGGCACGCCGGAGGACCTCGTCGACGGCGTCGCCAACGGCATCGACATGTTCGACTGCGTGATGCCGACCCGCAACGCGCGCAACGGCTGGCTGTTCACGCGCTTCGGCGACGTGAAGATCCGCAACGCGACGCACAAGAATTCGCTGAAGCCGCTCGACCCGAGCTGCGCGTGCTACACGTGCCGGAACTTCTCGCGCGGCTACCTGCACCACCTGCACCGCGTCGGCGAGATCCTCGGCGCGCAGCTCAACACGATCCACAACCTGCACTACTACCTGCAGCTGATGAGCGAGATCCGCGAGGCGATCGAGACCCACACGTTCGACGCGTTCCGCCAGCGCTTCGCGGAGGACCGCGCGAGAGGCGTCGACTGACGGGCCGGCGGGCCGCGCGACACGCCGGCGCGGCCCGCGGATTGAGACGGGTACTAAAAAAAGTCCGGAAAACTATCGACCCGGACCGGCAAATATTACAATTGCCTTTCTTAACAAGCCGCAATGGCGCCGATTTCCGCTTTAACAGCTTGATCCCAAAGCGCATTTGCCACGCCGTCGCGGCTTGGGGCCGGTGGTAGAATATCCGGCTTAATTTTCGATCTTCCCTTACGGAGAGACCAACGTGCCGTTCATTTCCAATGCCTTCGCGCAAGGTGCCGCGGGTGGCGCCGAATCGAGCCTGATGAGCTTCCTGCCGCTCATCCTGATGTTCGCCGTGCTCTATTTCATCATGATCCGCCCGCAGATGAAGCGTCAGAAGGAACACCGCAACATGCTCTCGGCCATGGCCAAGGGCGACGAGGTCGTCACGAGCGGCGGGCTTGTCGGCAAGGTGACCAAGGTGTCGGAAGCCTACATCGGCGTCGAGATCGCCGAAGGCACCGAAATCACCGTGCAGAAGGCCGCTGTCACGACCATTCTGCCCAAGGGCACGATCAAGTCGCTGTAAGCCCTGGTCCGAGCGTCCGGCTCCCCGCGCCGCGCCCGCCCGAGAAGCGGGCCGCCGCGGCGCCGGACGCGACGCTTTCAAGCCAACTACCCCGTTCGGCCCCCTCATGAATCGTTACCCAATCTGGAAATATGTCGTGATGGTCGTGGCGCTCGCCATCGGCTTTCTGTACACATTGCCCAATTTCTTCGGCGAAGCGCCGGCGGTGCAGGTGTCGAGCGGCAAGGCCACGGTCAAGCTCGACTCGGCGACGCTGAGCCAGGTCGAAGCCGCGCTGACGACCGCGCAGATCAAGCCGGACGACGTCACCTTCGAGAACACGGCCGCCAACGCGAACATCCGCGTGCGCCTGAAGGACACCGATACGCAGCTGCGCGTGAAGGACCTGCTGCAGAAATCGCTGAACGCCGACCCGAACGATCCGCAGTACGTCGTTGCGCTGAACCTGCAGAGCGCGTCGCCGCGCTGGCTGACCGCACTGCACGCGCTGCCGATGTATCTCGGCCTCGACCTGCGCGGCGGCGTCCACTTCCTGCTGCAGGTCGACATGACGGGCGCGCTGACGAAGAAGCTCGATTCCGACGCGTCCGACGCCCGCACGCTGCTGCGTGACAAGAACATCCGCGACGGCGGCGTGAGCCGCGTCGATCAATCCGTCGTCGTCAACTTCAGCGATCCGCAGACGGCCGAAGACGCCCGCAAGGTGCTCGCGTCGTCGGTCACCGAGCTGCAATGGGCAACCCAGCCCGGCGGCGGCGGCGTCCAGGTGGTCGGCACGTTCACGCCGGCCGTCCAGAAGGCCGTCGAAGACGCGGCGCTCAAGCAGAACCTCACCACGCTCCACAACCGGGTCAACGAGCTCGGCGTGTCGGAGCCGATCCTGCAGCAGCAGGGCAGCGACCGCATCGTCGTCGAGCTGCCGGGCGTGCAGGACACCGCGAAGGCGAAGGACATCATCGGCCGCACCGCGACGCTCGAAGCGCGCCTCGCCGATCCGATCAACACGCACCCGAACCCGAACGACCCCGTGCCGCCGGGCGAGGAGCTGTTCACGCAGGGCAACCAGGCGCCCGTGCTGCTGAAGAAGGACGTGATCTTCACCGGCGACCGCATCATCGACGCGTCGGCCGGCTTCGACGAGCACCAGCGCCCGTCGGTCAACATCCGCCTCGATTCGGCAGGCGGCCGCGCAGTGCGCGCGGTGTCGCGCGAGAACATCGGCAAGCCGATGGCGATGGTGCTGTTCGAGAAGGGCAAGGGCGAGGTGCTGACCGTCGCGACGATCCAGTCGGAACTCGGCGACCGCTTCCAGATCACCGGCCAGCCGACCCCGCAGGCCGCGGCCGACCTCGCGCTGCTGCTGCGCGCCGGCTCGCTCGCCGCTCCGATGGACATCATCGAGGAACGCACGATCGGCCCGAGCCTCGGCGCCGACAACATCAAGATGGGCGTCCACTCGGTGATCTGGGGCTTCGCCGCGATCGCCGTGTTCATGGCCCTGTACTACATGCTGTTCGGCATGATCTCGGTGATCGGCCTGTCGGTGAACCTGCTGCTGCTGGTCGCGGTGCTGTCGCTGATGCAGGCGACGCTGACGCTGCCCGGCATCGCCGCCATCGCGCTCGCACTCGGCATGGCGATCGACTCGAACGTGCTGATCAACGAGCGCGTGCGCGAGGAACTGCGCGCCGGCCACCCGCCGCAGCTCGCGATCCAGGCCGGCTACTCGCACGCGTGGGCGACGATTCTCGACTCGAACGTCACGACGCTGATCGCCGGCCTCGCGCTGCTCGCGTTCGGCTCGGGCCCGGTGCGCGCGTTCGCGATCGTGCACTGCCTCGGCATCCTGACGTCGATGTTCTCCGCGGTGTTCTTCTCGCGCGGGCTCGTCAACCTCTGGTACGGCGGCCGCAAGAAGCTGAAGTCGCTCGCGATCGGCCAGGTGTGGAAGCCGGAAGGCGTGACCGCCGGCGCCGCGTCGTTCGACGCCGCGGACGAATCGACCGACACCGCGCGCGCCGCGAAGCTCGCCGCGCCCGCGAAGGGCAACGCGCCGCGCGCCGGCAAGCCGCAGTTGCGCAACCGCGCGCAGGCGGGCCTGCCGCCGAAGAAACCGGGCTCGACCCAATAAGGCCCCGGAGACGATCATGGAATTTTTCCGCATCCGTAAAGACATCCCGTTCATGCGGCACGCGCTGGTGTTCAACGTGGTCTCGCTGGTCACGTTCCTCGCCGCCGTGTTCTTCCTGCTCCATCGCGGGCTGCACCTGTCCGTCGAGTTCACCGGCGGCACGGTGATCGAGGTCCAGTACCAGCAGGCCGCGCAGCTCGAGCCCGTGCGCGCGACGCTCGGCAAGCTCGGCTACGCCGACGCGCAGGTGCAGAACTTCGGCACGTCGCGCAACGTGCTGATCCGCCTGCAGCTCAAGCAGGGCCTCACGTCCGCGCAGCAGAGCGACCAGGTGATGACCGCGCTGAAGGCGCAAAGCCCGGACGTCACGCTGCAGCGCGTCGAGTTCGTCGGCCCGCAGGTCGGCCGGGAGCTCGCGACCGACGGCCTGCTCGCGCTCGCGTGCGTCGTGATCGGCATCGTGATCTACCTGTCGTTCCGCTTCGAATGGAAGTACGCGGTCGCCGGTATCATCGCCAACCTGCACGACGTCGTGATCATTCTCGGCTTCTTCGCGTTCTTCCAGTGGGAGTTCTCGCTCGCGGTGCTCGCCGCGATCCTCGCGGTGCTCGGCTACTCGGTGAACGAGTCGGTCGTCATCTTCGACCGGATCCGCGAGACGTTCCGCCGCGAACGCAAGATGACCGTGCAGGAAGTGATCAACCACGCGATCACGACCACGATGTCGCGCACGATCATCACGCACACGTCGACCGAAATGATGGTGCTGTCGATGTTCTTCTTCGGCGGCCCGACGCTGCACTACTTCGCGCTCGCGCTGACGGTCGGCATTCTGTTCGGCATCTACTCGTCGGTGTTCGTCGCGGGCTCGCTCGCGATGTGGCTCGGCATCAAGCGCGAAGACCTGATCAAGGACAAGAAGCTCGCGCACGATCCGGACGATCCGAACGCGGGCGCGCAGGTGTAAGCGCGTCGCTGCTTCGGCAAACGGAAAAGGCCGGTTCTCTCGAACCGGTCTTTTTGTTTTTGCGCACCGCCCTCCTCCGCGTCACCGAAACCCGAACCGCCTGCGCAGCACGACCAGCGCCGCGAGGCTCAGCACCGCCGCGAACATCAGGTAGAAGCTCGGCGCGGTCTTCATCCCGGTCGCGCGGATCAGCCACGCGATGATGAACGGCCCGAAGCCGCCGAAGATCGTCACGCCGACGTTATACGCGAGCGACATCCCCGTCGTGCGGGCCTGTACCGGAAACACCTCGGACAGCAGCGCCGGCAGCCCCGCGAAATAGCCGGTCATCAGGAACGCGAGCACGATCTGCACCGCGATCAGCGCGCCGAAGCCCGGATGCGCGACCAGATACGCGAACGCCGGATGGATCAGCACGAGGATGCCGATGGCCGGCGCGACCATCACGCGCACGCGGCCGTAACGATCCGACCAGTGGCCGACGAACGGCGCGAACCCCATCTGGATCACGCCGACGACGAGGATCGCCGCGAACGCGGCCGACGGCGAAAGGCCCAGTTCCTTCACGCCGTAGGTCGGCATGAACAGCACGAGATAGGTCGCGACGGTGCCGAGCACGATCACGCCGATCGACGTAACCAGGCGCGCCTTGTGCGACGCGAACGTGTCGCGCAGCGGATGCTCGGCGCTCCCGGCCGCGAGGAATTCCGGCGTCTCGTCGACCTTGGCGCGGATGTAGTACGCGATGGGCCCGATCAGCAGCCCGAAGAAGAACGGAATCCGCCAGCCCCATGCGGCCATCTGCGCGGCCGTGAGCTGCGCGTTCAGCACGGTGCCGAAGCCCGCCGCGAGCAGCGTCGTGAGGCCCTGGCTCGCAACCTGCCAGCTGGCGAAGAAGCCGCGCCGGTCCGGCGCGTGCTCCGCGAGGAACGCGGTCGCGCTGCCGAACTCGCCGCCCGCCGAAAAACCCTGCAGCAGCCGCGCGGCGACGAGGATCAGCGGCGCGGCGACGCCGATCGTGCCGTAGGTCGGCAGCACCGCGATGATCAGCGTGCCGGCCATCATCAGCAGGATCGACAGCGTCAGCGCCGCCTTGCGGCCCGCGCGGTCAGCATACGCGCCGAGCACGATCGCGCCGAGCGGCCGCATGAAGAACGACACGCCGAACGTGCCGAGCGTGAACAGCAGCGACACCGCGTCGTTGCCGGCCGGGAAGAACAGCTTCGAGATCGTCACCGCGAAGAAGCCGTAGACGACGAGGTCGAACCACTCGAGCGCATTGCCGATCGACGCGGCGACGACCGCGCGCCACACGCGCGGCGACGAGGCGATGGAACGAGACGGCGTGACAGCGGCATGCATGGGCAATCTCCTTGTCCTTGTTGTTCGTTCGCATTCGCGCGGCGGTGCGGCCCGCGCGCCGCCGTCGACGGTTCGGGCGATTATAGACGGCCCGCCTGCGCTGCCGGCGCGCCGGCGGCGCGCAATAAAAAACCGCCGCGCCCGGCAACGGAGCGCGGCGGTTTCTCGCAGGCGGCCGGCGCGACCGGCGCCGGCGCGGCCCGGCTTACTGCTTGGCGGCGTCCTGCTTGACCGCTTCTGCCGTGATCAGCAGCTTGGTCTGCATCTTGAAGCCGTACTGCTTGCCGTAGTCGAGGCCGAATTCGTCGCGGTTGAACTCGCCCACCGCGTCGATGCCGCACACTTCGCGCTTGAGCATCGGGTGCGGCATGCACTTGAACGAATCGATCTTCAGCGTCAGCGGCTTGGTCACGCCATGCAGCGTCAGGTTGCCGACCACCTCGGCCGGCTTGTCGCCCTTGAACTTCACGGTGCCCTTGTAGACCGCGTCCGGGTACTTCGCGACGTCGAAGAACTCGTTCGTCTGCAGGTGCTCGTCGAGCTTCGTGTTGCCGGTGCTGATCGACCCGAGCTGGGTCGTCACGTCGACCGTGCCCGTCTTCGCGGCGCGATCGAGCGTCACCGTGCCGCTCGACTTGTCGAACTTGCCGCGCCACACGGACAGGCCGCCGAAGTGGTCGGCCTCGAAGCTCGGGTACGTGTGGGTCGGGTCGAACTGGTACGTCGACACGTCGGCGAACGCCGGGAACGACAGGGCTGCGGCGAGCGCGCCCGCCGCGATCATCAGATGCTTGCTCAATTCAATCTCCTTGGAACGTCGCCGCACGCCGGTGCGGCTTCGGGTTGTGATGCCACGCCGCCGCGCTTACTTCGCGGCAACGATATGAAACTTGATCTGCACCTCGTCGGCGACAATCGACGTGTCCTTCCATTCGCCGGTGCCGACGTTGAACGCCGAGCGCTTGATCGGCAGCACGCCGTCGAAGGCCTGCGTCGCGCCGCTCTGCGTGACGGTGACAGGCACGGTCAGCGTCTCGGTCTTGCCCTTGATCGTCAGCTTGCCGGTCACGTTGTACTTGTTGCCGCCGGCGGGCGCGATCGCGGTCGACTGGAAGGTCGCCTGCGGATACGCCTTCGCGTCGAACCAGTCCTTGCCGGCGACCTGGTCGTTGTACATCTTGTCGCCGAGGTCGTAGCTCGCAATGTCGATCGCCACCTGCGCGCTGCCCTGCGCGGCCTTCGCGGGATCGAACTTGACCTGCGCGCTGAATTTCTTGAACACGCCTTCGGTCGGCACGTTCATCTGCTTCGACACGGCGGACACCTTGCTTTTCGCCAGATCGACGTCGGCATGCGCGGCGCCCGATGCGGCGAACGACGCCGCGGCGAATGCGGCCAGTACGGAGCGGGAGAAAGACACTTTCATGGGATCCTTCATTTGGCAGAGGGGAGCATCCGCGACAGCAGGCCGTCACGGTCCAACAACTGATGCTTGACCACCGCGAGCACGTGCAGCGCGACGAGCGCAAGCAAAATGTAATTCAAGGACACGTGGAGTGTCTTGAAGGTTTCCTTCAGCGCCGGATCGGGGTCGATCAGGCGCGGCAGCGGCACGATGCCGAGATACACGACCGGAATGTTCGACGCGGAGCTGTACAGGTAGCCCGTCACCGGGATCACGATCATCAGCACGTACAGCAGCATGTGCACGCCATGCGCGGCGATCCGCTGCAGCGCGGGCATGCCCGCGGGCGCCGGCGGCGGCAGGTGGGTCGCGCGCCACAGCACGCGCACGGCCGCCAGCGCGAACACGGTCACGCCGATCCACTTGTGCCACGAGAAATACTTGAGCTTCGTCGGCGTGAAGCCGGGGATGTCGGTCATCACCCAGCCGAGCGCGAAACCGCAGACGATCAGCAGCGCGATCAGCCAGTGCAGCGCGATCGCGGTGCTCGTATAGCGGGCCGGTGCGGCCGGCAGCGAATTCGATGCCATGGATTCCTCAATTCAGCAAACGGCCGCGCCGTCAATCGTCCGACGCATGCCAAGGGCGCCATGCTACCGCAACCTTTTGTCGCGCGCGGACTCTCACCACGGACACGGCCGCCCGCGCGGCCCCGTTCCCGGCGTGACCGACCGGTCACATCCGATCCCGGTGTTGACACCGCAAAAAGCGCGTTTTGGTAAGATTGGCGCGGGTTCCGGCCCCGCCGACGCGTGTCCCTGCCGTCGCTCAACCGCCTTCCCCATGCAACGAAACGACCTGATTGCCTGCCACGAATGCGACGCACTGTTGCACAAACCGCGTCTTAGCGGCCGCGACGTCGCGCATTGCCCGCGCTGCGACGCGGTGCTGTACCGCAGCAGCTCGGCCCAGCTCGAGCGGATCTGCGCGCTCGCGCTCGCGGGGCTGATCACGTTCGTGATCGCGCAGGCGTTCCCGATCCTCGAGATGGACGTGAACGGCAACCGCGTGCAGACGACGCTGCTCGGCGCGATCGAATCGCTGTGGCGCCAGGACATGGCGCTCGTCGCCGTGATGGTGTTCTGCTCGACCGTGCTGTTTCCGCTCGTCGAGATGGCCGCGCTGCTGTACCTGCTGTTCCCGATGCAGCGCGGGCACGTGCCGCCCGGGTTCAACTTCGTGCTGCGCGCGATCCAGCTGGTGCGCCCGTGGGGGATGATCGAGGTGTTCATGCTCGGCATCGTCGTGACCATCGTGAAGATGGTCACGATCGCGCGCGTCGTGCCGGAAGCCGCGCTGTTCGCGTTCGCCGCGCTGACGCTGATGATCGCGGTCGTGCTGATGTTCGATCCGCAGAGGCTGTGGGACATCGCCGACGACCTGCGCGCCGGGTTCCGCGAGGACGAAGCGCCGCTGCCGGAGACGCCCCGCCGATGACGACGCCGACCGCCGCCCGCGAGGGCCTCGCCAGCTGCCACACGTGCGGCCTCGTGCAGCCGCTCGACCGCACGCGCGCACACGCGCATTGCGCACGCTGCGGCGCCGCGCTCCATTTCCGCACGCCGAACAGCATCGCGCGCACCTGGGCGCTGCTGATCGCGGCCGCGATCCTCTACATTCCGGCGAACCTGCTGCCGATCATGCGCACCGCGTCGCTCGTCGGCTCGCAGCAGGACACGATCATGAGCGGCGTGGTCCTGTTCTGGGTATCGGGCGACTGGCCGCTCGCCGTCGTCGTGTTCGTCGCGAGCATCCTCGTGCCGATGCTCAAGCTCGGCGTGCTCGTGATCCTCGTGATCAGCGCGCAGCGCCGCTCGCCGTGGCGGCCGCTGCAGCGCACGCGCCTGTTCCGGATCGTCGAGCGCATCGGCCGCTGGTCGATGCTCGACATCTTCGTCGTGACGCTCACTGTCGCGCTCGTCCACTTCCGATCGCTCGCCACCATCACGGCCGGCCCCGGCGCGCTCGCGTTCGGCTCGGTCGTGATCCTCACGATGCTGGCGTCGATGCAGTTCGATCCCCGCCTGATCTGGGATCCCGTCGCAACCTCAGGGAAACACCATGAATAGTCCGCAAGGCCCGCAGCACGACCGGCCCCGGCCACCCGATCCGGCGATCTCGTCGAAGAGCGGCTGGCTGCCGTCGCTCGTCTGGCTCGTGCCGCTGATCGCCGCGCTGATCGGCATCGGCCTCGTGATCAAGTCCGTGCGCGAGCGCGGCCCCGAAATCACGATCAGCTTCCGCAGCGCCGAGGGCCTCGAGCCCGGCAAGACCCAGGTCAAGTACAAGGACGTCGAGATCGGCATCGTCAAGACGATCTCGCTGTCGAAGGACCTGGCGCGCGTGCTGGTCGACGTGCAGCTCAAGAAGGAAGCCGAGGACTTCGCGGTCAAGGGCTCGCGCTTCTGGGTCGTGCGTCCGCGGATCGGCGCGACCGGCGTGTCGGGGCTCGGCACGCTGCTGTCGGGCGCGTATATCGGCGTCGACGCCGGCCGCTCGCCTGAAGGGCAAACCGACTTCACGGGCCTCGAGACGCCGCCGGCCGTCACCGGCGACCAGAAGGGCACGCAGTACGTGCTGCGCGGCGCGTCGCTCGGCTCGGTCGACATCGGCTCGCCGGTCTACTACCGGCGCGTGCAGGTCGGCCAGGTGGTCGGCTTCGCGCTCGACAAGGACGGCACGGGCGTGACCTTCAACGTGTTCGTCAACGCGCCGTACGACCAGTACGTCGGCATGAATTCGCGCTGGTGGCAGGCGAGCGGCGTCGACCTGCGGCTCGACTCGAGCGGCTTCAAGCTGAACACGCAGTCGCTCGCGACCGTGATCCTCGGCGGCATCGCGTTCCAGGCGCCGCCGAACCAGACGAACGGCACGACCGCACCGAACAACACGGTGTTCCACCTCGGCTCCGACGAGGCCGACGCGATGCGCGAGCCGGACGGCCCGCCGCTGCAGGTCGTGATGAACTTCAACCAGTCGCTGCGCGGGCTCGCGGTCGGCGCGCCGGTCGACTTCCGCGGCATCGTGCTCGGCGAGGTCACGAACATCGGCATCGACTACGATCCGAAGGCGAAGAACTTCACAATGCCGGTGACGATGAACATCTATCCGGAACGGCTCGGCCAGCGCTTCCGCGAAACGACCCAGAGCAAGGGCGAGGCCGCCCGCCGCGGGATCGTCGAGCGACTCGTCGAGCGCGGGCTGCGCGGCCAGCTGCGCACCGGCAACCTGCTGACGAGCCAGCTCTACGTCGCGCTCGACCTCTTCCCGAAGGCGGCGACCGCGAAGATCGATCCGGCGCGCCAGCCGCTCGAGCTGCCGACCGTGCCGAACGAGCTCGAGGAGCTGCAGGTGGTGGTCGCCGACATCGCGAAAAAGCTCGACAAGGTGCCGTTCGAGCAGATCGGCGCAAACCTGAACAGCACGCTCGCGAACGCCGACAAGCTGTTCAAGCAGCTCGACACGCAGGTCGCGCCCGAGGCGCGCGACACGCTGTCGGCCGCGAAGCAGACCTTCTCGGCCGCCGAGGCGACGCTGCAGCAGGATTCGCCGCTGCAGTCCGACGTGCGCGGCGCGCTGAAGGAACTCACGCGCACGCTGCAATCGCTGAACGCGCTCTCGGACTATCTGGAGCGCCACCCCGAATCGCTGCTCAAGGGCAAGCCAGGAGACAAGCAATGACGACACGCGTGAACGGTTTCGCGAGCGGCGCGGCGGCGGTACTCGCCGCGCTGGCGCTCGCCGCGTGCAGCTCGCCGCCCGCGCGGTTCTACACGCTCACCCCCGCCGACGCGGCGCTCGCGGTGCGCACGGCGCCCGCCAACCCGCCGTTCCTGATCGAGGTGCCGTCCGTCGGCGTGCCCGAGCAGGTCGCGAAGAGCCAGCTCGTCGTGCAGAAGAACGCAGCGCAGGTCGACGTGCTCGAGCTGGAGCGCTGGGCGTCGCCGCCCGCCGACGAGATCCGCCGCGCGCTGTCCGACGACCTGGCCGCGCAGCTCGGCACGATCGACGTCGTGAATTCCGCGTATCCGGCGGGCGTGCCCGTGTACCGGGTCAGCGTCAACGTGCAGCGCTTCGAATCCTGGCCCGGCCAGCGCGCGGCGATCGACGCGGTGTGGAGCGTGCGCGCGGTCGGCACGCAGGTTGTGATGACCTGCCGCACGAGCGTCGCCGAGCCGGTCGGCGACGGCTACGACGCGCTCGTCGCCGGTCATCGGCGCGCGCTCGACGCGATCGCGACGCAGGCGGCCGCCGGCGTGCGCGCGCTGGCCGCGCGGCGTGGCGGGCCGGCCGCGACGGCTTCCGGCGGCAAGTCCGCCGCGCCGCTCGTCCCGTGCCCGGCGAACCCGACGCCCGGCGATGCAGCCGGCGCGACCGGCAAAGCGGGGACGTAACCGGCAGCGACTACGGCATGCGTGCGCCTTCGACGTGCGCGCGCATCGCCGCGCCGTGCCGGCCGGGGCCCGGCTCCCCGCGCCGTGGGCCGCGCCCCGCATGACGCGCGGCCCACGGCGACCAACCGATCTTGCATTCTTTGTCATAATCCGCGTGAACCGGCGACAGGCAATCCGGTCGGCTTGCATTTTTGAGACTGATTGACGATCCTACGCAGGTTCCCTGCTTGCGCCGGCCGTCGATCGCGCCCTTCGCCGGGGCAGCCCGCGCCGCCGGCAAGCCGCGTCGCCCTTCGCACGCGCCCGTGACGCCACGCGAGCCGCATCGAACGGGACTCTTGCGGACCGCTTGCGGGTCGCTTAGGGCCACCGCGCCCTGCCAGGCGTTCCGGCCAGCCACGCCCGTGATCCAAGCCGTCGCCGCATCCGAAACCCGCCCGTCCAGGGCTTTCGCTATTCCGTTTATGTTTCGTTCCCTGACGACCCTGATCAAGAAGTGGCGCGCGTCGCGCAGTGCGAGCCACCAGCTCGATGCGCTGCTGGCGCACGCCGATGCCGATGCGCGCTACGCCGAGCGCAGCGAATGGCTGATCGAGCTCGCGCACTGGCTGCGCCGCAGCGGCGCGATGCAGGCCGCGGCGCAGGATGCCGCCGAACGCGAAGACGACGCGCGCACGTTCCCCGCGCATGCGCGGCTGCGCTACCTGTTCCACGTGCTCGACCGCAACCCGGCGTGGAAATCGCATGCCGCGCGGACCCTGCGCGGCATCCTGCGCGAATGCGACGGCATCTCGCTGCTGTGCGACGCGGGCATGCCCGTGCACTCGGGCTTCTTCGGCGCGCTGTTCGAGCGGCTCGACTCGTCGATGATCCCGCCCGCGCCGAATCGCCGCGAACTGTCCGCGCTGTTCACGCTGATGTTCCCGACGCCGGAAGACGCCCAGTGGATCGGCGCGCTGCCCGACGACCTGCTCGCGCGCCTCGCCGACCTGCTGTCGTTCGACGTGACCGACGACGAGCGTCACGAGCCCGGCTCGCTGTCTCGCGACCTGCTCGCGGCGCTGCACAACCTGACCTGCCAGATCAGCTCGACCGGCCTGTCGCAGACCGTGCGCAGCCGCCTGTCCGACGACGACGCGCCCAAGCCGCTCGAAGCGCAGCCGTTCTACCGGCTGACGGGCGCGATGCTCGCGGTCGAAACCGCGCACGCCGCGGTCGAGGAAGGCGGCGACCCGAGCAAGCTGCTGCACGAGGTCAACTACCTGCGCATGCTGCTCGACGAATGCCGGGCCGCGGTCGACGACGTGTTCGCGCACCTGTACCGCAACGGCGTGTCGGTCGACATCGTGTTCCAGGTCGAGCGGATGCGGATGCGCATCCAGCGCGCGGAAATGCTGCTGAACGCGTGGATGGCGCGCGACGACCTGCGCGGGATGGCGCGCCTCACGGCCGAGCTCGTCGACGCCAACCAGAACAGCCAGAGCGTATCGCACCTCGTGCGCAGCAATTTCTCGCTGTTCGCGCGCAAGCTCGTCGAGACCAACGCGGACACCGGCGAGCACTACATCACGCGCGGCCGCGCCGAGTACCTGAAGATGCTGCGGATGGCCGCGGGCGGCGGGCTCGTCACCGTCGCGACGGTCTGCCTGAAGTTCGCGATCACCGGCGTGCACCTGCAGTCGATGCTCGAAGGGCTGCTCGCCGGCATCAACTACGCGGCGAGCTTCATGGTGATGCACTTCCTGCACTTCACGCTCGCGACCAAGCAGCCGGCGATGACCGCGCCGACGCTCGCGCGCGAGCTCGACGGCACGGCCCAGGACGACGGCGTGAAGCAGTTCGTGTCGTCGGTGATCGCGCTGATCCGCACGCAGGCGGCGGCGATCTGCGGCAACGTGCTCGTCGTGCTGCCCGTGTGCCTGCTCGTGCAGCTGTTCTCCAGCGGCGTGCTGCATGCGAACCTGATCTCGCCGCAGAAGGCGCATGCGACGCTGCAGTCGTTCTCGCTGCTCGGCCCGACGCCGTTCTATGCGGCGCTCACGGGCGTCCTGCTGTGGTCGTCGAGCCTGCTCGCCGGCTGGGCGGACAACTGGTTCGTGCTGCATCGCGTCGGCGACGCGCTCGCGTACAACCGCCGGCTGCGCCTCACGCTCGGCGCGGCCGGCGCGGCGAAGCTCGCGCGTTTCTGCCGCTCGAACGTCGCCGGCGTGGTCGGCAACGTCGGCCTCGGCCTGATGCTCGGCCTCGTGCCGGCGATCGTCACCGCCATCGCGTTTTCGTTCGAGGTGCGTCACGTGACGCTGTCCGCGGGCTCGATCGGCATCGCGCTCGGCGTGCTCGGCAGGGACACGCTCGGCTCGCCCGAGCTGTGGTGGGCGGCGGCGGGCGTGTTCAGCATGGCGATCCTCAACGTCGCGGTGAGCTTCGCGCTCGCGTTCACGATGGCCGTGCGCTCGCGCAGCCTGCGGCCGACCAAGGTGCGCGCGCTCGTCGCCGCGATCGGCCGGGCGGTGCTCGCGAATCCGCTGGTGCTGGTCTGGCCGGCAGCCGGCGCGACGGCCCGCACGGGTCAGTCGGAGTCGCACTGAGCGCGGCGCGCGGCGCGGCCTGCCAGGTCGGGCCGCACGCCGCCGCACGCCGGGCAGATTCCACGGGGGGCGGCCGGCCGTCCCCGTCAAACCGTCCTTTTCCGGCCGCCGGCGACCCTCGCGGCACGATGCGCCGGCCCTGCCGCCCGCGCCGCGTACAATAATGGACTTTTGTCCGTCTTCCCCCGCCTTATGTCCTCGCCCACCCAGTACGAATTCTTCGCCCCCTGCCCCCGTGGCCTCGAAGCGGCGCTTGCCGCCGAGCTGGCCGAGATCGCCGGCAGCCATCTGAACGGCGCGCCGTTCGCCGCGGGCGCGCAGGTGCCGGGCGGCGTCCATTTCCAGGGCGGCTGGGCCGCCGGGATGGCCGCGAACCTGCATTCGCGAATCGCGAGCCGCGTGCTGCTGAAGATCGCGCACCGCCCGTACCGCAACGAGCAGGACGTGTACGCGCTCGCGCTCGAGCAGCCGTGGGAGCGCTGGTTCGCGGCGACGCAGACGCTGCGCGTCGACATCACCGCGATCAAGTCGCCGCTCAAGAGCCTCGAGTTCGCGACGCTGCGCGTGAAGGACGCGATCTGCGACCGGATGCGCGACAAGACCGGCGCACGCCCGAGCATCGACACCGGCGCGCCCGACGTGCGCGTGTTCGCGTTCCTGACCGCCACCGACTGCACGCTGTACCTCGACACGTCCGGCGAGCCGCTGTTCAAGCGCGGCTGGCGCCTCGACAAGGGTGCGGCGCCGCTGCGCGAGAACCTCGCGGCCGGCATCCTGCGCCTGACCGGCTGGACGCCCGGCACGCCGCTGTACGACCCGATGTGCGGCAGCGGCACGTTCCTCGCGGAAGCGGCGCAGATCGCGCTCGGCGTGGCGCCGGGCGTCGAGCGCCGGTTCGGCTTCGAAAAGCTCAAGCAGTACGACATCACCGCGTGGCAGGGCCTGAAGGTTGCGGCGCTCGACGCGAAGCGCGCGGCGCGCGGCAAGCGCGACGACCTGCTGGTCTACGGCAGCGACATTTCCGGCGACATGCTCGAGAAGGCGCGCGCGAACCTCGAACGCGCGGGCGTGCCGTCGCTGTGGCTCAAGCAGGTCGACGCGCGCGCGATGACGCCGCCGTGCGACGCGCCGGGGGTCATCGTCGCGAACCCGCCGTACGGCGAGCGGATCGAAGTGCGCGGCCGCGGCCCGCGCGGCGACGCGCGCGAGACGGGCCGCAATCGCGGCAACGACGACGCGTTCCGCCGCACGCACATCGATGCGCCGGACAGCGAGTTCTTCAACGCGCTCGGCGATGCGCTGAAGCAGCGCTTCGCGGGCTGGCAGGCGTTCCTGCTGACGTCCGACCGCGCGCTGCCCGGCCAGCTCCGGCTGCGCGAATCGGCGAAGACGCCGCTCTTCAACGGCGCGCTCGAATGCCGGCTGTTCCGCTTCGACCTGATCGCGGGCAGCGTGAAGGCGCGCCCGGCCGCGCAGGACGGCGACGCCTGAGCGCCGCGCGTTCGCGTACACACCGGGCGGCGCCTGCCGCCGCCCGCCCCCGGGGCCGGCCGCACGGCCCCGCGCATTCCCCCACTCCCTCTCGGAACCGGACGCGGGACCGTCGCCCGTGACGGATCGCCGTGGTCCCGACGTTCCCGGCGCGCGCCCGGCCGACCCACGCCTTTCCCCGCATGACCCGCTCCTGACGCGACCGGACGGTGGCCTGTCAGGACTGACGAGGCTACTGACAGCACGCTGTCAGTAGCCCTCGATCACACTGCAATCCCGGCGCAATGCAACGCTGGTTTCCCAGACAAAATCAGACGTAAAAAGGAGCAGGTCATGACGTCCGCAACCCAGGAACAACGTGCGATCGCATGGTTCGACATTCCGTCCCTCGATTTCGACCGCGCGATCCGTTTTTACGAAACCGTGCTGCAGACGACGCTGCATCGCGACGTGATCGGCGGCGTGCCGATGGCCGTGTTCGGCCACGAAGCGTCGGCGACCGGCGGCAGCATCGTCTACGACCCGCAGCAGATGAAGCCGAGCGCGACCGGCGTGCTCGTCTACCTGAACGCGGGCGAATCGGTCGTCGCGGCGCTCGACCGCGCGAAGCGCGCGGGCGGCATCGTGCAGGGGTCGGTCGTCGAGCTGCCGAACAACTACGGTTACATCGGGTACCTGATCGATACCGAAGGCAACCGCGTCGGCCTGCACGCGCCGAAATGCCACTGACGCCGTCCACCGGGCGGCGGGCGCGGCGCTATCATCGCGATGTCGCCGCTTTTGACGGAATCGAGGTGCAGCAATGACGCGTCGTGCCGATCGCCTGTTCCAGATCGCCGAGCTGCTGCGCGGGCGTCGCCTGACGACCGCGCAGCAACTGGCCGACTGGCTGTCGGTGTCACCCCGCACCGTGTACCGCGACGTGCGCGACCTGCAGTTGTCAGGGGTGCCGATCGAAGGCGAGGCCGGCATCGGCTACCGGCTGAACCGCAACGCGAGCCTGCCGCCGCTCACCTTCACCGCGGAGGAGCTCGCGGCGCTCGCCGCCGGCGCGCGAATGCTCGAGACGTGGGGCGGCGCGCGCTTCGCGGGGGGCGCGCGCTCGGCGCTCGCGAAGATCGCGTCGGCGATGCCGGCCGACAAGCGCACCGCGCTCGACCGCCTGCCGGTGTTCGCGCCGTCGTTCCACATCGACGCGGCGTTCTGCGCGAAGGTCGATGCGATCCACCAGGCGGTGGACACGCGGCACGTCGTCAGCTTCGCGTATCGCGACCGCCTCGGCGCGCACACGCAGCGCCGCGTGTGGCCGCTCGGGCTCGTGTACTGGGGCGGGCGCTGGACGATCGGCGCGTGGTGCGAGCTGCGCGACGACTTTCGCACCTTCGACATCGCGCGGATGGGCGACATCACCGTGCACGAGCAGTTTCCGGACATGGAAGGGCGCCGCATCGCGGATTACATGCGGATCGCGGAAGCGCCGATGCGCTGACGCGCCCGGGCGGCGGCACGCCGCGACACAGTCGCGCGCGCCGCCGGTTCGCTCATTCCCCGAACACCACCGCGCGCTTCGGCCGTTCGTCCACGTGCAGCGAGAACACGTCGGCGCGCGCATAGTGCCCGACCACGTCGAAGTCATAGCGCGCGCGCACCAGCTCGTCGAGATCGATGCGCGCGGTGACGAGCCCCTCTTCCCCGATCAGCGGCTCGGCCAGCAGGTCGCCGAGCGGCCCGACGATCACGCTGCCGCCGCGGATCAGCGGCCGCTCCGGGTCCCAGCCCGGCACGTCGATCCCGAGCGCGCGCGGCGACGGCTGCACCTGGCACGCGCTCACGACGAAGCAGCGCCCCTCGTGCGCGATGTGCCGCATCGAGCTTTGCCAGACGTCGCGCTCGTCGACGGTCGGCGCGCACCAGACCTGCACGCCCTTCGCATACATCGCGCAGCGCAGCAGCGGCATGTGGTTCTCCCAGCAGATCACGGCGCCGGCCCGCCCCGCGGCGGTCTCGACGACGGGCAGCGTCGAGCCGTCGCCCTGCCCCCAGATCAGCCGCTCGGTGCCGGTCGGCATCAGCTTGCGATGCTTCGCGACGAGCCCGTCGCGCGGATCGAAAAACAGCGCCGTGCAATAGAGCGTGCTGCCGCCGCGCTCGATCACGCCGACCACGAGGCTCGCGCCGGTGCGCTGCGACAGCGCGGCCAGCTCGTCGGTTTCCGGCCCCGGCACGTCGACCGCCTGCGCGGCGTAGCGCGCGTACGCGTCGCGGCCTTCGGGCAGCCGGTAGCCGAGCCGCGTGCCGAAGATCTCGCCTTTCGGATAGCCGCCGAGCACGGCTTCGGGCAGCACCACGAGCGATGCGCCGCTGTCGCGGATCGCCGCTTCGTAGCCGAGGATCTTGTCGAGCGTGGCGCGCGTGCCGGCGGGCGATGTGCCGAGCTGCAGCGCGGCGATGACCGAGGTGGACATGACGGTGTCTCCGGTGATGGGAATGACGCCATCTTTGTCGATAAGATGTCATCGATCAAATCGATGGAACGATAAGTGATATGAACGGCGATGATATTTCTCGCATCGACCTGAACCTGCTGAAGGTGTTCGAGGCGCTGTACGAGGAAGGCGGCGCGAGCCGCGCGGCGTTGCGGCTCGACCTGACGCAGTCGGCCGTCAGCGCGGCGCTCGCGCGGCTGCGCGTGCTCTACGCCGATCCGCTGTTCGTGCGCACCGGCCGCGGGCTCGCGCCGACGCCGCGCGCGGACGAGCTGAAGCCGCTCCTGTCCGATGCGCTCGACCGCTGCCGGCAGAGCCTCGCGATCGCGGCCGACAGCGGCGACCGGCTCGGCCGCACGATCTCGATCGGGCTGTCGGACGACTTCGAGATCGCGCTCGGCAGCGCGCTGATCGCCGCGGTCGCGAAGGAGGCGGCCGGCATCCGGCTGATCTTCCGGCAGACGCACAGCGGGATCGCCGGCGACGCGCTGCTGCGGCACGGCGTCGACCTCGCGATCGCGTCGGGCGGGTTTTCGGCGACGGGGCTGAGCCGGCGGTCGGTCGCCGCCGGCGGCTATGCATGCCTGATCGATCCGGCCGCCGGCGCGCGGCCGGTCAGGACGCTGACACTCGCCGACTATCTGCTGCGCGACCATCTGCTGGTGTCGTCGGGGGGCGTGATCGGCATCGTCGACGAGGCGCTGGCCGCGCTCGGCCACAAGCGGCGCGTCGCCGCGTCGACCACGCATTTCGCCGTGCTGCCGTACCTGCTGCTCGGCACGGACGCCGTCGCGACGATCCCCGCGCATGCGGCGCGGGCGATCGCGCATGCGACGCCGCTGCGCTGCGTCGCATGCCCGGTCGAGCTGCCGGGCTATCCGGTGGAAATCGGCTGGCGCACGAGCGCGCAGCGCGATCCGGCGATCGTGCGCGTGCGCGACACCATCGCCGCGTGCATCGAACGGATCGTCAAGCCATGAAAAAAGCCCGATCGGCGCAATGCCGATCGGGCCGTCTCGGTCCGGCTGACTGCTTGACGAAGCAAGCGCATCAGTCGACCGACTTCACCATGTCCTCGATGACCTTCTTCGCATCGCCGAACACCATCATCGTCTTGTCCATGTAGAACAGGTCGTTGTCGAGCCCCGCATACCCCGCCGCCATCGACCGCTTGTTCACGATCACGGTGCGCGCCTTGTACGCCTCGATGATCGGCATCCCCGCGATCGGCGACTTCGGATCGTTCTTCGCCGCCGGGTTCACCACGTCGTTCGCGCCGAGCACCAGCACCACGTCGACCTGGCCGAACTCGCCGTTGATGTCCTCCATCTCGTGCACGATCTCGTACGGCACCTCCGCTTCCGCGAGCAGCACGTTCATGTGCCCCGGCATCCGGCCGGCGACCGGGTGGATCGCGTACTTCACGTCGATCCCCTTCTCGACCAGCTTGTCGGTCAGCTCCTTCAGCGCATGCTGCGCACGCGCCACCGCGAGACCGTAGCCCGGCACGATCACGACCGTCTCCGCGTTGCCGAGCATGAACGACGCGTCCTCCGCCGAGCCCGACTTCACCGGCCGCTGCTCCTGCGCGCCGCCGGCAGCGCCCGCCGACGCCTCGCCACCGAAGCCGCCGAGGATCACGTTGAAGAACGAGCGGTTCATCGCGTGGCACATGATGTACGACAGGATCGCGCCCGACGAGCCGACCAGCGAGCCCGCGATGATCAGCATCGCGTTGTTCAGCGAGAAGCCGATGCCCGCGGCCGCCCACCCCGAGTACGAGTTCAGCATCGACACGACCACCGGCATGTCCGCGCCGCCGATCGGGATGATGATCAGCACGCCGAGCACGAACGCGATCGCCGTCATGATCACGAACGGCAGCCACGATTGCGTCAGCACGAACAGCGCGCCGAAGCCGAGCATCGCCAGCGCGAGCATCAGGTTGATCAGGTGTTGCCCCGCATACACGACGGGCGCGCCCTGGAACAGCCGGAACTTGTACTTGCCCGACAGCTTGCCGAACGCGATCACCGACCCGGAGAACGTGATCGCGCCGACGAACGTGCCGATGAACAGCTCGATCCGGTTGCCGTACGGGATGAAGTTCGACACCGTCGCGTCCTGCGGCACGAGCCCGAACGCTTCCGGCTCGGCCACCACCGCATACGCGATGCACACCGCCGCGAGACCGATCAGCGAGTGCATCGCCGCGACGAGCTCCGGCATCTTCGTCATCTCGACGCGCGCGGCGACCACCGCGCCGACCGTGCCGCCGACCACCAGCGCGCCGAGCACGAGCCCGAGGCCGAGCGGCAGGTTTGCGCCGAGCCACGCGGCCTGCTTGAAGATCAGCGCGACCGTCGTGAGGATCGCGATGGCCATCCCGACCATCCCGAACAGGTTGCCGCGCCGGGCGCTCTTCGGGTTCGACAGCCCCTTCAGCGCCTGGATGAAGCAGACCGACGCGATCAGGTAGAGGAGCGTAACGACGTTCATGCTCATCGCGCGCCCTCCTTGCAGCCTTCAATGCGCTTGGGCTCCTTCTTCTTGAACATCTCGAGCATCCGTCTCGTGACGAGGAACCCGCCGAACACGTTGACCGCCGCGAGCACGACCGCGAGCGTGCCGAACACCTTGCCGGCCGTGCCGACCGTCAGCGCGGTGGCGAGCATCGCGCCGACGATCACGATCGCCGAGATCGCGTTGGTCACCGCCATCAGCGGCGTGTGCAGCGCGGGCGTGACGTTCCACACCACGTGGTAGCCGACGTACACCGCCAGCACGAAGATGATCACGTTGATCACCGTGTGATTGATGACTTCCATGGTCCCCTCCGGTTATTTGCGGGCGACTTCGCCGTCGCGGCACAGCAGCGTCGCGGCGACGATGTCGTCGGTCAGGTCGATGTTCAGCGCGCCTTCCTTGTTCACGATCAGCTTCATGAAGTCGAGCAGGTTGCGCGCGTACAGCGCGGACGCATCCGACGCGACCATCGCGGCGAGGTTGGTATGGCCCGCGATCGTCACGCCGTTGTGGACGATCACCTGATCGGCGACGGTCAGCGGGCAGTTGCCGCTCTTCCTGCCGTCGAATTCCGGCCCGCGGCCGGCCGCGAGGTCGACCAGCACCGAGCCGGGCTTCATCGACTGCACGGTCTCGACCGAGATCAGCGTCGGCGCGGGCCGGCCCGGGATCAGCGCGGTGGTGATGATGATGTCGGCCTGCTTTGCGCGCTCGTGCACGAGCGCGGCCTGGCGGCCGAGCCACGATGCGGGCATCGGCCGCGCGTAGCCGCCGACGCCTTGCGCGGCGTCGCGCTCCTCGTCGGTTTCGTAAGGCACGTCGAGGAATTTCGCGCCGAGCGACTCGATCTGCTCCTTGACCGCAGGCCGCACGTCGGACGCCTCGATCACCGCGCCGAGGCGCTTCGCGGTCGCGATCGCCTGCAGCCCCGCGACGCCCGCGCCGAGGATCAGCACGCGCGCCGCCTTCACGGTGCCGGCGGCCGTCATCAGCATCGGCAGGAAGCGCGGATACAGTTCGGCGGCGACCAGCACCGCCTTGTAGCCGGCGATGTTCGCCTGCGACGACAGCACGTCGAGGCTCTGCGCGCGCGTGGTGCGCGGCGCGGCTTCCAGCGCGAAGCCGGTCACGCCGGCCGCCGCGAGCTGCGCGGCCTGTTCGCCGTTGAACGGATCGAGCATGCCGATCAGCACGGTGCCGCGCTTGAGCGATGGAATCTCGGTTTCGGTGGGCGCCTGGACCTTCAGCACGATGTCGGCGTCGAATGCGGCCGACTGGTCGGTCAATTCGGCGCCGGCGTCCGCGTACGCCGCGTCGGGATAGCTGGCCGCGACGCCCGCCCCCTTCGCCACGCTCACGCGGTGGCCGGCGGCCGCGTATTTCTTGACGGTCTCCGGCGTCGCAGCTACGCGCGCCTCGTTCGCCCGCGTTTCAGCAGGCACTCCGATATGCATTGTCGATTCCTCCAGTCATTACAGTAATTAATTCTTTAATTCGATTCTTACTGCGACGGCGAGCCGGACAGGCTTGCATACCGGCTCACGAGCAACGGCTATAACGCTGCACTTTAACCGAAAGCGGGGGCCGCGCCAGCAGTTTCCGCACGATCGTGCGGCACTGTTGCGTTGCAGCACTTGACAGATGCGCGCCGTCCGCGCTGATGGTCAAGCGGGGTCGGAACATCCATCGCGGCGTACCCGGCAGTGTCCGGGCGCAACCGGTAAAATGCGATCCCATGAAACCCGAAATCTGGACCCCGCATGTGACCGTCGCGGCGCTCATCGAGCGCGCCGGCCGCTTTCTCGTGATCGAGGAAGAAACCTCGACGGGCCTGCGCATCAACCAGCCCGCCGGCCACCTCGAAGCCGGCGAATCGCTCGCCGACGCCGTGATCCGCGAAACGCTCGAGGAAACCGCGCATCCGTTCGCGCCCGACGCGCTCGTCGGCGTGTACCTCGCCCACTACGACCGCCCCGGCAACGCAGGCGCCACCTATCTGCGCTTCACGTTCTGCGGCGCGGCGGGCGAGCCGCTGCCCGGGCACCCGCTCGACGACGGCATCGTCCGCACGCTGTGGATGACGGCCGACGAGCTGCGCGCATGCAGCGACCGTCACCGCTCGCCCGCGGTGATGCGCTGCGTCGACGACTATCTCGCCGGGCGGCGCGTGCCGCTCGATTTCGTGCATACGCATTCGGTCGCGCCGCGGCCGGACGCATTCGATCGTCAGATGGTGAGCAAATGAGCAAACGACGTGTCGTGGTCGGCATGTCGGGCGGCGTCGATTCGTCGGTGACCGCGTGGCTGCTGAAGGAACAGGGATACGACGTCGTCGGCCTGTTCATGAAGAACTGGGAAGACGACGACGACGGCGAATACTGCTCGACGCGCCAGGACTGGATCGACGTCGTGTCGGTCGCCGACCTGATCGGCATCGACGTCGAGGCGGTCAACTTCGCCGCCGAATACAAGGACCGCGTGTTCGCCGAGTTCCTGCGCGAATACTCGGCCGGCCGCACGCCGAACCCGGACGTGCTGTGCAACGCCGAGATCAAGTTCAAGGCGTTCCTCGATCACGCGATGACGCTCGGCGCGGAAACGATCGCGACCGGCCACTACGCGCGCGTGCGCGAGCGCGACGGCCGCTTCGAACTGCTGAAGGCGTTCGATCATACGAAAGACCAGTCGTATTTCCTGCACCGGCTGAACCAGGCGCAGCTGTCGAAGACGATGTTCCCGCTCGGCGAGATCCCGAAGACGAAGGTGCGCGAGATCGCCGCGCAGATCGGCCTGCCGAACGCGAAGAAGAAGGATTCGACGGGCATCTGCTTCATCGGCGAGCGGCCGTTCCGCGATTTCCTGAACCGCTATCTGCCGACGAAACCCGGCCCGATGAAGACGCCCGACGGCAAGACGGTCGGCGAGCACATTGGCCTCGCGTTCTATACGTTCGGCCAGCGCAAGGGCATCGGCCTCGGCGGCAGCAAGGACGGCAGCGGCGAACCATGGTTCGTCGCCGCGAAGGACATCCCGTCGAACACGCTGTACGTCGTGCAGGGCCACGACCATCCGTGGCTGCTGTCGCGCCGGCTCGTCGCCGGCAACGTGAGCTGGACCGCCGGCGAGCCGCCGGCCGACGGCTTCGCGTGCGGCGCGAAGACCCGCTACCGGCAGGCGGACGCGGGCTGCTCGTTCGCACGGGCGGACGGCGAGCGCTTCTCGCTGACCTTCGGCGACGCGCAATGGGCGGTCACGCCCGGCCAGTCGGCGGTGCTGTACGACGGCGAGATCTGCCTCGGCGGCGGCATCATCGAGTTCGCGTCGACCGGCCAGCCGGGCAATGCGGCGCCCGCGGAAGCCGGCGCGCCGACGCTCATCGACGCACGCTGAGCGGCCCGCCGGCCCGTTCCCTGTCCTCCCCCGAACCGCGCCGCCGTCCGTCAGGCCGTGCGGCACAACTCGGCGTCGTAGCGCTCGCGCGCCGCGTCGAGTTCGGGAAAATGCCGCTCGGCCCATCGGTCGAGCGCAATCAGCGTCGCCACCAGCGTTTCCGCCACCGGCGTCAGTCGATACTCGACGCGCGCGGGCCGCGCGCGAAAATCCTCGCGCTCGATCAGGCCGCTGCGCTCCAGTTCGCGCAGATTCTGCGTCAGGACCTTCTGCGAAATGCCGCCGATGCGCGCCAGCAGCTCGCCGTTGCGCAACGGCCCCGCCGCCAGCGCGGGCAGGATCAGCAGCGTCCATTTGCCCGCGATCAGCGTGAGCGCGTCACGCGCCGAACAGTCGGCCGCGTAGACATCGCCGGGGAATGCCATGGTTACCTCCGGGTACGTAATTGCGCGGCCGGCAGCCGCGGGCCATCATCGTCGCACATCACCGGAGCCCGCTCATGCACGCATTGATCCTCGTCGCCCATCCAGAACCTCGCTCGTTCAACGCGCACCTGGCCGGCGCGGCGGCGGCGACCTGGCTCGAACAGGGACATGCCTCAACCGTCGTCGACCTGTACGCGGAGGGCTTCGACGCGCGCGAGGCACCGTGGCATCACGCCGACCGACACGATCCGGCGCGTTTCGACGCGCAGCGCGAGCAACGCCATCACTGGCAGCGCGGCTCGCTCGCCCCCGAGATCCGGCAGCACCTCGACATGCTGCAGGCGGCCGACGCGCTGATCCTGCAATTCCCGCTGTGGTGGTTCGGCGCGCCCGCGATCCTCAAAGGCTGGATGGACCGCGTATTCGTGTATGGCGGCCTCTACGACAGCCGCCGGCGCCACGAACGCGGCGTCATGCGGGGACGCCGCGCGCTGTTGAGCGTGACGACCGGATCGTCGGCGACGGCCTGTTCGCCCGACGGACGCGAAGGCGATACGCGCCTGCTGCTGTGGCCGCTCATGTACGCGCTGCATTATGTCGGCTTCGACGTGCTCGAGCCGCACCTGATCCACGACGTGCGCGACGATCCCGACAGCGCGGCTGCCCGGCGACGTGTCGCCGCCCTGCGGGAACGGGTCGACGCCTATCGCGCTCGGGTGCGCGACTGGTCCGCGTGGCCGCGGGTGCCGTTCAACCGGGACGAGGACTTCGATGCCGGCGTCACGCTGAAGCCGGACGCCCCCGTGTACAGCCCGTTCATCCGCCACGCGCGACGCGAGGGCTGACGCGCCCTGTCCTGCCGGCGCGTCAGCGCAGGCCTGGCGATTCCCGTAGTAGACTCTGGCCCAGCATCGGCGCCGGTCGCAGCCTGCATGCGCGGCCCCGCGAGACGGATGTCGCCGCGCACCCGGCACAAGGCGGCCGCCGACTGTTGCGCCCGCCGCCGCGCCGATGCATGGCGCAGCGCGGCGATCCAGAAAATGTATAGGGAGTCCCCAATGTTTTCCCGACGCTATCTCGCGATGTGGTGCGCCGTCGTCCTGTTCCTGGCGGTCGCGGCCCTCGCCGCCGGCCATGCGATCGCGTGGCTCTGGCTCGCCATCCCCGCCGCCCTCGTCGCCCTCGGCCTGTACGACTTGAACCAGGACCGTCACGCGATCCTGCGCAACTACCCGCTGTGGGGCCACCTGCGCTTCCTGTTCGAATTCATCCGGCCGGAAATCCGCCAGTACTTCGTCGAGGACGACACCGACGAAAAGCCGTTTTCGCGCGCACAGCGCAGCCTCGTCTACCAGCGCGCGAAGAACGTCGGCGACAACCGCCCGTACGGCACCGAGCTGAACGTGAAGGCGCTCGCGCACGAATGGATCAGCCATTCGCTCGCGCCGACGAAGCTGCCGAACCACGATTTCCGCGTCCGCGTCGGCGCGAGCCGCGCGCAGCCGTACGACATCTCGATCTTCAACATCTCGGCGATGAGCTTCGGCTCGCTGTCCGCGAACGCGATCCGCTCACTGAACCTCGGCGCGAAGAAAGGCGGCTTTGCGCACGATACAGGCGAAGGCTCGCTGTCGAAATACCACCGCGAGAACGGCGGCGACATCATCTGGGAAATCGCGTCCGGCTACTTCGGGTGCCGCAACGACGACGGCACGTTCAGCCCGGACAAGTTCGCGAAGCAGGCGGCCGATCCGCAGGTGAAGATGATCGAGATCAAGCTGTCGCAGGGCGCAAAGCCCGGCCACGGCGGCGTGCTGCCGGCCGCGAAGATCACGCCCGAGATCGCCGAGACGCGCGGCGTGCCGATGGGCAAGGACTGCATCTCGCCCGCGACGCATTCGGAATTCTCGACGCCGCGCGGGCTGCTCGAATTCGTCGAGCGGCTGCGCACGCTGTCCGGCGGCAAGCCGACCGGCTTCAAGCTGTGCATCGGCCATCCGTGGGAATTCTTCGGCATCGCGAAGGCGATGCTCGAGACCGGCATCGTGCCGGACTTCATCGTCGTCGACGGCGCCGAGGGCGGCACCGGCGCGGCGCCGCTCGAATTCACTGATCACGTCGGCGTGCCGCTGCAGGAAGGGCTCCTGCTCGTGCACAACACGCTCGTCGGGATCGGCGTGCGCGACCGCGTGAAGATCGGCGCGAGCGGCAAGATCATCACCGCGTTCGACGTCGCGCGCACGCTCGCGATCGGCGCCGACTGGGTGAACTCGGCGCGCGGCTTCATGTTCGCGGTCGGCTGCATCCAGGCGCAGACCTGCCACACCGGCCGCTGCCCGACCGGCGTCGCGACGCAGGACCCGGTGCGCCAGCGCGCGCTCGTCGTGCCGGACAAGGCCGACCGCGTGTACAACTTCCACCGCAACACGCTGCACGCGCTGCAGGAGCTCGTGCAGGCGGCCGGCCTCGCCCATCCGTCCGAGCTGCGCGCGCATCACATCGTGCAGCGCATCGCGCCGCACGAGGTCCGGCTGATGTCGCAGCTGCTCAAGTACCTGAAGCCCGGCGCGCTGCTCGACGGCGGCCACTGCGGCTATACGCTGTACGAGAAATGGTGGCCGCTCGCGCGCAGCGACTCGTTCACGCTCGGCGACGCCGTCTACGCGTCGATCGAGTGACGGCGCCGGCCGTTTCGATCGGCCGACCGGCCCAAAAAAACGCGCCCCGAGGGGCGCGTTTTTCGTCTGCTCACTACGCGGGCGACAGCGGCGCCTGCGCCGGCCGGGTCACCCTTGCGGCACCGTGTCGATGAACGACTGGCGCTGCATCAGCTTCGCGAAGTGCTTGTCGAGGTTCGGGTGGCGCTCGCGCCAGTTCAGCTCGGGCATCCGGAAGTCGAGATAGCCGAGCGCGCAGCCGAGCGCGACGTCGGCGAGCGTGTAATGATTACCGACGCACCACGTCTTGCCGCCAAGGCCCTGCGACATCGCGACGAGCGCGTCGTCGATCTTGCGCTGCTGGCGGACGATCCAGCTCTCGCTGCGCTGATGCGCGTCGCGCCGCACGTTTTCGATACGGATCGCGACCAACGCGTCGAGCGCGCCGTCGCACAGCGCCTCCCAGCAGCGCACCTCGACGCGCTCGCGGCCCGACGGCGGAATCAGCTTGCCGACCGGCGACAGCGTGTCGACGTACTCGCAGATCACGCGGGAATCGAACACCGCGGCGCCGTCTTCCATCACGAGACACGGAACCTTGCCGAGCGGGTTCGAGGCATGAATGTTCGTGTCCGGCGCCCAGACGTTCTCGAGCTCCAGCTTGTAGTCGATCTTCTTTTCAGCAAGCACGATCCGCGCCTTTCGGACGAACGGGCTGCTGAGCGAACCGATTAATTTCATCATCTGCCTTTGTTGAGGAACCGCCGAGAGTATACGTTGTCGCCGATCATAACCGGCCGGCGACAGCCGGTAGAAAATCGCCCATCCGGCCTGTGGATGGTTTGCAACAACCGCGCCAGCGCCGTTGCGGCCCCCTTCCCACGCCCTCTCACGCGCCGCGTCCGGCGGCGCTACAATCGCACGATGAATGCGCCCCTCGATACCGCCATCGCCGTCGACGTCTACCGCCAGCGCCGCGAGCGCGTGCTTGCCGCACTGCGCGCCGCGGGCGGCGGCGTCGCCATCGTCCCCACCGCGCCGGAAGTGCTGCGCAACCGCGACACGGGCTACCCGTATCGCCACGACAGCTACTTCTACTACCTGACAGGCTTCGCCGAGCCGGACGCCGTGCTCGTGCTGAACGCGTCCGCGCCGCACGGCGCGCCGCAATCGATCCTGTTCTGCCGCGCGAAGAATCCCGACCTCGAGATCTGGGAAGGCTTCCACTATGGCCCGGAGGCTGCGCGCGATGCGTTCGGCGTCGACTCGGCATTCGCCACCGACGTGCTCGACACGGAAATGCCGCGCCTGCTCGCCGATGCGGGCACCGTGCACTACCGGTTCGGCACGTCGGCCGAGTTCGACCGCCAGCTCGGCCGCTGGGTCGATGCGGTGCGCGCGCAGGCACGCACGGGCGTCGCAGCGCCTGACGCGCTGCTCGACCTCACGCCCCTCGTCGACGACATGCGGCTCGTCAAGGACGAGCACGAGCTCGCGATCATGATGCGCGCCGCGCACATCTCGGCGCTCGCGCATCGCCGCGCGATGCAGGCGTGCCGGCCGGGCGTGCGCGAATACGAGCTCGAGGCCGAGCTGCTCTACACGTTCCGCAAGCACGGCGCGCAGGCGCCGGCCTACGGCTCGATCGTCGCGGCGGGCGCGAACACGTGCGTGCTGCACTACCCGGCCGGCAACGCGGCCGCGCGCGACGGCGACCTGATCCTGATCGACGCGGCGTGCGAGCTCGACGGCTACGCATCGGACATCACCCGCACGTTCCCGGCCAACGGACGCTTCTCGCCCGCGCAGCGCACGCTGTACGACGTCGTGCTCGCCGCGCAGCAGGCGGCGATCGACGCGACGCGCGCCGGCGTGCCGTTCGAGGCGCCGCACGACGCCGCGGTGCGCGTGCTCGCGCAGGGCCTGCTCGATACCGGCATCATCCCGAAGACGCGCTTCTCGAACGTCGACGACGTGATCGCGGAGCGTGCGTATGCGCGCTTCTACATGCACCGCACCGGCCACTGGCTCGGCATGGACGTGCACGACTGCGGCGACTACCGCGAGCGGCTCGCCGCGCGCGACGCCAACGGCGCGCTGCCGTGGCGCACGCTGCAGGCCGGCATGACGCTGACCGTCGAGCCGGGCCTGTACGTGCGCGCCGCCGACGACGTGCCGCCCGAATACTGGAATATCGGCATCCGCATCGAGGACGACGCGATCGTGCGCGAGCAGGGCTGCGAGCTGATCACGCGCGACGTGCCCGTCGCGGCCGCCGAGATCGAGGCGCTGATGCGCGCAGGCGCGGCGCACGACGCCTGAGCAGGCGGCGCCGACCGTTTCATTCGTTTCACGATTCCTGATGACGACCGATTCCTCCCCGGCCACGCCGGACCACGACATCGCCATCGTCGGCGCGGGCCCCGTCGGGCTCGCGCTGGCCGGCTGGCTCGCGCGGCGCAGCGCGACACGACACTGGTCGATCGCGCTGATCGACGCGCGCGAGCCCGCCGCGAGCGCAGACGATCCGCGCGCGATCGCGGTGTCGCATGGCAGCCGCGTGCTGCTCGACACGCTCGCGTGGCCCGCCGACGCGACGCCGATCGAACACATCCACGTGTCGCAGCGCGGCCATTTCGGCCGCACGCTGATCGACCGCGACGAGCACGACGTGGCGGCGCTCGGCTACGTCGTGCGCTACGGCTCGATCGTGCAGGCGCTGGCGGGCGCGGTGCGCGGCACGCGCGTCGACTGGCTCACGTCGACCTCGGCGCGCACGCCGCAGCAGGACGCCGGCGGCGTCACGCTGACACTTGACGGCCCGCAGGGCGAACGCACGCTGCGCGCGCGGATCGTCGTCAACGCCGAAGGCGGGCTGTTCCACGAGCAGCAGGACGACGACAGCAAGCACCGCCGCGACTACGGCCAGACCGCGCTCGTCGGCACGGCGACGGTGTCCGCGCCGCGCCCGAACGTCGCGTGGGAACGCTTCACGCACGAAGGGCCGCTCGCGCTGCTGCCGCTCGGCGGTGCCGATTACGCACTGGTGTGGTGCTGCGAGCCCGGCGAAGCCGCACGCCGCGCCGCGTTGCCCGACGACGCGTTTCTGCGCGAGCTCGGCACCGCGTTCGGCGAGCGCATGGGCCGCTTCGTCGCGATCGCCGGGCGCGCGTCGTTCCCGCTCGGCCTGAACGCCGCGCAGACGCTCGTCGACCGCCGCACCGCGATCGTCGGCAATGCCGCGCAGACGCTGCATCCGGTCGCGGGCCAGGGGCTCAACCTCGGCCTGCGCGACGCGCATACGCTCGTCGACACGCTGTCCGGGCACGGCGCCGAGCCGGCCGCGCTCGCGGCCTTCAACGCGCGGCGCGCGCTCGACCGGCGCTTCACGATCGGCGCGACCGACACGCTCGCGCGGCTGTTCACGATCGAGGCGGGCCCGCTCACGCTGCTGCGCGGCGCGGCGCTGACCGCGCTCGAACTCGTGCCGCCGCTCAAGGCCGCGATCGCCCGCCAGATGATGTTCGGCCAGCGCCGCTGACGCGCGCGCCGCCGCCCCCGCCGGGCCGCGCGGTGTCCGATGCGCGCCACGCGCCGCGCGCCGGACAAACCGGGTCAAATCGGCACGGCAGGGGAATACGGTAAAATGCGCGTTTCCCTCCGCCGTTTTCATGCCCGCGCTGGTCCGCGGGCGATGTCATTGCGATGCCCGTTATCGGCTCTCACGTATTACGCAACAACCTGTTCGTCGCCCCGATGGCCGGCGTGACGGACCGGCCGTTCCGCCAGCTGTGCAAACGGCTGGGGGCCGGCTATGCCGTGTCCGAAATGGTCGCGTCCAACGCCCAGCTGTGGAAAAGCGCCAAGACGATGCGGCGCGCGAACCACGAAGGGGAAGTCGAGCCGATCGCCGTGCAGATCGCCGGCGCCGACCCGGCGATGATGGCCGAAGCCGCCCGCTACAACGTGGACAACGGCGCGCAGATCATCGACATCAACATGGGCTGCCCGGCGAAGAAGGTCTGCAACGTCGCCGCGGGCTCCGCGCTGCTGCAGAACGAGCCGCTCGTGAAGCAGATCGTCGAGGCGGTCGTCGGCGCGGTCGGCACGGGGCCTGACGCCGTGCCCGTCACGCTGAAGATCCGCACCGGCTGGGACCGCGAGCACAAGAACGCGATCACGGTCGCGCGCCTCGCCGAGGCCGCCGGCATCTCGATGCTCACCGTGCACGGCCGCACGCGCGCCGACCTGTACCGCGGCGAAGCCGAATACGAGACCATCGCGGCCGTGAAGGCGGCGGTCGGCATTCCGGTCGTCGCGAACGGCGACATCACGTCGCCGCAGAAGGCGAAGGCGGTGCTCGACGCGACGGGCGCCGACGCGCTGATGATCGGTCGTGCCGCGCAAGGCCGGCCGTGGCTGTTCCGTGAAATCGATCATTTCCTGCAAACCGGCGAGCTGCTGCCGCCGCCGCTGATCGACGAGATCCAGCAGGTGATGAACGAGCATCTGGAAGATCACTACGCGTTCTACGGAGAATTCACGGGAGTCCGTACTGCGCGCAAGCACATCGGCTGGTACACTCGCGGCCTTTCCGGAGCCAACGGGTTCCGGCACCGGATGAACACGCTCGATTCCACCCGCGAGCAGCTCGCCGCCGTCAATGCGTTCTTCGAGGCGCAGAAGGCGCTGTCCGATCACCTCGTCTACGTCGACGAGGAAGGGGATGACCAAGGCGAGTCGGACGACCATAACCAGTTAGCAGCATGAGCAAGCACAACATCGAACAATGTGTCCGCGAGAGCCTGGACGTGTATTTCCGGGATCTAGACGGCTCCAATCCGCATGACGTCTACGAAATGGTGATGTCCTGCGTCGAAAAGCCGATGCTCGAGGTCGTGCTCGAACAGGCGGGCGGCAACCAGTCGCTCGCCGCGGAGTACCTCGGCATCAACCGCAATACGCTGCGCAAGAAGCTGCAGCAGCACGGCCTGCTGTAGCCGGCCGCCCTGTCCCCGTTTCCCTGGCTATTGGTGGTTCCATCATGATCAAGCAAGCGCTCATTTCCGTTTCCGACAAGACCGGCATCGTCGATTTTGCAAAGTCGCTGTCCGACCTCGGCGTCAAGCTGCTGTCGACCGGCGGCACCGCGAAACTGCTGGCCGACGCGGGCCTGCCCGTCACCGAGGTGGCCGACTACACCGGCTTCCCGGAAATGCTCGATGGGCGCGTGAAGACGCTGCATCCGAAGGTGCACGGCGGCATCCTGGCGCGCCGCGACCTGCCCGAGCACATGCAGGCGCTCGCAGCGCACGACATCCCGACGATCGACCTGCTCGTCGTGAACCTGTACCCGTTCGTCGCGACGATCGCGAAGGACGACTGCACGCTCGCGGACGCGATCGAGAACATCGACATCGGCGGCCCGACGATGCTGCGCTCGGCGGCGAAGAACCACCGCGACGTGACGGTGATCGTCGATCCGGCCGACTACGCGGTCGTGCTCGACGAGATGAAGGCGAACGACAACACGGTCGGCTATGCGACCAACTTCCGTCTCGCGACCAAGGTGTTCGCGCACACCGCGCAGTACGACGGCGCGATCACGAACTACCTGACGAGCCTGACCGACGAGCTCAAGCACACGTCGCGCAATCCGTACCCGGCGACGCTGAACATCGCGTTCGACAAGGTGCAGGACCTGCGCTACGGCGAGAACCCGCACCAGAGCGCCGCGTTCTACCGCGATGTCGCGCCGCAAGCCGGCGCGCTCGCGAACTACCGCCAGCTGCAGGGCAAGGAGCTGTCGTACAACAACATCGCCGATTCGGACGCCGCGTGGGAATGCGTGAAGACGTTCGATGCGCCGGCCTGCGTGATCATCAAGCACGCGAACCCGTGCGGCGTCGCGGTCGGCAACGGCCCGGCCGACGCATACGCGAAGGCGTTCCAGACCGATCCGACGTCGGCGTTCGGCGGCATCATCGCGTTCAACCGCGAAGTCGACGAAGCGGCCGCGCAGGCCGTCGCGAAGCAGTTCGTCGAAGTGCTGATCGCGCCGTCGTTCACCGACGCCGCGAAGCAGGTGTTCGCCGCGAAGCAGAACGTGCGCCTGCTCGAGATCGCACTGGGCGAAGGCCATAACGCGTTCGACCTGAAGCGCGTCGGCGGCGGCCTGCTGGTGCAGTCGCTCGATGCGAAGAACGTGCAGCCGCACGAGCTGCGCGTCGTCACGAAGCGCCACCCGACGCCGAAGGAAATGGACGACCTGCTGTTCGCCTGGCGCGTCGCGAAGTACGTGAAGTCGAACGCGATCGTGTTCTGCGGCAACGGCATGACGCTCGGCGTCGGCGCGGGCCAGATGAGCCGCGTCGACTCGGCGCGCATCGCGAGCATCAAGGCGCAGAACGCGGGCCTCACGCTCGCGGGTTCGGCAGTCGCGTCGGATGCGTTCTTCCCGTTCCGCGACGGCCTCGACGTCGTCGTGGCGGCGGGCGCGACCTGCGTGATCCAGCCGGGCGGCTCGGTGCGCGATGACGAAGTGATCGCCGCGGCCGACGAGCACAACATCGCGATGATCCTGACGGGCGTGCGCCACTTCCGTCACTGATCGACGGCGCGCGGCCCTTGGGGCCGCGATACAGGAGCCCGGCGGCGTCGCACCCGCCGGGTTTTTTATTGCGCACCGCATCGCGGCGGCCTGCCGCGCCTTTCGTTGTAGTATCGCTGCATCACGCCATTCCCTCCTTACATGCGAATTCTCGGCATCGACCCCGGCCTGCGCGTCACCGGCTTTGGCGTCATCGACGTCAGCGGCCACCGGCTCGCCTACGTCACGAGCGGCGTGATCCGCACGCCGACGGCCGATCTGGCCACCCGGCTCGGCACGATCTTCCAGGGCGTCTCGACGCTCGTGCGCGAACACGCGCCCGATCAGGCCGCGATCGAAAAGGTGTTCGTCAACGTCAACCCGCAGTCGACGCTGCTGCTCGGCCAGGCGCGCGGCGCCGCGATCTGCGGGCTCGTCACGGGCGGGTTGCCGGTCGCCGAATACACCGCGCTGCAGCTCAAGCAGGCCGTCGTCGGCTACGGCCGCGCGACCAAGGCGCAGATGCAGGAGATGGTCACGCGGCTCCTGAATCTCTCCGGGCAGCCCGGCACCGACGCGGCCGACGCGCTCGGCATGGCGATCTGCCACGCACACGGCGGCAACACGCTCGGCATGCTCGGCGGCCTCGCGCCGGCGCTCGCGAAGAAAGGGCTGCGCGTGCGGCGCGGCCGGCTCGTCGGCTGACGCCCGGCGGCGCGCAACGGGCGATCACCCTGCTGCGCGCCCTGCTTCCTGCGCTCCCGGCCGAACGGCCGGCCCATCGGTTTTCCGCCGCGCGTGCGCTACACTCGCGCTTTCCTCATCGCCTCGCTCAATCCATGATCGGTCGCATCGCCGGCATCCTCCTCGAAAAGAACCCGCCTCACCTGCTCGTCGACTGCAACGGCGTCGGCTATGAAATCGACGTGCCGATGAGCACCTTCTACAACCTGCCGCAGACCGGCGAGCGGGTCGTGCTGCTCACGCAGCAGATCGTCCGCGAGGACGCGCACCTGCTGTACGGCTTCCTGAGCCCGCAGGAGCGCACGACCTTCCGCGAGCTGCTGAAGATCACCGGCATCGGCGCGCGCATGGCGCTCGCCGTGCTGTCCGGCATGAGCGTGCAGGAGCTCGCGCAGGCCGTGACGATGCAGGACGCCGCCCGCCTGACCCGCCTGCCCGGGATCGGCAAGAAGACGGCCGAGCGCCTGCTGCTGGAACTGAAGGGCAAGCTCGGCGCCGATCTCGGCACGCTCGCCGGCGCCGCGTCGCCGTCCGACCACGCGACCGACATCCTCAACGCGCTGCTCGCGCTCGGCTACTCGGAGAAGGAAGGCCTCGCCGCGATCAAGAACGTGCCGGCCGGCACCGGCGTGTCCGAAGGCATCAAGCTCGCGCTCAAGGCGCTGTCGAAGGCGTAACGGCCACGCGTCCGACGCAGTGTCGCGCCGCTGCTTGCGGCGCGCCAGTCGGCCGTTCGGCCAGATTTGCCCGGCAGCGGCGCGCGGTACAATGGCCGCATGATTGAAACCGACAAACTCGCCACCGAGCGGATCATCGCCGCCACGCCCGCCTCGTCGCACGAAGAGGTGTTCGAACGCGCGCTGCGGCCGCGCCAGCTCGACGAATACGTCGGCCAGGAAAAGGTGCGCGGCCAGCTCGAGATCTTCATCGAGGCCGCGAAGCGCCGTTCCGAGCCGCTCGACCACGTGCTGCTGTTCGGCCCGCCCGGTCTCGGCAAGACGACGCTCGCGCACATCATCGCGCGCGAGATGGGCGTCAACCTGCGCCAGACGTCGGGCCCGGTGCTCGAGCGCGCGGGCGACCTCGCGGCGCTGCTGACGAACCTCGAAGCGAACGACGTGCTGTTCATCGACGAAATCCACCGGCTGTCGCCGGTCGTCGAGGAAATCCTGTATCCGGCGCTCGAGGACTACCAGATCGACATCATGATCGGCGAGGGTCCGGCCGCGCGCAGCGTGAAGCTCGACCTGCAGCCGTTCACGCTCGTCGGCGCGACCACCCGCGCCGGGATGCTGACCAACCCGCTGCGCGACCGTTTCGGGATCGTCGCGCGCCTCGAGTTCTACGATGCGGAGCAGCTGTCGCGCATCGTGCGCCGCTCGGCGTCGCTGCTCAACGCGCAGATCGATCCGAACGGCGCGCTCGAGATCGCGAAGCGCTCGCGCGGCACGCCGCGAATCGCGAACCGGCTGTTGCGCCGCGTGCGCGACTATGCGGAAGTGAAGGCCGACGGCAACATCACCGCGACCGTCGCCGATGCGGCGCTCGCGATGCTCGACGTCGACCCGGTCGGCTTCGACCTGATGGACCGCAAGCTGCTCGAAGCGATCCTGTACAAGTTCGACGGCGGCCCGGTCGGCATCGACAACCTCGCCGCGGCGATCGGCGAGGAGCGCGACACGATCGAGGACGTGCTCGAGCCGTACCTGATCCAGCAAGGCTTCCTGCAACGCACGCCGCGCGGACGCGTCGCGACGCTGCTGACCTACCGCCACTTCGGGCTCGCCGCGCCGGATACGGGCAACCCGGTGCGCGGCGCATGGGAGGCGTCCGACGGGCAGTGACCGCCCGCCCGACGCTACGCCGGCGATGACGACGCCATCCAACCCGCCCCCCGGCGCGCCGGTGCCGCACCCGCGCTGGCTCGAGCCGCTCCGCAAGCGGCTCGTGGCCGGCGTCACGCATCTGACGACGGGCAGCGGCCCGTCGCTCGACTTTTCGTCGCCGCCCGGCGATCCGGGCCTGTTCGGCCCCGACGCGGTCTGCTGGCGCGTGCATGCGGACTTCGCGTCGATGATGACGGGCGGCATCTCCGCGCTGCTGCTGCAGGCGCTGCATCCGCTCGCGCTCGCCGGCGTATGGGATCACTCGTCGTTTCGCACCGACATCCTCGGGCGGCTGCGGCGCACCGCGACGTTCATTTCCGGCACCACGTTCGGCAACCGCGCGGACGCGCTCGCGCTGATCGAGCGCGTGAAGGCGATTCACGCGAAGGTGCACGGCACCGCGCCCGACGGACGGCCCTACCGGGCCGACGATCCGGCGCTGCTGACCTGGGTGCATGTCGCGGAAGTATCGAGCTTTCTCGCCGCGCATCTGCGCTACGTGAACCCGGCCTTGCCGGGCGAGCTGCAGGACCGCTATTACGCGGAAACGGCGCGCATCGCCGAGATGCTCGGCGCGCAGGACGTGCCCCGCTCGCGCGCCGAGGTCGACGCGTATCTGGCGCGCATGCGGCCCGATCTCGAAGCCGGACCGCGCACGTTCGAGGTGATGCGGATCCTGCTGAATGCGCCGGTCGCACGGCCGGCGATGCGTCCCGCCGCGACCCTCGTGATGCACGCCGGCATCGACCTGCTGCCGCCGTGGGCCCAGGAGATGCTCGGGGTGTCGAGATTCGCGCCGCTGCGGCGCGCGGTGGTCCGGCCGGGCGTGCGCGTGGTCGCGCCGGTGCTGCGCTGGGCGCTCATCAATGGCGCATCGAGGCGCGCCCGGCGGCGTGCGACCGCAGCGCCGCAAAGCGGCAAGCCTTCTGCCTGACAGCCGCCTTCCAAATATTTCGATTTGCCGTCACATTCGTCTGACAAGATGACAGGCTGGCTGCTGCGCGCGTGCGCGCCGCGCCCCCTCCACTCTAACGACCGACGACCGCGATGGCCCACCTGCCGATCCGCTTCGCCCTTGCCGCCAGCCTGACCACCGTTTTCGCCCTCTCCGCTTGCGGCGGCGACGGGGCGGCCCCCGTCGCACGGGCAGACGTGCAGGCGCCGGCCGGCGGCGGGGCAACGACTCCAGCGACACCGGCGCCCCCGCCGCCCGTCACGCCGCAACCGGGCAAGTGGAAGGCCGCCCGCACGGGCGACCTGCTCGACGTCGCGCTCGGCGACCTGCATCCGACGCAGGGCGCGATAGGCTACGACCAGATCTACTACAAGCTCGGCCGCTACGAACTGCAGCCCGACAAGAAATTCGACGAGTTCTGCGCCGACGAAGGCCTCGGCGGCGTCGCGTCAAACGGCTACACCGCGCAGTCGACGCTGCGCGAGCCCGCGAGCTACGCGTGCACGACGACCGACGCGAACGCCCGTGACCGCACGGTGCTGAATCCCGTCGTGATCGGCCCCAATGGCGACACCTTGTACGTGACCGACGGCCACCACGGGCTGTCGACCTACTACGAGACGCCTGACGGCGGTGCGGCGCTGCACGTCCACGTGGTCGTCAAGGACAACCTGAGCGGCTACACGGGCGACGCGTTCTGGCGGCAGATGCAAAGCCGCGGCTACCTGCGGCTCAAGGACGGCAACGGCCAGCCGATCACGGCCGCGCAATTGCCTGCGGGGCTCGGCCTGAAGCTCGGCATGACGAACGACCGCCACCGGTCGCTCGTCTATTTCACGCGCGACATCGGCTACAGCAAGCCCGCGCAGGCGACCGACTATCTCGAGTTCTATTGGGCCGACTGGCTGCGCGCGCAGCCCGCCACGTTCTCGCTCGCGAGCTACGACCTGACGCGGCTCGGCGCGACCGACCCCGATCCCGCCAACGCCGATACGGGCTACCTGAACGCGGTCTGGAACGCGTCGACGCGCATGGTCGCGGCCACCGACCCCGTCATCGACGGCAGGACCGGCGCCGACCTCGGACGCGCCGATGCGATCAACGGCGGCAAGAAATACAACAAGGGGGAATTCGACAAGCTGCGTCAGCCGATCACGGCCGGCAAGCCCGGCAAGATCGCCTACGCGCTCGACTACAAGGCGCGCCACGGCCTGCAGTGAGCGGCCGGGCGCAGCCTGCGCTCAGAGCACCTGGCGGTACCCGTCGTCGTCGCTCGCTTCGTCCAGGTGCGACACGTCCGCCCACTGCACGACGTTCGCGCGTCCGTCCACGTAGTCGACGACGTTGATGCTCGTGTTGAGCAGCTGATAGTTGCGCGGCGCGGCGAGATCGAGCCCGTTCGCGAACCGGTACACGCAATCGAGCACGCCGCCGTGTGCGACACAGGCGATCCGCCCGCCCGGATGCGCGGCGACGATCGGCTCGATCGCGTGCAGCACGCGGTGGTAGAACGCGCGCTGCGACTCGCCGCCTTCCGGCTCGAAGCCGGGGTCGCGCGTCTGCCACGCGGCGTACGCGTCGGGAAACCGCGCCTCGATCTCCGTGCTGTCGTGCCCCTGGAAGATGCCGTACGCACGCTCGCGCAAGCCTGCGCGCAGCACGAGCGGCAGGCCGAGCGCATCGGCGGCCGGATGCGCAGTCTGCTGCGCACGCATCAGGTCGCTCGAATAGATCGCGTCGACGCGCGCACCGTCGCGCGTTTCGCGCGCAAGACGCACGGCCAGCCGCTGCGCCTGCGCAAGGCCCGAGTCGGCCAGCGGAATGTCGATATGGCCCTGGATGCGCTTGATGCGGTTCCAGGCCGTCTCGCCATGACGGATGAAGAGAATCTGCGTGGTGGCCATCGCGGCGGCGCCTCCGGGAATGATCAGGGCCGCACTTGCAGCCAGAAGGTCACGGGCCCGTCGTTGACGAGCGAGACCTGCATGTCGGCGCCGAACTCGCCGGTCGCGACGAGCGGATGGCGCGCACGCGCCGCGTCGACGAAATAGTCGAACAGGCGCGCGCCCTCGTCGGGCGGCGCCGCGGGCGTGAAGCTCGGACGCAGGCCGCTGTTGGTGTCCGCCGCGAGCGTGAACTGCGACACGAGCAGCAGGCCACCCGCGCGCCCCGCGCCGTCGATGTTCGACACCGGCAGGTTCATCTTGCCGGCCGCATCGCTGAACACGCGATAGCCGAGCACCTTCGCGAGCAGCTTGTCGGCCGCCGCGTCGGTGTCGCCGCGCTCCGCGCAGACGAGCGCGAGCAGGCCCGCGCCGATCTCGCCCGTCACGCGGTCGCCGACGCGCACGTCGGCGCGCTTCACGCGCTGGATCAGCGCGATCATGCGGTCAGCGTCACGCGCGCGAAGCGGCGCTTGCCGACCTGCACGACATACTCGCCCGCCTCGATCTTGAGGCCCTTGTCCGTGATCGCCGTACCGTCGATCTTCACGCCGCCCTGCTCGATGTTGCGCAGCGCTTCGCTCGTCGACGGCACGAGGCCCGCCTGCTTCAGCAGCTGGCCGATCGCGAGCGGCGCGCCCGCGAGCGTCACCGACGGGATGTCGTCCGGCACGCCGCCCTTCGCGCGGTGGTTGAAGTCCTCGAGCGCGCGCTCGGCGTCGGCCTGCGAATGGAAGCGCGCGACGATTTCCTGCGCGAGCAGCACCTTGAAGTCGCGCGGGTTGCGGCCGTCTTCGATCTCGCGACGGAAGCCGACGATCTCGTCCATGCTGCGGAACGACAGCAGCTCGAAGTAACGCCACATCAGCGTGTCCGAGATGCTCATCAGCTTGCCGAACATGTCGTTCGGCTTCTCGCTGATGCCGACGTAGTTGCCCTTCGACTTCGACATCTTCTCGACGCCGTCGAGGCCCTCGAGCAGCGGCATCGTCAGGATGCACTGCTGCTCCTGGCCGTACTGCTTCTGCAGCTCGCGGCCGACCAGCAGGTTGAACTTCTGGTCGGTGCCGCCCAGCTCGAGGTCGGCGTTCAGCGCGACCGAGTCGTAGCCCTGCATCAGCGGGTACAGGAACTCGTGGATCGAGATCGGCACGCCGCCCTGGAAACGCTTCGTGAAGTCCTCGCGCTCGAGGATACGCGCGACCGTGTAGCGCGACGCGAGCTTGATCATCCCGTCGGCGCCGAGCGGCATCGACCATTCGCTGTTGTAGCGGATCTCGGTCTTGTCGCGGTCGAGCACCAGCGCCGCCTGCTCGAAATAGGTCTTCGCATTCGCCTCGATCTGCTCGCGCGTGAGCGGCGGGCGCGTCGCATTGCGGCCGGACGGATCGCCGATCAGCGACGTGAAGTCGCCGATCAGGAAGATCACCGTATGACCGAGGTCCTGTAGCTGACGCATCTTGTTCAGCACGACCGTGTGGCCGATGTGGATGTCCGGCGCGGTCGGGTCGAGGCCGAGCTTGATGCGCAGCGGCTTGCCCGTGGCCGCGCTGCGCGCGAGCTTCTGCGCGAACTCTTCCTCGATCAGCAGCTCGTCGACGCCGCGCTTCGTGACGGCGAGCGCATGCCGCACTTCATCGGTGATCGGGAAAACAGGCTTGGAACTGGGTTCGGTGCTCATCGGTGCCAGGAAGAAGGTCGCAAAAACAGGGATTTTCCCATAACTTGCGCGCGCATCGCTTAACGGCGGCCCCGCTTGCGCGGATAATCGGCCGCAAGGCGCGCGGCACCGGCCGTCGCCGCACGATCCAGGAGGGTTCACGTGCCGCTGCGACGTCCATCACCCGGCCACCCGGCCGACGGCGTTTATTTCGGATTGATGTCGGGAACGAGCATGGACGGCGTCGACGGCGTCGCCGTGCGCTTCGAGACCGGCAAGCCGCCGGTCGTGCTGGCCGAGGCCTTCGTCGGGTTCGCGCAGACGCTGCGCGACGCGCTGTTCGCGCTGCAGCAGCCGGGCGACGACGAGATCGAGCGCGAGGCGCTGGCCGCCAACGCGCTCGCGGCCCGCTACGCGGTGTGCTGCCATGAACTGCAGCGCGCGGCCGGTCTTTCTCCCGACCAGGTGCGCGCGATCGGCGTGCACGGGCAGACGGTGCGCCACCGCCCCGAGCGCGGCTACACGCGGCAGACCAACAATCCGGCACTGCTCGCCGAACTGACGCACATCGACGTGATTGCCGACTTCCGCAGCCGCGACGTGGCCGCGGGCGGCCAGGGCGCGCCGCTCGTGCCGGCGTTCCATGCGACGTTGTTCGGCGCGCCGCGCGAGACGCGGGTCGTCTGCAATCTCGGCGGAATCAGCAACATCACGATCCTGCCCGGCGACGACGGCGACGTTCGCGGCTTCGACTGCGGCCCCGCGAATGCGCTGATCGACGAATGGGCGAGCCGCCACCTCGGCAAGCCCTACGACGAAAGCGGCAAGTTCGCCGCGCGCGGCACGGTCCATGCGCCACTGCTCGATGCGCTGCTCGACGAGCCCTATTTCGACGCGCCGCCGCCCAAGAGCACCGGACGCGACCTGTTCAATCCGGCCTGGCTCGACGCCAGGCTGGCCGCATTCGCGCAACTCGCGCCGGAGGACGTGCAGGCCACGCTCACGGCGCTGACGGCCGTGTCGATCGCGCACGAGATCGCGCAGCATGCGCCCGACTGCACGGCCGTCTATGTGTGCGGCGGCGGCGCCCGCAACCCCGTGCTGCTCGACGCGCTTTCAAACGCGCTGCGCGACCGTGGCGTGCGCGCGGCAGTCGACACGACGGCCGCGCTCGGTGTGCCGCCGCAGCAGGTCGAAGCGTTCGCGTTCGCGTGGCTCGCGTACCGCTTCGCCGCGCGCGAGCCGGGCAGCCTCGCGACGGTCACCGGCGCGGCCGGCGACCGCGTGCTGGGCGCGCTCTATCCGCGCTGACGCGGCATGCGCGCATCAGCCGGGCAAAAAAAACGGGGCTTCATGCCCCGTTTTTTCATTCCGGCGAACCAGATCGGACGCCTCGTGTGCTCAGACCGAGAACGACGAACCGCACCCGCAGGTGGTCGTCGCGTTCGGGTTCTTGATCACGAACTGCGCGCCGTTCAGATCGTCCTTGTAGTCGATCTCTGCGCCGACCAGGTACTGGTAGCTCATCGAGTCGATCAGCAACTGGACGCCGTTCTTGTTCATCACGGTGTCGTCCTCGTTGACTTCCTCGTCGAACGTGAAGCCGTACTGGAAGCCGGAGCACCCGCCGCCCTGCACGAACACGCGCAGCTTCAGGTCAGGATTGCCTTCTTCGTCGATCAGTTGCTTCACCTTCTCGGCCGCCGCGTCGGTGAAGACGAACGGTGCCGGCATTTCGGTCGTGGCTGCGGATTCGGTAACAGCGTTCATGCGAACTCTCCAAAAAGCTTTAGCCGCTATTGTAGGGCCGATCTCAAGATCGTGCCGAAGTCCATGAAATCAACAGGTTCTTGTCGATTTCGTCAAACCGGCGGCCAGCGGCGGCGCGCGACCGCGAAACGGACGCGCATAAAAAAAACCGCCAGCGTGAAAGCTGGCGGTTTTTCCGGCGGACGCCGCCCGAAAGCGGCGCGGCCACGAAGCGGAATTAACGCTTCGAGAACTGCTTGGCGCGGCGTGCCTTGCGCAGACCGACCTTCTTACGCTCGACTTCACGCGCATCGCGCGTGACGAAGCCTGCGTTCGACAGCGACGGCTTCAGCGTCGCGTCGTAGTCGATCAGTGCACGGGTGATGCCATGGCGCACTGCGCCTGCCTGACCCGTTTCACCGCCGCCCGTCACGTTCACCTTGATGTCGAACGTCTGGCCGTGGTTCGTGAGTTCCAGCGGTTGACGCACGATCATCAGCGACGTTTCGCGCGAGAAGTAGTCAGCGATGGGCTTGCCGTTGACGACGATGTCGCCCTTGCCAGCCTTGATGAAGACGCGAGCAACGGCGCTCTTGCGGCGGCCCGTACCGTAGTTCCAGTTACCGATCATGTGGGTCCCCTTAGATCTCGAGCGCCTTCGGCTGTTGAGCCGAGTGCGGATGCGTCGCTTCAGCGTAGACCTTCAGCTTCTTGATCATCGCGTAGCCGAGCGGGCCCTTCGGCAGCATGCCCTTGACCGCCTTCTCGAGCGCGCGGCCCGGGAAGCGTTCCTGCATCTTGCCGAACGTCGTTTCATAGATACCGCCCGGGTAGCCCGAGTGACGGTAGTACTTCTTGTCCAGAGTCTTGTTGCCCGTGACCTTCAACTTGCTCGCGTTGATGATGATGATGAAATCACCGGTGTCGACGTGCGGGGTGAACTCAGGCTTGTGCTTGCCGCGCAGACGGCGTGCCACTTCGCTGGCAACACGGCCGAGAACCTTATCCGTCGCGTCAATCACGTACCATTCGCGCGTCACCTCATGGGCTTTTGCGGAAAACGTCTTCATGATCGATCCAAAAAAAATGCTTTGCCCGATGTGTTCTTTCCTGCTTGTGTAGGTGCGCTTCGAGGCGCGGTGCAGGCTCTCCCTGTTCTTTTTCCGTGGGCATGAATGCGGAAAAGCTCTGAATTATAAAGGAATTGCCGCGCCGCGGTCAAAGGGAATCCGCACCCGGGTGTCCGGCTCGCCGGAAATCGGCCAAAATCCGGTCCCGCCCCGTTATATCCGGCGATTCCGAGCGCACGGGGGGCACCCATCGGCACACGCAAGAACGCAAGAACGTGCCGGACAAGGAAAACAACAATCACGATGAAGAAACGACTCACGCCACTCCTGGCGGCCGCCCTGCTGGGCAGCGCCGCATCGGCCGCCGCAGACCCGGCCGGCTGCAACGCGAAGCTCGACGCACTCGACGCACGCATCGCCGCCGCGCGCGAAGCGCGCGCCGATGACCGCGTCGCGAAACTGCGCGCCGTGCGCGAACGGGTGCGCCACTTCTGCGCGCGCCGCCCCGACCATGCATCGGCCGTCGACGCTCCTGGCGCCTGACGCTCGCGGGACGCGCACATTGCGCGCCGATGTTTGCATGGGACGAAAAAAAGCCCGAACGGCTGGTTCGGGCTTAATCCACCATAGGAGGAGGGTGGAGGAGACATTCGGAGGTTGCCGCAGCGCGACAACCAATGAGTCGCATTATACGAACGGGTGCCCGGCAGCACAAGAAAATTTGCATTACGAAATCCACAACCATAATGCGAAATCATGGAGCCCCAAGCCCGCCATTTGGCTTTTCATTTTAAATCAAACACTTGCAGATTCACGCAAGCCGCGCCGGCCGCCCCTGGCTAGAGCAAAACCCCTAAAACCCGAAGGGAATTCGCGTTCCCATGCGCCGTCACGGGGCCCACGTCGGCGCACGCCGATCCGCATCGTGCGGCGCATCAGCCGGCCGCGGCCGTGCGGGCTACAATGCCGGATCGAATTCGAATCAGGCAACGCTGGAGCGCAAGCATGGAATGCAAAGTTAGCTGGTTGGGTCAGGACGGCATGGCGTTTTCCGCCCAGACCGGAAGCGGGCACCTCGTCACGATGGACGGCGCGCCCGAAGGCGGCGGCCACAATCTCGCGCCGCGGCCGATGGAGATGGTGCTGCTCGGCACCGGCGGCTGCACTGCGTACGACGTCGTGCTGATCCTGAAGAAGAGCCGCCAGGAAGTCACCGGCTGTTCGGTCACGCTGAAGGCCGAGCGCGCGAGCGAAGACCCGAAGGTCTTCACGAAGGTCCACTTCCACTTCACGGTCACCGGCCGCAACCTGAACCCGGCGACCGTCGAGCGCGCGATCAACCTGTCGCACGACAAGTACTGCTCGGCGTCGATCATGATCGCGAAGACGGCCGAGCTCACGCACGCGTTCGACATCGTCGCAGCCTGATCGAACGCCGCGCGGCACCGGAAATAAAAAGGGCCGGCGTCCCGCAAGGAGACGCCGGCCCTGTCGCATTCGAACGGCAAAGCAGGCCGATAAGCCGGATTCTGTGCACGCTGCACGCCGAAGCGCGCGGCGCGTGGCAGCCATTCCTCTAGGCGCGCCATTGCTGACGCGCTCAAGCTTCCTACCCGCAGACGAGACGGGGGCCCCGTCCTGCATCCGGAGATGCGCGCCTGCCTACTTGGAATTGCTCCGGGTGGAGGTTACCGTGCCGGCGAACGTCGCCGTCGCCGCGGTGCGCTCTTACCGCACCGTTTCACCCTTACCTGATCCCGGCTTGCGCCGGGCCATCGGCGGTTTGCTTTCTGTTGCCCTGTTCCGCGTGTCGCCACGGATGGCCGTTAGCCATCACCCTGCCCTGTGGAGTCCGGACTTTCCTCGCCCCCGCCTGCCCGAAGGCGGCGAGGCCGCGACTGCCTGGCCTGCTTTGCGACGCGCATTCTAGCACCGTGCGTCCGGACGCGCCCGCCGCCCGCTGCGAAACACCGCGGAATCGTCGTAGAACCCGGGATCGACGTTCGCCGCGCACCAGCCCGGCACGCCCAGCACCGGCAGCGGCGCGAAATCGCGGCTCGTCAGGTCTCGCGTCGCGAGCATCTGCGCGACCTGCGCATCGACGTGCGCGGCCTGGCGCGCGGCCGGCCACGAAAAATAGTCGCCGCTCACTTCGACGATCCACGCGTGCGCGGTGCAGGACTTGTACGGCGCGACGAGCTTCTCGAGCAGCGCATGCCCGACGAGCCGCACCTCGCAGCGCGCGCCCCACGCGTCGCGCGCGGCCACCAGCAGTGCGCGCCAGTCGAAGCCGCGCAGCGCGTCGGCGAGTGTCGGATCGGCCGTCACGAACAGTGCGGCATTCTCGTCGAACAGCGTCAGCGCGTCGCGCAACGAGCCGCGCACGGGCCCGACGCCGCCCGCCGCGTCGATCGCCGCGGCCTGGCGCGCATTCAGCGCCGCCTTGATGCGCGGATACGCGAACCAGGCGAGCGCATTGAAGAAATCGTGGAGATTGCGCCGGGTCGGCACGCCGCCCGTTGCGGCGATATGGGTCTCGTACGCGACGCCGGCCGGCAGGTCGGCTTGCGGCACGAAGCGCAGCGGCGCGCCGCGGCCGTTGACGAGCGGCGAGCCGCCCGTCGTGCCATTCAGCGCGGCGAGCAGCGCGGACTCGCCGTCGAGCGCCCCCGCCTGCGCGACGCGCCCCGTTGCGGCAAAGCCCGCGAGCCACGGCGCGGACCAGTCGATCCGCGCGAACGCCGCCACCCCGCTGTCCGGCTCACCGGCCGCGTGCGGCGGCGCGGCGCTCACGCGAGTTTCCAGCCGATCGATTCGCCCGCGCGCAGCGGCACGACCGGCGTGTCGCCCGCGAGGATTTCGAGCGGCAGCTCCCACGGTTCGCGGCGCAGCGTGACCGTCTCGGTCGCGCGCGGCAGGCCGTAGAAATCGGCGCCGTAGAAGCTCGCGAAGCCTTCGAGCTTGTCGAGCGCGCCGGCGTTGTCGAACGCCTCCGCATACAGCTCGAGCGCGTGCAGCGCCGTGTAGCAGCCCGCGCAGCCGCACGCGGCTTCCTTCGCGTTGCGCGCATGCGGCGCGCTGTCGGTGCCGAGGAAGAAGCGCGGGTTGCCCGAGGTCGCCGCCTCGACGAGCGCGACGCGGTGCGTCTCGCGCTTGAGCACCGGCAGGCAGTAGTAATGCGGGCGAATCCCGCCGACGAAGATCGCGTTGCGGTTGTACAGCAGGTGATGCGCGGTGATCGTCGCGCCGATCAGGCCCGGCGCCGCGTCGGCGTCGCGCACGTAGTCGGCCGCATCCTTCGTCGTGATGTGCTCGAACACGACCTTCAGGCCAGGGAAATCGCGGCGCAGCGGCGTCATCACGCGGTCGATGAAGACCTTTTCGCGGTCGAACAGGTCGATCGACGCGTCGGTCACCTCGCCGTGCACGAGCAGCGGCATCCCGGCTTCCTGCATCGCCTCCAGCGTCTTCGCGCATTTCGCGAGATCGGTCACGCCGTGGTCCGAGTTGGTCGTCGCGCCCGCGGGATACAGCTTCACGCCGTGCACGAAACCGCTTTCGCGCGCGCGGCGGATCTCGTCGGGGGGCGTGTTGTCGGTCAGGTACAGCGTCATCAGCGGCTCGAACGTCACGCCGGCCGGCACCGCGGCCAGGATCCGCTCGCGGTACGCCTGCGCCTGCGCGGTGGTCGTCACGGGCGGCTTCAGGTTCGGCATGATGATCGCGCGGCCGAACTGGCGCGCGGTGTGCGGCAGCACGGCGGCGAGCATCTCGCCGTCGCGGACGTGCAGGTGCCAGTCGTCGGGACGGGCGAGCGTCAGCGTCGCCGGGGAGGATGCGTTCGAGGCAGTCATAGGAGGCGTCGTGAGGAACGGGGCGGAAAAGCGGGAGCGGGAAAACGGTGCCGAATCCCGCCGCGCGGGCCGACTGACGGCTAACCGCAACACGGGGCCGTTCGTCGGCGGAATCCGCTTTTTACCGCTATTGGCTCGGTGATATGCTAGAAGCATGCATTGTACCGGGGTTCGCCCGGTGCGTTATCCGCTTCAGCCTGCCGCCCCAAGTAAAATGTGCCAACTCCTAGGAATGAACTGCGCCGCGCCGACGGACGTCACATTCTCCTTCACCGGTTTCGCGGCCCGGGGCGGGCTCACCGACCACCATGCCGACGGCTGGGGCATCGCCTTCTTCGAAGATAAAGCCTGCCGCCTGTTCATCGATCACCAGGCATCGGCCACGTCGCCGATCGCCGAAATGGTCAAGCGCTACCCGATCAAGTCGAAGAACACGATCGCGCACATCCGCAAGGCGACGCAGGGCCATATCCTGCTCGAGAACAGCCACCCGTTCATGCGCGAGCTGTGGGGCCGGCACTGGATCTTCGCGCATAACGGCGACCTGCAGGACTACGCGCCGGACATGGAAGGCAGCGTCTATCACCCGGTCGGCACGACAGACAGCGAACGCGCGTTCTGCGTGCTGATGCAGGGGCTGCGCGAAGCGTTCCCCGGCGCGCAGCCGCCGCTGCCGGAACTGTTCGAGCGGGTCGGCGAGCTGACCCGCGGCATCACCGACCACGGCGTGTTCAACTTCCTGATGTCGAACGGCCAGGCGCTGTTCGCGCACTGCTCGACGCGGCTGCACTACATCGTGCGCCGCTGGCCGTTCTCGACCGCGCATCTCGTCGACGAAGACCTGTCGATCGACTTTGCGAAATACACGACGCCGGAAGACCGCGTCGCGGTGATCGCGACGCAGCCGCTCACCGACAACGAAGTGTGGACCGCGTTCGAGCCGGGCGAGCTGATCATGTTCCAGTGCGGCGACGTCGCCGCGCGGATGCAGATCCCGGTGCCGCCCGCCGTGCTCGAGAAGCTGCGCAACCCGGCGCTCGACGCGTCGGCGTCCGCGCCCACGCGGCCGCTGCCGGCCGTCGAGGCGGACGTCAGCGAGGACGCGTTCGACTTCTGATAGCACGGCCCGACACGCGCAGACGAAGCGGAAACGCCCGGCAGCGCCTGAACTGAACCCCAGGAGTTGGACATAGATCCGACCCTTGGGTTTTTTTCATGTTGAAGCACGACGAGCGATTAAAGCTCAAAGTAGTGAAGCAGTATTTGGCGGGAGGGATAGGCTTCAGAGCCTTGGCCCAGGCCCATGGGGTGGGCCGAACCTTGGCGCGGCAGTGGGTTGCGGAGTACAAACTGCACGGTATTGATGGGCTGCGCCGCAAGGGTCACAGCGAGTACAGCGCGCAATTCAAGCGTGAGGCGCTGGAGCGTATGCAGCGAGAGAATCTGTCCCGTACGCAGATGCAGGCGATACTGGGTATCCGAGATCCTGGAGCACTTGCCCGTTGGGAACGCCAGTATCATGACGGCGGTTTCCCAGCCCTGTTACCGCGCCCCAAGGGGCGCCGCCCCAACAAGATGTCGACTTTACCGCCTACCGAACCTACGCCGTCGGACGCCGAATCGGATACCCGTACCCGCGAGCAATTGCTCAAGGAGAACGAATACCTGCGCGCGGAGGTGGCCTATCTAAAAAAACTCGATGCCTTGATTCGGGCGGAGCAACGTCAGACACGACGCGCAAAGCGCAAGTAGTGCTCGAATTGAGGCAAGACCATGCATTGGCCATCCTGCTGGACGTAGCGGGATTGGCGCGCAGTACTTTTTACTACCAGCAGAAAGCGCTTCAAGCCGGAGATCGTTACGCCGGGCTCAAGCAACGCATCCGTGCGATCTACGAGTCCCACCGGGGCCGGTATGGCTATCGGCGTATCACGGCGGTAGTCCGACAGGCTGGAGAACAGATCAATCACAAACTGGTTCGGCGCTTGATGGTTCAGCTCGGCTTGAAGTCGCTGGTGCGGCCGAAGAAGTACCGCTCCTATCGAGGAACGGTAGGCCGTGTTGCCCCGAACCTGCTCAACCGGCAATTCAAGGCGCAGCGACCTAACGAGAAGTGGGTCACGGATGTCACCGAATTCAACGTGAAAGGCCGCAAGCTATACCTGTCGCCGGTGATGGATCTGTATAACGGGGAGATCATTGCCTGGCAGAGTGCTGTCCAGCCGACCTTCGATCTGGTTGGAAGCATGCTGAGCAAAGCGTTCTCCCGTCTCGGGCAAGGCGAGCGCCCTCTGCTGCATTCCGATCAAGGATGGCAGTACCAGATGGCTGCCTATCGAAGACTGCTGGATCAGCGGGCGATTCGCCAGAGCATGTCGCGCAAGGGCAACTGCCTGGACAATGCCGCGATGGAAAGCTTCTTTGGTACGCTCAAGGCAGAGTTCTTCCACTTGAACGAGTTCGACAGCGTTGAACAGCTACAGGCTGGGATCCAGCAGTACATCCATTACTACAACCACGAACGTATCCGGCTGAAACTAAAAGGGCTGAGTCCTGTGCAGTACAGAACTCAGCCCTTCTTGGCCCAGCATTCTTGAACCGTCCAACTTCCGGGGTTCAGTTCAGCGCCGGGCGTTTCCGTTTGCAGCGGCACGCGAAGGGCGGCCCCGCCGCCCTGCCCGCGTCAGTGCAGTATCTTCGCGAGGAAGTCCTTCGCGCGGTCCGACCGCGGATTCGCGAAGAAGTCTTCCTTGCGGTCGTCCTCGACGATCGCGCCCTTGTCCATGAAGATCACGCGGTGCGCGACCTTCTTCGCGAAGCCCATCTCGTGCGTGACGACCATCATCGTCATCCCTTCCTTCGCGAGTTCGACCATCACGTCGAGCACCTCGTTGATCATCTCGGGATCGAGCGCCGACGTCGGCTCGTCGAACAGCATCGCAATCGGATCCATCGACAGCGCGCGCGCGATCGCGACCCGCTGCTGCTGGCCGCCCGACAACTGGCCCGGATACTTGTGCGCGTGCGCCTTCAGGCCGACGCGGTCGAGCAGCTTCATGCCCTTCTCGGCCGCCTCGTCCTTGCCGCGGCCGAGCACCTTGACCTGCGCGAGCGTCAGGTTCTCGGTGATCGACAGGTGCGGGAACAGCTCGAAGTGCTGGAACACCATCCCGACCTTCGAGCGCAGCTTCGACAGGTTCGTCTTCTTGTCGCCGACCGACTGGCCGTTGACGAGGATCTCGCCCTGCTGGAACGGCTCGAGGCCGTTCACGGTCTTGATCAGCGTCGACTTGCCCGAACCCGACGGACCGCAGACGACGACCACCTCGCCTTTCTTGACCTCGGTCGTGCAATCGGTGAGGACCTGAAACTGGCCGTACCACTTCGAAACGTTCTTGATGGAAATCATCTTGTGACCTTTTTCTGGAGACCTTTGACGAGGGCGGACGCCACCGAGCAAATCACGAAATAGCATGCACCCGCGAACAGGATCATCTCGACGCTCGTGCCGTCGCGATCGCCGATGTTGGCGGCCGTGCGGAAGAAGTCCGCGAGACTGATCACGTAGACGAGCGACGTGTCCTGGAACAGCACGATCGCCTGCGTGAGCAGCAGCGGCACCATCGCGCGGAAGGCCTGCGGCAGGATCACGAGGCGCATCGCCTGCGCGTAGTTCATGCCGAGCGCGAACGCGGCGTTCACCTGCCCGCGCGGCACCGCCTGGATGCCGGCGCGGATGATCTCCGAATAATACGCGGCCTCGAACAGCGAGAACGCGACCATCGCCGACGCGAGCCGGATGTCGATCGTCGGCGACAGCCCGAGTACGCCCTGCAGCAGCTGCGGCACGATCAGGAAGAACCACAGCAGCACCATCACGAGCGGAATCGAGCGGAACACCGTCACGTAGCCCTGCGCGAACCACGCGAGCGGCTTGACGCCCGACAGCCGCATCAGCGCGAGCAGCGTGCCCCAGACGATGCCGACGACGATCGCGAGCGCCGTGATCTGGAACGTGATGATCGCGCCCGTCCAGAGCGTCGGCAGCGCGCCGGGAATACTACTCCAGTCGAACTGATGCATCACTTGCCTCCGATGTAGCCGGGCAGCCGGGACTTGCTTTCGACCCAGCGCATGAACGCCATCACGACGAGGTTGATGACCACGTACGCGAGCGTGACGGCGATGAACGATTCATACGTCTGCGCGGTGTAGTCGACGAGCTGGCGCGCCTGCGCGGACAGGTCGAGCAGCCCGATCGTCGACGCGACCGCGGAGTTCTTGAAGATGTTCAGGAATTCCGACGTGAGCGGCGGCACGATGATCCGGTACGCGACCGGCAGCAGAACGTAGCGGTACGTCTGCCACTGCGTGAAGCCCATCGCGAGGCCGGCGGCGCGCTGGCCCTTCGGCAGCGCGTTGATGCCCGAGCGCACCTGCTCGCACACGCGTGCGCCCGTGAACAGGCCGAGACAGACGATCGACGCGGTGAAGAACTGCGTGCCCGGCGGCAACTGCTTGATCCAGGTGCCGATCGACGGCGGCAGCAGCTCCGGCACGACGAGGTACCAGACGAAGAACTGCACGATCAGCGGGATGTTCCGGAAGACCGACACGTAGGCCGTGCCGATCGCCGACAGCCATTTGTTCGGCACCGTGCGCAGCACGCCGAACAGCGAGCCGACGATCAGCGCGATCACCCAGGCGACGAGCGACACCTTGATCGTCACCCAGAACCCGGACATCAGCCATCCAAAGTAAGTGGTCGGCTCGCCGGTCGAGACGGGGCTCAGGAAGATGCCCCAGTTCCAGTGGTATGACATGGACAAGACTCCTGCAAAAAGAAACGGAAGAAGCGTGGCCTCTTCCGTTTCGTCAGCGTCAACTCTGCTTCAACGGACGCGCGGTCAGTCGAGGGCCTTGTCGTTCGGGTTCGCGTAGAGATTCTTCATCGCATCGGAGAGCGGGAACTTCAGGTTCAGCCCCTTCGGCGGGATCGGGTTCTCGAACCATTTCGCGTAGATCTTCGCGGCTTCGCCGGACCTCTCGACCTGAACGATCGCATCGTCGACGACCTTCTTGAACGCCGGATCGTCCTTGCGCATCATGCAGCCGTAAGCTTCCTGCGATTGCGGCGCGCCGACGATCACCCAGTCGTCCGCCTTCTTCGCCTTCGCGCGCTCGCCCGCGAGCAGCGCGTCATCCATCATGAACGCGACCGCGCGGCCCGTCTCCAGCGTCTGGAACGATTCGCCGTGGTCCTTCGCGCTGATGATGGTCATGCCCATCTGCTTCTCGTTGTTCATCGCGCGCAGCAGTCGCTCGGACGTCGTGCCGGCCGTCGTGACGACGGTCTTGCCCTTCAGGTCCGGGAAATCCTTGACGCCCGAACTCTTGTTCGTCATCAGCCGCGTGCCGATCACGAAGATCGTGTCCGAGAAGGCCGCCTGCTTCTGGCGGTCGAGGTTGTTCGTCGTCGAGCCGCACTCGATGTCGATCGTGCCGTTCTGCACGAGCGGGATGCGGTTCTGCGACGTGACGGGAATGTTGCGGACCTGCAGGTTCGGCAGGTTCAGCGTCTTCTTCACCGCGTCGACGACCTTCATCTGGAAGTCGCGCGAATAGCCGACCACCTGCTGGTTCTGGTCGTAGTAGGAGAACGGGATCGACGATTCGCGGTGTCCCAGCGCGATCAGACCCGTGTCCTTGATTTTCTTCAGCGTGCCGGTCTCCTGCGCATGCGCGCCGCTTGCGAACGCACACAGCGCCGCGGCCATCAGGATTGCCTTGTGGTATTTCATTTTGTTCATCTCCTTGGCTAAAACCCGCGCCAGTGTATCAAAGTAATTTTTCTGAAAGTACTGGTTGTTTTCCGCACTGCGGCGCGCCCCGTGCGAAGCCTTCCTCCCGGCTCCGGGCGCCCGAATGCGCAAGCGGGCGGCACCGGATCCGGTGCCGCCCGCGAGGGGTCATGTTCGCAATCGGGTCGATTGCGTCATGTTCTGATCAGGATCGACCGAGGTCGACCGATCAGGGGTACAGGCCGCGCATTTCGCGCGCCATCAGGATGCGCTTGCACGCGACGATGAACGCCGCGGTACGCACCGACACCTTGTGCTCTTCCGCGACCGCCCACACGCCGGCGAACGCTTCGCGCATCACGCGCTCGAGACGGTGGTTGATCTCGTCTTCCGTCCAGAAGAAGCTCGAGAAGTCCTGCACCCACTCGAAGTACGACACGGTCACGCCGCCCGCGTTCGCGATCACGTCCGGGATCACCAGCACGCCGTTCGCGGTCAGGATGTCGTCCGCCGCGGTCGTCGTCGGGCCGTTCGCGCCTTCGACGATGATCTTGGTGCGGATCTTCGCCGCGTTCTTCTCGGTGATCTGGTTTTCCAGCGCCGCCGGGATCAGGATGTCGGTCTCGACCGTCCAGAACTCGTCGTTCGGCATCGGCTCAGCGCCTTCGAAGCCCGCGACGCCGCCCGTGCGGGCCACGTGGTCGAGCAGCTTGTTCGCGTCGAGGCCGGACGGCTTGTAGATCGTGCCGGTGTGATCCTGCACCACGATCACCTTCGAGCCCGCTTCCTGGAACAGCTTCGCCGCGATGCCGCCGACGTTGCCGAAGCCCTGCACCGCGATGCGCGCGCCGGCGATTTCGAGACCCTTCTTCTTCGCCGCTTCGCAGCCGACCACGAACACGCCGCGGCCCGTTGCTTCCTTGCGGCCGAGCGAACCGCCGAGCGAGATCGGCTTGCCGGTCACGACGCCGGTGGCCGTCTGGCCCTGGTTCATCGAGTACGTGTCCATCATCCACGCCATCACCTGTTCGTTGGTGTTGACGTCCGGCGCCGGAATGTCGGTGTTCGGGCCGATGATGATGCCGATTTCGCTGGTGTAGCGGCGCGTCACGCGCTCGAGCTCACCACGCGACAGCTTGCGCGGGTCGACGCGGATGCCGCCCTTCGCGCCGCCGTACGGCACGTTCACTGCTGCGTTCTTCACCGACATCCACGCGGACAGCGCCATCACTTCCGACAGCGTCACGTCCTGGTGGTAGCGCACGCCGCCCTTGCCCGGGCCGCGCGACACGTTGTGCTGCACGCGGTAGCCCTCGAAGTGCGCGACGGTGCCGTTGTCGAGCTCGATCGGCACGTCGACGACCAGGATGCGCTTCGGACGCTTCAGCGTTTCGAGCCAGCGCGACAGCGAGCCGAGGTACGGCGCGACGCGATCGACTTGCTGAAGGTAGTTGCCCCACGGGCCGAGATCGTCGGCGTGCAAGTAGGACGGGATGGACTGCAGTTGCGAAGACATGGATTCTCCAACGGTCAACGGATGGCGCACATTGTCGAAAAACCCGTTTTTTTTATCCAATGCCGTTTGCTTATTCGATTATGCGTTTCCTGCATGATCGCGATTTTTCGCAAGTACGCGGTCGATTTACGCAAGAACGGCCGCGATCGGCCCTGCATCCGGTGCGCCGAAGATCGTGCCGGCCGTGCGTGCCCTAGCCCGCCGCCTCGCGCAGCTCGTCGCTCACCACCTCCCACAGCGCCCGCACCAGCTTCTGCCGCGGCTCGTCGCCCTGCAGCGCGAGCTTGTCGCAGTACAGCCGGATCTCCATCGTCAGCGTGTACGGATGCGCGCCGCGCGCCGCGCGGTCGAGCCGGATCAGCCGGCCGCCCGCGACCGCGTCCTCGACCGCGCTGTGCGGCAGGAACGCGATGCCGTGGCCGGCGAGCGCCATCGCCTTCAGCCCTTCCGCCATGTCGGTTTCGTACACGCGGTCGAGAAACAGCGGCGTCGGCGCGTTCGCGATGATCACCTCGGTCATCCGGCCGAGATACGCGTTCGGCGTATACGACAGGTACGGCACGCGCGCATCGGCCGCGCCCGGCAGCGTGTAGCGCGGCCGCCCCGCGCGGCCCGGCGCCGAGAACGGGCTGATCGGCTCGCTGCCGAGCGTCAGCATGTCGTAGCGCGCGGGGTCGAGCGCGACCGGATGGCTCGGATGGTGATAGCCCATCACGAGATCGCAGCCGCCCTCGACGAGCGACAGCACGGCGTCGTGCACGTTCAGCGCGCGCAGCCGCGTGTGAACCGGCCCCATCTTCGCCTCGATCCGCTGCAGCCAGCGCGGGAAATAGGTGAGCGACAGCGTGTGCGGCACCGCGAACTCGATCGTCGGCACCGGCGCGCCGACGTGGCCGCGCAGCAGCGTGCGCGCCTCGTGGGCCTGCGACAGCATCGTCAGCGCCTGCTCGTAGAAGATCTGGCCGGCCTGCGTGAGGCGGGTCGGATAAACCGAACGATCGATCAGTTCGGTCGCGAGCCACGCCTCGAGCGCCTGGATGCGGCGCGAGAACGCCGGCTGCGACACGTGCCGCAATTCGGCGGACCGGCTAAAGCTGCGCGTCTCCGCGAGCGAGACGAAGTCTTCGAGCCATTTCAGTTCCATGCGGGCGGCCGCGGCGGGCGGCGATCAGGAAGAAGCCTGCATTCTACCGGCGCACCGGGGCGGGCGCGGCCCCGGCGGGGCCGCCCGTCCCGCATGCGCGCCCTCATGCCGTGCGCCGCGCATGACGCTCGTTGTGCATTGCCGCACCAGCGCCGCGCCACACGCACGCGCGCGGTGCCGGCGCCACGCCCGCGCCGGCGGCCGGTGGTTCCCGCTACCCATTGCCGGAGCGGGCCACGCGCCGCGCCCGGCAAAACTTGCCGGTGGTTGGCACGGACATTGCGGAACGCACACTCGGACCACCCCGTCCGGCGTTTCGTCCGTCCGACCTCGCCCGGCCTTGCGGCCGGCACCCCGAAGAGGCTCCACCGATGAAGAACCTGCGCACTTCCCTGCAGAGCGGCAACTGGCGTTCGCTGCTCGCGTGCTTCCTGTATTTCGACACCGGCTTCACCGTCTGGGTGCTGTACGGCCCGCTCGCGCCGTTCATCGGCAAGGACATCGCGATGTCCGCCGCGCAGCAGGGCTTTCTCGTCGCGGTGCCGGTGCTCGCCGCCGCGATCCTGCGCGTCACGCTCGGCAACCTGTACCAGTCCGCGAACGGCCGGCGCATCGCGCTGATGGGCGTGCTGCTGTCCGCGCTGCCCGCGGTCGTGCTGCCGTGCGTGCCCGGCACGCCGTCGTACGCGCTGCTGCTCGTGCTCGGCGTGTTCCTCGGGATCGGCGGCGCAAGCTTCGCGGTCGCGCTGCCGATGGCGGGCAGCAGCTATCCGCCGAAGGTGCAGGGCCTCGTGCTCGGCCTCGCGGCGGCCGGCAACATCGGCGCGGTGCTCGACGGCTTCATGTTTCCGCGCATCGCGGCCGCGCTCGGCTGGCAGTTCTCGACGGCCGCCGCGCTGCCGCTGCTCGCGATCGCCGGCTTCGCGCTGTTCGCGTGGGCCGACGACCGCGGCGAAAAATCGGGCAGCGCGCCGCGCGCGCTCGGCGCGTTCGCGATCACGCTCGCCGGCCTCGTCGCGCTGGTGCTCGCGGTGCACGCGGGCGTGTTCGGCGCGGGCAAGACGGGCGTGCTGCTGCTGCCGGCGATGGGCGCGCTGCTCGCGATCGCCGTGCTGCCCGCGCGCTACCGCGCGGTGCTCGCCGAGCGCGACACGTGGGTCATCATGCTGATCTACAGCATCACGTTCGGCGGGTTCGTCGGCATGTCGTCGTACGTGACGCTGCTGCTGACGAACCTCTATCAGATGCCGAAGATCGAGGCCGGCCTGTTCATGTCGCTGCTCGCGTTCCTCGGCGCGATCGTGCGGCCGTTCGGCGGACACCTCGCCGACCGCGTCACCGGCGTGCGCGCGCTGATCGTGCTGCTCGCGGCGATCGCCGCCGCCGACTTCGCGTTCGCCGCGTGGATGCCGCCGGTCGCGGGCGGCATCGCGCTGCTGATCTGCCTGTACATCGCGTTCGGGCTCGGCAACGGCGCGACGTTCCAGCTCGTGCCGCACCGCTGGCAGGGCAAGACCGGGCTGCTGTCGGGAATCGTCGGCGCGGCGGGCGGGATCGGCGGCTTCTACCTGCCGGTCGTGATGGGCATCGCGAAGGAAAGCACCGGCAGCTACCAGCTCGGCTTCGCGACGTTCGGCGCGCTCGCCACCTGCGCGTGCGGCGCGCTCGTGCTGCTGCGCGCGCAGTGGCTGCGCTGGGCGGCGCCGGCCGGCGACGTCGCGCCCGCGAACGCGCCGCCGGTCGCGCTGGGCGGCGCGGCGAGCGTGGCCGAATAGCGCGCGGCGCAGGCCGGCAGCGGCGCTCGCGCTGCCGGCGGAACACCCGCGCGCACGCGCCCGAAAGCCGGGCCGGGCCGCGCTCGCCGCGCGGCCGGGGGGGGCCGCCCCGCGCCGATGGTAAAATCATAGATTCTCCTCCCCCTCGTTCGACCCGGCCCCAAGGCCCGCCCGATCATGTCCGACACTCGTCCCGATACGCTTTTCGCCCTCACCGCGCTCTCGCCCATCGACGGCCGCTACGCCAGCAAGACCGAAGCGCTGCGCGACTGGCTCTCCGAAGCCGCCTTCATGCGCCACCGCGTCACCGTCGAGGTGCACTGGCTGATCGCGCTGTCGCGCGCCGGCTTCGCGGAAGTCCCGCGCTTCTCCGACGCCGCCGAGCAGTTCCTGCTGCAGCTCGTCGAGCGCTTCACCGCGCACGACGCGGCGCGCATCAAGGACATCGAGCGCGTGACGAACCACGACGTGAAGGCCGTCGAATACTGGCTGAAGGAATCGGTGAAGGGCCAGGCCGAACTCGAGAAGGCGAGCGAATTCATCCACTTCGCGTGCACGTCCGAGGACATCAACAACACGTCGCACGGGATGATGCTCGCCGGCGCGCGCGAGCACGTGATCCTGCCCGCGCTGCGCACCGTCCACCAGCGCCTCGTCGCGCTCGCGCACGCGCTCGCCGACCAGCCGATGCTGTCGCGCACGCACGGCCAGCCGGCCAGCCCGACGACGCTCGGCAAGGAGCTCGCGAACGTCGCCGCGCGCCTCTCGCGCGCGATCACGCGCATCGAGAAGGTCGAGATCCTCGGCAAGATGAACGGCGCGGTCGGCAACTTCAACGCGCACCTGTCCGCGTATCCGGAATTCGACTGGGAAGCGTTCTCGCGCGACGTGATCGAGAACCGCCTGAAGCTCACGTTCAACCCGTACACGATCCAGATCGAGCCGCACGACTACATGGCCGAGCTGTTCGACGCGGTCGCGCGCGCGAACACGATCCTGCTCGACCTCGACCGCGACGTGTGGGGCTACATCTCGGTCGGCTACTTCAAGCAGAAGACGAAGGCCGGCGAAATCGGCTCGTCGACGATGCCGCACAAGGTCAACCCGATCGACTTCGAGAACTCGGAAGGCAACCTCGGCCTCGCGAACGCGACGCTGCGCCACCTCGCCGACAAGCTGCCGGTGTCGCGCTGGCAGCGCGACCTGACCGACTCGACGGTGCTGCGCAACATGGGCGTCGCGCTCGGCTACTCGCTGCTCGCGTATGACTCGCTGATCCGCGGCCTCGACAAGCTCGAAGTGAATCCGCAGCGCCTGAACGAAGACCTCGACAACTGCTGGGAAGTGCTCGCGGAGCCGGTGCAGACGGTGATGCGCCGCTACGGCATCGAGAACCCGTACGAGCAGCTGAAGGAACTGACGCGCGGCAAGGGCATCACGCGCGAAGCGCTGCAGCAGTTCGTCGGCACGCTCGCGATCCCGCAGGACGCGAAGGACCGCCTGCTCGCGATGACGCCCGCGTCGTACATCGGCAAGGCCGTCGAACTCGCGAAGCGGATCGCGTAACACCCCGCCGCGCCAAGGAAGAACGCCCGATGCATTGCGCATCGGGCGTTTTTGTTTTTCCGGCCGGCGACCTGCATTACGCGATCAGAACGAGATCATCTTCCCCGGATTCAGCGCCGTCATCATGGTCATCGCGGCCTTCGCCGCCGGAATCGCGATCGGCGACAGCTGGCGGCCGAGCGGAATCGCGCGGTGGTCGATGCCGGTCAGCATCGAGAAATCGTCGTTATGGCCGACGAAGTCGTCGCAGATCGCCTTGCCGATTCGCACCGTCTGCGCGACCCCGTGGCCGCTCCAGCCCTGCACCATGTACATCGGCACGCGGCCGTCGGTCTTGCGGCTGTCGGTCGCGCCGTTCAGCGTGAAGTCGCTGACGCCGCTCCAGCAGTAATCGAGCGCGAAGCGGCCGTCATATTGCGGGAACACCGTATTCAGCCGGGTCAGCAGGTACGCGTCGACGTCCGGCTGCGCCCAGCAGGTGCCGGTGCCCTGCCCGCCGAACAGCAGGCGGTTGCCGCGCACCGGCCGGTAATAGTCGATCTGGAACTGCGTGTCGTACACGGGCATGCCGGCCGGCATCAGCGTCGCGACGTCGACGTCGAGCGGCGCCGTCACGCTCACGTACGTGAAGAACGGCACGGTCGTCGCGCCGCCGTCGTCGAGCAGCCGGAAGGTCGTGTTGTGCAGCGCGAGCACGACGCCCTTGCGCGCGGTGATCGTCCCGCCCGCGGTGGTCGCGACGACGCCGTCCGGCGTCTCGTCGAGCTCGAGCACCTCGGTGCCCTCGTACAGCTCGCCGCCGTTCTGGCGGAAGCCGTGGACGAGGCCGCGCACCAGCGCGAGCGGGTGGATCTGGCCGCCCAGCGCGTCGATCGCCGCGCCGTGATACAGCGCCGAGCGCACGTATTCGTCCTGCAATTGATGCTTGCCGGCCAGCGTCACGCTTGCGTCGCCGAGGCTGCGGCGCGCATCCGCGCCGTCGAGCAGCGCGCTCATGTGGCCGGGGTGGACGGCCGCCGTAATGTGGCCGCGCTTGCGGTCGAGATCGAGCGCGTAGCGCGCGCCGATCGCGTCGATCAGGTCCATCGACTCGGCCGACGCGAAACGCCACAGGCGCTTCGCGTCGTCGTGCGACAGCTGCTCGATCATGTCGGCCGCTTCCCAGCGCGCGAGGCCCGGGGTCAGCTGGCCGCCGTTGCGGCCCGATGCGGCCGAACCGATGTGATGCTTGTCGACGAGGATCGTGTCGACGCCCGCCTCGGCCAGGTGCAGCGCCGCCGACGCGCCGAGCAGGCCGCCGCCGATCACCAGCACGTCGCACACGGCATCGCGCGCGAGCGGCGCGCTGTTTTCCCAGCGCGACAGCGATGCCTCGTAGTAGTTGGCCGGTTGATCGCCGTCGTAACGGGCCGGATCGCACCAGTTCCAGTTGTCTTTCTCGATATTCAGTTGCGTTTGTTCAAAGCGCGAATCGTCCTGAATCAGGGGTTTGCTCGAAGTCATGTTTGCACTTGCATGGTCTTGGGCCGCCTGTCGAAGAGCCTTCTGGCTTCGCGGGTGGGGCAGCCGGTTCCACATGGGTGTCAACGATAAAAGGGGCGCAATGGCCCGTGTTGACGGCGGACACGCTCGTGTCGCCAGAATCCCGGACTGTGCGAAAGCACGTATTGAAAGGTGCCGGGACACCCAATTTCTACACCGCAGAAATAATTCTACAGTGTAGAATCTGCTTTCGTCAAGCTTACGGTTCGACACGCCCTCCGGCGTGCGCCGGCCAATCCCCGCACCGATGAAGGACAAACCCGCCCAAGGCCCGCGTGGCCTCGACAAGGACGCGATCGTCGCGGCCGCGCTGACGCTGCTCGAAGACGTCGGCGAAGCGGCATTCAGCGTGCGCAAGCTCGCGCAAACGGTCGGCTGCGATCCGATGAGCGTGCTCTATCACTTCAAGTCGAAGGAAGGGCTGAGCCGGGCGATCGCGAACGCGCTGTCGCGCTCGCTGACGCCGGTCGACGACAGCCTGCCGTGGCGCGAACGGCTGCGCGACCTCGCGCGCCAGTACCGCGGGCTCGCGCTCCGCTATCCGGCCGCGTTCGGCCTGCTGCAGCGTCACGTCAGCACCGGGCCGGCCGATCTCGCGCATATCGAGGCCGTGCACCGTGCGCTGGCCGACGCCGGCATCCCGCGCGCGGCGCGGCCGTGCGTGTGCGTCGGCTGGTATGCGAGCGTGATCGGGCTCGCCGCGGCCGAAGCCGGCGGCCTGACGCGGCCCGCCAACGACGTCGAGCTCGCGGAAATCGGCGCGCTGTCCGACGCCAGCCACCCGCTCGTGAAATCCGCCGCGCCGCTCTACGCGCGCCTCGACCCGGCCGTCGTGCACGACACGATGCTCGACGTGCTGCTCGACGGGATCGCGCACCACGCGCGAACGCCGGCCGCAGAATGAGCAAGGGCGCTCCGACGAGCGCCCTTGCCAGTCCGATTGCCGCGAACCGCGCTCAGTGCTGCTGCGCGACGCCGATCGTCCGGATCACGTGATCGACGATCTGCTCCGGCGTCAGCTCGATGCTGACCTCGATCGCTTCGTCCGGGCCCGGCTCCTCGAGCGTGTCGAGCTGGCTCTGCAGCAGCGACGGATCGAAGAAATGGCCGGTGCGGCTCTTCAGGCGCTCGTGCAACACGTCGAACGAGCCCTTCAGGTACACGAACCGCACATCGGCGTCGTTGCCGCGCAGCACATCGCGGTACGAACGCTTCAGCGACGAGCAGGTGAAGACGGCCGTCTCGCCCGCGCGCCGCTTGTCCTCGATGGCGGCACGGATCGTCCGCAGCCACGGCCAGCGGTCGTCGTCGGTCAGCGGAATGCCCTGGTGCATCTTCTCCTTGTTGGCGGCGCTGTGAAACGCGTCGCCGTCGGTATAGCTGCACGACAGGCGCTCCGCCAGCATCTCGCCGATTCGCGACTTGCCCGCGCCCGACACGCCCATTGCGATCAGAATCATTGACTACCCCTTGTTACAGAAACGCGCTCAGCACCAGCGTAAACGTGAGGCCGAGCACCGAGATGATCGTTTCGAGCAGCGTCCAGGTCTTGAACGTCTGGCCGACCGTCATCCCGAAATACTCCTTGATCAGCCAGAAGCCGCCGTCGTTGACGTGCGAGAAGATCAGCGAACCCGATCCCGTCGCCAGCACCAGCAGTTCCGGACGAACCGTCACGCCCGACGCGGCCGCGATCGGCGCGACGATGCCGCAGGCGGTCGTCATCGCGACCGTCGCCGAGCCCGTGGCCAGACGAATCAGCGCCGCGACGAACCAGCCGAGCAGCAGCGGCGACAGATGCGCCTGCGTCGCGGTCGCGACGATCTGCTGCGAGATCCCGCTGTCACGCAGGATACCGCCAAAGCCGCCGCCCGCGCCGACGATCAGCGTAATCCCTGCGATCGGCGCCAGGCACTCGCCGCAGAACTTCTGGATCTGCTCGCGGTTGAAGCCCTGCAGCCTGCCGAACGTGAAGAAGCTCACGAGCACCGCGATCAGCAGCGCGACGTCCGAGTTGCCGGCGAAGCGCAGCAGGCTGTTCGGCAGCGTCTTCGGTGCGAACACGAGGTCGGCCCAGCTGCCGACCAGCATCAGGATCACCGGCAGCATGATCGTGAACAGCGTGATGCCGAAGCCCGGCAGTTCGCGCTTCTTGCCCTCGGTGTGCGATTCGACGAATTGCGCGGCGAGCGGGTTGTTTTCCGGCAGCTTCACGAACTTCGAGATCGTCAGCGCGAACAGCGGACCGGCGACGATCGCGGTCGGCACGCCGACGATCAGGCCGAACGCGATCGTCTTGCCGATGTCGGCGCCGTATTGCTGCACCGCGAGCAGCGCGGCCGGGTGCGGCGGAATCAGGCCGTGCACGACCGACAGGCCCGCGACCATCGGCAGGCCGACGACGAGCAGCGACTTGCCGGTGCGCTTCGCGACGTTGAACGCGATCGGGATCAGCAGCACGAAGCCGACTTCGAAGAACACCGGCAGGCCGACGATGATCGCGACGAACATCATCGCCCAGTGGATGTTCTTTTCACCGAACCAGTCGATCAGCGTGGTCGCGATCCGCTCCGCGCCGCCCGATTCGGCCATCATCTTGCCGAGCATCGTGCCGAGGCCGACGACGATCGCGATATGGCCGAGCGTGCCGCCGGTGCCCGTCTCGAACGACTTGACGATCTTGTCCATCGGCATCCCGACGACCAGGCCGAGGCCGAGCGACACGATGATGAGGACCAGGAACGGATAGATCTTGAACCGCGCGATCATCACGATCAGCGCCACGATCGCGATCACGGTGTAAATGAGCAGCATGCTGCCTTGGACAGCGCCCATGTGGACTCCTCCTTGGGATTTATTCGAATCGGGCCGCCTTGCGCCATGCGCGAGGCTGGTTGCGAGTATGCCCGGCTATGCAGGTCTCCGAAATGGCGGGGTGCCCCCCGCCGTCAGGACGCTGAATTTTACTTATCTTTACCGCCGAGCGATAGAACCGGTTCCATCAGCAAAAACCCTCGGCAAAACAAGCACTAAGCGCTGTTCGACCGAGGGTGAAGCTGCCATTTCGTACAAGTTCAACGGGGGAGCTGGCTGGCGGCTTGCGCGAGGCGCGTGACTTCCGCCCAGTCCTGCGCGGCGAGCGCCGCCTTCGGGGTCAGCCACGAGCCGCCGACGCACACGACGTTCGGCAACTTGAGGAAATTCGGCGCGGTGTCGACCGTGATGCCGCCCGTCGGGCAGAACTTCAGCGCGGGGAACGGGCCGTGGAACGCCTGCAGCATCGGCACGCCGCCCGCCTGCTGGGCCGGGAAGAACTTGACGATCTCGTAGCCGAATTCGAGCGCCTGGATGATGTCGCTCGGCGTCATCACGCCCGGCAGCAGCGGCAGGCCCGCGTCGAGCGCGGCGAGGTGCAGGTCCTTCGTCAGGCCCGGCGACACGCCGAACTGCGCGCCGGCCTTCTTCGCCTGCGCGCAATGCTCGGGCTTCGTGATGGTGCCGACGCCGACGACGATGTCGTCCGCGAGCTGGCTCGCGCGTTCGATCGCCTCCAGGCCCGCCGCGGTGCGCAGCGTGATCTCGAGCACCTTCACGCCGCCCGCGTGCAGCGCGCGCGACACCTGTTCGCCCTGCTCGACCGAGTCGAATGCGAGCACCGGAATCACCGGGCCCAGCTTCACGATTTCGCCAATCGTCTTCATCGATGCCTCTCCTTGAATCTCGAAGTTACGCGGTGACGCGGGCGGCCGCTTCGCCGACCAGCGCCCCGAAAACCGATGCGCCCTGCTCCGCCGGCGCGGCCGCCGCGCGGAATACGCCGAACAGCTCGCGCCCGAAGCCCACCTCGTTGTCCGCCTGGTGCAGCGGCTGCGCGACCGGGCGCGCGTGCCATTCGGCGTCGTCGATCTCGATGTCGAGCACGCCCGCCTCCGCGTCGATCACGAGCGTGTCGCCCGTCCGCACCTTGCCGAGCGGGCCGCTCAGCAGCGCCTCCGGCGACACGTGAATCACCGCCGGCACCTTGCCCGACGCGCCGGACATGCGGCCGTCGGTGACGAGCGCGACATGAAAGCCCTGATCCTGCAGCACGCCGAGCAGCGGCGTCAAACGGTGCAGCTCGGGCATCCCGTTCGCGCGCGCGCCCTGGAAACGCACCACCGCGACGAAGTCGCGCTTCAGCTCGCCGCGATCGAACGCTTCCTGCACGGCCTCCTGCGAATCGAACACGATCGCGCTCGCCTTCACCTTGCGGTGCTCCGGCGCGACCGCCGAAATCTTGATCACGCCGCGGCCGAGGCGGCCCTGCATCAGGCGCAGCCCGCCGTCTGGCTGGAACGGCTCGCCGATCGGGCGCAGCACCTTCGCGTCGTGGCTCTCGGCCGCGCCGTCGACCCACGTCAGCTTGCCGTCGATCAGCCTCGGCTCCTTCGTGTAGTGCGAAAGCCCCTTGCCGGCGACGGTCGTCACGTCCTCATGCAGCAGCCCGCCTTCGAGCAGGTTGCGCACCAGGAACGCGATGCCGCCCGCCGCGTGGAAGTGGTTCACGTCGGCCTTGCCGTTCGGATAGATTTTCGCGAGCAGCGGCACCGCGCCCGACAGCTCGTCGAAGTCGTCCCAGTCGATCAGGACGCCGGCCGCGCGCGCGATCGCGACGAGGTGCAGCGTGTGGTTGGTCGAGCCGCCCGTCGCGAGCAGCGCGACGATGCCGTTGACGATCGCCTTCTCGTCGATCACGTGGCCGATCGGCGTGTAGTGGCCGCGCTCGACGGTCAGGTCGAGCACGCGGCGCGCGGCCTCGGCCGTCAGCGCGTCGCGCAGCGGCGTATGCGGATGGACGAACGCCGAGCCCGGCAGGTGCAGGCCCATCAGCTCCATCAGCATCTGGTTGCTGTTCGCGGTGCCGTAGAACGTGCAGGTGCCGTGGCCGTGGTATGCGGCCGACTCGGCCTCGAGCAGCGCGTCGCGGCCGACCTGGCCGGTCGCGAACTGCTGGCGGATCCTCGCCTTGTCGTCGTTGGACAGGCCGCTCGTCATCGGGCCGGCCGGCACGAAGATCGTCGGCAGGTGGCCGAACTGCAGCGCGCCGATCAACAGGCCCGGCACGATCTTGTCGCAGATGCCGAGGCACAGCGCCGCGTCGAACATGTTGTGCGTGAGCGCGATCGCGGTGCCCATCGCGATCGCCTCGCGCGAGAACAGCGACAGCTCCATCCCCGGGTTGCCCTGCGTAACCCCGTCGCACATCGCCGGCACGCCGCCCGCGAACTGCGCGACGCCGCCGTTCGCGCGCGCGGCCGCCTTGATGATGTCGGGGAAATCCTTGTACGGCGCGTGCGCGGACAGCATCTCGTTGTACGAGGACACGATGCCGATGTTCGGTTGCTTGATCGCCTTGATTTCGAACTTGTCGTTGCCTTCGAGGCCCGCGAAACCGTGCGCGAGGTTCGCGCAAGACAGCGCGCCGCGTGCGGGGAACCGGCCCTGCGCGCCGTCGATGCGCTTCAGGTAAGCGGAACGGGTCGACTGGCTGCGCGCGATCACGCGTTCGGTGACTTTCGCCAGGGTGGGATGCAGCGAGGTCATGCTGGGCGCTCCTGTATGCCGGCCGACACCGGCGGTTGGAATCGTGGGGACGGTCGAATGCAACGACTGAACGAAGCCAGTCTAGTAGAAAAACTACACGCATGCAATGCGGGTTGGCAGGCCCGAAACTCGAATTCCCGCCTCAGACAAGGCATTGACTAGTGAAAACCCTAACCATACATCTCGAGCCCGCCGCCAAGCCCGTCAATTCGAGCTAGCATTTTCATGTAGATTTTCTACAATTTGATTGCGATACACTCGCTCATCCGAACCCGATTTCCACCTGCCGTCCCATGCTGCCCCGCATCGAAGCGATCCGCCCCGAACTGCGCCCGTCCGAGCGCAAGCTCGCCGACTACATCCTCGCCGCGCCGCGCGAGGTGCTCGACCTCGCGATGACCGAGCTGTCCGCGCGCGCCGGCGTCAGCCAGCCGACGATCGCGCGCTTCTGCCAGGCGCTCGGCTGCAGCGGCTTTCGCGAATTCAAGATCCGGCTCGCGCAGAGCGTCGCGCCGGGCGTGTCGTCGGTCTACCGCGACGTCGAGCCGGACGAGCCCGCGCCGGGCATCATCGGCAAGGTGTTCGACCGCACGATCGGCGCGCTGATCGAGGTGCGCAACAGCCTGTCGGCGGGCAGCGTCGCCGATGCGATCGCGCTGCTGTCGAACGCGTCGCGGATCGAGTTCTACGGCGCGGGCGGCTCGGGCATCGCCGCGCAGGACATCCAGCACAAGTTCTTCCGGCTCGGCGTGCCGAGCGTCGCGTATTCGGATCCGCACACGTTCTCGATGTCGTCGGCGCTGCTCGGCCCGCAGGACGTCGTCGTCGCGATCTCGAACACCGGCCGCACGCGCGACATCGTCGAGGCCGCGCGCGCGGCGCTCGCGTGCGGCGCGAAAGTCGTCGCGATCACGCAAAGCCACTCGCCGCTCGCGAAGCTGGCGACGGTGAGCCTGGCGTCGAACGTCGCGGAGGAAACCGACGTGTTCTCGCCGATGACGTCGCGGATGTCGCACCTTGCTATCGGCGACATCCTCGCGGTCGGCGTCGCGCTGTCGCGCGGGCCCGCGCTGATGGAACGGGTCGGCCGCGCGAAGGAAGCGATCACGCGCCGCCGGATCGACGCGAACTCGAAGGAATAGCGGCATCCGCGCGCACAACGGAAAACGGCGCCCCGAGGGGCGCCGTTGCGCATGCACGCGTGCCGCGCGGCCGGATCAGAACGGCTTGATGACCGCGAGCGCGACCGCCGCGAGCATCCCGAGCACCGGCAGTTCGTTGAACACGCGATACCACCGGTCGGAGCGGCGGTTCTCGCCGCGCTCGAACACCTTCAGCAGGTGGCCGCAATACGCGTGATAGACGATCAGCAGCAGCACGACCGTGACCTTCGCGTGCACCCAGCCCTGCCCCTGGCCGATGCCGATCACGAGCCACAGCCACATGCCGCACGCGAGCGCCGGCACCGCGATGAACGTCATGAAGCGGAACAGCTTGCGCGCCATCACGAGCAGCCGGCGAATCGCGGCGGGATCGGTTTCCATCGCGAGGTTCACGTAGATGCGCGGCAGGTAGAACAGCCCCGCGAACCACGACGCGATCAGTACGATATGGAACGTCTTGACCCAGAGCATTGCCATCGGTTGCGCGCCTCGCGTTACTGACGTCCTTCGCCGTGCCCGAGCACGACGTACTTCAGCGACGTCAGCCCCTCGAGACCGACCGGGCCGCGTGCATGCAGCTTGTCGTTCGAGATGCCGATCTCCGCGCCGAGGCCGAATTCGAAGCCGTCGGCGAAGCGCGTCGATGCGTTGACCATCACGCTCGCCGAATCGACTTCGCGCAGGAAGCGCATCGCGCGGTCGTGATCCTCGGTGACGATCGCGTCCGTGTGGTGCGAGCCGTAATGGTTGATGTGCTCGATCGCGGCGTCGAGGCCGTCGACGATCTTGATCGCGAGCACCGGCGCGAGATATTCGGTATGCCAATCTTCTTCGGTCGCGTCGACGAGCTCGCCGACGCCGGCGTCGGCGAGCACCGCGCGCGCGGCCGCATCGACGCGCAGCTCGACGTTCTTCTCGCGATACAGGCGGCCGAGCGGCGGCAGCACCGCCGGCGCGATGCCGCTCGCGACGAGCAGCGTCTCCATCGTGTTGCACGTGCCGTAGCGGTGCGTCTTCGCGTTGTCGCAGACGGTGATCGCCTTGGCCAGGTCCGCGCGATCGTCGACGTATACGTGGCAGATGCCGTCGAGGTGCTTGATCATCGGCACGCGCGCCTCGTTGATCAGGCGCTCGATCAGGCTCTTGCCGCCGCGCGGCACGATCACGTCGACGTATTCGGTCATCGTGATCAGCTTGCCGACCGCTGCGCGATCGGCGGTTTCGACAACCTGCACCGCGTCCTGCGGCAGGCCCGCCGACGCGAGCCCTTCGCCGATCAGCTTCGCGAGCGCGGCATTCGATTCGAGCGCCTCGGAGCCGCCGCGCAGGATCGTCGCGTTGCCGGACTTCAGGCACAGCGCCGCCGCGTCGATCGTCACGTTCGGGCGCGATTCGTAGATGATGCCGATCACGCCGAGCGGCACGCGCATCTGGCCGACCTGGATCCCGCTCGGACGGAACTTGAGATTGCCGATCTCGCCGATCGGATCGGCGAGCGACGCGACCTGGCGCAGCCCTTCGACCATCGTGTTCAGCGCCTTGTCGGACAGCGTCAGGCGATCGATGAACGCCGCATCGTGCCCTTTGTCGCGGGCCCGCGCGACGTCGCGCGCGTTCGCGTCCTTCAGCGCCTGCGCATCGCGCTCGATCGCGCGGGCGACCGCATCGAGCGCCGCGTTCTTCGCCGCCGTGCTCGCACGCGCCATCGCGCGGGAAGCCTGCCGGGCGCGGCGCCCCAGGTCCGTCATGTACTGATCGATATCCATCGTGTGACTCGAAAAGCGGGCCGCGCAACGCGGCGTGAATTCGTCGGGAAAGGCGCGACGCGGCGGCATCGGCCGCGCCGGCTGTCGAAGCAATTGTAAGCGGGTTGCGGACGGCGCGCTGAGGCCGGAGCCGGGACTTAGCGCCGCATGCGACCCGCGGTCGACGGTCGCTCGCCCTGCGTGCCCGCGACCGTCATCGCGAGCTGGAACAGGCCGTCCCACGGATCGGGCGGCGGTTCGTCCTGCGTGCGCCGGCCCGGCGTCACCGCGGACAGGCCCTTGACCTGCCGGTCGAGCCGCGCGGCGAACGCCAGCGCCTTCTCGAGCGCGGCTTCGGTCACGCGGCCGAGCGCGGGGCCGACCAGCCGCTCGCGCGGCCCCCATACTCGGTTCTCGCGCAGCAGCGTTGCGAGCGGCTTGCCGGCCGTCACGCCGCGCTTGATCCGCAGCAGCGTGCGCAGCTCCTCGACGACCGCCCACATCACGAGCACGATCGCCTCGCCCTCGCCCTTCAGGCCGTCGATCATCCGCGCGAGCCGCGCGGCGTCGCCGGCGAGCATCGCCTCGTTCAGCTTGAAGACGTCGTAGCGGGCGACGTTCAGCACCGCGTCGTGCATCTGCTCGAACGACAGCGCGCCCTGCGGATACAGCAGGCCGAGCTTCTGGATTTCCTGGTGCGCGGCGAGCAGGTTGCCCTCGACGCGCTCCGCAATGAACTGCAGCGCGCGCCGGCCATCCTCGCCGGCCGCGACGCGCTGGCCCTGCATCGCGAGGCGCTGGCCGATCCAGTTCGGCAACTGCGCGCGGTCGACCGGATCGATCTTCAGCGCGACGCCGCCGTTCAGGAGCGCGGTGAACCACGCGGATTTCTGCGTCGCCGCATCGAGGCGCGGCAGCGTGACGAGCACCAGCGCGTCCGGATTGCTCGCGGCGGCGAGCGCCTTCAGCGCGTCGGCGCCTTCCTTGCCGGGCTTGCCCGACGGAATGCGCAGCTCGATCAGCTGGCGCTCGCCGAACAGCGACATCGCCTGGGTCGCGCCGAGCAGCAGGCTCCAGTCGAAGCCGCGCTCGACCGTGTGCACCGAGCGCTCGGTGAAGCCGGCCGCGCGCGCGGCGGCGCGGATCCGGTCGCACGCTTCCTGCGCGAGCAGCGGCTCGTCGCCGAATACGGTGTAGAGCCCGGCCAGCCCCTTCGCGAGGTGCGGCTCCAGCGCGTCTAGTCGCAGTTGCATCGGTTCGTGCGCCCGCGTTTCACAGCGGCGGCGGCGGCAGCGGCGCGCGCGGCGCGACGCCCGGCACCACGTCTTCCGGCGCCGGATTCAGCGAATGCACGATCGCGAGACGGCGCATCAGCTGGTCGACCGCGTCCCGCTGCATGTCGCCGTAGAGAATATCGGCTTCCTGCGCCTTCGCGTTCGTGTACTGGTCGCTGTACGTCATCGCGCGGTTCAGCGCGATCAGGCTCGGCGGAATCAGCACCGTGCCGTCCTTGCTCGTCAGCGTGTAGCCCAGCGAGTAATTGAGCACGTATTCCGCGACCGCGCCGTACTGGTTCAGCGTCAGCGTGCCCTGCGCGCGCGATTCCGACATGTGCAGCACCGCGTCGGCCTCGTCCGGCACCTTGACGACCTTCGTGTCGCTGCCGGCCTCGACGAGGCGCGTGAGCCGCGCCTCGACGGGTGCCGGCGCACCGGCGATCAGCAGGTGCTTGAACGCATAGTCCTGCTGGCCCCGCAACTGGAAACCGCATGCCGACAGCATGACCGCGCTGCCGACGAGCATCAAAAACGATCTGCGGATCACCTTCGCTCCTTCAGAATTCGCCGAGGGCCTGCCGGCCCTCAGACGACGATGTTCACGAGGCGGCCCGGCACGACGACGATCTTCTTCGCCGGCTTGCCCTCGCCGAACTTCGCGAACGCCTCGTCGGCAACCGCCGCGGCCTCGATGGCCTCGCGGCTCGCGTCCTTCGCGACCTTCAGCGCGCCGCGCACCTTGCCGTTCACCTGCAGCACGAGTTCGATCTCGGCCTGCTCGAGCGCAGCCTCGTCGACCTTCGGCCACGGCGCGTCGAGCAGCGGGCCGAATTCGTCCGCATAGCCGAGCGTCTTCCAGAGCTCGAACGTGATGTGCGGCACGACCGGGTACAGCACGCGCAGCAGCACGCCGTACACTTCGCGCAGCACGGCGGGCGTCGCGCCCTTCGCGCCGTCGATCGCGTTGAGCATCTTCATCGTGGCCGACACGACCGTGTTGTACTGCAGGCGCTGATAGTCGAAGTCGGCCTGCTTCAGCACGCTGTAGATCTCGCGGCGCAGCGCCTTGTCGGCGTCGCCGAGCTTGGCCGCGTCGAACGCCGCGCGCTCCGCGAGCGCTTCGCGGTTCGCGGCGCCGAAGCTCCACACGCGGCGCAGGAAGCGGCTCGCGCCCTCGACGCCCGCGCCGGACCACTCGAGCTGCTGCTCCGGCGGCGCGGCGAACATCGTGAACAGGCGCGCGGTGTCCGCGCCGTACTGGTCGATCAGCACCTGCGGATCGACGCCGTTGTTCTTCGACTTCGACATCTTCTCGATGCCGCCGAGCACGACCGGCTGGCCGTCCGCGTTCAGCGTCGCGCCGACCGGGCGGCCCTTCTCGTCGAACGCAACGGTCACGTCGGCCGGGTTGTACCAGGTCTTCTTGCCCGACGCGTCCTCGCGGTAGAACGTCTCGTTCAGCACCATGCCCTGCGTCAGCAGGTTCTTCGCCGGCTCGCCGAACTTCACGAGGCCGAGGTCGCGCATCACCTTGGTCCAGAAGCGCGAGTACAGCAGGTGCAGGATCGCGTGCTCGATGCCGCCGATGTACTGGTCCATCGGCATCCAGTAGTCGGTGCGCGCGTCGACCATCGTGGCGGCGTCCGGCGCCGTGTAGCGCGAGAAGTACCACGACGAATCGACGAACGTGTCCATCGTGTCGGTCTCGCGCTTCGCGGCCGCGCCGCACTTCGGGCACGCGCAGTTCAGGAACGCTTCCGACTTCGCGAGCGGGTTGCCCGAGCCGTCCGGCACGAGGTCTTCCGGCAGCACGACCGGCAGGTCCTGCTCCGGCACCGGCACGTCGCCGCACGACGGGCAGTGGATGATCGGGATCGGCGTGCCCCAGTAGCGCTGGCGCGAGACGCCCCAGTCGCGCAGGCGCCACGTGACCTGCTTGTCGCCGAAGCCGCCGGCCTTCAGGTCGGCCGCGATCGCGTCGACCGCCGCGCCGTAGTTCAGGCCGTCGTACTTGCCGCTGTTCACGCACACGGCGACGTCCTTGTCGCCGTACCACTCCTGCCATGCGTCGGTCGACCAGGTCTGGCCTTCGGCCGCGATCACCTGCTTGATCGGCAGGTGGTATTTCTTCGCGAACGCGAAGTCGCGCTCGTCGTGCCCGGGCACGCCCATCACCGCGCCTTCGCCGTAGCTCATCAGCACGTAGTTGCCGATCCACACCTCGACCGGCTCGCCCGTCAGCGGATGCGTGACCGTGAAGCCGGTCGGGACGCCCTTCTTCTCCATCGTCGCCATGTCGACCTCGGCGACGCCGCCGCGCTTGCATTCGTCGATGAACGCCTGCAGTTCCGGCTTGCCCTGCGCGAGATGCGTCGCGAGCGGGTGTTCGGCCGCGATCGCGCAGAACGTCACGCCCATGATCGTGTCCGCGCGGGTCGTGAACACGCGCAGCAGCTTCTGCTCGCCGTCGAGCGCGTACGGGAAGCCGAAGTTCACGCCGAAGCTCTTGCCGATCCAGTTCTGCTGCATGATCTTCACGCGCTCCGGCCAGCCGAGGCCGTCGAGATCGTTCAGCAGCTCATCCGCGTACTGCGTGATGCGCAGGTAGTACATCGGGATCTCGCGCTTCTCGACGAGCGCGCCCGAGCGCCAGCCGCGCCCGTCGATCACCTGCTCGTTCGCGAGCACGGTCTGGTCGACCGGGTCCCAGTTCACGGTGCCCGTCTTCTTGTACGCGATGCCCTTCTCGAGCATCTTCAGGAACAGCCACTGGTTCCACTTGTAGTAGTCGGGCTTGCAGGTCGCGATCTCGCGCGACCAGTCGATCGCGAGCCCCATCGACTGCATCTGGCCCTTCATGTAGTCGATGTTGTCGTAGGTCCACTTCGCGGGCGGCACGCCGTTCGCCATCGCGGCGTTCTCGGCCGGCATCCCGAACGCGTCCCAGCCCATCGGCATCAGCGTGTTGTAGCCGTTCATCCGCAGATAGCGGTACATCACGTCGTTGATCGTGTAGTTGCGCACGTGACCCATGTGCAGCTTGCCGGACGGGTACGGCAGCATCGACACGCAGTAGAACTTCGGCTTCTGCGTGTCTTCCTTCGTCTTGTAAGCATCGGCTGCGCGCCAGTCGCGCTGGGCGGCGGCTTCGACGTCGGCGGGTACGTATCTCTCGTGCATGGTGTGGTTCGGACTAGGCTTTAAGCGGCGTGACGGACACGCGCGGGAGTGTGGATCGAAAATCGTGCTTGCCCGGGTTACCTGGAGAATTTCTGCCAACCGGGGAAAAACGACGATTATACCGTCCGCGCCGGCCCGCACGGCCGGTCTCGCGGGCCGCGGCCCGTTCGCAACGGCGGCGTGGCGGGCCCCGGCCCGCTCAGCGGTTCGCCGGCGCGGCGGGCGGCGCGACGGAACCGCCCTGCGGCATTGGCAGGTCGGTCACGAAACCGATCCGCGCGAGGCCCGCGGCTTGCGCCGCGCCCATCACCTGCGCGATCACGTCGTAGCGCGTCGCGCGCGACGCGCGCAGCCTCAGCTCGGGCGGCGAGCCGCCCGCGGCGGCCGCGCTGAACCTCGCCGGCAGCGCGTCGAGCGCGACCGGCGTGTCTTCCCAATAGAGCTTGCCCGCGTCGTCGATCGACAGCGTGATGGCCTGCGGCGTGTCGCGCGCGGCTTCGGCCGCAACCTTCGGCAGGTCGAGCCGGATCGCATGCGTCATCAGCGGCGCGGTCACGATGAAAATGACGAGCAGCACGAGCATCACGTCGATCAGCGGCGTCATGTTGATCTCCGCCATCGGCGCGGACGTCTTGTGGTGCTCCAGTCCGCCGAATGCCATGGTTGCCCCTTTTCGGAAAGCGCGCGTCAGGCGTCGCTCGCGCACACGAACACGTGCAGGTCGCGCGCGAAGCCGTCGAGCTCCTCGGCGAGCTGGCGCACGAGCCGCCCGAGGATGTTGTACGCGAGCACGGCCGGGATCGCGACCACGAGCCCGAACGCGGTCATGATCAGCGCCTCGCCGACCGGCCCCGCGACGCTCTCGATCTGCGCCTGCCCGCTCGCGGCGATGCTGCCGAGCGCGTGATAGATGCCCCAGACGGTGCCGAGCAGCCCGACGAACGGCGCGGTGCTGCCGATCGACGCGAGCAGCACCTGGCCGAACTCGAGCCGCCGCTGCGAGCGCAGCATCGCATGGCGCAGCGCACGCAGCACCCGCTCGCTGCGTTCGACGCGCGCGGCCAGCGCGGCGGGGTCGTGGTCGTGGGCGGCGTCGCGGGCGGCTTCGGCAAGCGGCACGAACACGCGCTCGCGATCGGCGCCGGCAAGCGCCGCGATGCCCGCGTCGAGCGTCGGCGCCCGCCAGAACGCGGCGAGCGCGCCCGGCCCCTGCCACTTCGCACGGACCAGCAGCCACGCCTTCACGACGAGGAAGCACCAGCTGGCGACGGACATCGCCGCCAGCACGTAGGCGACGGCGTGCGTGACCGCATCGCCGCTTTCGAGGTAGTGGATAACGCCGGTGGGAATCGCCATCGGAGTGTCCGGCGCGCGTCAGCGCAGGCCGAGCACGTCCTGCATCTCGTACAGGCCGGCGCCGCGCGCCGACAGGAAGCGCACCGCGCGCAGCGCGCCCTGCGCGTACGACACGCGGCTCGACGACTTGTGGGTGATCTCGATCCGCTCGCCGATCCCGGCGAACAGCACGGTGTGGTCGCCGACGATGTCGCCGCCGCGGATCGCCGAGAAGCCGATCGTCGACGGATCGCGCTCGCCCGTCACGCCGTGGCGGCCGTACACCGCGCAGTCGTCGAGCGAACGGCCGAGCGCGCCGGCGACCGCTTCGCCCATCATCAGCGCGGTGCCCGACGGCGCATCGACCTTGTGACGGTGATGGGCCTCGATGATCTCGATGTCGTAGCCGTGCGAGAAGTGCTTCGCGGCGAATTCGAGCAGCTTCAGCGTGACGTTCACGCCGACGCTCATGTTCGCGGAGAACACGATGCCGATCTGGTCCGACGCGGCGCGCAGCGTCGCCTTCTGCTCGTCGGTGAAGCCGGTCGTGCCGATCACGAGCTTCACGTCGTGGCGCAGCGCGGCCTCGACGTGCGCGATCGTGCCTTCCGGACGCGTGAAATCGATCAGGTAGTCGGCCTGCGCGAACACGGCGTCGAGGTCGTCGGTCAGCCGGACGCCGGTTTCCCTGCCGAGGAACGCGCCCGCGTCCTGGCCGAGATGTGGCGAGCCGGCGCGGTCGAGCGCGCCGACGAGCTGCGCGTCGGAATCGTTAAGAACGGTTTCGATCAGCATCCGGCCCATGCGGCCCGACGCCCCGGCAATCGCAATCTTCATGGCTTTCTACACGAAAGGGTCAAGAGCGGGCGGCGCATGCCGCCCCGTTTCCGCGCGCCGCGCGCTTATTGCGCCGGTGTGGTGACGGACTGATTCTGCAGCGCATCGGACCCCTGCGGGCCGACGGGCGGCGCTGCCTCGTTCGACACGGTCGGCTGCGGCGGGCGATGGAACTGGAACTGCGGCTGGATCGTCGGGTTCGCGCCCGGCGGCTGCCCGCCCGGCACCGGCGCACCGGCCGACGCCTGCGCGGACGGCGTGAAGCGCCGCGAGGACCCGCCCTGCCCGGACACCTGGCTGGTCGCGCGGTTGGCCGCGCGCGCGGCTTGCGCGTTCGCGTCCTGGTCGGCGACGGCGCTGGCGCTCGCCGCTTCCGGCACCACGACCGCCGCCGGTGCGGCAGCCGCCTGCTTCGCCTTCTTGCCGCGCTTGTCGCCGTCGATGTCGGCCAGCAGGTCGAGCTCCGACGGCAGGTTGTCGGCACCCGTCCAGCCTGCGAGGCGGTCGCCCGAGAACGTCAGCACGAGATCGCGCTGCTGGACGACGGACGTCGAGCCGCGCTTGAAGTAGAACAGGTAATCCCAGCGGTCGGCGTGGAACATGTCCGAAAGCAGCGGGGTACCGAGCAGCGCGCGCACCTGCTCGCGCGTCATCCCGGTCTGCAGCTGCGACGCCTTCTCCTGCGACACGAAGTTACCCTGCACGACCGTGATCCGGTAGGGTGTGATGCGCTGCGCGATGCGCTGCGTCACGCTGTCGTACGACGAACAACCAGCCAGCGCGGCAACGGCGGCGGCAGCGATGATGGCACTCCGCATGCGGCTCCTCTGAAAGTGCGAAAGAGATTCTGGAATCATTTCCCTCACCGTGCTGACCCGCCTCGCAGGCCGCGCGTGTTTCTGTAACGGCGAAAAGCCGGTAACATTGAAGCCCTGCATTGTACTCTAGGGATGCCTAGCCATGACCAATCCGACGGATCTCAAGAATATCGGGCTGAAGGCCACCCTACCGCGCCTCAAGATTCTCGAGATCTTCCAGCAAAGCCCCGTCCGCCACCTGACGGCCGAAGACGTCTACCGCAACCTGCTCAACGAGCAGCTCGACATCGGGCTCGCGACGGTCTACCGCGTGCTGACGCAGTTCGAGCAGGCCGGCCTGCTGACGCGCAGCAACTTCGAGTCCGGCAAGGCGGTATTCGAGCTGAACGAGGGCTCGCACCACGACCACCTCGTGTGCCTCGACTGTGGCCGGGTCGAGGAGTTCTTCGACGCGGAGATCGAGAGCCGCCAGCAGTCGATCGCGCGGGAACGCGGCTTCAAGCTCCAGGAGCACTCGCTCGCGATGTACGGCTCCTGCACGACCGAGAACTGCCCGCACCGCAAGCACTGATCCGCGCGCACGCGCACGCGAAACGGCCCGCCCGGCATCCCGCCGGCCGGGCCGTCGTCTTTTGTGGCGCGTTCCGGTGCCGGTCAGGCCGCGCTCGCGCAGGCCGGCGCGAGTTCGAGCCGCCAGACGCCGTCGAGCGGGATCTCGTCGCAGTTCGGCTGCGCGCCGCCGCGGTCGACGACGACGAAGTCGCTCACCGCATCGAGCGCGAGCAGCGGATGGTGCCAGACACCCTTCGCGTAATTCACGCCCTGCCAGCCTTCCGCCAGGAACGCGCGCATCGCGTCCGGCCGGAACTCGCCCGCCGGCGCGACGACGATCGCGTAGCGCGACACCGCCGCGAGCGGAATGAACGCCTGGCTGCCGTGCGGATGGCGCTCCATCATCGTGATCGCGATCGGCAGCGTGCGCGGCTGCGCGCGAAACACGCTGACGAGCGGGCGCCCGCCGTCCTCGCACACGTCGATCGTCGCGAGGTCGTGGAAGCGCTCGGTCGTGCCGCCGTTGATCGGAAAATGCCGGGCGCCGTCGAGCGCGATCACGTCGCCGAACGGCGCGAACGCGTCGCGGGTCAGGCGCTCGACGCGCAAGGTGTGCGGTCCGCTCATGTCCTTCCCCTCCGTCAGACCGGTTCGCCCCACAGGCGCAGGCGCGACACGCCGCCGTCCGGGAAGATGTTGAAGCGCACGTGCGTGACCGGGCCGAGCGCCGCGAGCTGGTCGAACGCATGGACGTGGTCCATCGACAGCTTTTGCTCGCCGAGCAGTTCGGGCCAGAACATCGCCTGCGTGACCAGCGAATCGTCGGTGCCGCCCGCGACATAGGCGGCCTGCAGCGAACAGCGGTCCGGAAAGTTGCCCTTGAAGAACGCGGTGTCGACCTCGACGCGGCGGATCACGCCCGGCCGCGCGAGCGCGACGATCGCCCAGTCGTTGCCCGGCTCCCGGCGGCGGCGGGTTTCCCAGCCGTCGCCCATGTTCACGCCGCGCCCCGGCATCAGCATCTGCGACGCCGCGCCGAAGTGCTGGTTGTTCGCGGCGACCACGCAGCCGCCGTGCTCGGCCGCCGCGAGGTCGGTCAGCTCGCCGTGCGGCGCGCGGCTCCAGTCGCGCTGCGGCTGGCCATACACGCGCAGCCGCGCGAGCCCGCCGTCCGGGTACAGGTTCACGCGCAGGTGCGTGCAGGGCTGCGGATCGGTCACGTCGACGTAGTGGTGGCTGTTGCCCTGCAGCGTCGTCGCGGGCACGATCGGGCGCCATTCGGCATCGTCGGGCGGCATCTCGGCGTCGGCAATGCAGCCTTCGATCGACGCGGCCGGCGGGAAGTTGCCGGTGAAGTGACTGGTATCGAGATCGACGCCGTGGATCACGCCCGGCCGCGCGAGCCGGATCACGCAGAAATCGTGGCCGGTCGTGCGCTTGCGGCGCGTCTCCCAGCCGTCCATCCACTTGCCGTGATCGTCGTACTTGCCGGGAATGAACACGGCCGGCTCCGGGTTCAGCATGCGCTCCTTCGGCGCGAAGAACTCGTCGCTCGCGTAGAGCGCCTTCGCACCGAGGCGCGGATCGGCGAGGTTCATGTAGCGCCGCGTGAAGGCCGGCGCGTTCGGATCGAGAATAGGGGCTGCCATGTCGTCTCCTCAATTCTGGCTGAAACGCCGGCGCGTCGAGACGCCGGCGGCATGACGGGAATGCGGGTCGAAGCGCGCTCAGATCGCGTGAGCCTGGTCGCCGGCAAGCGGCGCGGTGCCGGCGACATCCTCCTCCTCGGCCGGCACGTAGCGCAGTTCGCGGTTCAGCACGCGCTTCGCGCGAGCCTTGTCGATATCGTTCTCCCACACCGCGACGACCACCGTCGCGACGCAGTTGCCGATCAGGTTGGTCAGCGCGCGGGCGATGCCGACGAACCAGTCGACCGGCAGGATCAGCACGAGGCCGAGGACGGGAATCGCGGGAATCGCCGACAGCGTCGCCGCGAGGATCACGATCGCCGAGCCCGGAATTCCGTGCGCGCCCTTCGACGTGACGAGCGACACCAGCAGCACGACGATCAGGTCGTGCGTCGACAGCGGCGTGTTGGTCGCCTGCGCGATGAACAGCACCGCGAGCGTCAGGTAGATCGAGAAGCCGTCGAGGTTGAACGAATAGCCGGTCGGGATCACGAGGCCGACCGTCGAGTCCTTGATGCCCATGTATTCGAGCTTGCGCATCACCTGCGGCAGCACCGCGTCCGACGACGCCGTGCCGAGCACGATCGACAGCTCCTCGCGCAGGTAGCGGATCAGCTTGAACACGGAGAAGCCGGCGAACCGCATCACGATGCCGAGCACCACGGTGACGAACACGATGCAGCTCAGGTAGAACACGGCGACGAGGTAGCCGAGCTGCTTCAACGACGCGACGCCGTACTTGCCGGTCGTGAACGCGATCGCGCCGAGCACGCCGAGCGGCGCGAGCTTGATGATGAAACCGATCACGCGGAAGAACACGTGCGACAGCTCCTCGATCAGCGAGTTGACGCGCTTCGCCTTGTCGCCGAGCAGCGACAGCGCCGAGCCGAACAGCACCGCGAACACGAGGATCTGCAGGATGTCGCCCTTCGCGAACGCGTCGATCGCGGTGTCGGGGATGATCTTCATCAGGTAGCCGGCCGTGTCCTTCAGGCTCTCGGCGTTCTTCGCGTACGACGCGAGCGACGCCGCGTCGAGCGAATGCAGATCGATGTTCATCCCGACGCCGGGGCGCGTCAGCCACGCGAGCACGAGCCCGATGCCGAGCGCGAGCGTGGTCATCACCTCGAAGTAGACGACGGCCTTCAGGCCGACCCGGCCGACCTTCTTCAGGTCGCCCGCATTGGCCATCCCGCTGACCACGACGCAGAACACGATCGGGCCGATGACCATCTTGATGAGCTTCAGGAAACCGTCGCCGAGCGGCCGCAGCGACTCGGCGAAATGCGGGAAGAACGCGCCTAGCGCGACCCCGAGGACCAATGCGACAACTACCCGGCCAAACAGCGAATTGAGGAATTTCGACACGGCGCTCTCCCGAACCAACGGTTGCAGTTTCGTCTGTTCATACTGGTAAGACCAGTGATGTTATGGACGATAGTAGGAAGCCGATATAGTCGAGTCAAGGAAGAACAAAATAGGGATTTCCCGCCCCTTTCCAGCCCCTCCGGCGGGGCTGGAGCGCGAGCCGGATCGTGACTTTCCCGTAGGCCGGCGATGCACCGCGCGCGTGCGGATTACAATGCCGGTCAGACCGGCCATCATTCGCATCATGAAAAACGTTCCGCACACCGTGACCGACGCCGCCATCGCGACGATCCGCGACCGGATCGAGGCAGGCGTGTATCCGGTCGGCAGCCTGCTGCCGGCCCAGCGCCAGCTTTCCGAGGAGCTGGAGATCAGCCGCGCGTCGCTGCGCGAGGCGCTGTCGACGCTCGAGGCGCTCGGGATGCTGCGCATCCGCGCGGGCAAGGGCGTCTATGTCGAAAGCGCGCAGGCGACGGCCGGCCATGCGTGGCGTTTCGCCGAGCAGTCGTCGCCGCCCGACACCTACCAGATGCGCTATGCGCTCGAAGGCTTCGCCGCGCGGATGGCCGCGCGCGTCGTCACCGACGACGACATCGCGTGGTTCGAGGACAACCTCGCCGAACTGCACGTCGCGCTGACCGACAACGCGCTCGACGAGGCGTCGCAGCTCGACTTCGAATTCCACATGCGGATCGTCAACGTGGCCGGCAACGCGGCGATCGAATCGATCCTGCGCAGCAGCGCCGACATCATGAAGGAAAGCCAGCGGATGCCGTTCTACCGGCGCGAGCTGCTGTTCTCGACGTGGCACGAGCACCGCGCGATCGTCGACGCGCTGATCGCGCGCGATCCGGCCGCCGCCGGCGCGGCGATCGAGACGCACATCTCGAACGCGGCGCAGCGCGCGGGCGTGTTCTTCCCGACGCCGGGCGCCTGAGCGGCCGGTCGGCCGGTCGTTCCGCCTTTCCGGCGCTTCCGGCGCTTCCGGCGCTTCCGGCGCTCTTCAGCCTTTCCGGTCTCCGCGATCGTTCCGGCCAAAGTCCACTAACGTCAACCAACGTCCGCTAACGCCTGCGCATCGCGATGCGCGAGCGTGCGTTCGACGAACGCGCGCGCCGCGACGCTGCGGTACGCGCCCTTGCGCGTCAGCAGCGCGGCCGTGCGCGTCGGCAGCGGCGGATCGAGTTCCAGCGCGCACAGATCGCCGCTCGCCCGCGCGATCGCGTCCGGCAGCACCGTCGCGAGGCGGCCGCGCCGCACCATCTCGAGAATCGCGTTGATCGCGTTCACCTCGATCGCGATGCGCGGCCGCGCGCCGTGGTCGACGAAATACTGGTCGATGCTCGCGCGCGTCGCGAACGCGCGGCTCAGCAGGATCAGCGGCTCGTCGCCGAGCTCGGCCGGCGTCAGCGCGCGGCGGCGGCGCGCGAGACGGTGCGTGCGGCCCGCCACGAGCACGAGCGATTCGTCCCACAGCGGCGTCACGTCGATGTCCGGCAGCCGTGCGGGCGTGAACGCGAAGCCGGCGTCGAGCCGGTCGTCGGCGAGCAGCGCCTCGATCCGCTCCTGCGGCATCGCGTCGATCGTCAGCGTGACGTTCGGGTACGCCGTGTTGAACGCATCGACGAGCGAGCCGATCAGGTACGCGGTGAAGGTCGGCGTCATCGCGAGCCGCAGCGACCCGCTGCTCAGGTCCGCGACGTCATGCACCGCGCGCTGCCCCGCGTCGAGCTCGTGCAACGCGGCGCGCGCATGCCGCGCGTAGGCCTCGCCGAATTCGGTGAGCCGCACGGCACGGCCCGAGCGGTCGAACAGCTGCACGCCGAGCTGATCCTCGAGCTGGCGAATCTGCTGCGACAGCGTCGGCTGCGACACGTGCAGCACCTCGGCCGCGCGCGTGAAATTGCGCTGTTCGGCGACGGCCAGGAAATAGCGGATGTGGCGGAGGAGCATCGCGGATCAGGTATTGGTTCAACCAATCGAAACCATAGCAATCCAGTCTTGGACGCTATGGTCGGATGTCCGCATCATACGCACTTCGATACCGGCACGCCGTGCCTGCCGCCGCATCGGTGCGACCCGCGAATGCGGCAACCGCGCCGCCCGGCACACCTGGCCGGCAGATCCGCGCCGGCCCGTTTCCTGTAACCCGCGCCACGCCGGCGACACATGCCGCCGGTCCGCGCCGCCGCTTTCCCGACTCATGAAACCGCACCACGACACCCACCCGCCCCTGACGCGCGGCATGACGCTGCTGTTCGCCTGCGCGTGCGGCATCGTCATCGGCAATATCTATTACGCGCAGCCGCTGCTCGCCGCAATCGCGCGCAGCTTCGGACGCGCGCCGGCCGAACTCGGCTATCTCGTCACACTCACGCAGCTCGGCTACGCGGCAAGCCTGCTGCTGATCGTGCCGCTCGGCGACGCGCTCAACCGGCACACGCTGATCGTCCGGCTGCTCGCGCTCAACGTGGTCGCGCTGGTGGCGGTGGCCTGCAGCACGAACTTCACCACGTTCATCGCCGCGAACGTCGCCGTCGGCTTCGTCACCTGCTCGACGCAGCTCCTGGTGCCGTTCGCCGCGTCGCTCGCCGACGCGCGCACGCGCGGCCGCGCGGTGGGCACGGTGATGAGCGGCCTGCTGCTCGGCATCCTGCTCGCGCGCGTCGCGGCCGGCGCGATCGCCGACTGGCTCGGCTGGCGCGCGGTGTACGCGATCGCCGCGCTGATGGTGCTGGGCCTGACCGGCGTGCTCGCGGCGAAGCTGCCGAAGGACCGCCGCGATGCGCGGCTCGATTACGCGGCGCTGATGAAGTCGCTCGCCGCGCTCGTGCGCGCGCAGCCGCTGATCGCGCTGCGCTCCGCCTACGGCGCGCTCGTGTTCGCGTGCTTCAGCCTGCTGTGGACCGGCCTCACGTTCCTGCTCAGCCAGCCGCCCTATGGCTATACGGAAGGCCAGATCGGCCTGTTCGGCGTGGTCGGGGCGGTCGGCGCGCTGGCGGCGACATCGGCGGGGCGGCTCGTCGACCGCGGGCACGGCAACGCGGCGACGGGCCTGTTCGCCGCCGCGGTGCTCGCGTCGTTCGCACTGATCGCCGCCGGCGCGCACTCGCTCACGGCGCTGATCGCCGGGATCCTGCTGCTCGACGTCGGCGTGCAGGGCATGCACATCTCGAACCAGAGCGTGATCTACGCGCTCGCCGGCGACGCGCGCAGCCGCGTGACGACGATCTACCTGACGAGCTACTTCCTCGGCGGCGCGCTCGGGTCGTTCGCGGCGAGCGCCGCGTTCGGCGTCGACGGCTGGCGCGGCGTGTGTGTCGCGGGCGCGGTGCTGGCGGGCGCGCTGATCGCGCTCTGGCTTGCGTCGCAGCGCGTCGGCGCACGGCAGGCGACGCAGTAACGCGACTTCCGTCGGCAGGACGCAATCTGTCGCGGGATCGCGCAGGACCGGATGGCAGCCGCCCGACCACCCATCCGCCCCGCCGGCGTCACGCCGCCGCGTCCGCGAAATCGATCAGCACCTTCATCGCGCGCCGCCGGTCGCCCGCCAGCTCGAACGCGCGGCCCGCGTCGCGCATCGGGAACACCCCGGTCACGGCGGGCCGCAGGTCGACGCGGCTTTCGTTGATCAGCTGCACGGCCAGCGCGAACTCCGAATGGAAGCGGAACGACCCGCAGATCGACAGCTCCTTCGCGACCACGACGTTCTGCGGCAGGCTCACGTCGCCGCCGAGCCCGAGCTGCACGACGACGCCGCGCGGGCGCATCACGTCGAGCCCGTCGCGCAGCGCGCGCGCATTGCCCGAGCATTCGAGCATCACGTCGAACGTGCCCTTGTCCGCGCCGTAGCGCGCAACCCACGCCGTATCGGTCGCCGCGTTGATCGTGCAGTCGGCGCCGAGCGCGCGCGCGATCGCGAGCGGCTCGTCGACGACGTCGGTCGCAACCACTTCCGCCGCGCCGTGGGCGCGGGCGGCCGCCACGGCCAGTGCGCCGATCGGCCCGCAGCCGGACACCAGCACGCGGCGGCCGATCAGTGGACCGGCGCGCGACACCGCGTGCAGGCCGACCGCGAACGGCTCCGCGAGCGCGGCGAGCGACAGCGGCACGTGATCCGCGACCTTCACGCACTGGCGCGCGTCGCACACCAGCGCATTGCGGAACGCGCCCTGCACGTGCGGCATCCGCATCGCGCTGCCATAGAAGCGCATGTCGAGACACTGGTTCGGCAAGCCTTCGGCGCAGTAGCGGCATGCGCCGCACGGCCGGCTCGGATTGACCGCGACGCGGTCGCCGACCTGCACGGACGTCACGTCCGGCGCGACCGCGGCGACCGTGCCGGCCACCTCGTGCCCGAGCACCATCGGCTGCTGCAGGCGCACCGTCCCGAAACCGCCGTGCCGGAAATAATGCAGGTCGGACCCGCAGATGCCGCCCATCGCGACGTCGACCCGCACCTGGCCCGGGCCGATCTCGCCCGGGTCCTGCTCCTCGAGCCGCAGGTCGTTCGGCCCATGAATCACGAGACACATGCAACGCATGCGCATGATGGTTCCCCTTATACGGCGCTCGTCATGCCGCCGTCGACGAACAGCGTCTGGCCGTTCACAAAATCGGACGCCGCGGACGCCAGAAAGATCGCCGCGCCGCACAGCTCGTCGACGCGCCCCCAGCGGCCGGCCGGCGTGCGCTTGCACAGCCAGTCGGAAAACCCGGGATCGTCGACCAGCGCCCGATTCAGTTCGGTTTCGAAATAACCGGGCGCGAGGCCGTTGGCCTGGATGCCGTGGCGCGCCCAGTCCGCGCACATGCCCTTCGTGAGCATCCGCACCGCGCCCTTGGTGGCCGCATACGGCGCGATCGACGGCCGCGCGAGCTCGCTCTGCACCGAGCAGATGTTGATGATCTTGCCGCGTCCGCGCGCGATCATGTGGCGTGCGACCGCCTGCGCGACGTTGAACACGCCGTCGAGGTTCACGCGCATCAGCGCGTGCCAGTCGTCGGGATCGAACGCGTCGAGCGGCGCGCGGCGCTGGATGCCGGCATTGTTGACGAGAATGTCGATCGCGCCGACGCGCGCCTCGAAGTCGTCGATCGCCGCGCGCACCTGGCCATGCCCGGTCACGTCGAACACCGCATAGTCGGCCGTGAAGCCTTCCTCGCGGAACTGCCGCGCGAGCGACGCCGCCTTGCCCTCATCGCGATCATTGATGACGATCGCCGCCCCCGCTTCGGCCAGGCCGCGGGCGAGCGTCAGCCCGATCCCGCGTCCCGATCCGGTGATCAGTGCGCGGCGGCCGTCCAGGCGGAACCGGTCAAGCGCATTCGCCATGTCTGTCTCCTCGAGTGCCGGGCGAGCCGGCCGCCCATCGCGGCCGGTCTCGCGCTGACCGTATCTTCGATCCCTGGCCCGGCACTGCGCCAATGGTCTTTTTTGATGTGGTTATCATCGAATCCGATCACCGGATTTCCGTCTCCCTTCGCCCCACCGCCCATGGAACTCAAGCAACTGCGCGCCTTCGTCACCCTCGCGGAAGAACTGCATTTCGGGCGCGCGGCGCAGCGCCTGTTCATCGTGCAGTCCGCGCTGAGCATGCAGATCAAGGCGCTCGAGGAGGAGCTCGACGCGCGGCTGTTCGAGCGCGACCGGCACAAGGTCGAACTGAGCGACACCGGGCGGGTGTTCCTGCCCGAGGCGCGCGCGACGCTGCAGCAGGCCGCACGCGCCGAGCAGATCGTGCGGCTGTCGAGCCGCGGCGAGATCGGCACGCTGCGCATCGCGTTCGTGTCATCGGTGCTGCCGGCGCTGCTGCCGGCGGTGCTGCGCGAGATGCGTGCGCGTTACCCGCTGATCACGCTCGAACTGAAGGACATGCCGACGCCCGACCAGGTCGCGGCGCTGCGCGACCGGCGGATCGACTTCGGGATGATCCGTCTGCCGGCCGCGTATGCGGGCATCGACACGCGCGTGGTGCTCGAGGAAGGGTTCATCGTCGCGCTGCCGCTCGAGCATCCGCTCGCCGCGCGCGACGCGATCGCGCCGGCCGACCTGCGCGGCCATCCGGCGTTCGTGCTCGCGCGGCGCTATGCGCCGGGCTTCCACGACGACATGCTGCTCGCGCTGAGCCGCGCCGGCACGACGCTCGAGATCGCGCAGGAGTTCGGGGAATTCACGACGATGCTCGCGCTCGTCGCGGCGGGAATGGGGATCGGGCTGATCCCGGCGGAAGCGGCAAGCGCGCTGCCGCCGAACGTGCTCGCGCGGCCGCTCGATCTCGGCGGGCACCGCAGCGGCATCGGCCTCGCGTGGACCGACCTCGACAGCCCGGTCAAGCGGGCTTTCGTCGATGCCGTCGAGCAGGTTGCGCCGAACGCGGATCGCTGACGGCGACGCGGACAGGGTATCCGATCGGTGCGGGTGCGCCGCCCGCCCGAATGCAAAAAGGCCCGGCCGGCGAGAAGCCGAGCCGGGCCCGATCGCGGCGCGGGCCGCCTTGCGGCGGCCGTGCGCGGGCGGGATTACTTCGCGTTCGCGAATGCGACTGCCGTATCCAGCATGCGGTTCGAGAAGCCCCACTCGTTGTCGTACCAGCTCGACACCTTGACGAGGCGGCCCGACACCTTGGTCAGCGTCGCGTCGAACGTCGACGAAGCCGGGTTGTGGTTGAAGTCGATCGACACCAGCGGCGCGTCGTTGTAGCCGAGGATGCCCTTCAGCGCGCCTTCCGACGCTTCCTTCATGATCGCGTTGACTTCCTCGACCGTCGTGTCGCGCTTCGCGATGAACGACAGGTCGACGATCGACACGTTGATGGTCGGGACGCGGATCGCGTAGCCGTCCAGCTTGCCGTTCAGTTCCGGCAGCACGAGGCCGACCGCGGAAGCCGCGCCCGTCTTCGTCGGGATCTGGCTGTGCGTGGCCGAACGCGCGCGGCGCAGGTCTTCATGGTAGACGTCCGTCAGCACCTGGTCGTTCGTGTACGCGTGGATCGTCGTCATCAGGCCGGTTTCGAGGCCGATCTTGTCGTTCAGCGGCTTGACGAGCGGCGCGAGGCAGTTCGTCGTGCACGATGCGTTCGAGATGACCGTGTGCTCGGCCTTCAGCACGTTGTGGTTCACGCCGTAGACGACCGTCGCGTCGACGTCCTTGCCGCCCGGCGCCGAGATGATGACCTTCTTCGCGCCGCCCTTCAGGTGCGCGCTCGCCTTTTCCTTCGTCGTGAAGAAGCCCGTGCACTCCATCACGACGTCGACGCCCAGCTCGCCCCACGGCAGTTCTGCCGGGTTGCGGTTCGCCAGCACGCGGATCCTGTCGCCGTTGACGACCAGGTAGTCGCCGTCGACCGACACTTCGCCCGGGAACTTGCCGTGCGCGGTGTCGTACTGGGTCAGGTGCGCGTTGGTCTTCGCGTCGCCCAGGTCGTTGATCGCGACGATCTCGAGATCGTGCTTCTTGCCGTTTTCATAGAACGCGCGCAGCGTATTGCGGCCGATGCGGCCGTAGCCGTTGATTGCGACGCGGATCGTCATGTCTATCTCCTGATGGCTGAAAAAAATTCGTTTCGTGCAGCTTCACGGTGCGGCGCGCGCACGGGGAACGCGCGCGCCGCGAGTGCTTTTAGGCCAGCACGGCCTTGGCCGTCTCGACGACCTTGTCGACGGTGAAGCCGAAGTGCTTGAACAGCACGCCGGCCGGCGCCGATTCGCCGAACGTGTCGATCCCGACCACGCCGCCTTCCAGGCCGACGTACTTGTGCCAGAAGCTCGTCACGCCCGCTTCGATCGCGACGCGGCGCACGCCGTGCGGCAGCACGCGCTCGCGGTATTCGGCGTCCTGGCGGTCATACACGGTGGTCGCCGGCATCGACACGACGCGCGCGGCGATACCCTGCTGCGCGAGCGGCTCGACGGCCTTCATCGCGAGCTCGACTTCCGAGCCCGTCGCGATCAGGATGATCTTGCGCGCGACGATCTCCTCGTCCCAGTCCTTCAGGACGTAGCCGCCCTTCTCGATGTTCGCGATCTGCGCGTCGGTGCGCGGGTTGAACGCCAGGTTCTGACGGCTGAAGATCAGGCTCGACGGACGATCCGCGGCGACTGCGTGGGTCCACGCGACGGCCGTCTCGACCGTGTCGGCCGGACGCCACACGTCATGGTTCGGAATCAGGCGCAGGCTCGACACGTGCTCGATCGACTGGTGCGTCGGACCGTCTTCGCCGAGGCCGATCGAGTCGTGCGTGAACACGAAGATCGACGGCACCTTCATCAGCGCGGCGACGCGCAGCGCGTTGCGGCTGTAGTCGGAGAACGTCAGGAACGTGCCGCCGAACGGCTTGTGGCCGCCGTGCAGCGCGAGGCCGTTGATCGCGGCGCTCATGCCGAATTCGCGCACGCCGTAGTTGATGTGGTTGCCCAGCTGGACGCCCGGGCCGTCCACGTTCGCGCGGACCGCCTTCGACGCCTTCCAGTTGGTCAGGTTCGAACCGGTCAGGTCGGCCGAGCCGCCGAGCAGTTCGGGCAGCACCGCAGCCAGCCCTTCGATCGCCTGCTGCGACGCCTTGCGGGTCGCGACGGTTTCGCCGCGCTCGTTCGCGCCGGCAATGATCGCCTTCGCCTTCTCCGCCCAGTCGGCGGGCAGCTTGCCGGCCATCCGGCGCTCGAATTCGACGGCTTCCTGCGGATACTTCGCACGGTATTGCGCGAACACCGCGTCCCAGTCGGACTCGCTGCGCTTGCCCGCTTCCTTCGCATCCCACGCCGCGTAGACTTCCTGCGGAATCACGAACGGCTCCCACTTCCAGCCGAGCGCCTCGCGCGTCTTCGCGATTTCTTCCGCGCCGAGCGCAGCGCCATGCACGTCGTGGCCGCCCGCCTTGGTCGCCGCGCCCTTGCCGATCACCGTCTTGCAGCAGATCAGCGTCGGCTTGTCCGACAGCTTCGCCTTCGCGATCGCCGCGTCGACCGCGTCGACGTCATGGCCGTTCACGTTCGGGATCACGTTCCAGCCGTATGCCTCGAAACGCTTCGGCGTGTCGTCGTGGAACCAGTTGACGACGTCGCCGTCGATCGAGATGCCGTTGTCGTCGTACAGCGCGATCAGCTTGTTCAGCTTCAGCGTGCCCGCGAGCGAGCAGGCCTCGTGCGAGATGCCTTCCATCAGGCAGCCGTCGCCGAGGAACACGTACGTGTGGTGATCGACGATCTTCGCGCCGTCGCGGTTGAACTCGTCAGCCATCAGCGCTTCGCCGAGCGCCATGCCGACCGCGTTCGCGAGACCCTGGCCGAGCGGGCCGGTGGTCGTCTCGACGCCCGGCGTGATCCCGTATTCCGGGTGGCCCGGCGTCTTCGAGTGCAGCTGGCGGAAGTTCTTCAGCTCTTCGATCGGCAGGTCGTAGCCGGTCAGGTGCAGCAGCGCGTACAGCAGCATCGAGCCATGGCCGTTCGACAGCACGAAGCGGTCGCGGTCGGCCCAGTGCGGGTTCGACGGGTTGTGCTTGAGGTGGCGCGACCAGAGCGCGACGCCGATCTCGGCCATGCCCATCGGCATGCCGGGGTGGCCGGAGTTCGCTTGCTGGACGGCATCCATCGCGAGCGCGCGGATCGCGTTGGCCATCAGGGTGGTGGAGGCGGGAGACGAAGTCGTCATGTCGAGTCCGGAGAACGAGTCGAGAAAACGGGGCACGTGCGGTATCCGGAAGCTCGCTAGTCAGCCGCTCCCGGCGCGCAGTGCGGCGCCAGGGTGGACGCGAAGCGGACGGAGCCAACGGACGGGGCTGCAAAGCTCATCATTTTACCAGATGGGGCGGCATTTCCCTTCCGAACGGTCGGCGTTCCGGCACGGTTTTCCGTCAAACTTCCCGCTGTCCGTTTCACGCCCTCTATAATTCAGACGTTGGAACTGTCCGCCCCGCCCGTGAGCACGACGCTTCTCTTTCACCCGACGCCTGACTCCGCCTACGGCTTTCCGCATGCGCGTCGGCTTGCGCACGTCGCGTCCCCGCACCAGCAGATCGAGGTGTGGGAGACCCCGCAGCTCGGCCGGCTGTTCACGCTCGACGGCCGGCCGATGACGTCGGTCGGCGACGAGTACATCTATCACGAATGCATGACCCACCCGGCCGCGCTCGCGCATCCGTCGCCGCGCAAGGCGCTCGTGCTCGGCGGCGGTGACGGCGGCGCGGCGCGCCAGCTGCTCAAGCATGCGTGCATCGAGCGGATCGTCGTCGCGGAGCTCGACGACGAGGTCGTCGGCATGGCGCGCCGCTACCTCGACGACGTGCACCAGGGCGCGCTCGACGACCCGCGCGTCGAGGTCGTGATCGGCGACGCCGCGCACTTCGTCGAATCGACCGTCGAGCATTTCGATCTCGTCGTGTTCGATCTCACGCCGCCGGATTCGCCGGCGGCCGGCCTCTACACGCGCGACTTCTACACGCATCTCAAGCGGATCCTGACGCCGTGCGGCGCGATCACGATGCATCTCGGCTCGCCGGTCTTTCACGCGCCGCGCATCGCCGCGCTGCTCGCCGACCTGCGCGCGAGCTTCGCGGTCGTCGATCCGTTGTCCGCGCACGTGCCGCTGTACGGCTCGGTGTGGCTGATGGCGATCGCGAGCGACACGCTCGACGCCGCGTCGCTGTTCATGCACGACATCGAGGAACGCCTCGCGAGCCGCGGCGTCGAGGGGCTGCGCTACTACGACGCGCGGCTGCACCCGGCGCTGTTCGCGTTGCCGCGCGCGCTGCGCGATACACTGGGCGCGCGCCGCTGAGCTGTCGCGCCGTTCCGCTTTCCCCCTGCAGGAGGTTTTCATGGCCGATCCACGTCCGGCCGACGTACCTTGGTTGACGCCTTACCTGGCGGTGCGCAACGCGCACGCGACCATCGATTTCTTCAAGGCCGCGTTCGGCTTCGCGCTGCGCGACGTGCTCGACGAGGACGGGGCGATCATGCACGTCGAGATGGTCTATCGCGGCCAGCTGATCGTGATGTTCGCGCCCGAAGGCGCCTTCGGCTCGACCGCCCGCACGCCGCGGAGCGCAGGCGAGACGGCGCCGCAATCGTTCTATCTGTACGTCGACGACGTGGACGCGACCTGGCAGCGCGCGCTCGACGCCGGCGCGAAATCGCTGAGCGCGCCGCAGGACCAGTTCTGGGGCGACCGCTTCGCGCAGGTCGAGGATCTCGACGGCTACCGCTGGGCGCTCGCGCGCCGTCTCGAATCATGAGTGAAGCCACCACGACCGCGGCCGTGCCGCGCTTTTTCGTCGAAGCGGCGCTGAGCGCCGGCGCCGTGCTCGCGCTGCCGGCCGACGTCGCCCGTCACGCGCAAGTGCTGCGGCTGCAGCCGGGCGATGCGCTCGCGCTGTTCGACGGCACGGGCGGCCAGTACCGCGCGCGGCTCGTCGAGATCGACAAGCGCAGCGCGGTCGCCCGGCTCGACGCGTTCGAGCCGGCGGAGGCGGAGCCGCCGTATCGCGTGACGCTTGCGCAAGGGATCGCAGGCGGCGACAAGATGGACTGGGTGATCGAGAAGGCGGTCGAGCTCGGGGTCGCCGCGATCGTGCCGCTGTCGACGTCGCGCGGCGTCGTGCGGCTGTCGGGCGAGCGCGCGGAGAAGCGCGTCGCGCACTGGCGCGGCATCGTGCGCGCGTCGTGCGAACAGTGCGGACGCAACCGCGTGCCGGACGTCGCGCCGGTGCGCGGCTTCGACGCCTGGCTCGATGCGCTGCCGGCCGCGCCGGCCGACGGCGAGCTGCGGCTGCTGCTGTCGCCGCGCGCGAGCATCCCGTTTGCGTCGCTGCCGGATGCGCCGCCCGCGGCGCCCGTCACGCTGCTGATCGGCCCGGAAGGCGGGTTGTCGCCCGACGAGGAACACGCAGCGCGCGCGCACGGATTCACCGCGCTGTCGCTCGGGCCGCGCGTGCTGCGCACGGAGACGGCCGGCGCGGCGGTGCTGGCCGCGCTGGCGGCGCGCTGGGGCGGGTGGTGACCGACGCCGGCCGCGCCTTTGCCGGCCGCGCCTTTGCTGGCCGCGCCTTTGCTGGCCGCGCCTTTGCTGGCCGCGCCTTTGCTGGCCGCGCCTTTGCTGGCCGCGCCTTTGCTGGCCGCGCCTTTGCTGGCCGCGCCTTTGCTGGCCGCGTCATTCGTCGCCGCTCTCCATCCGCGGCATCCTGACCGACTTGAAAATCGAGTCGACCACGGCCTGGTACATGTCGCCGGCGTACGGACTCGCCCACGCCGTGTCGTCGCTGCCGAACAGTTCGATCGAACCGGTCATCGGCAGATCGACCGGTGCATCGTTCATCGCCCGGGCCATGTCGGCGAACATCGTATCGAACGCCGCCCTGCGCTGCTGTTCCGACTTGCCCAGCGCCGGCTGCACCGCGGCCTCCACCTGCTTCACGCCAGGCCCGACATTCGCCACGTCGCACGCATAGGTCACGGTCGCGATCGACTGCCCGTCGCGGCCGGGATTCGGCACACGCGTCTCGCCCGTCACCCTGCACCGGGACCGGCTCGTCGTTGAACCAAACGCGGCCATCATGTCGCGGGCCGGCTTTTCCTGGCGCGCGCGCACGTTGGGCGGCAGCGCATCCACGAGCCGGTCTGCCAGCTGCTTGCGCAGGTCGGTCCTCGTCTTCGCGTACGCATCGAGATCGAGCGCGTTCTTGCCGTGCAGATAGTCGCGCATCGCATCGTTGTATTCACGGCCCTTCGACAGGTCGCCGTTCACGAACAGGCCAAGGAACAGTTCGGTGGTGCGGGTCGGCGAAACCGGTGCGGCATTGGCGACGCCTGCGACGACGAGCGCCGACAGGACGAGCGCGCGCACGGCGGCACGCCGCGCGAGACGGAAATCGGTCATGGGAATACAGCCCTCTCTCGGATTGATCGAATTGTCGGTCCGGCACGCGAGGTCGGCTGCGTCACCGCAAGCCCCGACACGCCGGACCGCGGCAGATTGTCCCGAAAAACAGCGCACGATGAAAGCATCGACGGGCTCACGTCGCAAGCACCGCACCCGCGCCGGTTCCACAGACGCAAAAAAGCCCGCGCGAAGGCGGGCTTTCTTGTGCGACCGGGACGAGCGCCGGACTTTTACGCGAACGAATAAAACACGCGGAACGCGACCTTGCGCTCGGCCCAGAATTCGGCCGCCTCGCGGAACACGTCGAGCAGCGTTTCGCGGCCTTCCTTGTCGAACTTCTGCGCGATCGGCAGCCCTTCGAGCACGATCACGAAACCGGGCTGCGCGCCCGCCTTCGCGACCAGATCGGTCAGGCAGTCGTACAGCGCGTCATAGTTCTTGCCGAAATGCTTCGGAAACAGGAACGACGTCGCGATCGTTTCCATCACTTCCTGCTTCGACTGCGCGGCGCCGCAATACGCATACAGGAAATGCTGGCCGAGCCGGCCGGCCTCGTCGGCGAGATCCTGCACGCGAAACGCGCGGATCGACTGCACGAGATTGGGTCGCACGGTCGTGAAAAGGCTCATAGGCTCCTCGTTCGATGAAAGCCCGGGGCTGGCTTCCTGCTCTGCCGGCGCGTCGCCGGCCTGCACCGCCGCGCGCAGCTGCATCACGCGCTGAAACAGATTGCCGTCGCCGGCCGCGAACAGATCCGCCGTCGACGCCGTGTCGTGCGTGTAGATGGAGTCGCTCATGCCGTTCATCCCGAAGTCATTCAACAATGCGTTTGAAACTGTTGTAGTGGTCGTCCGTGTAATAACAGTTGTCGACCCGGCGCAGCGGCCCGCCGCAGACGATCCGGCGCGCACCGCGATTGCGCGCGCGCGGCGTCGGCACGGTGTACTCGTGATAGAAGCCGCGCTTCGCCTTCGGCAGGATCCGCTCGCGGTTGCCGAACACGACGCCGTCTTTCTCGTACGGATAGGGACCGCCACCGGCAATCAGGCCGAGCGTGGTCACGGCCTCGCGCGGAAGGCGGGCGGTCGGGATCGTGTCGAACCCGCCGGCGGCCACGTCGGCCGTAACGGCCTGCCGTGCGTAGGCGGCGGAAACCAGACTGCCCGTCGGCGTGCCGACGATACCCATCGCGAACAACGCGAAGACGGACGCGAGCGCGCCGTTGCGGAGCCACTTGCGTGCCATGAACCAGGGTTCCCGCTGTTAAATCAAGTAGTTGACGACCAACAAAGGCGTTAGCGTAGCGCTATTGTCCGCGCGAATCAATGTTCGTTTGGGGATTGAAAGCCCGACTGGATCGGGCCCCGAGCAATTTTTACCGAAATATGGCTACTTTTATCTTTCATGAGATAGAATGCCGACAGCATCTCTCGCATGGCAAGACCCTGCCTCCTTGCCACGCTCTAACCCGGAGTGGAGAGATGCTGCTGTTGCTTATGGGAAGCGCATGCGCGCCCTGCCCGGCGGCGTGCCCATTGCGGGCACGCCGTTTTTTCTTTTATTTACAAATTCGCTTAACGCGTTGCGTTCACGTCGGCCACGAGCAGCGCGGCCATGTTGACGATCCGGCGCACCGTCGCCGATTCGGTCAGCACGTGCACCGGCCGCGCGGCGCCGAGCAGGATCGGCCCGATCGCGATGTTGTTGCCCGCGGCCGTCTTCAGCAGGTTGTACGCGATGTTCGCGGCGTCGATGTTCGGCAGGACCAGCAGGTTCGCCTCGCCTTCCAGTGTCGATTCCGGCAGGATTTCCTTGCGCAGCGCCGCGTCGAGCGCGACGTCGCCGTGCATCTCGCCGTCGACCTTCAGGTCCGGCGCGCGTTCCTGCAGGATCGCGAGCGTATCGCGCATCTTCTGCGCGGACGGCGCGTTGCTCGTGCCGAAATTCGAGTGCGACAGCAGCGCGACCTTCGGCTCGATGCCGAAGCGGCGCACTTCCTCCGCCGCCATGATCGTGATCTCGGCGAGCTGTTCCGGGGTCGGATCGACGTTCACGTGCGTGTCGACGAGGAAAATCTGGCGGCCCGGCAGCACGAGGCCGTTCATCGCCGCGTACACGCTGCAGCCCGGGCGCTTGCCGATCACCTGGTCGATGAAGTGCAGGTGGCGGTGCGTCGTGCTGATCGTGCCGCAGATCATCCCGTCCGCTTCGCCCTTCTTCACCAGCATCGCGCCGATCAGCGTCGTGCGCCGGCGCATCTCGACGCGCGCGAGCTGCTCGCTGATGCCCTTGCGCGCCATCATCTTCGCGTAGTCCTGCCAGAACTCGCGGTAGCGCTCGTCGTGCTCGGTGTTGACGACGGTGTAGTCGACGCCCGGCGTCAGGCGCAGGCCGTAGCGCTGGATACGGTGCTCGATCACGGCCGGACGGCCGATCAGGATCGGTTTCGCGAGCTTTTCGTCGACGACGATCTGAACGGCGCGCAACACGCGCTCTTCCTCGCCTTCCGCGAACACGACGCGCTTCTTCTCGGCCGGCACGCTGCGCGCGAGCTGGAAGATCGGCTTCATCGTCGTGCCGCTGTGGTACACGAACTGCTGCAGGTGCTGCTTGTACGCGTCCATGTCCTCGATCGCGCGCGTCGCGACGCCGCCGTCCATCGCGGCCTGCGCGACAGCCGGCGCGATCTTCACGATCAGGCGCGGATCGAACGGCTTCGGAATCAGGTATTCGGGGCCGAACGACAGGTCCTGGATCCCGTACGCGGTCGCGACGATGTCGCTCTGCTCCTGCTGCGCGAGCTCGGCGATCGCGTTGACGGCGGCGATCTCCATTTCACGCGTGATCGTCGTCGCGCCGACGTCGAGCGCGCCGCGGAAGATGAACGGGAAGCACAGGACGTTGTTGACCTGGTTCGGATAGTCGGTGCGGCCGGTCGCGAGCACGGCGTCCGGGCGCACTTCGAGCGCGAGCTCCGGCAGGATTTCCGGCGTCGGGTTCGCGAGCGCGAGGATCAGCGGGCGCTCGGCCATCCCCTTGACCATCTCCTGCTTCAGCACGCCGGCGGCCGACAGGCCGAGGAAGATGTCCGCGCCGTCGATCACCTCGGCGAGCGTGCGGGCTTCGGTTTCGCGCGCGAAACGCTCCTTGTCCGGGTCCATCAGCTCGGTGCGGCCCTTGTAGACCACGCCGGCCAGGTCGGTCACCGTGATGTTCTCGAGCGGCAGGCCGATGTCGACCAGCAGGTCGAGACACGCGAGCGCGGCCGCGCCCGCGCCGGATGCGACGAGCTTGACCTTCTTGATGTCCTTGCCGACCACCTTCAGGCCGTTCGTGACGGCCGCGGCGACGACGATCGCGGTGCCGTGCTGGTCATCGTGGAAGACCGGGATCTTCATCCGCTTGCGGGCTTCGCGCTCGACGATGAAGCAGTCCGGCGCCTTGATGTCTTCGAGGTTGATGCCGCCGAAGGTCGGCTCGAGCGCGGCGATCACGTCGACGAGCTTGTGCGGATCGGACTCGTTCAGCTCGATGTCGAACACGTCGATGCCGGCGAACTTCTTGAACAGCACGGCCTTGCCTTCCATCACCGGCTTCGACGCGAGCGGGCCGATGTTGCCGAGGCCGAGCACCGCGGTGCCGTTCGTGACGACGCCGACCAGGTTGCTGCGCGCGGTGAAGCGGGCCGCGTTGAGCGGATTCTCGACGATCTCCTCGCACGCGAACGCGACGCCCGGCGAGTAGGCGAGCGCCAGGTCGCGCTGGTTGATCATCTGCTTGGTCGGCGCAATCGCGACCTTGCCGGGGGTCGGGAATTCGTGGTAATCGAGAGCGGCTTCGCGGAGCTTGGCTTTGGAGGAGGCTTGCGTGGACATGTGTCTCGTGGCGTGCGGATTAGAATACCTAGTCGACGCATTGTAGCGCCAATCGAAGTCGCCAAAACCTCGATTCAGGTGCAACAGCCGCGACAAAATTGTACTGAACGGTGCAGGAACGCGCCGGTTCGCCTCGTACAATGTGCCGTTCACTCAATCGCTTCGGGTCCGTCCGCCGTGCCAGCCTCCCTCTCCGAGTTCTCGTTGATCGACCGCTTCTTCGCGCGCCGCGCGGCCCGGGGCGCACGCGCCGCGACGCTCGGGATCGGCGACGATTGCGCGCTGTTCGCGCCGCGATCCGGGAAATTGCTCGCCATTTCGACGGACATGCTGGTCGAGGGCCGCCACTTCTTCCCCGACGTCGCGCCGCACGCGCTTGGCCACAAGACGCTCGCGGTCAACCTGTCCGACCTCGCGGCGATGGGCGCCGAGCCGCGCGCGTTCACGCTCGCGTGCGCGCTGCCGCGCGCCGACGCGGCGTGGCTCGAGGCGTTCAGCGACGGGCTCTTCGCGCTCGCGGAGCGGTTCGGCTGCGAACTGATCGGCGGCGACACGACGAGCGGGCCGCTGAACCTGTGCGTGACCGTGTTCGGCGAAGTCGCCCCCGACGCCGCGCTGCGCCGCGATGCCGCGCGCGACGGCGACGACGTCTGGGTGTCCGGCACGCTCGGCAACGCGCGTGCCGGGCTCGGCGTCGCGCGCGGCGAATGGGCGGCCGGCGCGCAGCAGGCGGCCGTGTTCCGGGCGGCGCTCGAGCGCCCCGAGCCGCGCGTCGCGCTCGGGCTGGCGCTGGCGGGCGTCGCGCACGCGGCGCTCGACCTCTCGGACGGCCTCGCCGGCGACCTGCAGCACATCCTCGAGCGCTCGCGCGTGCGCGCGGACATCGACGCCGACGCGGTGCCGCGCTCGGCCGCGCTCGCGACGCTGCCGCCCGACGTGCAGCGCCGCTGCACGCTCGCCGGCGGCGACGACTACGAACTGTGCTTCACCGCGCCCGCCGCCGCCCGCGCGGCGGTCGAGGCGGCGGGCGCCAGCGCCGGCGTCGCGGTCACCCGAATCGGTACAATACGCGCGTTGTCCGCGCCGTCGGAGCGGCCCGCGATCGCGTGGCGCGACGCCGCCGGCGCGCCCCTGGCTCTCACGTTGCACGGTTTCGACCACTTCCATGCAGACTGACCCGACGCCCCCGCGCGCCGCGGCCGACGCCGGCGCAACGCCCCACGCGCCGAGACGCGCCACCGTGCGCTTCATGTTCTCGCATCCCGCGCACCTGCTGTCGCTCGGGTTCGGCAGCGGGCTCGCGCCGATCATGCCCGGCACGTTCGGCACGCTGTTCGGCTGGCTGACATTCGTCGCGCTCAGCCGCTACCTGACGGTGCCCGAATGGTGGGGGCTGATCGCGGCCGGCTTCGTCGCCGGCGTCTGGCTCACCGGCTTCACCGCGAAGAAGCTGGGCAACGCCGACCCGGGCCCGGTCGTCTGGGACGAGATCGTCGCGATCTGGATCGTGATGCTGTTCGTCACGCCGGCGACGTTCATCGGCCAGCTCTGGGCCTTCGTCGTGTTCCGCTGCTTCGACATGCTCAAGCCGCCGCCGATCCGCTACATCGAACGCCGGATGAAGGGCGGCCTCGGCATCATGGCCGACGACCTGATCGCCGCGTTCATGTCGCTGCTCGTGATCGCGCTGTGGCGGTCCTTCGCCGGCTGACCTTTCCGACTCCTGTTCTCCCCTTTCGCATGCCAACCGATTCCGTCGTCCATCAGCTTGCGATCCGCGCAGGCAACAAGCTGCGCGACGAGCACCTGCTGCTCGCGACTGCCGAATCCTGCACCGGCGGGATGATCGCCGCGGCGATCACCGACATCTCCGGCAGCAGCCAGTGGTTCGAGCGCGGATTCGTCACCTATTCGAACCAGGCCAAGAGCGAGATGATCGGCGTGCCGCCCGAGCTGATCGACAAGCACGGCGCCGTCAGCGAGCCGGTCGCGCGCGCGATGGCCGAAGGCGCGCTGCGCAACAGCCGCGCGCAGGTGTCGCTCGCCGTCACCGGCATCGCCGGGCCCGCGGGCGGCAGCGAGAAGAAGCCGGTCGGCACCGTGTCGTTCGCGTGGAGCAACCGGCTGCATACCGACGCCGAGACGCTCGTGTTCAAGGGCGATCGCGAGCAGATCCGCACGCAGGCCGCCACGCATGCGCTGCGCGGGCTGCTGAAGCTGCTCGAAGAGCGCGAAGGCTGACGCGCCGGCGGCCCGACGCGGGCCGCATCAGATGGGTCGCATGAGGTGGGCCCATGATACGGGCCGCGATCGGCGGCCCGCCCCGCTCAACGATGCGCGTTGATCGCGTCGCGGGTCTTCTGCGCGGCGAGCGCCGCGGCTTCGGCGAAATCCTCGTCCTTGCTCGCGTACAGGATCGCGCGCGACGAGTTGATCATCATCCCGGCGCCGTCGGCCGTGCGGCCTGCGCGGACGGTCGCCTCGACATCGCCGCCCTGCGCGCCGATGCCCGGAATCAGGAGCGGCATGTCGCCGACGATCCCGCGCACGACTTCGATTTCGTTCGGGAACGTCGCGCCGACGACGAGGCCGAGCTGGCCGCTCTTCGCGTTCCACTTGTTCGCCGCGAGGTCGGCGACCACCTGATACAGCGGGCGACCATGGGTCTCCAGGAACTGCAGGTCCGAGCCGCCCGGGTTCGACGTGCGGCACAGCACGATCACGCCCTTGCCTTCGTGCTCGAAATACGGCTCGACCGAGTCGAAGCCCATGTACGGATTCACCGTCACCGCATCCGCGCGGTAACGCTCGAACGCTTCGCGCGCGTATTGCTCGGCGGTGCTGCCGATGTCGCCGCGCTTCGCGTCGAGGATCACCGGCAGGCCCGGATGCTGCAGGTGGATGTGCGCGATCAGCCGCTCGAGCTGGTCTTCCGCGCGATGCGCGGCGAAGTAGGCGATCTGCGGCTTGAACGCGCTCGCGTACGACGCGGTCGCGTCGACGATCTGCCGGCAGAACTCGAAGATCGCGTCGGGCTGGCCGTCGAACTGCACGGGGAAGCGCGACGGCTCGGGATCGAGGCCGACGCACAGCAGCGAATTCGTGCGCTGCCACGCGGCGCGCAGCGATTCGATGAAAGTAAGCGGGGAAGACATGGCGGGTACTCGCGGCTGACCATTGGTAAACCGCGTATTTTACCCGCGTCGCCGGCGGCTTTCGCGTGCGGACGCGTCGCCGCGTGCGTCGCTGCGCTCGACGGTGAACGCGAAACGCCGCGCGAGGCGCTCGCCCGGCGCGAGCAGCGTCATCCCGTGCGCGGCCGCGCCGCCCGGCAGGTTCACCGCATTGATCGGATGATCGACCGGCTCGAAGCAGAAGAAATCCTCGCCCGGCGGCGTATAGAGCACGTAGGCATCCGCATCGGCCGCGACGGTCAGCGTAAGCCCGCGGCGCGGCCAGCTCACCGTCGCATGGCCGCCCCAGCCGGTGAACGCATGGTTCACGAGCGTCGCCGGCAGCGGATACGCGACGCCGAACTGCCACGCCGGCGGCACGCTCACGTGCCGCACCGGCAGGAAGTCGGCGCCCGACAGCCACAGCCCGCCCGCCGCGGCGGCGAGCGCGGTCGCGTCGTCGCGCACCAGGAACGGATGCACGCCGAGCCCGAACGGCAGCCGCGCGCGGCCGGCGTTCTCGATCGTCAGCGCGATCGACAGTGTCGCGTCGTCGAGCACGAAGGTCTGCGTCGCGCGAAACGCATACGGCGCGCCGTCGCCGCGATCGAGCGACAGCCGCAGCGTCGTGTCGGTCGCGGCGTCGACCTGCCAGCGCGCGAGCCAGCCGTCGCCGTGGATCGGCAGCGGCTCGTCGACGCGATTGCGCGGCACCGCGACGCGGCGGCCGTCGCATTCGAAGCGCGCGCCGCCGATCCGGTTCGAGTACGGCAGCAGCGGATAGCACGCGAGCTCGTTCGGATCGGTCGCGGCGTCGGGCCGTTCGCAGCGGCGGAACACCGGCGTGAGGGCGCCGTCGTCGCGCCAGTCGAAGCGCGCGATCCCGCCGCCCAGATGCGGCAGCACGTCGACCCGCAGCGCCGCGTTCGACAGCGTGACGGCCGCCGTGTGCGACGCGCCGACGCCCTGCGCGAGCGCGGCGGTCTGCGGTCCGGCGCTGACCGGATGCGCGGCGGCCGCGAGGCGCGCGCGGCGCGATTGCGTCGCCGCCGACGAGGCGCGCGAGGACGTAGCGGTCATGAGGGGCTCCTTCGTCGAAGTGTCGGTTCGCGTCGCGCTGTCGCGGCTCAGGCCCAGCCGCCGTCGACGACCACGTCCTGCGCGGTGATCATCCGGCTGTCGTCGGCCGCGAGGAACAGCGCCATGCGCGCCAGATCGGCGGGCAGCAGCTCGGCGTCGAGGCACTGGCCGGCCTTGATCGCCGCGCGGCCCGCGTCGTCGAGCCACAGCCGGCGCTGCTTGTCGGTCATCACCCAGCCCGGCACCAGCGAATTGACGCGGATGCCGAACGGGCCGAGGTCGCGCGCAAGCCCGCGCGTGAGCCCCTGCACGGCCGCCTTCGCCATCGTGTACACCGGATAGCCGCCGTTCTTCAGCATCCAGCTGATCGAGCCGAGATTGATGATCGCGCCGCCGCCGAGCTGCTTCATGTCGTCGATCACCGCCTGCGCGGCAAAGAACTGGTGCCGCAGGTTCACCGCGATGCCCGCGTCGAACGATTCGGGCGTCACGTCGCCGATCCCGTGGCGGACGTCGTTCGCCGCGTTGTTGACGAGCACCGCAATTGCGCCGGCCTGTGCGCGGATCGCATCGATCGTGCGGCGCAGCGCGCCGATGTCGGTGAGGTCGCATTCGGCGAACAGCGGCACATGGCGCGCATGCGCGAGACGCGCGGCCAGCGCGCGGCCCGCCGCGGCGTCGAGATCGACGAACGCGACGCGCGCGCCCTGCTCCGCGAAGTGCTCGACGAACGCGGCGCCGATGCCGGTCGCGCCGCCGGTGATCAGCACGGTGCGGTCGGCGAGGCTCGGATAGCGCGCATAGCGCGCATAGCGCGCGGACGATACGTTATGCATGCCGGTAAGCTCCATCGGTTCAGTCGCGCCCGCCGCGGTTCTTCAGCTGGTCGAGCAGCACCGCCGCCAGCAGGATCGCGCCGCGCACCAGGTATTGATAGAACGCGTCGATGTTCAGCAGGTTCATCACGTTCTCGACGGTGCCCATGATCAGCACGCCGATCACGACGCCCGAGATCGTCGCGCGCCCACCCAGCAGCGACACGCCGCCGAGCACGCACGCGGAGATCACGTTCAGCTCGAAGCCCTGTGCGGCATTCGGCTGGCCCGACGTGATGCGCGACGCGAGGATCACGCCCGCGAGCGCCGTCACCGCGCCCTGGATCAGGAAGATCCAGACGCGCGTGCGCTCGACATTGATCCCCGCGAGCCGCGACGCCTCCGGGTTGCCGCCGATCGCGAGCGTGTTGCGCCCGTACACGGTCTGGTTCAGCAGCACGCCGAACACGACGAAGCACAGCAGCGTGACCCAGATCGGCAGCGACACGCCGAACAGCGTGAGGCCGCCGAGCGCGATGAAGGTGTCCGACGACACGCCCACCGCCTGCCCTTTCGACACGATGAAGCCGAGCCCGCGCACGATCTCCATCGTCGCGAGCGTCGTGATCAGCGCGTTGATCCGCAGGTACGCGATCACCGCGCCGTTCACGAAGCCGATCGCGGCGCCTGCCGCGACCGCGGCGAGGATCGCGACGAACGTGTTGTCGGTCGCGTTGAGCACCATCGCGCACAGCACGCCCGAGAACGCGACGGTCGAGCCGATCGACAGGTCGAAGTCGCGCGACGCAAGACAGAACATCATCGTGCACGCGACCATCCCGATCTGCGAGATCGACAGCGCGAGGCCGAGCATGTTGTCGATCGAGAAGAAGTGATCGACGGTGAGCGACATCGTCACGAACATCGCCGCGAAGATCGCGATCAGGCTGTAGTCGGTGAGCTGCTGCCACCATTTCCGGCGGTCGGCCTGCGGGGCCAGTGCGTCGACCGACGGCTTCACTGCGGCACTGGCGAGGTTTTCCCTGACTTGCATGGTGGTGTCTCCTGCTCCTGCATCGTGCGGCGCGGCGGCCGCACGTCATCGAATGTCGTGGTGGATTCAGGCCGCCTGCGCGGCGCTCGTCTGCGGCAGCGCGAGGCTCAGCACCGCATGCTCGTTCGCCTGCGCGCGCGGCAGCTCGCCCGCGATGCGCCCTTCGCGCATCACGACGATGCGGTCGGACACGCCGAGCACTTCCGGCAGCTCCGACGACACCATCACGATCGCGCAGCCGCGCTCCGCGAGCCGGTAGATCACGTCGTAGATCTCGTGCTTCGCGCCGACGTCGATGCCGCGCGTCGGCTCGTCGAGGATCACGACCTTCAGGTCGGGCTCCGCGAGCCAGCGCGACAGGATCGCCTTCTGCTGGTTGCCGCCCGACAGGAAGCGGATCTTCTGGCGGCGGCTCGGCGTCTTGATCTTCAGCCGCTGGATGAAGCGGTCGGCGGTTTCGCTCTCGGTCCTCCGGTCGATGAACAAGCCCGCGCGCAGCGAATGGCGGCGGCAGCTGATGTTGATGTTCTCCGCGACCGACGCCATCGCGATGATCCCTTCCTCCTTGCGGTCCTCCGGGCACAGCACGATGCCGTGGCGGATCGCGTCGCCGGTGCGCTTCACGTCGATGCGCGCGCCGTCGAGCGCGAGCGCGCCCGCGCGCTTGCGATCGGCGCCGTACACGAGCCGCATCAGCTCGCTGCGCCCCGCGCCGACGAGCCCGAAGAAGCCGACGATCTCGCCCGCGCGCACCGCGAAGCTCGCCGGCTCGCGCAGCGCGTCGCCTTCGATTCCGTCGACCGACAGGCGCACGTCGCCGAGCGCGCGCGGCGCGTAGTGATAGATGTCGGCGATCTCGCGCCCGACCATCTCCGCGACGAGGCGCTCGCGCGGCACGTCGGCGAGCGACGCGTGCGACGCGATCCTGCGGCCGTCGCGGAAGATCGTGCACGCGTCGCACAGCCGGTAGATCTCGTCCATCCGGTGCGAGATGTAGATCAGCGCACGGCCTTCGACGCGCAGGTCGTCGACGAGCTTGAACAGCACCTCGGTCTCGCGGTGCGACAGCGAGCTCGTCGGCTCGTCGAGCGCGATCACGCGCGCGTTGCGCAGCAGCGCCTTGCAGATCTCGACCATCTGCCGCTGCGCGATCGACAGCCGGCCGAGCTTCGCGTCCGGATCGAGATCGACGCCCATCGCGGCGAGCCGCTCGCGCACGTAGCGCTTCGCCTCGCCCTTCCTCACCCAGCCGAACGCGTTCGGCAGGCGGCCGAGCAGCAGGTTCTCCGCGACCGTCAGGTCCGGCACGTACTGCAGCTCCTGGTGGATCACCGCGATGCCGGCCGCGATCGACGCGGCCGCATTCGGAAAATGCACGGGCCGGCCATCGACCAGCACGCTGCCCGCGTCGGGCTGATATTCGCCGCCGAGAATCTTCAGCAGCGTCGACTTGCCCGCGCCGTTCTCGCCCATCAGGCCGTGCACCTCACCCGCACGCACGTCGAACGAGATGCCGTCGAGCGCGCGCACGCCGGGAAACACCTTGCCGATATTGTCAAAACGCAGTGCCGCTGACACTTCGCCTCTCCAGTTACGATCGATCGACCGACGGCCGCCGCAGCGCGCGGCAGCCGCCCGGGACGGTTACTTCGACGCGAGCCCCATCTCGTCGCGCACCTTGCCGACGTTCTCGCGCGTCGCGAGCATGCCGGTCGTCAGCGTGAGCGGCGGCGGCGCCTTGCCCTGCGTGATCCACGCATACATCAGGTCCGAGGTTTCCTCGCCGTGGCGTTTCGGGCTGATGATCACGGTGCCGAAGAAGCCGGTCGGCTGCGGCTTCTTGAACTCGTTCAGCGCCGAGTCGGAGCCGCCGATGCCGATGCCGATCATGTCGGCCGCCTTGAAGCCGCGCCCTTCGGCCGCGCGCACCGCGCCGAGCACCGCTTCGTCATTGAGGCCGTACGCGACCCAGTGCTTGAACTGCGGGTTCTTCGTGAGCGCGATGTTCGCGGCGTTGAACGCGTTCTCGGTGTCGGTCTTCGCCTGCGGCGCGGCGATCACGTTCGCCTTCGGAAAGCCCGCTGCAACGAGCGCGTCGGTCGCGCCGGCGGTGCGGTCATGCGCGGTCGGCAATTGCTCGTAGGTGATGTCGATCGCGCCGACCTCCTTCATGTTCCAGCCGCGCTTCCTGATCTCGGCCGCGATGCCGTCGCCGACCTGCTTGCCGATGTTGTACGCGGAGATGCCCATGTGCGGCACGGCCTCGAGCGGCTTGCCGGCGCCGTCGACGAGGCGATCGTCGACCGTCATCATCTTCAGCCCGTGCGACTTCGCCTTCGCGACGATGCCCGGCCCGAGCTTCACGTCGGGCGTGCAGATGATGAAGCCCTGCGCCTTCTGCGCGGCGAGGTTGTCGATCGCGCTCATCACCTTCTCGCCGGACGGCGCGCCGATCTTCACGAGCGCGAAGCCCTTGTCCTTCGCGGCGTTCTCCGCGAACTTCCACTCGTCCTGGAACCACGGCTCCTCCGGCTGCTTCACGAGGAAGCCGATCTTGACCGGGTCGGCCGCGTGCGCGAGCGGGCTGCCCATCAGCACCGCGGCGGCGGCGGCGAGCGTGACGAACGATCTGCGTTTCATCTCCAGTGTCTCCTTGTCTTCATCGATCGGAATACGGCCGCTTATTTGTATCGACGCAGCGCGCACGCGGCCATCTCGCGCTGCGGTCTTTCGATTCGGTCCTTCAGTCGTGGTACAGCGCCGCGCGCCCGCCATCGACGGTGATGCAGGTCGCGTTGATGAACGGCGCCTCGTCGGACGCGAGGAATACGGCCGTCATCGCGACTTCCTCCGGCTTGCCGATCCGCTTCATCGGCTGCAGCGCGAGCGTATCGGCCCGCGCGGCGGCCGGATCCGGCTGCTCGTCCCACCAGTCGCGCGTGAGCTGCGTGTCGACATAGCCCGGCGCGATCGCGTTCACGCGCACGTTGCGCGCCGCGTATTCGATGCCGAGCGCGCGCGTCAGGCCCAGCACCCCGTGCTTCGCGACCGGGTACGGGAAGCAGCCCGGAATGATCCGGAACGCATGCGTCGACGCGATGTTCACGATGCTGCCGCGCCCGCGCTCCACCATGCCCGGCAGCGCCGCGCGGCAGCCGTGCCACACGCCATCGAGATCGACCGCGAAGCAGCGGCGCCAGTCGTCGTCGGTCATCGTCAGCGGATCGCAGAACACGTTGACGCCCGCGTTGTTGACGAGCACGTCGAGCGGCCCGAGCGACGCTTCAATCTGCGCGAGCGCGTCGCGCACCGAGTCCTGCTGCGTGACGTCCGCGTGCAGCGGCAGCACGCGCGCACCGTCGATCTCGCGCGCGATCGCGTCCGCGGTCGTGCAAGCCTGCGGAAGATCGACGTCGACGAGCGCCACCGCCGCGCCTTCGCGCGCGAACGCATGCGCGATCGCTGCGCCGATGCCGCGGCCCGCGCCCGTCACCATCGCGACCTTGCCCGCGAGGCGGCCCATCATGCGGCTCCGCCGCGCGCCGCGCGCAGCCCGGCCTGGAACGCGCGCGCGTGGGCCGCGGTCGCGGCGGCGGACTGGCCGGGCCGGTACAGCGCGGAGCCGAGCCCGAAGCCGTTCGCGCCGGCGGCGAGGAACGGCTGCATGTTGTCGGGCGTGACGCCGCCGACCGGCACCAGCGGCACCGCGCGATCGATCACCGCGCGCCACGCCTTCACGACCGTCACGCCGAGCTGCTCGGCCGGGAACATCTTCAGCACGTCCGCGCCGTTCGCGAGCGCGGCGAACGCCTCGGTCGGCGTCGCGACGCCGGGCGCGCTCGCGAGGCCCCGCTCGCGCGCGCGGCGGATCACCGCGCCGTCGCTGTGCGGCATCACGATCAGCCCGCCGCCCGCGTCCCGCACGCGATCGACGTACTCGGGCCGCAGCACGGTGCCCGCGCCGACGATCGCGTCGTCGGGCAACGCGCGACGCAGCGCCGTGATGCTGTCGAACGGCTCGGGCGAGTTGAGCGGCACTTCGACGATCCGGAAGCCCGCTTCATAAAGCGCGTGGCCGTGCGCCGCAGCGTCGGCGGGCGCGATGCCGCGCAGGATCGCGATCAGCGGGCACGCGGCGAACGCCCGCATCAGCGCGGGATGCGGCGCATATGGCGCGGGCAGCGTGAGTTCGGACGACATGGATGGCTTTCCTCCGCAATCGGTTCGGTTCATTGATCGGCGCAAACCGGCGCACCGTCCGCGCGCACGAGCCCGGCGCGCGACGCGATCCGCCACAGCCCGCGTTCGGCCGCGTTGGCGACGACCCGCGCGTGCGGGCAGCCGAGCGCGTGCAGCGCGGCCGCGTAGCGCGCGCACAGCGCGTCGTCGCCGACCAGCAGCAGCGGCTGGCTCGCGAGCGCGACGCCGCGCTCCGCGAGCATCGCGTCGAGCGCATTCAGTTCGTGGCCGATCAGCAGGCCGGACAGGTAGTCGCCCTGCGCCTGCGGCGCGAGGCGGCCGGTGAGGCCCAGCGTGCGCGTGCTGAAAATCGTCGCGAGCATGCCGGCCCGCTGCGCGCCGCGCGCGACCGACACGCCGCGCAGGAACGCCGCGCGATCGGGTTCATCGGGCGAACGCATCGTGCGGCCGAGGATCGTGTGATCGCGCAGCGCGGCGAACAGCTCGCCCGTCATGAAGGTCTGGAAGCGCTCGATCAGCCCGCGCTTCACCCACGCCCATTTCGCATGCGTGCCCGGCAGACCGATCAGTAGACCTGAATGATCGGATCCAATAGAAGAAGCTTCGTCGAGCGCGCCGACGATCTGCGTTTCTTCGCCGCGCATCACGTCGGGCAGCTCGCCCGTCGCGATCACGCCCGGCACGATCGACACCGTCGCGCCGCGCGCGCTTTCGATCGTCACGATGCCGGCGACCAGCGCGTCGGCGCCCGCCGGCGCTTCGACGTAAGGCGCTTCGCGCCAGCCCTGCGCGCTGCCGACCATGCCGGCGGCGAGCACCGGCACGCCGGGCGCGCGGTCGAGCCAGTCGCCGCACGCGTCCTCGAACGCGGCGTCGAACGCACGCGCACCGCCGGCCGGCAGGTGCATCACGCCCGCCGCGCGGCTGCGTGTCGCGAGCAGTGCGCCGTGCGCGTCGTACAGGTACGCGCGCAGCGACGTCGTGCCCCAGTCGAGCGCGATCAGCGACGGGGCGGCGGTGAAGGTTTCCGGAACGATCCGGGGCGGGTTCGTCATCGTTTGATCCTGCGGGTACCCTGCGGCGGGCTCCAGCCCAGTTCCGCGGAAATGGCTCGCGCTTCGCGCTGCACGAGCGGAATCAGTTCGTCCATCCGGTCGTGCGGCATGTACGGAATCGTGCTCGCGACCGACACCGCCGCGACGGTCGCGCCGGACGCGTCGCGGATCGGCGCGGCGACGCAGCGGATCGACGCTTCGTTTTCCTCGAGATCGAACGTGTAGCCGCCCGCCGCGTAATGCGCCATGCGCTGCAGGAACGCGCTCGCGTCGGGGCGCCGGTCCGGCTTGAAATTCACGCCGGCGAGCGCGCGCCGCGCGGCTTCGAACAGCGTGCGCCACGTGTCGGGCTCGAGGTCGAGCATCATCGCCTTGCCGATGCCGGTCGACGCGAGCGGCATCCGGTGGCCGACGCGCGAGCGCATCTCGAGCCCGCGCGTGCCGGGAATCTTGTCGATGTAGAGCACGTCGTCGCCGTCGCGCACGCCGAGGTGGATCGTGTCGAGCGTCGCTTCGGCGAGCGCCTCCAGGTGCGGCCGCGCGACCGCGGTCAGCGGCATCTGCTCGAGCGCGATCGTGCCGAGCTCGATCAGCTTCGGGCCGAGCAGGTAGCCGCCCTGCACCTGGCGCAGGTAGCGCGCCTGCACGAGGCTGCTGACGAGGCGGTGCGTGGTGCTGCGCGTCGTGCCGAGCGCCGCGCCGATCGCGCGCATGTCGCGCGCGCCGTTCGCGATCGCCTCGAGGATCGCGAGGCCGCGCAGGAGCGTCTGCGTGCCGGCCTGCTGCGCGGCGAGATCGAGCGGCGTGCTGGTCGCGCCGATGCTGTCGGTGAGGGGCGGCGCGCCGTCCGGTGCCGGACGGCGGACGTCGAGGGCAAAAGATACGGGCATGTTGGTCATGAGCGGGCTGTCTTCAACGGAATCGGTCATGCCGCTGCGCGCGCCGAACCGTGATCCGGCGCCGCGGCAAGGCGGCGGTCGATGCACCGAGTAAAGCGCCCGGCGAACGTCATGGAAAGTGTCTCCGTGTGCGTCGGGCACCGCGCGATGCGGAAGTCCGAAGCCTATCGATGTGCTTCGGATTGTAGGAGTGCGCGCATTCGGCTCCAATATTTGAATGCGTTGTCCAGATACTGAGATATTGCGGCGCGACACCGTGTGACCCGTGTGCCGCCGTGATTCACGGCGCCAGTGCGCGGCCACGATGCATGACTACGATGTAATACGGGGGCGGAACCCGCATTCGTCGCAGGTTCCGCCCCCGTTTGTCGTGCTCGCGATGCGCTTACTGCTGGTTCGCGTCGCGCGTCTGCATGTAGCGCTGCACGTCGCTGAACGACACGCGCCCGCTGCCGGTCGAGTCGATCTGCCGGAAGTGGTTCGCGACGTAGCCGAGTCCGGCCGCGCGCGCCTGCGCTTCGGTCACCGAGCCGGTGTTCTGCGTGTCGGCCGCGCGGAACTGCCGGGCGAGCTTGGCCACCACCTGCGCGTGCAGCGCGGCGCCGGTCGTCTGCGTGCCCGCGGTCGGCTTGCGCGCGGCCGGCGGCACGTACGGATCGCCGAGCTGCGCCTGGCGGGATCGCACCGGTGCGGCGGCGTCGCTCGCCTGCGCGAACGCGGAGAACGAGGTGACGAGACTGCCGCAGGCGAGCGCTGCGGCGATGACGATAAATCGCTTCTTCATGTCAGGCTCCAGTCTGGATTGAGGTCGTCGACAGCCGGCGGGCCGCGCCGTGGGGCACGCGCCGCCGGTCCGCGCATCGGGTCAATGCGCGATCGCGTTGTAGAAGGTCACGAGGTCGGCCTTCTCCTGCGGACGCGACGTATCGTCGAGATAGACCATGTGTCCACCCTGATAGTCCTTGATCGTCAGGTTCGGCTGCGACCCGAGCCGCGCGAGATCGAGCTCCGTCTGGTAGAACGGCGTCGCGATGTCGTGATACCCGTTCAGCGACAGCACCTTCAGCGCCGGATTCAGCGTCAGCGCCGCGGCGAGATCGGGGATCGTGTCGGGCATCGCGAGGCCGTCGTGGCTCCAGTCCCACGTCTGGATCGCATTGCTGCTTACAGAATAGGCCGATTGCGCCGTGTACTTCAGCTCGTTCGGCAGATAGCGGCCGATCGTGTCGGTGAACGGCTTCGTGATGAACGTGCTCGACGGATCGCCTTCCGACGCGAGCGGACTCGACACCGGCACGTTGACGCGCGCGTCGTAGCGGCCGATCAGCGTGCCCGGGATCAGCGACAGCTGGTAGCTGTTGTCGTAGTAGGTCGGGATCACGTTGAAATCGGCGCGCCACATCGACGCCTTCGCGCCGGTCGCATTCGACATCGTCGTGACGAGGCTGCCCGACGGCGCGGTATGGCTCGCGAGGTAGGCGTTCACCGCCGGCACGTAGGAGCCCGCCGTCAGCAGGCGCATCTGGTCCGCATACTGCGGCATGCTGGACGGGTTCGGATTGTCGAGCTGGTAGTACGCGCCGACCTGGCCATAGCTCGGCACGTAGCCCGCGCAGCTCACCGGGCTCGCGCCGTTGTTCGAGCTGCCGACGTTGTTGCTCGCCATGTCGCAGTTGCTGTTGTAGTCGAGAATCGACGACTGCAGCACGATGCCCGTGAGATTCACGCCGGCGCTCTCGAGCAGGTGCGCGAGCACGTCGGTGCGCGGCGTTCCGTACGATTCGCCGAACAGGTATTTCGGCGAGCTGCTGCGCTGGTTCACGGCCAGGTAGCGGGTCACGAAGTCGCGGAACGCGCCCGCGTCCTCGTCGACGCCCCAGAACGACTGGTTCGTGTTCGGCGCGATCGCTTCCGAGAAGCCGGTGCCGATCGCGTCGACGAACACGAGGTCGGATGTGTCGAGCAGGCTCTCCGCGTTGTCGACGAACGGGAACGACGACGTGTTCGCGTTCGGGTCGCCGGTCTGGATGCGCCGCGGGCCGAACGAGCCGAGATGCAGCCACACCGATGCAGAACCCGGCCCGCCGTTATAGAAGAACGTGACCGGCCGCTGCGCCGCCGGCTGGTTGTCGGCCGTATACGCGACGTAGAAGAACGACGCCTCGGGCGCGCCCGTCTGCGGATTGCGCGCGATCAGGTGGCCGGTAGTGGCCGTGTAGCGGATCGTCTTGCCGTTCAGCGTGATCTGGTGATGCGTGACGGCGGCGCGTTCGAGCGCGGCCGACGCGGCGAGCGACGCGCCCGGGTCTGACGAATAGCGGTTGGGATCGTTGTACGGCTTGTCCGCCGTGGAAGCGGCATCGGCTGAGCTGTCGGCGCTTGCGGGGCTGGAGGCCGACGTCACGTCGTCTCCATTGCACGCCGCCAGGATCAGCGAAGAGAGAACTGCACCCAATAACAACTTCGCTTTGCTCGCTGGCATCGTTGTTTTCCTTCTCTCGAATGTTGTTGTGTCGAGCGGTCGGATAGGCCGCCCCCTGCCTCGAAGGCACGGCCGATAGGCCGAGGCGCAGGCCAATATACGTGAGCCGGTCCGCTTTGAAAAATTTGGAAATATTCGAAGCAAATTCGATGCGGCGCGAAGCTTTCAGAAATGATTCGACTTCCGAACCGTTGTATTTCGCTCGGCTTTCAACAAGCTGCGTGTTTATCCGAATTCACTAAAAACTGCCGGATTTTTCGTTGTGCCTGCAACCAAACAGGGCCTGAACACGGGAATTGGTCAGCAAACCGAAATAGAGGGATTCGTCTAGATAATGCGTGCGCAATGCATGACGGCGCGCATGGATTGCGGCGCAAAAATGAGGCAGGAACTACTGAATGGCCAATCGTGCCAATCGGGCCCGGACGCGCGGCGCGCTCACTCCGACTGCGGCAGCGCGGCCGCGCCCATGCGCCGGGCGATGACGGCCGCGCGCTGCGCCTGGTAGGCGGTGCCGCGATGCGCGTCGAAATAGCGCGGCTTCGGCAGCATCACCGCGAGCCGCGCGGATTGCCATGCGCCGAGCCGGCTGGCCGGAACCCGGTAGTAATGGCGCGCGGCCGCCTCGGCGCCGTACACGCCCCGCCCCCATTCGACGGAATTCAGATAGATCTCGAAGATCCGCTCCTTGTCGAGCAGCGTTTCGAGCATCCACGTGATGATGAGCTCCTGCCCCTTGCGGATGTAGCTCTTCTCGCGCGACAGGAACAGGTTGCGCGCGAGCTGCTGCGTGATCGTCGAGCCGCCGGCGACGATGCGGCCCCGCGCCTTGTTCTTCTCCCACGCCTGCAGGATCGCGTCGGCGTCATAGCCGTTGTTGGTCGCGAAGGTCGCGTCCTCCGACGCGATGAGCGCGCGCTTCAGGTTGCGCGAGATCTGGTCGTACGGCACCCATTGATGCTGGATCGACGCCGGTGGATTGTCGCGCGACAGCCACCACGCGTCGGTGCGCATGAACGCGGTCGAGCCCGGGTTCACGACCGACCAGATCGCAATCTGCGCGAAATAGTAGAGCTGCGTCGCGAACCACGCGCCCGCGAACACCGAGCCCGCGTAGACGAGCCAGCGCGCCGGGCCGATCGCCCGCTCGCGCCGCTGCGCACCGCTTGCCGCGACCACCTGCCGCCGCCGCCGCTCAGTGGGCGGCGAGCGCCTGGCGCAGCGCCGCGAGCACCGGCGCGCTGTCCGGCCGCACGCCGCGCCAGATGAAAAACGATTCGGCCGCCTGCTCGACGAGCATCCCGAGCCCGTCCGCCACATGCGCGCCGAGCGACGCCGCATGCTGCATGAACACGGTCGGCTGCGCGCCGTACATCATGTCGTACGCGAGCGTATCCGGGCCGAACGCGGCCGGGTTGCATTCCGGCAGCGCGGCGTCGAGGCTGCCCGCGGTCGCGTTGACGATCACGTCGTACGGCTGCCCGCGGACCGTGTCCGGGCCGCCGCCCGCGAGCGTGCAACCCGCGTCGTGCGCCGCCTGCGTGAACTGGCCGACGAGCGCTTCCGCCTTGCTGGCCGTGCGGTTCACGATCGTGATCGACAGCGGCGCGCGATCGAGCATCGGCAGCACGACGCCGCGCGCGGCGCCGCCCGCGCCGAGCAGCAGGATGCGCGCGCCGGCGAGGCGCACGCCGAGATTCGTCTCGATGTCGCGCACGAGGCCGACGCCGTCGGTGTTGTCGCCGAAGATGCCGTCGGCGTCGAAGCGCAGCGTGTTCACCGCGCCCGCGGCCGCCGCGCGCGGCGACAGCGTGCCGGCGAGCGCATGCGCGTCCAGCTTGAACGGCACCGTCACGTTCGCGCCGCGGCCGCCTTCGGCGATGAACGCGCGCACGGCGGGCTCAAAGCCGTCGACCGGCGCGAGCCGGTGCTCGTAGACGACCGGCTCGCCGGTCTGCGCGGCGAACTGCGCGTGGATGAACGGCGACTTGCTGTGCGCCACCGGGTTACCGAACACGACGTAGCGGTCGGGCCCGCGCGTCGACGCGGCCGGATTCATGATGCGCGCTCCTCCTCGCTGCCGTTGCTTTCGGCTGCGGCGGCGTCGCCCTCCGCAGGGCCGGCATCCGCCTCGGCGAGCGCTTCGGCCTCGGCTTGCGCCGACGCGTCGCCCGCGTCGAGCAGCACGTCGTCGCCGTTCTCGCCGTCTTCCTCTTCTTCGGCCGCTTCGCCGCCCGACACGACCGGCGCGTCGAGCACGTTGAGCAGCCGCACCGATGCCTCGATCGTCAGCTCGTCGATCGACATCACGTCGAGCAGCACGCGGGTGCCGCGCGCATGCACGCCGAGCGCCGGCACGTGCAGCAGCAGCGGCACGTCCTCGAGACGCACGAGGTCACCCTTCACGACGCTCGCGACGACCTGCTTCTTGCCTTCCTGGACGAGCCAGCGCAGGCACCAGAAATATTCCATCCGGCGCTGGTAGTCGGCGTACGCGGAATAGGTGTCGTCGAAGCCCTGCACGACCGCGTAGAGGTCGGCGTCCTTCGGCTTGAACGGCGCGGCGAGCTTCGCGGTGACGCCATGCTGCACGCATGCGAGCAGCTGCCACTGGTTGACGAGGTCGACGTAGCGGCGCAGCGGCGACGTGCTCCACGCGTACTGCGGCACGCCGAGGCCTTCGTGCGGCGCGGCGCTCGTCTGCATGCGCGTGCGCTTCGGGCCCGGCGCGCCGAAACCCCGCTGCGAGCGATAGATGCCCGGCACCGTGTGGTCGTGCAGGAACGCGCCCCACGTCGAGTTCGCGAGGATCGCGAGCTCCGACACGATCAGGTCGAGCGGCGAGCCGCGCCGGCGCGGCGTGATCGTCACGTGTTCGCCGTCGACGTAGAAGTTGTAGTCGGTGTTGCGCTGCACTTCGCGCTTCAGGCCGTAGCCCGCGCGCGCCAGCTGGCGCTTCTCGAACAGCGCCTGCGCGAGCGGCCACAGCACCGCGATGTCGTCCTTGTGCGGATAGTCGCCGCTGCCGTCGGCGAGCGTCTCTTCGGTGACGAGCTCGTCGAGCGTGTTGTGGCGCAGGTTGTTCTTGACGAACACGCGTTCCGCGCGCGTCTCGTTCGCGACGATCTCCTGCGTCTCGCGGTTCACGATGATGTACAGCGACAGCGCCGGACGGTAGTCGCCCTCCTTCAGCGTGAACACGTCGACGACGTCGTCCGGCAGCATCGTGATCTTGTCGCCGGGCATGTAGACGGTCGACAGGCGCGTGCGCGCGATCGCGTCGACCGCGTCGCCGCGCACGACGCCGAGCGCCGGCGCCGCGATGTGCACGCCGATCCGCGCGCGGCCGTCGGCCAGGTGCTCGACCGAGAACGCGTCGTCGATTTCGGTCGTCGTGATGTCGTCGATCGAGAATGCATTGACGTCGGCGCGCGGCAGGTCGTCCGGCAGACCGCCGACCGTCACCGGCGGGAAGCCCGTGCCGTGCGGGAAGAATTCGGCGAGGAAGCGCGCCTCGTGCAGCGCGCGCGCCGACGCGATGCCGCCGCAGTCGAGCATCAGCCGCGCCGGCGACACGCCGCGCGCGCCGGCCGCCGCCTCGAGCGCCTTGTATTCGATCGCGTTCTTGTCCGGGCGGGTCAACAGCCCGAGCACCTTGCCGTCGAACGCGGCGGGCAGCTTGCCGGCCTTCAGCTCTTCCTCGTACTGCGCCTGCACGAGCGCCTGCTGACGCTTGCGCTCGAGCGACGCGAGCGCCATCTTCAGCTGCTCTTCCGGCGCGCGCTGGTACTGCCCGCGCCCCTTGCGGCGGAAGTACACGGGCGAGCCGTGCAGGCGCAGCACGAGCGCCGCGCGCTCGACCGGGCCGTACGACGCGCCGAAATACTCGTCGGCGAGCGCCGTGTACGCGAATTCCTCCGCCGGCGCGCATTCCCACAGGAAATCCAGGTCGATCTGCTGCGCGGCCGCATCGGCCTGCTGCATCAGCTCGCTCGCGGCCGGCTTCTCGAATTCGATCAGCACGTCCTTCGCGCGCACCTTCGCGCGCCGCCCGCCGGGCAGCTCGACCTGAAACGCGTCGCCCTGGCGCGACAGCACGCTGCCCGCCTTGAAACTGCCCGATTCCTCGAAGAAAACGTTCACTCAGTACTCTCGTTCAGACTGCCGGGCGCCGCCGCCGAACGACGGCGCCTCGTGATAATGGGATTCGATGGCCTGCGGCCCGCTTACGTCGCACGCCCGTCGCAAAACGCGAGTACGTCGTCGACGTAGTCGGCAAATTCGCTGATCCCGTGATCGCTGCCGGCGATCACGCGGGTTTTTGCGCCGGGGTAATGGGCGAGCATCTCGCGATAGTCGAGCACTTCGTCGCCTGTCGCCGCGAACAGATAGTAGCGCTCGGGGCGCGTGATTGCCGTCACGCGCAATGCGTTCAATTCGTCCAGATGATGCCGCTCGACGACGATCGTGCCGCCGCCGTGCCACAGCGGCTGTTCGCCGAGATACTGCTCCAGGTCGCGCTGCGGCTCGGTGGCGGGATTCAGCACCACCGCCCTCCAGCCGTGCTGCTCGGCAAGCCAGGTTGCGTAATAGCCGCCGAGCGAGCTGCCGATCACCGTCACGTCGCGCGCGCCGGCGACCTCGGCTTGCGCCGCCGCGATCGCCGCGAGCGGCGACATCGACAGCGACGGGCAGCGCCATTCGTCGGTGCGGCCCAGTTCGGCCATGCGCGCGGCGAGCAGCCGCGACTTCATCGATTCCGGCGACGAGCGGAAGCCGTGCAGATACAGGATCACGCGCGGCTCCCGACCGTGTCGAGCGCGTCGAGCAGCTTCTGGTGGACGCCGCCGAAACCGCCGTTGCTCATCACGAGCACGTGGTCGCCCGGGCGCGCGGCCGCCACGACCGCCTTCACCAGTTGATGGAGGTCGTCGAACGCGCGGGCTTTGTCGCCGAGCGGCGCGAGCGCTTCGCCGAGGTTCCAGCCGAGCGCGTCGCGGCCCGCCGGCGCACCGTAGCCGAACACGAGGTCGGCATCGGCGAGGCTCGCCGGCAATTGCGACTTCATCACGCCGAGCTTCATCGTGTTCGAACGCGGCTCGAGCACCGCGAGGATGCGGGTATTTTGCTGGCCGATGCGCGCGCGAAGGCCGGCGATCGTGGTTTCGATTGCGGTCGGATGGTGCGCGAAGTCGTCGTAGACGGTCACGCCGTTCACGCTGCCGCGCACTTCCATGCGCCGCTTCACATTGCGGAACGACGCGAGGGAAGCTGCCGCCTGCGCCGGCGGCACGCCGACGTGGCGCGCGGCCGCGATCGCCGCGAGCGCGTTCATCCGGTTGTGCTCGCCCTGCACCTGCCACGCGACTTCGCCGAGCCGCTCACCGCGCCAGTAGACGGCAAAGCGCTCGTCGACCGGCACGCCGTCCTCGGCCGCCAGCGCCTGCCAGCCGCCGTCGACGCCGAAGCGCTCGACCTCGCTCCAGCAGCCGCGCGCGAGCACCCGTTCGAGCGCATCCTCGCGGCCGTTCGAGACGAGCCGCCCGACGCCCGGCACGGTGCGCACGAGATGGTGGAATTGCGTCTCGATCGCGGCGAGATCCGGGAAGATGTCGGCGTGATCGAACTCGAGATTGTTCAGCACCGCGGTGCGCGGCCGGTAATGGACGAACTTCGAGCGCTTGTCGAAGAACGCGGTGTCGTATTCGTCCGCCTCGATCACGAAGAAGCTCGAATCGGTCAGCCGCGCCGATACGCCGAAGTTCAGCGGCACGCCGCCGATCAGGAAGCCCGGGTTCAGGCCCGCGTCCTCGAGCAGCCATGCGAGCATCGACGACGTGGTCGTCTTGCCGTGCGTGCCTGCCACCGCAAGCACCCACTTGCCCGCCAGCACATGCTCGCCGAGCCACTGCGGGCCCGACACGTACGGCAGGCCGCGATCGAGGATCGCCTCCATCAGCGGGTTGCCGCGCGTCACGACGTTGCCGATCACGAACAGGTCCGGCTTCAGGTCGAGCTGTTCGGCGCCATAGCCCTCGATCAGCCGGATGCCCTGCGCCTCGAGCTGCGTGCTCATCGGCGGATAGACGCCCGCGTCGCAGCCGGTGACCGTGTGCCCCGCCGCGCGCGCGAGTACGGCCAGACCGCCCATGAAGGTGCCGCAGATGCCAAGAATATGGATGTGCATAGAAGAATGCTTTCGCGCCGCCGGGGCGCCGTCGATTCGGAAAGTGGATGGGCGAGGCGCCGGACAGGCCGCGCGGCCGGCGCAGGTCGCTATTGTAACTGACGGCCTGCCGCGCCCGGTGGCAAGCGGCCGCACCACCATCGGCCGCGGCGTCGATCGAGTATGATTGCCGCATCATGTCTCGCAAACCCTTAGTCGACCCGCGGCGCGTCCGCGAGGAAATTGCCCAGGCCGCCGCGCGCCTGATCGCGGAGGACGGCCTGGACTACGCCGGCGCGAAGCGCAAGGCCGCGCGCCAGCTGCTCGGCGATTCGCGCGTTGCCGGCGAATGGCTGCCGGATAACGACCAGATCGAGGAAGAACTCCACGAATACCTCGCGCTGTTCCAGGGCGACACGCAGCCGGACGAACTGCGGCGGCTACGCGAGGTCGCGCTCGACTGGATGCGTCGGCTCGCCGATTTCAATCCGTACGTGACGGGCGCGGTGCTGAACGGCACCGCGAACGCGCATTCGGATATTCACCTGCAGACATTTACTGACAACCCGAAGGATGTCGCAATTTCGCTGCTGAACCAGAATGTCCAGTACGACGTGTCTGAAACCCGGCACTTCGCCGGCCGCGGCGACGTCGAGACGCTGAGCTTCCTGTGGCGCGGCCGGCGCGGCGACGAGCCGGTCGGCATCCACGTCGCGCTGTATGCGAGCGACGACCTGCGCGGCGCGGTGAAGGCCGACGCGCGCGGCCGGCTGCCGCGCGCCGACGCAACCGCCTTGCGCGCGCTCCTCGCGGCCAGCGACACCTCTTCAGAACCCACTTGATCCGATGATGAACATGAAACGCATGCTGACGCTCGCCGTCGTGGCCGCGGTCGCCGTCGCGGGCGGCCTCGCCGCCGGCCACTGGTTCCGGGGCGGCCCGGTCGAGAATGTCGCCGAGGCGGCGCCCGCCCCGGGCGACGCGGTCGCCCAGCTGTGGGCCGCCGCGCTGACCGACGCCGACGGCAAGCCGGCGACGCTCGCGTCGTTCAAGGGCCAGAAGGTCGTCGTCAATTTCTGGGCGTCGTGGTGCGGCCCGTGCGTCCAGGAGATGCCGGAGCTCGTCGCGCTGTCGCACGAATACCGGCAGAAAGGAATCCGCTTCATCGGGATCGGCGTCGATTCCGGGCAGAACGTGAAGAATTTCCTGCAGAAGGTGAAGGTCGACTACCCGGTGTTCGTCAGTGGCTATGCGGGTGCTGATCTGGCCCGCAATTTTGGGAACACGGCCGGCGCGCTGCCGTTTACGGTCGTCATCGACGAGCATGGCAAAATCCGCGAGACGAAATTAGGACAAATCCAACCCGCGGAGCTGAAAAAGACCCTCGACACGCTTTGAGCCGCCCGACGAACGCGCTGCACGTTGTCGGCGATTTGGATAGCGATCGCATCAAAATCGCGTGAATTCGCGAACACTTTGTCGGCGCGCCGGTAAATCTTGCCGGCGCCGCGCGGCTGGCCGTTCGGCGAAACTGGACAAATTTCTCTAAATAGCGCTAAAGTTCGCGCAATTCCGCAGAAATAGAAGCGACCATGACACGATTGCTGGTGCTGCACGGCCCCAACCTGAACCTTCTCGGCACCCGGGAACCGGAGGTGTACGGCCGCGTCACGCTGGCGCAGATCGATCAGGCGCTTGCCGCGCGGGCGCAGGAAGCGGGTGTCGAGCTGACGTCGTTCCAGAGCAACCACGAAGGCGCGCTCGTCGACCGCATCCAGGCCGCGCGGGATGAACAGACCGATTTCATTCTGATCAATCCGGCCGCGTATACGCACACGAGCGTCGCGATCCGGGACGCGCTTGCCGGCGTGGGCATCCCGTTCGTCGAGATTCACCTGTCGAACGTGCACCGCCGCGAAGCGTTCCGGCACCACTCCTACTTTTCCGACCAGGCCGAAGGCGTCATCTGCGGGCTCGGCTGGAAAGGTTATCTGTACGCGCTCGAATACGCGCTCGACAAGCTGCAAGGCGCGTCGCGCGGCTGATTTCACGATCTAGATTCAGCGCCGGCTCCAACCGGCGCTTTCACGTATTGAAAGGGGAATTCCCGATGGATCTTCGTAAGCTGAAAACTCTGATCGACCTCGTCTCCGAATCCGGCATCTCCGAGCTGGAAGTGACGGAAGGCGAAGGCAAGGTGCGCATCGTCAAGAACGCGCCGCCGGTCTACGTGCAGCCGACGGGCGGGTATGTCCCGCAAATCAGCGCGCCCGCGCAGGCGGTGGCGCTGCCGACCGATGGCGCCGCTGCCGCGCCGGCCGCGGGCGCCGCTGCCGCGCCCGCCGCGCCGCAGGGCCACGTCGTGACGTCGCCGATGGTCGGCACGTTCTACCGCGCGCCGTCGCCGGGCGCCGACCCGTTCGCCCAGGTCGGCGACACGGTCAAGGAAGGCCAGACGCTCTGCATCATCGAAGCGATGAAGCTCCTCAACGAGATCGAGTCCGACAAGGCCGGCGTGATCAAGGAAATCCTCGTCGAGAACGGCCAGGCCGTCGAATACGGCCAGCCGCTTTTCGTGATCGGCTAAAGTCCGCCGCGCGGCCGCTGCGCCGCGCGCCGCCGATGCTCTCCAGGCGCCATTCGCGCGCCCCTCGAAGAGACGAATACTCGCTATGTTTGAAAAAATCCTCATTGCCAACCGCGGTGAAATCGCGCTGCGCATTCAGCGCGCGTGCCGCGAGCTGGGCGTCAAGACGGTGGTCGTCTACTCGGAAGCCGACAAGGAGGCCAAGTACGTGCGCCTCGCGGACGAAGCGGTCTGCATCGGCCCGGCCCCGTCGAACCTGAGCTACCTGAACATGCCGGCGCTGATCAGCGCCGCGGAAGTCACCGACGCCGAGGCGATCCACCCCGGCTACGGCTTCCTGTCGGAAAACGCCGACTTCGCGGAACGCGTCGAGCAATCCGGCTTCACGTTCATCGGCCCGCGTCCGGAGACGATCCGCCTGATGGGCGACAAGGTCACCGCGAAGCAGACCATGATCAAGACCGGCGTGCCGTGCGTGCCGGGTTCGGAAGGCGCGTTGCCCGACGATCCGAAGGAGATCGTGAAGATTGCCCGCTCGATCGGCTATCCGGTCATCATCAAGGCGGCGGGCGGCGGCGGCGGCCGCGGGATGCGCGTCGTGCACACCGAGGCGGCGCTCGTCAACGCGGTGAACATGACCCGCGAGGAAGCCGGCCGTGCGTTCGGCAACCCGCAGGTCTACATGGAGAAGTTCCTCGAGAACCCGCGCCACATCGAGATCCAGGTGCTGTCCGACGCGCACAAGAACGCGCTGTGGCTCGGCGAGCGCGACTGCTCGATGCAGCGCCGCCACCAGAAGGTGATCGAGGAAGCGCCGGCGCCGGGCATCCCGCGCCGCCTGATCGACCGGATCGGCGACCGCTGCGCGGACGCGTGCAAGAAGATGGGCTACCTCGGCGCGGGCACGTTCGAATTCCTGTTCGAGAACGGCGAGTTCTACTTCATCGAGATGAACACGCGCGTGCAGGTCGAGCACCCGGTGTCGGAACTGATCACCGGCGTCGACATCGTGCAGGAACAGATCCGCATCGCGGCCGGCGAGAAGCTCACGCTGCGCCAGCGCGACATCCAGTTCCGCGGACATGCGATCGAATGCCGGATCAATGCCGAAGATCCGTTCAAGTTCACGCCGTCGCCTGGCCGGATCACGTCGTGGCACACGCCGGGCGGCCCGGGCGTGCGCGTCGACTCGCACGCCTACAATGGCTATTTCGTGCCGCCGAACTATGATTCGATGATCGGCAAGCTGATCACCTACGGCGCAACCCGCGAGCAGGCGATCAGCCGGATGCGCATCGCGCTGTCGGAAATGGTGGTCGAAGGCATCCAGACCAACATCCCGCTGCACCGCGAGCTGATGATCGACTCGAAGTTCGTCGAAGGCGGCACCAGCATCCACTACCTCGAAAACCGGCTCGCGCAGAAGCAGCAGGTCGCACCGGAAGAAGCGTAACGCATGAGCTATCGCGAACTCGTCGTTGAACTGGCCCGGGAGCACGCGGAGGCGCTGTCCGACGTGCTGCTCGAGCTGGGCGCGTTGTCGGTGTCCGTCGAGGACGCCGACGCGGACACGCCTGACGAGCAGCCGCTGTTCGGCGAGCCGGGCCTCGTGCCCGAGCGCACCGCATGGCAGCACTCGCGCGTGATCGCGCTGCTGCCGCCCGAGCACGACCCCGCCGTGCTGCTCGCGGCGGCCGCGAACGACGTCGGCCTTGCAGCGACGCCGGCGTTCAGCGTGCGCGAAGTCGAGGAACAGGACTGGGTGCGTCTCACGCAATCGCAATTCGAGCCGATTCCGATCGGCGAGCGGATCTGGGTCGTGCCGTCGTGGCACGATGCGCCCGATCCCGACGCGCTTGTGCTCGAGCTCGACCCCGGCCTCGCGTTCGGCACCGGCAGCCACCCGACGACGCGCCTCTGCATGGAATGGCTCGAGCAATCCGTGCAGCCCGGCCAGTCGGTGCTCGACTACGGCTGTGGCTCCGGAATTCTCGCGATCCTCGCGAAAAAATGCGGGGCGAACCCCGTCGTCGGCATCGACATCGATCCGCAAGCGGTCGAATCGGCGCGGCAGAACAGCGAGCGCAACCGCGCGGACGTCACGTACGGCCTGCCGGACGAATGCCCTGCTGGCGAATTCGACATCGTCGTCGCCAACATCCTGTCGAATCCGCTGAAACTGATGGCCTCGATGCTCGCGTCGAAGGTGAAGCCGGGCGGGCGCATCGCACTGTCGGGCGTGCTCGCGCGCCAGGCGGACGAAGTCGCGGCCGTCTATGCGCGCTACGTCGACATCTCGGTCTGGCGCGAACACGAAGGTTGGGTATGCCTTGCCGGAACCCGGCGCGAAAGCCATTAGAATAGCGCTGTCCTTCACTCTGGCCAGCAGGCCGCCCGGCTCGACATGCTTCTTGCGACGCGCTGCCCCCATTGCGAAACCGTCTTCCGCCTGCAGCAGGAACAGCTCGTGCTGCACGGTGGGCTGGTGCGCTGCGGGCACTGCCGGCAAATCTTCGACGCGGCGGAATCGCTCGTCCACGAGCATGCGCCGCAGCCGGAGGCGGCGCTCGCCGGCAACGCGGATCATGAGCGCGTTGTCGCGGAGGCGGCCGGCGCTAACCACGCGGCTGCCGTAGAAGCGGCCAGGGTCGAAGCACCCGTTGACGAAGCACCATTGACCAAAGCCTCCGCTTTCGAAGCACCTGCGGTCAAAACACCCGCTGATGAAGCGGCTGCTTTCGAAGCGGCTGCGATCGAATCTCCGACTGTCGAAGCGCCTGCTGCCAAAGCGCCCGCTGATGAAGCGGCTGCTTTCGAAGCGACTGCGCTCGAATCTCCGACTGTCGAAGCGCCTGCTGCCGAAGCACCCGCTATCGAAACACCTGCGGTCAAAGCACCCGCCGATGAAGCGGCTGCTTTCGTAGCGGCTGCGATCGAATCTCCGACTGTCGAAGCGCCTGCTGCCGAAGCGCTCGCCATCGAAACACCTGCTGTCAAAGCGCTCGCCGATGAAGCAGCTGCTTTCGAAGCGACTGCTACCGAATCTCCGGCTATCGAAGCGCCCGCGGCCGAAACGCCTGCGGCCGCAAGCCCCGTTCCCGAAACCGAAGCCCATCACGCTGCGGACTTGCCCGCGACGCCCCCGCCGCGGCTGTTCGTCGACAACGCGCCCGGCGAACACCCGACGCATGCCGACTTCCGTCCGGATCACTGGGACATGTGGGCGCCGTGGCTCGACGGCAACGTCGATCCGTCGTTGCAGCACAGTGGCCAGAACATCAGCGCCGAACCGCTGATTCCCGTCGGGCTGCCCGACGCGAATGCCGCGCTCGAAACCGCACCGGGCGTCGTTCGCCTGACTGCAACTCCGGAACCGTCCCCGGTTTCTGCGGCAGCCGCTGCCGCGCAGCCGGCGGCACCGTCGGCATCCGCTGACCTCGGCCCGGCTCACGACGCACAACACGATGCGCGCGAGCCGCACCTCGCCGCCGAAGCACCGTTCACGACGCACGAACACGCACCGACCGCTGACGAACGCTCACCGCTCGCCGCCGCACACGACAAGCACGAGCCCCGCTTCGCAGCCGATGCATCCGCTGACGCCGATCATGCCGCCACCCGCACGCAACGCGAACCGCGTTTCACCGCCGGTGCGGCCCCTGAACCGTTTTCGGCCATCCCGGCCGACGACGACCGTCCGCCCTTCACCGTCACGCGCGAGGCCCGCGCGCCGCAGCGCCGCGGCCTGCTCGGCGGCTTTTTCGGCGGCCTCGTGGCCGCGGTGCTCGCCGTACTGCTGGCGCTCCAGCTCGCGTGGTGGCAACGCGAAACGCTGATGATCTACTGGCCGATCACGCTCGGCTGGTTCCAGCGCGTCTGCGCGCCGCTCGGCTGCACCGTCGCGCCGCCGCGCGCGATCGACGGGCTGCGGCTCGACGCGACCGATCTGCGCCAGGTCGACGGCCCGCGCGTGCTCGAGCTGAAGGCGCCGCTGACGAACCGCTACCGCGTCGCGCTCGCGTATCCGTCGCTCGAGCTGACGCTGCTCGACGACACCAATCACGTCACCGTGCGCCGCGTCCTCGCCCCGCGCGATTACGTCCGGCCGGGCACGCCGATCAACGCCGGCTTGCCGGCCGGCGCGACGCAGACGATGATCGTCCGCCTCGAAACGAACGGCGCGGCCGCCTCGAATTTCCGCGTCCAGATCTTCTATCCGTGACGCCCCGCGGCGCGCTGACGCGCGCCGGTTCAACCCGCGCGTCCTGACGACGCGCTACTTCGGAGCACGAACATGAGCAAAGTTACGCTGGGTGGCAACCCGATCGACATCGCCGGCACGTTCCCGTCCGCCGGTTCGCAGGCCCCTGACTTCTCGCTGGTCGGCAAGGACCTCAACGACCTGTCGCTCGCCAGCTTCGCCGGCAAGCGCAAGGTGCTGAACATCGTGCCGAGCCTCGACACCCCGACTTGCGCGACGTCGACCCGCAAGTTCAACGAAGCCGCGTCGTCGCTCGACAACACCGTCGTGATCGTCGTGTCGGCCGACCTGCCGTTCGCGGCGACGCGCTTCTGCACGACCGAAGGCCTCGCGAACGTGCTGACCGCATCCACGTTCCGCACCGGCCGCGCATTCGCGAACGCGTACGGCGTCGACGTGACGAGCGGTCCGCTGAACGGCCTGACCGCGCGCGCCGTCGTCGTGCTCGACGCGCAGGACAAGGTGATCCACGCGCAGCTCGTCGGCGAGATCAAGGACGAGCCGAACTACGACGCTGCGCTCGCTGCGCTGAAGTAAGCCTTTCTCCCGCTCACCCCTGTCGCGCCGCGCCCTTTTCGCGCGGCGCTTTCACGCAGGGTCCCTCACTTCTACAGGAACGCACACCTTGGCTACGCTGATTTGCGGCTCGATCGCCTACGACTCCATCATGACCTTTGAAGGGCGGTTCCGCGAGCACATCCTGCCCGACCAGGTGCACCTCATCAACCTGAGCTTCCTCGTGCCGACGATGCGTCGCGAATTCGGCGGCTGCGCGGGCAACATCGCCTACGCGCTGCATCTGCTCGGCGGCGACGCACGGATGATGGGCACGCTCGGCGCGCTCGACGCGCAACCGTATCTCGAGCGGCTCGACCGGCTCGGCATGCGCCGCGACCACGTTCGCGTGCTGCCCGACATGCACTCGGCGCACGCGATGATCACGACCGATCTCGACAACAACCAGATCGCGGCGTTTCACCCGGGCGCGATGATGCAGTCGCACCTGAACCACGCGGGCGACGCGCCGGACATCACGCTGGCAATCGTCGGCCCGGACGGCTTCAACGGGATGGTGCAGCATACGGAAGAGCTCGCGAAGGCCGGCGTGCCGTTCGTGTTCGACCCGGGCCAGGGCCTGCCGCTGTTCGACGGCGCGACGCTGCGCCGCAGCATTGAACTTGCGACCTACGTTGCGGTCAACGACTACGAGGCCAAGCTGGTGAGCGACAAGACGGGATGGTCCGAAGATGAAATCGCCAGCCGGGTCGACGCGCTCGTCATCACGCGCGGCGAGCATGGCGCGACAATCCGCCATAAGCAGGGCGTGGAGCAGATCCCCGTCGTGCCGGCCGAGCGTATCGCCGATCCGACGGGCTGTGGCGACGCCTTCCGGGGCGGTCTCCTGTACGGCATCGACAAGGGCCTCGACTGGGCGACCACGGGGCGCCTGGCCAGCCTGATGGGCTCGATCAAAATCGCCCACCAGGGGCCGCAATCCTACTCGCTGACCCGCGCGGAAATCGACACACGCTTCGAGACTGCATTCGGCTACAGTCTCAAGTGAATTTTGTGGGAGAGCAACAATGTTGACGAAGAACACCCTCACGCTCGCGGCCATGCTGACCGCCACTGTGACCCTGGCCGGCTGCTTCACGCCGCCGGGCTCGGCCGACGTCTATAGCGTCGGCCAGGCGCAGCGCGAACAGACAGTCCGCATGGGCACGGTCGAAAGCGTCCGCGCGGTTCGCATCCAGTCCGACGGCGGCGGCAGTGCGATCGGCACGCTCGGCGGCGGCGCGCTCGGCGCGGTCGCGGGCAGCGCGATCGGCGGCGGCAAGGGCTCGATCATCACCGCGATCGCGGGCGGCCTCGCCGGCGCGGTCGCCGGCAATGCGATCGGCGAAAACCTCAGCACCGCGAACGGTGTGGAAATCACCGTGCGCCTCGACAACGGCGACCTGCGCTCGATCACCCAAGCGGCAAGCGGCGAGGCGTTCCGCGCCGGCGAACGCGTGCGGCTGCTGTCGAGCGGCGGCGTCACGCGCGTCACGCACTAACCGGTATCCTCAGCACGCGGCGCAAGCCGCGGTCGAACGCATGCGCGAAGCTGCGCATGCGTTTTTTTTCGCCTGTACGTCCCGTGCTGCCGCGCGCGGGCGAAAAAAATCCCGCCACCCAGACCAGGTGGCGGGACCGATTGAGTAGCGCTACTCAACCCGCGGACACCGCATGAGTGTCCGGGTGGCAAAGCGATCCGCGATTACGGACGGCTGCCGGTCGGGAACGGCCATGCTGCTGCCGGGTTGAGCGCGGTCTTCACGCCCGATGCCGGTGCAACCGATGCCGTCGACGCGGTCGTCGCCGGTGCGGCCTTCTTCACGACAGCCTTCTTCGGAGCAGCAGCCTTCTTCGGAGCTGCGGCCGCCTTCGGCGCTGCAGCCGCCTTCGGAGCTGCGGCCGCCTTCGGAGCTGCAGCCGCCTTCGGAGCTGCGGCCGCCTTCGGCGCTGCAGCCTTCTTGGCGGGCGCTGCCTTCTTCGCAGCAGCCTTCTTCGCCGGCGCTGCCGTCTTCGCAGCAGCCTTCTTCGCCGGTGCAGCCTTCTTCGCAGCGGCCTTCTTGGCCGGTGCTGCCTTCTTCGCAGCGACCTTCTTCGCAGCGACCTTCTTCACTGCAACCTTCTTCACTGCTGCCTTCTTCGCCGGTGCCGCCTTCTTTGCAGCAACCTTCTTCACCGCGACCTTCTTCGCAGCAACCTTCTTCGCTGCTGCCTTCTTCGCCGGTGCCGCCTTCTTTGCAGCAACCTTCTTCACCGCGACCTTCTTCGCAGCAACCTTCTTCACTGCAGCAGCCTTCTTCGCCGGCGCAGCAGCCTTCTTCGCAACGGTCTTCTTCGCAGCTGCCTTCTTCGCAGCCGGTTTCTTCTTGGCGGTAGCCATGTTTTTTCTCCTTCAGGTTCAGATGAGAGTCAGTTCAAACTACACCCTTCGTCAAAACCCGCTTCCCGCGGACGCTGTTCAGGACGTGCGCTTCGAAGCGGGCTATTCATCGGCGTACGCGGATACCACACGCTTACGCTAATGAATACGGTATGGCGCACGTGGCCACCGGGCCTCGCGCGCCAAATCAAGTCGGTGGCCGGCGCGCCACGCGCCGCCACCCCAGATCGCTTGATCAAGCGGACCGCCACACGGCGGTTCGCTTTTTCCGGAGGGAAGTTTGCCCATCCCACTGAAGGGTTCGCAAAGTGCCTGTCATGTCGTTGGGCCGCTAAGGCACCGGGCGTGCTTTGCATCAGGCGTTCTTGCTCCTAAACCTTGCGCCGGCGCCGTGAGGCGGCCGGCTTCTCATCGTCGTGACGTAGTCGCTGCTGCGGGTCATTCCCAGGACAGCGCGCCCCCCGTCTGATACTCGATCACTCGCGTCTCGAAGAAGTTGCGTTCCTTCTTCAGGTCGATCATTTCGCTCATCCACGGGAACGGGTTTTCCTCGTTCGGGTACAGCGGATCGAGGCCGATCTGCTGGCAACGACGGTTGCAGATGAAGCGCAGATAGCTCTTGAACATCGACGCGTTCAGACCCAGCACGCCGCGCGGCATCGTGTCTTCGGCGTAGCGGTATTCGAGATCGACAGCCTGCTTGAACAGCTCGCGAATCTCCGCGCGGAATTCCGCGGTCCAGAGATGCGGATTCTCGAGCTTGATCTGGTTGATCAGGTCGATGCCGAAATTGCAGTGCATCGACTCGTCGCGCAGGATGTACTGATATTGCTCTGCAGCACCCGTCATCTTGTTCTGGCGGCCGAGCGCGAGGATCTGCGTGAACCCGACATAGAAGAACAGGCCTTCCATGATGCAGGCGAACACGATCAGCGACTTCAGCAGCTTCTGATCCGCTTCGAGCGTGCCGGTCTTGAAGGCCGGGTCCGTCAGCGTATGGATGAACGGGATCAGGAATTCGTCCTTCGCACGGATCGACGCGACCTCGTGGTACGCGTTGAAGATCTCGCCTTCGTCGAGACCGAGCGATTCGACAATATATTGATACGCGTGCGTGTGGATCGCCTCTTCGAACGCCTGGCGCAGCAGGAACTGCCGGCACTCGGGCGCCGTGATGTGGCGGTACGTGCCGAGCACGATGTTGTTCGCCGCCAGCGAGTCGGCCGTCACGAAGAAGCCGAGGTTGCGCTTGACGATGCGGCGCTCGTCCTCGGTCAGCCCGTTCGGATCCTTCCACAGAGCGATGTCGCGGGACATGTTGATTTCCTGCGGCATCCAGTGGTTCGCGCAACCGGCCAGATACTTTTCCCACGCCCACTTGTACTTGAACGGCACCAGCTGATTGACGTCAGTCTGGCCGTTGATGATGCGCTTGTCGGCGACATTCACGCGCGCTTCCGAACCGGCAGCGGGAGCCGCCGATGCGTGCGGTGCGACCGCGAGATCGCCTTCGAAAATGTCACGAGCCTGTTGGGCGGCAGGCGCTGCAGCCTGCATTCCGACAGCCATTCCTGCGGGGGTGCGCATCGCGTTCTGCTGCGCTCCGCTCGCGGGAGTTACGGCGGTCATCTCGTCATCCCAGTTGAGCATAAATTCTCACCATCAATTTAGAACGGTTTGTACCATCTTTTCCTGAGCGATAAAAGGGTTCGCTCACGAAAAATCCCTTTTTCGATTCGCGTTGCGACCTCGATACAACACTTTGAGCAACGCATCGTCGTTCATGCAGCGCGCGACGTGTGTCGCACATGTATCGCGAGGTGCGCTCGACGCATCGAACGCGGATCGAAACGTGACGCCGTCGGGGCTGCTTCGATCGCTTGTCACTGCCTGCAACGCGCTTGCCGCGTTACAGATTCCTTATCATTTTTTTAGTTGAGAGCGGCGCGCACTTCAACCTTTATCGGTTGCCGTGCGCGCCGCCCGGAGCCCTGCCGAGTCAGACGCGCCGCGTTACTGGCACGCTTCGCACTCGTCGAAGCCCGGGTCGCCCGGACGCATCATGCACACCGGACCTTCCGCTTCGACCGGCGCCGCATTCACCGTGCCCGCCGACGACGCTTCGCCGCCCGTTGCGCCGAAGCCGCCCGCCGCGCCCTGCGCGCCGCCTGCACCACCGCTCGTCGGCACCGCGTTCAGCGCGCCGTGCGCGACCGTCGACTTCTCGACGTGCGTCGCCGCCATCGTGCGCAGGTAGTACGTCGTCTTCAGGCCGCGCAGCCACGCGAGCTTGTAGACCTCGTCGAGCTTCTTGCCCGATGCGCCGCCCATGTAGATGTTCAGCGACTGCGCCTGGTCGATCCACTTCTGACGGCGCGACGCCGCCTCGACCAGCCACGTCGGATCGACCTCGAATGCGGTCGCGTAGATCGCGCGCAGGTCGGCCGGAACGCGGTCGATGCGCGACAGCATGCCGTCGAAGTACTTCAGGTCGGCGACCATCACCTCGTCCCACAGGCCGCGCTCCTTCAGGTCGCGCACCAGGTACTCGTTGACCACCGTGAACTCGCCCGACAGGTTCGACTTCACGTACAGGTTCTGGAAGGTCGGCTCGATGCATGCCGACACGCCGATGATGTTCGAGATCGTCGCCGTCGGCGCGATCGCGACGCAGTTCGAGTTGCGCATCCCGTGCGCGGCGATCCGCGAACGCAGTTCCGTCCAGTCGAGCGACTCGGACGTGTCGACCTCGACGTAGCCGCCGCGGGCTTCCGTCAGCAGCTTCAGCGTGTCCTGCGGAAGGATGCCGCGATCCCACAGCGAGCCGCGGTAGCTCGAGTAGCGGCCACGCTCCTCGGCCAGCTCGGTCGACGCGTAGTACGCGTAGTAGCAGACCGCTTCCATCGAGCGGTCGGCGAACTCGACCGCCGCTTCCGACGCGTACGGCGTGCGCAGCAGGTGCAGGCAGTCCTGGAAGCCCATGATGCCCATGCCGACCGGGCGGTGCTTCAGGTTCGAGTTACGCGCCTTCGGCACCGCGTAGTAGTTGATGTCGATCACGTTGTCGAGCATGCGCATCGCGACGCTGACCGTGCGCTTGAGCTTGTCGTGGTCGAGCGCGTAGCTGCCGTCCGCCTGCTTCACGAGGTGGGCGACCAGGTTCACCGAACCCAGGTTGCAGACCGCGATCTCGGTGTCGCTCGTGTTCAGCGTGATTTCCGTGCACAGGTTCGACGAGTGGACGACGCCGACGTGCTGCTGCGGCGAGCGCACGTTGCACGGATCCTTGAACGTGATCCACGGGTGGCCCGTTTCGAACAGCATGCCGAGCATCTTGCGCCAGAGCTGCTGCGCCGGGATCTTCTTGAACAGCTTGATCTCGCCGCGAGCGACCTTGTCCTCGTACGCCGTGTAGGCCGTCTCGAACTCGGCGCCGAACTTGTCGTGCAGGTCCGGGCAGGTCGACGGCGAGAACAGCGTCCAGTCGGCGCCTTCCATCACGCGCTTCATGAACAGGTCGGGAATCCAGTTCGCCGTGTTCATGTCGTGCGTGCGGCGGCGATCGTCGCCCGTGTTCTTGCGCAGCTCGAGGAATTCCTCGATGTCGAGGTGCCACGATTCCAGGTACGCGCAGACCGCGCCCTTGCGCTTGCCGCCCTGGTTGACCGCGACCGCGGTGTCGTTGACGACCTTCAGGAACGGGACCACGCCTTGCGACTTGCCGTTCGTGCCCTTGATATGCGAGCCGAGCGCACGCACGCGGGTCCAGTCGTTGCCGAGGCCGCCGGCGAACTTCGACAGCAGCGCGTTTTCCTTCAGCGCCTCATAGATGCCGTCCAGGTCGTCCGCGACCGTCGTCAGGTAGCACGACGACAGCTGCGAGCGGTGGGTGCCCGAGTTGAACAGCGTCGGCGTCGAGCTCATGAAGTCGAAGCTCGACAGCACGTTGTAGAACTCGATCGCGCGCGCTTCGCGGTCGATCTCGTTCAGCGAGAGGCCCATCGCGACGCGCATGAAGAACGCCTGCGGCATTTCGATGCGGCTGCCGTCGACGTGCAGGAAGTAGCGGTCGTACAGCGTCTGCAGGCCGAGGTAGCCGAACTGCAGGTCGCGGCTCGCGTCGAGCGCGTCGCCGAGGCGCTTCAGGTCGAACTGCAGCAGCTTGTCGTCGAGCAGCCCGGCGTCGACGCCGCGCTTCAGGAACTGCGGGAAATACTCCGTGTAGCGGGCCGACATCTCGGCCTGGACCACTTCCTCGCCGAGAATCTCGCGGCGGATCGTGTGCAGCAGGATGCGTGCCGTGACCTGGCTGTACGCCGGGTCCTTCTCGATCATCGTGCGTGCGGCCAGGATCGCCGAGTCGTAGACCTGGCTCATCGGCACGCCGTCGTACAGGTTCTTCACCGTCTCCGCGACGATCGGGTCAGGGTTAACCGCAGCGCCGAGGCCGTCGCACGCGGACACGATCAGCGCGCGCAGCGCGTTCAGGTCCAGCGGACGGGTCACGCCGTTGTCGACGACGTTGATCGCGCCGCCGCTCGATTCGACCGCCGGTGCTTCCTCGCCCGCGTGCTGGCGCTCGAGGTGACGCTTCTCGCGGTACAGCACGTACGCGCGCGCGACGTTGTGCTCGCCGCCGCGCATCAGCGCGAGCTCGACCTGGTCCTGGATGTCCTCGATATGGAACGTGCCGCCGTTCGGACGGCTGCGCACGAGCGCACGCACCACGTTGTGCGTCAGCTGCTCGACCAGTTCGCGCACGCGTGCCGAGGCCGCGCCCTGCCCGCCATTCACGGCCAGGAAAGCCTTGGTCACCGCGATCGCGATCTTCGACGGCTCGAACGACACCACGCTGCCGTTGCGGCGGATCACCTTGTAGTCGGCGAACGTGGCCTGCGGCGCGAGCGCCTGCGCGCCTTGTTCGGTCCCGCCGAGAGGGCGGCTCGATGCGCTCTCGTATTGGGACGTCGCATTGTCGGTGGTTTGCATGTGCAAAGCTCCTGGTGTTGGGTGATGCGGGGGGAACCGCGGATTAAAACGATCGCTGCGCAATGCGGTGCGCGAGCGGTAAGACGCGAGCGACGCGTCGAGGGGGCCGGTTCGGTCGTCGTGATGCACGTGATCCGGTCTGGTGCTTCGTCATGTGTCCTGCGCCCCGTCGACACTTGCTGCGCTGATCGCGACGCCCGGACCGCCGGCCTGACGCGTCGCCCTGAGAACTCTGTCCGCCGGCGTTGCCCGCCGGTCCGTGCCGCTCGGGTTTTCCCCGCGGCACACACTATATCTAGTGCAGAACTGCTCAACCGGCACCAAGTATAGTGGACATTCGAACGACGTCCAACCAGAGAATTTGCGATAGAACCCTTGACATCGCGAACGGTCAGACGCGACAAGGCATTCGACGGAAAAATAGCTCCCGCGCGTCAAAAAACCCCGCGATCAGTGCTGCCGGAAAGGAAAGTATTCGGCAGAAAAGCCGGCATCGCTTGCGAAGCGTTGCCAATCGAAGTGCGGGCCGGGGTCGGTCTTGCGGCCCGGCGCGACATCGGAATGACCGGCGAACGCGTCGACCGGATAGCGGGCTGCGAGCCCGCGCGAGAGCGCGCCGAGCGTCGCGTACTGGGCGGCTTCGAATGGCACGTCGTCCGCGCCTTCGAGCTCGATGCCGATCGAGAAATCGTTGCAGCGTGGCCGGCCGAAGAACTCGGACGCGCCCGCGTGCCATGCTCGCTCGTCGCACGACACGAACTGCACGAGCTCGCCGTCGCGACGGATCAGGAAGTGCGCGGACACCCGCACGCCGCGCAGGTGGGCCTGGTAATAGGGGTGCGCGTCGCAGTCGAGACGGTTCAGGAACAGCGCCTCGATCGCATCGCCGCCGAACTCGCCGGGGGGCAGGCTGATGTTGTGGACGACGACGAGCGTCGGCACCGCACCCGCGGGCCGCGCCTCGAAGTTCGGCGACGGCGCATGGCGCGCGTCGCGCACCCAGCCGTTCGCGTCGATCGACAGGAACCGCGCGCCGCTCATCGCGCGCCGCGGTCGTTCGTGCGCGCGGCGTGGCGCTGCGCGTGCTCGGCGCTGCAGAAATACTCGCCGCCCGCGGCGACCGCGTCGCCCTTCGGCGCGTGCACGCCGCACTCGGCGCAGCGTACCATCGGCTCGGGAAGCGGGTGCGCGTCGCCCGCGCGCGCGGCGCCGCCGTAGCCTTGCGCACCGGCGCCAGGCCCCGCTTCGCGACCGGCGCCCTGCCCGGTCCGCGCCTGCGCCTGGCGCAGCTTGCGCGCGACCCACGAGGTCGCGAAGAACAGGAGGATGAGGAGAAGAATCTGTCGCATCGGGAATCAGTCGGTCAAACCACGGAGCGGTGCAGCAGCACCTCGAAAACGAACCGGCTGCCGACGTACGCGAGCAGCAGCGCGGCGAACGACACGAGCACCCAGCGCGCGGCGCCCCGCCCGCGCCAGCCCGACGTCCTGCGCGCGATCAGCAGCCCGCCGAACATCAGCCAGGACAGGATCGCGAACACGGTCTTGTGGTCGAGCCGCATCGCGCGCGCGTCGACCTGCTCGCTGAACAGGATCCCGGACGCGAGCGTCAGCGTCAGCAGCACGAAGCCCGCGCCGATCAGGCGGAACAGCAGCTTCTCGAGCGTGAGCAGCGGCGGCAGCGTCTCGAGCCAGCTCGCGATCCAGCCCGTCGAGCCGTCGCGCCCGCCGCTTCGAAGCGACTGCAGGCGCCGCTCGACCATCAGCATCAGGATCGCGTGCAGCGCCGCGATCGCGAACAGGCCGTACGCGATGTTCGCGATCAGGAAGTGCAGCTTGAACAGCGGCGCTGCGGCATATGGCAGCACCCGCACGCCGCCGAACACCAGCGGCAGCAGCGACGCGCCGCACGCGAGCGGCAGCACGAGCAGCCGCAGGCTGTCGAGCGGGAAGAAGAAGCTCTCGATCCAGTAGATGCCGGCGCCGAGCCAGAACATCGCGGACAGCGCGAACGCGAAGCCGAACACCATCGCGTCGTGCGGGAAGATCGTCATGTGGAGCAGCACGCCATGCGCGACGAGCGCGGCGAACAGCAGCGCGCGGCCGGGCCCGCTCATCCCGGAGGCGGCGGAAGCCGGAACCGGCACGGCCGGCACGCTCGCGACGAGCGGCGACGCCGCGCCCTGGCGGTGCGTGCGCCAGCCGGCAACGGCGAGGCCGCCGTACAGGAATGCGGTGAGGGCATACAGTACAATATCCATGTTCGAAGTTTACACTAGGCCCCCTTCCCGCGACGGCTCCCTTGTTGAGTTCCGCCGCGCCTTCGGGCCCCACTGTCCATCGCTCCCCATGCTCGACAATCTCACTCAACGGATGGCGCGCGTCGTCAAGACGCTGCGCGGCGAGGCCCGGCTCACCGAGGCGAACACCCAGGAGATGCTCCGCGAGGTGCGCCTCGCGCTGCTCGAGGCCGACGTCGCGTTGCCCGTCGTCCGCGAATTCATCGCCAAGGTCAAGGAAAAGGCCCTCGGCGAGGAAGTGATCAGCAGCCTGTCGCCGGGCCAGGCGCTCGTCGGCGTGGTCCAGAAGGAGCTGACCGCCGTGATCGGCGGCGACTACGAGGGCAAGGCCGCCGAGTTGAACCTCGCCGTCACGTCGCCCGCGGTGATCCTGATGGCCGGCCTGCAGGGCGCCGGCAAGACGACTACCGCCGGCAAGCTCGCGAAGCTGCTGCGCGAGAAGTACAAGAAGAAAGTGCTGACGGTGTCGTGCGACGTGTACCGCCCCGCCGCGATCATGCAGCTGAAAACGGTGAGCGAACAGGTCGGCGCCGATTTCTTCCCGTCGACGCCGGACCAGAAGCCGGTCGACATCGCGGTCGCCGCGGTCGACTGGGCGAAGCGCCACTACCACGACGTGCTGATCGTCGACACGGCCGGCCGTCTCGGCATCGACGAAGCGATGATGCAGGAGATCGCCGCGCTGCACGGCACGCTGAAGCCGGCCGAAACGCTGTTCGTCGTCGACGCGATGCTCGGCCAGGACGCCGTCAACACCGCGAAGGCGTTCAACGACGCGCTGCCGCTCACCGGCGTCGTGCTGACCAAGCTCGACGGCGACTCGCGCGGCGGCGCCGCGCTGTCGGTGCGCCACATCACCGGCAAGCCGATCAAGTTCGTCGGCGTCGCCGAGAAGCTCGACGGCCTCGAGATCTTCCACCCGGACCGGATGGCGAACCGGATCCTCGGCATGGGCGACATCCTCGCGCTCGTCGAGGAAGCGCAGCGCGGCGTCGACGTGCAGGCCGCGCAGAAGCTCGCCGACAAGGTGAAGAAAGGCGGCGATTTCGACCTGAACGATTTCCGCGCGCAAATCTCGCAGATGAAGAACATGGGCGGCCTGTCGTCGCTGATGGACAAGCTGCCCGCGCAATTCCAGCAGGCGGCCGCCGGCGCCGACATGGGCCAGGCCGAAAAGCAGATCCGCCGGATGGAGGGGATCATCAGCTCGATGACGCCCGCCGAACGTGCGAAACCCGAGATCATCAAGGCGACGCGCAAGCGCCGCATTGCTGCCGGCGCGGGCGTGCCGGTGCAGGAAGTCAACCGGATGCTGAACCAGTACGACCAGATGCGTACGATGATGAAGAAGCTGAAGGGCGGCAACATGCAGAAGATGATGCGCGGCCTGAAGGGCATGATGCCCGGCCTGCGCTGATTCCGCCCGTCGGCCGGCGCGCGGGTTTTTGCTGTAGCGCGCGCCGCCCGATCTGCTTCATTCTTATTTGTATACCGACTGCCCGCCAGAACTCATGAACCGCGAAGAAGCCCTCCACATTTTCGAACACTCCGAAGAGATCGTCTCGGCGGACGCCGTCAACGCGTCGATCGCCCGGATGGCCGACGCGATCCGCGTCGAGATAGGCGACGCGTTCCCGCTCGTCCTCTCGGTGATGGGCGGCGCCGCGGTGTTTACCGGGATGCTGCTGCCGCATCTCGATTTCCCGCTGGAATTCGACTACATCCACCTGACCCGCTACCGCAACACGACGCAGGGCAGCCCGGAGATGCACTGGCGCGTCGCGCCGCGCGAATCGGTGAAGGACCGCATCGTGCTCGTGCTCGACGACATCCTCGACGAAGGCGAGACGATGGCCGCGATCCGCGACCGCATTCTCGACATGGGCGCGAAACGCTTCATGTCGGCCGTGCTGTGCGAGAAGACGCTCACGAAGGCCAAGCCGCTGCACCCGGATTTCTGCGGCTTCGCCGTGCCCGACCGCTATGTGTTCGGCTGCGGAATGGACGCGAAGGGCTACTGGCGCAACCTGCCGACGATCCGCGCACTGACCGCGAACGCCTGACGCCCGCGCGGCCCGCATAAAAAAGCGGCGCTCCGGTTCTTCCGGAGCGCCGCTTTTTACGTTGGGGCGTCGCCGCGCTACAGCTGGTGCACGAACACGCGGATGCCGCCCAGCATCATCTCGACCGAGATCGCGACGAGCACGAGGCCCATCAGCCGCTCGAACGCGGCGACCGTCCGCTCGCCGAGCCATTGCTGGATCCGCTCGGCCAGCACCAGCGTGACCGCGCAGACGATCATCGTGACCGTCAGCGCGCCCGCCCACTCGAGCATCTTGCCGGGCGCCTGCGACGTCAGCAGCATCACCGTCGCGAGCGCCGACGGCCCGGCCAGCGCCGGAATCGCGAGCGGCACGATGAACGGCTCGCCGCCCGCGCGCGGATCGTTGCCGAGCGCGCCGTCCGGATGCGGGAAGATCATCCGCAGCGCGATCAGGAACAGCACGATGCCGCCGCCGATGCGCAGCGACAGGTCGGTGAGGTTCATCATCCGCAGAAAGCGGTCGCCCACGACCATGAAGAACAGCAGGATCACGAACGCGATCCCCACTTCGCGCAGAATCAGCTTCACGCGCCGCTCGCGCGGCACACTCCGCATCGCCGAGATGAACAGCGGAATGTTGCCGAGCGGATCGGTGATCAGCAGAAGGAGCACGGTGGCCGACAGGAAGGTGTATTCCACCGTGTCCCCCGGTCGGCCGGCTTAGCGCGCGAGCGCCGCGCGGACCTTCTCCACGACCGTTGCCGCGGCCGTGTCCGCCGGCAGCAGCGTCGCTTCGGTGTCGCGGCGGCCCTGGTACTCGAGCTTGCCTTCCTTCAGGCCGCGCTCGCCGATCACGAGGCGATGCGGCACGCCGATCAGCTCCCAGTCGGCGAACATCACGCCCGGACGCTCGCCGCGATCGTCGAGGATCACGTCGACGCCGGCCGCGGCCAGCTCCGCGTACAGCTTGTCGGTCGCTTCGCGCACCGCGTCGCTGCGGTCGTAGCCCATCGGGCACAGCACGACCTCGAACGGCGCGATCGACTCGGGCCAGATGATGCCCTTGTCGTCGAAGTTCTGCTCGATCGCCGCGCCGAGAATGCGCGTGACGCCGACGCCGTAGCAGCCCATCAGCATCGGCTGCGGCTTGCCCGACTCGTCGATGAACGTCGCGCCCATCGCTTCCGAATACTTGGTGCCGAGCTGGAACACGTGGCCGACCTCGATGCCGCGGCAGATGTCGATCACGCCCTTGCCGTCCGGCGACGGGTCGCCCTTCTGCACGTTGCGGATGTCGGCGACTTCCGGCTCCGGCAGGTCGCGGCCCCAGTTCACGCCGGCGATGTGGTAGTCGACCTCGTTCGCGCCGACGACGAAATCGCTCATGTTCGCGACCGTGCGATCGGCGATCACCTTCACCGGCTTCTTCGTGCCGATCGGGCCGAGGTAGCCCGGCGGCGTGCCGAACCACTCGACGATTTCCTGCTCGGTCGCGAAGCGGTGGTGGCTCAGGCCCGGCAGCTTCGACGCCTTGATCTCGTTCAGGTCGTGGTCGCCGCGCAGCATCAGCAGCCAGATCGTCGGTTCGGCGCCTTCGTTGTCGGTCGCGAGCACGATCGACTTGATCGTGCGCTCGAGCGGAATCCCCATCAGCTCGGCGACGGCCTCGCACTTCGCCTTGCCCGGCGTCGCGACCTTCGCCATCGGCTCCGCGGCCGCGGCGCGCTTGAGCGTCAGCGGCAGCGCTTCGGCCGCCTCGATGTTCGCCGCGAAATCGGAGGTCGGGCAGTAGGCGATCGCGTCCTCGCCGGTGTCGGCGATCACGTGGAACTCATGCGAGAAGTTGCCGCCGATCGAGCCGCTGTCGGCCGCAACCGGACGGAACTCGAGACCGAGGCGCGTGAAGATGCGCACGTACGCGTCGTACATCTTGCGATACGACTCGGCGAGGCCGTCGGCATCCTTGTCGAACGAGTACGCGTCCTTCATGATGAACTCGCGGCCGCGCATCACGCCGAAGCGCGGACGGATCTCGTCGCGGAACTTCGTCTGGATCTGGTAGAAGTTCACCGGCATCTGCCGGTAGCTCCTGATCTGGTTGCGCGCGATATCGGTGATCACTTCCTCGTGCGTCGGCCCGATCACGAACTCGTTGTCCTTGCGGTCCTTGAAGCGCAGCAGCTCGGGACCATACTGCTCCCAGCGGCCCGACTCCTGCCACAGCTCGGCCGGCTGCACCGCCGGCATCAGGAGCTCGATCGCGCCGGCCCGGTTCATTTCCTCGCGCACGATCGCCTCGACCTTGCGAATCGAGCGCAGGCCGATTGGCAGATAGTTGTAGATGCCGCCGGCGACGCGGCGGATCATGCCGGCGCGCACCATCAGCTTGTGGCTGACGATCTCTGCGTCGGCGGGTGCTTCTTTCAGGGTGCCGATAAAGAAACGGGAAGCTTTCATGCGGACGGTTCCAAAAACGGCGCCCCCAGGCGGGGCGCCCGAAAAAGATTCAAGGTGAAAAAGCTGCGCACGGCGAACGACGATCGCGCAGATGACTTGGCAGACAAATCAGGGACAGCTCAACTGGCGCGCCCGGCGCGGATTCGCTCCGTTACGGTGCGCGGCGCCCGTTATCTGTTTATAATCAAAGCAATTTTAAAGGATTCGAAGGTGGTTGTATGCTGGATCGTGAAGGCTTTCGCCCGAACGTCGGCATCATCCTCTTGAACGCGCGCAACGAGGTGTTTTGGGGCAAGCGGCTCCGCGAGCATTCCTGGCAGTTTCCTCAAGGTGGGATCAAGTACGGCGAGACCCCCATGCAGGCGATGTACCGGGAGCTGCACGAGGAAACCGGCCTGCACCCGGAACACGTCAAGATAATCGGCCGCACTCGCGACTGGTTGCGTTACGAGGTGCCTGACAAGTTCATCAAGCGTGAAGTACGCGGTCATTACCGCGGCCAGAAACAGATCTGGTTCCTGCTGCGGATGGTAGGACGCGATTGCGACATTTGCTTGCGCGCGACCGATCACCCGGAGTTTGATGCGTGGCGCTGGAACGAGTACTGGGTGCCGCTCGATGCGGTGATCGAGTTCAAGCGGGATGTTTATCAGTTGGCGCTGACGGAACTGTCGCGCTTCCTGCGCCGCCCGGCGCAGCGGGCCGACAAGCCGCGGGGTCCGCGTCCGCGCTATCCGCGCGTCGTGGAATCGCAGCACCGGCAGACGTTGACGGTTGTCGACACATCGGTGGTCTGTTCCGAGATCGAAGTGGAAGCGAGCACGCTCGACGAGGCGCCTCCTCGCCTGATCCTCGGCGATTGACAAGTCGGACTGCATGACCGGGCGCGACCTTGGTGTCGCGCCCTTTTTTTACGAGGAATGCATATTGAAAGCGATTGCTCTCGCGCTCACGTCGATCGCCGCAGCGGCTGTGCTGGCCGGTTGCGCGCATTCGAACACGCCGACCAACAAGGACGACAGCGCGTTCGTGTATCTGCTGGACCGCCAGCCGGCGTGGAAGGAAAACACCGTCGACACGCTGCCGCCGCTGCCGCAGCCGGGCGACCTGCTGTCGTTCAACGTGTCGCAGAACACGCCGCTCAAGTTCTTCGTCGACGCGAAGTCGCTGGCGGTCGGCACCGACGGCATCGTGCGGTATACGGTGGTCGTCACGAGCCCGGCCGGCGCGCGCAACGTGAATTACGAGGGCATCCGCTGCGACACGTATGAATGGCGCCAGTATGCGGGCCTCAATTCGGATCACGACGGCTGGGACCGCACGGTCGAGAACGACTGGCGCCGCATCGAGAACGGCGAGCTGAACGCGTATCACGCGGCGCTCTACCAGGACTACTTCTGCGCGAACAAGATGCCGCTGGGTACGACGCAGTCGATCCTTGAGAACATCAAGTATCACCGCACCGCGCTGAACCAGTTGCGCTGATCGCGCCGGTCGGCCGAAGCCGCCATGCAAAAAGCCCGCGTTTTCGCGGGCTTTTGTGTATCGACGATCACCGGACCGGACAGGTCACAAGAGCACCAGGTTGTCTCGGTGAATCAGCTCCGGCTCCATCATGTAGCCGAGCACGGCTTCGATCTCGCCGCTCGGCTTGCGCTGGATCAGTTTCGTCTCCGCGCTGCTGTAGTTGGTCAGCCCGCGCGCGACTTCCCGCCCGTCGGGCCCGACGCAGGCGATCACCTCGCCACGCGCGAACACGCCCTGCACGTCGACGATGCCGATCGGCAGCAGGCTCTTGCCGCCCGCCGTCAGCTTCTCGACCGCGCCGGCGTCGATCACGACATGCCCGCGCACCTGCAGGTGATCGGCCATCCATTGCTTGCGCGCCGCCATCCGCGCCGTGCGCGCGATCAGCTGCGTGCCGATCGCCTCGCCCGTCGCGAGACGCGCGAGCACGTCCGGCTCGCGCCCGCTCGCGATCACGGTGTTCGCGCCGCTGTGCGCCGCGCGCTTGGCCGCGAGTATCTTCGTCAGCATGCCACCGCGGCCGAGGCTCGACCCCGCGCCCCCCGCCATCGCCTCGAGTTCGGGCGCGCCCGCATTCGCCTCCGCGACGAGCGTCGCGGCCGGGTCCTTGCGCGGATCGGCGGTAAACAGGCCGGACTGGTCGGTGAGGATGATCAGCGCATCGCCTTCGATCAGATTCGCGACGAGCGCGCCGAGCGTGTCGTTGTCGCCGAACTTGATTTCGTCGGTAACGACCGTGTCGTTCTCGTTGATGATCGGCACGACGCCGAGCCGCAGCAGCGTGAGCAGCGTCGAGCGTGCGTTCAGGTAGCGTTCGCGGTCCGCGAGGTCGGCGTGCGTGAGCAGGATCTGCGCGGTGCGGATGCCATGCTCGGAGAAGCGGCTTTCATAGACCTGCGCGAGCCCCATCTGCCCGACCGCGGCAGCGGCCTGCAGTTCGTCGATCTCGCGCGGACGCTTGCTCCAGCCGAGCCGCTGCATCCCTTCCGCGATCGCGCCCGAGCTGACGAGCACCACTTCCTTGCCCTGATCGCGCAGCGCGGCGATCTGGGCGGCCCAGCGGCCAATTGCGGCATGATCGAGCCCTTTCCCGTCGTTGGTCACGAGGCTGGACCCCACCTTCACCACCAGTCGCTTCGAATCCGCGATGATCGAACGCATCGTGCGCTGTCTCCTGTATGTGATGCCTGGCCTGGCCGGGCGCGATTGAATTCCGGCGCCGGGCGGCTCGCGCCCGGCGCGCAGCGCCGCTCAGGCGTCGGCGTCCGATGCCGCCTGCCCGTCGCGCGAAGGCGTGTCGCGGAAGCGCACGTCCGCCGCCAGGTCTTCCGCCTCGGCCGCGCGATGCGCATCCGAATGCTCCGCAAGGTAGTCGTAGATCGCGTAGCACAGCGCCTCGCAGCCCTGGCCGGTCAGCGCCGAGATTTCGAACACCGGGCCGTCCCAGCCGAAACGCTCGAGGAAATCCGCGACGCGCGCCTCGCGCTCGTCCTCCGGCACCATGTCGAGCTTGTTGAGCACGAGCCAGCGCGGCTTCTCGTAGAGCGACTCGTCGTACTTGCGCAGTTCGCCGACGATCGCCGTCGCTTCCGCGACCGGATCGACGCTTTCGTCGAACGGTGCAAGATCGACAAGATGCAGCAGCACCCCGGTGCGCTGCAGGTGGCGCAGGAACTGATGCCCGAGGCCGGCGCCTTCGGCCGCGCCCTCGATCAGCCCGGGAATGTCGGCGATCACGAAGCTCTTGCTCGGCCCGACGCGCACGACGCCGAGATTCGGGGCCAGCGTCGTGAACGGGTAGTCGGCGATCTTCGGCTTCGCGTTCGACACCGACGAGATGAACGTCGACTTGCCCGCGTTCGGCATGCCGAGCAGGCCGACGTCGGCCAGCACCTTCAGCTCGAGGCGCAGCATCCGCCGCTCGCCCGGCTTGCCGTCGGTCTTCTGGCGCGGCGCGCGGTTCGTGCTCGACTTGAAATGCAGGTTGCCGAGGCCGCCCGCGCCGCCCTGCGCGAGCATGACCTTCTGGTCGTGCTCGGTCAGGTCGGCGATCAGCTCGCCCGTGTCCATGTCGTTGATGATCGTGCCGACCGGCATGCGCAGCGTGATGTCGTCGCCGCCCTTGCCGTAGCAGTCCGAGCCGCGACCGTTCTCGCCGTTGCGCGCCAGGTGCTTCTTCGCGTAACGGTAGTCGATCAGCGTGTTGATGTTGCGGTCGGCGATCGCGTAGACACTGCCGCCCCGGCCGCCGTCGCCGCCGTCCGGCCCGCCGAACGGAACGAATTTCTCGCGGCGCATCGACGCGCTGCCATCGCCTCCGTCTCCGGCGATGACTTCGATTCGCGCTTCGTCAATGAACTTCATTCGTTACTCCGCCCAGTATTTTCGCTATTGTGCCGCGCTCCGCCGCGCTTGAACAATCGGCCGTCCGGCCAACCGCCGCGACCGACCGCCTGCGCTTGCGCAGCGACAAAATAAAAAAAGGCCCCGCGACAACTGCGGGGCCTTTCGGCTACGAAGCCCGTGGGTGCCTGAACTTAGGCAGCCGCCGGGACGACGATGACCATATGCTTCTTGTCCGCGCCCTTCGTCGCGAACTTCACGTGGCCGTCGACCAGCGCGAACAGGGTGTGATCCTTGCCCATGCCGACGTTCTCGCCAGCGTGCATGCGGGTGCCGCGCTGACGCACGATGATGCCGCCTGCGTTGATCGCCTGGCCGCCGTACACCTTCACGCCGAGACGTTTCGACTCGGAGTCGCGGCCGTTCCGGGAAGAGCCGCCTGCCTTTTTGTGTGCCATCTGATTGCTCCTTTACCGAGGCGCTTACGCGTTGATCGCGTCGATGCGCAGCTCAGTGTAGTTCTGGCGGTGGCCGCCGTGCTTTTGGTAGTGCTTCCGGCGACGCATCTTGAAGATGGTGACCTTGGCATGACGACCGTGCGACACAACGGTGGCCTTGACGGAAGCCCCACTGACCAGCGGCGTACCGAACTTAATCGATTCGCCTTCGCCCACTGCGAGAACCTGGTCGAGCGTGATTTCAGCGTCAATGTCAGCCGGTATCTGTTCTACTTTCAGTTTTTCGCCAACGGCAACCTTGTACTGCTTGCCGCCGGTTTTTATGACCGCGTACATTGAGAACCTCACTCTGGATCCAATTTTTCCGCACACCACGCGCGGAAAAGGCGTGATTATACAGAGAGTTAGCATCGCTGTCAAAGCCGATCGACGATTGCCGCGCCGGCCCCTCGGCCGGATGGCCAAAATCGCGCCCACGGCACGCGCGACAGACCGGGATGCGGCGGATTCGACTTATAATCCGCGGCATCACCCAATTCCATGATCATGTCGTCGTCCACCGCCTCCCCCACCCTCAGCGCCGCCCATCTGCTCGCCCCGATCGCGAGCGATATGGAGCAGGTGAATCGCGTCATCCGGCAAAGCCTCGCGTCCGACGTGCTGCTGATCAACCAGATCGCCGAGTACATCATCGGCGCGGGCGGCAAGCGGCTGCGTCCGGCACTGCTGCTGCTCGTCGCGGGCGCGCTCGGCGAGACGTCGCACCAGCGGCACGTGCTCGCGGCCGTCGTCGAGTTCATCCACACGGCCACGCTGCTGCATGACGACGTCGTCGACGAATCCGAGCTGCGGCGCGGCCGCCAGACGGCCAATGCGCTGTTCGGCAATGCCGCGAGCGTGCTGGTAGGCGACTACCTCTATTCGCGCTCGTTCGAGATGATGGTCGGCGTCGGCAAGATGCGCGTGATGGAGATCCTGTCGGAAGCGACGACGATCATCTCCGAAGGCGAAGTGCTGCAGCTGCTCAACATGCACGACGCGGACGTCGACGAGGCCCGCTACATGCAGGTGATCCGCTACAAGACGGCCAAGCTGTTCGAAGCGTCCGCCCGGCTGGGCGCGGTGCTCGCGGGCGCCGACGCGACGACCGAGGCCGCCGCCGCCGAGTACGGGCGCCGCATCGGCACCGCGTTCCAGATCATGGATGACTGGCTGGACTACACGGGCACCGCCGAGGCGATGGGCAAGAACGCCGGCGACGACCTGCGCGAAGGCAAGCCGACGCTGCCGCTCATCTATCTGATCGAGCGCGGCACGCCCGAACAGGCCGCGCTGGCGCGCGAGGCGATCGAACAGGGCGGCACCGACCGCTTCGAAACGATTTTCGACGCGATCACGCGCTCGGGCGCGCTCGACCACACGCTCGAATGCGCGCGGCAGGAAGCGCAGGCCGCGGCGGCCGCGATCGCCGCGTTCCCGAATTCCGTTTACAAGGAAAGCCTGCTCGAGCTGTGCTCGTATTCGACGTCGCGGCAGTCCTGAGCGCGCTTCGGACACGCGGCTCAAAAAATATTTTCACCAAAGTATTCCATTTTAGAAAAAGCGCTGTTATAGTTATGTTCTTGCTCGACGACGCAGCGGTCTTGAAGAAGACTGCGAAGTCGGAAGAGTCCAAATCGGGGTGTAGCTTAGCCTGGTAGAGCGCTACGTTCGGGACGTAGAGGCCGGAGGTTCGAATCCTCTCACCCCGACCAGATTTGTGAAAAACCGTGCACCGAGGTGCACGGTTTTTTTTTGCCTGCGCGCCGCGCGACCCGTGCCGCCGGCGCGACACGCCCCTGCCACCGGCCTCTGCTATAGTCCCTCCATCCCTGTCCTTCACTGCCCTTTCCGACGCGTGGACCAAATTCCCTTATGGGCGCAAATCGGCGCCGTCTTCCTGCTTCTCCTCTGCTCCAGTTTCTTTTCCATTTCCGAGACCGCGATGATGGCGCTCAACCGCCATCGGCTCAAGCATCTCGCCGGCCAGGGCGCGCTCGGCGCGAAGACCACCCAGGGCCTGCTCACGCGCACCGACCAGCTGCTCAGCGTGATCCTGATCGGCAACAACCTGTTCAACACGATCATCCCGGTGCTCACGACGTCGATCGCGCTGCACACGTTCGGCCGTAACAACTTCGCGCTGTCGATCGCGACCGGCATCGTCGCGTTCCTGATCATCGTGTTCGCCGAAATCGCGCCGAAGATCGCCGGCGCGACGTTCCCGGAGCGCATCGCGCTGCCCGCGAGCCTCGTCATCGCGCCGCTGATGCGCGTGCTGAAGCCGATCGTCTGGTTCGTGAACGCGCTCGCGCACGGCGTGCTGTGGGTGTTGCGCATCAACACGGCCAAGGGCCGCGACCTGCGGCTGTCGGCCGACGAGCTGCGCACCATCGTGCTCGAATCGAGCAGCTTCATGCCGACCAAGCACCGCAGCATCCTGCTGAACCTGTTCGATCTCGAGAACATCACGGTCGACGACGTGATGGTGCCGCGCCGCCAGATCGAATCGCTCAATTTCTACGCGCCGCTCGACGACATCCTGCGTCAGCTCGAGACCTGCTATCACAACCGGCTCGTCGTCTACGAAGGCGACATCGACAAGGTGCTCGGCGTGCTGCACGTGCGCAAGACGCTGACCGCGCTGCACAACCAGGATTTCGACCGCGAGACGCTGCGCACGCTGCTCGCCGAGCCGTACTACGTGCCGTCGGGCACGCCGGTGGTCCAGCAGCTCCAGTATTTCCAGGAAAGCCGCCAGCGCACCGCGCTCGTCGTCAACGAATACGGCGAGCTCGAAGGTCTCGTCACGCCCGAGGACATCATCGAGGAACTGATCGGCGAGTTCACGACCTCGATGCCGCGCAGCGAGCGCAAGGGCGGCTGGGACGAGAACGGCGAATGCATCGTCGCGGCGAGCATGCCGCTGCGCGAGCTGAACCGCTGGCTGAACCTGAAGCTGCCGACCGACGGACCGAAGACGCTCAACGGGCTGATCCTCGAGGTCCTCGAGGACATTCCGGAAGACGACGTGTGCCTGAAGATCGGCGACGTAATGCTCGAAGTGATGCGCAGCGACGACCAGGCGGTCCGCACCGTCAAGCTCTTTAAGCCGCGCCCGGCGCGCGGCGTGCGCAGTCTCGCCAAGCGCTAGCCGGATAGCCGACTGCCGGCGCAGCCCCTGTCGCGCGACCATGCAACGGTCACGGTTACCAGGCGGCCGACGCGCCGGCATGCATGCTGCTCACACCTTCCGGCGGGATGCCCGCCGCTCCCGGCCCCGCGCCTTCATCCGACTCCCGCCCGCTTGACGCGGCCCAGCTCGACGACGCGCCGGCCGTGCGGCTGCTGACGGACACGCTGCACGCCGCGTGCGCCCGCGAAGCCTCCGACGTCCATGTCGAGCCGTTCGAAACGGGCTGGCGGATCCGCCTGCGCATCGACGGCGTGCTGCATGAACACGCGCGGCCGCCGGTGCACCTGCGCGATGCGTTCGTCACGCGGGTCAAGGTGCTCGCGCGCATGGACATCGCGGAACGCCGCATCCCGCAGGACGGCCGGCTGCGCGTCGCGCTCGCCGTCGGCCGGCGCGGCGACTACCGGGTCAGCTCGCTGCCCACGCTGTTCGGCGAAAAGCTCGTGCTGCGCCGGCTCGAAACGCTGCCGCCCGACCTCACGCTCGCGCGCCTGGGCTTCGACGCGCTGCAGGCGCGCGCGATGGAGGCGGCGATCCACGCACCGCACGGGCTCGTGCTCGTCACCGGGCCGACGGGCAGCGGCAAGACACTGTCCCTCTACTGCGCACTGCAGATGCTCGATCGCGACGCGCACAACGTCTGCACGGTCGAGGATCCGGCCGAGATCCAGCTCGACGGCATCAATCAGGTCGGCGTCGCGGAGAAGGCCGGGCTGACCTTCGCGACCGCGCTGCGCGCGCTGCTGCGGCAGGACCCCGACGTCATCATGGTCGGCGAGATCCGTGACGCGGAGACGGCCGATGTCGCGATCAAGGCCGCGCAAACCGGACACCTCGTGCTGTCGACGCTGCATACCAACGACGCGCCGGCCGCGATCACGCGGCTGCTCGACATCGGCGTCGCACCATACAACCTGGCGGCGGCGCTGCGCCTCGTCACCGCGCAGCGGCTCGTGCGCCGTCTGTGCGCGGCTTGCCGCTCGCCGTCCGACGCGCCGCCGCGCGTGCTGCGCGAATCCGGCTGCGACCCGTCGGCGCTCGCGTCCGGCTGGCGGCCGTTGGTCGCGCGCGGCTGCCCCGCCTGTCATGGCATCGGCTACCGCGGCCGCATCGGCCTCCACCAGACGATGCCGGTGTCGCCCAGGCTTGCGGAACACATCGTCGCGCGCGCGAGCGTCGGCGAACTCGCCCGCCATGCGGCCGGCGAAGGCGTGCGCAACCTGCGCGATGCCGCGCTTGCGCGCGTGCGGGACGGCACGACGAGTCTGGCGGAAGCGCTCGCCGCCACGCCCGACGCATGAACGCGCACACGCCGCCGCGGGAGACCCGCTTCGCGTGGCGCGGCCGCCGCCCCGACGGCGCGCCGCGCCGCGGCACCGTGGTCGCGTTCGATGCCGCCAGCGCACGCGCGACGCTCGCGCGCGCCGGCATCACCGTGCTGTCGCTCGATCCGCGCGGCGCGGCCCGGCCGCCGACGGCACGCGCACGGGAGATCACCCGCTTCACGCAGCAACTCGCCAGCCTGCTGCAGGCCGGCCTGCCGCTCGCGCCGGCGCTCGAGATGCTCGCGCGCACCCGCGGGCCCGACGGCATGCCGCGCATCGCGGCCGGCCTCGCACGGGAGATCGCCGGCGGGCGGCGCTTTGCCGATGCGCTCGCCCGCTACCCGTCTCAATTCGGCTTGCTGTATCGCCAGCTGATCGAGATCGGCGAGACGTCCGGCGCGCTCGGCCCGGTGCTGGCGCGTGTCGCGGATCACCGCGAACGCGCGGACGCGCAGCGGCGCAAGCTGCGCGCCGCGCTCGCCTACCCGGTGTCGGTCATCCTGTTCGCGCTCGCGATCACGATCGCGCTGATGCTGTGGGTCGTGCCGACCTTCCGGCAGATCTTCGACGGTTTCGGCGCCGCATTGCCGGCGCCGACACGCATGCTGCTCGCGCTCGCATCCGCCACAGCTGCATGGGGCACACCGCTGCTTGCCTGCGTCGTGGTCGCCGGCCTGGCCGCGCGGCAAGCGATCCGGCGCTCGCCCGCGCTGCGCCTCTCGCTGTCCCGGCACCTGCTGCGCACGCCGCTCGTCGGCCCGATGCTGAGCCGCTTCGCGGCCGCACGATGGTGCCGGTCGCTCGCCACGCTGCTCGGGGCCGGCGTGCCGCTCGCGGACGCCTTCGCGACGCTCGAGCGCACCGCCGGCCATCCGGTGTTCGAGCAGGCCACCGCGCGCATCGCCGCGCGCGTGCTGCGCGGCGCACGGCTCGCCGACGCGATGCATGCGGCCGGCTGCTTTCCGGACGACGTCGTCCAGCCGATTGCCGTCGCGGAAGAAACCGGCGCGCTCGGCACGATGCTCGCCGACCTCGCCGCACTGTGCGAACGCCAGCTCGACGCGCATCTCGATACGCTCGCCGCGCTCGGCGAACCGCTGATCGTGATCGTGCTGGGCGCACTGGTCGGCAGCCTCGTCGTCGCGATGTATCTGCCCATCCTTCAGCTCGGCAACGTGGTGTAGCATCGCTACCGAATCCGTCGCCGATTTGTCCGACCGCCCCGCAACATGACGCCCGAACCCTTGTACGCCGCCCCCGATTCGCCCGTGACAGCGCTGTCCGCGTTCGCGATGCTGCCGCCCGCCGCGCAGTATGCATTCGCCGTCGTGCTCGGCCTGTGCGTCGGCAGCTTCCTCAACGTGGTCATCCACCGGCTGCCCGTCATGATGAAGCGCGCGTGGGAGGCCGAGATCGCCGAGGCCACCGGCACGAACGCGGAGTCCGACGACGGCTATCCGCCGCGCTACGATCTGTGGCGCCCGCGCAGCGCCTGTCCGCATTGCGGCCACATGCTGCGCGCCTGGGAGAACATCCCGCTCGTCAGCTACCTGCTGCAACGCGGACGCTGCCGGCAGTGCGGCCACGCAATCGGCGCGCGCTACCCGCTGATCGAACTCGCGGGCGCGCTGCTCGCCGCCGGCTCGCTCGCGGCGTTCGGCCCCACGATGGCCGCACTCGCCGCATTCGGCCTGTGCGCCGCGCTGCTCGCGATGAGCGCGATCGACATCCAGACCGGCTACCTGCCCGATTCGATGACGCTGCCGCTGCTCTGGGCCGGCCTCGCGCTGAACCTCGGCGGCACGTTCGCGTCGCTGCGCGCGGCCGTCATCGGCGCGATGGCCGGCTACCTGTTCCTGTGGTCGATCTACTGGCTGTTCAGGTGGCTGCGCGGCATCGAGGGCATCGGCTTCGGCGACCTGAAGCTGCTCGCCGCGCTCGGCGCATGGATGGGCTGGGCCGCATTGCCGCAGGTCGTGTTGTTCGCGGCGGTGACGGGCGCGATCGTCGGGCTCGTCGCGACGTGGCGCGGCCGCATGCGCTTCGAGGAGCCGATTCCGTTCGGACCGTTTCTTGCGGCCGGCGGCGTCGCGACGCTGTTTTTCGGCACCCCTTTCTATTCGGCGCTCGGAGGCTGAAATGAAACGCCCCCCACGCTCACTTTTTTCGCTGCTCCCCGTGGGCGCGATCGGCCGCCCACGGCGGGCTTTGCAGGCGCGGAGCACTGCTCCGCGAATTCCCTGCTACGCCCTTGGGATGGCCAGGCGGAGACTGACATGTTTGCAGTAGGACTCACCGGCGGAATCGGCAGCGGCAAGACCACCGTGGCCGACCTGTTCGCGGCCCGCGGCGCGTCGATCGTCGACACCGACCTGATCGCCCATCGCATCACTGCGCCCGACGGGCTCGCGATGCCCGCGATCGAGCAGGCGTTCGGCCCGGACTTCGTCGCGGCGGACGGCTCGCTCGACCGCGCGAAGATGCGCACGCTGATCTTCAGCGACGATGCCGCGCGACGGCGCCTCGAGTCGATCACGCATCCGCTGATCCGTGCGGAGACGGACCGCGAAGGCCGGGAAGCGCAAGGCGCGTACGTCATGTTCGTCGTGCCGCTGCTCGTCGAATCCCGCAACTGGAAGTCGCGCGTCGATCGCGTGCTCCTCGTCGATTGCAAGGTCGAGACCCAGATTGCGCGCGTGATGCGCCGCAACGGTTTCACGCGCGAGCAGGTCGAGGCAATCGTTGCACGGCAGGCGACGCGCGACGCCCGTCTCGCTGCCGCCGACGACGTCATCGTCAACGATGCGACGATGCCCGACGCGCTCGCCGCGCAGGTCGACGCGCTGCACCAGCGCTATCTCGCCGCTGCGGCCGCTGCAAAGTAAGCACCATGTGCGTGCGACGCGCCGCGATGGCGCACGAAATTGGCGCGTTGCTAGGGTGGAGAGTGAGCATTAGAATGTCCTGCATTGTTTCATACCCTACGCAAGAGGCGAGCGCGCTTGATCCTTTACGAGTACCCGTTCAATGAGCGAATTCGCACGTTGCTGCGCCTCGAAGACCTGTTCGAGCGCTTTGCGTTTTTTTTGGCTCAGGAGGATGCGCGGGAACATCACGTCGCGCTGACGACGCTGTTCGAGATCGCCGAAGTCACGGGCCGCGCGGACCTGAAATCGGATCTGATGAAAGAACTCGAACGTCAACGCCAGACGCTCGCCCCCTTTCGCGGCAATCCGGGTATCGAACAGAACGCGCTTGAAGCCGTACTCGGCGAAATCGAGCAGACGCTCGCGAACCTCGGGCAGATGCAGGGCAAGACGGGCCAGCATCTGGTCGACAACGAGTGGCTCGCGAGCATCCGCAGCCGCGCGGTGATTCCCGGCGGAACCTGTAAATTCGATCTGCCGTCGTACTACGCGTGGCAACAGTGGCCCGCCGAGCAGCGGCGCCAGGACATCGCCAAATGGATCCTGCCGCTCCTGCCGCTGCGCGACGCGGTGACGATCGTGCTGCGCCTCGCGCGCGAATCGGGGCAGGCATCGAAGGTGATGGCCATGCAGGGCAGCTATCAGCAGATGCTGTCCGGTCGCAGTTATCAACTGATGCAGGTGCGCGTGGCGCCGGAACTGCGCGTGATTCCGGAAGCCAGCGCGAACAAGTACATGCTGTGGGTGCGGTTCACCATGCAGGACGGCGACGTGCGGCCGCGTGCCGTGGACATCGACGTGCCGTTCCACCTGACCCTGTGCAATCTGTAACGGCCGTGTGCCGGATCGACGCTTTCGTATGACTACTGTTGTGAAATGCCCGTCCTGCGGCGCCGAGGTGCGCTGGACGCCTGAAAATCGCTTCCGTCCCTTCTGTTCCGCCCGCTGCAAGCAGCTCGATCTCGGCGCGTGGGCCGCGGAAAAATACCGGATCGGCGGTTCGGACGACTCGCCGCTGTCCGAGGAAGAGGACGACAAGGACAGACGCCGCCCGAGTTAGCCGCCGCGCGGCGCCATGCGTCCCGCGCGCTGCGGCCCGCCTCCCGGCGAGCCGCCCGGCCTCAGCGTTGCGCTTCGTCCTTCGCGAGCAGTTCGAGCACCGGCAGCGCCGCGGGCAACAGCGGCGCGACGTCGACCGGCAGATGCTGCCAGACGAACGCCTGCCCTTCCTTGCTGTGCGGCTCGCCGGTCCAGCCCGTCACCTTGCAGAAGTAGAGCCGCACGTACGCATGCGGGTAGTCGTGCTCGAGCGTATGCCAGCGGTGGCAAGCGGTGACGGCGATCCCGAGCTCCTCGTGCAGTTCGCGCGCGAGCGCGTCCTCGACGCTTTCCCCCGCCTCCAGCTTGCCGCCCGGAAACTCCCAGTAGCCTTCGTACGGCTTGCCCTGCAGGCGCTGCGCGAGCAGGTAACGCCCGTCCGGCTGCACCATGATGCCGACCGCAACCTCGGTCACCTTCCGGCCGTCGGGCGCGCGCACGGCGCCTTGTGCGAGATCCGTGCTCATGCCTGCTCCTTGCGACCCGACCAGTCGCGCGCGAACTGCCACGCGACGCGTCCCGAGCGCGAACCGCGCTCGAGCGCCCACACGAGCGCATCGCCGCGCGCCTGCTCGATCTCGGCGTCACCGCAGCCGAAGTGGCGCAGCCAGTGCGCGACGATGCCGAGGTAATCGTCCTGCTTGAACGGATAGAAGCTGACCCACAGGCCGAAGCGCTCGGACAGCGAGATCTTCTCCTCGACGACTTCGCCGGGATGGATCTCGCCGTCGGGCAGGTGCTTGTACGTCTCGTTGTCGCTCATGTACTCGGGCAGCAGATGGCGGCGATTCGACGTCGCGTAGATCAGCACGTTGTCCGACTGCGCGGCGATCGAGCCGTCGAGCGCAACCTTCAGCGCCTTGTAGCCCGACTCGCCTTCCTCGAACGACAGGTCGTCGCAGAATACGATGAAGCGCTCGGGACGCTGCGCGATCAGGTCGACGATGTCGCCGAGATCGTGCAGGTCGTCCTTGTCGACTTCGATCAGGCGCAGCCCGTCGTTCGCATGGGCGTTCAGGCACGCCTTGATCAGCGACGACTTGCCGGTGCCGCGCGCGCCGGTCAGCAGCACGTTGTTCGCCGGCTTCTTCTGCACGAATTGCCGCGTGTTCTGCTCGATCAGCCCTTTCTGGCGATCGATGTTGTGCAGGTCGGCGAGCGTGATCGACGACACGGCGGGCACCGGCTGCAGATAGCCGCGCCCCTGGCGCTTGCGCCAGCGGAACGCGTTCGCGGCGTTCCAGTCGACTGCCGCCGGCGCGGGCGGCAGCATCGCCTCGAGCCGGCCGAGCAGCGTTTCCGCGCGCGTCAGGAACTGTTCGAGCTTGTCCATGATGTTCCGGCGCTCCCGGTCAGGAGCGGTAATCCGCGTTGATGCTCACGTAATCGTGCGACAGGTCGCACGTCCAGATCGTCGCCTGCGCATCGCCGCGGCCGAGCAGCACGCGGATCGTGATCTCGCTCTGCTTCATCACGCGCTGGCCGTCCTCTTCCTGGTACGCCGGATTGCGGCCGCCCGCCTTCGCGACCAGCACGTCGTCGAGATACAGGTCGATCTTGCCGACGTCGAGATCGGCGACGCCCGCGTAGCCGATCGCCGCGAGAATGCGGCCAAGGTTCGGGTCCGACGCGTAGAACGCCGTCTTCACGAGCGGCGAATGGCCGATCGCATAGGCGATCTGGCGGCATTCGGCGACGCTCCGGCCGCCTTCGACCTGCACCGTCATGAATTTCGTCGCGCCTTCGCCGTCGCGCACGATCAGCTGCGACAGCACTTGCGCAACCTCGGTGACCGCGTCGCGCAGCGCCGCGTAGGCAGGCGAATCGGTCGACGTGATCGCCGGCAGCGTGCTCTTGCCGGATGCGATCAGGATGAACGAGTCGTTCGTCGACGTGTCGCCGTCGATCGTGATGCAGTTGAACGAGCGGTCGGCGACCTCCTTCACGAGCGTGTCGAGCACCGGCTGCGCGACCGTCGCGTCGAACGCGAGGAAGCCGAGCATCGTCGCCATGTTCGGCTTGATCATGCCCGCGCCCTTGCTGATGCCGGACAGCGTGACCGTGTGGCCGTCGATCGTCACCTGGCGCGACGTCGCCTTCGGCAGCGTGTCGGTGGTCATGATCGCCTGCGCGGCGTCGAACCAGTGCGCGGCCTGGCGGTTCGCGAGCGCCGCCGGCAGGCCGGCCTTCAGGCGGTCGATCGGCAGCGGCTCGAGGATCACGCCCGTCGAGAACGGCAGCACCTGGGCCGGCTCGATGCCCGCGAGGCGCGCGAGCTCCGCGCAGGTCTCGCGCGTGTGCGCGAGACCCGGCTCGCCGGTGCCCGCGTTCGCGTTGCCGGTGTTGACGACGAGCGCGCGAATGCCCGCGCCGCCCGCGCGCACCTTCGCCAGATGCTCGCGGCAGACGATCACGGGCGCCGCGCAGAAGCGGTTCTCGGTGAACACGCCGGCGACCGTCGCGCCATCGTCGACGGAAATGACCAGCACGTCCTTGCGGTTCGGCTTGCGAATGTTCGCCTCCGCCCAGCCCAGCGTGACGCCGGCGACGGGATGCAGTTGGGCGGGATCGATCGACGGGAAATTGACAGCCATGTGGAACACCTGCCGGAAGGGAAAATGCCGGCGCGCGCCGGCATCGATTGAACGAACCGGCGGCCGCACGCGCGGACCGCCGCAACTCTCACCACAAATCAACGCTACAAACGACGCGGCGCGCTCATCGCGCGCCGCCTGTCAGCTTCCGCCGGGCCGCCCCAAGGAAGCTGACCGCCCCCTCGGGGGCAGCGAACGACGTGAGCGTGGGGTCGTCGTGTTACGACAGCTTGCCGTGACAATGCTTGTACTTCTTGCCGCTGCCGCACGGGCACGGGTCGTTGCGGCCGACCTTCGGCATCTCGCCGCCGGGGCCGCTGTGGCTCATCGCGCTGCCGACCATCTCCTCGGCGGCCGTCGCGGCGGCTACCGCCGCACCGCCCGCCACCGGCGCGCCTGCCTCGGCGAACTCGGCATGCTGGTACTCGACGTTCTCGAGATGCCCGCTGCGCTCCTCGATCTGCTCGGCCGCTTCCTCGAGCTGTTCCGGCGACTGGATCTGCACGTTCATCACGATCCGCGTGACTTCCTGCTTGATCGCCTCGAGCATCGCCGCGAACAGTTCGAACGCCTCACGCTTGTATTCCTGCTTCGGGTTCTTCTGCGCGTAGCCGCGCAGGTGGATGCCCTGGCGCAGGTGGTCGAGCGCCGCGAGGTGCTCGCGCCACAGGCGGTCGACCGACTGCAGCATCACCGAGCGCTCGAACGCGCTGAACGATTCGCGGCCGACCAGCGCGACCTTCGACTCGTATTGCTCGTCGGCCGCGGTGGTCACCGCGTCGAGAATCTCGTCCGCCGAGATCGACGACGACTCGTTCACCATTTCCTGGATCGCGAGATCGAGCTGCCAGTCGTTGCGCAGCGCTTCCTCGAGCTCGGGGACGTCCCACTGCTCCTCGATGCTCCCCGCCGGCACGAACTGGCGGACGACCTCGCTGATCACGCCGTGACGCATCGCACCGATCGTCTCGGTGATGTCATGCGCTTCGAGCAGCTCGTTGCGCTGCTGGTAGATGACCTTGCGCTGGTCGTTCGACACGTCGTCGTATTCGAGCAGCTGCTTGCGGATGTCGAAGTTGCGCGCCTCGACCTTGCGCTGCGCGGATTCGATCGAACGCGTGACGATGCCGGCCTCGATCGCCTCGCCTTCCGGCATCTTCAGGCGGTCCATGATCGCGCGCACGCGGTCGCCGGCGAAAATGCGCAGCAGCGGATCGTCGAGCGACAGGTAGAAGCGCGACGAACCCGGGTCGCCCTGACGGCCCGCACGGCCGCGCAGCTGGTTGTCGATCCGGCGCGACTCGTGACGCTCGGTGCCGATGATGTGCAGGCCGCCCGCTGCCTTCACCTGCTCGTGCAGCGTTTCCCATTCGTCATGGAGCTGCTGGATGCGGCGCGCCTTTTCGTCCGCCGGAACCGACGCGTCGGCCTCGATGAACGCGGCCTGCTTCTCCGCATTGCCGCCGAGCACGATGTCGGTGCCGCGGCCCGCCATGTTGGTCGCGATCGTGACGCGCTGCGGACGGCCCGCCTCCGCGACGATCGCCGCTTCGCGCGCGTGCTGCTTCGCGTTCAGCACCTCGTGCGGCAGCCCGGCCTGCTTCAGCAGGTGCGACAGCAGCTCGGAGTTCTCGATCGACGTCGTGCCGACCAGCACCGGCTGGCCGCGCTCGTGACATTCGCGGATGTCGCGGATCACCGCGTCGTAGCGCTCCTTGGCCGTCTTGTAGATCTGATCCTGCTTGTCGATCCGCTTCGGCGGACGGTTGGTCGGGATCACGACCGTCTCGAGACCGTAGATCTCGTTGAATTCGTACGCTTCGGTGTCCGCGGTGCCGGTCATGCCCGACAGCTTCGCGTACATGCGGAAATAGTTCTGGAACGTGATCGACGCGAGCGTCTGGTTCTCGCTCTGGATCTTCACGTGCTCCTTCGCCTCGACCGCCTGGTGCAGGCCGTCGGACCAGCGGCGGCCGGCCATCAGGCGGCCCGTGAATTCGTCGACGATGATCACTTCGCCGTCCTGCACGACGTAGTGCTGGTCCTTGTGGAACAGCGTGTGCGCGCGCAGCGCCGCGTACACGTGGTGCATCAGCGTGATGTTCTGCGGCGCGTACAGGCTCTCGCCCTCGCCGATCAGGCCCCACTCCGACAGCAGGCGCTCGGCCTTCTCGTGGCCCGCTTCCGTCAGGAACACCTGGCGCGACTTCTCGTCGAGCGTATAGTCGCCCGGCTTCTCGACGCCGGTGCCGTCGGCCTTCTCCTCGCCGATCTGGCGCTCGAGCAGCGGCGGCAGCGCGTTCATCCGCACGTACAGCTCGGTGTGGTCCTCGGCCTGGCCGGAGATGATCAGCGGCGTACGCGCTTCGTCGATCAGGATCGAGTCGACTTCGTCGACCACCGCGAAGTTCAGCGCGCGCTGCACGCGCGCGTCGGTCTCGTAGACCATGTTGTCGCGCAGGTAGTCGAAGCCGAACTCGTTGTTCGTGCCGTACGTGATGTCGGACGCGTACGCCTGCTGCTTCTGCTCGTGCTCCATGCCGGACAGGTTGATGCCGACCGACAGCCCGAGGAAGTTGTAGAGACGCGCCATCCACTCGGCGTCACGCTGCGCGAGGTAGTCGTTGACCGTCACGACGTGTACGCCGTGGCCCGACAGCGCGTTCAGGTACACCGGCAGCGTCGCCACCAGCGTCTTGCCCTCGCCGGTGCGCATTTCGGCGATCTTGCCGTAGTGGAGCACCATCCCGCCGATCAGCTGCACGTCGAAGTGACGCATCTTCAGCACCCGGCGGCTCGCCTCGCGGCAGACCGCGAACGCCTCCGGCAGCAGCTTGTCGAGCGACTCGCCGGCCGCGACCCGCTGGCGGAATTCGTCCGTCTTGCCGCGCAACTGGTCGTCCGTCAGCTTCTCGATCTGCGTTTCGAGCGCATTGATCGCCGCGACGGTCTTTTGATATTGCTTGACGAGCCGCTGGTTGCGGCTGCCAAAAATTTTCTGGAGAAAACCGGTTGTCATCGGATCGGATCCTGCGTCGCAGCACCGGCGCCCGGCGCGTGTTGCGCGCCCCGACGCCCGAGCCTCGGCGGCTTAGCGTAATAGTGGATACAAACAGCGAATTTTAGCACGCGGGGGCGCATGCGCCCGTGACTCGGGCGGACGGCAGCCTCGCCGTGCCGACGGGCCACACCGCCGCAAATCCGGCCGCGCGCCGGCCGCCGCGGGTACAATCGGCGTCAACCACCGCGCGCTGCCGCCTCCCCGAAGAAAGCCTCGATGAACCGATTTTCCAAGCGTTTCGGCCCGCTCGGCCCGTATCGCCCGCAACCCGTGTCCGAGGTGCTCGGCCGTACCGACGCGTTCGCGGCGCTGCGCGCCGGCGTCGAGCAGATCGCGTCGCTGCAGCGCGATCTCGCCGCGCTGCTGCCCGACTATCTCGCCAGCCACGTCGAGCCGGGGTTCGTGAAGGATGGTGTCCTGACCCTGTTTGCCGCGCACAACGCGCTGGCCGCGCGGCTGCGGCAGGTCGAGCCGCGGCTGCTCGCGGATCTGCAAAAGCGCGGCTGGCCGGTGAGCACGCTGCGCGTGCGCGTGCGTCCGAAGGACGCGCCGCCGCCGCCGCACGTGAAGCAGGCGCGGATGACGTCCGTCGGCGCCGCGGCATTGCGCGACCTCGCCGATCACCTCGAGCCGTCGCCGCTGCAGGCGGCGCTCGCCCGGATGGCGGCGCGGCATGGGGCGAAGACCCCGCGCTGACCACGCGCGCCGCTCGATCCGCGCAAACGAAAAAAAGCGGCCCTCGGGCCGCTTTTTCATCTGCGCACGGAGCGCGCCCGCTCAGGCGAACGCCGTCTGCGCATCGAACCCGAAGCCGCTCGGCGCGGACTGCGGATCGTCGAACGTCACGATCTCGTACGCGTCCTCGTGCGCGAGCAGCTCGCGCAGCAGCGCGTTGTTGAGCCCGTGCCCCGACTTGTATGCGGTATAGGACGCCAGCAGCGGATGGCCGATCACGTACAGGTCGCCGATCGCGTCGAGCATCTTGTGCTTCACGAACTCGTCGTCGTAGCGCAGCCCGTCGTTGTTCAGGATGCGGTACTCGTCGAGCACGATCGCATTGTCCATGCTGCCGCCGCGCGCCAGGCCGATCTCGCGCAGCATCTCGGCCTCGTGCGCGAAGCCGAACGTGCGCGCACGCGCGATGTCGCGCACGTACGACGTATTCGCGAAATCGACCTCGAGCTCCTGGCCCGTCTTGTCGACGGCCGGGTGACGGAAATCGATCGAGAACTTCAGCTTGAAGCCGAAATACGGATCGAGACGCGCGAACTTGTCGCCGTCGCGGATTTCGACCGTCTTCTTGACCTTGATGAAGCGCTTCGGCGCGTTCTGCTCCTCGATGCCGGCGGACTGGATCAGGAACACGAAAGTCGCCGCGCTGCCGTCCATGATCGGGATTTCCTCGGCCGTCACGTCGACGTACAGGTTGTCGATGCCGAGGCCCGCGCACGCGGACATCAGGTGCTCGACCGTCGACACGCGGACGCCATCCTTCTGCAGCACCGACGCGAGCCGCGTGTCGCCGATCGACGTCGCCGACGCGGGAATGTCGACGGGCGTGGGCAGGTCGACGCGCGAAAAGACGATGCCCGTGCCCGGCGCGGCGGGACGGAGCGTCAGCTCGATCTTGCGGCCCGAGTGGACACCGATCCCCACGGTCTTGACGATGGATTTGATGGTGCGCTGCTTCAGCATGGTGTTCTTCGTCTTGATTGAAGATTTCAATCAGGAGTTATATTCGATAGATGAGATTATAGCGTAATTCCTCATTCAACGCTGTTTGAAACTGCGTATCAATCTGTTTCCGCTGTTTACCCCTGCCGATACGGGACGGGCCGACGCCCGGAACGGAGGCGTTCCCGGTCATCAGCCCGTGTTACAACTGCCCTGCGGCCGATACGCAACGTTGCCTGCAAGCAACGGCGCATCGCGCAATCAGGACTTCAACGTCGCCAGCACACTCGCCGCATCGCTCACTTCGAACTTGCCCGGCGCTTCGACGGCCAGCGTCTTGACCACACCGTCGTCGACCACCATCGCGTAGCGCAGGGAACGAATCCCCATGCCACGCGCGGACAAATCCTGCGTCAGCCCCAGCGCATGAGTGAAAGCCGCGCTGCCGTCCGCCATCATGCGCACCTTGCCCGCGGTGTGCAGATCACGTCCCCAAGCGCCCATCACGAATGCGTCGTTGACGGACACGCACCAGATCTCGTCGATGCCCGCCGCGCGCAACTGCTCGGCGTGCTCGACATAGCCCGGCACATGCTGCGCCGAGCAGGTCGGCGTGAAAGCGCCGGGCAATCCGAAGATCACCACCCGCTTGCCCGCCGTCTGCTCGCGCACGCTGCGGGCGTTCGGCCCCAGCGTACAACCCGCCTGCGCGTCGTCGATGAACTCGAACAGTTGCGCGTCGGGCAGCGCGTCGCCCACTTGAATCATGCCTGGTCCCTCATAGCGATACGGTTTCTTGCGTGACACGGACAGCACGGCCCATTCCGCCTCGCCGAAGCGAAGAGGGCACGTCTCCCGGCCGGGCGTCGCATTCGACGCGGCCTGTCGCGGTCCGTAGCATCCGTCACGCCGGTTTCACCGCGGCGACACCGCCGCGGCTTCGCCCGTGTGCCTCAGTCAGCCTGCTTGCGCAGGAATGCCGGGATGTCGTACGTGTCGACCCCCTTCTCCTGCAGCGCCTGCACGTGCGATGCCGCGGTTTCGCGCGAATTGCGCCACACGGCCGGCGTGTCGAGCGCGCCGTAGTCGGCCGTGCTGACATGATGCGCCGGTGCGTAGCTGTTGTGCGACACCGCGTTGACCGGCTGGTTGTCCGTGCCGGTGCGCAGCAGCGTCATCGGCGCCGACTGCTGCTTCTTCGCCGCGCGGCCGAGGCCCGTCGCGACGACCGTCACGCGCAGCGCGTCGCCCATCGCGTCGTCGTACACCGCGCCGAAGATCACCGTCGCGTCTTCCGCCGCGTAGCTCTTGATCGTGTTCATCACTTCGCGCGTTTCCGACAGGCGCAGCGAACGGCTCGACGTGATGTTGACCAGCACGCCGCGCGCGCCCGACAGGTCGACGCCTTCCAGCAGCGGGCTCGCCACGGCCTGTTCCGCCGCGAGACGCGCGCGATCGACGCCGGCGACCGTCGCCGTGCCCATCATCGCCTTGCCCTGCTCGCCCATCACCGTCTTCACGTCTTCGAAGTCGACGTTGACCAGGCCATCGACGTTGATGATTTCCGCGATGCCAGCGACCGCGTTGTTCAGCACGTCGTCCGCGCACTGGAAGCACTTGTCCATCTCCGCGTCGTCGCCCATCACGTCGAACAGCTTGTCGTTCAGCACGACGATCAGCGAGTCGACATGATCTTCCAGCTGCTGCGAGCCCGCTTCCGCGACGCGCATCCGCTTGCCGCCTTCGAACTCGAACGGCTTGCTGACGACGCCGACCGTCAGGATGCCCATCTCCTTCGCGATCTGCGCGACGACCGGCGCCGCGCCCGTGCCGGTGCCGCCGCCCATGCCGGCGGTGATGAACACCATGTGCGCGCCGCGCAGCCCGTCGGCGATGCGCTCACGCGCCTCTTCGGCTGCCGCACGGCCCATCTCCGGCTTCGCGCCGGCGCCGAGGCCGGTGTTGCCGAGCTGGATCACGGACGGCGCGCGCGAACGCGACAGCGCCTGCGCGTCGGTGTTCATCACGATGAAGTCGACGCCCTGCACACCGCGATTGATCATGTGCTGCACGGCATTGCCGCCAGCGCCGCCAACGCCCACCACCTTGATGATGGTGCCGTTGGTTTCGGTTTCCAGCATTTCAAATTCCATTGTTGCCTCCGTCAAGAAAGTTACTGCTACTCGGCCGTTATTCGGCAGGAGATCGGGCAACCCCCTGTCGCGCGCCGGCCGCCGGCACCGGCGCGAATTTCGATTCGGTTCGTCAGAAGTTGCTCAGGAACCATTCCTTCATCCGCGAGAAGATCTGCCCCGCGTTGCCGGACTGCACCGCGACCTTGCGGCCGCGCATGCGCTGAGCGCTGCCTTCCACCAGGAGGCCCATCGCCGTCGAATAGCGCGGATTGCGCACGACGTCGGCCAGGCCGCCCGCGTATTCCGGCGCGCCGATGCGCACCGGTTTCAGGAAAATGTCCTCGCCGAGCTCGACCATCCCCGGCATCATCGCCGCGCCGCCGGTAATGACCACGCCGGAGCTCAGCAGTTCTTCGTAACCCGACTCGCGCACGACCTGCTGCACGAGCGAGAACAGCTCCTCGACGCGCGGCTCGATCACCGCCGCAAGCGCCTGGCGCGACAGCGTGCGCGGGCCGCGTTCGCCGAGGCCCGGCACTTCGACCATCTCGTCCGGATCGGCGAGCGCCTGCTTCGCGATCCCGTAGCTGACCTTGATGTCTTCCGCGTCCGGCGTCGGCGTGCGCAGCGCCATCGCGATGTCGCTCGTGATCTGGTCGCCGGCGATCGGAATCACCGCGGTGTGGCGAATCGCGCCTTCCGCGAAGATCGCGATGTCGGTCGTGCCGCCGCCGACGTCGACGAGCACCACGCCGAGATCCTTCTCGTCCTCGGTCAGCACCGCGAGCGACGACGCGAGCGGCTGCAGGATCAGGTCGTTCACTTCCAGCCCGCAGCGGCGCACGCACTTGACGATGTTCTGCGCGGCGCTCACCGCGCCCGTCACGATGTGCACCTTCACCTCGAGGCGGATCCCGCTCATGCCGATCGGCTCGCGCACGTCTTCCTGGCCGTCGATGATGAATTCCTGCGTGAGGATGTGCAGCACCTGCTGGTCGGTCGGGATGTTGATCGCCTTCGCGGTCTCGATCACGCGCGCGACGTCCGTCTGCGTGACTTCCTTGTCCTTGATCGCGACCATCCCGCTCGAATTGAAGCTGCGGATATGGCTGCCGGCGATCCCCGTGAACACGTTGGTGATCTTGCAGTCGGCCATCAGCTCGGCTTCCTCGAGCGCGCGCTGGATCGACTGCACGGTGGCCTCGATGTTCACCACCACGCCCTTCTTCAGACCTTTCGATTCGCTCTGGCCGAGACCGATCACCTCGTAGTGACCTTCGCCCTTCAGCTCGGCGACGACGGCCACCACCTTCGACGTGCCGATGTCGAGGGAAACCAGCAGATCCTTGTAGTCTTTGCTCATAGAGTGCTCTTGCGTGTGATCTCTCGTTACTTCTTGCGCTTGTCGGTATCGGTCAGGAACCGCATGCCCGCCGCGCGAATCGCGAATCCGTTCGGATAGCGCAGGTCCGCGTACTCGATGTCGTTGCCCCAGCGTTGCGTGACGGCCGGCCACGCGGCGACGAGACGCTGGCTCCGGTCGTGCAGGGTGTCGCCGTTGCGCTCCTTGCCCAGCTCCACCTGCATCCCGTTCGACAGCTTCACCGTCCATGCGTAGCGCGCCGACAGCGTGACCTCTTCCGGCGTCGCGTTGAGCGGCGCGAACCACTTCGCGAAGTCGTGATACCGCACGACGACTTCCTTCGCGCTGCCTTCCGGCCCGTCGAACGCGGGCAGCGCCTCGTCGAGCTCGCCCTGGTTCGCGGTGAACAACTCGCCGTCGACGCTCACCAGCTGGTCGCTGCCCCAGGTCCCGAGCGGTTTGTACTCCTCGAGCGTGACAGCCAGCGCATTCGGCCACACCCGGCGCACGCTCGCGCGGCGCACCCACGGCATCTGCTCGAACGCAACCCGCGCCGTATCGAGATCGACGGTGAAGAAGTTGCCCTTCAGCCGCCCGACCACGCCCGCGCGCACGATGGGTGCGTTGATGTGGTCGGTGTCGCCGTCGATCTGGATCGCGCGCAGCGCGAACGCCGGACGCTGGATCAGCCAGTAGCAGCCGGCCGCCGCCAACACGAGCAGCAGCAGCGCGTACAGCGCGCTGGCGGCAAGGTTGAGTTGGCGAACGTTGTTCCACATGACGTCTTTCCGTTCCTGCTTCAGTCGTTGAGCGTGAGCGACAGCACCTTCACCACCAGCTCCGAATAGCTGATGCCGACCGCGCGCGCCGCCTTCGGCGGCAGCGAGTGATCGGTCATGCCCGGCGCGGTGTTCACTTCCAGGAAGTACGCGTTGCCGTTGGCGTCGAGCATGAAGTCCGCGCGGCCCCAGTCGGTGCAGCCCAGCACGTCGAACGCCCGGCGCGCGACGCGCTTCAGCTCCGCCTCCTTGTCGGCGGGCAGCCCGCACGGAATCAGGTATTGCGTGTCGTCGGCGATGTACTTCGCGTGATAGTCGTAGAACTCGCCGGCCGGCACGATCTTGATCACGGGCAGGTCGAGATCGCCTGCGATGCACGCGGTGTATTCGCCGCCGCCCTCGATGCTCTTCTCGACGATCACGATCGGGTCGTGCTTCGCGGCTTCGGCGAGCGCAGCCGGCAGCGCGTCGGCCGTCTTCACTTTCAGCACCGCGACGCTCGATCCCTCGCTCGCCGGCTTCACGAACAGCGGCAGGCCGAGCTTCGCGACGATCTCCGGCGCGCGCGCCGCGAGGTCGTCGCCGCGCAGCACCGTCTCGAACGGCGGCGTCGGCACGCCCGTCTGCTGCCACACGAGCTTCGTGCGGAACTTGTCGAGGCCGAGCGCCGAGCCGAGCACGCCGCTGCCCGTGTAGCGGATCCCGTAGAAATCGAGCGCGCCCTGAATCTGGCCGTTCTCGCCGTAGCCGCCGTGCAGCGCGTTGAACGCGCGCACGAACCCTTCGTCCTTCAGCGCCGCCAGCGGACGCTCGGCCGGGTCGAACGGATGCGCGTCGATGCCCGCGTCGCGCAGGCCCTGCAGCACGAGCCGGCCCGAATTGAGCGACACCTCGCGCTCCGCGGACACGCCGCCGAGCAACACCGCCACCTTGCCGAAACGTTTCGGATCAATCCCGCTCATGTCATGCCTTCTGTTGAGTGTGTTGCGCGAGCTTCGCCGGCACGCCGCCGATCGAGCCCGCGCCCATCGTGATCACCACGTCGCCGTTCTGCGCGACCTTCGTCAATGCGTTCGGCACGTCGTCGACCGTCGCGACGAATACCGGTTCCACCTTCCCCGCCGCGCGCAGCGCGCGCGACAGCGCGTCGCCGTTGGCGGTCGTGATCGCCGCCTCGCCGGCCGCGTAGACTTCCGTCAGCACCAGCGCATCGACCGTCGACAGCACGTTGACGAAATCGTCGAAGCAGTCGCGCGTGCGCGTATAGCGGTGTGGCTGGAACGCGAGCACGAGGCGGCGGCCGGGGAACGCGCCGCGCGCGGCCGCGATCGTCGCCGCCATTTCGACCGGATGATGGCCGTAGTCGTCGATCAGCGTGTAGCTGCCGCCGTCCGCCGCCGGCACCTCGCCGTAGCGCTGGAAGCGCCGGCCGACGCCGTTGAACTCCGCGAGCGCCTGCTGGATCGCGTCGTCCGATACGCCGAGATCCGTCGCGATCGCGATCGCCGCGAGCGCGTTCTGCACGTTGTGCAGCCCCGGCATGTTCAGGACGACGGGCAGCGGCTCGCGCCCTTCGCGGATCACCGTGAAGTGCATCCGGCCATCGCGCGCGTCGATGTCTTCCGCGCGCACCTGCGCGTCCGGCGACAACCCGTAGCGCACCACCGGCTTCGAGATGAACGGGATGATCTGGCGCACGTTCGGATCGTCGACGCACACGACCGCGCTGCCGTAGAACGGCAGGCGCTGCGTGAATTCGATGAACGCCTGCTTGAGCCGCGCGAAGTCGTGCCCGTAGGTGTCCATGTGGTCGGCATCGATGTTCGTGATGACTTCGATGACCGGGTACAGGTTCAGGAACGACGCGTCCGACTCGTCGGCCTCGGCGACGATGAAGTCGCCCGTGCCGAGCCGCGCGTTCGCGCCGGCGCTGATCAGGCGCCCGCCGATCACGAAGGTCGGATCGAGGCCGCCCGCCGCGAGCACGCTCGCGACGAGGCTCGTCGTCGTGGTCTTGCCGTGCGTGCCCGCGATCGCGATGCCCTGCTTCAGGCGCATCAGCTCGGCGAGCATCACCGCGCGCTGCACGATCGGCACGCGCTTCGCGCGCGCGGCCAGCACTTCCGGGTTGTCCGAGCGCACCGCCGTCGACACGACGACCGCGTTCGCGCCCTCGATGTTCGCCGCGTCGTGGCCGATCGCGATCCGCGCGCCGAGCGCCTCGAGACGGTCGGTCACCGCGTTGCGCGACAGGTCCGAGCCGCTGACCTGGTAGCCGAGATTGACGAGCACTTCCGCGATGCCGCTCATGCCGGCGCCGCCGATCCCGACGAAATGAATGTGTTTGACGATGTGTTTCATTGCAGTTTTTCCAGGTTCGCGCCGGCCACCGTCGCGCAGACCCGCGCGACTTCGTCGGTGGCATCCGGCTTCGCCAGCGAGCGCGAACGCTCCGCCATGTCCGCGAGCGACGCCCGCGACTGGCTGCGCAGCCAGTCGGCGAGCAGGTCGGCCGACAGGTCGCGTTGTTGCACCAGCACCGCTGCTCCCGCCTCGGCGAGGAACGCGGCATTGGTCGTCTGGTGATCGTCGACGGCATACGGGAACGGCACGAACAGCGCCGCCACCCCGACCGCCGCGATCTCCGATACCGTCATCGCGCCCGACCGGCAGATCACGAGATCCGCCGCCGCGTACGCGGCGGCCATGTCGTCGATGAACGGCACGAGCTGCACGTCGCTGCCGCACACGAGGCCGGCAGCCTCGTAGTTCGCCTTCAGCACGTCGATATGCTTCGCGCCCGCCTGATGCACGATGCGCGGACGCTCGCCCGGCGCAAGCATCGCCAGCGCACGCGGCACCACTTCGTTCAGCGCGGCGGCGCCGAGGCTGCCGCCGACGACCAGCACGTTCAGCGGACCGCTGCGCGCCGCATAGCGTGCTTTGGGCGGTTCCGTGCGCGCAAGTTCCGCGCGAATCGGGTTGCCGGTCCATTCGGCGTGCGGCAGCGCGTCCGGGAACGCGACGAGCACGCGTTTCGCGAGCTTCGCGAGCACCTTGTTCGCGAGGCCGGCGATCGAATTCTGTTCGTGCAGCACGAGCGGACGGCCGGACAGCGCCGTCATCACGCCCGCCGGGAACGTGATGTAGCCGCCCATCCCGAGCACGACGTCGGGCTTGACCCGGCGCAGCGCGCCGAGGCTCTGCCAGCACGCGCGCAGCAGGTTGAACGGCAGCGACAGCTTGGTCTTCAGACCCTTGCCGCGCACGCCGCCGAACCGCACGTATTCCATCGGGATGCCGTGCTTCGGCACGAGCGTCGCCTCCATCCCGGCCGGATTGCCGAGCCACACGACGCGCCAGCCCGCCGCTTCCATCCGGTGCGCGACCGCGAGCCCCGGGAACACGTGGCCCCCGGTGCCGCCTGCCATCACCATCAGCGTGCGATGCGTCGCGGTCATACCTTCCCTCCACGCATCAGCACCCGGCTTTCATAGTCGACCCGCAGCAGCACCGCGAGCGCGACGCAGTTGAGCAGGATGCCCGAGCCGCCGTAGCTCACGAGCGGCAGCGTCAGGCCCTTGGTCGGCAGCAGGCCGAGGTTCACGCCCATGTTGATGAACGCCTGCGCGCCGAACCAGATGCCGATGCCCTTCGCTGTCAGCCCCGCGAACGTGCGGTCGAGCGCGAGTGCCTGGCGGCCGATCTCGAACGCGCGGCGCACGATCCAGTAGAACAGCAGGATCACGACCATCACGCCGACGAAGCCGAGTTCCTCGCCGATCACCGCGAGGATGAAGTCGGTATGCGCTTCGGGCAGGTAGTTCAGCTTCTCGACGCTGCCGCCGAGGCCGACGCCGAACCATTCGCCGCGGCCGAACGCGATCAGCGAGTGCGTGAGCTGGTACGCCTTGCCCTGCGCGTAACGCTCGTCCCACGGGTCGAGATACGCGAAGATCCGCTCGCGACGCCACGGCGACAGCCAGACGAGCATCGTGAAGGTGCCGACCGCGGTCGCGACGAGGCCGCCGAACAGCTTGCCGTTCACGCCGCCGAGGAACAGCACGCCCATCGCGATCGCGGCGATCACCATGAATGCGCCCATGTCCGGCTCGAGCAGCAGCAGCGCGCCGACGAGGCCGACCGCGCAGGCCATCGGCAGGAAGCCCTTCGCGAAGCTCTGCATGTATTCCTGCTTGCGCACCGTGTAGTTCGCCGCGTAGATCGTCACCGCGAGCTTCATGACTTCCGACGGCTGCATGTTCGTGATGCCGAGCGGGATCCAGCGGCGCGCGCCGTTCACGCCCTTGCCGACGTGCGGGATCAGCACGATCACGAGGCCGATGAGCGCGATCAGGAAGAGATGCGGCGCGTACTTGTCCCACGTCGACACCGGCACGCGAAACGCGATCACCGCCGCGATGAACGCGACGCCGAGCGACACGCAATGGCGCAGCAGGAACGCGTAATCGTGATACGACGCGTACTTCGGCGAATCCGGCATCGCGATCGACGCCGAATACACCATCACGACGCCGAGCCCGAGCAGCGCGACCGCGACCCACAGCAGCGAGTAGTCGAAATCGAGCATCCGCGAACGGCCCGGCCGCACGCCGTTGACGACGCTCGCGAGGCCGCCCGTCGCGGCCCGCGTGGCCGACGCGACGCGGCCGCCGGCCACATTGCCGCCGCCATCGCGTCGATCGTTGAAACGGGAGACGAGGCGATCGGACCAGCTCATGGCGTCGCTCCTTGATCGAGGGCGAGATCCTCCACCGCGCGGCGGAACACGTCAGCGCGATGGGCGTAGCTCTTGAACATGTCGAAGCTCGCGCACGCGGGCGACAGCAGCACCGCGTCGCCCGGCTCCGCGAGCTCGCTCGCCGCGCGCACCGCCTCCTCGAGCGTCGCGTGATCGACGAGCGGCACGCCGGTGTCGGCGAGCGCGTCGCGGATCGCCGGCGCGTCGCGGCCGATCAGCAGCACCGCGCGGCACCAGCGCGCGACTGGAGCGGCGAGCGGCGAAAAATCCTGGCCCTTGCCGTCGCCGCCGGCGATCAGCACGATCCGCTGCGCGAGCCCGTCGAGCGCGGCAACTGTCGCGCCGACGTTCGTGCCCTTGCTGTCGTCGACATAATCGACGTCGTCGAGCGTCGTGATCAGCTCGACGCGATGCGCCTCGCCGCGGTATTCGCGCAGCCCGTGCAGCAGCGGCGCGGCCGGCAGGTCGATCGCGCGCGCGAGCGCGAACGCGGCGAGCGCGTTCGCCGCGTTGTGCAGGCCGCGGATGCGCAGCGCGTCGACCGGCATCAGGCGCTTCTGCGCGATGTCCGGCGTATGGACGGCGTCGCGCTTGCGGCGGCGGCCCGTCGCCGGCTCGTCGGTCGCGTCGCGATCGATCGCCTCGACGAGCCACGCGATCCCGTTGTCGCGAGACAGGCCGTAATCGCCCTCATGCACCGGCTCGTTCAGGCCGAACGTGACCGTGCGCGGCACATCGGCCGCGCCCGCGGCCGGCGCGAACTTCATCACGGCCGCATCGTCGCGGTTCAGCACGCGCGTCGTCGTCGCGCCGAAGATCCGGCCCTTTGCGGCCGCGTATGCGTCGAAGCTGCCGTGCCAGTCGAGGTGGTCCTGCGTGATGTTGAGGATCGCGGCCGCGTCCGGCGCGAACGTGCGCGCGGTCTCGAGCTGGAAGCTCGACAGCTCCAGCACCCAGACGTCCGGCAGTGCGGTGGCGTCGATCGCGTCGGCGAGCCGGTCGAGCATCGCCGGGCTGATGTTGCCCGCGACGCCGACCTTCTTGCCCGCCCGTTCGCACAACAGGCCGGTCAGGCTCGTCGTCGTGGTCTTGCCGTTGGTGCCCGTGATCGCCAGCACCTTCGGCTGATAGCCGCTCGCGCCGAGCGCGCGCAGCGCCTGCGCGAAGAACTCCAGTTCGCCCCACACCGCGACGCCGCGCTCGTTCGCCGCCGCGATCAGCGCCGCGAGCGCCGGCTCGAGCGGCGACAGGCCGGGGCTCAGCCCGACGATCTCGATGCCGCCGTCGAGCAGCGCCGGCGAAAACGGACCGCCGACGAATTCCGCGTCGATGCCTTCTGCCTGCAGCGCGGCAAGGTTCGGCGGCGCCTCGCGGGTATCGGCAATACGCAGGCGGCACCCGTGCCTCGCGCACCACCGCGCGATCGCGAGACCCGATTCCCCGAGCCCCAGCACGAGCACCATCGGCCGCTGCCGATCTCCAAACATCTCGCCAGACATCCTTGTTACCTTTCCTTTACCGCAGCTTGAGGGTGGTCAGACCGAACAGGCACAGCATCAGCGTGATGATCCAGAAACGCACCACCACCTGCGTTTCCTTCCAGCCGGACAATTCGAAATGGTGATGCAGCGGCGCCATCTTGAGCAGGCGTCGCCCTTCGCCGTAGCGCTTTTTCGTGTACTTGAACCACGAGACCTGCAGCATCACCGACAACGTTTCCGCGACAAAGATGCCGCCCATGATGAACAGCACGATTTCCTGGCGCACGATCACCGCGACCGTACCGAGCGCGCCGCCGAGCGCCAGCGCGCCGACGTCGCCCATGAACACCTGCGCGGGATGCGTGTTGTACCAGAGGAACGCGAGCCCCGCCCCGCCCATCGCGGAACAGAAGATCAGCAGTTCGCCCGCGCCCGGGATATGCGGGAACAGCAGGTATTTTGAATAGACCGCGCTGCCCATCACGTACGCGAACACACCGAGCGATGCGCCGACCAGCACGACCGGCATGATCACGAGGCCGTCGAGGCCGTCGGTCAGGTTCACCGCGTTGCTCGCGCCGACGATCACGAAATAGGTCAGCACGATGAAGCCCCATACGCCGAGCGGGTAGCTGATCGACTTCAGGAACGGCAGCATCAGGTCGGCGCGCGCCGGCAGCCCCATCGACAGGCCACTCCTCACCCACGCCATGAACAGGTCGAACACGCGCACGTTGTTCGCCTCGGACACGCTGAATGCCAGGTAGACGGCCGCGAACAGGCCGATCACCGACTGCCAGAAGTACTTCTCGCGCGACGACATTCCGCGCGGGTCCTTGTGGACGACCTTGCGGTAGTCGTCGACCCAGCCGATCACGCCGAAACCGAACGTGACGAGCATCACGATCCAGATGAAACGGTTCGTCAGGTCGCCCCACAGCAGCGTCGCGACCGCGATGCCGATCAGGATCAGCACGCCGCCCATCGTCGGCGTGCCGGACTTGACGAGGTGCGTCTGCGGGCCGTCCTTGCGCACGGCCTGCCCGACCTTCATTTGAGTCAGCTTGCGGATCACCCACGGTCCGCACACGAGCCCGATCCCGAGCGCGGTGATGGTGGCCATCACCGCACGGAACGTCAGGTACGTGAACAAGCGCAAAAAGCTTGCGTCGCCCTGCAGCCATTGCGCCAGCGCCAGCAGCATGCTTCCTTCCTTCTACTCAAGGTGCGGCGGGCGCCGTGCCCGCCGCGGGTTGGTTCGTCAGCGCGTCGACCACGCGCTCCATCTTCATGTACCGCGAGCCCTTCACCAGCACCGTCGCCTGCGCGCCGTAGCCCGCCGCCAACAGCGCGTCGACCAGCGCGCCGACGTCGCCGAAGTGGCGGGCCGTGTCGCCGTAGGACGCGCAGGCGTCGCGCGATGCGTCGCCGAGCGCGAACAGCGCGTCGATGCCGCGTTCGCGCGCGTACGCGCCGACCTCGCGATGGAACGCAGGGCCTTCGTCGCCGACTTCGCCCATGTCGCCGATCACCAGCACGCGCGGCGCCGGCTGCGCCGCAAGCACGTCGATCGCCGCGCGCATCGAATCGGGGTTCGCGTTGTACGTGTCGTCGACGACCGTCGCGCCCGCCAGGCTGCCGGCGCTTGCCTGCCGGACCTGCAGGCGGCCCTTGACCGGCTCGAACGCCTCGAGGCCCTGCCGGATCGCCGTCAGCGCGACGCCCGCCGCCAGTGCGGCGGCCGTCGCCGCCAGCGCGTTGCGCGCGTTGTGTTCGCCGAGTGCACGCAGCCGCACCGTGATCGACCCGGCGGGCGTGTCGATCGTGAGCGCGCCGCCGTCGACGCGGCCCGTCACTTGCGCGTCGGTGTGCCGCTCGCCGTCGTTGAGCGCGAAGTCGACGATCCGGTTGCCGGTCGCCGCGACGCGCCAGATGCCCGCGTACGCGTCGTCGGCCGGGAACACCGCGACGCCGTCCGGCGCGAGTGCGTGGATCACGGCCGCATGCTCGAGCGCGACGGCTTCGACCGTCGCCATGAATTCCTGGTGCTCGCGCTGCGCATTGTTGACGAGCGCGACCGTCGGCGCCGTGAGGCGTGCGAGGATCTCCGTCTCGCCCGGATGGTTCATCCCGAGCTCGATCACCGCGAGTCGGTGTGCAGCGGAAAGACGCAGCAGCGTCAGCGGCAGCCCGATGTCGTTGTTCAGGTTGCCGGCCGTCGCGAGCCGCGCATCCGCGCCGACCGCGGCGGCGAAGATCGACGCGATCATTTCCTTGACCGTCGTCTTGCCGTTGCTGCCCGTCACTGCGACGACCGGCAACGGGAATCGTTTGCGCCAGCCGTGCGCAAGCGCGCCGAGCGCGGTGCGTGTATCGGCGGCCACGATCGACGGCAGCGCCGAGCCGGCCGGAACCTGCGAGACGAGCGCCGCGGCTGCGCCGCGCGCCGCCACGTCGGCGAGGAAATCGTGCGCGTCGAAGCGCTCCCCTTTCAGCGCGACGAACAGGTCGCCCGGGCCGACCGTGCGGCTGTCCGTCGACACGCGCTCGAACGTGACGCTCGCGTCGCCTTGGACGGTCGCGCCCGGAATCAGGCGAGCGGCTTCAATGAGGCTGAGCATCGTCATTCTCCGCCTCCCTTGCCGTGCGTCGCGCGCGCCGCCAGCGCGAGCCGCGCGTGGTCCTGGTCGGAGAACGCGCGCTTCTTGCCCATGATTTCCTGCGTCGCCTCGTGCCCCTTGCCGGCCAGCACGACGACGTCCTCGCGCGCCGCGCCGCGCACCGCCTGCAGGATCGCGCTCGCGCGGTCCTCGATCCGGCGCGCCTTGTCCGGCACGGTCATCCCGGCGACGATCTGGTCGATGATGCGTTGCGGGTCCTCGCTGCGCGGGTTGTCGCTCGTCACGACGACCTCGTCGGCCAGCCGCTCGGCGATCGCGCCCATCAGCGGACGCTTGGTCGCGTCGCGGTCGCCACCGCAGCCGAACATGCAGACGAGCGCGCCGCCGCGCGCGACGGCGATCGGGCGCAGCGCGTCGAGCGTCTTCTCGAGCGCGTCGGGCGTGTGCGCATAGTCGATCACGACGAGCGGCTCGTCGTTCTGCAGCCGGCCGCCGAGGCGCTGCATCCGGCCGTTGACCGGCTCGAGCCGCGCGATCTCGGCGAGCGCCGCGTCGAACGGCACGTCGGCCGCGAGCAGCGTGCCGAGCACCGCGAGCAGGTTGCTGACGTTGAACGTGCCGAGCGTGCCGACCTCGACGTCCGCGTCGCCCCACGACGAACGCAGGCGGAATGCGGTGCCGGTCGCGGTCGCGCGCACGTCATGCGCGGTCAGCTCGCGATCCGCGTCCGCCGCCGACGCATCGCCGATCCCGTATGCGATCGTGCGCACGCGGCCGGACAGGCTCGCGAGCAGACGGCTGCCGGCCGTGTCGTCGCGATTGACGACCGCGGCGCGCAGGCCGCGCCACGCGAACAGCTTCGCCTTCGCCGCTTCGTACGCGTCGAATGTGCGGTGATAGTCGAGGTGATCCTGCGTGAGATTCGTAAACACGGCGATGTCGAACGCGGTGCCGTTCACGCGGCCCTGATGCAGCGCGTGCGACGACACCTCCATCGCCACGGCCTTCGCCCCCGCGTCGCGCAGCTGCGCGAGGCTGCGCTGCAGTTGCGGCGCATCGGGCGTCGTGAAGCCGGTCGGCACCAGATGGCCCGGCATCCCGCTGCCGAGCGTGCCGATCAACGCGCACGGCCGAGTGAGCGCCGTCAGCGCGGCGGCGATCCACTGCGTGCACGACGTCTTGCCGTTCGTGCCGGTCACGCCGACCGCGAACAGGCTGTCGCTCGGATCACCGTACCAGCCGCTGGCGATGTCGCCGGCGAGTTCGTTCAGCGCCGGCACGGCGAGCGCGACCGGCGCGGCAGGTGCAACGGCAAGGCCGTCCGGCTGATACAGCACGGCGGCGGCGCCGCGCGCGACCGCATCGGCAATGAAGGCGCGGTTGTCGGCCCCGTCGACCGCATACGCGAGAAACACGTCGCCTGCTTCGAGGCTGCGCGTATCCGCATGCAGTTGCGCCGCGGGGGCCACATGCTGACGCAGCCACGCGAGCGCGGCTGCGATCTGCTGGTGCGCCGGATGGGAACTGCGAGCGGCGCTCATCGAATGACTCCAGGAGAATTGCGTGTCGTGCTGGACACGATCATATGCTTCGCGCCCGCACCCGCGGCCAGCTTTTGCGGCCCGGTCGCGGTGGGCGTATCGTCAGACACGACGAGCTGCTTGACCGGCATGTTCGGCGGCACGTTCAGCGCGCGCAGCGCGTCGCCCGCGATCGTCGAGAACACCGGCCCGGATACCTGTCCGCCGAAGTGGCTGCCCGCCGTCGGCTCGTCGACCGACACCGCGACGACGATGCGCGGATTCGGCATCGGCGCCATCCCGACGAATGACGCCCGGTACTTGCGGGTATAGCCGTGCCCTTCGTGCTTGTACGCGGTACCGCTCTTGCCGCCGACGCGGTAGCCCGGCACGGCGGCGTCCGGCGACGTGCCGCCCGGCGCCACGACCGTTTCGAGCATCGCCCGCACCTGGCGCGCAGTGGACGGGGCGAAAATCTGCGGCCCCGCGACCGGCTGCGCGCTGTTGGTCTTGAAGATCGTCACCGGCATCAGCTCGCCGTCGTGCGCGATCGCCGTGTACGCACGCCCGAGCTGGAACAGCGACGCGGACAAGCCATAGCCGTACGACATCGTCGCCTGCTCGATCCTGCGCCAGTTCTTCCACTGCCGCAGGCGGCCGGCCGCCGCGCCCGGGAAGCCGACCTTCGGCGCCTGGCCGAGGCCAATGCTCGTATACATATTCCACATTTCCTCGGGCTTCATCGTCATCGCGATCTTCGTCGCGCCGATGTTGCTCGATTTCTGGATCACGCCGCCGACCGTCAGCGTGCCGAAGCCCGCGTCGTCGGTGATCGGCGCGCCGTCCAGCACGAAGTGGCCGTTGCCGGTCTCGACGAGCGTGTTCGGCGTCACGCGATGCAGGTCGAGCGCGAGCGACACCGTAAACGGCTTCATGATCGAGCCCGGCTCGAACACGTCGGTCAGGATCCGGTTGCGCAGCTGCTCGCCCGTCAGGTGCGAACGGTCGTTCGGGTTGTACGTCGGGTAGTTGACGAGCGCGAGCACCTCGCCGGTGCGCACGTCGATGACCATCGCCGCGCCCGCCTTCGCCTTGAACTTGTCGACCGCGGCCTTCAGGTTCGCGTACGCGATGTACTGGATCTTGCTGTCGATCGACAGGTCGACGTCCGTCCCGTTGTGCGGCGGCAGCTGCTCGGCAACGTCCTCGACGATGTGCCCAAGCCGGTCCTTGATCACGCGGCGCACGCCCGAGGTGCCGGACAGCAGCTTCTGGTCGCCGAGCTCGACGCCTTCCTGGCCCTCGTCCTCGACGTTCGTGAAGCCGATCAGGTGCGCGGTGATCTCGCCTTCCGGATAGAAGCGCTTGTATTCGTTGCGCTGGTACACGCCGGGGATGTCGAGCGCCGCGACCTTGTCGGCGATGTCGATCGGCACCTGGCGCTTCACGTACACGAAACCCTTGTCCTCCGACAGCTTCGCGCGCAGCTCCTTCTGGGTCATGCCGAGCAGCTTGCCGAGCTGGTCGAGCTTGTCCGCGCCGAGATCGTCCGGCACCGCGTCGGGAATCGCCCAGATCGCGCGCACGGGCAGGCTCGTCGCGAGCACGAGCCCGTTACGGTCGAGAATCTTGCCGCGCGTCGCCGGCAGTTCGATCGTGCGCTGGTAGCGGCTTTCGCCCTGCTTCTGATAGAACGCGTTGCCGGGCCCCTGGATCCAGAACGCGCGCGCGGCGAGCGCGACGAAAGCCATGAACAGCAGGAACACGACGAGCTTCGAGCGCCACATCGGCAGGTGCACCGACAGCACGGGGCTCGACGCGAACTTCACGTTCTGGCGCTTCTGCGACGGCTTCATCGCGCGCCTCCCCTGGCCTTGCCCGTCGCCGCATCGGCCGATGCGGGGATCGGCGCGTCGATCGCCTTCGCGGCGCCCGGCGCCAGCGTCAGGTACTGGGTGCGGCCGGTCATGATCGGCTGCATCTTCAACGAATCGTTAGCGAGCTGCTCGATGCGGGAGGTCTTCGACAGCGCGCTCTGCTGATACTGAAGCTGCGCATAGTCCTGCTGGAGCTGGTGCTCCTGCGACTGCGCACGCTGCAGCTGAATGAAGATCTGGCGCTGCTGGTTCGTCGAATTGACGACCGACAGCGCGCAGCCCATCACGATGATCAGCAGGAAGATGTTGAAGCGGCTCATGGCGCGACGCGCTCCGCAATGCGCATCACCGCCGAGCGCGCGCGCGGGTTCGCGACCACTTCGGCGTCACTCGGGAATTTACGGCCGATGATCTTCAGCGGGGGGCTCGGAAGGTCGACGGCGCGGATCGGCAGGCGACGATCGACCGCAGGCGCACTCGCGTGCGCCTGCATGAATCGCTTGACGATCCGGTCCTCGAGTGAATGAAAGCTGATGACCACCAGCCGCCCCCCTTGCTCCAGCAACGACAATGCCGCGTCTAGTACGACTTGCAGGTCCGCAAGCTCTTGATTGACGTGAATCCGTATAGCCTGAAAGGTGCGGGTTGCCGGGTCCTTGCCCTTCTCACGTGTCTTGACGACGTGACCCACGATTTGGGCAAGCTCGCCCGTGCTGTCGAGGGGCCCGAGACGGTCGGACTCTGCCCGGCGAGCAACAAGCGCCTTTGCAATCTGAAAAGCAAACCGTTCTTCCCCATAATCTCGTATCACCTCCGTCAGTTCCTGCAGCGACGCCCGTGCGAGCCATTCGGCCGCCGACTCGCCGCGTGTCGGATCCATGCGCATGTCCAGCGGGCCATCCGCGCGGAAGCTGAAGCCCCGCTGCGGATCGTCCACCTGCGGCGAGGACACGCCCAGGTCCAGCAACACACCCGACACCTTCGCGATGCCGCGCGCCGCCAGCGCGCCCTGCATCGACGCAAAGCTGTCGTGCACGATCGAGAAGCGCGCATCCTCGATGCCCTGCGCCGTCTCGATTGCACGCGGATCCTTGTCGAACGCGATCAGCCGCCCGGCGGCCCCGAGCCGCGCGAGCACCGCGCGGCTATGGCCGCCCCGCCCGAACGTGCCGTCGACATAGATGCCGTCCGGCCGCGTCACGAGCGCGTCGACCGCCTCGTCCAACAACACCGTCCGATGCTGCAATTCGTTTCCCATCGCGGGCGTCTCCGTCACCGCAATCAGAACGTGAAATTCTTCAGCGCGTCGGGCATGCCCTGCGCCATCGCCGCCTGCTCCTTCGCGATGTAGGTCTGCGAATCCCACAGCTCGAAGTGACTACCCATTCCCAACAACATGACTTCCTTTTCCAGCCCGGCCGCCATGCGCAGCTCGGGCGATACGAGAATCCGGCCCGCGCTGTCGAGATCGACATCCATCGCATTGCCGAGAAAAATCCGCCGCCACCAGTGCGCATCCATCGGCAGCGCAGCGATCTTGGCGCGGAACACCTCCCATTCGGGGCGCGGAAACAGCAACAGGCAGCCGTCCGGGTGCTTGGTCACAGTCACCCGTCCTTCTGCCTGTCCTTGCAGCGCTTCGCGATAGCGAGCCGGCACCGACATCCGCCCTTTCGCATCGAGCGTCAGCGCTGACGCCCCTTGGAACACTTTCCGCTCTCCCGTTCAGGGCACCGAAGCACCCGCTCAATGCTCAGAATTTAGCCGGAATAGCCTGCCAAATCACACAAAAATACACTTTCTCACACTGTCTCCCACTTTAGAGGAAGGGTGTGACACGGTCAAGGGAGCGGCCCGGTTTTTTGACGAATTTTGTTAGTTAGAACAAGGACTTACGCGCACAAGCTCATGCGCACCCTCATTCCAAAAACCGTTATAAATGAATGAGCTAGTGCAACTTGTGAAGGTGATACGTGAACAAGGCCGGCCAGATGGGCGTGCGGACGGGGCTTTCGGGGGCGGGAAAACGCGGAAAAAGCGGGCGGTATCGGCAGGCTCGATCGGGGGGCGGCAGACCGCTCCGCCCCCGCGAATTTCGTCACAGGTAGTACGCAGTGCTCGTCATGACTTTCGATGCGGCGCGCATCAGCATCCGCGCCGGCAGCGGCAGCTCGATGCCGCCCGCGTCGGTCGCGGCCTTGCCGTGCTTCACCTCGTCGATGCGCATCTGGTCGACGATCGCGCGTGACGTGGTGTCGCCCGCCGGCAGCGTCGACAGGTGACCTTCCAGATGGCTTTCGACCTGGCGCTCCGTCTCGGCCATGAAGCCGAGGCTCACCTTGTCGCCAAGCGCGCCGGCCGCGACGCCGATCGCCAGCGCGCCCGCGTACCACAGCGGATTGAGCACGCTCGGGCGCGAGTCGAGCTCCTTGAGCCGATGTGCAGTCCACGCGAGGTGGTCCTCCTCCTCGCGGGCAGCCTCCTCGAACATCGCCTTGGCCGCCGGCGTGCGCGCGGTCAGCTTCTGCGCCTGATACAGCGCCTGCGCGCAGATCTCGCCGACATGGTTCACGCGCATCAGTCCTGCGGCATGCGTGCGCTCCGCCGGCGTGAGCTCGACGGTCGGGGGTTCGGCCGGCGCGGGCACCGGGCGGCTCATGCGATTCACGCCCGCCATCGAGCGCAGACCGCGATCGAATTCGCTGATCAATTCATCCAACACCATCCTGTTCTCCTGGCTGCTAGTGCTTGCGTTTCCGCACCCGGCGAAAGCGCGTGTCCGCTGCGTAACCGACTTGATTCTTCAGCGGAAATTGCGGTTAACCCGTGATTTTAACCATTGTTGCATAAAGGAAACATGGCGACCCCGGGCCGGGGCATCTTGCTTTGTTGCAAAAAGTCCTTTTGCTACATTACGTCGGACTTCGTGCGAAGTTGCAGCGGGGATCGTCTGCAGAACATAACTATTTGCCCCGCAACAATAAATTCTATGATTTCTGGAGATCCGTTCATGAAAAAGTCGCTTCTCGCGCTCGTCGCGCTGGGCGCGTTCGCTGGCGCTGCCCATGCGCAGAGCAGCGTGACGCTTTACGGCATCATCGACGAAGGCTTCATCTTCAACAACAACGCCAAGGGCAAGCACCTGTACGGCCTGTCGAGCGGCGTGCTGCAAGGCAGCCGCTGGGGCCTGCGCGGCACGGAAGACCTGGGCGGCGGCCTGAAGGCGGTCTTCGTGCTCGAAAACGGCTTTGACGTGAACACCGGCGGCCTCAAGCAGGGCGGCCTCGAATTCGGCCGCCAGGCATACGTCGGCCTGGGGAGCAGCTTCGGCACGGTCACGCTGGGCCGCCAGTACGATTCCGTCGTCGACTTCGTCGGCCCGCTCGAGGCAGGCGACCAATGGGGCGGCTACATCGCCGCACACCCGGGCGACCTCGACAACTTCAACAACGCCTATCGCGTGAACAACGCGATCAAGTACACGAGCCCGACCTACAACGGCTTCTCGTTCGGCGGCCTGTACAGCTTCGGCGGGCAAGCCGGCCAGTTCGCGAAGAACCAGGTCTGGTCGCTCGGCGCCGGCTACAACAACGGCCCGCTGGTCCTCGGCGTCGGCTACCTGAACGCGCGCACGCCGGCGAACTTCGGCGGCATGTTCAACAACGGTTCGACCGCATCGACGACGATCGCTTCGACACCGATCTATGGTCCGTACGCAGCGACCGCCAACACGTACCAGGTTATCGGTGCCGGCGGTGCCTACACGTTCGGCGCGGCGACGATCGGGGCAACGTACTCGAACACGAAGTTCAAGGGCTTTACCGCCGGCGGGTTCTCCGGCACGGCGACGTTCAACAACGGCGAAATCAACTTCAAGTATCAACTGACCCCGGCGCTGATCCTGGGCGCGGCGTACGACTATACGCAGGGCAGCAAGATCGACAACGCGTCGGCGGCGAAGTACCACCAGGGCTCAGTGGGCGTCGACTACTTCCTGTCGAAACGTACCGACGTCTATGTGATCGGCGTGTATCAGCATGCGTCGGGCAATACGCTTGATCCAAAGTCGAATTTGCCTGTCGCTGCAACCGCTTCGATCAACGGCCTCGACCCGTCGAGCACCAGCAACCAGGTGGCGGCTCGCGTCGGCATCCGTCACAAGTTCTAATCGGCTTGCCTGACAAGCCGCAGTCCATTGAAGGCGCCTTCGGGCGCCTTTTTCTTTGTTCTGCAGCGAACTGTGGCGATCGGAAACGCGGGTAGTTGTCGAGTCGGGGCGGCCTGAAAACAAAAAAAACCCGGCCGAAGCCGGGCTCTGTCGGTCGTTCGCCCCGTCAGGCGCGTCCGTCGCGCAATTCGCGCCGCAGGATCTTGCCGACGTTCGTCTTCGGCAATTCGGTGCGGAACTCGACGAGCTTCGGACGCTTGTATCCCGTGAGCCGCTCCTTGCAGTACGCGAGAATGTCCTTGTCCGTGAGCGCCGGATCCTTCTTCACGACGAAGAGCTTCACCGCTTCCCCCGAATGCTCGTCCGGCACGCCGACCGCCGCCACCTCGAACACGCCCGGGTGCGACGCCACGACGTCCTCCACCTCGTTCGGATACACGTTGAAGCCGGAAACGAGGATCATGTCCTTCTTCCGGTCGACGATCTTCACATAGCCGCGCGCATCCATCACGCCGACGTCGCCGGTCTTGAAGAAGCCGTCCGGGAACATGACCTTGGCGGTTTCCTCCGGACGATTCCAGTAGCCGGCCATCACCTGCGGCCCACGGATGCAGATTTCGCCGGGCTCGCCGAGCGACACCTCGTTGCCGGCGTCATCGCGGATCGACACCTCGGTCGACGGCAGCGGCAGGCCGATCGTTCCGCTGTACTCCGTGGCGGTCACCGGGTTGCAAGTTGCGACCGGCGATGTTTCGGACAGGCCGTAGCCCTCGACGATCGCCGTGTGCGTCTTCTCGTACCAGCGCTTCGCCACGCCTTCCTGGATCGCCATGCCGCCGCCGTTGGCGATCGCGAGCTTCGAGAAATCGAGCTGGTCGAAATCCGGGTGGTTCAGCAATGCGTTGTAGAGCGTGTTGACGGCCGGGATCGTCGAGATCTGGTAGCCCTTCAGCTCCTTGATCATGCCGCCGATATCGCGCGGATTCGGAATCAGGATCCCCATGCCGCCGGTGCGCATCGTCAGGAAACCGCAGACGGTCAGCGCGAACACGTGGTAGAGCGGCAGTGCGACCACGGTCACGAACTGCTTCACGTCCGGATACTTCTCGTGCGCGGGGTGATGCCATGCCCCCGCTTGCAGCACGTTCGAGACGATGTTCCGGTGCAGCAGCGTCGCGCCCTTCGCGACGCCCGTCGTGCCGCCCGTGTATTGCAGGAACGCGACGTCGTCCGGGCCGAGCTTCTGCGGCTTGAAGGCCTGCCGCGCCCCCTCGGCCAGCGCCGCCTTGAATCGGGTATAGGCCGGAAGCTGCCACGCCGGCACCATCTTCTTGACGTTGCGCACGACGTAATTGACGAGCCACCCCTTGAGGCCCAGCAGATCGCCCATCGAAGCGACCACCACATGCTTGACCGACGTATTGGCGATCACGGCCTGCAGCGTCGTCGCAAAATTCTCGAGGATGACGATCGCTTCGGCGCCGCTGTCCTTGAGCTGGTGTTCGAGTTCGCGCGGCGTATAGAGCGGATTGACGTTGACGACGGTATACCCGGCACGCAAAACCGCGACGATCGCCACCGGATACTGCAGGACGTTCGGCATCATCAGCGCGACGCGGGCGCCGCGCGCCAGCCCCCGCGATTGCAGCCACGCGCCGAACTGGCGCGACAGGGCGTCCAGTTCACCGTACGTGATCGCCTTGCCCATGCAGACGAAGGCCGTCCGATCACGGTACTGGGTGAAGCTTTCGGCGAGCAGGTCGGGAACTGACGGATACGGAGACGGATCAATTTCGGCCGGAACGCCGGACGGGTACGATTTCAGCCAAATCTTGTCCATACTGCGCGTCTCCTCACAGATTTTCGAATGGTCGTGCGAAAACGCATCCTAGCGGCTCGCTCGACTTGGCACAACAGGGTTAGACACCCCCTTCGAACTTCCGGCGCACGCCTGTATCGATCCTCCGTCAAATTCTCTCTACCTCGACCAAGCAGTCGTAAAACGTCGCCGAATTGCCAAGATCGGTGAGTGCCTGGCTCGTCACCTCGTTCGCGTTCCGACCGTCCGGCGACAATTTTTTCCACCAGATCGACAAGCCGACCACGAGTCCGGCCCGGGCGCGGTCGGTGATCCGTGCGCGCGCTTGCATCGAACCGCGATCGTTGAAGATGCGCACGACATCGCCGTCCGCGATCCCCCGCGCGTCGGCGTCGACGGGGTGAATGTCGAGATGCGGCCGGCCCTCCGTATTGCGCAGGCTGTCGACGTTGACGAAGGTGCTGTTCAGGAAATTCCGGGCCGGCGGCGAGATCATCGCAAGCGGATAGCGCGCCGCAAGTTCCGGCGCCGCTTCGGCCGACTCGAACGGCGGCAGATAGTCAGGCACCGGATCCATCCCCATCTCCGCCAGCCGCGCGCTGTAGAACTCGCATTTGCCGGACGGAGTCCTGAAACCGCCGTTCGCAAACGGCGCGTCAGGCAGCTTGAGCTTGAGCCATCCTGCCTGCTTCAGCGCGTCCCAATTGCTGTCGAGCGTCGGATCGTCCCACCTGAGGGCCGCGCGCGCGACCTCCTCGTCGCTGTGGTAGAGCGCAGGTTCATCGAGCCCCATGCTGCGCGCGATGCCGCGGAAAATCTCCGTGTTCGGCCGCGCATCGCCCACCGGCGGAATCGACGGCAGGTTCGCCATCACATAGGTGTGGCCATACGACTTGTGGACGTCGAGATGCTCGAGCTGCGTGGTCGCCGGAAGCACAATGTCGGCGAAATCGACGGTATCTGTCTTGAAATGTTCGAGAACGACGGTGAACAGGTCCTCACGTGCAAACCCTGCAGCTACCTTCGACGAATCCGGCGCGACGGCGACAGGGTTCGAGTTGTAGACGATCACCGCCTCGACCTTCGGTCCGAAGGCCTCGTCGCCCGGGTGCAGCAGCGCATCGCCGATGGCGTTCATGTTGATGATGCGCGGCAGTTTGTGCGGCCATCCCGGCATCAGGTCGGGACGCAACAGTGCGGGCTGATTGACCGGCGCCCACTCCGAAGAAGACAGCAGCAATCCGCCTGCCCGGTCGCGCCATGCGCCCGTCAGCGCGGGCAAGCTGGCGATCGCGCGCACTGCGTTGCCGCCGCCTCGCACGCGCTGCATGCCGTAATTGAGCCGGATCGACGCTTTCCGGGTGGCGCCGTAGCGGCGTGCGAGTTCGATCAGCTCGGACGCGTCGACACCACAAATCTGCGCAACCCGCTCCGGCGGATAGGACATTGCGCGCGCCTTGAGCGCGTCGAAGCCGACCGTATGGCTGGCGATATAGTCGTGATCGAGCAGGTTTTCCGTGATCAGCACATGCATCATGCCGAGCGCGAACGCGCCGTCGGTGCCGGGCCGCAATGCAATGTGCTGGTGACACTTTTCCGCTGTCAGCGAGCGGTACGGGTCGATCGCGACCAGATGCGCGCCACGCCGTTTCGCTTCCTGGGCCCGCGTCCAGAAATGCAGGCTCGACGCGATCGGGTTCGCGCCCCAGATCAGAATCAGTTCGCTCTCGTCGAAATATTCGAGGTGCATCCCGAGACTGCCGCCATAGGTGTAACGCAGCCCTGCCGCGCCCGCTGCAGCACAGATCGCGCGCTCGAGCCGTGACGCGCCCAGCTTGTGGAAGAACCGTTGGGCGATGCCTTCGCCCTGCACGAGCCCCATCGTCCCCGCATAGCTGTACGGAACGATCGCTTCCGGCGCGCGCTTCGCGATCTCCCCGAGGCGGCGGCCGATCTCGTCGAATGCCTCAGTCCAGCTGATCGGCGCGAAACGCCCTTCTCCCTTGGCACCGATGCGTTTGAGCGGTACGGTCAAGCGATCGGGATGATGCACCCGGTCGGCATAGCGGCTGACCTTGGTGCACAACACACCCTGAGTCGGCGGATGATCGGGATCGCCGGATACCTTGAGCGCCTTGCCGTTTTCGACGGTGACGCGCATCGCGCACGTATCAGGGCAATCGTGGGGGCATACGGCCCTGGCCATCTGTGTAGGGGCGTTCATCGTTTTATTCGCGGATTGGGGATTGGAGAATTCTACGGCGGAGGCGAGCGGCGAAGTGTCGATTTCGTGACGAGAAATCGCCTCGCGCTTTCGATGGGGATGGGGGGAATTGCGAGAATCGGGGGCGAACGGACGTTCGCGAGAAGGCTGGGATGTCTACAGGCCTTCTGACCACCAGCCTCGAGCGAGGCGATGGGTAACGTATTCGCACGCCAGCGCGCGCCGTGCAGATCCGGCGCAGAAATGCAAAAACCCCCGCCTTTTGGGCGGGGGTTTCTGGCTTAGGGAGCCTGACGATTACCTACTTTCACACGGGAATCCGCACTATCATCGGCGTAGAGTCGTTTCACGGTCCTGTTCGGGATGGGAAGGGTGGGACCGACTCGCTATGGTCATCAGGCAAGAGGGTTGTCGCGTCGCTTCGCAGCGCGACCAATCTTGGAAGAAGCAGTAATTTAGGTTGTGCGTATCGCACACATCGCGGTCATTCAACCGCTGTAAAACAGACTTGTTATAGGATCAAGCCTTACGGGCAATTAGTATCAGTTAGCTGAACGCATTACTGCGCTTACACACCTGACCTATCAACGTCCTGGTCTCGAACGACCCTTCAAGGGGATCTAGTCCCCAGGGATATCTCATCTTAAGGCGAGTTTCCCGCTTAGATGCTTTCAGCGGTTATCTCTTCCGAACATAGCTACCCGGCGATGCCACTGGCGTGACAACCGGTACACCAGAGGTTCGTCCACTCCGGTCCTCTCGTACTAGGAGCAGCCCCTTCAAATATCCAACGCCCACGGCAGATAGGGACCAAACTGTCTCACGACGTTTTAAACCCAGCTCACGTACCTCTTTAAATGGCGAACAGCCATACCCTTGGGACCGGCTACAGCCCCAGGATGAGATGAGCCGACATCGAGGTGCCAAACACCGCCGTCGATATGAACTCTTGGGCGGTATCAGCCTGTTATCCCCAGAGTACCTTTTATCCGTTGAGCGATGGCCCTTCCATACAGAACCACCGGATCACTATGACCTGCTTTCGCACCTGCTCGACTTGTCGGTCTCGCAGTTAAGCACGCTTATGCCATTGCACTATCAGCACGATTTCCGACCGTACCTAGCGTACCTTCGTACTCCTCCGTTACGCTTTGGGAGGAGACCGCCCCAGTCAAACTGCCTACCATGCACTGTCCCCGACCCGGATCACGGGCCAAGGTTAGAACCTCAAACAAACCAGGGTGGTATTTCAAGGACGGCTCCACCGAAACTAGCGTTCCGGTTTCATAGCCTCCCACCTATCCTACACAGATCGGTTCAAAGTCCAATGCAAAGCTACAGTAAAGGTTCATGGGGTCTTTCCGTCTAGCCGCGGGTAGATTGCATCATCACAAACACTTCAACTTCGCTGAGTCTCGGGAGGAGACAGTGTGGCCATCGTTACGCCATTCGTGCAGGTCGGAACTTACCCGACAAGGAATTTCGCTACCTTAGGACCGTTATAGTTACGGCCGCCGTTTACCGGGACTTCAATCAAGAGCTTGCACCCCATCATTTAATCTTCCGGCACCGGGCAGGCGTCACACCCTATACGTCCACTTTCGTGTTTTGCAGAGTGCTGTGTTTTTATTAAACAGTCGCAGCCACCAGTTTATTGCAACCCCTTCACCCTTCCAGCGCAGGCTGGTCAAGCTACAAGGGCGTACCTTATCCCGAAGTTACGGTACCAATTTGCCGAGTTCCTTCTCCCGAGTTCTCTCAAGCGCCTTAGAATACTCATCTCGCCCACCTGTGTCGGTTTGCGGTACGGTCATCGTTAGACTGAAGCTTAGAGGCTTTTCTTGGAACCACTTCCAATTGCTTCGCTTCCTAAGAAGCTCGCGCCACACCCTTGAATTCCGCGCCCGGATTTGCCTAAGCGCCTTCTCAATGCAGCGACCGGGACTTCCAACACCCGGACAACCTTCCGCGATCCGTCCCCCATCGCATCTAACAATGGTGCAGGAATATTGACCTGCTTCCCATCAGCTACGCATTTCTGCCTCGCCTTAGGGGCCGACTCACCCTACGCCGATGAACGTTGCGTAGGAAACCTTGGCTTACGGCGAGGGGCCTTTCACCCCCTTTATCGCTACTCATGTCAGCATTCGCACTTCCGATACCTCCAGCACGCTTTTCAACGCACCTTCGCAGGCTTACGGAACGCTCTCCTACCATGCGTGCCAAGCACGCATCCGCAGCTTCGGTATATAGCTTAGCCCCGTTACATCTTCCGCGCAGGACGACTCGATCAGTGAGCTATTACGCTTTCTTTAAAGGGTGGCTGCTTCTAAGCCAACCTCCTGACTGTTTTAGCCTTCCCACTTCGTTTCCCACTTAGCTATATTTGGGGACCTTAGCTGGCGGTCTGGGTTGTTTCCCTCTTGACACCGGACGTTAGCACCCGATGTCTGTCTCCCGTGATTGCACTCTTCGGTATTCGGAGTTTGCTATGGCGGGGTAATCTGCAATAGACCCCCAACCATGACAGTGCTCTACCCCGAAGGTGAGACACGAGGCACTACCTAAATAGTTTTCGGAGAGAACCAGCTATTTCCAAGTTTGTTTAGCCTTTCACCCCTATCCACAGCTCATCCCCTAACTTTTCAACGTTAGTGGGTTCGGACCTCAGTACGTGTTACCGCACCTTCATCCTGGCCATGGATAGATCACTTGGTTTCGGGTCTACGCCCAGCAACTGAACGCCCTATTCGGACTCGCTTTCGCTACGCCTGCCCTATACGGTTAAGCTTGCTACTGAACGTAAGTCGCTGACCCATTATACAAAGGTACGCCGTCACCCCTTACGAGGCTCCGACTGTTTGTATGCATGCGGTTTCAGGATCTATTTCACTCCCCTCCCGGGTTCTTTTCGCCTTTCCCTCACGGTACTGGTTCACTATCGGTCGATCACGAGTATTTAGCCTTGGAGGATGGTCCCCCATCTTCAGACAGGATTTCACGTGTCCCGCCCTACTTGTCGTACACTTAGTTCTTTCATACTGTTTTCGCCTACAGGGCTATCACCTGCTATGGCCGCACTTTCCAGAGCGTTCGGCTAACAATACAAATAAAGAGTACAAGGCTCATCCCATTTCGCTCGCCACTACTTTGGGAATCTCGGTTGATTTCTTTTCCTGCGGTTACTTAGATGTTTCAGTTCACCGCGTTCGCTTCACATAGCCTATGTATTCAGCTATGGATACTCCAAAAGGTGGGTTTCCCCATTCGGACATCTACGGATCAAAGCTCGTTTGCCAGCTCCCCGTAGCTTTTCGCAGGCTACCGCGTCCTTCATCGCCTGTGATCGCCAAGGCATCCACCACATGCACTTGTTCGCTTGACCCTATAACGAGTCTGTCTCGTTACAGGTTGAGTTCTCGCGTTGTGCCGTATTCCAATTGAGCCGAACATGAAGTTCGAATCATCTTGAGATACATCGATACAATCACAACCCGGATAGTTTTCACGTCCATCTCAAAGACGCTTCCGCTATCCAATTACTTACTTCTTCCAGATTGTTAAAGAACGACAGCCGATATGGTGTTACTCATATCACTCTGACTGGCTCAATCGCCAATGACAAGGATTCGACCACGTCGAACGCTTGTCATTGAAGATTGGTGGAGGCAGACGGGATCGAACCGACGACCCCCTGCTTGCAAAGCAGGTGCTCTCCCAGCTGAGCTATGCCCCCATGTACAGAGACTTCCTCAGGTGTGTTCCGCCAGACAATTGGTGGGTCTGGTTGGATTCGAACCAACGACCCCCGCCTTATCAAGACGGTGCTCTAACCGACTGAGCTACAGACCCCTGAGTCTGTCTTGATTTACAGCCGATAAGCGTGAGCGCTCAACTTGTGCGAGATAGCTCTAGAAAGGAGGTGATCCAGCCGCACCTTCCGATACGGCTACCTTGTTACGACTTCACCCCAGTCATGAATCCTACCGTGGTGACCGTCCTCCTTGCGGTTAGACTAGCCACTTCTGGTAAAACCCACTCCCATGGTGTGACGGGCGGTGTGTACAAGACCCGGGAACGTATTCACCGCGGCATGCTGATCCGCGATTACTAGCGATTCCAGCTTCATGCACTCGAGTTGCAGAGTGCAATCCGGACTACGATCGGTTTTCTGGGATTAGCTCCCCCTCGCGGGTTGGCGACCCTCTGTTCCGACCATTGTATGACGTGTGAAGCCCTACCCATAAGGGCCATGAGGACTTGACGTCATCCCCACCTTCCTCCGGTTTGTCACCGGCAGTCTCCTTAGAGTGCTCTTGCGTAGCAACTAAGGACAAGGGTTGCGCTCGTTGCGGGACTTAACCCAACATCTCACGACACGAGCTGACGACAGCCATGCAGCACCTGTGCGCCGGTTCTCTTTCGAGCACTCCCGAATCTCTTCAGGATTCCGACCATGTCAAGGGTAGGTAAGGTTTTTCGCGTTGCATCGAATTAATCCACATCATCCACCGCTTGTGCGGGTCCCCGTCAATTCCTTTGAGTTTTAATCTTGCGACCGTACTCCCCAGGCGGTCAACTTCACGCGTTAGCTACGTTACTAAGGAAATGAATCCCCAACAACTAGTTGACATCGTTTAGGGCGTGGACTACCAGGGTATCTAATCCTGTTTGCTCCCCACGCTTTCGTGCATGAGCGTCAGTATTGGCCCAGGGGCTGCCTTCGCCATCGGTATTCCTCCACATCTCTACGCATTTCACTGCTACACGTGGAATTCTACCCCCTCTGCCATACTCTAGCCTGCCAGTCACCAATGCAGTTCCCAGGTTGAGCCCGGGGATTTCACATCGGTCTTAGCAAACCGCCTGCGCACGCTTTACGCCCAGTAATTCCGATTAACGCTCGCACCCTACGTATTACCGCGGCTGCTGGCACGTAGTTAGCCGGTGCTTATTCTTCCGGTACCGTCATCCCCCGCCATATTAGGGCAGAGGATTTCTTTCCGGACAAAAGTGCTTTACAACCCGAAGGCCTTCTTCACACACGCGGCATTGCTGGATCAGGGTTTCCCCATTGTCCAAAATTCCCACTGCTGCCTCCCGTAGGAGTCTGGGCCGTGTCTCAGTCCCAGTGTGGCTGGTCGTCCTCTCAGACCAGCTACTGATCGTCGCCTTGGTAGGCCTTTACCCCACCAACTAGCTAATCAGCCATCGGCCAACCCTATAGCGCGAGGTCCGAAGATCCCCCGCTTTCATCCGTAGATCGTATGCGGTATTAATCCGGCTTTCGCCGGGCTATCCCCACTACAGGACATGTTCCGATGTATTACTCACCCGTTCGCCACTCGCCACCAGGTGCAAGCACCCGTGCTGCCGTTCGACTTGCATGTGTAAGGCATGCCGCCAGCGTTCAATCTGAGCCAGGATCAAACTCTTCAGTTCAAACCTGTTACTGTTTTCGGTTCCGTAGAACCGGTCGCTCACTCAAAGCTGACAGGAATATGAATTGCTTCATAAACCTGACTTACTTTAGTGTGAGACTCTTGATACTTTTGCCAATCCGATCCGAAAATCGGCTCGCGGTCATCAAGCGCCCACACTTATCGGCTGTTAATTTTTAAAGAGCATTTCTGCGAGAAGCACTTCGTCTTTCTCAGCAGCGCTGCGTTGTCAGCAGCAGAGAAACGAGATTATGAACACTGTTTCGCAGTTCGTCAACAACTTTTTTTACTACATCGTTGCGACTGCGGGGTTCATCTTCCTTCGCTGACCGGGTGTCCAACCACGACCGCCAACCAGCTCCGCTTCCCCCTTCCGCGCCGCGTTGCCGTGAGCGCGAAAGAGGCGTGATTCTAGGCACCTCCCGCGTTCCGCGCAAGGGGTTTCGCGAAATAAATTAAAAAGCCCCCGTGCGCTGCCGCGCACGGGGGCTTTGGTGATGACGAATCGAGTGCTCGTCCAGCATGACCGCCCGTCAGCGGTGCTTGAACACCGGCCTCCGCTTTTCGACGAACGCAGCCATCCCCTCCTTCTGGTCTTCCGTCGCGAACATCGAGTGGAACAGCCGGCGCTCGAAATGCACGCCCTCGGCCAGCGTGGTCTCGTATGCGCGGTTCACCGACTCCTTGACCATCATGACCGCCGGCAACGAATACTCGGCGATCGTCGTCGCAGCCTCGATGGCCTCGTCCAGCAGCTTGTCCGCCGCCAGCACCCGGGACACCAGCCCTGCCCGCTCGGCCTCAGCGGCATCCATGAAACGCGCGGTCAGGCACATGTCCATCGCCTTGGCCTTCGACACCGCGCGCGGCAAGCGCTGCGTGCCACCCGCACCCGGCATGACGCCGAGCTTGATTTCGGGCTGACCAAACTTCGCCGTGTCCGCCGCGAAGATGATGTCGCACATCATCGCCAGCTCGCAGCCACCGCCCAGCGCAAACCCAGCGACCGCAGCAATGATCGGCTTGCGGATCTGGCGGATGACTTCCCAGTTCCGCGTGATGTAGTCGCCCTTGTATACATCCATATAGGAATAGGTCGCCATCATGCCGATGTCCGCGCCCGCCGCGAACGCCTTCTCGCTGCCCGTCACGACGATCGCGCCGATGCCGTCATCGGCATCGAACGTCTTGAGCGCCGCCCCCAGCTCATCCATCAGCGCGTCGTTCAGCGCATTCAGCGCCTTCGGCCGGTTCAGCGTAATGAGGCCGACGCGGCCTCGGGTCTCCACCAGGATGTTCTCGTAAGCCATCTATTTCTCCTCGATCAATGAAATGCGAAACGCCTCGCACATGCGAATAGATTGATGCTACCATTCTCCGACCAACCGGTCGGTTAATTAATCGGTCCAATTCCCCTTAACGTTCATCAGGCTGCCGCCATGACCCACCCACTGTTCACGAAGCACGAAGACACGCTGAAGCACGCACTCGCCGCCATCGAGAGCCGCGGCTACTGGAGCCCGTTCGTCGAAATGCCCAGTCCCAAAGTGTACGGGGAAAGCGCCAACGCCGACGGCGAGGCGGCGTTCAGGTCGCACCTCGACAAGACCTTCGCGCTCGACCAGCCCGCGGCCGGCGAAACGGTCGGCGCCGAGCGGTCGCCGTACGGCATCGGCCTGGGCGTGCGGTACCCGAAATCGACGCCCGATGCGCTGATCGCCGCGGCGGCGGCAGCCCAGCCCGCGTGGCGCAAGGCCGGACCGACCGCATGGATCGGCGTCTGCATGGAAATCCTCGCGCGCCTGAATCGCGCCAGCTTCGAGATCGCGTACAGCGTGATGCACACCACCGGCCAGGCGTTCATGATGGCGTTCCAGGCCGGCGGCCCGCACGCACAAGACCGCGCGCTCGAGGCCGTCGCTTACGCATGGGACGAACTGCGACGCATCCCTGCCGATGCGCACTGGGAAAAGCCGCAAGGGAAGAATCCGCCGCTCGCGATGCACAAGCGCTACACGGTCGTGCCGCGCGGCACCGGGCTCGTGCTCGGCTGCTGCACGTTCCCGACCTGGAACGGCTATCCGGGCCTCTTCGCCGATCTGGCGACCGGCAATACCGTCATCGTCAAACCTCATCCGGGCGCGATCCTGCCCCTGGCAATCACCGTCCGGATCGCGCGCGACGTGCTGCGCGAAGCAGGTTTCGATCCGAACGTCGTCACGCTGCTCGCGACCGAGCCGAACGACGGCGCCCTCGTGCAGGATCTCGCGCTCCGCCCTGAAATCAAGCTGATCGACTTCACCGGCAGCACGCAGAACGGCACGTGGCTCGAACGGCATGCCCATCAAGCCCAGGTCTATACGGAGAAGGCCGGCGTCAACCAGATCGTGATCGACTCGGTGGACGACCTGAAGGCCGCAGCCAAGAACATCGCCTTCTCGCTGTCGCTGTACTCCGGCCAGATGTGCACGGCACCGCAGAACATCTACGTGCCGCGCGGCGGCATCCGGACCGCCGACGGGCACGCGAGCTTCGACGAAGTCGCGCAGGCGATCGCCGTCGCAGTGCAGAAGCTGACCGGCGACCCGGCGCGCTCGGTTGAATTGATCGGCGCGATTCAGAACGACGGCGTCACGGCGCGAATCGACGACGCGCGCAAGCTCGGCCGCGTGCTCGCGGACAGCCAAGCGTTACAGCACCCCGCCTTCCCCGATGCGCGCGTTCGCACCCCGCTCGTGCTCCAGCTCGACGCCGCCGACCGCGAGAAATTCACGCAGGAATGGTTCGGGCCGATCTCGTTCGTGATCGCGACCGACTCGACGGCCCAGTCGCTCGATTTCGCCGGCGCGATCGCCGCGGAACACGGCGCGCTCACGCTCTCCGCCTACAGCACGGACGATGCCGTGATCGACGCGGCGCATGACGCGGCGGTGCGCGGCGGCGTCGCCCTGTCCATCAACCTGACAGGGGGCGTGTTCGTCAACCAGTCCGCCGCGTTCTCGGACTTCCACGGCACGGGCGCGAATCCGGCCGCCAATGCGGCGCTCGCGGATTCGGCATTCGTCGCCAACCGGTTCCGCGTGGTGCAGAGCCGTGTCCATGTTGCGCCGAAGGCCGTGCCTGCGGAAGCCGGCCAAACGGCATAACCCGTACGACCGACGCGCAAACGTCGCGCCGTCCTCTACCATGAACGAATCCGCCGCCCGGCGCGGCGGGCTCGCTTTCCACCGATACGCCCATGACTGACGCCTACATCTGCGATGCGATTCGCACCCCCATCGGCCGCTACGGCGGCGCCTTGAAAGATGTCCGTGCCGACGATCTCGGCGCGGTGCCGATCCGGGCGCTGATCGAGCGCAACCGCGACGTCGACTGGTCGGCGATCGACGACGTGATCTACGGCTGCGCGAACCAGGCGGGCGAAGACAACCGCAACGTCGCACGCATGTCCGCGCTGCTGGCGGGCCTTCCGACCGCCGTGCCGGGCACGACGCTGAACCGCCTGTGCGGCTCCGGGATGGACGCGGTCGGCTCCGCCGCACGCGCGATCAAGTCCGGGGAAGCGCGGCTGATGATCGCGGGCGGCGTCGAAAGCATGACCCGCGCGCCGTTCGTGATGGGCAAGTCCGCGAGTGCGTTCGCGCGCCAGGCCGACATCTTCGACACGACGATCGGCTGGCGCTTCATCAATCCGCTGATGAAACAGCGATACGGCGTCGACTCGATGCCGGAAACGGCCGAAAACGTCGCGACCGACTACCGCATCAGCCGCGCCGACCAGGACCTGTTCGCGCTGCGCAGCCAGCAGAAGGCCGCGCGCGCGCAGCAGGACGGCACGCTGGCGGAGGAGATCGTCGCGGTGACGATCCCGCAGAAAAAGGGCGACCCGCTCGTCGTGTCGCGCGACGAGCATCCGCGCGAGACGTCACTGGAGACGCTGGCGAAGCTCAAGGGCGTCGTGCGCCCGGACGGCACGGTGACGGCCGGCAACGCGTCGGGCGTCAACGACGGCGCAGCGGCGCTGCTGCTCGCGAATGCCGAAGCGGCCGACCAGTATGGCCTGCGCCGCCGCGCGCGCGTCGTCGGCATGGCGACCGCCGGCGTCGAGCCGCGTGTGATGGGCATCGGCCCGGCGCCGGCCGTGCAAAAGCTGCTGCTTCACCTCGGCATGACGATCGACCAGTTCGACGTGATCGAGCTGAACGAGGCGTTCGCATCGCAGGGGCTCGCGGTGCTGCGGACGCTGGGCGTCGCGGACGACGATCCGCGCGTGAACCCGAACGGCGGCGCGATTGCGCTCGGCCATCCGCTCGGCGCATCCGGTGCGCGTCTCGTCACGACGGCGCTTTATCAACTGGAGCGCACCGGCGGTCGTTTCGCGCTCTGCACGATGTGCATCGGCGTCGGGCAAGGTATCGCGCTCGCGATCGAGCGGGTGTAACCGAAGCGTGACGCGCCTATAACGAAGTCATCAAGGAGATACTGCATGTCATATCAGGCGATCCAGCTGGATATCGATCAGGCCACCCACGTGGCGACGATCACGCTCAACCGTCCGGACAAGCTGAACAGCTTTACGCGGGCGATGCATCGCGAACTGCAGTCGACGCTTGATGACGTCGAATCCGGCGGCGCGCGCGCACTGGTCCTGACGGGCGCGGGGCGCGGCTTCTGCGCCGGCCAGGACCTCGCCGATCTCGATTTCACGCCCGGTGCGTCGACCGATCTCGGCGCATTGATCGACGAGCATTTCAATCCGCTGGTCCGGCGTCTGCAGCGCCTGCCGATACCGGTGATCGCCGCCGTCAACGGCACGGCCGCCGGCGCGGGCGCCAACCTCGCGCTCGCATGCGACCTCGTGCTGGCCGCGCGTTCGAGCAGTTTCATCCAGGCTTTCGTCAAGATCGGGCTCGTGCCGGACTCCGGCGGCACCTGGTTCCTGCCGCAGCGTGTCGGCATGGCGCGCGCGCTCGGGCTCGCGCTGACCGGCGACAAGCTGAGCGCCGAGCAGGCCGAGCAATGGGGACTGATCTGGCGCGCCGTCGACGACGATGTGCTCGCCGCGACCGCCCGCCAGCTCGCCGCCCAACTCGCGCAGCAACCGACGCTCGCGATCGCTTCGGTCAAGCAGGCGATGCGCGAAAGCACCACGCATACGCTCGATCAGCAGCTCGACGTGGAACGCGACCTGCAGCGCAAGCTGGGCCAATCGCACGACTATGCGGAAGGCGTGAAGGCCTTCATCGAGAAGCGCGCGCCGCGCTTCGAGGGGCGCTGACATGAGCGGCTCCGCCGAAACGCGCAGCCCCGACGCGCTCGCACGGGCCACCGCGCAGGCGATGTACGACGCGGATACGTGCAGCCGCGCACTGGGCATCGAGCTCGCCGAAGTGCGTCCCGGCTACGCGCGCATGCGCATGCCGGTGCGGGCCGACTTCCTGAACGGCCATCAGATCTGTCACGGCGGGCTCATCTTCACGCTCGCCGATTCGACGTTCGCGTTCGCCTGCAATTCGTACAACCTCAACACGGTCGCGGCCGGCTGCTCGATCGAATTCCTGCGCCCGGTGCACGGCGGCGACATACTGACCGCCGAGGCTGTCGAGCAGACCCGCAACGGCCGATACGGCATCTACGACATCCGCGTCACGAATCAGGCCGGCGAAACGGTTGCGATGTTCCGCGGCAAGTCAGCCCAGATCAAGGGCACGGTCATTCCGGACGACCGCTGACGCAACGGCCCGCACAGAACAAAACCTGGAGACACGCATGACTACCCCGCTACCGCTCGAGCCGATCGAGACCGCGACTCGCGACGAGCTGACCGCGCTGCAGCTCGAGCGCCTCAAGTGGTCGCTCCGGCATGCCTACCTGCATTCCCCGGTCTATCGCCGCAAGTTCGACGAAGCGGGCGTGCATCCGGACGACCTGAAAGCGCTGGCCGACCTGGCCCGCTTCCCGTTCACCACCAAGAGCGACCTGCGCGACAGCTATCCGTTCGGCATGTTCGCCGTGCCGCAAGACCAGATCTCGCGCATCCACGCGTCGTCAGGCACGACCGGCAAGCCGACGGTCGTCGGCTACACGGCGCGCGACATCGACACCTGGGCCAATCTGGTCGCCCGTTCGATCCGCGCCGCCGGCGCGCGCCAGGGCGACAAGGTGCACATCAGCTACGGCTACGGGCTGTTCACGGGCGGGCTCGGCGCACATTACGGCGCCGAGCGCGCCGGGCTGACCGTGATTCCGTTCGGCGGCGGCCAGACCGAGAAGCAGGTGCAACTGATCCAGGATTTCCGTCCGGACATCATCATGGTGACGCCGAGCTACATGCTCTCGATCGCCGACGAGTTCGAGCGGCAGGGCGTCGATCCCGCGCAAAGCTCGCTGCGCATCGGCATCTTCGGTGCGGAGCCCTGGACCAACGACATGCGCGCCGCGATCGAGCGCCGCATGGGCATCGACGCAGTCGACATCTACGGGCTGTCCGAGGTGATCGGCCCGGGCGTCGCATCCGAATGCGTCGAGACCAAGGACGGCCCGACGATCTGGGAAGACCACTTCTATCCGGAAATCATCGATCCGGAAACGGGCGAGGTACTGCCAGACGGCGAGCTGGGCGAGCTCGTGTTCACGTCGCTGACGAAGGAAGCGCTGCCGATCGTCCGCTACCGGACCCGCGACCTGACGCGCCTGTTGCCCGGCACCGCGCGCACGATGCGCCGGATGGAAAAGATCACCGGGCGCTCGGACGACATGATGATCGTGCGCGGCGTCAACGTGTTCCCGACGCAGATCGAGGAACAGCTGCTCCGGCAGCGCGCGCTCGCGCCGCACTATCAGATCGTGCTGACGAAGGAGGGCCCGCTCGACGTGCTGACGCTGAACGTCGAGCCTTGCCCCGAGACCGCGCCGGACACGGCGACGATCAACGCGGCGAAGCAGGCGCTCGCGCACGACATCAAGTCGCTGATCGGCGTGACCGCGGTGATCAACGTGCTGCCGGTCAACGGCATCGAGCGCTCGGTCGGCAAGGCGCGCCGGGTCATCGACAAACGCAGGGGTTGACGCGGGCGTCGCCCGCCAATGCAAAAAGCCCGATCGGTTTTTCGAATCGATCGGGCTTTTCGTCCAGCCTGGCGCGTCAAGCGACTTCCGCGAGGCGCCTGCCTGCCACCTGCATCATGAGTTCGGGAACAGCAGCCACATCCGGCCGATCTGCTTCATCCGCCCCGCCTGGTCGCCGGCATCGTCGCCGAGCCCCCAGAAGTAGTCGGCCCGCACACCGCCCTTGATCGCGCTGCCCGTATCCTGCGCGAACACGAGGCGATTCATCGGCGTGTTGGTCAACGGACGCGTCGTCTGCAGGAACACCGGCGTGCCGAGCGGAATCGCCGACGGATCGACCGCGATCGAACGCTCCGGCGTCAGCGGCACGCCGAGCGCGCCGACCGGACCGTCCGCGCCGCCATGCGGCGCCTCTTCCTTCGACGGCATCTCGCGGAAGAACACGAAACGCGGATTCGTGTCGAGCAGCGCGTCGATGCGGGTCGGGTTCGCCTTCGCCCACGCCTTGATGCCCTGCATCGTCGCCTGGGCCGGTGTCAGCTCGCCGCGGTCGATCAGCCACTTGCCGATCGAACGGTACGGCTGGTTGTTGGTGCCGCCGTAGCCGACCCGCATCACCGAGCCGTCGTCGAGCAAGACGCGCCCGGAGCCCTGCACCTGCAGGAAGAACGCCTCGATCGGATCGTCGACCCACACCAGCTCGTTGCCGTTCAGGACGCCTGCGCGCTCGAGCTGCGCCCGCGCCGGCAGCGCGGCGCCCGCGCGATAGCCGGCAGGCCAGCGGTAGAGCGCGGTCTGATACGACCCGCGCCGCACGCGCGAGCCGCGCAGCAGCGGCTCGTAATAGCCGGTGACGAGGCCATCGAGCGTGCCGTCGCTGTTCGCGAACTGGAACGGCGTGAAATACGTTTCGAAGAACGCGCGCGCGCTGCTGACGTCGAGCTCGTCGAGCCGCTCGGCTGCCGCGCACGCGCGCTGCCATGCGGCCTGGCGCGCCAGCCGCGCGCAGTTCTGCCGCAGCGCGACCGTCGCGCCGATCAGCGAGTCGTCCTGCCAGCCCGGCACCTGCTGCCAGGCAACCGGCGTCAGCCGCGTGGCGGCGACTTGCCCCGGCACGATCGCGGCGCCGGTCGGAGGCTTCAGGGAAGACGTCCGCGGCGGCGCGCCGCCGCACGCTGCAAGCAGCGCCGCCGTCGCGACCGCCGCCGCCCAGCCCGCTAACCGGGGACCAAACCACATACAATGTTCGTTCTTGATGGAAACCGCCATGTCAGATCTTCTCGACCAATATCCGATGCTCATCTTCGCGCTGGAAGCCTTCCTCGCGCTCGCCCTGCTGATCTTCATCGTCGCGTGGACAGCCTCGGGCCGGAAGAAGCACGCCCGCAACAACGACCGCCCGTCCCGCTGAGCGCGCCGCGCCGTGCACGCTCAATGGAGCGTGCGCGGCATGTGCAGCGCGAACTCGTCGATCGGCGCGTCGAAGCGCTCGCCGTCCTCGGCAACGCAGAAGTACGAACCGCGCATCGTGCCGACCGGCGTCGCGATCACGGCCCAGCTCGTGTATTCGAACTGCTCGCCCGGCTGCAGCAGCGGCTGGTGGCCGACGACGCCCAGCCCCTTCACTTCCTGCACGTGGCTCTCGCTGTCCGTGATGATCCAGTGACGCGCGATCAGCTGCGCCGCGACCTGCCCGCTGTTGCGGATCGTCAGCGTGTACGCGAATGCGTATTGACGGCGTTCGGGGTCGGATTGTTCCGGCAAGTAGCTGGTTTTCACCGTCACGGTGAACTGATACTGACTCATGGTGATTCCGCTGGGTAGTGACCGGCCCGCGCCAGCATCGTGCGACGCGGGGCCGCGGACGCGCCGCTTTGGTTCGGCATTCTGCTTCATGCGGCACCGACCCGCAACCGCGCACGGCGCCGCCCGGCGGTAGAATGGCACTTTTGCGCCGCACCGTCCCCGCTCCTCAGCCATGACTCAATTCCGCATCGCTCCCAGCATCCTGTCGGCCGACTTCGCACGGCTCGGCGAAGAAGTCCGCAACGTGGTCGCCGCCGGCGCCGACTGGATCCACTTCGACGTGATGGACAACCATTACGTCCCGAACCTGACGATCGGCCCGCTCGTCTGCGAAGCGATCCGTCCGCACGTGCAGGTGCCGATCGACGTGCACCTGATGGTGCGCCCGGTCGACCGGATCGTGCCCGATTTCGCGAAAGCGGGCGCGAACCTGATCAGCTTCCACCCGGAAGGCTCCGATCACATCGACCGCACGCTGTCGCTGATCCGCGACCACGGCTGCAAGGCCGGCCTCGTGTTCAACCCGGCGACGCCGTTGAACTATCTCGACTACGTAATGGACCGTCTCGACTTCGTGCTGCTGATGTCGGTGAACCCGGGCTTCGGCGGCCAGTCGTTCATTCCGGAAACGCTGAACAAGCTGCGCGAGACGCGCGCGCGCATCGACGCCTACACGGAACGCACCGGCCGCGAGATCCTGCTCGAGGTCGACGGCGGCGTGAAGGCCGACAACATCGCGGAAATCGCGGCGGCCGGCGCGGATACCTTCGTCGCGGGCTCGGCGATCTTCGGCAAGCCTGACTACCGCAAGGTGATCGACGAGATGCGCAGCCAGCTCGCGACAGTCACGCGGAGCTGACGCCGTGAGCGAATCGAACCCATCCGAAGCGCATCCGGCCGCGCCTAAGCCGGCCGCACCTAAGCCGGCCGCACCTAAGCCGGCCGCGCCTAAGCCGGCCGCGCCGATCCACTTCGCTGCGCCGCGCATCGACGCGGCGCTGATCGACCTCGACGGCACGATGGTCGATACCGCCGACGATTTCACCGTCGGCCTGAACCACATGCTGGCGAAGCTCGATGCGCCGGCGACGTCGCGCGACGAAGTGATCGGCTACGTCGGCAAGGGCTCCGAGCATCTGATCCAGAGCGTGCTGAAACCGCGCTTTTCCGCAGACGAAGCGCACGCGCGCTTCGACGACGCGCTCGCGATCTACCAGGCCGAATACGCGAAGATCAACGGCCGCCACACGCGCCTCTACCCGGACGTCGCGGCCGGTCTCGACGCGCTGCGCGCCGACGGCATCAAGCTCGCGTGCGTGACCAACAAGCCGCACCGCTTCGCGATCGAACTGCTCGAGCAATACGGGCTGATCGACCGCTTCGGCATCGTGCTCGGCGGCGACAGCGTGCCGCGCAAGAAGCCCGACCCGCTGCCGATGCTGACCGCGTGCGATGCACTCGGCGTCGCGCCGGACGTCGCGGTGGCGATCGGCGACTCGGAAAACGACGCGCTCGCGGGCCGCGCGGCGGGCATGGCGACGCTGACGGTGCCGTACGGCTACAACCATGGCAAGGCTATACAAACGATAAATTCGGATGGTATAGTCGGCTCGTTGCTGGTCGCAGCCCGCGCGATCGCCGCGCACAACGCCGGCCGGCCAACCGTCTGATCTAATTCTTCCATCCGCATGTTTCTGAACAAAAAACGGAGTCTGAGCAGCATCGACCGGGGAGCCTGGCCCTGGCGTCGCTGGTCACGCTAACCTCTTCGATGAGGTGCGCTGAAGCACGTCTTCAGCGCCGTTTTTTGTCTCGCTGCGCATCCGCGCGCCGATCGCCGCACCACCTCGAGTCCTACCGCACCCGAACGCTTGCGTTCAGGGACGGTCGCAGGCTCGCGACGCTCGCGCTCCGGAACCCGCCCGCCGGCACCAGGCACACCACGATCGACCGCCGTTCCGCCGACAGCGCCCGCGCAGCACCACGTGATCCCCGGCGCATCCCGCCGCTCGTCCAGAACAGGACCGGAACATGACCGAACTCGAATTCCAATCGCTCGCGAACGAAGGCTACAACCGCATTCCGCTGATCGCGGAAGCCCTGGCCGATCTCGAAACGCCGCTGTCCCTCTACCTGAAGCTGGCGCAGCCAGAACGCACCGGCGCCAACTCGTTCCTGCTCGAATCGGTGGTCGGCGGCGAACGCTTCGGCCGCTACTCGTTCATCGGCCTGCCGGCGCGCACGCTCGTGCGCGCTCGCGCCGGCGTTTCCGAAGTGGTGCGCGACGGCCAGGTCGTCGAGACGCACGACGGCGATCCGTTCGAATTCATCGCGGCGTTCCAGGCGCGCTTCAAGGTGGCGCAGCGTCCGGGCCTGCCCCGCTTCTGCGGCGGTCTCGCCGGCTACTTCGGCTACGACGCGGTGCGCTACATCGAGAAGAAGCTCGCGCACACCGCGCCGCGCGACGATCTCGGCCTGCCCGACATCCAGCTGCTGCTGACGGAGGAAGTCGCCGTCATCGACAACCTGGCGGGCAAGCTGTACCTGATCATCTACGCCGATCCGGGCCAGCCCGAGGCATACGCGAAGGCGAAGCAGCGCCTGCGCGAGCTGAAGCAGCGGCTGCGCGCGACCGTGCAGCCGCCCGTCACGTCGCCGAGCGTGCGCACCGAGACGTTCCGCGAGTTCAAGAAGGAAGACTATCTGGCCGCCGTGCGCCAGGCGAAGGAATACATCGCGGCCGGCGAGCTGATGCAGATCCAGGTTGGCCAGCGCCTGACGAAGCCGTATCGCGACAATCCGCTGTCGCTGTATCGCGCGCTGCGCTCGCTGAATCCGTCGCCGTACATGTATTACTACAACTTCGGCGATTTCCACGTGGTCGGCGCATCGCCGGAAATCCTCGTGCGCCAGGAGAAGCGCGGCGACGACCAGATCGTCACGATCCGCCCGCTCGCCGGCACGCGGCCGCGCGGCAACACGCCCGAACGCGACGCGGAGCTCGCGACCGAACTGCTCAACGATCCGAAGGAGATCGCCGAGCACGTGATGCTGATCGACCTCGCGCGCAACGACGTGGGCCGCATCGCGGAAATCGGCTCGGTCCAGGTGACCGACAAGATGGTGATCGAGAAGTACTCGCACGTGCAGCACATCGTCAGCTCGGTCGAGGGCAAGCTGAAGCCCGGCATGACGAATTACGACGTGCTGCGCGCGACGTTCCCGGCCGGCACGCTGTCGGGCGCGCCGAAGGTGCGCGCGATGGAGCTGATCGACGAGCTCGAGCCGGTCAAGCGCGGGCTGTACGGCGGCGCCGTCGGCTACCTGTCGTTCTCGGGCGAGATGGATCTCGCGATCGCGATCCGCACCGGCCTGATCCACAACGGCAACCTGTACGTGCAAGCGGCGGCCGGCGTCGTCGCGGATTCGGTGCCCGAATCCGAATGGCAAGAGACCGAGAACAAGGCGCGCGCGGTTCTGCGTGCGGCCGAACAGGTCCAAGACGGCCTCGACAGCGACTTCTGACCGGAGACTGACCATGCTGCTCATGATCGACAACTACGACTCGTTCACCTACAACCTGGTCCAGTACTTCGGCGAACTGGGCGAGGACGTGCGCACCTATCGCAACGACGAGATCACGCTCGACGAAATCGCGCGCCTGAATCCCGCTGCGATCTGTCTGTCGCCCGGGCCGAGCAATCCGCAGCACGCGGGCATCACGCTCGACGTGTTGCGCGAATTCGCGGGCAAGAAGCCGATCCTCGGCGTGTGCCTCGGCCACCAGGCGATCGGCGAAGCGTTCGGCGGCCGCGTCGTGCGCGCGAAGACCATCATGCACGGCAAGGTGAGCCGGATCGAAACCGACTGCCGCGGCGTGTTCGCGGACCTGCCGAAGCACTTCGACGTCACGCGCTACCACTCGCTCGCGATCGAGCGCGAATCGCTGCCGGACTGCCTCGAGATCTCCGCGTGGACCGACGACGGCGAGATCATGGGCGTGCGCCACAAGACGCTGCCGATCGAAGGCGTGCAGTTCCATCCGGAATCGATCCTGTCCGAGCACGGCCATGCGCTGCTCGAAAACTTCCTGAAAGAGACGCGCGCCGCCGCCGCGCACACTGCCTGACCGGAGACTCACGATGACGATCACCCCACAGGAGGCGCTGCAGCGCACGATCGAGCACCGCGAGATCTTCCACGACGAGATGCTGCACCTGATGCGGCTCATCATGCGCGGCGACATGTCGCCGGTGATGGCCGCCGCGATCATCACCGGCCTGCGCGTGAAGAAGGAAACGATCGGCGAAATCACCGCCGCCGCGACCGTGATGCGCGAATTCGCGAACCACGTGCACGTGGCGGACAACTCGAATTTCGTCGACATCGTCGGCACCGGCGGCGACGGCTCGCACACGTTCAACATCTCGACCGCGACGATGTTCGTCACGGCCGCGGCCGGCGCGAAGGTCGCGAAGCACGGCAACCGCGGCGTGTCGAGCAAGTCCGGCAGCGCCGACGTGCTCGAGGCGCTCGGCGTCAACATCGACCTGCAGCCGGACCAGGTGGCCGCGTCGATCGCCGAGACCGGGATGGGCTTCATGTTCGCGCCGAACCACCATCCGGCGATGAAGAACATCGCAGCGGTGCGCCGCGAGCTCGGCGTGCGGACGATCTTCAACATCCTTGGCCCGCTGACCAATCCGGCAGGCGCGCCGAACCAGCTGATGGGCGTGTTCCACCCGGACCTCGTCGGCATCCAGGTGCGCGTGATGCAGCGTCTCGGCGCGCAGCACGTGCTCGTCGTATACGGCAAGGACGGGATGGACGAGGTGTCGCTCGGCGCCGCGACGCTCGTCGGCGAGCTGCGCGACGGCGAGGTGCACGAGTACGAGATCCATCCGGAGGACTTCGGCCTGCAGATGGTGTCGAACCGCTCGCTGAAGGTGGAAAATGCCGACGAATCGCGCGTGATGCTGCTTGGCGCGCTCGACAACCAGCCGGGCGTCGCGCGCGAGATCGTCACGCTGAATGCGGGCACCGCGCTGTATGCGGCGAACGTCGCCGCGTCGATCGCCGACGGCATCCAGCTCGCCCGCGAGGCGATCGCGAGCGGCAAGGCGCGCACGAAGGTCGACGAGCTGGTGCGCTTCACGCAGCAGTTCAAGCGCTGATCCGCCCTTTCGAAACCGAATCAAGCACGAGACTCCCATGAGCGACATCCTCGAACGAATCATTGCCGTCAAGCGCGCAGAAGTCGCCGCGGCCATGCGCAGCACGCCGCTCGAAGCGCTGAAGCTGGACGCGTCCGCGCGCGACCTGCGCGACTTCGTCGGCGCGCTGCGCGCGAAGCATGCGGCCGGCCAGCCCGCCGTGATCGCCGAAATCAAGAAGGCCAGCCCGTCGAAAGGCGTGCTGCGCGAGCATTTCGTGCCGGCCGACATCGCGCGGTCGTACGCGACGCACGGCGCCGCTTGCCTGTCGGTGCTGACCGACGAGCAGTTCTTCCAGGGCGGCGTCCGCTATCTGGAGGAAGCGCGCGCGGCCTGCACGCTGCCGGTGCTGCGCAAGGACTTCATCGTCGACGCGTACCAGATCCTCGAAGCGCGCGCGATGGGCGCCGACGCGATCCTGCTGATCGCCGCCGCGCTCGACACGCCGCTGATGCAGGATCTGGAGGCGTACGCGCACTCGCTCGGTCTCGCCGTGCTGGTCGAAGTACACGACCGCGACGAGATGGAGCAGGCGCTGACGCTCAAGACACCGCTCCTCGGCATCAACAACCGCAACCTGCGCACGTTCGAAACGTCGATCCGGACCACGCTCGACATGCTCGACATGATCCCGCCGGACCGGATCGTCGTGACCGAGTCGGGCATCCTGTCGCGCATCGACGTCGATACGATGCGCGCGGCGAACGTGAACACGTTCCTCGTCGGCGAGGCGTTCATGCGCGCCGAGCACCCGGGCGAAGAGCTCGCGCGGATGTTCTTCTGATGGCGATCGAAAAGGAAATCAAGCTCGCGCTGCCGGCCGGACAGGCCGCAGCCGCGCAGCAATTCTTCGCGACGCTGACCGGCGAGCCCGGCCGCGAGATCGCGCTCGCGAACGTCTATTACGACACGCCGGATCTCGCGCTCGCCCGCTCGAAGAGCGCGGTGCGGGTCCGCCGCGCGCCGCACGGCTGGCTGCAGACGTTCAAGACGGTCGGCACCGCGGAGGGCGGGCTGCATCGGCGTCACGAATGGGAGCTGCCGGTGGCCGGCGACGCGCTCGAGATCGACGCGCTCGTCGCAGCGTGCGACGTGGCTGAAGCCGCCGACGCGCTGCGCGGCGCGGCGCCCGCGCTGCACGCGCTATTCCGCACCGATTTCACGCGCACGCTGTGGCGCATCGCGATCGGCGGCGCGATCGTCGAAGCGGCGGTGGATCTCGGCGAGATCGTCGTTCAGGCGGAAAGCGAAACGCGCCATGAACCGATCAGCGAAATCGAACTCGAACTGATCGACGGCCCGGAGTCGGCGCTCGCGACGCTCGCCGCCGAGTTGCAGCAAGCGCTGCCCGGCCTCGCCCCCGACAACATCAGCAAGGCGCAGCGCGGCTACCGGCTGCGCGCGCAATAATCACGCATGGCAACCCGTAAGACTTCCCGCGCGCCTCAACAGGCGTCGCTGTTCGACGATCTCGTCACCGATACACCCGCCGGCTCCCCGTCATCCACGGCCGCCGCCCCCGCTACTCCGGCGCCTGTCGTCACGTCGGCCACCTCGGCCGCGACGCCGGGCGACATCCAGCATCTCGCCGCCCAATTCGACGCGCTGCCGGACGCATGGCGCGGGGTCCTCGCGCCGTTCGTCGCCAGCGACGCCTATGGCCCGCTGTGCCGCTTCGTCGACAGCGAACGCGCCGCCGGCAAGACCGTCTATCCGACCGACGTGTTCCGCGCGCTGCGGCTCACGAGCCCGGACGACGTAAAAGTCGTGATCCTCGGCCAGGACCCGTATCACGGCGACGACCGCGGCACGCCGCAGGCGCACGGCCTCGCGTTCTCGGTGCCGCCGGCGGTCAAGCCGCCGCCGTCGCTGCGCAACATCTTCAAGGAAATCGCCGCGAACTTCGGCCACGACACGCCGCGCCACGGTTGCCTCGACTCGTGGGCGCGCCAGGGCGTGCTGCTGCTCAACACCGTGCTGACGGTCGAGCGCGGCGCGGCGGCCAGCCATGCGAAACGCGGCTGGGAGCAATGCACGGACACGCTGATCCACGAGCTGGCGAACCGCCATCGCGGGCTGGTGTTCATGCTGTGGGGCGCGCACGCGCAGGCCAAGCGCGCGCTGTTCGACGCGAACGCGCATTGCGTGCTCGAGGCGCCGCATCCGTCGCCGCTGTCCGCGCATCGCGGCTTCCTCGGCTGCCGCCATTTCGCGCTCGCGAACGATTACCTCGCGGCGCACGATCGCGCGCCGATCGACTGGCGCCTGCCGGACGAGGCCGAGACGTTCGCGTAACGCCGCCGCGCTTCCGGCCCACATGCAAAAACGCCGCGCACCTTCCGGTGCGCGGCGTTTTTTATCGTCCGGGAGGACGGACGCATCGCGCCCGTCGCAACCGGCCAACCCGCATTACGCGGCGGCGATCGCCTCGCGTGCGCTGGCGAGCGCCGCACTCTGCGCATCCGGCCCCAGGTTCAGGCCTTCCGCATGAATGAAGTTCACGTCGGTCATGCCGAGGAAGCCGAGGAACGTGCGCAGGAACGGGGTCTGGCTGTCGTTAGGCGTGCCGAGGTACTTGCCGCCGCGCGCCGTCACCACGTGCACCTTCTTGCCCTTGATCAGGCCTTCCGGGCCGTTCTCGGTGTAGCGGAACGTGACGCCGGCGCGTGCGATCCAGTCGAAGTACGTCTTCAGCTGCGACGAGATGCCGAAGTTGTACATCGGCGCGCCGATCACGATGACGTCTGCCGCTTGCAGCTCGGCGATCAGCGCATCGCTCTTCGCGACGATCGCATTTTGCTCCGCGCTGCGCTGGTCGGCCGGCGTGAAGAACGCGCCGAGCACGGATTCGTCGAGATGCGGCAGCGCATCGGCCAGCAGATCGCGGACCACGACCTTCGCGCCGGGGTTCGATTGTTGCAGCTTTGCCGTCAGTTCATTGGCCAGCAGCGTGGACTGCGCGCCTTGCGTACGCGCTGCGGAATTGATTTGCAGAATGGTCGTCATGTCGGGCTCCAGTTGGTCTGCGCTTGTGCAGCGCGAGTGACGCCATTGTGCTCGGCGCCCTCATCCCGAAAAAGCAGGTTCAGGGCGACGGATTGTTGCAGCAGCAGAACAATGCCTGATTGAGCCCTCATTGCGCCCTGATTGCTGGAGCCCGCCCGCTCAGCCCTTCAGCCAGGCTTCCCGCGCGGTGCGCTGCGCCGCCGGCTTCGCCGCGGCGGTGAGCTTGTAGCGCGCAACCTCGGGGCCGTCGAGCTTCAGCTTCGCGGTGCGCAGCTCGTCGCGGCGGAATGCGTGAATCTCGACCTTGTCGCCCGGCCGGTAGCGCGCGAGCAGCGCATCGAGGTTCGTGCCGGTCACGCGCAGCCCGTCGAGCGCGATCAGCGTGTCGCCGGCCGACAGCCCCGCGCGGTACGCGGCGCCGCTCTCGTAGACTGCCGCCAGCGTGCAGTCCGCGCCGCCGCGCAGGCGCGCGCCGATCGTCGGCTTCGCCTGCGCGCCGTTCACGCCAAGATCCGGCTCGAGGGTCACGCCGAACGGCGCGAGCAGGTCGGCGAGCGACAGGTCGCGCGTGCCGTGCACCGCATCGGCGTACAGGCGGCCGAGCGCGACGCCGGTCGCTTCCTCGATCAGCGCCGCGACTTCATCCTCGCCGACGCCGGCCTGCTTGCCGTGATAGAAGTCGCGGCCGTAGCGCTGCCACAGCAGCCGCATCACGTCGTCGAGCGACTTGCGCTGGCGAGTCTGCGCGCGAATCGCGAGATCGAACGCGAGCGCGACGAGCGAACCCTTCGTGTAGTAGCTGACGATCGCATTCGTCGCGTTCTCGTCCTGCCGGTAGTACTTGATCCACGTGTCGAACGAGCTTTCGGCGACGCTCTGCTTCAGGCGGCCGGTGCCGCGCTGCACGCCGCCGATCGTGCGGCCGAGCGCCGCGAAATATTCGGCCTGCGACATCAGCCCGCTGCGCACCAGCATCAGGTCGTCGTAATACGACGTGAAGCCTTCGAACAGCCACAGCAGCGACGTGTAGTTTTCCTGCGCGAGGTCATACGGCACGAAGGCCGCCGGCTTGATGCGCTTCACGTTCCACGTGTGGAAGTACTCGTGGCTGCACAGGCCGAGATACGTGCGATAGCCTTCCGACGCTTCCGGGCGGCCCTTCACCGGCAGATCGGTGCGATTGCAGATCAGCGCGGTCGAGGCGCGATGCTCGAGGCCGCCGTAGCCGTCGCTGACCGCGAGCGTCATGAACACGTAGCGGTCCATCGGCGCCTTCTTCGACTTCGGCTCGAACAGCGCGATCTGCGCTTCGCACACGCGCTTCAGGTCGGTGCGCAGCCGCTCCATGTCGAGCTGCGTCACGCGCCCCGCGACCACGATGTCGTGCGGCACGCCGTGCGCGTCGAACGTGCCGAGCGCAAATTCGCCGATCGTCACCGGATGATCGACGAGCTCGTCATAGTTCGATGCGCGATACGCGCCGAACGCGTAGCGCTTCGTGCCGCGCGCCTCCGGCAGCGCGGTTGCGACGCGCCACGTGCGGAGCGCCGTGCCCGCGGGCTTCGCGATCTCCACCTCGCACGGCGCATCCTCGTGGCCGACGGCGCCCAGGAACACCGCCGTGCCGTTGAAGAAGCCGCCCGTGTCGTCGAGGTACGCGGAGCGCACCGACAGGTCCCACGCGTAGACGTCGTAGCGCAGCGTCAGCGCGCCCTGCACCGGCGCGGCCTGCCAGCTGCGCTTGTCGGTCTTCGCGATGCGCACCTTGCGGCCGGCCTCGTTGAACGCCTGCAGCGTCACGATATTGCGCGCGAACTCGCGCACGAGGTAGCTGCCCGGAATCCACACCGGCAGTGAGAACCGCTGCCCTTCGGGGTCGGGATCGGCGACCGTCACCGACACCTCGAACAGGTGCGCGGCAGGATCTTTCGGGGCAATCGAATAGCGGATCGGCGTTTTCATCGTCGGAATCGGTCGGGGAGGCGGCGTCAGAAACGACGAGAGGCGCCGGGCAGAAACCCCGTGCGCCCCTCGCCGGCCGGGCCTGGCGGCCCGGCGCATCAATCGGTTACTTGTTCGAAGCGAGCGCCTGATTCAACTGCTCGGCGGACACGGCGCCCGGCAGGCGGCGGCCGTCCGGCAGGAAGATCGTCGGCGTGCCGGTGACGTTCATCCCGCGGCCGAGCGCGAGGTTCTTGTCGAGCGCGCTCGTGTCGCAGCTCGCGGCACTCGTCGGCACGCGATGGTCGAGCATCCAGCCCTCCCACGTCTTCGCGCGGTCGGTCGCGCACCAGATCGCCTTCGACTTCGCGGTCGAATCCGGCGACAGCACCGGATACAGGAACGTATAGACCGTCACATTGTCGACCGACTGCAGCGTCGTCTCGAGCTTCTTGCAGTACGGGCAGTTCGGATCGGAGAACACGGCGATCTTGCGCGCGCCGTTGCCCTTCACGACCTTGATCGCATTGGCGAGCGGCAGGCTCGCGAAGTCGATCTTGTTGATTTCGGCGAGGCGCGCCTCGGTCAGGTTCTTGCGCGTCTTCGTGTCGACGAGATCGCCGAGCAGCACATAGTCGCCGGACGCGTCGCTGTAGATGATCTGCGAGCCGAGATTCACTTCGTACAGGCCGGCGACCGGCGATTTCGCCACGCTCTTGATCGGCGCGTCGCTGCCGAGACGGGTCTGCAGCGTCGCTTTCAGCTTGTCGGTGGTCTGGTCAGCCTGCGCGGTGCAGCCCAGCGTCGCCGCGGCGACGGCCAGCGCCAGCGAGGCGATGCGGATCGTTTTTTTCATCGAGGTCTTCCTTCAGCTCATTCGGAGTGCACGGCACAGTGTACGCCGTAACGGAACCGACTCCGACCCGGGAAGTGTACGAAGGTTCGCTCAACCCAGCGCGGCCGACACGAGCCAGCGCTTGACGAGCGGCTGCGCGCCGACGAACGCCATGCCCGCGTTGCGCACCGCCTTCGCGAACGGGCCGGGCGCCGCGAACAGCCGCTGCAGGCCGTCGGTCGCGATCATCAGCGCGCGGATGTCCTCGCGGCGCGACCGCTCGTAGCGGCGCAGCAGCACGGTATCGCCGAGGTTGCGGAAGCTCTCCTTGCTTGCGATCGCATCGGCGAGCGCGGCGACGTCGCGCAGCCCGAGGTTCATCCCCTGGCCCGCGAGCGGATGGATCAGGTGCGCGGCGTCGCCGACCAGCGCGACGCGCGGCGCGATCAGCTTGTCGACGGTCTGCAGCGCGAGCGGGAAGCCGGCCGCCGGCGTCACGCATTCGAGCGTGCCGACCTGCCCGTGCGAGACCCGCTCGACTTCGGCCGCGAGCTGCGCGGGATCGAGCGTCAGCAACTGGTCCGCATGCGCGGTGTGCGCCGACCAGACGAGCGACACGTGGCCGTCCGGCAGCGGCAGCAGCGCGACGATCTCGCCGTCGCGGAACCATTGATACGCGGTCTCGCGGTGCGGCAGCGACGCCTTGAAATTCGCGACGACGCCCGTCTGCCGGTAGTCGCGCCGCTCCACCTTGGCCCCCATTTGCGAGCGGACCCACGAATGCGCGCCGTCCGCGCCGACGACCAGGTCGGCTTCGAGCACCTGCCCGGACGACAGCGTGAGCACGGCCGCGTCGTCGCGCACGTCGAAACCCTGCGCGCGCGCGTCGAACCACGTCAGGTTCGGCTGGAACCGCAGCGCGGCGTCGAGCGAGGTCTCGATCAGCGACGATTCGACGATCCACGCGAGCTGCGGCACCGACGCCTGGTACGCGGAGAAATGGAGTTCGGCGTGCGCGTCGCCGTGGACGCGCATGTCGTAGACGGGGGCAAGCCGGCCGTGATCGAGCGCCTGCCAGACGCGCAGCCGTTCGAGCAGCGCCTGCGAGCTGGACGACAGCGCGTAGATGCGCGTGTCGAACGCGAGGTCGGCGGGGCGCGGCGTCGCCGGCTGGGCGAGCAACGCGGTCTTGTAGCCGGATTGGGTCAGCGCGAGCGCGGCCGTCTTGCCGACGAGCCCGCCGCCGACCACGGCGACGTCGAAGGTGTGGTGGGCAGTCATGGCGGGCATTATAGCCGCGGGGCCAAACCCTTACGCGGCCGGACTTTGCGGGAAATCAGGGGAATCGTCGGATAGCGCCGTCGCGGACGGTCGCGCGGCGCCGTCCGTTCGGCCGATGCCCGGAAACCGCCGCGGCGGCACGGTACAATAGCGCCTTTGAACGCCGGCTCGTCGCGCGATGCGACGGCCGCCCCCTTGTCCCGCGCCGCCGCGCCCCGCCCGGCCGCGCCGCTTCACCCGTTCGAAGGATTCCATGAGCCTCAAATGCGGCATCGTCGGCTTGCCCAACGTCGGCAAGTCCACCCTGTTCAATGCGCTGACCAAGGCCGGCATCGCCGCCGAGAACTATCCGTTCTGCACGATCGAGCCGAACGTCGGCGTCGTCGAAGTGCCGGACACGCGCCTGAAGGCGCTCGCCGAGATCATCAACCCCGAGCGCGTCGTGCCGGCCGTCGTCGAATTCGTCGACATCGCGGGCCTCGTCGCGGGCGCGAGCAAGGGCGAAGGTCTCGGCAACCAGTTCCTCGCGAACATTCGCGAAACCGACGCGATCACGCACGTCGTGCGCTGCTTCGAGGACGAGAACGTCATCCACGTCGCCGGCAAGGTGAGCCCGATCGACGACATCGAGGTGATCAATACCGAACTCGCGCTCGCCGACCTCGGCACCGTCGAGAAGGCACTCACGCGCTACTCGAAGGCCGCCAAGTCGGGCAACGACAAGGAAGCGGCGAAGCTCGTCGCGGTGCTCGACAAGGTGCGCGCGCAACTCGACCAGGGCAAGGCCGTGCGCGGCCTCGCGCTGTCCGACGACGAACAGGCGCTGCTCAAGCCGTTCTGCCTGATCACCGCGAAGCCGGCAATGTACGTCGCGAACGTGAAGGACGACGGCTTCGAGAACAACCCGCACCTCGACGCGGTACGCAAGTACGCGGAAAGCGAGAACGCGCCGGTCGTGGCGGTGTGCGCGGCGATCGAGGCGGAAATCGCCGATCTCGACGACGCGGACAAGGAAGCGTTCCTCGCCGACATGGGCATGGACGAGCCGGGCCTCGACCGCGTGATCCGCGCGGGCTTCAAGCTGCTCGGCCTGCAGACCTACTTCACCGCGGGCGTGAAGGAAGTGCGCGCGTGGACGATCCACGTCGGCGATACGGCCCCGCAGGCGGCCGGCGTGATCCACACCGACTTCGAGCGCGGCTTCATTCGCGCGCAGACGATCGCGTTCGACGACTTCATCGCGTACAAGGGTGAACAGGGCGCGAAGGAAGCCGGCAAGATGCGCGCGGAAGGCAAGGAATACGTCGTGCATGATGGCGACGTGATGAACTTCCTGTTCAACGTCTAAACAAATTGTCCCGTCCAGGGGCATCTACAGCGATCTAAGACTCCCCTCAAGCCCGCCTCCAGCGGGCTTTTTTCTTTCCAAGCTTGCCAATCGCATCCATCCCCCTCCAAGTGGAATCCGGGTAACGAACCGGGTATGATCCACCATAACTCAGAAAAAACCGGGTATAGGTGGCACAATGCTCAACGATACGCAATGCCGAAACGCAAAGTCGAAGGACAAGCCCTACAAGCTCACGGATGGCAAAGGGCTCTACCTTGAAGTCAAACCGCAGAACAAGGGGAAGATCTGGCGATATCGCTACGAGCTAGGTGGCAAGGAGAGCACATACACTATCGGAGACTATCCGGCCATAAGTCTTGCTGATGCACGACAAGAACGGCAACGTGCTCGTGACTTGGTGAAACAGGGGAAGAATCCCGCTCATGAGCGACAGGCTGATCGTGTCCGCCGGGAATTGGCGAATGCCGTTACATTCGAAGTAGTCGCGAAAGAATGGCTGGCCATGAAGGACTGGCAAAAGAATACAAAGGCCCGACGGCTTGACACCCTAGAACGCGTTGTGTTTCCGTCAATTGGCAAGCTGCCCGTGAGCAGCATCACTCCCGCTCACATCCTGAAAATTTTGCAACACGCGTCCGAAAAGAACGGCCCAACCGTGGCTGCCGAGGCCAAACGAGCGATGTCCGGTGTATTTGAACTAGCGATTGCGACACTACGGGCAGAGGTTGACCCCGTGCATCCGGTACGGAAAGCGTTGCCACCCAATAAGACTCAACATAAGCGCCCATTGGGGACGGCAGAGATAGGGCAACTTATGCGGGATCTCGCGAGCTACGATGCCAACTATCAGACCACCGCGGCTTTCAGACTGATGTGGCTGACTCTTTGCCGGCCGAATGAAGTTGTCGAGGCCAAATGGGACGAGTTTGACCTAGACATTGGTATCTGGCGCATTCCGGCGGGAAGAATGAAAATGAGAGCGGAACATATTGTTCCCCTGCCAAGGCAGGCTATTGAGTGTCTCAAAGCCCAGCGCGCGCTTCATGATGCTATCGGGAATGAGCAGTTTGTTTTCCCCAACCGTGACGACAGGTCAAGACCGATGACCACGGCAGCTCTCCGCCAAGCGCTAAAGACGCTAGGTTGGTCGGGAAAGTACAGCCCGCACGCGACCCGCACCACTGGCAGCACCCAACTGAACGAACGTGGCTACCCGTCCGACTGGATCGAACGCCAACTCGCGCATATCGACCAGAACAAAGTCAGAGGGACATATAACCACGCTGCTCACCTTGAGAACCGTGCAAAAATGATGCAGACGTGGGCAGATACCCTCGACGCACTTCGCGACGGCGCGACGGTCATTGCAGGTCAGTTCCGCAGAGCAGTCGGTTAGATTTTCGAAATCGAATCTTGGAGATGACCCGCTTTCGTGGACACGATCTATCCTAACAAGGAGGAGGCACGGGTCAATGGACAATGCTCGCACCTTCTCGGCCTGCAGCGGCAGCAGCGTTGATTTTGGCAATCCTGCTCGGCTGCGGTTCTTCGTCATGCTTTGACCCGCCTATGACTTTCCCCGCACCTGACGAGTTCCATGGCCTCGCCGTTCATGCAAATCGAGATTCGTGCGATCTATGTGACCATACTCGCCATCAAGGGAGATTGTGCGGGTTCTCGAAAACCTCCCACTGGGCTCCATCGAACCGAGCGAGTCTCCGAGACGCCAACACCCATAAAACGCCGTCCTTCGCTTCGATAGTCGTAACACCGTCGAGGGAGAATTTATCGCTTACCATCAACCTTTGCGGACCGTTCTCGTCAAGTTCATAGATGCCGTCGCCGGCACCAATGAAAAGCCGATCGTTGAACCATGCAAGTGAATAAAAATCGATACTGAGACTCTTGCGGGCTACAGCGCTAAAGCCGGACTGGATACTACCCTTGAGTAGAGTTCCTTTGCTTCCAGCAACCCAGACCGTGTCTGCTGAGACCGGCAGCACGCAATTGAGATGCGCTGCCGTTGTTTTTGGCATTTCTCTCCAACTCGCACCATCAAAGAATGCCATGTATCCGTCATTGCCGACTACGTAGATAGATTCTTCATCTAGGCCATTGATGTCTGTTAAACCAATTGTTTCGCCCGTGGATTTGGTCAACGCCGCGAGCAACTCGCTGGGATCTTCAATGCTGCCGATGTCAGCCCGTTTCTGGAGTATCTGGGCGTCAATATGCACCCAACCAGAAGGTGCACTTCGCCGGTAGACTTGGCCAACATATCCGCAAACATAAAGGTGGGTGCCAATTTCGCGGATGCGAGTAACGTTTCCGTAATTGGGCGATGACGGATCAAGGCCCGCATCTGCAATCTTTTCGGTTACCGAGCCTTCCCGACTGTAGCATTCGACGTCACCCTGCTCGCTCAATGCATAGATCTTGCGAACACTATTTGGCGCGGGCTCGGGATAGCAGGTGGACACCACACGCCACGCAGGCAGGTCATGGTAGAACCATTTGTCGGCCGTTTGACCTTGATAGAACACCATCCGCGACACAGGAGTGTCTTCGGTCTTTTCCAGTTCGTCCAAAGTACTGGACAGGTAGAACATGTCTCGGTTGATTGCACAGCCAACACCGAACGTCAGCTTCGTCTTTTGCTTTGCCATTGCAATGCCGTCGCGCGCGTGATGGTGGCCGCCGATCTGTTACACAGTACCCGGATGACCAAGCACTCGCAAACCGTGCGCAGCAGCCGCTCGACGCCCAGCGCCTCCGTCGCATCCGGATCGAAGTACATGCGCGCGAACGGCACGCCCTTTGCGTTCCGTATTGGTCGCTCGCCGATTCTGCAAGGAATCAAATGAGGCTCGAAATCAGGTGACAGCCGCAGGTTGCTCGGTGACCATGCCGTGCAATCGGTATGCCGTCGTCCGTCATCGATGAATCGCCCTCCTCGATCACGTTGGGCGATAGGTCGGGATGTTGCGGACAAGACACCCGATCGCCTTTGCGAGCGACAAAGCGGCCATCGAAACGCATACTCGTTGAGCCAGTTTCGACCTTGCCGCCGTGGTCGGTATCATCGCCGACGCGGATGAGATTCATCATTTAATCAACCGGATATTCGCATTAAAAACTGAATGATTTAAGAAAGCACCGCAATCAATCTATTTTTTTGAAATAAACCCCAGACCTCTTTGTCTTAGGGGGGCGATACGCCTCCCCCCAAGTCGTGATGATCGGATTTTTGTTGAGTCGAACAAGCGAAAACAGACGCGCCTTGGGCTTGTAGACTTCAACGCCATATTCATTTTTAGAATCGCCATTTGAATAACTAACGAATCTGATGATTACACCACCTCCCACCGAATCCTTGCCTACAGAACAAATAATTTTCTCATCCTTCTGAAACCCCTCCCAAGAAACCGAACAACCTCCATTCGAGGAGATTTTCAGATTAATGTCCGTTATGACGGATTGCACCCCATCCCAGAACGAATTACTATACTCATAATCCCCCTCCCATACTTCACCCACCCCCTCAGAAAAACAAGGAGAAGATGCAGCAGCAAAAATTAAAAACAACAATCCATGTACATATTTCACCGAATAATTCCCCCTCATGAATTTCCAAACTAGCCCAGGCAGCCCGCGCTCATGCCTTTAGCATACTTATCGCGAAGTTTGCTCGATATCTGGTATTTCGTGATATACCCGACGTTTTCCGTATCGAATCCAGCATTCTGCCAATAAATTGGGTCATCGACCTCCTTCCCCTTCTTATTGATCTTCTTTTTATGGGCGATGATGTAATCGTTAGGCCTTCCAATTGCACTAGGATAGAAGATCATGCAATACACATCCTCCAATGTGTGCAATTGCCCCTGTCGCGGAATAAAATATTTTTTAACGTAATCCAATTGGTCGACGCTTGTCATTTTCGCAAGTTGAGCGGTAGTGGTTCCCAAACCAATAGCCGTATTAGGCATAAACTGTATAAGCCCGACCGCACCACTACCCGCCGCATTTGGTATGTCCGCCCTAAACGACTCCCCGGTTTCAAAGGCCATAGCAGACATTAGGTAACTTGGATTTATGCCCAACTCACCAGAAATACGAATCACTTTTTGCTTAAACTCACTCGACACTTTTGCGCCCCAAGCAATCTTTCCAGTGACCTCCACATTACTGACAAAATTCCCAATCAAACCAATCGGATGAAGATGCCATGGCACCGGGTCCTGCGGGAAGCCCTTCACACCTTGGACCTGTTCCCACCACTGGAGCTTCTTGATTCGCTCCATCTCGTTCCGCCATTTCCAAGGCACGAGCTTCATATGGGGCAAGATCTCTTCCCACTTCCCCATATTGCCGCCCCACTCGCTCTCGCTCTTCACGATCAAGTGCGAAATCGCTTCGGCCAACCACTCCGTCTGCTGCGCAGCCGCCAGTTCCTCCGCCGTCACGTTGCCGTCACGATTGCGATCGATTGCCTTCTCCAGCTTCTGGACGAGCTCGCTGGTGGCCAACTGATCAGCACTCGGCTTGAAAGCTTGCTGGTCGTCACCCATTGCCAGTCCCGCGACGAACAGATATCGCTTGAACATGTCGACCGGCTTGATCGAACTGTTGTCAGCCAGATCGAATCCTGGCCAATCCCACGGGCCGCACAGATTCGCCTTTGGATGGTCTTCTTCACGCACCCAGCCTTGACGCGTCCCGCCCTCCTTCGTGCCAACCGTCACATTCCACCAGCGCTTGGCTTTCCCGCTCGTGTCCTTCTCTTCTCTCGCAAAATTCTGCACCTCAAATTTGTCGAGATCCGTCAGCCGGAATACGACGCGGAAATCCGTCCCCGGACCATTCGCGCGGCTCACCTTCAGCGGAAAATCTCTCCAGCCCTGGACTGCGCCTGTTGTCATCTGATTGACCAGACCGCTGTCGACCCAGAACGGATCGCCGGTCGATGTTTCGATCGGTGTCGGCTTCTTCGCAGGCTTCGACTTGGACTTCCCTTTGCCAGTCGCGGCCGGGGCTGGCTGTGCCGCAGGCATCGTCACGATCTTCGGCTGCACCTTGACCCAATGCGATTTCGGGTCGCTAACCGGCGCCAGCTTCAATCCAGCTTTCTCAAGGGTGTAATCCGGGCGCGGAATTTCCGTCACCAGCTTTGCACCCGCCAGGATTTCCAGAAACGCATTGTCCGTCAAATCTCTCGCTCGAGCCTGACTCTTCTTGATGAACTTGGGTAGATCAGATCCCGCGAATACCTCGATATGCAGCAGCGGCCGATTCGGTTGCGGCGGTGTGAGTTTCGCTTCCCTGTAGCGCTGATATTGGCCGACATGTGCGATCACTTCACCGGCCTCGACCGGATGCGGCTTTTTCAATACGACCACCGTATCGACCGGACCGGACTGGCTAACAGGCTCCAGTTCCTTCACGAATACGTAACCCCACGGAAGATGCTCTGAGGGTTGTTGCCCTACGATCGGACCAACCGGTTGACCGGACTTGATCTTCCCAATCTTTGCCCAGCCGGGCGTGCCGCCGTTGTCGGTTTCGTCCACGGTCAGTTCCGAGCCTGTCGGCAACAAACCGAGAATCTTCCCGTTGGGCGTAATGCGCACCCGAATGCCCGGGATCGGCTCCGGAGGAGCCTCATCCGCCTCCCGCTGCTCCGGTGACAGCTTGCTCATGTCGAAATCAGCGTTGATCAAATCGCCGAGCACATCGTGATCGATCGGTTTCGGTTTCGGAGCCCCCTGCTTATCCTTGTCCCGCACCCGATAATGGCGGTCAGCCTCCCAATACAACATGGGCTTGATCTGCGGCGCCTTGGGATCGGGTTTCGCCGTCTTGGCCTGATCGAACGCCGCCTTATAGCTCGCCCAATCGAGTGTATGCATGTACAAACTGAAGAACGTCAACGTCTCGTCGGGTGGCGGACTTGCCGGAGCTGGTGGCGTCGCGGCCGCCCCTGACGCGCCGGACGGTGCCGACGCTCCATTGGGTGCAGCTGGCTTTTGCGACGCCGGTGCCGCTTTCGAGGGTGCCGGGTCCGGCTTCTTCGGCACCGGCGGCAGTTGCAGGGTATGTCGGACCAGCACAAAGCCCGTCGAGTACAACGCGAAACGCTTGTCCTGGTAGGCCAGCTCCGGATATTTCGAGTCGAGTCGGTACGCGACAACTTCGCCGTTCGCGATCGCGCGCACGCCCTCCTCCTGTTTCAGGACCTTGCCCGTCTTCTGATCGAAGTGAATGCCGCCATGCCAGATGCCGCTCGCTCCTAGCGGATAAAAACCATCCTCGGCAGACGCGAGCGCCTTCATGTAGGTCATCGGGTCCGCCGCGTCCTCTTTACCGGCGGGCGAAAACGGAAAACTCCACGCAAGGGGTTTATAAGCGGGTTGATCCCGCGCTGGAGCCGGCCCCGCTGGCTTCGGTCCGGGCGCGGGCTGCTTTGGCGGTTGCTGGGAAGGATGCTTTTTCGTCATGGTGTCTCGAATCGGTGCTAGCAATCGCTAGTCTGAATACTCGGTCGGCCTGCAATCAGCCGGAGAAATCATCTGCGTAACCGCCGCGCGGTGACACCGGCGTGCCGTGGAGCGGGTCGCGCAGCGTCATGGTCGACGCGCCAGGCTTGTCCCACGACGCGCATTTCTCGAGAATCTGGCCCGACGTGCCGTTCTCGATCATGTTCGGCGTGATCTTGATGTATGAGCCACCCACATTCAGGATCAGTTCCTTTTCCGCCCGCAGAATCAGTCGCCCACTTGCGCTCTCGACCTTGACATCCAGTTGCGCCAGCAGCGTCAGCTCATCATTCTGGGCCTGAATTTCGATGGGCCCTTTGGTCGCAAAGATCTTGATCCCGAGGTTTTGTGCGAACAGGCTGATCTTGTCCATCACGCTCGCGAGCAGCGATTTCCCTGCCGCCAAATTGACATTTTTGCCCGCCACCAAGTTGACCTGCTGGTTCGCCGACGCGTGAACCGACTGCTGGGTAGACAATCCGACGCCCGCAGGACTCGACAGCAGCAGCGCCGGCTTCGAAAACCCATTGGCGCTACCCGTTCCGCCGCCTGCCGTGCGACCGCCCTTCGTTGAACCCGGCACACTATGCTGGGTCATCTCGGTAAACTCCTTCAGCGCGTTGCTGCCGTCTTGCAAGCTTTCGGCCCGATTGGTTTCGCTCGCCTGCGAAACCGTGTCGAAGACGGCCTCGGCCGCCGCGAGTTGATCGGTAGCAGGCGACACGTTCATCGGTTGCACCGCGGCCGGATGCGTCGAAATCGACAAGCCCTGGACAGCGCGAATCGCACCGTGCGCCTCGGATTTGAGATCGAAGCCGCTGCCGACGAAGGCCCCACGCGTGTTGTCCGATTGCTCGATCAAATAGCCCAGATGGAGGTGCGACGCGTAACTCGTCGTGTAGAGCTGCGCCCGGTTCTGGCCGGTCGAGTCATCCAGCACCAACTGATTGAAACCGTCGCCGCCGTACTCGCGCGACCGCAGGCCGGACAACACGCCGTGCGTGTGCCAGACGGGCATCGTCTCGCCGCCATGCAGCCTCGATATGACCACTGGACGGTCACAGTCCCCATTCACGAATCCGACCAGGACTTGATCGCCCTTGCGGAGCGGGAAATAGCCGCCGCGCTTTGCGCCCGCATCCGGCATCGCCGCGCGTATCCATGCCGACGCTTTTTCGTCACGAGTCTTGCGGCTATACGTCATCCAGACTTTGACCCGGTTGCCGTCGTCCGTATAGATTTCCTCGTTGCCCGGCGCGCTGACAATCCCCGTCTGCAAATGCATCTCTGGCTTGCGATGCTCGAACGGGCTGCGAAACGGGGCGCGACGGCGCTGCGCCTCGATCTCCACCCGAATGAACCCGACACCGCCGTCCGTGTGACGCACGTTCGTCCCGGCGCCTGCGGCCTTGGCCTGCTCGACCTGCGCGCGCAGGCTCTGCGGAAAGCGTGCAAGCGTTTCCATACCCGGCACGTTGTTCTGGATCAGCCAGTCGCTCGCGAGGATCGCCAGTTCGCGATCCTCGGCGGGCAATGCGTCGAATTCCGGATGACCGGTCAACTTGAACCAGTAGCCTGGCAACGCGTAACGCGGGCTTCCGACTGCGAAATACCGCTTCGCACGCGATGCCCACTCATCAGTGCGGATGCGCGCCTCCTGATCACCCATGTCGCTGTCGGCCCAGCGTTGCGACCCGGTGTACAGGTAGTCCTCCCCCTGTCCGGGCAACTCGTCGGTATTCAGCGCGGGCATGCTGACCTGCTTGTCCAGGTCCGGCCGCTTGTAGTCGGCCGTGCCGATCGTGAGCGTTGCGCTTTGCACTTCCTGCTGTTCACTGAATTGCGTCAGCCCATCGAATTCTTCCGCCGTACCCGCGCGGCTGAACATCATCTCCGATTGAGGCAACGACGGAGCAAAATACAAATCGTCCGAGATCACGACCGTATGCGATTTGCCGTCTTTTGCGAAATCGAAGCGCGGGAATACGCCGACCTCCTCCATGCTCCGGTGCACGAAATTCCAGTCCGTTTCCCACTGCACGCGATGCGAATACGAACGAATCGGCGAGCGCAGATCGAACTTGTAGTGGCCTTGCGCCTGTGGATGCTTGTCGAACACGTCGGACAACACATGCTGGCCGGGTGCTTCCTGCCAGTCTCGGCGATCGCTGCTGAGCTTGAGGAAGCTGAGCCACGACGAAAACTGAAGCTGAAAATACGTGATGCCCCCATCACTGCCGAGCCGGCGGGCGCGTTGCACATTGCCGTGGATAGGCAAGTAGCCGCCATCGGTCTGCCGAATCCAGAGCGTGACGGGCTGGCGCATCAGCGCGTTGAGCTGGATCTTGTTGACCTGCGTCGACGCCGCGTCAACGACCACCTCAAAATTGCGCCCGAGCCGCGCGTTGATCGTGACGTACAGCGGCACCAGCCAATCTTCACCGAGTGGCGTGTCGAGCTTGGCAATACGATCAAGCTGCGCGTACCCGGTGTGCAGCGCCCTGTTCAGCGCATCAGAAACCATGCGGTTACCCTGTCTGTGGGTCGCACGCCGGTCTGCTCTCAGACACCCGACGCACGAAACTACGTAATATTATTGAAAGGCGATTATCCTGTCGCAAAAGAACAGGCATGCCCGATTCAGCATGCAAGGATAGCAAAATCGCCAGTAAAAGGTCGTAAGGCGCTCCGGCACAATCAAGTCTGGGCGATCGGATTTAACCAGGCTTAACAAGACGACTTCCCTATTTCTACGCCTCTTATACCCGCACGGCCTCATGCCGTCGTTTTCGGCGTGTCACTTCGGTGCTTGTAATACTGATGAAATAGCAGCGGGCACACCAATGTCCCTGCCGGATCGTGTTCGGTGTTGCATGCCATCGGTGGCCACGCGAGCATTCCCATTCCAGTCGAGTCGAACTGTTCGCATAGGTGTCTGAGATGCACTTCCCACCACGCTCCGCTGCGTGACGACGCATCACGTCAATACCCAGCTTCACGGCATCGCGACTGCACACTGAACACCAACGACCCCGAACAATGGCACCAGGAAACGCCCACCAACGATGGCCCTTCTGGCAAGCCCATTCTAGGCGGGTCGCAGTATTCCGGTAAGTTTCGGACAAGCAACGACCTCCATGCGCAGCAGCCAATTCGCGCATGAAACCAATCCCGAAGCGTTTTGCTTCGTGCCGGCACTGCGGGCACCAAGATCCCCGGAAGATCTTCGCGCCCTGCGTTTCCCATTCGTGCCCTTCGTGACATCGGAACCGGTAATACGCCTTGCTCCCCTCGTAGTCGAAAGCCAAACACACGCCGCCCTGGCTCCTGGCGCTCCGACGCAGCCGTGCCAGACCGTCCGCGAGGCGATATGCGTGCACCTTTTCCTGGTTCGCACAGATACGACACCAAGCACCTCTCACGACTTCTGCACCAGTGGTTTCCCATTCGTGCCCCTCTGCGCATCGAAAGCGGTAACGATCCGCCTGCTTGGTATAGATTGTCGACAGGCACTTGCCTCCATGGGCATAGGCGACCGCTTGTATGCGCTTCAATCCGTCTGGATCGGACATCAATTTGGCGTGACGTGCCCGCGCACACTGCACGCACCACGATCCCTTCAACAGGTTGCTGGCCGTCTTTTCGAAGATATGCCCCTCATGACAAACAAAACGGTAACGCGCATTGCGACCAGCGTAACGGTCGGACAGGCAGCGACCACCTGCTTTGCGAGCCACTCGGTCCAGATGCAGCAGAGCTTCCTGGTCACGGCAGGCTGGACACGTCACGAGCGTGTACAGCAGATGCGACCCGGAACGACTCAGCTCATGTCCTCGTCGACATCGGAATCGATATTGGGCATTCCACCCATGCCATTCCGATTCGAGAAGCTTGAGGCCGTAAGGCAACAGTGCTTGGCGTAATCTTTTCAGTTGGTCTACGGGCAACTTCGACAACTCCGCTTTGTCCGGCACCGGCGCCTTCCGCAGTGTTCTGCCGGTGCCTCGTATCTGTCAGGAATTTTCGTACGATAGCGCAAATCGACAGAACGGATCATTTGTTGCGATGCCCTTACTCCCCTCCCCTCTCATGTGATCGACTGGTACCGCTTCGGGACGCGAGCGGTGGCAATGTGAAACTGTCGAGCAGCGGTGCGAGCGAAGCATCTGACGCTCAAACGGTTCGAACGCACCGAAGCCTGTATTCCTCTAGGTCGGCGTGTGAATCAGAAATTTTTCCCGGTCTTGTCCGGCAATCCAACGAGGTGCACGTCCACGCCCACTCCAGACAGCGCCAGACGCAGGGTCTCGATATTTCGCGAGCGCTGGCGCGCGGCGTCTAACCCTACGAGTCTTACGTTGGATGTCAGCAAACAAGTCCTCCGGCGTCAGATCGAATTCAGCGATCATCTTCTGAATTTCCTTTACGATGCGCTGTACTTCATTCTTGCGCGCCAGTTCCGCCTGAACTTGAAGTGCGCGTATCTTGGCTTTCAGGTCCAGGTAGGTAATCACCTCAGTTCCTTTGGATTGTGCAATCATTTTAGCTAGTCGATTTGCGACCACTGCCATTACATTAACTTAGCAATACTTATAATAGTTAACTTAACGAATGCAGTGGTCGTTCAGAATAAAAAGCGCGATCGAGAGGGGAGATCGCGAACCGCCTGCGCTGAGAGCAAACTTGTCGCCGAAGACAGGCGGGGCCAGCGACAGAGGCTAGTTGTTCTTACGGGAATAGGCCGATCTGCTTGCTGCTTGATGACCCGGCCGCATGCCGAGCGCACAAGCGCTAAGACGGCGGAATCTGGATGTCATTCTGGGCTTGTGCAACCGGAGAGATTTCAAAAACGTGGGCGTTGCTCCCGCGCTCCAATTGCCGCAAGGATGCTGTGTCCACACACACCTGCTCAACGGTCCCTGCGACCGACGATCGCATCCGGCGATTCGTGCCGATGGACGCACGGAGGCGCCTATGCAATGCGTTTCGTCAGGTCGATATTGTCGTAGTATACGGCCAGCCATGGTGGTCTCTCGATATGTACGCCAAGGTCAGGTCGTAGGCGATGTTCGCAGCATCGTCTACGGCCGCTTCGTCTCAAATTTCAACTGCCGACGCCTCGCTGCCCGATTTCTGCAAATTGCAGCGAGGCTTCGTTCAGGAAGTCAGCAAGCTCAAGCGCGTCTCATTGATTTCCCTTCAACTTCAGCCAGACCTTGTTGCGTAGCTGAATCGCCGCGGGCGAGCACATCTTGTACGGCTTGAGCCGATCCTTGTATTGCTCGGGCGTCTTGATCGCGGGATTGTTCAGCAATGCGGGATCGATGTAGCGCTCCGACCCGACGATCTCGTTGCTATACCGAATCGCGTTCGTCACCAGCGCGATGTTTTCAGGCCGCATCATCCAGTCGACGAACTTGTAGGCCGATTCGACATTGCGCGCTTTTGCCGGAATAAGCAGGCTGTCCATGAACAGCCGGATGCCCTCTTTCGGATAGACGAACCTGATGGTCGTCAGACGATCCTGCGCGCGCGCAGCGGCACCGTTCCAGACGTGTTGAACGGTGATTTGCCTGGAGGCGAGACGGTCGATCGTTCCGTCGTTGCTGTAGGTCTTCACGAAGGGCTTCTGCTTCTGCAGGACGTCGAGCACGCGCTTCGCGTCCTCGGGACGCTCCGTGCATTCATCCTGTCCCAGATACCAGCTCGCGGCCATATACAGTTCCTCCTCGACGTCCAGATCGCCGATCTGCCCGCGCAGCGCCTCGGGAGGCTCGAAAAAGGACTTCCAGCTGTCGTCGAGCCGGCCGCCCGGCACACGCGCGCTGTCGTACGCAAACCCGGTCAGGACGACCGTAAAGGGCATCGCGTAGTCCCGCTGAGGATCGAATGCCGGATGACGGTATTCCGGCTTGATGTTCGCGATATTCGGCAACTTGCTCTTGTCGAGCTTGAGCAACAGGCCGGATTTCACCAGCACCGGGACGTAATAGTCGCCGGCCACCACGACGTCGTAGCCGCCTCCTCCCGCCTGCAGCTTCTGGGTCAGCGCGGCATCGCTTGCATAGGTGTCGAGTGTCGTCTCGATACCGGTATCAGCCTGGAACTTCTTGAGCAAGTTCACAGGCAGGATGCCCGGCCAGCTTCCGATATGAAGCTCGGCGGCCTGCGTCGTAACAGCGGCAAGAAGCAACATCGCCCCGATTGTTTTTTTCATACTGTTCCTATCGCTTGGAGATTCGAGTGGTTTATTTCGGACTGCTTGGGCATGGATCTTCTTTTACCTCGCGCACCGATGATCCAGACCGCCATCAGTTGTATCGTCGAAAGGCCGATGACGACGGTCGAGACGGCACTGACCTTTGGCGTGATTCCGAGCTTCAATGCACCGAAGATGTACATCGGCAATGTGGTCATGCCGGCGCCGGCGAGAAAGTAGCTGGTGACGTAATCATTCATCGACGCGACAAACGACAGCAGCGCCCCTGCGACGATGCCGGGCAGAGCCAAAGGCACGGTGATTTGCCGAAAGGCGGCCCATGGCGTGGCCGACAGGTCCGCGGCGGCCTCGAGCAAGGTGCGATCGATCGTCTTGAGCCTGGCTTTGATCGGCAGGTAGGCAAGCGGCACACTGAACACCACATGCGCAAACAGAACGGCGCCGAATCCAAGCTCGGTCTCGAACATCGAGAACAGCATCATGGTCGCGATCGCCAGCACGATTTCGGGGATGCCAAGCGGAAGCGCGATGACAAGTCCTGCCGGGTCGAGACCGTGCCGATCGCTTCTGGACCACCAGGCGACCGCCGCACTCGTCGCGAGCGTGGTGGAGAGCACCATCGACGCCAACGCCAGCAACAGTGAATTCTTCGCGGCACGAACCAGCGTCGGATCGGACCACGCCTCAACGTAACCCCGAAGACCGAACCCGTCCCATATGAGGGCAGACGGACCGGCGTTGAAGCTCATCCCTATCACGGTCAGCATCGGCAGATAGAGGAACAACAGCGCTGCGCATGCGATTGCCCCGGTCAACGGAAACCGGCGCAGTTCACGCGAACTCATGAACACGCTCCTGTCGTTGAAAGAGCGAGCCCAGTCGAGACGCGAGCATTGCCACGAGCACAACCGCGAGCAAGACAAACGACATCGCGGCGCCCAAAGGCCAATCCCGTCCGCCGGCGAACTGGAAGTCGATCAGGTTGCCGATCATGAAAGCATGGTTGCCACCGAGCAGGCCCGGGATCGTATAGGAGCCCAGTGCGGGAACAAAGACGAGCCCTACCCCCGCCATGATGCCCGGACGGCAGCACGGTACGACGACATGGACCAGTGCGGCCGGCTTGTCAGCCCCCAGATCGTAGGCAGCTTCGAGCAGCCGCCAGTCGAAATCATCGAGCGCGGCGAAGATCGGCAGGATCATGAACGGCGTGAACGCATAGACGAGGCCGATCACCGTCGCGAGATCGGTGTAGAGCAGGCCGAGCGCCCCGTGCATGAGACCCGCTCGGCTCAATATCTGGTTCAGCAAGCCATTGTCCGCAATGACGATGATCCATCCGTACATCTGAACGACGACGCAGGTCCAGAACGGAATCGTAATCAGGATCAACAACGCAGCCTTCCACTTCCGGGAGCGCGTCGCCATAAACAGCGCCGTCGGGAATCCGATCAGCAGACATCCCGCGGTGGTCAGGAGGGCCATGGTCAACGACCGGGCAAAAATGGCGAGATAGCCGTGCTGAAGCACAAGCGAACCATCCCAGTCCCGATCGAAGACAACCCGCTCGTACGCCCGAGCAGTGAAGTCGCCCCACGCGACGCCGCCGAAGTCGAGCGGCACGCTGAACGAAACCACTGCCAGGACGATCATGGGAAGAACAACACCTGCGGCCATGACAAGCATCGCCGGGTTATATATCCTCCGCCATGATTTCAGCAGGTGGGCGATGGAGACTTGGCGCACTACCGATTACCTCAAATCAGTCGGTTCGATTGGCAGGAAGCGTATCAAATCGACTGCGCCATTTACAGGGGTCGCCCGTGCCGTTCGCGCCAATGTGTTACCCCCGAGCGCCACTACCATTATAAATTTGACGGACTGTATTTTTTGGCAAATTATTGCACATGCAGTAATTATCACAGTCAGGCATTATTTAGAACGATGTAGAGGCATTATAAGGTTGGCCAATCATCGAATCGCGATGAGTGGCTACGGGAAACTGAATCGCATGCCGATGCGCGGCTAGCGAGCCGTGCGGCACCAGGCTCAAACCTACCCGCGGTCCGCAGCGGTACAAGTGGATACCAATACGTCCTGGCGGCACCAACCAACCCTGGCGGACACCAGATTACGCGACCTTGGTTGAATCATTGACCTTTGAGGCATTCCTCGACGGCGATGCCTGAGCGGCTATGTGTCACCACGACAGCTATCCAGCTCCCGCCAACATGATCGTTGGCGGATTTGCAAAAATCGTGAGATAGTTGCATAAGCCGCACCATGTATATTTCATATAACGAGATGAGAGACGATAACGAATATGGCCATTGCTGAGAAGCTGGAATACCGCCGGATGACTGAGCGCGACATCGGCGCTTTTTATGACGTGCGATTCTCCGTGAGCGAGAATAGAATCCACCCCCACCAGGTTCACCTACTCAACCGCAACCTCTTGATCGAGAAAATCAGGCAGGGTGGCGGCTGGATTTGTGAATGTCGTGACGAGGCGGTCGGGATCTGTCTGCCGGTCATCACTGAAAAGCCGTTCATCACCGCGTTGTTTGTGAGGCCGTCGTTCCATGGCGCGGGTATCGGCCGCGAGCTGCTCGACCGTGCGCTGACATGGTTGAAGGAAAAGGGCGTGGCGCAAGTCACGCTCGTGACCGATCCGGGTTCCCGAGCCGACGGATTCTACCAACGTCTGGGTTGGACGCGCGGGGAACTGGACGAGTATGGATGCCAGATCGTGTTTACGAAGTCGCTAGCGAATTAGATATACAAGGAGTCGAATGAAGCCGGTAGCCGACGTGAGTCACCGCACTGCAGCGCAACGTCCAGCGCCGCTTCACACCATCTTCATCACGCTCGACTTCATGAAGCGTTTGGGGGTTTCCGTCGATGTCCTGCTGAGAGGCACGGGCATTTCTCCCTCAGACGTCGAGCGACCCAACGCAATGGTGACGCATGCACAGGAAATGGTGCTGTTTGCGAATGCACTCGAGGCGACCGGCGACACCGCGATCGGGCTTCATATCGGAAACGCGATCCCGGTGACATCGTACGGCCTGCGAGCCCACGCAATGCTGGTGAGCCCGACGCTGGGCGACGCGCTGCGTCTGGGCTTCGAGCATCCGTTGCTGGGAATCAGCTATTTCAGAATGAGGATTACGACAAAGGGCGATGTGGCCCGAATTACAGTCGGCGGCTATACCTATCGCGCCGACCTCCTTGTTTTGAATACCGACATGGTTTTCACCGCCATTCGCCGGGAAATGCACGATTTGATTGGACAATACCCTGAATTTCTCAGGATAGGGTTTGCTTATCCGGAACCGCCGCATGCAGAATCTTACGGAGCCTATTTCGACTGCCCGATCGAATTCAATTCCAGTGAAAGTTTTCTTGAGTTCGACCGGTCAATACTTGAAATCGAGCTTCCGCTTGCACATCCGATAGAATTCGAACTGGCAAAAAAGGCGTGCTCGAAGCGAGAATTCGAACTGGCGCACTGGGTGCCGTCTGACCTCATCGGGCGACTACTTGGCCTGATGTATGACAATCCCGCGTGTCAAGACGTCGCTGAGTTTTCTAGAGAGCTCGGTATTTCACTGCGCAGCTTGCAGCGAAAGCTTCAGGAAATGGGAACGTCGTTCAGTGCCATGCACAATCTTGTACGTCAAGATCTGACATCGCAATATCTCGCCGCAAAGGAATATTCGATCAAAGAGATCGCAGCACGATTGGGTTACAAAAATACATCCGCATTCAGCCGGGCGATGAAACGGTGGTCGAAAGGTGCGACTGAATGAACAATAGTTCAAACCTGCCTGCACAAGCGCTGTCACCTTCCACTCCGCCGACATACGTCACCCCACGGGCGTCGTGTCGTTTCAGATAGCTATGAAAATCGCCAATATGACCTTGTGTCATCCTGGAAATGTCGGAAATTTTCATTGCGCGCGCCCGGTCCGCTATCATCTCGTAGGTTTAGAATTGCTCTATGTTCAATCGTGACCACTGACCTTCAGAATCTCCAAGCGCAACTGCGTGAATTGAATACCCGTCTTGCGGACGTCAAGAAGGACGAGAAGCAAGCATATTTGGCAGCCGTGCAGGAGCGCGTTGCCCTGTATGGCATCACGGAAGACGAACTATTGAGGGCGGCGGGCTTCCGGAAGTCGCGCAAACAGCGGGCGCCGGCGAAATATTACGACTCGTCCACGGGCAAGACGTGGTCCGGCCATGGCCCCCGTCCGAAATGGCTCGAAGGGAAGAACCTGGACGACTACCTGATCGACCGGGCGGGGAAGCCGTGGTGGCCCGGTGAAGAAGTGTAGGATCTAGCACGAGCCGCGGTCGCAATCGGTCCGGCAGGACATATTTGCTTTACCGGAACTCAAATTCAGAGCAGCAGCGTCTTGGTCTCGTCGTCCGTTCCGTCCGTACCCTGGCGGTTTGTCGCTCCTGGCACCGGCTTGGATGCCATATCGCCTGCCGGGAGCTACTACAGAGCATTGCGCATGCGACTTCGACGTTCCATGTGGCAAGCTATTCCTCCCAGTCGTCGAGCGGCAAGATCACGACCAGTCGCTTCTCGTCCCCCGGCTTGTGCTTACGCGACATGCCAAGGCCCGCTGATTCCCCTCTCGGGGGCTCTTCTATTCTTTCACCTGCCCTTACGATCACGCGTGCGGCACAAGGTCATCTCGTTTGTCGACGCCCTCCCAGAGATAGCGCGTTCCACTTCCGGAGGAGGCCTCATGACTCTCCGCACGTTCTTGGATTGAAGAGTATTTCAAACACATATCACCTTCCTGAGCACGGCCAGCTACGGCCGCTCCGCCGCTGTATTTCCGCATCGGCGCACTTCGCTCGGGAGAATTCGTGAATTCCACCCTCTACACCGTCGTGCTGGTCGGCCTGGCACTCGTACTGGTCGCCATGTTCGCGTTCGGACTCTATTGGCTCGCCACCAAGGATCGTCCGACACCCCCTACTACGCCTGCTGCGTCTTCGCCGGTATTCTCCACAATCGACGAACACGATGAATGGGAAGCGCAGGCACCGTATCCCGATCATGCGCTGGGCGCGCTACACAACCCGGCTTCAGTATCGTCAAGCCACACAACATCCGCTCGATTGTCGTTCGCACCGCCCGAGTTCGATGAACCTGTTTTCGAAGCCGCGTCGCCCACACCGGAGGCGCATCGCGCGCCGCCGCCCTCCGACTACTTCTCCTATGCACCCCAACCGGCGACGGAAGCTGCCTCGTCCCCAGCGGGCGCACATGGCTGCCCGCATTGCGGCTCAACGCGTATCGAAACGCTCAATGTCGGTCGTAAGACCGGCAGTACGATCGGCAGCGTCGCTGGCGCGACCAGTGGTTTTGCCATGGCGTTGTCCGGCGCCGAAGCCGGCGCAGCAGTTGGTGCAATCGGCGGGCCGGTCGGCGCCGTGTTCGGCGGACTGGCGGGTGCGGTCGTTGCCGGCCTCCTCGGCAGCGCAGCCGGATCTGTTGCCGGCTCGGCTGTCGGCGCTGTGCTCGACGACAACGTGTTCAACAACTATCGGTGTCTAACGTGCGGCCACGGCTTCGGCTCGACCCTTCATTGAGACCGGTCCGTGCCGTCTGATCCGCGCAAAAGGTCGACAGCGCTCAATTGCCGAACGATTGGTCAGCATCGGCCGGCCGTCGCACCGCGTCGCGTTCGTCCATTCTCAGGAAGCCAACCATGCTCTATCCCTCTCCCCTCGACTATCTTGCCGCGTTCGCGCTCGCGTTCGTCGGTGGGGTACTAGTGGCCGCATGCCACTGCAAGTACGTCGGCAAGATCCGCAAGGAGATTGCAACCCATGCATGATCGCCGCGCATTCGATGACGACGAGGAATCATGGTCGCCACGTCCGTCACGATCGGATACCGCTGAATCCGCGCAATACCGCCCAGGCTCGGGGCTGATTTATCCGTGTCCGCAGTGCCAATCGCACCGTACGGAGCCGCGCCATGTCGCACGCCGTATTGGCGGAACCGTCGGTGCAGCGGCCGGCGCGACCGGCGCCGTTGCTATCGCTTTGTCTGGCGCGGAAGCCGGTGCGACGGCTGGATTAATCGCAGGTCCGATCGGCTCAGCGTGCGGTGGCGTGGCTGGTGCGATCCTCGCCGGCCTGATCGCTGGTGCGGCTGGTTGTGCAACCGGTGCCGCCTTTGGCGAAGCCGTCGACCAAAAGATTCTCGACAACTGGCGATGCCGCGCCTGCGGACGCACCTTCAGCGTTCAGCCTCGCTAATCCGCTGTTCGTTTTATTCCCCTCGTTGATTTCGTTCCGCCCGGCCTCGGCCGGGCTTTATGCACTGTGATTTTTCGATAGGAGTTCTCTCATGCATCTCGTTCAGACAATGGCCTATGTTGGCGCTGAACCCTGGCACGGTCTTGGCAACAAGCTCGCCCCGAAACAACCGCTCGAAGTCTGGGCGCGCGCCGCCGGGATGGACTGGCGGATCGAAGAAGCCGAAGTACGCTTCGTCGCGGCCGGCAACCGCAGCCTCGGCTCGATCCACGCGTTTCCCGAACAGAAGGTGCTTTACCGGTCGGACAACAAGGCGCCACTGTCCGTCGTGTCGGCCCGTTATCAGGTCGTGCAACCCGAAGAGATCCTGGAGTTTTATCGCGACCTGACGGAGATCGGTGGGTTCCAGCTGGAGACGGCCGGCGTGTTGAAGGAAGGCCGCAAGCTCTGGGCGCTCGCGCGCACTGGTCAATCCGGCACGCTCAAGGGCAAAGACGAGGTCAGCGGTTATCTACTGTTGGCCACCGCCTGCGACGGTACCTTGGCGACTACCGCCCAGTTCACGTCAGTACGTGTCGTCTGCAACAACACTTTGCAAATCGCTTTGGGTAACATTGCCGGGGCAATCAAAGTCTCGCATCGCTCTCAGTTCGATGCAGTTGCCGTTAAACGCCAACTCGGCATCGCGGTGTCGACGTGGGATGCGTTCATGGTCCGGGCCAAGGCGTTGTCCGAACGCAAGGTAACCGACTCGGCGGCCGAAGCATTCCTGCGGCGCGTCTTGACCTACTCGACGACCAATCTCCCCGATCGCGAAGCGGTGGCCGTCAACGAACGTGCTATCAAGGCGGTCGGCCAGCTCTATGCCGGACATGGAAAAGGCTCGGATCTGGCTTCAGCATCCGGAAGCGCATGGGGCCTTCTGAACGCAGTGACAGAGTATGTCGATCACCATCGCCGCGCGCGCAGTGACGATCACCGCCTCGACGCTGCCTGGTTCGGGGCAGGTGCGACATTGAAGCAGAAAGCGTGGGACGAGGCGATGAAGCTTGTCGCATGACCAAGCCCATCCCGCCTCTGGCAGTCGACATGCGCATTCAGATTCCGCGTGGAGCAGGGTTACGGTTCGGCGGCCGTTACGCCACGATCCTGCAAATCAAACCCCAGGGTACGACTGTCCACCTCGGAAACGGCAAGCTCGTGACCTTCGCGTACGAGGCATTGCGAGACGCCATTCACCGTATCGGTTCGGAATAGCCCGCGTATCGCCTCACCTCTCGCCCGGCCAGATTCGCTCTGCCGGGCTTTTTGCTTCTGGAGTCCATCATGACTACACCTCACCCCGAACCACCCCGCGCACGCAAACCGGCGCTGAAGCTCGTTAAGACACAGGAGCTGAGCCGCGACGACTGGCTCGCCGTTCGCAGAACAGGCATCGGCGGATCGGATGCCGCTGCTGCTGTCGGCCTGAACCCCTACATGAGCGCGCTGGAACTATGGCTCGACAAAACCGGCCGTGCCGACGATCTACCCCGCCCCGATCCGGACGATACGACGTCGCCGACGTATTGGGGAACGCTGCTCGAACCCATCGTCGCCGCCGTCTACACCCAGCAGACCGGCAACAAGGTGCGCAAGGTCAACGCCGTACTACGGCACCCAACGATCCCGTGGATGCTGGCGAACATCGATCGAGAAATCGTCGGTGCGCGCGACGTACAGATTCTCGAATGCAAGACCGCCGGCGAGTATGGCGCGCGGCTTTGGCGAGAAGGTGTCCCCGAGTACGTCCAAATACAGGTGCAGCATCAGCTCGCAGTTACCGGCAAATCGGCGGCGCATGTCGCCGTCCTGCTGTGCGGACAAGCGCTGGAAGTCCACCGGATCGAACGCGACGACGCGTTGATCGGACGGCTGGTCGAATTGGAAGCTCGTTTCTGGCGCTACGTAGAGACCGATACGCCGCCGCCTGCGGATGGATCGGAATCGGCCGATCGCGCGCTGCGGCACCTGTATCCCGGTAATGGCGAAACGATCGACTTCAGCGACAACCCTCGCCTGTCATCCGTGTTTGCCGATCTGGTCACGGTGCGAGCCGAGATCGAAACGCGCCAGCAGCTCGAAGCGCAGTTCAAGCAAATGATCCAGGAGGCGATGGGCGACGCCGTGCGCGCCGTGTTCGAAACCGGCTCCGTGTCATTCAAGCGCAGCAAGGATTCGTCCACTGTCGACCTAGCGCGACTGCTGGCGGACCACCCGTCGTTCGAACAGCAGTACGCCCTCTCGAAGCCCGGTTCCCGGCGCTTTCTCGTTTCCACCTGATTCCGATTCCCCATGACCAACCTCGAATGTCTCACGGAGATCATGACGTTCTCCCGGTACGGCGCGCTCGCGCAAGCGTTCGTGATGGACGCCCTCAGCAAGCATGCCGAACGCATCGCAACCGTTCCCCTCGACACCTTGCGGAAGCAATTCGGCGTTCACCCGCTCATCAGCGTCGAAGCCTGGCAGGGCGTCGCTCGGGAAATCCACACGAAGCTCGAAGCTCACTTCGCGCGGTAGTCAGCGCAGTTCCCTTCCCCTTTTCTATTTAGAGGCCTCTCATGATCAAGGGTTTAGCCCTCACGCCGCCCGTCGTTGGCCGTATCGCGATTGGCAAGATTGTCGAGAAGAACGGCAAGCGTCTGCCGGAAAAGGACGATCAGTTCACCCTCACGACTCAGGTCCAGCAGCGCGGCGAATGGATGCTGCACCCACTGAACGAAACGCTGCGCAAAGCAACGTCGGGCAAGCTGCGCGCGATTCCGGTTCGCATGCTGTTCAACGATCCGGATCTGAACTTGCGCGCCGAGTACTCGCTGTTCGACCGCGATACCGGCCGACCAGTGTGCGTCGGTAACGGCGAACAATGCCGGCGTGTCACCGATGCCGGCATGGAAGCCCTTCCTTGCCCGTCGCCGGATGGGTGCACCTTCAGCCGTCAGGGTGGCTGCAAGCCCTACGGGCGGCTCAACGTGATCATCGGCGACGACGACGAGCTCGGTTCGTTCATCTTCCGGACGACCTCGTATAACAGCATCCGGACGCTCGCAGCTCGCCTGCACTACTTCCGCGCGGCATCCGGCAACCTGTTGGCCTGTTTGCCACTGGAATTGAAGCTGCGCGGGAAGTCGACCGCGCAGAGCTATAGGTCGGCCATCTACTATGTCGACCTAGGCGTACGTTCAGGAAGCAAGCTCGAACAAGCGTTGATCGAGGCGAAGGAACTAGACACGCGCCGCCGGGCAGCCGGATTCGATCAGGCGGCGCTCGATACGGCGGCTCGACTCGGTTTCGCCAACGGCGCATTCGAGGATAGCCCGGATGAGCGCGCTGCTGTTGCAGAGGAGTTTTATCCGCAGGATGCGCCTCAATCGGACACTGACGAGGGTGGCTCCACCGACACACCTGCCACGCTTCGCCAGAAGCTCGAACGCAAAGCGGTCCTGCTCGGTGGCAAAGCGGCATGAGCGTTCGATACTGGGCGCTCTCGCTGGCGGTCCTGGCGACGGCGACTGCGCTCAGCCTGTCGATTCTGGCGGGCTGGCAGCGCGGAGGCACGCTACCGGAACGGCTCATCTGGATTGCGATCGGCGTGGTGCTCGTCACGAGCGCGCACCTGTTGCCGGCGTTGATTCGTGACTCGCCGATCGTCGTTCGTAGTGCGGGTAGCGTTTTATGGGGCGCATGTCTGGTAACGGCCTGCTACGGGCACGCAGTGTTTTTCGCGTTCGCCCAACAACACGCCGGTGAGCAACGGGCGTCCACGGTACAGGTGGCTTCCGCTCCGTCATCTGCCCGTAGTCTTACCGCTGTCATGGCAGAGCGTGTCGCCGTGACCGCTCAGCTCGCGACAGCCAACGCCCGTTACTGCGTTGGCAACTGCGTGACGCTGGAAGGTCGGCGCGTCACGCTCGCCGCGAAGATCGACGCGCTGAACGCCGAAGCCGACGACATCCGCCGTCAGCAAGTCGTGGTGGATCAAGTCACGGCGCGGCGTGACGCGTTACTCGCCGATCCCATCACGTCACGACTCGCCGCGTTACTCGGCGCGACGATCGCTCGCGTCGATCTGCTGACCGGACTTGCGTTCGCGGCCGTACTGGAGGGCGTGGCCTGCCTGTTGTGGACCGTCGCGCTCCGGTCGCCGTTACTGACGACTGAACCGGCCGTGACTGGTATTACGCCGCCGGCAGTCACCGTGACGCCCGCCGTGACTCAACCTGCAGTCGTGCCAGTCACCGACGCGGCCGGCATGACTCAGCCGGTAGTCATGCCCGTCACGGCGAGTCACGACGACGAGACCGTTAGTCGCAATTCCGTGACCCCGAGTCACGACCGTACCACCGACAGTCACGCGCCGCGTGACGAGCCGATTACGCCGTCACCGACCGCCGCCCCCATCGACAACCACCTGTCGCAACTCGTTCGGGATGTGGCTGCGGGTCTCGTCCGCCCCACCGTCGCCGACATACGCCGTCATCTGGGCTGTTCGCAATCTCGGGCGGCCGAACTACGCCGTCAGCTTGCCGAGCACAACGTGGCGGCATAAACCGCCGGGCTTCGTGCCCGGCGTTTCTCCTGTTCGTCTCCGTCTACCTTCTTTTCCGTCATGCCCCATGGACTCAACCGATCTCGTCCCAAGCATCAGCGTCACCAACCTCGCCAATCAACGCGTCGCCGTCGTCGAACGCGTGCGCGCCGCCCTCGATCTGCTCGGCGAAGCCCAGGTGCTCGCCAAAGCTGCGCATCTCGGATTTCCCCGGCTTGTGATCGATGAGAGCTACGGCTGTCGCGGCCGACCCACCGTCACGGGAGAATATGCAAAGCGCGACGAAGCCGAAGCCGCCATCGTGCGCCTCATCGACGTTCGCGGCTGGGACTACCTGCTGTCGGAATCGGGCCTGCGCACCTTCATGGACGCCAAAGCCCGTGAACAGTGGAGTAACCAAGTTACCGAAGGCGACGTTCCCGAACTAACGGCCGCCAATATCGAAGCGACCTTCGCGCAGCTTTACGGCGCGCGTGGCGACATGTTCGAGCGCGGTGTGCTCCAGTGCTTCCGACGACTGTCGTGGGACTATAAAACCAATCAGCCGTTTAAGTTCGGCAAGCGCATCATCGTGAAATATCTGCTCCCGCAGGGCAGTACGAATCACCGCGTCACCGACGAGCTGGATGACCTGATTCGCGTCTTCAGCGTGCTCGACGGCCAACCCGAGCCGGACCACCGGCACGGTGCGTACTGCCTCATCTCGGATGCGCAGTGTGTGCGGCAAACCGAAGCCGAAAATGCGTACTTCCACCTGCGCTGGTTCAAGAACGGTAACGGCCACTTGACGTTCAAGCGGACCGAACTGGTCGAGAAGATGAACAAGATTCTCGCGATGCACTTCCCGAACGCGCTCGCGTCGGAAGCACGGTAGCTCCCCTTTCATCCGTCAGGCGCACTCCGCGCCGAGACTTTCCCCTGTGTCTGCGAGATCGCATCCGGTTCCGCCGGAGGTTTGTGTTCGCCCGCTTTCAGGAAACCTTCATCATGACTCTACCTTCCACGATCACGATCCACGCCGGCCCTCGCTTCAGGCTCGGCCGGATCTTCGCGACGCCGGCCGCACTAGAGGCGATTGCCGACGCGCGCGTCTCGATCATCGATCTACTGATTCGCCACGTGCGGGGCGACTGGGGCGACCTGTCGGAATCCGACTGCCAGCAAAATGAGCTATCGGTCGAAACCGGCGCGCGTCTGTTGTCCAACTACGTGCTGCAGAACCGACAGACGATCTGGGTCATTACGGAGGCGGATCACTCCGCCACGACGTTCCTGTTGCCTGGAGACTACTAGCTGCGATCAGCGCGGTAGCGATGTCATTGGCTGATCCAGCAGCGCGTTGATGAAGGCGTGGGGGTCGGCATCAAGAACCCGCAGGAAGTCGAGCAGTTCGACGACATCGAGACGGCGCACGCCGCTCTCGACCTTCGACACGAAGGCTTGCGGCCGTCCGAGTCGATCCGCAACGTCTTGTTGCAGCAAGCCGCGTTGCTTGCGCACGTCCGCGAGCAGGGTCGCGATCCGCTGGTAGCGGGGGTCGTGGATCGGATGGGTCATGAAGAAATTCTAGATACACATATCAAATATCCTTTATCTGTATACGGTATATTTGGGGAATTTTAGATGTTTCAACTGGCCTGGTTCATCAGTGGCGCTATGACGGCGCTCGGCATCGCCCTCGACATGCACCGGCTGCGCGTCAACCGCGTTGGCCTTCGGCCGATCGGCTGGGTCATCGCGTCGACGTGCGTTGGGCCATTTGCCGGGGTGGCGTATCTGTTCCGGCGGCGGGCTGCATGGTCGGCGCTGATCGAATCGGTATGGCAGTTCGTTGGGGATGCGTCCTACCCCACTGATGTACGCAGGGAGCGGCTGATCGCGCTCGAACAAAGTGGCCTGCTGGGCTCGCCGGTCTTCCGAGCGTGTCTGGCCAAGCTGGATGGGGAAACCGACGAGTCAGCCTCGACGCACGACGCCAAGCTACCACGCGTCACCAACGGGGATGCCGGCCGGTCGATATAAGGAAAAAGCGATGCTTCATTCAACCACTGAAGTACACACCTGCGGGGCTGCCTTTCTCAATCCCTCGCACCCGGTGCGTCTCACGCATCGATCTTACCTAACAGCACTCGTCGAAGAGTTCCCGTAACGAATTCGTGCCCGGTTCTGGCAAGGCACGTTGTCCCCCTCGGATCGCCAGGACCATTTGCCGACCGGTTTTCCGGTCGGCTTTTTTATTCGGAATGCCCGGTAGCCATGACTGCCGGAATCATCAAATCAAGCGTCACTCAAGAAGGAACAGGCCAACATGAAGAACACGTTCAATACGGGGATGTCGAGGCTGGCGATGTGCGTCTCGCTCGCGACTGCGCTGGCTGCATGTGGCGGGGGCGGTGGTGGAGGCGGCTCCTCATCAGGGTCTACATCCACGCCAACTTCCCTGTTGTCGGGCAAGGCGATTGACGGTTACCTCGCTGGTGCTACCGTGTGCTTTGACAACGGTCAAGGTGCGTGCGACACCTCGCTTCCGTCAACCACGACCGATGCCAATGGCAATTACACGCTCAAGGTGTCGGGCAACGTGACCGGCAAGCAGCTTGACGTGCTCGTCACCTCGAACACGACCGACGGCGGCAACAAGTTCACTAGCACCTTCACAATGTCGGCGATCGTCTCCGGCAGCACGCAGAACGTGACGCCGCTCACGACGATGATTGTCTCGCAAATGAAAGCCGGGAAGTCTCAGGCGGATGCAACGGTGGCCGTGAAGAACCTCGTGGGCAATAGCGTTGATCCAAATGCGGACTACGTCGCTAACGGCGATAACAGCACGGCAGCAACCGCGGCCAGCATGGTCAGCCATATGACGGCGCTCGCCGGTCAGGGACCGATCTCGTGGTCGCAGGTGCAGGCCACGATGAATGCCTATGCGGCCAAGGGACATGTGGCCGGTGTCCAGCAGTCGGATGTCGATGCCCAGCTCGCCAATCCGGCTTTCAGCAAAGCAATCGACGCGACGGCGGCGCTCGCGAGCCCGCTCTATACGGTAGACGGTGATCTGACGCAGTTCATCGTCGGCAGCAGCGTTTCGATGGCACTCTCTCCTGTTCGGGAAAACTTCACGCTCAGCGGCTCGACGCTGTCGGTGACGCAGGAGGTGCAATCGAGCGGCAGTTGGTCCGCGGCCTCGCCGGTCGGTAGCTACGACGCCGGCTTCAGCGGTTCATGGATTTCGCTCGACGGCGGTGTGGGCGCATACGCGATGAAGGCCGATGGCTCCTGGACGAGTTGGCTGACAGCAGCGCAGCTGCATCCGTCGTACAGCCTGTCCGCGGCCGGCTCAAACCTCGTCGGCACCGATCCGAACACGGGCGACGCGGTGACCGTTTCTTACCGCACGGCTGATGTATCGGGCCAACCGCTGTCGAGCGCGTTGCAAATCGACTATCGCAATCCGGTCAGAGGCGCGATGACTGGTACATTCCCGTCCGGCACGACCGCCTATCTAGCAACGACTGCCTATGCAAACGATCGCCTGATGCTCGTGAACCAAGGACTTGGTATGCCTTGGATCAATGGCGCGGACGTGAACTCGTCGAACATCGTCAATGGGTCGGTCCTTTACACCCTCGGCGATCCGAACACGACCTACACGTCGGTACGGCAGGCCGTAGGGACTCAGACGGACATCGGCGGTGGCTGCCTGCTGCTGAGCATTCAGTCGGGAGGAGTCGCGCAAGTGGTCGAAAGCGGAAAGCCGGGCTGCACCTATAGCGGGACTGACACGAACAGCTATCCGGTCACGGGTTCGTGGTCTGTGTACTCGCGAACCGCCAACGTAATCACGATTAGCCTGCCTGCATCGATCGGTGCGCCGACCGTGCCGATCGACGACACGATCAAGAACACGATCAACGCCGGTGGCTCGCTGGTCGTGGCGCTCATGAACGGCAAGCTAATGGGCGGCTTTATGCTGCCAGCCAGCGCGCCGGCGACCGTTGCACAGTTCCCGTCGTCCGTCACCGACACCATTGCGACATCGATGCGCGCGGCCGCCACGAAGCTCGGCCTCACGCAGAACCCGTAAGCCAACGGCATCACGCTTGAAAGCGTCGATAGCTTTGCGCGCTATCGACGTATGTCGAGGTCGAGGTCCTTTGACCTTACCCGATTCTGGCAACGGACATTAGCCCTCGGATCGCCAGAACCGTTTCCGCCGACTGGTTCGCCGGTCGGCATTTTTTTCCTATTCTCCGGCAGACGCGGGACGCCACGAATCGCCCACAACTTCACCACCGCTCCAACAGGAAAGAAAATCATGAAGAACAAACGCAATACGGGAATCGCGCGCTTTGCGCTGTGCGCCGCCACGATGGCCATCCTTTCGGCGTGCGGACACAGCGCCCCTTCGGAAAGCGACGCGAAGCAGGCTGTCACAAACTCACTCGGGGACTGCAAGTACTTCGCGCTCAGAGACTTCCGGAAGGTGAACGGTATTCCCGGTGACAGCGGGAACGGCTACCGGGTCGAGGTCCACTACACGGTTCGCATGTCGCCGGACAACGACGTCAGGGACCGGGTAAAGCAATGGAGTGCGCTTTACGACCGGTATCAATCCATGAAAGCCGATGCCGAACGGAAGTCGACGGATTTCTACAACAGCAAGCAGGCCTATGTCGACGCCAACCCGAGCGATCTGGATGCGGGACGCACGTTCGAACAACAGCATCAGGACGAGTACAAGCCGATGATCGACGAAGGGATCGAGGTGGGCAATCTGGCAAGCCAGGTGAATCAGATCAATCCCGCCAGTTTCTTCCAGGGCCGCATCCGGCAGGCGTGTCCCAATGTGGGCTACCCGTTTTTCAGCAATTTTTTCAGGGGGAAGTGGGCGGACCTCGCTGACGACGTCGACGTGGAGTTCGCGCAGACGCTGGACATGATCAAGACCGACAATGGATGGCAGGCCGCACGCTGACTCGCCTGCAATTTCCCTGGTGCCTGCTTCCCGCCCCGCAGCGGCAGGCTTTCGTTGCCGTTATTCAGATATAACACTACCCGACATGCTTGAAGCAATGGACAAGCAACGAGGCGACCTGACTCCCGATGCCCCCTCCACGTCGCCGGTGCAACGCTGCTTCTGCTAGCAGGCAAACGGTCGGTGCGAGCGAAACGCCGCCATGGGGACGCAAATGCGCACTCGATCTGCTCGACGCCCTGCTCGAACTCGCCACACTGCACGGCTTTGCGCAGGCAGAGGTGATGCGGACGAAGCTGATCACCGGTAGCCGCCCGAAGCGCACCCAGTTGCTGGCTGAAGTCGCCTTTGATGCGGTGCCCGCATCTGCACTGCTGGACGTGATACGGCAGTCGGGCTTCTATATCGGCGAATGGCTTTAGTTCAAGTCCAGATATGGCACACGTGCGACTCGGGGCGGACATAGACGGGTGTGCCGCATGGCACACCCGTCTGGCTTTACGTCGGGCCAACTTTTTTTTGGCGATCGGAAAAGAGAAATAGGAAAAGCGTTACTGCCGCTTTACAAATGGAACACTGATATCTCGCTGCAACGCAACTCCATGCCTCGACCCACCCGTATGATGCAACCGCTCAACGAAACGAGCCCTCCGATAAGGCAAGGCTGTTCGTCATTGGCCGCCGATATCGACAAAATCAATTTGGAAGCGCTCTGAGTTGCGGACGGCCATCCGAAAGACAGGATTGAAGCCCCCTGCCCTGATGAAATCAATGTGTTGAATGACATCGTCGGGCTTCATCCGCTCACCAAAGATGACCTCTCTAAGAGCGTCCTTTTCGAACTTGAGCGCCCCGAACCCTTCAGTTTTCACTTTCTTGTAAGAATACGTGTGATCTCTCATCACCCGCTTTCGGAGCTCACGCCCTGCTTCACCAGGGTAATCGGCCCTCGCCTCCATCATCGCCTTGCGCGACCTCGCATCACGGGTAAATTTTTGATACCACTCGTACCTAGCCGGGTTGACCGATCGGAACTCTCGCTCGTAGGCCCATTCCGACGATTTCTGGAAGAGGGTAATCGCGCCTAACTCCGCTTCCGAGTGCGCCCAGAAATCAACCTTTCGATAGCTTGTTGAATACTGCATCTCGGAAGCTGGGGGCAGGCCAGTAGCACCCCAGTCGAACCCGAGACACAGCCCCCTATGTTCGCTGGCGTAGTGAGCCCACAACAACAAATTGTGCTTCTCTGCTGATAGTGCCAAAGCACCGAAGTGATCCATCACGTCCCGATAGTAACGTGCGTAGTCGAACCGCTCGTGGACGATCATATCCATCACGCTATCTACATTTTTCGTCGCTTGACTCCACGTCTGTTGAACGCTGGGAACAGTCGCATAAGGGTCTGTTTTGGCCCGCTCACGTGCACGACGACGTATCACCCTGAAATGAAGATCGTACGCTTCATCCTTGTCAGCGCCGAAATCGAATGAGATACGTCCGTCAAAAGGATCATTGAATGTCGACGGCTTCGCATAGTAGAGTGCCGACCCCGAAAAAATCCTTGCCGTGTTGCAGTGTGGCGTGTCCGCGAAATTGATCGGCGAGCGATATTTGTAAAGTAGCGTCATGTTTTTTCGCCAGGGTTGGCAGCATTGTTCGATTCGGCTCGACCGGAACTCGACAATCGTTATCGCTCCGGCGACGGTTTTGAAGGTCCCCCGGACTGTACATCAGAAAATTCTCGTCAACTGCGTTGGCGCCGACGTAACCGCCGCTTCACGATTTGAGAATCATCCGGCATCGTTTCCCCATCGTTGGGAGCAAAAAATACGGCACCACTTTGGCCGGGTGACGGCATACCACTAGTGGCGGACGGGATCTTCTCACTAAATTGCCGAAAGTAGATGCTGCGCTGCTCATCGAACTGCATGTGAAGACGCTCAATGTCGAGGTGCTTGACCAGTTCAACCAGCAATACGTGGGGCTGCCGCCGGTCCGCTTGCGCCAACTTCATTGATTGGTTAATCGCCTCTCGCGCCTTTTCGCCGCGCCCCCGCAGTATGTTCGTGCGTTGCGTAGGTGGTGCCGCCTCCCGAAACATCTCGTCAATCCATCCCGACTTCGCCAGATCATCGAATCCGCCCGGCATTTCCATGCGCTGACGCACGCGTTGGTATATTCCAATTTCGAATGCGAACGCATCGATCAACGCTCGCTCAGGCAGGGCGATATAAGTGTCGCCACGACCGATCTGGCGGATGTCCCATGCGCCAATGAGTTCCTTAAGTGCATCAGGCGGTTGAGGCGGTTGTGCGAGCGTATCGAGGATGTCGTATTGCAACGATGCGGCGAGCAGTTCCGCAACCTCGACCAATATCTCCAGCCCCTCGTCCCCGGCTTCGCTGGGGGGCGGGTCGATCACATCGAACTCGACCGCTTTCGCGGCCTTGCGCGGCCGGTTGAGTTTTGCAAACGCGCATACACTACTGACCGGTTTGGAGAGCGCGCCCGGTCGCCCAATCCTTGCTATTGCGTCCAACTGGTCCAGAGCCTTGATGACCGCCGGCGAGCGATAGTTGGTACGACCACCCTTCGCTTCAAAGAGATGCCACTCGCTGAGTTGATCCAGAACAAGCAAGTCCGGCACCTTGCCAATGCGAGCGCTCGGGCGCGCACGCGTGGCCACAGTCGCCTTGCTTCTAGTCCCGATTACCGCGGCCGACCGAACGAATGCCGCTGACGTGAAAATCGCCTGATGCAGTACCTTGCAAGGCCGCCTGTTCGGCGGCAACCAACGATCTGCCGCAAGTCGCGTCGCGATCTGCCCCATGTAATAGGACACGGTGCTCCATTCAGACGTTTCAACGTATCGCGAGAACTGCTGCGGTACGACCGCGCCGGCCGAAAACTCGAACATGCTCAACACCCATTCGACCCGCGCCCTGAGGAACGAGCAGAGCGCGGCGCGTTCCGGCCCGCTCATCAGGAGCGTTGATGGCCAGTCCTTCTTCGGACCGTACCCGGTCTCGAACGCAGCACGAGCCACCTCGCTGCGAGATACGCGCGAACGCGTTTGTGGCGTGTGCGTCGCGTCGAATGGACATGCCCTAATCGAATCGAAGTCGTCAGGGAAGCGGGAGGGAAACTTTTTCGTCCTAGCTGATGTGGAGGTCGTGGCCCGTGGCTTAGGAAGCCAATAATGAAAGCGGCTTGTCAAGGCAGTCTCGTCGTCGTTATGTGATTGTGCGGTTCCTGAAAACGCCCCGGATATCATCGCTCGAACCCCGCGTCGAGCCGGCAATATTGTAGTCCCTGAGCAGACGCGCAGTAGAATCCGGTTCGGCCCGTTTGAGTGTCACTGGAAACGGCGGAACCCCGCGATCGCCCTCGTTTCGTGAGCTTGTAAAATTCTGCACGACATGACCATGTACAAGCCGGGAGATTAATGGACTACCGCGTCACCTACGAACATAGCCTCGGGAATGCACCGGACGACTTCATTGTTCACGTGCCGTCGCAACTCGTCGAGGGCGTGCCGGCGAACATCCCCAGAACGCTGTTGCCGGAGTACATTGCCGATTTGATTCAGCAGCGCTCGCCGCAGATCGGGAAGATTCGCAACTTGCGCCTGCTTTGATTGAAGTCCCTCCAGTATTGGGGTCGCCCTCTCGGGCACCCGCAGCGAGCCGAGCACGCCTGACATTGAGGCACTGCCCACCGGCGCATCAGGGTATTGCTGCACGGCGTACTGGTAAATGCCTGGATACGCATAGTTCTGTCCGATCGCGAAAGCCATTTGTGCCGGCAACTGATACGCGTCCGTTGACGGTGCGAGGATTTTCGCGCTACCAGCTACCAGATAGACACCGTACGGAATGTTGATCGACCCATCCGCAGTCGCGGTGCACTGGAAGCCGTTTGCCGCCGAGGCCCCAATGCGGAAATCGAGCTGATACCAGTTGCCCATGTCGATGCCTTGACCGCCATTGGCTTGGGAGCTGTGGCCAAGTTCGATCGTTAGCACGGGCAGGATGCCATGTGGCGACGGCAGATTGGTAAGTTGGCTTCCGTCGACTGCTGGCAATCTACCGTTTGCGTCGAGCACGGTAATCCCCAGTTGCCGTGCCGGCCCGCGACTTCGGGATCGCGGCGTCGGCCGTGTCCTGCGCGGACTGTGCCATCGACCGCGCGCTTGTCGCGTTTGCTGCAATAGACTGCAGGCCCGGGGCGAGGCCAGTAATCGCACCAGCCAGCGCAGCCAACGACGCAGAAAAAGGTTGTTGCGGGTTCGACATGACGCGCGCCTCAACATGAATAGGAAAAGGCCAAACCATAGGATTCGCCATTCCGGTGCCCATGCTTTCCCGCCCCAAGGCGGACATACCGCTTCCGAGCAAACAAGCGGCGTTCAGCCATTGCATCAGATGGCCCGCTCGTCCCCGACCTGATAAATTACGGCCTTCGCTACCGAATACGGCACACAGCGCAATCAATGCCGGTCGACGCGCCGCTACGGCGAGCAGTAGGCGTCCCGTCCGGCAAACCGCCTAGCACCCCCCACGTAGCGCCAAAAACTGGGGGCAGATGCGTCTGGGTTTGATTGCGGATGCCGCGCGGACCGGCGAGGGATGCGAAACAAGCCAACTCGATTGATCGACTTATGTGCGCCGGGTGCCCATCGTGCGCAACGGCGAGGAAATGAATGCCAACACTAAACTGGATCGGCAAAGAAGCCGTCGTCAAACACCACAAGGAAGTACCGTTTCGCTTGCTCGAACCAGTGCCGGAACTCTCCTGCGGGACCGCAGATAGCGGCAACTTGATTGTGCAGGGCGACAACCTGCATGCTCTTAAAGCCCTGTTGCCGCGCTACGCCGGCCAGGTAAAGTGCGTTTACATTGACCCACCTTACAACACCGGCAACGAAGGTTGGGCCTACAACGACAATGTCAACAGTCCTGAGATCCGCAAGTGGCTGGGCGCGGTAGTCGGCAAGGAAGGCGAGACGCTGGATCGCCACGACCGCTGGCTTTGCATGATGTACCCGCGACTAGTATTGCTGAAACAGTTCCTGCGCGAAGACGGTGCAATCTTTGTATCCATTGATGACAACGAGGTCGCGACACTCCGGTTGTTGATGGACGAGGTGTTTGGAGCAAAGAACTTTGTCGCGACCGTTCTTTGGCAGAAGGTCTATTCGCCCAAGAATTCCGCACGCCATCTCTCCGAGGATCACGATTACATCGTTATATACGCAGCTAAGGCGGATTCATGGAAGCCAAATCTGTTGCCGCGTACCGAAGAGCAGAATTCCGCATATAAGAACCCCGACAACGATCCGCGTGGCGTATGGAAAACCAGTGACTTGTCGGCGCGAAACTACTACTCTGAAGGCACCTACCCAGTAACCTCGCCTTCGGGTCGGGTCATTGATGCACCTCCGAAGGGACGCTATTGGACGGTGTCCAAGGAGCGTTTCGAGAAATTGGACAAAGATAATCGAATCTGGTGGGGAAAACAGGGAAATGCCATTCCCCAGGTCAAGCGTTTCCTGCATGAAGTTAAAGATGGCCGCGTACCACAAACGATGTGGTTCTACAACGAGGTCGGGCATACGCAGGAGGGCAAAAAAGAACTGCTCGAGCTAGTTGAATTCGACACTTCCGACGACGTCTTTATCACTCCAAAGCCGACGCGGTTGCTCCAGCGCATCCTGCAGATCGCCACCGACAAGGACTCCATCGTTCTAGACAGCTTCGCTGGTTCCGGCACCACAGGGCACGCGGTTTTAAAACAAAACGCCGAAGATGGCGGTTCCCGGCGCTTTATTCAGGTTGAGATGCTCGACAACGTCGCGCGTAATGTTACTGCTAGCCGAATCAAACGGGTCATCACCGGCTACGACAACAAGAACGGTGACCACGTCGAAGGACTTGGTGATGGCTTCCAGTTCTGTCGACTGTGCCCAGAACCGTTGTTCGACGCGAACGGGCAAATTCGAAGCGACGTAACGTTCGCCCAACTCGCAGAGTTTGTTTGGTTCGCCGAAACAGGTACCGGGTACACGGGCCGGGCAGACAGTCCGCTCCTCGGCGTGAACGGTGGTCGCGCAATCTATCTGCTGTACAACGGCATACTCAAAGACAAGTCCATTGCTGGAGGCAATGTGCTAACCAGTCCCGTTTACAACGTGCTTCCTAAGTTCGCCGGACCGAAGGTTATTTACGCGGCGGCAAATCGCATGGGCGGTCGCGCTGCGCGCGAAGGCATTACGTTCAAACAAACTCCGTACGCACTGGGTGTGTGAGCCATGACAACTCCGACCACCTTCAAACCAAAGAAATACCAAGGTCAAGTCCTCGAGAGCGTCGAGGCCTACTTCAAGGCCTGCCACGAGCTGCCGTCGCCGTCGATCGCGTTCACCGCCACCACAGAACGGCTGTGGGGACGAGGGATGCCATACAGGCCGCTGGCTGGTTTTCCTGCGGACACGCCCTACTTTTGCCTGCGTGTGCCCACTGGCGGCGGCAAGACCTGGCTCGCGGCAAAGAGCGTCGCGTTGGTGAATACGCATTTATTGCGCGTCGAGCAAAGTGTGATTCTCTGGCTGGTACCCAGCAATCCCATCCGCGAGCAAACGCTAAAGGCGCTTAAAAACCGCCTGCACCCCTATCATGGCGCCCTGCGCGAAGCTGGTCCAATCACCGTATTGGACCTCGATGAGGCCAAGAGCGTCCGCCGCGCCACGCTGAACACGTCGACGACTATCATCGTAGCGACACGACAGGCCTTCCAGGTCGAAGACGAAGAATCTCGTAAGGTGTACCAGAGCAGCGGCACGCTGATGCATCACTTTGAAAACCTGTCAGCGACGCAACGCGACGAGCTGCTCACCGACGGCGACGGCGCTGAGCGCACGGTCCCGTACTCACTCGCAAATGTGCTGCGGTTGTACCGACCATTCGTGATCGTGGATGAGGCTCACAACAGCCGCACCGAATTGGCTTTCGACATGCTCGGACGCTTTCGCCCAAGCGGCGTAATGGAGTTGACTGCCACGCCAGACGAAGAACGTACACCGAGTAACGTACTTCACAGTGTGTCCGCTGCAGAGCTCAAAGCGGAAGAAATGATCAAGCTGCCCGTGGTTCTAGAGACCGAGCCGAACTGGCAGCAGTGCCTCGCCGACGCGATTGGACGCAGGGACGCCCTGCACAAGCTGGCTGAAGATGAGCGGCGTTCGGGCGCCACGTACCTGCGCCCGCTCGTCCTGATACAAGCAGAGCCTCGCCGCACGGGTGTAGAGACGTTGGACGTGGACAAGGTGCGGCAGGAATTGATCACCAACCAAGGCATACCCGCCAATGAAATCGTTGTCGCCACTGGCGAGGAAAATGGACTCGAGCAGATCGAGGCGGATTACAAGCTGGGTATTGCCGATCCCGCGTGCCCAGCGAAATTCGTAATCACACAGAAGGCGCTCGCTGAAGGCTGGGACTGCCCGTTTGCCTACATCCTGGTAAGCATGGCGTCACTGCGTTCCTCGACCGCAGTCGAGCAGCTGTTGGGCCGCATCCTGCGACAACCCGAAGCCAGTCATCGCGAAAATCCGGCACTGAACCAGTCATACGCTTTCGTTGTATCACGCAATTTCGCAGAGACGGCGGGTGCGCTGCGTGATCGGCTCGTGACAGGTGCAGGTTTCGAGCGGCGCGACGTTAGCCAGTTTGTTACCGCTTCTACGCCGGAACAAGCACGGTTGGATCTCGAGGGGCATGCCGGACGCGTAGTCGTCGCGCCCGTGGCAATCACGTTGACCGAGAAGCCGGACCTCAAGAGCGTGCCGAAACCGGTGAGAGACAAGGTGAGCTGGGACGGCAAGCTCAACACGCTGACCATCAGCGCGCCTCTATCCGAAGACGAAACCGAAGCGCTCAAGGCGTCTGTGGCCTCCCCAACGGCCGCCGCAGCTATTGTCGAGGCGGCTGAAATCAGCCGCACAACTGCCATCGAATTCTTCCAGACCCCCGCCGAATTGGGTGAGCACTTCCGTGTCCCCCAACTGGCCTTGCGTGTGCAGGGTGAGTTGCAATTGTTCGACGACCTTGAGGTTCTGGAATACGAATGGGAGTTGTCGCCGTACGATGGAGTGCCGACGGCCGACGACCTGTCGATACTCGACGCGGGCCTCAAGGTCGCCGAAGGTGGAGAAATCGACATCGACGACGATGGTAAGCTCGTCTCCCGTTTCCTTCCCGAGTTACAACGCGATCTTGGACTCGTCTATCAGCCTGAAAACTGGGACGAGATTCGACTTGCTGCCTGGCTCTGCCGCAACCTGCCAGAGCCTTCGCTTACGCACGCGAACAAACAGGCTTTCGTTGCAGCGTGGCTCACGGAGTTGCTGCGCCGTGATGGTTTCGCTCTGGCCCGGGCCAACCTTCAGAAGTTCCTGATACGTAAACTTCTCGAAGCCCGGATTCAATATCTGCGAAAACAGACTGTACATCAAGCGTACCAACACGCGCTTTTCGGCGAAGACGCGCAATCACGCGTGTCAGTCACCGATCAATATGTCTTCGAGTTCCACAACCAGGCCTATGCACCGGTCCGGGACTATGACGGCCGGTTCGGGCACTTCGATTTCCGCAAGCATTTTTACGGACGTATCGGAGACTTCGACAGCAAAGAGGAATTCCTCTGCGCGTGCGAACTGGATAAATGGGCCCAGCAGGGACGCATCCGATTCTGGGTGCGCAATCTCGTTCGCCGTGAAGGTAGTTCCTTCTTCTTGCAAAAAGCAGACGGGCGCTTTTATCCGGACTTTCTGTGCCAGCTGCCAGCCAAAGACGGCAACCAAGGGCCGATCGTCGTCGTCGAATACAAGGGCGCAGATCGATGGGCGGCGGCCGAAGACGATCGTCTGATCGGTGGGCTCTGGGCCAACCTTTCCGAAGAGCGTTGCCGATTTGTGATGGTCAAGGACAAGCGCTGGGACTGGATCGCACCGAAGCTCGCGTAACTGCAATGCTGGACGCGATTGGACATCTACAACGGACTGATCTGATCGCGTCCCCGGCAAGAATGCACGATGCGACCGGATCAGGTCGCGTGTGCGCGTCAGTTCACGACAACGCCGTCGCCGTACTGTTCCGCTTCGAGTCGAAGGCGACGCTCTCCCAGCAGTTCCCCTTCGAACATCCAGTACCCCGGCCCGCTCGCGGCCGGCGTCTTATAGCCCATGGCATGAAGGGCTTTCAAGGCCGCAGCCGAAAGGCTCATGACTTCCCCTTCAAATAGCAACTTTCCGCCGTCGACGATCACGCCGGTAACCGACTCGTCACGCGAAAATGTCAAGACATCACCCGCTTTGATACCGATCGCGTCTAAATTGAGTTTCGAACGACGCGCCTTGACTTTGTCGAGGGCCTGCTGCTCCTCCTTGTCGATCTCTGCGACACCTGGCGTGATCTCCTTGAAGTCTCCAATACTGATGGCCAGGACTGCCTTCTCCGGGTCCAGCTTGAAAAACTCACGCTTCGGATTCAGACGCGAATCTCCGAAGAGTTGGTGAAGAATCTTCTCAAGCTTCACGTGGTCAGGCACTTCAGCAGCAAAATAGCACTCGAAAGGCAATGGCACGCCTGAATGAGCGCTCAATTGGGAGACGCGAGCCCCAACGCTATCGGCGGTCATGCCGATCTTGATTAGGCCGGGCATAGCCTCGTTTGTCAGAACGTAGACGATCTGTGGCACTCTAGGCCTCTGAATTCTCGTGTAGGTGTGGACGAGTCCGTGGCAGAAGAATATAACTCAAGTCGAGGGCACCTCTTGCGCCTCACAACATGCCGTGGCCAGCTGTACGAACATTGCACCTGTCCCGAGCCGATGTTCAAGTGTTCAGTTGAAAGTGCGCCAGTATGGTGCAGTAAGATGCGGAGGTAGGAACAGTACGCATGCTTGAACTCAGCCCATACACCTCTCACCGGCGCAGGTCACAAAAATGCAATGAAAAACAGAGTCTTCGATTGGCGAGCCCGTCAAAGTTGGCAGGCAAGCATCCAACACTATGCGGATGATCTTCTCGGGCCATTGGTCCGGAACCGGATCGAGCGAGACAGACCGAAATGTTGGTCCGACGACATGTCGTGGTTGCCGGATTCCAAGGACGTCGTCCCCGAATTCGTTTTGCGGTTCACGACCTACTACAGCTACTTCAAAGGCTTTCACGGCTGTCGCCCCGTGACCTTGTCCAGCTACTACGAGCACGGCCTATTGGGACAAAACAGTGATAGCCTGTTTGCGAATTTTCGCGAGATTTTTTCCGATGTGCCTCGAGACAAGGTAGACCGTGTTATCGAGGAGTTTGCGGATCGCGGTCTCCGGGAACAAGGCGCAATCTGGTTTGTCGGCGACGATGCTTCATTGATCGAAGACTGCGGGCACTACGCCATTCAAGGTAGCGAGTTTCTGATGGCCCTTGCGGCAGCACTATGCGGTCCAGGCACGGGCGAAGACTATCGATTCCGCCTTCGCCAATATGGTGTTCCAACGATCCTGGAAGTAGACGTGCCTGTATCCTTCATCGGGCCAGAACAGCAGCGTGAAGTTGCGACGAGGGTGCTTTCGGAGTGGGGACAATCGGTAGCCCGTCGTCCGTTGGGTCTCGAAGAAGATCCATGTTACGTCGTCCGCCAGGATATCCCTCCCGATTGCATCAAGTCGCATTATCATCCCCAACGCATTCGCGATCCTCACCAAGGCTTTCGAACCTACCGGAACCCTGCGGTGACCTGCGACGTGTGTGGATAGCCGCAAGCCGAAGAGGACGACAGAATGTCGGTATTGAGCTTTCTGACGAGCACGGCCAGCAACGCGATACTCGCCCCGATCGAACAGGCATCGATTGACGTGTCGATTGCCAGCCTGCAGTCCCGGATGGCGCAGCATTTTGCGCCCGGAATGATCAAGCAGCACTTTCGATTCGGATCGTCAACACGGAGCACCATCTTGCCGCGCGCGATGGACGAGCAATCGGACATCGACTACATGATCGTTTTCAATGACCGTAATGCCACACCGCAGACGTACCTCAGCCGCCTGAGAACCTTTGTCGAAAAACGTTACCGCTCGTCGGAAATCTACCAATCCAACCCAACCATCGTTCTCGAACTGAATCACATCAAGTTCGACCTCGTGCCCGCGACCACCGCCTGGCTCAGTGGACTGCGAATTCCGAGCGGCCCGGACCGCTGGATGAGCACAGACCCCAAGGATTTCAACGGCGTACTCGAAGCGAAGAACAAGGCAAACAAGTCGCTGATCAAGCCGACCATCCGTTTATTCAAATACTGGAACGCGACCAGTGGGTACCCGTTCGAGTCTTTCGCAATGGAGAAATGGGTGTGCAATCTGAACTTCTGGCGGCAATCCAACCAGAAGGATTACTTCTTTGCCGTCATCGACAACCTGAGCACCAGTTGGTCGCAGTCGCAAAGAGTGAATGACGAAATCAGCCGTTCGAAGAAGATCATCGCCAACGTCAGGCAATATGAGAGACGTGACATGCAAGCGAAGGCAGAGGCCGAAATCAGGAGGCTGTTCCGGTTATAAGAGGTAGCTGCGGCAACGAGAGCGAAGCATACTGGCTCCCCTCGTCGCTCCTACGCCGCCCATCACGATACTAGCGTTCACCGTGCGCGCCTCGCACTCCTGATAGCGCCGTCAAAGCTTGAGGAGCGACTTGATCGAGATCCACTCCTGCGAAATCGACGAGTTCAATTTATCGAACGTCCCTGACGAAAGAGTGATGCCAGCCGTAGATTTCGCCGCTTCATACGACGTTACCGAGTCGAGGACCATCGCCGCAAATGTCGAGGCAGCGGGGCGAGACTGAAACAGTCGGTACACGTCGTCGTATGTCTTTTCGAATCGCATCCTCAACCACTCGAGTCGCAGCCAGCGGGATATCAGTTGCTCGCTGAAGATCACCTGCGACGCCGCCAGAATCACCCCGAGATCGGACTGGCGGTTAATTACACAAACGAGCCAGAGCACCGCGTATACGAGAAGCTTGATGCGCTCAACTCGCGCCATCGACAGAGCGATGGTTTTGCTGAAGAGGCTATTTTCGAGCAACTGCGCCGCGAGCTTCCTGTTCGGATCACGTGCGTCATTGTTGTAGTACCCGTCGGTCACTTCGTGACTAAGACTGACGTCGAACGCACAGCCGAAGAAGTCCTGACGACGTTTATCCTCAGCCCGGGGCGTCAGATACAACCGGGAAAGCTGACCCACGGCAAACAGCGCAATAGCGTCAATCAGAAAACCGACCTGAACCCAATCGTAGATCCTGGGGTACACGCTCTTGTCGAGCAGCAGCGAAAGGACCGACAAGACCGCCCCGCAGTAAAACAGCCGGTCCGTCGCCGTATCGGCACGCTCGACGTCATCGAAGTAGCGTTTTCGTATCGGATCTGCGTTGGACATATTTGTTTCAGAGAAAGTGATCAATAACACCGGCAGGTCATGTCGCGCCGCGCCCGCCCGGAAAGTGCTCAAGCAGCCGTTCGTCCGATGCCATACCGTCGACGGGGAGCCGACGGTGGATGCTCACCGCCGCCCGTCCATTTTCCCGTGGCGAGCCATTCCTCGAAATACCCCAGCCACTCGACTACCCACGGAATGTACGTCTCCGATAACTTCATGCCCGTAGACCATTCACGCGCCTTCGGCCACCACAGGCAAAGTTTTGTGCCCGGCCCGTCGTGCAAGTAGGTATGCGGCGGGCGCTTGCCGTTTGCGAGAGCACTCAGGTCGGGCTCCAGTACCAACAGATCCGGCACCTTGCGTCCGGCCTTCAGCCGAAGAAGGCATCGGTATCTGCGCGCATACGGTCCGGGGGAGGCAACGAACACGAAGCGCAGTTCCTTGCCGGAACACAAGGTAAATGAACTGTCCGCCAGTTGCAACGACGCGAGATCCAGCGCCCGTGCGGCAAGACTTGGTGGTGGCGGGGCGCGGCGCATTCAATCACCGTAGAAGGTGTGCGGCTTCGATCTGGCGATGACGGAAGATGGAGCCGCGCTGCCGCCAATGATCGCCACGCGCCCTGCTTTCCGGCCCGCTTCACGTCGCGCCCGATCATCCTTGAGAATTTCCGCTCGCGCACGCTCCCCGAAAACTGCGGCCACGATACGGACGACGGCGTCCAGACCCGCGTTTGTTTCGATCGCGTCGACGAGCCTACGCAGATCCCGACAGATTCGAGCATGCCACTCGTCAAATGCGCCCTGGCGCTCACGCGTATTCATGCTGCTCGCGAGGTTGTCGTAAGGCGACGACGGGTTCTGGAGGTACCAGACTTCCCTGCCGCCGAAATCGCGCTCCCGCGCGAAGTACCGCGGCATCGCCTCGACGATATCAAGCAGAAGATCCAGAGGTGTGGAATGGGGTTTCGGAGCCAGGTCGACGTACGCTGCAGCCGCGAGCGTAGTGATGAACACGGACGAGGGCGCGAAGTCCTCATGACCGGTAGCTTTCCCGAACGCTACGTTCCGATGCAATTTGAGTAGCTGTATGAGTCGGCTCAGCAACCGCTCGAAGACCTCGTCGGCCTTTGGAAGGGGGGAAATCGACTTCCGAACCGAGTCGGCCGCGAATGTCAGTTGCTCGACGGCAGTGAAGACCGGCGCAATCGCTGCTGCACGCGCAAAGCTGCGGGTCAACCCACGCGGATTCGTGGGTTCGTACGTCCGCAATTGGCGATCCGGGACACGGCCATGCGTGTCGCCGTACGGAGCCCAGGATAGCGGATCGTCGACGACCGGCGTGATGTCCGCAAACATGCCGCTTGCATATTCAAGCGTGACGCACCGTTCCCAGCGCTTGACCTTCAAACCGTGTGCGGTCGCATAGCGTGACAGGACCGCATGCAAGTGGTTGATCAGCAACCCGGGACCACCGTTTCCGCTGTATTTCGACATGGCACGCTGATCGAGCCGGGCGACGAGATCAATGTCGAAGCCTTCACGCGATTCGTCCGACGGCCTCAGCAACGTCCCCAGTGCCCTTGAGCCATGGCCGTGAATGTTCGTTGTCAGACCGGCGAACTCGTCACTCTCGGCAAGATACTCCGCGGTGCTCATGTAGGAGGACTCGAGCGCCAGAAGTTGCGTCGACGTGGGTTCGTGCGAGAGCGCGATGGTATCGGCAAGGTGAAAAAACTGCGTCGCGGCACGGTGCGAAAAGGTCGGCCGCCGTTGCGGCACCTGCGACGTCGCTCCGTGACCGTCTTCCCTGCCGCCGCCCAAGGGACTAATAGTCAGTGCTGGTGTACTCATTCCGCCGTCCTCCCGCACTCAATTAGCGCTTATGTTTCGCGGGATCGACCAGGGTGTAGGTCTGGTGACGCCCGGGCGTAGGCGGCAGCGGACGGCCCTTCACCCCCGTCACTTCGGTACGCGTCGCGTTATTGCGGTACAGCCCGGAGGACGGTGCCGGCGTCCCCGGTTTCAGTGCTTTCGGCATGATGCTCTCCTTCCGCTCAAGAGCTTCGCGCCGAATCCGACCACCGGACACGCACGCGAAAAGGCGTTCGGTCTTCTTGCCTTTTCGGTTCGGAAGTCCGACAATGAAAATACTGGACTTCCGAATACCAGAAGTCAAGCATTTTTTTTATCGAACTTCCGAACATCATGCCAACTCTAGGAGAGAAGATCCGCACGCTGCGGAAACAACAAGGGCTCACGCTTGATCAACTGGCTCTTCAGATTAGCGCGTCCAAGTCGTCAATCTGGGAACTGGAGAATAAAGAGAAGGCGCGCCCGTCCGCGGATAGGATCGACGCCATCGCGCAAGCGCTCGGCGTCACCTCCGCATATCTGCTGGACGACACGCAGGCAGAGCCTTCCAAGAATGTTGCCGACGAGGCGTTCTTCCGGAAGTATCAACAGCTAGACGAACCCGTTAAGCGGCAGCTTCAGGACATCCTCGACGTGCTTGACCGAAAACGTGACTAATCAGTCTCTTTCGCCGCAGCGCGAAGCAATGAAACTGGTGCAGCTCTGGCGGGCTGTACATGGTTCAGCGTTCCCGATCCGGGCCGGTGAACTCGCCATCGAGTGGTCAAAGCAGGTATCGCCGGATCGACCTATCGGCGAAGTTCTAGCCCAGGATCTCGACGGCTTCGAGGGCGGCCTGTTCTGGCTCCCCAAAAGGAAAGAATGGGTAATCCTGCACGCTCCCAATGAAGATGCTCCAGGGCGGGCGAACTTCACGATCGGCCATGAGTTCGGCCACTACGTGCTGCATCGCACGCGCGAGGAGGCGTTCCGATGTTCCCAGAGCGCAACGCTCGGACTGGCGGCAAAGGCCATCGAGCGCGAGGCCGATCTGTTCGCCTCGTATCTGCTCATGCCGATTGATGATTTCAGGGACCAAGTGAAGGGCAAACACATTACCCTTGACGTTCTCGGCGAATGCGCCGCCCGTTACGGAGTTTCTCTGACGGCGGCGATTCTGAAATGGATCGACTTCACCGAGCACTCCGCGATCATCGTTTTCGCGCGTGAAGGCATGCTTCACTGGTGGAAGGGCAGCACGAGCGCGAAGAGGTTCGGCTTCAACCATCTTCGCGAAGGCATGGAACTGCCGATGCAATCGCTGGCGATGCGGCCTCGTTCCGGGACTTTCGACGCCGACTCCCGCGACGGAATCGAGCATGAATGCGGAATCTGGTTTCCCGATGCGAGAACTCGCGAGATGGTGGTGGTTTCAGATCGTTACGACATGAGCATTTCCCTGCTGATGCTCGATGGCACGACGTGGGATGCAGGTGACGATGAGCTGCTGGCCCCACTCACTGGAACACCCGGCTTCTGAGCGGTGGCTTCGTTGCCGTCAGCAATGCCATGATGATGACCGTCCCCCGCGACCATCTCGTCGTACCGGCACTTTTCATGGGTACCGCCCGCTGACCGTAGTCTCTCACCGCGCATACGAAACCCAGCAGCAGGTCCAGTCGCGCTTCGGTCGTGCCGAGCCACGGTGCGACCAGCGAGTAGTAAACTCGGGGGCAGCGACTCACGCCACCTCCTCACTACTCGCTTGGTCGTGATGCCAATTCTGTTCAGTTGAGCAGCGCTTTACCGAAACGCTCGATGTACAAGCGGTTCAAGCGGGTCGCCTCCGATTGCGCGCACCCGATGAACTTGCGGATCGATTTGAGATTGCGCTTCAGACGACCTGCCAAAACGGCCTCGTGGATCTCCTCGATCCGGCGGTCGTCATTCGACATGATGGGATCGGGACAAGCTTCGCTCGCGACCGACTCTCCCTCGGCAACGGTCGCGACGTGAGTCGTGCACTGCTCGACACGACCCGCGGGCGTCACTTTCGGCATTGATTCGACTACCTCCAGTCGCGACACGGTCGCATTTCGGTTTGACGCGACTATCGCACGACTGGAGGTGACCGGCTGAGGTTCAACAAGTGCCACGTGAGTCGTGCCTTGACCGTCACGACCGCCTTGCAGCGGTTCTGGCATCGGCACGTGCGACTCCAACTTAGTTGCATTCCGGTCGTCTACGACTGCCGCGCAACGAGTCGCGACTGCCCCGAGTCCCACGACGTACCAGCAGAAGCACGCCGTCCCTTCAAGCACGACCACCAGCACGAAATTCATCAGCAGGTCCAGTCGCGCTTCGGTCGTGCCGAGCCACGGTGCGACCAGCGCAGTACCCGGTTCGGCGCGACGCGACTCATGCAACGCCTGCGCACGACTAATCTGGTCGCGCCGCCAGTCCTGCTCGGCCGCACGACGTTTCGCCTCATTCGCCTCTGCATTGAGCACGGCGAGCTGCGCCGAAAGCTCCACCTTGCGCAGACGCAAAGACCGGCACTCGCCCACGCAGCGACGCGCGTCGACATGTGCCAGATCGATGCGGGCCTTCGCCATGTCCTGCTCGATTACCATCAGGTTACGACCGGCGGGCCCGGTCGCGACCGACGGTACCGCAACTACGGCGACCGTCTGCGCTCGCTCGTCGGCCGCATGCACATTCGCAAACGCCAGGACATCCACCTGCCCTCTGAGCACGCCACACACGGCGAGCAGCCACAGGAGAGCCAGCACGACGCGGGCACGCATCGGCGCGAAGCGCCAGAGCATCGGTGCGAGATACATGCAGAGCGCCGCCACGAGCGACGTTGCAACGGTACAAATTTGCTCCGTCACCGTACCGGCACGAAGCATCCCGGCGTACACGTTGATTCCCAGCGAGATGACGGAGGCAAACAACGCCGCCGCCAACGCGATCGTCCACATCACGCGCGGCATCGCGACGGCAGTGCCGTTGCTCGTGTCCGGCAGATCATCGGCCACCAGCTTATGATTGATATTGTTCATCGTTTCTGTTCCTTCGCGTGTAACTGACGCACGCTAAAACCTCCCGTTGCCTCACCTTGCGCCTTCAGTGCATTCCCAGCAGTACGCTGCTGCGCTGGCCGCGCCGCCCCGACGAGGCAACATCAGCGACCAAGGCACCATCGACCCACGCCTAGATGGAATGACCGCCAGGAGGCGATTTCAGCCCACTGACGGCCCTCGCAGGACGTCGCCACATCTACCGCCGTCCGATGCACCGAAACTGTTATGGCGCGATTTATTCGCTCTGGTCCGCATCCGGGTTCGTTGCGTCCACACCCGTGTCATCGAGCAATTCGAAGTCGAGCGAGTTCGCCTGCGTGCTGCCTGCCGGATCACCATCGAGCTTCGGCTTCACGTTGCGCGGACGACCCGACTTCTCCTTTTCCTTCACTTGGCTCGTGCCGAACACACGGCCATGTTCGCCGTACTTCATCTTCAGGAACTGGTCGGCTTTGGTCATGTAGCGGATGTTCTCGCGCAGCGCTTCACGCTTTGCGTCGTCGTCCCAGTTGATCTCGCCCGTACCCACGCCGTGCCCGTGCTTCTCGTGGAAAGCCTTGTTGGCGTTCGAATTCCAGTACTGCCCCTTGCCGCCCGTCACCTTCACCCAGTACTCGCCCAACTGTTTCGCGATGTACACGTCACGGCACGAATCTGCCGTGTAGAAGATCAGGACGTGCAGGTGCAGCCCGGATTCGTCGCCCTCCTCCATCTTCCAGATGTAATCGACGATGCCGCGCAAGAGCTTGTTTGTGCGGCAGTTGTTGAAAAACTTCTTGCGGTGCGCTTGAATCTCGTCGAGCGTGAGCTTCCAGCGATACTGTTCCTGATAGCCGAAGTGCAGCACCAACACGAGCTGACGCGCCTTGTTCTCGAACACCTGCTGCTCGATTGCGAGACCCTTCGCCTCATTGCGTTCCGCATTGCGCCTACGCACACGCAGACGCTCACGGAACTGCTTCGAACCGACGATCTCAGCCACCTTCTTCACGACCTCGTTGAACGTCTCGCCATGCGTCTTGCCCGTACTACGCTCGATCGAACCCGGTTCTTGAAACGTGAACAAATGCGGATGCAGACCCAAAGCTTGGAACGCTTCGGGCACCGTCGACACATGCGTGCTGTACACGTAGCGCTCTGCGAAGGCGTGGTTCTGGAAAAACGCCTTCAATGCGTAGAAGTGGCGCTTACCCAGCAGCTTGGGCACGACAACCGGCCTACCTAACTTGTTGCGCGTGATTTCGAAGCCCACGCTGTCTTTCGAGAACTCGATGTCACGCACTAGCGCTTCCATGGAAGCGAGCGACGTTCTCATCAGATCGAAGCTCGGCAACAGCACGATCTTCTCTTCCCCTGCAATCTCGGCTCGCTCGGTGTTTCTCACCCACTCGCCATATTCGTAAATCTTCTTGAAGTCGTCTTCTTCGAATGACATTTTTAATTACCTTTGATCTGAATCACATGAGCGCATTACACGTGCTGCTCACTGCTGCTTACGTTGGAGTGATCAAGGCGAGAGCATCCTCTACTCATCGCCTTCCGGTACTGCTTGACTGTCACATCAGAAAGCTGAATGCTCTCCGTCCTGCGTACAAGGTAGAGGATCGAATGCGTACTCGCAGAGACATAGCCAAGCAGGAAAGAATGGATCTTCTATGGGAATCCCATGTCCTACCTTAGCTATAGAGCTATTAAATACTTTGTATTACATAAGACCCTTAAATACCGCCTCACAAAAGCTCAACGATTCACGCGATCTCGACGATCCGAAGCCGGTACCGATCAGGAAATTCTTCTCCTTCGCTCTATACATACTTATGACCATCACAAGAAGTCGAAACACACCCTGCCGATAGCCAGAGCATCCTGGTTCGTTCAGCATTCGATACGATCCCCTGCTACCGCTTACGGGAGGGGTAGCACCGGCCTTCGGTCGCAAATTGTTCGGGTTTCGTCGTAGCTTGTGTCGATTGGTCGTAGCTTGTATCGATTTCCCTCTCTTGATTCACATCTTTCTGCTGCTCGATCGCGCTGATCGTCTGCCGCCAAGCGATCTGTTGACCGCAGAACGACGCGCTCGCGTGTCCGCTGTACTCGCAATGTGCGGTGACAGACTCGTCACGGCCACATCACGCCGCAGACTTTCTTCATTCATTCGTACGCTATAAGCCCTCACCTTACCGAGCACATTTCTCGATCCGGATAACGCCTCCTCTCGGCAAATCTCGCGCATCCGGCTTTGGCACCAACGCCAGCAATTCCTCCTTCGACGTGTAAGAACTCTTCAAAAAGCAACCGCCGGGATGCTCCTGTACTGGCGTTGATCTCGAACGCTATATAGAAGCACTGCTGACGGTCAATGGCCGATAAAATTCGGATAACTAATCAACTGTTTCCGTATTTGTCTAAATCAATCCAACCCGGTCCAACCGATCCTTTTCAGATTTGCGGAAATACAACACTGCTACACGGCGTTGAAGAGTGCCGATTTTCCCCGACCAATGTTGGCGTTCGGCGTTCCGGCACGTTCTCCATGAGAGTGGGCAATCCTTGCGGCATGCCGATATCGGCGCGCGTATCCGCCGGATGTTCTACGCCTTCGTTGGCGCGGGCCGCACCGATCCGCATCCGGAATGCACCACGCCCAGTCGCCATTGCTAATGCTGCGTTTGATTGTCGATCGCCGATGTGGTCGGCAAGCGTTTGCGCCGACTTCCGTTGTAGGCCAGGACCACGACGGCGGCAAATGGGCCGTCGGCCCGCTTACACCGACGAGCTGGCGCGGCTCTCTGCGATCTTGGCTTTCAGGTACTGCTCGATTTCCGCTTCCACGAACAGGGTCTTGACGCCGATCTTGAAGGGCGCGGGGAACGCGGCGTCGTAACGCGGCGACTTCCGGTCCATCATCTCGTAGATGGACGCACGCGAGCGCCCGATGCGCTCACCTACCATCTTGATCGTCAGCGCCCGCGTCGGGGGCGAATTCGTTGCATTGTTCATCATTTTTCCGCTCTCCATGTGTCACTCGTCGCGACGTGATTGACTGACTGCGAGTCTAGGGAAGCGGGTCCGACAGGGACAGCAGCACAGCTTGTTATAAAAAATCATTGCTTGTAATGATTTTCAATGGGAAGCTATGTCGGGGCGTCCAGTAGATGCAGCCGGACGCAATTGGGAAGATGGAAGAGGAAAAGGAGGCCGTAGCGCGCGCACGGCCCCCTCTTGACAGCTAAGCTCAAGCTGGCGTGGCAATGATCGCGAGGCGCATGTACGACGCCCAATAAAGGTGCCGCACAGCTAGGATTGCCCGAATGGGCAACGGGAAGGGTTCATGCCCGCGCATTGCACGGGCGATTAATAGCTACTTTCAGCGACGGAAGCCCTCGAAAGCCGATCGGACGTCCCTGTCGTCTTGCAGCCACCGCCGAAGGGTTTGACGAAAACCCGTCTCTGACAGAAACCCGCCATTGCGATTGCTGAAATCGAAAAGTTCCTTGCCAACGGCGGCGAACACATCACGCGGCTTGATCCAGCCATCCTCCGGGCGTCGCTCGTTGAGCAAGCGAATCAATTCCTTCCGAACTGGGGCCGTTTTTTCACCTCGCGCCTGCCCGCCTAATGATGCGAACTCCATGCGCTCCTTCGTCGAATAAGGATCGCAGTAGGAGCCATCAAAGAGTCCCAACTGACGCTGAGCCGTGGAAACGCGATACCAGGCCGAATCGGGCTCACTACGCTCCAGGGCCTGATCGGCCTGGATCGCATAAATGCATGCACGCGCCAGATAAAAGCGCCGAAGCTCATCGCTGGCCACCGTAGGGAACCGGCCGCCCACGAAATCCTCCGGGTCGTCGGGACGGTCTCGGAGCGCTTCGATTGCTGCGCTGCGATAGTCGTCGTAGCGCGTATCCGAAATCTCCAAATTGGACTCGATTTCTCGATGAAGTCGCGCTATAGCCTCTGAAAGTGTCGGCTCACTGGTCTCGAATTGCTCTGGCTTTAGGAACTCGTTCATCTCTGTTTAACAATGCTGCAGAGCCACAAGTCTAGCAGTCGGAGACGACTCAAGCTTCGCCCCCGTGAATCGCCCTAATCAACGGATTTGCCCGCCCTACCAACAATAGAAGGGCAGCCTACAAGCGCTCAGCTACCAATCGATTGAGGCCAAAAGGGCAACGACAACAAAACCGGGTACAAAACCGGGTACGATACCGAGCGACAAGCTCTATCACGCCGCGCGGACGGGCTCCCGAGGCCAGACTTCCTGTTCAACGTCTGAGCACCGCCCCGCGCCAGCCGGCGCGTCCGCGCAAGCCCGCGCACCGTCGAGGTCGCGGGCTTTTTCATGGCCGCGTCGTTCACAACTTCTTCCACCAGGACTTGCCGGCGTCCCGGTTGACGAGATCCTTGTCGGGAACGGGGATCGCGTTGGCGGGTAGCGAAGCATCGCGCGGAACGGCTGCAGTCCGGACACCCTCGATAGAAGCCGACCCGGATTGGTCGGTGATGTGGAGCTTGAGCTTATCGGCGGATTCCTGTCGCTCGTGCCGGACGTAGATGTTATAGGGGGGCTTGTGGCCACCTGTATCCAGGAACAGGACTTCCGCGTTCGGAGAGGCTTCCCTCAATTGCGCCGCCATTTTTTCCCGGGTGTTGCACTCCGTCTTCTCCGTGCGCGCCTTGATGTCCGCAATCGGTCCCGCCACCACGAACGTCTTGCAGTCTTCCGCGCCTATCGCGTTCGACAGGGCTTTCATGTCGTCGCGCTTGAGCCCCTCGGGCGTGGTCAGATGCCCGCCGCGAAGGCTGCCTTGCCTGGACAGTCCTGTCACCGTCACGCACGAGCTGATATTGGGGTAGCAGAGGTTCGCATCGGGACGCGCGCCGAGATCATGGGAGATCCTGCCAAAACTGTTCTCGGCAACGACAGCGCCCACCTCGGTCACCTGGCTCTTGAATGCAGTCGTGCTGCTGAAGCGAAAAGGGGATCGCTCCAATTGCGCGAGTATCGCCGGCGTCGAGCGTGGTGCGTGCGAGTCGGTCGCCTGCGCGGGAGGTTGCACCGGGGCAGCATCGGTCATCGGCTGCTGTACGGTAGCGGATAGTCCTTTAACTTCGAGAGGCATCAGACGCATATAGACCGCTCCCGATCCAGCAGGATGGCGCGCAACGCTTTTCGGGCCGGAGGCGGGCTCATGACTCGGGCAAGCGCGAATCCCCCCGCCCCTGATGTCCCACCCTGTCGTCGCGCTCGATGCCCGCGTGACCTTTCGACGGCCTATCCCTTGGTGAGAGTATTCCGCCACGCGACACGCGCCGATCCGTCGATGCCGGCCCCGTGCCTGCGTGGTCCGTTCGAGGGGAAATCGCGCGAATCGCGCACGAGACGCATCGGCCCGAGCCATTCCCCCTGCAATCCGGAGTCTTCAGCACACCCGGCATATCTGTCCGGCAACCTGCGAAAACTTGGCCTGTCATCCGAATGCTTGCCCGCCCACGTCGCCGGCCGCCGGAACCCGATGCCCACGATCAGCCCCCGATTATCTCGCCATAGTCAGATCGTTATTTCACGCGCCACTTATTCCAATTTTCAAAACGACGACATTATCAACAAAATCAGGCCGATTATAAAAATCGGAAAACCAAACCATAATCCGCCGGTACAATATCCCGCCTCCCGCACGTGCACACAAAAAAATGCGGAGGCGATGAAGTCGCTTTATACGATCAATCATATAAGGGGCTGACCGATGAAAAATCATCACAACCCATTCCGAGGTGCTTCCGTCGCGCTGGCCGTGTTGTGCATGCATGCAGCGCCGCTGTACGCACAATCCCTCCCCGGGATCCCCAATCCCGCGGCGGTCGGGCTCACCCCGGGCGTCGGGCAGAACGGCGCGCCGACCGTGTCCGCGTGTTTTTATGATTACCGCACGCACGTCGTCGCCGGCTTTCCCACCCAGATTGCATCGGGCTGGATCGAAACCAATCAGCGAAGTAATTCACTGTGCATTCCGCCCGGCGGACTCCCGGGTCCCAATTGGAAGGAAATGACGTATTTCAATGACATGCCCGTGGGATCGACGATCTCCGCCTGCTGGAATTTCTCGTGGCCGGCCAACTGGCAGCCCGTTGGCTATGCCACCGATCCGTCGAAGTGCGGCTACTATCCGAGCGGCCCCATGCCGGGCGCGCAGCCCAATGTCGTGTTCCTGAAACGGACGCAATGACGCCCGGGGCAGCAGGACGCCAGGCATTCGCGCCTTCCGTCCTGCTGCCCCGCATGACCTGCCCCGGCGCCCGCCGGGGCTGCGCCTCTTACCGCAGGCTCGCCGACACCCTCCCCGCCGGTTCGCGCGCCACCCGCGCCCGCCGGTTGAGCCACGACGCGGCCAGCACGATCAGCGCAAGCACCGCCGTCGCGCCCACTTCCATCCGGTGATCCTCGCTCACCAGCATCACGGTCAGCGTGCCGCAGATGAACACGATCACCGCCCACGTGAGCCACGGGAACATCCACATCCGCAGCGTCAGGTTCGCGCCGCTGGTTTCGAGGATCCGGCGCATCCGCAGCTGCGAGATCGCGATCACGAGATACACGAGCAGCGCGATCGCGCCCGACGTCGCGAGCAGGAAGCCGAACACCTGCTCCGGCATCAGGTAGTTCGCGATCACGGTCACGAAGCCGAACGCGGTCGACGCGAGCACCGCCGCGCGCGGCGTGCCGGTCGAATCGGTGCGATGCAGGAACGCGGGCGCATCCTGGCGCTTCGACAGCGAGAACAGCATCCGCGATGCGGTGTACAGCGCCGAGTTCAGGCAGCTCGCGACCGATACCAGCACGATCACGTCGATGATCGCCTTCGCGTGCGGAATGCCGATCAGTTCCATCGCGCGCTGATACGAACCGTGCTTCGGCAGCAGCGGATCGTTCCACGGCACGATCGCCGCGACGACGAGGATCGAGCCGAGGTAGAACAGCGTGATGCGCCAGATCACCGAATTGGTGGCCCGCACGATCTGGCGTTGCGGGTTGTCCGATTCGGCGGCCGCGATCGTGACGATCTCGGTGCCGAGGAACGAGAACATCGTCGTCAGCATCGCCGCGAGCACCGCGCCGCTGCCCTTCGGCATGAAGCCCTCGTGCGCGAACAGGTTCGACACGCCCGATACGCTCGGCACCGGCAGCAGCCCGACGATCGCCGCGCCGCCGATCGCGAGGAACACGACGATCGCGACGACCTTGATCAGCGCGAACCAGAATTCGAACTCGCCGTAATGCTTGACGGAGAAGAGGTTGGTGAGCGTCAGCACGGACGTGATGCCGAGCGCGAAGATCCACGTGGCGACGCCCGGGAACCAGGCATTGAGAATGGTCGCGGCGGCGGTCGCCTCGATCGGGATCACGAGCACCCAGAACCACCAGTACAGCCAGCCGATCGAGAAGCCCGCCCAGTGGCCGATCGCGCGATCGGCGTAGGTCGAGAACGAGCCGCTGTCCGGATGCGCGACGGCCATTTCGCCCAGCATCCGCATCACCAGCACGACCAGCGCGCCCGCGATCGCGTAGGCGATCAGCGATGCCGGGCCGGCTTCCGCGATCGCGTGGCCGGAGCCGACGAACAACCCCGCGCCGATCACGCCCGCAATCGACAGCATCGTCACGTGGCGTTGCTTCAGGCCGGTACCGAGCCCTGACTTGCTTCCATTCATGTGTCTCTCTCCATAAAACGGTTCCGGTATGACCGGGTATCGCTTGAAGGCGGCGGCGGGGATTGTCGTTCTCGATCCGGACTCGGCGCGGCGTGCGTCGCACGTCGACCCGAGGCCGGATTCTCGGCCGCTCGGACAGGGTGCGCCACGCAGGTCTGCGAAACTGCGGGTGCGATGCGTATCGACGCATCGCGGCGCCCTTCCGTCGGCATTGTGTTCGGCCGCCTTCGAAGCGATGGAGTGTAAGCATCAAACGGTTCGCAACTAAGAACCAATTGATGAATTTCGATAGAACCACTTGTTGCATCGACGGGAACCGATGCAACAGGCGTGCCGTCCGGCGGCGGCCGCGCAAAGCGCGAAGATGCGCGGCCGACAGGCGTACCGGCACGATCGGCCAGCCGACGTCGTGATCGGTCACGCAGTACACGTCGGGCCACAGCGTGCCGAACGCGATGCTCGCGTCGAGCACGCCGAACACCGGCGCGAACGCGTCGAGGGCCGCGAAATCGCAGGCGGCTGCTCATGCGACAAACGCCGCCGCATCACGCGGAGCGGCTGAAGGTCGCCGCGTTCCGCCGCTGGATTCTCGAGGCGGCCCATGCCGAAAGAGCTGCCGACATGTCGGCCGCGGCATCGCCGGCGCATCGTTGGCTGCGTCTGGACTTGGGCGGCGTCACGCCCTGGTTCACGCCGGCTCGGCTACCATGCTGGCGCGCGCGGCCCGCCGCCGTCGCGCGCCCGATACCAAGAACCGAGAGAGACCATGCCCTTGCCCGCCTTGCGCATCACGCACACCACACGGCTCGCGCGACTGTCGATCGCGCTGCTGATCGCGTGCGCCGCCGTCGCCCCGCACCACGCGTTCGCCTATCGCGCGCCGCAGACCTCCGGCAACGAAGCCGACCTCGACCGCCACGACACGTACCGGAACCGCGACGGCGAAACCGTGCATGCGCCGGCCCGCTCGAAATCGGGCCGCGTCCCCGAAGGCGCAAGCGCGCGCTGCCGCGACGGCACGTACAGTTTCAGCCGCCACCGGCGCGGCACGTGCTCGGGGCACGGCGGGGTCGCCGCCTGGCTCTGACCTCGCGGAGCGGCCGCGCCGCGCCAGCGCCGGCCGGCGGCGAAGTACAATAGCCGGTCTCGCCGCCGACACGCGGCGACACCGCCGCACATCACGCGGCACGCTCCGTACCGAATCACCCGACGCCGCCACGCGAGTTCGCCGAGCGGCGGCCCCAACTTCTGACTCTCACACCCACATGGCCCAATACGTATTCACGATGAACCGGGTCGGCAAGATCGTGCCGCCCAAGCGCCAGATCCTGAAGGACATCTCGCTGTCGTTCTTTCCCGGCGCGAAGATCGGCGTGCTCGGCCTGAACGGCTCGGGCAAGTCGACGCTGATCCGCATCATGGCGGGCGTCGACAAGGACATCGAAGGCGAAGCGACGCCGATGCCGAACCTGAACATCGGCTACCTGCCGCAGGAACCGCAGCTCGACCCGACGAAGACGGTGCGCGAAGCCGTCGAGGAAGGTCTCGGCGACCTGTTCCAGGCCAACAAGAAGCTCGAAGAGATCTACGCGGCGTATGCCGAGCCGGACGCCGACTTCGACGCGCTCGCGGCCGAGCAGGCGAAGTACGAAGCGATCCTCGCGTCGAGCGACGGCGGCAGCCCCGAGCAGCAGCTCGAAGTGGCCGCCGACGCGCTGCGCCTGCCGCCGTGGGACGCGAAGATCGAACACCTGTCGGGCGGCGAGAAGCGCCGCGTCGCACTGTGCAAGCTGCTGCTCGAGAAGCCCGACATGCTGCTGCTCGACGAACCGACCAACCACCTCGACGCCGAATCGGTCGACTGGCTCGAGCAGTTCCTGGTGCGCTTCCCGGGCACCGTCGTCGCGGTCACGCACGATCGCTACTTCCTCGACAACGCGGCCGAGTGGATTCTCGAGCTCGACCGTGGCCACGGCATTCCGTGGAAGGGCAACTACAGCAGCTGGCTCGACCAGAAGGAAGAGCGCCTGAAGCAGGAAGAAGCGTCGGAATCGGCGCGCCAGAAGGCGATCAAGAAGGAACTGGAGTGGGTGCGCCAGAACCCGAAGGGCCGCCAGGCGAAGTCGAAGGCGCGTATCGCGCGCTTCGAGGAGCTGAACAGCCAGGAATACCAGAAGCGCAACGAGACGCAGGAAATCTTCATTCCGGTCGGCGACCGCCTCGGCAATGAAGTGATCGAGTTCAAGAACGTCAGCAAGGCGTACGGCGACCGCCTGCTGATCGACAACCTGAACTTCAAGATCCCGGCCGGCGCGATCGTCGGCATCATCGGCCCGAACGGCGCCGGCAAGTCGACGCTGTTCCGCATGCTGACGGGCAAGGAGCAGCCGGATTCGGGCGAGATCGTGATGGGCCCGACGGTCAAGCTCGCGTACGTCGACCAGAGCCGTGACGCGCTCGACGGCTCGAAGACGGTGTTCGAGGAAATTTCGGGCGGCGCAGACATCCTGACGGTCGGCAAGTACGAGACGCCGTCGCGCGCGTACATCGGCCGCTTCAACTTCAAGGGCGGCGACCAGCAGAAGATCGTCGGCAACCTGTCCGGCGGCGAACGCGGCCGCCTGCACCTCGCGAAGACGCTGATCGCGGGCGGCAACATGCTGCTGCTCGACGAACCGTCGAACGACCTCGACGTCGAAACGCTGCGTGCGCTGGAAGACGCGCTGCTCGAATTCGCGGGCTCGGTGATGGTGATCTCGCACGATCGCTGGTTCCTCGACCGGATCGCGACGCACATCCTGTCGTTCGAAGGCGATTCGCAGGTGACGTTCTTCGACGGCAACTACCAGGAGTACGAGGCCGACAAGCGCGCGCGCCTCGGCGAGGAAGCCGCGAAGCCGCACCGCCTCCGCTACAAGCCGATCAGCCGCTGACCGGCGCGGCCCGGACGCCCTGCCCGGCGACAACGCGGGGCCGGGCGCCGAGGGTGGCTGCCGTGGATCGGCAAAACGCAAAAGCGGGCCTTGGGCCCGCTTTTTCCATCTGACGGCCGCTCGCCCGCCGCCTACGCGAGCGCGCCCAGTTCGCGCAGCCGCGCCTCGGTGGCCGCGCCGCTCGTGTGGTGAATGCCGTGCCAGCCGAGCGCCGTCGCGGCGGCGGCGTTCTTCGCGTTGTCGTCGATGAACACCAGCTCGTGCGGCGCGATGCCCGGCAGATGCGGCTCGATCCGCGCATGCATCTCGCGGTAGATCGCCGGATCGGGCTTCACGAGCTTCACGCGGCCCGACACGACGATGTCCTTGAAGCGCCGCAACACCGGGAAGCGCTCCCACGCATACGGGAACGTCTGCGCCGACCAGTTCGTGAGCCCGAAGATCGGCATCCCCTGCGCGTCGAGCCGGTCGACGAGCGCAACGCCCTCCGCGAGCACGCCGCCGATCATCTCGTGCCAGCGCGCATAGAACGCGCGGATCAGCGTCTCGTGTTCCGGAAACTTCGCGACGCGTTCAGCCGTACCTTCGTCGATCGTCTGCCCGCCGTCCTGCCTGATCACCCAGTCCATCCCGCACACGTGCGTCAGGAACCGGCGGCGCTCGGCGTCGTCCGGGATCAGCTGTTTGTACAGATACTCCGGGCTCCAGTCGATCAGCACCCCGCCGAAATCGAACACGACTGCCTTGATCGTCATGCGAACTCCGTGGCGAGCACGTCGGCGAGCGGACGCGGCGTCACCGCGTTGCCCGACAACGAATTGTTTGCCCAGATGAAATGATGATGCGCGACGATCTGCGCGGCCGTCAGGTGCGCGCGCTCGTTCGTCGTATGCAGATCGGACACGACGGTCGTCCGGTAGCCGAGCAGCGCCGCGCGGCGGGCCGCCGAATCGACGCAGAACTCGGTCGCATAGCCGCAGATCAGCACCGAACGAATGCCGTGGCGGTCGAGTTGCGCCGCGAGCGGCGTCTCATGGAACGCATCGCCGACACACTTGCGAATGCGCCAGTCGCCGTCCGCGGTCGCGAGATCCGCATGCAGTTCCCAGCCCGGCGTGCCGGGCACGATGTCGTCGTCCGCGTCGCCGTCGTGCTGCACGAAGCAGACGGGCGCACCCGCGGCCCGCGCCGCCGCCGTCAACCGGTTGATGCCTGCCACCACGTCGTCGAGCCGGCAGGCGGGCTTCGCCCGCTGCACCAGCCCGCGCTGCATGTCGATCACCAGGACTGCCGTGTCCGCCATCTTTCGCCCTCGATGTGATTGTCGTTCGACCGGAAACCGCTCGCGCCCCGCATCAGATCGGCTGCGTGCGGGCCTCCAGCCATGCCTTCGCGTCGCCGCTCACGTGCCGGCCGACGCGCTCGCGCACCGTCGCATGGTACGTGTTGAGCCACGCGCGCTCTTCCTCGTGCAGCATTTCGACGAGCACGCAACGCGTGTCGATCGGGCACAGCGTCAGCGTCTCGAATGCGAGGAAATCGCCGAACTCGGTCTGCCCCGCCGCGCGGTTGACGACCAGGTTCTCGATCCGGATGCCCCACTTGCCGGGCCGGTACAGGCCCGGCTCGATCGACGTGATCATCCCCTCTTCCATCGCGGTATACGGCTCGGCCGGCGCGTAATGCGAGATCACCTGCGGGCCTTCGTGCACGTTCAGGAAATAGCCGACGCCGTGACCGGTGCCGTGGCCGTAGTCGAGCCCGGCCGCCCACATCGGCGCGCGCGCGATCGCGTCGAGCATCGGCGAGCGGATGCCGCGCGGGAAACGCGCGCGCGACAGCGCCATCATCGACTTCAGCACGATCGTGAAGTCGCGCCGCTGCAGGTCGCCGACCCTGCCGACCGGCACGACGCGCGTGATGTCGGTCGTGCCGCTCACGTACTGGCCGCCCGAATCGATCAGCAGCAGGCCGTCGCCGGCGATCGTCGCGTGCGACTCCGGCGTCGCGCGGTAATGGGGCATCGCGCCGTTCGCGTTGAAGCCGGCGATCGTCGCGAAGCTCGGCGACACGTAGCCCGGACGGCGCGCGCGCGCGGCCGTGAGCTGCTCGTCGATCGTCAGCTCGGTGATCGTCTCGCGATTCACCGCCTGCTCGAACCATGCGAAGAATTCGGCAAGCGCCGCGCCGTCGTGCTCCATCGTCACGCGCACGTGCTCGATCTCGGCGGACGTCTTGCGCGATTTCGCGAACGTCGACGGATTCACCGCCTCGACGAGCTTTACGCCGGCCGGCACCGCCTCGAGGGTGCCGTAGGTCACGCGGCGCGGGTCGATCAGCAGCGTCGCGCCGTCGGGCAGCGCCGCGAGCGCCGCGCGCGCGGCGTCGTACGCCCGCACGTCGACGCCGTCCTGCGCGAGGGATGCGGCAAGCGCCGGCGACACCTTGCCGCCGGCCACGAACAGCGTCGCGCCGTCAGCGCCGATCAGTGCGTGCGCAACGAATACCGGATTGAAGCTGACGTCCGCGCCGCGCAGGTTGAAGAGCCACGCGAGATCGTCGAGCGTCGACACGAAATGCCACTGCGCGCCCTGCGCGCGCATCGCGCGGCGCACGTCGGCGAGCTTGCTCGCGCGCGTCGTGTCGGCCTGCGGCGCGGCGTGCTCGAACACCGCATCGTCGGGCAACCCCGGCCGCTCGGGCCAGATCGCGTCGAGCAGGTCGAGATCGGTGCGCAGCGCGATGCCGCGCGCGCTCAGCGCGGCGGACAGCGCGCGCGCCGCCGCCATGCCGAGCACCGCGCCGTCGACGCCGACGGTCGCGCCGGCCGGCACGTTCTGCGCGAGCCAGTCGACGTGCGGCGCGCTCTGCTGGCCGCCCGTCATCTTCATCAGCTGCACGCCGCTGCCGGCCAGTTCCGCGTCGGCCTGCACCCAATAGCGGCTGTCGACCCACAGCCCCGCGAAATCGGCGGTGACGACGAGCGTGCCGACCGAGCCCGTGAAGCCCGACAGCCAGCGGCGCGCCTGCCAGCGCTCGGGCAGGTATTCGGACAGGTGGGGATCGGCGGACGGCACGAGATACGCGGCCAGGTTCTCGCGGGCCATCGCGCCGCGCAACAGCGCGAGACGCGCCGGCGCCGACGAGTCTTCAGGAAAACGGGCATTCATGATTTCACCTGCGGGCAATCAGCGACGAGCCGCCAGCGCGACCGTCAAGGCCACGGCGATGAACGCAACGCCGGTGCAGACCGGCCATTCGAGCGTCTCGCCGTCATAAAAGAGTCCCGAGAGATTGCCGGCCATCTTGGCGGCGGCCGCGCCGGCGATGCCGACGAGCGCCACGACCCACCACGTCGGCCGGCCGGTGCGCCGCAACGGGTGCAGCCCCCTGCCGAACAACCCGACGGCCGTTCCCAGAACGATGATTCCAAACCAGTTCATTCAACGCCCCAAACAATTTCAGATTCGTCCCATAGGCGTGAACGACTCCTGCGGCTAGCATCGACTTATCCATCGAACCCGAGATCAGCAGGGTACTTGCCGCGCAACATTCGAGTTTAGGGGCCGACCCGACGCCATGGCAAGCGCTCACCGGCTGTCGTAATGAAGAAATTCCCATGCGAATCGCTCTGATCGATCCGGATGCGCGTCATGCAGCGCTGATGAATCGCCTCCTCTTCGCGGGCGGACACCTCTGCCACCCGTTCCCTTCCAGCGCGCGGTGCCTCGAGTGGCTCGCCACCGAAACCTGCGACCTGCTGATCACCGGCGACTGGGCCGGCGACCAGCCCGCCGAGGAAGTCATTCCCCTCGCCCGCGCGCTCCTGCCCGGCCTGCCCGCGATCGCCGTGATGCGCATGCCGCGCGAAAGCGAGATCGTGTCGTGCCTGCACGCGGGCGCCGACGACTGCATCGCCAGACCGGTGAGCGGCCCCGAACTGCTCGCGCGCGTCAACGCGCTGATGCGGCGCGCGGGCGTCCGGCGCCCGCCGAACCGCTCGCGCGATACGTATGGAGAATACGCATTCGACGCCACGCACTGCCTCGTGCGCTTCGGCGACGAGGTCGTGTCGCTCACGCCGAAGGAATTCCGCTTCGCGCTGCTGCTGTTCGCGAACCTGTCCCGCCCGGTGTCGCGCGCCCATATCCTCGAAACGGTCTGGGCGCGCCGGCGCGACACAAAGTCGCGCACCCTCGACACCCACGCATCCCGGCTGCGCAGCAAGCTGCGGCTGCTCCCGGAGCACGGCTACCGGCTGCTGCCGCTCTACGGCTACGGCTATCAGCTCGACCAGGTACCGATCGAACCCCCGAATCGCCGCCCCAGTCTCGCGGACGCCCGATACGCGTCGAGTGAGGAAATCGCTGAAACGCTATAATATGAGGCTAAACGATAGCCCTTGATATGCAACTCCTCACGATCGGAATCAATCACCACACTGCGCCTGTCGCCCTGCGCGAACGCGTGGCGTTTCCGCTCGAGCAGATCAAGCCGGCTCTCGCGACGTTCAAGAGCGTGTTCCTCGGCCCCCAGGCGCCCAACACGCCCGAAGCGGCGATCCTCTCCACCTGCAACCGCACCGAACTCTACTGCGCGACCGACGACCGTGCGGCGCGCGAGGGCGCGGTGCGCTGGCTGTCGGAGTATCACCGGATTCCGGTCGACGAACTCGCGCCGCACCTGTACGCGCTGCCGCAGTCGGAAGCGGTCCGGCACGCATTCCGCGTCGCGTCGGGCCTCGACTCGATGGTGCTCGGCGAAACCCAGATCCTCGGCCAGCTGAAGGACGCGGTGCGCACCGCGTCGGAAGCCGGCGCGCTCGGCACCTACCTGAACCAGCTGTTCCAGCGCACCTTCGCGGTCGCGAAGGAAGTGCGCGGCACGACCGAAATCGGCGCGCAGTCGGTGTCGATGGCTGCCGCCGCGGTGCGCCTCGCGCAGCGCATCTTCGAAAACGTGGCCGACCAGCGCGTGCTGTTCATCGGCGCCGGCGAAATGATCGAGCTGTGCGCGACGCACTTCGCCGCGCAAGGCCCGCGAGAGCTCGTCGTCGCGAACCGCACCGCCGAGCGCGGCCAGAAGCTCGCCGAACGCTTCAACGGCCGCGCGATGCCGCTGTCGGACCTGCCGGCACGGATGCAGGAGTTCGACATCATCGTGTCGTGCACCGCGTCGACGCTGCCGATCATCGGCCTCGGCGCGGTCGAGCGCGCGGTCAAGGCGCGCCGCCACCGGCCGATCTTCATGGTCGACCTGGCCGTGCCGCGCGACATCGAGCCCGAAGTCGGCAAGCTGAAGGACGTGTTCCTCTACACGGTCGACGATCTCGGCGCGATCGTGCGCGAAGGCAACGCGTCGCGCCAGGCCGCGGTCGCGCAGGCCGAGGCGATCATCGAGACGCGCGTGCAGAATTTCATGCAGTGGCTCGACACGCGCAGCGTCGTGCCGGTGATCCGCCACATGCATACGCAGGCCGACTCGCTGCGCCGCGCCGAAGTCGAGAAGGCCCAGAAGATGCTCACGCGCGGCGACGATCCGGCCGCGGTGCTCGAAGCGCTTTCGCAGGCGCTGACCAACAAGCTGATCCACGGCCCGACGAGCGCGCTCAACCGCGTGAACGGCGCCGACCGCGATTCGCTGATCGACCTGATGCGCGGCTTCTACCAGCACGCGCCGCGCTCGAACGACCAGTCAGGCCACTAGCGCCGACCGATCGCCGCGCCGCCGGCTCGCCAGCCGGCCTATCCTTTCCGAATACCTTGCCCGGGAGCGCCGCTCCACATCATGAAGACGAGCATGCAACGCAAGCTCGACCAGCTTTCCACACGGCTGGCCGAACTGAACGACCTGCTGAGCCGCGAGAACGTCACGGCCGATCTCGACCAGTACCGCAAACTGACCCGCGAGCACGCGGAGCTCGACCCGGTCGTCGGGCAATACGCGCTGTGGCGCCAGTCGCTCAGCGATGAAGCGGCGGCGCAGGAGCTGCTCGGCGATGCGTCGATGCGCGACTTCGCCGAAGACGAGATTCGCAGCGCGCGCGACCGGATGGTCCAGCTCGAGGTCGAGCTGCAGAAGATGCTGCTGCCGAAGGACCCGAACGACGACCGCAACATCTTCCTCGAAATCCGCGCGGGCACCGGCGGCGACGAATCCGCGCTGTTCGCGGGCGACCTGCTGCGCATGTACCTGCGCTTCGCGGAGCGCCAGCGCTGGCAGGTCGAGATGATGTCGGAGAGCGCGTCGGATCTGGGCGGCTACAAGGAAGTGATCGTGCGGATCGCGGGCCAGGGCGCGTACTCGCGCCTGAAGTTCGAATCGGGCGGCCATCGCGTGCAGCGCGTGCCGGCGACCGAGACGCAGGGGCGCATCCACACGTCCGCGTGCACGGTTGCGGTGATGCCGGAAGCCGACGAGATCGGCGAGGTCGAGATCAATCCGGCCGACCTGCGGATCGACACGTTCCGCGCGTCCGGCGCAGGCGGTCAGCACATCAACAAGACCGATTCGGCGGTGCGCGTCACGCACCTGCCGACCGGCATCGTCGTCGAGTGCCAGGACGACCGTTCGCAGCACAAGAACAAGGATCGCGCGCTGAAGGTGCTCGCCGCGCGGATCAAGGACAAGCAGTATCACGAGCAGCACGCGAAGGAAGCCGCGACGCGCAAGAGCCTGATCGGCTCCGGCGACCGCTCCGAACGGATCCGCACGTACAACTTCCCGCAGGGCCGGATGACCGATCACCGGATCAACCTGACGCTCTACAGGCTCGAAGCGATCATGGACGGCGACCTCGACGAGCTGATTGCGGTGCTCGTCAGCGAGCATCAGGCCGAGCAGCTCGCGTCGCTCGGCGACGCCGACTGAGGCACGCGATGAGCGCCACGACCGCCCTCGACCTGCTGCGCGCGTCGCCGCTCGACCCGGTCGACGCGCGCGTGCTGCTCGCGCATGCGCTCGGCTGGACGCGCACGCAGCTGATCACGCGCGCCGACGAGCCGCTCGACGCGGCCGCCGTCGAACGCTATCTCGCGCTCGAGGCGCGCCGCACCGCCGGCGAGCCGGTCGCGCAGCTGGTCGGCATGCGCGAATTCTTCGGCCGGCCGTTCGACGTGACGCCGAGCGTGCTGATTCCGCGCCCGGAAACCGAATTGCTCGTCGAAGCGGCGCTCGATGCGATCGACGGAATCCCGCATCCGGCCGTGCTCGATCTCGGCACCGGCAGCGGCGCGATCGCGGTGTCGATCGCGGCCGAGCGGCCCGATGCACGCGTGTGGGCGCTCGACCGCTCGGGCGAAGCGCTCGCCGTCGCGCGGCGCAACGCGGACAAGCTGCTCGACGCGCACCGCCCCGGCGGGCCGCTGCATTGGCTGCAAAGCGACTGGTACGCGGCGCTCGATCCGGCGCTTGCATTCGACGCGATCGTCAGCAACCCGCCGTACATCGCGCAGCACGACCCGCACCTGTCGCAGGGCGACCTGCGCTTCGAGCCGCGCGGCGCGCTCACCGACGACGCGGACGGCCTCACCGCGATCCGCGCGATCGTCGCCGGCGCCGGCGCGCGCCTGAAGCCGGGCGGCACGCTGTGGATCGAGCACGGCTACGACCAGGCCGAAGCGGTGCGCGCGCTGCTTGCCGCGCATGGCTTCGTCGCGGTCGAATCGCTGGTCGATCTCGCCGCGATCGAGCGCACGACAGGCGGCCGGCGGCCCGGCTGACGGCCGGCCCGCCCGGTTGAAATCCGCTATCATTTCGTTCTAACGCCCCGCTAATGCAAGGTCAGTCATGGACACCCAACAACGTATCAAGCAAATCGTCGACGAAAACCAGGTCGTGCTCTTCATGAAGGGCACCGCGCAATTCCCGATGTGCGGCTTCTCGGGCCGCGCAGTCCAGGTCCTGAAGGCCTGCGGCGTCGACCAGTTCAAGACGGTCAACGTCCTCGAAGACGAAGAAATCCGCCAGGGCATCAAGGAATTCTCGAACTGGCCGACCATCCCGCAGCTGTACGTGAAGGGCGAGTTCGTCGGCGGCTCGGACATCATGATGGAGATGTACCAGTCGGGCGAGCTGCAGCAACTGTTCGCCGCCGCGTAATCCCCCTCCCCCGATGGAACTCCGCAGCGCGCCGCCACGCCGCCTGATCGTCGCGATCACCGGCGCCACCGGCGCGATCTACGGCGTGCGGCTGCTCGACATGCTGCGCGCCGCCGGCGGCGTCGAAACGCATCTGCTGATTTCGAGCGCCGGCTGGCTCAACATCCAGCACGAACTGAAGCTGTCGAAGGCCGACGTCGAGCGCCGCGCGGACGTCGTGCATGCGGTGCGCGACGTCGGCGCGACGATCGCGTCCGGCTCGTTCGCGACCGACGGAATGGTGATCGCGCCGTGCTCGATGAAGACGCTCGCGAGCGTCGCGCACGGGCTGTCGGACAACCTGATCACCCGCGCCGCCGACGTCACGCTGAAAGAACGCCGCCGCCTCGTGCTGATGGTGCGCGAGACGCCGTTCAACCTCGCGCATCTGCGCAACATGACCGCCGTCACCGAGATGGGCGGCATCGTCTTCCCGCCGCTGCCGGCCTTCTACGCGATGCCGAAAACGATCGAGGAGCTCGTCGACCAGACGGTCGCGCGCGTGCTCGACCTGTTCGCGCTCAGCGCGCCGCTGACGACGCCCTGGGAAGGCATCCGGCACGCGCAGTAACGGCGCGCGCCCAACGCGCCCCTTCGCCGTTCTTCGCCCACTCCACCCGCTTCACCCGGCATTCTCAGCCAAGTTCGTCGATTCTCGCCGGCGCTTGCTTCATGGCCCCGTAACGCCCGTCAATTATCAACAATCAAGATCGAATCTAATTCGCATGCGCGGATTTATCAACGACAGGTGTGAGCCTATAGTCACAGGCAACCTCATCGCAGGGCCACCACCATGAACCGCTTGCCTTCGCTCTACCTGTCCCACGGCGCGCCGACGCTGCCGATCGATCCGACGTTGCCGTCCGGCGCGTTCACGCACCTCGGCGCCGAGTTGCCGCGCCCGCGCGCGGTGCTGATGCTGTCCGCGCACTGGGGCACGCAGCAGCCGGTCGCGAGCATCGCGCGGCAGCCGGAAACGATCCACGACTTCTACGGCTTTCCGCGCGCGCTGTACGAGATCCGGTATCCGGCGCCGGGTGCGCCGGACGTCGCCGAACGCGCGGCCGACCTGCTGAACGGGGCGGGCATCACAACCCAAACGGTCGAGCACGGGCTCGATCACGGCGCGTGGGTGCCGATGCTGCTGATGTTCCCGAACGCCGACGTGCCGGTCGCGCAGCTGTCGATCCAGCCGCGCGCGGATGCCGCGCATCACTTCGCGCTCGGCCGCGCGTTGCGGCCGCTGCGCGACGAGGGCGTGATGGTGATCGGCTCCGGCCAGATCACGCACAACCTGCGCGCGGCGGATTTCGGCGCGGCGCCCGAGGATGCCGACCCGCGCGTCGCCGAATTCACCGACTGGTTCGAGGCGAAGCTTGCCGCGCGCGACCTCGACGCGCTGCTCGACTATCGCCGCCAGGCGCCGCACGCGGTGCTGATGCACCCGACCGACGAGCACCTGCTGCCGGTGTTCGCGGCGCTCGGCGCCGCGGACGACGATTACCGGCTCGGCATCCAGTCGCTCGGCACCTACCAGCGCGTGCTGGCGATGACGAACTACGTGTTCGCCGGCGCGAACGACTGACCGGCGCCCGCCCAAACAAAAAGCCCGTTCGAGCCAGGCTCGAACGGGCTTTTTTCCGTCCCCTGCCGCCGCCGATTCCGGCGGCAGGTCGGCATGCGTCAGGCGCCGATCCCTTCGAGGATCTCGTCGCGCGTTTCGCGCTCGTCGAGATACTCGGTGCGGTAGCCCGTGTTCACGCCCCAGAAGTAGAACACCAGCGAGATCGCCGCCACGATGACCATGTCCCAGCCGTACGGCAGGACACCGTGGCCGCCGAACTCCTTGCTGCCGATCAGCGACAGCACGGCCATCGTCGGCAGGTAGGCGACGAGCCACCATGCGGCCTTCAGGTCGCGGCCCCAGCCGCTCCAGCCCGCCTTGGCCTGGAAGTAGAAGTACACCGGCAGCGCGACGATCATCAGCAGGATGATTTCGCCGGTCAGCGGCCACTTCGCCCAGTACAGGATCAGCGACGCGCAGACGAACGCGAACGGCGCGATCAGCTTCATCAGCGGGATCGACAGCGGACGCTCGATGTCGGTCGCCGCGCGGCGCAGCGCCATCAGGCTGATCGGGCCGGTCAGGTACGAGATCACCGTCGCGACCGAGATCACCGCCGCGAGCGAGCTCCAGCCGCGGAAGAAGAACAGGAAGATGAACGAGACCAGCAGGTTGAACCACATCGCCTGGCGCGGCACGCCGTACAGCGGGTGCACGTTGCCGAACATCTTCGGCATCGTGTTGTTGCGCTCCATCGCATAGATCATGCGGGTCGTGGTCGCCATGTAGGTCGTGCCGGTGCCGCTCGGGCTGATGAACGCGTCGACGTACAGCATGATCGCGAGCCAGTTCAGGTTCAGCGCGATCGCCAGCTCGGCGAACGGCGACGAGAAGTTGAAGTGCGCCCAGCCCTTTGCGACGTCGGCCGGATTCACCGAGCCGATGTACGCGACCTGCAGCAGCACGTAGATCACGAGCGCGATCAGGATCGACGAGATCACCGCGAACGGCACGCTGCGCGACGGATTGCGCGCTTCGCCGGCGAGGTTCACCGGGCTCTGGAAGCCGTTGAACGCGAACACGATGCCGCTCGTCGCGACCGCGGTCAGCACCGCCGACCAGCCGTACGGCGCGAAGCTGTCGTTCGTCGCCATGCCGAGGTTCTCCGAATGGAAGCTCGACAGCATCAGGCCGGCGATCGTCAGGCCGGGGATCAGGAACTTGAAGATCGTGATCGCCGTGTTCGCGCGCGCGAACGCCTTCACGCCCCAGTAGTTCAGCAGGAAGTAGATGACGACGAGCACGGCCGACAGCAGCAGGCCCGGTGTCGTCAGCTCTCCGTTCACGAACAGGCTGTGCGCCCAGTCATACGGCCACGTGCTCATGTACTGGATCGACGCCTCGGCCTCGATCGGAATCACCGACACGATCGCGATCCAGTTCGCCCATGCGCTGATGAAGCCCACCAGCGACCCGTGCGAGTAGCGCGCGTAGCGCACCATGCCGCCCGACTCGGGGAACATCGCGCCCAGTTCGGCGTACGTCAGCGCAATCGCGAGAATCACGACCGCGCCGATGATCCATGCGCAGATCGCCGCCGGGCCGGCGATCTTCGCGGCTTTCCAGGCGCCGAACAGCCAGCCCGAGCCGATAATCGAACCCAGCCCCGTCAGCATCAGTGCAAACGGGCCGATGTTCCGTTGAATAGAACTCTTCACATCCTCTCCTGTGTCTCAAAAAGCATGGTCGGTCCGCAGCCCGGGATCGGCTCGAACTGCACCGCGCACGCATTCTTGGGGGGACGGATCACTCGGTCGGAGCAACCCGGTCCACGCGGCGCGTAGTTTAACGGTTGCACCTGTACAATTGCGCCAAAATCGATTGGCCCCTACAAAAAATCCGGGAAAACCGCAATATTTGTAAGCTCCAAACTCGGAATAACCCTGAGTACATGGAAATCCGGTTGACCGCGCGGCGAATTCGCCGTATAAAGATCCACGCAGGATTTCAAGCGGCGAGTGAATTGGTTCTTTCGTAGTTCGCCCATCAACGGTACTCCGGTTGGTCCCATTACCCCTTCCTTGAATTTCCGCGCCCAATGGGCTTCGGCCCCGTTTTATCTTTTTAGGAACAAGTAACATGGCAACCGGTACCGTCAAGTGGTTCAATGACGCTAAGGGCTTCGGCTTCATCACCCCGGAAGGCGGCGGCGACGATCTGTTCGCGCACTTCTCGGAAATCCGCGTCGAAGGCTTCAAGACGCTGCAAGAAAACCAGAAGGTCGAATTCGAAGTGAAGACGGGCCCGAAGGGTCTGCAAGCTGCGAACATTCGCCCGCTGTAAGTTCAGCGCGAGAATTCGTCTGAAAGAAAAAGCCCCGCTTCGGCGGGGCTTTTTTTGTTTCGTCGCCGGCGGCGCTCAGCCGAACAGGCGCTGCGCGTGGATGCCGAGACCGGTCGCCACGCTCGCCAGCCGGTCGCCGAACACCGGCTGCGCATCCGCGAACGCCGCCGCGAGCGCGCCCGACAGGAACGCCAGCCCGGTCGAGCCGCCCGTGAAGTACAGCGCGCCGACGTCGCGCGGCGCCACGCCGGCGAGCCGCACCGTCTCGCGCGCGGCGTCGACGATCCGCGCGGTGTCGTCGCGGCTCGCGTCGACCAGCCGGTCCGCGTCGAACGCGATCTGCAGGTCCTCCTCGACGTCGTTCAGGTCGATCATCGTCTCCCCGCCCGCCGCGACGCCGATCTTCGCTTCTTCGGCACGCGCCATCAGCGCATGGCCGAGCCGCAGCTCGACCACTCGCGCGAGCCGCTCGAAGTGCCGCGCGTCGACGTACAGGTGCTTCATCAGCTTCAGCTCGCCGAGCCGCTTCGGCGTATAGACCGTGTTGATCAGGTGCCAGGTCGCAAGATCGAAATAGGTCCGGTTCGGCAGCTCGCGCCCTTCCGGGTCGAGCGAGCGGTAGCCGAACGCCGGCAGGATCGCGGACAGCTCGACGCGGCGGTCGTAGTCGGTGCCGGCGACGTGCACGCCGTGGTGCGCGAGCACGTCGTCCTTGCGCTCGAGGCGCGCCATCCGCTGCGGGCCGACCCGCACCAGCGAGAAGTCGGACGTGCCGCCGCCGATGTCGGCGACGAGCACCAGCCGCTCGTCGCGCTGGCGCGACTCGTAGTCGAACGCGGCGGCGATCGGCTCGTACTGGAAATGCACATCGGCAAAGCCGACCGCGCGCGCAGCCGCTTCGAGCTGATCCTGCGCGAGACGGTCGGCGCGCGGGTCGTCGTCGACGAAGAACACCGGCCGGCCGAGCACCGCGCGACCGATCGGCGCGCCCGAGCGGGCTTCCGCCTTGCGCTTCAGGTGCGTGAGGAAGCGCGCGATGATTTCCGTGTACGCGATCGCGGAGCCGTCGCCGAGATCGGTCGTCGTCTCCGCCAGCGGCGAGCCGAGGATGCTCTTCATCGAGCGCATCAGGCGTCCGTCGAAGCCGTCGATGTAGGACGCGAGCGCCGCGCGGCCGTATTCGACCGTCTCCTCGTCGTTGTTGAAGAAAATGGCGGTCGGCAGCGTCAGGTGGTCGCCCTCGACGGGCGCGAGCCGCATGCCGTCGCCGTCGGGCAGCGCCACAGCGGAATTGGACGTGCCGAAGTCGATCGCGCAGTAAGTCATGGGAAGGTGCCGCCGCATGGCCGGCGCGAAAACGGAAAGGACGGGCTTTTTAACATGAAGCCCGCGGGATCACAACCGCAAGCGGCGCGCAGTGCCGGGATGGGCCGGCCCGATGAATTCGGGGCCACAACGCCCGTCGGGCGGGCGTCGCGAGCCCTTGCCGCGGCTTGCCCGGGCCGACGCTCAAGCGTGAGCTTCGGCCCGGCCGACGGGCCTTCGCGTCAGGCCGCCGTCTCGAAGCCCTTCTTCCACGCGCCCGCGTACACCACGTCGCCGATCGGATGACGCGTGCGCGGCGCCTTCTCGCGATCGCGCAGCACCGGATCGAGCTTGTCGGCGTCCCCATAATGGCCGATCGAGATCAGCGCCGGGATCGCGACATCCTCGGGAATCGCGAACGCGTCGCGGAACGCATTTGCGTCGAAGCCGCTCATCTGGTGCGCCGCGAGCCCCAGCGCATGCGCCTGCAGCACCAGCGACAGCGCGGCCGCGCCCGCGTCGTACAGCGCGGTCGGCGCCGGCTCGCCCTTCTGCGTGAGCGTATGCGCGGCCACCGCGATCAGCACCGGCGCCGGCGCATTCCAGCCCTGGTTGAACGGCACCAGCGTCGCGAACGCGCGCTTGAATGCGACCTCGTCGCGCGTGCGATCGAACACGATGAAGCGCCACGGCTGCGCGTTGTAGGCCGACGGCGCCCAGCGCGCCGCCTCCAGCACCGCGCGCAGGTGCTCGGCGCTGACCGGCGCGTTCGAATAGGCGCGCGGGCTCCAGCGGCCCGCGATCAATTCGTGAATCGAAACAGTAGTAGGAGCAGGTTTGACCGACATGCGGATCCTCGCTGATATCGATGAAAGGGCGCGAACGCCCGGCGAACCGCAAGCATAACCGGTTGCGCGCCGGCGCGCCCGCCCCTGCCGATCAATGCAAATCGCCAAACCTGCGTTGCCGGCGTCAGACCGGCTGCGCCGCCGCGCGCGCCGTGCCGCGGTTGATGCGCAGCACGATCAGCGCGCCGACGATGCACAGCCCGCCCGAGATCATCGACGCGATCGTGTAGGTGCCGAGGCTCGCGCGCAGCATCCCCGCGCCGAGCGCCGCGAACGCCGCGCCGAGCTGGTGGCCGGCGACGATCCAGCCGAACACGACCGGCGCGGCCGCCTTGCCGAACACGTCGGTCGCGAGCCGCACGGTCGGCGGCACCGTCGCGATCCAGTCGAGCCCGTAGAACATCGCGAACAGCGGCAGCCCGAAGAAGTCGATGCCGAACGCATGCGGCAGGTAGATCAGCGACAGCCCGCGCAACCCGTAGTACCAGAACAGCAGCACGCGGTTGTCGTAGCGGTCCGACAGCCAGCCCGACAGCGTCGTGCCGAACAGGTCGAACACGCCCATCGCGGCGAGCAGCGACGCGCCCTGCACTTCGGTCATCCCGTAGTCGCTGCACATCGCGATCAGGTGGGTGCCGACGTAGCCGTTGGTGCTCGCGCCGCAGATGAAGAAGCTGAAGAACAGCAGCCAGAAGTCGCGCGAGCGGCTCGCGGTCAGCAGCGTGCGGAGCGCGACGGCGAGCGGGTTCTCCTTCGTCGCTTCGGCGGCCGGCGGCGCATCGGCCGGCTCGCCGTACGGACGCTGCCGCACGTCGGCCGGGCGCTCGGGCAGCAGGAACGCGACCAGCGGAATCACGATCGCCGCCGCCACCGCGACGACCAGCACGACCGGCCGCCAGCCGTGCCGCTGCGCGATCGCCGCGAGCATCGGCAGGAACACGAGCTGGCCGGTCGCCGTGCTCGCGGTCAGCACCCCCATCACGAGGCCGCGCCGCGCGTGGAACCAGCGCGTGACGAAGGTCGCCGACAGCGTCAGCGCGACGACGCCCGTCGAGCTGCCGACCATCAGGCCCCAGATCAGCACCATCTGCCAGCTCTGCGTCATCATCGACGACAGCGCGACGCCCGCGCTCATCGTCGCGAGCGCGGTGAGGATCGTCGGCCGCAGCCCGAAGCGCTGCATCGCCGCCGCCGCGAACGGACCCGTCAGCCCGTACAGCGCGATGTTCACCGAAATCGCCAGCGAGATTGCCGCGCGACTCCAGCCGAGCTCCCGTTCGAGCGGGACCATCAGCACGCTCGGCGTCGCGCGCGTGCCGGCCGCCGCCAGCAGGATCAGGAATACCACCGCCGCCGCGAGCCATCCGTAGTGGAAACGCCCGCCGATTCGTCTTGCTGCCCAGTTCATGTCTGACTTCTCCTGACGACCGGACTTGGCGCTTCAGCGCTTGATCCGGTCCCATGCAAAACGGGCCACCTCCGCCGCACGCCACGTCGGCCGGCCCGGGCCGACGTCTGGCGGTTGTCATTTATCCGATCGAATTGTTACCGATCGGTCACAAGTGTGTTGCGATCGTAGTTTCCAGTCGGTAACATGTCAAGCATTCAATTTCGACATCGAGGGCAACATGTCCGACATCGAGGCCGCCAAGCCCGCGTCGCGACGCGCGCGACAGGCGATCCCGGGCGCCGCCGCGCAGGAGCATCTGCTGCGCGCCGCCGAGGAGCTGTTTTACAAGGAAGGGGTGCGCGCGGTCGGCATCGAGGCCGTCGTGGAACTCGCGGGCGTCAACAAGATGAGCCTGTACCGCCAGTTCTCGTCGAAGGACGAGCTGGTCCTCGCGTACCTGGAGCGGATGGATGCGTGCTTTTTCGAGCGCTTCGACGCGAGCGTCGCGAAGCATCCCGGCCAGCCGAAGGCGCAGCTGGTCCAGTATTTCGTCGATCTCGCCGAGCGCGCGTCGCAGAAGGACTATCGCGGCTGCCCGTTCGTGAACGTCGCGGCGGAATTCCCGGACGCATCGCATCCGGCGCGCGAACGCGTCGCGCAGAACAAGGAACGGCTGATGGCGCGGCTCGTGGCGCTGTGCGAAAGCGCCGGCGCACGCGCGCCGGCGAAGCTCGCCGATTCGCTCGCGCTCGTGATCGAGGGGATTTATGCGGCAAGCCAGACGTATCGGCACGGAGAAACGCCGATCGGCATCGCGCCCGAGCTCGTCACGCAGCTGATCGAGGCCGCTTGCGCGTGATCAACGGCGAACAGGCCGCGCGACGCGCTGGGCCGCGCGGCCTCCCGCTACAATGCGACTCCCGCTGCCCCCACCCCGCACCGCCATGACCGACGCCCGCCCCGATTCGCACGACGACATCCTCGCCGCCACCCGGCACTGGCTCGCGCGCGCGGTGATCGGGCTCAATCTGTGCCCGTTTGCGAAGAGCGTGTACGTGAAGGATCAGGTGCGCTATGCGATCAGCGAAGCCGCGACGCTCGAGGACGCGCTCGCCGATCTCGAGACCGAACTGCGCCGGCTCGACGCCGCCGACCCGCAGCAGGTCGACACGACGCTCGTGATCTACCCGCATGCGTTCGCGGATTTCCTCGACTACAACGACGCGCTGTTCTTCGCCGACCGGCTCGTCCGGCAACTGAAGCTCGACGGCGTGCTGCAGATCGCGAGCTTCCATCCGCGCTACCAGTTCGACGGCACGGAGCCGGACGACATCGAGAACTATACGAACCGCGCGCCTTATCCGATCCTGCACCTGCTGCGCGAGGACAGCATCGCACGCGCGGCCGACGCGTTCCCGGACGCGTCCGCGATCTACGAAAGGAACCAGGAAACCCTGCGCCGCCTCGGCCACGACGGCTGGCGCGACTGGATGAACCGCCCCGGCGACGACGTCTGAGCGGGCGTCGCGTCGCCGCCGCGCCCCGGCCGAACGTGACTCAGCGGCTCAGTGAGCGGCCGGCGCCGTTTCCTCGCCGCCCTGCGGCACGAAGAACCGCTCGCGCAGCTCCGCCAGCCCGAACATGTCGAGGATCTCGTTGAGCCGCTCGCTCGGCCGCCGGCGCGGCAGGTTCTTGTACTGCGCGATGATCAGCTCGTTCTTCATCGAGTGCTCCCAGCCGACTAGCTCGGTCACGCTGACCTGGTAGCCGTGCGCTTCGAGCTGCAGGCAGCGCAGCACGTTGGTGATCTGGCTGCCGAATTCGCGCGTGTGCAGCGGATGCCGCCACACCTCGGTCAGCGCGCTCGCGAGCGACTTGCCCTTGTTCCGGCGCAGCACGCCCGCGATTTCCGCCTGGCAGCACGGCACCAGCACGATGTGCCGCGCGCGCTTCGCGAGCGCGAAGCGGATCGCGTCGTCGGTCGCCGTGTCGCACGCGTGCAGTGCGGTGACGACGTCGACCGTTTCGGGCAGCTGCGGCGACGTGATCGAATCGGCGACCGACAGGTTCAGGAACGACATCCCGCCGAACCCCAGCCGGGCGGCGAGCGCGGTCGAGCGCGCGACCAGCTCCTCGCGCGTCTCGATCCCGTAGATGTGCGACGCGAACGCCGGCGTGCCGTGTCCCGGCTGCTGCTTGAAAAACAGGTCGTACAGGATGAAGCCGAGATACGACTTGCCCGCGCCGTGGTCGACGAGCGTCACGGCGCCCTGGTCGGCCTGCACGCCGGCGAGCAGCGGCTCGATGAACTGGAACAGGTGATAGACCTGCTTCAGCTTGCGGCGGCTGTCCTGGTTCAGCTTGCCGTCGCGGGTCAGGATGTGCAGTTCCTTCAGCAGCTCGACGGACTGCTCCGGACGAATTTCGTGGGTTATGTTCGACATCTGGAAGCGGCGCGGGGCCGCGTGCGAACGATGCGCGCGGCCCGACGGCGAAAAATCGTGAGGAATGGCGACAGTTTACCGAAAACGCGCGCTCAGCTCTGCGCGCCGAGCCGCCACAGCGACGTCACCTCGGCGCGGCGCGCCGCGTGCAGCGGATCGTCGGCGTCGGCCGCCTTCGGATGCGCGGGCCGGATATCGTCGCGGCCAAGCACGACGAGGCCGGCTTCATCGATCCACTGCAGCAGGGTGTCGCGCGGCCGCAGGCCGAGATGCTCGGCGAAATCGGACAGGATCAGCCAGCCTTCGCCGCCCGGCTCCAGATGCGCGGCGAGCCCGGCGAGGAAGCCGCGCAGCATGCGGCTGTCCGGATCGTAGACCGCGGATTCGATCGGCGCGCTCGGCCGGGCCGGTACCCACGGCGGGTTGCAGACCACGAGCGGCGCGCGGCCGGCCGGAAACAGGTCGGCCTCGACGACGTCGACCTGCGCCGCGCAGCCGAGCCGCTCGACGTTCTCGCGTGCGCACGCAAGCGCCCGCGGGTCCTGGTCGGTCGCGACGACGCGCTTGACGCCGCGCGCGGCCAGCACCGCGGCCAGCACGCCGGTGCCGGTGCCGATGTCGAACGCCAGCGTGTCGGCCGGCAGCGGCGCGCGCGCGACGAGCTCGACGTACTCGCCGCGCACCGGCGAAAACACGCCGTAATGCGGGTGGATCGCCGCGCCGCCCAGCGCCGGAATCGGCACACCCTTCTTGCGCCATTCATGCGCGCCGACGAGGCCGAGCAGCTCGCGCAGCGACACGACCGACGGCGCGCCGCCGGGGCCGTATGCTTCCTCGCACGCGGCGCGCACGTCCGGCGCGCGCCGTAGCGGAATCGTGTAGTCGGCGTCGAGCGGAATCAGCAGCATCCCGAGCGTGCGGGCGCGCTGCGATTGCGCGAGGCGATGCAGGTTGAACGCTTCGACGCCGGCCGCGGCCTTCGCCTTCTTCGGCTTGCGGTCGACGCGGCGCGCCATCGCCTGCACGAGCTGGCGCGCATTCTGGAAGTCGCCCTGCCAGACGAGCGCGGTGCCCTCGCATGCGAGGCGGTAGGCGGCATCGGCGTTGATGCGGTCGTCGGCCGGCACCGCGCGCTTGGGCGGCGCCACGCCGGCTTCGGAGCGCCAGCGCACGGCATGATCGACGCCGGCGGCGTCGGTCCAGTGGAAAACGGGAAAATCGGTCACGCGAATTCGGAACGGTTGACTTCAACAGGCGGCGGAAATGCGCCGCGCGGACGACACCTTACCCTGCTTTGCGTAACGGGCAAAGCGCGGGCGCATGCTGCAGCGCATCGCGGCTACCTTCACCCGCCCGACGCCGGCAGCGCCGGCAGCGCCGGCAGGCGCAGCGTGCCCGCATCGGAAAAGTGCACGGCGCCGAGCGCGCCGCCCGCGAGCCGGCCGCGCAGCGCGTACGGCAGCTCGCCCGCCGACGCGGCGCCGGCCAGGTTCCATGCCTGCCGCGCCGCAGCGAACGCGGACACGGAGACCGGCACGTCGAGCACCGCCTCGCCGAAGCGCGGCACGACGCCCGCGCGATCGCTGACGCCGCTCGCGAACGGCTGGCCGTTCAACTCCAGCGCCACCGCGATGCCGTCGTACTCGATCGGCGTGTCGTTCGGGTTCTGCACGCGCAGCTTCAGCATGAAGCGCATCTCGAGCCCCTGCCCGACGAGCGGGTCGAGCCCGGCGACCGACACGCGCACCTGATCGCGCATCAGGCTCGCGCACCCGCCGAGCAGCAGCACGGCGACGATGAACGACAGCACGGCGCGCAGCGGCGCGGCACGAAACGAAACAGGCGGCATGAGCGGGCTCCTCGCGACGAACGATCGTCGTCGCATTGTACCGGGCACGCGCCGGCGCACCGGATTTCGTAGTCCGCGCATATCGCCAATATGATTAATACATTAAAACTACGAACTCGCGGATCAAACTGAAATGCAAATCCATCGCTGTTATCGTGCAATGCAGCGCAAAAACTTCAATCGATGCAGATTCTAAATTTTTCGTTTCCTTTACTCAAAACCATCAAGTATATTGACCCATCCTTCGAGCAAGCCGACGAACCTTGTAGCTGCATGACGGCGATTCCACGGAACGGCGCACGCGCGTTCCGGTCGCGCGGCACAAGGCCAGACCGGCTTCGTGGGTCGTCGATTCGATGGGGTTGCGCGCCCGCCCGGGCGCGCCGCCGCTTGCCGCGCGCGCGAATTCCATTCAGTACAACGCGCGCCCGGGAAAATCGAACCGGCAAGTCAACCGACAAACGAGAATCAATAGGGGGCAACAAACCATGATTATCTTCACGTAGTCAGCCGGCCGTCTTTTCGAATAATCCGTCATTGGCGTTTCGCATCGCTGTTGATTAACGGCGGGGGAATGCTTTTGCCGGGCGTTTTCGCAGCACTGAACGATTCCTTCAATAACGAGGTTTCAGTATGTGGATGAACATTCGCAAGATGCGTTATCTGCCGATGGTCGCCGCGCTCGCGCTCGCCGGATGCGGCGGCGATGACGGCGGCGTCGGCTCGGCCTCCGCGCTGGGCGCGGCCGGCAAACCGGACGCCGCGTCGACGCCGGCGGCACCTCAGCCGGCCGCGGCCAATGTCGACAAGAGCGCGCACCCGGTCGAGCTGCCCGACACCGTCGTGCCGGTCAACTACCGGCTGTGGTTCCGCCCGAACGACGCGCTGAACGCGTTCGACGGCCGCGCCGACGTCGAGATCAAGGTGCTCAAGCCGGTCAACGCGATCGTCGTCGCCGGCCACCGGATCAAGTTCACGAACGGCCGCGTCACGCTGCAGCCCGGCAACATCCAGCTGATCGCGACGCCGCAGGACAAGGGCGACTTCTACCAGCTGCGCCCGGTGAGCGGCACAATCTCGCCCGGCAGCTACTCGCTGCACATGGAGTGGTCGGGCATCATCAACTTCAAGACCTACGACGATCCGGTCAACCATACCGGCGGGAGCTGCGGCGACGATCCGTATCCGGGCTGCTCGGCCGCCGAAGGGGTGTTCCGCGTCGACCTGAAGAGCACCGACGGCACGACGAGCGGCGCGATCCTCACGCAGGGCGAAACCAACCTGTCGCGCCAGTGGTTCCCCGGCTGGGACGAGCCGGCGTTCCGCCCGACCTATGAAGTGACGGCCGAAGTGCCGCAAAACTGGCGCGTCGTGTCGAACGCGGCCGAGAAGCCGTCGACCACCATCGGCGGCGGCTACAAGCTCGTGTCGTTCGAGAAGACCCCGCCGATGCCGTCGTACCTGCTGTTCTTCGGCGGCGGCCTGTTCGACACCTACGAGGACGACTTCACGAGCCCGCTGCCGGACGGCAAGGGCCTGCACCTGCGCGTGTTCACGCCGCCGGGCATGCGCAGCTGGGCGCAGCCGGCGATGCAGCGGACCAAGCAGGCGCTCGACTTCTACTATCGCTATACGGGTATTTCGCTGCCGCTGAAGAAGTTCGACACGGTCGCCGCGAACGACGCGTTCAAGGCCGAGAAGAACCTGAACTTCGGCGGGATGGAGAACTGGGGCTCGATCCTCGAATTCGCGGACGACATCCTGCCCGAACCGGGCAAGCCGATGTCGCGCTACGGCAACCAGGTGCTGACGCATGAAGTCGCGCACCAGTGGTTCGGCGATCTCGTCACCGCCGACTGGTGGGACAACGTGTGGCTGAACGAGTCGTTCGCTCGGTTCTTCGAGGTGAAGACGACGATCCAGTTCTTCCCGGACGAGTTCAGCTGGCTCGACCAGGTGACGAACAAGTATCGCGTGATCAACCGCGACATCGGCCCGAACGCGTTCCCGGTCGCGCCGAACTTCAACGGGTGGGCATCGAACGACTTCGTGGTGAGCGCGAGCGCGTTCGTCTACAACAAGGGCGCCCACGTGCTGAAGACGATCGAGAACTTCGTCGGCGAGCAGCCGCTGCGTCAGGGCCTGCAGCAGTACCTGACCGACTACTCGTTCGGCAACGGCACGCCGAAGCGTCTGTGGGACGCGGTGTCGAAGTCGACCGGCCAGGCCGTCGGCCCGATCGGCGACAGCTACGTGCGCCAGACCGGCGTGCCGCTGGTCTCGCTCGACACGCAGTGCGACCTGACGAAGAACCAGACGATCGTCACGCTGAAGCAGCAGCCGTTCCCGAACAAGAACCCGTATCCGGGCACGCAGTGGACGGTGCCGATCACGCTCGCGTATGGCCAGGGTCTCGCCAATCGCACGACTTACGCGCTGAAGGATCCGCAGGCGCAGATCCGGATCGATGGCTGCACGGGCGTGGTGGCGGACCCGAGCGGGCTCGACTACTACGTCGTGAACTATAGCGACGCGGCATGGAGCGGGCTGCTCACGCAGGTCAACCGCTCGACCGATCCGGTGCTGCTCGCGAACCTGAAGAGCGAAGCCGCGCTGCTGGTCGCGAACAACCTCGCGCCGGCCTCGCGCTCGACGTCGATCGGCTCGGTCGCGTCGCCGGCTGCGACGATCCTGCGCATGACGCCGCGGACCAACGAGCTCACGACGCCGCAGGAACATCCGGCACTGCGCTATCAGGGTACGTTCACGCCGCGCAAGGTGCTCACGCAGTAAAGCGCCTGTCCGTCCGGCGCCGCGCAGCCTGCGGCGCCGGACGGCGAACGCGCTTCCCGCTGCTTCGACGGGCCTCGCATGCGAGGCCCGTTTTCATTGGCAGCCGTCCGTCACGCCCACGCGGCATCCCATGCCGGCTGCGCGAACCAGGTGCCGAGGAACGCGACGAGCCGCGACGCGCGTGCGCTGCCGCGCGCCTGCTGGCGCAGCACGTGGATCGTCGCCCGCTCGGGCGTGGCCGCGTAGTGCGGCAGCACCGCCCGCAGCCGCCCCGCGCGCAGCGCGTCGGCCGCGAGCCAGGTCGGCAGGTGCGCGAGACCGAGCCCTTCGATCGCGGCCTCGAGCAACGCTTCCGAATGATTGCTGCGAAACCGCGGCCGCGCGGGCGCGTAGCGGCGCCCGTCGAATTGCCACGCGCCCGGCGGCGGCGCGCCGTGCCACGCGAGGCAATCGTGCGCGGCCAGCGCGTCGGGCGACCCGGGCTCGCCGCGCCGCGCGAGGTAGCCCGGGCTCGCGCACAGCACCCTTCGCTGCGGCGCGAGCACGGTCGCGACGAAGCGGGTGTCCTCGAGCGGGCCAATGCGCACCGCGAGATCCACTTCGGAGCCGAGCCGCGCGCCCTGCAGGTCGACCATGCTGTCCGTCAGCACCAGCTCGACCTGCAGCGCCGGATGACGCTGCATGAACGCGACGAGCGCGGCCATCAGGTGCAGGCGGCCGAACGGCGCCGGGCAATCGACGCGCAGCAGGCCGCTCGGCTCGCTGTGCTGGCTGTGCAGGTCCTCCTGCAAGCCGCGCAGCTCGGCGAGCATCCGCGTCGCGCGCGCATGCAGCAGTTGTCCGGCCTCGGTCGGCTTGAGCGCATGGGTGGTGCGATGCAGGAGCCGGATCCCGAGCTGCGCCTCGAGCTGGTCGATGCGACGCGTGACCGACGACGCGGCGACGCCCAGCCGGCGCGCGGCCGCCGAGAAGCTCTGCTGCTCGACCACGTCGACGAACAGCGACAGATGCGGTGAAAGAAAGTCGTCCATGAGTGGCTGGGGTTGACGGTTGCCTGTGTGCACAGCGCAAAGCAATCCTGCGCCTTTGCGCGTTTCCGCGTCAACTCCGGATGACTAGACTGCGTGCATCCCGTCCACTTCACGCGCCGGCCCGCCGGGCGGGCGCGGCGCCCTTCAAGGAACCCATCATGCGCAGTCTTCGTTTCGACACGCCCGCCGCCGACATCGAGTCGCTCGATGCGCGCGTCCGGGACATTCCGCAACCCGTGCCGGCGGCCGGCCAGATGCTGATCGAGGTCCGCGCGGCCGGCGTCAATCCGAGCGACGTCAAGGCCGCGCTCGGTTACATGCCGCATGCGGTCTGGCCCCGAACGCCGGGGCGCGACTGGGCCGGCATCGTGCGCAGCGGCCCCGCCGACTGGATCGGCGCCGAAGTATGGGGATCGGGCGGCGACCTCGGCGTGCGGCGCGACGGCTCGCATGCGCAATATCTGCTGCTCGACGCGGCGCACGTGCGCCGCAAGCCGCGCGCGCTGACCCTCGACGAGGCGGCGGGCGTCGGCGTGCCGTTCGTCACCGCGTACGAAGGGCTGCGCCGCGCCGGGATGCCGGAAGCCGGCGACGTCGTGCTGGTGTTCGGCGCGAACGGCAAGGTCGGCCAGGCGGCGATCCAGCTCGCGACCGCGCGCGGCGCGACCGTGATCGGCGTCGAGCGCAGCCCGGGCGGCTATCGCGGCCATGCGTCGGCCGACGTGCGCATCATCGACGCGTCGGGCGGGCCCGTCGCCGACGCGGTGCGCGCCGCGACGGGCGGCCGCGGCGCGGACATCGTCTACAACACGGTCGGCAGCCCGTATTTCGAGGCCGCCAACGCATCGATGGCAATCGGCGCGCGGCAGATCTTCATCTCGACGATCGAGCGCAGCGTGCCGTTCGACATCTTCGCGTTCTATCGCGGCCAGCACACGTACGTGGGCGTCGATTCGCTCGCGCTCGACGGCGCGGCCTGCGCGCACATCCTCGACACGCTCGCGCCCGGCTTCGAGGACGGCACGCTGCGCGCGTTCCCGATCGGCGACGACCACCTCTACCCGCTCGAGCGCGCGCACGATGCGTACCGGGCCGTGCTGGCCGGCGCGCGCGAGCGCGTCGTCATCAAGCCCTGATGCCGCGCGAACCGGAATCGAAGGAGACAGCCATGACGGACTATCTGATCTCGCTCGCGGCGGGCCTCGGCGTCGGCGCGCTGTACGCGCTGCTCCACGTGCGCTCGCCGGCCCCGCCGCTCGTCGCGCTCGTCGGCCTGCTCGGGATGGTGATCGGCGAGCGCGCGATCGCGCTGCTGCGCTGAGCGCGTCGCCGGCGCGGGAGCTAGCGGTCGTTGCGCCGCCGAAACGCCCACCACGCGGCGAGCCCCGTGAAACCGGCGACGAGCAGCACCATCAGCCAGAAGCCGTGCTTGTTCTCCGAGAACGGAATCCCGCCGACGTTCATCCCGAAGAACCCGGCGACGATGTTGATCGGCAGCGCGATCACGGTCACGAGCGTCAGCGTGAACAGCGTGCGGTTGTTCTGCTCGTCGAGGCGCGAGCCGATCTCTTCCTGCAGCAGCTTGATCCGCTCGACGAGCCCGGCGAGATCGGCGAGCACCCGCGAGAATTCCTCGGTCGACTCGCGCAGCTCCTGCACGTCCGCCGCATGCAGCCACGCGGGCGGCTTCGCGAGCAGCCGGAAAATCGAGCCCGGCTCCGGCGCGAGCATGCGCTGCAGCCGCGTCAGCGTGCGGCGCATCGCGCCCAGCTCGACGCGGCTCGCGGTGAGGCGCTGCGACAGGAAGCGATCCTCGATGCGGTCGACGTCGACGCTCGTGCGCCGCATGATCCGGATCAGCAGGTCGGCCTGGTCGCGCAGCAGATGCACGAGCAGCTCCGCGGGCGAACGGAAACGCTCGCCGTCCCGCACGCTCGCGCGCAGCGTGTCGACCGAGCGCAGCGGCTTGAGCCGCGCGGTGACCATGATGCGCCGCTCGACGTGGACGAACAGCGTCGCGATCTCCAACGGCGTCAGCTCGAGATTGAACATCACGTCGTTGACGATCGCGCGCAGCGCGCCATCTTCCTGTTCAATGCGGGTCGAGCGCGACCCTTCATGCAGGAATTCGAAGAAGCTGTCGGGCAGCCCGAGGTGCGTGCGCATCCAGCGCTCGCTCGCGCCGTGCGCGAGGTTGAAGTGCAGCCAGACGAACGCATCGTCCGGCGCGACGGCGCGGTGCCCGCGCAGCCAGTCGGCGGCGGCCTCGGCGTCGAGCATCACCCCCGGCACGCCGGGCATGAACCGGAACCCGCACACCATGCCGGAAGTATCCGCGCCGTAAGTCTGTACGATCATGTCGAAGGTCGTGCGGCGCGCGGCGGACGGGCATCATCGGCGGGCGCGCCGCCCGCGCCCGGACGCCGCGCAGGGAAAGGAACCACGACGTATGCCCGACCGATGTGACGCTTTCGTGACGACGTCACGGCGTCGAAGGCAACGCGCCGCCCGGCGGGCGGCGCGTGCGTCTGCAACGGGAGCGGCTTACTGGTGGTTCTGCGACTGCGCGGCGGACGGGCACGCGGGATCCTTGCCCCAGTGACCGTCGCACACGCGCCACCGGCACAGCTGATCCTCGAAGAAGCCGCGTTCCGAACACTCCTTCACGCGCGCGGCGAGCGTCGCGCCACCCGCCGTCGCGGCGGTCTTGGTCGGCGCAGCCTGCGCCGCGGGCTTCTTGTCGGCCGGCTTCGTGCGCGCGACAAGCGCCGCGAGCAGGTCGGCATCCGGATCGTCCTTCGCGGCCTGCTTCGCAGCCGCCGTGCGCGTCGCCGCGTCACGGCGCTTCCTGGCCTGCGCGGCTTCGGCCTGCTGCTCCTTGCGACGCTTCCTGGCCTCGGCCTTCGCTTCGGCCTTCGCGCGCGCGGCGTCGGTCTTGCTGCGGGCGGCGACCGTGGCAGCCGTGGTCGCCGGGGCGGCCGATTTCGCGCCCTTCGCGGCGTCGGCTTTGGCTGCTGCGGCGGCGGCCGGCGCGGCGCCCGACGCAGCGGCGCCCGACGCGTCATCGGCGCCGCTCGCGAGCGCGTGCGACAGGCGGCTGTTGTCCGCGGCGGGCGCGGACGATGCGGATGCAACGGTCCGGGAAGCCGCGTCGTCGTTGACGATCGTGGCGGGCTGCGGCGCGCTCGCGGCACGCTGCGCGACCTGCGGCGCCACGGCGCTGGCGGGCGCGGCCTTCGCCGGCGCTGGCGCCGGCGCGGCGGGCGCGACAGCGACAGCCACTGGCGTGGTGGTGTCGTCCGCCTGCTGCATGCGCCACGCGCCCCAGCCGCCGACCGCGACCACGAGCGCGACGACGGCTGCGATCGGCGCCTTCAGCGAACGGCGCGGCGGTTCGGACTGCGGTGCGACGCGTCCCTCCAGGTTCGCGAGAATCCGCGAATGCTGGGACCCGTCGGCCTGTTTCGTGTCGGACAGCAGGCTGGGCGGAGTTTTTGAATTCGAATTGTCCGGCGCACTCATTCAGTGTCTCATTGAATCCTGGTTTAATTCACCGCGATAATATAGCCCGGCCTCTCAGAGCTGGCCTGATTCTAAGAGCAAGCATTGCAAAACACAATCAATTCCAATTTCCGGGGATTTCGTTGATTGCCGTCGCACTCGTCGCCTATTTCGCCCTTGCAGTCGCCATCGCGGCGCTGCTGCTTTTACCCGGCATCCGGGCGTCCGTTTTTGAATCGGTCGCCCAGTTTCACGGCCGTCTCACGCGCCGTGCGAGCGATCGCGCCAGTCGCACCCGCAGTCAGATTGTTAAATCGGCAAACGTTACCCGAGGCGCTTTAAATGATGTGCAAAATTTACTTGTCCGGCGGCGCTTGCTGATTATGGTGTCGACAGGTATTCTTGCGACGCCGCCATTGGTCGCCATTGCGTTGCGCGGCAGGCAGTTATTCCAATTCGACGACACGGCGCGCGCGCCTGACGAGAAGATCGCCGCCCTGCTGGAGGGCGAGCAGCTCGTGCCGCCCCCGCCGTTGCCGCCGGAAGTCTTTGCCACCAAGGAAGTCGAGCAGGTACGGCCGGCGCTGAAGGATGCCAGCCGCGACTGGAACCTGCTGGACCCGGATTTCCGCACGCGCTTGCTGCTGGTCTACAAGATCATGCGCGAGCAGCACGGTTACGAAATGGCATTGCTGGAAGGTTACCGGAGCCCGGAACGGCAAAACCGGCTGGCGCAAATGGGCAGCAGCGTGACCAATGCGGCGGCGTTCCAGAGTTATCACCAATTCGGGCTGGCGTCCGACAACGCGTTCCTGCGCGACGGCAAGCTGGTCATTTCCGAGAAAGATCCGTGGGCGATGCGCGGCTACCAGTTATACGGACAGACCGCCGAACAGGTCGGCCTGACCTGGGGCGGGCGCTGGAAAATGATGGATCTGGGGCACGTCGAATACCATAAACCCGGTTTTAAACTGGGACGCGGCAGCTAGCCAGGGCTGGCCGGACAGGAAATAATGAGGGCGGCATGGGGCTTTTTAATATCCCGGCAGGAAATGATATGGGCGGTGCAAGCGGTCGTGCATTCCGGTGCACGATTTTCTCGGGCCGCCGGTCCCGTTTTAAATCTCACAGCGTCCTTTCGTCAATGCGCGCGCCTTCTCCGATGCCGCGGGCGCATTGATGCCGGCCTCTCTCACCCCGTTTGACAGCATGGCGACACATCGCGGCGCCACCCTTGCCGCTCGGCGCGCCTGCGTCGCCTCATCGAATCGCACCGGAACCTGAACGTCCTATGCAACGCATCCTCAACGTGCTGACTCACCCGCGTACGCTCTCGATCGTCGGGATCGTCGCGCTCGCGGCGATCCTCTTCATCGTCGCCGATACGCTGCAGCTGCCGCTCCTGTGGGCGGCGCTCGCCTTTGCGGCGATCCTCGTGCTGTGGCTCGGCGTCGCGTTGTGGCGCCACTGGCGCGTGAAGCGCGCGAACCGCCAGCTCGGCGAGATGCTCGAGGAACAGGCGGAAACCGGCAAGATCACCGCGCCGGCGGCGGCCGCGGCCGCGACGGACGCGAAGACAGCCGACCTCGACGTGCTGCGCACGCGCCTGTCCGACGCGGTGAAGACGATCAAGACGTCGAAGATCGGCCAGGTGTCCGGCGGCTCCGCGCTGTACGAACTGCCGTGGTACATCGTGATCGGCAACCCGGCCGCGGGCAAGAGCAGCGCGGTGATCAATTCCGGCCTGCAGTTCCCGTTCGCGGACAAGAACAGCGCGGTGATCCACGGCATCGGCGGCACCCGCAACTGCGACTGGTTCTTCACGACCGAAGGCATCCTGCTCGACACCGCGGGCCGCTACTCGGTGCACGAGGAAGACCGCAGCGAGTGGCTCGGCTTCCTCGGCCTGCTCAAGCGCTACCGCCCGAAGGCGCCGATCAACGGCATCATCGTCACCGCGAGCATCGCCGAACTCACCGGCAACCGCCCCGAATTCGCGATCAACCTCGCGAAAAACCTGCGCCAGCGCGTGCAGGAGCTGACCGAGAAGCTCGAAGTGTTCGCGCCGGTCTACGTGATGTTCACGAAGGCCGACCTGATCACCGGCTTCACCGAATTCTTCAGCAGCAGCGACAAGCACGAATACGACCGCGTGTGGGGCGCCACCCTGCCCTACGAGCCGGACGAGAAGCGCGACGTCGTCGCGCTGTTCGACGAGCGCTTCGAGGAGCTGTACGACGGGCTGAAGGAGATCAGCGTCGCGCAGCTGTCGCTGTCGCGCGGCAACCTGGCGTCACCGGGCCAGCTGAGCTTCCCGCTCGAGTTCTCGACGATCAAGCCGGCGCTGCGCGCGTTCCTCGCGACGCTGTTCGAGAACAACCCGTTCCAGTACAAGCCGATCTTCCGCGGCTTCTACTTCACCAGCGCGCTGCAGGAAGGCGAGACCAGCAGCGCCGCCGCGCAGCGCATCGCGCACCGCTTCGGCCTCGACGCGAACGCGCTGCCGAAGCCGCACAGCGCGTTCTCGAAGAACGGCTTCTTCCTGCGCGACCTGTTCTCGAAGGTGATCTTCGCGGATCGCCAGACGGTGCGCCAGTTCGCGAGCCCGACCAAGACGCGCCTGCGCTACGCGACCTTCTTCGGCTTCGTCGCGGCGCTCGCGCTCGCGCTCGGCGGCTGGACCTGGTCGACGATCGGCAACCAGCAGCTCGTCGCGAACGTGCAGGCCGACCTCGACAACGTCACGCGCATGCAGCAGGGCCGCAACGACCTGCAGTCGCGCCTGCAGGCGATGGACATCCTCGAGGACCGCATCGAGCAGCTCGAGCAGTTCCGCCGCGACAAGCCGGTGTCGGTGTCGCTCGGCCTCTACCAGGGCGACCGCCTCGAGCAGCACCTGCTGACCGAGTACTACAACGGCGTGCGCCAGGTCCTGCTGAACCCGGTGTCGCAGAACCTCGCGTCGTTCCTGAAGGACGTGAACGCGCATCCGGACCAGCTCGTGCCGATGACGCGCCCGCCGGAGTCCGGCGCGGTGCAGGGCGGCGCCGTCCCGGTCTCGACCAACCCGGCCGGGGCCGCACCGCAGGCCGCCGCCGCGCAGCCGGCCACAGCCCCCCAGGGCGGCCTGTACAGCGATGCGTCGCCGACCAACGTGCAGGACGCGTACAACGCGCTGAAGACCTACCTGATGCTGTCCGACAAGCGCCACGTCGAGCAGGCGCACCTGACCGACCAGGTCGCGCGCTTCTGGCGCGGCTGGCTGGAGACGAATCGCGGCAACATGCCGCGCGACGAGATGATCAGGAGCGCCGAGCGCATGATCTCGTTCTACCTCGCGCGCGTGAACGACAACGACTGGCCGATGATCGAAGCGAACCTCTCGCTCGTCGACCAGACCCGCGAGAACCTGCGCCGCGTCGTGCGCGGGATGCCGGCCCGCCAGCGCGTGTATGAGGAAATCAAGGCGCGCGCGTCGACCCGCTTCGCGCCGATGACCATCGCGCGCATCGTCGGCGACGGCAACGGCGGCCTGATCGCCGGCAGCTACGCGATCCCCGGCACGTTCACGCGCGACGCGTGGTTCGAGTACGTGCAGCCGGCGATCCGCGATGCCGCGACCAAGGAGCTGCAGGCGAAGGACTGGGTGCTGAACACGTCGACGCAGGACGACCTGACGCTCGAGGGCAGCCCCGAGCAGATCCAGAAGACGCTCGTCGGCATGTACAAGACCGAGTACGCGCAGCACTGGCAGAAATTCATGCAGGGCATCGCCGTGCAGGGCTTCAGCAGCTTCGGGCAGGCCGTCGACGGGATGAACCGTCTGGGCGACCCGCAGGATTCGCCGATCCGCAAGGTGCTCGAGACCGCGTACGACCAGACCTCGTGGGACAACCCGTCGCTCGCGAACGCGACGATCAAGAAGGCGCAGACGGGTGTCGTGAACTGGTTCAAGCAGCTGTTCACGCGCTCGAAGGCGGGCCAGGTGGCGGCCGCCAACATCGACATCAACGGCAATCCGGCGGACGTGCCGATGGGCCCGGTCGGCCAGGAGTTCGTCGGCCTTGCGCGGATCGTCGCGACGCATGACGGCACGTCGCTGCTGAAGGGCTACATGGACACGCTGTCGAAGGTCCGCACGCGCTTCAACGTGATCAAGAACCAGGGCGACCCGGGCCCGGGCGCGCGCCAGCTGATGCAGCAGACGCTCGACGGCAACGGCTCGGAACTGGCCGATTCGCTGAAGTTCGTCGACGAGCAGATGCTGACCGGCCTGACCGACACGCAACGCAAGTCGCTGCGTCCGCTGCTGGTGCGGCCGCTGATGCAGGCGTTCTCGGTCGTGATCCAGCCGGCCAGCGCGGAAGTCAACAAGGTGTGGAACGCGCAGGTCTACCAGCCGTTCCAGGGCTCGCTCGCGACCAAGTACCCGTTCGCGGCGAGCGCGAAGGTCGAGGCCGGCGCAAGCGAGATCGCGCAGGTGTTCGGTCCGGACGGCTCGATCGCGAAGTTCGTCGGCACGACGCTCGGGCCCCTCGCGGTGCGCCGCGGCGACACGCTCGCGGCCCGCACCTGGGGCGACATGGGCCTCGCGCTCGCGCCGGACTTCACGAACGGCTTCGCACGCTGGGTCGCGCCGCTCGCGGGCGGCGCGGCGGGCGCCGGCGGCGGCGCGTCGTCGGAACCGCAGACCGTGTTCCAGATCCTGCCGCAGCCGAGCAGCGGCACGACCGAATACACGGTCGCGATCGACGGCCAGCAGCTGCGCTACCGCAACACGCCGCCGCAGTGGACCAACTTCGTGTGGCCGAACCCGCAGGGCTCGCCGGGCGCGACGCTGTCGGCGACCACCTTCGACGGCCGCACGATCCAGCTCGTCAACGAGCCGGGCCGCTACGGTCTCGAGAAGCTGATCAACTCCGCGCAGCGCAAGCGCCGCCCGGACGGCACCTTCGACCTCACGTGGACGCAGGGCAACGTGAACGTGTCGGTCACGATGCGCATCATCAGCACGTCGCAGCCGACGGGCGGCGGCGGCGACCAGCCGCAGCAGCAGAGCCTGCGCGGCCTGCGCCTGCCGTCGTCGGTCGCCGACGTCGGCGCGGGCTCGGCCCTCAACGCCCAGCCGGGCGCGGGCGCGTCGGGCGCGTCGGGCGCCGCCCCGGCCGCGGCGGCTGTTGCAGCCGCCACCGCATCGAACGCACAGGGGGCGCAATGACGCAAACCGTTCAGGCGCAGATCGCCTACTTCGGCAAGATTCCGTCACGCGGCGATTTCGTCAAAAGCCCTCACAACCCGCAACTGCTGCAGACGCTCGACCGCTGGATCGCGCAGGCGCTCGAGCTGCTCGCCGAGGACCCGCGCTGGAAGATCGTCTACGAAGACGCGCAGCCGATGCACTTCGCGTTCCTCGGCTCGCGCAGCCGGCTCGCGATCGCCGGGCACATGGTCGCGAGCCATGACGTGTCGATGCGCCGCTTCCCGTTCCTCGGCGCGGCCGCGCTCGAAGTCGAGCGGCCCGTCGCGTTCCTCGCGCGCAGCCCGCTCGCGTTCGCGCGGCTGTGGTCACGCGTCGCGCAGCAGATCCCGCCGCTGCTCGGCAAGGAAGAGCCGCCCGGCGCGCTGCAGGCGCTCGGCGACACGCAGGTGCCGATCGAGGTCGGCAGCGGCCCCGGCAACGCGCACGACGGCACGTTCAACGATTTCATCGAGCACCAGTCGCTGTACGGCCTCGAGCAGATGCTGCTCGCGAGCGGCCATCCGGTGCGGCTGCGCGGCGCGATGCTCGCGCTCGGCTCGCTGCTGCGCCCGGTGATGCAGAGCGGCTCGTCGCACATCGAGCGCGGCCTCACGCTGCCGCTGCCGGTCGACCCGTTCTATCGCAGCCTCGTCGCGGCGTTCTGGCTCGAACTGGTCGCGCCGTTCGTCGCGCAGGCCGATTTCGAGCTCGCGATCTTCATGGGTTCGATCGCCGAGCGCGAACGGCTCATCATCGGCTTCAACGGCGCTTCGGCGAAAACGCTGCTGAGCGTCGTCGACCCGCAGACCTACGCCGCCCACAACATCGACATCGACGATCCGGAGTGGATCGACGCCCATGCGCAAAACGATCAACAGATCAGCAAGCTCGTCAGCTACCTCGACCAACCGCAACTGTCGCTGCGCTTCGCGATCGACGCGTTCCGCGAAGCGTTCATCGGAGGCTGACAGCATGCGCAACACGAATCACGCCCGCCGCGGGCGCTTCTCGCCCGTCCTCGCCGCCCTCCTCGCCGCCGGCCTGCTCGCCGGTGGCGCCAGCAGCTTCGCGCAGAACAGCGGCGCGACCGTCACGCCGGTCGGCAACGGCACCGTACAGACGAGCGCGCTGCCGGCGACCGCCGCGCCCGCGTCGCTGACGTCCGGCACGGCCGCGCACCCGGCCGCCGCGACCACGGCACTGGCGCCGCCGCCCGCGAACGCGACGCCCGGCCAGGTCGTCGTCGGCGGCAAGGTGCCCGACGAGGCGACCAAGGCCGCCGTGCTGCAGAAGCTGCGCGACACCTATGGCGCCGCGAACGTCGTCGACCAGATCGAGATCGGCGACGTCGCGACGCCGCCGAACTGGAGCGCGAACGTGCAGAAGCTGATCGGCCCGCAGCTCAAGCAGATCAGCAAGGGGCAGCTGAAGATCAACGGCACGCAGATCGACATGAAGGGCGAGGTGCGCAACGAGGCGCAGCGCCAGCAGCTCGCGAGCGACATGGCGAACACGCTGAACCCGACCTACACGATCAAGAACGGGCTGCGCGTGTCGGCGTCCGAGCAGGGGCTGCTCGACCAGACGCTCGCGAACCGCACGATCGAGTTCGAGACCGGCAGCGCGACGCTCACGCCGCAGGGCAAGGTGGTGCTCGACCAGATGGCCGCGGCGCTCTCGAAGATGCCGAACCGCACGGTCGACCTGATCGGTCACACCGACAACTCGGGCAACCGCGCGTCGAACATCGCGCTGAGCCAGGCGCGCGCCGATGCGGTGAAGGGCTATCTGATCACGAAGGGGATCGCGTCGCAGCAGATGACGACGACCGGCGTGGGCCCGGATCAGCCGATCGCGCCGAATGACACGGCCGACGGGCGGGCGCGGAATCGACGGATCGACTTCCGGGTCGGGCAGTAAGCAGGCGGCCGGCTCCATGGCGGGCCGGCGCGACGCGAACCGGGCGGCGGCAGTCGTGCGCCGCCCGGTTCGCATTTACGACTGCTCGTCCGGCTTCACACCCAGCAACTCATGAATATGCGACAGCGACCCGCTGTCCTTCACGACGCTCTCGAGCCACTTGTGCAGCGGCATGTCGGCCCACTCGGCCGCCTTGTCGGCGAGATACGCGACCGGGCTGTGCGGCTCGGTCTGCCGGAAATAGCGGGCGACCGCGCGCAGCTGGTCGACCGCCTGCGCGCGGTTCTGGATGCCGGCGATCACCTGCGGTACCGGACGCGAAACGGACTGCTGCTGCACGTGGGTCTCCTCCGTGTAATGCGGGGCGCCGAAACTCGGCTCGATGCGCTCAGGCTGCGCGGGCGGCGCCGGTTGCGACTGCGCCTGCTGCTGCGCGCCCGTGTAGCCCTGCTCGCGCGCAAAGCGCTCGGTGAGCCGGTACACGGTCTCGAACGCGTCGCGCGCCTGGCGGAAGCTCGGCGCCGCATTGCCGGCACGCGCTTCGAGCGTCTCCTCGAACGCGTCGAGCGCAAACTCGAACGCCTTCAGGTTCCCGAGCAGCGCCGAGTAGAACGCGAGCGACGTCACGCGCCGCGACGCGTCGATATGCTCGACTGACGGCTTGCCGCGCGCGATGTCGTTCGCGTGATCCGGGTCGCGCTTCACCGCCTGCGCGACGTGCTGCGCGACTTCCCAGTCGAGCGTGCTGAACGCGTTCGACGCGCCGTCCGTCAGCGGCACCGCGCGCAGCAGCGCGGCGGTGCGCCCGGCGAGCCACGCGACATTGCCGAGCCGGTATTCGGTGTCGTCGCCTTCCGGCAGCGGATGCACGGTGTCCCAGTACTGGCGGCACAGCCCCTCGAGCAACGAGTAGCCGTCGGTGAGGCCCGTGATGCCGTCCTCGAGCGCGAGCGCCTCGGTCAGCCACACGGCCAGCCGCAGGTCCTTCGTCTGCGTGCGCAGCAGCTCGCTCGAGCGCGCGACGACGAAGCCCCAGTCGGCTTCCTTGATCTCGGTCACCCATTCGCCCTGGTCGAGCGACGGGTCGTCGAAGCGCCGCGCCTCCTGGATCGCGTCGAAATCGTTCGAGAACAGCAGGTCGTCGCCGCACGGCGACGCGTCGCTGATCGGCGTCAGCAATTCGGGAAGATTGATCGGCATGGTTCAGTGAATCCGTTGATGCATGAGGTTTCGCGCGCGGCGCTCATTCGACCGTATAGACGAACTCGCCCGCGTCGTCCGCGCGCACCGCGATGCGCGCGATGGCCGCGCCGTCGGCGATCCGGCCCAGCACGTGGCCCGCGATCTCCGGCAGCAGCGTGCCGTTCAGGATGTGGTCGACGTTGCGGGCGCCCGAATCGACCTCGGTGCAGCGCGCGAGCACCGCGTCGACCAGCGACTCGTCCCACTCGAACACGGCCTTGTGGTTCGCGTCGATCCGGCGGCGGATGCGGTCGAGCTTCAGTTCGATGATCTCGGCAAGCACGTCGTCGGAGATCGGGTAGTACGGCACGACCTTCATGCGGCCGAGGAACGCGGGCTTGAACGTCTTGTACAGCTGCGGGCGCAGCGCTTCGGCGAGCGCGTCCGGATCGGGCAGCTCCTCGGCCGGCTTGTTCAGGCAGGCCTGCATCACGGCCGACGAGCCGACGTTCGACGTCAGGATGATCAGCGTGTTGCGGAAATCGATCTCGCGCCCTTCCGCGTCGTCCATCGCGCCCTTGTCGAACACCTGGAAGAACATCTCGAGCACGTCCGGGTGCGCCTTCTCGACCTCGTCGAGCAGCACGACCGAGTACGGATTGCGCCGCACCGCCTCGGTCAGCACGCCGCCCTCGCCATAGCCGACGTAGCCCGGCGGCGAGCCCTTCAGGCCCGACACGCTGTGCGCCTCCTGGTACTCGCTCATGTTGATCGTGACCATCTTGCGTTCGCCGCCGTACAGGATGTCGGCCAGCGCGAGCGCCGTTTCGGTCTTGCCGACGCCCGACGGCCCGACGAACATGAACACGCCGCGCGGCTTGTTCGGATCCTCGAGGCTCGCCGACGCGGTGCGCACGCGCTGCGCGATCGCCTCCAGCGCGTGGTCCTGGCCGATCACGCGCGCGGCGAGCAGCGGATGCAGGTTCAGCACCGTGCCGATCTCGTCCTTCACCATCCGGCCGAGCGGGATGCCCGTCCACGACGCGACGATCTCGGCGACCACATGGCCGTCGACCTGCAGCGGCACCATCGGCTCGCCGCCCTGCAGCGCATGCAGCGCCGCGACGCGCTCGCCAAGCTTGTCGCGCGTGGCCTGCACGTCGACCGGCTCGCCGTCCTCCGACGGGCCGCGCGCGCGGTCGAGCGCCGCGCGCAGTTCGGTGATCTCGGCGACGATCGCGCGCTCGCCTTCGTAGCGGGCTTCGTCCGCCGCGAGCTGTTCAAGCGCCGCGTCGCGCGCGCCGCGCAGCTCGCCGAGCCGCTCGTCGTGCGCGGCGCCGCTCGCCGCCTCGCGCTCGAGCGACGCGATCTCCGCGTCGATCCGCTCGATGCGCTTCTTGGTGTCGTCGATCGCGGCCGGCGTCGCGCTCTGCGCGAGCGCGACCTTCGCGCACGCGGTGTCGAGCACGCTGATCGCCTTGTCCGGCAGCTGGCGGCCGCTGATGTAGCGGTGCGACAGGCGCACGGCCTCGGTGATCGCGTCGTCGAGGATCCGCACGTTGAAGTGCGTCTCCATCAAGCCGGCCATCCCGCGCAGCATCGCCGCCGCGAGCGGCTCGCTCGGCTCCTCGACCTTCACGACCTGGAAGCGCCGCGCGAGCGCCGCGTCCTTCTCGAAGTACTTCTTGTATTCGCTCCACGTCGTCGCGGCGATCGTGCGCAGCTCGCCGCGCGCGAGCGCCGGCTTCAGCAGGTTCGCCGCGTCGTTCTGGCCGGCCTGGCCGCCCGCGCCGATGATCGTGTGCGCCTCGTCGATGAACAGGATGATCGGATGCGCGCTCTTCTTCACCTCGTCGATCACGCTCTTCAGCCGGTTCTCGAACTCGCCCTTCACGCTCGCGCCGGCCTGCAGCAGGCCCATGTCGAGCACGTGCAGCGCGACGCCGCGCAACGGCGGCGGCACGTCGTCGGCCGCGATGCGCAGCGCGAGCCCCTCGACCACGGCGGTTTTGCCGACGCCCGCCTCGCCCGTCATGATCGGGTTGTTCTGGCGGCGCCGCATCAGGATGTCGATCGCCTGGCGGATCTCCGCCTCGCGGCCGATCACCGGATCGATCTTGCCGTCGCGCGCGCGCTGGGTGAGGTTGGTCGTGTAGGTGTCGAGCGCGGGCGTCTTCGACGGGCCGCCCGCGGGCGCAGCGTCGAGCGCCGGCGCGTCGCCGTCGCCGCCCGCGTCCGCCTGCCGCGGCTCGGCTTCGCTCGACCCGGCGGTGATCTCGTCGAACTTGTGCTTCAGGTCCGTCACGCGGAACTCGGCGAACTGCGCGGACATCCGCTGCGCGAACTGCGCGAGATCCGGCGCAGTCAGCAGCGCGAGCAGCAGGTGCCCCGAGCGGATGCGGCCGAGCTGCGAATCGAGCGACGCGATCAGCCACGCCTGCTCGAACAGCGCGATCAGGTGCACGGAGAACACCGGCGTGCGTGTGTTGCCGGTCTTCAGGCGCGTCAGCTCGCGCTCGAGGTCCGCGCGCAGCGCGTGCGGATCGATGCGGCTCGCGCGCAGCGCCAGCGGCAGGTCGCCCGCCGGCTCGTCGAGCAGCGCGAGGAACAGGTGCTCCAGATCGACCTCGTAGTGGCCGCGCGCGAGGCACGCGCTCGCCGCTTGCTGCGTCGCCTGACGGCACAGCGGATTCAGTTTCGTGATCAGGGTCTTCAGGGGCGTGCTCATGGCGTCGATCTCAGGTTCGTTTGCGTCGCGTGTTGTTGTGTTCGGGTACTTCAGTGGATCACGTGCAGCTCGTAGCGCGCATCCGCGCGGTCGTCCGGCGCGTCGCGGGTGCAGAGGAACGCGTCCCAGCCGAGCCGCGCGCCCGCGCCGAGCCGGCTCGGCCCGACCTCGGTGCGCTTCAGCACGAGCGACACCTCGTACTCGAGCGTGACGCCGGCGAGCAGCGTCAGCATCCGTTCGAGGCCGACCGCCCGCGGGCCGCCGGGCAGGAACGCCTCGTAGTCGCGCTTCGCCAGCGGGCCGACCACGATCCGCGCGCGCATGTCGCGCTGCCACACGCGCTCGCCGACCAGCGCCGTCCCGCCGAGCACCGCGTTGACCTCGCCGAGCACGCTCAGCTGGTCGGCCGGCACGTCGTACCACTTGCCGACGAACTGGTCGATCTTCACCGGCACGCGGAAGTAGTCGGACAGCGTGCGCTGCAGGTAAGCGGCCGACATCGGCCGGTGGCGCGCGGCCAGCGCGTAGCCGGCCACCGCCTCGTCGAGCACGCCGCCCGCGCCCGCCTGCAGGCTGTCGCGCACCTCGTCGCTCGTCACGCCCGCGATCGAGAGCAGCAGCGGCAGGTAGCGCTCGTCGCGGTCGAGCTCGTAATGGAACGGCAGCCGGTATTTCTTCCACGCGGCGTAGAACAGCGCGGTCGCGCGGTTCGAGAACACGTCGAAGAACGCGCGCGCCGCGTGGTCGCGCTTCAGGTACTCGCGCGCGACGATCTGCTCGGTGTAGTGCAGCGGCAGCGCGCCCTGCCCGCCGAGCAGCCCGAAGAACGCGGGCGTCAGCTCGACGCGGCCGAGCTCGCCGGCCGCGAGCGCCGCGTCGCGCGCGTCGTCGGCGTCGAGCGGCGCGCCGTTGTCGTCGAACGACCGCAGGTGCTCGATCTCGCTCGCCGGAAAGCCCAGCGACAGCGTGTTGCGAAACGCGATGCGCTGCGCGACGACGTCGCCGTGCCGCCACGCGCCGGGCGCATCGGTCGCCTGCCGCGCGAACAGCCCTTCGAGCACGCGCACCGCCTGGAAGAACTCGAAGCGGTGCGGCTCGTCGAGCAGCGCGCCGACTACGCCAGGATCGATTCGCCGGTCCGGGGCTTGCATCGGATGATCTCCTCGCCGGTGCGCTTCGACACGACGACTAGTTGGACAAAACTGTTGAGGTGGACGTAAAGCCCGAAGAAGCTGTCGAGCACGCGCACGAACGACGCGAGGCTCGAGCCGACGAAATGCTCCTCGTCGATCGTCACGCGGATCTCGATGCCGCGCACGAAGGTCGCGAACGGCTTGCCGGGCAGCCATTGCACGGCGCCGCGCTGCTCGATGCCCGCGAGCCCGTCGATCTGCCGCGTCGACACCGCGGTGCGCCGCAGGTCGTACAGCGTCAGCATTTCCTTCAGCGGCGCGAGGCCGTGATCGACGAGCGACACGTGGTTGAGCGCCAGATGCGACACGAGCCGCCAGTGCGCGGAGCGGCCGCGCTCGAAGCGCACGCTCGGCGTCGGCCGGCGCAGCAGCGCGATGCTGCTCGTCTGCGCGCCGCCTTCCTGGAACAGGTCGCCGCCCTCGAGCCCGAACGCGAGCATCGCCGGCAGGTCGCGGTTCGTGCAGGTCAGGTCGAGGCTCAGCGTGTCGGTCTGCGGCGACGTCGGCTCGAAATCGATGTCGACGATCGAGATCTCGGTCTCGTAGCCGGGGCTCTTCTGCGCGACCCAGTCGTTGCGGCGCGCGAACCAGTAATGGCCGACCCGCGCCGACTCCCCGTGGTGCAGCGAATAGAACGGCCGGAACTCGATCACCGATTCCTCGTGCGCCTGCTGGCGCACGAGCTTCACCGAGTCGATCGAATACACCTCGTACGCGAACGCGCGGCGCGCCTCGGCGATCACCGGGTACGACACCGCGCGGTGCGTGATGCGGATCGGCTCGCCGTGCTGGCGGAACAGGTTGACGATCGGCGTGCAGAACAGCCGGAAATGCTTCGCGGTCAGCAGTTCGAGCAGGCGCGCGACGTGCGAGTCGCCACGCACGTCCTGCAGCACGAGATGCAGCGTCGAGCGCTGGCAGCGGCCGGACGCGCGCGCGATCGCGGCGAGGTCGAAATCGACGAAGTCGAACTTGTCGGGGAACGCGAAATATTCGGTCAGCAGCCGGTACGCCGGGTGCGATTTCGCCGGGTAGTCGATCAGCGCGTCGCCCTCGTCGAAGCCCGCCTGCGCGATCGGCAGCTTGCGCAGCGCGGTCCAGCGGCCGTTGCGCTCCGGCTCGACGTACGCGCCGAGCACGTTGACGAACAGGCAATCGGTGAGCGCCGCGACGAACGACTGCTCGCCGTGCAGGTGCGCGCGCAGCGTCGGCAGCTTCAGCGCGCCGAGGTCGAGCTGCGGCGCGAGCGATTCGAACGTGAGCGAGATCACGCCGGTTGCGTTGGGCGGCAGCACCGTCGCGCTCGGCGCGAGCGCGACCGGCGTGTAGCGCGCCTCGGAAATGCGGATCGGCGCGAGCGTCACGTCGTAGGCGGTGCGGAACCGGCACTGCACGCCGCGGATCGGGCGGCTCTTCAGCTCGGTGCCGCGCTCGACGACGACCGGCTCGGTCTGCTGGCCCGGCGCGCCGAGCGCGAACTGCGCGATCGAGCACGACGGGAACGGCCGCAGGTAGTGCGGATACAGCACTTCCAGCAGCGCTTCGGTGAATTCCGGGTAGTCGTCGTCGAGCTTCTTGTTGATCCGCGCGCCGAGCAGCGCGAACGACTCGATCATCCGCTCGACGTGCGGATCCTCGCAATGCTCGCCGGAGAGCGCGAGACGCGCCGCGATCTTCGGGTAGCGTTCGGCGAAATCGCGCGAATAGCGCCGCAAAAACGATAATTCGCGCTCGTAATACGGCAGCAATTCTTCCATCGACGACCCCGAACCTCTTTCATTGCCTGCCGCGCCGGACGGTCCGGCCCGCGCGGCGGCGTAAGTTACTGCGCTTTCGCGGCGCGCGCGCGCGTGACCGAATACTGCAGCGTCGACGGCTGCAGCATCGCGTCGAAATTGACCGGCTCCTCGGCCGGATGCACGACGAGCAGCGCCTGGATCGCGAAATAGAGCGCGTTGGTCGACTGCTCGTTGAGCTCGAACGTCACCTGCACCTGCTGCAGGCGCGGCTCATGGCGCGCGATCGCCTGCTGGATCGACTTGCAGATGTAGGTGCGGTCGTAGTGGCTCGCGAGGCTCAGGCCCGCGAAATCGTTCAGCCCGTAGGTCAGCACCGACTTCTGGCATTCCGGCAGCGTCGCCAGCTCGTGATCGGTGTGCGCGATACGGGTATTGAGGATCGCCTCGACATCGCGGGCGACCGTGTTCTTCAGCTCTTCCAGCGACAATTGCCGCATCGCCGCGGAAGCCGGCAAGTGCGGTTCATCGTCGAACAGCTTGTCGAGAAAGCTCGGTTCGAATCGTTTCATTAGGCCGGGACGCGACGCGAAAACGGCAACGGGACGCGACGCCCCGTTGCCGCAACCGACCTTAGACCGCGTAGGTCTTGTCGTTCTTCGTCAGGCTCCAGGCGCCCTGCGTGTTGCCGCCCTGGTTGCCGCCGATCTTCTGCTGCGTCTGCTTCCACTGCACGGCAGCGTACTTCAGCGAGAAGGTCTCGTGCGGCAGGCCTTCCTTCTGCACGCTCGGCGTGACGCTCGAGATGATCACGTACTTCAGCTTGACCTCGAGGTACTTGACGCGCTGGCCTTCGCCATCCGAACGCATGAAGTCGATCGTGACTTCATCGAACGTCGTGCCGCCCGACGCGTGCTGGTACAGCAGCGGGCTCGACGAGTCGATCTCCTTCGTGAACACCATGTCGCCGTGCTCGCAACGCTCCGACGTATGGCCGCCGGCCGTCGACGCAGTCGCCGAGCGCGGCTGGATGATGGAATGGTCCCAGGATTTCAGTTCAATCCAGGCATCGTGGTCTTTGTCCGCAGACTCGCCCTTGATGGCCGGATTACCGAACTTCAGATACATGTCTAACATGGCCTTCGACTCCCCAAAGAGGTGGTTTTAACGTCCTACCCAGGCGGCCCGCCCGGGCGATTCTTCGCTTATGAATTTGCCGGTTTGGGCAGATCAGCGACAAGCCGCAGAGAAATCGAGAGTTCGTCGAGCTGGAAGTGCGGGCGCAGGAACGCGACCGAACGATACGAGCCCGGCTTGCCCGGAATCTCTGACACTTGTACGGATGCCTCGCGCAGCGGGAATTGCGCCTTCTGTTCCTGCGTCGCGTTGTCGTCGAGCAGGACGTATTGCGAAATCCACCGGTTGAGGAACGTCTCGACGTTCTGCGCCGATGCGAAGCTGCCGATCTTGTCCCGCATCATCGCCTTCAGGTAGTGCGCGACGCGCGATACCGAGAAGATGTATTGAAGCTGGGCGGACAGGACGGCGTTCGCGTTGGCGCTGTCGGTGCTGTATTTCTTGGGTTTCTGCACCGATTGCGCGGCGAAGAACGCGGCGTAGTCGGAATTCTTGCAATGGACGAGCGGAATGAAGCCGAGGTCGCTCAGCTCCTTCTCGCGGCGGTCGGTGATCGCGATCTCGGTCGGGCACTTCAGCGCGACCTCGCCGTCGTCGGTCTTGAACGTGTGGGTCGGCAGGTCCTGGACGAGGCCGCCGCCTTCGACGCCGCGGATCGCCGCGCACCAGCCGAAGTCGTCGAACGCAGCCGTCAGGCGCGCGGCGAATGCCCATGCCGCATTGCACCACAGGTACTTGTCGTGGTCGGTGCCGTCGACGTCCTCGACGAAGTTGAAGCTTTCGGCGATCTGGCCGTCCTTCGGATTGAACGGCAGGCGGCCGAGGAAGCGCGGCAGCGTCAGGCCGACGTAGCGCGAATCCTCGGAATCGCGGAACGACTTCCACTTCGTGTATTCGACCGTGTCGAACACCTTGCCGAGATCGCGCGGCTTGCCGAGGTCGGAGAACGTTTCGAGGCCGAGCAGCTCCGGCGACGCCGACGCGATGAACGGCGCGTGCGCGGCCGCCGCGACGTGCGACATCTGCTCGATGAAGTACATGTCTTCCGGCTGGCGGGAAATCTCGTAGTCGCCGATCAGCGTGCCGAACGGCGAGCCGCCGAACGTGCCGAACTCCTCTTCGTAGACCTTCTTGAACAGCGCGCTCTGGTCGAACTCGCTCGCGCTCTTGAAGTCGCGCACGAGCTCGCGCTTCGGCGCGTGCAGCGCCTTGATCTTGATCGTCTGGCCCGTGTTGCTTTCCTTGACCAGGTACTCGAGGCCGCGCCACGTGCCTTCGAGGCGCTGGAATTCCGGCGCGTGCATCACGGCCGAAAGCTGCGCGGAGATCAGGCTGTCGAGCTCCGCGACGCGCGCGTCGATCGTCGCCGACAGGTTGTCCGACACGATCACCGTGCCGTCGAGCACCTGGTGCACGAGTTCGCCGATCAGGTCCTTCGCGCGCGCGTGCTCGGAATCGGATTTCGCGACCTTGCTCTTCTCGACGATCTCGTCGAGCAGCGAAGTCCCGGCGGCGTATTCCGCGCCGCTCGTCTGGGCCGCAGCCGTTTGCTGGTTCATCTCAACACCCCGTCGTCATTCGCCGTCTTTGTCGCCGCCCGTGCCCTTCGCGAGCTCCTGCAGCTGCTGCGTGTTCTGCAGCACTTCGGAAAGCAGGTCCTCGAGCTTGTCGTTGCCGGCGAGCTTGTTGCGCAGGTCGGCGAGCTTCGAGCGCGCCTCGAGCAGGCGGCGCAGCGGCTCGACCTGCTGGACCACGTCATCGGGACTGAAATCCGACATCGAGCGGAACTTCAGGTCCACCCCGAACTTGCCGCCGCCTTCGCTCAGGCGGTTTTCCACCTGGAACACGGCGCGCGGCTCGATCGCCTTCATCACGTCGTCGAAGTTGTCGCGATCGATATTGACGAACTTGCGGTCGCGCAGCTTCGGCTGCTCGATTTCCGACTGGCCCGCCAGATCGCCGACCACCCCGACGACGAACGGCAGTTCCTTCACCTCGATCGCGTCGCCCTTCTCGACCTCGTAGGTCAGCTGGACGCGCGGCGGCCGTATTTTCTGCAGGCGCTTCTGAATGCTCTCGTTCTTGGCCATCGACGGCTCCCAGGTTCAGATTGATTGTGTTGTCGTGCCGATATCAGCGCAGCGCGCTGAACGGATCCGCCCCGCCCTTCTGCGGCGCGGTGGCGGGTGCTGCCGCGTTGGCGGCCGGCGCGGTCGGCGCCGCGGCTTCGGCGGCCGGCGCGGCCGCTCCCTTCGCCCGGTGAACCGTGCGGCGCGTCTGCCGCACCTTCCCGGTGCGCTGCTCCGGCGGGAACAGCGAGGATTCGCCGAGCGTGTCGCGCAGTTGCTTCGCGAGTTGCTGCGCGTCCGACTTCGCGTCGCCCGCGAGCGACGAATCCTGACGCAGCTCGCCGAGCGATTGCGTCGCGATCCGCAGGCCGGCGACGGCCAGCACGCTCTTCGCCTGGCGGTCGGTCTTGTCGCGCTCCAGCGCTTCCTGCGCGGCGACGATCGCCTGGCCGTAATGGTTCTGCGCGAACTGGATCTGCGCGATGCGCGACCACGGCTCCTCGCGCGTCGGGTCCGCCTTCGCCAGCGCCTGGTACAGGCCCAGCGCGCGGTCCTGGTCACCCGCCTTCGCAACGGCGTCCGCGTCGGCCAGCGACTTGTTGAACACCTCGGCGCTCGGCGGCGTGGGCGTGCTTGCACAGCCGGCGATCACGCCGCAAGCCACCACGACCCCAGAAAGTTTTGCGAAGAGACGGTCTTTCATCGTTATATCCACCGGCGCGTGAGTTTTAAATCGTTGAGAATCTGGTTCTTTTGCTTTGCGAGAAGCGCGCGGGTATAGTACCGATCAATTTTTCATAATTCAATCGCCGCGTGCAGAGTAACTCCTTTTAATACCGCGCGCACCACCTCGAATGACGCCGCGCGTCAGTGTGGAAAGTGCTTGCCCGGATCGGCCGCGCAAGTTTTACTCATTTCGCGACACGCGATCCGGCATGCGGAAAAATTTGCCGATCAACTGCCGCGACGGACACGCGCGTTGCTTAATAGCTGAACGATGAAATTCCGCCATTCCGACGGATGCGGCAATAGCTGGTAGTTTTGACAGGGAGTAAAAGGCGGCAAGCCGGAAACAACGATGAAATCGCTCATGATTCGCTACGCGCTGCCGCTGGCCGCCTGCGCACTTCTGGCCGGATGCGCGGCCGCCCCGCTCATCGGCTCGGCCGCGAGCGCCGTGATGCAGGCCGCCGGCGTCGGCAAGCCCGACCTGCCCGATTCGCAGAAGCCGCCGCGCAACGTCGGCATCACGCTCGCCGCGGCCCCGAACCTGAACGCCGCGAACGACAACAAGCCGCTCGCGCTCGTCGTGCGCCTCTATGCGCTCAAGGACCCGACCTCGTTCCAGCAGGCGCCGTTCGACATTTTTACCGATCCGAACAAGGAAAAGGCCGCATTGGGCGCCGACCTGCTGAACGTGCGCGAAATCACGCTGATTCCGGGCCAGCGCTATACGGCGACCGAAAAGGTGTCGCGCGAAGCGCAGGCGTTCGGCATCGTCGCGCTGTTCCGCGACCCTGCGCTGCAGCGCTGGAAATTGACATTCGATCCGGCGAAGTCGGAGAAATCCGGCATAATCGTCGGCCTGCATAATTGCGCGATGACCGTCACCGGCGGCACCGTCATCGCACCGCAACAAGGGGCGCCTTCGCAGCCGCTCAATTTGCTTTCGTCGGTCAGCTGCGGTTAAGCACGACACATGAATGTCAATTAACAAGACTTAACAATTGGCGATTTAATTCGGGCGCGACCAAATCGATTACTTCGCATCACGACATTAACCGGGTTTGACATGAGTTATTCGGCCAAGGTGCTATGGGGAGAGGGGCTGTTCCTCCGGCCTCAACACTTCCAGCGACAGGATGCGTACCATGAGGCGCGCCTGTTCGAGTCCATCCAGGCGATCCAGCCGTACAACTGGGGCGTGCGCACGGTGCGCTTCGACCGCGACGCGCTCGGCAGCAACGTGCTGCGCCTGGCCGAGCTGTCGCTCGTGTTCCCGGACGGCGTGCTGTACGCGGCGCCGCAGGCGGACGACCTGCCGCCGCCGGTCGCGCTCGACACGCTGCCGGAGGGCATCAACGAGTTCGTGTTCTACCTCGCGCTGCACCCGCTGCGCGAGAACGGCGCGAACTACAACGACGATCCGGCGACCGGCTTCACGACGCGCTTCGTCAGCGAACAGACGAGCGTCGCCGACAACTTCACCGACGCGGCCGAGGCCGACGTCACGTTCCTGAAGACGCAGGTCAAGCTGATCGCGCACAGCGAGCCGCGCGACCAGCTGCTGTCGGTGCCGCTCGTGCGCGTGCGCCGCACCGCGACGTCCGGCTTCGAGATCGACGACAGCTTCGTGCCGCCGTGCCTCGCGATCGAGGCGTCGCCGATCCTGCACCAGCGGCTGCGCCAGCTGATCGACGCGCTGCAGGCGAAGGTAAACGCGCTGTACGGCTTTCACCGCGAGCCGTCGAAGAACATCATCGAATTCCGCTCGGGCGACATCGCGTCGTTCTGGCTGCTGCACACCGCGAACGCCGCGTTCGCGACGCTCGCGCACCTGCACCAGCATGCCGCGCTGCATCCGGAGCGGCTGTTCCAGGAACTGCTGCGCCTCGCGGGCCAGCTGATGACGTTCTCGAAGGGCTACACGCTCGCCGACCTGCCCCCGTACCGCCACGACGATCCGGGCCCGGGCTTCGCGCGTCTCGACCTGATCCTGCGCGAGCTGCTCGACACCGTGATCTCGACGCGCTACTTCGCGATCACGCTCGACGAGGTGCGCCCGTCGTTCCATCTCGGCCGGCTCGATTCCGGCAAGATCGACGAGAAGACCGCGTTCTACCTCGCGGTGTCCGCGGACCTGCCGAGCGTCGAGCTCGTCGACGCGGTGCCGGCCCGCTTCAAGGTCGGCGCGCCCGACGACGTCGACAAGCTCGTGCTGTCGGCGATGCCCGGCGTGCGCCTCGCGTACACGCCGCAGGTGCCGCCCGCGATTCCGGTCCGCCCGGGCGCATGCTACTTCGTGCTCGACTCCCGCAGCCCGCTGTACGAGCGCATGCTACAGGCCCAGTCCGCGATGATCTACGCGCCGACTGGCATCAATGACCTGAAGTTCGAACTGATCGCGGTCACATCATGAGCTACGCGCCTTCCCTGTTCGGCGACAACGCGCCGACTCCCATCGCCCCGGCGTCGACCGATTCCGCGTTCCAGGCGCGCTCGCTGCTCGACCTGCTGTACGACGGCTTCTACATGCTGTTCCTGCTCAAGAACGGCCGCGAGCCGGAGAGCGCGAGCGAGTTCAGCACGCGCATCCAGGAATTCCTCGCCGACTACGAGCGCGGCGCGAAGAAGCTGAACATCGCGGCCGAGGACGTGTACAGCGCGAAGTTCGCGTTCTGCGCGGCGGTCGACGAGACGGTGCTGTCGTCGCAGTACAAGATCCGCACGGACTGGGAGCGCCGGCCGCTGCAACTCGTGCTGTTCGGCGAGCAGCTCGCGGGCGAGAAGTTCTTCCAGCATCTCGAGGATTGCCGCGCGCAGGGCGCGGCGCGGCTGCAGTCGCTCGAGGTGTTCCACATGTGCCTGCTGCTCGGATTCCAGGGCAAGTACCTGCTCGAAGGGCCGGAGAAGCTCGCGTACCTGACCGCGCGCATCGGCGACGAGATCGCGCACATGAAGGGCAAGCGCGCGCCGTTCGCGCCGCACTGGACGCTGCCGGACCAGATCGCGCACCGGCTGAAGCGCGAAGTGCCGGTGTGGGCGATCGGCGCGGTGTTCGGGCTCGTCGCGCTGCTCGCGTATCTCGGGCTCAACACGTACCTGAAGGACAAGACGCTGCAGGCGCTTGCGCCGTATTCGCAGGTCATCAAGGTCGGGCCGGAATCGGCGAATCTGACGATTTCGCTGCCGTAAGCGGCGCAAGGGGCGGCGCGGACGGGGTTGCGCCGGCTCCGCCGCCGGTTCCGGGCCTGCCGTCTCGCGGCCCGTGCGCCGCTCATTCGTATTGCCGCGCCTCCTGCGCGATCCGCTCCAGCAAGTCCGGCGGCTGCATCGGCAGCCCGGCTTGCCCCGGGACAGGAAACACCGCGCAGAGGCGGCCGTCGCGCGCCATCCCCGGCAGCCAGCGCGACAGGAAATCCGCCAGCGCCACCGCCTTCGGCCGATAGCCCGACCATGCCGCTTCCGCGCACACGGCAGCGAACGCCGCTTCCGGCCAGAACGGGATCACGATCGCGCCGCCCTGCCGCGCCGTCGCCCATCCTGCGTCGAACAGCCCCCATACCACTGCGAAATCCGCGACCTTGCGCACGAAGTAGTCGCAGCGCGCGGGCGCGTCGAGCTTCAGCACGTTGTCGAGCTTGTACCGATGCATGGTCGTCGTCGCCTCCTCATTCCGGCGGCGGGCCGGCGTCCAGATCGAGGAAATCGTCGTAGCGGCCGAAATGGTTCAGACACCTTATGATGTCCTCGATCGACGCGTCGGGCTTCTGCCTGTACGCGAGATCGACGACGTCCTGAAAATGCTCGCCCGAACAGAGGAACACGTAGCCGAGCGCGATCACCGGCTCCGGATAGATCTCGCGATCGTCGTCATCGACCTGGACCGTGTCGCCGATGTAGATCGTCTGGGCGCCGCGGAAGTCGTCGCCATCGGTGTCCTCGCCATAGACGTCGTACAGGCATGTCGGGTCGTAGCCCTCGGCGCGATCCGCCTTGGCCCGCACGAGCGCGATGAAATCGGCGATCGTGCAGGTTCTGTTCTTGAAGTCGACAGACGGCATGCGTTCCAGCAGTTGTGCGGCGCGGTCGCGTTCGCAGGCGAGCGCCTCGTCGCCATCGTCGCCGCCTGCCGCGTCGAGCGCGCGCTCGAGAAGCGGATGCGCCGTCGCGCGGCGGGACGTGCCGCACAGCAGATCGGCGAGACACACCAGCGCCTGCACGAGCGCCACGCGGTCACCTTCACGCTCCGCCGCATCGACGGCCATGCGCAACGCGCCCTCGCCGCGCTCAGCCGCGCCACGATCGAGCAGCATCAGCGCTTTCCGAAAGATTTGCCTCGCATTCAAGCCGGTTCTCCGTCGCACATTGGCGTCATCGCTCGATCCACATGTCTTCGCCACTTCTTCTGTTCGTACGCAACTTGCCCGACGCGGAACGCGCGAGCCGCTATCCGGCAACCCGATCGCGTATTGCGAGAAAGGCCGCGAAATCCTCGGCCACATGAGCCGTTTCGCCGGCCTCGTGCGACCAGCGGACGACGACGGGCTCTCCCGTCACGCCAAGCCGCCGATAGTCGAAGCAGTAGTAGTCGCCGGTTCCGAACTCGGCAAACGGCAACAGGCCGGACAAGTCGACCGGCACGTCGGCGAGCGCATCCCGCCACGCCCGCCAGTCTTCGTTGACGTGCCGCACGATCGAGTCCCACGTCTTGCGCGGGTTGCGTGCATCGAAGACCGGAAACACAACCAGCGCGCCCGGCGATCTGCCGTTGTTCAGCAACAGCCACGCCACGAAGGATTTCGGCAGCGACCGCCCGAGTTCCGCCTCGGCGGCCTCGATTGCAGTCGTCGACGTTCCGATTGCATGTGTCCTCACTGTCGCACTCCGTTCAGAAGATGAACCCGATGCCGACTCGAATTGATCATTCGCATCGGGAACTCGCCTCATCGGCGCATGGTTGCGCCGGCATCCTGCCACGCCGTCGCGGCGTCAGTTCAACCGCAACGGAATCGTGGCAAGGGCCGCACATTCGCTCACCCGGTCGCGGTCGAGCCCGCCATGCTGCAGACAGGCATCTTCGTACGCAACCCGATCTCCATCGCAACTCGCAGCCAGAAAGCCGTCGATCGTCGCGAAATCGGCATCCGGCGGGATATCGACCGCAAACAGCGACACGCGATGCGTCACTGCACACCGCGCGCCCATCCGCTCCAGCGCCGCGATGATCGCCGCGCGCTCGCCGGGTGACTCGGCGAAGACCCGCAACGTCGAATGCCCGGCACGCGCCACGACCGATACCGCCCGATGCTCGCCGTCGACGACGCGCGCCGCGACCGTATCCCCTTTGCTGACGCCATAGACGTAGTACGGGACGTTATCGATCACGTGCGCACCGCGATGCGTTTCGATCCCCCACATCGATTCGAATGCGACAGGCGGATAGCCGTCGGCGTCGATCTTCAACTCGAAGACGATCTTGGTCAACGTTTGGTCCATGAGGCTTCCGGTTCATGCAGAAGGTCCGATTGCGCTCCGAGACGGCCTTCGCCGGATCCCGGTTCGCCGCGACCGGCGTACACGTGAATCAGCTCGTATTCGTCGGTGCCCATCGGGGTGCGTTTCATCGTTCGCCGCTGGTTTCGGAACCCGGGCGCTAGTCGTCGACCATCTCCAGGAAGACCGCCGCTTCCGCGTCCGGCAGCACTTCGCCGATCCGCGCGCGAAGATCGGCAAGAAACGCCGGCCGGATCGCGAACGTGTCGTCGAGGATGTCGTTCGCATATTGCCCGATTCGCAACGCACACCAGATATGCAACGCGGTCGCGAACTGCGCCGGCGATCCGGCCACTTGCGCCGGCGTCCACGAGCCGGCGCCGTGGCGCGCGAAAAGCACCCTGCATCCGTCATCGCCGCGCACGCCGATGACGGGATCGCTGCCGATCTGACCGAGCACGGTCCAGTCATCCTGCCAGCCGCCAAAACGGCGGCCTGCTGCGTCGACGCGATAGCCGACCTGCCCGGCCGCGAGGCTCGCTTCGTTTCCGTACAGAACGAGATCGTCGGCGGACCACGGGATCACGAGGTCGGCACCGCCGAGCGCGGCCAGCCACCCGGTGATGACGTCGCCCTCACAAAGCGCCGACGCGACTGTCGCACCGGTCACGCCTGGCAAGGCGGCCGCGGCGGCGCCGCCGAGCAGGCGGCGAATCTCGCCGACCGTCCGGTTCAGATCCTGATCCTGCATCGTGTTCCCGTATCGGAAGGGCATGGATGCGCGGTCAGGATGCCGGCCTCAAAGCAGAATGAACGCATCGTTCTCGACGTAGTACACGAATGCATCGAACAATTGCAGGATGCCTGGGTCGTCCACCTGCTCGTGCGCGTTGATCACGATGCTCTCGATCGTCGCGCTGTCGAGCGTGATGCGCCAGCCCGGTTGCTTCGCGATGTCGGGCACCGTGTCCTCGTCCGGGTCCGTCGTGTCGGGCGCAAACGCGCCGACGGTGTCCAGCGTCCACGGCGTCGGGGGGAGGTAAAGCCAGCCGGAGAAGTCGCCGGGCTGTTCCAGGATACGTTTCAGCGACACCTCAGTCGCCGGTGAAGTCGAGGTAAGCATCGTTGCCGCAGAAATAAGAAGGGATCGATCGGGCCGCGGAGTGTCGCGGCGGGCCGTGATTATGCCAACGAATCGCGGCACGCGGCGATCGACCGCGTCGAGCATGATCCGCGGCCGGCTTCGCATTCACGTGCAGGCGCACGGGAGCGTGCCGCCGGTCAGCCGGGCTGATGCGCATCCACTCGAGCCGCGGCGACGGGCGGTGTGAATGCGCAAGACGATCGAATCCGGCAGTTTGCGGCGCCCGACGTCACGCACCGTCACCCAGTCTGCAGCGTCGACATGCGACCTTCCGACAGCTTGAACTCGCCGACCGTCTCCGCGAGCTTGCCGGCCTGCTCGCGCAAGAGCGTTGCGGCGGCGGCCGACTGCTCGACGAGCGCCGCGTTCTGCTGCGTCGCGTTATCGAGCTGCGAAACCGCCTGATTCACCTGCGCGAGCCCCGTGCTCTGCTCCGTTGCCGCGACCGTGATTTCGGCAATCACGCTCGTGATGTTGCGCACACCCTCGACGATTTCGTCCATCGTCGCGCCGGCCGTCTGCACGAGGCCTGAGCCGCCCTCGATCTTCTCGACCGACGAGTGGATCAGTTGCTTGATCTCCTTGGCCGCTTGCGCGCTGCGCTGCGCGAGCGCGCGCACCTCGCCCGCCACGACTGCGAAGCCTCGGCCGTGCTCGTTCGCGCGCGCGGCTTCGACCGCCGCATTGAGTGCGAGGATGTTGGTCTGGAACGCAATGCCGTCGATCACGCCGATGATGTTGGCGATCTCCGCCGACGCTTGCGTGATGTCGTGCATCGTCGAGACGACCTCGCCGACGACCGCGCCGCCGCGCACCGCGACATCCGACGCCGATTCCGCCAGCCGGCTCACCTGGGTCACCGCATCGGCCGAGTTGCGGGCCGTGCCGGCGATTTCCTCGAGGGCGGCGGCCGTCTCCTGAAGGCTCGAGGCGGCATGCTCGGTACGGCTCGAGAGATCCTGGTTGCCTTGCGCGATCTCGGCGCTCGCCACGTTGACCGATTCGCTGAACTCGCGAATCTGCAGCAGGATCGTGCTGATTTTTTCGGCGAACAGGTTGAATGCATGCGCGATCTGCGCGGCTTCGTCTTCGCCGCCGGAGGGCAGGCGTTTCGTCAGGTCGCCGCTGCCGCTGGCGACGTCGGTGAGCGCGTCGCGCACCAGCAGGATGCGCTTGAAGGCCGCGTTCGTCAGCGTGCCGACGAGCGCCGCCGCGATGATGGCGACGATCACGATCGCGGCGAGCGTCGTCGTCGCCACGGCGCGCATGCCGGTCGTCACGTCCGATTTGTCGAGCGCGAGCACGAGGGACCAGTCGGTGCCGGCGATCGGCTGGGCGCGCAGCAGTTTGGTCGCACCGTCGATGTCCACGGCCACGGGCGCGGACGCCGCCTTCAGCGCTTCGAGGTGCCCGGAATCCAGCGCCGACGACAGTTCGGTCGCCGACTTCATGATCAGATCGGTTTTCGGCGCGGCGATCACACGGCCGCTCTTGTCCACCAGGAACGCGAAGCTCGATGGCGTCGGGTGCACGGCGGTCACGATGGCACTCACGCTCTGCATGAACAAGCTTGCGGCCATGACGCCCTTGACGGCGCCGTCGCGCACGATGGGCACCGCGAAGGCGAAGGCCGGCTTGCCGGTCGTGGCGTCGCGGTAAAGCGCCGTCGCAACCAGATGGCCGGCGTCGACCGCCTGCTTGTACCAGGGGCGCGCGGTCGGGTCATAGCCGGGCGCGAGCGGGACGTTCGAGAAAGCCGTCTTGTCCGGCAGGCCGAGCGTCAGCACCTCGAAGCCGCCCGACTTGCCGAGCAGCTTCAGCGCCGGCAGCGGATCGCCCTCGCCGATCGCGATCGTGTCCGCCAGCGCCTGGGTTTCCCGGCTCCGGCTCGCGACCCACTCGTCGATCGCGAGCGCGTGCCCGGTCAGGATCGACTTGTGGTTCTGGTCGATTGCCTCGTCGTTGTGATGCTTCACGACGTAATAGACAAGGCCGCCCGTGGCGGCCAGCGCCGTGACCACGATGGCGACGCAAGTCGCGAGTATCCGTGTGCGAATCGATGACAGCATGATGACGTCGATCTCCCCTTTGCCGCTTGATATGGAATGGGTCGCCGAACCGGCGGGCAACGTCATGTTTAACGACCGCTGTCGGGGGATCTGAAGGCCTGACTGGTCAGACCAGATTCATGGCGCGTCGGCGGGCTGCCGGGTCATCTCGATCGAACGTGAGCCGCGCGCTCATTCCGGTGGGTCGTCGCACGCCGACCGGCAGCCGCGGATACGGCAGTACCGAACGGCGTCTCTGCTCACCTCGCCAAATGGTCGACGCCGACCAACCCTTCACGCACGACAAACTCGACCGCGCGGCTCAATTCCGAAAATTGGTTATCGACCTTCTTGATGAAACACTCCCTGGTCGCAGGCTCGCCGCCAATCTCGTAGCGTTGATTGACCCAGACGCCGCGCTTCCCGCCCAGTTTGCCGGATATTTTTTCAAGGTCGATGTGCTGCCCGGTCATTTCATCCCCGTCGGGCATCCGCGCCCGTCACCGTCGTCGCGCACGGTCGTTTCGTCGAAATACCACGCCAGGAACGCCGTGAACGTCGCCCACCGCGCATCGGTCTCGCCGGCGATGAAGCGTGCGTGGTCGTGCAATTCGTAATCGTAGACTGCGCCGTCTCGCGTGTCGTACAGAAACATTCCCTCGCTTTCGTCCGAGGTCAGCGGAATCACGTGCACCGGAAACCCGTAGCGGTCCCGCACGTAGTCGAGCGCGCCGGCAATGCCGGAATAGTCGGTCAGGTCGAATAGTTCCGCGACGGGACGCGGGCCAACGAACGGCCCTTGATACGTGAGGTAGAACTGCGCGAAGCCGGTGTCGTGTGCGATGCCCAGACGATCGAGTGCGTCGCGTGCGGCGTGCCGGTCTTCGCGCCGTACGTCGCCGGTCGCTTTCGACAGGTATGCGTGAACGTTCGCGGGAATCTTCATCGGTAGCTCCATGAACGGCGCGCGGTGACACGCGACCGATGGCCCGTTGCCGCATGCGGCCCGGAATCCGGTTTTCGATGTACTTGAAATGCATCGCCAACCCGTTCGCGTCGTCGGTGAATTCGGCATGCAGGATCGGCTTTGCGCGCTTCACGCCATGCCAGAGCCGGCATTCCAGCCCCAGACACCCGCCTGGTGCATTTCGTAAAGGTCGAAGCCCGGCGCGTCGGCCCCACCGACATTGCCTCTGCCCGGTGGCGAAGACCAGGCGGGAATTTCGTCGACGTGACCGGACAGCGCGTCGATCACCTCGTCGCAGATCGCGCGCCCGATGCCGAAATCGCGCGCGTTCACCTGATCCAGAAAACGTGCCCCCATTCGTACGCGAGACTCGTTCGCTCGTTCATCGACATTGCCGACCTCTGGTTCTCGACGGCGCCACCACCTTTTAGCGCGCGCAAACCGGCAACGATGCTTGCCCGCGTCGCCGCGAACATCACGTGACCTGTACAAAGAAAAGACCTTTGCCGGATTTCGTTGCAACGAACAGGTAACCCAGTGCGTCGCTCAATCCGAAGATGTCCGTCCATCCGTCAGGAAAGTCGCCCGAGTACAACTGGAGGGCAAATTCGAAATCCTGCGGGAGAGACAGGTCCTCATCTTGCAGCAGCCCCGGATGGCCGCCGATCCCGCTACCGTGGAACGGATGGGCGACTTCGTCGCGCACGCGCAATGTTCGCGCCGGAATCATGCGTGCGCCAAACATCTCGGCCCCTCTCGCGTGAAAGATCACACGCGTCGTCCGGTCCCTTGTGATGGTCTCCATCTCGTCGGAATCACCGTGGTACGTCACCCGGTCCAGAAAATACTCGTTCGCCGAATAGAGCGAGAACACCGACACGTACTCGTATCCGCATCCGGCGATACCCAGGAACGCGGCCGGCAACGACGCGATCAGGTGAAGCGCTTCTCCCGAAGACGACATGGGCCAGCTTTCGACGCCGCCAATCAACGCGCCGCCGCCAACTCTCGGCTCGAGCGCATCGTGCGACGTCTCATCGATCACGAGTTCCTTCACATCAGCTCCTACAGTCGCACAGATGCCCTGCCACCCCGCGCGCGCCTCCTCCGGGAGCCGCCTTGCATGCCGGTTCGTCGAATCGCTCGCAGCGCGAGTCATTCATGGTCGCCCTCGTACCGAACGAAAACCCACCCCTTGTACGAATTCAATCTTCCGATCGGCGCATCCGTTCCGAGCAGTTCGATTTTCTGTCGGGTCAGCGACGGGCAGGATGCCATGATTTCCGAAATCGCCACGCTCACCACGTCGTAGTCCTCGTCGTCTGGCGTTCTGTCCAGATAGCCGTAGATCGATATCGTCGAGCCGGAATGGTCATATGCAATTGCGCGCACGCCGTTCCGTATCGCCCCCAGGAAAGACGAAAAGACGATCAGCTTGAGGTCGGTCTCGTTCATGTTATTCACCTGCATCGGATGAGGGCACGTCTTGCGCGCCGAGATCGAAGCACCGCCCAGCGATCAAATAGTCCGGACGACCTCGAGTTCGCTCCATAGTTGAGACAAGCCCATTTCGATCATGTACGTGCCGTAGTCCAACGCGTTGACGATGCCAATCTGCTCGACAGACGACCAGGTCGCATCACATTCGGGGCAGACGTAGATCGAACGATTCTTCTCCTTGATCGTTGCTTCGACGATCTCATCCTGCCTGCATCTTGGACAAATCATCTTCCGGCTCCGCCCGCGCATTGGATGTCTGCCATGGTAAAGCCCCACCAGTTTGGCGGTGTGATTCCGTCGTCGACGTAAGCACTTCCGTAGTACCAACTGACCTTGCCGAAGCAGGCCGACAGCCCGCGGAAGTACTCTTCGATAGCGGCGAAGCCAATGCTGACGGGTACAGAGAAACACCTGATTTGATCCGCCTCGGCGCCCACGCCGTCGGGCAACGCCACGCGAAACGCGCGATCAATTTGCTCGCGCTCCTCGGCTGGCAATGCGTCTTCCACATGGATCTGCACACATACGTTCCCCGACGGCAGACGATTTCTGCCGGCATTGCCCGGAACGCGATTCGAATGATGTCCCCCTTCCTTGTACTGCCAGGAGAGTGTCCACAAGCGCGCCCCCATTCCTTTCGGCTGTTCGGCGTGAGGTCACCGGTGGCAAAGGCAGCCGCCTCCTCGAAGATATCGATCACGCTTGAGTCATCCATTGCAGTTCGCTTTGACAGGCATCACGGCAGCACTCAATCCGACTGGAAATTTGAAAAGACGACCAGCTTGCCGTCCGGATATCTGCCGTTCCAGCCGCATGGAAAACCGCCATCCAGATACGCGCCGAGGATCTTTTCCCAAACTGCCGGGAAATATTCGTTGGCGTAGCACTGGAAGAGGATGCCAATGTCCCTGATCATCAATTCCACCAGTGGGCAAGACACGGAGTTCCGCCATTTGAAATCCGCACCGTTGAAGTTCTTCCGTTCGATGCCCCAGAATTCGTTCCTCCATAGTTGATGCTCGATCTGACGGCTCCAGACGAAACAGTCCGGAAACACGCTATCGCCCTCACTCACTGATTCCCACTCATCGAAGTCGTCGAACGAATCGTCAGTCGCGAAGCGACGCGCAGTCGCAACGTCCAGAACGACTTCGTTTTCGATGGAGTTGCCGCGATATGCCTCACCGTAAAATGCGTCCTGCTGCAGGAAACGTACAAGCGGATCGGCTGCGGTCAGGATTTCCTGCCAGGATCTCATGGCATGCCCCCGTTGCAGCGGCCGGGACGGCTAAAGTCATCGCACCAGATCGTCAGCACAGACCATCCCTCCATTCAGCGAAAACGCAACCGCATCACACAGGTTCGAGAAACTCGCTCTTACATACGAAAAGTACAGGTCCACCGCATCCTCGCAGTTGACCCGATAGTCGTCATAGCAGACTGAGAAACGGCTATCGCTCCGCCGAAGGAAATATCCGCGGGTGGCGGATTCGTTGTCTTTTTCGTAGCAGGTATTCACCCCAATTGCGTTCTTCGCGCTCAATTTGGCCCTCACCCTACCAAGGTCAATATTCAGCTCGATCATGTCTGCTCCATTCGATGCATACGTGTTCCGTGGCCATTGTCAGCACTGGCTAGCAATGTCACAGGACAGCCGCCCGGCTCTACCTCATGTAACCCGTCTTAAGCAATTACATGTTCGTCGCCATTTCAATATCGGATCGAACGCGTTCTCGCAAGATGCAGGTCATGCGTGAGCGCTCTGCCAGTCCGATCCTGCGCCCCAAGCTACGCGCTCGCCCCGAGATACACGATTTCATACGCCTCGCCCCACTGGACAAATTCGTCCGGCAGCACTTTCAGCAAATCGTGGTCCTCGCGAATTTTGACGCCGGATGCAAACACAACCACATCGCCCCTCGAATCGCCGTAAGCAGTCAGCTCGACCAAGCAGTCGCCCTTCCCCGAAAATGCTGCGCGCCTGCAATGGCCATGTTCGTCGATGTCATCAAAGAGCGTGACGCCCGATGCGGCTAGAGCCAGCTGACAAGATCCAGTCAAGAGTCTCAATTCACCCGAATCACGCTACTCACCAAACCCCGCCATCGAGTAGCCATCAGCCTCAACCCTAAAACACTCATCATAAAACCATAACAAATATACATTTCTCGATCCAACATCCCGACCACCAATTAATTGGTCGAAATTACTCTTGGAAATTCCCCCAAATTCACGCTCCATCGAGTCATAATCAATGCACTCAAAGCGCCCAACCCCTTTGAAAGCAACCGAAAACGGAAAATCTTTCTTGTAGGCACCCCCATCATCAGCCCGCATCGACTTACTGAATCGCGCAGAAAATTCCAGGCTTTTATCTGAAGCATTGTAGACAAAACCGCCAAGCCAAAAAGCCGTCCTGGAACACACAATTCCAATAGGCGTATTTATTGCCACCACACCCAGTTCGGACATATCGTCTTACCCGCACTCTCAGCAGAAAATCTTCTCAAGACCGCCTCCCTTTTTAATTTTATCCGGAGTCGCTCATCGACTACTTACATCAACCCCGATCATCTTCGCAGCCGCAAGCCGCCCATTATCAAGCGAAAATAACATATTAGATTTACGCCTTGCGCGCAAGAGATCGAACACCCCCCTTGAAAACGTCTCACCATAACCGTTTTTCCCAAAGCGAATAATTATCGCACTACACATAGCCAGCCCAAGTGAATTGGTCCATTCAATAGGATTGATCCTGTAGGCACAAATATTCAGCCCCCCCGAGTTGACCTGCCCCCGCCACAAGCGCTGGTTGGAAAACGCCCGAAGAAGCCATGGCCAAGGAACTGGCAGCCGCAGGATTGCCAAAACGTTGCGCTTGATTCCAGAGACCGCCGATCACCATATGCCAGGGTTGTCGCCCCCCTGCCAACACCAAGGGCCGCGACAGCGGCCCTTGGTGTTTAATGCAGCCCGGCCATCGCAAGCCTCAGAATTTCCTGCAAATTACCAGGACCGCCGTATCCGATGAGCGCGGCGAGATGTGTATTAGCCTATGGTCCGCAGCAGCCCCTCCGTATGCTTGTCGCGCTATCCCACCCCAAAAAGCGAATCGACGACGTTCTTGATCCACGCCTTGACGTCGCCCCAGGCGATCTTTTTCTGCCTCAAAACTCTTCTCAGAAAGATCGCTGACCACGCTATGGAAAAGCCTATGGCGACACATAAACTTAAAATTGAAAATGCGCCCATTAGAATTAAAGAGTTCCAGTTTTCCTTAGAATTCCAGGCGACTTTTCTTTAAACTCCTCTACCTTCCTCTTTGCAAACTCCAAGAGCGATGACTCACCCTCATCATCAAATTCCGTTCCATATGGCAAAACGCCCAAGAGATTCCTCCATCGCGCATCTGAAAATTATTCGTTGCCCGCCTCTTGGCATTGCTGTCGTCCGCGCTGCCACGCCGCGCCCGCACTCTTAAAGTTCCAGAGCGCCCATGCTCCAACCCCGACTCCTGCCGGCGCTCCCAAACCAGTACTATCCAGTCCACCAGAAGCAGCCATTTTCAATGCACCTGTACCGTACAGGCGGCCTGCATTCATCGCATTTGCGCTACTTATGGCCTCGGCTTTTTCTTTTAAAGCGCCCCCGGATGGCGCATCTTCAAGTTCCTGCTCGCGCGCATTCTACCGACAAAATGCACGTTAAATCAGACAAATAGCCTGATTTAACGGAGCCGGTCACCCGAACCCGCCCACCACCCGGACGGTTGCAATCAGGGCCAATTCCGCTACCGGTTGCGTCTGGTTGCGAGTAGTGTCTAGCTACCCCGTGTTTCGGCCGCCGGACGATGCGCCGGCCGTCCCGATTGCGCGTCGCGCCCGTCGTCGGCAGGCGGTCGCTGCCGGGCTTTTACACCACCACTCTGGAGATCCGCCATGAAACCTTCGAAGTTCCTGCTCTCGAGCCTGCTGCTCGCGTCGGCCCTGGGCTTCACTGCCGTTGCCGCCCACGCGGAAGACCTGCTCGATTCGGTGAAGCAGGCCGGCGTGCTCAGGATCGGCCTGGAAGGCACGTACCCCCCGTTCAACTCGCGCGGCACGTCGGGGCAGCTCGAAGGATTCGACGTCGACGTCGCGAAGGCGGTCGCGGCCAAGCTCGGCGTGAAGACGCAGTTCATCCCGACCGAGTGGAGCGGCATCATCGCGGGCCTGCAGGCCGGCAAGTTCGACGTGATCGTCAACCAGGTCACCATCACGCCGCAGCGCAAGGAAGTCCTCGACTTCAGCCAGCCGTACACGTATTCCGCGGCACAGCTGATCCAGCGCAAGGACGACAAGCGCGACTTCAAGTCGCTCGAGGAGTTCAAGGGCAAGAAGCTCGGCGTGACGCTCGGCACCAACTATGACCAGATGGCGCGGACGGTGCCCGGCATCGAGGTGCAGACCTATCCGGGCGCGCCGGAGAAGCTGCGCGACCTCGCGGCCGGCCGGATCGAGGCGACCCTCGACGACCGCCTGATGCTGCCTTACATGATCAAGACGTCGAACCTGCCGCTGCGTCCGGGCGCGGTGCTGAACGGCGGCAAGCAGGAAATGGCGATCCCGTTCCGCAAGGGCAATCCGAAGTTCGAGAAGGCGATCAACGATGCGCTGACGTCGCTGAAGCAGGACGGGACGCTGAAGAAGATCTCGATGCACTGGTTCGGCAGCGATGTCACCGTGCCGGTCGCGCAGTAATCGATTACATCGTTCGGCGCGTGACGTCGACTGGCCGGTCACCCGGTCGGCGTCACGCGCGGCGCAGGCATCGATCCGGCGGTCGATGGCCCTGCTCCCGGTTCAGGCGGCCTCGTCGAAACGGGCGAGCAACGCCTGACCGACCGGCGTCAGCGCAGGGCGCGCGGCGACCGGATTCGCATGCACCTGCGTGTCGTCCACCAGACGCTTTTCGACGAGCACGGTGAAGGCCGGATTGGCCAGATCGACGCTGTCCGGCGCACGCGCAATGCGCAGCAGCAACGAGAATTCATGCGGACTCAGCATGGTCCTTGTCTCCCTGTGTCTCCGGCGGTTCGGCGCGAACCGCCTTCGATCATCTTCTGGAATGAAATGGTGCAAGCGCGCGGCGTCACCGGCGGCGCGTGCATGGAACCGTCGCGGCTCCACCGCGCAGCGCAATGCGCTCCGTCCCCTGGAAACGTTCCCGGCTGGCACATTGGACCGGGGCAACGCGTTTGCAGGGACGGCGAGGTCGCCGTCGCGAGAACGTCAAACCATATTGGGTCATCGTGACGCGTACGTGACACCAAAAAGGGGCGCGCAAGCGCGCGCTCCACGCGATGCGCGGCGCGTCGTGCGGCGCGATTCGATGCTCAGCGCGTTCGGTCGTCGCCGTCGGATTCTTCCTGCTCGAGGATCGCGAGCACGCGTGCGGCCCTGCCGTGCAATTCGCGTTCGAGCTTGATTTCCTGACGGTCGTCGGCCCGGAGCCACGTATACGCATCCAGCACTTCGGTGCTGGTCGGGCCGATGTCGAGGATCTGCGCGATGACTTCGTCCTCCATCGGACCGACGATCGCGCGGATCTCGCTTGCCGTGGCCGTGGAGCCTGCTGAATGGTGCGTGACTGACATGATGACGCCCCCATTAAAGACGTGCGCGGCCGGCCGGATATCGGTGCCCGGGGAAGCGGGCGATGCGGGAGAACGGCCGGCCGCGCCCAGGGCGGCGGCCGGAATCGATGCGCCGCCGCCGTTGCACGACACCGTGTCAGGATACGCCTTTGTGGCGGGAAGAACGGGGCATGCCGTTCAACTGCACGCATCCAGCCCGATCACGCCGCTGCGCAGCATCACACGCCCGCGATCCTTGATGAACGACAGACTGAACGCTCGGATACGTTGACCGCTTACGCATTGAGCACGGCCCGGATCCATCGCGAAATTGAACTCGGAAACGCACTGATTCGCGGGAAGCGTCGACGACGTGCGCGCCGCATCCGGATGGCGAACCCGGCCGGGGTAATACAGGTATGCCGAGTCATGCGTGGTCTTGAACGCGCCGAACACGTCCGGATGCCGGCCAACGAATGTCGCAACGGCACGCGCGCGTGCCGGGCCGCCGGATGCACGCGCGAGCGACTCCGACAGCTCCACGATGTTCGTGCCGAACGTGAGTTTGGGCGCCGAATACGCCGCGAACGCGTCGGGCGACGGGAATGTCGCCCAGAAATCGCGGTCGAGCTGCCTGACTTCCGTCTGCGTCAGGCAGTCCTCCGACACCGGCCGCGCGAAGACGGACGCGCTGCCCGCCACGACCATCGAAAGCGCCACGGATGCGCACCACGTCTTGACGATCTGCATTTTTCTTCTTTTCGGCAAAAAAATTTAAATTACAGCGACCGCAGACAAGTTATCACTTTTGTTGCACTCAAAGAATGCGACCGCGAGTTTAAATACTGGATGCAGCATCATATTGCGGCGACGACTCGCGACATTCATCGAAATCCAGTCGGACCCGAGTTTTTATAAATCCATTTGAAGATATAACCCAGGCATTTTCGTCACCCCACACCAATATTTCAGCACTCGCTATTCGCCCCCCCCTTTCAATTACCGTAGTGAAGCGAATTAACGAACATCACTCAATTATCGATTCGGAAGCAACGGCCGCACCTGCGTCACGCAACGCACCGGCGCGCGCTGCCGGGATAACGGCAAGAGTGAGCGATGCAAGCACGGTCCTGCATTTCAGCATGGAATCCTCTCGGTGACTTGTCGTGTGGATTAGCGCTGGCACGACGTGACAGGACAGATTTCCTCGGCGAGATCAGTGTCGTCAATTTGCTTCATGAGGCATCCTGCGGCAGCGAGGACAAGCACTCTCCCCATCCTTTTGCATGACCGCATTCAACTCCAGCGCTGCGGACTTGCACCGCCTCCGCCGACGCTTCCATCCAGTCTGCCACCCGTCTCAAACAAGGCCATAAGCCCGCCCACCAGTTTAAAAGGGTGATCAAGGATATATTTCAGAAAGGCAAGCGAGCTAGAAATCAAATCTCCCGACGCATCCTCGAGACAGGCGCAGGGTGCGCGGCCGTACGCCCTGGCGGACCGGGCCGGCCGACGTCGCGGAGGGCGTCCCGGGTGATCCGGCTCCTGTTCGCGACGTGCGGGTCAAGGCACTTGCGTCGCACGCGCGCCATGCGGCCGCAAAGTTCGACATCCTATGCAAATAGCAGCTCATGACCGGTGAAGCAGTCGCGCACGAAACCGCCCTGCGCAAGCCACGTCGCCCCACGATGACATGGTCGGAATTGCAAGCGCCGTGCCGTCAGCCAGGTCGGACGCCCGGTATCGTCTTGCGGATCGACCACCGAACGCGCGCCGTACATCGTCTTGTTCCGTGGATCGGACAGAACCGTCAAGCGCTCCGAAGCGCAGTCGTGCGGCTTGCACGCGCTCATCGACATGGGCCGGCGGCGGTCGCGCCGTCAGCGCATGCCGTCTGCGCGACACCCGGCACCATCGCGGCGGCGATCCATGAAATCTCAATCTTCATTTCACGCCTTCTCAATCAACCAGGAATTCCCTTCAATCCTTACGCGAGCAGGAAGCTCGCTCCTCGAGCAAACTCGCCGTCTTTACCTTGCGCCGCGAGTGAATAGCCGATGTTTGCTACGTTGCGCCAGCCGAATCCGCACGGGTGGTTGTGTATAATTCCGCAACAAAAAAACCGACTGCCTTGCACCATTTTCATCCGCGCACGGGGAAGCGTCCGCATGGACAAAAACAAGTATTCAATTACGTTCGCCTGCTACAACCAGGTGGATTATACCCGTCAGTGTATTGACAGCATGGTCAAGCACGGGACACCGCTTGATCGCGTCGTTGCTGTCGACAACGCGTCAACCGACTCGACGCGCGAATATCTGCAGACGCTGCCGCTTGGCGGCTACGTCCACAACCGCGACAACCTCGGCTGCGGCGCCGCATGGAACCAGGGGATCCTGCATCAGCAGGCCGAGTGGACGGTCGTGATGAACAACGATGTCCTCGTCTCCGCGAACTGGATCGAAAACCTGATCGGCACGGCGGAGCGGCTTGGCCTGCTCGTCGCGTCGCCGGCCATGATCGAAGGCCCGCTCGACTACGATTTCGATACGCTCGCAACCGCATGGAGCGACAAGATGCGCGACGCGCAGCGCCCCGGCGCGCGCCACGCGGTCTGCCTGCTCGTGCACCGCAGCGTCTGGATGCAGGCCGGCTACTTTCGCGCCACGCCGAGCCTGCTCGGCTATGAAGATACGTTATTCTTCGACGAGCTGGACAAGGCACGGATTCCGTCCGCGATCGTCGGTGGCGCATGGCTTCATCACTACGGCTCGATCACGCAGACCGCCATGAAGCGCGAGCGCGGACTCTCCGAGCGAAGCGGCCTCGGCAACCGCACGAACTACCAGCTGCTCCGTCAGAGCTGGTTGACGCGCAAGCTGAACAAGATGCGGCGTGTCCGGCAGAACCGCGCGTGGCACGACACGGAGCTCGCACGCTATGGGATGACCGTGCACGGCACCCGCAAGGAGCACGATTTCGAATGGCTCTGACGTGCGCCTGCGCACGTGACTCTTTCCGGCGCGGCGACATCCGCGCCGCATGCCGGCATCCGGCTATGTACCGGGATTCGGCGCGCTCGAATCCGTGATCTGGAGTGTTTGCTGAATGTCCAATACGACGGCCCCCAAGGTTTACGACTGCTTCTGCTACTTCAACGAAGACATGTTGCTGGAACTCCGGATGGAGATCCTGTGGGATCACGTCGACTACTTCGTCATCGCCGAATCGCGCTACACGCAGGTCGGCGACCCGAAGCCGCTGAACTTCGACATCCGGCGCTTCGAGCGCTTCAAGGACAAGATCCGCTATCTCGAGGTCGATCACCTGCCGCCCGGCCCGCCGGACTACTGGAAGAACGAGAACTACCAGCGCAGCTACCTGATCAACGGCCTTCACGACGCCAGGCCCGATGACCTGATCATCGTGTCCGATCTCGACGAGATTCCGCGCCCCGAGTGCATTCGTCTCTACGATCCGAGCCGCTATCTGCGCGCCGACCTTCACCAGTATTGCTACGCGTACTTCCTGAACAACCGGCTGCTCGAGAACGACGGATTCGCGGACTGGATCGGCACGCGGATCACGACCCTTCGTCATCTGAAGCAGTTCTTCAACAACGTCAACGCGGTCCGCTCGTACAAGTCGTCCGGGCTGCTGCGCTCGCTGAAGCGCTCGTGGTTCCGCAAGTATCGCGTGCAGCACGTGCGCGACGCGGGCTGGCATTTCTCGTGGGTGACGAGCCCCGAGATGATGATCGTGAAGATGAAGAGCATCGCCGACCAGAAGTTCGTGAAGCCGGAATTCCAGGACCAGCAATTCATCGAGAGCCGGATCCGTTCCGGGAAGGACGTGCTTGACCGACCGCTGCGCTACGCGCCGCAGCCCGTCGAGGCGCCGCAATTCCCGGCCCAGATTACCGGCGCTCGCGACAAGTACGCGACGTGGCTCATCGAGCCGGCCGCGCATTGAGCGCTACACCTTCGCCCCACACGTGCACGCCAGTGCCTTGACATGCCGGCGACGAACGTTTCTCCTCCGATCGACCGATCATGATGAACAAGTGTATTGCACGCTATGTCGGACATCCCGGCGCTCCCTGGCTCGACGCGTATGTGCTCGCGATCGCGGCCGCGAGCGTCATGGGGCTCCTGTCGCTGCGTGGCGTGACCAACGCGAGCCTGCTCCTGCTGCTGGCGCCAACGCTGGCGGCAGCAGGCTCGATCCGGGGCGACGCACGCGAGCGCGGCTCGAATTCGGCAATGGGGTGGATGTGCATCGCGCTCGCGCTGCCGATCGTCTCGGTGCTCATCGGGCAAGCGCTGCGCGGCGACTGGATCGCGAAGGCTTACGACGCGCCGTCGCGCATCCTGCTCTCGATCGCCGTCCTGTTCTATTTCCGCTACAAGCGGCTTGATTTCGCGCGGCTGATCGGTGTCGTCGCGCCCGTCGCGCTGCTGATCCTCGTCGCCGAGGTGAAGCTCGATCCGCGCGCGACAACAGCCTGGGGGGGGCGTTTCGCGACCTACTTCGTCGATACCGACATGTTCGGCGTCTATGCATTCATCCTCGGAATGCTCAGCTTGTTCGGCATCGAACCGGGCCAGTCGCGGCCCGCGCGCGCATTGTCGATCGTCGGCGTCGTCGCCGGCCTGTATCTCGTGGTGGGCTCGCAGACCCGTACAGCGTACCTGTTGATTCCGATCGCCGCGGCGCTGTGGTTTTGGCTGAAGCGTCCGTCGATCAGCATCAGGCATTTCGTCGCGCTCGCGGCGCTCGGCATCACCACGCTCGCGATCGTCCTGTCCATGCATGACGACACATCGACGCGGATCGTCAGCATCTACCACGAACTCGACATGTGGCTGAACGGGTCGAATCGCGACACATCAGGCGGCCTGCGGCTCACGATGTGGCACATGGCGTGGGAGCTGTTCCTGCAAAGCCCTTGGCACGGCTACGGCGACACCGGGTTTCGCGCGTATCTCGGTGAACCGGGGATCACCGCTTTCGCGAGTCAAAGCGCCCGGCTAACCATCTCCGCGGGCCCGCATAACGAACTGCTCGCCAACATGCTGCGCTCCGGCATCGCGGGCGCCGTCGCGGTCGTCGCGCTGTTCGCGGTGCCGATCGCAACGTTCTGGCGTGCACGCCGATACAGCCCGCGCGCGCGCATTGCAGCCGACATGGGGCTCGCGCTTACGATCTGCCTGATGCTCGCGGGCGTCGCGTTCGAGATGTTCACGCTGAAGTACACGGCGACGTTCAATGGCCTGCTGATCGCCGGTCTCGCGGGTCAGGTGCTCGCCGAGCGGCGAAAGTCAGAGGGTTCAGCCGGGCGATGAAAAACATGTTTCGATTGATCGACCGTTGTGTCGCGGCGTCCACCAGGATTCCGTATGAATGGGTTCCGCACGATCCGGCGCGCTATCTCGGCAACACGCCGACACTGAAGATCGCGAAGAAATTCCTGCATCGACGCTTGTCGCTTGCGGCAGGCGGCCAACTGCCGCTTGCTCGCCAGACCTTGCCGCGTGATGCGCGGATATTGTGGCTATATACGGGCAAGAGCAATTTCGGCGACGCGACGATGGACATGGCGGGCCGCAGCCTGCTGCGCGGAGCGGGCATGAGCATCGATCTGCTGACGCTGCCCAAGCTCCGTCCGCTGTTCGAAGAAGACGACGTGTTCTCGAACGTTTTCGATCAGGTCGACGATGCGCTGAAGCGCGACTACGACGCCATCCTGTTGAACGAGTTCAATTTTCCGTCGATCCGGCTGAAGAAGGAGCATTTCAAGCGACTGCCGTTCGCGAGCCTGTTCGGATATTTCTACGGCCCGGACCGCAACCAGACTCAATTCAGCTTTGCCGCGATCAACCACATTTTCGAGCTCGGCCTGACGCCCGCTTATCTGCGCAATATCGCGAAGCCATACCTCCATTGCAACGTGTCGACCGAGCGCAGTGTCGACGCCATCGTGCCCGACACGCGCTACATGTGCATCGCGGTCGGAGGCATCGACCCGCGACGCACCTATGAACGCTGGTCCGAACTGCTGTCGGCGCTCGACGAAGCCACCGACATCGACGTACCGCCGACCATCGTGCTGCTCGGGGCCCCGAACGGGGCCGACGCTGCCGAAGCGATTTGCAGGCACGCCTATGCGCGGTTTGACATACGCTCGTCCGTTGGACAGCTGAGCCTGCTGCAGTCGCGCGCGATGGTTGCGCGCAGCGCCGTGTTTGTCGGCTGCGACGGCGGCATGATGCACGTTGCCCACTCGACCGATGCAGGCTCCGTCACGCTGTTTGCGCATATCGAGCCGATGCATCTCCGGTTGACGCCAAGCTGCAATTCGATCGGAATTCAAAGCCGCGGAGCAGTCAGCGAAATCGATGTTCCAGAGATTCTCTCGGCACTTCGGAGCAAGTTGGGAAGCACATCGGGACAACTGCTGACAGACGCGGCCTGATGCCGGTCAGGCCGGGGAAAGTGACAGCCGGCAATCAGTCGCAAGCCTCCATTCCGAGCATGCCGGTCCGCAGCATGACACGCCCGCGATCCTTGATGAACGACAGAAGGAATGCACGGGTGCGCTGACCGTACACGCATTGGCTGCTTTTCTCGTTTCCGGCGAAGTTGAATTCGGACACGCATCGATTCGCGGGAAACGTCGCGGACGTGCGCACCGCATCCGGATGGCGATCGCGACCCGGGTAGTACAGATACGTCGAATCGAGCGCCGTCTTGAACGATCCGTACAGGTCCGGATGCTGGCCAAGGAAGGTAGCAACGGCCCGCGCACGCGCCGGGGCCCCAGACGCATACGCGAGCGACTGCGACAGATCTGCGACGTTGGTACTGAACGAGAAGTTAGGGGCCGCATACGCCGCGAATCCTTCGGGCGACGGGAAAGTCGCCCAGAAATCGCGGTCGAGCTGCTTGACCTCCGCCTGCGTCAGACAGTCCTCCGCAGGCTGACGCGCAAAGGCAGACGCGCTACCCAACGCTGCCATCGAAAACACCACGGATACGCACCACGTCTTAACGATCTGCATTTTTGTTCTTTTGGGCAAAAGCAATGTGGAATTCATCGTTGAAGGGCTTCGGCGCGCTCGTTTCGAGCTTCACGCCGTCGGCCGGTTGTTCCTGCGCGAATCGCGGATAGCCGTCCTCGATCATTTTACTGACTTGCTGCGGTTCCGCTCAGCGCGATTCATGATTTTGCTGCCGTCACGCATCACGCACTTGCAAAGTGAAATCACATTTCCCGAACCCGTTTGCGCATCAATTTATTACGGCACCCAGACAATTACCTGACGCGATTGGTATTTAATAAAGCATTTTGCAATCCAGCCCACCAGAATTCCTGAAGTTTGGTTCTAGATTCGAGAAATACGCTATTTGTTGAAATACCAACTCTTCAGCAATACGTTCCGGAGCCGATATAGTGCCGAGTGAGCATGTTGCACGCCACCGGTAGTGCGCACGTTTCTGTCGAGCAAGCACTGCAAGTCACGAATAACCGGATGCCAAAATCGGCGCGACAGGTGCTCATTCGGGTTTCGGTCGAAACCCGCCACTTCAACAGGAACAATAAGATGAAGAAGAGAAGCACTTCGGGGATCGCACGGCTCACGCTGTGTGTTGCCGCGACCGCGATGCTCGCAGCATGCGGCGGCGGCGGATCAGGCTCTGGCTCATCCAGCTCGTCCAGCGCGACGGCCGCAAGCTCGATGAGCGGCACGGTCGCAATCGGCAACGCGCTCGCGGGCGCACCGATCACGGTCATCGACGCCACCGGCAAGACGGCCGCGGCAACCTCGGGCAGCAACGGCGCATATAGCGTGTCGATCAGCGGCCTCACGGCGCCGTTCGTGATTACCGCCACCGATCCGTCGGGCGCGTCCGGAACCCTGTACTCGGTGGTTGCCAGCACGGCAACGAGCAACGGCGCGCCGGTGACGGCCAACATCACCCCGCTGACAACCGCAGTCGCGGCACTTCTCACGTCGAGCGGCAATCCGCTCACGCTGACGCAATCGGGCGGCCTGACTGCCGTCACGTCGTCCTCCGTGTCGACGGCGGTCGCCACGCTCGACACGGCGCTCGCGTCGATCCTGGCCGCGAACGGCCTGTCCGCCGCGTCATTCGATCCCGTCGGCGGCATCTTCTCGCCCAACCAGAGCGGCGCGGACGCCGTGATCGATTCGGTCGCAGTCGGGCCGGCAATCAAAGGCACGGGGCTGCAGCTCACGAGCCTGGCCGATCCGGACACGGCGATCGCGCTGAATCGGAGCACGGCCGGCGCGACGCCGCTGCGTGCCCCGTCGCAGCCCGCGAACTACCTGGCGACGCTCGTCTCGCAACTCGGTCAGTGCATGAGCGCGATGCAGGCTTCACCCGGCACGAGCAATCCGGCCTGTTCGTCGGCCATCGACGCGAGCTACCAGAACGACGGCTTCACGAGCTTCGGCACGCGCCACACGTTGTTCACGAAAGGCACGACGCTCCAGGGCGTGAAGACCGTGGCGTTCCTGCCGGCGGGCACACTGCCCGCGATCAGCAACCCGGCCGCGCTGGTGTACTTCCTCATCACGGAGGCTGACGGCACGCCGAACTTCGCAAGCGACATCGTGCAGCGGCTTCCCAATGGCACCTGGGACATCATCGGCAACCAGGCGCAATTCGACATCTACATTGCGTCGTTCGTCGGCCGCGTCCAGTTCACCAACACAGCGGACGCCGGCAACGGCCGTTTCGAATCCGGCCTGAACATCCAGATTCCGGTGGACGTGCCTGTCAACGGTACGCGCCAAGCCGTCGGGTCGGCGCTGGTGAGCGGCCCCGGGCTGCCGGCGAGCGGCGTCTACATGCTCAGCCCCAATGCCGGCATCGGACCGAATCTGACGTTCCCGCTCAAAGCCGTCACGGCGCCGCCCGCGCGGGCGTCGACCAGCGTGCCGTCCTGGCCGGACGTCGGCATGAGCACGCAGTACAAGTGGTCGTGGGCGTCGCTGTCCGGCGGCGCCAGCGCATTCGCGCCGACCACGCCGGACTATGCTTCGGCACCGGTTGACGTATCGACTATCCGGCAGCACGGGGTGTACACGATCACGCTGTACGATGCCGCCGGTCAGCAGATCGGTACGCCGCAGAAGGTCGTCAACATCGCGCCGAACATGAATGCGTCGGCCGGAGCAACCGTTCCGTGGCAGACGCTGGGCAGCGATGTGATCGCGAACCTGCTGACGGCCGGCGGCTCGGGTACGTCGACCGCATCGTCTACGACGATGCCGACGGCCAGCATCGACTGGACGGCGCCGGCTGCCGGCCTGGTCTATCCGAATGCGTGGATCGCGATCAATTCGCAGGGCGCCGCGCAGTTCGTGAACGGCGTCGAGGCGTATCAGGCGCAGCCGTATGACGTGATGCGCTGGATCACGCCGACGATCAACGGCACGACGTACTCGAGCACGCTGAGCGGTTACGTCGATCAGCTGACCTCGACCGCCAACGGCGCCCACGCGGAATCGGCCGTTCAGGTCCAGCTTGGCTGGCAGGCGGCGGGCGATTACTACATCAATACCTGGCAGTACAACAACTGAGCTCGGGGCTGCGTCGTGAACCCCGAATGCGTCGGGGTCGAGACTCGGTTTGAAGATGTCTGAGGAGGGGCGTTGCGAGGGATCGCGGCGCCCCCTCTTTTTTCATCGGCCATAGCGGCCGGTCGCGCAAATGTTGGAAGACGCGTGATGCGCCGTTCATCAAGCCCAAGTACGCCGCTCGGCAGCATCACACGTGCACGATGGCTTGCGATGCGATCTATCGGGTACGCTCGCAGATCGAGAAATACTTGAAAACACGCCGTGCCCGGGGACGGTCAACCTCGACCGGTTTGCCGATGGAGATGGAGCATAGGAATGATGCAAAACCACAATAAAGAAGCGCGCTTGAATGGCTTTTCAGGAATTCATTCGATTCGGGCCCGAACAAAATCCTTGTGGGTCGTTTTGCTTTGCTCCATGGCGTTGGGTTGTAAAGCCCAGAGCCAGGCGCCTGCTCCGAACAATGTCACGCCGGCGAGTTCTGGATATAAAACCGAGATCTTCAACCTCGTAGATCCGGCCGGGAACCAATATGGGACGGCAACCGGGCGGGCGGTGTCAGCCGCGTTCGATCATTTTCTGAATCTGTCCGGCCTGGATGTGAAAATGCTTCGAAAGCGTTTGCTGAGCGGCCCCGCGACGGAAGGATCACTTTGGAAAGTAGGCGAGTCTCGTGAGTGGCTCTATCAAATTTGCCAAGAGCATCAATGCAACGTCACGAATGTGGCGCTGTTGTTTGACGAACAGTCCCACCGCACGGCCGGGCGACTGCTGTATCGCTGCACGCCGCAATGGCTCGGAAGCCCAAGCGACGCGGAAAAAGCGCTGATTGAGCGTGAATACCCGATCAGGATCGACGCAGACGACGCTAGAATTTTTTGCAAGAAGCAGTGAGCGATGACCAGGAATTCACCGTGCCATGACGTACCCGCGATACGGTACGCCAAGCGCCGGTAACGGGAGTCATTCGGATGCTCGTGGAAGTGCATCCCGTCACCGCCCATAAGCTTGTACGGCTCGGCGGCGGGCACCGAGTGCAACGGTGTCGACGCTCGGTCTGAGAAAGCCTGAGGAGGGGCGCTGCGAGGGATCGCGGCGCTCCTCCTTTTTGTTTGCATAGGTCGTTGTAGCTGCGCGACCAACTGCTCAGTTGAACTCATCGAACCCGGGCACGCCGCTCCGCAGCGTCACACGCCTGTGGTCCTTGGTGAACATCTGCCGTTCGGCCAATAAAGCATCTCAATAATCAAAGCCATCTATATTGGCTATGGACCGAGGAATTCGCTCGCGTAAGAAGGATTGTCACCATTCGTGTCGAAAACGAAGACACTCCACCCTGGATCTGGCATATGGAATTTTCACAGCGTTTGAGACGGCTCCGTACGGCACGCGGACTTACCCAACTGGATCTGGCCGATGCCGCCAGCGTTTCCGTCTTGCAAATCCGGCTCTATGAAGCCGGAAGCGCCTATCCGTCGCTGAATGTGTTTCGTCGAATGGCGATCGCGCTCCGGGTCAGCACTGATGCGATTCTCTTCGGCGCTGACGAACGCGGGCCTGACGACGCCTTGCGGTACCAGTTCGAAGCAATCTCAAGGATGCCTGAACGTGTTCGCGAACTCGCGCAGGAATTGCTTGATGCGCTGATCGTCAAGAATCAGATCGCGGAGAAGAGGAAAGGCAAGCAGTAAACGAAGCGCGGGCCGTGAGTGTTGCAGCACTCTCGGCCCGCTGACCACCACCAACTCATACGAGGAGTTGATCATGGCTGACGCCAATCATAAAGCACGTGCAAAGCGCCGGGAACCGGAGACCACCCTTTGGCTGCCGCTTCGAGGCTCGCCAGACCCGGTCATGTGGTCCGATCGGCCCTGCATGCCATGGATGGAAGTTATCGACGCGCACTTCAAGCTGTTCGGGTTCGAACCGGGTGGGCGCGTGTATCTCTCCATCAATCACACCAGCAGGAAGATTTCCATCACCCCGGATTACGCGGACCCGCTTGTCAGGGGGCATGTGATGGAAGGCGTTCAGAACAGAGGATTCCAGTTCGATCTTCCAGGGATGTAACTGCCGGGCTCGCCGCCCGACCGTGCCGGGAACGAACTACACGACGAGTTCGCTGCTCACGCCTCCAAGGGCGAATGCGTTACGTGAACGGCACATAACCGCCACCGGCGGCTCGACCAGCCGCGTACGCAATACATCCGCACCAAAGCGTGGTTGCCGATGCAGTCCCACCGGGACTGCGCGGTCGGTGACTTAACCCACCAAATATAGCAAAAAAGAGATAAACTGATGACTTGGCATGTCGAGTTGATACCCGAGGCCACAACCGAATTGCTGGCGCTGCCGCCCGATATGCGCGCCCGCTTCCTCCACATCGCGGAGATGCTCGAGGAGTTCGGTCCACAACGCGTCGGGATGCCCCATGTGCGCCCAGTGGAGGGAAAGCTGCGGGAAATCCGCATGACGGGACGAGATGGCATCGCCCGGGCGATATACGTCGCACGCACGGGGCAGCGCTTGGTCGTGCTGCACGGGTTCGTGAAGAAGACGCGGAAGACACCCCGCAGAGCCATAGAAATGGCCTGTGCCCGGATGAAGGAGGATTGAACGATGACCAGCCTTGCAACCCTGAAGAAGCGGCTGCTGGCCGACCCGGCTACCCAGGCCGAGTATGACGCACAAGCGCCGGAGTTTGCCGTTGCGCGCGAACTCGTCGCTGCGCGCGTACGTGCCGGATTGACGCAGGAACAGGTGGCCGAGAGGATGCAGACGACTCAATCGACCATCGCGCGCATGGAAAGTGGTCGCACGATGCCGTCGCTGCGCACGCTGTCCCGCTATGCCGAGGCGACGGGAAGCCGTGCCGTGGTACGCCTCGAGGCCGCGAAGTAGTTTTCCGGCACGGTCGCCACAAACGAGAAAGGGGTTACGAGAAACAATCTCGTAACCCCTTGCTGGATATGGTGCCGGCTGCAGGACTCGAACCCGCCACCTGATGATTACAAATCAACTGCTCTACCAGATGAGCTAAGCCGGCGTAAGCAGGAGATTCTACCTCATTTCACGATCTTGAGGCGAGGTCTGCCGCTCTTCGACCCGTCGCCGTCGGACGTCGGCGGTTCATCCGCGCCTTCCGACGGTTCTTCGTTCGCGCCGCTGTCGGCCACGGGCGTCAGCCCCGTCGATGCGCCGCGCGTGTCGCCGTGCTGCTCGTCCACGTGCGCTTCGTCGTCGAACTCGCCCGAATCCGGACCATCCTCCGCGACCGCCTCGACCTGGAACGCCATGCCCTGCCCGTTCTCGCGCGCATAGATCGCGAGCACGTTGGCCACCGGAATCTCGAGCTTGTGCGCCTTGCCGGAGAACCGCGCGGTGAACTCGATCCACTCGTTGCCCATCTGCAGCTGGCTCGTCGCCTCGAAGCTGATGTTGAGCACGATCTCGCCGTCGCGAACGAACTGGCGCGGCACGCGCGTCGAATTGTCGACCCTCACCGCGATGTGCGGCGTGTAGCCGTTATCGGTGCACCACTCGTACAGCGCGCGCAGCAAATAAGGCTTCGTTGAAATCTCTTGCATCACAATCCTCTAACCGGAGCGGATCGCGCGGCCCTCCGCGCGCCCCGCTCCGTCATGCCCTTCGTCATGCCATTAACGACGCATGACCTTTTCGGACGGCGTCAGTGCTTCGATATACGCCGGACGGCTGAAGATCCGTTCCGCATACTTCATCAGCGGCGCCGCATTCTTCGACAACTCGATGCCGTAGTGATCCAGACGCCACAGCAGCGGCGCGATCGCGACGTCGAGCATCGAGAACTCCTCGCCGAGCATGTACTTGTTCTTCACGAAGATCGGCGCGAGCTGCGTCAGGCGATCGCGGATCGCGAGGCGCGCCTTCTCGTGGTTCTTCTCGGCCGCCTTGCCCTTCTCGTTCTCGAGCGTGCTGACGTGCACGAACAGTTCCTTCTCGAAGTTGAGCAGGAACAGGCGCGCGCGGGCGCGCTGCACCGGGTCGGCCGGCATCAGCTGCGGGTGCGGGAAGCGCTCGTCGATGTACTCGTTGATGATGTTCGATTCGTACAGGATCAGATCGCGCTCGACGAGAATCGGCACCTGGCCATACGGGTTCATCACCGAAATGTCTTCCGGCTTGTTGAACAGGTCGACGTCGCGAATCTCGAAGTCCATGCCCTTCTCGAACAGCACCAGCCGGCAACGCTGGGAGAACGGGCAAGTTGTGCCGGAATACAGAACCATCATATTTGCGTTTCCTCAAAAAAGCCGAGGGCCAGCGCGCGGAAGAACCCTCCTCCGGGTTCCGCCTTGCGCCGGCCCCACGCCGGTCAGGCGTGATTACTTGATATCTTTCCAGTACGCGGCATTGAGCCGCCAGGCCAGGAAAGTCAGGACGCCGAGAAACACCAGCACCCAGACGCCGAGGCGCTTGCGGGTCTGCTGGGCCGGCTCGGCCATCCATGTCATGTACGCCACCAGGTCGGCCACGGCAGAATCATAATCCACCGGCGACAGCGTCCCGGGGCTCACCTGCTGGAAGCCGACGAGCGTGCGCACCTTCTCGCCCGTCTCCTCGTCCGCCTTGTCTTCGAATTTCGCGATGCGCTGCCCCTGCAGCTGCCAGAGCACATGGGGCATGCCGACGTTCTCGAACACCGCGTTGTTCCAGCCGGTCGGCCGCGTATCGTCGCGGTAGAAGCTCCGCAGATACGTATATAGCCAGTCCCGGCCGCGCGCCCGCGCTTCGACCGACAGGTCGGGCGGCGTGACGCCGAGCCAGTTGTTCGCGTCGTCGGGCCGCATCGCAACGGACATCGTGTTGCCGACCTTGTCGGTCGTGAACAGGAGATTCTTTTCGATCTCCTTCTGGGATATGCCCAGATCCGTCAGACGGTTGTAGCGCATCAGGTTCGCGCTGTGGCAGTTCAAGCAATAGTTTACAAACAATTGCGCGCCATGCTGAAGCGAAACGAGATTTTCCGTGTTATCGGGCGCGCGGTCGAGCGGAAAATTACCCTCCGCGGCCGCCACCGGCGCCGTCAGCAACGCACAGGCGGTCACCCCGATCAGCGCGAGCGTCGAAAGCAGTTTCTTCATGTCGTTCTCTCCTCGCTCACGTTAATGGGGCTTGAAGCGCACCCGCTCCGGCGGCTGCTTGAACGTGCCAAGCGGCGTCCAGACCGGCATGCCGAGGAAGAACGCGAAGTAGATCAGCGCGCACACCTGCGCGATCACCGTCGCGGTCGGTGATGGCGGCCGCGTGCCGAGGAACGCAAGGGTCAGGAACGTGACGACGAAGATCCCGAGGAACACCTTGTGGAACAGCGGACGGTAACGGATCGACTTCACCGGGCTGCGGTCGAGCCACGGCAGGAAGAACAGCGACACCACCGCCGAGCCCATCACGACGACGCCCCAGAACTTCGATTCCGTCAGGTACATGAACACGACGATCGCGGCCGACAGCACCGGCAGCCCGAGCCGCCACTTGCCGCGCGCGCGCAGCAGCGCGAGCACGCCGAGCAGCGCGATCACGATCATCAGCACGATCTTGAACGGGTCGGTGGTCGCGCGCAGCATCGCGTAGAACGCGGTGAAGTACCAGACCGGCGCGATTTCCGGCGGCGTCTGCAGCGGGTTCGCGGGGACGAAGTTGTTCGCCTCGAGGAAGTAGCCGCCCATTTCCGGCGCGAAGAACACGATCAGCGCGAACACGATCAGGAACCCGCACACGCCGAAGAAGTCGTGCACCGAGTAGTACGGATGGAACGGGATGCCGTCGAGCGGAATACCGTTCGCATCCTTCTTTTTCTTGATCTCGATGCCGTCCGGGTTGTTCGACCCCACTTCATGGAGCGCGACGAGGTGCGCGATCACGAGGCCGATCAGCACGAGCGGGATCGCGATCACATGGAATGCGAAGAAACGGTTCAGCGTGACGTCGGACACGACGTAGTCGCCGCGGATCCACAGCGACAGGTCCGGGCCGATGAACGGGATCGCCGAGAACAGGTTCACGATCACCTGTGCGCCCCAGAACGACATCTGGCCCCACGGCAGCAGGTAGCCGAAGAACGCCTCGGCCATCAGGCACAGGAAGATCCCGCAGCCGAAGATCCACACGAGCTCGCGCGGCTTGCGGTACGAGCCGTACATCAGCCCGCGGAACATGTGCAGGTAGACGACGACGAAGAACATCGACGCGCCCGTCGAGTGCATGTACCGGATCAGCCAGCCCCACGGCACTTCGCGCATGATGTACTCGACCGACGCGAACGCGAGCGTCGAGTCGGGCTTGTAGTTCATCGTCAGGAAGATGCCGGTGACGATCTGGTTGACGAGCACGAGCAGCGCGAGCGAGCCGAAGAAGTACCAGAAGTTGAAGTTCTTGGGCGCGTAGTACTCGGTCATGTGCTTCTTGATCATGACCGTCCACGGAAAGCGCGCATCGATCCAGCCGGTGAGACCCGTCGTCGTCGTCGTGACTTCGTTGTGTTCGGTCGTCGCCATTACGCTTCTCCTTTCTCGTCCCGGCCGATCACGAGCGTCGTCGCCGACGTGAACATGTAGGGCGGGACGTCGAGATTCTGCGGCGCCGGCTTGTTCTTGAAGACGCGGCCGGCGAGGTCGTAGGTCGAACCGTGGCACGGGCACAGGAAGCCGCCCGGCCAGTCGTCGGGCAGGTTCGGCTGCGGACCCGGCGTGAAGCGTTGGGATGGCGTGCAGCCGAGGTGCGTGCACACGGCCATCACGACGAGGATGTTCTTGCGATCGGCCCGCGAGCGATATTCGTTCGCGCAGTAAGCCGGCAACGGCATCGAATAGGGGGTCTTGCTGGTCGGATCGGCGACTTCCTTGTCGGCCTTGGTCACGTCGGCGAGCATCGCGTCGGTGCGGTTCAGCACCCAGACAGGCTTGCCGCGCCACGGCACGGTGAGCATCTCGCCGGGCTTCAGCGCGCTGATATCGACTTCGACCGGCGCGCCGGCCGCTTTCGCTTTCGCCGACGGCGCCAGCGACGCCGCGAACGGGATGACGGTGGCGACGCCTCCCACGCCACTTGCTACGGATGTCGCAATCAGCCAGGTACGGCGGCCGCTGTCGACGCGTTTCTCTTCCTTGTCTCGCATCACACGCCCCACTTCTGAGTTGGATTTTCCGTCACGACTTTCCATTCCGCCGCTAGTTTGCTCGAATGGAGTCGTCATTTACAAGGCCCGGAAATGAAAATCCCTTCGAAGTGGTTGATAGTTAAGGGTTTTCCCCCACCACCCGAGTGAATAATCCAACTCACTTTTAAGCGTTTGCTACATTGCGTGTTTTCGATGCGCCGCCGCAATCCGGCCGTTCAGACCGGGTTGTGGATATCGATAAACAGGTGTTCGAGATCGAATCGCTCGGACAAATGGACCCCAAGTGCCTGGATTCCGTAGCGTTCGGTTGCATGGTGCCCCGCCGCAACGAACGCGACGCCGCTCTCCGCGGCCGCGTGCGTGACCGGCTCCGACACCTCGCCGGTGAGGAACACGTCGGCGCCGGCGTCGATCGCCGCGTCGAAATAGCTCTGCGCGGCGCCCGTGCACCACGCGATGCGGCGCAGCTGCTGCTCCGGGTCGCCGAGCACGAGAGGCGTGCGGCCGAGCGTCCGCGCGACCTTCGCGACGAAGTGCTCGAGCGTCACCGGCATGGGCAGCGTGGCCATCCAGCCGAGGTCGCCGTCGCCGAAATGCGCTTCGCCGATCAGCCCGAGCTTCTCGCCGAGCTGCGCGTTGTTGCCGAATTCGGGGTGCGCGTCGAGCGGCAGGTGGAACGCGAACAGGTTCAGGTCGTTCGCGAGCAGCAGCTTCAGGCGGCGGTATTTGCGGCCGGTGATCTGCGGCGCCTCGTTGCGCCAGAAATAGCCGTGGTGCACCAGCACCGCATCCGCCCCCCATTCGAGCGCCGCTTCGAGAAACGCCGCCGACGCGGTCACGCCGGTTGCGATTTTCTCGATCTTGCGGCGGCCCTCGACCTGCAGCCCGTTCGGGCAATAGTCCTTGAACCGCGCGGTTTCGAGGGTATTGTTCAAGTACAATTCGAGTTCGATCCGATCCATATAAACCTCTAGTCCATTCAGATGCTTAGACGCTTCTGGCTGTTCTTCGCGCAGGCGGTCACGGTGCTGCTCGCGCTGATGTTCATCGTCGTAACGCTCAAGCCGCAATGGCTGCAACGGCAAGGACAGCTCGGCAAGCAGCTCGCCACGCCGATCGTCGCCCTGCGCGAAGTCGCGCCCGGTATCGGCGGCGCACCTGCGACCACGTCGTACGCCGACGCCGCGCAAAAGGCGATGCCGGCAGTCGTCAACGTGTTCTCCAGCAAGGACGGCTCGCTGCCGCCCGATCCACGCGCGAAGGATCCGCTGTTCCGCTATTTCTTCGGTGACCGCAACACCCGCAAGCAGCAGGACGAGCCGGCGGCCAACCTCGGTTCGGGCGTTATCGTGAGCCCGGAAGGTTACATTCTAACGAACCAGCACGTCGTCGACGGCGCCGACCAGATCGAAGTCGCGCTCGCCGACGGCCGCACGGCCACCGCAAAGGTGATCGGCATCGATCCGGAGACCGACCTCGCGGTGCTCAAGATCAACATGACCGACCTGCCGACGATCACGCTCGGCCGCTCCGACCAGGCGCGCGTCGGCGACGTCGTGCTCGCGATCGGCAACCCGTTCGGCGTCGGCCAGACGGTGACGATGGGGATCATCAGCGCGCTCGGCCGCAATCACCTCGGCATCAACACGTTCGAGAACTTCATCCAGACCGACGCGCCGATCAACCCGGGCAACTCCGGCGGCGCGCTCGTCGACGTGAACGGCAACCTGCTCGGCATCAACACGGCGATCTATTCGCGTTCGGGCGGCTCGCTCGGCATCGGCTTCGCCATTCCGGTGTCGACCGCGCGCACCGTGCTCGAGAGCATCATCACGACGGGCTCGGTCACGCGCGGCTGGATCGGCGTCGAGCCGCAGGACGTCACACCGGAGATCGCCGAGTCGTTCGGCCTGCAGCAGAAATCGGGCGCGATCGTCGCGGGCGTACTGCAGAGCGGCCCGGCCGACAAGGCGGGCATCAAGCCGGGCGACATCCTCGTATCGGTCAACGGCGAGGAAATCACCGACACGACGAAGCTGCTGAACGTCGTCGCGCAGATCAAGCCGGGCGCGACGGCCAAGGTGCACGTCGTGCGCAAGGGCAAGGAGTTCGACGTGAACGTCGTGATCGGCAAGCGCCCGCCGCCGCCGAAGCAGGCGCTCGACGAGCAGGACAGCGATACCGAATGACGCCGCCGGCGGCACGCCACCGCGTCGTTGGGGCCACAAACAAGAAGGGCAGCCGGTCGGCTGCCCTTCTTGTTTGTTTGTGTGAATCGCGACATTGATCGGCTTGCGCGTCGCGGTTCAGGCCGATCCGGCGGCAAGCGCCGCCTCGCCTTCACGCGGTCAGCTGGCCGCCTCGCCATTCTCCGCTTCGGCTGCCTGCTGTTTCGGCACGACGAACCGCGCCGCAATGATCCCGGCCTCGTACAGCACGACGAGCGGCAGCGCGAGCATCAGCTGCGAAAACACATCCGGCGGCGTGACGACCGCCGCGACGACGAAAGCGCCGACGATCACGTAGGGCCGGATCTCCTTGAGCTTCTTCACGGTCAGCACGCCCATCCGGACGAGCAGCACGACCACGATCGGCACCTCGAACGTCACGCCGAACGCGATGAACATCCCGAGCACGAAGCTCAGGTAATTGTCGATATCGGTCGACATCTCCGCGCCGAGCGGCGCGTTGTAATGCGCCATCACGCGGAAGATCGTCGGGAACACGAGGAAGTACGCGAACGCCATCCCGCACAGGAACAGCACGTAGCTGCTGCCGACGAGCGGCACGACGAGCTTCTTCTCGTGCTGGTACAGCCCCGGCGCGACGAACGCCCAGATCTGGTACAGCACGACCGGCAGCGCGATCACGAGCGCGACGAGCATCGTCACCTTCATCGGCACGAAGAACGAGCCGGTGACGTCCGTGACGATCATCCTGCCGCCCTTCGGCAGGTTCTCCATCAGCGGGCGCGCGAGCAGCCGGAAGATGTCAGGCGCCCAGTAGACGAGCCCGAGGAACACGACAATCACGGACAGCCCCGCGCGGATGATGCGGTCGCGGAGCTCGACGAGATGGGAGATGAAGGTTTCTTCCGGGCCTTCGTCCGGATTCTGCTGGGGGTCGCTCACACCGGCCCTCGGTTGGATTGACGAGCGAGCATGCGCTCGGCTCAGAAGAAGCGCGCCGGCCGGCGCAGGCTCGCCGGCTGGTGGCGCGCGACGCGCGCGGCGCCGGACTGCACGTGCGTGCGGCGCGTGGTGGCGCGCTTGTACCAGACAGGCGTCGTCGCCTGCTTGACCCGCCAGTTACGGCGCTTCGGCGCCGGCGCGGCGGTGCTGCCGAGCCACGACGGCGCGGCCGGCGAGCCGGAGCCGTCGACCGTGTCGGTCGCGCCGCCGACCGCCGAATTCCACGCGGCGTTCAGGTCCTGCTCGTGCTCGCGCAGGTTGTCGTGAATCGTGGTCTCGACATTGCGCGCGGCGGTCTCGAAATCGCTTTTCATCGTCCGCAGCGCGTCGAGCTCGATCTCGCGCGAGACCTCGGCCTTCACGTCGTTGATGTAGCGCTGCGCGCGGCCGAACAGCGCGCCCGCCGTGCGTGCGACACGCGGCAGGCGCTCGGGACCGAGCACCACGAGCGCGACGACGCCGATCAGCGCCATCTTCGAAAGACCGAGATCCAGCATGGAGAATGCCCGTCAGCGTGCCGGCGTCACGCCTTGTTCGAATCGGAACGCGTCGTTTCCTTCGCGTTGACGTCCACCGAGCCCGAACGCGGCAGTTGCTGCGCGTCCGCGGAAGGTGCATCGCCGTCCTTCATGCCGTCCTTGAAGCCCTTCACGGCGCTGCCCAGGTCGTTGCCGATGTTGCGCAGCTTCTTCGTGCCGAAAACCAGCGCGACGATCAGCAGCACGATCAGCCAGTGCCAAATGCTCAATCCACCCATGATGAAACTCTCCTCAACCACGCCGCTCGCGGCGCAAATCGCCGGCAGTGCGCCGGCCTCGACCATCGACGCGGGAAACGCCCCGCGCCGTCAACCCATCCGGTGCCAGGGGCGCGGACCCGCCAGGATATGCGCGTGCAGGTGGTACACCTCCTGCCCGCCGCCGGGGCCCGTATTGATCACCGTGCGAAAACCGGTTTCGCCGCCGTGATAGGCCACGCCGAGCTGCTCGGCCAGGCGCGCGACGAGCACCAGCATTCTACCAAGCAGCGGCGCGTCCTCTGCCCCGGCCGACGACAGCGTCGGCAGGTGCTTGCGCGGAATCACGAGCACGTGCGTCTCGGCCGCCGGGCGGATGTCGCGGAACGCGACGAACTCTTCATCCTCGTGCACCTTCGTGCTCGGGATCTCGCCTGCCGCGATCTTGCAGAACAGGCAATTCGGATCGTGACTCATGATGCTCCTGAAGGTGCGCGCCGCGGTGTCAGAACCACGCCTGCGGATCGAGCGCCTTGTTGTCGTTCAAGTACAGCCAGCCCTTGATGATACGGTACAGCGTCCAGATCCAGACCGCTCCCAGCACCAGAAATCCGATGCCGACGAACAGCAGCGCGAAGCCGATCACATACGCGATCAGCGCGCGCCAGAACGTGCGGATCTGCCATTCGAAATGGTCCGCGTACGGCGTCCCGGCCGTGTCGTCGCGCTTCACGTAGTTGATGATGATCGCGATGAGACCCGTGATGCCGCCCGTCAGCCAGTGCACCGCATAGAGCGCGTACAGCACGTGAGTCAGCGTGCGCAGCCCGTTCAGGCGCTCGCTTTCCGCGCTGCCCGGAACCGGCGGCGGGAACTGGCTTGGCGTATCGGTCATGATGCTACCCCCGTTCGATGACAATTCTTACAGCTTGCCACGATGTGGCCGCCGCCGCACGGCGACATGCATCAGCCGCCGTTTTCTTCGCGCTCGCGACGCTTGCGCAGCGCCTTTTCCTCTATGCCGGACATCCCTTCGCGACGCTCGAGCTCGGCGATCACGTCGGCCGGGCTCAGGTCGTAATGGGACAGCATCACGAGGCAATGGAACCACAGGTCCGCCACCTCGCCGACGAGCGCCGTCGGCGCGCCGCCCTGGCGCACGTCCTTCGCGGCGAGCACGACTTCGGTCGCCTCCTCGCCGATCTTCTTCAGCACCGCGTCGTCGCCCTTGTGGAACAGGCGCGACACGTACGATTGATCGGGATCGCCGCCCTTGCGGCTATCGATCACGGCCGCGAGGCGCAGCAGCGTGTCTTCGGTCGTTTGCGTCATTTGTAGATGTGTTCGGGGTCTTTCAGCACCGGCTCGACCGCGACCCAGTCGCCGCCGTCGACGGTGCCTTCGAATTTCTGGAAGAAGCACGAATGCCGGCCGGTGTGGCACGCGATGCCCGACACCTGCTCGACTTTCAGCAACACGACGTCCTCGTCGCAATCGAGGCGCACCTCGTGCACGTGCTGCACGTGGCCCGACTCCTCGCCCTTGAACCACAGGCGCTTGCGCGAGCGCGAATAATAGACGGCGCGCCGCGTTTCGATCGTTTTCGCCAACGCCTCGCGGTTCATCCACGCGAACATCAGCACGTCGTTCGTCGACGCTTCCTGCGCGATCACCGGCACGAGGCCGTTGTCGTCCCAGCGGACCTTGTCGAGCCACGCCGGCATTGCGTTACCCGTGCTCATCACAACCTCACCGGAATGCCCTGGTCGGCCATGAAGCGCTTTGCCTCGCCGACCGTGTGTTCGCCGTAGTGGAAGATGCTCGCCGCGAGCACCGCATCCGCGCGGCCGTCCTTGATGCCGTCCGCCAGGTGCTGCAGCGAGCCGACGCCGCCCGACGCGATCACCGGCACCGGCACCGCATCCGACACGCCGCGCGTCAGCGCGAGGTCGAAGCCCGACTTCGTGCCGTCGCGATCCATGCTGGTCAGCAGGATCTCGCCCGCGCCGAGCTCGGCCATCTTGCGCGCCCACTCGATCGCGTCGAGCCCGGTGCCCTTGCGGCCGCCGTGCGTGAACACTTCCCAGCGCGGCGTCTCGCCGTCGGCGGACACGCGCTTCGCGTCGATCGCGACGACGATGCACTGCGAGCCGTACTTGTCGGCCGCGTCGCGCACGAGCTGCGGGTTCGCGACCGCGGACGAGTTCATGCTGACCTTGTCCGCGCCCGCGTTCAGGAGGCGCCGGACGTCCTCGACGGCGCGCACGCCGCCGCCGACCGTCAGCGGGATGAAGACCTGCGACGCGACCGCCTCGATGATCGGCAGGATCAGGTCGCGCTGGTCGGACGTCGCGGTGATGTCGAGGAACGTCAGTTCGTCGGCGCCCTGCTCGTCGTAGCGGCGGGCGATCTCGACGGGGTCGCCCGCGTCGCGCAATTCGACGAAGTTGACGCCCTTGACGACGCGCCCGGCGGTAACGTCCAGGCAGGGAATGATGCGTTTAGCTAGAGCCATGATGTGCGCCAAGTGCCGCAATTAGGGGCGGCCGCGAGCGACCGCCCGGTCAGGGCCGCCCGGCGGGCAGCCCCGGCAAGGGTGACGACGGCCGGTTCAGGCGTTGTCGAGCTCGCCGTTCAGTTCGTCCGCGCGCTTCTGCGCGGCCGCGAAGTCGAGATCGCCGGAGTAGATCGCGCGGCCGCAGATCACGCCTTCGACGCCGTGCTCTTCCACTTCGCACAGCTTCTCGATGTCGTTGAGGTTCGACAGGCCGCCGCTCGCGATCACCGGAATGCCGACCGCTTGCGCAAGCTTCACGGTCGCCTCGATGTTGATGCCCTGCAGCATGCCGTCGCGGCCGATGTCCGTGTAGACGATCGATTCGACGCCGTAGTCCTCGAACTTCTGCGCGAGGTCGATCACCTCGTGGCCCGTCAGCTTGCTCCAGCCGTCGGTCGCGACCTTGCCGTCCTTCGCGTCGAGGCCGACGATGATGCTGCCCGCGAACGCGCTGCACGCGTCCTGCAGGAAGCCCGGGTCCTTCACGGCCGCGGTGCCGATGATCACGTACGACAGGCCGGCATCGAGATACTTCTCGATCGTCTCGAGGCTGCGGATGCCGCCGCCGAGCTGCACGGGAATTTCATCGCCGACTTCTTCGAGGATCGCCTCGATCGCCTCGAGATTCTTCGGCTTGCCGGCGAATGCGCCGTTCAGGTCGACGAGATGGAGCCGCCGGGCGCCGAGGTCGACCCACTTGCGGGCCATCGCCGCGGGATCCTCGGAAAAAATCGTAGCCTGGTCCATATCGCCCTGTTTGAGGCGCACACACTGACCGTCTTTGAGATCGATGGCCGGAATCAGCAACATAGCAATCGGTTGTCGTCTGGGAAAAAGGAAAGGAATCCGGCGCGCACCGGCCGATCCGGTGCCGCGTCGTCTCGCTAGTTTAGTACAACTCGTTCGGCGCTTTGGCACGCGAGCCCCGTGCGGCGGGCGTTTCCCGCCCGCCTACTGTGGTTCGCGCGCCACGTTTACGGTTTCCAGTGTACGAAGTTGCGATACAGACGCAACCCGACTTCCGCGCTTTTCTCCGGGTGGAATTGGGTCGCGAAGAGATTGTCCCGCGCGACCGCGGACGTAAACGGCGCGCCGTAGACCGTTTCGCCGACCGTATGCGCCGGGTTGTCCGGCGTCACGTAATAGCTGTGCACGAAGTAGAAATAGGCGTCGTCCGGCACGCCGTCCCACAACGGGTGCGGCTGCGACTGGCGCACGCGGTTCCAGCCCATCTGCGGCACCTTGAAGCGCGAGCCGTCGTCCTGCAGCTGGCCGTCGAGCGCGAAGCGCACGACCTTGCCCGGCAGCAGGCCGAGGCCCTTCGTGTCGCCCTCGGCGCTCCAGTCGAACAGCATCTGCTCGCCGACGCACACGCCCAGCAGCGGCTTCGTGCGCGACGCCTCGAGCACCGCTTCCTGCAGGCCCGATTCGCCGAGGCAGCGCATGCAGTCCGGCATCGCGCCCTGGCCGGGCAGCACGACGCGGTCGGCCGCGCGAATCGCGGCCGGCGTGTCGACGATCGCCACGTCGGCGGCCGGTTCGGCCTTCATGAGCGCCTGCGCGACCGAGCGCAGGTTGCCCATCCCATAATCCACAATCGCAATCGAAGTTTTCATCTCAGTGCAGGCAGTAGCGCCCTCAGTCCGTTGACGATGAATTCCACCGCCAGCGCCGACAGCATCAGTCCCATCAGCCGCGTGGCGATATTGATGCCGGTGCGGCCGATCCAGTTCGCGATCGGCTCGGCGAGCCGCATCGCGACGAAACACAGGCAGGCGAGGATCGCGCCGATCGCGACCAGCCCCACCCGGTCATACCAGTGGCGCGAGTTCGCCGCATAGATGATCACCGTGCTGATCGAGCCGGGGCCCGTCAGCAGCGGGATCGCGAGCGGCACCACCGCGATGTTGTCCTTCTGCTCGGCTTCGTGGCGCTCCTCCGGCGTCGAGCGGGTGTTGCCGGCCTGCGCGTTCAGCATGCTGATCGCCATCAGCAGCATGATGATCCCGCCGCCCACCTCCAGCGAGCCGACCGAAATGCCGAAGAAGTCGATGATCTGCTGGCCGAGCAGCGTCGTCACCGTGATCACGCAGAACACCGACACCGACGCGATCCGGATCGTCCGGCGCCGCTCGTCGTCCGTCTGCTGCGCGGTCAGGCTCAGGAAAAACGGCACCGCGCCGACCGGGTTGATCAGCGCGAGCAGCGAAATGAACGATTTGAGCAGATCCATCGCAAGCCGGCGCGACGCGCCGAAGCCGTGAGGTTGGTGCGTCCGGTCAGAAGGTGAAGTTCAGAGGCTGCCCTTCGTCGACGGGACCTGCCCCGCCGCGCGTTCGTCGAGCTCCGTCGCCATCCGCAGCGCGCGGCCGAAGGCCTTGAACACCGTCTCGAGCTGGTGGTGCGCGTTGATCCCGCGCAGGTTGTCGACGTGCAGCGTCACGCCCGCATGGTTCACGAAGCCGCGGAAGAACTCGATCGACAGGTCGACGTCGAAGGTGCCGATCCGCGCGCGCGTGAACGGCACGTGGAATTCGAGGCCCGGACGGCCCGAGAAATCGATCACGACGCGCGACAGCGCCTCGTCGAGCGGCACGTACGAATGGCCGTAGCGGCGGATGCCCTTCTTGTCGCCGATCGCCTTCGCGACCGCCTGGCCGAGCGTGATGCCGACGTCCTCGACCGTGTGGTGATCGTCGATATGCGTGTCGCCATGCGCCTCGACCTCGAGATCGACCAGACCGTGTCGTACGATCTGGTCGAGCATATGGTCGAGGAACGGCACGCCGGTCGCGAGCTTCTGCTGGCCGGTGCCGTCGAGGTTGAGCTTCACACGGATCTGCGTTTCGCTGGTATTGCGAACGACTTCCGCCACACGCATGGCAATTCCTTGACTGAGTCGATGTAAATGGGGATTGATCGTTTCGCGCCGCGGCGCCATCAGGCTCGACCGGGCAGCGCGAGTTTCAATGCGGCCAGCAGGCGGGCGTTTTCATCGGGAGAACCGACGGTCAGCCGCACGCATTCGGCCAGCAACGGATGCATTTTACTCACGTTTTTGACCAGCACCCGCTCGGTCAGCAGCGCGTCGAACACCGCCGCCGCGTCCGGCACGCGCACCAGCAGGAAATTGCCGGCGCTCGGGAACACCGTCGTGCCCGGCAGCGCGGCCACGGCTTGCGCGAGGCGCGCGCGCTCGGCGCGCAGCTCGGCCGCCTGCGCGTCGAGCACGTCGAGATGGTCGAGCAGGAAATCGGCGGTCGCCTGCGTCAGCACGTTGATGTTGTACGGCGGACGCACCTTGTCGAACTCCGCGAGCCACGCCGGCAGCCCGGCGAGGTAGCCGAGGCGGATGCCCGCGAGGCCGAGCTTCGACACCGTGCGCATCACGACGACGTTGTCGAACTCCGCCGCGCGCGGCAGCCACGAGCGCTCGGCGAACGGCTGGTACGCCTCGTCGATCACGACCAGGCTGTGCCGCGCGGCTGCGATGATCCGCTCGACGCCTGCGGCGTCGTACAGCGTGCCGGTCGGGTTGTTCGGGTACGCGAGATAGACGAGCGCCGGGCGGTGCTCGGCGATCGCCGCGAGCATCGCATCGACGTCGAGCGTCAGGTCGGCCGCGAGCGGCACGCCGACGAACTCGAGCTGCGCGAATTTCGCCGACAGCTCGTACATCACGAAGCCCGGCACCGGCGCGAGCACCTTCGCGCCCGGCTTCGCGCACGCGATCGACATCATGCTGATGATCTCGTCGGAGCCGTTGCCGAGCAGCACGTCGCACGCGGCCGGCACGCCCATCGTGCGGCGCAGCTTGTCGATGAGCGCGGCCGGACGCGGCGCCGGATAGCGGTTCAGCGCGACCTGCGCGAGGCGCGCGCCGAGCGCAGCCGCGAGCGGCTCGGGCAGCGGGTACGGGTTCTCCATCGCGTCGAGCTTCACGAACCCGCTCGCGTCCGGCACCGGGTAGCTCGTCATCGCGAGCACGTCGCGGCGAATGATGTCTTGTGGCGTCGTCATGGTCTCAAGCCGGCGTGCGTTGCGCCGGCGTCAAAGGGTCGTCGGCGCGGCGGCGGCCGCCGCGCCCGTCTGCGGCCCGGGCAATCAGCCCTGGCCGCCGCCTTTCATCCGGTATTCGGCGCTCTTCGCATGCGCCTGCAGCCCCTCGCCGTACGCGAGCTCGGACGCGATCTCGCCGAGCGTATGCGCGCCTTCGGCGCTGACTTCGATCACGCTCGAGCGCTTGATGAAGTCGTACACGCCGAGCGGCGACGAGAAGCGCGCGGTGCGCGACGTCGGCAGCACGTGGTTCGGGCCCGCGCAGTAGTCGCCGAGGCTCTCGCTGGTGTAGCGGCCGAGGAAGATCGCGCCGGCGTGACGGATCTGCTGGCCCCACTGCTGCGGCTCCAGCGCGGAAATCTCGAGGTGCTCGGGTGCGATGTCGTTCGCGATCCGGCACGCTTCGGCCATGTCGCGCACCTTGACCAGCGCGCCGCGGCCTTCGAGCGACGCGCGGATCACGGCCTCGCGCGGCATCGTCGGCAGCAGCTCGCCGATCGCCTTCTCGACGCGCTCGATGAACGACGCGTCCGGGCACAGCAGGATCGACTGCGCGAGCTCGTCGTGCTCGGCCTGCGAGAACAGGTCCATCGCGACCCAGTTCGGATCCGTCGTGCCGTCGCACAGCACGAGGATCTCCGACGGTCCGGCGATCATGTCGATGCCGACCGTGCCGAACACGCGGCGCTTCGCCGACGCGACGTACGCGTTGCCGGGCCCGCAGATCTTGTCGACGGCCGGCACGGTCGCGGTGCCGTACGCGAGCGCGGCCACCGCCTGCGCGCCGCCGATCGTGAACACGCGGTCGACGCCGCCGAGCAGCGCCGCGGCGAGCACGAGGTCGTTCTTCACGCCGTCCGGGGTCGGCACGACCATCACGATCTCGCCGACGCCCGCGACGCGCGCGGGAATCGCGTTCATCAGCACCGACGACGGATAGGCCGCCTTGCCGCCCGGCACGTACAGGCCGACGCGGTCGAGCGGCGTGACCTTCTGGCCGAGCACCGTGCCGTCGCTTTCCGTGTACTGCCAGCTATGGCTGCCGCACTCGATCTTCTGCTTCTCGTGATACCCGCGCACGCGCGCCGCGGCCGCTTCCAGCGCCGCGCGCGCCTTCGGCGCGAGGCCGTCGAGCGCTTCCTGCAGCGCTTCCTGCGGCAGCTCCAGCGCGGCGACGCTGCCCGCGTTCAGCCGGTCGAAGCGGTTCGTGTACTCAAGCACCGCGGCGTCGCCGCGCGCCTTCACGTCGGCGAGGATCTGCGCGACCGAGCGCTCGATCGCGTCGTCCTCGCTCGCCTCGAACGCGAGCACCGCGCGCAGCGCGGCGTCGAAGCCTTCGCTCGTCGAATCGAGTTTGCGGATGGTGATGGACATGGAAGTTCCGTTACGGTGTGCGCTCACGCGCCATTCTGCGACGCGCGTTCGAACGCGTCGAGGATCGGCTTGAGCGCCGCGCGCTTGAGCTTCAGCGCAGCCTGGTTCACGACGAGGCGCGACGAGATCTGCATGATCTCCTCGACCTCGACCAGATTGTTCGCCCGGAGCGTGCCGCCCGAGCTGACGAGGTCGACGATCGCGTCGGCGAGGCCGACGAGCGGCGCAAGCTCCATCGACCCGTACAGCTTGATCAGGTCGACGTGCACGCCCTTCGCGGCGAAGTGCTCGCGCGCCGCTTCGACGTACTTCGTCGCGACGCGCAGGCGCGCGCCCTGGCGCACCGCCTTGGCGTAGTCGAAGCCGGCGGGCACCGCCACCGACAGCCGGCAGCGCGCGATGTTCAGGTCGATCGGCTGGTACAGGCCCGAGCCGCCGTGCTCGATCAGCACGTCCTTGCCGGCCACGCCGAAGTCGGCGGCGCCGTATTCGACGTAGGTCGGCACGTCGCTCGCGCGCACGATGATCACGCGCAGGTCCGGGTTGGTCGTCGGCAGGATCAGCTTGCGCGACGTTTCCGGATCCTCGGTTACCTGCACCCCGGCAGCGGCGAGCAGCGGCAGGGTTTCCTCGAAAATCCGGCCCTTCGACAGGGCCAGGGTCAGCGGCGCGCTCATGCTTGGCTCCCGGAAACGCGGCGCACGTTCGCGCCGACGGCCGTCAGTTTGGCTTCCATCCGGTCGTAGCCCCGGTCGAGGTGATAGATGCGGTCGACGAGCGTCTCGCCGTCGGCGCGCAGGCCGGCGATCACGAGGCTCGCGGACGCGCGCAGGTCGGTGGCCATCACCATCGCGCCGGACAGCTTGTCGACGCCCGTCACGAGCGCGGTGTTGCCGTCGACGGTGATGTTCGCGCCGAGCCGGTTCAGCTCCTGCACGTGCATGAAGCGGTTCTCGAAGATCGTCTCGACGACCTGCGCGGTGCCCGCCGCGACCGAGTTCAGCGCCATGAACTGCGCCTGCATGTCGGTCGGGAACGCCGGGTATTCGGACGTGCGGATCGTCACCGCGGACGGCCGGCGGTCCATCTTCACGCGCAGCCAGGTGTCGCCTTCCTCGACCGTCACGCCGGCCTCGCGCAGCTTGTCGATCACCGCGTCGAGGATGTGCGGGCGCACGCCCGTCAGCGTCACGTCGCCGCCCGCCGCCGCGACCGCGCACAGGAACGTGCCGGCCTCGATGCGGTCCGGAATCACCGAATGACGCGCGCCGTGCAGCCGCTCGACACCCTGGATCACGAGCCGGTCGGTGCCGATCCCGTCGATCTTCGCGCCCATCTCGACGAGCAGGTGCGCAAGATCGCTCACTTCCGGCTCGCGCGCGGCGTTCTCGATCACCGTCTCGCCGTCGGCGAGCGTCGCCGCCATCAGCAGGTTCTCGGTGCCCGTCACCGTGATCATGTCGGTGACGATGCGCGCGCCCTTCAGGCGCTTCGCGCGCGCCTCGATGAAGCCGTGCTCGATGCTGATCTCGGCGCCCATCGCCTGCAGGCCCTTGATGTGCTGGTCGACCGGTCGCGCGCCGATCGCGCAGCCGCCCGGCAGCGACACCTTCGCCTCGCCGAAGCGCGCGAGCAGCGGCCCGAGCACGAGGATCGACGCGCGCATCGTCTTCACGAGCTCGTACGGCGCGACGAGGTTGTCGACGCGCGACGCGTCGAGCTGCACGCGGCAGCCGTCCGTCTCGCTCTTCACGCCCATCTGGTTCAGGACCTTCAGCGTGGTGCGGACGTCCTTCAGGTTCGGCACGTTGTCGAGGTGGACCGGATCGGCCGTCAGCAGGCCCGCGCACAGAATCGGCAGCGCCGCGTTCTTCGCGCCCGACACGACGATCTCGCCGGACAGCCGGCGGCCGCCTTCGATCACGAGCTTGTCCATCCCATGTCCCTGCGTATCCCGATTCCCGGCCGGGTGTGCCGCGGCGACGCTCTCGACGGCGTCGCGCTCGTTGACGGTGACTTGCACTCAGTGGTTCCGGTTATGCGTTCTGCCATTCGGCGGGCGTCAGCGTCTTCATGCTGAGCGCGTGGATTTCCTGCTTCATGCGGTCGCCGAGCGCCGCATAGACGAGCTGATGCCGCTGGATCGGCCGCTTGCCCTCGAAGGCCGGCGACACGATCGTCGCGAAGAAGTGCTGGCCGTCGCCTTCGACTTCCAGATGCGTGCAGGCGAGCCCGCCCGCGATGTATTGCTTGACCTGCTCGGGAGTCGGCAACATGTGATGCTCCTGTCGGTGCGCGCCGGACCGCGCGCGGCGCCACGCTCCCCGAGGGAAGCGGCGCCGCGCGCGGCGGCCGATTCATATCAATGACGCAGTTTGTAGCCGGTCGCGAGCAGCCGCATCGCGACGAGCGCGAGCAGCATGAAGAAACCGGCGACGATCGCGAGGCTCGCGAGCGGGTTGATGTCGGACGCGCCGAAGAACCCGTAGCGAAAGCCGTCGATCATGTAGAAAAACGGGTTGAGACGCGAGATTTCGCGCCACACGGGCGGCAGCGAATGCGTCGAGTAGAACACGCCGGACAGGAACGTCAGCGGCATGATCAGGAAGTTCTGGAACGCGGCGAGCTGGTCGAACTTCTCCGCCCAGATCCCGGCGATGAGGCCGAGCGTGCCGAGGATCGCCGCGCCGAACAGCGCGAACGCGAGGATGAACACGGGCGCCGCGAACTGCATCGGGATGAACCAGACCGTCACGACGAACACGCCCGCACCGACCGCGAGCCCGCGCACGACGGACGCCAGCACATACGCGCCGTAGATGTCCTTGTACGACAGTGGCGGCAGCAGCATGAACACGAGGTTGCCGGTGATCTTCGACTGGATCAGCGACGACGAGCTGTTCGCGAACGCGTTCTGCAGCACGCTCATCATCACGAGGCCCGGCACGAGGAAGCTCACGTACTCGACGCCCGGATACACCTCGACGCGGCCCGACAGCGCATGGCCGAAGATCGTCAGGTACAGCAGCGCCGTGACGACGGGCGCGAGCACCGTCTGGAACGACACCTTCCAGAACCGCAGGATTTCCTTGTAGAACAGCGTCTGAAAACCGCTCATGCCAATCCCTCGATCGCCTCGGCCCCGTTCATCACCTGGACGAACACATCCTCGAGGTCGGCCTTCCTGACCTCGATCTCGTCGAACGTGCAGCCGGCGGCGCGGCACTGCGCGAGGATGCGTTCGACCTCGTCGTAGTTCGCGAGCCGCAGCAGGTGCTCGCCGCTCGCGCGGGCGGCCGGGTCGGTTTCCAGCGCGCGCAGCTCGCCGGGCAGTGCGCCGTGCGCGAGGCGCAGGTACAGCTGCAGGCCGGCGAAGCGCTGCAGCAGCGCGTCGGTGCGGTCGAGCGCGACCACTTCGCCCCGGCGCAGCATCGCGATGCGATCGCACAGCGACTCGGCTTCCTCGAGGTAGTGGGTGGTCAGCACGATCGTGTGGCCTTCGCGGTTCAGCCGCGAGATGAATTTCCACAGCGTCTGGCGCAGCTCGACGTCGACGCCGGCGGTCGGCTCGTCGAGCACGATCACGGGCGGCCGGTGCACGAGCGCCTGCGCGACCAGCACGCGGCGCTTCATCCCGCCCGACAGCGCGCGCATGTTCGCGTCCGCCTTCTCGGTCAGGTCGAGATTGGCCATCACTTCGTCGATCCAGTCGTCGTTGTGGCGCAGCCCGAAGTAGCCGGACTGGATCCGCAGCGTCTCGCGCACCGTGAAGAAGGGATCGAACACCAGCTCCTGCGGCACGACGCCGAGCGCGCGGCGCGCGGCCCGGAAGTCCTTGACGACGTCATGGCCGCGCACCGAGATGCTGCCTTCGTCGGCCCGGGCGAGCCCGGCGAGGATGCTGATGAGCGTAGTCTTGCCTGCGCCGTTCGGGCCGAGCAGACCGAAAAACTCGCCTTCCTCGACCGACAGGCTGACGCCCTTGAGCGCCTGAAGCGACTTGTAGCGCTTCTTGACGTGACGGATTTCTATGGCTGACATGGACTGTGCGCGGCGCAACGGCCGCGACGCCTATTCTGTGCTTGCTGCGAAAGAAAATGGGGGCCCGACGCCGATCGGCAGTCCCGCAAAACGCTTGATTATAGGGCAAACCGACGGGAGGGGACGGCCATTGGAGGCCGGCGCCCCGCAGGGGCCGGCTTCAGCCGGATACGGTCAGTCGGACACGGTCGGTCAGACAGGGTCAATGTCGCCCGTTGATGAGCGCGTCGACGCCGTAGGCCTGCGCGAGGCTGGCGAGCTTCGGAGGGAAATTGAGGATGTCGAGGCGGGTGCCGCGCGCCTGCGCGGCGCGCTGCCATGCGAGCAGCACGGAGAGCGCGGACGAGTCGAATTCCGCGAGCGCCGCGCAGTCGACAGCGGTGGCGCCCGCGCCGATCTGCGCGAGCCCCGCCGCGAGCGCGGCCTTCGCGCTCGCGTGGGTCAGCGTGGAACCGGCTGCGAAGCCGCTCACGACGCCTGCTTGCCGGCGGCAAGCTCCTGGTTGCGCTGCGACAGGAACTGGATCAGGCCATCCACGCCGCTTTGCTGGATCTTCTCGTTGAACTGCTGCTGGTACGTCTGGATCAGCCACGCGCCGAGCACGTTCAGGTCATACACCCTCCAGCCCTGCTGCGTCTTGTACAGGCGGTAGTCGATCTGGACCGGCTGGCCGTTGTTCATCGCGACCGTCTTGACCACGACGTCGGTGTCCTCCGGGCTCGCGCGGAACGGCGGGTACTGGATCTGCTGGTCCGGCTTCAGCTGCGCGATTGCGCCCGAATACGTGCGGATCAGCAGCAGCTTGAACTGCTCCATCACTTGCTGCTGCTGCGCCTGCGACGCTTCACGCCAGTGGCGGCCCATCGCAAGCTGCGTGGTGCGGCGGAAATCGGTGTACGGCAGGATGTCCTTGTTGACGATCGTGATGATGCGGTTCGTGTCGCCCTGCTTGATCGTCTGCTGCTTCACTTCATCGAGCACCTGCTGCGTCGCAGTCTTGATCAGCGCCTGCGGGTTCGACTGGTCGACTTCCGCGTGAGCTGCCGCGCCGAACGAGAAGAGCGCTGCGAAAACCGGGATCAGGAACAGTTTCTTCATAATATTGACCTGCATGAATGAGTCAATGCGGAGGTTGGAGCCGGTAGCTTACGCGCAAGTTCGCGTGCGCCACCGGCATAATCGTTTCCGGCTGTAACGAATGTAAGTCCGATCAATGCAGCCGGATGCTCGGGATGCGCAGCCCGCCGGGCGCCGGCGGCGTCACCTGCATCGGCGGCACGATCGTTGCGCTGGCCGGATTCGGCGAACCGGCCGCCCCCGGCGCCACCGCGCCGGATGCCCCCGCCGGCGCGGACGCAGCGGCGGGCGCCGCCGCACTGTCGTCCGGCAGGTCGTACTTCGGCAGCGCTTCGCTGTCCGACGATGCGCCCGCTTCGCCGCGCGCGTTGCTGATCAGCATCTGGCGCCGCTGCAGGTACGCGTTGCGCACGAACGAATACTTGTCGATCGCCGCCGCTTCGAGCACGTCGCCCGCGCCGAGCAGGTTCGAGCGCGTATTCACGAGGTTCAGGCCGAAGAGGCCATAGCTCACGCCGTCCGGCTTCACGTAGGTGAGCGGGTTGCCAACGTAGTCGACGCCGAGGCCCGCCGCGTCGCGCACCGTGCTCGGGCCGAGCAGCGGCAGCACCAGGTACGGGCCCGCCGGGATGCCGTAGCGGCCCATCGTGACGCCGAAGTCGGCCGTGTGCTTCGGCAGCTTCGCGATCGTCGCGACGTCGAACAGGCCGCCGACACCGAACACCGTGTTGATCACGACGCGCATGATGTCGCCGACGCCGTCGGCGATCCGCAGCTGAACGAGGTTGTTCGCCGCGATGTAGACGTCGCCGATGTTCGAGAAGAAGTTCGTCACGCTGTCGCGCACCGGCTGCGGCACCACGTACTGATAGCCCTTCGCGACCGGCTTCAGCGCATAGGTGTCGACGGTGTCGTTGAACTTGTACACCGTCCGGTTGAAGCCCTCGAGCGGATCGCCCTTGGTCGGCGTCTGCACGGTGGCGCAGCCGCTCAGCGCGGCTGCCGCAGCCACCGCAAGCGCGGCGTGCCTGATCCGAATCGTCTGCATGATCGTTTCCCCTCTTATTGATCTCTCGTGTGGTTATTGGGTGCCGGATGCGGCAGGCGCCGTCGCGGCAGGCGCGCCGGAAGCCGATTTCGCACCGCCGGCGTCCGCCGCCTTGCTGTACAGGAACTGGCCGATCAGGTTCTCGAGCACGATCGCCGACTGCGTCATCGCGATCGTGTCGCCCGCCTTCAGCATCTCGGAATCGCCGCCCGGCTCGAGGCCGACGTACTGCTCGCCGAGCAGGCCCGACGTCAGGATCTTCGCGGACGAGTCCTTCGGAAACTGGTATTGCTTGTCGAGATCGATCGTCACGAGCGCCTGGTAGGTGTTCGTGTCGAAGCCGATCGCCTTCACGCGGCCGACCACGACGCCCGCGCTCTTCACGGCGGCGCGCGGCTTCAGCCCGCCGATGTTGTCGAATTTCATCCTCACCGCGTAGGTCGGCTGAAACGACAGCGAACTCATGTTGCCGACCTTCAGCGCAAGGAACAGCACCGCAAGGAAGCCCACCACCACGAACAGGCCGACCCAGAAGTCGAGAGCAGTCTTTTTCATCGTCATCCCAAAATATGGCTTGGCTGAGGCTTAGCTGAACATCAGCGCGGTCAGCAGGAAATCGAGGCCGAGTACGGCGAGCGACGCGAACACGACCGTCTTGGTGGTCGCGCGGGACACGCCCTCGGGCGTCGGCTTCGCCTCGTACCCTTGAAACAGTGCAATGAAGGTCACGGCGAACCCGAACACGATGCTCTTCAGCACACCGTTGCCGACGTCGGCCCAGACCTGCACGCCGCCTTGCATCTGCGACCAGAACGCACCCGGATCGACGCCGATCAGGATCACCCCGACGAAATAGCCGCCGAGCACGCCGACCGCGTTGAAGATCGCCGCGAGGAGCGGCATCGTGATGATCCCGCCCCACATGCGCGGCGCGATCACCGTCTTGATCGGATCGACCGCCATCATCTCGAGCGCGGTGAGCTGCTCGCCGGCTTTCATCAGGCCGATCTCGGCGGTCAGCGACGTGCCCGCGCGGCCCGCGAACAGCAGCGCCGTGACGACGGGCCCAAGCTCGCGCACGAGCGACAGCGCGACGAGCAGGCCGAGCGCCTGCTCGGACCCGTAGCGGTTCAGCGTGTAGTAGCCCTGCAGGCCGAGCACGAAGCCGACGAACAGGCCCGACACCGCGATGATCACGAACGAGTAGTTGCCGAGGAAGTGAATCTGCTTCGTGACGAGCCGCGGCCGGCGCAGCAGCGGGAAGAACTCCAGCACGAGCCGCACGAACATGCGGGCGCCATAGCCGACGCGCACGAGGCCGCCGTTGACGAAACGTCCGATCGCGCTGATCATGCGCGCCCTCCGCCGAGCCCGAAATCCGCGCCGAGCGGCGGGCTCGTGTAATGAAATTTGAACGGGCCGTCCGGCGCGCCGTCGATGAACTGGCGCACGCTCGGATCGGTCGACGCGCGCAGCTCGTCGGGCGTGCCCTGCGCGAGCACGCCGCCGTTGGCCAGGAAGTACACGTAGTCGGCGATCGCGAACGACTCCGGCACGTCGTGCGTGACGAGGATCGACGTCGCGCCGAGCGCGTGGTTCAGCGTGCGGATCAGGTTCGCGGTGATGCCGAGCGAGATCGGGTCGAGGCCCGCGAACGGCTCGTCGTACATGATCAGCTGCGGATCGAGCGCGATCGCCCGCGCGAGCGCGATGCGCCGCGCCATGCCGCCCGACACCTCGGACGGCATCAGGTCGCGTGCGCCGCGCAGGCCCACCGCGTTGAGCTTCATCAGCACCAGATCGCGGATCAGCTCCTCGGGCAGGTCGGTATGCTCGCGCAGCGCGAACGCGACGTTGTCGAACACCGACATGTCGGTAAACAGCGCGCCGAACTGGAACAGCATGCCCATCTTGCGGCGCAGCGCGTACAGGCCGTCGCGCGTCTGCGCGCCGACGTCGGCGCCGTCGAACAGGACCTGGCCGCGGCGCGCGCGCACGAGCCCGCCGATCAGGCGCAGCACGGTGGTCTTGCCGCAGCCCGAGCCGCCCATGACCGCGACCACCTGCCCGCGCGCGAAGCGCAGGTTCAGGTTCGACAGGACGAGACGGTCGCCGTAGCCGAAGTCGACGTCACGGAGTTCCAGCAGGGTCTCTGAGGTGGTGGGGGCGCTCACGGAGCTGACATTCCTTATACGCAGAACGCCGAATTATAGGGCCTGCATCGGAATGATGTCGTGACGCCGCCCTCGGCCTTCCGGTCAATGAATGTCAAATTATCCGGGAAACAATTGCTGCAACGCAATAATCCTCGCGCGATAATCCGCAGCCCCGGTCACCGCGCTGACCACCGCGACGCTGCCGACGCCCGTCGCCAGCACGGCCGGCAGCGTGTCCGGCCCGACCCCGCCGATCGCGACGAGCGGCGCCTGCGCGCCCGCGAAGCGCGCGTAGCGGGCGATCCGGGCGAGCCCCTGCGGCGGCGCGGCGACCGCCTTGGTCGTGGTCGCGAACACCGGCCCGAGCGCGAGATAGCTCGGACGCACGTGCAGCGCGCGCAACATTTCGTAATATCCGTGACTCGACAGTCCGAGCCGCAGCCCCGCGCGCGTGATCGCCGCCAGGTCGGCCGTCTCGAGATCCTCCTGGCCCAGGTGCACGCCATATGCACCGGCGTCCGCGGCAATCTGCCAATAGTCGTTGATGAACACGCGCGCGTCCGGATGGCGGCGCCCCGCAGCGACCGCGCGCTCGATTTCCGCGCGCAGCAGGTCCGGCGCGGCGCCCTTCACGCGCAACTGCACGGTCAGCACGCCGCAGTCCAGCACCCGCTCGACCCATTCCGCGCTCGGCACGACCGGATACAGGCCGAGCCGCGCGGGACACGGCCTAAAGGCCGGCTCGGGCGCGGGCGGCAGCCCGGCGGCGCGCGGAAAACGCGCGGGGTCCACCGGCCACGCATCGGCGGCGGCCTCGTCGCCGTCGCGCCACGCGAGCGCAAGCACCAGCGCGTCGGGCGGCGCGAAGCCGCAGTCGAGGAACGCGGCGAACGCGGGCATCCAGTCGTCCGCGAGCGGGTGCGCGGCGGCGAGCGCGACGCGTTCGCCCGCGCGGTGCAGCACCGCGTGGCGCTCGCCGTATTCGATGACGGCCGCGCCGGGCGATGCCGGCCGCGACGCGGCGGACGCCAGCGCGCGCGCCGCGTGGTCGCCCTCCGACACGATCAGCACGTCGCCGTCGGCCGGCAGCTCGGGCGGCGCGACGCACAGCCGCCACGACGCCGCGCCGCGCGGCCACTCGCCGAGCCGCGCGCGAATCCGCTCCGCCGCCTCGGTCAGCTCGTCCGCGGGCGGCCAGAATGCGGCGGCCAGCCCCGCGCTCACGCGCCGCCCCCGTCCTGGTGCCAGAACGGCATGCCGACGACCGGCGTGCTCGCGTGCGCGGTTTCGCGCGCATCCATCGGCCCCGCGAGGTACGCGGCGCGGCCGGCTGCGACGCCCTGCGCGAACGCGCGCGCCATGATTTCCGGATGGGTCGCCTGCGACACTGCCGTGTTCAGCAGCACGCCGTCGAAGCCCCACTCCATCACCTGGCACGCGTGCGACGGCACGCCGAGCCCCGCGTCGACGATCAGCGGCACGTCCGGCAGCCGCTCGCGCAGCACGCGCAGCCCGTAAGGGTTCACGACGCCCTTGCCGGTGCCGATCGGCGCGCCCCACGGCATCAGCGCCTCGCAGCCGACGTCGAGCAGGCGCCGGCCGATCACGAGATCCTCGGTGCAGTACGGCAGCACCTTGAAGCCGTCCTTGACCAGCTGCGCGGCGGCCTCGATCAGGCCGACCGGGTCGGGCTGCAGCGTGTAGTCGTCGCCGATCAGCTCGAGCTTGATCCAGTCGGTCTCGAACACCTCGCGCGCCATGTGCGCGGTCGTCACCGCCTCGGCGACGGTCTGGCAGCCGGCCGTGTTCGGCAACAGCGGCACCGCGTGGCGCTTGAGCAGGTCGAAGAAGCCGGCTTCGGCGGTGCCGCCGCTCATCTGGCGGCGCAGCGCGACCGTCACGAGGCCGGGCTGCGCGGCCGCGATCGAATCGGACAGCGACTGCAGCGACGGATAGCGCGACGTGCCGAGCAGCACGCGGCTTGCGAAAGTTTCGCCGTACAGCGTCAGCGCATCGGCGGAAGGAAGGGACGTCATCTCGTGTTCCTGGAAAGATCGGGGACGCACCGGCGGCACTCAGCCGCCCGCGACCGGGTGCACGACGTCGAGCTTGTCGCCCGCCGCGAGCGCGCGCGCCGCATGCTGCGTGCGCGCGACGAACGTGCCGTTCAGCGCGACCGCGTACGGCGGCCGCGCGCCGTACGCGGCAAGCGCGTCGGCGACCGTCGCGCCGTCGGGCAGCGTGAGGGTCTGCTGATTGATCTGGATATTCATGGCTTGCTTCGTCGAATACGGGAGGCGACGCGCGTCAGGCCGGCTGGCGCGCGGCGTCGCGGTGATGAAGGAGATCCGGCCAGCGCGCCGCGCCGCGCCACGCGGCGAACCCATCCGCGCCGCCCAGCGCGCCGGACAGCGCCGCCTCGGCGAACGCGACCGCGGCGTGCGCGACCTCCGGCGCGATCATGAAGCCGTGCCGGTACAGGCCGTTGACGGCGAGCGTCGCGGCGCCGTCCCAGATCAGCGCCGGGCGATGGTCGGGCAGCGTCGGCCGGCACTGCGAATTCAGTTCGAGGATGCGCGCCTCGCCGAACGCCGGATGCACGGAGAACGCGGCGCTCAGCAGCTCCAGCGCGGAGCGCACGCTGACGGGCGACATGTCCTCGCCCTCCACTTCGGTCGCGCCGATCACGTACAGGTCGTCCTGCTTCGGCGCGATGTACAGCGGATAGCGCGGATGCAGCAGCCGCACCGGCCGCGTCAGGCCGATGCCGGGCGCATGCACGCGCGCGACCTCGCCGCGGATGCCGCGCAGCGCGGGCAGCACCGGCTTCGCGCCGAGCCCGCGGCAGTCGATCGTGAAATGCGCGTCGGGCAAATTGCCCGCGTCGATCGCGACGTGCCAGTGCGTATCGACGCCGCGCTGCGCAAGGCCCGCGGCAATTGCGCGCAGCGCCTGGCGGTTGTCGAGCTGGCCTTCGCGCGGCAGCAGCAGGCCGCGCGCGAAGCGGCCCGCGAGCGCCGGCTCGACCGCATCGACCTGCGCGCCCGCGAGCGTGACGAGGCCGCCGTCGAGCAGCGCGGCCGGCGCGTTCGCGCGCACGCGCCGCTCGAACAGCGGCGCCTCGGCGCGATCCGCGTGATGCCAGACGACGAGCGTGCCGTGGTGCTGGAAGTACACCGGCTCGGGAAGCTCCGCGAGCCACTGCGGCCACCGCGCGAGCGACGCCGCGCCCAGCTCGGTGATCAGCAGCTCAGCGCTGGCCGCCTCGGCGAGCGGCGCGAGCATCGCGGCCGCGACCCACGCGGCCGACTGCTCGCCGTCGGGGCCGCCGCGCTCGTAGAGCGCGACGCGATGCCCGTCGCCCGCGAGGCGCCACGCGATCAGGCGGCCGACGAGGCCGCCGCCCAGCACGGCGAAATCCGGACGAGAGGTCGGCGTGCTCATCGGACGCCCTCCCCGCGAAAAGCGCGTCCATGCGGAGCGGACACGCGTGCGTGATCCCGTGCGAACGCGCAAGGGGCGGGACAAAAGACTGAAGATTGATCGGCCATCGAATCCTTCCGTAACGCGCGACGCGCGTACCCAAAAGGACGAAACCGGCAGCAAAGGCCGGCCGGACGGAACAGCGCGCTGGCAATGGGGACGCAGCCAGCGCAGCCCGGCGGGATCGGAAACTTCCCGCGCCGGTATTACCCGGATCGGGTGCGAAGGGTCTCTCTCAGCCTCGCTGCGGCGCCGGAATCTCTGCCGGCCGTGCACGAAGCACCCCTGTTTCGTCGACGGCCATTAGACCATAAAAGCGGAAACCGCCGCAAACTGTCCCCGGTCGGCAATTTCACCGATGCCGCGCGCCGCTCTGGCACAATGCCCGCAGGCCGGTGCGCTTGGGCGCGCCGGTTGCCGTCTCACCGCTGGCCGTTAAGTACCGTTTAAGACGGGCGGACCACAATCCGCGACGCCCGCCGTCATGCGGCACCTTTTCCCGGCCCGCCGTTTTGCGGCGCGCACCCGGCACCGCCCGGCCTGTGCGCCGGCTACACATCAGGAAGCACATGACCCAATCGACCCATACCGCCCCCGATGCGCCGCAGGACGAGCGCCCGGTCTCCGCGTGGAGCCTCGTCAAGCCCTACTGGGTCTCGTCCGAATGGAAGATCGCGTGGGGATTGCTCGTCACGATCGTCGTGATCAATCTCTGCGTCGTCTGGATCAACGTCAAGCTGAACCAGTGGAACGCGCAGTTCTACAACGCGCTGCAGGCGAAGAATGTCCACGACTTCCCCGGTCTGCTGATGCAGTTCTCGGCGCTCGCGTTCGGCTTCATCATCCTCGCCGTGTATGGACGCTACCTGCGCCAGATGCTCGGGTTCCGCTGGCGGCAATGGCTGACCAACCGCTTTCTGAACGAATGGCTCGGCGATCGCGCGTTCTACCGGATCGAGCGCGACCGCCTCGCCGACAACCCCGACCAGCGGATCACCGACGACCTCCAGTCGTTCGCGACGACCACGCTCGCGCTGTCGCTCGACCTGCTGTCGACGGTCGTCACGCTCGTGTCGTTCATCACGATCCTGTGGTCGCTCGCCGGCGCGCTGACGTTCACGCTCGGCGGCACGCCGATCGCGATTCCCGGCTACATGGTGTGGGCGGCCGCGCTGTACGCGGTGGTCGGCTCGCTGATCATCCAGAAGGTCGGCCATCCGCTCGTGTCGATCAACTACCAGCAGCAGCGCGTCGAGGCGGACTTCCGCTTCGGGCTGATCCGCGTGCGCGAAAACGCCGAGCAGATCGCGTTCTATGACGGCGAGAACACTGAAAACGGCAACGCCCGCAACCTGTTCATGCGCATCCGCGACAACTGGTGGCGCGTGATGAAGTACACGAAGCGGCTCACGTTCGTGCTGAGCTTCTACGGCCAGATCGCGATCATCTTCCCGCTCGTCGTGGCCGCGCCGCGCTACTTCGCAGGCGCGTTCTCGTTCGGCGTGCTGATGCAGATCTCGTCCGCGTTCAACACCGTCAGCGACTCGTTCTCGTGGTTCATCAACAGTTACAGCACGCTCGTCGAATGGCGCGCGACCGTCAACCGTCTGCGCGAATTCAAGCGCGTGATGGGCGCGTCGCACCTGAAGGAAAGCGTGTCGCCCGCGACCGAGCACGGCGGCATCAACCTGCATTACGTCGATAGCGAGCATCTGTCGACGTCGTCGCTCAAGCTCGCGCTGCCGAACGGCAACGCGCTCGCCGACATCGGCAGCGTCACGATCGAACCCGGTTCGCGCTGGCTCGTGATCGGCAAGTCGGGCTCCGGCAAGAGCACGTTCATGCGCGCGCTCGCGGGACTCTGGCCGTTCGGCGACGGCGCGATCGACGCGCCGGTCAGCGCGCGGATGATGTTCGTGCCGCAGACGAGCTACCTGCCGATCGGCACGCTGAAGGCCGCGCTCACCTACCCCGCCACGGCCGACGCATACAGCGACGATGCGTGCCGCGACGCGCTGCGCGCGTGCCGGCTCGAAGAGTACGTCGACCGGCTCGGCGAGACCGGGCACTGGACCCGCGTGCTGTCGCCGGGAGAGCAGCAGCGTCTTGCCGGCGCGCGCGTGCTGCTGCACAAGCCGGACTTCCTGTTCCTCGACGAAGCGACGAGCGCGCTCGACGCGGACAACGAAGCGCGCCTCTATCACCTGTTCAACGAGCGGCTGCCGCAGGCCGCGATCGTCAGCATCGCGCACCGCGAATCGCTCGCCGCGTACCACGGCGGCACGATCAACGTCGAACGCGTGAGCGACAGCGACAAGGTCGCCGCGTAATCGCCCGCACGGGCGGCCGGTGCGCGTCGAGCGCCCCGGCCCCGGCCGCTGCCGGCGTGGCCCGCCTACGCCGGCGGCGGGCCCTCTCCCCATCCCTCCGCATCCGCCAGCGCAAGCGGCGCCGATACCAGCGGACGATGCGACGCCCCCGTGTGCGACAGCACGCTTTCGAACAACGTCAGCGCTTCGAAATGCAATTCGACCGGCTGGCGCAACTCGCCGCCGCGCGCCGGCTGCCCGACCGCGTAGTGCGGCAGCCGCGCGAGCGTCACGTGCGGCCGAAACGGCCGGCGATCGGTCGGCATGCCGACGTCCTGCAACGCCGCCACCAGCGCGTCGTTCAGCGCGACCAGCGCCGGCTCGACGCCGAGCTCCGCGACGATCAGGCGCGCCTTCGGCAGACTCGGCCACCACGCAAGCCGCTCGACCTGCTGCAGCGGCAATGCGTGCGCAGTCGCCAGCGCCGGCAGCCGCGCGGCGAGCGCGTCGCACCGGTCGCGCTCGATCGCGCCGAGAAACGCGAGCGTCACGTGCAGTTGCTCCGGCTGCGTGCGCCGTGCGCCGCGCGCGACCGGCAGCGCGTGCAATGCGTCGCGCGACGCCGCGTCGGGCATCAGCGCGACGAATGCACGGAGCCGGTCGCCGTTCATCGTCAATTGGCCGCGACGCCCGTCGCGACGCCGATTGCCGGCGCTGCCGCCGGACGCTGCGGCAGCGGGCCGTGCTCGCCCCACACGTCCTTCGGCAGCACGTGCGCCAGCTCCGGAATCGTGTTGCGCGTAAACACCGGATCGGCGACGCCCGCGGCGCGCTGGCGACGGTAATCGCGCCATGCGGCGTGCGCGTACTTGCCGAGCGCGAGGATCGCGATCAGGTTGATGATCGCCATCAGGCCCATGCTGGTGTCGGCCATCGCCCACACGAGCGGCAACTGGCCGACGCTGCCGAACATCACCATCCCGAGCACCGCGATGCGGAACACCGGCAGCACGCCGCGCCGCTTCGTGATGAAGTCGACGTTGCCCTCCGCATACGCGTAGTTGCCGATCACCGACGAGAACGCGAGGAAGAAGATCGCGACCGCCATGTAGATGCCGCCCCAGTCGCCGACGTGGCTCGAGATCGCGCGCTGCGTGAGCGCCGCGCCTTCCATGCCGGTGCCGAGCTCGTACTGGCCGGACAGCAGGATCACGAACGCCGTCGCGCTGCAGATCACGATCGTGTCGACGAACACGCCGAGCATCTGGATCAGCCCCTGCGCGACCGGATGCCGGGTGCTGGCGGTCGCCGCCGCGTTCGGCGCGCTGCCCATGCCGGCTTCGTTCGAGAACAGCCCGCGCTTCACGCCGATCGCGATCGCCTGGCTGACCGCGTAACCGGTCAGGCCGCCCGCCGCCTGCTCGAATCCGAACGCGCTCTTCACGATCAGCACGATCACGTCCGGCACCATCGCGATGTGCGTCGCGACCGCGTAGACCGCGAGCGCGAGGTAGCCGATCGCCATCAGCGGCACGATCACCTGCGCGACGGCCGCGATCCGGCGGATCCCGCCGAAGATGATCGGCGCGGTCAGCAGCACGAGGGCAAGGCCGACGGTCTCGCGGCTCCAGCCGAACGACGTATGGAACGCGTCGGCGATCGCGTTCGCCTGCACCGCGTTGAACACGAAGCCGAACGCGAGGATCAGCGACAGCGAGAACAGCACGCCGAACGCGCGCGAGCGCAGGCCTTGCTGGATGTAGTACGCGGGGCCGCCGCGATAGGTGCCGTCCGGGTGCGAGACCTTGAAGATCTGCGCGAGCGTCGCCTCGACGAACGCGGACGACATGCCGACGAGCGCCGTCATCCACATCCAGAAGATCGCGCCCGGCCCGCCGACCGTCAGCGCGACCGCGACGCCGGCGATGTTGCCGGTGCCGACGCGGCTCGCGAGCCCGGTCGCGAACGCCTGGAACGACGAGATGCTGCCCGGCTCGCCCTTGCTGCCGACGAGCCGCATGCTGAGGAACAGCGCCTTCAGCTGGATCATCCGGAACCGCAGCGTGAACCACGCGCCCGCGCCGAGCAGCAGCGCGATCAGCACGTAGTTCCACAACACGCCGTTGACGACGTCGATCAACCCATGCACGAGTGCTTCCATCCGGTCTCCTTTTAAATGGGGTCAGTTATGGCCGGCTGATTAACGTGCCGGAGGGCAACATGATATGACAATTCGCAAGATTTCTTACAAAACGAAAGAAAAAGAGATGACATGAAATCGGCATTGGATGTCATCAGGTTAGGCGACGCTTCGCGAAAATGCGGGGAAGCCACGCGGCGAGGGCGCGGACGGCGACGTGATGATTGTTGACCACATGACATGCGCGTCGAGGCACCACACCTGCAAGACGACGAATGTGGCGCGATCGGCCAGCTAACCGATGTCAAGATACGCGCGTGCCGGTTCGGTCAAGCGATCCGCTAAAACGACAACACGATTGCGAACGAACCAGCCCTCTTTGACATTCCGAAACGTTTTCGATGGCGCATATAGGCCAATGAGTGGTGCTTTCATATTCGTCGCTTTGCTTAGCCCATTCGTTCCGCGCTCACCGCTACCAAACACCACGATCTTTACCCTGACAGGGTCGGCATGCCGTTCTGGAAAAGGCTCTCCGGCAATCGGAGCAGTCCCCGGATGTTTGCATGTCGTGCCGCGAGCTTTCACGAAAGATCCTCGAAAGCATGCGGACCGAAGGATGTCGCATCACCGCCATCTCTGGAATGATGGGTGAGCCCCCTTGCGTCAAAGGCAACAAAGGTTGATGCCAAACACTTCGGATAACGAATTACTTTGCAAATCAAGAACAGTACGGGGATTGAAAATGACGGATCGAGATTAATCAGTACCTGAAAATATTGAGAGAATTGCACAAACGCGACACCATCGAGAAAGACGGCGATTTTTAGCAAGCTCGACAGCCCTCCCCCTCCTGGCATTATTGAAACACTCAACATGTTCCGCACAATCCGATGCGATGCCGTCGACTTCAGTCACTGCGCCGCGTTTACCGAGTCTCGACGGTTTTTCCGGCAAGGTTGGCGGTGGAGGGGCAATGTCAGAGGCCTCGCTCGGCTATCCAAAGCTCTTGTGCTTCGGCAGATATTGTTCCGCCACCGAAATTTTCAATGACGCAGACTATGGCGACATGATTGCCACGACAGAGGAATTCTTCCAATTTCTGTTCGAGAGTCGAAACGCATTATTCTGTCAAAATCAATTAACTTTAGTAGGCGAATTTACCGGATGGCTTGCGAGAGGCGGCTACAAGAATTTCCCAGGCGCAAATTCGTATAGTCTTAACGTCGCACTGGGCCACGCCGACGCATCGACACTATTCGGCATCTACGCAAACCAGCTGAATGGAATCCGCCCAATATCAGAATTCCAATTTTACGGAAGCCCATTCATGTTCATTGGAGCCGTCTACTATTGGATTTTCGGAAATGGGGAGCGCAGATCACTCAATCTTGAATCCATGAATCTAAGAATGGGGACCTCGGATTTCAAATTAATCCAGGACAGCATAGAAAATCCTGGATATGGCCCTGGCACTTACCCGATCGACGGACCATTTAGCACCAGTATCTTCAATCACGGCGAGCATGATTTCTGGTCTGCCACGACTGTGGGGCGCGTCTCGGGTCATGTTCGAGGAACATTAACGATGCGGGAAGACAACACCTATTGGTTCGTTGGCTCCTACACATTGAATCCCGACAGATTCGATGCAGACCGCTCCAATCGGCCATTCCTGCAGGAATGGATGACCACACGCTTGAGAGAAATCGGCTCCGTGTTTGGGCACACTGACTGTCAAATCTACTTCACTGGCGAAAAGGAAATATCATTTTCAGGTCGACGGCCTGTCCAGAACGCTGAAACGCGTCCGCCCCAAGCAGTTCACCGGCCATCGTTCGGCGGGCTCATGCGTCCGGGACGCTGGTAGGTCGCAGCCAGTGGGGACCTTCAACTGTAATCACTCCCTCCCTCGTCGGGAGGGCATCCAATCACAATCATGATCTCAACAGTCATTCGCTACAGCATTCGCCTCTTGCTTATGCTTGGTGCGACTGCCGTCGCTCTCGTCTTCCTATTTCTTATCATCGTTGGGATTGCGAGATACGAGAGAGATGAAGGTCATTGTCCTGATGCACCAGTCGGAGAACTTGAGGCAAAAATTCTCACGTTCGCTAAAGAACAAGGCATACATCTGAACGAGGTCGAATTCGTCGGCACACCCCGCTACCATGCCGACACGCTCGGCTGGTGGGGATTCGATCTGAAGTCGCGCGAAGGAAACTATGTCGCGACAATCGATTGCGACCGTCGCGTCACGGGCTTCGGGAAAATTCAAAAACTTCCTCTCGAGCCGCCAAAGCCGACGCAATGACGTCATTCGCCAGCAAGCGTTGGACCGCATGCCTTCGGTCACCGGTCTTGCCGTCGGTTCAACAAAGAAACCGGGTGCCCTTTCGGGCGCCCGGCCTGATACGACTACGCGAACTGCGTTCAGCGCGGCAGTTCCGAATGCCCCATCAGGTACGCATCGACCGACCGTGCGCACTGGCGGCCTTCGCGGATCGCCCACACGACGAGCGACTGGCCGCGGCGCATGTCGCCGGCCGCGAACACCTTGTCGACCGACGTGTAGTACGCGCGATCGCCTTCGGTCGCCGCCCGCGCGTTGCCGCGCGCGTCCTTGTCGACGCCGAATGCCTCGAGCACCGGAGAAGCCGGCTGCGTGAAGCCCATCGCGAGCAGCACCAGATCGGCCTTCATCTCGAACTCCGAGCCCGGCACTTCCTGCATCTTGCCGTCCTTCCACTCGACGCGCGCCGCGATCAGCTTCTCGACCTTGCCGTTCTTGCCTTCGAAACGCTTCGTCGCGACCGCCCAGTCGCGCTCGCAGCCTTCCTCGTGCGACGACGACGTGCGCAGCTTGATCGGCCAGTATGGCCACACGAGCGGCTTGTTTTCCTCTTCCGGCGGCTGCGGCAGCAGCTCGAACTGCGTGACGCCCTTCGCGCCGTGACGGTTCGACGTGCCAACGCAGTCCGAACCCGTATCGCCGCCGCCGATCACGACGACGTGCTTGCCCTTCGCGAGCAGCTGGTCGACGAGCTTGTCGCCGGCGTTCACGCGGTTTTGCTGCGGCAGGAAGTCCATCGCGTAGTGGATGCCGGCCAGCTCGCGGCCCGGCACCGGCAGGTCGCGCGGCGTTTCCGAGCCGCCCGCGATCACGACCGCGTCGAACTCTTCCTTCAGCGTCGCCGGCGAAATGGTTTCCTTCGCCATGTTGCCGATCGAGTCCGGCAGCGCGTCCTTGCCGATGAACACGCTGGTGCGGAACGTCACGCCTTCCGCTTCCATCTGGCGCATGCGGCGGTCGATCAGCCACTTCTCGAGCTTGAAGTCCGGAATCCCGTAGCGCAGCAGGCCGCCGATCCGGTCGCTCTTCTCGAACACCGTCACGTCGTGGCCCGCGCGTGCGAGTTGCTGCGCGGTGGCGAGGCCCGCGGGGCCGGAGCCGACGACCGCGACCTTCTTGCCCGTCTTGTGCGCGGAAGGCTGCGGCTGCACCCAGCCTTCCGCCCATGCCTTGTCGATGATCGCGTGCTCGATCGACTTGATGCCCACCGGGTCATCGTTGATCCCGAGCGTGCACGCCGCCTCACACGGCGCCGGGCAGATGCGGCCCGTGAACTCCGGGAAGTTGTTGGTCGAATGCAGGACCTCGATCGCCTGACGCCAGTCCTGGTGGTACACCAGGTCGTTGAAGTCCGGGATGACGTTGTTGACCGGGCAGCCGTTGTTGCAGAACGGGATGCCGCAGTCCATGCAGCGTGCGCCCTGGACCTTCGCGTCCGCGTCGGACAGCGCCTGGACGAATTCCTTGTAGTGCTTCACGCGCGTGAGCGGTGCCTCGTACGCCTCGTGGCGGCGTTCGAACTCCAGAAAACCGGTTGCCTTGCCCATAAGGTGCTCTTCTGATTCCGTGTATCGGGTGGGGGAGCCGCGCGGCCCGTCAGGCGCGCGCGGCCTCTGCTGTGTCGTTCGTCGCTCAGGCGGCCAGCTCTTCCTTCGCCGCCTTCTTCGCACCGATCTCGCCCAGCGCGCGCTTGTATTCGTGCGGGAACACCTTCACGAACTGGCGCCGCGCCGCGTCCCAGTTTTCCAGCAGCGATTTCGCGCGCGGCGAACCGGTGAACTGGAAATGACGCTCGACGAGCCCCTTGAGCAGCGCTTCGTCCGTCGTGCCCGCATGCCAGAGCGCGCGGTCGACCGTGCGTTCCTGCTCGGCCTGCTGCAGCACCGGATCGAGCGCGACCATCGACTTGTTGCACTTCGCCGCGAACGTGCCTTCCGGGTCATACACGTACGCGACGCCGCCCGACATGCCGGCCGCGAAGTTGCGGCCCGTGTCGCCGAGCACGACGACCGTGCCGCCCGTCATGTATTCGCAGCCGTGGTCGCCCGTGCCCTCGACGACCGCCGTCGCGCCCGAGTTGCGCACGCAGAAGCGCTCGCCCGCGACGCCGCGGAAGAAGGCCTCGCCTTCGATCGCGCCGTACATCACCGTGTTGCCGCAGATGATGTTTTCCTCGGACTTGCCGCGGAAGTCGTTGGTCGGACGGATGATGATCCGGCCGCCCGACAGGCCCTTGCCGACGTAGTCGTTACCGTCGCCGACGAGGTCGAGCGTCACGCCCTTCGCGAGGAACGCGCCGAAGCTCTGGCCCGCCGTGCCCTTCAGCTGGATGTGCACCGCGTCGTCGTCGAGGCCGTCGTGGCCGTGCTTCTTCGCGATCACGCCCGACAGCATCGCGCCGACCGTGCGGTTCACGTTGCGCACCGGCTGGATGAACGACACGTGCTCGCCGTTCTCGATCGCGGCCTTCGCCTTCTCGATCAGCACGTGGTCGAGCGCACGCTCGAGGCCGTGGTCCTGCACGTCGACGTGACGCGGCGCGACGTCCTCGCACTCTTCCGGCTGGTAGAACACGCGCGAGAAGTCGAGGCCCTTCGCCTTCCAGTGCTCGATGCCCTTGCGGGTGTCGAGCAGGTCGGCGCGGCCGACGAGGTCGTCGAACTTCGCGATGCCGAGCTGCGCCATGATCTCGCGCACTTCCTCGGCGACGAAGAAGAAGTAGTTGACGACGTGCTCCGGCTGGCCCGAGAACTTCGCGCGCAGCACCGGGTCCTGCGTCGCGACGCCGACCGGGCACGTGTTCAGGTGGCACTTGCGCATCATGATGCAGCCCTCGACGACGAGCGGCGCCGTCGCGAAGCCGAATTCGTCCGCGCCGAGCAGCGCGCCGATCACGACGTCGCGGCCGGTCTTCATCTGGCCGTCGGCCTGCACGCGGATGCGGCCGCGCAGGCGGTTCAGCACCAGCGTCTGCTGCGTTTCGGCGAGGCCGAGCTCCCACGGCGTGCCCGCGTGCTTGACCGACGACAGCGGCGACGCGCCGGTGCCGCCGTCATGGCCGGCGATCACGACATGATCGGCCTTCGCCTTCGCGACGCCCGCGGCAACCGTGCCGACGCCCACTTCCGACACGAGCTTCACCGAGATGCTCGAGCTCGGATTCACGTTCTTCAGGTCGTGGATCAGCTGCGCCAGATCCTCGATCGAGTAGATGTCGTGGTGCGGCGGCGGCGAGATCAGGCCGACGCCCGGCACCGAGTAGCGCAGCTTGCCGATGTACTCGGACACCTTGTGGCCCGGCAGCTGGCCGCCTTCGCCCGGCTTCGCGCCCTGCGCCATCTTGATCTGGATCTGGTCGGCCGACGCGAGGTATTCCGCCGTCACGCCGAAGCGGCCCGACGCGACCTGCTTGATCTTCGAGCGCAGCGAGTCGCCGTCCTTCAGCGGGATGTCGCTGACGATCTCGTCGCCGATCACCGACTTCAGCGACTCGCCCGCCTTGATCGGGATGCCGCGCAGCTCGTTGCGATAGCGCTTCTCGTCCTCGCCGCCTTCGCCGGTGTTCGACTTGCCGCCGATCCGGTTCATCGCGACCGCGAGCGTCGCGTGCGCTTCGGTGCTGATCGAGCCGAGCGACATTGCGCCCGTCGCGAAGCGCTTGACGATGTCCTTCGCCGGCTCGACTTCGTCGATCGGGATCGCCTTCGCCGGCGACACCTTGAACTCGAACAGGCCGCGGAACGTCATGTGGCGCTTCGTCTGGTCGTTGATCAGGTGCGCGTATTCCTTGTACGTCTGGTACGAGTTGCTGCGCGTCGCGTGCTGCAGCTTCGCGATCGAATCCGGCGTCCACATGTGGTCTTCGCCGCGCACGCGGTATGCATACTCGCCGCCCGCGTCGAGCATGTCGCGCAGCACCGGGTTGTCGCCGAACGCGTCGCGGTGCAGGCGGATCGCCTCTTCCGCGACTTCGAACAGGCCGATGCCGCCGACCTTCGACGCCGTGCCCTTGAAGTACTTCTCGACGAGGTCGGTCGCAAGGCCGAGCGCTTCGAAGATCTGCGCGCCCGTGTACGACATGTACGTCGAGATGCCCATCTTCGACATGACCTTCTGCAGGCCCTTGCCGACCGCCTTCGTGAAGTTGTACACCGCCTTTTCCGGCGACAGGTCGCCCTTCAGGCCGTCGGCCATCTGCGCGAGCGTTTCCATCGCGAGGTACGGGTGGACCGCTTCCGCGCCGTAGCCGGCGAGCAGAGCGAAGTGGTGCGTCTCGCGCGCCGACCCCGTCTCGACGACGAGGCCCGTGCTGGTGCGCAGGCCCTGCTGGACGAGGTGCGTGTGGATCGCCGAGGTCGCGAGCAGCGCGGGGATCGCGACGTGCTCCGCGTCGGTCTTGCGGTCCGACACGATCAGGATGTTGTAGCCCGACTTCACCGCGTCGACGGCTTCCGCGCACAGCGACGCGAGGCGCGCCTCGATGCCGGCCTTGCCCCACGCGACCGGGTAGCAGATGCTCAGTTCGTAGGAACTGAACTTGCCGCCCGTGTACTGGTCGATCGCGCGGATCTTCGCGATGTCCTTGAAGTCGAGCACCGGCTGCGACACTTCGAGCCGCATCGGCGGGTTGATGTTGTTGGTGTCGAGCAGGTTCGGCTTCGGACCGATGAACGACACGAGCGACATCACCATGTTCTCGCGGATCGGGTCGATCGGCGGGTTCGTGACCTGCGCGAACAGCTGCTTGAAGTAGTGATAGAGCGTCTTGTTCTTGTTCGACATCACCGCGAGCGGCGAGTCGTTGCCCATCGAGCCGACCGCTTCCTCGCCCTGCTGCGCCATCGGCGCCATCAGGAACTTCAGGTCTTCCTGCGTGTAGCCGAACGCCTGCTGGCGGTCGAGCAGCGTCGCGCCCTGGCTGCGGCCGGCCGCGACCTCTTCCGCCTTCGGCTCGATCTCGTCGAGCTTGATGCGCACGGCGTCGATCCAGCTCTTGTACGGCTTAGCGTTCGCGAGGTTGTCCTTGAGCTCCTTGTCGTCGATGATGCGGCCGTGTTCCATGTCGATCAGGAACATCTTGCCCGGCTGCAGGCGCCACTTCTTGACGATCTTCGATTCGGGGATCAGCAGCGTGCCGGCTTCCGACGCCATGATCACGAGATCGTCGTCGGTCACGATGTAGCGCGCCGGGCGCAGGCCGTTGCGGTCGAGCGTCGCGCCGATCTGGCGGCCGTCGGTGAATGCGATCGCGGCGGGGCCGTCCCACGGCTCCATCATCGCGGCGTGATATTCGTAGAACGCGCGGCGGTTCTCGTCCATCAGCGTGTGCTGTTCCCACGCTTCCGGGATCATCATCATCACCGCGTGCACGAGCGGATAGCCGGCCATCACGAGCAGTTCGAGGCAGTTGTCGAACGAAGCCGTATCCGACTGGCCCGGGTAGATCAGCGGCCAGAGCTTCGGCAGGTCGTCGCCGAGCACGTGGCTCGCGATCGCGCCGGTACGCGCGTTCAGCCAGTTGACGTTGCCCTTCACGGTGTTGATCTCGCCGTTGTGCGCGATCATCCGGTACGGGTGGGCCAGCTCCCATGCCGGGAACGTGTTGGTCGAGAAGCGCTGGTGCACGAGCGCGAGCGCCGACACGACGCGCGCGTCCTGCAGGTCGCGGTAGTACACGCCGACCTGGCCGGCCAGCAGCAGGCCCTTGTAGACGACCGTGCGCGCCGACATCGACGGCACGAAGTATTCCTTGCCGTGCTTCAGCTTGAGCGCCTGGATCCGGTGGCTGGCGGTCTTGCGGATTACGTAGAGCTTACGCTCGAGCGCGTCCGTCACCATGATGTCCTTGCCGCGGCCGATGAAGATCTGACGGATCAGCGGCTCGGTCGCCTTCACGGTCGGCGAGATCGGCATCGCGTGGTCGACCGGCACGTCGCGCCAGCCCAGCACCACCTGACCCTCGGCCTTCACGGTGCGCTCGAGCTCCTGCTCGCACGCGATCCGCGACGCGTTTTCCTTCGGCAGGAAGATCATCCCCACGCCGTACTCGCCGGCGGGCGGCAGCGTCACGCCCTGCTTCGCCATTTCCTCACGGTAGAACGCATCCGGAATCTGGATCAGGATCCCCGCGCCGTCGCCCATCAGCGGATCGGCGCCGACCGCGCCGCGGTGGTCGAGATTCTCGAGGATCTTCAGACCCTGTTCGATGATCTCGTGGCTCTTCTTGCCCTTGATGTGAGCGACGAAGCCGACGCCGCAGGCGTCGTGTTCGTTTTGCGGGTCGTACAGACCTTGCGCGGCGGGCACCGCGGTGAGCGGCTGCTGGTGGTCGTTCATGGGGACACCGTCGTAAAGGGGCCTCGAGGGCCGTTGAACCATTTTGTTGTTGCCGCCGATCCCGCTCCCGGCGGGAGGCGGCGCGGCCGACAGTGGGCTGGGCAGGCTTCGCCCGGGGCCACCGGAATTCGGAATATACGCGACGAATCAAAGGAATAGCAACAAAAACCGCTTGATGTGACCCCACTTAAACAGATGCATCGATCTGGTGCCATTTTATTAGGGCCGTATCGTTTTGGTGCAAAAAGAAGCGGCACCCGCGGCGCCGCCTCCTGGTCCGCCTGTCCGCGCTTATTGCTGGATCGGCGGCGTGTTCTCGCGCACCTTTCGAGGGCGTCCGCGCGGCAGCGGCGACACGCGCCGGTTCGCGGTGCGCGCCGCCCATTCGCGATAGGTCTCGCCGCCGAGCACCCAGCCCTTCAGCGTCGCCTGCTGCAACTGGTCGGCCTGCCGCTCGTCGAGCGGCTGCTCGCACAGCTCCTTGTACGAGCGCTGCCGTTCGAACGGCGTATTGCCGAGCGCCCAGTAGAGCGGATGGTCGGTGATCAGGCTGTCGACGGTGAGCCCGACGTGATGCCGGTAGCTCGACCAGCGATAGGCGTCGGGCGTCGCGACGAGCTGTGCGCGCACCGGACTCATCTCGACCACGCGGCTCGCGAGCAGGAAATACCGCTCGCCTTCGATCACCGTCGCGCGATAGCGGCCTTCCCACAGGGTGCCGCGCCGCGAATAGCGGCGGTTGAAATGCGCGACGTAGCGCCGCCCGACCGCCTGCATCGCCTTCGGCAGGCTGGCCTCGTCGCTCGGCGTCACGAGCAGCTGCACCTGGCGCGGCAGCAGCACGTAGGCGTGCACCGCCAGGTGATGATCGCGCGCCGCAGCCTTCAGGCAATCGATGAAGAGCTCGTAGTCCTGGTCGTCGACGAACGCGGGTTGCTGATCCAGGCCGCGCAATATCACGTGCTGCGGCTGGTCGGGAACGTAGAGTCGTGCTAACCGTGCCATGCTGAATGTCCGTTTGATCGCGTTAGGAAATACCCGAAGGTCCAATTGTGCGCACTTGCGTAGAATCCTCCCGCTCTCGGCGCTGAATCGTACGGTCGTGCGAATCCTAGGGAGAAAACTCTAACTTACAAGCTTGTTTGGTTTTAAACGCAGTAGTCATAATGAGCACGCCTTTGATCGGAGGAGACACAATGAAACGAAAACTGGCCATTACGGGGGCCGCAGCGCTCGCGTTTACATTCGCGGGCGGTCCGGCACACGCACAATCCGCAGGCAGCTTCTACGTCAGCAACGGCTGGCTCCATTTTTCGCCGCAGGACAGCAGCGATCCGCTGTTCGTCTATCGCGTCGGCGGAACGCCCGTCAACCAATCCGTTCCCAACACCGGCGCCGGCATCAATGATGCCGACACCCTCGGGCTCGCGGCCGGCTACTTCGTGACCGACCACATCTCCACCGAACTCGTCGTCGGGGTGCCACCGAAGTTCGACATCACCGGCAAGGGTCAGTTCGAACGTTTCGGCGTGCTCGGTCGCGCGTACCAGTGGAGCCCCGCGGTGTTGCTCCGATATCACTTCAACTCGGCCACCTCGAAGTTCCGGCCCTATGTCGGCGTCGGCGTGACCTACGTGTGGTTCACCGGCGCGAAGATCACGAACGGCGCGTTCGAAAACGGCGTGCTCGGCGGCCCGACCAGCGCGACGACCAGCAACCAGTGGGCGCCCGTCTTCAACGCCGGCTTCACGTACAACTTCACCGACCACTGGTTCGCCGGGCTGTCGATTTCGTACGTCCCGGTGAGCGTCACCGCGACCTTCACGACGGCCAAGCGATCCCAGGTCGGCACCCTGACCGAAACGTCGAAGGCGAAGATCTCCCTCAACCCGATCGTCACCTTCCTGAACGTCGGCTACCGCTTCTAAGCGTAGTCGAATATTTGGGGAATGGTTAATCCCGCTGCAATTTGTAGCGGAATTTTCCTGGCGTTACCCCTCCGCAAAGCAGAACGCCCCGGACGGAAACCCGCCGGGGCGTCGTTTTTTCGCGTCAGGTTCGCTCGTTAGAGGATTCCGTCCAGCGCACGCGGGCCGATCAGGTCGATCCGGTCGGTGCAGACCGCGTCGACACCCCAGCGCACGAGTTCGCGCGCCCGTTCGGGGTCATTGACCGTGTAAACCAGGATCCGCAGCCCGGCCGCCTTGATCGCGCGCACGAGCGGCTCGTCGAGCCGCGTGTGGTCCGCATGCAGCGACACGCAGCCGAGCGCGTCGACCGCCTGCGCGCGCCAGTCGTCCGGCACCGCCTCATACAGCATCCCGCGCGGCAGCGCGGGCGCCGTTTCGCGCGCCTGCAGCAACGCTTCGAACGAGAACGACGACAACAGCGGCGGCACCGCGGCGCCGCGCCAGCAGGCGGCCGCGTCCGCGGCCACGCGCTGCCCTGTTTCGCGCTCGCGGCCCGGGCACGGCTTGATCTCGACGTTCACCGCCAGCCCGAGCGCGACGCAGCGCGCCGCCGCCGCCTCGAACGTCGGCATCCGCTCGCCCGCGAAGCGCGCGTCGAACCACGCGCCGGCGTCGAGCGCCGCGAGTTCCGCATAGCGCATCCCGGCCGCCGGCCCGTGGCCGTCCGAGGTCCGGTCGACCGTATCGTCGTGCAGCAGGAACGTGATGTCGTCGGCCGACAGCTTCGCGTCGAATTCGACCATCGTGTGGCCGCGCCGCGCGCCTTCGTCGAGCGCGGCGAGCGTGTTCTCCGGCGCGAGCGTGCCGCCGCCGCGATGGGCGACGACGCGCGGGTACGGCCAGTCAGGACGGAAAGTCATCGGAACGCCTCGCAACAGGAACAGGTTCAGCCGGCGCGCTTGCCGGTCTCGGGATCAAAGAAATGCAGCCGGTGCGCGGGCAGCGCGACCGCGAGCGCCGTGCCGCGCGCGGGGCGGTCCGCGTGCGGCAGGCGCACCGCGACATCGTGCGCGCCCCAGCGGCCGTGCACCAGGTTGTCCGCGCCGAGCAGCTCGCACGAATCGACCGGCAGTGTGACATTCGGCAAGCCCGGCTGCGGCGTCATGTGCTCCGGGCGCACGCCGAGCACCCAGTCGCGGCCTGTCGCGATCTCCGCGCCGAGGCCCGGCACGCCCGCGACCGGCAGGTCCGGCCCGCCGCCCGCGACAGTGAACGTCGCGCCGTCCGCGGACAGCCGCCCGTGCAGCAGATTCATCGCCGGCGAGCCGATGAAGCCCGCGACGAACACCGTCGCGGGCTTCTCGTAGACGTCGACCGGCGCGCCGATCTGCTCCGCGTGGCCGCGATTCATCACGATCACGCGCTGCGCGAGCGTCATCGCCTCGATCTGGTCGTGCGTGACGTACACGCTCGTCGTCGCGAGCCGCGCATGCAGCCGCTGGATCTCGAGCCGCATCTGCACGCGCAGCTTCGCGTCGAGGTTCGACAGCGGCTCGTCGAACAGGAACACCGACGGCTCGCGCACGATCGCGCGCCCCATCGCGACCCGCTGCCGCTGCCCGCCCGACAGCTCGCGCGGGCGCCGCGCGAGCAGCGGCTCGAGCTCGAGGATCTTCGCGGCCGCGGCGACGCGCGCGTCGATCGTCGCGCGCTCGATGCCGCGGATCTTCAGCCCGTAGCCCATGTTCTGCGCGACCGTCATGTGCGGATACAGCGCATAGTTCTGGAACACCATCGCGATATCGCGATCCTTCGGCTCGAGCGCGTTGACGACCCGTTCGCCGATCGCGATCTCGCCGTCCGTCACGCTCTCGAGCCCGGCGATCATCCGCAGCAGCGTCGACTTGCCGCAGCCCGACGGCCCGACCAGCACGATGAATTCGCCGTCGGCAATTTCGACGTCGATGCCGTGCAGCACCTGCTGCTTTCCGTCATAGGATTTCCTGACGCCCCTCAAGCTCAGCGCAGCCATACGTCGTCCTTCTCCTCGTAGCGTGTCCGTGGTTACTTTTCAGAATCGACGAGGCCGCGCACGAACCAGCGCTGCATCGCCAGCACGACGACGAGCGGCGGAATCATCGCCAGCAGCGTCGCCGCCATCACGTAATGCCATTCGGTCGCCGTGTCGCCGCTCGCGATCATCGTCTTGATGCCGACCACGGACGTCGACAGCGACGCCTCCGTCGTGATCAGGATCGGCCACAGGTACTGGTTCCACCCGTAGATGAAGGTGATCACGAACAGCGCAGCGATGCTCGTCTTCGACAGCGGCAGCACGACGTCCCAGAAGAAGCGCAGCGGCCCCGCGCCGTCGATGCGCGCCGCGTCCATCAGCTCGTCGGGCAGCGTCATGAAGAACTGGCGGAACAGGAACGTCGCGGTCGCCGACGCGATCAGCGGCAGCGTGAGCCCCGCGTAGGTGTTCGTCAGGTGCAGCGTCGACACGACCTGCACGGTCGGGAAGATCCGCACCTCGACCGGCAGCATCAGCGTGACGAAGATCAGCCAGAACGCCGTATTGCGGAACGGGAAGCGGAAATAGACGATCGCGTATGCGGACAGGATCGACACCGCGATCTTGCCGACCGCGATGCCGAGCGCCATCGCGAAGCTGTTGGCGAGCAGCAGGCCGAACGGCGCGGTCGTGCCGCCGCTGCCGTGCCGCCAGATGTACGCGACGTTCTCGATGAGGTGCGTGCTCGGCACGAGCGACAGCGGCACCGTGAACACTTCCTGCGCGTTCATCGTCGCCGCGCAGAACGCGACGTAGACGGGGAACACGAGCAGCACGACGCCCGCGATCAGCACCGCGTGGCAGAACAGGTCGAAGCCCTTGCGATTCTCGATCATGCGTATTGCACCCTGCGTTCGACGAAGCGGAACTGGATCACCGTCAGCCCGACGACGATCGCCATCAGCACGACCGACTGCGCGCCCGAGCTGCCGATGTCGAGCCCCTGGAAGCCTTCCGCGAAGATCTTGTAGATCAGCGTCTTGGTGCTCTGCGCGGGGCCGCCGGCGGTCGCGGCGTCGATCACCGGGAACGTGTCGAAGAACGCGTAGACGAGGTTCACGACCAGCAGGAAGAAGCTCGTCGGCGACAAGAGCGGCAGCACCACGTGGAAGAAACGCCGCACCGGGCCCGCGCCGTCGATCGCGGCCGCCTCCATCAGCGAGCGCGGGATCGCCTGCAGCCCCGCGTAGAAGAACAGGAAGTTGTAGCTCACCTGCTTCCACACCGACGCAAGCACGACCAGGAACATCGCCTGCCCGCCGTTCAGCGCGTGGTTCCAGACGATTCCCGACTTCGCGAGCGCGTAGGTGACGAGGCCGATGCTCGGGTTGAACAGGAACGCCCACAGCACCGCGGCGATCGTCGGCGCGACCGCGTACGGCCAGATCAGCAGCGTGCGGTACGCGCGCGCGCCGCGCACCACGCGGTCCGCGCACGCGGCAAGCAGCAGCGACACGACGAGCCCGCTCACGGTGACGAGCGAGCTGAACACGAGCGTCGTGCGAAACGAGTCGAGATACAGCGGATCGGTGAACAAATGCGCGAAGTTCGCGACGCCGACGAACTCGCTCGACGTGCCGAACGCGTCCTGCATCTGCGTCGACTGCCACAGCGCGACGCCGGCGGGCCACAGGAAGAACACGCCGGTGATCGCGAGCTGCGGCGCGATCAGCAGGTACGGCAACAGGCTCGTGCCGAAACGGGAACGGGATTGCATCGCAGAGGTCCGGTCAGGCCAGAAGGCAAGGATGAATGGCCGCCGGCCGTCGCGCGGGTTCGCGCGACACGGCCGGCGGCGCAGGGCGAAGCGCGCTCAGCTGCCCGACTTCTCGAAACGGCGCAGCAGCTCGTTGCCGCGCGTGGCCGCGGAATCGAGCGCATCCTTCGGCGCCTTCTTCTGCGCCCAGACCTGCTCGAACTCCTCGTCGACCACCGTGCGGATCTGCGGCATGTTGCCGAGCCGCAGCCCCTTCGTGTACGGCAGCGGCGGCTTGTTCATCATCTGCTTGATCGCGGTTTCCGCGCTCGGGTTCTTCGCGTAGAAGCCCTGCTGGCGCGTCAGGTCGTACGCGGCCGTCGTGACCGGCAGGTAACCCGTGTCCTGGTGCCACTTCGCGGCGACGGCCGGCGAGCTCAGGTACGCGAGGAATTTCGCGACACCCTTGTAGGTCGCCGGGTCCTTGCCCGCCAGCACCCACAGGCTCGCGCCGCCGATGATCGCGTTCTGCGGCGCACCCTTCACATTCGCGTCGTACGGCATCATGCCGGTGCCGAAATCGAACTTCGCGAACTTGTGCAGCGTCGCGAGCGCGCCCGACGACGTCGTCATGATCCCGCAGTCGCCGCTGTAGAACTTCGACGACGCCTCGTCCTTGCGACCCGCGTACGTAAACGTGCCGTCCTTCGCCATCTGCTGCAGGAACTGGACGTGCGCGACCTGCTGCGGCTTGTTGAACTCGAGCACCGCGTCGGTGCCGTCGAAGCCGTTGTTGCGGCTCGCGAACGGCAGGCCATGCCACACGCTGTAGTTCTCGAGCTGGATCCAGCCCTGCCAGCCGGTCGTGAAGCCGCACGCCATGCCTGTCTTGCGCAGCTTTTCCGCATCGGCCTTCACTTCGTCCCAGGTCTTCGGCGGCTGGTTCGGATCGAGCCCGGCCTTCTTGAACGCGTCCTTGTTGTAGTACAGCACCGGCGTCGAGCTGTTGAACGGCATCGCCACCAGATGGCCCGTCTTCGCGTCGCTGTAGTAGCTCGCGATGGTCGGCACGAACGCCTTTTCGTCGAGCGGCACGCCGGCCTGCTTGAACACGTCGTAGACGGGCACCACCGCCTTCTTCGCCTGCATCATCGTCGCGGTGCCGACTTCGTAGACCTGGAGGATCGCCGGCGCGTTGCCGCTGCGATACGCGGCGATGCCCGCCGCGAGCGCCTGGTCGTAGGTCCCCTTGAAGACCGGCACGATCTTGTAGTCGCTTTGCGACGCGTTGAACTGCGCGGCGATGTCGTTGACCCGCTCGCCGAGCGCGGCTTCCATCGCATGCCAGAACTGGATTTCCGTCGCCGCGAATGCTGCGTGCTGCGCGCCGACCAACAGCGCGCCCCCGAGCGCGAGCGAGCGAACCAGCGTCCCTACGGGCTTGTTCTTCATCGACCTCTTCTCCTATGAAAACGATACCAACCGCTTGTACGGCTTTCCCGTTGCCAGCGAACCGGCGAAGTCTAGTGATCGATTGTGACAGTCAGTTGTCGCTGACGACGAACAGCCGCTGATATTCCTTCAGCGCGAATCGATCGGTCATGCCGGCGATGTAGTGGGCGACGAGGCGCGGCTGCTTCGCCGGATCGTCCGACTGGTACGGCGGCGGCAGCAGGCGCGGATCGTCGCAGAACGCGTCGAACAGGCCGGTGACGACGCGCTGCGCCTTGTTCGCCATCCGCATGACCTGGTAATGGCGGTACAGGTTCTTGAACAGGAAGCGCTTGAGCGCCGCCGCCTGCGCGGCGACCGCTTCGCTGTGCGCGACGATCGGCGGCGCCGCGCGCACGTCGTCGAGCGACGCCGGTGCGATGCGCGCGAGATTGCGCGTGGTTTCGTCGATCAGGTCGACGATCAGCGTATTGATGATGCGGCGCACCGTCTCGTGCACGAGACGCCGGCCTTCGAGATGCGGGAATTCGGCGAGCGCCTCGTCGTAGTGGCGCTGCCAGAGCTCGACTTCCGCGAGCTGCTCGATCGTGACGAGCCCGGAGCGCAGGCCGTCGTCGACGTCGTGGTTGTTGTAGGCGATCTCGTCGGCGATGTTCGCGAGCTGCGCCTCGAGCGACGGCTGGCGCCCCTGAAGGAACCGCTCGCCGAGTGCGCCGAGCTTGCGCGCGTTCTCGCGCGAGCAGTGCTTGAGGATGCCCTCGCGCGTCTCGAAGCAGAGATTCAGGCCGTTGAACGCGCCGTAGTGCTCCTCGAGCTCGTCGACGACGGCGAGGCTCTGCAGGTTGTGCTCGAAGCCGCCGTGCTCGCGCATGCACGCGTTGAGCGCGTCCTGCCCCGCATGGCCGAACGGCGTATGGCCGAGGTCGTGCGCGAGCGAGATCGCCTCGACGAGATCCTCGTTCAGCCGCAGGTTGCGCGCGACCGAACGCGCGATCTGCGCGACTTCGAGGCTGTGCGTGAGGCGGGTGCGGAACAGGTCGCCTTCGTGATTGACGAAGACCTGGGTCTTGTATTCGAGCCGGCGGAATGCGGTCGAGTGGACGATGCGGTCGCGGTCGCGCTGGAATTCGGTGCGGGCTGCCGGCGGCGGCTCGGGATGGCGCCGGCCGCGCGAGCACGACGCGTGCGCGGCATACGGAGCGAGATGGGCTTCCAGCGCCGCCAGCGTCGGCGGCTCGGCCACCGGCGCGGCAGATGCATGGCTGGCCTGGGGCAGTTTGCTGCTGGATGTCTCGCTCACGTCTCCTCCATGTCAGGGGCGCCGGGGCATCCGGGCCGCAGTTACCGGGTCGCCGCCGCCAGTGTAGCGAACACCGCTTCGTCGGGCGCCGGCGTGATCAGCGTATCGCCGAAGCGCTTCAGCAGGATGAACTTGATCGCGCCGGCTTCCGCCTTCTTGTCGACGCGCATCAGGTCCATGTAGCGCGCGTCGCCGAGCGCCGGCGCGCGGGTCGGCAGGTGCGCGGCCGCGATCACCGCGTCGAGGCGCTGCCGCGACGCTTCGTCCAGCAGGCCGAGCCGCACCGACAGGTCGCCCGCCATCACCATCCCGCAGCCGACCGCCTCGCCGTGCAGCCACTCGCCGTAGCCGAGCCCGGCCTCGATCGCGTGGCCGAACGTGTGGCCGAAGTTGAGGATCGCGCGCAGGCCGCCTTCTCGTTCGTCGGCCGCGACCACGCTCGCCTTGATCTCGCACGAGCGCTTGACGGCTTCGGCAAGCGCGCCGGGCTCGCGACGGTTCAATGCGTCGACGTTCGCTTCGATCCAGTCGAAGAACGCGGCGTCGGCGATCGCGCCGGTCTTGATGATTTCGGCGATGCCCGCCGCCAGTTCGCGGCCGGGCAGCGTCGTCAGCGCGCCGATGTCCGCGATCACCGCCTGCGGCTGGTAGAACGCGCCGATCATGTTCTTGCCGAGCGGGTGATTGATGCCGGTCTTGCCGCCGACCGACGAGTCGACCTGCGACAGCAGCGTCGTCGGCACCTGGATGAACGGCACGCCGCGCATGTAGCACGCGGCCGCGAAGCCCGTCATGTCGCCGATCACGCCGCCGCCGAGCGCGACGAGCGTGGTCTTGCGGTCCGCACGTTCGGTCAGCAGGCCGTCGAAGATCAGGTTCAGCGTTTCCCAGTTCTTGTACGCCTCGCCGTCCGGCAGCACGACCGTCGACACGCGCTTGCCGAGCGGCGCGAGCGCGGCGCGCAGCGCATCGCCGTAGAGCGGATCGACCGTCGTGTTCGTGACGATCGTGACGGACGAGCCCTTGATGTGGGGCGCGAACAGTTCGGTGCGGCCGATCAGGCCGGCGCCAATATGAATCGGATAGGCGCGGTCGCCCAGATCGACGTTGACAGTAATCATGCTTGTATAGGCTTGGCGACGACGCCCGCCATTTCGAGTTGCATCAGCACCATGTTGACGAGGCCGTTGACCGACGGGCGGCCGGTTTCGATGACGAAATCCGCGCATTCTCGATACAGCGGATCGCGCACTTCGTAGAGCGCTTCGAGACGCGCCTTCGGATCGTCGGTCTGCAGCAGCGGCCGGTTCTTGTCCTTGCGCGTGCGCAGCCACAGATCGTGCGGATTGGCGCGCAGATAGACAACGATGCCGTGGGATTTGAGGCATTCGCGATTTTCGGGGCGCAGGATCGCGCCGCCGCCCGTTGCGAGCACGATGTTCTCGCGCTGCGCGAGCTCGGCGATCATCTGCGCTTCGCGGTCGCGAAACCCGGCTTCGCCTTCCATCTCGAAGATCACCGGAATGCGTGCGCCCGTCCGCGCCTCGATCTCGTGGTCGGAGTCGAAGAACGCCCTGTCGAGCCGGCGCGCGACCGCGCGGCCCACGGTGGTCTTACCCGCTCCCATGAGGCCGACGAAAAATACGTTTGGGTGTGGATCCCGCGCTTGCAACGGCTTTCCTTTGCTTCAATCTTGCTGGTGTGTGGCGCAGCTTACTGGCAAAGCGGCTGCCTTGTCGAGCCTGGGCCGGCGGCGTCCGGGCCGGTTTCGCCGGCCGCCGGCTCGCCGCCGCCAGCCGCGTCGCAACGCGCGCCGACCACCGTCGGGGTGATGAAGACGACCAGCTCGCTGCGCTGGTCGCGCTGCGCGCGATGCCGAAACAGCGCACCCAGAATCGGTATTTTGCCCAAGAGCGGCACCCGCGTCACATCGTCCCGGCGCAACTGCTCGTAAATCCCGCCAATCGCGACCGTCCCGCCGTCCTCCACCTCGACGCGGGTCTGCACGTGCTTGGTATGGATCGCCGGGCCGGCCGCCGTCGGCTCGCCGACGCTGTCCTTCGTGACGTCGAGGTCGAGCACGACGCGCCCGTCCGGCGTGATCTGGGGTTCGACCTCCAGCTTCAGCGTCGCCCGGCGGAACTGCACGCCGCTCACGCCGTTGCCGACCTTCGCCTGGTAAGGCAGCTCCGCGCCCTGTTCGACGATGGCCTTCGCGCGATCGGCCGTCACGACGCGCGGGCTCGACACGATCTGTCCCCGACCTTGCGCCTCGAGCGCGCTCAGTTCGACGTCGAGCACGCGGCTCAAGGGCGCGGCGAACAGCGTGAAGCCTGCCGTGGCCGCTTCGAAGCCGCCGAGTGGCCGCGCGGCCAGGTCGAGCGCGTTGCGCGTCCCCGCGGCGAAGGCGGCGCCGTCGGCTGCCGCCGCCCGCTCCTGGGCGCGCAACGCGAGGCGGGCGCCGAGATTGCGCGAAAAGCCCTGCTCGCCCTCGACGATGCGCGCCTCGATCCGGACCTGCCTCGACGGCCGGTCGATCGCGTCGATCAGGCCCGCAATCTGCGTGATGCGCGGCGCGAGATCGGTGACGAACAGCTGGTTCGTGCGCGAATCGGCCGCCGCCGCCCCGCGCTTCGACAGCAGGCGCTGCCCCGCCGCGCCGGTCAGGAGCCGCTGCACGTCCTGCGCGCGCGGATAGTGGAGCAAGAAGGTGCGGCTGGCGAGCGGCTCGAGATCCGCCGCCCGCGCGTGCGCCTCGAAGCGTTCGCGCTCGCGCGCGGCCAGCTCCGCCGCGGGCGTGATCCAGATCACGTTGTCGCGCCGGGACATCGCGAGCCCGTGCGTATCGAGCAGCGTGTCGAACGCATTTCGCCAGCGGACATGGTTCAGACGTAGCGATACCGTGCCGCGCACCTGCTCGCTGACGATGATGTTGAGCCCCGTGAACCGGGCGAACGCGTCGAACGCGGCGGCCAGGCTGACGCCGTGCAGGTTCAGCGACATCCGCCGGTCGTCGTCCGCATCGGCGGGCCGGCGCGCGGCGTCGCTCATGCGGATCGGCGGCGGCAACGGGATCGGCGGGCCTTCCAGGGCAGGCGCCGTTACTGCGATCGCCGCGGGCGCGGCGCGCGGCGCCGGCTCCGGTTGCGGCGGCATCTCGGCCGTCGGCGGCGCGTGCCCGACGCTGTCGACGGCGCCTTGCGGCAGCGGCACGTCCGGCGCGTCGGCGTGCCACGCCGCGGCCGGCCACACGCGCGGCAGCGGCGGCAACGCGCCCGACGCCGCGCCAGCGTATAACCCGATCCAGACGACTGTCGCGCGCAACATGCTTCTCACCATTGCGCGCCCTCGTCGTCGAGCTCCATCCTGCGCGGCCCGTTCGTCGTCGCCAGCGTCACCGCGTCCGCGTCGACCCGCATCACGCGTATCGCCCCGACCGCCTCGCCGGCCGCCGCGGCGGTAATGGCCCCGGCGCCGTCGTCGAACAGGGCGAGGCCGGCGCGCGCGTCCCGCATCACGCCGGCGAGGCGGGACGGCAATGCGTCGCCCGTTCCCGACTCGCCCCCGATACCGAACGGATCCTCGTCCTGCGAAACCGCGGCGCTCGGCCGGTCGCCGTATGCCGCGCGGCCGCCCGGCATCGCGGGAAATACGTCGAGCGACAGCCCGACGCGCGCTGCCCGCCCGTCGCGCTCGGCGTTTATCGCCGTCGGCACGACCAGCACCGGCAACGTCGCCAGAGCGCCGACCATCCGCCGCAGCGCCGGAAAGCCGCCCTCCGCGACGATGCGCACCGTGCGCCGCACGTCCTGCCGGGCGCCTGGCTCGGCCTGCGGCTCGAACGAGACGACCCGCAGCCCGCTCGACGCGGCGAGCTCGGCCAGTTCGAGCATCAGCGCCGGCCAGCCAGGCGCCGCCGGCTCGCCGTGGCCGTCGTCCGTCTTGACGGGCGCCGCGCGAAGCGTCGCGGCCTGCGCCAGCGCGCGCTCGGCCGCGGCGGCGCGCGTTCCGGCGGCATCCAGCGACGCGCGGCTGCGGGCAAGGCCGCTCCAGTCCGCCGCTTCCGAGAGGTGGACGCCGCCCGCCAGCACCGCGCCGAACGCGAGCACGCAGCCTGCGACATGCGATGCAACCGGCAACGCACGCCGCGCCGCGCCGCTTCTCCCGCCGCCGATCCCGAGTCGATACGCAAGCGCCGTCATGTCCGCTCCCCCTGCCTGGCGTCGCGTAGCGATCCGTCGTGCCAGCGCAATTGCACCGAGAACCGGAACGGCATCCGCGTCGCCCCCGCCGGCTCCGCCGGGGCCGGCTTCAGCGCGTCGACGTCGACGCGCCACCCGTGCTGCTCGCGCGCGATGCGGTCGAGCCAACGCGCCGCCGCCCGATAACTCGCGGCCCGCGCGTCGAGCACCGCGCCGGACGCCGTCGTGCGCAACGCTTCCAGCCGGATGCCGTCGTCGCGAACCCGCGCCGCCAACGCGAGCAGCTCGGTGGCCTGCCGATAAGGCTCCGCCAGTTCCGCGGCCTGCGCGTCGCGCTGCGCGGCGGCGGCGGCCATCCGCGCAGCGCGCGCCGCCGCGTCCACCTGGGGCTGTTGCCTCGACAGCCGCGCCTCGACGACAGCGCGTTCGGCGTCGGTTCGCATGCGCAGCCACGCCGCCCCACCCGTCCACGCGCCGACGCCCAGGATGCCAAGCAGGATCGCTGCACCGCATTGCGCGGCCCGGCGCCGACGCATGGCCCGTACGAGGCGGTCGCGGTATGGCAGCAGGTTGAATCCGTCGAGATCGAGCCACGCGAGTGCGGCCGCCGGCTTCCGCGACGCCCCCGGACACCCGGTCGGCGCGTTCATTCCCACACTCCGCGCAACGCGAGCCCGAAGGCAACCGCGAATGCCGGCCCGCCAACGGAACCGGCCTGCGCCGCGGACGCTTCGCCGCCCCAACGCGCGCACTCGAACGGCATCGCGCTCGCGCCGAGCAGATCGCCGATCTCGGCGACGGACGTGCCGAACCGTGCGAGACAGCCCTCGTCGCCGGCGACGAGCGCACAGCGGGCCGGCCGGCGCGCCAGCGCGCGCAACGCGTCGGGCAGTGCGGCATGCGTGCGATCCGGAAACGCGAGCTGCGACACGGCCGCCCCGCCTTCCAGCCACCAGCCGCGCACGCCCGCGTCGCCGAACCAGAGCGCGAAACAGGGCTCGTGCGCGTCCGATTCGCGCAGCGCGGCAAAACGCAACGCCCGCAACGCCGCGATCGACTCGCCGTCGACCGCCGTCAGATCGACGCCGGCCACGGCGGCCGCGTCGACCCGCCGCTGCAGCGCGGCCTGCGGCGCGGCGGCGATCGCGATCTCGCCGGGCCGCGCGCCGCTGTCGTGCCGCCAGTCGAACGCGAGACCGTCCGGCGCCAGCCCGGAGATGCGTTCCGCGGCCTGGCGCGCAGCGTCGGGGATGTCGTCGCGCCCGGCCAGGTCGAGCGTCGCCGTGCGCATCTCGTCGTCCCGCAGCGCCATCACGCCGCGCGCGTCGCACCGCACCCCGCGCGCCGCCAGGCGCGACACGGCTGCGGACAGCGCGCGCCCGACTGCCGCCCAGCGAACCTCGTCGGCCCCGTCGGACAGCCCGTGCGGCTCCGTCTCGAGCCCTTCGACGCGTACGTCCGCGCCGCGCCTGCGCCGGCTCAGCACCGCCACCCTCACGTCGCCCGCAGCGACGTCGATCCCTGTCGCCGTGCGCCTGCCCATCGCGAATCGCACCCTCCATCGTCCGCCCATTCCAGCCTCCCGCGATCGCCGCGGCCCCTGCCGCAGTCCCAGGTTCGCATTCTGGCGAGCGGCATGCGCGGCCGGCAGTCGGCCAAACGGCCAACGCCGCGAACCGCGTGCGCCGGCGCGCTATGCTGGAAGGGCGGCAGCCTGCGGCCGCGCACGGGTGCTCGCCCGTCAGGGCCGGTCATACCAGCCAGCTATAATCGCGGGACTGTTTTCCGGTATGCCTATGCAATCCACGTCCCCTACGTCCCCGCCCCCCGCCCCGGAGCCGAAGAAACGCCCCTGGTGGCTGAAAATCCTGATCGGCCTCGTGACGGTGTGCGTGGCGCTCGTCCTGTGCGGCGCGCTCGTGCTCGGCTATGCGCTCGTCGTCGCGTCGCCGAACATGCCGTCGCTCGACGCGCTGACGGACTATCGTCCGAAGGTTCCGCTGCGCATCTATACGTCCGATCACGTGCTGATCGGCGAATTCGGCGAGGAACGCCGCGACATCGTCCACTTCAGGGACGTCCCCGACTCGTTGAAAAAGGCGATCCTCGCGATCGAGGACGCGCGCTTCTACGACCACGGCGGCGTCGACCTCACCGGGATCATCCGCGCCGGCTTTGTCGCGCTGACCAACGGCCACGCATCGCAGGGCGCGAGCACGATCACGATGCAGGTCGCGCGCAACTTCTTCCTGTCGAGCGAGAAGACCTACACGCGCAAGATCTACGAAATGCTGCTCGCATACCGGATCGAGCGCGCGCTGACGAAGGATCAGATTCTCGAGGTCTACATGAATCAGATCTATCTCGGCCAGCGCGCATACGGTTTCGCGAGCGCCGCGCACGTCTATTTCGGCAAGGACCTGAAGGACATCACGCTGGCGGAAGCCGCGATGCTGGCGGGCCTGCCGAAGGCGCCGTCCGCATACAACCCGGTCGTCAATCCGAAGCGCGCGAAGGTGCGCCAGGAGTACATCCTGCAGCGGATGCTCGAGCTGAACTTCATCTCGCGCGGGCAGTACGACGAGGCGATCGCGCAGCCGCTCGTCGTCAAGGGCGCCGGCCGCGAATTCAGCGTGCACGCCGAGTACGTCGCCGAAATGGTGCGGCAGATGATGTACGCGCAGTATCGCGAAGAGACGTACACGCGCGGCTTCAACGTCGTCACGACGGTCGATTCCGCCGATCAGCAGGTCGCCTACGGCGCGCTGCGCAAGGGGATCATGGATTACGAGCGGCGCCACGGCTATCGCGGGCCGGAGGGTTTCATCGAGCTGCCGGCCGGCGCCGACGACCGCGAGCAGGCGATCGACGACGCGCTGCTCGAGCATCCTGACAACGGCGAGCTGATCGCGGCGGTCGTAACCGCCGCCGGCCCGCGCCAGATCACCGTCGCGTTCATCGACGGCAGCAACGCGACGATCGAAGGCGACAACCTGCGCTTCGCGGCGGGCGCGCTGTCGGCCAATGCCCAGCCGAACCGGCGCATTCGTCCGGGCGCGATCGTCCGCGTCGTGAAGAGCGACGCCGGCGCGTGGACGATCACGCAACTGCCGCAGATCGAAGGCGCGTTCATCTCGATCGTCCCGCAGGACGGCGCGATCCGCTCGCTGGTCGGCGGCTTCGACTACAACAAGAACAAGTTCAACCACGTCACGCAGGCGTGGCGGCAGCCGGGCTCGTCGTTCAAGCCGTTCATCTACTCGGCGTCGCTCGACAAGGGGCTCGGGCCGGCGACGATCATCAACGACGGCCCGCTGTACTTCAGCGCCGCGGAAACAGGCGGCCAGCCGTGGGAGCCGAAGAACTACGGCGGCGGCTTCGACGGCCCGATGTCGATGCGCACCGCGCTGCAGCGCTCGCGCAACCTCGTGTCGATCCGGATCCTCAACCACATCGGCACGAAGTACGCGCAGCAATACATCACGCGCTTCGGCTTCGACGCCGACCGCCACCCGGCCTATCTGCCGATGGCGCTGGGCGCCGGCCTCGTCACGCCGCTGCAGATGGCGGGGGCGTACTCGGTGTTCGCGAACGGCGGCTTCCGCGTCAATCCGTACCTGATCGCCGAGGTGACCGATCCGAACGGCGTCGTCGTCGCGCGCGCGCAGCCGCTCGTCGCCGAGCAGAACGCGCCGCGCGCGATCGACGCGCGCAATGCGTACGTGATGAACAGCCTGCTGCAGAGCGTCGCGCAGCGCGGCACCGGCGCGAAGTCGAACGTGCTGAAGCGCACCGATCTCGCGGGCAAGACCGGCACGACGAACGACTCGCACGACGCGTGGTTCGCCGGCTACCAGCACCAGCTCGCCGCGATCGCCTGGATCGGCTACGACAACCCGCGCAGCCTCGGCGACCGCGAAACCGGCGGCGGCCTCTCGTTGCCCGTGTGGATCGACTACATGGGCGCGGCGCTCAAGGGCGTGCCCGAATTCAAGCCGACGATGCCGGACGGCGTCGAGACGCTCGGCAGCGAGCTGTATTTCGCCGATTTCACCCCGGGGCACGGCTTCGTGTCGACGGTCGGGGTGGCGCAGGCGCCGGTCGCACAGGACGCGGAGGAGGAAGCGCCGCACGTCGACGAACAGGAGAAGCAGGACATCATGAACCTGTTCCGCGGCCACTGACCATCCACGCGGACATCAGCAAAAAAGCGGCCCTCGGGCCGCTTTTTGTTTGATAAGACGTTTGGCGCGCTCCCGCGCGAACGCTCAGGCGCTGAACGTGATCGGCATCCCGGCCTGCTGCGTCGCATAGTCGCTGAGCGCCGCGTAGAACTCCGTGCCGGTGCGCGTGTCGCGCCACGCGCCGTCGACGTAGCGGTAATGGAAACCGCCCGCCTTCGCGGCGATCCACACTTCCTTCATCGGCGGCTGCAGGTTGACGATGATCTTCGAGCCGTTCTCGAACGTCAGCGTCAGGACGCTGCCGTTGCGCTCGAGATCGATGTCGTGATCGCCATCGTTCGCGGCGTCCACGGTGCGCTCGACGGCCGCCAGCACGGCCTCGGCACGGGTCAGGTATTCGGTATCGGACATGCTAAACTCTATCGGTTCAATTGTTCAGGGACGATCATGCGAGTCGTTTTCCGGATGAGCGCGATTGTAGCGGCTTTGGCAATTCTTGCAGGCTGCGGTCAAAGCGGTCCGCTCTATATGCCCAACGTGCCGCCGCTGCCGCCGAAACCGGTCGAACAGCAGCAGGACACGCCGCCGTCGGACGTCAAGCCGACCGACGAAACCGCCTCGTCGTCCGAGAGCATGCCCGATACGTCCGGCACGCCGCTCACGCTGTCGCCCGAGCTGTCGGGTGGCGCCGGCGCCGTTGCACCGGCCCCCGCATCCGGCTCGGCCAGCCCGCAGTAACGCGGCGAGACAGCAACCGCACGCAACCGTGCAACGGCGGCAAGCAAGGCGATGACCGCGCGGTCATCGCCTTTGTTGTTGGTGCATCCGCGATTCGCTGCCCGTCAGCCCCGCACGCGCCGCCATCCCCACGCGGCCACGCGCCAGCCGAGCAACGCCACGACGATCGCCGCGTACAGCTTCGGCTGCGCGAGATCGTGCTTGCCGGCCTTCATCCACCAGAAATGCAGCACGCCGAACGGCACGATCACGTAGATCGCGCGATGCAGCGTCGCCCAGTGCCGACCGAGCCGGCGCACCATCGCCCGCGGCGACGTCGCGGCGAGCGGGATCAGCAGCACGAATGCGGCGAAGCCGACGGTGATGAACGGCCGCTTGCCGATGTCGTTCAGGATCTCGGCCAGGTCGAACCACTTGTCGAACCAGACATAGGTCGTGAAGTGCAGCGTCGCGTAGAAGAACGCGAACAGGCCGAGCATCCGGCGAAAGCGCAGCAGCGCGGCAACGCCGGTCATCCGCCGCAGCGGCGTGACGCCGAGCGTGATGCACAGCATCACGAGCGTCCACAGGCCGGTCGAGCGCGTGACGAATTCGACCGGATTCGCGCCGAGCCGGTCGGTCAGCCCGAACAGCACGACGCGCGCGAACGGATACAGGCCGGCCGCGAAGGCCAGCACCCTGGCGGGAGCGAGCCAGCGCGGCGAGGCGGCCCGGGCCTTGTCCGGGCGGGACGCGGCGGCGCGCGCCGGCGCGAGCGTCGAAGCGGGCATGTCGTTTCTCATCGGTGCGCGTCAGAAGAACTTCTTCAGATCCATGCCCTGATACATCGACGCGACGACGTCGCCATAGCCGTTGAACATCAACGTCTTGCGCTTCGGCGTGAAGAAGCCGTCGTCGCCGATGCGCCGCTCGGTCGCCTGGCTCCAGCGCGGGTGGTCGACGTTCGGATTCACGTTCGAATAGAAGCCGTACTCGTTCGGCGCGTAAGTGTTCCAGCTGGTCGGCGGCTGCTTGTCGACGAAGCGGATCTTCGCCAGCGACTTCGCGCTCTTGAAGCCGTACTTCCACGGCACGACGACCCGCACCGGCGCGCCGTTCTGGTTCGGCAGCACCTGCCCGTAGACGCCCATCGTCAGCAGCGTCAGCGGATTCATCGCCTCGTCCATCCGCAAGCCTTCCGAATACGGCCAGTCGAGGATCGGCGTCGACAGGCCCGGCATCTGCGACGGATCGGCGAGCGTGACGAACTGCACGTATTTCGCGTTGCCGGTCGGCTGCACGCGCTTGATCAGCTCGGCAAGCGGCACGCCGATCCACGGAATCACCATCGACCAGCCTTCGACGCAGCGCAGCCGGTAGACGCGCTCCTCGAGCGGCGCGAGCTTCAGCAGTTCGTCGAGATCGAACACCTTCGGATGCTGCACGTCGCCCTCGACGCTGACGCGCCACGGACGCGGGCGCAGCGTGCCGGCGTTGCGGGCCGGATCGCCCTTGTCGGTGCCGAACTCGTAGAAGTTGTTGTAGGACGTGACGTCCTTGAACGGCGTCGCCTTGTCGGCCACGACGAATCTCGGATTGGTTTTCGCCGCCAGCTTCGCCGCACGCGCATCGGGTGACGCGTACGCGGCCAACGCCGCGCCGCTGCCGCCCAGCATGCCGCCGGCCGCCGCGAGGCCGGCTGCCTGCAGCATGCGCCGGCGGTTGTCGAACACCGCGCGCGGCGTAATCTCGCTGCGCGGAATGTCGTCGCCGCTCAACGCGCTCCGGAAAGGCCGTTTGATCCACATCGTGCTGCTCCTCCTGCGTGCGCATGCGCACGCGCCATGCGCGTTCGACCCGCGCCATCATGCGCCGTTCGGCGCCCGGACCGCCCGCGCGTTACAAAAGAAAACCGCCGGGCACGCAGTGCGCCGGCGGTCTTTGGTCGAACGAGCGTCGGGAATCTTACAGCTTGCCGTAGCTGTGCAGCCCGGACAGGAACATGTTGACCCCGAGGAACGCGAACGTCGTGACGATCAGGCCCGTCAGCGCCCACCATGCGGCCGGCGTGCCGCGCAGGCCCTTCATCAGGCGCATGTGCAGCCACGCCGCGTAGTTCAGCCACACGATCAGCGCCCAGGTCTCCTTCGGGTCCCAGCTCCAGTAGCCGCCCCACGCCTCGGCCGCCCACAGCGCGCCCAGGATCGTCGCGATCGTGAAGAACGCGAAGCCGACCGCGATCGACTTGTACATCACGTCGTCGAGCACCTCGAGCGCCGGCAGGCGGTCGGCGAGCACGCCCCGCTCCTTCATCAGGTACGCGACCGACACCATCGCCGACAGCGCGAAGCTGCCGTAGCCGATGAAGTTCGCCGGCACGTGGATCTTCATCCACCAGCTCTGCAGCGCCGGCACGAGCGGCTGGATCTGCTGCGCGTCGCGCGCGATCGAATACCACATCAGGAAGCCGACCGCCGCGCTGATGATCAGCAGCACGAACGCGCCGAGCGCGCGCGTGCCGTAGTGGCCTTCGTAATACAGGTAGAGCAGCGCGGTGATCAGGCTGAACAGCACGAACACTTCATACAGGTTCGACACCGGAATATGGCCGACGTCGGTACCAATCAGGTACGACTCGTACCAGCGCACCATCATCCCGGTGAAGCCCATCAGCACCGCGACCCAGGTGAGCTTCTGGCCGATCGCGGCGGCGGACGCCGAACGCGCGAGCGTGCCGATCCAGTAGAACACCGTCGCGAGCACGAACAGCGCGCTCATCCACAGGATCGCCGACTGGCTCGACAGGAAGTACTTGAGGAAGAACGCCGAATCCGCGCGCGCCAGGTCGCCCTGGTAGATCTGGATCGACAGCAGCGCCAGCACCGCGATCGACGCCATCAGCAGCCGGGCCGGCTTCCAGCGCCAGCCGAGCGTGACGAGCGCCGGGACGGTGCCGATCAGCACCGCCTTGTCGTAGTAATCCATGTGCGCGTTGTAGTGCACGAACGCATAGCCCGCGCCGAGCACGAGCGCGAGCGCGAACAGCCAGTCGAGCGGCGACAGGCGCAGCAGGAACGGACGGTCGTCGAACAGCGGCGCCAGAATCGGGGCCTGAGCCGACGCCTCACGGGCGGGAGAAACTTGAGTGAGATCCATGATGTTACCGGGTGGAATCCGCTGAACCGCCGCCGGCCGGCGGGCGGGGAGCCGATGCTGAGCGGGCCGGAGCAGCCGGCGCGGCATCGCGAGGTGCGGCGTGCAAGGCGGCGCCTGCCGCGTCGCGCGTCTGCACGAATTCTTTCTCGAAATCGAAGGTCTTGCGGGCCGTGGACATCGCCATCACCACATCGACGCCGGAGCCGGCGTCCTTGAGCCAGAACCAGAGGCGCCGCTCGCGCACGTAGAACATCGAGAAGATGCCGGCGACCAGCAGCAGGCTGCCAAGATACACCAGATTCTTGCCGGGCGCGCGCGTCAGCTGAAATACCGAAGCTTGCACCTGCTTGAACGAATCGAGCTGCAGGTAGACCGGCGCGCCGTACAGGAAACTGTCGGACAGCGCGTTGATCGCGTTCTGCACGAACCGGACCGACTCCGCGCCCTGCTGCACCGGCGGTTCGGCGGCGCGCTCGCGCGCGATCTGCCAGACCTCCCACATCGCGCCTTCGAGCATCCGCAGCAGCAGGCTGGCCGCCTTCTCCTGCTCGGCCTTCGGCACCGACCGGTCGATGAACGTCGCAACCGCCTGGAACCCGCCCAGCGGCTGGCCGTCCATCCCGCGCCCGGCGCTGTCGTCGCCGGCCGCAAACAGGGTCAGCACCTTCGACGCGCTGTCCTGCAGGCGACCGCGCAGCGCCGCTTCGCTGCCCGGCAGCGAACGCTGCGCGAAGCGCGCGGCGGCCTCCGTGCGGACCGCCGGGTCTTCGAGCGCCGCGCGCAGGCGCATCCATTCGCCGATCGAATCCTGGCTGTCCGCCGGAATCCGCATGTAGCGGAACGGATCGTTCGGGCTTGCGCGCACGCCCGCGAGGAATACGCGCTCGCCGCCCATGTCGACCGGCAGCATGTAGTTGTTGAACTCGCGCGCCTGGCCGTCCTTGCCGCGCACCTTGTACTGCACCGACGGGCCGATGTTGTGCAGCTGCATCGGCTTCGACGACTTCGCGCCCGAGCCGAGCCGCTCGTCGAACGCTTCCTTGAGCGTCGTGGTCTTCGCGACGCCGCGCACGTCCGGCCTGCCGTTCGCATCGGCCATGTTCTCGACGTTGATCGCGCGGAAATCGGAGAATTCGATCGTCTCGCCGTCGGCGCCCGGCATCTGCAGCGGCACCGAGCTGCCGATCGCGCCCTGCACCGGGAATGTCTTCGCCGCAGCGCCCGTCATCGGGTACGCGGTCATCTGCATCTGCGAGCCGCCGTCCTGGAAGCTCGACTGGTAGATCGACACGCCCTTGTACGTGAACGGCTTGTTGACCTCGACGCGCGCCGGGATCTTCTGCCCGGTCGCGCGATCGATCACGACGATGTCGCTCGCGAACAGCTTCGGCATCCCGGTCGTGTAGTAGTCGACGATGAACTTGTTGAGCTGGATCGAGAACGGCAGGTCCTGGATCAGCGAGCCGTTCGGCTGGTTGAGGATCGCGGTCGACACGAACTGGCCTTCCGGCACCCACGCGTAGCCGCGGAACGTCGGGTTCGACGCCGACAGGCGATGGTCGGGCGAAATCTCGCTGATCGTCGCGCTCGTGTTGACGGGGCTCTTGCCGAACATCCACATCTGGAATTTGATCGGCAGGTTGCTGTCGAGCAGGCCGCCGACGCAGATCACGACGATCGCGAGGTGCGCGGAGATGTAGCCCCACTTCGTCATTGCGCCGCGCTTCGCGGAGACCAGCGTCGCGCCGTCGGTTTCGCGCACGACGTGCTTGTAGCCGGCCTTCGTGACGAACGCGGCGAGCGTCGCGGTCGCCTCCGCGCGCGTGCCGGTCGCGGCATATTCGGCCTTGTGGTGGAACGCGCGCAGGCTGCCTTCGCGGACCTTGTCCTTCCAGCTCTTCGCGTCCTTGAGCATCTTCGGCGCATTGCGGATCACGCACAGCGAGATCGACACGACGAGGAAGATCAGGATCAGCATGAACCACCACGCGCTGTACACGTTGTACAGGCCGAGCGAGCGGAAGATGTCGGCCCAGAACGGCCCGAACTGGTTCACGTAGTTCGGATACGGGTCGTCCTGGGTCAGGACGGTACCGACGATGCTCGCGATCGACAGCACCACCAGCAGCGCGATCGCAAAGCGCATCGAGCTCAACAGCTCGACTGCGCGCTTCGTTGCGCCCTGGCCCGACTTCGACTGCAACCCCGACGTGGTAACGCTCATTCAAACTCCGACTGACAACAAAAAAGGGCAAGGCGGCCGCTACGATGCGGCGCCCCACCCTTTTCTTGTTCTGACTCCGGCCGCCCTGCGGGCGCCCGGTCGCTCTTTCGCGGCCGACGCTCAGTGCAGGCCGGCGATGTAATCCGCGACGGCCTTGATCTCGCTGTCCGACAGGCGCAACGCGATCTGATGCATCGCCTCGTTGTTGCTACGAGCGCCAGCGCCCTGCTGGAACGCCGTCAACTGGGCAACGGTGTAATCCGACCACTGGCCCGACAGGCGCGGATACTGGACCGGCAGCCCCTGCCCCGTCGGCCCGTGGCAGCTCGCACACGCGGGCACGCCCTTCTCCGCGATGCCGCCGCGATAGATCTTCTGGCCGAGCGGCACGCTGGCCGCGACGTGCGCGGTGCCGGGCTTGGCCGCCTGCGAGCCGTAATACGCCGCGACGTTGCGCATGTCGTCCGCGCTCAGCGCGCTCGCGAACCCGACCATCACGGCGTTGTTGCGCGCCGGTCCCTTCGCGCCCGGCTGCGCCTTGAAATCGTTCAACTGCTTGACCAGATATTCGGGATGCTGGCCGGCAAGCTTCGGAAAACCGCCCGACGCGCTGTTGCCGTCGGCGCCGTGACACGATGCGCAGACTTGCGCCGCGATCGCCTTGCCACGATCCAGATCCGGCTTTGCCGCATCCGCCGCTCTTGCCTCTGCTACGAAACCTACGAACCCTGCTGCAACCTGAAGCACCATCAGAGACTTGCACAGTCGATTCATTCGCACACCCTGTTTCGTCTTGTGGGAATTGAGGTTCTGCAATAAACGACGGCGATCAGTCTACCGCAGAAGCGCGCGAGGCGGGGTGCCCGGGGCCTTCGGCAAAACCGCCGTATTGTACAATATCGCGCTGAAAGCCCCCGCGCCTATCGGGGCTACCCCGCCTCCACCAAGCGGCTCGCGCCGCCCGTCCGTCCCCGGTTCCCATGGCCTTTCTGCTCCATCAAGCCCGCTTCTATACGACCGTCAACCACTTGCGCGACCTGCCGCCGACGGTGCAGCCGGAAGTTGCGTTCGCAGGCCGCTCGAATGCCGGCAAATCGACCGCGATCAACGTCCTGTGCAACCAGAAGCGGCTCGCGTTCGCGTCGAAGACGCCCGGCCGCACGCAGCACATCAACTACTTCTCGGTCGGCCCGGCGGCCGAGCCCGTCGCGAACCTCGTCGACCTGCCCGGCTACGGCTACGCGGAAGTGCCCGGCGCCGCGAAGGCGCACTGGGAAATGCTGCTGTCGACCTACCTCGCAACCCGCTCGCAGCTCTGCGGGCTGATCCTGATGATGGATTCGCGCCGCCCGCTGACCGAGCTCGACCGCCGGATGATCGAGTGGTTCGTGCCGACCGGCAAGCCGATCCACACGCTGCTGACGAAGTGCGACAAATTGACGCGCCAGGAAAGCATCAACGCGCTGCGGACGACGCAGAAAGGGCTGGATGCGTATCGCGACGCGGGCGTCGAAGGCAAGCTGACGGTCCAGCTGTTCTCGGCGCTCAAGCGCACCGGGCTCGACGAGGCCCATGCGCTGATCGAGAGCTGGGTGCGGCCGTCCGTCGCCGACGAAAAAAGCGAGCCTGTAGCACAATGACCGGGCACCGCGCGGCCGGCACCGGCCGTGCGCACCTGACGGCGCCTGCGTTTCGGCCGGCTCATAAAAAAACCCGCCGTTTAGCGGCGGGTTAAACAGCCTAATCGAATAACGACAGGCACCCGCTCAGGGAGGAGAAGCGGGGAGCATCACGCTAGGCGTGACGCTCGATCGCTATCATATACCAACGATCCAGAAAATAACCTAAGGGTTCCGTAAGGCCCTTATTGCCCTGATTTCTGCCAAATCGCCATGAGCTTCCATCCGCTTCATCGTCCGCGCCGGATGCGCCGCGACGACTTCTCCCGCCGCCTGATGCGCGAAAACCACCTGACCACCGACGACCTGATCTATCCGGTCTTCGTCGTCGAAGGCACGAACGAGCGCCAGCCGGTGCCGTCGATGCCCGGCGTCGAGCGCGTGTCCGTCGACCTGCTGATGCAGGTTGCCGAGCAGTGCGTCGAACTGGGCGTGCCCGTGCTGTCGCTGTTCCCGGCCATCGAGCCGGCGCTGAAGACGCCTGACGGCCGCGAGGCGGCCAATCCCGAGGGCCTGATCCCGCGCGCGGTGCGCGAACTGAAGAAGCGCTTCCCCGAGCTCGGCGTGCTGACCGATGTCGCGCTCGATCCGTATACGAGCCATGGCCAGGACGGCGTGCTCGACGACAACGGCTACGTGATCAACGACGACACCGTCGAAATCCTGATCGAGCAGGCGCGCGCGCAGGCCGAGGCCGGCGTCGACATCGTCGCGCCGTCGGACATGATGGACGGCCGCATCGGCGCGATCCGCGAGATGCTCGAAAGCGAAGGCCATATCCACACGCGCATCATGGCCTATTCGGCCAAGTACGCGTCGGCGTTCTACGGCCCATTCCGCGACGCGGTCGGCTCGGCGGCGAATCTGGGCAAGAGCAACAAGATGACCTACCAGATGGACCCGGCGAACACCGACGAGGCGCTGCGCGAAGTGCGCCTCGACATCGAGGAAGGCGCGGACATGGTGATGGTGAAGCCCGGCATGCCGTACCTCGACATCGTGCGCCGCGTGAAGGACGAGTTCCGCTTCCCGACCTACGTGTACCAGGTCAGCGGCGAATACGCGATGCTGAAAGCCGCCGCGATGAACGGCTGGCTCGATCACGACAAGGTCGTGCTCGAATCGCTGCTCGCGTTCAAGCGCGCCGGCGCCGACGGCGTGCTGACGTACTTCGCGCTCGATGCCGCGCGCCTGCTGAAGGCGCAGCGCTGATCCGGAGCCAGAGCCTGGAAAGCGAAACGGCGACGCACTGCGGTGCGTCGCCGTTTTTTTTGCCGGTCGGCCGCGGGCCGGCGCCGTCTTTGTACGCTCAGGGCCTTCGAACGTCACCGACCCGCGAGCGACGCATGCCGGCTACACCGTCGGCACCGCCGCGCGATCGAGGCTGCGCAGGAACGTGTCGGCGGCCTGATAGCCGACTACCCGCCCGATTTCCTTGCCATTGCGATCGAAGAAGATGATCCCGGGCGGGCCGAACAGGTTGAAGCGCTTCAGCAGCGCCTGATCGTCCGGATTGTTCGCGGTGACGTCCGCGCGCACCAGGTGCAATTGCGCGAGCCGCGCCTGCACACGCGAATCGGTGAAGGTCAGATGCTCCATCTCCTTGCAGCTCACGCACCAGTCCGCGTAGAAATCGAGCATCACCGGCTGGCCCGACGTCTTCAGCAGCGCATCGAGCTCGTCATTCGACCCCACTGATGCAAACGCCGGCCCTTCCTGCGCGCCCGGCGTACCGGCTGCGGGCGTGCCAGCCACGGACGCGGTCGTGCGCGCGGCAAGCACCGCCAGCGGCTTGACGGGATCGGTCGATCCCGCGGCGAGGCCGACGAGCAGCGTGGCCGCCCAGATTGCCAGCGCCGCGCCGAGCCCGCGCCCGAGGCGTCGCCAGATCGACGGCGTGCCCGCATGCGGCGTGAACAGGCCGAGCGCGGCCGCCGCGACGAGCAGCCACAGCGCGGCCAGCATCATCCGGAACGCCCCGCCGAGCACCGGCCAGACGATCCACAGCGCGGCCGCGAGCAACACGATGCCGAAGAACACCTTCACGCCGTCCATCCACGCGCCCGCGCGCGGCAGCAACGAGCCCGCGCCGACGCCGACGATCAGCAGCGGCACGCCGAGCCCCAGCCCCATCGCGAACAGCGCCGCGCCCCCGAGCAGCGCATTGCCGGTATGCGCGATGAACGCGAGCACCGCGAACAGCGGCGCCGTCATGCAGGCGCCGACGACGAGCGCCGACAGCGCGCCCATTGCCGCGACCGCCGCGAAGTGACCGCCCTTGTGGCCGCTCGACGTGCTGGCGGCGCCGTTTTGCCAGCGCTGCGGCAGCGCGATATCGATGCCGGAAATCAGCGATGCCGCGAAGGCGGTCAGCAGCACGCCGAAGCTGCCCAGCACCCACGGGTTCTGCAGCCATGCCCCGAGACTCTGCCCGACCAGCGCGGCGGCGATCCCGAGCACCGTGTAGACGAGCGCCATGCCGATCACGTAGGTCAGTGACAGCGCGAAGCCGCGCGCGTGCGTCGCGCGCGTGCCCTGGCCGATGATGATCGCCGACACGATCGGAATCATCGGATAGGAGCAGGGCAAGAGACTCAGCACCACGCCCGCGACGAAATACAGTGCGACGACCGTGAAGAAGCCCTGGCCTTCGAGCAGCGACTGCGCATAATCGGCGCTCGTGACCTTGTCGAACCAGCTGCCGGCCGCCTCATCCCGGCCGGCCGGCGAGGCAGCCGTCGCCGCCGGGGACACCGCGCCCAACGCGTTGCCGCTCACCTTCACGACATGCTCCGCCGGCGGATAGCAGATCCCTTCGTCCGCGCACCCCTGAGACGTCACCGCAAGTTCGAACGACCCGGCTGCCTGCTTGACCGGCACGTGGATCACCACGTCGCCGCGATAGGTCTCGACGTTCTTCTGGAACGTCTGGTCGAACTTCACATGGCCCGCGGGCAGCTGCGGCTCGCCGAGCGTCGCCTGGCCGCTCTTGACCGCGAACGCGAACCGCTCCCGATACAGGTAATAGCCGTCCGCGACCTTGAAGCGCACGTCGACCTGGCCCGGCGACTCGCTGGCGCTGAACTTGAACGCCACCGACGGATCGAGGAAATCGTCGGCGGCCCGGGCGAGCGACATGCCGCCCAGCGTGAACGCGAAGAGCGACAGCAGCAGCGCGAGGAGCCGCAACGCATGGATGCGCGCGCGAAGAGCCATACCGTTAAACATGAAATAGACGTTGAGTTTCGCCTGTCACCCACTGGCCGTACTTCGGCGCCGCCGCCGCTTGCCAGGAGACGATTTCGGGCGTGTCATAAGGATGGTGCGACTGGATGAAGCGTTCCAGCTCGAGCGAGCGCACCGGGCTCGTCTTGAACAGCAGCTGGATTTCTTCGGCCGTCTCGACCTTGCCTTGCCAGTGATAGCGCGACCGGATCGCGCCGAGCTGCGACACGCAGGCGGCCAGCCGCGCGGCCAGCGCGCCGTCGGCAAGCGCGTCGGCGGTCGCCGCATCCGGCACCGTCGTCAGCATCAGCACCACGACCATTCGCGCACCTCCGGTTTCGATCGCCGGCGCATTCACCAGCTGTTTGTTCCGTATCGTAGCGCACCCTGCGCGATGGTGCCGGCGACCGACTGCGACAATCGACCGCATTCCGCGACCGCCAAGCAAAAAGGGCCAAGCGATTGCTTGACCCTTTTTTGATACTGCGATGTGCCGGGAAGCTTATTCAGCTTCTTGCACGTTTTCCGTTTCTTCGACTTCCGGACGATCCAGCAGCTCGACCAGTGCCATCGGCGCGTTGTCGCCGACGCGGAAGCCGAACTTCAGGATGCGCAGGTAGCCGCCCGGACGGTTCGCGAAACGCGGACCGAGCACGTCGAACAGCTTGGCCACCGAATCACGATCGCGCAGGCGGTTGAACGCCAGGCGACGGTTCGCGAGCGACGGCTTCTTGCCGAGCGTGATCAGCGGCTCGACGACCTTACGGAGTTCCTTCGCCTTCGGCAGCGTCGTCTTGATGACTTCGTGCTCGATCAGCGAGTTGGACATGTTGCGGAGCATTGCCAGACGGTGGCTGCTCGTGCGGTTCAGTTTCCGCAGACCATGACGATGGCGCATTTCAGTTTCCTTGATTCAAAGTTTTGATCCAGCTCTTCTATCGCACCTATAGGGGTGCACGGGCCGGTAACGAAAAAAAGCAAGATGCGGATTCTAAAGGAAAATCCGCATCTTGGCCAGTTACAGCAACAACCGGGCTTACTTGTCGAGACCAGCCGGCGGCCAGTTCTCGAGCTTCATGCCCAGCGTGAGACCGCGTGAAGCGAGCACTTCCTTGATCTCGTTGAGCGACTTGCGACCGAGGTTCGGCGTCTTCAGCAGCTCGTTTTCCGTGCGCTGGATCAGGTCGCCGATGTAGTAGATGTTCTCGGCCTTCAGGCAGTTCGCCGAACGAACCGTCAGCTCGAGATCGTCCACCGGACGCAGCAGGATCGGATCGATCTGCGGTGCGCGCGACGGTGCTTCCGCCGCCGTCTCCGTGCCTTCCAGCGCCGCGAACACGGACAGCTGGTCGACCAGGATGCGCGCCGATTGACGGATCGCCTCTTCCGGGGTGATCACGCCGCTCGTCTCGATGTTCATCACGAGCTTGTCGAGGTCGGTACGCTGCTCGACACGCGCGCTTTCGACGGCGTAGCTCACGCGGCGAACCGGCGAGAACGATGCGTCGAGTACGATGCGGCCGATGATCTTGGCCGTGTCCTCGCCATAGCGGCGGACGTTGCCCGGCACATAGCCGCGACCCTTCTCGATCTTGATCTGCACGTCGAGCTTGCCGCCCTTCGACAGATGCGCGATCACGTGATTCGGGTTGATGACTTCGCAATCGTGCGCCAGCTCGATATCGGCTGCCGTGACGACACCTTCGCCTTCCTTGCGCAGCGTCACCGTCACTTCGTCGCGGTTGTGCAGCTTGAACACCACGCCCTTCAGGTTCAGCAGCAGGTTGACGACGTCCTCTTGCACACCATCAAGCGTCGAATACTCGTGCACCACGCCCGCGATCGTCACTTCGGTCGGCGCGTAGCCCACCATCGACGACAGCAGCACGCGGCGGAGCGCATTGCCCAAGGTGTGGCCATAGCCGCGTTCGAACGGCTCCATGACCACCTTCGCATGGTTCTCGCCCAGCGATTCCACGGCGATGATCTTGGGTTTCAACAAACTGGTTTGCATAGGTTTTCCTTTTCAATACCCTCGGCTCGTTACACCGATAAGGCTGACCGGTAACACCCTGAAAATAAACAGCCGAGGTCACCCCTTGCGGAACGCAATCGGGGTACCTCGGCCGTCAATCAGATTAACGCGAGTACAATTCGACGATCAGGCTTTCGTTGATGTCGCCGGCGATGTCAGCGCGTTCCGGCACTTGCTTGAACGTACCTTCGAACTTCTTCGCATCGACTGCAACCCAGCTCGCCATGCCGCCTTGCTCGGCCAGCGACAGCGCTTCGACGATACGCGCCTGCTTCTTCGCCTTTTCGCGGATCGCGACCACGTCGCCAGCCTTCACCTGTTGCGACGGGACGTTCGAGACGATGCCGTTCACGGTGATCGACTTGTGGCTCACGAGCTGACGCGCTTCAGCGCGGGTCGAGCCGAAGCCCATGCGGTACACGACGTTGTCGAGACGCGACTCGAGCAGTTGCAGCAGGTTTTCACCCGTGTTGCCCTTGCGGCGGTCGGCTTCAGCGAAGTAGCGGCGGAATTGACGCTCCAGCACGCCGTAGATGCGCTTGACCTTTTGCTTCTCACGCAGCTGCGTGCCGTAGTCGGACGTACGTGCGCCCGAAGTACGGCCGTGCTGGCCCGGCTTGCTGTCGAGCTTGCACTTGTCAGCGAGCGAGCGGCGCGCGCTCTTCAGGAACAGGTCGGTGCCTTCACGGCGGGACAGCTTGGCCTTAGGGCCGATATAACGTGCCACTTTGCATTCCTTTATCAATCAGTCACGCGGATCGCGATCCGCGCTAGTTCGCGCCCTTTGGGGCGAACGGTGGGCTTAGTCAATCAAAAAAGCACAGCCCGTCGACGCGAAGCGGCGACAGGCATTGCGCCAACACATCGTTAGATGCGACGACGCTTCGGCGGACGGCAGCCGTTGTGCGGAACCGGAGTGACATCCGAAATCGCGGTGATCTTGATGCCGAGGCCGTGCAGTGCACGCACTGCCGACTCACGACCCGGGCCGGGGCCCTTGATCCGCACTTCCAGATTCTTCACGCCGTATTCCATCGCCACGCGACCGGCCGACTCAGCAGCAACCTGAGCAGCGAACGGCGTCGACTTGCGCGAGCCCTTGAAGCCCTGGCCGCCCGACGTCGCCCATGCCAGTGCATTGCCCTGGCGATCGGTGATCGTGATGATCGTGTTGTTGAACGACGCGTGAACGTGAACCACGCCTTCAGCGACGTTCTTCTTGACCTTCTTGCGAACGCGTTGCGCCGCGGTGTTCGAAGCCTTAGCCATTACGTTTTCCTGTAACTGTCAGTTCCGCTTACTTCTTCAGCGCTTGCGCTGCACGACGCGGACCCTTGCGAGTGCGCGCGTTCGTACGCGTACGCTGACCGCGCATCGGCAGGCCCTTGCGATGACGAACACCACGGTAGCAGCCGAGATCCATCAGGCGCTTGATGTTCATCGTCACTTCACGGCGCAGATCGCCTTCGACGACAAACTTGCCCACTTCTTCACGCAGCTTTTCGAGGTCTGCGTCGGTCAGGTCCTTGACCTTCTTCGAGAATTCCACGCCAGCTGCAACGCAGATGCTGCGCGAGCGAGTGCGGCCAACACCGAAGATTGCCGTCAGGCCGATCTCGGTATGCTGGTGATTCGGGATGTTAACCCCTGCGATACGAGCCATTGTTTTTCCTCAAACAAAAAGCGCAAACAAACGCGCGGTCAGCCTTGGCGCTGCTTGTGGCGCGGATCCGAGCTGCAGATCACGCGAACGACGCCTTTGCGCTTGATGATCTTGCAATTGCGGCAAATGCGCTTAACCGATGCCATCACTTTCATGATATTACCCTTTTTTCCAAATCACTTCGCCCGGAACACGATCCGCGCACGCGACAGATCGTAAGGCGTCAATTCAACCGTCACCTTGTCGCCCGGAAGAATGCGGATGTAGTGCATCCGCATCTTTCCGGAGATATGCCCCAACACGACATGGCCGTTTTCCAGCTTCACGCGGAAGGTAGCATTCGGGAGGTTTTCGATCACCTCACCCTGCATCTGGATTACATCGTCCTTGGCCATAGGTCCTTTTTAGCGCATTGGGATGTTGCCGCCCTTGAAGTTAGCCTTCTTGAGCAGCGACTCATACTGTTGCGACATAACGTACGACTGCACCTGCGCCATGAAGTCCATCGTGACGACGACAATGATCAGCAGCGACGTTCCACCAAAATAAAACGGCACGTTCCAGCGCAGCACCAGAAATTCCGGCAGCAGACACACGAAGACGATGTAGATCGCACCGGCCAGCGTCAGACGCGTGAGGATGCGGTCGATGTATCGCGCAGTCTGCTCGCCCGGACGGATGCCCGGCACGAACGCGCCGCTCTTCTTCAGGTTGTCCGCGGTTTCCCTGCTGTTGAACACCAGTGCGGTGTAGAAGAAGCAGAAAAACACGATCGCCAGCGTGTACAGCAGCACATAGACCGGCTGGCCCGGCTTCAGCGCCTCCGCCACGTTATGCAGCGTGTTGGAGAACCAGCTTCCCGACGGCTGACCCGTGCTGAACCAGCCGAGGATCGTTGCCGGGAACAGGATGATCGACGATGCGAAGATCGGCGGAATCACGCCCGACATGTTCAGCTTCAGCGGCAGGTGAGACGACTGCCCGCCGTAGATCTTGTTGCCGACCTGGCGCTTCGCGTAGTTCACGAGGATCTTGCGCTGACCGCGTTCGATGAACACGACCAGGTAAGTCACCGCGGCGATCAGAACGACGATGATGATCGCCGAAATGATGCTCATCGAACCCGTACGAACCAGCTCGAACAACCCACCGACGGCGTTCGGGAACCCTGCTGCGATCCCGCCGAAGATGATGATCGAAATACCGTTGCCCAGACCTCGCTCGGTGATCTGCTCACCCAGCCACATCAGGAACATCGTGCCGGTTACCAGCGTCACGACCGTCGTCAGACGGAACAGCATGCCGGGGTCGGTGACGAGGCCCGGCTGGTTTTCCAGCGCGGCCGCGATACCGAACGCCTGGAAGGTCGCGAGCACCACGGTGAAATACCGCGTGTACTGCGTGATCTTCCGTTGCCCTGCCTGCCCTTCCTTCTTCAGCGCTTCGAGCTGCGGCGAGACGATCGCCAACAGCTGCATGATGATCGACGCCGAGATGTACGGCATGATCCCCAGCGCGAAGATCGTGAAGCGGGAAAGCGCGCCACCCGAGAACATGTTGAACATGCCCAGGATGCCGCCCGCCTGGCTCTGGAACAGCTTAGCCAGTTGATCCGGATCGATGCCCGGCACGGGGATGTGCGCGCCGATGCGATAGACGATCAGCGCCAGGAGCAGGAACATCGCTCGCCGGCGCAGATCGCCGAATTTCGCCGTGCTTCGACCGGGTTTTGCAAGACTCGGGCTGTTAGCCAAGTACTTTCTCCGATGCAAATGCTAGAGACGACGCGCTAGGCGTGTCACTCGGCAAACGAACCGCCAGCCGCTTCGATCGCAGCGCGCGCACCCTTGGTGGCGCCGAGACCCTTCACGACGATCTTGCGCTTCAGTTCACCGGTGGCGATGATCTTTGCGCTCTTCGTCAGCTCGCCGACCAGGCCGGCTTGCTTCAGTGCGAGCAGATCGATTTCGTCGACCGGCAGCTTCTCGAGGTCGCCCAGGCGCACTTCACCGACGAATTCCTTCGTCAGCGACGTGAAGCCGCGCTTCGGCAGACGACGTTGCAGCGGCATCTGACCGCCTTCGAAGCCGACCTTGTGGAAGCCGCCCGAACGCGATTTCTGACCCTTGTGACCACGGCCAGCCGTCTTGCCGAGGCCCGAACCGATGCCACGGCCGACGCGACGCTTGGCGTGCTTGGCGCCAGCTGCCGGCTTCAGGTTATTCAATTCCATATCAACTCCTTGATCCGTAGTCGGCCGCTTACGCGATGACCTTAACCAGGTACGAGACCTTGTTGATCATGCCGCGGACCGCCGGCGTATCCTGCAGCTCGCTAACCGAGTTGAGTCGGCGCAGGCCCAGGCCACGCACGGTCGCGCGGTGCGATTCGCGGGTCCCGATCAGGCTCTTCACGAGCTGAACCTTGACAGTTTTTTCAGACATGGTGACCACCCGGGCTTAGCCCAAAATTTCTTCGACGGACTTGCCGCGCTTCGCCGCGATGTCTGCCGGGGTGGACTGCTTGCGCAGGCCGTCCAGCGTCGCACGGACGAGGTTGTACGGGTTCGTCGAACCGTGGCTCTTCGCCACGACGTTCTGAACGCCCATCACGTCGAACACTGCGCGCATCGGGCCGCCGGCGATCACACCGGTACCTGCCTTCGCCGGAGCGAGGAGGACTGCCGATGCGCCGTGCTTGCCGTGCACTTCGTGTTGCAGCGTACCGTTCTTGAGCGGCACCTTGAACATGTTGCGGCGAGCTTGTTCCATTGCCTTCTGGACGGCAACCGGCACTTCCTTCGCCTTGCCCTTGCCCATACCGATGCGGCCATCGCCGTCGCCAACCACGGTCAGTGCGGCGAAGCCGAGAATACGGCCACCCTTCACGACCTTGGTCACGCGGTTGACCGAAATCATCTTTTCACGAAGGCCGTCGTCGCGCTCGTCAGCCTGAACTTTCGCTTGCATCTTTGCCATGACGAATTCCTTCCTTAGAACTTGAGCCCAGCTTCGCGAGCTGCCTCAGCCAGCGCCTTCACGCGGCCGTGGTAGCGGAAGCCCGAGCGGTCGAAGGCGACGGATTCGATGCCGGCGGCCTTAGCCTTCTCGGCAATACGCTTGCCGATCAGCGTTGCGGCAGCAACGTTGCCGCCCTTGCCCGACTTGTCGGCGAGCTCGGCGCGCACTTCCGCTTCGAGGGTCGACGCGCTGGCCAGCACCTTGGTGCCGCAGGGCGAGAACACTTGAGCGTAGATGTGCGTGTTCGTGCGATGCACGGCGAGACGCGCGACCTGCAGCTCAGCGATCTTGATACGCGTCTGGCGAGCGCGGCGCAGGCGAGATTGAGTCTTATCCATGATTGCGCACCCTTACTTCTTCTTCGTTTCTTTGAGGATCACAACCTCGTCGGAATAGCGCACGCCCTTGCCCTTGTACGGCTCCGGCGGACGGTAACCGCGGACTTCCGCAGCCACTTGACCGACTTGTTGCTTGTTGATCCCCTTGATCACGATTTCGGTTTGCGTCGGGGTTTCAGCCTTGACGCCTTCCGGCATCTGGTGCACCACCGGGTGCGAGAAACCCAGCGACAGGTTCAGCTTGTCGCCTTGCGCTTGCGCACGATAACCGACGCCAACCAGCGTCAGCTTGCGCTCGAAACCCTTGGTCACGCCGTGCACCATGTTCGCGATCAGCGCGCGCATCGTGCCCGACAGTGCATTTGCTTCGCGGCTTTCGTCCGCCGGCGACAGGTTCAGCGTGCCGTCGTTGTTCGCCACGTTCACGAGCGGGTTGACCGCTTGCGTGATGGTGCCCAGCGGGCCCTTGACGGTGATTGCACCGTCGGCCAGCTTGACTTCCGCGCCTTGCAGCGCGATCGGGCTCTTACCTACTCGAGACATGTTCCTCTCTCCTTTCGGTTAAGCAACGTAGCAGATGACTTCGCCGCCGACGCCCGTAGCGCGCGCCTTGCGGTCGGTCATCACGCCCTTCGGCGTCGACACGATTGCCACACCGAGGCCATTCATGACCTGCGGAATGTCGTTGCGGCCGCGGTACACGCGCAGGCCCGGCTTCGACACGCGCTCGAGGCGCTCGATGACCGGACGACCAGCGTAGTACTTCAGCGCGATGTTCAGTTCTGCCTTCGCGCCTTCAGCCTTCACCGCGAAATCGTCGATATAACCTTCGTCCTTCAGGACTTGCGCGATTGCAACCTTGACCTTCGACGAGGGCATCGCGACCGATACCTTCTCGACCATCTGCGCGTTGCGGATGCGAGTCAGCATATCGGCGATAGGATCACTCATGCTCATTTATGTTTCTCCTATTACCAGCTCGCCTTGGTCAGGCCAGGAATCTCGCCACGGAATGCGATTTCACGAATCTTGTTGCGCGCGAGGCCGAATTTACGGAACGTGCCACGCGGACGGCCCGTGATCGCGCAGCGGTTGCGCTGGCGGGTCGGGTTTGCGTTGCGGGGCAGTTGCTGCAGCTCCAGGCGTGCTTCGTAGCGCTCTTCTTCCGACTTGCTTTGGTCTTCGATGATCGCCTTCAGCGCTTCGCGCTTTGCTGCGAACTTCGCGACCAGGCGGGCGCGCTTCTTTTCACGTTCGATCAGTGCCAGTTTAGCCACGGTAACCTCAGTTTCTGAACGGGAACTTGAAGCTGGCGAGCAGAGCCTTTGCTTCGTCGTCGGTCTTCGCAGTCGTCGTGATGCTGATGTTCAGCCCACGCAGCGCGTCGATCTTGTCGTAATCGATTTCGGGGAAAATGATCTGCTCTTTCACACCGATGTTGTAGTTGCCGCGGCCATCGAAAGCACGGCCCGACACGCCACGGAAGTCACGCACGCGGGGCAGGGCAACGGTCACGAAACGGTCGAGGAATTCGTACATCGCACGGCCACGCAGCGTCACCATCGCGCCGATCGGGTAGCCCTGGCGGATCTTGAAGCCTGCGATTGCCTTGCGCGCCTTCGTCACGACCGGCTTCTGACCAGCGATCTTCGTGAGGTCGCCAACGGCGTTCTCGATGATCTTCTTGTCAGCGATCGCTTCGCCAAGACCCATGTTCAGCGTGATCTTGGTGATACGCGGCACTTCCATGACCGACTTGTAACCGAACTTCTCGATCAGGCCGGGCACAACCTTTTCTTTGTAAAACTCTTGAAAACGAGCCATTTTTTACTCCGCTGCGTCAGGCGCTCAGTACGGCACCGGTCGTCTTCAGGAAGCGAACCTTCTTGCCTTCCTCGACCTTGATGCCAACACGCGACGCCTTGCCATTCGCGTCGACCAGTGCGACGTTCGAAATATGCAGGGGCATCGTCTTCGCTTCCACGCCGCCCGTCGTACCCTTCATCGGGTTCGGCTTCACATGCTTCTTGACGAGGTTGATACCCTCAACCGTCACATGCTCAGCACCGACAGCCAGCACGACGCCGCGCTTGCCCTTGTCCTTGCCTGCGATGACGATGACTTCGTCACCCTTGCGAATCTTGTTCATCGCGACTCCTTACAGCACTTCCGGCGCCAGCGAAACGATCTTCATGAATCGTTCGCTACGCAGCTCACGCGTGACCGGCCCGAAGATACGGGTGCCGATCGGCTCGAGCTTGTTATTCAAAAGCACAGCGGCGTTGCCGTCGAACTTGATCAGCGAGCCGTCTTGACGGCGAACGCCCTTGGCGGTGCGGACCACCACGGCGTTGTAGATTTCGCCTTTCTTCACGCGCCCGCGCGGCGTTGCCTCTTTGACGCTCACCTTGATGATGTCGCCAATGCTGGCATAACGACGCTTCGAGCCGCCGAGCACCTTGATGCACATGACTTCACGTGCACCCGTGTTGTCGGCTACTTCGAGCCGAGATTCGGTCTGGATCATGGTTTGTCTTTCCCAACTTAATCCGGATGCACCACCATGATGCATTCGGTCAGTCTTGGTCCCGTCAGCCAATCGGCTGCTTGGGTTGGAACAGCAGCGACGGCAAACGAAACCCGCCATCGCAATTCGGTGAATCTTTCGGAGCAGGCTGGCGCCCGTCCGCTTCCCCCACCAACTTCGCCCGCGACGGGGCTCCCATAAAGAGGGAAGACCGGGATTATAACAAACAATCCCGGTCACGCAAGCAAAAACTTTGCGATTTCAAGCACTTCGTGGCGAAGTGCCTGTTACTGCCCTACCGCTCGACCCGCTTAGATGACGCGGGCTGCTTCGACGAGGCGCGACACCGCCCAGGCCTTCGTCTTCGAAACAGGACGGGTCTCCTGGATTTCGACGAGATCGCCTTCGTTGCAGGTGTTCGCTTCATCATGCGCGTGGTACTTCTTCGAGCGCACGACATACTTGCCGTAGATCGGATGCTTGACGCGGTGCTCGATCAGCACGGTGACGGTTTTGTCCATCTTGTTGCTGACGACCCGACCGACCAGCGTCCGCTTCAGCGAGGTTTTCACGCTATCGTTCATTTCTGGTTCGCCTTCTGAGTCATGACGGTCCGCACACGTGCGATGTCGCGACGAACCTTCTTCAGCTGGCTCGTGTTCGTGAGCTGCTGGGTCGCGAGTTGCATGCGCAGGCCGAATTGCGCCTTCAGCAGGTCCGCCAGCTCTTTATTGAGCGCGGCCTGGTCTTTCTGGAGAAGTTCGGAAGCCTTCATGTGTTCTCCTTAGGCGCCGAGCTGGCGCACGATGAACGCCGTCTTCAGCGGCAGCTTCGCTGCAGCCAGACGGAACGCTTCGCGTGCCAGTTCTTCGGTTACGCCGTCCATTTCATACAGCATCTTGCCCGGCTGAATCTCGGCGACGTAGTACTCCGGGTTACCCTTACCGTTACCCATACGCACTTCGGCCGGCTTCTGCGAAATCGGCTTGTCCGGGAAAATGCGAATCCAGATGCGGCCGCCACGCTTGATGTGACGCGTCATGGCACGACGCGCCGCTTCAATTTGACGCGCGGTCAAACGGCCGCGACCGATCGCCTTCAGGCCGAATTCACCGAACGACACCGCGTTGCCGCGCGTCGCCTTGCCGGTGTTACGACCCTTCTGCTCTTTGCGATACTTCCTGCGTTTCGGTTGCAGCATCGTTATTCTCCAGTCTTGCCGTCTTCCGGCTTGCCGGCGCCACGGCGCGGTGCGCCACGGCGAGCACCCGGAGCGCCGCCTTCGCCGTCACGGCGCGGACGACGATCGCCCGGACGCGCATTGCGACGCGGACGCTTGTCTTCGGCTACTTCTTCCACCACCGGCGCGTCGTTGCGGCCAAGGGTATCGCCCTTGTACACCCACACCTTGACGCCGATGATCCCGTAGGTCGTCTTCGCTTCCGAAGTCGCGTAGTCGATGTCGGCACGCAGCGTGTGCAGCGGCACGCGACCTTCGCGATACCACTCCGTACGTGCGATTTCGATACCGTTCAGACGGCCCGCGCTCATGATCTTGATGCCCTGGGCACCCAGACGCATCGCGTTCTGCATCGCACGCTTCATCGCGCGACGGAACATGATCCGGCGCTCGAGCTGTTGCGTGATCGAGTCAGCGATCAGCTGCGCATCGGTTTCCGGCTTGCGGATCTCTTCGATGTTGACGTGAACCGGAACGCCCATGCGGCGTTGCAGTTCCGTCTTCAGCTGCTCGATATCCTCGCCCTTCTTGCCGATGACGACACCCGGACGCGAGCTGAAAATCGTGATGCGCGCGTTCTTTGCCGGACGCTCGATGACGACGCGACCAACCGAAGCGTTCTTCAGCTTCTTCTTCAGGTATTCACGAACACCGATGTCTTCCTTCAACATCGCCGCGAAATTGTTGTTGTTCGCGTACCAGCGCGACGCCCAATTGCGGCTGACAGCCAGGCGGAAGCCAGTCGGATGAATTTTCTGTCCCATCGTATGGCTCCTTAATTCCCGACCGTCACAGTGATGTGACAGGATTGCTTCTCGATGCGGTTACCGCGGCCCTTGGCGCGCGCGGTGAAACGCTTGAGCGATGCAGCCTTGTCGACGTAGATGCTCTTGATCTTGAGCTCGTCGATATCGGCGCCTTCGTTGTGCTCCGCATTCGCGATTGCCGACAGCACAACCTTCTTCACGATGCCAGCCGCCTTCTTCGGCGAGAACGTCAGAACGTTCAGCGCCTTGTCGACCGGCAAACCGCGGATCTGGTCAGCCACAAGGCGCGTCTTCTGCGCCGAGATGCGGGCACCGCGATGAATTGCTTTCACTTCCATCTTGATTGCCCCTTATTTCTTGGCCTTCTTGTCGGCCGCGTGACCCTTGAACGTCCGGGTCAGTGCGAACTCGCCAAGCTTGTGGCCGACCATGTTTTCCGAGATGTACACCGGAACGTGTTGACGGCCGTTGTGAACGGCGATCGTCAGACCGATGAAATCCGGCAGAATCGTCGAGCGACGCGACCAGGTCTTGATCGGTTTTTTGTCGCGCGAAGCTGCAGCCGCCTCAACTTTCTTCAGCAAATGGGCGTCGCAGAACGGACCTTTTTTAACAGAACGTGCCATTGCCTACTCCTTAACGCTTGTGACGGCGCTGGACGATCATCGTCGTCGTGCGCTTGTTGCTGCGGGTGCGATAACCCTTAGCCGGCGTACCCCATGGGCTCACCGGGTCGCGACCTGCAGCCGTCTTGCCCTCACCACCACCGTGCGGGTGATCAACCGGGTTCATCGCAACGCCACGCACCGTCGGGCGGATACCGCGCCAGCGGTTTGCACCGGCCTTGCCGATCTGGCGCAGGCTGTGCTCTTCGTTGCCGACTTCACCGATCGTTGCACGGCACTCGATGTGCACGCGGCGGATTTCGCCCGAACGCAGGCGAACCTGCGCGTAGACGCCTTCGCGCGCCAGCAGCATGGCCGACGTACCAGCCGAACGCGCCATTTGCGCGCCCTTGCCCGGCAGCATCTCGATGCAGTGGATCGTCGTACCGACCGGAATGTTGCGGATCGGCAGCGTGTTGCCTGCGCGGATCGGCGCTTCCGAACCCGACATCAGCTGCTGGCCGACGGTCAGACCCTTCGGAGCGATGATGTAGCGACGCTCGCCATCTGCGTAGAGCACCAGTGCGATGTTCGCGCTGCGGTTCGGGTCGTACTCGAGACGTTCGACCTTCGCCGGAATGCCGTCCTTCGTGCGACGGAAATCGACCATGCGATAGTGCTGCTTGTGACCACCGCCCTTGTGGCGCGTGGTGATGTGGCCGTTGTTGTTACGGCCGGCGGTCGAGCTCTGCGTGTCGAGCAGCGCCGCGAACGGTTTGCCCTTGTGCAGATTCTTGTTGACCACCTTGACCATCGCGCGGCGACCCGGCGATGTCGGTTTGACTTTGACGATTGCCATGGTTAGTTGGCCTCCGCTTCAAAGTTGATTTCCTGGCCGGGCTTCAGGCAGACGTATGCCTTCTTCACGTCCTTGCGGCGGCCCATCGAACGGCCGAAGCGCTTTTGCTTGCCCTTCTGAACCAGCACGTTGACGGAATCAACTTCAACCTTGAACAGCAGCTCGACAGCCGCCTTCACTTCCTGCTTCGTGGCATCCGGTGCGACTTCGAACACGACTTGCTCGTTCTTGTCGGCAACCAGCGTCGCCTTCTCGGAAATCACCGGTGCGAGCAGGACCTGCATCAAACGATGATCGTTCTTGCGAATCTCGCTCATGACAGCAACTCCTCGATCTGGGCGACCGCAGCCTTCGTGACCAGCACTTTCTTGAAGTAGATCAGCGACAGCGGGTCGGCATAACGCGGCTCGACAATTGCCACGTGCGGCAGGTTGCGCGAAGCCAGGTACAGGTTTTCGTCGACCGTGTCGGTGATGATCAACACGGAATCGAGACCCATGGCCTTGAACTTGTTGGCCAGCAGCTTGGTCTTCGGCGCTTCGAGAACGATGTCCTCGACGACCGACAGACGGCCTTCGCGGGCCAGCTGCGAGAAGATCGAGCAGAGACCTGCGCGATGCATCTTCTTGTTGACCTTGTGCGAGAAGTTTTCTTCCGGCGAGTTCGGGAAGATACGACCACCGCCACGCCACAGCGGGCTCGACGACATACCGGCACGAGCACGGCCCGTACCCTTCTGGCGCCACGGCTTCTTGGTCGTGTGCTTGACCTGCTCACGGTCCTTCTGCGCGCGGTTACCCTGGCGAGCGTTCGCCTGGTAAGCAACGACGACTTGGTGGATCAGCGCTTCGTTGTAGTCACGGCCGAACACGACGTCCGACGCGTTAACCACTGCACCTTCCTGACCATTTGCGTTCAGGAGCTTGAGTTCCATTATTTCGCCCCCTTGGTCTTCACGGCCGGCGTCACGAAAACCTTGCCGCCCTTCGCACCCGGAATCGCGCCCTTGACCAGCAGCAGCTTGCGCTCTGCGTCGATGCGAGCGATTTCGAGGTTCTGCACCGTTACCGTCACGTCACCCATGTGACCCGTCATGCGCTTACCCGGGAACACGCGACCCGGATCCTGCGCCATACCGATCGAACCCGGCACGTTGTGCGAGCGCGAGTTACCGTGCGTGGCACGGCCGGAGGAGAAGTTGTAACGCTTGATCGTACCGGCGTAGCCCTTACCGATCGACACGCCTTGCACGTCGACCTTCTGGCCCACTTCGAACAGGTCCGGACCAACGATGGCGCCGTTCGACAGCTCAGCTGCCTTGGCCGCATCGATGCGGAATTCCTTGAGGATTTCACCGGCTTCGACACCGGCTTTGGCAAGATGACCTGCCAGCGGCTTCGTCACGCGCGATGCACGACGGGAGCCGAATGCAACCTGCACGGCCGTGTAGCCGTCGGTTTCAACAGTCTTGATCTGCGTCACGCGGTTGTCCGACACGTCCAGCACGGTGACGGGAATCGAATCCCCTTCAGCCGTGAAGATACGGGTCATACCAACCTTGCGACCTACGAGTCCAAGGCTCATCGTTTTCTCCATTCCCGACTGCGATTGGTCGGGGCTGATTTACAAAATGCCGGGCACGCAAGGCCCGACTTTTTTACGCGAATACGCGAAAAGCCAAGCATTATAGCCGGGCCCTTCGTTTTCTGCAAGCAATCAAAGACTTAGCGCCACCCGGCAGGCCGGGCGGCGCTGGAAGCCTTACTGCAGCTTGATTTCCACGTCGACGCCTGCCGGCAGGTCGAGCTTCATCAGCGCGTCGACCGTCTTGTCGGTCGGATCGACGATGTCCATCAGGCGCTGGTGGGTACGGATTTCGAGCTGGTCGCGCGACGTCTTGTTGACGTGCGGCGAACGCAGGATGTCAAAACGCTGAATGCGCGTCGGCAGCGGCACCGGGCCACGGACGATTGCGCCAGTCCGCTTCGCCGTGTCGACGATTTCGGCAGCCGATTGATCGATCAGACGATAGTCGAAAGCCTTCAGACGAATGCGGATTTTCTGTTGCTGCATGACGATTCCTTGAAAAGAGCGAGGCGATATTGCATCGCCGAATCACGAAAAGAACGTGAGGCCGGGCATCCGCGGAGAGCGGGCGCCCGGCCCCGGGCACTATCAGACGCCGAATGATACACCACCCGGCGGATCGTCGATATTACTCGATGATCTTGGCGACAACGCCTGCGCCGACGGTACGGCCGCCTTCGCGGATTGCGAAGCGCAGACCTTCTTCCATCGCGATCGGCGCAATCAGCTTCACCGTGATCGACACGTTGTCGCCCGGCATCACCATTTCCTTGTCCTTCGGCAGCTCGATCGAGCCCGTCACGTCCGTCGTACGGAAGTAGAACTGCGGACGGTAGTTGTTGAAGAACGGCGTGTGACGGCCGCCTTCGTCCTTGCTCAGCACGTACACTTCAGCCGTGAAGTGCGTGTGCGGCGTGATCGAACCCGGCTTCGCCAGAACCTGGCCGCGCTCCACGTCTTCACGCTTCGTGCCGCGCAGCAGGATACCGACGTTGTCGCCTGCCTGACCTTGGTCCAGCAGCTTGCGGAACATTTCCACGCCCGTGCAGGTCGTCTTCACCGTCGGCTTGATACCGACGATTTCGATTTCTTCGCCGACCTTCACGATGCCGCGCTCGACACGACCCGTCACCACCGTACCACGGCCCGAGATCGAGAACACGTCTTCCACCGGCATCAGGAACGCACCGTCAACCGCGCGCTCCGGCGTCGGGATGTACGTGTCCAGCGCGTCTGCCAGGTTCATGATCGCCACTTCGCCCAGCTCGCCCGTGTCGCCTTCCAGCGCCAGCTTTGCCGAACCCTTCACGATCGGCGTGTCGTCGCCCGGGAAGTCGTACTTCGACAGCAGTTCGCGAACTTCCATCTCGACCAGCTCGAGCAGTTCAGCGTCGTCCACCATGTCGCACTTGTTCAGGAACACGATGATGTACGGAACGCCAACCTGACGCGCCAGCAGGATGTGCTCACGCGTTTGCGGCATCGGGCCGTCTGCTGCCGAGCACACCAGGATTGCGCCGTCCATCTGCGCCGCGCCCGTGATCATGTTCTTCACGTAGTCAGCGTGGCCCGGGCAGTCGACGTGTGCGTAGTGGCGGTTAGCCGTTTCGTACTCGACGTGCGCGGTGTTGATCGTGATACCACGTGCCTTTTCTTCCGGCGCCGCGTCGATCTGGTCGTATGCCTTCGCTTCGCCGCCGAACTTCTTCGTCAGCACGGTCGTGATCGCCGCCGTCAGCGTCGTCTTGCCGTGGTCAACGTGACCAATCGTACCAACGTTCACGTGCGGCTTGGTCCGCTCAAACTTCTCTTTTGCCATGATTCTCTTCTATCAAAAAATAATCGGTTGGTAGATGCAGCTTACTTCGACTTCGCGCTGATGATCGCGTCGGCAACGTTCTTCGGAGCTTCAGAGTAGTGCTTGAACTCCATCGTGTACGTTGCACGGCCTTGCGTCAGCGAGCGCAGCGACGTCGAGTAGCCGAACATTTCCGACAGCGGCACTTCCGCGCGGACGATCTTGCCGCCGCCGACCATGTCTTCCATGCCCTGGACGATACCGCGGCGGCCCGACAGGTCGCCCATCACGTTGCCCATGTAGTCTTCCGGCGTCTCGACTTCAACAGCCATCATCGGCTCGAGCACCACCGGGTTCGCCTTGCGCATCGCTTCCTTGAACGCCATCGAACCGGCCATGCGGAACGCGTTTTCGTTCGAGTCAACGTCGTGGTACGAACCGAACGTCAGGTGGACCTTCACGTCGACGACCGGGAAGCCAGCCAGCACGCCCGACTTCAGCGTGTCCTGGATACCCTTGTCGACCGCCGGGATGTATTCGCGCGGAATCACGCCACCCTTGATCTCGTCGAAGAACTCGTAGCCCTTGCCCTGCTCGTTCGGCTCGAGCGTAATGACCGCGTGACCGTACTGGCCGCGACCACCCGACTGCTTGACGAACTTGCCGTCGACGTCCTTCGCCGTCGAGCGGATCGTTTCGCGGTACGCAACCTGCGGCTTGCCGACGGTCGCTTCCACGCCGAATTCACGCTTCATCCGGTCGACCAGAATTTCGAGGTGGAGCTCGCCCATGCCCGAAATGATGGTCTGGCCCGACTCTTCGTCTGTCTGCACGCGGAACGACGGATCTTCCTGCGCGAGACGGTTCAGCGCGAGGCCCATCTTTTCCTGGTCGGCCTTGGTCTTCGGCTCGACAGCCTGCGAAATCACCGGCTCCGGGAACACCATGCGCTCGAGCACGATCGGGTGTGCCGGATCGCACAGCGTGTCGCCCGTGGTCGCTTCCTTCAGGCCGACCGCAGCAGCGATGTCGCCTGCACGGACTTCCTTGATTTCTTCACGCTGGTTCGCGTGCATCTGCAGAATACGACCGAGGCGTTCCTTCTTGCCCTTGGTCGAGTTCAGCAGCGTGTCGCCCGAGTTGACGACGCCCGAATACACGCGGAAGAAGATCAGCTGGCCGACGAACGGGTCGGTCATGATCTTGAACGCGAGCGACGAGAACTTCTCTTCGTCGGACGCCTTGCGCTCGGCTGCTTCACCGCTCTCCAGCTCGCCCTTGACCGGCGGGATGTCGACCGGCGACGGCAGGAAGTCGATCACGGCGTCGAGCATGCGCTGCACGCCCTTGTTCTTGAACGCGGTACCGCACAGCATCGGCTGGATTTCGCACGCGATCGTACGGTCGCGCAGCGCCTTGACGATGTCGGCTTCCGGCAGATCGCCTTCTTCCAGGTACTTGTTCATCAGGTCTTCGCTGGCTTCCGCAGCCGCTTCGACCATCTTTTCACGCCATTCCTGGCAGGTGCCGGCGAGCTCGGCCGGGATGTCGACGTAGTCGAACTTCGTGCCTTGCGACGCTTCGTCCCAAATGATCGCCTTCATCTTCAGCAGATCGACGACGCCCTTGAAGTTCTCTTCCGAGCCGATCGGCACCACGACCGGAACCGGGTTCGCCTTCAGGCGCAGACGGAGCTGGTCGTAGACCTTGAAGAAGTTCGCGCCGGTACGGTCCATCTTGTTGACGAACGCGAGACGGGGCACCTTGTACTTGTTCGCCTGGCGCCACACCGTTTCCGACTGCGGCTGCACGCCGCCCACTGCGCAGTACACCATGCACGCGCCGTCGAGCACGCGCATCGAACGCTCCACTTCGATCGTGAAGTCGACGTGGCCCGGGGTGTCGATGATGTTGATGCGGTGTTCCGGATAGTTGCCGCCCATGCCCTTCCAGAAGGCCGTGGTAGCAGCGGACGTGATCGTGATGCCACGCTCCTGCTCCTGCTCCATCCAGTCCATCGTTGCTGCACCGTCGTGAACTTCACCAATCTTGTGGTTCACGCCGGTGTAAAACAGAATGCGCTCGGTCGTCGTCGTCTTGCCGGCGTCGATGTGAGCGCTAATACCGATGTTGCGGTAGCGCTCGATAGGAGTCTTGCGAGCCACTTTGATCCTCTACTGGGTTGGCGTGATGCGACCCTGTCGCATCACGCCTCAACACAAACGGGCGAGGCGCCTGAAAAGCGCACCCGCCCGGAATTTTTTTCCGCTAAAAGCCCAGCCTGGCGCTTAGAAACGGAAATGCGAGAATGCGCGGTTGGCTTCCGCCATGCGGTGAACCTCATCGCGCTTCTTCATCGCGCCGCCACGGCCTTCGGCCGCTTCGGACAGTTCGCCAGCAAGACGCAGAGCCATCGACTTCTCGCTGCGCTTCTTCGCAGCCTCACGCAACCAGCGCATCGCCAATGCCATACGACGCGACGGGCGCACTTCGACCGGAACCTGATAGTTGGCACCACCAACGCGACGGCTCTTCACTTCGACCACCGGCTTCACGTTGTTGAGCGCAACCGTGAACACTTCCAGCGGGTCCTTGCCACCCTTGGTCTGGATTTGTTCGAACGCGCCATAAACGATGCGTTCAGCGACCGACTTCTTGCCGGACAGCATCAGCATGTTCATGAACTTGGCTACATCTACGTTGCCGTACTTCGGATCCGGCAACACTTCCCGCTTGGGGACTTCGCGACGACGCGGCATGTTTCTTCCTTTACCTGTTCAGTTGGAGCTGTTTCTCAGCCCCGCGGCCACCAACTAACCCGATCACATCTTCACGACTAACCAGCTTGGCCGGGTGACCACTTACTCGACAGCACCGGTAATCCGGCACCACCGCCTTGACCGCCCAGAGGCGATCCCTAATCGAACACTGCTTACTTCGCAGCCTTCGCACGCTTCGCGCCGTACTTCGAGCGCGCCTGCTTACGATCCTTGACGCCCTGGGTATCCAGCGAGCCGCGAACCATGTGGTAACGCACACCCGGCAAGTCCTTCACACGGCCGCCGCGGATCAGCACAACCGAGTGTTCCTGCAGGTTGTGGCCTTCACCGCCGATGTACGAAATCACTTCGAAGCCGTTCGTCAGACGAACCTTGGCGACCTTACGGAGTGCCGAGTTCGGCTTCTTCGGCGTCGTCGTGTACACACGGGTGCACACGCCGCGACGCTGGGGGCAGTCCTGCAGGGCCGGGCTCTTGCTCTTCGTCGTTTCCGACTGACGGCCTTTGCGAACCAGTTGGTTGATGGTTGGCATTGTTTATTCCTGAAATTGAACAAAATCCGCACATCGATTTCGGGCAAAGCGAGAATCGAGGTGCGATTGACCTCCGGATCCGGAAAACGGGCACGAACTTTCGCACGCGACCTGTCCCGCCAAGAACCGGAACCTAGCATCATATTCCGGAAATACCAAGCAAGTCAACGGCTTGCGTGATTTCCCGGCCGCGCGGCCGGGGCTCGGGAAACAGTCTCGTCAGGCGGATTCGACGACGTCGATGATCTCGTCGCCGAAACGCTCCAGCTTGCGGATACCCATGCCCGGAATGTGACGCAGATCGTCGATCGTCTCCGGCGCGTTGCGCGCGATCTCGGCCAGGGTCGCATCGTGGAAGATCACGTAGGCCGGCACGCCGTCGGCCTTGGCCGTCTCCGCGCGCCACGTGCGCAGCGCGTCCCAGCGCGCGCGTTCGCGCGCGCTCATGCCGGTCGTCGGGTCGACGCGCGTGCCGCTGCGGCTCGACGACTGGCGCGTGCGCTGCGGCTTCACGTAGCGCCGCAGCGTGACCTTCTCCTCGCCCTTCAGCACCGGCTTCGCGGCTTCGGTCAGCACCAGCGCGCCGAAGCCGCCGTGGTCGACGGCCAGGTAGCCGTACGCGACGAGCTGCCGGAAGATCGCCCGCCATTCCGGCTCGGACAGCGACGCCCCGATCCCGAACGTGCTGAGCGTGTCGTGGCCGCGCTGCAGGACCTTCTCGTTGCGGCTGCCGCGCAGGATCTCGATCAGGTGGCTCGCGCCGAAGTTGAAGCCGCTCGCGCGCTGCGCGCGGAACGCGCACGACAGCGCCATCTGCGCCTCGCGCGTCGCGTCCCATGAATCGGGCGGCTCGATGCACGTATCGCAGTTGCCGCAAGGCTGGCTGGCCTCGCCGAAATAGTTCAGCAGGCGCACGCGGCGGCACGAGATCGTCTCGCACAGGCCGAGCAGCGCGTCGAGCTTCGACGTCTGCACGCGCTTGTGCGCATCGTCCGCATCGGACTCGTCGATCATCTTGCGTTGCTGGACGACGTCGCCGAGGCCGTACGCCATCCATGCATTCGCAGGCAGGCCGTCGCGGCCCGCGCGGCCGGTTTCCTGGTAATAGCCTTCGACGCTCTTCGGCAGGTCGAGGTGGGCGACAAAGCGCACGTCCGGCTTGTCGATGCCCATCCCGAACGCGATCGTCGCGCACATCACGATGCCCTCTTCGCGCTGGAACATCTCCTGGTGCTTCTGGCGCACCTCGAATTCCATCCCCGCGTGATACGGCAGCGCGCGCACGCCCTGCGACTTCAGCCATTCGGCCGTCTCCTCGACCTTGCGCCGCGACAGGCAGTACACGACGCCGGCGTCGGTCGTGCCGTCGGCGTTCGTATGCTCGGCGCGGATGAAGTCGAGCAGCTGCGCGCGCGCGTTGTCCTTCTCGACGATCCGGTAGCGGATGTTCGGCCGGTCGAAGCTCGACACGAACACGCGCGCATCGTCGAGCGCGAGGCGATGGACGATCTCGTCGCGCGTGATCGCGTCGGCAGTGGCCGTCAGCGCGATGCGCGGCACCGACGGAAAGCGCTCGTGCAGCACCGACAGCTGGATGTATTCGGGGCGGAAATCGTGCCCCCATTGCGACACGCAGTGCGCTTCGTCGATCGCGAACAGCCCGATCTTCGCGCGGTCGAGCAGGTCGAGGAAGCGACCCGTCATCAGCCGCTCGGGCGCGACGTACAGCAGGTCGATGTCGCCTTCGCGCAGTGCGCGCTCGGTGGCGGCCGCCTCCGCGCCGGACAGCGTCGAGTTCAGGTAGGCCGCGCGCACCCCGACTTCGGAGAGCGCGGCGACCTGATCCTGCATCAGCGCGATCAGCGGCGACACGACGATGCCGGCGCCCTGCCCGGCCTCGCGGCGCAGCAGCGCGGGAATCTGGTAGCACAGCGACTTGCCGCCGCCCGTCGGCATCAGCACGAGGCAGTCGCCACCGCCGGCGACGTGCTCGACGATCTCGCCCTGCTGGCCGCGAAACGCGGAATAACCAAAGACTTCGTCGAGAATTTCGAGGGCGCGGGACATGAATGAGAACGAGGACGGCAAACGATGACCCGGATTTTAACAACCCGCTCGCGGGTCGCGCGGCGAATCGCGCAACGTTGGCCATCCGGACTGGTTCCGTTCGCGCGCATGACGGGCCTGCGGCAAGCCCGTCATGCGCGTGAACGACGGATAAAAAAAACCGCCCAGTCGAAACTGGGCGGTTTCAGCGACAGCGTAGCGAGGCGGCTCGCGCCGCCCGCGCTTACTCGGCTGCCGGATGCTGTTGCGGCTCTTCCGCAGCAGGCGTGCTCGGCGTGCCGAAATCGAACGCCTCTTCCGCTGCGATCTGGTCGAAACGCTCGCGATCCGACGACTCCTTGGCCTTGCGCGCCTTGTGGAACGCGAGGCCCGTACCAGCCGGAATCAGTCGGCCGACGATCACGTTTTCCTTCAGGCCACGCAGATCGTCGCGCTTGCCCATGATCGCCGCTTCGGTCAGCACGCGGGTCGTTTCCTGGAACGATGCCGCGGAGATGAACGAGTCGGTCGACAGCGACGCCTTCGTGATACCGAGGAGCACGTTGTCGTACGACGCCGGACGCTTGTCTTCGGCGATCATGCGGTCGTTCTCGTCCAGCATGTCCGAACGCTCGACCTGCTCGCCCGGGATGAAGCGCGTATCACCGTTGTCGGTGATCTGCACACGACGCAGCATCTGGCGAACGATCACCTCGATGTGCTTGTCGTTGATCTTCACGCCCTGCAGACGGTACACGTCCTGCACTTCGTCGACGATGTAGCGCGACAGCGCCTCGATACCCTGCAGACGCAGGATGTCGTGCGGATCGGCCGGGCCGTCCACGATCATTTCGCCCTTGTTGACGACCTGAGCGTCGTGGACCAGCACCTGCTTTTCCTTCGCGATCAGGAACTCGTGCTGATTGCCCTCGAGATCCGTGATGACGAGACGCTGCTTGCCCTTCGTGTCCTTGCCGAACGACGTCGTGCCGGTGACTTCCGCGAGAATGCCCGCATCCTTCGGCGAACGCGCTTCGAACAGTTCCGCCACCCGCGGCAGACCGCCGGTAATGTCACGCGTCTTCTGCGCTTCGGTCGGGATACGTGCGAGCACTTCACCCACCTGCACCTGCTGGCCGTCCTTCACGGTGATCAGCGCGCCGACCTGGAAGCCGATCTGCACCGCGTGCTCCGTGCCCGGGATCTTCACTTCGTTGCCGTTCGCGTCGAGCAGCTTCACCTGCGGACGCACGCTCTTCGAAGCCTGCGAACCGCGGCGCTTCACGTCGATCACGACGAGGGTCGACAGACCGGTCACGTCGTCGATCTGCTTCGCGACCGTCACGCCTTCCTCGACGTTCTCGAACTTCACCGTACCGCCGTACTCGGTGATGATCGGACGCGTCATCGGGTCCCACGTCGCCAGCTGCGTGCCGGCCTTGATCGCCGCGCCGTCGAGCTGCAGCAGCGTCGCGCCGTACGGGATCTTGTGACGCTCGCGCTCGCGGCCGAAATCGTCGGTGATCAGCGCCTCGCCCGAACGGGAGATGACGATCTGCTCGCCCTTCGCGTTGGTGACGTAACGCATCGTGGCCGTGAAGCGCAAGATACCGTTGCTCTTCGCTTCGACCGACGAAGCGACTGCCGCACGCGATGCCGCACCACCGATGTGGAACGTACGCATCGTCAGCTGCGTGCCCGGTTCGCCGATCGACTGCGCCGCGATCACGCCGACCGCTTCGCCGACGTTCACGAGCGAGCCGCGGCCGAGGTCGCGGCCGTAGCAGGCCGCGCACAGGCCGTAGCGCGTTTCGCAGGTCAGCGGCGTGCGCACGCGCACCTCGTCGATGCCGAGGCGCTCGATGTCTTCGACCGCGGTTTCGTCGAGCAGCGTGCCCGATTCGTACAGCGTTTCCTGCGTTTCCGGATTGACGACGTCCGCCACCGCGACGCGGCCGAGGATACGGTCGCGCAGCGCTTCGACGACTTCACCGCCTTCGACCAGCGCCTTCATCGCGACGCCGTTCGACGTGCCGCAATCGTCCTCGACCACGACCAGATCCTGCGTCACGTCGACGAGACGACGCGTCAGGTAACCCGAGTTCGCGGTCTTCAGTGCCGTATCAGCCAGACCCTTACGTGCACCGTGGGTCGAGATGAAGTACTGCAACACGTTCAGGCCTTCGCGGAAGTTCGCGGTAATCGGCGTCTCGATAATCGAGCCGTCCGGCTTCGCCATCAGGCCGCGCATACCGGCCAGCTGACGAATCTGCACCGCCGAACCCCGGGCGCCCGAGTCGGCCATCATGTAGATCGAGTTGAACGATTCCTGGCGCGTCTCGTTGCCGTCGCGGTCCGTCACCGGCTCCGTCGACAGCTGCTCCATCATCGCCTTGCCGACCGCTTCCGACGTCGCCGACCAGATGTCGACCACGTTGTTGTAGCGTTCCTGCGCGGTGACGAGACCCGACATGTACTGGCGGTCGTACTCCTTCACCTTCTTCGCGGCGTCGCCGACGATCGTTTCCTTCTGCGGCGGCACGAGCATGTCGTCGACGCAGATCGAGATGCCGGCGCGCGTCGCGAGACGGAAGCCCGACTGCATCAGCTGGTCGGCGAACACCACCGTCGCGCGCAGACCGCACTTGCGGAACGCCGTGTTGATCAGGCGCGAGATTTCCTTCTTCTTCAGCGGCTTGTTCAGCACCGAGAACGGCAGGCCGTGCGGCAGGATCTCCGACAGGATCGCGCGGCCGACGGTCGTCGCGTACAGCGTGATCTTCGGCACGAACGCCGGCGCACCTTCCGACGTGTCCTCGTTGTGGACCATTTCGGTGATCCGCACGTTGACGCGCGATGCCAGCTCGACTTCCTTGTTCTCGTACGCGCGGAGCACTTCCGACACGCCGGTGAACGACAGGCCCTCGCCCTTCGCGTTGATCGCCTCGCGGGTCGCGTAGTACAGACCCAGCACGATATCCTGCGACGGCACGATCGACGGATCGCCGTTGGCCGGGAACAGCACGTTGTTCGACGCAAGCATCAGCGTGCGCGCTTCCATCTGCGCTTCGAGCGACAGCGGCACGTGAACGGCCATCTGGTCACCGTCGAAGTCGGCGTTGAACGCCGCGCAGACGAGCGGGTGCAGCTGAATCGCCTTGCCTTCGATCAGCACCGGCTCGAACGCCTGGATGCCGAGACGGTGCAGCGTCGGCGCACGGTTCAGCATCACCGGGTGCTCGCGGATCACCTCTTCGAGGATGTCCCACACCACCGGCGTCTGGTTCTCGACTTCCTTCTTCGCAGCCTTGATGGTCGTCGCGACGCCCATCACTTCCAGCTTGTTGAAGATGAATGGCTTGAACAGCTCGAGCGCCATCAGCTTCGGCAGGCCGCACTGGTGCAGCTTCAGCGTCGGGCCGACCACGATGACCGAACGGCCCGAGTAGTCGACGCGCTTGCCCAGCAGGTTCTGACGGAAGCGGCCGCCCTTGCCCTTGATCATGTCCGCGAGCGACTTCAGCGGACGCTTGTTCGCGCCCGTCATCGCCTTGCCGCGACGGCCGTTGTCGAGCAGCGAGTCGACGGCTTCCTGCAGCATCCGCTTTTCGTTGCGGACGATGATTTCCGGCGCCTTCAGCTCGAGCAGACGCTTCAACCGGTTGTTACGGTTGATCACGCGGCGATACAGGTCGTTCAGGTCCGACGTCGCGAAACGGCCGCCGTCCAGCGGCACGAGCGGACGCAGTTCCGGCGGCAGCACCGGCAGCACTTCGAGGATCATCCACTCGGGCTTGATGCCCGAGCGCTGGAATGCCTCGAGGACCTTCAGGCGCTTCGCGTACTTCTTGATCTTCGCTTCCGAGCCGGTGTTCTTCAGCTCGGTGCGCAGCGTCTCGACCTGCTCGTCGATGTTGATCGCGCGCAGCAGCTCACGCACGCCTTCCGCGCCCATCTCGGCACGGAATTCGTCGCCGTATTCCTCGACCTTGTTGTAGTAATCCTCTTCGGTCATGATCTGCCGCGCCTTCAGCGGCGTCATGCCCGGTTCGATCACCACGTACGCTTCGAAGTACAGCACGCGCTCGATGTCGCGCAGCGTCATGTCGAGCACCATGCCCAGACGCGACGGCAGCGACTTCAGGAACCAGATGTGCGCGACCGGCGAGGCCAGCTCGATGTGGCCCATGCGCTCGCGACGCACCTTCGCCAGCGTCACTTCGACGCCGCACTTCTCGCAGATCACGCCGCGATGCTTCAGGCGCTTGTACTTGCCGCACAGGCACTCGTAGTCCTTGATCGGCCCGAAGATCTTCGCGCAGAACAGACCATCGCGTTCCGGCTTGAACGTACGGTAGTTGATGGTCTCCGGCTTCTTCACTTCGCCGAACGACCACGAGCGGATCTTGTCCGGCGAGGCCAGACCGATCTTGATCGCGTCGAAAACTTCTTCCTGTTGGACTTGCTTGAATAGATCGAGCAGAGCTTTCATTGCTTTCTCTCCGTAGTCCGATTAATTGCGGTCGAGATCGATGTCGATACCGAGCGAGCGGATTTCCTTCACGAGCACGTTGAAGGATTCCGGCATGCCTGCATCGATCACGTGATCGCCCTTGACCAGGTTTTCGTACACCTTGGTCCGGCCGTTCACGTCGTCCGACTTCACCGTCAGCATTTCCTGCAGCACGTACGATGCGCCGTACGCTTCGAGCGCCCACACTTCCATTTCACCGAAACGCTGGCCACCGAACTGCGCCTTGCCGCCCAGCGGCTGCTGCGTCACGAGCGAGTACGGGCCCGTCGAACGCGCGTGCATCTTGTCGTCGACCAAGTGGTGCAGCTTCAGGTAGTGCATGTAGCCGAGCGTCACGCGACGTTCGAACATTTCACCCGTGCGGCCGTCGTACAGGCGGACCTGGTTCTTCGACGGGTTCATGCCGAGCTGTTCCGCGATGTCGTCCGGGAACGCGAGGTCGAGCATCTTGCCCATTTCTTCCTCGGTCGCACCGTCGAACACCGGCGTTGCGAACGGCACGCCTTCGCGCAGGTTCTTCGCGAGTTCGAGGATCTCGTCGTCGGTGAAGCTTTCCAGGTCTTCCTGGCGGCCCGACTCGTTGTAGATCTTCGTCAGGAACACGCGCAGTTCCTCGATCTTCGCCTGACGCTGCAGCATTTCGCCGATACGCCAGCCGAGGCCCTTCGCGGCCCAGCCGAGGTGCACTTCGAGAACCTGCCCCACGTTCATCCGCGACGGCACGCCGAGCGGGTTCAGCACGACGTCTGCCGGACGGCCATCGGCCATGTACGGCATGTCTTCGATCGGGACGATCTTCGACACGACACCCTTGTTGCCGTGACGGCCTGCCATCTTGTCGCCAGGCTGCAGGCGGCGCTTCACCGCGAGGTACACCTTGACCATCTTCAGCACGCCCGGCGGCAGTTCATCGCCTTGCGTGAGCTTCTTGCGCTTCTCTTCGAACGCGAGATCGAACTGGTGACGCTTCTCTTCGATCGAGTTCTTGATCGCTTCGAGCTGCGCCGCTGCCTCGTCGTCCGCCAGGCGGATGTCGAACCAGTGGTAGTGGTCGAGGTCTTCCAGGTAAGCCTGGTCGATCTTCGTGCCCTTCGCGAGCTTCTTCGGACCGCCGTTCGCGACCTTGCCGACGAGCATGCGCGCGAGACGCTGGAACGCGTCGCCTTCCACGATGCGCAGCTGGTCGTTCAGGTCGAGACGGTAGCGCTTCAGTTCGTCGTCGATGATCTGTTGCGCACGCTTGTCGCGCTGGATGCCTTCACGCGTGAAGACCTGGACGTCGATCACGGTGCCGCTCATGCCCGACGGCACGCGCAGCGACGTGTCCTTCACATCCGATGCCTTCTCGCCGAAGATCGCGCGCAGCAGCTTCTCTTCCGGCGTCAGCTGGGTTTCGCCCTTCGGCGTCACCTTGCCGACCAGCACGTCGCCCGCTTCGACTTCCGCACCGATGTACACGATGCCCGATTCGTCGAGACGGCCGAGCTGGACTTCCGCCAGGTTCGAGATGTCGCGCGTGATTTCTTCCGGCCCGAGCTTCGTGTCGCGTGCAACGACGTTCAGCTCTTCGATGTGGATCGACGTGTAGCGATCGTCGGCCACGACCTTCTCCGAGATCAGGATCGAATCCTCGAAGTTGTAGCCGTTCCACGGCATGAACGCGATCAGCATGTTCTGGCCGAGCGCGAGCTCGCCCAGGTCCGTCGAGGCGCCGTCGGCCAGCACGTCGCCGCGCGAGACCTTGTCGCCCATCTTCACGATCGGACGCTGGTTGATGTTCGTGTTCTGGTTCGAACGCGTGTACTTGATCAGGTTGTAGATGTCGACACCGACTTCACCTGCGACCGCTTCGTCGTCGTTCACGCGAATCACGATACGGCCTGCGTCGACATAGTCGACGACGCCGCCGCGGAACGCCTGGACCGTCGTGCCCGAGTCGACCGCGCAGGTGCGCTCGATGCCCGTACCGACGACCGGCTTCTCCGGACGCAGACACGGCACGGCCTGACGCTGCATGTTCGAGCCCATCAGTGCACGGTTCGCGTCATCGTGCTCCAGGAACGGAATCAGCGATGCTGCAACCGACACGATCTGCGACGGCGCGACGTCCATGTACTGGATGCGGTCCGGCGTGACCATCATCGTTTCGCCGGCTTCGCGCGACGACACGAGTTCGTCGACCAGCGTGCCGTTCTCGTCGATCGCGGCGTTCGCCTGCGCGATCATGTAGCGGCCTTCCTCGATCGCCGACAGATAGTCGATCTGGTCGGTCACCTTGCTGTCCACGACCTTGCGGTACGGCGTCTCGAGGAAGCCGTACTCGTTCAGGTGCGCATACAGTGCGAGCGAGTTGATCAGACCGATGTTCGGACCTTCCGGCGTCTCGATCGGGCACACGCGGCCGTAGTGGGTCGGGTGCACGTCGCGGACTTCGAAGCCTGCGCGCTCGCGCGTCAGACCGCCCGGGCCCAGTGCGGAAACACGGCGCTTGTGCGTGATTTCCGACAGCGGGTTGGTCTGGTCCATGAACTGCGACAGCTGCGACGAGCCGAAGAACTCGCGGATCGCCGACGAAATCGGCTTCGAGTTGATCAGGTCGTGCGGCATCAGGTTTTCGCTTTCGGCCTGGCCGAGGCGTTCCTTGACCGCGCGCTCGACACGCACGAGACCGGCGCGGAACTGGTTCTCCGCCAGTTCGCCGACGCAACGCACGCGACGGTTGCCGAGGTGGTCGATATCGTCCACTTCGCCCTTGCCGTTGCGCAGCTCGACGAGGATCTTGATCGTCGCGAGGATGTCGTCGTCCTGCAGCGTCATCGGGCCGGTGATCTCGTCACGGCCGACGCGGCGGTTGAACTTCATGCGGCCGACCTTCGACAGGTCGTACGCTTCTTCGCTGTAGAACAGGCGGTTGAACAGCGCCTCGACCGCTTCTTCGGTCGGCGGCTCGCCCGGACGCATCATGCGATAGATCGCAATGCGCGCGGCCGTCTTGTCGGTCGTTTCGTCGACACGCAGCGTCGACGAGATGTACGGGCCCTGATCCAGGTCGTTCGTGTAGAGCGTCTGGATGTCCTTGATGCCCGCTTCGCGCAGCTTCTCGAGCACGCTTTCCGTGACTTCGTCGTTCGCGTTCGCGATCACTTCGCCGGTGTCGCCGTCGACGACGTTCTTCGCCAGCACGCGACCGAGCAGGTAGTCTTCCGGCACCGAGATGAACTTGGTCTTCGCGGCGTCGAGATCGCGAATGTGCTTCGCGTTGATCCGCTTGTCCTTCTGGACGATGACCTTGCCGTCGCGATCCGTGATGTCGAAACGCGCGACTTCACCGCGCAGACGTTCCGGCACGAACTCGAGTTGCGCGCCTTCGTCCATCAGCGTGAAGTTGTCGAACACGAAGAAGTTCGCGAGGATCTGTTCCGGCGTGAGGCCGATCGCCTTCAGCAGGATCGTGACCGGCATCTTGCGGCGACGGTCGACGCGGAAATACAGGATGTCCTTCGGATCGAATTCGAAGTCGAGCCACGAGCCGCGGTACGGAATGATCCGTGCCGAGAACAGCAGCTTGCCCGAGCTGTGCGTCTTGCCCTTGTCGTGTTCGAAGAACACGCCCGGCGAACGGTGCAGCTGCGAGACGATCACGCGCTCGGTGCCGTTGATGACGAACGAGCCCGTCGGCGTCATGAGCGGAATTTCGCCCATGTACACTTCCTGCTCCTTCACTTCCTTGACGACCGGCTTGTTCGGCGATTCCTTGTCGAGGATGACGAGACGCACCTTCGCGCGCAGCGCGGAGCAGTACGTCAGGCCCCGCTGTTGGCATTCCTTGATGTTGAACGCCGGCGAGGACAGCGCGTAGCTCACGAACTCGAGACGCGCGAAGCCATTGTGCGAAACAATGGGAAATACGGATGTGAAAGCGGCCTGCAAACCCTCAGGCTTGCGTTGCGCCGTCAGCACATCAGCTTGCAGAAACGTGCTGAATGATTCAAGCTGGGTGGCCAGCAGGAAAGGAACTTGGTGAACGATGGGGCGCTTCGCGAAACTCTTGCGAATGCGCTTCTTCTCGGTGAAGGAATATTGCATACGATCTCCGAATCACGGCGGGTGCTATCGAGGCGGAATACCTGGACGTGTCAAACCCGAGTGTTCACCGACTGAGACCCGATGGCCGTCCGACGGCTTGAACGAGCCGAGAAGCTTGGTGGTTGGCCGCTACCAACCGCTGGCTGACGGCAGCGGATGCCTGTGTTGCCCGCTACCCGACCAAACTTGCCTTCTGCAGTCGCTTCAGAAGACAAAGAGAAACGCCAATCGCAACGCATTCACGACGATTAGACGGTTATCTTTGGCTTCTGGGGGCGTTTTATTCGGGCTCCAGAAAGAGTGCCAGAATAACGTCCCCACAAAGCACAAAAAGGCCGGCGGTGGAAATACCGCCAGCCTTCGCACAGCGCGTCGGAACTTACTTGACTTCGACCTTCGCGCCTGCTTCTTCCAGCTTCTTCTTGGCTTCCTCAGCAGCAGCCTTGTCGACGCCTTCCTTGACGGGCTTCGGTGCACCGTCAACCAGGTCCTTCGCTTCCTTCAGGCCCAGGCCCGTCAGTTCGCGAACTGCCTTGATGACCGAAACCTTGTTGGCGCCGGCTTCAGCCAGAACGACCGTGAATTCGGTCTTCTCTTCAGCAGCAGCAGCAGCGCCGCCGCCTGCCGGGCCAGCGACTGCAACAGCAGCTGCCGACACGCCGAACTTCTCTTCGAACGCCTTGACCAGTTCGTTCAGTTCCAGAACGGTCATCCCTTCGACTGCTGCCAGGATGTCTTCTTTTGCGATTGCCATTTGAAATACTCCTAAATTGAATACGGATACAGCCAGCGATCAGTGACGCTGATGTGCGTTCGATTACGCAGCTTCGGCTTGCTTCTTCTCAGCCAGCGCGGCGAGAGCGCGCGCAAAGCCGGAAACAGGCGATTGCATAACGAACAGCAGCTTCGAGAGCAGTTCCTCGCGGCTCGGGATGCTTGCCAGCGCTTGCACGCCAGCTTGGTCCATCACCTTGCCATCGAACGAACCAGCCTTGATGACCAACTTGTCATTGCTCTTGCTGAAGTCGTTGACGACTTTCGCAGCAGCAATTGCATCTTCCGAGATGCCGTAGATCAGGGGGCCAGTCATCTGCTCTGCCAGCGGAGCAAACGGCGTACCTTCGACGGCGCGGCGCGCCAGCGTGTTCTTCAACACGCGCAGGTAAACCTGTTGCTCACGCGCTTTCGCGCGCAGCTTGGTCAGATCGCCAACCGCAATTCCACGATACTCAGCCAGCACAACGGTCTGGGCCTTCGCGACTTGCGCGGCAACCTCAGCGACGACGGCTTGCTTGTCTTCTCTATTAAGCGGCACGGTTAGCCTCCAGAAACGATACGTTCAGCCTGCCGGTATGGCGAAACCACACGTACCTCGTTCAACAACGGCGTCCGACTCGTTAGGAGTATTTCCACCTCACGCCGCGAATCGCTTCGCGGCCTGCGGCTTCACCACTGCAAAACTTTTTCGGGTTCGCCATCTGCGTTGGCTTGAATTAAGGGATCGCCTGACTGCTGCTCTCCCACCAACGGTCTTTGATAACCGGTTGCCCGCCTACTGCACGGACAACCGCCCAAAGCCCTTTAGGGCCGCTACGCGATGCGAAGCGGCCCGAATTTCTTGCTTACTGCGCGGCCAGCGTAGCCTGGTCGACACGCACGCCGACGCCCATCGTGCTCGACAGTGCGATCTTGCGCAGGTACACGCCCTTGCTCGTTGCCGGCTTCGCCTTCTGCAGCGCTTCGATCAGCGCCGACAGGTTGGAACGCAGCGCGGTCGACTCGAACGATGCACGGCCGATCGTTGCGTGGATGATACCGGCCTTGTCGACGCGGAACTGGACCTGGCCAGCCTTCGCGTTCTTGACGGCGGTCGCGACGTCCGGCGTCACGGTGCCGACCTTCGGGTTCGGCATCAGGCCGCGCGGGCCGAGGATCTGGCCCAGCGTACCGACGATACGCATCGTGTCCGGCGAAGCGATCACGATGTCGAAGTCCATCTGGCCAGCCTTGATCTGCTCAGCCAGGTCTTCCATACCGACGATTTCCGCGCCTGCTGCACGTGCCTGCTCGGCCTTCTCGCCTTGCGCGAACACGGCAACGCGAACCGACTTGCCCGTACCTGCCGGCAGAACGACCGAACCACGAACGACCTGGTCCGACTTCTTCGCATCGATGCCGAGCTGAACTGCGACGTCGATCGACTCGTTGAACTTCGCGCTCGCGCATTCCTTCACGAGTGCGAGTGCGTCTTCGATCGCGTACAGCTTCTGACGGTCGACCTTGGCGGCAAATGCCTGACGGCGCTTGGAGATCTTAGCCATTTACACACCCTCCACGGTGATGCCCATCGAGCGTGCGCTACCAGCGATGGTGCGAACGGCTGCGTCCAGATCAGCTGCCGTGAGGTCCGGCATCTTGGTCTTCGCGATTTCTTCGGCTTGAGCGCGCGTGATCGAACCGACCTTGTCGGTGTGCGGCTTGCTCGAGCCCTTGTCCACCTTCGCCGCCTTCTTGATCAGGACGGTCGCCGGCGGCGTCTTCATCACGAACGTGAAGCTCTTGTCAGCGTATGCCGTGATGACCACCGGCACCGGCAGACCCGGCTCCATGCCTTGAGTCTGCGCGTTGAACGCCTTGCAGAACTCCATGATGTTCAGGCCGCGCTGGCCCAGTGCCGGACCGACCGGCGGCGACGGGTTGGCTTTACCTGCAGGGATCTGCAGCTTGATAAAGCCGACAATCTTCTTTGCCATTTGAAAACCTCGTTGGAACGCCAAGCGGCGCTCGGTGAGTGATAACGCGCGTTCGCCGCTCGGCTACTGACGCTCCTCAACAGCCATGACGCGGGCCGTAAGCGCGAAGGTGGGCAGCCGAGGCTGCCCACCGAATCGGGATCAAACTTTTTCGACCTGGCCGAACTCGAGCTCGACCGGAGTAGCGCGACCGAAGATGGTGACCGACACACGCACACGCGATTTTTCGTAGTTCACTTCTTCGACGGTGCCATTGAAATCCGTGAACGGGCCTTCCTTGACCCGAACCATCTCGCCGACCTCGAACAGGGTCTTCGGGCGCGGCTTCTCCACGCCCTCCTGCATCTGCGACATGATCTTCTCGACTTCCTTGGGGGAAATCGGCGTCGGGCGGTTACGCGCACCACCGACGAAACCGGTGACCTTCGCGGTATTCTTCACGAGGTGCCACGTTTCGTCCGTCATTTCCATTTCCACCAGCACGTAGCCGGGGAAGAAACGACGCTCGGTCACAGCCTTGTGGCCACCCTTGACTTCGACCACTTCTTCGGTCGGAACCAGGATCTGACCGAATTTGTCCTGCATGCCAGCACGTTCAATGCGCTCCTGAAGCGCACGTTGCACGCTCTTCTCCATGCCGGAGTAGGCGTGCACAACGTACCAACGCTTTCCGCTCGGGGATGCCGGAGTATCGCTCATATCATTTCCAACCCAGAATCGCCGAGAAAATCACCCACTCGATGGACTTGTCGCTCAACCAGAGGAAAATCGCCATCACGAGCACGAAACCGAACACGACGAGCGTGGTTTGCGTTGCTTCCTTGCGGGTGGGCCAAACGACCTTCCGGACTTCCTTGTACGAATCCTTGGCAAATGCGATCAGGCTCTTGCCAGGCGCCGACATCAGACCGACGGCCACGCCGGCGATCAACCCCACCGTCAATGCGGCACCGCGGACATACCACTCCTGGCCGCCCAGCCAGAAGAAGCCCACGAATCCGGCCAAGACCAACAATACGCCCAGGGCCAGCATCAGCTTATCGCCGGAGGTATTTACAGTTTCGACGGATGGATTCGCCATAACACCTTAAAACAAATGCCACGTAGAACACGTGGCGATTTTTTGGCAGGGGCAGAGGGAATCGAACCCCCAACCTTCGGTTTTGGAGACCGACGCTCTGCCAGTTGAGCTATACCCCTAGACCATGTTGGGACTGGCCGATGCCAGCCCCAAAACTGTCGATCAACGAATAACTGGCTTACTCGATGATCTTGGCGACAACGCCTGCGCCGACGGTACGGCCGCCTTCGCGGATTGCGAAGCGCAGACCTTCTTCCATCGCGATCGGCGCAATCAGCTTCACCGTGATCGACACGTTGTCGCCCGGCATCACCATTTCCTTGTCCTTCGGCAGCTCGATCGAGCCCGTCACGTCCGTCGTACGGAAGTAGAACTGCGGACGGTAGTTGTTGAAGAACGGCGTGTGACGGCCGCCTTCGTCCTTGCTCAGCACGTACACTTCAGCCGTGAAGTGCGTGTGCGGCGTGATCGAACCCGGCTTCGCCAGAACCTGGCCGCGCTCCACGTCTTCACGCTTCGTGCCGCGCAGCAGGATACCGACGTTGTCGCCTGCCTGACCTTGGTCCAGCAGCTTGCGGAACATTTCCACGCCCGTGCAGGTCGTCTTCACCGTCGGCTTGATACCGACGATTTCGATTTCTTCGCCGACCTTCACGATGCCGCGCTCGACACGACCCGTCACCACCGTACCACGGCCCGAGATCGAGAACACGTCTTCCACCGGCATCAGGAACGCACCGTCAACCGCGCGCTCCGGCGTCGGGATGTACGTGTCCAGCGCGTCTGCCAGGTTCATGATCGCCACTTCGCCCAGCTCGCCCGTGTCGCCTTCCAGCGCCAGCTTTGCCGAACCCTTCACGATCGGCGTGTCGTCGCCCGGGAAGTCGTACTTCGACAGCAGTTCGCGAACTTCCATCTCGACCAGCTCGAGCAGTTCAGCGTCGTCCACCATGTCGCACTTGTTCAGGAACACGATGATGTACGGAACGCCAACCTGACGCGCCAGCAGGATGTGCTCACGCGTTTGCGGCATCGGGCCGTCTGCTGCCGAGCACACCAGGATTGCGCCGTCCATCTGCGCCGCGCCCGTGATCATGTTCTTCACGTAGTCAGCGTGGCCCGGGCAGTCGACGTGTGCGTAGTGGCGGTTAGCCGTTTCGTACTCGACGTGCGCGGTGTTGATCGTGATACCACGTGCCTTTTCTTCCGGCGCCGCGTCGATCTGGTCGTATGCCTTCGCTTCGCCGCCGAACTTCTTCGTCAGCACGGTCGTGATCGCCGCCGTCAGCGTCGTCTTGCCGTGGTCAACGTGACCAATCGTACCAACGTTCACGTGCGGCTTGGTCCGCTCGAATTTTTCCTTGGCCATTTTCAACTCCCGAAAGGAATTTCACATGTTGCGCCGCGCGCAAACAGACACTGACTATACTGCTGGTGCCCATGGGCAGGATCGAACTGCCGACCTCTCCCTTACCAAGGGAGTGCTCTACCACTGAGCCACATGGGCGATTTCATGCTTCAACTGCACAGACTGGAGCGGGTGAAGGGAATCGAACCCTCGTCGTAAGCTTGGAAGGCTTCTGCTCTACCATTGAGCTACACCCGCGCGGGCCACTAACGATTCCCTACCGCTCTCTGCGTTGATGTCTTGGTGGAGGAGGTTGGATTCGAACCAACGTAGGCGTAAGCCAACAGATTTACAGTCTGCCCCCTTTAGCCACTCGGGCACCCCTCCGTAGAGAACTGACGATTATGGGGGTGCATCGAACCTTTGTCAAGCACACCGCGAAGATTATTTTCATTCTCTTCACCAGCACCCGACCGATATGCCCCAAGCCTCTCATCGGCGCCGCGTCGAGCGATAACGCCCTCGCAAACGACGAAAGTCACACCTGGCGCACCGATGCACGCATCTTCGTCAGACTCCGACCGTTCCGTCGCGAACCTGAGTTCACGCTGAAAAATCGGAAGACCGCCATCATACGACCTTCGCGCGATAAAGCCAAGCGGGTAAACGCAAAAAAACCGCAAATTTCGTGCCGAACGTGATCAGACCTTCTTTTGCGCACGCGAGACGCCCCTTGTGATCGAAGCGGCCCGCTCGCATCCACATTTCGGATGCGCCCCAGATCCGGCACCTTTTTCAGTCCAACACCGCCAACCGCTGCGCATAGTGGCAACCGCAGTCAACCGTGTCGCACGAACGCATGGCCGCGCATGCCAAGGCACGCTCATTTCTTCGTTCCCGATGCTCGAGCGTTGCGACTCAGCGGCGGCTGGCGCCCTTCGTTGCGCCACGTTAGTCTGTGTAGGGTCCGGATCCAAATGCGCAGCCTGCGACACCAACGGAACGCCGGGCGCTCGACTCGAACCCGACACCAGGAGCTTCCATGCGCCTCTTATGCGCGCTGCTGATCGCCGCCTCACTCGTCACGCACATCGCGCACGCCGCGCCGGATGAAAGCCTCTACCGCGGCACGATCGGCAAGTCGCCGATCGTTCTACGTTTCTACCAGCACGACAAGCAGGCGATCGGCCGTTACTTCTATCGCTCGCAAGGCGTCGACATTGGTCTGGTCCCGACCGTCAACGCGGGGGAATTCATTGAGTGCCCCCTTTCCGGCGGCGGCGACGAACCAAGCGCCTGTGCCGAGCCGACCGGCGTCTGGTCCCTCTCGTTCGCATCCGGATCGGCATCCGGGACGTGGCGTAAAAGCGCGCGGACGGTCACCACCCTGCCGATCCGGCTGGCGCGCACGAGCGCCACCTGCGACGCGAACTTTCACGGATCGTCGGCAACCGAACGCGGTTACGATTGCTTGCGGGTGGAAGGGCCGACGGAGAATTCCGCACACAAGAAGACGTCGGCTGATCGCGCCGTCACCTGGCGATTCATCACCGAAAAGCGAAGTGGCGCAACCGCTCCTCAGTTGACGAGCGGGCCATCCGCGGAAGCAATGCGAACCATCAACGCAGAGCTCGATCGCGTGTTTCGGGAGACGGTCGGCCTGGCACTCATGGCGCGACCGAAAGGCGACTCGAGCTGCACACCGACGGTGGCATTCGCCAATACCCGATTGTTCACGGTCGACGCGACATGCTATTGGGATTGGCCAGGCGCAGCTCACCCGTCAAGCGGCTGGAATACCACGACCTACGATCTCGCGACCGGCAATCCCCTCGACTGGACTCGAACGGTTCGCTTTCCGGCCGCCGGAATCGAAACCTTCGACTTCACGAAAGGAAACGACGTCGTGTCGCTCGCGCTAAGACGCGCTGCGGACGAGCGCGATGACAAGGCATGCGTTGACGAAGCGTTCCGAAGCTTTGAATGTGACGGCTCGCAATGTCGCAACCAGGGCGCGAAGAAGATGGCGAATTGGAAGTGGTCACTCCTGCTTTCGCCCAGGAAGGAAGGACTCTTTGCCGCGTTCAATGCGTATTCGGAGGCCGAGAGAAACTGCCGGGGCGAAGGCGTGCTCCTGCCGTGGCGCGACGTTCGCGCGCTTTTGCTCGCACCGCGCACGCTGCCATGAGTATCAGCCTCGCGGTCGGCCGGTCAACGAAACTGGCTCATGTCCGTCTGTTCGCTCGGCTCAACTCGGCTTCTGGCTGCATTGGCACCGAACAGCCGTTCAAGCTACCCTGCATAACGCCCTGAGCGTCCCACGTTCGCGCTGCGACACTTGCATTGCCGACGCCCGGGACGTGACCAGAAAGGCTGCACGGCGCCGACGCTTCTGCCGCAGACATGCGGCGGACGTCGCGTAGTTTCCAGCTGGTGTTCGGTGCGGCCGGGGATGGCTGAATAGCCGAGAGATGGTGCCGTGCAGCGGCACACGAGCAGCAAGGCCAGTGCATTGATCGACCGGCCGTAGCGCCGATCCGCGTCGGCAACCCGGAGCGCCCGGACAGAACGATGGCTTACGTTTTGGCACGCCAGCGCGCGCCGTGCAGATCCGGCGCAGAAATGCAAAAACCCCCGCCTTTTGGGCGGGGGTTTCTGGCTTAGGGAGCCTGACGATTACCTACTTTCACACGGGAATCCGCACTATCATCGGCGTAGAGTCGTTTCACGGTCCTGTTCGGGATGGGAAGGGGTGGGACCGACTCGCTATGGTCATCAGGCAAAGAGGGTTGTCGCGTCGCTTCGCAGCGCGACCAATCTTGGAAGAAGCAGTAATTTAGGTTGTGCGTATCGCACACATCGCGGTCATTCAACCGCTGTAAAACAGACTTGTTATAGGATCAAGCCTTACGGGCAATTAGTATCAGTTAGCTGAACGCATTACTGCGCTTACACACCTGACCTATCAACGTCCTGGTCTCGAACGACCCTTCAAGGGGATCTAGTCCCCAGGGATATCTCATCTTAAGGCGAGTTTCCCGCTTAGATGCTTTCAGCGGTTATCTCTTCCGAACATAGCTACCCGGCGATGCCACTGGCGTGACAACCGGTACACCAGAGGTTCGTCCACTCCGGTCCTCTCGTACTAGGAGCAGCCCCCTTCAAATATCCAACGCCCACGGCAGATAGGGACCAAACTGTCTCACGACGTTTTAAACCCAGCTCACGTACCTCTTTAAATGGCGAACAGCCATACCCTTGGGACCGGCTACAGCCCCAGGATGAGATGAGCCGACATCGAGGTGCCAAACACCGCCGTCGATATGAACTCTTGGGCGGTATCAGCCTGTTATCCCCAGAGTACCTTTTATCCGTTGAGCGATGGCCCTTCCATACAGAACCACCGGATCACTATGACCTGCTTTCGCACCTGCTCGACTTGTCGGTCTCGCAGTTAAGCACGCTTATGCCATTGCACTATCAGCACGATTTCCGACCGTACCTAGCGTACCTTCGTACTCCTCCGTTACGCTTTGGGAGGAGACCGCCCCAGTCAAACTGCCTACCATGCACTGTCCCCGACCCGGATCACGGGCCAAGGTTAGAACCTCAAACAAACCAGGGTGGTATTTCAAGGACGGCTCCACCGAAACTAGCGTTCCGGTTTCATAGCCTCCCACCTATCCTACACAGATCGGTTCAAAGTCCAATGCAAAGCTACAGTAAAGGTTCATGGGGTCTTTCCGTCTAGCCGCGGGTAGATTGCATCATCACAAACACTTCAACTTCGCTGAGTCTCGGGAGGAGACAGTGTGGCCATCGTTACGCCATTCGTGCAGGTCGGAACTTACCCGACAAGGAATTTCGCTACCTTAGGACCGTTATAGTTACGGCCGCCGTTTACCGGGACTTCAATCAAGAGCTTGCACCCCATCATTTAATCTTCCGGCACCGGGCAGGCGTCACACCCTATACGTCCACTTTCGTGTTTGCAGAGTGCTGTGTTTTTATTAAACAGTCGCAGCCACCAGTTTATTGCAACCCCTTCACCCTTCCAGCGCAGGCTGGTCAAGCTACAAGGGCGTACCTTATCCCGAAGTTACGGTACCAATTTGCCGAGTTCCTTCTCCCGAGTTCTCTCAAGCGCCTTAGAATACTCATCTCGCCCACCTGTGTCGGTTTGCGGTACGGTCATCGTTAGACTGAAGCTTAGAGGCTTTTCTTGGAACCACTTCCAATTGCTTCGCTTCCTAAGAAGCTCGCGCCACACCCTTGAATTCCGCGCCCGGATTTGCCTAAGCGCCTTCTCCAATGCAGCGACCGGGACTTCCAACACCCGGACAACCTTCCGCGATCCGTCCCCCCATCGCATCTAACAATGGTGCAGGAATATTGACCTGCTTCCCATCAGCTACGCATTTCTGCCTCGCCTTAGGGGCCGACTCACCCTACGCCGATGAACGTTGCGTAGGAAACCTTGGGCTTACGGCGAGGGGGCCTTTCACCCCCTTTATCGCTACTCATGTCAGCATTCGCACTTCCGATACCTCCAGCACGCTTTTCAACGCACCTTCGCAGGCTTACGGAACGCTCTCCTACCATGCGTGCCAAGCACGCATCCGCAGCTTCGGTATATAGCTTAGCCCCGTTACATCTTCCGCGCAGGACGACTCGATCAGTGAGCTATTACGCTTTCTTTAAAGGGTGGCTGCTTCTAAGCCAACCTCCTGACTGTTTTAGCCTTCCCACTTCGTTTCCCACTTAGCTATATTTGGGGACCTTAGCTGGCGGTCTGGGTTGTTTCCCTCTTGACACCGGACGTTAGCACCCGATGTCTGTCTCCCGTGATTGCACTCTTCGGTATTCGGAGTTTGCTATGGCGGGGTAATCTGCAATAGACCCCCCAACCATGACAGTGCTCTACCCCCGAAGGTGAGACACGAGGCACTACCTAAATAGTTTTCGGAGAGAACCAGCTATTTCCAAGTTTGTTTAGCCTTTCACCCCTATCCACAGCTCATCCCCTAACTTTTCAACGTTAGTGGGTTCGGACCTCCAGTACGTGTTACCGCACCTTCATCCTGGCCATGGATAGATCACTTGGTTTCGGGTCTACGCCCAGCAACTGAACGCCCTATTCGGACTCGCTTTCGCTACGCCTGCCCTATACGGTTAAGCTTGCTACTGAACGTAAGTCGCTGACCCATTATACAAAAGGTACGCCGTCACCCCTTGCGAGGCTCCGACTGTTTGTATGCATGCGGTTTCAGGATCTATTTCACTCCCCTCCCGGGGTTCTTTTCGCCTTTCCCTCACGGTACTGGTTCACTATCGGTCGATCACGAGTATTTAGCCTTGGAGGATGGTCCCCCCATCTTCAGACAGGATTTCACGTGTCCCGCCCTACTTGTCGTACACTTAGTTCTTTCATACTGTTTTCGCCTACAGGGCTATCACCTGCTATGGCCGCACTTTCCAGAGCGTTCGGCTAACAATACAAATAAAGAGTACAAGGCTCATCCCATTTCGCTCGCCACTACTTTGGGAATCTCGGTTGATTTCTTTTCCTGCGGTTACTTAGATGTTTCAGTTCACCGCGTTCGCTTCACATAGCCTATGTATTCAGCTATGGATACTCCAAAAGGAGTGGGTTTCCCCATTCGGACATCTACGGATCAAAGCTTGTTTGCCAGCTCCCCGTAGCTTTTCGCAGGCTACCGCGTCCTTCATCGCCTGTGATCGCCAAGGCATCCACCACATGCACTTGTTCGCTTGACCCTATAACGAGTCTGTCTCGTTACAGGTTGAGTTCTCGCGTTGTGCCGTATTCCAATTGAGCCGAACATGAAGTTCGAATCATCTTGAGATACATCGATACAATCACAACCCGGATAGTTTTCACGTCCATCTCAAAGACGCTTCCGCTATCCAAATTACTTACTTCTTCCAGATTGTTAAAGAACGACAGCCGATATGGTGTTACTCATATCACTCTGACTGGCTCAATCGCCAATGACAAGGATTCGACCACGTCGAACGCTTGTCATTGAAGATTGGTGGAGGCAGACGGGATCGAACCGACGACCCCCTGCTTGCAAAGCAGGTGCTCTCCCAGCTGAGCTATGCCCCCATGTACAGAGACTTCCTCAGGTGTGTTCCGCCAGACAATTGGTGGGTCTGGTTGGATTCGAACCAACGACCCCCGCCTTATCAAGACGGTGCTCTAACCGACTGAGCTACAGACCCCTGAGTCTGTCTTGATTTACAGCCGATAAGCGTGAGCGCTCAACTTGTGCGAGATAGCTCTAGAAAGGAGGTGATCCAGCCGCACCTTCCGATACGGCTACCTTGTTACGACTTCACCCCAGTCATGAATCCTACCGTGGTGACCGTCCTCCTTGCGGTTAGACTAGCCACTTCTGGTAAAACCCACTCCCATGGTGTGACGGGCGGTGTGTACAAGACCCGGGAACGTATTCACCGCGGCATGCTGATCCGCGATTACTAGCGATTCCAGCTTCATGCACTCGAGTTGCAGAGTGCAATCCGGACTACGATCGGTTTTCTGGGATTAGCTCCCCCTCGCGGGTTGGCGACCCTCTGTTCCGACCATTGTATGACGTGTGAAGCCCTACCCATAAGGGCCATGAGGACTTGACGTCATCCCCACCTTCCTCCGGTTTGTCACCGGCAGTCTCCTTAGAGTGCTCTTGCGTAGCAACTAAGGACAAGGGTTGCGCTCGTTGCGGGACTTAACCCAACATCTCACGACACGAGCTGACGACAGCCATGCAGCACCTGTGCGCCGGTTCTCTTTCGAGCACTCCCGAATCTCTTCAGGATTCCGACCATGTCAAGGGTAGGTAAGGTTTTTCGCGTTGCATCGAATTAATCCACATCATCCACCGCTTGTGCGGGTCCCCGTCAATTCCTTTGAGTTTTAATCTTGCGACCGTACTCCCCAGGCGGTCAACTTCACGCGTTAGCTACGTTACTAAGGAAATGAATCCCCAACAACTAGTTGACATCGTTTAGGGCGTGGACTACCAGGGTATCTAATCCTGTTTGCTCCCCACGCTTTCGTGCATGAGCGTCAGTATTGGCCCAGGGGGCTGCCTTCGCCATCGGTATTCCTCCACATCTCTACGCATTTCACTGCTACACGTGGAATTCTACCCCCCTCTGCCATACTCTAGCCTGCCAGTCACCAATGCAGTTCCCAGGTTGAGCCCGGGGATTTCACATCGGTCTTAGCAAACCGCCTGCGCACGCTTTACGCCCAGTAATTCCGATTAACGCTCGCACCCTACGTATTACCGCGGCTGCTGGCACGTAGTTAGCCGGTGCTTATTCTTCCGGTACCGTCATCCCCCCGCCATATTAGGGCAGAGGATTTCTTTCCGGACAAAAGTGCTTTACAACCCGAAGGCCTTCTTCACACACGCGGCATTGCTGGATCAGGGTTTCCCCCATTGTCCAAAATTCCCCACTGCTGCCTCCCGTAGGAGTCTGGGCCGTGTCTCAGTCCCAGTGTGGCTGGTCGTCCTCTCAGACCAGCTACTGATCGTCGCCTTGGTAGGCCTTTACCCCACCAACTAGCTAATCAGCCATCGGCCAACCCTATAGCGCGAGGTCCGAAGATCCCCCGCTTTCATCCGTAGATCGTATGCGGTATTAATCCGGCTTTCGCCGGGCTATCCCCCACTACAGGACATGTTCCGATGTATTACTCACCCGTTCGCCACTCGCCACCAGGTGCAAGCACCCGTGCTGCCGTTCGACTTGCATGTGTAAGGCATGCCGCCAGCGTTCAATCTGAGCCAGGATCAAACTCTTCAGTTCAAACCTGTTACTGTTTTCGGTTCCGTAGAACCGGTCGCTCACTCAAAGCTGACAGGAATATGAATTGCTTCATAAACCTGACTTACTTTAGTGTGAGACTCTTGATACTTTTGCTAATCCGATCCGAAGATCGGCTCGCGGTCATCAAGCGCCCACACTTATCGGCTGTTAATTTTTAAAGAGCATTTCTGCGAGAAGCACTTCGCCTTTCTCAGCAGCGCTGCGTTGTCAGCAGCAGAGAAACGAGATTATGAACACTGTTTCGCAGTTCGTCAACAACTTTTTTTACTACATCGTTGCGACTGCGGGGTTCATCTTCCTTCGCTGACCGGGTGTCCCAACAGGACCGCCAACCAGCTCCGTTTCCCCCTTCCGCGCCGCGTTGCCGTGAGCGCGAAAGAGGCGTGATTCTAGGCACCTCCCGCGTTCTGCGCAAGGGGTTTCGCGAAATAAATTAAAAAGCCCCCGTGCGCTGCCGCGCACGGGGGCTTTGGTGATGACGAATCGGGAGGCGGCGTGTGACGTTCAACCATGCCCCACATATATATAGAGCAAGAGAAGTGCGCCTCTCACTTCCCGGCAACCGCCGCCTGCAGCCGCTCGACCGGCACCGCGTCCGCCATCGCCGCATAGCCCGCATCGCTCGGATGAATGCCATCGCCGCTATCGTAGCGGCGCTGCAGCACGCTCGGATGCGCGGGATCGCGCAGGGCCTCGTCGAAATCGACGACACCGTCGAACACCCCGCCGCTCCGGATCCAGCGATTCACCTCCAGCCGGATCGCTTCGCGCCCGGCCGGCAGCGCCGCCGGCGTGAGGGTCGCGCCGAAGATTTTCACGCCCTGGCGATGCGCGGCATCGATCAGCCGGCGATAGCCGTCGATCAGCGACGCCGCGCTCACCTGCGTATGCGGATGATCGCAATCGAGACCGACGCGAGGCGGCATCGCCGCAAAGTTGATGTCGTTGATGCCGATCAGCAGGATCGCCGCCTTCACCCCCGAGCGCGATAGCGCGTCACGCTCGAAGCGGGATTGCAGCGACGTGCCGTAGCAGGCCGAATCGCTGAGCAGCCGGTTGCCGCTGATGCCCAGATTCACCACGCCGATCGCATCCGGCGCCGCCAGCCGGCGCGCCAGCGCGTCCGGCCAGCGGCGGTTCCGGTTCAGGCTCGAGCGCAGCCCGTCGGTGATCGAGTCGCCGATCGCCGCGACGCTCGCGCGCGCGGGCCCGGCCTCGACCGCGAGTTCCGTTACCCACGCATATTGGGTAAACCGCGTTCGGAACGCGCCGGCGCCAGCGTCCTTCGTGTGGTCACCGGGCTCCGATACGTAATTGACCTGGTTCGATACGCGGTGCCAGACCGTCATCCGCTGATGCGCTCCCATATACAGGCTGACCGCGTAAGGACGCCCGGTCGCCACGTCGATCGTCACCGGATCGCTTTCGATTTCCTGTCCCGGCGCCAGCGTCACCGACGCCCGCCCGCCGAACCGCACCGCAACCGGGACACCATCCTCCAACGCCGCGCCGTCACCGGCCCGCGCCAGACTCGTCGACTCGACGACCAACGGCGCACTGCCGTACGCATTGCTCAGCCGAATCCGCGCCGCCCGGCCCGCCACCGTCGGGTAGACGATCTGCCGGACCGTCCTGCCTGCAACGTCGGGCGCGCGATAAAGCGGCGGCGGCGAGGCCAGATCCGGAATCGGCTGCAGTGCGGTAGCCCAGGCGGCAACCCACCCCGCCGGCGCAGCGCCGGCCGCTAGCGACGACAGGAAAACGGACGCGCCCAGCGCGACCGCGGCAAGACTGCTGCGAAATGACATCGGCAAGATCCTCATCGGAAAGCGGGCATTGTGCCGCAGATGCGGTTCGGCACTGCGCGCCGCCACTCGTTCCCCATCGGCACGACTACGCCCACCCTCTCCTGTCGTTTACCCGCATCACTCGCGTATCGCCAAAATAATTTATTAACCGACCGGTCGGTTGGCTTATACTTCGCACACATTCAACCGGACGAGAGCCTCGCCATGTACACGCAATCCCTCGACATCCCCGGCAACGTCGCCCCGCTCGACGCGGCCGCCGAGTCGCCCGAGCAGGCGCGGTTCGACGCGGTCATGGCCGCGGACGGCAAGATCGAGCCGCAGGACTGGATGCCCGACGCCTATCGCAAGACGCTGATCCGCCAGATCTCGCAGCACGCGCACTCGGAAGTCGTCGGCATGCTGCCCGAAGGCAACTGGATCTCGCGCGCGCCGAGCCTCAAGCGCAAGGCTATCCTGCTCGCGAAGGTGCAGGACGAAGCCGGCCACGGCCTCTATCTGTACAGCGCGGCCGAAACGCTCGGCGTGTCGCGCGACGCGCTGATCGACGCGCTGCACGCCGGCAAGGCGAAATACTCGAGCATCTTCAATTACCCGACGCCGACCTGGGCGGACGTCGGCGTGATCGGCTGGCTCGTCGACGGCGCCGCGATCATGAACCAGATCCCGCTGTGTCGCTGCACGTACGGCCCGTATGCGCGCGCGATGATCCGCGTGTGCAAGGAGGAGTCGTTCCATCAGCGCCAGGGCTTCGACGCGCTGCTGTCGATGATGAAGGGCTCCGACGCACAGCGCGCGATGGTCCAGCAGGCGGTGAACCGCTGGTGGTGGCCGGTGCTGATGATGTTCGGCCCGAGCGATGCCGACTCCGTCCACAGCAACCAGTCGGCCAAATGGGGCATCAAGCGGATCACGAACGACGACCTGCGGCAGAAATTCGTCGATGCGACCGTCGAGCAGGCGAAGGTGCTCGGCGTGACGCTGCCCGACCCCGACCTGCAATGGAACGAGGCGCGCGGCCATTACGACTACGGCGCGATCGACTGGGACGAATTCTGGCGCGTCGTCAACGGCGACGGCCCGTGCAACCGGGAGCGCCTCGCGACCCGCGTGAAGGCGCACGACGACGGCGCGTGGGTGCGCGAAGCCGCGCTCGCGCACGAAGCGAAGCGCCGCGCCCGCGCCGAGCAGCAAGCCGCCTGAGCGGCAACCATCGAATTCAGGATTCAGGAGAGAGTGATGAACAAGGAATGGCCGATCTGGGAAGTGTTCGTGCGCAGCAAGCAGGGCCTCGACCACAAGCATTGCGGCAGCCTGCACGCCGCCGACGCATCGATGGCGCTGCGCATGGCGCGCGACGTCTACACGCGCCGCCAGGAAGGCGTGAGCATCTGGGTGGTGCCGTCGGCGGCGATCACCGCGTCGGATCCGAACGAGAAGGCCGAGCTGTTCGAGCCGGCGGGCGACAAGATCTATCGCCACCCGACGTTCTACACGCTGCCCGATGAAGTCAACCACATGTAACGCCCGCGCCATGACGATCACGCCCGAACACCTCTGCTACGTGCTGCGCCTCGCGGACAACGCGCTGATCCTCGGTCAGCGCAACGCCGAATGGTGCGGCCACGGCCCGATTCTCGAAGAAGACATCGCGCTGACCAACATGAGCCTCGACCTCATCGGCCAGGCGCGGATGCTGTATACCCACGCGGCCGACCTCGAACGTCAGCTCAACGGCGCGGCGAAGACCGAGGACGACTACGCGTACTTCCGCACCGAACGCGAGTTCGCGAACTTCACGCTCGCCGAGCTGCCGCATTACGGCCCGGTGTCGGGCACCGCGCACGCCGACAAGGACTACGCGGTAACGATCGTGCGCAACTTCCTCTACGCGGCGCTGATGCTGCATGTGTGGAGCGCGCTCGAAACGTCGGCCGACGCGACGCTGGCCGCCATCGCGGCGAAATCGGTGAAGGAGACCCGCTATCACCTGCACCACGCGCGCGAGTGGCTGGCGCGGCTCGGCGATGGCACCGACGAATCGCACCGCCGCGCGCAAGCCGCGCTCGACTACCTGACCCCGTATACGCGCGAGTTCTTCGCGGCGGACCAGGTGGACGACGCGATCGCCGCACAGTGCATCGGCCCGGCGCCGGCCGCGCTCGAGGCCGCGTGGCGCGCCGACGTCGACGACGCGCTCGCCGAGGCGACGCTGACACTGCCGGCGCCCGTCCAGCACGTCACCACCGGCAAGCAGGGCGAGCACTCGGAGCACATCGGCTACCTGCTCGCCGAAATGCAGAGCCTCGCGCGCCAGCATCCGGGCGCGAGCTGGTAACGCGCACGTCAAACGGAGCCTCGCGATGTCCGCCCCATCCGCCCTCGCCGCCGCCCCCGCCCCGCACCATGCCGATCCGCTGCTCGCGCGGGCGTGGGAAGTGCTGGAGGCCGTGCCCGATCCGGAAATCCCCGTCGTATCGATCCGCGAGCTGGGCATCCTGCGCGACGTCCGGCGCACGGACGACGGCCAGCTCGAGGTCGTGATCACCCCGACCTACTCCGGCTGCCCGGCAATGTCGCAGATCGCCGAGGACATCGCGGCCGCGATGCAGCAGGCCGGCCTGCCGCCGCACCGCGTCGCGACCGTGCTCGCACCCGCATGGACGACCGACTGGATCACGCAGGAAGCGCGCGACAAGCTGCGCGCCTACGGGATCGCGCCGCCGGTCGGCCAGTGCGGCAGTGCCGCGCCGCGCGAGAACGTCGTGCGCTTCGTGCCGCGGCCGGTCGCGGCGCCCGTCTGCCCGCGCTGCGGCTCCGCGCGCACCGAGCGGCTCGCGCAATTCGCGTCGACCGCCTGCAAGGCGCTGTATCGCTGCGTCGACTGCCGCGAACCCTTCGACTACTTCAAACCTTACTAATATGGCGACCCCGCAATTCCATCCGCTGCGTATCCGCGACGTGCGGCCCGAGACCGCCGACGCCGTGACCGTCTCCTTCGAGATCCCGCCCGAGCTGCGCGACGCATACCGTTTCACGCAAGGCCAGTTCGTCACGCTGAAAACCCATATCGACGGCGAAGAAACGCGCCGCTCGTATTCGATCTGCGTCGGCACGACCGACTACGACCGCGACGGCGAATTGCGCATCGGCATCAAGCGCGTGCGCGGCGGGCGATTCTCGAACTTCGCGTTCGATACGCTGAGGCCCGGCCACACGATCGACGTGATGACGCCCGACGGCCGCTTCTTCACGCACCTGAACGCGGAGCATGGCAAGCAGTACGTCGCGTTCTCCGGCGGCTCCGGGATCACGCCGGTGCTCGCGATCGTCAAGACGACGCTCGAGCTCGAACCGCGCAGCACGTTCACGCTGATCTACGGGAACCGCAGCGTCGACGCGATCATGTTCGCGGAGGAGCTCGAGGACCTGAAGAACCGCTACATGAACCGCTTCGTGCTGTATCACGTGCTGTCCGACGACCTCCAGGACGTCGAGCTGTTCAACGGCGTGCTCGACCAGGCGAAGTGCGCGGCGTTCCTCGACGCGCTGGTGCCGGCCGACTCGATCGACGAGGCGTTCATCTGCGGCCCCGCGCCGATGATGGACGCCGCGGAGGCCGCGCTGAAGGCGGCCGGCGTGCCGCAAGCGAAGGTCCACGTCGAGCGCTTCGGCACGCCGCTGCCGCAGGCCGGCGTGCCGGCCGTCGAGATCACCGACGCGACGCCCGCCGCCGACCTCGAAATCGTCCTCGACGGCAAGAAACGCAAGCTGCGCCTGCCGTACGAAGGCGTGAGCCTGCTGGACGTCGGCCTGCGCGCCGGCCTCGCGCTGCCATACGCGTGCAAGGGCGGCGTGTGCTGCACGTGCCGCGCGAAGGTGCTCGAGGGCGAAGTGCGGATGGAAAAGAACTACACGCTCGAGGAGCGCGAGGTGAAGGACGGCTTCGTGCTCACCTGCCAGTGCCACCCGGTCAGCGACAAGGTCGTGGTCAGCTACGACGAGCGCTGAGCGAGCGGCGCGGCGCCGGGTCCGCGACCGGGTGTCGCCCGCCGGCCGGTTTCTCGTCGTCACACATCTCGCTTACACTAGGGCCCGCCCGCCCGCCGGACGATGCAAGTCCGGCCGGCCGGCGGTTTTCTTTTGTTGACGACAGGCCGATGAGTACCATTCACGTGATTCAGGGCGGCAGCGCCGCCACGTCGCTCAGCGAGGCGCTCGCCCAGGCGGGACGCGACGAGCGCGTCGTCGGATTGCTCGACGACCTGGCCGTCGGGCCGCTCAAGGGCGTCGACGAGACGCCGGAGACCCGCGCCGCGTTCTGGCAACGCGTGCTCGGCGACCAGATTCCCGACTGGAAGGCGGAAGTCGAGCGCGAATTCGCGCGCCTCGACCTGCTCGCGATGGACACCGGCCAAGTGGTCGTCTGGCACGCGCCGAGCGTCGGCGACAAGCTGCTGCTGCGGCGCGTCGCCTACCATCTGCGCAACGTGCCGCAGCGCCTGAACGAAGTGCGGCTGTCGGAGGCCGATCTCGGCGCGGCGTCGACGCGCGCCGACCGCGCATGCGCGACCGGCATGTTCTCGCCAGCGCAACTGCTCGCGAAGCTGCCCGAAGCCGCCCCGATCTCGGTGCTGCGCATCGGCCGGCTCGCGCTCGAATGGCAGGAAGCCAAGCACCTGGACGCCGAACTCCGCTACTGGGTCAGCAACACGATCAAGAGCGGCCACTACGGCGACCTCGACACGCTGATCCTCGCGCATGCGGAACACGGCTGGCTGCCGACGCGGCGTCTCGCCGGCGGCGTGATGGCCGACGCCGACCGCGGCGGGCTGTTCGTCAGCGATTCGATCGCGCTGTGGCGCTGCCGCGAACTCGCCGCCGCCGGCCGCCTCGAGCTGCAGGACGACACCGCCGACCTCCATTCCACGCAGGTGCGCGCAGCCCGCGCCACCGTGCCGCAACGCTAATCCCCGCATTCGACCATGGCCCGCACCCGAGCCCCCGATCACGAATCCCAGCGCGAGCAGATCCTCGATCTCGCCGCCGAAAAGTTCGCGCAGACGAGCTACCCGAGCACGTCGATGTCCGACCTTGCCACCGCAAGCGGCACGTCGAAGGCGCGGCTCTATCACTATTACGAGAGCAAGGAAGCGATCCTGTTCGACCTGCTCGACCGCTACACGAAGCGGCTGATGCTGATCATCGCCGAGGTCGAAGGCACGAGCCAGCGGCGCGGCCTCACCGAGCGCGAGGCGTTTGCGGAGCTCGTGCGCGCGTTCCTCTCCGAATACGAGACGTCGCACAGCCGCCACGTCGCACTGCTCAACGACGTGAAGTACCTCGAGGACGCACAGCGCGAGATCGTGCTGGACCGCCAGCGCGACATCGTCGCAGCCTTCGCGCGCCAGCTCGCGCGCGCGTATCCGGAGCGGATCTCGAAGGAAAACCAGACGTCGGTCACGATGATGGTGTTCGGGATGATCAACTGGACGTTCACGTGGCTCAAGCCGGGCGGGCGCCTCGGCTACCGCGACTTCGCGGAGCAGGTGATCGACATGATCGAGCGCGGGATGTCTTCGTCGGCCTGATTGCCGCGGAGCAGCAAACGTTGCGTGGCGGAGACACTGCGACACCCCGCCATGCATTTCATATGATGAATTTTTTAATCATTAAAAATCAAACAGTTGCGGACTTAGTTAAGCGTATTTAGAACGCCACCTCCAAAACGAGTACGGGTTTTCCCCAATCCGGGAGCCTGCTGTCGGGTAAAATGCTGCTGCATTGCACAACCCGCAGTACGGTCACACATTGAGGAACCCACGATGAACACGCATATCCACGGCCCGGCCGATGTCGTCGGCACCGCCGGTGCTGCGCCGGTTCTCGTCAGGGAACTGGCTTCCAAAGACCGTGAGCAGATGCTCACCCACTTTCTCTCGCTCGACGAGGACGATCGCCTGCTGCGCTTCGGCCAGGTGGTGCCCGACCACGTGATCGAGAACTATGTCCGCACGATCGATTTCGGCCGCGACACCGTGTTCGGCGTGTTCGATCACGCGCTCGAGCTGATCGGCGTCGGCCACCTGGCCTACCTGCCCGCCGAAGGCGACAAGCGCACCGCCGAATTCGGCGTGTCGGTGCTCGAAAGCGCGCGCGGCCGCGGCGTCGGCTCGAAGCTGTTCGAGCGCGCGGCGATCCGCAGCCGCAACACGCATGTGACGATGCTGTACATGCATTGCCTGTCGCGCAACGCGACGATGATGCACATCGCGAAGAAGTCCGGGATGCGGATTGAGTATGCGTACGGCGAAGCCGATGCGTACCTGTCGCTGCCGCCCGCCGACCACTCGACGATCATCGCCGAGATGCTGCAGGAACAGGCAGCGGTGTTCGACTACGCGCTCAAGCGCCAGGCGCATCGCACGTCGAAGTTCATCGAATCGCTGATGCCCGTCGCGCTGACGGCCTGACATCGGCCGACCGGGCCCGCCGACGCGGCGCACCCGGTCGCACTTCCCGACGTCACGTCGCGCCCCCTACCGGATCGACCGGATCGGCAGCGCCGTCGTCTCCTTGAAGCACTCGAGCGAAAAGCTCGTCTTCACGTCGATCACCGACGGATGGTGGAGCAACTGCTCCTGCACGAAGCGGGAGAAGTGCGCCATGTCCTCGACCTGCACCCGCAGCAGGTAATCCATGTCCCCCGTCATCGCATGGCAGGCGACCACTTCCGGCCAGGTCTGCACCGCCGCGCGGAACAGCTCCGCATGCGTCGCGCCGGCGCGCGCCGGCGTCTCGTCCGCGCGGACCGGCGCGAGCCCGCCCCGCTTCTCGAGCCGCACGCTGACGTACGCGAGCAGGTCGAGCCCGAGCTTCTGCGGATCGAGCAGCGCGACGTAGCCGGTGATCACGCCGATCTCCTCGAGTCGCCGGATCCGCCGCAGGCACGGGCTCGGCGACAGGTTCACGCGCTCGGCGATCTCCTGGTTCGACAGGCGGCCGTTCTCCTGAAGAATCGCGAGAATCCGCCGATCGATGGCATCCAATTCCACTTGCGCCATCTTCTGCCTCCCAAGCATGAATTCAAGACTGGAAATTGCGCCATCGTAGTCAGCCACGATCAAGTTCGCAAGTTTCCGCCTCCCCTCGCCCGCTACACTCTGTCGCACGCACTGATTCATCGCGCGCTTCGCGGCGCGCATCAATCCCGGCCGGCGATCCGGGCAGGCGCGCAAGCGCTCGCCGCGGTCGACCGCCCGGCATGGAACCGGAGACAACCATGCAGATCCCCACCTGGGACAACCCCGTCGGCACCGACGGCTTCGAATTCATCGAGTACACCGCGCCGGACCCGAAGGCGCTCGGCCAGCTGTTCGAGCGGATGGGCTTCACCGCGATCGCGCGCCATCGCCACAAGGACGTGACGGTGTACCGCCAGGGCGACATCAACTTCATCATCAACGCGGAGCCGGATTCGTTCGCGCAGCGCTTCGCGCGCCTGCACGGCCCGTCGATCTGCGCGATCGCATTCCGCGTGCAGGACGCCGCGAAGGCCTACAAGCACGCGCTCGAACTCGGCGCATGGGGCTTCGACAACAAGACCGGCCCGATGGAGCTGAACATCCCGGCGATCAAGGGCATCGGCGATTCGCTGATCTACTTCGTCGACCGCTGGCGCGGCAAGAACGGCGCGCAGCCGGGCGCGATCGGCGACATCAGCATCTATGACGTCGACTTCGAGCCGATTCCCGGCGCGACCCCGAACCCGGTCGGCCACGGCCTCACCTACATCGACCACCTGACGCACAACGTGCACCGCGGCCGCATGCAGGAATGGGCGGAGTTCTACGAGCGCCTGTTCAACTTCCGCGAAGTGCGCTACTTCGACATCGAAGGCAAGGTGACCGGCGTGAAGTCGAAGGCGATGACGTCGCCGTGCGGCAAGATCCGCATCCCGATCAACGAGGAAGGCTCGGAAACGGCCGGCCAGATCCAGGAATACCTGGACGCGTATCACGGCGAAGGCATCCAGCACATCGCGCTCGGCGCGTCGGACATCTATCGCGCGGTCGACGGCCTGCGCAGCAAGGAAGTGAAGCTGCTCGACACGATCGACACGTACTACGAACTCGTCGACCGCCGCGTGCCGAACCACGGCGAGCCGCTGGACGAACTGAAGAAGCGCAAGATCCTGATCGACGGCGCACGCGACGACCTGCTGCTGCAGATCTTCACCGAGAACCAGATCGGGCCGATCTTCTTCGAGATCATCCAGCGCAAGGGCAACCAGGGCTTCGGCGAAGGCAACTTCAAGGCGCTGTTCGAATCGATCGAGCTCGACCAGATCCGCCGCGGCGTCGTGCAGGACAAGGCCTGACGCTCACGGCGCGGCGCGCCCGGCGGCAGCGGGCGTGCACCGGCGCAAAAAGAAAGGGCGGGAATCCCGGGATTTCCGCCCTTTTTTATCGACGTTCATCGACGCGGCCGGTGCGACCGCCCGGCCCGATCAATGCGCATTCGCCTCCGGCGCGACCAGGCGCACGCCCGACGGCTGCACATCGGCGTGCTGCGCGGGCGCGATCTGGCGCATCTGCACGCCCGCTGCCGCCAGTGCGCTCGCGCCTTGCGCGCGCACCGGGCCGGTCATCGCGAAAAACGCGGCGGACACGATCAGGAAACTCTGGATATGACGTGTGTTCATTGGCACCTCCTGTTGAACTGCCGGCGCCTCCCCGCTTTCGTCATGACAATCGACGCCGGCGGGCACCTCCGACAGGCCGCCCAGATTAACGACAAGTGCCGGACGATGTGCGCGGCTTTACATGCTTTTACATGCTGTAACGCGTAAAACGTGCTCGAAGCCCGGCCGCTCCGGCAATTTTGACGACGAGCGGCGGGTTTTTCCCAGTGCTACCATCGGCTAAAACCGGCCAATATGCCGGCCACTGCCGACGTGTTCACAAGACGCCGAAGCAAACGAAGTTTTGGCGATCCCAGACTGGGTGGAGGAGACTCATCAATGAATGCCCCGCTAGACGCAGGCCAACGCGCGTCCCTAGAAGCCGCGCTGAAGTCCGTCACGCTTGACGACAAATACACCCTCGAACGCGGCCGCGCGTACATGAGCGGCATCCAGGCGCTGGTGCGCCTGCCGATGCTCCAGCAGGAACGCGACCGCGCCGCCGGCCTCAACACCGCCGGCTTCATCTCCGGTTATCGCGGCTCCCCGCTCGGCGGCCTCGACCAGTCGCTGTGGAAGGCCAAGAAGCACCTGTCTTCCCACCAGATCGTTTTCCAGCCCGGTCTCAACGAAGATCTCGCCGCCACCGCCGTGTGGGGCTCGCAGCAGGTGAACCTGTACCCCGGCGCGAAGTACGACGGCGTGTTCGGCATGTGGTACGGCAAGGGCCCGGGCGTCGACCGCACCGGCGACGTGTTCAAGCACGCGAACTCGGCCGGCTCGTCGCAGCACGGCGGCGTGCTCGTCCTCGCCGGCGACGACCACGCGGCGAAATCGTCGACGCTCGCGCACCAGTCCGAACACATCTTCAAGGCCTGCGGCCTGCCGGTGCTGTTCCCGTCGAACGTGCAGGAATACCTGGACTTCGGCCTGCACGGCTGGGCGATGAGCCGCTATTCGGGCCTGTGGGTCGCGCTCAAGTGCGTGACCGACGTGGTCGAATCGTCGGCATCGGTCGACATCGACCCGCATCGCACCGAGATCGTGCTGCCGTCCGACTTCATCATGCCGGACGGCGGCCTGAACATCCGCTGGCCCGACCCGCCGCTCGTGCAGGAAGCGCGCCTGCTCGACTACAAGTGGTACGCGGCGCTCGCCTACGTGCGCGCCAACAAGCTCGACCGCATCGAGATCGACTCGCCGCACGCGCGCTTCGGGATCATGACGGGCGGCAAGGCGTACCTCGACGTGCGCCAGGCGCTGACCGACCTCGGCCTCGACGACGAGACCTGCGCGCGCATCGGCATCCGCCTGTACAAGGTCGGCTGCGTGTGGCCGCTCGAAGCGCAGGGCGCGCAGGCGTTCGCGCGCGGGCTCGACGAGATCCTCGTCGTCGAGGAAAAGCGCCAGATCCTCGAATACGCGATCAAGGAAGAGCTGTACAACTGGCCCGACGGACAGCGGCCGCGCGTGTTCGGCAAGTTCGACGAGAAGGACGGCGCCGGCGGCGAATGGTCGGTGCCGATGGGCAACTGGCTGCTGCCCGCGCACTACGAGCTGTCGCCCGCGATCATCGCGAAGGCGATCGCGACGCGCCTCGAGAAGTTCGAACTGCCGTCCGACGTGCGCGCGCGCATCGCCGCGCGGCTCGCGGTCATCAACGCGAAGGAAACCGCGCTCGCGAAGCCGCACGTGACGACCGAGCGCAAGCCGTGGTTCTGCTCGGGCTGCCCGCACAACACGTCGACCAACGTGCCGGACGGCTCGCGCGCGATCGCGGGGATCGGCTGCCACTACATGACCGTGTGGATGGACCGCAACACGAGCACCTTCAGCCAGATGGGCGGCGAAGGCGTGCCGTGGATCGGCCAGGCGCCGTTCACGAACGAGAAGCACGTGTTCGCGAACCTCGGCGACGGCACCTACTTCCACTCGGGCCTGCTCGCCGTGCGCGCGGCGATCTCGTCGAAAGCGAACATCACGTACAAGATCCTGTACAACGACGCGGTCGCGATGACGGGCGGCCAGCCGGTCGACGGCGTGCTGACGGTGCCGCAGATCACGCACCAGCTCGCGTCGGAAGGCGCGAAGAAGATCGTGATCGTGACCGACGAGCCGGAAAAGTACGACGGCAAGACCGCGCTGCTCGCGCCGGGCGTGACGATCCATCACCGCGACCAGCTCGACGACGTGCAGCGCGAGCTGCGCGAGATCGAAGGCACGACGATCCTCGTCTACGACCAGACCTGCGCGACCGAGAAGCGCCGCCGCCGCAAGCGCGGCGCGTTTCCGGACCCGGCGAAGCGCGTCGTGATCAACGACGCGGTGTGCGAAGGCTGCGGCGACTGCTCGGTGAAATCGAACTGCCTGTCGGTCGAGCCGCTGGAAACCGAATTCGGCACGAAGCGCCAGATCAACCAGTCGACCTGCAACAAGGACTTCTCGTGCGTGAAGGGCTTCTGCCCGAGCTTCGTGACGGTCGAGGGCGGCCAGCTGAAGAAGCCGAAGGCCGTGTCGGTCGACGGCAGCGCGCTCCCGCCGATCCCGGAGCCGGCGCTGCCGGCGATCGACCGTGCGTACGGCGTGCTCGTCACGGGCGTCGGCGGCACGGGCGTCGTCACGATCGGCGCGCTGCTCGGGATGGCCGCGCACCTGGAGAACAAGGGCGTGACCGTGCTCGACGTCACCGGCCTCGCGCAGAAGGGCGGCGCGGTGATGAGCCACGTGCAGATCTCGCACGCGCCGACCGACATCCACGCGACGCGGATCGCGATGGGCGAAGCCGACCTCGTGATCGGCTGCGACGCGCTCGTCACGGCCGGCGACGAATGCACGTCGCGGATGCGCCACAACGCGACGCGCGTGGTCGTCAACAGCGCGCAGACGCCGACCGCCGAGTTCATCAAGAACCCGAACTGGTCGTTCCCGGGCCTGTCGGCCGAGCAGGACATCCGCGCGGCCGCGGGCGACGCGGTCGATCTCGTCGACGCGAACCGCTTCACGGTCGCGCTGCTCGGCGACGCGATCTACACGAACCCGTTCGTGCTCGGCTACGCGTGGCAAAAGGGCTGGCTGCCGCTCACGCTCGCGTCGCTCGAGCGGGCGATCGAGCTGAACGCCGTGCAGGTCGACAAGAACCGCGCGGCGTTCGACTGGGGCCGCCGCGCCGCACATGACCTCGCGAGCGTGCAGCAGGCCGCGACCGGCGGCGCGCGCGCCGCGCAAGCCGGTGCGACGGTGATCGCGCTGCACACGAAGAAGTCGGTGGACGCGCTGATCGCGAAGCGGGTGGAATTCCTCACCGCGTATCAGAACGCGGCGTACGCATCGCGCTACGCGGCGTTCGTCGACCAGGTGCGCACCGCCGAGCGCGCACTGGCGGACGGCGACGCGCAGGAGCCGCTGACCGAGGCGGTCGCGCGCAACCTGTTCAAGCTGATGGCGTACAAGGACGAATACGAGGTCGCGCGGCTGCAGTCCGATCCGGCATTCCTCGCGCGCCTGTCCGCGCAGTTCGAAGGCGACTGGAAACTGAAATTCCACCTCGCGCCACCGCTGTTCGCGAAGAAGGACGCGCACGGCCATCTGGTGAAGAAGGCGTACGGCCCGTGGATGATGCCGGCGTTCCGGATGCTCGCGAAGCTGAAGGTCCTGCGCGGCACCGGCCTCGATCCGTTCGGCCGCACCGAGGAGCGTCGCACCGAGCGCGCGCTGATCGGCGAGTACGAAGCGCTGATCGGCGAAGTCGTCGGCAAGCTGACGGCCGCGAACCGCCCGCTCGCGCTCGAGCTGGCCGCGCTGCCGGACGGCATCCGCGGCTACGGCCACGTGAAGGAGAACAACCTGCGCGCGGTTCGCACGAAGTGGAACGCGCTGCTCGCGCAGTGGCGTTCGCCGACGGGCGGCCAGAGCCGGCAGCAGGTCGCCTGACGGGGCGCGGGGCCGGCACGCCGGCCCCGCAAGCCACGGTTTGCTCGTGGCCCCCATGAAAAAAACGCCACGGAACCCGGGTTCCGTGGCGTTTTCCTTTGCGCCGTGCGCGAAGCGCGGCGCGACCGCTCGTGCGAACTTACTTCGTGTTCACGTTCGCCGCAGCCACCGCCGTCATGTTGATGATCCGGCGCACGGTCGCGGCCGGCGTCAGGATGTGAACCGGCTTCGCCGCGCCGAGCAGGAGCGGGCCGACCGTCACGCCTTCGCCGCCGACCATCTTCAGCAGGTTGTACGCGATGTTCGCCGCTTCGACGTTCGGCATGATCAGCAGGTTCGCTTCGCCGGACAGCGTCGTGCCCGGGAACGCGGCCTTGCGGACCACTTCGGACAGCGCCGCGTCGCCGTGCATTTCACCGTCGACTTCCAGCTGCGGCGCGCGCTCGACGATCAGCTTGCGGGCCTCGGCCATCCGGCGCGACGACGCCGACGGCGCGCTGCCGAAGTTCGAGTTCGACAGCAGCGCGGCCTTCGGCGTGATGCCGAAGCGCTCGATCTCGGCCGCGGCCTGGATCGTCATGTCGGCGAGCTGTTCGGCGCTCGGCACCTCGTTCACGTACGTGTCGCACAGGAACAGGTTGCGGCCCGGCAGCATCAGCAGGTTCATCGCCGCGAAATGCTCGGCGCCCTTCGCGCGGCCCAGCACCTGCTCGATGAACTTCAGGTGGCTGTGGTACGTGTCGATCATCCCGCAGATCATGCCGTCCGCGTCGCCCAGGTGGACGAGCATCGCGCCGATCAGCGTGTTGAACTTGCGCAGCGCCGCCTTCGCGACTTCCGGCGTCACGCCGTCGCGCGCGCCGATCTCGTGGTATGCCTGCCAGTACTGGTGATAGCGGGTGTCGTCTTCCGGATTGACGATCTCGAAATCGACGCCGGCCTTCAGCTTCGAGCCGATCTTCTGCAAGCGCATCTCGACGACCGACGGACGGCCGACGATGATCGGCTTCGCGATCTTCTCCTGCAGCACGAACTGCGCGGCGCGCAGCACGCGCTCGTCCTCGCCCTCGGCGAACACGATGCGGGCCGCGGCCTTCTTCGCGGTCGCGAACACCGGGCGCATCACCATGCCGGTGCGGTAGACGGTCGCGCCGAGCTGCTCGCGGTACGCGTCCATGTCCTGGATCGGACGGGTCGCGACGCCCGAATCCATCGCGGCTTGCGCAACGGCCGGCGCGATCTTGATGATCAGGCGCGGGTCGAACGGCTTCGGAATCAGGTATTCCGGGCCGAACTCGAGCGAATGGCCTTCATACGCCTTCGCGACTTCCTCGCTCTGGTCGGTTTCCTCGGCCAGCTCGGCGATCGCGCGCACGCAGGCGAGCTTCATCTCTTCCGTGATCGTCGTCGCGCCGACGTCGAGCGCGCCGCGGAAGATGAACGGGAAGCACAGCACGTTGTTGACCTGGTTCGGGTAGTCCGAACGGCCGGTCGCGATGATCACGTCGGGGCGCGCGGCCTTCGCGTCTTCCGGGCGGATTTCCGGTTCCGGGTTCGCGAGCGCGAGGATCAGCGGGCGCTCGCCCATCGTCTTGACCATGTCCTGCTTCAGCACGCCGGCGCTCGAGCAGCCGAGGAACACGTCCGCGCCGACGATCGCGTCGCCGAGCGTGCGCGCATCGGTCGTCACGGCGTAGCGCTGCTTCGACGGATCGAGGTTGCCGCGGCCTTCGTAGATCACGCCCTTCGAGTCGCAAACGAGCACGTTCGCCTTGTTCAGGCCGAGCTTCACGAGCAGGTCCAGGCACGCGATCGCCGCCGCGCCCGCGCCCGAGCACACGAGCTTCACTTCACCGATCGTCTTGCCGACCACCTTCAGGCCGTTCAGGATCGCCGCCGACGCGATGATCGCGGTGCCGTGCTGGTCGTCGTGGAAGACCGGGATCTTCATCCGCTCGCGCAGCTTCTGCTCGATGTAGAAGCACTCCGGCGCCTTGATGTCTTCAAGGTTGATGCCGCCGAGCGTCGGCTCGAGCATCGCGATCGCGTCGACGAGCTTGTCCGGATCGGATTCCGACAGCTCGATGTCGAACACGTCGATGCCCGCGAATTTCTTGAACAGGCAGCCCTTGCCTTCCATCACCGGCTTCGCGGCGAGCGGGCCGATGTTGCCGAGGCCGAGCACCGCGGTGCCGTTCGTCACGACGCCGACGAGGTTGCCGCGCGACGTGTACTTCTGCGCGTCGAGCGGATCGGCGTGGATCGCCTCGCACGCGGCCGCGACGCCCGGCGAATACGCGAGCGACAGATCGAGCTGGTTCGAGAGCGGCTTGGTCGGCGTGACCGAAATCTTGCCGGGTTTCGGGTTCTGGTGATAGGCGAGAGCGGCCTGCTTCAGTTGTTCGTCCATGATTGACCTGCGAGAGACATGCGAAAGAGAAATGCGAGTGCTCAGTACGCAGCACCTTGAGCCGCGGATGCGTGGATCGAGGGGGTATTCGATTGCGACGGCCGTTGCACGCCGGATCGGCGCGCGATCGAACCTCGGCGGGTGGCAAGAGGAAAGTACAAAGTACTGAGCGATTATTCTAGGGCCGACTAGTGTACACCCCGCGCATAGTGTGCGTTGCTGCGGCGCGGCATCGCGGGCCTCGCAGCGGCCCGCCGATCAAGCCCCGTTTATTCCGGACTGTTCCGTACACGGCGGCAAGCGCATGCAAAGTCCGTCGAAATCAGCCCGAATCGGGTAAAATAACCGGCTACGCGCGCAGCGATACGATCGGCTCCCCGGTCGCGCCCCGGCCCTCGCGGGCGGGCTCCCCTTGCTGCGCCACCGGGCACGCGCCCGCTCCTCGCTCACCATCCAAGGAATGCCCATGACAGGCTTCGATCGTCAGACGATCTCCGACACGACCGCCAAAATCCTGCTCGAAGTGCAGGCGGTGCACTTCAACGCCGAAAAGCCTTTCATCTTCACGTCCGGCTGGGCCAGCCCCGTCTACATCGACTGCCGCAAGCTGATCTCGTATCCGCGCGTGCGCCGCGGCCTGATGGAAATGGCGGAAGCGACGATCCTGCGCGACGTCGGCTTCGAGCAGATCGACGCGGTGGCGGGCGGCGAAACCGCCGGCATCCCGTTCGCGGCCTGGATCGCCGACCGCATGATGGTGCCGATGCAGTACGTGCGCAAGAAGCCGAAGGGCTTCGGCCGCAACGCGCAGATCGAAGGCCATCTGGAAGAAGGCTCGCGCGTGCTGCTCGTCGAGGACCTGACGACCGACAGCCGCAGCAAGATCAACTTCATCAACGCGCTGCGCACGGCAGGCGCCACGGTGAACCACTGCTTCGTGCTGTTCCACTACAACATCTTCAAGGAGAGCGTGTCGGTCCTGAAGGACATCGACGTCGACCTGCACGCGCTCGCGACCTGGTGGGACGTGCTGCGCGTCGCGAAGGCGTCGGGCTACTTCGAGACGAAGACGCTCGACGAAGTCGAGAAATTCCTGCACTCGCCGGCCGAGTGGTCGGCCGCGCACGGCGGCGCGACCGGCGCCCAGGAGTGATGCCGCGCCGGCGGGCACGCCGGCGCCATCGCGGCACAAGCCGCTCGCCTCACGGCGGGCGGCTTTTTTTTCGCGCCGCGTCCCGGGTCTGTCGCGGCCATCTGTCACGACATGCGTCGCTCATCGAACCCTAATGCTAGACTTGCTCCATCGCCGCAATCACCTTCGCGACAACAAATGATGCCGGGCTCACCCGCCCGGCCCATGTGACGGGAGAAGCGCCATATGCGTGTGGGTCGCCAGATCGCTCCGCCTGCGTCATCGAACGGCCCGTCTCCGCTCGCCCTTGCCCTCCTCTGCGTCGCCGCCTTCGCCTGCATGCCGTCGCATGCGGACTCCTCCGCGTTCACCGTGTCGAGCGACGACCTGTCGCCGGGCGGCCGCGTCGGCGCCGCGCAGCTGTTCGACCGCGGCGACTGCAAGGGCGCGAACCGCTCGCCGCAACTGTCGTGGCGCAACCCGCCGCCCGGCACGCACGGCTATGCGATCACGATATTCGACCCGGACGCGCCCGGCCACGGCTGGTGGCACTGGGCCGTCGCAAGCCTGCCGCTCACCGTCACGAGCCTGCCCGCCGATGCGAGCGCGTCGGGCCTCCTGCGGCGCATCGGCGCGAGCGAGGCGCGCAACGATTTCGGCATCGACGGCTACGGCGGCCCATGCCCGCCGCCCGGCAAGCCGCATCGCTACATCATCACCATCTACGCGCTGAAGAGCACCGACCTGCGCATCGGCCAGGGCCGCCCCGCGCCGATGTTCGAGCACGAGATCGGCACGCAGACGATCGGCACCGCGACGCTCGTCGTGCATTACGGACAGTAAGCCGGCGCGGCAGCGCGCCGCCGATTGCCGACGCCCGCGAAACTCCGTCCTGCTCCATTGCAGTTTTTTGCGTCATTTCGCGTTGCTAGACTCGTCGTGACCGATCGCGGCACGCCGCCGCGCGTCGGCGCTCCCTTCGTCCTCATCTGGAGAACACCTCATGTCGAGCATCGTCATCGTCTATCACAGCGGCTACGGCCATACGAAGAAGCTGGCCGAAGCCGTCCACGCCGGCGCGCAGGACACGGGCGCGCAGGTGCGCCTCGTCGCGGTCGGCGACCTCGACGACGCAGGCTGGGCCGCGCTCGACGCGGCCGACGCGATCGTGTTCGGCGCGCCAACCTACATGGGCGGCCCGTCGGCGCAGTTCAAGACGTTCGCCGACGCGACGTCGAAACCGTGGTTCGCGCAGAAATGGAAGGACAAGATCGCCGCGGGCTTCACGAACTCCGCGACGATGAACGGCGACAAGTTCTCGACGATTCAATATTTCGTCACGCTGGCGATGCAGCATGGGATGGTGTGGGTCGGCACGGGCCTGATGCCGGCCAACTCGAAGGCGGCCACGCGCAACGACATCAACTTCGTCGGCGGCTTCACGGGCCTGCTCGCGCAATCGCCGTCGGACGCGTCGCCCGACGAAGCGCCGCTGCCGGGCGACCTCGAGACCGCGAAGGCGTTCGGCCGGCGCGTCGCCGAGGCGACGGCCCGCTGGATCGCGGGCGGCCGCTGAAGCGGCCTGCCCCGATAAAGGGACACAAGACGGCCCGCGAGGCCGTCTTTTTTTCGGCCCGTGCGGTGCAGGCCCGCCGCATGAAGTCTTAGAATGGCGGTTTTCCGGCGTGCAAGCGCCGTGGCCCCGTTTCAGTGAGAGCGAAATGAGCACCAAAGTTTTTGTCGACGGCCAGGAAGGCACGACCGGCCTCAAGATCTTCGAATACCTGTCCGCCCGCAGCGACATCGAGATCCTGCGCATCGACGAAGCGAAGCGCAAGGACGTCGACGAACGCCGCCGCCTGATCAACGCGTCGAACGTCACGTTCCTGTGCCTGCCGGACGTCGCGTCGCGCGAATCGGCGTCGCTCGTCGAGAACCCGGACACGACGCTGATCGACGCGAGCACCGCGTTCCGCACGAGCCCGGACTGGGCATACGGCCTGCCCGAGCTGACCCGCGCGCAGCGCGAGAAGATCCGCACGTCGAAGCGCATCGCGGTGCCGGGCTGCCATGCCTCGGCGTTCGTGCTCGCGATGCGTCCGCTCGTCGACGCCGGCGTCGTCGCGCCGACGTTCGCCGCGCACAGCCACTCGATCACCGGCTACAGCGGCGGCGGCAAGTCGATGATCGCCGACTACGAAAACCCCGCGTCGGCCGCGAAGCTCGCGAGCCCGCGCCCGTATGCGCTCGGCCTCACGCACAAGCATCTGCCGGAAATGGCCGCGCACACGGGCCTCGCCACGGCGCCGATCTTCACGCCGATCGTCGGCCCGTTCCTCAAGGGCCTCGCGGTGACGACGTATTTCACGCCCGGCCAGCTCGCAAAGCGCGCAACGCCGCAGGACGTGCAGCGCATCTTCGCCGAGTACTACGCGGATGAAGCGTTCGTGCGCGTCGCACCGTTCAACGCCGACGACAACCTCGACACCGGCTTCTTCGACGTGCAGGCGAACAACGACACGAACCGCGTCGACCTGTTCGTGTTCGGCAACGAAGAGCGCTTCGTGACCGTCGCGCGCCTCGACAATCTCGGCAAGGGCGCGTCGGGCGCCGCGATCCAGTGCATGAACCTCAACATCGGCGCAGCCGAGGACACGGGCCTCAATCACTGATCATCCTCTCATGCGATGCAAAGCCGGCGGCTGGCCGGCTTTTTATTTGCCCGCAATAAGCAATAAATGATAATCCGGGACCGGATTTACAATAATTTACAAGCTTTCAATTGCGCGACCTCCATTCGATTAATCCCGCTTCAGTTTTATCCAGTCAATCCCGAATAGGGATAAACCGGATACCGCCGCTTTAAACGCTGCCGTAATGGCCAAAAGGCCGCCCGGCATTTCTCCGCGCGCCGCGCCATACCTGCCCCGGCGCACATCGTCAGCACACCTTGCGTTTTAATTCTTACTGAATGCCCCTGCATGAAGGCATTTATCGGACCGCCGCCGTTTCAATCGTCTTTTTTAGACGGGTTCATCAATTGACAGCAAAAATACGGGCAGCGACATTAACTCGCACAATTAAACGATTGGAGACAGCGGCATGTCGCACACCTTATCGAAGGGGGTGGCAACGGCCTTTGCCATTGCCCCTTTGCTCGTCGCATGTGGAGGAGGGGATTCCGGCGCGCCCGCCCCGATCGAAGCGCCTCAATGTTCCGGCTCGAGCTGCGGCACGCAGGGACCGCCTGCGTCGCAACCCGTCAACAGCGCGCTGTGCCCGGCCAACGCGGACATCGTGAAAAGCACGTATCTCGGCGGCGCGGGCAGCGGCGAAATCGTCAGCGTCAACATCGACGCGGTCGCGATGACCTACACGCTCAAGTGGCTCGAATCGCCGATTCCGCTGAAAACCGGCACCGTCACGCCCACGCGCGTCGGCACCACGATCGCCGGCAAGGTCATACACCCGCCGACCGGCACGCTGCCGACCGCCGAGCAGACGCGCTGCGCGTTCGTCCTCACGCCTGGCTCGGGCACGGCCGGCGACGGCTCGATGTATTCGACCGCCGCCGACTTCAACCAGGCCAATCCGCCGATGCTGCTGGTCGGCATGGGCGTGGCAGGCGGCGGCATTCCGGGCGCGACGGTGCAGTACGACGGCCTGACGATCATCCCCGGCATCGTGCAGAACGTCGGCCAGGTGCCGAACCGCCACTTCGACTTCTATCCGTTCCTCGGCTTCGCGAGCACGACGGCGGATCTGACGAAGCTGCCGGGCACGTACAACGCGCTGATCTATCACCTCGTGCCGTCGTCGAACTACGCGACCAAGGGTTCGAACTCGAGCGAGACGTTCGACGCGAGCGGCGCGTGCACGTCGACGAGCGCGGGCGGCTGCCAGACGACCGGCGCCCCGTGGAAGGCCAGCGCGAAGGGCGGCTACTTCGACAGTGCGAAGGCGCCGCAAACGCTGCCGCAGACGAGCCTGCCGCTGGTCGGCCAGACCGGCAGGTCGGCCACCGCGCACATGGTGATCGGCCAGCTCAACGGCGCGACGGTCCCCGTGATCGTGCGCACCGGCAACGTGAACCTCGGCACGCCGCCGCTGCACGCCGACGCGCAGGTCGACGACGAATCGGGCATCGCGGTGCTCGGCAACGCGACGGCGCTCGCGTCGGGCGGCATCGACGGCGGCTACGCGGGCGCGGACTCGAACTTCAAGTACACGGCCGCGCTGATCCGCGGCGGGAACGCCACGTTCGTGAACCCGACGACGCAGGCCGCGGAGGACGGCTTCACGCTGGACTACGGCCAGGCGACGCCGGGCCTGCTGAACCTGCGGACGATCCCGCCGGCCAATTCGGGCTACGCGGCAAATTCAGGATTGCTGATCGCGACGGGCGGGCTGTACGCGACGCTCGTGCAGGGCACGGTGAACGGCGGCGTCACGCCGACGTCGGCCAACGCGAGCACGTCGTCGGCGCCGTACTTCGGCGTCGGCGCGCAGATCAGCAAGTAACGGCGAAATAACGGCGGAACCGCGGCGGCGCACGCCGTCGCGGCAACGAACCAGAGGCGCCCGGCACGGCGCCGGCAGGACGACGCACAAACACGAAGCGGCCGACAGGGAGCCGGCCGCCACACAAGACAAATACTGGAGGAGCAACATGAAGCGGAACTTCATTCTCGCGGCCACCGTGGCCGCCCCCCTTCTTTCGGCATGCGGTGGCGGGAGCGACAATCCGCCGCCGCTCGTCGAAGACCGTCTCTGCCCCGCCGCGCTCGACTACGGCACCGTCTACACCGGCGGCGCGGGCAGCGGCGAGCTCGTCAAGCTGCAGCTCGACACGATCAGGATGACCTGGCAGGTCAGCTACATCGAATCGCCGGTTCCGCGCACCACCGGCACCGTCACGCCGACGCGCGCCGGCACCGTCGACAGCGGCACGCTCACGCAGGAAACGCTGCTGCCGACCAACAAGCTGAACCAGTGCGCGTTCCGCCTGAACGGCGCGAGCCTCGACCCGTCGCGCCCGGCGCGCATCTTCGTCGGCTTCGGCGTCGCGGGCGGCACGATTCCCGGCAAGGAGATCCAGTTCGGCGGCGTGCTCGGCCAGGCAGCGGTGCCCGACACGAAGTTCCCGTACTACCCGTTCATCGGCTTCTCGGCAATCGAGACCAACCTCGCGAACCTCGCCGGCACGTACAGCCACGTCGGCTTCGGCGAAGTGCCGTCGCAGCAGTTCGCGCCGGTGTCGATCGACGCGAAGGTGACGATCAACGCCGACGGCACGTGGATCAAGTGCGACACGACCGGCCAGTTCGCCGGCACGTGCCGCCAGCCGGGCACGAACCTCGCGCAGTCGGCGGACGGCAGCGGCGCGTTCCAGACCAACAGCTACCAGAGCCAGCTCAAGCCGACGCTGTCGACGCTGCCGCACGGCAGGGGCTTCATGATCGTCGGCAAGCTGCGCAACCAGCTCGTGCCGATCCTCGTGCGCACCGGCGTCGCGAACCCGAACGTGCAGCCCGACAGCAACGGCGTGCCGGGCCTCACCGCCGACGACGAATCGAGCATCTCGATCCTCGCGCCGCAGACGGCGATCACGGTCGGCTCGCAGAACGGCGAGTACATCGGCGTCGACAGCGCGTTCAACTACCGCACCACCGCGCTGATCAACAACCAGGCGACGCTGCTCGATCCGTTCCAGCCGGCGCAGGCATCGCTCGCGACCCCGCTCGACCTCGACTACACGCAGAAGGTGCCGGGCACGGTCACGACGGTCCACACGGGCGCGGGCAGCACGGCGCCCACCGGCAAGTTCATCTTCACGGGCGGCGTGTTCGGCTTCCTCGACAACGCGAATCCGACGCCGTATTTCACGATCGGCGCGTTCGTCCAGTAAGCGGGCACGGGAGCCGTCATGAAGAAGATCCTTCTCGGCGCGGCGGCCGGCGCCGCCGCGCTGGCGCCGCTCGCGACGCACGCGCAAAGCGCCGGCAGCAACGTCGTCACGCTCGGCTGGTTCCACGTGATGCCGCAGCAGAGCAGCACGCCGATGACGACCAACGTCGCGCCGACGCCGATCAACACGCCGCTGCGCCTGCCGCCGTCGTTCACGTCGCCGGGCACCGGGCTGCGCACGAGCGGCGCGGACACCGTCGGCCTCACGGTCAGCCACTTCCTCACCGACCACATCGCGGTCACGTCGGTGGCGGGCGTGCCGCCGGTGTTCAAGGTGTCGGGCCAGGGCACGATCAAGCCGCCGGGCCCGGCCGGCGCGCTCGGCACGCAGAACATCGGGCTCGGATCGGTCAACCCGATCGTGAAGAGCGTGCGGCAGTGGAGCCCGGCCGTGCTGCTGCAGTACTACTTCGGGCAGGCCACCGCGACGTTCCGGCCGTTCCTCGGCCTCGGCGTGTCGTACAACTGGTTCAGCGACCTGCAGCTCAACCCGAACTTCGTCAAGCAGACGCAGGACAACCTCGGCGCGATCCTCGCGGCGGGCGCGGGCAAGCCGGGCAAGACCTCGGTGGACGCGAAGGCGTCGTCGTCGTGGCAGCCGGTGTTCAACGCGGGCCTGCAGTACAACATCACCGAGCATTTCGGGCTCGTCGCGTCGGTCACCTACATCCCGCTGAAGACGACGTCGACAGTGACGATCAAGGCGGCCGACGGCACGACGCTCGCCGAGTCGAAATCGGACCTGAAGGCCGATCCGATCATCAGCTACATCGGGATGTCGTACAAGTTCTGACGCTGATCGGAAAAATCTGGACGAAAAAAAGCCCGCCTAAGAGGCGGGCTGAATCCATATCAGAGGAGACATGGAGGAGACAGGTGTAACTATAGCGAATCGGTTTCCGCAATGCAACATTTCTGTTGCGAAAATCAGGATTTTCCCTCGAATGCCGGCTCTAAACGGTCAGCACTTCTGACCCCATCTGCTTCTCCTGCGCCAGCACCTCGGCCAATGCATCCCGCAGCAGCGTGACCGGCCGCAGCAGGCGGCCCGGCAGCGCGCCGTGCACAAGCCAGATGTTGATCCGCGTCTCCAGCCCGGAGGTACGGACTACCCGCAGCCCATCGCGATGCGCGCTGCGCGCGAGCGCAGTCGGCGACGCGATGCCAACCCCCGCGCCGCGCGCGACCAGCGACAGCTGCAGATCCGACCCGAATGCCTCGACCGCGACGTTGAACGGCAGCCCGGCCGAGCCGAACGCGCGGCTCAGCGCCGAGCGCATCCCGCAGCCGTCCTGGCTCAGCACCCACGGAAAGTGCGACAGCGCATCGAGCGTCAGCGGCCCGTCGGGCAGCGGGAAGTCGCGCGCCGCGACCAGCACGGCCGGTTGCGTGCCGAGCAGCGTCGTCGTCAGCGCATCCGGCAACGCCGCGCTCGCCGGCATCATGACCGCCGCCGCGTCGAGCGCGCCCCGTTCGAGGCCCTCCACGAGCGCCGGCGACCAGCCCGCGGTGACGCGCAGCGTCAGGCGCGGGAACGCGTCGCGCAGCCGGTCGACCGGCCGCTCGAGCGCCAGCTCCGACAGGAACGGCGGCACGCCGATGCGCAGCTCGCCGGACGGTTCGCTGTCCGGTACGCCGACCGCCATCAATTCGTCCACCGCGCCCAGCACGTTGCGCGCGAGCGTGTAGACCTCACGCCCAGCGGCGGTCGGCTTCAGCGGCTTGCTCTGCCGTTCGAGCAGCGGCACGCCGAGCAGGGTTTCGAGATTCTGCACGCGCCGCGTGAGACCCGGCTGCGTCAGATGAAGCTTCGCGGCGGCGGCCACCATCGAGCCGCTGTCGACCACCGCGACGAATGCCTGCAGATCGCGCGTATTCAAAACAAACTCGCATAATCATGTTAGACATATTTCAATTGTCGCATAAACATCAGCCACCTACGATTGGGACTTTCCACTCCCGACGGGCTCACGATGACTCGCCGTGCCGACTTCTGCCCTGCCGCCGCGCCGCGCGCGTCCGGCGGCGCAACGCCTGCGTTGAGCGCGGGCATGACGCTGTTCTTCGCCGCGACGGTCGGCGTGATCGTGGTCGACCTGTTCGCCGCGCAACCGCTGACCGGCCCGATCAGCACGGAGCTGCGCCTGCCGCCGGGCCTCGCCGGCCTCGTCGCGATGCTGCCGCAGCTCGGCTATGCGGCCGGGCTCGTGCTGCTCGTGCCGCTCGTCGACCTGCTGGAGAATCGCCGGGTGATCGTGACGACGCTCGCCGTGTGCGCGGCAATGCTCGCGCTTCCGGCGCTCACGCGGTCGGGCACCGTGTTCCTGCTTGCGACGCTCGCGGCCGGCGCCGCGTCGAGCGTGATCCAGATGCTGGTGCCGATGGCCGCGTCGATGGCGCCTGACGCGCAGCGCGGCCGCGCAGTCGGCAACGTGATGAGCGGGCTGATGCTCGGCATCCTGCTGTCGCGGCCGCTCGCGAGCCTGATCGCCGGCTCGTTCGGCTGGCGTGCGTTCTACGGCTTGGCCGCGGCCGCGGACGCGGCCATCGCCGCCGTGCTCGCGTTGCGGCTGCCCGCGCGCCGGCCGCATGCGACGGCCGGCTACCGCGCGCTGCTCGCGTCAATGGGGCGCCTGCTCGCCGACGAGCCGGTGCTGCGCCGGCACGCGCTCTCCGCCGCGCTCGTGATGGCCGCGTTCAGCGCGTTCTGGACCGCGATCGGGCTGCGGCTCGCGCAGCCGCCGTTCGATTTCGGGCTGCACGGCATTGCGCTGTTCGCGTTCGCCGGCGCGAGCGGCGTGATCGCAACGCCATTCGCCGGCCGGGCCGGCGATCGCGGCCACGGCCCCGCCGCGCTGCGGCTCGCGCACGTTGCGATGCTGGCGGCGCTCGTCGCGATCGGCGTCGCGGGCGCCGGATGGTTCGGCTTCGACGCGCACACGCATCGCCGCGCGGCGCTCGTGCTGCTGGCGGCCGGCGCGGCGCTGCTCGACGCGGGCGTGGTCACCGACCAGACGCTCGGCCGCCGCGCGATCAATCTGCTGAATCCGGCCGCGCGCGGGCGTCTGAACGGGCTGTTCGTCGGATCGTTCTTCGTCGGCGGCGCGCTCGGCGCGGCGCTCGCGGGCAGCGCGTGGGCATGGGGCGGCTGGCCCGCGGTGTGCGGCGTCGCGCTGGCGTTCACCGGCGCCGCCGGCGCGTTCGGGCTCCTGGCCGAGCGTCGCCCCGGCACGGCGGCCGTGCCCGGCGCACGCCCCTGAAAGACGAACGCCCCGCCCTCGGACGAGGACGGGGCGTCGGGCCGAAGCAGCCGAAAACCGCCGGAATCAGTGCCGCACCAGCGCCATCATCGCGCCGAAGCCGACGAACAGGCCGCCGGTCAGCCGGTTGAACGCCTTCGCGACGTTCTGGCTCTTCAGCGTCGCGCCGATGCGCATGCCGAACGACGCATAGACGAGATACCAGCTCACCTCGATCACCGCGAACGTGGCGACCAGCACGCCGAACTGCGGCAGCGTCGGCTCGGACGCGTTGATGAACTGCGGCAGCAGCGCGGCGGCGAACAGGATCGCCTTCGGGTTGCTGCCCGCGACCAGGAAGCCGTTGCGGAACAGCGCCCAGCCCGACGCCGGCGCGGCCTGGCGGGCCACCGGCTCGACGTCGGCGCCGGGCGTGTCGGCATCGACGCGCGCGCGCCACGCCTTCACGCCGAGATAGATCAGGTAGGCCGCGCCCGCATAGCGCAGCGCGTTGAACATCGCCGGCCACGCCTCGAGGAACACGCCGAGCCCGGCGGCCGACACCGACAGCATCAGCACCAGCGCGCTCAGGCAGCCGGCCATCGTCGCCGACGAGCGCCGCAGGCCATGCCGCGCGCCGTGCGTCATCACGAGGAGCATGTTCGGACCGGGAATCGCCGACACGACAAACACCGTCGCCACGAAAAGCCACCACGTATGCAAGCTCATTGCCGCCTCTGCGCGCAGGAAAACGAAACGACGATTATGCCGCCTGCGGCGCGGATTTGTCCCGCGCCGCCCGCCCGCTTCAGCGGCCCGCGCGGCGCGACGCGACCTCGCCGAGCACCGCGAAGTCCAGCTCGCCGCCGCCGTGCGCGAGCGCATCGAGCAGGTTGTCGCGCACGAGGCTCGCGAGCGGCAGCGGCACCGACACCGCGTCTCCCGCCACGAGCGCAAGCCGGACATCCTTCAGGCCGAGGCGCGCCTTGAAGCGCGCCGGCTCGTAGCGCCGCTCGGCGATCATCGAGCCGTAGCCTTCGTACACGGGCCCCGGGAACACGCTGTGGGTGATCACGTCGAGGAAATCGCGCATCGCGACGCCGTGCCCGGCGAGCAGCGCGGACGCCTCGCCGAGCGTCTCGATCGCCGACGCCAGCGTGAAATTCGCGGCGAGCTTCGCGACGTTCGCATGCTGCGGCAGCGAGCCGAGCCGCCAGGTCTTCTGGCCGATCGCGTCGAACAGCGGCTGCATCCGGTCGATCGCTTCCGCCGGGCCGGCCGCCATGATCGTCAGGCGCGCCGCCGCCGCGACGTCCGGCCGCCCCATCACGGGTGCCGCGACATAGTCGAGGCCGCGCGACGCATGCTCGTGCGCGAGCGACTCGGCGAGCGCGACGGAAATCGTCGCCATGTTGACGTGGATCAGGCCGCGCGGCGCCTGCGCGAGCAGCGCGTCGTCGAAGATCCCGCGCGCGGCGGCATCGTCGGCGAGCATCGAGAACACGGCGTCGCCGCGGAACGCGTCGGCCGGCGTGTCGACCGCCTGCGCGCCGAGCGCGACGAGCGGCCCGGTCCGCTCGCGCGAACGGTTCCAGACCCGCACCTGGTGCCCCGCCTTCAGCAGGTTCGTCGCGATCGCCTGCCCCATTTCGCCCAGCCCGATAAATCCGAGATCCATCGCACGCTCCTTCGACAAGTGAATCCGCGAGTTAAACACAATCGCGTGCAACCTGCAGGCAGCGCCGCCGCCTGCGCAATGCGATACTGCGCGCATGGCGACCGCGACCTTCCGTTTCCACGGCGAACTGAACGCGTTCCTTGCGCGAACGCTGCGCGACCGCGCGTTCGCCCGCGCGTGCGGGAGCGAGGCGAGCGTCAAGCACATGGTCGAGGCGCTCGGCGTGCCGCATACGGAGGTCGGGCGGCTGTGCGTGAACGGCGCGCCGGCGCCGTTCGACCGGCGGCTCGCGGACGGCGACCGCGTCGACGTCTACCCGGAACGCGCGCCGCAACAGGTGGATGGCGCCCGCGCGCCGGCGCCGCCGGACTGGCGCTTCGTCGCCGACGCGCACCTCGGCGGCCTCGCGCAACTGCTGCGCCTCGCCGGCTTCGATACCTGCTACGACAATCATTTCAGCGACGACGAAATCGCCGTGCTCGCCGCGCGGGACGGCCGCATCGTCCTCACCCGCGACCGCGAGCTGCTCAAGCGGCGCGCGGTCGCGCGCGGCTGCTACCTGCATGCGCTGCAGCCGGCCGCGCAGTTGCGCGAGCTGTTCACGCGGCTCGATCTGGCGCCGCACATGCGGCCGTTCCGCCTGTGCCTGCGCTGCAACGCGCCACTGCATCCGCTGAGCGCCGAAGACGCGGCCCTGCGCGTGCCCGATGGCGTGCGACAGCGCCACCGGCGCTTCGCCGCCTGCGACGTGTGCCAGCGCGTATTCTGGGAAGGCTCGCACTGGCGGCGCATGCGCACGGTCGTCGACGCGATGCGCGCGGTCGCGCCCGGCGCCTGAAAAAACAAAACCCCGCATGCGCCAACATGCGGGGTTGCGGCATCCGGCCGGATGACCCGGCCGCGAGCGGGTAGCGTCTTAGTTCTGCGTGCCCGTGTCGTTCGTGCCGGCGGCGGAAGCGGCGGCGGCCTTCGCCTTGCCCTTCGCGGAACCGTGGTACTTCAGCTTGTGCTTCGGCTTGGCCTTGTCGGCCTTGGCCGGCGCCGATGCGGCGGCCGGTGCTTCGGCGGCCGGCGCTGCAGTCTGTGCGAATGCCGAAACCGATGCGAGTGCGAATGCTGCGGTCATGATCGAAGCGAGCGTCTTCTTCATTGTTCTTCCTCTGTCAGGGAAAAAATCAAGCGAACCGGTATGAAAGATGCGAGGCATCCGCATCGGAACGCCAGCCGCGCCGCCGGGACGGCCTTCGCCTTCCCCGCGCGACGAATACTGACGCACTGGCTGCATAACGCGCCGCCGTCGCGGCGAGTTGACAGGTAGCCTGCAGCATCCGGGCTTTCCCTGACGCGCTCGCGCGAACCTGCCGGCCGGGTCAGGAAGCGCCCGTCGCCGGCCGCCGATACGACGCTATACTTGGCCTGGCTTCCGTCCCTTCCCCCGAAACCGGCCCGCGACCGCCACGAGGCGCTCCAAATTGCCCGATCACAATCTGGACAGGTTGAAAATCGACCGGCCGTCGCTCACCGCGGCCGCGCAGCAACGGCGCCCCTGGCGCCGCCATGCGGCCATCGCGCTCGTCGTCGCCGTCGCCATCGGCGCGGGGTTCGCGCTGACCGGCCGGCAGACGGTCGAAACGACGACCGTGACCTCCGCCTATCCGTTCCAGAACGACACGCTGCTCAACGCGACCGGCTACGTCGTGCCGCAGCGCAAGGCCGCGGTCGCATCGAAGGCCCAGGGCCGCGTCGAATGGCTCGGCGTGCTCGAAGGCACGCGGGTGAAGCAAGGCGAGGTGATCGCGCGCCTCGAGAGCCGGGACGTCGCGGCCGCGCTCGGGCAGGCGCTCGCGCAGGTCAAGGTCGCGCAAGCCAACCTGGCGCTGCAGCAGGCCGAACTGAAGGACGCCGAAATTGCGTTCCATCGCACCGAAATCCTCGCGCCGAAGGGCGCGGTGCCGGCAGCGCAGTACGACACCGATCTCGCGCGCGTCGACAAGGCGCGGGCCTCCGTCAACAGCAGCCGGGCCGCGATCGCGTCGGCCGAGGCCAACGCGCAGGCCGCGCAGGTCGCGGTCGACCAGACTGCGATCCGCGCGCCGTTCGACGGCGTCGTGCTCGAAAAGCACGCGAACGTCGGCGACAACATCACGCCGTTCTCGTCCGCGTCGGACAGCAAGGGCGCGGTCGTGACGATCGCCGACATGGCCACGCTCGAGGTCGAGGCGGACGTCGCGGAATCGAACATCGCGCGGATCCGCGTCGACCAGCCGTGCGAGATGCTGCTCGATGCGCTGCCGGACCAGCGCTTCGCCGGCCGCGTGTCGCGCATCGTGCCGACGGTGGACCGCTCGAAGGCGACCGTGCTGGTCAAGGTGCGCTTCGTCGACCGCGACGAGCGCGTGCTGCCGGACATGAGCGCGAAGATCGCGTTCCTGTCGAAGCCCGTGTCGGCGCAGGACAAGCAGCCCGTGACGGCGGTGCAGGCCGGCGCGGTCGCCGAGCGCGACGGCCGCAACGTGGTGTTCGTCGTGAAGGACGACGCCGTGCGCGAGACGGCCGTGACGACCGGCGCGCGAATCGGCGAACTCGTCGCGATCCGCGGCGTGCACCCGGGCGACACGCTCGTGCTGGCGCCCGCAGCGAAGCTCAAGGACGGCGCGAAGGTGACCGTCGCGAAGAAATAGCGTGAATACCGCGCCGTCCGCCCTGCCCGCCCCGCTCGTCGAGATCAGCCACGTCGCGAAGTCGTACCGGCGCGGGGTGCAGACCGTGCCGGTGCTGACCGACATCACGCTCGACATCGGCGAAGGCGATTTCGTCGCGCTGATGGGGCCGTCGGGCTCCGGCAAGAGCACGCTGCTCAACCTGGTCGCCGGCATCGACCGGCCCGACAGCGGCGAGCTGCGCGTCGGCGGACTCGACATCACGCGGCTGGCGGAAGCGGCGCTGGCCGACTGGCGCGCCGCCCACGTCGGCTTCATCTTCCAGTTCTACAACCTGATGCCGGTGCTCACCGCGTTCGAGAACGTCGAGCTGCCGCTGATGCTCACACGCCTGTCGCGCCAGGAGCGGCGCGAGCGCGTCGAGCTGGTGCTGGACATGGTGAGCCTCGCGAACCGGATGGACCATTACCCGTCGGAGCTGTCCGGCGGCCAGCAGCAGCGCGTCGCGATCGCGCGCGCGCTGATCACCGATCCCGCGCTGATCGTCGCCGACGAGCCGACCGGCGACCTCGACCGCGCGTCCGCCTCCGAGGTGCTGGCGCTGATGCAGCGCCTGAACGCCGAGCTCGGCAAGACCATCATCATGGTGACCCACGACGCGCATGCGGCCGGCGCGGCGAAGGCGCTCGTGCATCTGGAAAAAGGGGAGCTGACCAATGGGCAGGCCCGCTGAGCACGCTCGCGGAGTCGCACGATGTACGCGCTGAAGCTGATCGTGCGCAACGCGCTGCGGCACAAGCTGCGCACGCTGCTGACCGTGCTCGGCCTGACCATCGCGGTGCTGGCGTACGGCCTGCTGCACACGGTCGTCGACGCGTGGTACGCGGGCGCCGCCGCGGCGTCCAATGCGCGGCTCGTCACGCGCAACGCGATCTCGCTCGTGTTTCCGCTGCCGGTGAGCTACGAGAACCGGATACGCGGCGTCGACGGCGTGACGATCGTCGCCCGCTCCAACTGGTTCGGAGGCATCTACCGGGAGCCGAAGAACTTCTTCGCGCAGTTCGCCGTGTCGGACAACTATCTCGACCTGTATCCAGAGCTCATCCTGCCCGCGCAGCAGCGCGCCGACTACCAGCGCGACCGCAAGGGCTGCCTGATCGGGCGGCAGCTCGCGAACCAGTTCGGCTTCAAGGTCGGCGACGTGATCCCGATCAAGGGCACGATCTACCCCGGCACCTGGGAGTTCGTCGTGCGCGGCATCCTGGACGGGCGCGACGAATCGACGATCACGCGGCAGCTGATCTTCCACTGGGACTACCTGAACGAGCGGGTGCGCAAGACGACGCCGCGGCAGGCCGACCAGGTCGGCGTGTACGTGTTCGGGATCGCGAACTCCGACGATGCCGCCGCGATCTCCCGCAACGTCGACGCCGTGTTCAAGAACTCGCTCGCCGAGACGCTCACCGAAACCGAGCAGGCGTTCCAGCTCGGCTTCGTCGCGATGTCGAACCAGATCATCGCGGCGATTCGCGTGGTGTCCTACGTGGTGATCGTGATCATCATGGCCGTGATGGCCAATGCGATGGCGATGAGCGCGCGCGAGCGCACGACCGAATACGCGACGCTCAAGGCGCTCGGCTTCGGCCCCGGGTTCCTCGCGCTGCTCGTGTTCGGCGAATCGCTCGTGATCGCCGCGATCGGCGGCAGCCTCGGCATGCTCGCGATGCCGCCGGCGGCGAACCTGTTCAAGCAGGCGACAGGCGGCGTGTTCCCCGTCTTCAACGTGTCCGCGCAGACGATCGCGCTGCAGGCCGCCTGCTCGCTCGCGGTCGGCGTCGCGGCCGCGCTCGTGCCGGCGTGGCACGCGGCGCGGGTGCGCGTCGTCGAAGGCCTGCGGGCCATCGGCTAGGCGCGGCGATGGCCATTCCGCTCGCCTACATCGCGCGCAACCTGTGGGCCCGCCGGCTGACCACCGTGCTCACCGCGGGCGGGATGGCGCTCGTCGTGTTCGTGTTCGCGACCGTGCTGATGCTCGACGCGGGCCTCACGAAGACGCTCGTGTCGACCGGCGAGCCCGACAACGTCGTGGTGATCCGCAAGGGCGCGGAAACCGAGGTGCAGAGCGCGATCGACCACAAGCAGGCCAACGTCATCGAGATGCATCCGTCGGTCGCGCTCGGGGCCGACGGCCGGCCGCTCGCGTCGAAGGAGGCGGTGGTGCTCATCTCGCTCGTGAAGACCTCGACCGGCAAGCCGTCGAACGTCGTCATCCGCGGCGTGTCGCCGGCGGGCCTCGGGCTGCGCCCCCGCGTGCGGCTCGCGGCCGGGCGCATGTTCAACGCGGGTTCGTCCGAGATCGTCGTCGGCAGCGCGATCGCGAAAGGCTTCAGCGGCACGCGGATCGGCGACCGGCTGCGCTTCGCGCAGCGCGACTGGACCGTCGTCGGCCACATCGACGCCGGCGGCAGCGGCTTCGATTCGGAGATCTGGGGCGACGTCGACCAGCTGATGCAGTCATTCCGGCGCACCGGCTATTCGTCGATGATCGTGCGCATCGCGCAAGCCGATGCATTCGCGCGCTTCAAGGCGGACATCGACGTCGATCCGCGGCTCGCCGACGAAGCCAAGCGCGAGCAGGCGTTCTACGGCGACCAGTCGCGGGCGCTGTCGACCTTCATCAACATCCTCGGCATCACGCTGTCGTCGATCTTCTCGATCGCGGCGATGATCGGCGCGATGATCACGATGTACGCGTCCGTGGCCAACCGGGTCGCGGAAATCGGCACGTTGCGCGCGCTCGGCTTCAAGCGCGCGAACGTGCTCGCCGCGTTCCTGCTCGAGGCGCTGCTGCTCGGCCTCGTCGGCGGCGTCGCCGGGCTGGGCTGCGCGGCGCTGATGCAGTTCGCGTCGTTCTCGACCACCAATTTCCAGACCTTCTCGGACCTGTCGTTCCGCTTCGTGCTCACGCCGGCCATCGTCGTGAAGACGCTGCTGTTCTCGCTGGCGATGGGGCTGATCGGCGGCTTCCTGCCGGCGATGCGCGCCGCGCGGATGAATATCGTCGACGCGCTGCGGGCGCGGTGACGGCTCCCGCCGTCAGGCCGGCGCGGACGCCGGCGCGAACCGGGCGAGCGCAAGCGCGGCATCGAGCGCGACGTGCCCCTCGAACGCCGTCGAGGCCGGCAGCGGGCGCTCGTCCTCGATCGCGTGGGCAAATTGCACGCCGGGATCGTCGCCGAGCCGCGCGCGCAGCGCGGCGATGCGCGGGAAGGCGGCGCCGTCGAACACCTGGTGATAGTCGGCCCAGCGGGCGAGACCCGCGAAGTACGCGTCGGCGAGCGTGCGCTGCCGGCCGAGCAGCCACGGGCCGTCGCCGAGCATCGCCTCGAGCTGCCGGTGCGCGCGCATCACGCGGTTGCGGCCGTACGCCTGCAGAGCCTCCTTTTCCGCGCCTTCGCTGGCGTGCTCGTAGACGTACCAGAGCGCGCCGAACGCGCTGAAGAACGTGGTGTTGAGATACGCCAGCATCCGGTTCAGCCGGTCGAAATCGTGCGTGCCCTGCCGGAACGCGAGACCGGTGCCGGGCGCCTGCGCGCCGATATGACCGAGGATCGCGATGCTCTCGGTCAGCACGTTGCCGGCCTCGGTGATGAATGCCGGCGTCTCGGCAAGCGGGTTGAGCTTGAGGAACGCGTCGCTCGCCACGAGGCCGGGCATCGTGATGCGGGACAGTCGGTACGGACGGCCGGCCCACTCGAGCGCGACGATCGAGCCGAACGAGCAGCCTGCGGGAACACCATAGAAAAGGATCGGAGACATCGGACATATCCGGGTGATTGAACGAGTTCGAATGCTCGCATTTCGAACGATGCCGCTGTAGCCGGTAAAATCGAAACCCGTCGTTTCTACTTGTGGACGCTGACCGGTGAATCTGAACGATCTCTACCTCTTCGTGCAGGCGGTCGAAGCCGGCAGCATGTCCGCTGCCGCCCGCCTGCTCGACCTGCCCAAATCGACGGTCAGCAAGCGCGTCGCCGAGCTCGAGCGCACGCTCGGCGCGCGGCTCGTGCACCGCACGTCGCGCAGCTTTCGCCTGACGCCGGTCGGCGCCGACTTCTTCCAGCACGCCCGCGCGGCAGTGATCGAGGCGGAGAGCGCGCGCGACGCGGTGCTGCGGCAGGCCGCCGAGCCGCGCGGGGTCGTCCGCATCACGAGCTCGGTGCCGGTCGCACAGCATTTCCTCGCGCCCTGCCTGCCGGCGCTCGCCGCCGCCCATCCGAAGCTGCAGCTCCAGATCCATGCGAGCGACCGGCTCGTGGATCTCGCGCAGGAAGGCTTCGACATCGCGGTGCGCAGCCATTTCGCGCCGCTGCCCGACTCCGCGCTGGTGCAGCGCCCGCTCGCGGTTTCGCCGATCATCCTCGTCGCGTCGCCGGCCTATCTCGCGCGGTGCGGCGAACCGGCCGAGCCGGCCGGACTCGCGCAGCACGACGGCCTGTATCCGAACCTTCAATCCGCCCCGTGGCGCGTCGGCCGCGGGGGCGACAGCGTCGAGATTGCGCCGCGCCCCCGCCTGCACGCGGACGAATCGACGCTGCTGCTGCAGGCGGCCGTCGCCGGCCTCGGCATCGCGTGCCTGCCGGACTGGATCGCCGGCGACGCGCTGCAAACGGGCGCGCTCGTGCGCGTGCTGCCCGCGTGGCACGCCGGCCAGGTGACCACGACGCTGCTGATGCCGCACCGCCGCGGCCAGCTGCCCGGCGTGCGCGCCGCGGTCGAGTTCCTCGTGCGGCACGTGGCCGGGCCGCGCGCCGCGGCGCCGGAAGCGGCGTAGCGCGGCGATTCGAACGGCGATTCAAAAACTGAATCGATCAAGTCATGAATTGGCATGAAAGCGGAATATTCGCCATGCAAGAATGACCCGGACGTGCTCGATCGTCGCGCATCGCGGCGACGGTAGAGGCGTCCGGCCGACGCGCGGGCGGCGGGCATCCGCCTGATCCGCGCCGCCGACCGGCAGCACCGACACGAGATCGAGCGCGCCCGACGCGCCGGCCGCGCCGCGGCCCCTTCCGTTCCGGAGGAGACAGCATGAATCCGCTCCACGCGTTGCCGGCGTCCGCGTCGGCGACGGTCGCGCGCACCCGCGTGCGCTGGCTCGTACTGGCCGCGCTGTTCGCGGTCACGACGATCAACTACGCGGACCGCGCCGCGATCTCGATCGCGGGCCCGAGCCTCGCCCGCGCGCTGCACCTGAGCCACGTGCAGATCGGCTTCATCTTTTCCGCGTTCGGCTGGTCGTACGTCGTCGCGCAGCTGCCGGGCGGGTGGCTGCTCGACCGCTACGGGTCGCGCATCGTCTACGCGTTCAGCATCTTCTTCTGGTCGCTGTTCACGCTGCTGCAAGGCGCGATCGGCTTCTTCGGCGGCGGCGCCGCGTTCGCGCTGCTGTTCGCGCTGCGCTTTTGCGTCGGCGCGGCCGAGGCGCCGTCGTTCCCGGCCAACAGCCGGATCGTCTCCGCGTGGTTCCCTGCGCCTGAGCGCGGCACCGCGTCGGCGATCTTCAACGCGGCGCAGTATGCGGCGACCGTCGTGTTCGCGCCGCTGATGGGCTGGCTCGTGCACGCGTTCGGCTGGCAGTCGGTGTTCGCGGTGATGGGCGTGCTCGGGTTCGCGTTCGTCGCGGTGTGGAACCGCATCGTGTACGACCCGAAGGACCACCCGCGCATCAACCGCGCCGAACTCGACTATCTCGCCGACGGCGGCGCGCTCGTCAACATCGACCAGGCGACCGGCCGGCGCGACGGCGGCCCGCAGCTGCGCCACGTGAAGGCGCTCTTGAAGAGCCGGATGCTGATCGGCATCTACGTCGCGCAGTACTGCATCAACGCGCTGACCTATTTCTTCATCACGTGGTTTCCGGTCTATCTGGTGCAGGCGCGCGGCATGTCGATCCTCAACGCCGGGCTCGTCGCGTCGATCCCGGCGGTGTGCGGGTTCCTCGGCGGCATCCTCGGCGGCGTCGTGTCCGATGCGCTGCTGAAGCACGGCGTGTCGCTGTCGGTCGCGCGCAAGGTGCCGATCGTCATCGGCATGCTGCTGTCGATGTCGATGGTGATCTGCAACTACACCGAATCGCATGTGCTCGTCGTGCTGTTCATGGCGCTGTCGTTCTTCGGCAAGGGGCTCGGCGCGCTCGGCTGGGCCGTCAACGCCGACACCGCGCCGCGCCAGATCGCCGGCCTGAGCGGCGCGCTGCTCAACACCTGCGGCAACCTGTCGAGCATCACGACGCCGATCGCGATCGGCTACATCGTCGAGCGCAGCGGCTCGTTCAACGGCGCGCTCGTCTACGTCGTCGCGCATGCGCTCGTCGCGGTGATCTGTTACGTGCTCGTCGTCGGCGAGATCCGCCGCGTCGAGCTCGAATGAACGACGCGGGCTCGCGCCGGCGCGCCCGGCCGCCCGCGCCAACCAGGAGCGAAGCGATGTCCGAACCCCGCAGCGCCGGCCCGACGCCGGGCACCCCGCTGGTTACGCGCATGCAGGTGATCCCGGTCGCCGGGCGCGACAGCATGCTGCTGAACCTGTGCGGCGCGCACGCGCCGTTCTTCACCCGCAACCTCGTGATCCTCGCCGACAGCAGCGGGCGGACCGGCGTCGGCGAAGTGCCGGGCGGCGAAGGGATCCGCCAGGCGCTCGAGCGCATGACCGGTCTCGTGGTCGGCCAGCCGATCGGGCGCTACCAGGCGACGCTCAACGCGGTGCGCACGGCGCTGGCCGGCGGCAGCGCAGCGGGCCCGGCGGCCGGCCGCGCGATCCGGCACGAGGTGACGTCGGCCGGCGAAGCCGCCGTGCTGCGGCAGCCGCACGAGATCAACCTGCGGCTGGACAACGTGATCACCGCGATCGAGGCCGCGCTGCTCGACCTGCTCGGCCAGTACCTCGACGTACCCGTCGCGGCGCTGCTCGGCGAAGGCCGGCAGCGCGACGCGGTGCCGATGCTCGCGTACCTGTTCTACGTCGGCGACCGGCAGCGCACCGACCTGCCGTACCGCGACGAACGGGGCGCGCCGCAAGCCTGGTTCCGGCTGCGCAACGAGGCAGCGCTGACGCCCACCGCGATTGCACGTCAGGCGGAGGCGGCGGTCGAGCGCTACGGCTTCGCCGATTTCAAGCTGAAGGGCGGCGTGATGGCGGGCGCGGACGAGATGGAAGCGATCGCGGCGATCAAGGCGCGCTTTCCCGATTCACGCGTGACGCTCGACCCGAACGGCGCGTGGTCGCTCGATGAAGCGATCGCGCTGTGCCGCGGGCAGGGCCGCCTGCTCGCGTATGCAGAAGACCCGTGCGGCCCGGAAGCCGGGTATTCGGGACGCGAGGTGATGGCCGAGTTCCGCCGCGCGACCGGCATCCCGACCGCGACCAACATGATCGCGACCGACTGGCGGCAGATGGATCACGCGATCCGCCTGCAGGCGGTCGACATTCCGCTCGCCGATCCGCACTTCTGGACGATGCAGGGCTCGGTGCGGCTCGCGCAGCTGTGCCGCGACTGGGGGCTCACGTGGGGCTCGCACTCGAACAATCACTTCGACGTGTCGCTCGCGATGTTCACGCATGCGGCGGCCGCCGCGCCGGGCGCGATTACCGCGATCGACACGCACTGGATCTGGCAGGAAGGCGATGCGCGGCTCACGCGCGAGCCGCTCGCGATCGTCGGTGGCCAGGTGGCCGTGCCGGAGCGGCCGGGGCTCGGGATCGAGCTCGACATCGCGCAGGTGGAGGCCGCGCATGCGCTGTACCGGCAGGTCGGCGGCACGGCGCGCGACGATGCGGTCGCGATGCGCTGCCTCGTGCCGGGGTGGACTTACGATCCGAAAAGGCCGAGCTTTTTGCGGGGCGCGTGACCGAACGGGCGGCGGCGCGCCATCGAGCAGCGCAGACGGTGGTTCGCGCGACGCAACGCGCAAACAAAAAGGCCCGACCTCGTGATCGAGCCCTTTGAATCAACGCGCATCCGGCACTGGCTCGTCAGTGCCCGCCTCGTTGTGCTTCCTTCAACAGTTCGACCTCAAAGGGGGGAGGCTTGTACGCCGTGTCAATCGGATACCCTTTCGCCATCAGTTCCTTTTCCCGTGCAGTTCGCTTGGCCTGCGCGTTCTGCAGTTCGGCGGGAAGAAATTCCCTCCAGCGTTTCCATTTCTCCGATCCCGGTTCGAAGTATGCGCGATAGAACGAGGCCTCGCTGTTGATGTCGATTCGGGTTACCGGAATGTTTTGGACAGTGATGTACACACGATCCTTTTAAAACACCCATGTCCCGCCATCGATGCACTTGCTTTCGGCGGCATCGAGTGGATAGCCCGGATCCATTGAATAAAGGTCGTGGCCACGGTCCTCGGCTATGGACATTTCGTTACGCGGGCACTTGTCGGGCAGCGCATACTTGACGGACCAGCGACCTGTCAGTCGCGGATCATCCGCATCGATATAGCGATGCCAGCCGGCCCTGGTCAACGCCTCCAGTGCGCGTGGAGTTTGTGTACTGCCGCTCGCCCAGGGAAACTGTACGGTCCATTCATAGATCCCTGCGGCATCGTCGCTGTCCGCCGCACCAAGGACCGAAAAGACATTTGAAAACTCAACCGTGTCCTGGCCCTGTCGGTACTGCACGCGTCCGGTATCAGAAGCCCAGGTGACTTCGTAGAACATCAGGCCACTTTCATTCGTGATGGATACGTGACCACCGTGAGGAATTGCTTCGGCATGATGTGTGTCGATCCCGGCGGGGTCGCCGGACGCTCCCCCGGGGAGGGCGTCGTCAGAGGTGAAGAAGCTGTCACGGCTTACCCGCGTCGTCGGCCCGTTGACCAGAAACGCTTTTGGATCGCCCAATTGAATCAGTGCGGGCCGCTGATCCGGCGCCACCGGCCGGTGCGGCGCTTGCGTCGACATATAAATACCCGCGACGGCCGGTACACATATCATCAATGCAATGAAAAACCACGTTCGAAGCATCCGGCTCTGCCTATGAAAGGTCACTTGGTGACAGATTTCAAACACGGGTCGCGCCGGTGCCGCCATGACGACGCGCAAACAAAAAGGGCTCGATCTTGCGATCGAGCCCTTCGGATTCTGTTGGTGGAGCGGAGGAGGATCGAACTCCCGACCTTCGCATTGCGAACGCGACGCTCTCCCAGCTGAGCTACCGCCCCAACAAGCAAACATCATACACACGCTTTCGCGCGCTTGGCAATAGCGTCAAATTACTTCGACGGTGCGCCTGCCAGCACCCATTCGACGACCGAGCGGGCGTCCGCATCGCTCATGCGCGGATGCGCGGGCATCGGGATCGCGCCCCACACGCCGGAGCCGCCTTCCTTCACCTTCTTCGACAGCTTCGCGACCGCCTGCGGATCGCCCTTGTAGCGCGCCGCGATGTCCTTGAACGACGGGCCGACCAGCTTGCGGTCGACCGCGTGGCAGCCCATGCACGCATTGCTGCGCGCGACCTTCAGACCGTCGCCAACGTCCGCGTGCGCGATCGCGCCGAACGTGCCCGCCAGCAGCGCCGCGGCCGCGGCGCCTTGAATCCACTGCTTCAGCTTCATTGCGGTGCCGCCTTCGGATTGCCCGGATGAACGTTGGTCGAATTCGAGATCGGCGCGGGCGACTGCAGCGGCGTCGCCGTCACCGACGCGTCGGGCACCGCGCCGACCGTCGTGCCGTCAGCCGGCGCAGCCGCCGCCGCGGACGCGCCGCTCGCGGGGGCCGCCGCCTGCAGCGCCTGCGCGTCCTGCGACCTGATGTACTGGAACACCTTCACGACCTTCTCGACGCCCGGCACCTGGCTCGCGACTTCCGCGCCGCGGTTGCCTTCGTCGACCGTGACGAGCCCCATCAGGTACAGGTTGCCGCGCTCGCTGACAACCTTGTAGTTGTTCGCGGAGAGGTCCTTCGTCGCGATCAGCGCGGTCTTCACGCGCCCTTCGAGGTACGAGTCGTTCGCGCGATCCGACAGCGAGCTGGCCGGCCCGACCGCCAGCTCGTTGACGATGCCGTTCACGTTGTTGATGCCGCGCACGATTTCCTCGGCGCGCTGCTTCGACGCATCGTTCGGCACTTCGCCCGTCAGCAGCACGCGGCGGTTGAACACGGTCACGCCCACGTGCGACTGGTCCGGCAGGCTGTTGTTGATCTGCGTCGTCGCCTTGAGCTGGATCTCGCGGTCTTCCGTCTGCGCGCCGAGCGTGCGGCGGTCGGTCGCGATCAGCGCGCCGCCGCCGGCCGCGGCGCCCACCACCCCGAGCACGCAGCCCTGTAGCGACACGGCGAGACCGGCCGTCAGCGCGGCCAGCAGCGTGGTTCTGACGAGCGTCTGTTGGACGCGGCTTTTTTTCATTGACGGCTCTCCTTCGTTCAATCCTCACCCAGCAGCATCGCGTCGATGCCGTCGCACAGGCAGTGGATGGTCAGCAGATGGATTTCGTAAATGCGCGCCGCGCGGTCGGCCGGCACGCTGATCGGGATGTCGGTGTCGGACAGCGCGGCCGCCAGCGCAAGGCTGCTGCCGCCTGTGAGCGCGACCACCGTCATCTCGCGCTCGTGCGCCTCGTCGACGGCGGCCAGCACACGCGGCGACGCGCCGGTCGGGTCCAGCACCAGCAGGATGTCGCCGGTCTGCCCGAGCACGCGCACCTGCTGCGCAAACAGCTGATCCGGCGCCAGCGCGCCGGTCATGCCGGCATGGGACGCGTCGGTGGCAAGCGCGATCGCCGGCAGGCCCGGACGCTCGCGCTCGAAGCCGCCGACCAGCGACACGGCGAGGTAGTGCGCGGCGGCGGCCGACGGGCCGTCGCCGCATGCGACGATCTTGTTGCCGTTCGCCAGCGCGGCGAACATCGCGTCGACCGCGGCCGCGATCGGCAGCGACAGCGCGTCGCCGGCTTCGACGTGAAGCGCGGCGCTGTCGTGGAAATGTTGCTGAATACGTTCGACTGACATCGATTCCTGATCGGGTGCTATGCGTGATGGGGCATCGCGCGACATCGTGAGTGCGGCGAGTTTACCGTACTCCGCGGCCTCTCCCCGGAGGCCGGCGGAACTCTTTACATCTGGTCACAGCTCGCGTTACGCGTCGTCCGCGCGAAACGCGTCGCGCAGCCACACGAGCTGCCCGGCCTCGAACGCGACCACGTCGAAGCGGCACGGCGCGCCTGCACCGTGCCGCGCCCAGAAGCGCTGGGCCGCCTCAACGAGCCGCGTGCGCTTGCGCCAGCCGACGCTCGCCGCCGCGCCGCCGTGCCGGACGCTGCGTCGCGCGCGCACCTCGACGAACACCAGCGTGCCGTCCGGCTCGCGCATCACGAGATCGAGCTCGCCGCCGCGCATCGTCACGTTCGCCGCGACGAACGCGAGCCCGCGGCGTTCGAGGAACTGCCGCGCCCGCGCCTCGAATGCCGCGCCGACCGACTTGGATCGCGCCGCGCCGGAAAAGTTGTCCGTGCGCGCAATCGGCTGCCCATCCGCGCGCGACGGCGCGCGTCCGCCCTCCGATCCGGCCGGCGCCCCGTGGCACAATGCCGACCTTGTTCCGCTTGCGCCGCGACCGCGCGCGTTGCCCGCCATGACTGCCCTCCTCGAACTTGCGCACACGCAGCACTACCCGAGCGCCGCGCTCTACATCGTCGCGACGCCGATCGGCAACACCGCCGACATCACGCTGCGCGCGCTCCACGTGCTCGGCCTCGCCGACCGCATCGCCGCCGAAGACACCCGCAATACGGGCCAGCTGCTCGCCCGCTACGGGATCTCGAAGCCGCTCGTCGCCGCGCACGAGCACAACGAACGCGAAGCCGCGCTGCGCGTGATCGAGCACCTGCGCGCGGGCGAACGCGTCGCGTATGTGTCGGACGCCGGCACGCCCGGCATCTCGGACCCCGGCGCGCGGCTCGTCGACGCGGTGCGCGCGGCCGGCTTCGCGGTGATTCCGCTGCCGGGCGCGAGCGCGGCCGTGACCGCGGTGAGCGTCGCCGGCGACTGGGCCGGCGCGTTCACGTTCGCGGGTTTCCTGCCACCGAAGGCGAAGCAGCGCGCCACCGAACTGCAGGCGCTCGCCGCGCATCCGTACGCGCTCGTGTTCTACGAAGCGCCGCACCGGATCGTCGAGACGGTCGCCGCGCTCGCAGACGCATTCGGGCCCGCGCGCCGGCTGCTGATCGCGCGCGAACTGACCAAGCTACACGAGCAGCTGTTCCAGGGCACCCTGGCCGAAGGGCTGACGTGGCTCGAAGGGGACGCGAACCGGCAGCGCGGCGAGTTCGTGCTCGTCGTCGAAGGCGCGCCGGCCGACCAGGGCGCGGCCGACGACACCGCGCACGACGCGCTGCTCAGGCTGCTGCTGGAAGAGGTGCCGGTGAAAAGCGCGGCCAAGCTCGCGGCCGCGCTGACGGGCGCATCGCGCAACGCGCTGTATGCGCGCGCGCTCGTGCTCAAGGAAGGGAACGACTGACGAACGCGGCCCGGCGCGTGACCGGCGCGTGACCGGCGGGCGCCGCGCGCCAGGCCGGGCGGGTGCCGTTCCCGGGCACGCCTATGCGCGCAGATGCAAAAAGGGCTGCCCATAGGCAGCCCTTTCGACCTTGGCGCCCGGCTGATGCGCGGCCGTGCGAGAAACGGTTACTGCGACGTGATCGACGCGAGCATTTCGTTGCGCGCGTCGCGTGCTTCCTTCGGCGACAGCCCTTCGATCTTCACGCGCCCGGTGCCGGCGTGCACGAGACCGATCACCTTCGCGGCCGCATACGACAGGTCGAGCACCCGGCCGCGCTTGTACGGCCCGCGATCGTTGACCTTCACGACGACCCACTTGCCGTTCGACGGGTTCGTCACCCTGATGTACGACGCGAGCGGCAGCGTGCGATGCGCGGCGGTGAACGCGTTCATGTTGAAGCGCTCGCCGTTCGCGGTGCGGCGGCCGTGGAAGCCCCTGCCGTACCACGACGCCCGGCCGGTCTGGCGGAAATCGGATACGTCGGCGCCGTCGATCGGCTGCGCATCGGCGAGCGACGTGCCCTTGGCTTCCTTGCTGTCGGCAGCCGGCATCGACGCCAGCGCCGAATCGAAATTCAGTTGCGAGCTGTTGTCCGCGGCGGTCGTCCTGACCGCGTTCTTCTGGTTCGTGTTGCTGCTCGTCTGGCTGGGCGGCACGGCACAGCCCGTCAGCGCGAAAAATACAGCCAAAGTTCCGAATCGGCTCGGAAATCGAAATTTCATCGACGTGTCGCCTTCTGGTTCGGGCCGCGTCTTCACAACATTGCTATGCGGCCCGGACGGCAAATGCGTGCACGCCCCGCTCGAACACGAGCAGGCGGCTAGCATGGACGCGGCTATCGTACTCGCCGCAACCGTCCTGATTAGCTTTCACGTCTGGCGCAACCTGTCCCCGGCAGCCTGACCAGACCCCACATGCCGCCATCGAACATGGCTCTCACGTTCGCGCGCGTCGATTCAGCCAACGCACAGGAACGGCGGCACAGGCCTCATCCGGCGGCGCGGCAGCAAGGCCGCAGCGGGCGCGCAGCACCCGGCCGGACAAGACGTGAGCACCGAACATTCGGTGCTGGATTCACCGCCGGACTCCCCGGCGGCCGATGCTTTGACGGTGCTCATGACCCCGTGTCAAGCGGGGTTCGAACACCAGCGGATTGCGTAAATTTCACGCAGGATGGGCGCCATTATACAGAATTCAAAAACGTGTCTCGGAAACCGGCCCCGGCACACCATTGATTCTCGCTATGGCTGTAACAATCGACATGCTCGCGAGCGCGTCGCGCGTCGCGCGGCCCGCGCGGCGCGGCCGGCCGGCCGCGTGTTCGCCCGGTACAATCGGACCTTTCAACCCGCCGGTGCTTCCATGAAAGTCACGCTCATCCCGGTCACGCCGTTCCAGCAGAACTGCTCGCTGCTCGTCTGCGAGGCGACCGGCCGCGCCGCCGTCGTCGATCCCGGCGGCGATCTCGAACGGATCGAACAGGAAGTCGCCCGCCAGAACGTGCAGGTCGAGAAGGTGCTGCTCACGCACGGGCACATCGATCACTGCGCGGGCGCGAAGGCACTCGCGACCCGCTACGGCGTGCCGATCGAAGGGCCGCACGAAGACGAGCGCTTCTGGATCGAGAAGCTGCCGACGCAGAGCGAGCGCTTCGGCTTCCCGGCCGCGGACGCGTTCGAGCCCGACCGCTGGCTGAACGACGGCGATACCGTGCAGTTCGGCGACGAGACGCTCGAGGTCTACCACTGCCCGGGCCACACGCCGGGCCACGTCGTGTTCTTCAGCCGGCCGCACCGGCTCGCGATCGTCGGCGACGTGCTGTTCGCGGGCTCGATCGGCCGCACCGATTTCCCGCGCGGCAACCACGCCGACCTCGTCCGCTCGATCAAGGAGAAGCTGTGGCCGCTCGGCGACGACGTCACGTTCGTGCCCGGCCACGGCCCGGTCTCGACGTTCGGCGACGAGCGCCGCACGAATCCGTTCGTCTCGGACAAGGTGTTCGGATGAACCAGAAGGCGATTCAGGAAATCTACGTCAGCACCGACGTCGAGGCCGACGGCCCGATTCCCGGCCCGCACTCGATGCTGAGCTTCGCGTCGGCCGCGTACACCGAGGACAAGCAGCTGATCGCGACGTTTTCCGCGAACCTCGAGACGCTGCCCGGCGCGCAGCCGCATCCGGTGCAGGACGCGTGGTGGAAGACCCAGCCCGATGCGTGGGCCGCGTGCCGGCGCGACCTGCAAGCGCCGGAAGCGGCGCTCGTCGCGTACGTCGACTGGGTCGAGGCGCTGCCCGGCAAGCCGGTGTTCGTCGCGATGCCGGCCGGCTTCGACTTCACGTTCATGTTCTGGTACATGATGCGCTTCGCCGGCCGCTGCCCGTTCTCGTGGTCAGCGCTCGACATCAAGACGCTCGCGTTCGCGATGACGGGCCTGCCGTACCGCAAGGCAATCAAGCCGCGCTTCCCGAAGCACTGGTTCGACGATCATCCGCACACGCACGTCGCGCTCGACGACGCGATCGAGCAAGGCGCGCTGTTCTGCAACATGCTTGCCGACCTGCGCGTGCAGCAGGCCGCGCTCGCGGCGCGGGCGTCGTCCGCCGACGCCGCGGCGGACGACGGCACAGCGGGACAAAATCCTACGGACCCGCGCGCAAATTAGCGAATCTCCCTCAGCGGCGGCGCATCGGATTGCCTTTCTTTTCGCGCCCCTCTAACATTCGGAGTGTTGTAGCTGCCGCATGGAGGCGCAGGTGACGCTCGATTCCTTTTCGCAAAAAATCCTTCGCCTGTTGCAGCTCGACGCGCGCCGTTCCGTCCAGGAAATCTCCGACCAGGTCGGCCTGTCGAGCACGCCGTGCTGGCGACGCATCAAGGACATGGAGCAATCCGGCGTGATCCAGCGCTACACCGCGCTGCTCGATCGCGAAAAGCTCGGCCTGCACGTGTGCGCGCTCGCGCACGTGCACCTGACCCGGCACAACGAGGGCGGCGTCGAGCAGTTCGAGCGCGAGATCTCGACGTGCCCGGAAGTCACCGAGTGCTACAGCACGACCGGGGAAGCCGATTACATCCTGAAGATCGTCGCGCCCGACATCAAGGCGTACGACGTGTTCCTGCACGAGCGCATCTTCAAGATTCCGGCGGTGTCGCAGGTGCGCACGAGCGTCGTGTTGCGCGAGATCAAATTCGACACCCAGCTGCCGCTCTAGCGCGTCCCCGTCACGGACGCTCCTGCACCGCCCGCGTGAAACTGATCCGGCGCGCGCCGAACTGCCGCGCCAGCGCGTCGACGTCGAGCCGTTCGGCCAGCGCCGCGTCGGCATCGGCGCTTGCGTGCGGATCGGGCGCGAGCGTCACGTCGATCTCGAGCCCCGTGCTCAGGTAGTGGAGATTCACCGTGTCGGCGCGCAGGCCGCGACGCGCGAGCTCGGCCTCGAGCCGTGCCGCGATCTCGTCGCGCGGCGGCAGCGCGAGCGCCGGCCGTCGCGCCGCGTCGTTCTCCGGATCGACATGGATCAGCGCGTCGAGCACACGCCGGTCGGACAGCACGCGAGCGCGCGCGGTCTCCGCGATGTAATGCCCTTCCGATACCGAGATCATCGGGTCGACGAGGATATGCGCATCGACGAGCGCCGAGTCGCCCATCTTGCGCGTGCGCAGGTCGTGCACGTCGCGCACGCCGGGCGTGGCCGCGAGCAGCGCGCGGATCTCCGCGGTGTCGGTCTCGTCGAGCGCGCGGTCGGAGAGGTCCTGCAGCGCGTCATAGCCGAACGTCCAGCCCATTCGCGCGACCATGAAGCCGACGATCGCGGCGGCAATCGGGTCGAGCAGCCGCACGCCGGCAAGACTGCCGACGATGCCGATCGCGACCACGAGCGACGACGCGGCATCCGAGCGCGCATGCCATGCATTCGCGACGAGCATGGCCGAACGCACGCGCTGCGCCTCGCGCAGCATGTAGCGGAACAGCGCCTCCTTCGACACCAGCACGGTGACCGCGACGACCAGCGCACTGAAATGCACGGGCGGAATGTCCTCGAGATGCACGAGGCGATCGCCCGCGCGCCACAGCATGCCGATCCCCACCGCGATCAGAATCCCGCCGAGAAACAGCGATGCAACCGTCTCGTAACGGCTGTGCCCGTAATTGTGATCGGCGTCCGGCATTGCGCCACTATGGCGATTCGCGACCAGGACGACAAAATCCGAGATCAAATCGGAGATTGAATGGATGCCATCAGCAATCAGCGCCTGCGAATGCGCAATCGTGCCGACTACGATCTGAAACGTCGCCAGCACGACATTGAGCACGATACTGACCAGCGTGCTCTTGCGCGCAACCGCGTGCTTTTCTCCGCTATGCGCGTCGCCGGAAAAGGTGGACATGAAATATGAGATAAGGGGATGCGATATCGGATTCTACCAAGGCGCGTTGCACGCCATTCCAATAACCCCAAATTTCTCATTTAAATCAACCGGTTATGCGAACGGGTCGCATTTTCATTCACACCGATTGTGACATTTTCGTGACAGCCGGCGGGCGCCGGCGGCACCCAACCCACCCAAACAAAAGGCCGCGCTCCCGTCAAGGACACGCGGCCTTTCAGTGCAAGACTGTCGAACAGGCGTTTAGATTGCGAACTGTTCGCGGTTCTTGCCGGCGATCCAGCGCGGCGGCTTGCCGCGGCCCGACCACGTCGCGCCCGATTCCGGATCGCGGTATTTTGCCGCGACGCCGGCGCGCGGACGGCCGACCTTGCCAGCCTTCGCACGGCTCAGGCCGAGCTCGGCGAGCGTAAAGCCGTAGTCAGCGATTTTCTGCTTCACGTCATTGAGGACTTCCGCGTATTCGCGCGACTTCGCCTCTTCGATTTGCTTCTCCAGCTTTTCCCGCTGGGCCAGCAGGTCCTTGTAAGAAGACATAGTTTCCCTTTTTATCTGACCAATGGCGCCAGTCTTGAGCCGGCTCGCCATTCTTGAAATATTTGTGCCTCGGATTTTGAAGGCAGAGATTAGCACAAAACAGAATTGAATGAAGCGGACTCAATGAAAATCCCGAGTTGAATTGCCATTCGGCCGGGTCATTTTGACCCGTCGCGGCCATTTCTCAATTTTCCATGTCCTTACAGCGAGATTAGGACAAAAGCAGGCGACTATTAAGACTTTCAGCATACGCAATTACCCTGCATCTGAAAAATCAAAGCTTTCATCAGACGACAGGATCGGAAAAATCGACTTGTATAGTCAACCGATTAAACACGATCGATGTCCGCGACGTCACGCCACACGTTGCGCGCATGCGACCAGTTGCGTGCGCAGCGCGCCGGTGTCCGTCTGCGGCGCGTCGAACGCGGTGCGGATCCGCCGGCCGTCGCGCCGCCAGTCGGCGCCGTAGCGGTCGACGCCCAGCAGGTCGAGCCCGGCGCGGCGCTCGTCGGCGGCGTCGTATGCGGCCCACAGCGCCTGCTCGTCGTCGAAGCCGAGCGGCGCCCGCGCGTCGAGCGTCGCGCCGTCCACCCAGCCCATCCGGCCGAATCCGCCGATATAGCGCAGCCGCTCGACGTCGAGCGCCCAGAACGTGAAATCGCCGAGCGCGAGATAGCGTGCGGCGTCCGGTTCGTAGCGCAGGTAGCGCGCGACGAGATGCGGATCGGCGTCGACCGGCGCGAAGCGGCCGAGCAGCGTCGCGCGCTCGGCGTTCAGCACGTCGCCGTCAGGTGCATCGACGACGAGAAAGCCCGCGCGCGGATCGGCCGCGAGATTGCGCGTGTGCTCGGCGAGGCCGCTCACGAGGATCACGGGCCGGTGGCGCGCGTCCGGCGCGAACGGCACGACCGTCGGATACGGAAAGCCTTGCGGCTCGCGCGCGTGCGTCGCGAGCGTGCCGAGCGCGCAACGGTGCAGCAGGTGCAGGGCAAGGGCGGGGTCGATGTTCACGAAAACTCCTGCGGTCGAAAGCCGGCGCATCGTGCGCGCCGCGTTGGATCGATGTTACTCGCGCCGTCGCGGCGAATCGGGCAACGTGCGCGCGGCGTCGAACGACAACCACCGCGCCAGCAAAATCGTAAGCGGTTCGATAGAATCGGACGAATCTCGATCGACGTCTCTCGAGCGTTCGATCATTTTTCCTCTGCAGAGCTTGACGTGTCCGACTCCTCCCCCGACCTCGCGGCCGCGCCCGCCGCGCACCGCGCCCTTTCGCTCCCCGTTCGCCAGCGGGCCCGCACCGCCACGATGGCGCTGTTCTTCGTCGCCGGCATGATGTACGCGTCGTGGGGCGTGCATGTGCCGACCGTGCGCGACAAGTTCGCGCTGAGCCCCGCGCTGCTGTCCATCGCGCTGTTCGCGGTGGCCGGCGGCTCGATCGCCGCGATGCTGACCGTCGCGCGCTGGATCGCGCGCGTCGGCTCGCGCACCGCGTGCCTCGCGGGCGGCCTCGTGATGTCGGCGTGCGCGGCGCTGATCCTCGTGGTGCCCGACTATCCGCTGCTGCTCGCCGTGCTCGCGCTGTTCGGCTTCTCGATGGCGACACTCGACGTCGCGATGAACGCCGAGGCGAGCGCGGTCGAGATCGCGATCGGCAGGCCGATCATGTCGGCACTGCACGGGATGTTCAGCGTCGGCGGGATGGCGGGCGCGGCGGCCGGCGGCGCACTGCTGTCGGCCGGCATGGCTCCCGCCGCGCACCTCGCGCTCGCCGCGGCGGCCAGCGCCGCGGTGCTCGTCGCCGCGTGCCCGTCGGTGCTGCCGCACGTCCCGCATCACGCGCATGCGCACGGCGGCGGCAACCGCTGGCGCTCGCCCGCGCTGTGGATGCTCGGCGGCATCGCGCTCGTGGCGCTCATCGCCGAAGGCGCGATGTACGACTGGGCGACGGTCTACATGCGCGACGTGGTCGCGGCCGGCCCCGCGCTCGCGAGCGCCGCGTATGCGGCCTTCTCCGGCGGCATGGCGGCCGCGCGCTTCGCCGGCGACGCGGTGCGCGCGCGCTTCGGCGCGCCGCAGCTCGTGTTCGCGAGCGCGTCGCTCGCGTGCGCGGGGATGATCGGTGCGCTGCTGCTGCCGCACCCGGCCGCGGTGCTGACAGGTTTCACGCTGATGGGCCTCGGGCTCGCGAACATGATGCCGGTGCTGTTCGCCGCGGCCGCGCGCGTGAAGGGCATCCACGCGGCCGAAGGCCTCGCGCACGTGGCCGGCCTCGCCTATTTCGGGCTGCTGTTCGGTCCGGTCGTGATCGGCGCGGTCGCGCAGGCCGCCAACCTGACGATCGGGCTCGCGGTCGTCGCGCTGTGCGCGGCGCTCGTCGCGGCCGTCGCGCCGAAGGTGCTCGCGCACCTGAAGATCTGACCGCAGGCCGGCACGCGTTGCGCACCCCGCAAAAAGAAACGCGCATGCGTTGCCGCATGCGCGTTTCTACCCCTGCCGTTGACCGCTCGCTTACATCTTCACTTCGTCGAGCAGCGTCTTCTTGCCGCCCTTGTAGTTGTAAAGCGAAATCACGCCGTGCTGCAGGTCGCCCTTCGAATCGAAGGTCGTCGTGCCGATCACGCCCGTGTAGTTCGTCGCCGGCATCGCGGCCAGGATCTTCGCCGGGTCCGTCGCATTCGAGCGCTTCATCGCGTCGACGACGATGTACACCGCGTCATACGTGAACGGCGCGTAGATCTGGATCGGCTGGCCGAAGCGCTTCTCGAACTTCGCCTTGAACGCGCTGCCGCCCGGCATCTTCTCGAGCGAAGCGCCCGCTTCCGAGCACACGACGTTGTCGGTCGCGTCGCCGGCCAGGTCGGCCAGCTTTTCCGTGCACACGCCGTCGCCCGCGAAGATCTTCGCGCGCACGCCGAGCTGCTTCGCCTGCTTCGCGAACGGGCCGCCCGTCGCGTCCATGCCGCCGTACATGATCGCGTCCGGATTCTCGCCCTTGATCTTGGTCAGAATCGCGCGGAAGTCGACCGCCTTGTCGTTCGTCGCGTCGTGCGACAGCACCTTCAGGCCGAGCGCCTTGGCCTTCTTCTCGAATTCGTTCGCGAGACCCTGGCCGTACGCGGTCGAATCGTCGACCACCGCGACGCTCTTGATGCCCTTCGAATGCGCGTAGTTCGCGAGCGCCGGGCCCTGCTGCGCATCGGTCGCGACGACGCGGTACGTCGTCTTGAAGCCTTGCAGCGTATAAGCCGGGTTGGTCGCCGACGGCGAGATCTGCACGATGCCCGCATCGCTGTAGATCTTCGAGGCCGGGATCGACGTGCCCGAGTTCAGGTGACCGATCACCGCGACGACCTTGTCGTCGACGAGCTTCTGCGCCACTTGCGTCGCCTGGCGCGGGTCGGCTGCGTCGTCCTGCGGATCAAGCTGAAGCGTGATTTTCTGGCCGCCGATCGTGAGACCCTTGGCGTTGATCTCCTCGACCGCGAGACGCGCGCCGTTTTCATTGTCCTTGCCGAGGTGTGCAATGCCACCCGTCAACGGCGCGACGTGGCCGATCTTGACGACTTGATCGGCGGACGCATTGCCTGCGGCAGCAACGCACAGCGTTGCCGCTGCGGCGATCGGCAGCAGCTTTTGCATCTTGATATTCATATAAGTCTCCAGTTTCGATCCCCAAAAACGCCATCGCCCGGTGCCCCGCTGCCATCCCTGTGCTTGCCATCACTGGACGATTCGCCGGTTGCATCGTTCATGCACTTGGCCTCAAGCACGCGAAGCGGCCGCTTTTAGCAGCCGCCCACCCGTACTTGCGCCGAAGTGTAGGTGATCAAATTAATTTGTGGGACTTTTTTAGGGTAGTGATAACACTACCGATGCAAGCACGTATCAGGCCACCCTCCGGCATCGCCACAACGCCCGCTGGATAAGGGTTTCCGCTAGTTCTGACACCTTATTGAAAGGCTTTTTCAACACGCGCGCGCAACATTCATGATCATCATTTTAAGCACGGTATCGCGATGCCAAACGCACGCCAAAACGCACGCCAAAACGCACGCCCGAACGCACGCCCGAACGCGCGTTTCATTGCACTCGAATGACGCGCGATCAGCGGGCCGCCGCTCGCCATTCGGCGTCGAGTGCATCGATCAGCTGCGACGTCGTCAGTGCGTCGCCGCGCCGCCGTGCGAGCGGCGCGCCCTGCCCGGCCCACAGCGACAGATAGTCGCCGTCGTTCGCGCGCGCGGCGGCCTGGCGCAGCGGCTGCGTCAGCGCGTTCTGCACCGGATACGGCGCGACGTCGCCGGGGCGCTCGCCGAGCCGCGCCATCAGCGTGTTGCGCAGCCCCCGCGCATGACGCCCGGTGATCGCGCGCGTGACCTGCGTCGACGTGTCCGCGCTCGCGAGCAATCGTGCTTTCCAGTCGGCGGCGATCGCGCTTTCCGCGCACGTCAGGAACGCGGTGCCGAGCTGCGCGGCCTGCGCGCCGAGCGCGAGCGCCGCCGTCATGCCGCGGCCGTCCATGATGCCGCCCGCCGCGAGCACGGGCAGCCCGGTCGCATCGACGAGCTGCGGCACGAGCGCGAGCGTGCCGATCAGCGCGTCGTCGGCCGCGCCGATGAACGTCCCGCGATGGCCACCCGCCTCGGCGCCCTGCGCGGACAGCGCGTCGGCGCCGGCCGCTTTCCACGCGAGTCCTTCCGCGACATGCGTCGCGGTGCCGATCACGTAGGTGCCGGCCGCCTTCAGCCGGGCGATGTCGGCCGCGTCGAGCACGCCGAACGTGAAGCTCGCGACCGGCACGCGCAGCGACACGAGCATGTCGAGCTGCGCGCGAAAATCGGGCGCGAAGCGCGCGGGCGCGACGCCCGGCGGCAGGCCGAGCGCCGCGTTGAGCGGATCGATCGCCGCGAGCGCGCGCGCGATCGTCGCCGCGTCGGGCACGAGCTCCGGCAGCACGAACAGGTTGACCGCGAACGAGCGGTCCGTGGCCGCGCGGATCTGCGCGACCTCGTCGGCGAGACGTTCGGGCGCGAACGCGCCGCCGCCGAGGCTGCCGAGCGCGCCGGCGTTCGATGCGGCGGCGACCATCGCGGGCGTGGTCGCGCCGACCATGGGCGCCTGCACGAGCGGCAGGCGCAGGCCGAGGCGTTCGGCGAACGGCGTGGACAGCGAGCGGACTGACATGAGCGGATCCTTCGGTGGCGCGCGAAAGCGCGTTGTAATGGGTCGATGCGTTCGACTCTACCGAAGCGCCGCGCCACCGAAAAATGAATAATCGTGAACGGAACGTTCGCTGCGCGAGAAGCGGGCGGCACGCACTGCAACCGCTGCTGATTGGTGGCACACTAGACCGTCCCTTTTTTCAATCCCGAGAGGCGCGCGCGGCGCGGCCTCGCTCGCCAGGAGTGCAACGTGACTGCCCAATGGATCGACATCCCGACCGGTAACGACAGCTTCGGCGGCTATCTCGCGCTGCCGCGGCGCGGCAAGGGTCCCGCCGTCATCATCGTGCAGGAGATTTTCGGCGTGAACGCGCATATCCGCTCGGTCGCCGACCAGTACGCGGCCGACGGCTATGTCGCGCTCGCGCCGGACGTGTTCTGGCGCACCCAGCCGCGCGTCGAGCTGGCCTACGAAGGCGCGGACCGCGACAAGGGCATCGAGCTCCTGCAGAAGACCGACGTGAACCTCGCGGTCGCGGACGTCGCCGCGGCGGCCGACCTGCTGCGCACGCGGCCCGAAGTCGACGGCAAGGTCGCCGCGATCGGCTACTGCTTCGGCGGCCGCCTCGCGTATCTCGCGGCCGCGACCGGCAAGATCGACGCGGCGGTCGCTTATTACGGCGGCGGCATCCAGAACGTGCTCGACGTCGCGGGCAAGGTCACGCAGCCGATCCTGTTCCATTACGCGGAAAACGACCACGGGATCCCGCTGACGGCGGTCGACCAGGTGAAGGCCGCGTTCGCCGGCCGCGACAACGCCGCGTTCCATCTGTATCCGGGCGCCGAGCACGGCTTCAACTGCGCCGAGCGCGCGTCGTACAACCAGCGCGCGGCGGCGCTCGCGCACGGCCGCACGCTGACGTTCCTCGCCGAGCAACTGTAAGCGGCACGGCGGTGCGGCCCGCCCGCCCCGCCGGCTTCCATCGCCACACGTCACAACGGGGGTGACAGCGGTGCATTCGGACTATCTGGCCCACGACGCGATCGGCCTCGCCGAGCTCGTCCGCCAACGCAAGGCGAGCCCGCGCGAGCTGATCGACGCCGCGATCGGGCAGGCCGAAGCGGTCAATCCCGCGATCAACGCGGTCGTGCTGCAGGATTACGACAGCGCGCGCGAGCGCGCCGCCGCGCTGCACGAATCCGGCGGCCCGTTCGCGGGCGTCCCCTATCTCGTCAAGGATCTCGGCGCGGCGGTCGCAGGGCTGCCGCTGTCGATGGGCAGCCGGCACTACCGGTATTTCGTGCCTGACGCCGATTCGCCGCTGATCGCGAAAAGCCGCGCGGCGGGGCTCAACGTCTTCGGCAAGACCAACACGTCCGAGATCGGCCAGATGCCGTATACCGAGCCGGAACTGTTCGGCGCGTGCCGCAACCCGTGGAGCCTCGACCACACGCCCGGCGGCTCGAGCGGGGGCGCGGCCGCGGCCGTCGCTGCCGGCATCGTGCCGCTCGCGCACGCGTCCGACGGCGGCGGCTCGATCCGCATTCCCGCGTCGTGCTGCGGGCTGTTCGGCCTCAAGCCGAGCCGCAACCCGGTGCTCGTCGACATGCCGACGAACGGCGACCTGGTCGTCCAGCACGCGGTCGCGCGCAGCGTGCGCGACAGCGCGCTGCTGCTCGACGTCACGACCGGCCGGACGCTGCCGCCCGGCGCGCCCGGCACCTTCCTCGGCGAACTCGGCGCGCCGCCCGCCGCGCTGCGGATCGGCCTCGTCACCCACCCGATGCTCGCGCCGGCGCTCGCCGACGATACGCGCGCGGCGCTCGACGACGCCGCCGCGCTCGTCGCGTCGCTCGGCCATCACGTCGAGCCGGCGACGCTGAACCTCGACTACGCGCGCACCGGCGAGACCTTCCTGACGCTGTGGGCGACGATCGCCGAGGAGATGGTGCTCGGCGCGCGCGCGCTGACGGGCCGCACGCCGCAACGCGGCGAATTCGAGGCGGCGACGTGGGCGATGGCCGTGGTCGGCCGGCGGCTCGCGCGCACGCGGCTGCCGGACGTGCTCGAGTGGCAGCGCCAGCTCACCGTGCAGGTCGCGCGCGTCGCCGCGCACTACGACGTGCTGCTGTGCGCGTCGCTCGCCGGCCCGCCGGTCAAGATCGGCGAGCTGCAGCCGACGCCGTTCGAGCATGCGCAGATGAAGCTGCTCGCGGCGCTGCCGATCAAGCCGCTGCTGAAGGAGATGCTCGCGAAGGCGTCGCAGAAGGCGTTCGCGTGGGCCGGCTGCACCGAGCTCTTCAACCTGACCGGCCAGCCGGCGATGTCGGTGCCGCTCTACTGGAACGCGCGCGGCCTGCCGATCGGCGTGCAGTTCGCCGCGCGCCACGGCGACGACGCGCTGCTGCTGAAGCTCGCGCGGCAGCTCGAACAGGCGCGCCCGTGGTTCGACCGCCGGCCGCCGCTGATGCAGGCGCGGGGGTGACGCGCGCGGCCGCGCGCCGCTAGCCGGCCGCCCGCAGCTGGTGGCCCGTAGCCATAAACGAAAAAAAGCCCCGCCGGCAATGCCGGCAGGGCTTCGTCGCAGCCTGCGCAGCCGCGCGGCGCTTACACGCCGAGCCGCTCGCAGATCGTCTTGGTCGCGGCAGCGCCGTTCAGCGTATAGAAATGCAGCCCCGGCACGCCGGCGTCGAGCAGCCGCTGGCACAGGCCCGTGACGACGTCCGCGCCGAATGCGCGGATCGCGTCGCGATCATCGCCGAAGCTCTCGAGCCGGCGCGCGATCCAGCGCGGCACCTCGGCGCCGCACATCTCGGAGAAGCGCATCAGTTGCGAGAAGTTCGTGATCGGCATGATGCCCGGCACGATCGGCACCTCGACGCCGAGCTTGCGCGCGTCGTCGACGAAGCGGAAATACGCGTCCGCGTTGAAGAAATACTGCGTGATCGCGGAATTCGCGCCGGCCTTCACCTTGCGCGCGAAGTTCTCGAGATCGGCCTTCGGCGAGCGCGACTGCGGATGGTATTCCGGATACCCGGCGACCTCGATGTGGAACCAGTCGCCGTGCTCCGCGCGGATGAAGCTGACCAGCTCCGACGCGTAGCGCAGCTCGCCGACCTCGCCCATGCCGGACGGCAGGTCGCCGCGCAGCGCGACGATGTGGCGGATGCCGTGCGAGCGGTACTGGTCGAGGATCGCGCGCAGGCTGTCCTTCGACGAGCCGATGCACGACAGGTGCGGCGCGGCCTCGAGGCCGTCCTTCTGCATGTCGAGCACGGTATCGAGCGTGCCCTGCTGCGTCGAGCCGCCGGCGCCGAACGTCACGGAGACGAATTTCGGCTTCAGCGGCAGCAGCTGCGCACGCGTCGCGCGCAGCTTCTCGACGCCTTCCGCCGTCTTCGGCGGGAAGAATTCAAACGAGAGTTCGATCGGTTTCATGATTCAGGAGGCGCTGGACGGGCCCGCTCAGCCGATATTGCGCTGGCCGAAGATCAGAGCGGACAGCAGCCAGGACACGATGCTGTAGAGGATCGAACCGAAGAACGCGGACCAGAACCCGGATACCTCGAAGCCCTTGAGCAGCGACGACGCGAACCAGAAGCACAGCGCGTTCACGACGAGGATGAACAGCCCGAGCGTCACGACCGTGACGGGCAGCGTCAGCAGGATCAGCACCGGCCGGATCACCGTGTTGATCAGCCCCAGCACGACCGCAACGATCAGCGCGGTGCCGAAGCTCTTGATGTGGATCGACGGCACCAGGTAGGTGATGATCAGCAGCGCGAGGGCATTGATGATCCAGGACAGGATGACGCTCATGTAATGCTCCGGTTCGGTGGACGCTCTGGCGGAACGGCGGCGCCGCCGCGCCGGTTGCGAGACGCGCGCGAAAACGCTTCGCGGCGCGCCCCGCCGCCGGCGGGCGGCGGCTTCTGCATCAGTAGCGGTAGTGGTTCGGCTTGAACGGGCCTTGCTTCGACACGCCGATGTACGACGCCTGCTCGTCCGACAGCACCGACAGGTTCGCGCCGATGCGCGCGAGGTGCAGGCGCGCGACCTTCTCGTCAAGGTGCTTCGGCAGCACGTACACCTTGTTCTCGTACTCGCCGCCGCGCGTGAACAGCTCGATCTGCGCGAGGGTCTGGTTCGCGAACGAGTTCGACATCACGAACGACGGGTGGCCGGTCGCGCAGCCGAGGTTCACGAGGCGGCCTTCCGCCAGCAGGATCACGCGCTTGCCGTCCGGGAAGATGATGTGGTCGACCTGCGGCTTGATGTTTTCCCACTGGTACTGGCGGGTCGACGCGACGTCGATTTCCGAGTCGAAGTGGCCGATGTTGCAGACGATCGCGTTGTGGCGCATCGCCTTCATGTGATCGTGGTTGATCACGTGGAAGTTGCCGGTCGCCGTCACGAAGATGTCGGCCTTGTCGGCCGCGTATTCCATCGTCACGACGCGGTAGCCTTCCATCGCCGCCTGCAGCGCGCAGATCGGATCGATTTCAGTGACCCACACGGTCGCGCCGAGGCCGCGCAGCGACTGCGCGCAGCCCTTGCCCACGTCGCCGTAGCCCGCGACGACCGCGACCTTGCCCGCGATCATCACGTCGGTCGCGCGCTTGATGCCGTCGACGAGCGACTCGCGGCAGCCGTACAGGTTGTCGAACTTCGACTTCGTGACCGAGTCGTTCACGTTGAACGCCGGGAACGGCAGGCGGCCGTCCTTTTCCATCTGGTACAGGCGGTGCACGCCGGTCGTCGTTTCTTCGGTGACGCCCTTGATGTGCGCGAGGCGCTTCGAGTACCAGTTCGCGTCGATGTCGAGGTGCTTCGCGATCGACTTGTACAGCGCGACTTCTTCCTCGTTGGTCGGCTTGGCGATCACCGAACGGTCCTTCTCGGCCTTCGAGCCGAGGATCAGCAGCAGCGTCGCGTCGCCGCCGTCGTCGAGGATCATGTTCGCGAATTCGCCGTTCGGCCATTCGAAGATGCGGTGCGAGAACTCCCAGTATTCGTCGAGCGATTCGCCCTTGAACGCGAACACCGGCGTGCCGGACTCGACGATCGCGGCGGCGGCGTGGTCCTGCGTCGAGAAGATGTTGCACGATGCCCAGCGGACTTCGGCGCCGAGCGCCTTCAGCGTCTCGATCAGCACGCCGGTCTGGATCGTCATGTGCAGCGAGCCCGCGATGCGCGCGCCCTTCAGCGGCTGCTGCGCCTTGTATTCGTCGCGGATCTGCACGAGGCCCGGCATTTCGGTCTCGGCGATGTTCAGTTCCTTGCGGCCCCAGCCGGCAAGCGCCATGTCGGCGACGACGAAATCATTGGAAGCTTTGGAATCGATGACGGCGTTCATCACGCCCTCCTTTCTAAAAAAAGTTCTAGAAAATGGTGACGTGAGCGCCGTTCAGGAAGCGGGAGCCGGCGCATTGCGCCGCGGCCCGGCCGCTTGGTGAAGCTTTCCGAGCCTGGCGGACACGGGATGGTCCGTCGCAACGCTCCTCGGAAAACGGGTGGGATTGTAGCAAATCGGCGGGAATATTGCGTACCCGCCTTGCGTGCGCTTGAAAGGGGTCAGTTCTCCGCGCCGACCCACGCCTGCTCGCGCAGCCGCGCGCGCAGCCGCGCGACCGCCTGGCTGTGCAGCTGGCACACGCGCGACTCGCTCACTTCCAGCACCGCGCCGATCTCGCGCAGGTTCAGCCCGCGTTCGTAGTACAGCGACATCAGCAGCTTCTCGCGCTCCGGCAGCCGCTCGATCGCCTCGACCAGCGCCTCGCGCAGGTGCTCGTCGAGCAGCGACGACAGCGGATCGGCGTGATCGACGCGATAGCGGTCGAGGAACGGCTCGTCGTCGGCCGCGCGGTCGAAATCCTCGTAGTAGATGAGCTGGCTGCCGTGCAGGTCCTGCAGCATCCCCTGGTATTCGTCGAGCGGCATGTTCAGGTGCTGCGCGATCTCGGCCTCGCTCGCCGCGCGGCCGAGGTGCTGCTCGACCTGGTGCACCGCATGCTCGACCTCGCGCGACGTCTTGCGCAGGCTGCGCGGCAGCCAGTCGTTGCTGCGCAGCTCGTCGAGCATCGCGCCGCGGATCCGCTGCGTCGCGTAGGTCTCGAATTGCGCGCCCTGGTCTTCCTTGTAGCGCCCGGCCGCGTCCATCAGGCCGATCATCCCGGCCTGGATCAGGTCGTCGAGATCGACGCTCGCCGGCATCTTCGCGACGAGCTGCAGGCCCAGGCGGCGCACGAGCGGCGCGTATTGCGCGAGCACGTCAGCCTGAGAAATCTTTCCTTGAGCGTTGTACATCATGGCTCTCTCCCTCCGGTGGCCCTCACGCGGCGTGCGCCGCGCCCGCCTCGAACGACGTGCTGCCGCCCGCGCGCGCCGCTCCGGCGCCCGGCCGCGGACGCAGCGGCCAGTACAGCAGGTCGGCGGCAATCTGCCGGTAATCGCGCGCGGCCGGCGACGACGGAAACGCGTCGACCGCCGTGCGCACGAGCTCGCGCGCATGCTCGACGAGCGGATCGGCGCTCACGCAGCCCGCGTCGGCGATCGACACGGTCAGGTAGCGGCTCGCGACGCCCGCGAGGTTGTCGAACGCGGTCTTCGCGTCGGCGTGGCTGCCGACGTGATTGGTCAGCACGCGGAACTGCGCGATCGCATGCGCGAAATGCAGCCGCTTCATGCATGCGTACGCTTCGGTGATCGCCTGCGCGGCGACGCGCGTGACGATCAGCACGTCGTGCGCTTCGCGCGCGAGCGCCGAGAACCCGCCGTCGGCGTCGAGCTGCGCATCGACGAGCACGATGTCGGCCGGGCCGTCGACGAAGTCGCTGAGCTGCGCGTCGCTGTAGCCCGCGCGCGCGAGCCGCGACGCGGCGCACACGCCGAACCCGGCGGCCACGCGCATGCGCTCGCCGTCCCGCAGCCAGGAGCCGGCGAGCGTCGCGGCGGCCGAATGCACGTCCGCGCGCTCGTCGACGACGAGCACGTCCTTGCCCAGCGCGGCCAGCGCCGCGGCCAGGTTCACGACGGTCGACGTGCAGCCGACGCCCGCCGGCCCGCCCGCCACCGCAACGATCCTCGATGCGCGCCCGGCCAGCAGGCGCCGCAGTCCTTCGGCCTGGTCGATCATCCTTTTATCCAAAACGCACCTCGTGCAGCTCGGCGGTCGAACGTGCGGTCAACGCAGAAAGCAGCGTCGGCATGTCCTCGTCCTGCGGCACGAAGGGCGAGCCGTCGCGCGGCACACAGAAGGCACTCTTCATCAGGAATTTCTTCGTCGCGACGTACAGGTTCTCCGGCACCTTCTGGCCGGTCGACACGTAGTGGACGGGCAGCTTGTAGCGGATCACCGTGTCGAGCACGCCGCCGAGGTGGGTCGCCTCGTCGAGCTTCGTGAGGATGCAGCCGGCGAGCTCCGCGGATGCCGCGTCCGGATGGCCGGCCGCGCTGCGGTACGCCTGAACGACCTCGTTGAGCGTGTCGCCGTGGCTCGTCGCGTTGAGCAGCAGGAGGCGCTGCACCGGCGTGTTCGCGCCGTGCAGCATCGCGATCTGGTCGGACACCGCGCGGTCGCGCTGGCTCATGCCGATCGTGTCGATCAGCACGATGTGCTTGTTGCGCAGCTCGGACAGCGCGAGCTGCAGGTCGCCGGCGTCCTTCACCGCGTGCACGGGCACGCCGAGGATCTTGCCGAAGATCCGCAGTTGCTCGTGGCCGCCGATCCGGTAGCTGTCGGTCGTGAGCAGCGCGACCTTGCTCGCGCCGAAGCGCATCACGCAGCGCGCGGCGAGCTTCGCGGTGGTCGTCGTCTTGCCGACGCCCGTCGGCCCCATCAGCGCGAACACGCCGCCGCGCTCCATCAGCGCTTCCTCGCTGTCGAGCACCGGCAGGTTCGACTCGAGCACCGACTGCGCCCATTCGGCCGCCTGCTCGAACGTCTGCTCGCCTTCGCCCTGCGGCAGGTTGTCGACCATCATCCGCACGAGCTGCGCGGAGAAGCCGGCCGCGAACAGATGCTTCGTCAGCGCGCCGTGCACCGGGCTGCGGCGCTGGCGCTCATGCCACATCAGGCTGTCGAACTGCTCCTCCATCATCCCGCGCAGCGAGCCGAGCTCGTTCATCACCGTGTCGTTGACGATCCGCTCGATGCGCGCCTTCACCGCGTCGGCCACCGCGGCGGCCGTGTCTTCAGGCACGCGCGCGCGGTCCGCCGCCTTCGGGGCCGGCGCGGCGGCGTGGCGGCGCGGCGCGGCGTCGTCCGCCGGCACGCGGCGCGCGACGTTGCGCACGATGTCGCGCGCCCACTCGGGCGGCGTCGCTTCGTGCGCGGCGCGCGGCGCGACTTCCGCCGCCGGCGCGGACTGCGCGCGCGCGATCAGCGCTTCGCGCTGCTGCGTCAGGCGCTTCGCGTGCTCGACAAGCCACGGCGCGGGTTCGGAAGGGGCGGCAGGCGATCCTGCGGCGGGCGATCCCGCGGCAGGCGATCCTGCGGCGGACGCAGCGGCGGCGGCAGAACCCGCCACCGGCGCCGCCGGCGCGTCGGTCGTCTCGGCGCTCGCGCCGAACACCGACGAAAACACGTCCGGCAAGCCGCCGTCGCCCATCGCATACGGATTGACGGCCGAACGCGGCGCCGCGCCCGCCGGCGTCAGCGCGCCGGCCCGGAACGCCGCGCCGGGCAGCGCGGCTGCGCCGGCCGCGCCCGGCGGCGTGATCGCCGACAGTTCGGCGTCGGCGAGCGCGACGATTTCGACACTGCCGTCATCGAGCGTGCGGTTCGACAGCACGACGGCGTCGGCGCCGAGCGCCTCGCGCACGAGCCGCAGCGCGTCGCGGCTCGTCGGCCCGGTGAATTTGCGAATGTTCAAGCGGAACCCCCGATGACGTTAACGACCTTGATCGTGCGTGTATCCGGCACTTCGGCATACGACAGCACTTTCAATTGCGGCAGGCTGCGGCGCAGGAAGCGCGCGAGCATCGCACGCAGCGCGTGCTGCACGAGCAGCACGGGCGGCAGCCCGAGATTCTGTTGACGCAGCAGCGCTTGCTGCGTGCCGGTCAGGAGTGCGTGCGCGAGGCCGGGCTCGAGGCCCGGGTTCGCGCCCGTGGCGAGCGCCTGCGACAGCACGCGCTCGAGATTCGCGTCGAGGCCCATCACCTGCATCTCGCCCGAGCCCGGATACCACTGCTGCGTGATCGCGCGGCCGAGCGCGAGCCGCACCGCGGCCGTGATGTCGAATGCGTCGGTGATGCGGCCCGCGTGCTCGGACACGGCTTCGAGGATCGTGCGCATGTCGCGGATCGGCACGCCTTCCTCGAGCAGGTTCTGCAGCACCTTCTGCAGCGTCGTCAGCGAAATCGTCTTCGGCACGAGGTCCTCGACGAGCGACGGCGCGTCCTTGCCGGTGCGCTCGATCAGCGCCTGCACTTCCTGGCGGCCGAGCAGCTCGGCCGCGTGCTGGACGACCAGGTGGTTCAGGTGGGTCGCGACGACCGTGCTCGCGTCGACCACCGTGTAGCCGTACACCTGCGCCTGCTCGCGCATCGCGACGTCGACCCACACGGCCGGCAGCCCGAACGCCGGGTCGGTGGTCAGCGCGCCGGGCAGCGCGGCCGTCACCTGGCCCGGGTTGATCGCGAGCCACTGGCCCGGGAACACTTCGCCGATGCCGATCTCGACGCCCTTCAGCGCGATCCGGTAGCCGTTCGGCCGCAGTTCGAGGTTGTCGCGGATGTGGATCACGGGCGGCAGGAAGCCGATTTCCTGCGCGAACTTCTTGCGGATGCTCTTGATCCGCTTGAGCAGCTCGCCGTCGCTGTTCTTGTCGACGAGCGGGATCAGCCGGTAGCCGACTTCAAGGCCGAGCGGGTCGATCAGCTGCACGTCGTCCCAGGTCGCCTCGTGGCTGTCGGCGGGCAGCGCGGCGGGCGGCGCGATCTCGGTGACGTCGCCGGCCGCCTTGCGGGCCGCCGCGCGCTTCGTCTGCGTGCGGGCGAGCCAGATCGCGCCGCCGCCGAGCAGCAGGAACGCGAAGTGCGGCATGCCGGGGATCAGCCCCATGATCAGGATGATCGCGCCGGTGATCGTCAGCACGCGCGGGTTCGCGAACAGCTGGCCGGTGATCTGCGTGCCGATGTCCTCGTCGGTCGCGACGCGCGACACGATCACGCCGGCCGCGGTCGAGATCACGAGCGACGGGATCTGCGCGACGAGGCCGTCGCCGATGGTCAGCAGCGTGTAGTTCGTGCCGGCCGCCGCGAACGTCATGTCGTGCTGGATCATCCCGACGATCAGCCCGCCGATCACGTTGATCGCCATGATGATCAGGCCCGCGATCGCATCGCCGCGCACGAACTTCGACGCGCCGTCCATCGAGCCGTAGAACTCGGCTTCCTGCGCGACCGTGGTGCGGCGCTTTCTCGCCTGCTCCTCGTTGATGAGGCCTGCGTTCAGGTCGGCGTCGATCGCCATCTGCTTGCCGGGCATCGCATCGAGCGTGAAGCGCGCGGACACTTCGGCGATCCGCCCCGCGCCCTTCGTGATCACCATGAAGTTGATGATCATCAGGATCACGAACACGACGATGCCGACCGCGAAGTTGCCGCCGACGAGGAAGTGGCCGAACGCCTCGATCACCTGGCCGGCCGCGTCCGGGCCCGTGTGGCCCTCGAGCAGCACGACGCGGGTCGACGCGACGTTCAGCGACAGCCGCAGCAGCGTCGAGAACAGCAGCACGCTCGGGAACGCCGCGAAGTCGAGCGGCTTCATCGTGTACATGCTGACGAGCAGCACCATCACGGACAGCGCGATGTTGAACGTGAACAGCAGATCCAGCAGCACTGGCGGCAGCGGCAGGATCATCATCCCCAGGATCATGCAGATGAGGACCGGGCCCGCGAGCGCGCGCAGGTTGGTGCCCGCGAGCAGGTTCGGGCGCTTCGCGAACAGGCCGGCTGGCGTGCTCATGCGTTACCCCCCTGGCCGGTGCGGGCGTGCGCGCCGAGCACGTCTTCGGCTTCCTCGCGCGCGTCGTCGTCGGACACCGACGCGCCCTTGTCGAGTTCGGCCGGCACGTCGAGATCGACCGGCGCCGCCGGGAACGCGCCGCCTTCCGAACGGAAGCGCTTGAGCTGGTACACCCACGCGAGCACCTCGGCGACGGCCGAGTACAGCGAGCCGGGGATCTCGCGTTCGAGTTCGACGTTGTGATACAGCGCCCGCGCGAGCGGCGGCGCTTCGAGCAGCGGCACGTTGTGCTCGGCCGCGAGCTCGCGGATGCGCGCGGCGACGAGGTTCACGCCCTTCGCGACGACCTTCGGCGCGCGCATCGCGCCGTCCGTGTATTGCAGCGCGACGGCGAAGTGCGTCGGGTTCGTGACGACGACGTCGGCCTTCGGCACGGCCGCCATCATCCGGCGCCGCGCGAGCGCACGCTGCTGCTGGCGGATCCGGCCCTTCACGTGCGGATCGCCTTCGTTCTCGCGATGTTCGCGCTTCACTTCTTCCTTCGTCATGCGCAACTTTTTGTTGTAGTGCCAGATTTGATACGGCACATCGAGCGCGGCGACGACCAGCATCCCGGCGACCGTGGTGCCGCAGCACACGGCGACGAGGTGCAGCGCGTCGGCGAACGCCGCGTGGAGCGGCTGCGTCGCGAGGCCGAGCAGTTCGTCCTTGCTGCGCCAGATCGCGATGCCGCCGATCCCGCCGACGACCAGCGTCTTCGCGAGCGACATGCCGAGCTGGATCGGCCCCTGGATCGAGAAGATCCGGCCGAGGCCCGTAATCGGGTTCAGCCGGTCGAGCTTCAGCTCGAACGTCTTCGTCGAGAGCAGCCAGCCGCCCAGCGCCATCGGCGCGAGCAGCGCGGCAACCCCCATCATCGCGAGCAGCGGCGCGAGCGCGGCGAGCCCTTCAAGGCTCACGCTGCCCGCCGAAATCAGCATCCGGCTCGTGTCGAACGCGATCGCGCGGTCGAACGTGAAGGCGCCGCGCACCATCGTCTGCATGTGCTGGCCGATCGGTCCCGCGAGCAGCCACGTGCCGTAGAAGCCCGACGCGAGCAGCGCGAACGAAGCCAGCTCGCGCGAGCGCGCGACCTGCCCCTCCTCGCGCGCCTTCTCGCGGCGCTTGGGAGTGGCGGCTTCGGTTTTGTCGAGATCGCTCTCGTCTGCCACGGGTCCTCCGGACGGGTACGGCGGGATGCCGCTTTCCAGTGACACCGATTATTCATGGACGCGTCAAACGCCGATCGGTCGAGCAAAGCCTGGAAAGGGGGGTATTTCGGAGAATCGGGCGGATGACGGCGCGGGGACGGCCGGCGGTGCGCGGACGGGCGCACCGGGCCCGCGCCGGTCAGCCCGTGACGAGCGGATCGGGGCCGAAGCGGCCGGGATGGTCCGCGCGGTGCGCGCGCCGCCCCATGAGCGGCACCGTCCTGCCGACGCGCGTGACGAAGGCGATCAGCGGGCTTTGCGCGCGGCGCGCACGGCCCTCGAATCCTGGATATTGATCAAGCGCTGAACGAATGGCATCCGTGAAGTTCATTTCGTTCACCTCCTGTTCTTATCAACGCCTCCGGAGTCACGCGAAAAGTATAGGTAGGATTTTTCGGATTATTCCGATTTTACGAGGCCGGCGGGCAGCGCGATTCGCGCGCCCGGGCCGACGCGCCGCGACACATGCCGCTGACGGGGGCAGGCGGCCGCCGGGCACCGCCTCTTCCGCACGCGCGTTATTTTTAAATAATTGCATCCTGACAAAACCGGCGGCACCCGATAATGGACAAATCGAAATCGACGAATAACGAAACACACGCATGAAAATCGCCGGCTTTCGCAAATCCGGAATCGCAGGCGTGATCACGCTACCGTTGCGCCGTTTCCCGCTTTGCCGGGGGCGCGCCGTGGCCCGCCCCCCGCTCGTCTCGCTGGTTTCGCTCGCCTGCGCCCTCGCGGCCGGCTGCGCGACCGCGCCGGGTCAATAAAAAAAGGGGGCGATCGCTCGCCCCCTTTGCCATGCGGTCCGCCCGCCGCCGCTCAGAATGCGACGTAGGGCGCGGCGCCGCCGTTGCCGCGCAGGTCCATCCCGAAGTAGATCGTCTTGCCGTAGAAATGCGGCAGGCCGATATCGAGCCATGGTGCCGGGTTCGTGACCGGCGTCTTGCCGAAAGGCCCGCCGATATCATTGAACGCGTACGTCGACGGATTCGCGAACAGCGCATCCGCATTCGCGACCGGCATGGTCACCATTGCCTGCGCACCGTTCTGGCCCGTGAGCGTCGCCGTATAGTTCACGGTTCCCGACGGACAGTAAAACGATGTATTGCTCGTGCAACGCGTCTGCGTGTCGTCGAAGAAATAGGCGTTCGAACCCGTATCGAAGAAGGCGCCGCCACCGGCCGCCGGCGACAGCGTGCGGCCGAGGAACGAGGCTGTGACGTCGCCCGTCGTCGTCGACGGCAGCACGGCCGATGCGACCAGTGCATTGTTGGCCTGCGTGCCGATGCCGAACGTCAGCAGCCCCGTCGCGCTCCCCTGGCCGTTGGCCGAGATGCCCGGCATCTGCACGATCACCCCATTGTTGTCGCTCGCGAAACGCTGCACCGGATTGGCCACCTGCTGCGCGAGCGGCACGAGCGTCACGTTGCAGCTCGCATTGCCGTTCGGGCACGCGTAGTAGTTGTTGCTCAACGACGACGTCGATGTCGTGCAGGTCGCGCCGCAGTCGAACGGCGCCGGCCCGATGCCGAGGATGCCGTTCGCGCCGAGCGCGGCCGCCGAGTTGGCGGCCGTGCCGTTGTTCGTGCACGAGGTCGGGACGTTGGCGGTGCCGAGGTCGCCGAGAATCTGCACCGGCAGCGCGCTGGCCGTTTCGCCGCCGATCTTCAGGTCGACGGTACGCACCGAGCCCCACGTGTAGGTCGACACGAACTTGCCGCACTCGGCGAGCGGCGCGCCGTTCACGGTCGTCACGGGCAGGCTGCCCAGCACGCCCGGCACCACGTCGCTGACGAGCCGCAGCCCGTACGACGCGGTATCGACCAGCACGTTGTTGACGACCTGGCAGTTCGATGTGCCCGGCGCGCAGACCGTCACGCTGACGGTCGGGATGTTGATGACGTTCGCGACGCCCCGGCCGACGGTGATGACCGCGGTGTTCGACGCGGCGGGCGCGGGCGGCGGCGGGGAGCCGCCGCTGTCGCCGCCGCCGCACGCGGCGACGAGTACGGCCGTGGCGGCCGCGAGGCTCAGTGCGCCGAGCCAGCGAATGAAGGTACGAGAAATTCGCAAGGTCGCTCTCCCGGTCACTGGATGTCGTTGCCGGTCACGCCGGCAGGCAGCGCCGGCGGCAACCAGGCCTGGCCCGTGAACGAGCCCATGTGGCCGCCCGTCCGGATCACGATGGCGCTCGAGTCGACCGACACGGGCGCGCGCCAGCCGCGCGCCGCGTGCGCCGCTTCGACGCCCGCCTTGTACTGCGGAAGATAGCTGCCGAACACCTGCCCGAGATCGGGCATCGTCGGGCCGCGCCATGCGACGCCGAACACGGTGCCGGCGGCGGACGTGTATTCATGGATCACGGTGCCGGACGCGAGCGAAAGCTCGCGCACCGTATAGGCGGGCGCGCCTGCCGACGAGCCGTCGGCCGCGCGCATCGCGCGCTGCAGCGCGCGCACGGTGGCGGTGTGGTCGTCCGCCGGCGGCGACATCGGTGCGCCGCCCAGTTCCGCGTGCGCGTGGATGCTCCACAGCACGCCCATCGAGGCCGTCGCGTACGCAACGGCACTGCCCAGTCGTTTCAGTTTCACGTTCCCCCCCAGGGACTTGCCTCGTTGTCAACGGCGGGCGCGGTGCGAACCGCGACGCCGTCGCGTCATGTCAGACAAACCGACGAACGGTGATTCTGATACAGCTTGAAGCGTAGTATGCCTGCGGAGTGTAACGAAGTGTCAACGGCGCGTATGAGGATTCGCCCGAAGCCCCGGCGGGCGCGCGGCGCGGCGTCGCTTGACGTCGCGCCGCGCCCGCGGGAAAGTCAGAAGCCGAGGCTTGCGAGCAGGTCGTCGACCTGCGCCTGGTCCTGGACGACGTCGGTCTTGCCTTCCGGATTGATCTGCGGGCCGTTCAGCAGCGACGCGGGGCTGCCGGTGCTGCTCATCGGCTGCTCGGCCGCGAGCGCGGCCGCGGTCGCCGCGAACTGCTCGCGCCGCTCCGGCGCGATGTTCTCGACCAGCACGGTCAGGAGCTGCTGCTCGATCAGGTAGACCATGTCCATGATCTTCTTGATCACCTGCCCGGTCAGGTCCTGGAAGTCCTGCGCGAGCATGATCTCGAGCAGCTGCGCGCTGGTCGCGGACGTCGCGTCCGGCAGCGCGCGCAGGAACGAGCGCGTGTCGTCCATCAACTCGCGGACCTCCGCGCGCTCGATCGGCGCCGCATACCACTGCGCCCAGCGCGCGTCGAGCGCCTCGGCCTCGTTCTGCATGCGCTCCTGCATCGGCTTCGCGAGCTCGATCGCGGTCAGCACGCGCTCGGCCGCCTGCTCGGTCATCGTCGCGACGTAGCGCAGCCGGTCGCGTGCGTCCGGCACGGCTTCCGCCGCGCGCTCGACGTGCTTGTCGAGCCCGAGCTCGCGCATCGAGTCGCGCAGCGCGCGCGTGACGGAGCCAATGCGCGCGAGGATGCGGTCGGCCGCAAGATCGGCGCCATCAGGATGGCTGTCGGCGGCAAAGCCCGCGCCCGCCATCGCCGCGTGGATCGGCTCGTTCACGTCAGCTCCCGGTCTTTGCCAGCTTGTCGAGGATCTTGTTGAGTTTTTCATCGAGCGTCGCGGCCGTAAACGGTTTCACGACATAGCCGCTCGCGCCGGCCTGCGCCGCCGCGATGATGTTCTCCTTCTTCGACTCCGCCGTCACCATCAGCACCGGCAGATGCGTAAGCGCCGCGTCCGCGCGAATCTCCTTGAGCATCGCGAGGCCGTCGAGGTTCGGCATGTTCCAGTCGGAGATCACGAAGTCGTAGGTGCCGCCGCGCAGCCGCGCGAGACCGGCCGCGCCGTCTTCCGCCTCATCGACGTTCGTGTAGCCCAGTTCCTTGAGCAGGTTGCGGACGATCCGGCGCATCGTCGGGAAGTCGTCCACCACCAGGATTTTCATGCTCTTGTCCATCATTGTTCCTTTCCAGATTCGTTTCGTCGGGACGCGTGCATGATAGCGCGCGTCCGTCACAATTCCTTATACGCGTTGCACGCGATCCGCGAGACGCGCCATCACGCGGCGGCTCATGTCGGCGAGCGGCACGACCTCTTCGGCGCCGCCCAGCGCGATCGCCTCGCGCGGCATCCCGAACACGATGCAGCTCGCCTCGTCCTGCGCGAACGTGTAGGCGCCCGCGCGCTTCATCTCCAGGAGGCCGGCCGCGCCGTCGCGGCCCATCCCGGTCAGGATCACGCCGATCGCGTTCTTGCCGGCGTGCGTCGCCGCCGACCGGAACAGCACGTCGACCGACGGCCGGTGCCGGTTGACCGGCGGCTCGTCGGACAGCTGCGCGATGTAGTTCGCGCCGCTGCGGGCCAGCAGCAGGTGCGCGTGGCCCGGCGCGATGTACGCGTGGCCGGGCAGCACCCGCTCGCCGTGCTCGGCTTCCTTCACCGCGATCCGGCACAGGCCGTTCAGGCGCTGCGCGAACGACTTCGTGAAGCCGGGCGGCATGTGCTGCGCGATCAGCACCGCCGGCGCATCCGGCGGCAGCGGCGTCAGCACTTCGCGGATCGCCTCGGTGCCGCCCGTCGACGCGCCGACGATGATCAGCTTTTCGGTACTGACGAGCGGATTGTTGAGCATCGGCGCGGCGGGATGGCCGCTTGCCGCGCGCGCGGCCGCGGCCTGCGGCTGCGGCGCCTGTCGCACGCGGGCGCGCGACGCCGCGCGGATCTTGTCGGCGAGCTTCTCCGCGTAGTCGAGCATCCCGTCGCGGATGCCGACGCGCGGCTTCGTGACGAAGTCGACCGCGCCCAGCTCGAGCGCGCGCAGCGTGATTTCCGAGCCGCGCTCGGTCAGCGACGACACCATCACGACCGGCATCGGCCGCAGGCGCATCAGCTTCTCGAGGAAGTCGAGCCCGTCCATCCGCGGCATTTCGACGTCGAGCGTCAGGACGTCCGGGTTGTACTGCTTGATGAGATCGCGCGCGACGAGCGGATCCGGCGCGGTCGCGCACACTTCCATGTCGGGCTGGCCATTGATGATCTCGGTCATCAGGCTGCGAATCAGCGCCGAATCGTCGACGCACAATACCTTGATCTTTTGCACTGCGTTCATGCCTCCTGCTTTTTCGATATCGACTGGGCGTACACGCCGCCGGCGAGCGGGCTGCCTGCGGCCCCGCCGCGCGCGCCGAACAGCTCGATACGCGGTCGCGCCGCCGGCCGGGCCGGGCCCGGCTGCTTCGCGAGGTTGATCGCGCCGGGCTGGCCCGGCGCGGGACGCTTCGCCGGCGCGCTGAACAGCTCGACGTGCGCGCGCGGCCGCCCGGCGCGCCCTGCTTCGGCCGCGAGCGCCGCTTCGCGCTCCGTGACGCCATGCACCTGCAAACGCAACTTCTTCACTGCCGCGCGCCCCGAATGCGGCATGAACGCGACCTTGCGAGGATGCACGCCCTGCAGGTCTTCCGCCGTGATCCGGATGCGCTCGAGCGCAAGATAGCGACGCACGAAGTCCGCATTGCGGTCGCCGATGTTGATCGTCGTCATGCCGGCCAGCACGGCCGCGCCGCCGAACACCTTCGCCTCGAAGCGCTCGCGGCGGCCGCCTGCCTTGATCATTTCGTTGATCAGCACTTCCATCGCGTATGCGCCGTAGCGCATCGACTCGGACGCGGCCGCGCATGCGTCCGCGCCGTCGTCGGGCAGCATGAAGTGGTTCATCCCGCCGATGCCCGCGTACGGATCGTGCAGGCACGCGGCGACGCACGAGCCGAGCACGGTCACCAGCACCATGTCGTCGCCGGTCGTGTAGAACTCGTTCGGCAACAGCTTCACGCCCGGCAGGCCGAAGTGGTTGTCGAAGTAGCGGTTGGTCGCGATCGGCAGCGCACTCATCGGCGTTCCCCGACGGCCGGCGTCGCGGCCCCGCTCATGCGCGCGCGCGGCGCGTCGCGCGTCAGTTCATAGACCGTCTGGCCGCGCAGCCGGAACGCCTGCGTGACATACGTGAAGTTCTCCGAGTGGCCGGCGAACAGCAGGCCGCCCGGCTTCACGAGCGGCTCGAAGCGGGACAGCACCTGCCCCTGCGTCGGCTTGTCGAAGTAGATCATCACGTTGCGGCAGAAGATCGCGTCGAACGGCTTGCCAATCCCGTAGTCGGCATCGGTCAGGTTGAGCTGCTCGAAGCGGATCATCGCGCGCAGCTCCGGGCGCACCTTCACGCGGCCGGCCTGCGCGCCCGTGCCTTTCAGGAAGAAGCGCTTCAGGCGCTCCGGCGACAGGTGCTTGACCTGGTCGTACGTGTAGATGCCGGCCTCGGCCTTCGCGAGCACCTGCGTGTCGAGGTCGGTCGCGAGGATCGACGCGCTGCGCGCAGCCGAGTCGCCGAGCGCCTCGATCAGCGTGATCGCGATCGAATACGGCTCCTCGCCGGTCGACGCGGCCGAGCACCACACCGACACCGGCGCGTCGCGGCCCTTCACGAAGTCGGCGAGGATCGGAAAGTGATGCGCCTCGCGGAAGAACGCGGTGAGGTTCGTCGTCAGCGCGTTGGTGAACGCCTCCCACTCGACGGGATCGTCCTCCCGCTCTAGCTGGTCGAGATAGTCGCGGAACGTGTCGAGACCGCGTGCGCGCAGCCGGCGCGCGAGCCGGCTGTACGCCATGTCGCGCTTGTGCTCGGACAGCGAAATCCCCGCACGCTGGTGGATCAGCGAGCGGATGCGCGCGAAGTCGGCGGCCGTGAACGCGAAGTCACGCCCGGCCTCACCGGCCCGTGGCGAAGCGTCCTGGGATTCGGCACGATGTGGAGCGCGCGCGGTCAGCATGGTTTAGAAGGTCTCCCAGTCGTCGTCGGACCTGCCGGCAGCCGCGGGCGCCGGCTTGTCGCCGGACAGCGCGGGCCGCATGAGCGCGGGCTTCGCCGCCGGCGCGGCGGGCTTCGCTGCGGCCGGCTTCGCGACGCGCGGCGCATAGCCGCCCGCCGCCGCCGCGCTGCCCGACGACGCCTTCGGTTCGGCGGCGAGCGCGGCGCGCTTCACGGGCTGCGGTTCATGCGTGTGTGCGTGGGCTGCGTGTCCTGCATGCGGCAGCGCCGGCACGGCGGCCGGTTGCGGCGCCGGGCGCGCGGCGGGCAGCGCGGGCGGTGCGGATCGCTGGGGCGCGGCCGCATGCGCGATGCCGCCGATGACGCGCCAGCCGGCCACGACCGCCTTCATCTGGCGCGTCTGCTCCTCGAGCGACGCGGCCGCGGCCGCGGCCTGCTCGACGAGCGCCGCGTTCTGCTGCGTGACGGCGTCCATCTGGCCGACCGCGCGGTTGACCTGCTCGATGCCCGTCGACTGCTCTTCGGACGCGGCGCTGATCTCGCCCATGATGTCGGTCACGCGGCGCACGGCCTGCACGATCTCGTCCATCGTCGAGCCGGCGCGCGCGACCAGCTCGGAGCCGCTTTGCACCTTGTCGGCCGAATCGCCGATCAACTGCTTGATTTCCTTCGCGGCGGTCGCGCTGCGCTGCGCGAGCGAGCGCACCTCGCCCGCGACGACCGCGAAGCCGCGGCCCTGCTCGCCGGCGCGCGCCGCTTCCACCGCCGCGTTCAGCGCGAGGATGTTGGTCTGGAACGCGATGCCTTCGATCGTGCCGATGATGTCGACGACCTTGCCCGAGCTCGTCGCGATGTCCTGCATCGTCTCGACCACCTGGCCGACCACGTCGCCGCCCTGCGTCGCGATGTCCGACGCGTTGACCGCGAGCTGGCTCGCCTGGCGCGCGTTCTCGGCGTTCTGCCGCACGGTGCCGGTCAGCTGCTCCATGCTCGACGCGGTTTCCTGCAGCGAGGCGGCCTGTTCTTCCGTGCGCTGCGACAGGTCGGTGTTGCCGGTGGCGATCTCGCGCGCGCCGACGTCGATCGACTCCGCGCCGCGATGCACGGACTGCACCATCGCGGTGACCGCGTCCTGCATCCGGCGGATGCCGCCGAACAGGCGCCCGATCTCGTTCGTGCTCTGGACCTGCACCGGCTCGGTGAGGTCGCCCGCGGCGATGCGCTCGAAGTGCGCGACCGCCTGCTCGAGCGGCTGGATGATCAGCCCGCGCAGCGCGAAGCGGATCGCGACCACCATCACGAGCGACAGCGCGATGCCCGCCGTGATCAGCGCGATCATCAGAGCGATGCGCGACTGCGTCGCGCCCTGGCTCGCTTCCGCGCGCGCCTGCAGCGCGTTGAAGACCGCCGACGACGCCTGGTCGTACGCGACGAACATCGGGCTGATCTTCGTGTCGGCGATCGCGTGATACGCGGCCATGTCGCCTGCGTGCGCGGCCGCGAACTCGGGCTCGATGCCTTCCTTGACGATCGTCGCGTAGCGCGCGGCGAGCTCGTCGACGAGCGCCTGGTCGACGCCGTTCTTCGGTGTCGACTGGAACGTCTGCCAGTTCTGGTTCGACTTCGCGAACAGCTCCTGCGCGCGCGCCAGCACCTTGGCGGCCTCGTCGGCGTTGCCGCCTTCGGCCATCGAGCGGAAGCGGTCGAGCGACACGCGGGCGCGCAGCAGGTACGACGACGTGTCGTCGAGCGCGGCGATCGCCGGCAGATCGTTATGCGCGATCTCGTCGAGCGAGCGGCTCGCGTGATGGAGCGCATAGAGGCCGAGCCCGCCGACCGCCGCGGCCAGGCACGCGAGGATGAGTCCGACCGCCGTGAGCGTCGTGCGGATCGACCAGTTTTGCAACATCGCAGGTTCTCCCGAAATTCCTTGCGCCCGGCGCGCTTATACGCCGAGCGTCTCGATCAGTGCCATCTCCCGGCTCGACATCAGCTTCTCGATGTCCATCAGGATCAGCATCCGGCCGTCGACCGTGCCGAGGCCCGTCAGGTACTCGGTCGTCAGCGTCGCGCCGAACTCCGGCGCCGGCATGATCTGCTCGGTCGACAGCGTCAGCACGTCCGACACGCCGTCGACCACCATCCCGACCACGCGATGCGCGACGTTCAGGATGATCACGACGGTCTGGTGGTCGTACTCGACGCGGCCCAGGTGGAACTTGATCCGCATGTCGACGATCGGCACGATGATCCCGCGCAGGTTGATCACGCCCTTGATGAAATCGGGCGCGTTCGCGATGCGCGTGACGCTGTCGTAGCCGCGGATCTCCTGCACCTTCAGGATGTCGATCCCGTACTCCTCGTCGCCGAGCGTGAAGACGAGGAATTCCTGACCGGTCGCATCGCCATGCTCCGCGTCGCGGCGGCTCGTGGCCGCGTTCGCCGCGGCCGGATTGATCATTTGGACTTCAGCAGACACGTTTGCCCCCAATCGGTTGATGGCGAGAGTCAGAACGCGAGCGCGGCGGCCGGATTGGCGCCATGCGTCGCACGGGTTTCACGGTTCAGCGCCGCGACATCGACGATCAGCGCGACGCTGCCGTCGCCGAGGATCGTTGCTGCCGAGATGCCGTGCACCTTGCGGTAGTTGGTTTCCAGGTTCTTCACGACCACCTGCTGCTGGCCGACCAGCTCGTCGATCAGCATCGCGAAGCGGCGTCCCTCGGTTTCCATGATCGTGACGATCCCCTGGGTCGGGTCGGTGCGCGCGTCTTCCACCGAGAACACTTCATGCAGCGCGACGAGCGGCAGGTATTCGCCGCGCACCCGCACGACGCGCTCGCCGTTGCCGACCGTGTAGATGTCTTCCGCGGACGGCTGCAGCGACTCCATCACGAAATTGAGCGGCAGGATGAAGATCTCGCCGCCGACCTTCACCGACATCCCGTCGAGGATCGCGAGCGTGAGCGGCAGCACGATGCGCGTGGTCGTGCCCTTGCCGGCGTGCGACGAGATCTCGACGTGGCCGCCCATCGCCTGGATGTTGCGCTTCACGACGTCCATGCCGACGCCGCGGCCCGACACGTCGGTCACCGTCTCGGCGGTCGAGAAGCCCGGCGCGAAGATCAGCTGCCAGACTTCGTCGTCGCTGATGTTCTCGGAGATCTGCATCCCCTGCTTTGCGGCCTTCGCGAGGATCCGCTCGCGGTTCAGGCCGCCGCCGTCGTCGCTGACCTCGATCACGATGTTGCCGCCGTGATGCGCGGCCGACAGCACGAGCTGGCCGACCGCGTCCTTGCCGGCCGCGCGCCGCTTGTCGACGGTCTCGATCCCGTGGTCGAGGCTGTTGCGCACGAGGTGGGTGAGCGGATCGATGATCCGCTCGATCAGGCTCTTGTCGAGTTCGGTCGCCTGGCCGAACGTGACGAGCTCGACCTGCTTGCCGAGCTTGCCGGCGAGATCGCGCACGAGCCGCGGGAAGCGGCTGAACACGTAGTCCATCGGCATCATCCGGATCGACATCACCGCTTCCTGCAGGTCGCGCGCGTTGCGCTCGAGCTGCGCCATCCCGTTGAAGAGACGGTCGTGCAGCGCGGGGTCGAACGCGCTCGCCGTTTCCGCGAGCATCGCCTGCGTGATCACGAGCTCGCCGACCAGGTTGATCAGCTGGTCGACCTTCTCGACGCCGACGCGGATCGAGCTGCCCTCGCCGCCCGATGCGGCCGCGGCGGCCGGGCGCGCGCGCTTGTCGTCGTGGTGCGGATGCGCTTGCGGCGCATGCGCCGGCTCGGCGGTGGCCTGCGGTGCGGCCGGCTGGGCGACAGCCTGCGGCGCGGGCGCGGCGGGCTGCGCGGCCGGGGCCGGCGCGGCGGCGGCGGCCGGCGCGGCCGGGGCTGCGGCGGGCTGCGCGGCGGCGGCCGGTGCGTCCGCGGACGCGGGCGCGGCCGGCGCGGTGCCGCGGCCGATCTTGATCTGGCTCTCGTCGATCACGAAGCAGCAGACCGCGACGATGTCGTCGGTCGACACGTCCGACTGCAGCCACAGCGTCAGGTCGCCGCCGGCCTCCTCGCGGCCGACGATGTGGCCGAGATTGCCGAGTTCCTCGGCGAGAAGCTCTCGGTCCTTCGCGTCGACGCCGGACAGCGTGATCTTCAGGTGCGGGCCGCCGGCGTCCGCCGCCGCGTCGGCGGCCGGATGTGCGGCCTCGAACGCCTGCTCGATGACGTGATCGGGCGCGCCGCCTCCCGCCGATGCCGCCGGCGCGGCCGGTGCTGCCGGCGCAGCGGCTGCCGCCGCCTCGCCCGCGCCGCTGCCGGCCTTCAGCCGTTCGAGCTTCGCGCAGATCGCCGCGGCGGCTGCCGCATCGGGCTCCGCGCTCGCGCGATAGTCGGCGAGCTGGTCGGACAGCACGTCCTTCGCCTCGAGGAAGACGTCGACCATCTCCTTCGTCAGCTTCAGCTCATGGTTGCGCACGCGGTCAAGCAGCGATTCGAGAATGTGCGTCGTCTCGGTGAGCGCCGTGAAGCCGAAGGTCGCCGCGCCGCCCTTGATCGAATGCGCGGCGCGGAAGATCGCCGCCCCGTCCTCGGGATCGAGTGCGTCGACGTCCAGATTCAGCAGCAGCTGCTCCATCTGCGCGAGCAGCTCGTCCGCCTCGTCGAAGAATGTCTGGTAGAACTGAGTGATGTCGAGAGTCATGCCGGGTCACCGGATAAGGTCGTCGCGGTCAAATCAGGAATCGGCCGGCGCGGACAGCGTCGCGACCAGGTCAATCAGCACGGCCGGGTCGATCGGCTTCTCGATCCAGCCGGTTGCGCCCGCATCGCGCGCCGCGCCCTTGAACGCGTCGCTGCCCTCGGTCGTCAGCACGAGGATCGGGGTGTCCGCGTAGGCGGTCAGCTTGCGCAGCGCCGCGATCACCTCGAGGCCGCTCTTGCGCGGCATGTTCTGATCGGTCAGCACCAGGTCGTACGCGACGGTGGCCGCCATGTCGAAGCCGGCTTCGCCGTCCGGCGCAACCGTCACGTCGTAGCCGGCCTGCGCAAGCGTTCCCTGCAGGAGCGCACGCATGGTCGCGGAGTCGTCGATGGCAAGAATGGTTCGGATCATGTCTGTCTCGGAAGCCTCAATGTCGCGGCGCGGACGCGGCGACGCCGGCCAGCGCCGGACGCACGCCTGCCGTCGCCGGGGCGGCGATCTGCTGCGCGAGCTGCTTCGAGCCCGCGGCGTCGGCCGACAGCGTCGTGGTCGTCGCGTCGTCGCGCATCAGCGCCTCTTCGGATTTGCGATTCAGCACGATCACGCTGATCCGGCGGTTCTCCGGGTCGAGCGGATCGGCCTTGTTCAGGTTCTGCGTCGACGCAAGGCCGAGCACGCGCAGCACCTTCGATTCGTCCATGCCGCCCGAGATCAGCTCGCGGCGCGATGCGTTCGCGCGGTCGGCCGACAGCTCCCAGTTGCTGTAGCCGCCTTCGCCGCCCGCGTACGGCACCGCGTCGGTGTGGCCCTGGACGATGATGCGGTTCGGCACGTCGTTCAGCGTCTTGCCGATCTCGCGCAGGATGTCGCGCATGTACGGCTCGACGTGATCGCTCGACATCGCGAACATCGGCCGCTTCTGCGTGTCGACGATCTCGATGCGCAGCCCCATCAGCGTCGAGTCGATGCGGATCTGCTGCTTGAACTGGCGCAGCGTCGGGTTCGCCTCGATCGCGGCCATCAGCTTGATCTGCAGGTCGTGCAGGCGCGCCTGCTCGCGGCGCTCGAGCGCGCCCTGCGCCTGGGCCTGCGCTTCGTCGTCGTTCTTCTTCGCGACGCGGTCCGCGAGGCTCGTCTGCCCGTCGGTGCGGCGCGTCGAGCCCGCGTCGACGCTCGAGATGTCGCGCCCGCCGCCGTTGATGATGCTCGAATCCTGCGAGCTGCGATCGCCGCTGCCGAACAGCGCGGCCTGCAGCGGCGTGTTGAAGTATTCGGCGATCCCCTTGAGCTGCACCGGCGTCACCGAGCTCAGCAGCCACATCAACAGGAAAAACGCCATCATCGCGGTCATGAAGTCCGCATACGCGAGCTTCCAGGCGCCGCCGTGGTGGCCCTTCTTCTGCGGGGCCACCCGCTTGACGACGATTGCGCGATCCTTGCTCTTGCTCATCGGGCGCTCCGCGTCACTTCGCCTTCACGCGGCGCACGTGCTCTTCGAGCTCGGCGAACGACGGCCGCTCGGTCGAGAACAGCACCTTGCGGCCGAACTCGACCGCGATCGCCGGCGCGTAGCCGTTCAGGCTCGCGAGGATCGTAACCTTGATGCACTGGAACATCTTCGTCGACTCGGCGACGCGCTGCTCGGCGAGGCTCGCGAGCGGGCCGATCAGCCCGTACGACAGCAGGATGCCGAGGAACGTGCCGACCAGCGCCTGCGCGATCATCGCGCCGAGCACCGCGGGCGGCTTGTCGGCGGACGCCATCGTGTGCACGACGCCCATCACGGCCGCGACGATGCCGAACGCCGGCATCGCGTCGCCGACGCGCATCAGCGCGTGCGCCGGGCCTTCGCCTTCCGCGTGATGCGTCTCGATCTCCTCGTCCATCAGGCTCTCGATCTCGAACGCGTTCATGTTGCCGCCGACCATCAGCCGCAGGTAGTCGGTCAGGAATTCGACGATGTGGCGATCGGCCAGGATCTTCGGATACTGGGTGAAGATCGGGCTCTTGTCCGGATCGTCGATGTCGGCCTCGAGCGTCAGCGTGCCTTCCTTGCGCGCTTTCGCGAGCAGCACGTACAGGAGCCCCATCAGCTCCATGTAAACGTCCTTGGTGTACTTGGAGCCCTTGAAGAGCGTCGGCAGCACGCGCATGGTCGCCTTGATGGTCTTCATGCCGTTGCCGAGGATGAACGCGCCCACGCCCGCGCCAACGATCATCAGAATTTCGATCGGCTGGATCAATGCGCCCAGATGCCCGCCAGCCAGCGCGTAACCGCCGAAGACGGACAAAATCGTCACGAGTGTTCCTACGATAATCAGCACTGCCTGTCCCTCACGAATGACCGGCGGGGAGACCGCCGTTAAGTGGTTTACGGCAGTCGGCAGGAAAACTTTGGGCGCCCCGCGGCGGCCGCCGGGCCGTGTTTACCAGCATTCCGCGGCGGCTCGGGCCTGCCTGCGGCGCCCGGCTCCTGCCCCGCGCCCCCCGCCCCGAGGGGCTCAGACCGCGAGCGCCGCCTGCCCTGCCTGCGCGGCCGCTGCCTTGCGGGTCTTGCCGGCACGCGACGGCGGCTGGCAGAGCCCGCAAACGAAACCTTGATGCGGATCATGCGCGTGCGCGACGAAATGGCCGCCGCAGCGCGTGCACGGCGTCATCTGCAGCATCCCCGAATCGAAGAAGCGCACGAGCGTCCACGCGCGGGTCAGGCTCAGCGCCGCCTCGTCGCCGGACAGGTTCACGTGCTCCAGATACAGCCGGTACGCCTTCACGATCGCCTGGATCGGCTCGCAGCGGCCGTGATCCTGCATGAACCGGTAGATGTTGTAGAACAGCGACGAGTGGATGTTCGGCTGCCACGTCATGAACCAGTCGGTCGAGAACGGCAGCATCCCCTTCGGCGGCGACACGCCCTTCAGCTCCTTGTACAGCTTGATCAGACGATCCCGCGACAGGCTCGTCTCCGCCTCCAGCAACTGCAGCCGGGCACCCAGTTCGATCAGTTCGATGGCGAGGGTGATTTCCTTCACCTCGACCACGACGCTTTTGCTTGCCATAAGTGTTAGCCGTCCGCTTCTCGTTGCTTCGGATCAGACGCCCATGCGCCGGCCGCCGGCGCGGCGCACCGGGACGAACGCAGGGCAGGGAGCGTCAGCGGACGCTTTCGACCGGCTGGCCGGCCATCAGGATCGCCGAATGGGCGTGCGACACCACGGTGCTGCGCCCCTTGTCGGCTAGCGACGACAGCAGTGCGTGATCGTCGAAACGAAAGCGGCACAGCATCTGGTTCGACGCCGCGAGCTTCACGGTCTGGGCGAGCGTGAGGTTCCCGAGGACATCGGCCAGTTCCTCGGAAATTCCCATGCGGAACATGCCCATCGCTTTGTCCTCGCGCAGCAGGCGTTGCGCGAGCAGGAGGTACGACAGGTTTACCTCTTTGATCTCACTGAGCATTTCGCTTGTAGCGCTCATGATTTCCCCGTTAAGAGCCTTTGGCCATTCGTGTTATGAAAACGTTTGCTCGACGTGGCGGCTCGTGGCGCGCAATCGGCATGTTTATGGTCTTACAACGGGATTTTGGCTAAACAGGTTTTGCGCCGGTATCAGCAAAGTGGCGTGCGCCGCGCAGGATTTGTCTGTAAACCGTGTAGGAATTTTTCCTACAAAGGCAATTGAAAGGAAAATTGTTGATTTGACGTGGCGGATTGCCGCGGAAGGCCGACGGGAGAGGGTTGTCGGCGCGGAGATCGGTAAAAATTATAGTACTTTTTCACGGACGCGCAACAATTGACTTGGACGTCTCACATACTGCGCCCGGCCCCGTTTATCGGGGTTTTCTCGTATTTCAGCGTGTAACAAGCCTTAAGTGTTTGAAAAAACACTCGAACCCTTCTGACCGATCCCGATAATGGCTTCGATGGGCGGTGGCGCGATGCGTGCCGGCCGCCCCCTCGCAGCTTGCCGTCCGGAGCGCTGCCGCCCGCCGCCACCCGCGCGCGTCGGCAAATTTCACCGCCCGAGCAGCTTGGTCCGGGATCGGAGCCGAACGTTGAAGCATACGCTCCGATCGACCGTTTTACATGGGGTCAGAGCAGGTACTCTAACGCCTGCCCTGGCCGACACCGGAGATCGTCCATGCGCATTGCCCAGATCGCACCGCTCTACGAAGCCGTTCCGCCGAAACTCTACGGCGGCACCGAGCGCGTCGTGTCCTACCTCACCGAAGCCCTCGTCGAGCTCGGCCACGACGTCACGCTGTTCGCGAGCGGCGACTCGGTCACGTCCGCCCGCCTCGAAGCGGCCTGGCCGCGCGCGCTGCGGCTCGATCCGTCGATCCGCGATGCGATGGCGCCGCATATACGCCTGCTCGAGCAGGTCGCCCGGGTCGCGCACGAATTCGACGTGCTGCACTTCCATCTCGACTACCTGCCGTTCCCGCTGATGTCGCGCCTCGACACGCCGTACGTGACGACGCTGCACGGGCGGCTCGACCTGCCGGAGCTGCAGCCGGTGTTCGACGCGTTCCCCGACGCGCCCGTCGTGTCGATCTCGAACAACCAGCGCAAGCCGCTGCCGCAGGCCGCGTGGGCCGGCACCGTGTATCACGGGCTGCCCGGCACGCTGCTCACGCCGCAACCGGGCGTGAAGCCCGAGTACCTCGCGTTCCTCGGCCGGATCTGCCCGGAAAAGCGCGTCGACACCGCGATCCGGATCGCCGCGCAAAGCGGACTGCCGCTCAAGATCGCCGCGAAGGTCGACAAGGCCGACGCCGACTACTTCAAGGAAGTGATCGAACCGCTGCTCGACGAGGCGCACGTCGAATTCATCGGCGAGATCAACGAGGCGCAGAAGCCCGCGTTTCTCTCCGGCGCGAAGGCGCTGCTGTTCCCGATCGACTGGCCGGAGCCGTTCGGCCTCGTGATGATCGAGGCGATGGCGTGCGGCACGCCGGTCGTCGCGTTCAACCGCGGCTCGGTGCCGGAAGTGATCGAGGACGGCGTGACCGGCTTCATCGTCGAGGACGTGCAGGGCGCGGTCGGCGCGCTGCACCGTATCGACAGCCTGTCGCGCGACGCGATTCGCGCGCGCTTCGACACGCGCTTCACCGCGAGCGCCATGGCGCAGCGCTACGTCGACACCTACGAAACACTTTGCGCGGCGACTAAACAGCCGGCATTGCGTCGGGTCGCAGGCGGCTGACGCTCCGCAAATTCGCCCGGAAACGGGCGCGGAAATGCGCGCCGAAATCGGCCGCGAAAAACGAAAGAGCCACATCGACGATGCGGCTCTTTTCGTTACGTCCTCTGCATCAGCCGATCAGAAAACGGTCGCGGTTTTTGCCGACGATCCAATTCGGCGGCTTGCCTCGGCCACTCCAGGTGGCGCCCGACTTCGGGTCGCGGTATTTCGCCGGCAGCGGCGCCTTTTTCGGCGGACGGCCGCGCCGCGCGCGCTCGGCAAATCCCAGATCCTGGGCGGTCAGCCCGTATTCGGCGATCACCCGCTGAACGTCGGCAATTACCGCCTCGACTTCCTGGCGGCGCACTTCATCCGCCTGGGCCTGCAAATCGGCGATCTGCGCCTTGAGTTTCGCGTATTGAGACATTTTCGGCTCCCTGTTTCATGATGCGGCCCCGGCAATTCCAGCCTAGACACAAAGCATCCGTTACGCAATCCGCACTGCCACCGTACCCGTCGCAATAAATGCTGGCATTTTTAACCGAAACGGTTATATCGAGAATGCGGACTTATTCTAATAAAAGCCGTTCGTCCAGCATTCCTATTTAACAATCGTTGACCCTCTTGGCCCCGCTTCGTTTCCTATAATCCAGACCAAATCAGGGCGGCGTCGAGCGCACCGCCGTCGTCTTTCACACCATTTGAACGGAATTTCCTACATGAACCTTTCTCGGCGGCTGGCGGCAGAGGTATTCGGCACCTTCTGGCTGGTGCTCGGCGGGTGCGGCAGCGCCGTGCTGGCAGCGGCCTTTCCGGGGCTCGGCATCGGTTTTGCCGGCGTCGCGCTGGCCTTCGGCCTCACCGTGCTGACGATGGCGTTCGCGATCGGACATGTTTCGGGGTGCCATCTGAATCCTGCGGTGAGCGTGGGCCTGACGGTCGCCGGCCGCTTCCCGGCGCGCGATCTCGTGCCGTACATCGTCGCGCAGGTGATCGGCGCGACGCTCGGCGCGTTCGTGCTGTACCTGATCGCGACCGGCAAGCCCGGCTTCGACGTTGTCGGCAGCGGCTTCGCGACGAACGGCTTCGGCGAGCGCTCGCCCGGCCACTACGCGCTCGGCGCGGCATTCATCTGCGAAGTCGTGATGACCGGCTTCTTCCTGTTCGTGATTCTCGGCGCGACCGACAAGCGCGCGCCGGCCGGCTTCGCGCCGATCGCGATCGGCCTGTGCCTGACGCTGATCCACCTGATTTCGATTCCGGTCACCAACACGTCGGTGAACCCGGCCCGCTCGACCGGCCCGGCGCTGTTCGTCGGCGGCGAGGCGATCGGGCAGCTCTGGCTGTTCTGGGTCGCGCCGCTGATCGGCGCGGCGCTCGCCGGGGTCATCTATCCGCTGGTCGCGGGGCGCGACGACGCCCCCGGCCTGCTGCCGTCGGCATCCGCTCGCACAAGCGAATAAAACACTACGGGGTCAAGCGAGCAGGAGCAGCGAGCCTCACGCTGTCGAACAAAAGCGAGGCAGGCAAATTCAACGGGCGCCGTCGGCGCCCGTTTTTCATTGGGGCCTGCTCACGCCAATGACGGGCTTGCGCTGGCCGCCAGAATGAATTTTTTAATCACGGGAACGTGCCCCGGGGGATTCAGCGCGTCGCGGCGCCGTCCTCGAGCGCGAACAGCGCGCGCAGATGGCGCGCGACGCCCGCGTCGAAGTTGTTGCCGATCCGCGGGATGTGCGGCAGGCGCGCGACGAGATCCGGGTTCGCGTTGTTCATCATGAACGCGTGGCCCGCGGTTTCGAGCAGGTCGATGTCGTTCATGTTGTCGCCGAACGCGATGCAGCGGCCCGGCTCGACGCCGATCCGCCCGAGCACCGCGCGCAGCGCGCGGCCCTTCGACACGTTCGCCGCCATCACTTCGAGACAGTCGGGCAGCGAGTACGTCACGTACAGTGCGTCGCCAAATTGCGCGTGCAACCGTTCGGAGACGACCGCCAGATCCGCCGGCTCGCCGATGTACAGCACCTTCGCGATGTCCGTGCCCGCATGCGCCGCCATGTCGATCACGTCGTAGCGGAAGCCCGAATCCTGGTGGAAATCGAGCAGGTGCGGCGCATCGCGGTCGATCAGCCAGCCGTGATCGGCGAACAGGTTGACGATCACGCGGCCATGCGTGCCGGCGATATCGGGCTGCACGAGACGGCGCACGATCGCCGGATCGATGTCCTGCGCGTGGATCGTCGTGTCGTCGGGCGCATGCACGCGCGCGCCGTTCGACGTGATCAGGTACGGCCGGATGCCGAGCAGGTCGCGGATGCCCGCGACGTCCGCATAGTGGCGCCCCGTCGCGATGATGAACTGCAGGCCGTCGCGGTCGAGACGGCGCACGGTTTCGATCGTGTACGGGTCGAGCTGGTGATCGCTGTTCAGCAGGGTGCCGTCGAGATCGGTGGCGATGACTTTGTACATGGGACGGGATAGGGCGCGGCTGGCTATGCGGAATCGCTATTCTAGCGTCGCGCGCCGGGCCGCGTCGGGAAGTTGTCAGGTTCGCGCGCGGCTTGCCGGGCGCCGGCCCCGGCAAGCCACGCCGCTCAGCCGCCCGGCGCCGCCTTGAACGCGAACCTCAGCGCGAGCCTCAGCGCGCCGTGCGCGGAATCCTCGAGCGGCGCGCGCAGCCGCCCGGCGTGGCGCGCCGGCACCGCGGGCGCGAGCGCGTCGGCGAGCCCGCCGCACAGCGCGACCGGCAGCGCGCGCCGCGGATCGAGCGCGTCGATCATCTTGCCGATCTCGTCGCCCGCGTGCGCGATCAGCGCCGCCGCATACGGATGCGCGCGATGCGCGAAGACGATCGGCGCCAGGCGCGCATAGGCCGTCTGGTTCGCATCGCACGACCACTCGACGAGCGTGTCGCGATCCGCGGCGCCAATCTCGGCAAGCAGCGCGTCGGCCAGCGCGTCGCGCGGCACGCGGCCGTCGAGCGCCTGCTGCGCATGCGCGAGCGCGCGCAGGCCGAGCCAGGCGCCGCTCGCCTCGTCGCCCGACGGAAAGCCGAAGCCGCCCGCGATCCGGCATGCGCCGACCGGATCGAGCGCCGCCGCGATGCTCCCGGTGCCGAGCGCGACGATCAGCCCCGGCGCGCCGCCGTGCGCGCCGACGACCGTCGTATACGCGTCGCTTTCGACCACCAGCGCGTCGAGCGGCGCCTGCGCGCGGAACGCCGCGAGCCAGCTCGCGTTGTTGACGCCCGCCAGCCCGCAGCCGAGCACGCAGCGCGACCAGTCGAGCGCGAGCCCCGCTTGCGTGAACGCGTCCGCGCACGCGGCGCCGATCGACGCCCACGCGCGCTCGATGCCGAGGCCGAGCCCCGACGGGCCGCCGCGCCCCTGCGCGAGCTCGCGGCCCTGCCGATCCGCCAGCACCGCGCGGGTGCCGGTACCGCCGCCGTCGATGCCGATCGCGAAAAGAATATCCGTCATCACTTCATCCTGCCGATTCGAACAGGCGCCAAGCTTAACCGGATCGGCGCCGCGCGCCCATCTGCCGTTCGGCCGGCTTTGCCGCGTAGCGGGCTTCCGCTATGCTGGCGCGATCGAATCGACACTGGAAGTGAGGCACACGATGTCGCAGCGGTGCAACTGGGTGAAGACGGAAGCGGACGCTCACTATCACGATACCGAGTGGGGCGTGCCGTCGCACGACGATCGTCACCTGTTCGAGATGCTGATCCTCGAAGGCGCGCAGGCGGGGCTGTCATGGTCGACGATCCTGAACAAGCGCGCGGGCTACCGCGCGGCGTTCGCCGATTTCGACGTCGACGCCGTCGCGCGCTTCACGCCGCAACGCATCGAGAAGCTGCTGCAGGATCCGGGGATCGTGCGCAACCGCGCGAAGGTGCAGGCCGCGGTCGCGAACGCGCAGGCCGTGCAGCGGATTCGCGACGAGCACGGCTCGCTCGCGAAGTTCCTGTGGTCGTTCGTCGATCACGCGCCGATCCAGAACGCGTGGCAGTCGTATCGCGACGCGCCCGCGTCGACCGAGCGCTCCGACGCGCTCAGCAAAGCGCTGAAGGCTTACGGCTGCAAGTTCGTCGGCTCGACGATCTGCTACGCGCTGATGCAGGCGACCGGCATGGTCAACGATCACGAGGTCGGCTGCCCGTGTCACGCGCAGTGCGCGGCGCTGGGCGGCAAGCGGCCGGCACGCAGGCGCGCGGGCGGATAGCGGCGGGCGCCGCCCGTTCGCGGACGGGCGGTGCGCCGGGCCCCGCGCCGCTCACCGCACCACTCACCGCACGATACGCGGCGCAGCCGCCGCCCGCCCTCCGCTCGCCGCGCGGGCGCGCGCCACGCGCTTCTTCAGCCAGATGCAGATCCCCGTCACGCTGAGCATCGCGATCACCACGCCCAGCGCGCTGACGAGCACGCGCCCCGCCACGCCGGCGATCCGTCCGGAGTGCAGCGGGAACTGCGCGTGCATGAACACGTCGCCCGCCGAGCCGCGCCCGGGCACGACCGCGGCGACCCGACGGCCGGTGGTCGCGTCCCAGTACAGCCACGGGTTGCCGAGGCCGACGTCGCCGTGGTCGTTGCCGGGCGCGAAATACCCGATCGCATAGACGTTCATCGCCGGCGCGAAGAACAGCCCGCCGACCGGTGCGGCAATGCCGTCGGCGCGCGCCGCGTCGCGGGCGATCGCGACGATCCGCTCGCGCGCGAGCGGCGCGCTGCCGGCCGGCGCGGGCGGAAACCGCTCGGGGTTCGTGAACGGCGTCGCGGCAAGCGGCGACAGGCGCGCGACGAGCGGCCTCACGACCTGGTTGCCGAGGTTCATCGACACCGACGTGACCGCCACGACCGCGAGCAGCCCCCAGATCCACACGCCGCCCGAACGGTGCAGGTCGAACACGAGCGGATACCCGCCGCGCTTCACGCGAAACGCGAACGACTTGCGCCAGCTCTTCAGGCTAGGGAACGCAAGCCACAGCGCGATCAGGCTGTCGACGCACCAGGCGATCCCGACGAGCCCCATCAGCCACGTGCCGAGGTCGATCCCGCCGCGCATGGGCAGGTGCAGCGTGTAATGCAGCCGGTACAGAAACGGGACCAGCTCGAGCCGCGCCAGCGATAGCGCGCCCCACTCGCGGCGGGCCTGCACCGCGCCGGTCGCCGGGTCGACCGCGATCTGGTTGAAGTCGAGCGGATACGGCTGGCCCGTCGCGCGGTCGATGCGCGGCTGCACGCCGACCACGAGCGTGCGCCCCGGCTCGACGCCGAGCGGCAGATACGTGACCTGCACGCGCGGATCGGCCGCCTCGATGCGGTTCGCGAGTTCGAGCGGCGCAAGCGGCGAAAGCGGCGCGCCGCCGCTGCGCGCGTCGTAGAACGCCGGATTCAGCCACGCGTCGAGTTCGTGATCCCACGCGATCACCGCCCCGGTCAGCCCCGCGACGAACAGGAACAGCGCGGTGGCGAGACCGAGCCAGCGGTGCAGCCGCACCAGCCAGGGCCGCAGGAACGCGGTCATCGCGCGTACCCGCGGACGAAAGCGGCCGGCGCGCCGAAAGGACGCCGGTCGAGCCGGCAAGGAGTCGGGCAGATCATCGGTTTTTCTTGGAAGTCGGGCGGTTGTGCGCGCTGCCGCGCGTCGCAAGGCAGGACAACGAGGCAAGACAGCGACGCAAGACAGCGAATGTCCTTTTCCCCGGCATGGATTTGACGTGCACGCGACCGCGTTTGATACGATGCGCGACATTTTATACGAATGCGAATCATTCGCAGTATTATTCACTCAGCCGATATCATGACCTTGCCTCGCGCCCGCCTCGCCTCCCATCCGCTCCGGCTCGCCGCCGTCCTCGCGTTCGCCGCCGCATCGCACGCGCATGCCGGGGAGGCCGCCGCCGACGCAGCCACGCTGCCGGCCGTCAACGTGACGGCGACCCACGATTCGCCGCAGCACCTGCGCGACGAAATCTCGGGCGGCGCGCTCGGCAGCCTGCGGCAGCTCGACACGCCGTTCTCGACCACGATCGTCACGTCCGAGGAACTGGAGGCGCGCCGGCCGTACAAGCTCGGCGACGTGTTCGCGGGCGACGCGTCGGTGTCCGACAACAGCGGCGCGTACGGGGCGTGGGCCAGCTATGCGACGGTGCGCGGGATGCAGGTCGACTGGCAGAACGGCTTCAAGATCGACGGGCTGCCGTTCATCGCGTACGGGATCACGATGCCGTACGAGCAGCTCGAACGCGTCGAGCTGCTGAAGGGGCTCGGCGGCTTCATGTACGGCTTCGCGACGCCGGGCGGCGTGATCAACTACGTGACGAAGCAGCCGGGCGCAGCGCCGGTGCGCAGCATCGACGTCGGCTATCGCAGCACGAACATCTGGACCGAGCATGTCGATCTGGGCCAGCGCTTCGGGCCGAACGGGATGTTCGGCGCGCGGCTGAACGCGACGCACGAGGAAGGCAAGACGTACAACGACGGCAACATCCGCCGCGACAGCGTGTCGCTGGCACTGCAGGCGAACCTGACGCGCGACCTGTCGGTGAATTTCGGCGCGCTGTACCAGGAGCGGCGCACGACCGGCCAGACGGCGTCGATCTTCATGGGCCGCTACCAGGGCGGCGCACTGCCCGCGACGATCAGCGGCGGTACGACGAACCTCGGCGGCAGCGACCAGTACCTGAACACGAACCTGCAGCTCTACACGTTCGGCGCGCAATACCAGCTCGCGCCCGACTGGCAGCTCAGCGCGACGTACAGCTACAGCAAGGCGGCGCGCAAGCGCAACGAGAGCACGCTGACCCTGCAGAACGCGGCGGGCGACTACACCGACAGCCGCTACGTCGGGGCGGAGGGCCACCACTTCAGCCAGTGGCAGGCAATGCTCGAGGGCAAGGTCCGCACCGGCCCGTTCAGTCACCGGATCGTGATCGGCGCGGCCTGGCAGAAGCAGTCGAACGACTACTCGACGAACAGCGTGTCCCAGCCACTCGGCGCCGGCACCCTGTATGCGCCGAACCCGTACCGCTTCGACAGCCCGCATGGCTTCGTCCAGTACCGCGACAGCGAGATCACGCAGAAGTCGCTGTTCGCGAGCGACACGATCGCGCTCACCGAGCGCTGGTCGGTGCTCGCCGGCGCGCGCTACATGAACTACGAGCAGACCTCGTTCAAGCCCACCGGCGGCGCGAACCCCGGCTACGCGCAGAACGGCGTCGTGACGCCGACCTTCACCGTGATGTTCAAGGTCGCACCGGCCACCACCGCCTATGCGAGCTACGTCGAATCGCTCGAACCGGGCAGCCGCGTGAACGACGTCTACGCGAACGCGGGCCAGGTGCTCAAGCCGCTGCGCAGCAAGCAGTACGAAGTCGGGATCAAGAGCGAGCAGGCGCGCTGGAGCGCGACGGCCGCGCTGTTCCGGATCGAGCGCATGGCGGAGTACGCGAACGCCGCGAACGTCTACGTTCAGGATGGCGAAGCGGTGTTCCAGGGGCTCGAGCTCGGCGCAACCGCGCAGCTCGGCCGGCACTGGAACGCGGGGCTCGACCTGATGCTGCTCGACGCGTGGTACGCGAAAGGCGCGGCCAACAACGGCAATCGCGTCGCGGGCGCGCCGCGCTTCGTCGTCGCCGGCAAGCTCGGCTACGCGGTGCCGGCCGTGCCGGGCCTCACGCTCGGCGTCGACGCGAAGTTCACCGGCGCCACGCCGCTGCGCGCGGCGGGCGGGATCGACGCGCCGGGCTTCCTCGTCGTCAACGCGGGCGCGAGCTACCTGACCCGCATCGGCCACCACGACGTCACGCTGCGTGCGTCGCTCGACAACCTGCTGAACCGCCGCTACTGGGAATTCCAGTACGCCGACTACGTGAAGCCGGGCGATCCGCGCACGGTGAGCGTAAGCGCCCGGATCGACTTCTGACGGCGGCGGCGCGGGCTTGCCCCCGCGCCGCTCGCGCCTGCCTGCGCGCCGCCCCAAAAGCAAAACGGCGGAGCGGCTTCTTTCGAAGCACGCTCCGCCGTTTCGCGGCGAACCGTCAGACGCTCTTAGTGGAGCTTCTTCGGCAGCATCTGGCTGCGCAGGCGCTTGTGCAGGCGCTTGACGGCAGCTGCCTTCTTGCGCTTGCGGACTGCGGTCGGCTTTTCGTAGGACTGGCGCTCGCGCAGTTCAGCGATCAGGCCATTTTTTTCGATAGCGCGGCGAAAGCGGCGAATCGCCACTTCGAACGGCTCGTTTTCTTTCAGAAGAATCGTCGTCATGTCGTTCCTAAATTGCTTAAACGGTCAAAAACGTAGCGGCCAAGCGCCACGCACCGGCCATCCGGGCGTTCCCACAACAGGCGAAACGAGCGGAAATACGGCCTCGGAGGCCGGAAAAGAGAGGCGGAAAGCACCGCGAGTACGCTTCACAAGCCGCGTGCAGCGCCGCGTTTGACTGCCAGCAAACGTGCCGATACGGCACAGGCGTGACAGAAAATCTCAATTCAGCCCGCCATGATATCAGGGAATCACAGAGAAAACCACCCTTTTCGCGTTCCCCGCGGCCGACCCTCGACGGCCGCGGCCGGACGAGCGGTTTGCGAATCAGCCGCCGGAACCGCCCGGCGCGCCCGCCGGCCTTGTGTTGGCCGACGGTTGGCCGAGGTCCGCGGGGCCGCCCGATCTTTCCGTCCCGAATTTCCTTCAGCAACCCTCTAAAGTTTTCGCCGGATGCCGCCGTCAACCAGGAAAGGCGGCCAGCGCAACTCGCGATAAGCGCGACGCCGAGATTGAAAACCTGCCTCACACAGGCGTTTTCCCAAACGAGGAAGCAAATGCTGAACATCAACACCAACATCCTGTCGCTGTCGACGCAGACGAACCTGTCGGGCACGCAAAACGCGCTGTCGCAGGCAATCAACCGCCTGTCGTCGGGCAAGCGCATCAACACCGCAGCTGACGACGCGGCAGGCCTCGCGATCTCGACGTCGCAAACGGCAGCGATCAACGCGCTGAACCAGGGCGTTGCGAACGCGAACAACGGCATCTCGATGATCCAGACCGCCAACGGCGCGCTGCAGTCGACGATCGACAACCTGCAACGTATCCGCGTGCTGGCACAGCAAGCAGGCGACGGCTCGCTGGATTCGGGCGCCCGCGCGAACCTGCAGGCTGAAGTGACGACGCGTCTCGGCGAAATCGACCGTGTCGCATCGCAAACGACGTTCAACAGCCAAGCAGTCCTGGGCGGCGCAAGCACCGTCACGTTCCAGATCGGTGCAGCAGCGAACCAGACCATCAGCGTCAACTTCGGCTCGACGACGTGGAACTCCTCGGGCATGAGCGTCAGCTCGGTCAGCGTCACCGACCAGACGGTCGCGCAAACGGCGCTCACGTCGATCGACGCAGCACTGAAGCAAGTCAACACGTTCCAGGCAACGCTGGGTGCAGCACAGAACACGTTCCAGGCTGCCATCACGACGACGCAAACCCAGTCGACCAACATGAGCGCTGCTCGCTCGCAGATCACCGACGCGGACTTCGCGACGGAAACGGCGAACCTGAGCAAGGCGCAAGTGCTGCAACAAGCAGGCATCTCGGTTCTGGCGCAAGCGAACTCGATGCCGCAACAAGTCCTGAAGCTCCTCCAGGGCTAATCTCGCAGTACGCGCGGCGGGCCACGCGCCCGCCCGCCTCCGGGCCCGGCGGCGTCGCCATGCGACGCATCGCGACGCCGCCGGAACAGCCCGAATCCGAATTCTCCAGGGAGGCACGCCTCCCTCTTTGCTTTGAACCGCGGCCACCCGCCGCATCGCGTACGTTGATTGCGCGGACGACCGGAGCAACGGCATGACCACCACAACCCCCATCACCAGCGCGAATGTCAGCAGCATCCTGGCCCAGGCCGGGCAATCGCTCATCGCGGGCTCGACCAATTCGACGCTCGACGTCAATTCGCTCGTTTCGACGCTGGTTCAGTCGAAGACGGCCGGACAAGCGGCCATCCTCAATGGCAAGCTGACCGCCGACAACGCCCAACTGACCGCGATCGGCCAGCTGAAGTCCGCCATGTCCGCGCTGCAGACCGCCCTCACCGGCCTGTCGAACGGCAGCACGCTCGCGAGCCTCGCCGCGACGGCGAGCGGCACCGGCATCACGACGACGATCAAGAGCGGCGCCGGCGCAGTGGCGGGCTCGTACCAAGTCAATGTCTCGCAGTTCGCGTCCGCCAACAAGCTGACGTCGGCCGGCCTCACGTCGTCGGATACGATCTCGTCCGGCTCGCTGAGCATCACGTACGGCAGCAACCCCGCGTTCAACGTCAACGTGTCGGCCGGCGCGGCGCTGTCCGACATCGCCACGTCGATCAACTCCGCGTCGGGCAACCCCGGCGTCACCGCATCGGTCATCACGGGTTCGGACGGCCAGCACCTCGTGCTGCAATCGAACCAGACCGGCGCAGCCAATGCCATCGCGATCACGGGCACGGGCGTCAATTCGAAACTGACGTCGGGCTACGCGACGACCACGCCGGCCGCCGACGCGAAGCTGACGATCGACGGCACGCCGGTCACGAGCGCGTCGAACAGCGTGTCGGGCGCGCTGACGGGCGTCACGCTGAACCTGGCGCCGGGCACCCTCGCGCTCAACACGCCGCAGACGATCACGCTGTCGCAGGACACGTCCGCGATGACGACCGCGATCAACAATTTCGCGAACGCGTACACCAGCTTCGTGACCACCGCGAAACAGCTGTCGTCCTACGACCCGACGTCGTCGAACGCCGGCCCGCTGCTCGGCGACTCGATGCTGAACTCGATCCAGAACACGCTCGCGACGGCGCTCAGCAGCGGCGTCACGACGGGCGGCAATACCTATTCGCTCGCCTCCATCGGCATCAACCTGAACGCCGACGGTTCGCTGAAGGTCGACACCGCCACCCTGACCACGGCCCTCGCGTCGAACAGCTCCGCGGTGTCGGCGATCTTCAACACGACCAACGGCATCGGCCAGACGCTCTCGTCGACGATCACCAACTACACGAAGACGAACGGCCTGATCGACCAGCGCACCAAGGCGATCAACGCGGACGTGACGAACCTGACGAATCAGCAGACCCAGCTGTCGACCTACGCGACCCAGCTGACGAATCAGTACAATGCGCAGTTCACCGCGCTGAACACGCTGATGGCGACGATGGCGAACAACACCCGCTATCTGACGCAGCTGTTCGGCGGCCAGAACAGCGCCGGCGCGATGGCCACCAACAAGTAAGCCACCGCTGCACCGCACCGACGGAGCCTGACCATGACGATCGACACCCTGTCCCGCGCATTCGACCTGACCCGCGACATGCAGTCGGCGACCGACGCGCGCGACTGGGAGCGCGTCGCGGCGCTCGCCGACGAGCGCTCGCCGCTGCTGATGGGCCTGTCCAGTGACCAGACGCCGGACGCGCTGGACCTGCTCCGGCAGATCATGGCGATCGACGCGACGATCGCGGAGCAGGCTCAAGCGGACCGGGACCGTCTGAGCGTGGAATTTGCGCAGTCCCGCGACCGGATCAAGGCCGCGAGCGCGTACCAGACGACCGGCATGCTGTGACCGGCCCGGCGCGTCGTGCGCCGCGCCTTTCGAACCACAAGACGCCGCCAGTCGAGCGGACCGTTGTCGCCGTACCGTCGAGCCGCTTCAATGCGGCTCTTTTTTTGGTCGATCGCGGGAAGTCGTCGACGGTCGGGCGGCGCGGCACGATCACGCGCGCCGTGCCTCACCGTCGCCGTTACCCGCGCGCCGCCCGTTCGACAGCCGCGTCGACCATCTGCGCGAACGCCGCTTCCAGGTGACGCGCAAAGCGCGGCGCATCGCACAGCGGCGAGCGCAGCAGGCGCGCCCGCAGCCCCGCCCGCACCGCCGCCAGCCGCGGCAGATCGCTCGCGAACGCGGCCGCCTTCGCGACATAGTCGTCGTCGTCCTGCGCAATCCATTCCGGCATGTCGAGCGTGTGCAGGATGCTCTCGCCGATGTGCGACAGGAACCGCTCGCCGCGCCGCGTGACCAGCGGCACGCCCATCCACAGCCCTTCCAGGCTCGTCGTGCCGCCCGGATATGGGAACGGATCGAGCGCGATATCGATGTCGTTGAACGTGCCCAGATGCGCGACGCGCGTCGAGCCTCCGCGCTTCAGCAGGCGTTCGGCGGCGATGCCGTGCGCGGCAAAGCGCGCGGCCAGATTTGCGCGCAGCGCCGCTTCGTCGAGCTGCGGCGATTTCAGCAGCAGGCGCGAGCCCGGCACCGCATGCAGCACGCGGGCCCACAGCGCGATCACCGCGTCGCCGAGCTTGTTCGCGTTGTTGAGGCTGCCGAACGTCACGACGCCGTCGCGTCCGGCGGGCAGCGGTCCGACCACGAGCGGATGGTCCGGCGGCGTGAAGCACAGATAGCTGTCCGGCAGCCGCCACGGCCGCTCGACGAAGTGCGTCTCTTCGTCGGCCGGCAGCACATGGCGGTCGCCGATGACGTAGTCGATCTCGGCGATCCCCGTCGTCGCAAAGTAGCCGAGCCACGTCGCCTGCACCGGCGCGGGCTTCCACGCGAACAGCGGCAGACGATTCAGCGACGTGTGGCCGCTCATGTCGATCAGGATGTCGATGCCGTCGCTCGCGATCAGGTCCGCCGCGGCCCGGTCGTCGAGCGCGGTGATGTCGCGCCAGATGGCGAAGTGCGGCTTCAGCGCGGCCGTCAGGTCGTCTTCGCCCGACTGCGTCGCGTACGCGGCGAGCGCGACCTTCGACGGGTCGAGCGCCGCCACCACGCTCTGCAGGAACACCGCGACCGGATGCGATCTCAGGTCGCCGGACACGAGGCCGACGCGCAGCGCCCGCCCGTCGGCCGCGCGCGGCGCATGCCGCCTCGGCGACGCCTGCTCCGCCATCCGCGCGCCGAATTGCCGCGCATGGTCGAGCAGTTGCGCGGGCGGGCAGTACGCGGTGCTGGCCAGATAGAACATGCGGCCGGAATGCGCATTGCGGTACGCCGGATCGAGCGCGAGCGCGCGATCGTAGCTCGCGAACCCGGCCTCGAAGTGCCATAGCGCGCAGAGGATGTCCGCGAACACCGCGTGCATCTGCGCGGTCTGGCCGGGCAGTGCAAGCGCGATCCGGCAGCATTCGAGCGCCTCGGGCCGCTTGCCCTGCCGGACCAGCAGTTGCGCAAGGTGGTGATACAGGTCCGCGCGGTCGGGCGCCGCGGCCACCGCGCGCCGCAGGCTCGCCGCCGCGGCGTCGAGATCGCCCGCGCGGTCGAACACGGCGGCCAGGTTGAAATGGGCCTCGGTGTCGCCACCCTGCGACGCGCGCGTCAGGCTCTCGATCGCGAGCGCGAGTTCGCCGCGCTCGTACAGCACGATCCCGAGGCTGCGATGGGCGGGGTACAGGTCCGGCTGCAGTTCGACCGCGCACCGGTAGCAGCTCGCCGCATCGTCGAGCCGGCCCTGCGCGCGAAACACGTTGCCGCGGTTGTTGCACGCGGCCGCATAGGCCGGCTCGAGCGCGAGTGCCTTGTCGTACGCGCGCCCGGCGGCGTCGAGTTCGCCCTTGTCCTGCAGCGCGTTGCCGAGGTTGTTGTACGCCTGCGCGTAATCGGGGCGCAACGCGAGCGCCTGCGCACAGCTCAGCATCGCGGCGTCCGGATCATGCGCGTCGCGCAGCGCGTTGCCGAGGTTGCTGTGCGCCTCCGCATAGTCGGGCTTCAACGCGACCGCGCGCCGGAAGGACGCGATCGCGTCGTCGAGCTGGCCGTGCGCACGCAGCATGTTGCCGAAATTGTTCAGATAGACCGGATCGGCGCGCAACGCGATCGCCCGTTCCATCAGCGCGAGACCGGCGGGAAACTGCCCGAGCTGGCACGCGAGCAGGCCGAGGAAATGCGTCGCGTCGGGGTGATCGGGCTCACAGCGGCGAATCGCTTCGTACAGCACGCGCGCATCGGCGAGGCGGCCGGCCTGATGATGCGCGAGCGCCGCTTCCAGTTGCTGGGCGATCCCGCTCATCGTGCGTCCCTGGCCGGCGCGTCACCGGCCGCATAGCGGGCCCACATGCCGTGCAGCGCGTCCTCGAGGTTGCGGGCGAAGCGGGCCGCATCGCACAGCGGCGACGCGAGCGTGCGCTCGCGCAGCGTGGCATGCAGCGTCGCCAGCGCGTCGCGGTCGCGCGCGAACGCGACCGCCTTCTCCAGGTACGCGGCTTCGTCGTCCGCGACCCAGTCGCCCATGCCCGCCGCATGCAGCACGCTCTCGCAGATGTGCGTGACGAACCGGCTGCCCTTCATCCCGATCACCGGCACGCCCATCCACAGCGCTTCGGCCGTGGTCGTGCCGCCCGGGTACGGGAACGGGCTCAGCGCGACGTCGATGCGGTTGTACGCGGCGAAATATTCCGCACGCGGCGAGCCGCCCTCGAGGATCAACCGGTCCGCGCCGATGCCGTGCCGCGCGAAACGGTCGAGGGTCACCTGGTTCAGGTCGCCGACGCCCAGCTCGGGCGCCTTCAGCAGCAGGCGCGCGTCCGGCAGCGCGTGCAGGATGCGCGACCAAAGCGCAACGACGTCGTCGCTGATCTTGGTCAGCTTGCCGAAGCAGCCGAACGTGACGCTGCCGTTGGCCGACATCGGCCGCGATTCGATCGCGACGTCGTACGCCGGCGGCGTGAAGCACAGGTAGCTGTCCGGCAGCCGCCACGGCTTCTCGACGAAGTGATGCGCCTCGGCGTCCGGCAGCGTGTGGGCATCGCCGATGAAGTAGTCGATCGCGTAGCAGCCGGTCGTCGCGAAGAAGCCGAGCCAGCTCGCCTGCACCGGCGCGGGCTTGTGCGCGAAGACCGGCAGCCCGCTCCAGTTGGTGTGGCCGGCCATGTCGATCAGGATGTCGATGTCGTCATCGCGGATCACCTGCGCGGCCCGCTCGCGGCTCATGCAGGTCAGCGTGTTCCAGCTCGCGAAGGCGGGCTTGAGCCGCACGGTCACGTCGTCCTCGACGAGGAAGGTCACATAGGCATGCGGCTCGATGCGCGAGCGGTCGAGCCGCGCAAGCACGCTTTCCAGGAAGATGCCGACCGGATGCTGGCGCAGGTCGCCCGACACGAAGCCGACGCGCAGCGGCCGCCCCTGCGCCTGCGCGACGCGCTGCGCGCGGTCGTGCTCGAACGGGTGCGCATCACGCGCAAGATACTCACCGTATCGGCGCGCTTCCGCGACCCATTCGTCGGGCTCGAACGCCGAGGAGCTCGACATGTTGAACATCAGCCGCGCATACGCGCGATACGGGTCCTGATCGACCGCCGCGCGAAACGCGTCCACCGCGCCGGCAAAATCGCGCTTCGCCCACAGGATGTCGCCAAGCGTCAGCTGAATCTTCACCGGATCGGCGCCGAGCGCCCGCGCGATCTCGTAATGCTTCGCAGCCTCGTCGAGCTTGTCGCGCCGATACAGCGCGTCGGCGAGGTTGTGATGCGCGTCGGCATCGCCCGGGTTCAGGTCGACCGCATGCCGGTGGCTCAGCTCCGCGGCGTCCATCCGGTCAAGGTTGAGATACGCGACGCCGAGGAAGTTGTACGCTTCGGCCAATTCGGGATCGAGCTCGATCGCGCGACGGCACAGCTGCACCGCCTGCTCGTATTCGCCGCGCTGGCAGCCAAGCTCGCCGAGCCGGGCCCACGCCGGCGCATGTGCCGGATCGATCTCGATCGCCTGCGCGAGCACTCTGGTCGCGTTGTCAAAATCGTTCATGCCGCAAAGCAGCTTGCCGAGCACGTAGTGCGCGTCCGCGTCGCGCGGATCGAGCCCCGCGCGCGCATGCTCGACCGCGCCGTGCGGATCGCCGGCCGCAATCAGCGTCGCGCTCAGCCCCTGATGCGCGACGCGAAACCCGGGGTGCAGCGCGAGCGCGCGGCGATAGGCGTCGGCCGCCGCGTCGAGCTTGTCCTGCGCGCGCAGCGCGTTGCCGAGATTGCTGTACGCCTCTGCGTACTGCGGGTTGTGCACGACCGCCTTGCCGTAGCTCGCGGCCGCCGCGTCGTGCTCGCCCAGATCCTGCAGCGCGTTGCCGAGGTTGTTGTACGCCTGAGCGTAGCCGGGGCGCAGCTCGATCGCACGCGCGCAACTCGCCATCGCGGCCGCCGGGTCGCGCGCATCGCGCAGCGCGTTGCCGAGGTTGTTGTGCGCCTCCGGATAGTCCGGCCGCAGCGCCACCGCGCGGCGGTAGTGTGCGATCGCGTCGTCGAGCCGCCCGCATTCGCGCAGCATGTTGCCGAGGTTGTTGAAGTACGACGCGTCCGGCCGCGCGACGAGCGAGCGCTCCATCAGCGCGATCCCCGCGTCGTACTGCTTGAGCTGGCACGCGAGCAGCCCGAGGAAATGCAGCGCGTCCGGCTGGCCCGGCTGCGTGGCGAGGATCGCCTCGTACACCGCCTTTGCTTCGGCGAAACGCCCGGCCTGGTGATGCGTCAGTGCAGACTGCAGAGTGTCGTGGATTGTGTTCATGCTTCGTTTGCCGTATCCGTATAGCGTTGCCACATGCCGAGGAACGCTGCTTCGAGATGCGCCGCGAACCGGCGCGCGTCGCACAGCGGCGATGTCAGCAGCTGCGCGCGCAACCCGGCGCGCAGCGCGGCGAGCCGCTCGCGGTCGCGCACCGCTGCAAGCGCCTTCGCGACGTAAGCGTCCTCGTCGTCCGCGATCCAGTCGCCCATCCCCGCCGCGTGCAGCACGCTCTCGCAGATATGCGTGACGAACCGGCTGCCCTTCATCCCGAGCACCGGCACGCCCATCCACAGCGCTTCGGCCGTGGTCGTGCCGCCCGGGTACGGGAACGGGCTCAGCGCGACGTCGATGCGGTTGTACGCGGCGAAATATTCCGCACGCGGCGAGCCGCCCTCGAATTCGAGCCGGGCCGCGTCGATGCCGTGCCGCGCGAAGCGCGCGATCGTCGCGTCGCGCACGCTCGCGCGGTCGAGCTCCTGCGCCTTGAGCAGCAGCCGCGCCGCCGGCAGTTCATGCAGCAGCCGCGACCACGCGCGCACGACGTCATCGCCGATCTTCATGAGCTTGCCGAAGCAGCCGAACGTCGGATGGCCACGCGCCGCCATCGGCAGCGGACCGACCGCGACGTCGTACGCCGGCGGCGTGAAGCACAGCCAGCTGTCCGGCAGCCGCCACGGCTTTTCGACGAAGTGATGCGCCTCGGCGTCCGGCAGCGTGTGGGCATCGCCGATGAAGTAGTCGATCGCGTCGCAGCCGGTCGACGCGAAGAAGCCGAGCCAGCTCGCCTGCACCGGCGCGGGCTTCCAGCCGAACACGGCGAGCCCGCTGTCCTGCGTATGACCCGCGAGGTCGACGAGGACGTCGATCCCGTCGTCATGAATCATCCGCGCGGCCGTGTCCGGGGCGAGCCCGGCGATCGAGCGCCAGCCTCCCGCATGCGGCTTCAGCCGCGCGGTGATCGCGTCCTCCTCGTCCGAGGTCACATAGACGCGCAGGTCGATGCGCGTGCGATCGAGATGCGCGAGCACGCTTTCCAGGAAGATGCCGACCGGGTGCTGGCGCAGGTCGCCCGACACGAAGCCGACACGCAGCGGCCGCCCTTGCGCGCGCGCGGCCCGCTCGCGCGGATCGTGCGCGTAGCGCGTCGAACGCGCGGCCAGGTGCCGGCCGTAGCGCCGCGCATCGTCCAGGTAGTCGGCAGGGCTCACGCACGCGGACGCCGCCGCGCTGAACAGGAGCCGGCCCAGCACGTCGGCCGCGCCGTCGTCGGTGTCGTCGCGCATCCGTGCAAGCGCGTCGCGATACGCGGGCACCGCCGCGTCGACGTTGCCCTGCGCGCGCAGGATGTCGCCGAGATTGACGTGCATCGATGCGCTCGGCGCGCCGGCGTCCAGCGCGCGCCGGCAATACGCGAGCGCCTCGTCGAGCCGGTTCAGCTTGAGCAGCACGGCCGACAGGTTGTGGCACGCGCCGGCGTCCGCCGGATTCAGTGCGACGGCCGTGCGATAGCTGGCCTGCGCCGCGTCGAGTTGCTCCAGCCCGTGATATGCGTTGCCCGCGTTGTTGTGCGCGTCGCCGAGGTCCGGCGCGAGCCGGATCGCGTCCTGCGCATGCGCGAGCGCTTCCGCGTAGCGCATCTGCCGGCGACGCACGCCGCTGAGGTTTGCGTGCGCGACCGCCATCGATGCGTCCAGTTCGATCGCCCGGCCAAAGTGCGCGGCGGCGCCGTCGAGGTCGCCGGTGTCGCGCAGCAGGCCGGCGAGATTGTTGTGGACGCTCGCATCGTCGCTTTCGGCCGCGATCCGCAACGTGCTCACGGCTTCGTCCAGTGCGCCCTGCGACCACTGCACGAGGCCGAGGCCGTGACGCGCGACGTGCAGGCCGGGCTGCAGCGCGAGCGCGCGGCGATAGGCGTCGGCCGCCGCGTCGAGCTTGTCCTGCGCGCGCAGCGCGTTGCCGAGATTGTTGTACGCCTGCGCGTACTGCGGGTTGTGCACGACCGCCTTGCCGTAGCTCGCGGCCGCCGCGTCGTGCTCGCCCAGGTCATGCAGCGCATTGCCGAGGTTGTTGTACGCCTCCGCGTAGCCGGGACGCAGCTCGATCGCACGCGCGCAGCTCGTCATCGCGGCCGCCGGGTCGCGTGCGTCACGCAGCGCGTTGCCGAGGTTGTTGTGCGCCTCCGGATAGTCCGGACGCAACGCCACCGCGCGGCGGTAGTGCGCGATCGCGTCGTCGAGCCGACCGCATTCGCGCAGCATATTGCCGAGGTTGTTGAAGTACGACGCATCCGGCCGCTCGACGAGCGACTGCTGCATCAACGTGATCCCCGCGTCGTACTGCTTGAGCTGGCACGCGAGCAGCCCGAGGAAATGCAGCGCGTCCGGCTGGCCCGGCTGCGCGGTGAGAATCGCGTCGTACAGCGTCTTCGCTTCGGCGAGGCGTCCCGCCTGGTGATGCGCGAGCGCCGCCTGCAATGCCTGTGCGGTTCCGTCCATCTCGCGCCCTGCTCAATACGGATGCGGGTCGCGTCCGAAATCGATCAGGTTGCCGCCGTGCTCGATCATCACGGCCGACGCCGCGATCCCTTCGCGGGACATCTCGGCGACGATGTCGCGCGCGCGCCACTGGGTCGGGATGATGATCACGTCGGCCGGCGCGGCTTTCAGCGCGTCGCGGAACACGATCTGCTGCCCGGTGCCCGGCACGTAGGTGCCGACCTTGTCGGGATCGGAATCGACGACGAGCGGGAAGCGGGCCGCATCGGCGTCGAAGAAATGGATGAACGCCGCCGCCTTGCCGGTACCGCCCCAGATCGCGACCCGCCGGCCCGACGTCGCCAGCTCGGCGAGCTGTTGCGCGATGCCCGCGCGATGCTCGACCGTGCGGGCCGCGAAGCGCGCCGCCGCGTCGGCGCGCGCGCGCACGGGCGCCGGCACGCCGAGCCGGACCAGCGCATAGACGACTTCGCCGTCGTAGCCGTGCGCGAGCGTGACGATCTCGCCGGCGCGCGCCATCAGCGCGCGGAACGATTCGGTCGTGAACTGCGACACGTGCTCGTAGAAGAAATCCGCGAGCCGCTCGGTCTCGAACACGCGGTCGATGCACGGCACCTCCGCGAACAGCCAGCACGGGTTCGGCTGGCTCGCCGCGCCCCACGCGAGCTGCTCGACGAGCTTCGCCGGCTCGGTCAGGTGTTCGAGCACGTGGCGGATCACGATCGCGTCGGGCCTGAACGCCGCCATGTCGGCGAGCGGTTCGAACAGGCGCGCATGGAACTCGATGCCGTTGCCGGTGCCGACGCTCGCGTTCGGATCGAAGCCGATGAAGCGCCCGCCGCCGCTCGCCTGCGCGAGGCCGCGCACGAAATGCGCTTCGCCGCAGCCGATCTCGACGACCGTCGGCGCGGCGGACAGGTTGCCGAGCAGCAGGTCGCGCGTGGCCGCCAGATGCCCCTTCCAGATGCCGCCGTTGTTGAACATGCGGTTCGGATTGCTCTGGTACGGAATCGCGTCGTAACGGAAGCGGTGATTCCACACGTGCGAGCAGCGCGGGCATTGCACGAACTCGAGCGCATGGCGCGGCAGCGCGCGCGCGCTTTCCGCGGAATCGGGCCACGCGAGCGTCGCCAGCGTGCAGGCGCCGGCATCGAAGAACGGCGCGGCGACCGAGTGCGCGCAGACGGGGCAGGCGGCGTCGATCAGTTTGAGACTCATGCTTTCACCAGGTTGCGGAAGTAGGCGATCGTTTCCTTCAGGCCGTCCTCGAGCTGGACACCCGGCTGCCAGTCGAGCCGCTGGCGCGCGCGGCCGATGTCGGGCCGGCGCTGCAGCGGATCGTCGGTCGGCAGCGGGCGGTATTCGATGCGGCTCTTCGAGCCGGTCAGGCGCAGCACGCACTCGGCCAGCTCGCGGATCGTGATCTCGCTCGGATTGCCGAGGTTCATCGGCCCGGTGTCGTCGTCCTGGTCCATCATCCGCACGAGCCCTTCGACGAGATCGTCGACGTAGCAGAACGAGCGCGTCTGGCTGCCGTCGCCGTATAGCGTGATCGGCTCGCCGCGCAGCGCCTGCATGATGAAGTTCGACACGACGCGGCCGTCGTCGGCGCGCATGCGCGGGCCGTAGGTGTTGAAGATCCGCACCACGCGGATGTCGACGCCGTGCTGCCGGTGGTAGTCGAAGAACAGCGTTTCCGCGCAGCGCTTGCCTTCGTCGTAGCACGCGCGCGGCCCGTTGGGATTGACGTTGCCCCAGTAGCTTTCCTGCTGCGGATGCTGCTGCGCGTCGCCGTACACCTCGCTCGTCGACGCCTGCAGGATGCGCGCGCCGCACCGTTTCGCGAGGCCGAGCATGTTGATCGCGCCGAGCACCGCCGTCTTCACCGTCGACACCGGGTCGCTCTGGTAATGGACCGGGCTCGCGGGACACGCCATGTTGAACACGCGGTCCGCCTCGACGTACAGCGGCAGCCACACGTCGTGACGGATCACCTCGAAATTCACGCGGCCGATCAGGTGCGCGATGTTCTGCTTGCTGCCGGTGTGGAAGTTGTCCACGCACATCACGTCGTGGCCGGCGTTCACGAGGCGCTCGCACAGGTGCGAGCCGAGGAAGCCCGCGCCGCCGGTGATCAGGACCGATGCGCCGTTCACGCGGACGCTTCCGGTGCGGCTTCGACGTGGCGCGCCCACATCGCGTGCAGCGCGTCCTCGAAATTGCGGGCGAAGCGGGGCGCGTCGCACAGCGGCGACGCGAGCACCTGCGCGCGCAGCGTCGTGCGCAGCACCGCCAGCTCGGCGGGCTTGCCGACCTGCGCGACGGCCTTCGCGACGTACGCGTCGTCGTCGTCCGCGATCCATTCGGGCAGCCGCGCCGCATGCAGCAGGCTCTCGGCGATGTGCGACAGGAAGCGGTCGCCGCGACGGCACAGCACGGGCACGCCCATCCACAGCGCTTCGGCGGTCGTCGTGCCGCCCGGGTACGGGAACGGGCTCAGCATCAGGTCGACGCGCCGGTACGCGGCCAGGTACTCGGCGCGCGGCGAGCGGCCTTCGAGGATCAGGCGCGACGCATCGACGCCGTGCGCCGCGAAGCGCTCGGCGAGCGCCTGCTGTTCGCGCGGATCGTCGAGGTGCTCCGCCTTCACGAACAGCTTCGCGCCCGCGACCGCCTGCAGCACGCGCGACCACACCGCGACGACGCGGTCGGTGATCTTCGCGAGCTTGCCGAAATAGCCGAAGGTCGGATGGCCGTTCGCGAGCATCGGCAACGCGCCGACGTCGATCGCATCGGCCGGCGGCGTGAAGCACAGATAGCTGTCCGGCAGATGCCACGGCCGCTCGGTGAAATGCGCGGCCTCGGCGGGCGGCAGCACGTGACGGTCGCCGATCACGTAGTCGATCGCGCGCACGCCGGTGCTCGCGAAGTAGCCGGGCCAGCTCGCCTGCAGCGGCGCCGCCTTCCACGCGAACAGCGGCAGGCGGTTGTAGATCGTGTGGCCCGATGCGTCGAGCAGCACATCGATGCGGTCCGCGCGGATCTGCGCGGCCGCCGCCTCGTCGCTCAGGCCGGCGAGGCAGGTCCACGTCGAGAAACAGGGCTTGATGCGGGCCGTGACGTCGTCCTCGACGTCGCGCGTCGGGTACGCATGCATCTCGATCCGGTTCGCGTCGAGATGCTTCAGCATGCTCTCGATGAAATAGCCGACCGGATGCGACTTCAGGTCGCCCGACACGATGCCGACCTTGAGCGGCCGCCCGACGCGGGCGGTCAGGTCGACGAGCCAGTCCGTCCACGGCTTCGCGCGGCGCGTGACGAGTTCGTCGTAGCGTGCGGCCTCGGCAAGATACGCGTCCTGGTCGAACGACTCGCTGCAGTGGCTCGCGAACAGCAGGTTGCTGCGCGGCTCCGGCAGTTCGGGGTGCAGCGCGACCGCGTGCTGGTATGCCTCGAGCGCGGCCGGAATCTCGTTCAGGTCGAACAGCGCGTTCGCAAGGTTGTTGTAGGCCTTGGCGTTGTCCGCCTGCAGCGAGATGACCTTGCAGAACGCATCGACGGCCGCGCGGGCGTCGCCGGCGAGCCGCTGCGCGTTGCCGAGGTTGTTGTACGCATCGACGTAGTCGGGCCGCAGTTCGGTCGCGAGGCGGAAGCACTCGGCGGCGGCGGCATGGCGGTTGTCCGCCTGCATCACGTTGCCGAGGTTGTAGTAGTAGATCGCGTCGGGCTTGACCTCGATCGCCGCCATGATCAGGCTGGATGCCTCTTGATAGCGCCCGTACTGATGGCCGATCAGGCCGAGGAGGTGGAGCGCGTCCGCGTGCCGGGGATCGGTGTCGAGGATCTGCCGGTACAGGGTCTCGGCCTCTTCGAGCCGGTCGGCCTGATGGTGCGCCAGCGCGTGTTCGATCGTGGCGGTGGCGGGGGAAATGGGCATCATGAGATCTGTCGTCCTGCTAGCCAATACGGGGTTCGAAACGCGGCGGCGCCGACGCGGCGGCCGCGCGGGGCGCGCTGTCGGAAATGGCGCGAGCGGCACGTCGCCGCAGCCGCGCCAGAGTCGGCCGCAGCCTGCGGGCGCACGCACTTACAGTCTCCGACTGTGTCCGAATTCTCCCCGCGCACACCGCGTTCCAATCCGGTGATCAGGTGCCGGAATTGGTCGCTATTCCCGCGACTGCAAGCAGCCACCGCGGGCGCTCCGAAAATCGCGCAGGACACCCGCGCATCCGTCGAAAAGCAGGGTGAAACAGCCCGCTAATCCGACATTCGATCCTGGCGGCGATCGATAGACTTGATCGTAGAAAGATGTCCGGCTTGCGACGTGCGGACGGATACGCATTCCGATGCCAGCAAGATTTGCACGTCCCGCAGTTGCACGAAACGACGTCCGGTTTTCCAGCAAGCATCGTGATGAAGAACTTTGTCCACCAGATTTATGACTCGCCCGAGACCCGCGCGGTGCTTGATCCCGGTTTCATCGCGCTCGACAACACCGGGCAGCGGCCCGAGTGGCCCGAGTACTGGCCGATCCGGCGTTTCCTGACGGAAAACACGCTCGACCCGGAGGCGCGCTACGGCTATCTGTCGCCGGCGTTCCACCAGAAGACGTCGCTGACGGCGGATCAAGTCCATCAGTTTCTGGCGACCACATCGGACGATGTGGACGTCGTGACGTTTTCGCCTTGCTTCAGCAGCGGCGCACTGTTCAAGAACATGTTCGAGCAGGCCGAATATTGCTCCCCCGGCATCGCGCCAGTGTTCGAAGGCGCAATTGAACTCATCGCGCCGGGCGCAGACGGCAAAGCGGTGCTGGACAACCTCGTCATGAGTTCCGCGGAGACGGTGTACTGCAACTATTTCGTCGCCAAACCGCGTTTCTGGCAAAGCTGGCTGAACGTGTGCGAAGCGATCTTCACTGCAGCCGAAGCCGGCAACAGCGCCCTTGCCCGTTTGCTGAACGCGCCCGTGCGCAGCGAACCGACCACGCTGGCTCGCGCTTTCGTCGTCGAACGCATCGCGTCGTTGATCCTGAGCCTGGAACCCACTTCCTGGAAGGTCCGGCCTTACGACTCGATGTCCATGCCTGACCCGAACGTTGCCAGTGCCTGCCGAGACGAACTGATCGAACTCGACGCGCTAAAGCTGGCCGCCGTTCATACGGGCAATCAAGCGTATTACCGAAAATTCCTGGAACAGCAGCCGGCCGTACTCAAGCGCGTCGAAGCGCTCGCCGCGCCCAGCCAGACGTCGGGACTTCGATGAGAAATTACGTCCATCAGATTTACTACTCGCCCGAGACGCGCGCGAAACTCGATCCGGGTTTCATCGCGCTCGACAACACCGGACAGCGTCCAGACTGGTACGAGTATTGGCCGATCCGACGTTTCCTGCTGGAAAACACACTCGACCCGGATGCGCGCTACGGTTTCTTTTCACCAAAATTCAGAGAAAAGGCAGGACTGAGTTCCGCGCAGGTCGAGCGGTTTCTGGCCGACACGCCCGACGACGTGGACGTCGTGACGTTCTCTCCGTACTTCAGCAATATCGCGTTCTTCAAGAACGTGTTCGAGCAGGCCGAATACTGGCATCCGGGTATTTCCTCGACGCTCGCCGGCGTGATGACACTGATCGCCCCACACCACGACAGCGCAGCGCTGATGAACGGTCTCGTGATGAGCACCGCCGGTACGGTGTACTGCAATTATTTCGTCGCGAAACCGCGTTTCTGGCAGCGCTGGCTCACGCTGTGCGAGCGGATTTTCATGGTTGCCGAGGCGGGCGATACCGAGCTTGCCCAGCAACTGAACAGCAACCAGCGCTACGTGCTGCCGACACCGGCGAAGGTATTCGTGATCGAACGCATCGCGTCGATCATCCTGAGCGCCGAAGCGGCCGAATGGAAAGTCCGGAATTTCGATTCGACATTGCTGCTCGCGGACAATGCACTACTGGGCGGCAAATACCGCGAGGAGATGGTCACACTCGACGCCCTGAAATACGCGGCTGGCATCACCGGATTCCGCGGGTATTTCGACCGGTTCATTCAAGCACGAGAACGACTGATCGCGCGCTATCGGGAAGAGTCGGCGGCACCTGAACGCGCTCTGACCTGAGCTGATGCCTGTCGACGCGGTCTGCTCGAGCCATTGATCAAACCGGCCGTCGTCGATCGTGCGCGACGCTGCGCCGCCCGCTCGCCGGGCGGCGCATCCTGCTCAGTCTTTTGAGCCGTCCATGAACGCCCGGATACGTTCCGCGATCTTCGGTGCGACGAGCCCGTGCTTTTCGAGCAGGTAGCGATATTCGCCCGCCTTGTCGAAGCGATCCGGCAAACCGATGATGAGCTGCGGCGGCGCATTGCGCAGAGCCGCCTTGTATTCCGCAACCGCGCTGCCCAGACCGCCGACGATGGAATGCTCTTCCACCGTCACGATCAGTTTCGACCGCGCGCACGCCACGTCCACGGCGGCCGTATCGAGCGGCTTGATCGTATGCATGTTCACGACGCCCGCCGCGATGCCCTGCTCTTCGAGCAGCTTCGCCGCAACCAGCGATTCATGCACCATCGATCCCGTCGCGACGATCGTCACGTCCGCCCCTTCGCGCAGCGTAATCGCGCGGCCGATCTGGAAGTCATAGTCTTCCGTATAGACGGGCGGATTGTTCACCGCGCCGGTCAGGCGGATGTACATCGGCCCCTTGAACTGCGCGGCCGCCTCCACCGTCTTGACGATTTCCGCGCAGTCGGCGGGACACACGACCGTCATGTTGGGAATCGCGCGCATCACGGCGGCGTCCTCGATGCCATAGTGCGAATTGCCGAGGAACGCCATCGACACGCCGCTGCCGATCGCCACCGCCTTCACATTCATCTCCATGTAACCGAGATTCATGCGGATCTGCTCGGCGGCGCGCATCGAGATGAACGGCGCAAAGGAGGTCGCGAACACGTTGTAGCCTTCTTTCGCGAGCCCAGCCGCGACGCCGATCATGTTCTGCTCGGCGATGCCGACGTTCAGGAATTGCTCGGGATACGTCTTCTTGAAGCGATCGAGCCCCGACGAGTTGCCGAGATCGGCGGACATCACCATCAGGTCCGGATAACGGTCGCCCAGCGCCAGCACCGCCTGGCCGAATACGCCGCGCGAGCCGAGACGTGACCATTGCCGCGCGTTGCTTGCATTGATTTCCAGCATCATGTCGTCTCCGTCATGCCAGCGCGGCAGCAGCTTCGGACGCGCCCGCGTCGAGCGCGTCCAGTTCCGCCACCGCTTGCTCGTAGCTCGCCTTCGTCAGGCGGTTGTGGTGCCATTCGTTGTTGTTCTCCATGAAGGAGACACCCTTGCCCTTCACCGTATGCGCGACCACCGCGCGCGGCCTGCCCTGCGAAGGCGCCTCGAAGGCCGCGACCAATTGCGCGACGTCATGGCCGTCCACTTCGTGCACGTCCCAGCCGAAACTGCGAAAGCGCGCCGCAAGATCGCCGAGATCGATGATCTGGCGTGAATCGCCATCGCTTTGCAGCTTGTTGTAGTCGATTGCGATGGCGAGATTGTCAAGGCGCATTTGCGCCGCCGACATCGCGGCTTCCCACACCGATCCCTCGTTGCATTCACCATCGCCGAGCAGCACGTAGGTCTTGAACGCCTGCTGGCGCTTCTTCGCCGCGAGCGCAATGCCGACGGCCATCGACAGTCCCTGGCCAAGGCTGCCGTTCGACGATTCGATGCCGAGATCGGCATTCATCACCGGATGCGCGATCAGGTCGCTGTCGTTGGTCTGGAAGGTGTTGAAGGTCGCTTCGTCGATCACGCCCGCCGCCAGCAGCGCGGAGAAATAGCCGAGCACGCCGTGGCCCTTGCTGAGAATGAAGCGGTCGCGCTGTGCCCAGCGCGGGTCGCGCGCGTCATGGCGCAGCACGCGCGCGTAGAGCGTCGCCATGATCTCGACCATCGAAAGCCCGCCACCAAGGTGCGTGCTGAGATTGCAGTGATGGCTGATGTCGATGATCTTGCGGCGTATCGTGCGCGCCATGCGCTCGATTTCTGGATAGGTGGTCATAGGCGTTCCCGGTTCAAACGATGCCGCCGTCCACGCGCAGGATCTGTCCCGTCACGAACGACGACAGCTCCGAGGCGAGAAAGAGCGCGGCATTCGCGATGTCCTGCGGCTCGCCGGCGCGCTTGAGCGCCGACGATTCGACGAGCCGCTCCCGCGCGGCAGGCGTCATCTGCTCATACATGTCGGTGCGGGTCGGGCCCGGCGCGATCGCGTTCACGCGGATACCCGACGCGCCCAGTTCCGTTGCCATGCTCTGCGTGGCGCGCGCAAAGGCGGCCTTGCTCGCGCCGTAAGCCAGCGTGCCGGGGTCGGCGATCATCGCGGCAGTGGACGCGAGATTGACGATCGAGCCGGCCTTGTTGCGCGCCATCAGACGCGCGAGACCTTGCGTGAACAGAATCTGGCCAAAAAAGTTGATGTCGAACAGACGCCGCAGCTCGGCCATCGAGGTCATCTGCATGATCGCGCCGCTGGCCGCGCCCGCGTTGTTCACAAGCACGTCGAGCCGCGCCGAGGCCGTTGCGATCGCCTTCACCGCCGCCTTCACCGAAGCCTCGTCGGCGAGGTCGAGCGGCACCGTCTGCACCTGCGCGCGGTGTTCCGCGTCGAGCGACGCGAGCCAATGCGCAGTCTGCGACGCATCCGGGTCGCGCACGCACGCGATCACGCGCGCTCCGTTAGCGAGGAAGGTCCGGACGATCGCGTCGCCGATACCCCGGTTCGCGCCGGTGACGCAAGCCACCTTGTCTTTTAGCAACATCGAAGTGTCCTGATGGTTCATTGTGTGCGCCGGCTCACGAGACGTTCGCGTCGCGCCAGATCGGCCCGCGCTCATAGACGGGCTCGAGCAGCATCCAGTCGTCGGCGTCGAGCGCGTTGCCTTCGGGAAACGGCGGCACCGCACCCGCGCCGATGCGCGCGAGCACGTTGCGGTCGGTGTAATACGCGCGCATCGCGTGCGTGACGAACGCGGTGAAGGCGCGCACGTCGGCGAGCTTGCAGGCGTTGATCGCGGCAAGACGTTGCGTGGCGTCGAGCGATTCGAACGGGGCACCGAACCTGTCCTGCGCGACGCGCGCGAGCACGACCAGCAACGCGTCCACCTGCGCCGTTACGCGATGGCGTAGCGCGTAACCCTCGAAATCCACCTGCGCCCCGCCCGGCAGTCCGAGTTCGGCGTCGCCGGGCAGCATCGTGTCGAGTACGAGCCCGATCATTGCGCCTCCATCAAGGTTGGGACGGGCGCATCGTCCGTCGCGCCGGATGTGCCGTTCATCAGCGTGTCGAGGTTGCGCGCGAGCCAGTCGCTCGCCAGCAGCGTGAGCGCCTGGGCCGTGGCAACGGGATTCACCGCACCCGACGTCACGAAAATGCTGCTGTCGACGATGAACAGATTCTTCACCGCGTGCGCCTGGCCGTAACGGTTGACGACCGACGTCACGGGATCATCGCCCATGCGCGCCGTGCCCATCAGATGCCATCCGGTATGCCGGACGGGTGCGAACGATGACACGACTTTCGCGCCTGCGGCAGCGAACACCTCTTTGCTCGTGTCGATGCCATGCTTGAGCATGCGCTTCGTGTTCTCGCCGAGCCTGTAGAAAACCTTCACGCCCGGCATTCCGCTCGAATCGCAGTGGTCGAAATCGAGCTCGACGCGATTTTCCGGTTCGGGCAAGTCTTCGCTGATGACCGCGATACCGACCGTGCGATTGTAGAGCTGCGCGAAGCGCCGATGATGATCCGGACCGAGCGGCACCTGGCGCATGAAATAGCCCGACACGGCCGTTTCCGCTGGTGGCGCTCCACGCAACACCTGCATCGTGTAGCCGCGCACGAAGTCACGCTCCGCCGAGGTCTCGTAGAACTGCTGGCTCAGCATGCACGCGCCGTGCGGCCCCATGCTCGAACGCAGATCGCGCTCGAACACGCCTTCGGTGTACGCGAGCGGATGCAGCATCAGATTGCGGCCCACCAGCCCGTTGTCGTTGAGAAGTCCGTCGGGAAACGCGCTCGACTTCGAATTCAGCAGCAGTCGCGGCGTGCCGACGCCGCTGCACGCGACCACGACCACGCGTGCATCGAGGCGCTGTTCACGGCCTTGCGCGTCGAAGTAGATGACGCCGTCGGCGCGGCCGCGCCCATCGAGCGTGATCTCGCGCACGCGGCAACCGGTGCGCACTTCGACGCCCTGGCGCTGCGCGGCGGGCCAATAGGTCACGTCGACGCTCGCCTTCGCGCCCTGCGAACAGCCGGTATTGCAAGGCCCCAGGTTGATGCACGCGCCGCGATTGCCGTGACGACGCGTATTGATCGCCGCGTACGACGGCCACCAGTGCCAGCCGAGCGCGTTGAACGCACGCGCCATCGCGCGTCCGGCTTCGCCGAGCGGCACGGGCGGCAGCAGAGAATCGTAATCCGGGTTCGCGGGATCGCCGACCAGTCCGGCCACGCCCATCAGGCGTTCGTTTTCGGCGAACCAGGGCTTGAGGTCGTCATAGGAAAGCGGCCAGTCGTCGCCGACGCCGTCGAGGCTGCGCGTTCGGAAATCCGACGGATGAAAGCGCGGAAAATGCGCGGAATACAGGATCGTGCTGCCGCCGAAGCCGTTGAAGTTCGCGATCGCGATCGGCGAGTTCGAATCGTCGATCGGATAGTCTGCCGCGCTCTGGCGCACGGCCGGGTTCGAGCTGAACGCGCCGGCGCGCTCCAGTTCCCAGTCGGGACGAGTCGACGGATAGCCGGCCGGGTCCATCCGTTCGCCCTGCTCGAGGCAGACGATACGCAGCGCGCGATCGCGCGAAAGCCGCCAGGCGGCGGCTGCGCCGCTCGCGCCGGAGCCCACGATCACGATGTCCGCGATGTCCTTCATGTTCACGCAGGCTTCTTCGGCAGAAACTGCTCGAGGATCTCGGGGATCGTTATCATCATGTCCGCTTCGCAGGCGATCTCGCCGTCCACGCGCGCGATACCCCGCCCCTTGCAGATGCCACGGCGCCACGACAGCACCTCGGTTTCGATCTCGAACTTCTTGCCCGGCAGGACTTCCTTGCGATAGCGCACCGTGTGCTGCAGCGCATGCGTGACCTTGCCCTTCAGGCCGGGCAGCGTCGTGACCGCGACTGTCAGCATCTGCGCGAGCGCTTCGAGTTGCAGCGCGCCCGGCATGTTCGGACCATCGGGAAAATGAACGGGGAAGTACCACTCGTTCATTGTCAGGTTCTTGTAGCCGCGCGCGAATTTTCCCGGCACCACTTCGTCGACGTGATCGATCATCAGAAACGGGTAGCGGTTCGGTTGGTACGCCTGCAGTTCCACGCAGTTGAGGCTGAAGCCTTCGCTCTGCTCGATCGTTTCCATCTGTTCCTCGTGTAATGGGTGCGCCGGCTGCGGATCAACGCAGATCGACGACACGCGACAGGCCGGCCACGATGTCGTAGCCGTCCCAAATGACGTCCATGTCCAGCGCGCGGCCCACCGGCACCACGCGGTCGACGCCGCGCAAGCGCCCGTCGAGCACGAACGCGCGCAATTTCGCCAGCTCGATGCCGAAGTACGTGAGCGTCTGGTAGCGCTCGTTGACGATTGGCGCAAGCTGCGCGAGCGACGCGAGCGCGACCTCGTGGATCGTGCCGAAGTAGCCGCGCCGGCTGTCCTGGTCGGGCGTCACGTCGGCGATTTCGATCCGGTACAGCACGTTGCCGTGTCGCTCGATCGCGACCACCTGCTCGTTGCCGACGGCATGGCGACAGGCATCCACATACTTGTCCATCACCTGTACGGCCTGCGGCACATAGCGCATGCGCGCATGCGCCGCCAGCTCGGGCCACAGACGCGCCTGCGCGGCCTTCACCGCGCGCTTGTCGCCAATCCACGCGAGCAGTTGCGGCGACGAACACGCAGCCTGATCCATCAGATAAAGATCGTTGTAAAGCTGCGAGCACAGGGCGCGCAAACCGGCCTGATCGAGTTCGAGTACGGCTTCCGGCGCGATCGCGCACAACGAATAGCGGTCGGAGAAAGCGACCTCGCGCGAGCGCGGGCGGCACGGCAGGCTGCGCAGGTGCGCAACGGTCGCGTCGCCGCCCCACACGACGCGCGCGTCGGCCACGCCGAGCCAGAACCGGTTGACATCGTCGTCGCGGTCGAAGCGCGCGAGCACGATCGCATCCGAAAGTGGCGCGTATTTGTCCTGGGCAAGCAGCATCGCGACAGCGTCGACGATGTGTTCGGCCGTCGCCGAGGGTTTCGAAGGCAGCCTGAGCACGCAGGTATTGCCGGACAGCAGGCCGAACGCCAGCGAAAACGCGAAGTTCACCGGCACGTTCGACGGGCAGATATGAAACGACAGGCCGAGCCCGAGCCGCAGCACGCCGCTTGCGCGGTCGTCGTTCTCGAGCTGCGCCACGCCGAGTCGGGTCAGGTTCGCGCGGCGGCTCCAGTACGCGAAGCTCACGACGTCGGGCATCGTGCGCGCAACCGGATGCGCGAGCAGCGCGCGCGACATGTCGGCGAGGAAATCGACCCGCAGCGGATCGAAGACGGGCGCAGGCGCGTTCGAGACCTGCGCCGGATTGCCCGCCAGCACGGTCATCTTCGCGAGGATCTCAGCGGGAATACGTATCACTGCAACCTCTCGCTTCGGCGTGCTGAATGCGACCATGAATCCTGAAGTAGGTGCCTTGGCGTCCACACGGGCAATCGTCGATGCCGACGATTTCGCCTTCGTCCTCGCTCAGCAGCGAATGGCCCGGATAGCTGTGCGGCAGCACCGACAGCAACTGGACGAGCCCGCGCCGGCCCGGCGCAAGCACGCCGAAGTCGACGGGATCGCGCACGATCACGTCCGACCACGACGACGCATGCTGATGGCCGTGCTCGCATTCGACGAAGATCGAACCGGTCTGCTCGACCATGCCGTAGTAGTTGTGCACGCGCGTGAGGCCCGTGACGGCGCGCAGCCTTTGCTTGAATTCCTCGGCGCTCACGGCCTGCGATTGCAACTGCTTCCAGCCGCCGCCGTGCACCAGCACGCCATTGTCGAGCGCGAGCGTCTCGCCCGATTCCTCCAGCGTGCGCACGAGATGCAGCCACGCGATGAACGTGAAGCCGAACAGCAGGATCGGCGAGCCGGCATGCTTGTCGACGTAACGGCGCACGCGTTCGACGTTCAGCGACATGTCGTCGTCAAGCGCGAATTCGACGTCGCGACCGAATATCGAGAAGCCCTGAATGCCCGCCGTGCGCGCGGAAAAGCGATAGCGGTCCGCGATCGTCGCGCGGCAATCGATCACGAGCATCGGCATGCGCTTGGGGCCGATCAGGTCGCCGACGATACGCGACAGCACCTTGACCTGCAGCGCGGAGGTCTGCCGGTCGAGGAAGATCTGCGAGACGCGCTGGCCGCTCGTTCCCGACGAGGTCATCGTCTTCACGACGTCGGCAGAAGGCACGCTCACCAGCGTCTCGTGCTTGAAAAGGCGCACGGGCAGGAAGGGCAGCGCATCGAGCGTGAGCGCTGCGCGCTCGCCGCCCATCTTGTCCAGCACCGCGCGATACGGCACGCACGCGTCGTAATGCAGGTCGGTCAGACGGCGCAACCCGGCAAGCAGACGTGCGTCCTTCTGCGCCTTCGGCAGACCGTAGGCGGGCCACTGCAGGATATCGTCCTCGACGGTATTCAGGACATCCGGGCCAGACATGGGTAATCCACCTTTCCCGTAGGAAGCCGCGGCAGCGCGGGCACCGCACTCACGGTGAGCGCAGAGGGATGCACGCCGATGCGGCGCGCGAGATCGTCGCGCAGCGACTGCGGCGTCCAATCGGGCGTCAGGATCGCGTGGACGACGAGACGGTCATCCGAGCCGCTCGCGGCGCACTCGATGCCTTGCGCCGCCGCCATGCGCTCGACGGCATCAAGCGAGACGCGAATGCCGAATACCTTCAGGAAACGCTTCAGGCGCCCTTCGATGAAGATCGCGCCCTGTTCGCCGTGGCGCGCGAGATCGCCTGTACGAAGCACGCCATTCAGCGTGTCGCCGAGCGCGAGATCATCGGCGCATTGCGCGTATCCCATTGAAACGTTTGGACCTGCATAGATCAGCTCGCCAACTTCGCCTGCCGCGTCGACGGTCGTTCCGTCCTCGCGCTCGATCCATAGACGCCCTCCCGGAATCGCGCGGCCGATGCTACCCGGCACGCGCGCCAGTTCATCCGCCGGCACCCAGGCGATGCGCGCCGTGGCTTCCGTCTGTCCGTACATCGGCACGAAGCGGATGCCTCTTGCATGGCACGCTTCGATGACCTGCTGGAGCTTCACCGGGTCCATCCGGCCACCCGCCTGCGTCAGCGTGCGGACGGTCGGCATGTCGATACGCGCAAGCCGCAGGCGCAACAGCATGTCGTAGCTATACGGCACGCCGCCGAAACTCGTCGCGCGCTGCGCGTTGAGCGTGCGCCAGAAGTCGGCGTCCATCAGCGAGCGGTTCGTCAGGATGACCGACGCACCCGCGTACAGATGGCTATTGATGATCGAGAGACCGTACGAGTAATTGAACGGCAGCGTCGTGATCGCTCGCTCGTCGGGCGTGATCTCGAGACACTCCGCGATCGAAGCCGCATTCGCCTTCAGGTTGGTGGCGGACAGGCGCACCAGCCTCGGCGAACCCGTTGAGCCCGACGTTGCGAGGAGCAGCGCGAGATCGGGGTGAAGCGCACGTGCCGTGCAGTTGGTGGGCAGCGCATAGAGACCATAGCCATCCGTCTCGCGCACCAGCGTCGCGCGCGACTTCGGCCACGCGTCGGGCCATGCGGCGTCAGCACGCATGAAGAGCAGCGCGGGACGGTACACGTCGATCAGATGCTCGAGTTGATCCACGTGAATCGAACTGCCGAGCAGTAGCGGCACCGCGCCGCTCGATTGCGCCGCGAGATAGCACAGCACCGTAGGCACATCGTTGTAGCCGACGATGAAAATCAGCTGGCGAGCCGGCAGATCACCCGCGCATCGGTCGATAGCCGCGTGCAGTTCCGCATAGCGCAGCACGCGCCCGTCCTCGGCAATGAGGGCGGCGCGCTCGGGGTGCTGCCGGCTGACCAGTCCGGATGTCATATCTCGACGCCGTACTTCTTGAGCTTGTCGATGCCGATCGTATACGAACCGAACTCGATGATGTCTTCCGTCTCCATCATGATGTTGAAGGCTTCTTCCAGCGAAGCGATCATGCCCATGTGGCCGACCGAATCCCAGGACGGCACGCATTGATAGACGAATTCCGCGTTGAGTGCGTCCTGCGGGACCGAAAAGCAGTCCATGAACACCTTGTCGTATGTTTCCTTGTTGGTCATTTTCGCTACCGGTTCTATTTGAAGACCTTGCGGTCGGTATTGGGACGCGCGACGCGCGCGGGGTTGCCAAGCGCGATCACATCATCGGGAATGTCGCCGTACACGACCGAACCCATGCCGATGATCGAATTGGAGCCGATGCGCACGCCCTCCTTGATGAGCGCGCCCATGCCGATATAGCTGCCGGAGCCGATCGTGCACGCGCCGCCGACGTTCACCTGCGACGAGATCACCGTGTGCTCGCCCACCTGCACGTCGTGGCCCACGATGGCCATCGTGTTCACGCAGACATTGGCGCCGAGCACGGCATCGCTCGACACCGAGCAGAACGGCGTAACGACGACACCATCGCCAAGACGCGCCGTATCGGCGACGATCGAGCTGAGATCGACCACCTTGCCGAGGCGCGCATCCGCTTCGCGCAACTTCTGTGCGAGCTTTTCGCGTCCGGCCGGTTCTCCGACGGCGATCACGAACTCAATTTCGTGAAGGCGGCCGCGCACTTCAGGATCGTCGAAACGCAGCACAGCCGCGCCGTAGCGCGTGCGCTCCGGGCAGATGTCATCGACAAACGCAATGTCCTTCCACTGCCCGGCGGCCTGACGACGCGCGACGTCCATGACCTCTTTGCCGAACCCGCCCGCGCCGTAGATCAAGAGTTTTCGTGTCACGTTTGAACACCGTAAGTTGCTGCGAACCCGCCGCGAAATGTTCCGCGTGGCCGCGTAGACCTTTGCGCAGCGGACGCGCGACGGCGCACCACTGCGAGTCAGTGGCACAAGTATGTCATCGGCGTCAGGAAGTCGAATCGGAGAGCTAGCGAGGAAAAAGCCGCCAATTAGAGGTTTCAGGCGGGGCCCGGAGCGCGCGGACTGACGGAGGGAGCGACGCGGCAACGTGCCTGACAGGTCGGCACAACGGTGCGTCAAACGAAAAGGGCCGTCACGACGCCGACGCGATAGCCGGTTCGTTCTGCCTGCAATTCCTGGCGCGCCCGGCCGGGATCGCCCCCCTGCCTTCGAGGTTTTACCAAAACGCACCAACCCCTTACAAATCAAAACCTTGCGCAACTCGCAAACCACAAAATCAAGGCTGAACGGGGTAGATCGGGACAAATCTGCCGCGTCCAGGCTGCAATCTGCCCGCACGACGCCACGAGCAACGACCGAAAAGACAGGAATAAGGGGTTGTATTCCCTGAAATCAGCGCGCCGGGCCGCCCTACAATCGTTTTCGATGCGCATCCGGTCCGCCGTCGGCATGGGATGAGGCAGTGCCTGAGCGCGGCTGCGGCCGGCTGAACTTCCTGCAGCGGCTCCTCCGGCAAGCCTTCGGGCAAGCTCACATCGAGCCCGAACTGTTGAACTTCATTGATTCCGCTCCCCGTGCAGCAGCTTTTCCCCTTGGTGTCGATTAATCTGGAATACATATGAGCTACGCGTCGCAAGTCTGTTTGCAGGCGTTTATCAACACGCCGTCAATCGCAGCCCGAGTGGACGAAGAATGGGAGAAAATCTCCCGTGACTACGAGGCGGCCTATGCGGCCATGCCGGCCCGGTTCATGGACAGGACGGAGCTTTCGTTCCATTCCTATGTCAAATTGCTTGGGTTTCTGTGCCTGGACGTGGCATCTCTAAGTGGAGATGTCGTTGAAATTGGCGTCTGGAAGGGCAAATCGCTGGCGTTTATGCAACGGTTTCTCAACGACACGACCAAATTCATTGGAATCGATCCGTTCGAGCTGAAGGGGCAGGTGCAGGAGGTCTCTTACTTTCATAACACGCTGTTTCCCTCCTGCAATTTGATTCAGGCCTATTCGCAGAATGCCATTGCCGTCACGGCCAGCCTGACCAAACGCATCAAGATTCTCCACATCGATGGAGGACATCTGCGCATGCATGTCTGGACCGATTTCTTGTTGTACGAGCGCTTTGTCGTCCCGGGCGGCTATATCGTCTTCGACGACTATGGGGACACCGAGTGTTCACCGGAAGTCGGCCCGGCCGTCGACGAAATTCGAGAGGCGGGCTTGTTCCGGGACTATGAAGCGATTGGGCAGCTCGTCGGCTATGAAGGGAGCTATGTGCTGAGAAAGCTGAGCAATTCGAATTGCCGGTGAGCGTCGCTACCCGCGCCGCGGGTATCACGCCGCTGGGGGGATCGATGACGGGGCCTGGGTTGCGCCGGCGCGGGCCGCCATCATTTTGTGCACCAGCGCGATATCCGCGTGAAAGCGCGGCGAATCGAAAAGCTCGGCCACGGGCTGCTCCGTCAATTCATCGAGGTGCTGAATGAATACGTCAAGCTCGCTGATGTTGCGCGTCTGGACGCCATGGGCGTAAAGCTGCTTCAGTCGCTCACTCGCGCCATTCAACGCCTCCCCGGACAAAAGACCCGCCGTAGCCTCGCCTCTCACCATGAGTTCCCATTCGTAGTAGCCAGCGGCGATGATCGGGCTGGTGCCGCTCGAATTCTGGTTCGGGTGCGAGCGAAAGCCGCTGTGAAAGCCGCCGACCAGAACCAGTGGAGCCTGCTCGGCCAGATTCAGGTACATCGCAACGTCGGTGAGAAATTTGACGGTTCTTGAGCGATACATCATCACAGCCGCGATATCGACGCCCTCGCGAACCATCATGATGTTGCTGGGCTCGCCGATAAAATTGCTTGCGTGCCCCACCATGTTCTGCACCAGAAAATTCCGGTCGATACGGGCGATGTGGCCGGCCGTGACCAGCGCCGCCGGCACGTGAATCACCTTGTCGTCCGCATCGATGAATACGCGCTCGTGAAACGCCATGACCGCGTCCGGCTGAAGGCGAAGCGCATTGACCAGGACTTCGACAGACGACGCACCCAGCATATCGTCGTCGTACAGCCACTTGACGTATTTTCCGGTGGACTTCTCCCACAGCCCTCGTGAATTCTTCAGGCCGTCCTGAAAGCCGTGATGAAAGTATCGAATGCGTGGGTCGTCAAAGCTCTCGACGATTTCCCGAAGCTTGCCGTCGGCCGTGTCATCACCCACCAGGATTTCGATATCCGTGAAGGTCTGGGCTCGCGCGGTGGACAATGCCTTGTGGAGATACTCCGGCTTGTACGCGGGAATAAGAATGCTGACCGTGGGCATCGAACCGAATCCTTTCCGAAATAAGTGGGTGCGCATCGCCTTGCCCGACGGCTTCAGGCCAGGCCCAAAGCAGACGCTGCGTAGAACGCGCCCGATGCAGCAGAGCGTAGCAGGTCGATCATGCCGCCAATCCCCGGAACAGGCGGCAATTTCCCGGCCAGTTCCGAGGTCGTGTCGGCGGGCCGCCACGGGCATTCACGGAATAGGGTGTCTTTCTGGCGTCTGATTGCACGATCGAGGCCGTGTGTGAACGGGTAACCTAGGTCGCATTGATAGCATGCGCGAACCGCGCAGCCGGCAACCTTCGACCGCCATGGAAAAACTCATACCGGTTACGCAGCCTTTCCTACCGCCTCTGGACGAGTTTCTTCCATACCTGGAAAAAATTTGGGAGAGCAAGCATGTAACGAACGGCGGTCCGTTTCACGCGCAGCTCGAAGAGGCGCTGTGCCGCTATCTGGGGGTCGAGTATCTCTCGTTGTTTTCGAATGGCACGCTCGCCCTCATCACCGCATTGCAGGCGATGAAAGTGACCGGGGAGGTGATCACCACGCCTTTCAGCTTCGTCGCCACGACGCATGCGCTGCACTGGAATGGTATTCGGCCCATCTTCGCCGACATCGATCCGACGAGCATGAACCTCGACCCGGCAAAGATCGAGGCAGCCATCACGCCGCGCACCACAGCCATCTTGCCCGTTCACGTGTACGGCAATCCATGCGACGTCGAGGCAATCGAACGCATTGCAAGCACCCATGGGCTGCGGGTTCTCTACGACGCCGCGCATGCGTTCGGTGTGCGCAAGAACGGTCAGTCGGTGCTGAAATTCGGCGACATGTCGGTGCTGAGCTTTCACGGCACAAAGGTCTTCAACACGTTCGAAGGTGGCGCAATCATTTGCCACGATGCCGAGACCAAGCGCCACATCGATTACCTGAAGAACTTTGGCTTTGCCGATGAAGTGACCGTTGTCAAGCCCGGCATCAACGCCAAGATGAACGAACTGCAAGCAGCGTTTGGATTGCTGCAGTTGCAGCATATCGACAAGCTCCTCGATCAGCGGGCGCGCATCGTCGAGCGATATCGTTCGGCGTTTGAAGGTATCGAAGGGCTGGTGTTGCACGAGGTATCGGAACACGCTACAGCCAATCATTCGTACTTTCCCGTTCGTGTCACGGGAGCGTTTCCTCTCACGCGCGACGAGCTCTACGATCAGTTGCGCGTCGCGAACGTCTGGGCACGCCGGTATTTTTATCCCTTGATCAGCGAGTTTCCGGACTATCGGGACTTGCCATCGGCGATGACGGACAACCTGCCGGCTGCGACGGAGATCTCGCGACAAATACTGTGCTTGCCGATTTATCCCGCCCTCGATGAGTCATCGCAAAACCGCGTTATTGACGTGGTGACAAAAGCCGCTGGGGTGGAGCGGGGCGCTCGCGCATCCGAAGCGTCGGTCGGGCTTTCCACGGTTGACGCTGCATGATCGGCGAAACGACCCGCGATGCCGCCGGAATTTGCGAACGTTGCGTTGTTTCCTGCCTCGGATCCGTCGACGTTAGTTACCGGGCAGGTAATCCGTGTCGATGGTGGCATGGCGCGAGAATCTAAGAGACGGTTTCATCAAGTCTGTTGAGTCCGCTGCAAGGTGTTCCAGCAGATCAACCTGCAGCCGAGTTTGAGGAAAGCTTCATGGATGTCGGCACGTCGCTCGAAACGGATACGGAGACGCCGGTCTTCCGCACAACCAGAGTGCCTGTCAGTGCCGCACGATCCGGCACCGGCTTGCGCCCGGGATACTTGAATCGACGTGGCCTGGCTGGCGGCAGAAGTGGCTCGATCAGTTTCCACCGCGCGTCATCGATGATCGGCTTCCCCATCCCCCTGACCCGGTTGTCATGACGGCTCGGGTTTACAGCTTGCCGGACAAGTTAGCAGTACTTGTGGCTCTTTTTGAAACCGTCTCTAAATAGCCTGGTGGCGCATGTCAATGTTTGACCTCTCGATCTTCATTCCCACCCACTATGCCGGACCGCGGCACTACTCCGTCATTATGGCGGCTTGCGAGCTCGCACGTACCAACAGGAATATTGAAGTCGTGGTCTCCGATAACTCGGAGCTGCCGGAAAAATTCGCGTTTCTGAGCACGTTCGCAAGCGAGAATTTTCGCGTAATCAAAGGCCCCGAACTCAAGAACCATCTGTTCGCACTCGAGCAGACTACGGGGCGTTATGTGATGGCGGTCGGGGACGACGATACGCTCTTGCCCGCCGCCTTTCCCGGGCTGATTGCCGCTCTGAACGCAGACAACAGCTTCATCGGGACGATGGGGCAATTTGGACGGGAGCTTGGCACGGGTTACGACTTTCACCAGTTGCCCGGTGTGGACGATGTCGCATTCGGCACCCGGGTTACGGGCGTCGCAAACACGATCGGACTCGGAAACCCGATTTTTCACGCGATCGTTGACCGGAACGTTTTGCTCGCAAGCTACAAGCTGTGGCACGCCTTCCCCAACCCGATGTCACATCACGACCAGCTTATGTCCCTGTTCGTGGCGTGTTCCGGACGGCTGAAGTTGGCGGCGCAGCCCTATTTTATTTACAACATTGCGAATCATCTGCGCGATCAGACCGTCAACACCGAAATACGTTACGCAAAATTCTTCGGTCATCCTGTTTCCCTCTGGATCTTGTCACGCCTGATGCTGGCCGTCGAAGGCGCGTTTCTCATCCAGTCCCCGGATTTTCCCGTCGCCGCCGATCAAAGAAATATCGCGGCGAGCGCGTGGTTTCGAGGTTGGCATGGCGCCTGGCTGCACTCGCTCAACGACAACTACTACGTGGGTCCCGAGTTCACGTCCTGTCCGGATGCGATTCATGTCCGGGCGCTTGCGGAAAAATATCTGAAGACAACGCAGTTTGAGCCGAAAACGATGCTGGAAGAGATCGCCGGACTGTACGAGGTGATCAGCGGCAGCGGTGCGCGATACCTGGATTTCTGGACGCGGATGGCGTCGGACGGCGTAGCGGCCGCTACGGCGAGTGAGATCAACCTCGATGGATGCGCTGCCGCATGAAAGCCGTGATCCTTGCCGGGGGCCTCGGCACGCGCATCAGCGAAGAATCGCACCTCAAGCCCAAGCCCATGATCGAGATCGGCGGCAAACCGATCCTGTGGCACATCATGAAGATCTATTCCCACTACGGGATCAATGATTTCGTGATCTGCCTGGGCTACAAGGGCTATGTCATCAAGGAGTACTTCGCCAACTATTTCCTGCACATGTCGAACGTGACCTTCGACATGGCGCAGAACAAGATGGAAGTGCACCAGCGTTATGCCGAGCCGTGGCGCATCACGCTGGTCGATACCGGCCCGCATACGCTCACGGGCGGGCGTCTCAAGCGCGTGCGGGAGTACCTGGAAGGCGAGTCCTTCTGCTTCACATATGGCGATGGCGTCACCGATCTGGACATCGGCGCGCTCATCAGGTTTCATCGCCAGCACGGCAAGCTGGCGACGGTCACCGCCATCCAGCCGCCTGGGCGCTACGGCGCGCTCAACCTGAACGGCGCAGGCGTGCAGAGCTTCCAGGAAAAACCCGCTGGTGACGGCGCCTGGATCAATGGCGGTTTTTTTGTGCTGGAGCCTCGGGTGCTCGACTACATCGATGGTGACCAGACCGCATGGGAGACCACCCCGCTGGAGCAGTTGGCAAGCGAAGACCAGCTGATGGCTTTTCAGCATGGTGGCTTCTGGCAAGCCATGGATACGTTGCGCGACAAAACCCAGCTTGAAGACATGTGGGCGAACGACCCGCGCTGGAAGGTGTGGTCATGACGCTGTTTGGCGATGCCTATCGCGGCCGCCGTGTCCTGCTGACCGGGCATACCGGCTTCAAGGGCAGCTGGCTGGCGCTTTGGCTCAAGCGGCTGGGCGCGGACGTGACGGGCGTGGCCCTGCCACCCGAGACCACGCCCAACCATTGGGAACTGCTCAAGCTCGACATGGCCGAGCACCGGCTCGACATCCGCGATGGCGCTGCGCTCGCGCGGGTGGTGGCCGACGTGCAGCCTGAGATCGTATTTCACCTGGCCGCGCAGCCGCTGGTGCGCCGCTCCTACCGGGAGCCGGTGGACACCTGGAGCACGAATGTCATTGGCACGGCCAACCTGTTGGAGAGTTGCCGGCACGCTGCCAACGTGCGCGGCATTCTGGTCGTAACCAGCGACAAATGCTACGAGAACCGCGAGTGGGTTTGGGGCTACCGGGAAGCTGACCGGCTGGGCGGGCATGATCCGTACAGCGCCTCCAAAGCCGCCACCGAACTGCTGGTGGCAAGCTACCGCTCATCGTTCATGCACATGGCCGATGCGGCGTTGCTGGCTTCGGCACGCGCCGGCAATGTCATCGGCGGCGGCGACTGGTCTGAAGACCGCCTGATCCCTGACCTCGTGCGTGCGGCCGAGGCGGGCTGCGAAGTCGAAATCCGCTCGCCGGAATCGACCCGCCCGTGGCAGCACGTGCTGGAGTCGCTCAGCGGTTATCTGCTGCTGGGTCAGCGCTTGCTGGATGGGGCACGGGATGCTGCCGCGCCGTGGAACTTCGGCCCCGCCGCTGAAGGCAACCAGTCCGTGCGCACGGTGATGAGCCGCATCAGTGAGCTTTGGCCGCGCATGCGCTGGCGCGTTGCCGAACAGGCCAATGTGCATGAAGCGCGCCTGCTGTATCTGGACAGCGCCAAGGCGCATGCCGACCTGCAATGGCAACCGGTGTGGGGGCTTGACGGTGCGCTGGCGGCAACCGTCGCCTGGTATCGGGCCTGGCTGGAGCGCGGCGAAATCGTCAGCACGCAGCAGCTCGACCAATACATCGACGCAGCCACACGCGCCGGTCTTGCGTGGTGCGCAGCATGAAGATCGAAGCCACTGGCATTTCTGGCGTGGTGGTGGTGCAAGGCGCGGCGTTCTCCGACCACCGCGGCGTTTTCCAGCGCCTGTACTGTGACCGTGAGTTGGCGCCTGCCATCGGCAAGCGGCGCATCGTGCAGACCAATTTCTCGCGCACGGCCCAGATGGGTGCGGTACGCGGCATGCATTACCAGCGCCCGCCACACGCCGAGATGAAACTCGTGCGCTGCCTGCGCGGCAAGGTGTGGGATGTGGCGGTCGACCTGCGCGCCGATTCCCCGACCTTTCTGCGCTGGCATGCTGTTGAGCTGACACCCGAAAACGGCCGCATGCTCGTTATTCCCGAAGGATGCGCGCACGGCTTCCAGGCGCTCGCGCCCGACTCCGAACTGCTCTACCAGCACACCGCGCATTACACTCCCGAGGCTGAGGGCGGCGTCCGCCATGACGACCCGGCACTGGCCATCGACTGGCCGTTGCCGGTTGCCGATCTGTCGCAGCGCGACCGGGCGCACCCGTTGATCACCCGCGATTTTTCCGGAATCCTCTCATGAAGTGCCGCCACTGCGCGACCGAACTGACCCACGTGTTTCTGGATCTCGGTTTTGCGCCGCCATCCAACGCCTACCTGACCGAAGCCGCTCTGCGTGCGCCGGAAACGCATTTCCCGCTCAAGCTGTTCGTGTGTCACGACTGCGGACTGGTGCAGACAGAAGACTACGCGCGTGCCGACGAACTGTTCAGCCACGATTACGCCTACTTCTCCTCCGTCTCGCAGAGCTGGCTCGCCCACGCCAGGGTCTACGCGCAAATGGTGACGTCCCGCCTGCAACTCGGCGCCGACAGCCTGGTCATCGAGGTGGCATCCAACGACGGCTACCTGCTGCGCAACTTCGTGGCAGCCGGCATTCCCTGCCTCGGCATCGAGCCGACCGCGAGCACCGCACAGGCCGCCGAAGCACTCGGCATTCCGGTGCTGCGCGAATTCTTTGGCGAGGCGCTCGGCCGGCGGCTCGCACAGGAAGGCAAACAGGCCGACCTGATCGCGGGTAACAACGTGTATGCGCACGTGCCGGACGTCAATGACTTCACCGCCGGCCTCAAGGCGGCGCTCAAGCCCGGCGGCACCATCACACTGGAGTTTCCGCATCTGCTGCGATTGATCGAGCAGGTTCAGTTCGACACGGTGTACCACGAGCACTTCTCTTACCTGTCGCTGGGCACCGTGACGCGCATCTTTGCTGCGGCCGGACTGCGCGTCTGTGATGTCGAATTGCTGCCCACGCATGGCGGCAGCCTGCGGGTTTATGGCTGCCATGCCGACGACCCGCGCAGCAACAGTGCGCAAGTCGCGGCGGTGCTGGCAGAAGAGCGCCGCTACGGCCTCAATCACTATACCGGAAGCGCCTATCAAGGTTTTCAGGCCCGCGCCAACGCGCTCAAGGATGGCCTGCTGAACTTCCTGCTCGAACAGAAGCGCCAGGGCCGCACAGTCGCAGCTTATGGCGCGGCGGCCAAGGGCAACACGCTGCTCAACTATGCAGGCGTGCGCCCCGACCTGCTGCCCTACGTGTGTGACGCCGCGCCGTCCAAGCAAGGCAAGTATCTGCCCGGCAGCCATCTCCCGATCCTGTCACCCGATGTGCTGCGCGAGCGGCGCCCGGACATCGTGCTGATCCTGCCCTGGAACATCGCCGACGAGGTGACCCGGCAGCTTGCGCATGTGCGCGAGTGGGGGGCGGAGTTCGCGGTGGCGGTGCCGTCGGTCAACGTTTTCTAAGCGGAGCGTTTTGTGTCCCGTATCTACTACACCAAGCCGTCGATCACCGAACGCGAGGTCGAATACGCAACCGATGCCGCGCGCCATGGTTGGGGTGAACAGTGCTACGCGTATATCGAGCGCTTCGAAAAATTGTTCTCCGCACACATTCAGGCACCCTACGTGATTGCCACGTCCAGCTGTACGGGCGCCATGCATATGGGGCTTGCCGCTCTCGGGATCGGCGCCGGAGATGAAGTTATCCTGGCCGACACCAATTGGATCGCCACCGTCGCGCCGGTCATGCATCTGGGCGCCACGCCGGTATTCGTCGACATACTGCCCGACAGTTGGTGTCTGAATCCGTCGGAAGTCGAATCGGCCATTACGCCACGCACACGCGCCATCATCGCCACGCATCTGTATGGCAACCTGTGCGACATGGATCGGCTACTGGAGATCGGCAGTCGTCACGGCATTGCAGTGATCGAGGATGCTGCAGAAGCCATCGGCTCTCATTGGCGCGGACATCCGGCCGGTTCGCAAGGCCGTTTTGGCACCTTCTCGTTTCACGGCACCAAGACCGTCACCACCGGCGAAGGCGGGATGTTCGTCACACACGATCACGCCCTTTACGAGCGCGTACTTGCGCTGAGTAACCACGGTCGCGTGCCGGGCGGCAAGCAGTTCTGGCCTGAGTTCATCGGCTTCAAATACAAAATGTCCAACGTGCAGGCCGCCATTGGCTGCGCACAGCTGGAACGCATTGACGAGCTGATCGCCCGCAAGCGGGCCATCTTCGACGGGTATCGACACTGGCTCGGTGGAATTCCGGGCCTTAACCTCAATCCCGAACCCCCACATGGCCAGAACGGCTACTGGATGCCAAGTGTCGTATTCGATGCCGAACTCGGCATCACGCGTGAAATGCTGATGGCGCACTTTGCCGGGCGCGGTATTGATGCGCGCGTGTTCTTTTACCCATTGACCCAGACTGGCTTGTTCAATGGGCCGGCCCGCGACACCCCCAATAGTTACGCGATTGCCGAACGTGCCGTCAATCTGCCGTCGTACCACGACATGTCTGATGCAGCCATTCAAGCGGTAGCCGACGTCGTACTCGACATCGTTCGCGACCGAAAAGAGTCGGCCACATGAAGATCGTCATTTCCCAACCGATGTTCTTTCCGTGGGTCGGACTGCTCGAGCAAATCGTCCTTGCGGACAGATTCGTTCATTACGCGGATGTGCAATTTGCTCGCAGGAGCTTTACCAATCGCGTACAGATCAAAACTCAACATGGCTCGCTTTGGCTAACGGTGCCATTAGAGAAGTCTGACCGTAGCGCCAGGATCGATCAGATCCAGACTGTCCATTCTGACTGGCGTGAGCGGCATTTACGTACGCTCTCCCAAGCATATGCCAAGGCACCCTGCGTCCGGGAAATGCTGGCACTGGTCGAATCCGTCTACGCGCAGCCACAGCCTCATCTTGGCGCACTGTCGCTCGCATCGATGCAGGCGGTGTGCCGGTACTTCGATATCGCCCTGCAAGACAAACTCTACGACTCTGCTGAACTTGACGTGGGCGGCCACAAACATGATCGCATTCTTGGCCTCGTACAGCATCTGCAAGGTACGACCTACATTACCGGGCAAGGCGCCTTGAACTACCTCGCGCATGATGAATTCGAGCGGCACGGGATCGCCGTTGAATACATGGACTACGCCAAGCTGCCTTATCCGCAGTTGCATGGTGACTTCGATCCCTTTGTCAGCAGCCTCGATCTGATTGCGAACCACGGCCGCGCGGGCAAGCAGTTCCTGCGTCCGCAGACCGTCAACTGGCGCGACATGAGCTCGCGGAAAAGCACATGAGCAATGCCGTGTCGGCAGCCGACTCCGGGATTACCGTCGCCGTCACGGGTGTCGGGGCGATCATCGGGCAAGGGATCATCAATAGCCTGCGCCGCTCAGGCCGGCGTGTGCGCATCGTCGGCGTGGACCGTAGTCGCCGCTCGCCTGCCCCTTACCTGGTGGACGTGTTCGAACAAAAGCCAGATGTGGATGAGCGTAGCCCCGCGTACGTGGATTTCTGGCAGCACATCATCAAGACTCACGGCATCCAGTTAATCATGCCGGGCCTGGAAAGCGATGCCGGGTTCTTTCACCAGCACCGGCAAGTATTTCAGAGCGGGACCGCGAGTGTGGTGCTCAACAGTGCGGACCTGATCGACGCTACCGCCGACAAATGGATCTTCGGGCAGCGGCTGGCCGCTATCGGCTACCCGGCGATCCCGTCATTACAGCCCCGGGAATGGGCCGAAGCAGTGAACACCCTCGGCCCGCCCCCACTGCTGCTCAAACCCCTGCGAGGCAACGGCTCGCGCGGCATCGTTGTTCTGGAGGACGAGCGCGATTTTGCCTATTGGAAACACAAAACTCAAACCGAGTGGATGTTGCAACGCATCGTGGGACAAGCCGGCGAGGAGTACACCGTGGCCGTATTTGGTCTAGGTGAAGGACGTGTGATCGGCCCCCTGATCCTGCGGCGCAAGTTGTCAACTGCCGGTAACACACAGGAAGCCGAGGTGGTGCTCGACCACCCGGTGATTGCCCGCGCGGTCAACACGCTGGTACAGCATTTCCAGCCTGTTGGGCCAACCAATCTACAGTTCCGTATCGAGGGAGAGACCGCCTGGCTGCTGGAGATCAACCCACGGTTCTCCAGCAGCAATTCGCTGCGGACAGCATTCGGCTTTAACGAAGCGGCTATGGCGATTGATTACTATCTGTTCAATCAGACGCCCGGCACGCCGAACATTTCAACCGGTATCGGCTGGCGGTATGCCGAGGACTATGTGATCCATGATCGCGATACTGTCTGATATCCACGGCAATTTCCCGGCACTGGAGGCTGTCGTCGCCGATGCCCGCAACAGAGGTTGCCGCCAGTTTCTCTCCCTGGGAGATGTCGCGGGCTATCTGGCTCAGCCCGGAGAATGCATTGATCTGCTCACATCATTAGGTTCGCTAAATATTCTCGGCAACCACGACCGTTACATCACGTTTAACGAAGACTGCCCCCGATCCCGAGTCGTCACGCAGATCATCAACTTTCAGAAAAGCATCCTCAACCCCGATCAGGTCGAATGGCTCAAGCAATCAGTCGATCACCATCTGGACCATGGGGCGCTGTTTGTGCACGGCGGACCGGATGATGTTCGCGACCAGTATCTGTACACGGTGAGTGAAGACATCATCCCCAAAGACGTGCGCTGGCTGTTTTCTGGCCACACGCATGTTCAGTGTCTGGCCGACTTCGGCAAACGAGGCTATTGCAACCCTGGTTCAGTCGGCCAGCCGCGGGATGGTGATCCCCGGGCAGCCTACGCCATTCTGGCGGGCGATCGAGTCACGCTCGTACGCGTGCCATACGACATCGACCGCACGGCCCGGGCAATGAAGCAGGCAGGCTTCGAGCCATTCTGCTATGAGAATTTGTATATTGGCGCGCAAATCGGCGGCCGCATTGATCGTATAGAAATCATTCAGCCCAACACAGAACATTCATGACAAGCCCAACCCAACAATTCGAGAATGAAGTTCAGGCCAACATCCAGCGCCTGGCCGCCGACGATGTGTTGTCGCAGCAGACAATGAACTGGATGCTCCGTGCGGGGACGGTGGGAGCCTATACCTACAACTTCAACTGGCTGGGCCGCCCTATCATCCAATACCCGCAGGACATCCAGGCCATGCAGGAAATCATCTGGGCCACGCGTCCGGATGTGATCATCGAGACCGGTATCGCTCACGGTGGCTCGCTGATATTGAGTGCCTCGATGCTCGCGCTGCTCGACTATTGCGATGCCCAGACCAGCAAAACCGCACTCGTGCCGGGGCAGTCTGGCCGGAGGGTGATCGGCGTTGATATTGATATTCGCGCACATAACCGCGAGGCCATTGAAGCACACCCGCTCAGCCACCTGATCTCGATGGTGCAGGGATCGAGCATCGCGCCGGAAACGGTTAGCCAGGTGCGTGCGCTCTGCGGAGACGCCAGGCGTGTTCTTGTCTGCCTGGACTCCAACCACACGCATGATCATGTGTTGGCAGAACTGGACGCCTATGCACCCATGGTCACGGAAGGCAGCTATTGCGTCGTGTTCGACACCGTGGTTGAGGATATGCCGCCTGCCTTGTGTACCAACCGCCCCTGGCACCCGGGTAACAGCCCGAAAACCGCCGTGCATGAATGGCTGCCCTCCCATCCGGAGTTCGAAATCGATCTTCCGCTGGAGAAGAAGCTGCAGATCACGGTAGCCCGCGACGGCTTTCTGCGCCGCAAGCCTGCAGCCTGAAGCAATTCACGGGAACGAGTGCACAGCATGAAGAAAGATTTGAATGCGGTTTCGTCTGAATATCTTCCGAATTCCGCGACGGAGATCGAAAACAACCTGATCCTGAATTGGTATCCTCAGCGAATCATCGAGCGCTTCCACCATGCTTCGGCGTTGTTGGAGCTGGGGCTTGGTCACGGATATACGGCTCGTATTTTCTCCGGGGCTTGTGACGAGCAGGTGGTAGTGGATGGTTCTTCCATCGTCATCGAGCAGTTCAAAAAGAACCACCCTGACTTCAAGGGAAGCATCGTTGAAGGCTATTTCGAAGACTACACGCCAGATACCAAATTTGATGTCATCGTAATGGGTTTTATTCTGGAACATGTCGACGATCCAGATCTGATCCTGGAGCGCTACCGGCCATTTTTAAAGCCAAACGGGAAGGTATATGTCGCGGTCCCCAATGCCAAATCCCTCAATCGCCGGCTTGGGCTGGAGCTTGGATTGATTGACGACATATACAGTCTCAACCAGAACGATATATCCCTTGGTCATCAGCGGCAGTATTGTCGCGACACGCTCAGGGAAGCCGTCGAGCGATCCGGCTATCGCATCACCCATGAGGAAGGCATTTATCTCAAACCCCTCCCCCTGGGTGTTCTGAAAACCCTGGAAGATTTCGATGGCAATCTCCAGGCCATGCTGCGGGTTGGTGTTGATTTTCCGGATCTGTGTGTCGGATTGCTGATGGAACTGGAATGCCAATGAAATCAGCCGTCGTCCCCGGTGCAAGCTCGATACTCGGCGGCGAGATCGTGCGGCAGCTTTCCGAGGCCGGCGCCACAGTAATTGTCCGAAAAGACAACCTGATCTTAATTTGCAAGAGAAACAAGAATGGCTGAATTCATGTTGAGCGACTCCGATAAAGCAGCCTTCAACCAGAACGGCGTTGTCGTGCTCCGCGGGTTCCATGATGTCGAGCGAGACATTTTGCCGATCCAGAAAGCCATCTACGAAATTATCGGGCTGGTGATGGATCGGCATGGGCTGAGCATTCAACGTGAGCGTTTCTCGCCGTCTTGTTTCGACTCCGGATTTAGCGAACTCATCCAAATCAATCGGGATTATGGCGGTGAAGTCTACGATATCGTCAAGCAGATTCCCGCGTTCTTGCGCCTGATATCCGGTGAGCGTAGCGAGGCCCTGTTTTGTAGCATACGGGGCACGGACTTCGCAGGTATCGGCACAGCGAGCTACGGCATTCGCATCGACAATCCCGGCGAGGAGAAATTCCGCAGTCAGTGGCATCAGGAGTATCTGTTTCAGCCACAGAGCATGGATGGCATCGTGCTATGGACCCCGTTGATGCCGATTCTGCCGGAGACCGGCCCAGTCATCTATTGCCTCGGCTCGCATCAGGACGGGCTGCGCAAGTACATAAAGGACGACGCCTATGCCGGCAAAAGCGGCGCCTATAAGATTTCGATGCTGGACGAAGAAACGGTGGCAAATCAATACGAGCAGTCATCCCCGCTGACCCAACCGGGCGATGTCATCGTGATGGATTACCTGACAATTCATCAATCCGGCTTCAATCGATCAGTACGCTCGAGATGGTCCATACAGTCGCGTTTTTTCAATTTCAGAGATCCCAGCGGCATGGAAATTGGCTGGAAAGGTGCCGTTGCCGCCGGCACTGAGATAGAAACCATTTTTGCCGATTATTTTGTTCGAGGTGTTCAATGAGCTTGACTTGCAATGCATGTCATGGCGCTTTATCTTTGCCAATTTACGAATCGCCAGAAAATCATTCGATCACCACGATGAGCACCCTGGTTCAGGGTCGCACGTATGTTTATTTTTGCGATCGCTGCGGTCATTTGCAAACCAGCGAGCTCCCTAACCTGGCCGAGTATTATTCCACTGAATACGCGATCAATGACGCCAGCGAAGACGATGACCAGGTCTATAAAATCGTGGATGGCCAGCCTCTGTTTCGGGCCGATCATCAAGCCGCCGTTTTGCAATCGAAGCTGACCTTTCCGGATGGCTGTCGCGTGCTCGATTACGGTTGCGCAAAAGCTCCCACGCTGCGTAAATTGCTGGCATCGAATCCGGGCATCGAGCCTTATCTTTTCGACTTGACGGACAGGTACCAGCGGTTCTGGCAGCGGTTTCCCAAACCACCTCATACCGCGGTGGGCATCCCTGATCCCGACTGGAACGGTGCATTGGATGTGGTCTTGTCTTTCTATGCGCTGGAGCATGTCAGCGACCTCGACACTGCGATCCGCAATATCAAGCACCTGTTGAAGCCGGGCGGGATTTTTTATTTTATCGTCCCGAACGCATATCAAAATATCGCAGATTTCGTGGTGGCCGATCATATCAACCACTTTAGCGAGACATCGATTCGGGTTTCACTCGAGCGCCACGGATTTGACCATGTTTCCGTCGACGCGACGGCGCATGATGCAGCCTATGTCGTGATGGCGCGCAATGCTGGAATGGACCGGATTCCATCGGCTCCCGAGGATTCGGTCATTGCAGACTTGCGTACCCGCGCGACTGACATGTCTGCGTACTGGAAGGGTATCGCAGAAAAAATCCGGAAATTCGAAGACTCGCTTCCGGAAGATGCGCACGTTGCGATCTATGGCGCCGGCTTCTATGCTAATTTCATCGCGCTTTCATTGCGGAATGTCGCACGAGTGTCGTTCTTTATCGATCAAAATCCGCATTTGCAGGGAACAGTACTGCATGATCGACCGGTTATCGCTCCCTCGGCATTGCCGGAGAATATTTCACATGTCATGGTCGGGTTGAACCCGCGTACCGCGCAATCGAGCATCCATGCCATTGACGCGTTCGATTCACGGAAAATTAAATTCTTGTTTCTTTGAAGATCGTGATCACGGGCCACCCCTCGTAAAAAACGGGACGAAACAGCCCCCCAACCCGACATTCGGCCTTGGCGGCGGCCGATGGACCTGATCGCGGCAAGATCACCGGCTTGCGACGTGCCGATGGCCGCGCATCCCGCGCGTCGACACACGCCTCGTCAACGGCGGCGGCGTCGACGAGGCGCGCCGCGGCAACGCGGCCGTCGCCCTCAGCGGCCACCTGTGCCGGGGCGGCCGGCCGCGCCGGCGGCGGCCCCGCATTCGCCGTCGAGGCCGAGCCGCGCACGCGCGCTCGCGAGCGCGCGCTCGATCCGCTCGATCGTCGAGCGCGTCGCAGCGCTGCCCGGGCTCGCCCGCAGCACGAGCCGCAGCCACGTCAGGCGTCGCGCAAGCATCGGCATCGCCAGCGCTTGCACGACCAGTCGCTGATCCCGGTCGGCCGTGTCGAAGCGCAGGCACGCGTCGGCGAGCGTCTCCACGGTGAGATCGTCATTGGTCAGGCACGAGAAAAGGTTCATCGGGCAGGCGACCGTCCCCGTCACGGCGAACGGCATTCGAAAGAGACGCGCCGGATCGCGCGCGGCTTCGGGCGGCCTGCGCGCGCGGCCGCATCCGGCCGCATGTGCTGCGGCGCGGGCGGCGTCAGAACGTCTCCCACGTCGCGCCGTCGGGCGCCGGGACCGCCGTCGCCAGTTTCTGCGGCCTGGGTGCGGCGTGCGCGATCGCGGCGGCCGCCGGCGCGCGCGCCGGGGCACGCGCATCCGCGACGCTGAATACGGCCATCGCGTCCTTCAGGCTGTCCGCCTGATCCTCGAGCGAGCGCGCCGCGGCGGCCGCCTGCTCGACGAGCGCCGCATTCTGCTGCGTGACGTCGTCCATCTGCACGACCGCCTGATTGACCTGCTCGATGCCGCGGCTCTGCTCCTGCGACGCGGCGGCGATTTCGGCGACGATGTCGGACACCTGCTTGATCGCCAGCTTCACCTGCCCCATCGTCGCGCCGACGTCGGTTGCCTGTTTCGCGCCGTCGTGGATCATCGCGACCGACGACGCGATCAGCTCCTTGATCTCCTTCGCGGCCGCGGCCGAGCGCTGCGCGAGATTGCGCACCTCGGTCGCGACGACCGCGAAGCCCCGCCCCTGCTCGCCCGCGCGCGCCGCCTCGACGGCGGCATTGAGCGCGAGGATGTTGGTCTGGAACGCGATCGACTCGATCACGCCCGTGATGTCGGAAATCCGGCTCGAACTGGCACTGATCTCCTCGATCGTGCCGACCATGCCGAGCACCGCGTCGTTGCCGGCGTCGGCGATTCCCGACGCGCGCGTCGCCAGCGTGTTCGCCTGCTGCGCGTTGTCCGCGTTGTGCTTCACCGTTTCCGCGAGCTCGGTCATGCTCGCCGCGGTCTGCTCGAGCGACGCGGCCTGCGCTTCGGTTCGTGCCGACAGGTCGGCGTTGCCGCTCGCGATCTGGTGCGCAGCGATCGTCACCGATTCCGCATTGCGCTTGATGCCCCGCACCGTGTCGCCGAGCTGCCGGTCCATCACGGCCAGCGCGTCGAGCAAACGGCCGAATTCGTCGTGCGAATCGACGACGATCCCGTTCTCGAGCCGGCCGGCCGCAATCTCGCCGGCGACCCGCACCGCGCGATCGAGCGGCCGCGTGATCTGCCGCAGCAGGTAGGCCGATACGCCGACCGCGACCAGCACGCCGACGCCGACGAGCGCGATCGCGGCATAGAAGATCCGCGCGAACGTCGCGGCGCTGTCCTCGGCGAACGCTTTCGCCTGGACGATGTTCAGCGCGATGTTGTCGTCGATCGCGCGCCGCAGCGCGTCGGCAGTCGGCGCCAGCCGGTCGACGGCCGCGCCGGGCGCGTCGCCGCCGCTTTCCAGCATCGCGAGCGCGTCGTCCGTCCCGGCACGGAAGCCGGGCAGCACGTCCCGCATCCGCTCGGCGATCCGGCGCTCGCCGTCGCTCGTGACCGCGCCCGGGAAATAGCGGGCCCACGTTGCGTCGAGCCGCGCCAGCTCGGCGCGCACCGCCGCGACGCCCGCCCTGGTCCGTGCCGGGTCGCGGTCGAGCTGCAGCTGGCGCAATTTCAGCAGGATGCCGAGCTCGGCGGCGCGGATTTCGGACAGTTCGCTGATCGGCACCGTATTGCCGGAATACGCGTTGGCGACATTCGAATTGAGGCGGGCAAGACCGTTGATTCCGAATACGCCGATCGCCGCCATCAGGACGACGCAGGCAACGAACGCGAGAATGACCTTGAATTTGATGCTGTGCGCGAAGTACTTCATTTCAAGCCTCATCGTAAAAGTACGAATCAATGCAAAGTTGAATTTCCCCTTATGCATTCGTCGTTTACGGAGGTCTTTCGAATTTCTTTAATCCATTTATTTGCACATCACGCGAAATTATTTTTTATTATCTCAATATAATATTTCGACGCAATTTTTCGGCACGGATGAGTCGCCACTTAATTAAGTGCGAAGCAGCATTCGATCGATTTCATCGTGGTATCGCAGGGCGTCGTCGGCCGCCGCTTTTTATCTCAAATTAAAAACCCGAGCGCGGCCGGCCCGCGCTCGCGACGCGTTCAGTTGCTCGAACAGCCGCCGCAACTGCTCGAGCTGCATGAGCTCGACGAACTGCACGAGCTCGACGATCCGCACGAACTCGAACTACTGCTGTCCCCGGCATCCGAGTCGGACGAACCGCTCGACCCGCCGGTTTTCGCGGCGACGACGGGCGGCGGCGCCATCAGCGCGCTCAGATGCTCGGCCCAAATGGTGCCGGCGAGCGCACCGGCGCCGAACAAGGCGGCCGTCCACAGCAGCCCGTCCGGGGTCGCGCGGTCGCCCTGGCGTTCGTTCCGCTGCGCGTCGAGCGCCGCCTGGCCGCCGCTCGTCATGCCGCCGCGCCCGAAGCCGGGCAGCTGTCCGACCACGAAGTGGTACGCCGCCATGAATGCCGCCATGAAGATCATCAGCAGCAGCACCGGCCGGCCGCGGCTCAGGCCGATCGCGAGTTTCGCCGCTCCCACGCCGAGCACGAGCAGCAGGATCGCGCGCGCGGCCATCCGCGCCGTCCGCATTTCGCCCGGCGCCCAGAGCCAGCCTTTCCGGTGCAATGCGACCTCACAGTGACCTTCGCGCCATGCGAGACGCTGACGAAACGCGTGGTAGCTCGTCTCCCCGCCGAGCTGCTTCCTCAGCCATTCCCAGTCGGCGCCATAAGGGCCCGCGTGTTGCGGATCGCCGATCCGCACCCGCGCGCCGTTGGCCTGGTGCACCAGCTCGATCGCACCGCCATGCACGAGCGACAGCGTCGCGACCTGCGCCATCCGCGCGCCGCCGCCCGCGAGATAGGCCGCTTCCTCCGCGCTCAGGTCGGGCGACGATTCGCTGGCGCGCGTTCCCCAGGCGCGGCGTCGGTGCTCGATCCACTGCAGGCCCGCGATCAGCAGCAGCGCGGCGATGCAGAGCGGCAGGTAGAACGCGAGAAATTCCGGCCCCGCGAACGCCAGCACGTTGAAGTCGCTCGCGGACGCGCAGGTCGCCGCCACACTGATCGCCGCCGCCAGCCATGCGGGCTTCGCGAAGCGCCGCCAGCCTTGCGTGCGTGTGGCGCCCGACGGCGCGGCGTGCTCGCCGGACGGGCCGTCGCGCGGTTCGGCGCGCTGCGCCGGGACGTCGGCGGGCTCGGCCGCGGGGCGCGGCCAGATCGCCGCGGGCGGCTCGCAGCCGAACAGCCGCCGGTAGCTGTCGAGCGTCTGCCGGTATTGCTGCGCGTACTTCGCGGCCTCGTCGGGCACACCCGCGCCCGGCACGTGATGCAGCGGCGCGCGCAGCACGTCCGCGCAGAACACGTCCCAGTATTCGCGCGTGTATTGCAGGTGCAGGTGCCATGCGGCGTCGACCGCATGCGACGGCGTGACCGGATGGCCGGCCGCCTGCGCGAGGAACGCGAAGCGCTTGTATTCGTCGATCACGGCCAGCGCATGCGCGTATGGCCAGTGCTCCGCTTCGGCGAGACGGCGGCTGTACGGCAGCGGTGCATCGGGCGCGTCGGGCGCATAGGCCTGCAGGCGCGCGAGCAGCGCGCGTTGCGGTTCGGTCAGCGCATCCGCATCGGCTGCGGCGGCGGAAGTCGGGAATGGAGGCATCGGAGGTCGGCGCGATGCGCGGACGGCCGCCGCGATCGACGCTTGCTGTTGTCGTTGCGGGAGATTCTCGCATGACGGCGCGGCGCGCAGCACGCGCCGTGCGTCGGCACGCTTGCCGTAGAATTTCAGGCCCTTCCACCATCCCGCGCGAGGAGACGACATGCGGACGAAGCAGAAGATCCTGGTCAGCATGTGCGTGCTCGGCCAGCCGGTCCGCTACAACGGCTCGGCCAGGACGGCCGCGCATCAGGCGCTGGACCAATGGCAGCGCGAAGGACGTCTCGTGCCGATCTGCCCTGAGCTGTCGGGGGGATTCGGCGTGCCGCGGCCGCCGGCCGAAATCGCCGGCGGCGAATCGGGGCAGCGGGTGCTGGCGGGCGCCGCCCGCATCGTCGACGCGACCGGAGCGGACGTCACGGCGCCTTTCATCGCCGGCGCGGAGGCGGCGCTGGCGCTGGCACGCGCGCATGACTGCGGTTTCGCGCTGCTGGCCGACGGCAGCCCGTCATGCGGCAGCAGCTTCATCTACGACGGCAGCTTTGCGGGCAACAGACATGCCGGCGCGGGCGTCACTGCCGCGCTGCTCCGGCAGCATGGCATCGAGGTGTTCGCGGATACGGAGATCGACGCGCTCCTCGAGAGGCTGGCGCAGCAGGGGTGAGCGGCGCGCCAACCCCTGCCTTCGGAGTTTTACCTACGCATCGCCCTCCCTTGCCCATCAAGGCCCTGCGCCACTCGCCCGCCGCAAAACCAAGGCTGCACAAGGTCAATCAAGGCCCCGCCAGTTCATCCAAGCTGCAATCCGGCTGCACGGCACCGCGCCGCGCCATTTCCTGAAGCGTAAGACGCCCCGTTCGCCCGGGCACGCGCCGCGCTGCGTGCCCGGGCGGACGACGCACGCCGCTCGTTGAGCCCCGCCGCGCGAAGTTCGAACATGAGAACCCTCTTCACTGACTCACGGTTCGACACCTCGCCATGCCAAGCAACTCGACATCGACATTCTTCCGCGTCGCGTCGGCACCCGCGGCCCGCGACGGTCGCGCCGTCCGGCATCGAGGGGGCCGGCCATGATCGTGCGCGCGCTGCAAGGCGACACGGTCGACGCGCTGTGCTGGCGGCACTACGGCCGCACGGACGGCACCGTCGAAACCGTGCTCGAGGCCAACACCGGTCTCGCCGATCTCGGCGTCGTGCTGCCGGCCGGCATGCCCGTCTACCTGCCGCCGCTCGACACCGTGTCGAGCACGAAGCCGCTGCTGCAACTGTTTGACTGACCCTGGAACGCCGCCATGGCCGAACCGAATACCACCACCGCCGCGGTGCTGTCGACCGCGATCGGGCTCGCCGGCCTCGCGCCCGGCATCGACGGCAACGCGCTGATCGGCGCGTTCACGGGCGCGGCGCTCGTCGTCGTCACGTCGAAGGAGATCGGCGTCGCGCGACGCGCGGCCTACCTGCTGATTTCGCTCGTGATGGGCTATCTCGCCGCGCCGGAAATCGTCAGCGCCACGCCGATCCATTCGACGGGCGTCGCCGCGTTCTTCGCGGCCGCGCTCGTGATCGCCGTCACGCTGCAGCTCATCGAGCGGGTCAAGACCCTGGACCTGCTGTCGCTGTTCCGCAAAGGGGGATGACATGCACATCCCGCTCGCGCTGATCGCCCTCGCCGCGCACGTCGCCGCGCTGGTACGCGTGCTCACCTACCGGCGCAACGGCGCGCGGCACCGGCGCCATGTGTCGTGGGTCGCGTGGGCCCTCGTCGTGGTGACGGGCGGCGCATCGATCGAGCTGCTGCTGCATGCCGAAGCCGTCGGCTTCTTCGAAGCGGCCACGGCGGTCTTGCTGGCGATGTTCGTGTACGGCGCGCGCGGCAACGTCGCGCGCCTTCTGCGGAGAGAATGAATCATGAAAACCCGCCGCCTCGGCGACCAAGGCGACGACGTGGGCCTGCTGCAACGCCGCCTGATCCGCGCCGGCTATCCGGTGCAGGTGACGCACGTCTATGACGCGGCCACCGAAGCCGCCGTCATCGCGCTGCAACGGAAAACCGGCCTCGTCGACGACGGCGTCGCCGGCCCCAAGACGTACGCCGCGCTCGCCACCGGCCAGCGCGATCCGAAACACCTGGCGCTGGCCGATCTCGAACGCGCCGCGCGCACGCTCGGCACCCCGCTCGCCTGCGTGCGCGCGGTCAACGAAGTCGAATCGCGCGGCGCCGGCTTCCTGCCCGACGGCCGGCCGGTCATCCTGTTCGAGCGTCATGTCTTCTGGAAGCGGCTGCAGGCGCGCGGCATCGATCCGGCGCCGTTCGCGGCGAAGCAGCCGGACATCGTGTCGCAAACGCGCGGCGGCTACCGCGGCGGCACCGCCGAATACACGCGCCTCGCCGCGGCCGAAGTGATCGACGCCCGCGCGGCGTGGGAGTCCGCGAGCTGGGGCGCGTTCCAGGTGATGGGCTATCACTGGCAACGCCTCGGCTATGCGGGCATCGACGACTTCGTCGCGCGGATGGAAAGCGGCGAGGCGGAACACCTCGACGCGTTCGTGCGGTTCGTCGCCGCGGACGCGAGGCTGCTCGCCGCGCTGCGCGCCCGGGACTGGGCCGCGTTCGCGCGCGGCTACAACGGGCCCGATTACGCGGCGAACCTCTACGACGTCAAGCTCGCGCGCGCGTACGACCGGTATGCGTCGCAGCCTGTTGCGCCGGCCGGAGCCGCCGACGCTGCCGACGCCGCGGCATGAGCGAGCTCGCCGCGAAATTCGCCGCGGGGGTGCTCGTGCTTGCCGCCTGCGCGGCCGCCGCGCTGTACGTGCGCGAGCTGCATGCCGATCTGGCCGCCGCCCGGCAGCAACTCGCCGACGCGCGGCAGGGCCTGGCCGACCGGGACGGCACGATCCAGCGCCTGCAGCAGGACGCCGCCGACCGCGCCACGCAGCAAGCGCGGCTCGACCGCACGCAGAACGCGATCGCGTCGAAGCTCGACGCCGTTCGACTTGAAAACCGGAGATTGATCGATGAAAACGCCGCGCTTCGCGCCTGGGCTGACACTCGTTTGCCTGACGACGTTGTCCGCCTGCAAGCCAGTCCCGCTCTCGCCGGCGCCGACGATTACGTCGGCCCCCTGCCAGACGGTGAGCCCGTGCACGCTGCCGGCGCTCGCGCCGCGCACCAACGGTGACCTCGATGCGGCGCTCACCACCGTCAAGGCGGCGTGGGCGACGTGCGCGGCCAAGGTCGACATGATCGCGACGTGCCAGGCGAAGACGCAGCCGGCCGATAACGTGGAGCATCCGCATGAATAAGCCCGACAGCCTGCGCCGCGCGCTCGTCGCCGCGGTTCCCGCGCTCGGGACCGACCCGGGCAAGCTGGCCGTGCTCGTCGAGCAAGGGTCGCTCGCCGCGACCGGCACGCTGACGCCGTCGTTCGAATACCGGTACGTGGCCCGCGTGCTCGCGCCGAATTTCGCCGGCGACGCGGACCCCGTGTTCGTCGCGCTGGTCGAATGGGTGCGCGCGAACCAGCCGGACCTCGTGACGAACCCCGCCGTGCGCGCGGACGGCATCACCTTCGAGATGATCGCCCGCGACCAGGCCGCGGCCGACCTGTCGATCAAGCTCGCGCTGACGGAAAGCGTCGTCGTGACGACCGGGCCGGACGGCAAGCATGTGATCACGCATGTCGACGACGCGCAGGTCGATGCGCGCAACACGCTGACGTGGGTCGCGGTGCCGCAGGGAGGTGCCGCATGACGGCCTCCGCGCTCATCGATCTGTCGAGCCTGCCCGCCCCCGACGCGCTCGAGGCGCTCGATTTCGAAACGCTGCATGCACGCCGGAAGGCCGCGCTGATCGCGCTCTGGCCCGCCGACGAGCAGCCCGAAATCGCGGCGACGGTCGCGCTCGAATCCGAGCCGCTCGCACGCTTGCTGCAGGAGAACTGCTATCGCGAGCTCGTGCTGCGCCAGCGCATCAACGACACCGTGCGGGCCGTGATGCTCGCGTTCGCGAAGGGCAGCGACCTCGACCAGCGCGCGGCGCTGTTCGGGATCGAACGGCTCGTCGTCTCCCCCGCTGACATCCCCAACAACATCCCGGCCGTCTACGAGGACGACGAAGCGCTGCGCCGCCGCATCCAGCTCGCGCCACAGGGCTTCAGCGTGGCCGGCCCGGCTGCCGCGTACGAATCGAAGGCGCTTGCCGTCGACGGCCGCCTGCTCGATGCGAAGGCCACGCGCCCGCGGCCGGGCGACGTGCTCGTCACGCTGCTGTCGCGCGACGGCGACGGCACGGCCGACGATGCGCTCTGTCGCGCGGTCGAGTCCGCGCTGTCGGCCGAGGATCAACGGCCGCTGAACGACACCGTGCTCGCGCGCCCGGCCGAGATCGTCCGCTACCGCATTCGCGCGAAAGGCTATACGCGCTCGCCGGTCGGCGCCGACGTGCTGATCGCCCAGGCGACGAAGAACGCCCGCGCGTATGCCGACAAGGTGCGCCGCCTCGGCGTCGGCGTCGCGGAATCGGCGATCAAGGGCGTCTGCCAGGCCGCCGGCCTGTCGAAGACCGAGCTGATCGAGCCGGCCGGCGACCTCGCGATCGGCCCGACGCAGGCGTCGTACTGCGTCGACGTCGTCATCGAATACGGCGGCATCTATGAGTGAACTTCTGCCGCCGAACGCGACGCCGCTCGAGCGGCGCGCCGCGCGCGCGCTGGCCGCCGCCGAGGACCTGGCGATTCCGGTTCGCGATTACTGGAACCCGGATCGCTGCCAGGCGGACCTGTTGCCGTATCTCGCCGCCGAAGTGTCGGTCGACGGGTGGGAGCTCGCCGAGTCCGACGATGCGCGCCGCGCGCTCGTCCGGGGTGCGATCCAGCTGCATCAGAGGCGTGGCACGCCGTGGGCGGTGCGTGAAGTGATCCGCCGGCTCGGCTTCGGCGAGGTGACGATCGTCGAGGGCCGGCGCGTGCGCCGGCGCGACGGGTCGGCGACCTATAACGGCGACTACGTGCACGGCCGTGAATCGGCGTGGGCGGAATACATCGTCAAGCTGTCGCGGCCGATCACGCGCGACCAGGCGGACAACCTGAAGGCAGTGCTGGAGCGCTATGCGCCGCGACGCTCGATGCTGGTGTCGCTGGACTACCGCGAGGCACCGATTCGCTACAACGGCTTCGCGCATCGCGACGGCCAGTACAACAGAGGGAGTATCAAGTCATGACTGACCTGGTTGAAAGCTCGACCTGGACACCCGGCATCCGCCAGTTCGAAACGTCCGATCCGGTCGAGGGCGGGCCGGACGGGATCGACAACGTGCCGTTGCGGCAGCTGGCGAATCGGACGCGGTTTTTGAAGGACAGGCAGGACGCGCACGAGGGGGCCGTCGATCCGTATCCGCAATACGCGACGAAGGCGGATCTCGCGCAGAAGGTGGCGGCGCTCGTCGATCAGTCGCCGGAGGCGCTCAATACGCTCAGGGAGCTGGCGAATGCGCTCGGCAACGATCCGAGCTTCGCGACGACGATGACGAATGCGCTCGCGCAGAAGGCGCCGATTGAGTCGCCGGTATTCAAAGGGACGCCGAGGGCGCCGACGCCGGCGCAGTTCGACAGCAGCGACAAGGTGGCCCCGACGGCATTTGTGCAGCAGTCGCTCGGCAACATGCGTGGCAGCTACGTCACGAGGACCAGCGGGACATTGGGCGCGGCACAGGCGGGTATGCAGGTGTACGTCCTGGCACCCGGCACGACCCAGACGATCAACTTCGCGGAACTGAAAGACGGTGTGCGAATGACCGTCTATGCCAACTACACCGCTGCAGGGCAGACGACGCTGGCGATCAACGGCTCGGCGAAGTTTGTCGCCGTGACAAGGATGATGGAGTCGACTGTCACCCTGAATCCCGGTGACGCGATTTCGTTCGTCGTCGACGCGGACAACATCAACATCGAGGTGACGACGGCGAACCTGCGGTATTCGGCTGCGTTTGGTGCGAGCCTCTTGCCTATCGGTTATCAGAAGCTGCCGAGCGGGTTGATTGTTCAGTGGGGCACGTTATCCGTAGGCTACACGACAACCGGCATATTTCTGTTCACGCCTTTCACGTGGCCTATTGCATTCCCCAATGCCTGCCTGCAGGCGGCTGGGGCAATTGCCGGGGGAAATGTATACGGTTCGTACATGAATTGGTCACTTGAGAGCAAATCCAAGACTGGTGCCGAATTCATTTACGTCAACGGAGTCGGTTCTTCAACGGCGACTCTGTCTTACATCGCGATTGGGTATTAGAAATGGGCCAAAAACAAGCAGCGTGCGACGCAAAGGGCATCATCGTTGCCTTCTACGATACCATCGACAGTCCCGCCCCGCCGGGCACGAAGGTCGTCGACATTTCGGACGACGAGTGGCGGACATTGATCGACGGTCAGTCACGTGGCAAGCGCGCAGCACTCGATGCGAATATGCGCCCCGCGCTGATCGATCCGCCTGCGCTCACACGTGACGATGTCGCAGCATCCATGCGCACGCAGCGCGATCTGGCAATGAGCAAGACCGACTGGCTCGTATCGCGCCACCAGGACGAGAAGCTGATCGGTAACGGCACGACGCTTTCGGCCGCGCAGTTCTCGACGCTCATCAAATACCGTCAGGCGCTGCGCGATCTCAGCGATGCGGACGGCTGGCCGTATATCGCTCTTCCGCCGACACCGGACTTCGTGACCGGGATTGCCTGATCACCCTTCCCCATCGGCCAACCCGGCGTCGACGGCACGCCGCAGGATGACCGCCACGGCGTACGCGCCATCGAAATCAACGATGGCGCCCGCCGAATCCGCATCACCTGGCCGATCGTCGTCAGCACCCTCTGCACGGCCGACGACGACGCCACCGCACTCCCGTCCCACACACTGGCCCTGCTGACCAACGTCGGCGCAGCAAGACTTCGCTCGCGAGCTTGATGCACCTCGCCATCACCTGCCGCTTCGCGCCGATGCGCCAGGGCGGAAACGCCACGTTCCGCGCACGCCTCGCCCATGCAATGACCCTGGCCAGTCGCGCGCATCCTCCAGAACGCCGGATCCGCGCGCTCCGGTGTCTTGCCCCACGCAACGATTCCACGAAACGCCTGCCCGGCCGCGATCATGGCATCGGCCGGCGTGCGTGTTCCAGTTCCCTAAACGCAGAGAAGAAGCGCGCAACCCGCCCCGCCCCCATCACCACGCCAATCGATTCGCGCTCCTCGACAATCATCGCCGCGCCCCGCCTCACGCCCGTTCCGTCCTCACCGCCACGACACACGCGATCGCTCGCCCCGCAAGCCCCCGCCCGGCACCATGACCACATGGACGCTAACGAAATTCAACGGCAGGCACGCAACGCGGTGCGCAAGGGCACGATCCTCGCGGTCGACCATGCGGCCGCGTTGTGCCGCGTCTCGGTCGGCACTCCCGACGAAGACGGCGGCGGACTGCAGACCAACTGGATTCCGTGGATCGCCTGCACCGCGGGCACCACGCGCGACTGGCTGCCGCCGACCCCGGGCGAGCAGGTCGTGCTGCTCTGCCCGATGGGCGATCCGGCCCAGGGCGTCGCGCTGCGCGGCCTCTATTCCGACGCCGCCCCGGCGCCGGCGTCGAGCCCCGACACGCACACGCGCGTCTACCCCGACGGCGCGAGCGTCGCGTACGACCACGCCACGCATGCGCTCAAGGCCGAGCTGCCCGCCGGCGCGACCGTGCTCGTCGTAGCACCAGGATCGGTCACCGTGCAGACAAAAGCCGCGACCGTGCAGGCCGAGACCATCACGCTCGACGCGCAGCAGACCACCTGCACCGGCGCGATGACGGTCAAGGGGCCGCTCGCGTTCGAGTCCGGCATGACCGGCAAGGGCGGCGCAGGCGGCGCCACGATGCAGATCGACGGCGCGGCCAGCTTCACCCGCGAAGTGACCTCGCAAGGCATCAGCCTCCCGCATCACACGCATCGCGAACAGGGCGATGGACAACTGGTGAGCCAACCGCAATGAAGGGCATGAACGCGAACACCGGCCGCTCGATTTCGGGCCTCGGCCACTTCTACCAGTCGATCGGCAAGATCGTGACGACGCCGCTCGCGTCGTGCGTGAAACGCCGCACGTTCGGCTCCGAGCTGCCCGACCTGATCGACGCGCCCGCCAACGGCGCCATGCGCACGCGCCTGTACGCAGCCGTCGCGACGGCGCTGATGCGCTGGGAGCCACGCCTCACGCTGACCCGCGTCGTGCTCGCCGCGGACGACTCGAACGCCGCAGCCGGCGCGATCTATCTCGACATCGAAGGCTGGACGAGCGAGAGCGGCACGGCCGTAACGACGCGCGTGCCGGTCGCGCACGGGAGCCCGGCATGAGCGCGACCCCGATCGATCTCTCGCAGCTGCCGTCGCCCGACGTCGTCGAAACGCTCGACTACGAAACGCTGCTGGCCGAGCGCAAGGCGCGGCTCGTGTCGCTGTATCCGGCGACGGAACAGGCCGAAATCGCCGCCACGCTCGCGCTCGAATCGGAGCCGATGGTGAAGCTGCTGCAGGAGAACGCGTACCGCGAGCTCGTGCTGCGCCAGCGCGTGAACGACGCAGCGCGCGCGGTCATGCTCGCGTACGCGATCGGCGAGGACCTCGACCATCTCGCGGCGCTGTTCGGCATCCAGCGCCTGACGATCACGCACGCCGACCCGGAACACAACATTGCGGCAGTCATGGAAAGCGACATCGACTTGCGCGCCCGCACGCAGCTCGCGCCGCAAAGCTTCTCCGTCGCCGGCCCTGAAGGCGCGTATGTCTCGCATGCGCGCAACGCGGACGGCCGCGTGCTCGACGCTTCGGCAGTCAGCCCCGCGCCGTGCGAAGTGCTCGTCACCGTGCTCGCGCGCGACGGCGACGGCACGGCGGACCAGAAACTGGTCGACGCCGTGACGGCCGCGCTGCAGGCCGACGACGTGCGGCCGCTCACCGACAAGGTGACGGTGCGCGCCGCGGACATCCTGCGCTACGCGATTCGCGCGCGGCTGGTGTTCTTTGCCGGACCGGATCGCGCCGTGGCACTCGCGCAAGCCAACAAGGCGATGAAGAAATACGCGGACGACATGCACCGGCTCGGGATGGAAGTCACGCTGGACGGCATTTACGCGGCCGCTCGCGCGGCAGGCGTGCAGAAGGTGATCCTCGAAAGCCCGCTCGCCGGCATTCCGGCGACGAAGCAACAGGCGCCGTACTGCACCGGGATCGAGCTGATCGACGCCGGGGTGTACAGCAATGAATGACATCCTGCCGCCGAATGCGACCCGGCTCGAGCGCAACCTCGCCGCCGTGAACGCGCGCATCGACGATGTGCCGACGCCGCTCGCGACGCTGATGAACCCGGACGCCGTCCGCTTCGACCTGCTGCCGTGGCTCGCGTGGCATCTCGGCGTCGACGCGTGGAAGGACTACTGGCCCGAGCACGTGAAGCGCGCCCGCGTCAGGCAGGCGATTCCGATCGCGCGCCGCAAGGGCACCGCCGCGGCCGTGCGCGAAGTCGTCGCGACCTTCGGCGGCAACCTCGTGCTGCGCGAATGGTTCGAGCAGACCCCGCCGGGCAAGCCCGGCACGTTCGACATCGTGCTGACGGTAAGCGGCCAGGAGGGCGAGCCGCCGACCGCCGAATACGTCGCCGACATCGTCGCGGAAATCGACCGGACCAAGCCGGTACGCGCGCACTACACGTTCACGCAGGGCTTCGCGATGCGAGGCCGGCAACGGGTCGGCGCCGCCGCGCGCGTGGCGGTCTACCGCCGCCTGAACCTCACGGACTACTGATCGCATATGGCTACCCAGATCCTCATCACCGACGCCGGCCGCGCAGCGCTCGTCGCACCCGGCAATGGCGGCACCAGCGCCCACCAGGTCGTGGCAATCGGTCTTGCGAATGCACCCTTCGTCGCCGACAAGGGGCTCACGAAGCTGCCGAACGAGCTGAAGCGCATCACGACGTTCGGCGGCGCCAACATCGCGCCGGACACGGTTCACGCGACGCTGAAGGACGACACGGCGGACCAGTACTCGCTGTACGGGTTCGGCCTCTATCTCGAGAACGGCGTGCTGCTGGCCACCTACGGCCAGGCGACGCCGATCATGGAGAAGTCGCCGGCCGCGCTGCTGCTGCTGTCGACCGACCTGCAGTTCGCGTCGATCGACGCGACGCAGCTCGTGTTCGGCGACGCGTCGTTCCTCAACCCGCCGGCGACGACCGAGCGGCAAGGGGTGGTCGAGCTGGCGACGCAGGCGGAAGTGGACGGCGGCGCCGACGACACGCGCGCGGTCACGCCGAAGACCGCCGCGACGCGGTACGCGGCATTGACCGGCGCGAAGTTCACGGGTCCTGTCGTCACCGAATTCGACGCCGGCCCGGAAACCGCGCACGTCACCATTCGTCCGCCGTCCGGAAAGAACGGCCGGGAAAGTCGCGTGCGCTTGTTTGGCACGTTCAGCGGCGACGTCGCCGATACCGGGACGCGCCTGGTCGCGACGATGCGGGCGGGCTTCGACAATGGGGCGTGGGGGCGCGAGTACGTCGACGTCTGGGTCAACAAGGCCAGTGGTAACGACGCCATCACCGATGCGAATCAGGCGCGCGCCGTGCGCATCACCTGCGGCGGTCGCGTGCTGGTCGGCGACACGATGGATGACGGCGCGGCTGGGCTCCAGGTAAGCGGTGGCGGCAGATTCACCGGTTCGCTGGACGCGGGCGGATTCGATGCGGGGGGCGCTCAGATTCGCCTTCGAGGGACGCAGGACGCCATGCTCCGCAATGACGGGACCGACCTCTACCTGCTCCTGTCGAACGCGACGGGAAGGGACGCCGCATGGAACGCCGCCCGCCCCCTCACGGTACATCTTGGGACTGGTTTCGTGACGCTCGATGCTTCGGGCTCCGGGGCAGCGTTCGGCGGTAACGTAGCCGTCAACGGTACGTCCGTTTCCGTAAATCGTGACGGCGACGAGGGACGACTTCTGGTCGGCAAGAATGACGGCTACTTCTATGCGAACCCCAACGGCGCAGGATGGTGGTCGCCTACGAAGGGGGCGTGGAGCTACGACTTTGCCCAACGGAACCTCCTCGTTGCGACCTATCCCGTGTGGCACACGGGCAACCTACCGAGACCGGCGCAGACGACTGGCGCAACCTTCACCGGGGATGTATGGGTCAGTAGGGGCGCAAGCAATTCCTATTTCATCCTAAACGGCAACGCTGAAACCTACCGCGCCATGAACTGGTTGACGGCCGGAGTCTCGCGATGGGAAATGGGCGTGGACAACGGCGGTGAGTCAGGCGGCAACGCGGGATCGAACTGGTATCTGTCCCGGCGCGGCGATGACGGTGCGTGGATCGATAACCCGCTCTGGATTTCCCGTCAAAGCGGGGTCGTGAACTTCGCGAAGCGGCCCGCGTTCGCTGGCGCGACCCCTTGGGATAGCGCCAACCTCAATCCAGCGCAGTTTGTGGCCGACGCCATGCTGACCGCGCAGATCGGTCAGATCGTCTTCGAACCTCGCACAACGGTGCGAGCTGGTTTCTTGAAGGCGAACGGAGCGCTTCTGAAGCGCGCCGACTATCCCGCGCTTTGGGCCTATGCGCAAGCCAGTGGCGCGCTCTCCACCGAAGCGGACTGGGCCGCCGGCTGGTTTGGCACCTTCTCGATCGGCGATGGCGCGACGACCTTTCGAATTCCCGAGCTGCGCGGCGACTTCATTCGCTGCTGGGATGACGGGCGCGGGGTGGATTCGAATCGCGGCCTCGGCCAATGGCAAGGCTTCGTCAACGCGTGGCACAACCACGGCGCGAGTGCAGCCGAAAGCGGCGACCACAACCACTCGGCGTGGACCGACGCGCAGGGCTGGCACGGACACCACGGATGGACGGGTGGCGTGGGCGATCACCAGCACGTCTCGCCGTGGGGCGAAAACCCGAGCTACCGCCCGCCGTGGGGAACATGGGGAGCCCCCAACAACGTCGGCTCCTCGAGCACCGATAACGACAACGTGTGGGGGCTGACGAGTCCGGCCGGCAACCACAACCACGAATTCAACACGGAAGGCGCCGGCAGCCACGGTCACAACGTCGGCATCGGCGGCGCCGGCACGCACAGCCATGCCATCACCGTCAACGCCGACGGCGGCAACGAAGCGCGGCCGCGCAACATCGCGCTGCTCGCCATGATCCGCGCCTATTAACCTGGATACCGAAACATGCTGATTCACCACTACAGCCCTTCGACCGGCGAATACCTGAGCAGCAGCCAGCCCGACGCCGATCCGCGCAACGACCAACGCTGGCTCGTCCCGGCATCCGCAACGCTCGACGCGCCGCCGCCGCGCACGCCGACCACCTGGCCGTTCCATCGCGACGGCGTGTGGATCCTCCTGCCGGATTACCGCGGGCGGATCTGCTATCGCACCGAGACCGGCGAGCCGGTCGAAATCGCCCTCGCCGGCAAGACGCCCGACGACCTCGGCCTGACGACCGAAGCACGGCCGTCGCCACGCCACGCATGGATCGACGGCACCTGGACCGTCCCGCCCGAGTTGCTCCAGCAGGAGAAGCGCGCCGCGGCGATGGCCGAATTCGAACGACGGCTCGAAGCCGCTCGCAAGGCAAATGCCGGCAAGGCCGATGCGTACGCCGCGGGCCTGCTCGACGACGAAGGCACCTACTACTTCAAGGCCTGGTCCGCGTACCAGATGGCGCTCGTGTCGGCCATCCAGGCGGACACGTTCCCCGATGCGGTGGCGTGGCCCGCCACGCCCGCGCCGTACGTACCGCCGCCGGCCGAGCCCAGCACACCGGTCGAGCCCAGCACACCGGCCGAGCCGAGCGCACCTGCAGCTCCGGTCGCGGAAACCGCGACCTGATCCGCACGGGATTCATCCCGTTTTCTCTCTTCCGCAAGCAAACACAGGAGCCACACACCATGCCGCAGGATTACCACCACGGCGTACGCGTCATCGAAATCAACGAAGGCACCCGTCCGATCCGCACGATCTCGACGGCCGTGCTCGGCATCGTCTGCACGGCCGACGACGCCGACGCCACCGCGTTCCCGCTCAACACCCCGGTCCTTCTGACCAACGTCGTCGCCGCGCTCGGCAAGGCCGGCAAGAAAGGCACGCTGCGCCGCACGCTCGACGCGATCGGCCGCCAGACCAAGCCCGTCACGATCGTCGTGCGCGTCGCCGAAGGCAAGGACGCCGCTGAAACGAACACCAACGTGATCGGCGCCGTCACCGCCGACGGCAAGTACACCGGCATGAAGGCGCTGCTCGGCGCGCAGTCGCGCTTCGGCGTGAAGCCGCGCATTCTCGCGGCGCCGGGCCTCGACACGCAGCCGGTCGCCGCCGCGTTCGCGTCGATCGCGCAGTCGCTGCGCGCGTTCGCGTACGTGTCGGCCAACGGCGCCAAGACGAAGGAAGACGCCGTTGCGTATCGCAAGCAGTTCAGCCAGCGCGAAATCATGGTGATCTGGCCGGACTTCCTCGCGTGGGACGACGCGACCAACTCGACCGTCGTCGTGCCGGCCACCGCGTACGCGGCGGGCCTGCGCGCGAAGATCGACAACGACACGGGCTGGCACAAGACGCTGTCGAACGTCGGCGTGAACGGCGTCACGGGCATCAGCGCGGACGTGTCGTGGGATCTGCAGGATCCGGCGACCGATGCCGGCTATCTGAACGAGCAGGACGTGACGACGCTCGTGAACCGCAACGGCTTCCGCTTCTGGGGCTCGCGCACGTGCTCGGACGATCCGCTGTTCGCGTTCGAGAACTACACGCGCACCGCGCAGGTCATCGCGGATTCGATCGCCGAAGCGCAGATGGCCATCATCGACGGCCCGCTCAATCCTTCGCTGCCGCGCGACATCATCGAGACCATCAACGGCAAGTTCCGCGAATGGACGTCGCAGGGCTACCTGATCGGCGGCTCGGCCTGGTACGACCCGGAGCCGAACACGACCGACGTGCTGAAGTCCGGCAAGGCGTATCTCGACTACGAGTACACGCCGGTTCCGCCGCTCGAAAACCTGATGCTGCGCCAGCGCATCACCGACCGCTATCTCGCCGATTTCGCCGCGCGCGTCAGCGCGTAACAGTCGGCCTCACCAGGAGTCAAACACGATGGGTATGCCTCGCAAACTCAAGGGATTCAACCTGTTCCAGAACGGCGAGAACTTCGTCGGGCAGGTTGTCGACATCACGCTGCCGAAGCTCACGCGCAAGATGGAGGACTATCAGGGCGGCGGCATGAACGGCCCGATCAAGCTCGACATGGGCCAGGAAGGGATCCAGCTCGAATGGACCTGCGGCGGCTTCATGCGCTCGGTGCTCAGCCAGTACGCGATCACGAAGCACGATGGCGTGCTGCTGCGCTTCGCCGGCGCCTACCAGGCCGCGGATTCGACCAGCGTCGACGCGATCGAGATCGTCATCAAGGGCCGTCACAGCTCGATCGACATGGGCTCGGCGAAGACGAAGGACGACACGTCGTTCAAGGTCACGACCGTCGCCAGCTACTACAAGCTGTCCGTCAACGGCGTGGACCTGATCGAGATCGACTTCATCAACATGGTCGAGAAGATCAACGGCAACGACCTGCTCGCGGCACTGCGCAAGGCGATCGGCCTGTAACCCCGGGCCCGGCCGCATCCGCGGGCCGGGCCTGAACCTGCGTCACTCCCTTCTTATCCGACAGGACCACCATGAACCCGATTCAACCCGACCAAGCCGTGACCGACCTGCAGTCCGCAGCGCCCGCCGCCGCCGTGAGCGCAGCGGCGGCCACGCCCGCGCAGGACGATCCGGCCACGCATACGCTCGACACCCCGCTCGTGCGCGGCGACCAGACGATCACCGCGATCACGCTGCGCAAGCCGAAATCGGGCGAGCTGCGCGGCGTGTCGCTGTCCGACCTCGTCAGCCTCGACGTCGCCGCGCTGTCGAAGGTGCTGCCGCGCATCAGCTCGCCGACGCTCACCGAAGCCGACGTCGCGAACATCGACCCCGCCGACCTCGTGCAGCTGGGGGGCATCTTCGCCGGTTTTTTGATGCCGAAGGCCGTGAAATCCCGACTGGCCTCCCCGACCGCATAGAAGACGCGATGGCAGACATCGCGACGGTGTTCGGCTGGACACCACCCGTGATGGATGCCTTCAGCCTGGCCGAGCTGATGGACTGGCGCGAGCGCGCGCGGGTGCGCGCCGGCGCCGAATGAGCGAAACGATCGACGATGGACAACACTCTGAAACTGCGCGTCATGTTCGACATGGTCGACAACATGACGAAGCCCCTGCAAATGATGCTGACCGGCAACAAGGGGCTGGCCGACTCGCTGAAGGCAGCCCGCCGCGAGCTGGATGACATGGCGAAGACGCAGCAGCGCGTCGGCGAGTTTCGCGAGATGCGCCGCGGCCTCGCCGATACTGCGTTGGCGCTCAAGGCGGCGCGTGCGCACGTCGATGCGCTCGGCCAGGCGCTGAACGCGTCCGGCCCGCCGTCGCACCGGATGATCCAGGATTTCGAGAACGCACAAAGCGCGGCCTCGCGCCTGGCGGTCACGTTCGGCAGGCAAGCCGACCAGCTGCGCAAGTTGCGCGGCCAGCTCGCCGTGGCAACGGCCGACACGGGCAAACTCACGCAGCACGAGCGCGAACTGGACGAGGTCATCGATCAGCGCGAGAAGAAGACGCCGAAGCGGACCCTGTCGGAGTACGGCTCGGCGATGAAAGACGTCGGCGGGAAAATGTTCGACATGCTGCCCGGGCTGCTCGACGAAGCGAAACAGGCCGAGATCGCGGCCCTGCGGATCCGCCTGGCGGGCGGGTCGCAGGCACTGGCGAACTACGCGCGCGAGATGCGGGTCAAGGGCCAGTCGATCAGCGACAACCTGGACCTGATAGCCGACTTGCAGAAGGATCTTGGCGACGAGGAGCACACCAGGATCGCGGCGCCGGCGCTGTCGAGGATAAAGCTCACGAACTCCGTGTTGTTCGGCGAGGAAGACGCGAAGGCGAGAAACGAAGTCATACTGGGCATGATGAAGGTGATCGAACAGCGCGACGGCTTTAAGAACCCGGCGACGTTCGCCAACGAATTGAATGCCGCGCAGAAGATGATCTGGTCAACCGACGGCCGGGTCAGCGGCGAAAAGTGGAACGACTTCGCCAAAGCGGGCGGCGACGCGGCCAAGCGGCTGCGCAGCGAAGTGTTCTACTACCAGATGGAGCCGGTCGTTCATAAACTGGGCGGGGAACAAGCAGGCAAAGACCTCGCGGCGCTGTCCGGCAGCGCCTTCCCGGGCAAGCTCAACGCCAGCGGCGTGAAGCGGATGATCGAGCTCGACCTGATCGACCCGAAGCGGGTCGCCTACAAGAAGAACGGCGCGTTCGACAAGCTCTTGCCAGGCGCGCTGCGGCGCGACGACCTGCGGCAGGCCTCGCCGTTCGAATGGTTCGAACAGGTGCTGAAGCCGAAGTTCGAAGCGAAGGGGATCATCCGCCCCGACCAGGTGAATTCCGAGCTTGCGCGGATCCTCCCCGACAAGGACGCGCGACAACTTCTCACGGCGGTGTCCGAGCTGGCGAAGGAGATTCGCGAGACCGCGCAGGGCAGCGCCGACACCCCCGGCGTCGACCCGACGTATGCAATGGCCTTGCAGACGACGTCGGGCCGCGAGCGCGTCGTGCGTGCGCATGCAAGCGACGCGAAGCTCATTCCCGGCGAGACGCTCCAGCCCAATTACAACGCGGCGCTGGACGCCACGGGAACCTTGACCGAAAAGACCGTCAAGCTCATGCAGGAGCATGGCACGGCCACCAGCATCTTCGCCACCGCCTTCGCCGCGCTCGCCGGGGTACTCAAATTCGGCGGGCCGATCCTGGAGCATTTGCCGACCTCGCTCGGAAAGTCCGTCATGACCCGCGTCGGAACAATGGCGACCGGTGCACTCCAGGGTATCGCACAGGGAGCGGGACGATTGGCGACGGGTGCGTTCCAGGGTATCAGCCAGGGGTTGGGCCGATTGGCGACTGCTGCGCTCAGGAATGTCAGGCCGGTTGCGGCGAGAGTCATTCCGAGAGTCATCCCGCTTGCGGCGAAGCATCCGGTAATCGCGGCGGCCACGGCAGGGGCAATCATCGCCGGCGGCATCACCTTGTGGAAGAAAGGAGGCACCGACAAATCGAACGGCATCGGCGAGTTGCTCGACGGACTCAGTCCGAATCTCAAGAAACCGGGCAGTGGCACGCCCCCTTGGTCGATCGACTCGATGAAAAATCGCTTGGACGCATTGGTGAACCTGCCCAGCATGCCGCTCGATTGGTTCCCGGGAACTTCCGGCATAAAAGCGTTGATCCCGGGCAGCCCGTTCGGCAGCCCGGTAAATGCACGGAGCATCCTTGCCACGCTCGGAACCGCCGCTGCGTCCCTGATCAGCGCGCCTGCGTTCGCGGCCAACACGCCAGCGGCCGGTGCCTTGCCGATCGGCAACCGCGCGCCGCTCACGGCACCGGCCGCCGCCGCGAGCGCGCCGCCCGCGCCCGCCCCGATCACCATCAACATCACCCCGCCGCCCGGCGTCAACGCGGCGGAGCTCGCCCGCCTGGTGCGCGTCGAGCTGGAACGCGCCGAACGCGCCAAGGCCTCGCGCGCCGGCTCGCGCCTGTCCGATTGATTGTCCGCTTCGACGAAAGGAAACCCGCCCATGATGATGTCGCTCGACCAGTTCGTTTTCAGCCTGGCGACCGTGCCGTACAAACAGCTCCAGCGCCAGCGCAACTGGAAGCACCGCGCCACCGCGCGCATCGGCGTGCGCGACGCGAGCCAGTTCACCGGCGCCGGCGATGACACGATCACCCTCAGCGGCACGGTCGCGCCCGACAACGGCATCGGCGAGATCGCGTCGATCGAGACGCTCGCGCGGATGGGCGACGTCGGTGACGCGTACGTGCTCGTCGACGGCAACGGCTACGTCTATGGCGCGTACATCATCGACAGCCTGAGCGTGACGGGCACGTATCACACGAAGGAAGGCGTGCCGCGCAAGATCGACTTCACGCTGGTGCTCAAGCGCGTCGACGACGGCGTGCTGGCCGAAGCGACGCCGGCGGAAGACGACGGTGCGCCGGCGAACGAAGGCGACGGAGCGGCCAAGCCATGAGCACGTTCGATTGCAAGCCGGGCGAACGGCCGACCCGCACCGGACGCACGCAACCGCAGGCCGACTACCGGATCACGCTCGACGGCCGCGACCTGTCGCGGCTGATCGCGCCGAATCTCGTCAGCCTGCAGCTAGTGGAATCGCGCGCGGACGAGGCCGACATGCTCGACCTGGTGATCGACGACACGCAGAACACGTTCGCGATCCCGCTGCGCGGCGCGAGCATCGCGGTGTCGATCGGCTGGGTCGGCGAGCCGCTCGTCGACAAGGGCACGTTCACCGTCGACCAGGTCGAACACAGCGGCGCGCCGGACATCATCACGATCAGGGCGCGCTCGGCGTCGATGACGAACCGCATGCACGAGCGCCGGGAAAAGAGCTGGCACCGGCAGACGATCGGCGCGATCGTGCAGGCCATCGCCGCGCGCCACGGGCTGAAGCCGGCCGTCGACGCGACGCTCGCGCAGATCCTGATCGACCACATCGACCAGACGCACGAATCCGATATGTCGTTCCTGACGCGCCTTGCGAAGCGCTACGACGCCGTGATGACCGTGAAGACCCGACATCTGCTGTTCCTGCCGATCGGCGGCGGCAAGACGGCGAGCGGCAAGCCGCTCGACGTGCTGCCGCTCACGCGTGCGAGCGGCGACCAGCATCACTACAAGATCGAGCAGCGCGACAGCTACGCGGCGGTGCGCGCGCACTACCATTCGAACGGCAAGGCGCAGCGCAAGTCGGTGGTGGTCGGCGACGAGAAGGGCAAGAACACGAAGGTGCTGCCGCAGGACTATGCGACCGAAGCGGAAGCGCACGCGGCGGCGCAGGCCGAATACGCGCGCATCCAGCGCCAGCAGGCGACGCTGACCTGCACGCTCGCGCTCGGCCGGCCCGAGCTGTTTCCCGAGATGCCCGTCACCGTGTCGGGCTTCAAGCCGGAAATCGACGACACGCCGTGGCTCGTGAAGAAGGCGACGCACAAGCTCGGCAGCGAAGGCTTCACGACGGAGCTCGAGCTCGAGGTGCGCCAGGATTCGAAGAAGAAGCAAGGTGGCGCGACGTCCGGCAAGCACTAGCGCGGCGCCGGATGCGCGGCTCGGATCGGGAGGAATGAGAGGACGGAGGGGCCGGACGGAAAGCCGGCCTGCGTGGCGATTCCGGACGTCGTCGCGCGACCGGTCGCGACGGCGTCAGGCATGACCGCGGCTCAGCGGGAGGTCTGCTGCCCGCCGAGATTCAGGCGCGCGTCCCGCCCGTCGCCGCATTGCGTCAACGTCGCGCGCGCATCGCGCAGGTTCGCCATCGCCTGCAGCGCGGCCTCGAGCACCTGGCCGACCGACTGCATCGCGGTGTCGATCGCCGCATGCGCGTCGGCCCGCTCATCGGCGGTCAGGTCCGTACGGACTCGCGGGGTGAACATCGACGACCCGCGGGTGTCCGCGTGATGATCAGCCGGCATCGACGCGCCAATCGTGCCGGTGTTGTGCTCACTGTTGCTGTTCATTCTTCCGGTCTCCACAAACACAGTCATCAACCGGCGGGGCCGCCTGACGCGACGGGGGTAGCCTCGGAATTCCCACCGTCGCCAGCCTCGCCGGCTTTCAGAATGCTAAACCAATACTGTATGGATATACAGTGATTGTTCGGATTTTATCCGATGCCTTTGCGAAACGTCCGAATGCCACGGCCCCGCGCGTGCCCGGGCGCGGGAGCATGCACCCGGGCCACTGGCGGCGGGAGCTTCACAGGAACGGAAACCGGGATTTCGCCGAATGGCGGGATGGCGGGACGACGGCGAAGCGGGAACGCCGACGCCCTCCGGGCCGCCTCGTGCGGCAGCCGGATGCAAAAGGACCGGCGCGCGTCCGCCGGCGTCGATGCACGGGATCCTGATTCACCCGACGCCGGCGCGCGGCGCCGCGCAACCTACTTCTTCGGCTCTTTCGCCGCGCGCTCGGCCTTCAGCCGCTCGAGCTCGGCCATCGCGCGATCGACGTTTTCGGCCGTGCGCTGGTCGAGCGCCGCGCGGCGATTCTCCGACAGGCGCTTCGCGCGCCGCGGCGTCGCCGTCTGCAGCATCGCGCCCGTGTTGATGCAGCTGGCGAGGAACGCATGCAGCGACGCCTTGCCGGCTTCGTTGAGCTGCCGGTACATCGCGAGCACTTCCGCCTCGTCGGCGTCGCGCACGCCCTGCTCCGCCGCCGCGCCGTCGGCGGCAAGCCGTTCGCCGGTCAGCACGTAGCCGATGTCGACGCCGATCTCGCGTACGGCCAGCAGATAGGCCGCGTCGGGAGAGCGTTCGTCCGACTCGTACGCGGACTGCGAGCGTCTCGCGACGCCACCCACGGTCGCAAACTCATCCTGGCTGAGTCCGATCCGCAAGCGCTCGTCTCGCAAGCGACTCCCGATTTGTGTCATAAATTACCCATTAACAATTGACGCGTCGTTTTTTGCTCATTAGACTAGCCTCACCGTAACGCAAGACTATCTCAACAAAGTATACCGACCATGACCACCTCCAAAGGCCCGCGCCGTTCGCCGCGCGGCACGATGTCCGGCAAGCCCGTCTACGTCGGGCTGACGCCGACCGAACGCGGCGAGCTCGAGCAGCTCGCCGCGCAGCGCAACCGCTCGATTTCAAGCATGGCGCGCGAGCTGATCCGCATCGGCGCGAGCCATCTGCGCGCGATCGCCGCGCCCCGCTCCCGCACCGCGCGCCATTGAACCGACGCGCCTTCATGTCCCTCGATCCCGCGCGCGACGTGTCGATTCTGGACCACGTGCGCGCACACACCCACTCGCCAATCGGCCAACGTTGCATCGCGCCGGCCGCCCGGAGCAAGACGAAATGCGAATCCTGAACCGCTGCCCGCACTGCCGCACGCGCGCCACCGCGCGCAGCAGCCGCGAAATGTCGCTGACCTTTCGCGAAATCACCTTCCAGTGCACGAACCCGGAGTGCGGCCACACGTACGTCGTGAACATGGAATTCGCGCGCACGCTGTCGCCGTCCGCGATCCCGAACCTGTCGCTGCAGCTGCCGCTCTCGCCGCACGTGCGCGAACGCCTCGCGGCGCAGCTCGAACTGCCCGTCTGACGCCCTAGCTCCCGCCCCTGCCTTGCCCCTCGCATCGCGCCTGAACGGCGCGAGGGGCTTCTTTTTGCCGTCGAAAAGGACACGCGATGATCACGACCCTCGTCTCGCCCCTTCCTGGCCGCGCCGCCCGGCGACCTGCCGGCCACGCGATTTTCCGCCGCCCGGCGCACCTCGCCGGCACGGCCGCCGGGGAGGCCCGCGCATGAACCGCTCCCTCGAACCCGCGCCGCACGACGCCGTGCTCCGGGCCGCGATCGCGGCGGCCGCCGACGTGCCGAGCTTCGACAACCCGCCGGACAGCGCCGCGCGGCAACGCGCGCTCGCCGGCTTCGTCACGGCCCTCGGCGATCGCCTGGCGCTCGGCTTCCCGCAATCCGCCGCCGCGCTGCGCGCGCTCGTCGCATCGCCCGCCACGACCGGCAATCCGGCGCAACACCCCCGGCAGCAACCTGAACAGCAGCAATAAACGATGGCTTCGATCGACCAACTGAAACGGCACATCGACCTGCACGACCTCGCCGGCCGCCTCGGCCTGAAGCGCGGCCGCTGCGGCGACCGGGCCCTCTACCACTCGCCGCAGCACGAGGACCGCAGCCCGTCCCTGTCGATCTACGTGAACCACCCGAAGCACGGCACCGGCTGGCGCGACCACAGCGCCGACGCCGGCGGCTCGTGCATCGACCTCGTGATCCATGCGCGCGGCGGCACCGTCGCCGACGCCGTGCGCTATCTCCACGACGCCTACGGCCTGCCGGCCGAGCGGCCGGCGCCGGCGGAACGCCGCGAGAAGTCGACCGTCGAGTACATCGCCGACCGCTGCGTCGCCGAGCGCGGCCGCGTGCGTGAATACCTCGGCGGCCGCGGCATTTCCGCCGCGGCGCTCGACGCGGCGATCGCCGCGCGCACGCTCGGCTTCAACACGTGGACGAGCCCGAAGGTCGCCGCCGGCGACGTCGGCCACGGCGGCCCGGCCGCCGCGTTCGTGGTGCGCGCGCCGGGCGACGCGCGCGTCGTCGCGGTCGACATGCGCTACGTCGACCCCGCGCTCAACGGCGGCGTCAAGACGCAGACCCAGGGCGACAAGGCCGGCTACGGCTGGACCGCCGACGCGCGCCGGCTCGACAAGGCGAAGCGCGTCGTCATCGTCGAAAGCGCGATCAACGCGCTGTCGGTCGACACCTGCGCGCTGCCCGGCACCGCCGCGCTCGCGCTGCGCGGCCTCGCGAACGTCGAGCGCATCGATTTCGCGTTCCTGCGCGGCAAGCACGTCGTGATCTGCCTCGACAACGACGAGCCGTTCGCGGACGGCCACCCGCGCGCCGGCCACCGCCCCGGCCCGGAAGCCGCATGGGCGCTCCACGAGCGGCTCACCGCGCTGAACATCAGCGCCGTGCTCGTCGACCAGGCCGGCTGGCTCGCGGACCTCGCGGACGGCGAGACGACGCAACAGCCCATCAACGACGTGAACGACTACCTGCAGCTGCGCGGCCCGGCCGAGCTGGCGCGCGCGCTCGATCAGTTCGAGCCGTGGCTGGTCGCCGGCCTCCCCGGCGACGCGACGCGCCGCGGCCGGCCGCGCATCTTCCTGCCGCCGCACGACTTCGCTCAGTACTGGCGCTTCCGCACGCGGCCCGACTTCACGAGCTACATCACGAAGCTGGACCGCAACGAGGAATCCGGTGTCGAAACGCCCGTGATGACGGATCTGTGCGGCTTCCGCATCGCCGGCATCAGCCGCGTGTCGGTCGCGAGCGCGACGTCGACGATGACGGGCGACGCCGACCAGGCGCCGACCGTCTACTTCGCCGTGTCGGTGCAGGCGCCGCGCCACGGCGCGCAGCTGATCCGCCGCGTGATGCTCGACGACCAGCTGCACAACGTCGACCAGTGGGGCAAGTTCGGCCCGATCTGGGCGCCGGCGCCGTTCAAGCGGATGGTCAACATCCTCGAGCGCGGCGCGGATCTCGGCGCGCGCCAGGCCGCGAACTTCGTCGGGCTCGCGTGGCGCGACGGCCGGCTGATCGTCAACGAAGGCCCGGACTGCTACTTCACCGAAGCGGACAAGCAGTGCCCGTATCACAACCTGACGTTCCCGAGCGGCCTCGCCAGCGACGCGCGCCGCGTGATCGCCGCGTACCAGACGACGTTCCGGCAGAACGCCGCGACGATCCCGCTCGTGTGGGCGCTCGGCGGCCATCTGAAGGCGCTGCTCGGCTTCTGGCCGCACCTCACGATCCAGGCCAACAAGGGCGCGGGCAAGTCGACGCTGATCAAGCGGCTCGAGCGCTCGCTCGCGTTCACGATGTTCTCCGGACAGTCGCTGCAGACCGAATTTCGGCTCCTCACCAGCATCAGCCACACGAGCCATCCGGTCGGCTGGGAGGAGCTGTCCGCGCGCCGGCAGGACGTGATCGACAAGGCGGTCGGTCTCTTGCAGGAGAACTACCAGTACACGGTGACGCGGCGCGGCAGCGACATGACCGAATACCTGCTGTGCGCGCCGGTGATGCTGGCCGGCGAGGACGTGCCGGTGCGCAGCCTGCTCGGCAAGCTGGTGCGCACGACGCTGACCGGCAAGCGCGGGCCGCTGCTGCCCGACGACCTGCCGCGCTTCCCGGTCCGGCAATGGCTCGAATTCCTGGCTGGCCTGGACAAGCGCGCCATGCTCGACCAGTACGCGACGCTGCGCGACAAGGCGCTGGCCAGCTGCCGCGCGAGCGGCGAGGACGACGGCGCGCGGCGCATGGCGGGCAACTACGCGGCCGTCGCGCTGGCGTGGCGCTACCTGTGCGAGTTCGCCGGCATGGACCCGAGCGAAGGCGACTTCCCGCGCGACCTGATCGCCGAGATGAACGGCCACGTCGCCGAGACGAGCGCCGATCGCGAGCCGTGGGTCTGGATCATGGAAACCGTGCTGTCGGAGATCGACGGCGGCAACTACAAGCATCCGTACACGTTCGACACCGTCGACGGCGAGTTCTGCCTGCTGCTGCGCACCGGGCACGTGATGGATCACCTCGCGCACACGAGCGCGCTGCGCGACAAGTGGAACGGCCTGCCGGTGAAGTCCGACCGCGTGTTCAAGGCGCAGCTCAAGCACGCCGGCGTCGTGGTCGGCGAGAAGGAGGTCGAGCGCCGCATCTACATGCGCCGCGTGCCGTACCTGACGCCGGTTTCGCTCGAGCGCCTGGCCGCGTTCGGCCTGCACGTGTCCGTGCGCGAAGACCTGGCGTCCGACGCGCTGCAGGGAGGCCGCGCATGAACGGCGAACCGCTGAACCGGCCGGCAGGCGGGGCACTCTGCGGGGAACCGGCAGGCAGCGCGCGCGAATCGTGGATTTTGCGGAGGTCCGCTTGCAAGTCCTTGATTCTTGAGCGAACTGCCGCCGCGCATTGCGCACGATCCGCCATGTGTCGGGCCGTTTTTGCCACGAGTCCGGGTTTCGCGCCGGCCGCGGCCGCCTCTTTCTTCTCCCTCTTCAACTCATTGAAAAAGAAGAAGAAAGACAACCGGGAAGCGGCGGGCATCGACCGGCATCGGATGCCACGAGTCGTGCGCGCGTCGCCATCGGTCGCACGCGCTGCCCGTTTTTCGCGCCATGAGTTTGCCGGGGCCGCCACGCGTGAATGATGGCAAACAAAACCCATGAAAATCAATGCGTTATGAACATTTCTCGTGCACGCCACGGATCCACGAGTTGCGCTGCCTGCCCCCCCGGCGCGCGGCACGCCGAAGCCGCGCCCGCGGCGACCGTCGACCTGTTCGGCGCGGCGGCCCTGCTCGGCGCGCACCCTGAAACGGTGCGCCTGAAGGCCAAGGCCGGCGCGCTGCCGGGCCGCAAGGTCGGCAAGCGCTGGATGTTCTCGATCGCTGCCCTGCAGCGCTACCTCGCCGGAGAATGGCTCCCGCGAGCGGCGCAGGGCGAACCGCTGGAGGAAGTGAACGAATGTCGCTCTACAAACGAAAAACCAGCCCGAACTGGCAATACAAGCTGTCCCCCCCTGGCGGCGGAGCGCCGATACAGGGAAGCACTGGCACCCGCGACAAAGCGCAGGCCCAGGAATTCCACGACCGGCTGAAGGTGGACCTGTGGAACCAGGCGCGGCTCGGCACGAAGCCGCGCCATACGTGGAACGACGCGGTCGTCCGGTACGTCGTCGACCGCGACGGGCTGCCGAGCCTCGAAACGTCGAAGACGCATCTGCGCTGGCTCGACCGGCATCTCACCGGCGTCGCGCTGGCCGACATCGACCGGAACCGCATCGACGCGATCGCGCTCGCGAAACGGCGGGAGCCGCGCGTGGTGCGCACCCGGCACGGCGTCGTGGAGACCGGCCGGACCGTCAGCGACGGCACGGTGCGCCGCGTGCTCGGCGTGCTGAAGGCCGTGCTGAACGCGGCCGTCGAGTGGGAATGGCTGGATCGCGCGCCGGTCACGAAGCGCGCGAAGGTCGTGTCGAAGCGGATCCGCTGGCTGTCGCCGGCGGAAGCAGAGCGGCTGCTCGCCGCGCTGCCCGGGCATCTCGCCGACATGGCGCGCTTCAGCCTCGAGACCGGGCTGCGCCGCTCGAACGTGACGGGGCTCCAGTGGTCGCAGGTCGACCTCGCGCGGCGCGTCGCGTGGATCCACCCGGACCAGGCGAAGGCGAAGAAGGCGATCACGGTGCCGCTGTCGGACACGGCGATCGCCGTGCTGCGCCGCCAGCTCGCGACGAAGCGCGCGCCCGGGTTCGCCGGCAGCGTGTTCGTCTACCAGGGCAAGCCGGTCTATCAGACCACGACGACAGCTTGGCGCAAGGCGCTGGACCGCGCGCACATCCACGACTTCCGCTGGCACGACCTGCGGCACACGTGGGCGAGCTGGCACGTACAGCGCGGCACGCCGCTCCAGGTGCTCAAGGAGCTGGGCGGCTGGGAAACGATGGAAATGGTGCAGCGATACGCGCACCTGTCGGCCGACCACCTGGCGCACTGGGTCGCGCCGCTGACGGCCGAGCCCGCGCCGATGCTGGCTGCAGTCTAGCTGCAACGAGTCTGTCCGACGACGGAGGGATACCGCTGAAAGCCTTACTGCGATTGGCGCGCCCGGCTGGGATCGAACCAGCAACCCCTGCCTTCGGAGGGCAGTACTCTATCCATTGAGCTACGGGCGCCTGTGTGACAGTGGAGCGACCCCAGATACTGGCCGACCACGGATGGCAAGACGGCAAGGATACCCGGTTTCCCATGACGCGTCCACCATGCCGGTGAATCGCCCGCCGGGCGGCGATCGTGCGGGTAAACACGCGCCGCCGCGCCGCTCGCCGTGATGTAAACGTTCCGTCTATAATCGTCCGTGCTTCTTTGCACAGCCATTTTGCCGTTGCACCGCTCACAATTCCTATTCACGGAGACGAGGCAAGCATGAGCGAAGCACCCCACAAATCTCCCATCCAGACGCCCCGGCAGCTGATCGCCCTCATCATCGCGTCGTTCGCGATTCCGATCGTCCTCATCATCCTGTTCGCCACCTACGCCAACGTTGCGTTCCGTTCCGGCGCGGGCACCGACGCGTTGTCCGACGAACAGGTGGCGAAGCGCATCGCGCCGCTCGCGCAGGTCGACGTGAAGGACGCCAATGCGCCGCGCACCTACAAGACGGGCGAGGAAGTCTACAAGGCCGTGTGCGTGACCTGCCACGGCACGGGCGCCGCGGGCGCGCCGAAATTCGGCAGCAAGGACGACTGGGCGCCGCGCATCTCGCAGGGCTTCGACACGATGCTGAAGACCGCACTCGCCGGCAAGGGCGCGATGCCCCCGCGCGGCGGCACGAGCCCGGACGACTACAGCGACTACGAGATCGCCCGCGCGATCGTCTACATGGCGAACAACGACGGCGCGAACTTCCCCGAGCCCGCCGCGCCGGCCGCCAACGCGGCGGCGGCGGCCGGCGCCGCGCCCGCGTCGGGCGCCGCCGAGGCCGCGAGCGCGCAGATCGCCGCCGCGCAGGCCGCGATCGCCGCGATCCCGAAGGCGGGCGAAGCGCCGGCGGCCGCGCCGACCAGCGCCGACGCCGCGTCCGCCGGCAAGGCGCTGTACACGCAGGTCTGCCAGGCCTGCCACGCGGCCGGCGTGCTGAACGCGCCGAAGTTCGGCAGCAAGGAAGACTGGGCGCCGCGCCTGAAGGAACCGATGGACACGGTCTACAACTACGCGCTGCACGGCAAGGGCGCGATGCCGCCGAAGGGCGGGTCGAACGCGTCGGACGCCGACGTGAAGGCCGCCGTCGACTACATGGTCAACGCGGCGAAGTAGCGCTCAGGCCGGCCCAACGAAAAACCCCCGCGCTGCGGCAAGCATCGCGGGGGTTTTGCCTGGCCGTCCGTCACGCGGCCGCAATCACTTCTGCAGCAGTGCCTTCAGGCTCGCGAGCCGATCCTTCGGCGTCATCGGCGCTTCCTCCGGCGTGGGCGGCGGCGCTTCGTCGAGCCCCATCTCCGGGATGAAGCGCGACGGCTCGCACACGACCGTCTCGCGCGCCCGCTTGCGCTTCTTGCACCAGTTCAGGTGCAGGCTGCGCTGCGCGCGCGTAATCGCAACGTACATCAGCCGGCGCTCCTCCTCGATCCGCTCGCTGTCGATCGGGCCGTCGTCCTCGCTGCCGCCGCGGTGCGGCATGATGCCCTCCTCGACGCCGACCAGGAACACGTGCGGATACTCGAGCCCCTTCGACGCGTGCACGGTCGACAGCCGCACCGCATCCGGGTCCTCCTCCTTGCCTTCGAGCATCGACATCAGCGCGACGGTCTGGATCAGGCCGAGCAGGTTCTTGCCGGTATCGGCAAGCCCGTCGGCGTTGTGGAAGCCCTCCGCCTCGCCATCGACGGCCTCCGCCGCCTCGGGCTTGGTGCCCTTGCGCTTCAGCCATTCGAGGAATTCGAGCACGTTCTGCCATTTCGACTGCGCCTGCCGTTCGTCGAACGCGTCGTACAGGTAGGCCTCGTAGTGGATCGCCTCCATCATGTCGTCGAGCACGACGGTCGCGGGATCCTTGTCCGCGCGCTCGGTCAGCCGCTGGATGAAGTCGCAGAACATCCGCAGCGGCTCGACCTGGCGCGCGGACAGCCGCGCCTCGATGCCGCCCATGTACACGGCCTCGAACAACGACACCTTCGCCTGCCCCGCGAACGAGCCGAGCGCTTCCAGCGTCGTGTTGCCGATGCCGCGGCGCGGCGTCGTGATCGCGCGGATGAACGCGGGATCGTCGTCGGCGTTCGCGATCAGGCGCAGGTACGCGCACAGGTCCTTGATCTCGGCCTTGTCGAAGAACGACTGGCCGCCGGACAGCACGTACGGGATCCGCTCGCGCCGCAGCACCTGCTCGAAGATCCGCGCCTGGAAGTTGCCGCGATACAGGATCGCGTAGTCGCGGAACTGCGCGCGCCGCTCGAACTTGTGCGCGGACAGCCGGAACACGACCGATTCGGCCTCGTGCTCCTCGTCGTTGCACGGCGTGACGGTGATCGAGTCGCCCATCCCGTGCTCGGACCACAGCTTCTTCTCGAACAGCTTCGGGTTGTTCGCGATCACGTTGTTCGCGGCGGTAAGAATGCGCACCGTCGACCGGTAGTTCTGCTCGAGCTTGATCACGTGCAGCTTCTGGAAATCCTTGCCGAGCTGCGCGAGGTTCTCGAGCGTCGCGCCGCGCCAGCCGTAGATCGCCTGGTCGTCGTCGCCCACCGCGGTGAACGCCGCGCGCGGGCCGGCGAGCAGCTTCAGCAGCTCGTACTGGCACGCGTTGGTGTCCTGGTACTCGTCGATCAGCAGGTAGCGCAGCTTGTTCTGCCAGCGGTCGCGCACCTGCTCGTTGCGCGCGAACAGCTCGGCGGGCAGGCGGATCAGGTCGTCGAAGTCGACCGCCTGGTACGCGTGCAGCGTCGCGACGTAGTTGCGGTAGACGAGCGCGGCCTGGTGCTCGTCCTCGTTGGCGGCGATCGTCATCGCCTCCTCGGGCATGATGAGGCCGTTCTTCCACAGCGAGATGGTGCTCTGGATCTTGCGGATCAGGCCCTTGTCGGTCGTGCCGATCTGCTCCTGGATCATCCCGAAGCAGTCGTCCGAATCCATGATCGAGAACTGCGGCTTCAGGCCGACGTGCTCGGCCTCCTGGCGCAGGATCTGCACGCCCAGCGAGTGGAACGTGCAGACGGTGAGCTGGTTCACGGGCACCTTGCGGCCTTCCTTGCCGGGCGTCGTGAGCGTCTTGCCTTCGAGCAGCTTCGACACGCGCTCGCGCATTTCGGCGGCCGCCTTGTTGGTGAACGTGACGGCGGCGATGTGGCGCGGCTCGAAGCCCTTGGCTTCGATCAGGTGCGCGATCTTCTGCGTGATGACGCGGGTCTTGCCGCTGCCCGCGCCGGCGAGCACGAGGCAGGGACCGTCGAGATAGCGCACCGCTTCGTTCTGAGCGGGATTGAGGCCTGCGGACATGGTTGCGGATGGTGTTGCGGTTGACGGCGGGACGCCGGGAGGATGCCGCGCGCGGGGCGTCAGGTCGGGCATGCGGACGCACGGGCAGGACGCGCATGCTAACACGGCCGCGGCGGCGGATTCCGGAGCCCCGCCGGGCGGGGCTGTGCGGGCGGACGGGGCAAGCGTCCCCGTCCGTTCGGCCAATTCGGGTACGCGCGGTGGCGGTTGCGCGACAATGAGCGGCCGCGGGCCATTGCCCCCTCTATATATAGAGATATCGTCACCGGATCGACACCATGGGATACCAGTTCGCCACCGCCGCGCTCGGCCCGCTGCTGCTCGCGCAGGGACGCTACGTGCGCCGCGTCACCCCGCGCCTCGAGGAAGCGGCCGGCCCGCGCAGCGGCGTGACCGGCGACGGCCCGCCGCTGCGCCTGCTCGTGCTCGGCGATTCCGCCGCCGCGGGCGTCGGCGTGGCGACGCAGCGCGACGCGCTCTCCGGGCAGCTCTCGAACGCCCTTGCGCCGTTTCGCCGGGTGAGCTGGAAGCTGCTCGCGCGCACCGGCATGACGACGCAGGATCTCGTCGACTGGCTCGCCGCCGAGCCGGCCGACGCGTTCGACGCGGCCGTCACGTCGCTCGGCGTCAACGACGTGACGGCGGGCGTGCCGCCAGCCCGCTGGCGCGCGGCGCAGGCGACGCTCGTCGCGCTGCTCGCCACGCGCTTCGGGGTCGAGCACATGATCCTGTCCGCGGTGCCGCCGATGGAGCGCTTTCCCGCGCTGCCGCAGCCGCTGCGGTGGTATCTCGGCCTGCGCGCGAAGCGGCTCAACGCGACGCTCGCCGGCTGGGCCGCAACGCAGCCGCGCTGCACGTTCCTGCCCTGCACGGTGCCGCTCGAGCCGCACCTGATGGCCTCCGACGGCTTCCATCCGGGCGCGGCCGCGTGCGCGTCGTGGGCCGCGCAGGCGGCCGCCGCGCTGCGGCAGCGGCTGGACGGCTGAGCCGGCGCGGGCCACGCCGCGCGCCCCGACGTGCGCGAGCGCAAAAATCGCGCCGGATTCGAGACCGCCGTCGTGCCAAAATAGCCGGTCGTCATCGCGCCGTTACGGCGCGCCGTCCTCACGTTTCGCTTGTTGCCAAGGAATGCCATGTCGTCATTGCTCAGGATTGGTTTGATGGGTTTCGGTTTCGCCGGCGCAACGTTCCACGCGCCGGTGATCGCGGCGAGCGGCCGCACGCAGGTCGCCGCGATCGCCACCGGGCAGCCGGACCGCGCGCAGGCCGCGTATCCGGATGCCCGCATCGTGGCCGATCTTGACGCACTGCTGGCCCTTGACGACATCGAGTGCGTGGTGATCGCCACGCCGAACGACACGCACTTCGCGCTCGCGCGGCAGGTGCTCGACGCGGGCCGCCACGTCGTCGTCGACAAGCCGGTGACGCTGACGTCCGACGAGGCGCTCGCGCTCGCGCGGCTAGCGAACGCCCGCAGCCGCGTGTTCGCGCCGTTCCACAACCGCCGCTGGGACGGCGACTTCCTCACCGTGCGCCGCCTCGTCGAATCCGGCGAGCTCGGCCGCATCACCTGTGCGACATCGCATTTCGACCGGTTCCGGCCGCAGGTGCGCGTGCGCTGGCGCGAGGAAGCCGCGCGCGGCGGCGGCCTGCTGCTCGACCTCGGCCCGCACCTGATCGACCAGGCGCTCGCGCTGTTCGGCCTGCCCGACACGGTGAGCGCGACCGTCAAGACCCGCCGCGACAAGGGTTCGGCGCCCGACTTCGTCCACCTGCAGCTCGGCTACCCGGACAAGGACGTCGCGCTGCACGCGAGCGCGCTGTCGGCGATCGAGCCGGCGCGCTTCACGCTGCACGGCACGTGCGGGAGCTACCAGAAGTTCGGGCTCGACACGCAGGAAGACCAGCTGAAGGCCGGCCTCACGCCCGACGACGTCGAGTTCGGCGGCGGCAACCCGCCCGGCGTGCTGCGCGTGCTCGACGGCGACGTCGAAACCGAGCGCCCGGTGCCGACGCTCGACGGCCAGTACGCGGAGTTCTACCGCGCGCTCGCCGCGTCGATCCGCGAAGGCGCGCCGTTCCCGGTCACGCCGCAAGACGCGGTCGACGTGATGACGATCATCGAGCTCGCCGCGCAAAGCGAGCACGAAGGAAGGCGCCTGCCGTTCGTGCGCAAGATGGTCTGAGCGGCCCAAGCCTGAACAATCGGTTACAAATGGCGCGGGAACGAAAGTCAGCGGTGCTCCTGTCTGATGCGTTTCTCAAAAAAGTCGATCCGACACCAAACCGACACCACACCGTCAGGAGAATTTTGATGCAACGGTTGATTCGCGCGGCAGTGTGCTGCGCCCTGGTTTCCTCGCTCGCGGCATGCATCGTCGAGCCGCCGCAGCGTCGCCCGGCGCCGCCGCCGCCGCCCCGCCCCGCCCCGCAAGTCGCCCCGCAACCCAGTCCGCAGGTCGTCGGCTTCGAGCGCGCGCAGCAGATCCAGGGGCGGATCGACAACCTGCATCGCCGGATCGATTCGCGCGTCAATGGCGGCTACTATCCGCCGCCGTACGGCGCGCAGCTCCACCACCGCCTCGACGTGATCCGCCAGGAAGCGAACGACATGGCCACGCAGCACGGCGGCGGCCTGTCCGGCGACGAGCAGCGCGTGCTGAACCAGGAACTCGACACCGCGGCGCGCGCGATCGGCGAGTGACGCCGGCCGCAGCCGGACGAAAAACGCGGCGGCGCCCTGCCGCCGCTTGTCGCGAAGCGACACCGATTTGCCCAAATTGACAAGGCTTCCGGGCTCGCGTACAGTCGCCCGCACGCGTCGGGAGAGCGTGTGACCGCGTTGCTGAAACGCCGGTCGCGCCGCCGAAGGGGCACACCCGCAAACTCTCAGGCAAAAGGACCGGCCGCGTCGAAGCATCCCGCCTGCGCACGTCGCAGGCCGCGGTCTTCGCACTCTGGAGAGCGGCAGTAGCCCGCTGCGCGAATGCAGCGCGGGCAGGCTGCCCACCGAAGGGGCGCGCGTTCGTTGGGCCTGGCCCGCGGCGCAATCTCTCAGGTATCGAGGACAGAGGGGCATGTACAGCACCGCCCGCAGGCCCAAGGCCGCGGCGGTCGGCACATCGCCGTATTGTCCCGCGCGCAAGCGCCTTGCCTGAGGCCTCGATGACTGCACTGAAACATACCCCGCTCAACGCCGCGCACCGCGCGCTCAACGCCCGCATGGTCGATTTCGGCGGCTGGGACATGCCCGTCAACTACGGCTCGCAAATCGAAGAGCATCAGGCCGTGCGCACCGACGCCGGCATGTTCGACGTGTCGCACATGTGCGTCGTCGATTTCACCGGCAGCCGCGTGCGCGCGTTCTTCGAGCATGCGGTCGCGAACAACGTCGGCAAGCTCAAGACGCCCGGCAAGGCGCTCTACTCGTGCCTGCTCAATCCGCAGGGCGGCGTCATCGACGACCTGATCGTCTATTACTTCACCGAGGAATTCTTCCGCGTCGTCGTCAATGCCGGCACCGCCGAGAAGGACATCGCGTGGTTCAACCAGCTCAACGAGCAAGGCGGCTACGGCGTCACGATCGCGCCGCGCCGCGATTTCGCGATCGTCGCCGTGCAGGGCCCGAACGCCCGTGAAAAAGCCTGGACGACGATCCCCGCCGCGCGCGCCGCGACGAGCGAGCTCAAGCCGTTCAACGCCGCGCAGGTCGCGGGCACGCCGTTCGGCGACCTCACCGTCGCGCGCACCGGCTACACCGGCGAAGACGGTTTCGAGGTGATCGTTCCGGCCGTCCATGTCGAAGCACTGTGGAACGCGCTGCAGCAAAACGGCGTGCGCCCGTGCGGGCTCGGCGCGCGCGACACGCTGCGCCTCGAGGCCGGCATGAACCTGTACGGCCAGGACATGGATGAAACCGTTTCCCCGCTCGACGCGGGCCTCGCGTGGACGGTCGACCTGTCGGCGCCGCGCGCGTTCGTCGGCCGCGACGCGCTGGAGCGCGACGGCACCCGCGCCGCGTTCGTCGGCCTGATCCTGCAGAAGGAGAACGGCAAGGCGGGCGGCGTGCTGCGCGCGCACCAGAAGGTCGTCACGCCGCACGGCGAAGGCGAGATCACGAGCGGCACGTTCTCGCCGTCGATGCAGGAGTCGATCGCCTTTGCGCGCGTGCCCGCGGCCGTGCAGATCGGCGACACCGTGCAGGTGCAGATTCGCGACAAGCAACTTCCCGCGCGCGTGGTAAAACTGCCGTTCGTGCGCAACGGCAAGGTCCTCGCTGCGTAACGACCCGGAGGGCCGGGCGGCATGGCGCCCGGCGAAACGACACCCGGCGCGTCCGCGCGGCGCGCCCGAACGAAGAATCACACCCTTTCTATTCAGGAGCATCCGATGAGCAACGTCCCGGCCGATCTGAAGTACACCGACGAACACGAATGGATCCGCACCGAAGCGGACGGCACGCTGACGATCGGCATCACCGATCACGCGCAGAACACGCTCGGCGACATCGTCTTCCTCGAACTGCCGCCGGTCGGCAAGCAGGTGAAGGCAGGCGACGCGGTCGGCGTCGTCGAGTCGGTGAAAGCCGCGTCGGACATCTACTCGCCCGTGTCGGGCGAAGTGGTCGCCATCAACGCGGACGCCGCCGACGCGCCGGAAGAAGTGAACAGCGACGCATACGGCGTGTGGCTCTTCAAGATCAAGCTCGCCGACGGCGCATCGACCGACAACCTGCTCGACGCAGCCGCCTACGCGAAGCTGGTCGGCTAACCCAACTACTCACGAATCGCGCGGCGCGCCGGCCCGGCAGGACGGGCCGCGCCCCGCGACCGCAGGATTGCCATGAAGCTCGAACACCCGGACCGCCTGATGAACCGCACGCCCCTCTCGCTCGCCGCGCTCGAAACGCACGACGCGTTCGCCGAACGCCATATCGGCCCCGACGCCGCCAGCCAGCAGGCGATGCTCGACACGCTCGGCTTCGCGACGCGCGCCGCCCTGATCGACGCCGTGATCCCCGCATCGATCCGCCGCGCCGAAACGCTGCCGCTCGGCCCGTTCGCGCAACCGAAGAGCGAAGCCGAAGCGCTCGCCGCGCTGCGCGCGCTCGCAGACAAGAACCAGGTGTTCCGCTCGTACATCGGCCAGGGCTACTACGACACGCACACCCCGGCGGTGATCCTGCGCAACGTGCTCGAAAACCCGGCGTGGTACACCGCGTACACGCCGTACCAGCCTGAAATCTCCCAGGGCCGCCTCGAGGCGCTCCTGAACTACCAGCAGATGGTCGCCGACCTCACGGGCCTCGCGATCTCGAACGCGTCGCTGCTCGACGAGGCGACCGCCGCGGCCGAGGCGATGACGCTGCTGCAGCGCGTCGGCAAGCCGCAATCGAACGTGTTCTACGTCGCCGACGACGTGCTGCCGCAGACGCTCGAAGTGATCCGCACCCGCGCGCTGCCGGTCGGCATCGAGGTCAAGACCGGCCCCGCCGCCGACGCCGCGCAGTCGAACGCGTTCGGCGTGCTGCTGCAATATCCGGGCGTAAACGGCGACGTGCGCGACTACCGCGCACTCACCGAAGCCATCCACGCAGCCGGCGGCCACGTGGTCGTCGCGGCTGACCTGCTCGCGCTCACCGTGCTGACGCCGCCCGGCGACTGGGGTGCGGACGTCGCGGTCGGCAACTCGCAGCGCTTCGGCGTGCCGATGGGCTTCGGCGGCCCGCACGCCGCCTACATGGCCGTGCGCGACGAATTCAAGCGCCAGATGCCGGGCCGTCTCGTCGGCGTGACCGTCGACGCGCAGGGCAAGCCCGCGCTGCGTCTCGCGCTGCAGACGCGCGAACAGCACATCCGCCGCGAGAAGGCGACGTCGAACGTGTGCACCGCGCAGGCGCTGCTCGCGATCATGGCGAGCATGTACGCGGTCTACCACGGCCCGCACGGCCTGAAGACGATCGCGCTGCGCGTGAACCGCATCGCGGCGCTCGTCGCCGCCGGCGTGAAGCAGCTCGGCTTCGCGACCGTCAACGACACGTTCTTCGACACGCTGACGATCGACACCGGCGCGCGCACCGCGCAGCTCCACGAACTCGCAGCCGCGCAACGCATCAACCTGCGCCGCGTGAGCGCCACGCAGGTCGGCATCTCGGTCGACGAGACGACGACGCGCGGCGACCTCGCCACCCTGCTCGCGATCTTCGCGCAAGCCGCGGGCGGCACCGCGCCCGACGTCGACGCGCTCGACGCGGGCCTGCCCGGCACCGCCGCGCTGCCGGCCGGCCTCGAACGCACGAGCGCGTACCTGACGCACCACGTGTTCAACCGCCACCATTCGGAAACGGAAATGCTGCGCTACCTGCGCAGCCTGTCGGACAAGGACCTCGCGCTCGACCGCTCGATGATCCCGCTCGGCTCGTGCACGATGAAGCTGAACGCGACGTCGGAGATGCTGCCCGTCACGTGGCCCGAATTCGGCCAGATCCACCCGTTCGCGCCGGCCGGGCAGACCGTCGGCTACCGCGAGATGATCGACCAGCTCGAGCAGATGCTCGTCGCGGCAACCGGCTACGCGGCCGTGTCGCTGCAGCCGAACGCGGGCTCGCAGGGCGAGTACGCGGGCCTGCTGATCATCCACGCGTACCACGCGTCGCGCGGCGAAAGCCACCGCGACGTCTGCCTGATCCCGGCGTCCGCGCACGGCACGAACCCCGCGTCCGCGCACATGGCCGGCATGAAGGTCGTGGTGGTCGCGTGCGACGCGCAGGGCAACGTCGACATCGACGACCTGAAGGCGAAGGCCGACGAGCATGCGAAGGACCTCGCGGCGATCATGATCACGTATCCGTCGACGCACGGCGTGTTCGAGCAGAACGTGCGCGAGATCTGCGAGATCGTGCATGCGCACGGCGGCCAGGTGTACGTCGACGGCGCGAACATGAACGCGATGGTCGGCCTGACCGCGCCGGGCCAGTTCGGCGGCGACGTATCGCACCTGAACCTGCACAAGACCTTCTGCATCCCGCACGGCGGCGGCGGCCCGGGCGTCGGCCCGGTCGCGGTCGGCGCGCACCTCGCGAAGTTCCTGCCGAACCAGCGCTCGACCGGCTACGCGCGGGGCGAGGAAGGCATCGGCGCGGTGTCGGCGGCGCCGTACGGCTCGGCGTCGATCCTGCCGATCTCGTGGATGTACATCGCGATGATGGGCGCGAAAAACCTGACCGCCGCGACGGAAACCGCGATCCTCAACGCGAACTACATCGCGAAGCGCCTCGCGCCGCATTACCCGGTGCTGTACTCGGGCCCGGGCGGGCTGGTCGCGCACGAGTGCATTCTCGACCTGCGTCCGATCAAGGACTCGAGCGGCATCACCGTCGACGACGTCGCGAAGCGCCTGATGGACTACGGCTTCCACGCGCCGACGATGAGCTTCCCGGTGCCGGGCACGCTGATGGTCGAGCCGACCGAATCCGAATCGCAGGAGGAGCTCGACCGCTTCATCGCCGCGATGATCGCGATCCGCGAGGAAATCCGCGCGGTCGAGGAAGGCCGCGCCGATCGCGAGGACAACCCGCTGCGCCACGCGCCGCACACGGCCGCCGTCGTCACCGCGAACGAATGGCCGCACGCGTACTCGCGCGAGCAGGCCGCGTATCCGGTCGCGTCGCTCGGCACGAACAAGTACTGGCCGCCCGTCGGCCGCGCGGACAACGCCTATGGCGACCGCAACCTGTTCTGCGCGTGCGTGCCGATGTCGGAATACGCGTAACGCGCGCGTCTTTCCCGGTTCGTCCGATGCCGCGCCGCACGCAATCTTCCGGGTTGCGTGCGGTTTTTGCGTGGGGCGCCAATCCGCCTCACGTTCGTCCGCCAATCCGGCTAACATCACACGCGATCCAGCCAATGAAGGAGTTCCGCATGGTGCGTCCGATGTTTCCGGACCGCGACGCGCGGCGCGTGCGCGCCCGCCGGTTCGTGCCGACGCTCGTCGCGTCGCTGTCGCTCGCCGCCGCCGGTCTCGGCGCGTCGGGCGCGGCGCGCGCGGCGATGAATTTCTGCGCGGCGCCCGCGCTGCAGTCGAGCGAGACGACCCAGGCCGAGCCGGGCGTGCAGGCGCTGATCCGCGGCGTCGACGCGCATCTCGGCGAGCAGCCGAAGGCGCTGCCGCGCGTGCACACCGAAGGCACGCTGCCGCACGAAGGGCTCTACGACCAGAGCGTCGCCGCGATGAAGGACATGGACCTGATGCGCGACGCCGCGCTCGCGTGGCGCGTGACCAACGATCCGCGCTACCTGCAGTTCGTCGACCGCTTCCTGTCCGCGTGGGTCGCCACCTACCAGCCGAGCTTCAACCCGATCGACGAGACCCGCTTCGACAGCCTGATCCTTGCGTACGACATGACCGCGAGCGCGCTGCCGGTGAAGACCCGCAACGCCGCGTCGGCGTTCATCGCGAAGCTCGGCGCCGGCTACGTCGCGCAGATCGACGCGCAGAAGCGCCCGCTCGCCGGCACCTGGCGCAACAACTGGCAGAGCCACCGGATCAAGCTGATCGCGCTGTCCGCGTTCACGCTCGGCGACCGCAAGATGATGAACGCCGCGCAGCGCCTGTTCGTCGAGCATCTCGCCGACAACATCGCCGCGGACGGCACGACCTACGACTTCACGGAGCGCGATGCGCTGCACTACGCGGTGTACGACCTGCAGCCGCTCGTGACCGCCGCGCTCGCCGCGCGCCGCTTCAACCGCAACTGGCTGCGCGAAAAGGGCGCGAACGGCGCGACGCTCGCGGCCGCGCTCGACTGGCTCGTGCCGTACGCGCGCGGCGAGAAAACGCATGACGAATTCGTGCATTCGCCGGTCGCGTTCGACGCGAAGCGGCGCGAAGCCGGCCTTCCCGGCTACACGGGGCAGTGGGACCCGAAAAACGCCACCGAGCTCTTTCATCTGGCCGCGCGGCTCGACGGGCGCTACGCCCGCGTCGCGCAGCAGCTATCCCCGACGCCGCCCGCATGGCTAGCCGCGTGCTTGCCGCTGCAGGCGCGCTAGACTACTTACAGCAACACAGGAAACAAAATGGCAGTCAGCGTGTTTGACCTCTTCAAGATCGGCATCGGCCCGTCCAGCTCGCACACGGTCGGCCCGATGCGCGCCGCGCTGATGTTCGTCCAGGGCCTCGAGCGCGACGGGCAGCTCGACGCGACCGCCAACGTGAAGGTCGAGCTGTACGGCTCGCTCGGCGCGACCGGCAAGGGCCACGGCACCGACCGCGGCGTGATGCTCGGCCTGCTCGGCGACGCGCCCGACACCGTCGATCCCGAAACGATCGCCGCCCGGCTCGAAGCCGTGCGCACGTCGAAGACGCTCGCGCTGCTCGGCAAGCACCCGATTCCGTTCGTCCTGAAGGAGCACATCGCGTTCTACCGCCAGGCGCTGCCCGAGCATCCGAACGGGATGAAGCTGCGCGCGACCGACGCGAGTGGCGCGGTGCTGGTCGAGCGCACCTACCTGTCGGTCGGCGGCGGCTTCGTCGTGACGGCCGGCGCGCCGAACACCAAGGTGCTGAGCGCCGCCGAGCAGATGACGCACCCGTTCACCAACGCGGCGGAACTGCTCGCGCTGACCGAGTCGACCGGCAAGTCGATCGCGCAGCTGATGTGGGATAACGAGCGCGCGTGGCACACCGAGGAAGAAACCCGCGACGGCCTGCTGAAGATCTGGAGCGTGATGCAGTCGTGCGTGTCGCGCGGCTGCGGGATCGGCAACCCGGACGCGGACGGCAACCTGCCCGGCCCGTTCCAGGTCAAGCGCCGCGCGCCGCAGCTCTATCGCACGCTGACGGGCAGCCCGGAGCGCGCGCTGCAGGACCCGCTGTCGATGATCGACTGGATCAACCTGTACGCGATCGCGGTCAACGAGGAAAACGCGGCCGGCGGGCGCGTCGTCACCGCGCCGACCAACGGCGCGGCCGGCATCATCCCCGCGGTGCTGCATTACTACACGCGCTTCACGCCGGGCGCGAACGAGCAGGGCGTGATCGACTTCCTGCTGACGGCCGCCGCGATCGGCATCCTGTACAAGCTGAACGCGTCGATCTCCGGCGCGGAAGTCGGCTGCCAGGGTGAAGTCGGGGTCGCGTGCTCGATGGCGGCGGGCGCGCTCGCCGCGGTGCTCGGCGGCACGCCGCGACAGGTCGAGAACGCAGCCGAGATCGGAATGGAGCACAACCTCGGCCTCACCTGCGACCCGGTCGGCGGGATGGTGCAGATTCCGTGCATCGAGCGCAACGCGATGGCGTCGGTGAAGGCGGTCAACGCGGCGCGCATGGCGCTGCGCGGCGACGGCACGCACTACGTGTCGCTCGATTCGGTGATCAAGACGATGCGCGAAACCGGCGCGGACATGAAGACGAAGTACAAGGAAACGTCGCGCGGCGGGCTGGCGGTGAATATCGTCGAGTGCTGATGGTGGGGTGCGAGAGCCGTTTCCACTGAAGGCGGAAACGGCTCCTAATCGTTCAGCCAGTTCTCCAGCCTCACAGCGGGATAGCCGGCAAAGTCCCGCTCGTTGTTGGTCACGAGTACAACGTCAAGCGAAATCGCATGCGCAGCGATCAGCTTGTCCAGATGGCCTTTCTTGCGCTCCCGCGTTGCCTCCCGGACCGGCCCGTAGGCCCGCGCCGCCGCCACACCGAACGGGGCGACGGGAATGTCCTCGATCAACGCCGCGAGATTTCGGCGCTCGCGATCGGGATTCGCGCAGACCGTGACGCCATATTCGAGTTCGGCATAGGTGATCGCCGACATCACCACGTCACCGACGTAGTACCGCGCAAAGCGTTTCGCGACCTGCTCCGGCTGGTTCTTCATCAGGTAGATGCACATGTTGGTATCGAGCATGTAACGCGGCATCACAGACCCTCGCGTTCGGCCTGCTCGTGCTCGCCACGTCCGTCGGACATGAAATCCGGCCCGAATTTCGCGAACTTCTCGAGCACGCCAGCCAACGGCCGCCGAGCAGGTCGAATGCGAATTTCATCGCCCACTCGCTCGATTTCGAGTTCGATGTCGCTGCGCTCGAAAGCGAGGTCCGCAGGAATACGCACTGCTTGGGAGTTGCCGTTCCTGAATACTCGGGTGGTATGCATGGTTACCTCCAAATACGGATGTACGATGGATGTACATTAGTCCACCTCCGGCAAAATGTAAATCCATGTGTGTACATTGACCTACGCCAATTGCCACATCGGAAAAGATGCATCCCTGACAGCTCGGGAGTGCGTCGCCGTGGCGGCATTGGCTTCGGGGGCGCCTCGCCCTCCCCCCGAGCACACATCGACGGCTCCGGTTGGCATCATTCATTCAAGCCCCGGCCTTTTTCGCTACGGCCACTGCTGCCCGGCATGCAGCACGCGCAGAGTTTCGATCACACCCTCGGCTTTCCGGATCCGATACGCGAGCGCGTCGTTCGGCGCGATCACCCTCTCGCGCGTGCCTTGCACGCGCCCCGGCCGATACAGCTCGACATGCGCCGGCAACGCGTCGGCCATTTCATCGATCAGTTCGTCCAGCTCCAGCGCGGCCACGGGGTTGTCCTGGCCGATGAAGTCCATGATGGCGGCACGATCCTCGCATGCGTTCGGATTCCAGTGCAGTGCAAGAATGAGCGACCATCTTATTGTTACTTGGCGGCGTAACTTCAGCGATCCGGGTCGGGATTCGACTCGGCACCCGTTGCGGTACTTTTCACCGGTTGGCGGACGCGCACAAGCTGGCCGTCCGGCCAGCCGTTGATCTTTCCCCCCCATCCGCGTTCCGGCACTTTTCACCCGCCCCCGAACCGGCGTAAGCTGTACGTCCCGCTACCCAGGGAGACGGCATCCCATGTCGCATTCCGAGGATCTCGAGCCGCGCGGCGTCAACGGCGCGCGCCTGCTCGTCGATGCGTTGCTCGCCAATCACGTCGAACGCGCGTTCTGCGTGCCGGGCGAGAGCTTTCTGGCCGTGCTCGATGCGCTCGCGGACCACACCGCGCGCCTCCAGACGGTCGTCTGCCGCCACGAGGCGGCCGCCGCGAACATGGCGGAGGCGGTCGGCAAGCTGACCGGCCGCCCCGGCGTCGCGTTCGTCACGCGCGGGCCCGGCGCGACGCACGCGTCGATCGGCGTGCACACCGCGTTCCAGGATTCGACGCCGATGATCCTGTTCATCGGCCAGTGCGCGCGCGAACACCTCGACCGCGAGGCGTTCCAGGAAATCGACTACCGTCGCATGTTCGGCCAGATGGCGAAATGGGTCGCGCAGATCGACGACCCGCGCCGCATCCCCGAATACCTGAGCCACGCGTTCCACGTCGCGATGTCGGGCCGGCCGGGCCCGGTCGTGCTCGCGCTGCCGGAGGACGTGCTGTCCGAGCCGTGCGCTTCGCAGCCGGTCGCGCCGCCCGCGAAGCGCGTCGCGGCCGCGCCGTCCGCCGCGCAGATGGACGAGCTGCGCGAGCGGCTCGCGCGCGCCGAGCGGCCGCTGGTCGTCGTCGGCGGCAGCGGCTGGACGATCGACGCGTGCGCGAACCTGCGCACCTTCGTCGAGCGCTGGCAGCTGCCGGTCGCGTGCGCGTTCCGCTATCAGGACACCTTCGACAACGCGCATCCGAACTACGCGGGCGACGTCGGGCTCGGCATCAATCCCGCGCTCGCGCGGCGCATCCGCGAGGCGGACCTGCTGTTCGCGCTCGGGCCGCGCCTCGGTGAAGCGACGACCGGCGGCTACACGCTGCTCGACATCCCGAAGACCCGCCAGACGCTGATCCACGTCCACCAGGGCGCGGACGAGCTCGGCCGGGTCTACGCGACCGACCTGCCGATCGTGTCCGGCATGCCGGAGATCGCCGCGCCGCTCGCCGCGCTCGACCCGCCGGCCGCGCCCGCGTGGGCCGGCAGCGCCGCCGACGCGCACCGCGCGTATCTCGACTGGCACGCGCCGCTGCCGATGCCCGGCGACGTCCAGCTCGGCGACGTGATGGTGCAGTTGCGCGAGCGCCTGCCGCACGACGCGATCCTGACCAACGGCGCGGGCAACTACGCGATCTGGCTGCACCGGCATTTCGCGTACCGCCATTTCCGCTCGCAGGTCGCGCCGACCAGCGGCGCGATGGGCTACGGCGTGCCCGCCGCGCTCGCCGCGAAGTCGCTGTATCCGGACCGGCAGGTCGTCGCGCTGGCTGGCGACGGCTGCTTCATGATGGCCGGCAGCGAGCTGGCGACCGCGATGCAGTACGGGTTGAACATCGTCGTGATCGTCGTCAACAACAGTCATTTCGGCACGATCCGCATGCATCAGGAGCGCAACTATCCGGGGCGCGTGCACGGCACCGGGCTCACGAACCCGGATTTCGCCGCGTATGCGCGTGCGTTCGGCGCGCACGGCGAGACGGTCGAGCGCACCGCCGAATTCGCGCCCGCGCTCGAGCGCGCACTCACCTGCGGCCTGCCCGCGTTGATCGAGATCCGCGTGCCGCAGGAAGCCTGCACGCCGGCGGCGACCCTCGCGCAGATCCGGGAGCAGGGGCGTCGCGCGCGCGGCGCATGACGTTGGACCGTGCGCCGTGCCGGCCACAGCCGCTCTGTCGCCCGACGAGGCGCTCGTCTGGCCGGGCACGCTGCTCGCGCCGGACGGCACGCTCGTCGCGCCCTACGACCTCGAGCACGGCCACGGCCGCGCCGTCGGCCACGTGCCGGCCGCCCTCGCGCTGGGCCTGCTGCACGCGGCGACGCAGCCATTCCGGCTCGATTACGACGGTGCGCCGCACGTGCACGTGATCAACGGCATGGGCGTCACGCTCGGCGATTCGGCGATCGGCCTGACCGCGCTCGCCGCGCTGCGTGAAGCGCACCCCGGGCTGCGCTTCACGCTGTACCGCCCTGCCGGCGCGCCGCGCTACGTCGAGACGCTGTATGCGCTCGCGGCCGACGTCGTCGCGCCGTCGCGCGCGCTGCCGTGGCCGGCCGACGCGCTGCCGGCCGCGACGCACTGCATCGATCTCGGCAATCACCTGTACTGGCCGGATTTCGCGCGGCTGCCGATGATCGACTTCTTTCTCGCCGCACTCGGCGCGGACCCGGCGGCGCTGCCCGCGTCGGCCAAGCGCAACCGCTGGCTCGCACGCCTGCCGCTCCCCGCGCTGCCCGATGCGTGGCGGCGGCCGTACGCGCTGTTTTGCCCGAGCGCGACCACCGCGGTGCGCAGCGTTCCGCCGGCGTTGCGCGCCGCTTTCGTCGACCGGCTCACGCGGCGCTACCGGCTGCCCGTGGTCGGGTTCGGGCCGGTCGCGCATCCCGCCTATGTCGACGCGAGCGGATTCGCGCGCGACACCGCGGCATTCATCGCATGGATCAAGGGGGCGAGCGTGCTGTTCGCGTCGGACAGCGCCGCGGCGCACCTCGCGGACGGTTTCGACGTGCCGACGCTCGCGTGCTTCACGACGATCGCGCCGGCGCTGCGCGTGCGCGACTATCCGCATTGCGTGCCGGTCGCGCTCGACATGCCGGACGCGCTGCGCGGGCGGCACCGCAGCGAAGCGCCGGACGACGTCGCGGCGGTCGCGGCCGCCTATCGCGCGGTCGATTGGGAGGCGGTGGACTGGCCGGTCATTTGACCCGCGCCGCCAGCGCGCATACGCCGCTACCCCGCCCTTACCCCACCGAGACCATCGTCACGCTGTCGCGCAGCGTCTCCGACGGCCGCTTGCCGAACATCCGCCGGTAATCGGTCGCGAACTGGCTCAGGTGCCAGAAGCCCCACGCCTCGGCGACGTCCTGCACGGACTCCACCGCGCGGCCGCACAGGTCGCGGCGCGCGCCGTTCAGCCGCAGCGTGCGCAGGTAGGTCGCGGGCGCCATCCCGAGCACGTCCTGGAAGCAGTACTGCAGCGTGCGGCGGCTCACGTGCAGCTGTTCGCACAGCTCGGGCACGCCGACCGGGCGCGAGCGGTGCGCGAGCACGTAGTCGCGCGCCTGCTCGACGATCCGGCGTCGCCGCGACAGCGCCGTGCCGGCCGCGCCGTCGGCGGGCAGCGCGCACACGTCGAACAGCGCCGCGAGCACCTCGGCCTGCAGGTCGTTGCGCAGCGGGTCCGACAGCGGCGCGGCGGCGGCCGCGTCGTCGAGCCGCGCGCCGAGCAGCGCGCACAGGCGCGTGAGCCGCGCCTCGCCGACCTGCATCACGCTCTGCGCGGGCAGCCGGTCGTCGAGCCCGCAGCGCTCGACCTGCTCCGCGTAGCGGCGCAGCACGTCGCCGCGCACCACGACGCCGTAGATCGAGAACTGCGCGGGCGTCAGCAATTCGAATTCGACGTTGCCGGGCCGGAACGCGAGCGCGCCGGCCTCGATCCGGTGCGCGTCGACGCGCGCCCCGCCGTCGCGCACGAGCGGGATGCCGAACCAGTACGCATCGCCGCGCACCTCGCACGCCTGGCGCAGCATGTGGCTCGTCGATTCGCGAAACAGCTTCATCGTGTCGAGCGGCAGCTCGGTCAGCGTGCCGACGAAGCGGCCCGCCGCGAGCTGGTCGTAGGTCTGCCGCCAGCCGATCAGGTTGCGCGCCTGCTCGTCGGCGTCGTGCGCGACGCTGACGACGGCCTGCCCGGCCGGCACGTCACCGCCTTGCGCGCTGCGTTGCGTGTCCTCGGCCGTCGGCTCGCCGGCACGCTCCACTCGTTCACTCATCGTGTTTCTCCTTCAACCGTCCGGAACCGCGCATGTCACGCAAGTCCCGTGCCGAATCGCGGACAGGCCCCGGCACAAGCCCGTCATTCAACGACACCGTGCCCGAACGCGCAATTCGGGCTGACCGCGATGCCGCACGACGCGCACCCGGCTGGTGCAGCCGCGCGAGCGCCGCCCGCCCGTTGCGCATGCGGCGCTGGCGCGGTTGCCGTTCGACGCGCCGCACTGGAAGACCCGCCGGATCACGCGCCGTCTCCCGGCCGCAGCCGCACGACGCGCGCGTCGCGCATCGACTGCACGTTGTCGCAGGTCACGGGCGCACGGCCGCCGCGGCCGGCGCCGACGAACATGAACGGTTGCGTCTCGATGAAATGCCGCACGCCGATGCTCAGCCGCGTCGTGACGACGCCGAAGCGGCGATGCGCGTCGAGCTCGCCGTCGTGAAACACCGGATCCCGGGAAATCGATCGAATCGGTTCCGCCATGTCGGCTCCTCGCGGGACGCGCCGGCGCGGGCTGACGCGCGCCGGCGCGCGAACGCGAACGGCGCGCGCCCGCGCCAACGGCGATCAGAAGAACCCGAGCGCCTCGGCCTGGTAGCTGACCAGCAGGCACTTCGTCTGCTGGTAGTTCGACAGCGCCGTCTTGTGCGTCTCGCGGCCGATCCCCGACTGCTTGTAGCCGCCGAACGCCGCGTGCGCGGGATACAGGTGGTAGCAGTTGGTCCACACGCGGCCGGCCTCGATCTCGCGGCCCATCCGGTACGCGCGCGTGCCGTTGCGCGTCCACACGCCCGCGCCGAGGCCGTAGAACGTGTCGTTCGCGAGCTCGATCGCTTCCTGCTCGTCCTTGAACGTCATCACCGACGCGACCGGCCCGAAGATCTCTTCCTGGAACACGCGCATCTTGTTGTTGCCGAGCAGCATCGTCGGCTTCACGTAGTAGCCCGTGCCGAGGTCGGCCGCCGGCGCCGTGCGCTCGCCGCCCGTCAGGCATTGCGCGCCTTCGCCGCGGCCGATGTCGATGTACGACAGGATCTTGTCGAGCTGCTGCTGCGACGCCTGCGCGCCGATCATCGTCTGCAGGTCGAGCGGATGGCCTGCCTTGATGCGCTCGACGCGCGCGACCGCCTTCTCGATGAAGCGCTCGTAGATCGACTCCTGGATCAGCACGCGCGACGGGCACGTGCACACCTCGCCCTGGTTCAGCGCGAACATCGCGAGCCCTTCGAGCGCCTTGTCGAGGAACGCGTCGTCCTGATCGAGCACGTCGGCGAAGAAGATGTTCGGGCTCTTGCCGCCCAGCTCGACCGTCGACGGGATCAGGTTGTCGGCGGCGGCGCGCAGGATGTGCTTGCCGACCGGCGTCGAGCCCGTGAACGCGATCTTCGCGATGCGCTTGCTCGTCGCGAGCGCTTCGCCGGCCTCCTTGCCGAAGCCGTTCACGATGTTGATCACGCCCGGCGGGAACAGGTCGCCGATCAGCTCCATCAGCACGAGCACCGACGCGGGGGTCTGCTCGGCCGGCTTCATCACGACGCAGCAGCCCGCCGCGAGCGCCGGCGCGAGCTTCCACGCGGCCATCAGCAGCGGGAAGTTCCACGGGATGATCTGGCCCACGACGCCGAGCGGCTCATGGAAGTGGTACGCGACCGTGTTGTCGTCGATCTCGGAGATCCCGCCTTCCTGCGCGCGGATGCAGCCCGCGAAATAGCGGAAGTGATCGACGGCGAGCGGCAGGTCGGCGGCCATCGTCTCGCGCAGCGGCTTGCCGTTGTCGATCGTTTCCGCGACGGCGAGCAGCTTCAGGTTCTTTTCCATCCGGTCGGCCGCGGCGAGCAGCAGGTTCGCGCGCTCGGTCACGGACGTCTTGCCCCATTTGCGGCGCGCGGCGTGGGCCGCGTCGAGCGCGACCTCGATGTCGTCGGCGCCGGAGCGCGGAATGCGGCAGAACGGCTGGCCGTTGATCGGCGACACGTTCTCGAAGTATTCGCCCTTGACCGGGGGCACCCACTTGCCGCCGATGTAGTTGTCGTACTGCTGGCGATACGGGTATTCGACGTCGAGGCCCAGTTGTTTCAGGTCAAACGGGTTCATCAGATGTCTCCTGTTCATCTTGCTTTGTGCAATTGCGGCGCCGGTTGCGCGCGTTGACTACACAGCAACATGCATGCCATCGTGCACCGCCCCGCCCGCGCGCGCACCGCGCGCCCACCATCCCGGCGATTGTGCCGATTCGGAACACTTTCAGCGGCTCGCACGCGTCACGCTGTGCCAATTGCGGACAGCGGCGTGCGGCACATGGCGCATCAGCCTCGCTTGTATCGCAATGCTTCCTCGCGCAACGTGCTGAGCGACGCGCCGAAACGATCGGCGGGTTGTCCATTGTTGACGGCCGAGTAGTCGCGCAAGCCGTCCTTTGCCCCCTTGAGTCCCCAACGTTCGACCGAGCTGTTCGGGGCTAACACGGGATTGCCGGGGCTGGTCGCCATCCTGTCCTGAATGCCGAGCGCGAAATAGACCCGTTTCTTCGCCCCGTACAGCGTCGGCGTTGCCTTGACCAACGGGTCGCCCGTCGCCCCCGCCAGGAACCGGGCATACATGTAGTGCTCGGCGGCGGCAAGATTGATGTCTTCCGGGCGGTCCGTACGACGGAGCGACTGCAACGATCGAAATGCGCGGCTCACCTGGTCCACGATGTCCCCCTTGCCTCCTCGGGCACGCAAAATCGCACCGTTGATGGTGCTTTGAACGACTTCGTCACTGACTTGCTCATTCATTCCGATTCTCCTGTGGCTTTCTACGGCGCTTCGAGACGCTGCGTATCGCCTTCACCGAAAGATCGACGTGTACGTGGCGCGGTCGTCTTACAGTTTCGGAACGGATGCCGAAAAATCAAGCGAAAGTTGTGAATGCGACGATGCGCAACGGTTGAGCGACGCTCCGCCGCCGGTGCCGGCACGACGCGTCGGCTCGCGAGCAGCGGCCCGTCAGTCAGGCTCGCCGCGCGCATGCATCGCCGGACTCCACGCCACGCCGCCCACCCAGAAACACGAACACGACCGCCGCGCACAGCAGCGTGACGACGGCCAGCCCGATCAGCAGATGGTCGAACGCCTGCATGTAGCTGTGCCGCAGCACCGCGCGCCCGGCCGCCGGCCACGCGGCCGCCGCGCCGCCGAGGTCGCCGGTCGCGAGCCGGGCGGACGCGCGGACGATCGCGTCGGGCGTCGCACCCGCCACGGACGCCGCGCGCAGCCCCGCCTGCGCGAGCGTCGCGAGCACCGCGCCGGCGATCGCGAGCGCGATGCCCTCGCCCGCCACCCGCGTCGTGCTGAAGATCCCGGTCGCCATCCCGGCGCGCTCCTTCGGCACGACGCTCACCGACAGCCCGTCCATCAACCCCCACGGCATTCCGGCGCCGACGCCGATCGCGAGCATCGGCGCGATCGCCGCCGGCCCCGCGCCGTGGCGCAACGCGACGCCCAGCCACACGAGCCCCGCCGCCGCGATCACGAGCCCGATGCCGGAAATCACGCCGGCCGACAGCCAGCGCGCGAGCGTCGCCGCGACGAGCGGCACGACCAGCATCGGCGCGGAGATCGCGAGCATCAGCCAGCCGGCGTCGATCTCGCTGAAGCCGTCGATGCCGATGAAGCGCAGCGGCAGCACGACGAGCAGCACGATGTAGCAGCAGCAGGTCGACACCGGCAGCACCTGCACGCCGACGAAGCGCGGGATGCGGAACAGCGACAGGTCGAGCATCGGCCGCGCGACGCGGGTCTCGATCGCGACGAACGCGGCCGCGAGCAGCGCCGCGCCGGCCAGCAGCCCGGCGACGAGCGGGCTCGTCCAGCCGCGCTCCGGGGCCTCGATCACGCCGAACGTGAGCAGCGTCAGCGCGGCGGTAAACGTGGCGGTGCCGGGCCAGTCGAGCCCCGACGCGTGCGGGTCGCGCGACTCGCGCATGCGCGGCAGCCCGAATGCGAGCGACAGCGCGCCGGCCAGCGCGCCCGTCATGAAGATCGCGCGCCAGCCGTAGCGCTCGATCAAACAGCCGGCCAGCACCGGGCCGAATGCGAGGCCGACCCCGAACGTCGTGCCGAGCAGGCTGAACGCGCGCGTGCGCGCCGGGCCGTCGAACTCCTGCGCGAGCGCGGCGGTGCCGCCCGCGAGCGCCGCCGCGGCGGCCAGCCCCTGCGCGGCGCGCAGCAGGTCGAGCGCGACGATCGACGGCGCGAACGCGAGCGCGACCGAAAACAGCGTGAACGCGGCGACGCCGATCGCGAACACGCGCTTGCGGCCGAACTGGTCGGCGAGCGCGCCGGCGGCCATCAGGAAGCTGCCGAACGCGAGCATGAACGCGTTCGTGATCCAGTTCAGCGCAACCGGCCCGCCGTGCAGGTCGCGGCCGATCGCGGGCGTCGCGACCGCGCCGCCGGAAAAGCCCAGCGGCAGCGCGACCGCGGCCGCGCATACGGCAGCCAGCACGAGCGTGCGGCGGTGCGCCGACGCGGCGGCGGAAAACGTGTGGTCCATCTATCGCTCCTCGGAAACCTGGCGCAGACGCGCCGCGGAAGCGACACACGATAATTCGGATTCAATCACCGAAAAACCACGCGGAACTCCTTATATAACGGATTAGAATTCCTGAATTGCAACGTCATGCCCCGCCTCCGGAATCTCGATGAACAACCTGAACGGCATCGTCGCGTTCGTGCGCACCGCGGAAACGCTGAGCTTCGTCGCGGCCGGCCGCGCGCTCGGCATCTCGGCGTCGGCGGTCGGCAAGACGATCGCGAAGCTCGAACAGTCGCTCGGCGTGCGCCTGTTCAACCGCACCACGCGCCGCGTCACGCTGACCGACGAGGGCCGGCACTTCTTCGAACGCTGCCAGCGCATCCTCGAGGACTTCCGCGACGCGGAGGCGACCGTGACCGCATCCGCGCAGCGGCCGCGCGGCAAGCTGCGCGTGAGCCTGCCCGTGATCGGCTACCGGTTCCTGCTGCCGGTGCTGCCGGAATTCCGGCGGCACTATCCGGATGTCGAGCTGGACCTCGATTTCAACGACAGGATGGTGGACGTCGTCGAAGGCGGGTTCGACGCGGTGATCCGCAGCGGGCCGCTGTCGGATTCGAGCCTGATGTCGCGGCGGCTCGGCCCGTTCGGGTTCGTGCTGTGCGCGACGCCCGCGTATCTCGCGCAGGCGGGCACGCCAAGCGTGCCGCGCGACCTGGAGGCGCACGATTGCGTGCGCTACTGCTTCCCGACCACGGGCAAGCTGCAGGACTGGGCGCTCGCGGCCGACGACGGCACGCCGCTGAAGCTGCGCACCGCGATGACCTGCAACAACATGGAGGCGCTGCGCGGCGCGGTGCTCGCGGGCCTCGGCATCGGCTACATGCCCGACTTTCTCGCGCGCGACGCGCTGGCGCACGGCGCGCTCGTCACCGTGCTCGACGACTACCGGATCGCGCCGGGGCAATTCTCGATCGTGTGGCCGTCGAGCCGGCAGCTGTCGCCGAAGCTGCGCGTGTTCGTCGACTTTCTGTGCGAGCGGCTGTTCAGGTAGCGGCGCGCCGTCACACTGCGCCGATCCGCTCGGCTTCCGCCTGCGGCAGCAGCGCGTCGCTGTCGTCCTTCAGCCCGACGCCCGTCAGCTGGAGCCTGCGCGCATGCGTCAGCAGGTAGTGCAGCTTGTGCGCGGCCGCGTCGTACGGCAGCCCTTCCGGCCGCACGTTCGAGATGCAGTTGCGCAGCGCGTCGTGGCAGCCGACCTTCGGCGCATAGGTGAGATAGACGCCGAGGCTGTCCGGCGAACTCAGCCCCGGCCGCTCGCCGATCAGCATCGCGACGAGCGTCGCGCGCAGCAGCTCGCCGATTTCGTCGCCGAGCGCGACGCGCGCCTGCCGCGCGACGACCACCGGGCCGATCCGCCAGCCGTCCGCGTCGAGCCGCGGCCGCACCGCCTCCAGCAGCGGCAGCGCCTGCTTCGCGGCCGCGAACGCGGACAGCCCGTCACCGACCACGAACACCACGTCGGGCGCGTCGTCCAGCGCCGCGCCGTAGCCGGCGAGCAGCCCGCGGCTGTCGTCGGACAGCTTGCGGCCGAGGTCGGGCCGGCGCAGATAGTGCTGGCGGTCCGGCGCCGCGCTCTGCACGCCGAGCGTCGGCAGCCCGGCATCCTCGATCTCGCGCCGCAGCTTGTCGGCGTCGAGCGGCTGGTGCACCGCGTCGCGCGCCTGCGCGTGCGACAGGTTGAACGCGAGCAGCGGCGCGGTCGGCAGGCTGTTGCCCGCACGGCCGAGTGCGATCCGCGCGTTCGTGAACGACTTCAGCTGCCCCCACGGGTTCTTTTCGACGGCGTCGCTCATGCGGAAATCCCCATCCACTCGTTCGCGCCCGCGAGCAGCGGCACGCGCGCCGACGCGGCGCGCAGCGCGCCGTGCGCGTCGGCGATCTCCATCGTCTCCAGCCATTCCTCGAACTCGGGCGCGCGGCGCAGTCCGAGCACCTCGCGCACGTACAGCTGGTCGTGGAACGACGTGCTCTGGTAGTTGAGCATCACGTCGTCCGCGCCCGGAATCCCCATGATGAAGTTGATGCCCGCCGCACCCAGCAGCGTCAGCAGCGTGTCCATGTCGTCCTGGTCCGCTTCCGCGTGGTTCGTGTAGCAGATGTCGCAGCCCATCGGCACGCCGAGCAGCTTGCCGCAGAAGTGATCCTCGAGCCCCGCGCGGATGATCTGCTTGCCGTCGTACAGGTATTCGGGCCCGATGAACCCGACCACCGTGTTCACGAGGAACGGCTCGAACTTGCGCGCGACCGCATAGGCGCGCACCTCGCAGGTCTGCTGGTCGACGCCGTGGTGCGCGTTCGCGGACAGCGCGCTGCCCTGCCCCGTCTCGAAGTACATGAGATTGTTGCCGACCGTGCCGCGCTTGAGCGACAGCGCCGCCTCGCGCGCCTCGCCGAGCAGCGCGAGCGAGATGCCGAAGCTCGCGTTCGCCTTCTCGGTGCCCGCGATCGACTGGAACACCAGATCGACCGGCGCGCCCTTCTCGATCGCCGCGATCGTGTTGGTCACGTGCGTGAGCACGCACGACTGCGTCGGCACGCGATAGCGCTCGCGGAAGCCGTCGATCATCGCGAGCAGCTTCACGATCGCGGCGAGGCTGTCGGTGGCCGGGTTGATGCCGATCATCGCGTCGCCGCAGCCGTACATCAGCCCGTCGAGCATCGACGCGGCGATCCCCTTCACGTCGTCGGTCGGGTGGTTCGGCTGCAGCCGCACCGACATCCGGCCCGGCAGCCCGACCGTGTTGCGAAAGCGCGTGACGACGCGGCGCTTCCTCGCCGCCGCGATCAGGTCCTGGTTGCGCATCAGCTTCGACACGGCCGCGACCATCTCCGGCGTGAGGCCCGGCGCGATGCGCTCGAGCGCCGCGCCGTCGGCCGCCGGCGACAGGAGCCAGTTGCGGAAGTCGCCGACCGTCAGGTGCGAGATCTCCGCGAACGCGTGCGCGTCGTGATCGTCGACGATCAGCCGCGTGACCTCGTCGTCTTCATAGGGAATCAGCGCTTCGCTCAGGAACGCCTTGAGCGGCACGCCCGCGAGCGCGATCTTCGCGGCGACGCGCTCCTCCTCGCTTGCCGCCGCGACGCCGGCGAGCTGGTCGCCGGAACGCAGCGGGCTCGCCTTCGCGAGCAGCGTCTTCAGGTCCGCGAAGCGGTAGGTGCGCGGACCGATCGTCTCCGTGTAGGACATCGTGCGAGTCTCCTTGCCAAAAGCCGACGGCGCGCCCTTGCCACGGGCGCGCCGGATGCCGTGTCAACGGCCCATCACCTTCATTCCTCCAGCAGCGCGTCGCCCGGCGCTTCCGCGCGCTGCGCGCGGGTCGCGAGGAAGTACGCGTAGCCGAGCGCGAGGAACGCGACGAACACCATCGCGACCAGCCCGTTGAAGTACACCATCGTAGCGAGGCAGATCAGCGCGGCCACGATCGCGAACGCCGGGAAGAACGGATACAGCGGCGCGCGGAACGGCCGCGCCATCTTCGGCTGCGAGCGGCGCAGCTTGAACAGCGCGGCCATGCTGACGATATACATCACGATCGCGCCGAACACCGACATCGTGACGATGTTCGCGGTCAGCGTCTGGCCGCCGAACTGGATCAGCTCGTCGCTGTAGATCGCCGCGATGCCGACCACGCCGCCCGCGAGAATCGCGCGATGCGGGGTCTTGAAGCGCGGATGCACCTTCCCGAGCCACTCCGGCAGGTAGCCTTCGCGGGCCAGCGCGAAGATCTGGCGCGAATAGCCGAGGATGATCCCGTGGAACGACGCGACCAGCCCGAACAGGCCGAGCCACACGAGCATGTGCATCCAGCCGCTGTTCGCGCCGACGATGTACTTCATCGCCTGCGGCAGCGGGTCGTTGATGTTCGCGAGCTTGGTCCAGTCGCCCGCGCCGCCGGCGAACACCATCACGCCGATCGCGAGCGCGACGAGCGTCAGGATGCCGGCGACATACGCGATCGGGATCGAGCGCTTCGGATTCTTCGCTTCCTCGGCCGCCATCGCGACGCCTTCGATCGCGAGGAAGAACCAGATCGCGAACGGGATCGCCGCGAACATCCCGTGGAATGCGCCGACGCTGAAGTGATCGGCGCCCGACCAGCCGCCCTTCATGAAGTTGCTCCACGCGAAGCCCGGCGACACGACGCCCATGAACACCAGCAGCTCGAAGATCGCGAGCAGCGTGACGACGAGCTCGAAGGTCGCGGCGATCTGCACGCCGACGATGTTCAGCGCCATGAACACGAGATACGCGCCCATCGCCGCGTGCTTCGGCTCGAGGCCCGGAAACTGCACGTGCAGGTACGCGCCGATCGCGAGCGCGATCGCGGGCGGCGCGAACACGAACTCGACGAGCGTCGCCGCGCCCGCCAGGTAGCCGCCCGTCGGGCCGAACGCGCGGCGTGCATACGCGAACGGGCCGCCGGCGTGCGGAATCGACGTGGTCAGCTCGGTGAAGCTGAAGATGAAGGTCGTGTACATCGCCGCGACGAACAGCGCGGTGACCACGAAGCCCAGCGTGCCCGCGCTCGCCCAGCCGTAACTCCAGCCGAAATACTCGCCGGAAATCACGAGGCCGACCGCAATGCCCCACAGTTGCCAGGTCCCGAGCGTCTGCTGCAGCGCGGGCTGGCCGGACGACTTGCCGCCGGCGGCGGGCCGGCCATTCGACTCTGCTTTCATCGGTTTCTCCTCAAGGGCGCCAGACCGCGTGTCCGTCCGGCGGCGCGCCATGAGGGCGCGTCCGCCGGGCTGGTCTGCACGACTGAGAATCGATGCTAGTGAGTCATTAATCGACGTGTTATCGAAATTCGGCAAAGGTCCGCGCGGCCGTTTCCGTAAGCGAAACGTCAGCGCGGCTCTCCGCTTGTTCGCCGCTCATTCCCCGCCGCGCTGGTTGAACCACCGGTCGAGCAGCTTGCCGGCCGCTTCACGTCCGCCGAGGCCGAACGACAGCGCGACCGCCACCGCGATCGCGCCGAGCACGAGGCCGAACGCGAGCTGCACGATCTCGTTCGCGATGCCCATCGCGCGCAGCCCCATCGCGAACACGAGGCCGAGGATCGCGAACTGCGCGATGCGCGCGAACAGCACGCTGTGCTGCGTGTCCGCCTGCTGGATCACGCGGCGCGCGAGGCCCGCGAGCCAGAAGCCGATCACGAGGATCACGCCGCCCATCAGCACGTGCCCGCCGAACTCGATGAACAGCGTGACGACGTCGCGCACCTGCGAGAAGCCGAGCCGGTTCGACGCCTCGACCGCGGCGAACAGCATCGCGAAGAACACGATCAGCCGCGCGGCCAGCACCGACGGCTGCAGCATGCCCGAGAACACCGGCTCGACGCCGAGCACCTTCGGCAGGCCGTCGACGCCCGCCGCGACCAGCAGCTTCTGCGCGAGCGCGGCGACGAAGCGCGCGAAGTAGAACGTGACGAGCACGATCACGAGCGCCGCGACGATGTCCGGCACCGCGGACAGGAACTGGTTCAGCATGTTGGTCGCGGGGCCGGAGATCGCGTCGATCTTCAGCGCGTCGAGCGCGGAGATCAGCGTCGGCACGAACACGAACACGTAGACGACCGTGCCGACGAAGCTCGACACGCGCACCGGCGTCGGGCTGTCGAGGCGCTCGGTGAGCTTGTCCGCGCCCGCCGCGATCAGCAGGTTCGTGACGAGCCCGCGCAGCACGCGCGCGACGATCCAGCCGACGACGCCGATCACCGCCGCCGCGAACAGGTTCGGCACGATCGCGAGCAGCTTGTCGACCATCCCCTGCACCGGCGACAGCAGGCCCGACAGCGCGAACGCGGACAGGATCGCCGGCAGGAACATCAGGATCACCAGCCAGAACAGCACGTCGCCGAGATAGCCGCTCATCGGCTGCATGCCGGCGCTTTCGGTCAGCTTGTCGTCGACCTTGCAGGCTTTCAGCGCGCGGTTCGCGAGGCTGCGCAACAGCGACGCGATCAGCCACGCGATCAGCGCGAGCGCCGCGCCGCCGATCAGGTTCGGCAGGTAGTCGACGATATGGGTGACGAGCAGCGAGAACGGATTGGACACCGCGTACAGGTTGAGCACGTTGAAGATGCCCACCGCGGTGACGAGCAGCACGAGCCAGAACAGGCCGCCGGCGACGATGCGCTCGACGTACGCGCCCTGGCCGGTGCTTTCGGCGATCCGCTGGTCGACCTTCAGCGCGCCGAGCAGCCGCAGCATGCCGGCCCGCACCGCGACGGCGATCAGCCAGCCGATCACCAGGATGCCGATCGCGCCGGCGATCTTGGGCAGGTATCCCCCTAGCGTGGCCTGCAGCGTTGTGATGAAGCTGGATGCATCCATTTCTTCCCTCCGAAAACGTGGCGTTGCGATTGAACATCGACGAACTACCTGCGTACTTCGAAATGACGCGCGATCCTGCCCTTGCAACTTAACCCAGAAAAATGACGCGTTCCTCCGATTTCACCGTCTTTAACTTTAGACATAGATCGCTGAGGGCGAGACCCCATTTCGAAAAATAAATGGGGCGGGTCGACTCCGCATGACGCAACTCAGCAAGATTTTTGACATCCTCCCCTGCCTAACGGCAGGAGATTCCTACCGCGTCTGAAACGATGATGCCTGTCTCAGATCGCCTCGGCGGGTTCCTGCTTCACTGAGCAGCCTGACCGCACCGGCTCTCCACAAGCTGCAACGCGGTGTCCCCGCGCCAGTATGTTGATCGCACCGACCACATCGGCATGCGCTTCATGTCCGCACGCGACGCAGCGGAATGCGGCCTGCGTCTGTCGGTTCTCAGCACTCACGCAATGGCATACCGGGCACGTACGACTTGTGTTCGCGGGCGGCACGACGATGAGCCAACCACCATGCCACGTCATCTTGTAGTCCAACTGGCGACGAAATTCGAACCATCCCTGATCGAGGATGGCTTTGTTCAGACCGGCCTTGGCCCGAACGCTTTTGCCCGGCGCATCGCGGCTGCCGGCCGCCGACCTCGACATGTTTCGCACCTGCAAGTCCTCGATGCACACCATCGCGTGGTTTTGGCTGATCGTGGTCGTGGCTTTGTGCAGGTAGTCACGGCGAGCGTTGCCGATGCGGGCGTGGATACGCTGGATGCGGGCCTTTGCCTTCCTCCAGTTGTTGCTGAACTTGGCCTTTCGGCTCATCGCCCGCTGCGCGCGGTGCAGCCTGGCCTCGTGCCGCTTGAAGCTGTTCAGCGATGCAAGAAAGCTGCCGTCGCTCATGGTGGCAAATCGTGCGACGCCCAGGTCGATGCCAATCGCGCTGGTTGCCTTCGGCACCGGCTGCGCGACTTCCCGTGCGGTCTGGATTGAGACGAACCATCTGCCTGCGTTCCGAGACACGGTGGCATTGCGCACTTCGCCCAACACATCCCGGCTGTTGCGATAGCGCAGCCAGCCAAGCTTCGGCAGGAAGATACGGTTGTTGACCTGGTCGAGCTTGATCTGCTTTGGGTCCGGGTAGCGGAAACTGTCGCACCGGCCCCGCTTCCTGAAGCGCGGATACGCCGTGCGTCCGGCAAAGAAATTCTTGTAGGCTCGCTCCAGGTTCTTGAGTGCTTGTTGGAGCGGATGCACCGGGGCGTCCTTGAGCCACGGCGTTTCCGTACCATTGCGCCACGCCGTCAGGTGCTTTCCCATTGCCACGTACCCGATGAACTTGCCGCCCGCCTCATGGTTCGTCCGCTGCAACGCCAGCGCCTTGTTGAAGACGAACCGGCACGACCCGGCAAAGCGACACATATCGCGCCGCTGCTCGCCGGTCGGCATCAGTTCGAACTTGAAGGCTTGAAGACGTTGCATGATCCGATCCTATCAGCCAGCGAAAGCGCGCTGTCAAGGACGCCTGCGGCGTCCGCGCTACGCCCCGACGGAAGTGGCCCTTGGCCATCCTTCCCCGCCCTGAAGCGCGGGATTTGAAACGCATTCCGATCTAAGCGCGCCGTGCTACCTTGACGTCGGTCCTGTTCCGGGTGCGCCGATGAAAGCAGAATCGCCTTGCTGGGTCCGCTATGCGATGCGTCTTGCGCGCGTGCACGAGTACATCCGCACGCACCTTGACGACACGCTCGACCTGAACCGGCTCGCCGAGATCGCGTGCCTGTCGCCGTACCACTGGCATCGCGTCTATCGCGCGCTGTACGGCGAGTCGATCCTGGCGACGGTGCGGCGGATGCGGATCACGCGTGCCTCCGAGGATCTCGCCTGCACCGCGCTGCCGATCGAGCAGGTCGCGCGGCGCGCAGGCTACGGCTCGACGTCCGCGTTCGCGCGCGCGTTCCGCGATGCGTACGGCGTGCCGCCCGCGCAGCACCGGCGCGCCGGCGTCCATCGTCCGATCTATCCGTTACAGAGAGGAGAAGCAGACATGTTCAAGCATGAAGTCTCGATCCGCCGCCTGCCGGCGCTGCAGGGCTACGCGGTCGGCCACACGGGGTCGTACATGAAGGTCGGCGACGCGTTCGCGCGGATCGGCGGCTGGGTCGCGCAACACGGGCTCATCGGGCCAGGCGCGAAGATGATCGGAATTTTCTACGACGATCCGGACACCACGCCCGAAGCGCAACTGCGCGCGAGAGCGTGCTTCGTGCCGGCCGACGGCGCGCCGGACGTCGAGCCGGCGGCGCCTGTGGAGCGCGTGACCGTGCCGGGCGGCGAGTACGCGGTGCTGCTGCACACCGGGCCCTATGCGGACCTGAAGACCGCGTACCAGTGGCTGTACGGCGAGTGGCTGCGCCATTCGGGCCGCGAAGCCGCCGACGCGCCGCCGTTCGAGCTGTACCTGAACACGCCGATGGATACGGCGCCGGCCGACCTGCGCACGGAAATCCACCTGCCGCTGCGCTGACGCGCGGACGCTAGGCCGTTTGCGTGCCGCACGCCGGGCAGAAGCGCACGCCGGCGGCCAGCGCCGCATGGCATCGGCGGCACGCGGCGCTTTGCTGCGCCGCGCCGCATTGCGTGCAGAAGCGCGCCTGCGCGTCGTTCAGCGCGCCGCATCCCGCGCACGCGAGCTGACGCAGCGGCGCGGCGCCCTGTCCCGCGCCGCCTGAGGCTGGCGCCTGCCAGCCCCAGCCGTGCGGGTCGCGGCCACGTTCGTGGTGGTCGTTGCCGCGGCTGCCGTGGCCACCGCCATGGCCGCTGCCGTAGCCGCCGCCGTGATGGCCACGCTGCCCGTGGCCGCCCGTGATCCATTTCAGGAAACCCATCGTCCGCTCCTTTGCGCCATAGGTGCGCCTGTCAGGAAGCCTTGTTGCGCGACAGCAGTCGCAAGCCGTTGCCGACGACGATCAGGCTCGCGCCCGCGTCGGCGAACACCGCCATCCACATCGTCCCGAGCCCCGCGACGGTCAGGCCGAGGAACACGAGCTTCACGCCGAGCGCGAATCCGATGTTCTGCACCAGCACGCGATGTGTCGCGCGCGACAGCCGCACGAACGCGGGGATCTTGCGCAGGTCGTCGTCCATCAGCGCGACGTCGGCGGTCTCGATCGCGGCATCGGTGCCCATCGCGCCCATCGCGAAGCCGATGTCGGCGCGCGCGAGCGCCGGCGCGTCGTTGATCCCGTCGCCGACCATCCCGACCGCGCCCGCGCCGCCCGTGGCGAGCTCCTCGACCGCCGCGAGCTTGTCCTCGGGCAGCTGGTTGCCGCGCGCGTCGTCGATGCCGGCCTGCCGTGCGATCGCCTGCGCGGTGTGCGGGTTGTCGCCCGTCAGCATCGCGGTGCGGATGCCGAGCGCATGCAGCTCGGCGATCGCCGCGCGGCTCGTGTCCTTGATCGTGTCGGCCACCGCGAACACGCCGAGCACGCGGGTCTCGTCGATCAGCATCACGACGCTCTTGCCCTCGCGCTCCAGCGCGTCGAGCTGCGCTTCCAGCGCCGGCGAGCAGCGCGCCAGCTCCTCGACCAGCCGGTGGTTGCCGAGCCAGTAGCGCGCGCCGTCGATCGCGCCGCGCACGCCGCGCCCGACGAGCGCTTCGAAGTCCTGCACGTCGGCGAACGGCGCGGCGTCCTCTGCGCGGGCCGCCGCCGCGATCGCCTGCGACACCGGGTGATCCGAACGCGCGGCAAGGCTCGCGGCGAGGTGCCGCACGCGCGCGGCGTCGACGTCGGCCGCGCGCAGCGCGAAATCGGTCTGCACCGGCTTGCCGTGCGTGATCGTGCCGGTCTTGTCGAGCGCGAGCCACGCGAGCTTGCGTCCCTCTTCCAGGTACACGCCGCCCTTCACGAGAATCCCGCGCCGCGCGGCGGCGGCGAGGCCCGACACGATCGTCACCGGCGTCGAGATCACGAGCGCGCACGGGCACGCGATCACCAGCAGCACCAGCGCGCGGTAGATCCATTCGTGCCACGCGCCGCCCATGACGAGCGGCGGCGCCACGGCGACCAGCAGCGCGATCGCGAACACGATCGGCGTATAGACGCGCGCGAACTGGTCGACGAAGCGCTGCGTCGGCGCCTTCGCGCCCTGCGCCTCCTCGACCGCGTGGATGATGCGCGCGAGCGTCGTGTTCGACGCGACCGCGGTCACCCGGTATTCGAACGAGCCGGATTCGTTGATCGTGCCGGCGAACACGGTATCGCCGGCCGCCTTCTCGACGGGCAGGCTCTCGCCGGTGATCGGCGCCTGGTTCACGGTCGAGCGGCCGTCCACGACTTCGCCGTCGAGGCCGATCCGCTCGCCCGGCTTCACGCGCACGATCGCGCCGAGCGCGACCTGCGCGGCCTCGACCGTGCGCCACGCACCGTCGGCGTCGCGCACCGTCGCCGTATCCGGCGCGAGCCGCATCAGCCCCTGGATCGCGTTGCGCGCGCGGTCGAGCGACTTCGCCTCGATCAGTTCGGCGATCGTGAACAGCACCATCACCATCGCGGCTTCCGGCCATTGGCCGATCGCCATCGCGCCCGTCACCGCGATGCTCATCAGCGCGTTGATGTTCAGGTTGCCGTTGCGCAGCGCGATCCAGCCCTTCTTGTAGGTGGTGATCCCGCATGCGAGCACCGCGCCGAGCGCAAGCACCGCCGACAGCCACGACGGCAGGCCGGCCCAGCTCGCGGCCTCCGACGCGATCGCGGCGACGCCGGCCAGCGCGAGCGGCCACCACGGCTTCGCCGGCTCGGCGCGCGCGGGCGACGGCGGCGCATCGGCGGACGCCGCCTCGGGCGTCATGCCGAGCGTACGGATCGCGCCGGCGATCGCCGCCTGCGCGCCGGGCGCATGCTCGACCGTCAGCATCCGCTGCATCAGGTTGAATTCGAGCGACGACACCTCGCGCATCCCGCCGAGCTTCTTGCGGATCAGCGTCTCCTCGGTCGGGCAGTCCATCTGCATGATCCGGAACGCCGAACGCACGTTGCCGGACGCGGTGGCCTGCGACACGGGCAGCGGCGCGAGCGTCAGCGCGGCGGGCGCGCAGCAGTCGCCGGCCGCGTGGTCGTGGTCGTGGTCGTGGTCGTGGTCGTGGTCGTGCGCATGATCGTGGTCGTGACCATGCGCCGCACCGTGGCTGCACGTGTGCGCGCCGTCGTGGTCGTGCGCGTGCGCTTCGCCCGCACCGTGTTCATGCGCATGACCGTGGTCATGGCCGCACGCGCGCGACTTCTTCGCCGGCGTATCCGCTTGCGCGCCGGCGACACCCGCCGCGCACACGTCGCGCGCATCGGCGCAGCATGCGCCGGCCTCGCCGGCCGCGCGGGTTCGTTCGTCGTGGGTACGCAGGGCCTCGGTCATTACAACCTCCTTGATAGCTTGACGGTGTAGAGTTAACACCCTGAAGCCACTACAAGGTCAACCCTTCAGCAGGAGAAAAGTATGAAGATCGGCGAACTGGCCAAGGCGGCACGCTGCACGCCCGAGACGATCCGCTTCTACGAGAAGGAGGGTCTGATGCCCGATGCGGAGCGCACCGACGCGAACTACCGGAACTACACGGAAACCCACGTCGAACGGCTGCGCTTCATCCGCAACTGCCGTGCGCTCGACATGGCGCACGACGAGATCCGCGCGCTGCTGCGCCTCACCGATACGCCCGGCGATCGCTGCGATTCGATCAACGCGCTGCTCGACGAGCACATCGGCCACGTCGACGCGCGGCTGGCCGAACTGACGCATCTGCGCGACCAGCTGACCGAATTGCGCCGCCAATGCGTGGGCGAGCACTCGGTCGAGGACTGCGGGATCGTGCACGGTCTCGCGACGATGGAGACGGTCGCGCCGGCCGCGAAACGCACGCACCTCGGCTGAAACCCTTGTCGAATATGATAGTCACGAATAAACTAGTCATAATTTGACTAGATATAGCAAGACTATTTAATCTCCATGAGCCGTCCCTCGCCGCTGGCGCTCGCGATCCTCGCGACGCTCACCGAAGGCCCGATGCATCCGTACGGGATGCTGCAGCAACTGAAAGCGCGCGGTCATGATGAAGTCGTCAACGTGCGGCAGCGCACGAGCCTGTACCAGACGATCGACCGCCTGCTGCGCGACGGCCTGATCGCCGTGCACGACACCGAGCGCGACGGCGCGTTTCCCGAACGCACGCGCTACGAACTCACCGATGCCGGGCGCGCCGCCGGCGAGACGTGGCTGCGTGCGCAGCTCGCGGAGCCCGCGCGCGAGTTTCCGGCGTTCGGCGCCGGGCTCGCGTTCCTGCCGCTGCTCGACGCCGACGACGCCCGTCAGCAGCTCGAGCGCCGCATCGCCGCGCTCGAAGCCGAACGCGCGCGCCTCGAATCGCTGCGCAACGCCGCGCAGGCCGACCAGGTGCCGCGCCTGTTCCTGCTGCAGAACGAGCATGCGCTCGTGCTGCTCGACGCCGAGCTCGGCTGGATGCGCAGCGTCGTCGAGCACCTGCGGATCGGCGCGCTGCGCTGGGTCGACGGCTGATCGAACCCGGGCCGGCGGCCGGCTTCGCGCCGCGCGTCACAGCACCTTGCCTGGATTCAGGATGTGACGCGGATCGAGCGCGTCCTTCAGCCGGCGCATCAGGCCGATTTCCGCGTCGCTGCGCGTGCAGCCGAGATACCGGCGCTTCAGCACGCCGATCCCGTGCTCGGCGGAAATCGAGCCGCCCATCGCCTGCACGACTGCATAGACGGTCCAATCCAGTTCGTCGCCGGTCTCGGCGTCGTGCTCCGCGAGCGACACGCCGATATGCACGTTGCCGTCGCCGACGTGCCCGAAGAACAGGCACACCGCCGCCGGCCAGCGCGCGCGCAGCGCCGCCTCGCAGCGCTCGGCGAACGTGCCGAGCTCGCCCGTCGGCAGGCTCACGTCGAAGTTGACGAGATTCGGCAGCGCGTCGATCGCGAGGCCTTCGCGCAGCGTCCACATGTCGCGCGCCTGCCGCTCCGACGTCGCGAGCGCCGCGTCGTCGACGCGCCCCGCGTCGAAGCAGTCGGCGAGGCACGTCTCCAGCGCGTGTCGCGCGTCGCCGCCCGGCGCGCTCGTCGCGCATTCGATCAGCACCGCGAAGCCGTCGTCGGCCGCAAACGGCGCGACGACCCCGGGCGTGTGAGCCGCGACATACCGGTAGAACGCCGGCCACATCGCCTCGAAACTGACCACCTCGGGCAACGCGCGCACGCGGTTCCACAGCCCGACCACCGCGTCGTAGCCGGCAACCCGGCATAGCGCGGTCGCGGGCGCCGCCAGTTGCGGATGCAGCCGCAGCACCGCGCGCGTGATGACGCCGAGCGTGCCTTCGCTGCCGATGAACAGCTGCTTCAGGTCGTAGCCGGCGTTGTTCTTCAGCATCCGGTTCATCGACGACACGACGGTGCCGTCCGCGAGCACCGCCTCGAGCCCGAGCACCTGCTCGCGCATCATCCCGTAGCGGATCGCGCGCGTGCCGCCCGCGTTGGTCGCGAGCGCGCCGCCGATCTGGCACGACCCGCGCGCGCCGAGGTCGACGCCGAACGTGAAGCCCGCCGCGTCCGCTGCCTCCTGAACGGTCTGCAGCGGCGTGCCGGCGCGCACCGTGATCGTGCCCGCCGCGGCGTCGAGCGACTCGACGCCCGCGAACCGCTCCATCGACAGCACCACCTCGCCGCCGAGCGCCACCGCGCCGCGCGCCAGCCCGGTCAGCCCGCCCTGCGGCACGACCGGCTGCCCGAGCCGCGTGCACAGCGCGAGCGCGCGCGACACGTCGTCGACGCTGCGCGCACGCACCAGCGCGCGCGGCCGCACGCCGGGCGGCTCGTTGTACGCGGTGAAAAAGCGCGGCTCGATGTCGGCCGACGGCGTCACGCATTCCGCGCCGAGCTCCGCGGCGAGCGCGGCGACGATCGCGTCGCCGCCGTGCGCCGCGCCGCTGCCGGCCGCCTGATCGCTGCTGGGCATCGCGTCGTTATCCTTACTTTGTCGAGATGTCGATATCGCCGAAGTACTTCCGGCCCAGCGTCTTGACCGTGCCGTCGGCCTTCAGCTTGTCGATCGCGGCGTTCAGCTTCGCCTTCAGCGCGTCGTCGCCCTTGCGCAGGCCGAACGCGATGCCGTTGCCGAGGATCCGGTCGTCGCGCACCGGCTGCCCGGCGAACGAGAAGTCCTTGCCGTCCGGGCGCGACAGGAAGCCGCGCTGGCCGGACGGCGCGAGCACCAGCGTCGCGTCGAGGCGGCCCGCCACGAGATCCGCGTAAGCCTGGTTCTGGTCCTGGTACGCGACGACCGAGACGCCGGCCGGCTCCCAGTGCGCCTTCGCATAGGTTTCCTGGATCGACGCCTGCAGCACGCCGACCCGCTTGCCCTTCAGCGATTCCGGCGTCGGCTGCAGGCCGCTGCCGTTGCGCGCGATCAGCTGCGTCGGCACGCGATAGATGATCGTCGTGAAGTCGATCGCCTGGCGCCGCTGCTCGGTCGCGTTCATCGCGGAGTTGATCGCGTCGAACTTGCGGCCCTGCAGCGCGGGGATCAGCCCGTCGAACGACGTCTCGACCCATTTGCACGACAGCTTCGCGGTCTGGCAGACCGCGTTGCCGACGTCGATGTCGAAGCCCTGCAGGTCGCCGTTCGGCGCCTTCGATTCGAACGGCGGATATTGGGCCTCGAGGCCGAAGCGCAGCGTCTGCTGCCCGTCGGCGCACGCCGCGCCGGAGCCGAACGCGCAGGCGAGCGCGAGCCAGAGTTTCAGGTGTTTCATCGGGTTTTCCTCGTCGACCGGAGTGATGTCAGATGCCGCGCAACCGGCGCGCGCCTTCGATCAGCGTCGCGTCGTCCTTCGAAAAGCTGAGCCGGATCACGCCGGCGTCGGTGCCGTCGGTATAGAACGCCGACAGCGGAATCGTCGCGACGCGCGCGTCGCGGATCAGGCGCAGCACGAAATCGCTGTCGCGCTCGTCGGAGAAATGCCGGAACCGCGCGAGCATGAAGAACGAGCCTTCGCTCGGCAGCAGCTCGAAGCGCGATTCGGCCAGCTCGCGCGCGAGCAGGTCGCGCTTCGCCTGGTAGAACGCCGACAGGCCGAGATAGCTGTCGGGCTGCGCGAGGACCTCGGCGAACGCGATCTGCATCGGCGTGTCGGCCGAGAACACCATGAACTGGTGCACCTTGCGGATCTCGTCCATCAGCTCGGCCGGCGCAAGACAGTAGCCGACCCGCCAGCCGGTCACGTGGAACGACTTGCCGAACGACGACACGATCACGCTGCGCTCGGCCAGCTCGCGATGCCGCGCCATGCTCTGGTGCAGCGCGCCGTCGAACACGACGTGCTCGTAGACCTCGTCGGACAGGACCACGATGTCGGTGCCGCGCGTGAGCTGCGCGAGACGCGCGACATCGGCTTCGGAAAACACCGTCGCGGTCGGGTTGTGCGGCGTGTTGACGATGATCATCCGCGTGCGCGGCGTGATCGCCGCGGCCACCTCGTCCCAGTCGACGCGGAAGTACTCGGGCGACAGCTTGACCGCGACCGGCGTCGCGCCCTGCATCCGCACGATCGGCGCGTAGCTGTCGAACGACGGCTCGAAGTAGATCACCTCGTCGCCCGGATGCACGAGCGCGCTGATCGTCGCGTACAGCCCCTCGCTCGCGCTCGCGATCACCGTGATCTCGGTGGCCGGGTCGTAGTGCGTGCCGTAGAGCGCCTCGGTCTTGTCGGCGAGCCGCTCGCGCAGCCGCGCGACGCCGGCCATCGGCGCGTACTGGTTGTGCCCGTCGCGCATCGCACGCGCGACGCCTTCGACGAGCGCCGGATCGGGCGCGAAATTCGGCGCGCCCTGCGACAGGTTCAGCGCATCGTGCTGCGCGGCGAGCTGGCCGATCACGGTGAAGATCGTCGTCCCGACGTCGGGCAGCTTCGAACGGGGCGCGGTGGCGCTTCTCATGACTCCTCCTGGTTGTAGCGCTGGCGGACGCGGCGGGCGCGTCCGGATCGTGCAACCGATTTAGCCGCAGCCAATATCGCGCGGCAATCGAAAGATAGTCATGACAGCCATGCATTCAGCTCATGGGCTGCTTCACACTAGAGGTATTCCTGCGAGGATTGACGGCGCCCGTCATGCACCGGGCGCATTTCGCGTTGCAGGCGCGCGGCCGTCAGCGGCGCTGGCCGCGCGCTGCCTCCGGCACGGCGGCGAGATAGGCCTGCAGCGCCGCGTGCAGTTCGTCGCGCAGCGCGGCGGCGCCGGGCGCCGGCCCGCGCGTCAGCAGCGACTGCGACACCCAGCCGTAGCAGAGCGAATGTGCGAGCCGCGCGACTTCGCCGAGCCGTTCGGCCGGCGGCGGATCGGCCGCGTGCGCCAGCGCGTCGCGCCACAGTTCGACGTAGCCGTCGTAATGACGCCGGTACGCGGCGAGCGGCGACACCTGCCGCTCGAGCGCGAACAGCGCGCTCCACAACCCGGCGTCCGCGTTCACGACGTCGACCTGCAGCGCGACGAACGCGGCGGCGACCTCCGCGCGCGGCCGGCCGCGCAACGCCTGCGCCGCGGCGCGCAGCTGGTCGGCCATCGCCTGCACGCGCCGGTGGATGCACAGCGCCGCGAGGCTCTGCTTGTCGGCGAAATACTCGTAGAAGGTGCCGACGCTCACGCCCGCCACCGCCGCGATCTCGCGAATCGTCGCCTTCGCGTAGCCGCGCTCGAGCAAAAGCTGAACGAACGCCTGCTGCAGCGCGTCGGAGCTCGCCCGCGCGCGCGGCTGGCGCGGCCGGCGGCGCAGCGCGGGCCGGGGTTGCGCCGCCGGCGGGCCGGGCGGCGCCGGAACCTGAACATGTCGCGGCGGCATATTTGCTACTCTGGAATCAGGACAGGACGAAGCCCCGGATGAGGAGACACATCGATGACAGGCCCGACGCACGCAGTCTCGAACCAGTTCGACGAACTCGTCGACTATAACCTCTTCACGACCGACGCCGCGCTGCGCGAGGCGCTCGCGCGCGCCGGCGCCGACTGGGCCGCGCCCCAGCTCGACGCCTACGGCGCGCGGCTCGGCAGCGCCGACACCGCACAGCTCGCCGACGACGCGAACCGCCATTCGCCGGAACTGAACGCGTTCGACCGGCGCGGCCGGCGCATCGACCGCGTCGACTTCCATCCGGCCTGGCACGCGCTGCTCGGCCTGTATCGCGACGAAGGCTTCGTGTCGCTCGCATTCCGCGACACGCGGCCCGGCCGCTGGGCGGCGAGCGCGGCCGGCTTCTACCTGCACGGCCAGATCGAGGCCGGCACGCTGTGCCCGGCGACCATGACGCAGGCCGCGATCCCCGTGCTGCAGAAAGAGCCCGTGCTGTGGGAGATGCTGCGCGACAAGCTCTACAGCGACGTCTACGACCCGCGCGACGTGCCGGTCGCGGACAAGCGCTCGATCTGGATCGGCATGGGCATGACCGAGAAACAGGGCGGCTCCGACGTGCGCGCGAACACGACGCTCGCGACGCCGGTCGGCGCGGGCGGCCGCGGCGGCGAATACCGGCTGCGCGGCCACAAGTGGTTCTTCTCCGCGCCGATGTGCGACGCGCACCTCGTCGTCGCGCGCACCGACGCCGGCGGCCCGTCGTGCTTCTACGTGCCGCGCTGGCGGCCCGACGGCACGAAGAACGCGGTCGAGATCCAGCGCCTGAAGAACAAGGTCGGCAACCGCAGCAACTCGAGCAGCGAGATCGAGCTGGACGACGCGTGGGGCATCATGCTCGGCGACGAAGGCCGCGGCATCCCGACCATCATCGAGATGGCGACCTACACGCGCCTGAGCTGCGTGCTCGGCAGCGCGGCGATGCTGCGCCAGGGCGTCGTGCAGGCGATCGCGTACACGCGGCAGCGTCATGCGTTCGGCCGCGCGCTCGCCGAGCAGCCGCTGATGCGCACCGTGCTCGCCGATCTCGCGCTCGAAAGCGAGGCCGCGCTCGCGCTGGCGATGCGGCTCGCCGCCGCGTTCGAACGCGACGACACGCCGGGCGAGCGCGCGTGGAAGCGGATCGTCACGCCCGCCGCGAAGTTCTGGGTCTGCAAGCGCGCGGTCGAGCTGACCGGCGAAGTGATGGAAGTGTTCGGCGGCAACGGCTACGTCGACGACGGCCCGATCGCGCGGCTGTTCCGCGAAGCGCCCGTCAACTCGATCTGGGAAGGCTCCGGCAACGTGATGTGCCTCGACGTGCTGCGCGCGGTGTCGCGCGAGCCGGACGCCGCCGCCGCGCTGCTCGACGAGTTGCGCGAACTGGGCGGCGACGAGCCGCGCATCCGCGCCGCGCTCGACGCGCTGCGCGCGATGCTCGTCGCGCCGCCCGATACGCTCGAAGCATCCGGCCGCCTGTTCGCGCAGCGTCTCGTGCTCGCCGCGCAGGCATGCCTGCTGCGGCGCGACGCGCCGGCGGCGGTGGCCGACGCGTTCGTCGCGACGCGGCTCGCCGAGCCGGCGTGGGGCCGCATCGCGGGCGGCTTCGATCCGCTCGGCGTCGACGTCGCCGCGCTGCTGCAGCGCGCGTATCCCGCGTGATGGCCGCGCCGCGGACTGGCTCCGGAGAACCCGATGAACCTCGTCGCCGCCCTCGACCGCGCCGCCCGCGCCACGCCGACCAAACCGCTCCTGCGCCACGACGGCGCGACGATCACGTACGAACAAGCGCGCGACCGCTCGCACCGCGCGGCGGCCGTGCTGAGCGCGCTCGGCGTCGCGGCGGGCGACCGCGTGGCGGCAATGTGCTTCAACACGCCCGCGTTCGTCGACCTGCTGTTCGGCGCGTGGCGGCTCGGCGCGGCGTTCGTGCCCGTCAATCACAAGCTGCAGGCGGCCGAAATCGACTACGTGCTCGCGCATAGCGGCAGCAAGGTGATCCTGTTCGACGCGTCCGTCGCGCCCGTGCTCGAACGCGTCGCGCACCCCGCGCAGCGCATCGTGACGGAAGGCGCGCCGGCCGGCCTGCCGTGCTTCGACACGATGCTCGCGGCAGCGGACGGCGTCGCCGGCATCGAGCCCGCCGACGGCGATCTCGCGCAGATCCTCTACACGTCCGGCACGACCGGCCGCCCGAAGGGCTGCATGCACAGCCATCGCACGGTGACGCTCGCGGCGATGCAGGCCGCGCTCGCGCTGTCGATCACGCGCGACGAGCGCACGCTGATGGCGATGCCGATCTGGCATTCGTCGCCGCTCAACAACTGGTTCGGCGGCACGCTGATGGCGGGCGGCACCGTCGTGCTGCTGCGCGAGTACCATCCGCTGCGCTTCCTGCAAACGGTCGAGCGCGAGCGCGTGACGCTCTATTTCGGCGCGCCGGTGTCGTACACGCTGCCGCTCGACCTGGTCGAAGGCTTCGCCGCGTTCGACCTGACGAGCGTGCGCGCATGGATCTACGGCGGCGGGCCGATCGGCGCCGCGCAGGCCGAGCGGCTCGCGCACGCGTACCGGGGCGGCGCATTCTTCCAGGTGTACGGCATGACCGAGACGGGACCTGCCGGCACCTCGCTGTATCCGGACGAGCAGGTCGCGAAGGCCGGCTCGATCGGCCGCCACGGCGGCCCCGGCGTCGACCTGCGCGTCGTGCGCACGGACGGCGCCGACGCGCAGCCCGGGGAGACCGGCGAGATCTGGCTGAAGACCGACAGCATGATGCTCGGCTATCTCGACGATCCGGCCGCGACGCGCGCCGCGTTCGCGCCGGACGGCTGGTATCGCACCGGCGACGTCGCGCGAATCGATCAGGATGGCTACCTGTTCCTCGTCGACCGGCTGAAGGACATGATCGTCACGGGCGGCGAGAACGTCTATTCGAAGGAAGTGGAGGACGTGCTGGGCGCGCATCCGGACGTGATCGACGCGGCTGTCGTCGGCATCCCGCATCCGGAATGGGGCGAGACGGTGGTCGCGCACGTCGTCGTGCGCGCCGGCGCGGCGCGCGACGCGGACACGCTGCGCGCGTTCTGCGCGGAACGGCTCGCCGCGTACAAGGTGCCGCGCGAGGTCGTGTTCGCGGATGCGCTGCCGCGCACGCCGACGGGCAAGCTGCAGAAGTTCCTACTGCGCCGGCGGGACGGTTGAACGCGAGCTGTCAAGCCGAAAAAAAAGCCACCGGACCTTGCGGCCCGGTGGCTTTCGATGTGCCGCACGGGCGGCAGCCGCCGCCCGCCGACGTGATGCTTACTTGCCGCCGATGCTCTTCAGCGGCTTCCACTCGCCCTTCTCGACCTTGTACATCGTGATGCCGCCGTTCTTCAGGTCGCCCTTCGCGTCGTACGCGAGGTGGGTCGACGTGACGCCGGCCATGTCGGTCTTCGCGAGCAGCGGCAGGTACTTCGCCGGATCGGTCGAGTTCGCCTTCTTCATCGCGTTGAACAGCGCCATCGCGCCGTCGTACGAATACGGCGAATAGGTCTGCACGTCCTCGCCGAAGCGCTTCTTGTACTTGTCGGCGTACGACTTGCCGCCAGGCATCTCGTCGAGCGGCAGGCCCGCGAGCGAAGCGATCGTGCCGTCGGCCGCGTCACCCGCGATCTTCAGGAACGTCGGCGTCTTCACCATTTCGCCGCCCATCAGCGGCGCCTTGAAGCCCAGCGCCTTCATCTGCTTGACCATCGGCGCCGCCTGCGAATCCGCGCCGCCGTAGTAGACGATATCCGGCTGCGCCGACTTCAGCTTCGTCAGGATCGCCTTGAAGTCGACAGCCTTGTCGTTCGTGAATTCGCGCATCACGATCGTCGCGCCGGCGGCCTTCGCCGCCTTCTCGAACTGGTCGGCGAGACCCTGGCCGTAAGCGGTGCGGTCGTCGACGATCGCGATCTTCTTCAGGCCGAGATCCTTCGCGACGAACGTGCCGGCCACCGAGCCCTGCTGCGTGTCGGACGTCATCATGCGGAAGGTCGTCTTGTAGCCCTGCTGCGTGTATTCCGGCGCGGTCGCCATCGCGATCTGCGGAATGCCCGCGTTCGCGTAGATGCGCGATGCCGGGATCGTCGTGCCCGAGTTGAAGTGGCCGAGCATGCCCTTGATGCCGTCGTCGACGAGCTTCTGCGCGACCGTCGTGCCCGTGCGCGGGTCAGCCTGGTCGTCCTGCGTGTCGAGCACGAACTTCACCGGCTTGCCGCCGATCATCGGCTTGGTCGCGTTGAAGTCCTCGATCGCGAGCACGATGCCGTTCTGCATATCCTTGCCGTAATGCGCCTGCGCACCCGTCATCGGCCCTGCGTAGCCGACCTTCACGTCATCCGCATGCGCAGTCCCCGCCAGCGACATGACCGCAACGAACGTCGCGCCTGCCAGCTTTTTCATCGTGTGTTGCATAGCTTCTCCTAGGTACCAGGTATAAATGGAGCGGCTTCGGGATCGCCTTGCCGCTTCCTTTTCTTGATCCGAACGGCAAGGATGTTCAGCCGATCGTCATCAAATTCGCATTGCCGCCCGCCGCCGCGGTGTTCACGCTGACCGAGCGCTCCGTCAGCAGGCGCTCGAGCGCGTAGTCTTCCGCGTCGCCGTTCTCGAACGCGCCCGCCGACACGCCCTGCACCGACACGATCGGGCCCGGCCGCTGCGCGACTTCCTTCACCAGCGTCTGCAGTTCGTCGCTGTCGCCTTCGAACAGCACCGCGTCGAACGCCGCATCGGCCTGCTTGCGCACGCCCGCATGCGCCTTCAGCGCCGCCGGCAGCGCGGCGAAGAGCGCCTCGCCCGCCGCGCCCGCAAACAGCGCGCGGTTGCCGGTCGCCAGCACCGCCGCGAACTGCGCGCGCGCGCCGCTCGGCGTCGCCGCGACGCACAGCACCGTGCCGCGCGGCCCGAGTGTATACGTGTTGCGCTCGCCCGTCGGGCCCGCCAGCACCGCGGTCGCGCCCGCCGGCACCTGCGCGAGGTAGCCGTCGCAACGCGCCGCCAGCGTCGGCTCGCGCTGCTCGATCAGCCAGTCGCGCAGCGCCGTCAGCGCCGCCGCCGGATGGTCATGCTTCTCGCCTTCGGCAACCTCGTCCGCGACCAGCATGTCCGCGAGCGAGCGCGGCAGGCCGGACGGACGCGTCGCGAGCAGGCGCTGCAGGTACAGCGCGCCGCCCGCCTTCGGGCCCGTGCCCGACAGCCCTTCGCCGCCGAACGGCTGCACGCCGACCACCGCGCCGATCACGTTGCGGTTCACGTAGATGTTGCCGACGTGCGCGCGCTCGATCACGTGCGCGATCGTCTCATCGATCCGCGTGTGGATGCCGAGCGTCAGCCCATAGCCGGTCGCGCGGATCTGCTCGAGCAGCTTGTCCAGCGCGCTGCGGCGATACCGCACGACGTGCAGCACCGGGCCGAACACCTCGCGCTTCAGCTCGTCGACGCTGCCGATCTCGATCAGCGTCGGCGGCACGAACGTGCCGTACGCGCACGCTTCCGGCATCGACAGCTGCGTGACCCCGTGACCCTTGTCCTTCATCGCCGCGACGTGCGTGTCGATCGTCTGCTTCGCGTCACCGTCGATCACCGGGCCGACGTCGGTCGACAGGCGGTCCGGGTTGCCGAGCGCGAGCTCCTGCATCGCGCCTTTCAGCATCGTCAGCGTGCGGTCCGCGACATCGTCCTGCAAACACAGAACGCGCAGCGCCGAACACCGTTGACCGGCGGAATCGAACGACGACTGCATCACGTCCGCGACGACCTGCTCGGCGAGCGCCGACGAATCGACGATCATCGCATTCTGGCCGCCCGTCTCGGCGATCAGCGGGATCGGCTTGCCGTCCGGATCGAGGCGCGCCGACAGCGTCTTGTTGATCAGGCGCGCGACTTCCGTCGAGCCCGTGAACATCACCGCGCGGGTGCGCGCGTCGGCGACGAGCGCCGCACCGACCGTCTCGCCGGTGCCCGGCAGCAGTTGCACCGCGCCGGCCGGCACGCCGGCCTCGCGCAGGATGCGCACCGCTTGCGCGGCGATCAGCGGCGTCTGTTCGGCCGGCTTCGCGAGCACCGTGTTGCCGGCCGCGAGCGCTGCCGCCACCTGGCCCATGAAGATCGCGAGCGGGAAGTTCCACGGGCTGATGCAGACCACGGGGCCGAGCGGACGGTGCGTGTCGTTCGAGAATTCGTCGCGGATCTGCGCGGCGTAGTAGCGCAGGAAATCGACCGCTTCACGGATTTCCGCGATCGCGTTCGGCAGCGACTTGCCCGCTTCGCGCACGATCAGGCCCATCAGCGTGTGCATCTGTGCTTCGAGCAGGTCGGCCGCGCGTGCCAGGCAGTCGGCGCGCGCGTCGACCGGGGTCGCCTGCCAGATCGGCGCGGCGGCCACCGCATGCGCGAGCGCGGCGCTCACGTGCTCGGCGGTCGCTTCGCTGACCGCGCCGACGACGTCGCGCTGGTCGGCCGGGTTGCGCACGTCGCGGGCCGGCGCGTCGGCGACCGCGTCGTCGGCGAGCAGCGGCGCGGCGCGCCACGGATGGTGCGCGCTCGCGAGCAGCGCGGACGACAGCGACGCGAGGCGGTGCTCGTTCGACAGGTCGAGGCCCATCGAATTCGAGCGCTCGTCGCCGTACAGGTTGCGCGGCAGCGGGATCTTCGCGTGCGGCGCGCCGAGCGGCACGACCTTCAGCGCCTCCTCGACCGGATCGGCGACCAGCTCCTTCACGGACACGGTCTTGTCGGCGATGCGGTTCACGAACGACGTGTTCGCGCCGTTCTCCAGCAGGCGGCGCACCAGGTACGCGAGCAGCGTCTCGTGCGTGCCGACCGGCGCGTACACGCGGCACGGGCGGTTCAGCTTGTCGCGGCCGGTGACTTCCTCGTACAGCGGCTCGCCCATCCCGTGCAGGCACTGGAATTCGTACTGGCCCGGGTAGTAGTTCTGGCCCGCGAGCTGGTAGATCGCCGCGAGCGTGTACGCGTTGTGCGTCGCGAACTGCGGATAGACCGCGTCCGGCGCCGCGAGCAGCTTCTTCGCGCACGCGAGGTACGACACGTCGGTGTAGATCTTGCGCGTGTAGACCGGATAGCCTTCGAGGCCGTCGACCTGCGCGCGCTTGATCTCGGTATCCCAGTACGCGCCCTTCACGAGGCGGATCATCAGGCGGTGACGGCTGCGGCGCGCGAGATCGATCAGGTAGTCGATCACGAACGGGCAGCGCTTCTGGTAGCCCTGCACGACGAAGCCGATGCCGTTCCAGCCGGCCAGCTCCGGATCGAAGCACAGCGCCTCGAGCAGGTCGAGCGACAGCTCGAGACGGTCCGCTTCCTCCGCGTCGATGTTCAGGCCGATGTCGTAGCGGCGTGCGAGCAGCGCGAGCGCGCGCACGCGCGGCAGCAGCTCGACCATCGTGCGCTCCTGCTGCGAGCGCGAGTAGCGCGCATGCAGCGCCGACAGCTTGATCGAGATGCCGGGGCCCTCGTAGATGCCGCGGCCGCCGGCCGCCTTGCCGATCGCGTGGATCGCCTGCTCGTACGACGCGTAGTAGCGCTGCGCGTCCTCTTCGGTCGTCGCCGCTTCGCCGAGCATGTCGTACGAGTAGCGGAAGCCGCGCGCTTCATACTTGCGGCTGTTCGCGAGCGCTTCGGAGATCGTCTCGCCGGTCACGAACTGCTCGCCCATCAGGCGCATCGCCATGTCGACGCCCTTGCGGATCAGCGGCTCGCCGCCCTTGCCGATCAGGCGCGTGAGCGCCGACGACAGGCCCGCTTCGCTGTTCGTCGTGACGAGCTTGCCGGTGATCATCAGCCCCCAGGTCGCCGCGTTGACGAACAGCGACGGCGCGTGGCCGACGTGCGAGCGCCAGTCGCCCTTGCTGATCTTGTCGCGGATCAGCGCGTCGCGGGTCGCGCGGTCGGGGATGCGCAGCAGCGCTTCCGCGAGACACATCAGCGCGACGCCTTCCTGGCTCGACAGCGAGAATTCATGGATCAGCCCTTCGACGCCGCCGCCCGAGCTCTTCTCGCGCAGCGCCTCGACGAGCCGCGTCGCGAGCGCCTGCACGTCCGCCTGCAGGTTCGCGGGCAGCCGCGCCTGGCCGACCAGGAATGGCACGCATTCCGGCTCGGGGCGGCGGTACGCGGCGGTGATCGCCGCGCGCAGCACCGATTGCGGCTGCACGTTCTGCGCGAACTCGAGGAACGGGTGCGGCGAGTTGTCGTCGTCGCCGTCGCCGGCCTGGCTGTCGGCCAGCTCGGTGACGCCGCTGTGGCCGGACAGCTCCGGCGGCAGCTGGCCGTGCTCGATGCGTTCGAGATACGCGAAGATCGCCTGCTTGATCAGCCAGTGGGGAGTGCGTTCGAGCCGCGTCGCCGCGTCTTTCAGGCGCGAGCGGAGCAGATCGTCGACTTTGACGCCAAGGGTGGTGCTTGCCATGATGGGTTCGTGCGCCGGACGAAAGCCGGCCAGTGACGTGAGAGGATGCGCGAAATCCTACGGCACACAATAAAAAGGTGCAACCAAATTGCAAGCGGGGTTGCACCTAAAACTTATCCAATATAATCAGTAGCTTATGTCATCGCAACCTAGGGGTTGCCCGTGCCGCGAGGATCGGTATTTTCCCTGATCCGCGGCGTGCGGACACGCGCGGGCCACGCGAGCCGTCTGCCGCGCGCATGAAAGGCCGGTTGCGCCGGCCCGTCAGACATCCAGCGGATCGACCTCGACGCTCCACCTCAGCACGCCCTTCAGCGCGCGCAGCTCGAATTGCCACGCGCGCAGCGTGTGCTGCAGCGCCGCCCGCGACGCGCTTTCGAGCAGCAGCTGCGCGCGATGCACGTTCGCGACCTTGACGATCGTCATCGGCACCGCGTCGTAGACGGTCACGCGGTCCGCGCCGGGCAGCCCCGGCAGTGCCGCCGCGGCCCGCTGCAGGAATTCGAGCGCCGCGTCGAGCGTGCGCCCTTCGGCGCGCAGCAGCGCCTGGTAGACGAACGGCGGCAGATGCGCGTCGCGGCGCTCGCCGAGCGTCGAATTCGCGAAGCCGATGTAATCGTGCCGCGCGAGCGCGTGGTACAGCGCGTGGCGCGGATAGCGCGTCTGCACGAGCACCTCGCCCGGCAGCCCGGCGCGGCCCGCGCGGCCGCTCACCTGCATCAGCTGCGCGAACAGCCGCTCGCTCGCGCGGAAGTCGTGCGAGAACAGCGCGGTATCGGCGTTGAGCACGCCGACGAGCGACACGCGCTGGAAATCGTGCCCTTTCGCGATCATCTGCGTGCCGACCAGGATGTCGATCTCGCCCGCATGCACGTCCGAGAACAGCGCCTGCGCGCTGCCCTTGCGGCGCGTGCTGTCCGCGTCGATCCGCAGAATGCGCGCGCCGGGCACCGCCTCGACGAGCGCTTCCTCGACGCGCTGCGTGCCGCGGCCGAGCGGCGCGATGTCGACGTTGCCGCATTCGGGGCACGAACGCGGAATGCGCGCCTCCCAGCCGCAGTGGTGGCAGCGCAGCGCATGCTCGGGCTTGTGCAGCACGACGTACGCGCTGCAGCGCGGGCAGCCGGCCACCCAGCCGCACGCGTCGCACGCGAGCTGGGGCGCGTAGCCGCGCCGGTTCAGGAACACGAGGCTCTGCTCGCCGCGTTCGAGCCGCGCCTTCAGCGCCGCGACGAGCGGCCCGGACAGCCCGCCCATCGACGCACGCCCGCGCCGCCGCTCCTCTTCGAGGTCGATCAGCCGCACGCTCGGCAGCACCGCGTCGGCAACCGCGCGCCGCGACAGCGTGAGCAACGCGTACCGCCCCTGCTCGGCCTGCCACCAGCTTTCGAGCGACGGCGTCGCGGAGCCGAGCACGACCGGGATGCCGAGCTGCTTCGCGCGCCAGACCGCGAGGTCGCGCGCCGAATAGCGCAGCCCTTCCTGCTGCTTGTATGCCGGCTCGTGCTCCTCGTCGACGACGATCAAAGCGAGCGCCGGCAGCGACGCGAGCACCGCGAGGCGCGTGCCGAGCACGATCCGCGCGCGGCCCGTGTGCGCGGCCAGCCAGTTGCGCGCGCGTTCGCCTTCGGCGAGGCCGCTGTGCAGCGTGACGATCGCGTCGGACGCGAGCGTGCCGGCAAAGCGCGCGCGAAACGCCGCCTCGAACTGCGGCGTCAGGTTGATTTCGGGGACGAGCACGAGCGCCTGCGCGTCGGGCCGCGCGTCCAGCAGCGATGCGAGCGCATGCAGGTAGACCTCGGTCTTGCCGCTGCCCGTCACGCCGTGCAGCAGGAACGGCGCGAACCCCTGCGCGGCGCGGATCGCGTCGAGCGCCTCGGCCTGCTGATCGGTCAGCGGCGGCGGCACGGTTCGTCCAGCGCTCTGTCCACCGCTTGTCGACAGGTTGTCCACAGGCTTGGGCACAGGGTTATCCGCCCAGCCGATCTCGTCGACGTCGACCCAGCCCTGTGCGGCCCAGTCGTCGAGCGTCGCGGCCGCCTTCGGATGCAGCGCGCGGGCGTCGGGCAGGCTCAGCGAGTCGGCGTCGGCGAGCGCCTCGGCCAGCCGCCGCAGCGCCGCGGCGCGCGCGGGCAACGCATCCGGCAGCGCGGCGCGGCCGGCGTCCGTCAGCCGATAGCGGATCTCCGGCGCCAGCAGCCGGCCCCAGCGTCCGGCATCGCGCAGCGCCTGCGGCAGCGCCGGCAGCGCGACCTCGCCGCGGCCGCGCTGGTAGTAGTCGGCGGCGAACGCGACGAGCGCGAGCCAGTCGGCGGACAGCGGCGGCAGGTCCGCGCAGATCGCGTCGACCGCGCGCAGCCGCGACGGCGGCACGTCAGTGTGAGTCGTCACTTCGCAGACGAGCCCGACCGCCTGCCGCTTGCCGAACGGCACCTGCACGAGCGTGCCGGGCCCGGGCGCCGGCTGTGCGTTGCAGCGGTAATCGAACAGGGTCGCAAGCGGATGGTCGAGCGCCACCCGCAGGTAGGTGCCGTCGGTCACGGGCCTCCCGTGCGCGTGCGAGCGATCCAGGTTCCGCCCCTCAATACGGGGGCGGCGGCGGCAAACTTAAAGTAAAACTTCAGATTCGGCGCTAAGTTTTGGATTCGCATTAGGAATCGCCGTATACCCTGACCGGCCTGTGGATAACTTTGTTGAGAACTTGTCACGCATCACGCGGAAAGCGTGTCGGGCCGAGCCTGCCGCTGCTTTTTCCGGTTCGGAACCGGGGCCCGCGAAGCCTTATTCCATAAGGCTGCTATTCAAATTCTCAGACCATAGCGGGGCAAATTGACCGATACGGGGCTCTACCGCGCTGCAACGTGGAAAATGTGTATAAGTCAAGTCTTGACAAGCTGCCGATCACCCGCCCGGGCGGGGTTGCGTCCTGTTTAGCTCAGGACGCGAAACACTGCCGCTCCGCACCGCAGCACGCCCGCGCTTGCAATCAGCACGCGGCTCCGCTACGGATCGCGCGGCTGTGGTTGTGCACCTCGTCGACCAGTTCGGCGACGTGCTCGGGCGGCGTGAACTGCGAGATGCCGTGCCCGAGGTTGAACACGTGGCCCGGATGGTTGCCGTAGCTGTCGAGCACCGCGCGCGCCTGCTCGCGGATCGCGGCCGGCGGCGCAAACAGGATCGTCGGATCGAGGTTGCCCTGCAGCGCGACGCGCCCCGCGACGCGCTCGCGCGCGGCGCCGACGTTGACCGTCCAGTCGAGCCCGACCGCGTCGACGCCCGTCGCCGCGATTTCCTCGAGCCACAGCCCGCCGCCCTTCGTGAACGTGATCACCGGCACGCGCTCACCGTCGTGCTCGCGCTTGAGCTGCGACACGACGCGCCGGATGTAGTCGAGCGAGAAGCGCTGGTACGCGCCGTCGGCGAGCGCGCCGCCCCACGTGTCGAAAATCATCACGGCCTGCGCGCCCGCTTCGATCTGCGCGTTCAGGTACGCGGCGACCGCCTGCGCGTTGACGTCGAGGATCCGGTGCATCAGGTCCGGCCGGGAATACGCCATCGACTTCACGGTGCGGAAGTCGTCCGAGCCGCCGCCTTCGACCATGTAGCACGCGAGCGTCCACGGGCTGCCCGAGAAGCCGATCAGCGGCACCCGCTGGCGGCCCTGGCCGTCGGTGAGCGCGCGGCGGATCTCGCGCACCGCGTCCGTCACGTAGCCGAGCGTCGCGCCGATGTCCGGCACCGCGAGCTTCGCGACGTCCGCCTCGGTGCGCACCGGATGCGCGAACTTCGGCCCTTCGCCGACCTGGAAGTCGAGGCCGAGGCCCATCGCGTCCGGAATCGTCAGGATGTCCGAGAACAGGATCGCGGCGTCGAGCGGGAAGCGCTCGAGCGGCTGCAGCGTCACTTCGGTCGCGTAGTCGGGATTCTTCGCGAGTCCGAGGAAGCTGCCTGCGCGCGCGCGCGTCGCGTTGTATTCGGGCAGGTAGCGGCCGGCCTGGCGCATCAGCCAGATCGGCGTGTAGTCGGTCGGCTCGCGCAGGAGCGCACGCAGGAAGGTGTCGTTGAGCAGGGTATGAGCCACGGTGGAGGCGACGATGCGGAAGAGGCAAAAGCGCATTTTACCGGACCGGGGCCATCCCGCCGTGTACGCGGCGCCGATGGCGGCCATATGACGCGCGCGATGGCTCCGTTATGATCGGACACCCATATCGAAACGAACGAAGGAGGAGACCCGATGAAGCAGCTCGCCAAGATTGCCGCCGTCGCCGCGCTGGCATGCGCCGCCGCGGCCGCGCACGCGCAGACGGCCCCGGGCGGCAGCGGCGCGGCAGGCGCCAGCTCGCGGCTCGACGACGTGCTCGCGCGCGGCACGCTGCGCATCTGCACGACGGGCGACTACAAGCCGTATTCGTATTACCGCGCCGACGGCCGGTTCGAAGGCATCGACATCGACATGGCCGACGCGCTCGCGAAATCGCTCGGCGTGAAGGCCGACTACGTGAAGACGAGCTGGCCGAACCTGACCGCGGATTTCGTGGCGAAGTGCGACATCGCCGTCGGCGGCGTATCGACGACGCTCGAGCGCCAGAAGCGCGCGTTCTTCACGCAGCCGTACATGACCGACGGCAAGACCCCGATCGCGCGCTGCGCGGACGCCGACAAATACCAGACCGTCGCGCAGATCGACCGTCCCGAGACCCGCGTGATCGTGAATCCCGGCGGCACCAACGAGCGTTTTGCGAAGCAGCATTTCACGCACGCGAACGTCACGGTCTACCCGGACAACGTGACGATCTTCAAGCAGATCCTCGCCGGCAAGGCGGACGTGATGGTGACCGACGCGTCCGAGACGCTGCTGCAGCAAAAACTGAATCCGGGCCTGTGCTCGGTGCATCCGGACCAGCCGTTCCAGTTCGGCGAGAAGGCGTACATGGTGCCGCGCGGCGACGTCGTGTTCCAGCAGTACGTCGATCAATGGCTGCACCTGTCGCTCGCGAACGGCGAGTTCCGGGCGATCTCGGACAAGTGGCTGAAGTGACGCAGGCCGGCGCGGCACCGGCCGCCCGTCAATTCACTCCGAGCCGCCGATGCTCGATCAGCACGCAGCGATCCATCACGACGTCGAGGCCCGCCGCGCGCGCCCGTGCGGCCGCGGCCCCGTCGATCACGCCGAGTTGCAGCCACAGTGACTGCGCGCCGATCGCGATTGCGTCGTCGGCAACCGCCGATACCTCCGATGACTTGCGGAACACGTCGACCATCCCGATCGCGATGCCGTCGCGCGCGAGCGCGGCCGCGGCGGCAGGCAGCGACGCGTAGCAGCGCTCGCCGAGCACATGCCGGCCGTCGAGCGCCGGATTGACCGGCACGATCCGGTAGCCCGCCTGCTGCATGGTTTCTGCGACGCCGTGGCTCGGGCGGTGAGGTTTATCCGAAAGGCCGACTACCGCGATCACCCGATCACGTTTCAAAATCTTTCTGATGATTGAATCGTCAGACATCGAATCCTCTGCGCGTTGCACTTTTTCGCGTGCATTTGTGGACTTCGCCGAGCCTATCACGCATGAAAAACGCATCACGCGCACGCGATGAAAACACTTTCGAAAATATTGGTAAAAATGACCTCCATAGCGCCCCTTAAAACAGCAAAAAATCCCGGGAAGCCTTATCCGGCGGGCGTTACAACCTGAAACACTTTGTTACCGCGAGGGCACATCAATTCGCCCACAATGCCTTTCAACGGTTTCAACACGGATGCGGTCTCGTGTGCCAAGTGTGAGCGGACGCAAAGCACTGCGAGCCCGTCGGTTATATGCCGAAGCCCTTCCGGGGGGCATCCTTGTTGGAGTCGTTTCCGGTCCTAGGACCGGACGCGTTCCATCTTTGGTCTCCTCGCGCTAACCCCGTAGCGTGTGGTTTTTAGCGGGCTAATAAGCCCGCTTTTTTTCGTCCATCGAAAACGCAACGGCCCGCAGGCCGCCGCGCTTTTCCTCCGCCGAGCCGCTCGAGCCGCATCATGCGGTCTTCTGCACGTCGAGCTTCAGCTCGTCGATCATGCGCTGGCGCATCACGAACTTCTGCACCTTCCCCGTCACCGTCATCGGCAGTTCGTCGACGAAGCGGATGTAGCGCGGAATCTTGTAGTGCGCGATCTGCCCCTGGCAGAACGCGCGCACGTCATCCTCGGTCAGCTGCTCGCCCGCGCGCGGCACGATCCACGCGCACACTTCCTCGCCGTACTTCGCGTCGGGCACGCCGAACACCTGCGCGCTCTGGATCTTCGGATGACGAAACAGGAATTCCTCGATCTCGCGCGGATAGATGTTCTCGCCGCCGCGGATCAGCATGTCCTTCAGCCGGCCGACGATGTTGCAGTAGCCGTCCGCGTCGAGCGTCGCGAGATCGCCGGTGTGCATCCAGCCGTCGATCAGCACGTCGCGCGTCTTCTCGTCGTCGTCCCAGTAGCCGCGCATCACCGAGTAGCCCTTCGTGCACAGCTCGCCCGTCGCGCCGACCGGCACGATGCCGCCGCTCGGATCGACGATCTTCACTTCCAGATGCGGCTGGATGCGGCCGACGGTCGTCGTGCGCATCTCGAGCGGGTCGTCCGTCGAGCTCTGGAACGACACGGGGCTCGTCTCCGTCATCCCGTACGCGATCGTGATCTCCGACAGGTGCATCTGCGACACGACGCGCTTCATCGTCTCGATCGGGCACGGCGAACCGGCCATGATGCCCGTGCGCAGCGTCGACAGCTCATACTTCGCGAAGTCCGGATGATCGAGCTCCGCGATGAACATCGTCGGCACGCCGTGCAGCGCGGTGCAGCGTTCGTCGGACACCGCGGCGAGCGTCGCGGCCGGGTCGAACGCCTCGCCGGGGAACACCATCGCGGCGCCGGTCGACACGCACGCGAGCACGGCCAGCACCATCCCGAAGCAGTGATAGAGCGGCACCGGAATGCACAGCGCATCCTGCTCGCTGAAGCGCATCGCCTGCGCGATCGAGCGCGCGTTGTTGACGACGTTGCGGTGCGAGAGCGTCGCGCCCTTCGGGCTGCCGGTCGTGCCGCTCGTGAACTGGATATTGATCGGATCGACCGACGCGAGCGTTGCGCCGAGCGCGTCGAGCGCGGCCCGGTCGAGCGTGGCGCGGCCGCGCGCCATCACGTCGGCGAAGCGGAACATGCCGGCGGGCGCGACCTCGCCCATCGACACGACCGTGCGCAGGCTCGGCACGCGCACCGCGTGCAGGTCGCCCGGCGCGCAGCGCGCGAGTTCCGGCGCGATCGCCTGCAGCATGTCGACATAGCCGGACGACTTGAAGCGCTCGGCGGCGATCACCGCCTTGCAGCCGACCTTGTTCAGCGCGTATTCGAGTTCCGCGAGCCGATAGGCGGGATTGAGGTTGACGAGGATCGCGCCGATGCGCGCGGTCGCGAACTGGGTCAGCAGCCATTCGCTGCGGTTCGGCGACCAGATGCCGACGCGCTCGCCCCTCGCGATGCCGAGCACGGCGAGGCCCGTGGCCAGCACGTCGACCTCGTCGGCGAATTCGCGCCAGCTCCAGCGCACGTGCTGCTCGCGGAACACCACGGCCGGACGGTCGGGAAAGCGTTCGGCGGTATCCCGCAGGAACTGCCCGATCGTCGCTTCGGAAAGCGGCACGTCGGTCGTGCCGCGCACGTACGACAATCCGTTCTCGGGCGCAATCAGCGCCCGCACGCCAGGGTCTGCAGCCATGAATGTCTCCGTCTCTTTTGTCAGTCTGATGCAGCGGACGATAGCGCGCTCCGCTGACGACACTCTGACATCGATTCTCGGCTATCGGGCGAAATAGCACGCTCGGACGAAACCCTGACGAAACCGGGGCGAAAAAAAAAGCAGCCCGGAGGCTGCTTTCTTTCGCATGACGCATGAAGCGCGGCTCAGTGACGGCTGCGGATCTTCGCCAGACGCTGGATCGCTTCGAGCTGCGCCATCGCGGTCGCCAGCTCGGACTGCGCCTTCGCGAGGTCGATGTCCGACTTCGCGTTCTGCAGCGTTTCCTCGGCGCGCTTGCGCGCTTCCTCGGCCTTCGCCGAGTCGAGATCCTTGCCGCGAATCGCGGTGTCGGCGAGCACCGTCACGGCGCCCGGCTGCACTTCGAGAATGCCGCCCGCGACGAACACGAATTCGTCGTTGCCGCTTTCGGTTTCGATGCGCACCGCACCCGGACGAATCCGCGTGATCAGCGGCGTGTGACCCGGCAGGATGCCCAGCTCACCCGCTTCGCCCGGCAGCGCGACGAACTTCGCCTCGCCCGAGAAGATCTGCTCTTCCGCGCTGACGACGTCTACTTTGATGGTTGCCATATCGACTCCTGGTTGAGCGTGTTGCGGTCGGCGCGACCGGCCATGAAGCAAATCGACAACAGCGATTCGCTACACTGCGGCCGGATCGCGCCAGCGTGCTACCACTCAGACCTTTACTGGATCTTCTTGGCCTTCTCGAAGGCTTCGTCGATCGTGCCGACCATGTAGAACGCCTGTTCCGGCAGGTGATCGCACTCGCCGTCGACGATCATCTTGAAGCCGCGGATCGTTTCCTTCAGCGGCACGTACTTGCCCGGCGAGCCCGTGAACACTTCAGCGACGTGGAACGGCTGCGACAGGAAACGCTGGATCTTACGTGCGCGCGCGACCGACAGCTTGTCTTCCGGCGACAGTTCGTCCATGCCCAGAATCGCGATGATGTCGCGCAGTTCCTTGTAGCGCTGCAGCGTCTGCTGAACGCGACGGGTGATCGAGTAGTGCTCTTCACCGATCACGTTCGGGTCGATCTGGCGCGACGTCGAGTCGAGCGGGTCGACCGCCGGGTAGATACCCAGCGAAGCGATGTCACGCGACAGAACGACGGTTGCGTCCAGGTGGCCGAAGGTGGTTGCCGGCGACGGGTCGGTCAAGTCATCCGCAGGGACGTACACGGCCTGGACCGACGTAATCGAGCCCTTCTTGGTCGACGTGATGCGCTCTTGCAGCTTGCCCATTTCTTCAGCCAGCGTCGGCTGATAGCCCACTGCCGACGGCATACGGCCGAGCAGTGCCGACACTTCGGTACCGGCCAGCGTGAAACGGTAGATGTTGTCGACGAAGAACAGCACGTCGAGGCCTTCGTCACGGAAGTGCTCGGCCATCGTCAGGCCGGTCAGCGCGACGCGCAGACGGTTGCCCGGCGGCTCGTTCATCTGGCCGTACACCAGCGCGACCTTGTCGAGAACGTTCGAGTCCTTCATTTCGTGGTAGAAGTCGTTCCCTTCACGGGTACGCTCGCCCACGCCCGCGAACACGGAGTAACCGCCGTGCTCCTTCGCGATGTTGTTGATGAGCTCCATCATGTTGACGGTCTTGCCCACGCCCGCACCGCCGAACAGACCGACCTTGCCGCCCTTTGCGAACGGGCAGATCAGGTCGATGACCTTGATGCCCGTTTCGAGCAGTTCGGTCGACGGCGACAGTTCGTCGAACGCCGGCGCCTTCTGGTGGATCGAGCGGGTGTGCTCGCTCACGATCGGGCCAGCCTCGTCGATCGGACGGCCGAGCACGTCCATGATCCGGCCGAGGGTCGGCTTGCCGACCGGCACCGAGATCGGCTTGCTCGTGTTCTTCACCGTCAGACCGCGGCGCAGGCCGTCGGATGCACCCAGACAGATGGTGCGGACCACGCCGTCGCCCAGCTGCTGCTGGACTTCGAGCGTCAGTTCCGAGCCTTCCAGAATGAGCGCGTCGTAGATCTTCGGCATGCTTTCGCGCGGGAATTCCACGTCGATAACGGCGCCGATGCACTGTACGATCTTGCCTTCTACCAAAGCAGCAGTACTCATCGCTTTTCCTTTAAATACCTGATTCTTTACTCGCGCAAAGGCGCAGTTTCGGACGTTCGGGGCTCGCGCTTAAACAGCTGCGGCGCCGCCGACGATCTCCGACAGTTCCTTCGTGATCGCGGCCTGACGGCTCTTGTTGTACACCAGCTGCAGCTCGCTGATCACGGTCTTCGCGTTGTCCGACGCAGCCTTCATCGCGACCATCCGCGCCGATTGCTCCGACGCCATGTTTTCCGCGACGGCCTGGTACACCAGCGCCTCGACGTAGCGCACCAGCAGCTCGTCGACGACAGCCTGCGCATCCGGCTCGTAGATGTAGTCCCACGACGTGGCCGGCGTGCCGTCATTCGCCTCGAAGTGCTCCGACGACAGCGGCAGCAGCTGCTCGATCACCGCTTCCTGCTTCATCGTGTTGACGAAGCGCGTGTACGCGAGATAAACGGCCGACAGCTTGCCTTCCGAGTACAGGTCGAGCTGCGTCTTCACCGCGCCGATCAGCTTGTCGAGGTGCGGGGTGTCGCCGAGGTGCACGACCTGCGACATCACCTTCGCGCCGAAGCGGTTCAGGAACCCGAGGCCCTTGCTACCGATCGCGGTGGCTTCGACCTTCTGGCCCTTCTCTTCCAGCTCCTTGAACTTCTGCACCGTCGCGCGCAGCACGTTGGTGTTCAGACCGCCGCACAGACCCTTGTCCGTCGTGACGAGGATAATGCCGGCCGTCTTCGCGCCTTCGTTCGCCACCATGAACGGGTGGCGGTACTCCGGGTTCGCGCGGCTCATGTGCGCGGCGATGGCACGGACCTTGTCCGCATACGGACGAGCGGCGCGCATGCGTTCCTGCGCGCGGCGCATCTTCGATGCGGCCACCATCTCCATCGCCTTCGTGATCTTGCGCGTGTTCTGCACGCTCTTGATCTTGCCGCGAATTTCCTTCATTCCAGCCATAGCTTGCTCCTTGACCGAAGCGGCGCGGGCGCGTCAAGCGGCCCGCGCGGCTTCAGTGTTCACGCGCGGATCAATAGGCACCCGACTTCTTGAAGGATTCGATCGCCGCGCGCAGCGCGCCTTCGTCGTCCTTCGAGAGGTCCTTGGTGTCTTCGATGCGCTTGATGAGGTCAGCGTGGCTGGTCTTCAGGAATTCGCGCAGGCCCTTCTCGAACGGCAGCACTTGCTTGACGTCGAGGTCGTCGAAGTAGCCGTTGTTCGCGGCGTACAGCGACACGGCCAGTTCCCACACCTGCAGCGGCTGGTACTGCGGCTGCTTCAGCAGTTCCGTCACGCGGCGGCCGCGCTCGAGCTGCTTGCGGGTCGCTTCGTCGAGGTCCGACGCGAACTGCGCGAACGCTGCGAGTTCACGGTACTGCGCGAGGTCGGTACGGATACCGCCCGACAGCTTCTTCACGACCTTCGTCTGCGCGGCGCCACCGACTCGCGACACCGACACGCCGGCGTTGATTGCCGGACGGATGCCCGCGTTGAACAGGTCGGTTTCCAGGAAGATCTGGCCGTCGGTGATCGAGATCACGTTCGTCGGAACGAACGCGGTCACGTCGCCCGCCTGCGTTTCGATGACCGGCAGTGCCGTCAGCGAGCCGCTCTTGCCCTTCACTTCGCCGTTCGTGAACTTCTCGACGTACTCTTCCGACACGCGAGCCGCGCGCTCGAGCAGACGCGAGTGCAGATAGAACACGTCGCCCGGGTACGCTTCACGGCCCGGCGGGCGGCGCAGCAGCAGCGAGATCTGACGGTATGCCCAGGCTTGCTTGGTCAAGTCGTCATAGATGATCAGCGCGTCTTGGCCGCGATCGCGGAAGTATTCGCCCATCGTGCAGCCCGCGTACGGTGCGAGGTACTGCATCGCGGCGGAATCCGATGCCGAAGCGGCGACGACGATCGTGTATTCCATCGCGCCGGTTTCTTCCAGCTTGCGAACCACGTTCATGATCGACGAAGCCTTCTGGCCGATCGCGACGTAGATACAGATCAGGTCCTTGCCCTTCTGGTTGATGATCGTGTCGAGCGCCACCGCGGTCTTGCCGCACTGACGGTCGCCGATGATCAGCTCACGCTGGCCACGGCCGATCGGCACCATCGAGTCGATCGACTTCAGGCCGGTCTGCACCGGCTGCGACACCGACTTGCGCCAGATCACGCCCGGGGCGATCTTTTCGATCGCGTCGGTCAGCTTCGCGTTGACCGGGCCCTTGCCGTCGATCGGGTTGCCCAGTGCGTCGACCACGCGGCCGACGAGTTCCGGACCGACCGGGACTTCGAGAATGCGGCCCGTCGTCTTGACGATGTCGCCTTCCGAGATGTGTTCGTATTCGCCGAGAATCACCGCGCCGACCGAGTCGCGCTCGAGGTTCAGCGCGAGGCCGAACGTGTTGCCCGGGAACTCGAGCATTTCGCCCTGCATCACGTCCGACAGGCCGTGGATGCGCACGATACCGTCGGTCACGGAGATCACGGTGCCCTGGTTGCGAACGTCCGCGCTCGCTTCAAGGCCCTGGATCCGGCTCTTGATCAGCTCGCTGATCTCAGAGGGATTGAGTTGCATTATTCGCTCCTGATAGTCAATTCTGTTGCGTGCCGGCGTGGCGCTCAGGCGGTCAAGGCAGCCTGCATCGAAGCAAGGCGCGCGCGAACCGAAGAGTCGAGCACTTCGTCGCCGACCGTCACGCGCACGCCGCCGATCAGCGACGAATCGACTTCGACCGTCGGCTTCAGCTTGCGCTTGAACTTGCGCTCGAGGCTCGCGACGAGACCTTCAAGGTCCGTACCGTTCAGCGGGAATGCGCTGACGATCGTTGCGTCTGCGGCGCCTTCGCGCTCGTTCTTGAGCGCGTCGAACTGCACGGCGATTTCCGGCAGCAGCGCGATGCGATGATTGTCGACCAGCATCTGCACGAAGTTCTTCGCCTCGGCGGACGTCGCGAGCGGCGACTTCGCCGCGGCAAGCAGCAGCTCGGCCACTTGCGCGCGGGTCACCTTCGGATTCGACGCCACGGAGAGCACTTCGGGCAGATGCGCAACCTGGGCCAGCTCTTGCACGAGCGTGGACCAGGCGGCGATGTCACCTCCCTCGGCCACGCGGAACAGCGCTTCTGCGTAAGGGCGGGCGATGGTTGCAAGTTCGGCCATGATCAGAGCTCGGCTTTCAGTTGATTCAGCAGTTGGGCGTGGGCCGTTTGATCGACTTCGCGCTTCAGGATCTGCTCGGCGCCCTTCACGGCCAGCGTAGCGACTTCGCCACGCAGCGCTTCGCGCGCCTTCACGATTTGCTGTTCTGCTTCCGCTTTCGCCTGAGCGACGATGCGGGCGGCTTCAGCCTGGGCATTGGCCTTGATTTCCTCGGCGACCGCCTGGGCACGCTTTTCAGCGTCGGCGATGCGCTGCTGGCCGTCATTGCGGGCCTGCGCGAGTTCCTGGTCCACGCGCTTGTGCGCTGCGTCGAGTTCCGCCTTGCCCTTTTCCGCGGCGGCGAGGCCGTCGGCGATCTTCTTCGCGCGCTCGTCAAGGGCGTTGATCAACGGCGGCCACACGAACTTCATCGTGAACCACGCGAGGACCAGGAACACGACCATTTGCGCAAACAGAGTTGCGTTGAGATTCACGGTGTTTCCTTATCTGCTATTCCGGGGAAAAATGAAACGGGAAGGCGCTCATCGAGTTGCATTCGATCAGCGCCCCAAGTCTCCGTTCCGCCCTGCGCCGGCTTGCGCCGGGCGCATGTTTCCGAGGAACCTTAGGCGAGCTTCGACAGGAGCGGGTTCGCGAATGCGAACAGCATGGCGACACCAACACCGATCAGGAACGCCGCGTCGATCAGACCAGCCAGCAGGAACATCTTCGTTTGCAGCGGGTTGATGAGTTCCGGCTGACGTGCGCAGGCTTCGATGTACTTGCCACCCATCAGCGCGATACCGATACAGGCGCCGATCGCACCCAGGCCGATGATGATGCCGATACCGATGGCGGTCAGACCCTGGATGTTGGCGATGTAAGCTTGCATGATCACTCCTTTGTGAAAAGACTTGGAACTGAGATTTAAAAAAACTAAAACGAAGACTCTTGTTTGCTCGACGCGCTTAGTGCTTGTCGTGCGCCTGGCCGAGATACACCAGCGTCAGCATCATGAAAATGAATGCCTGCAACAGAACAATCAGGATGTGGAAGATTGCCCAGACGCTGCCCGCGATCACGTGACCAATGAAACCGAGGAACGATGCGTCGCCGCCGAAGCTCCACATGCTGCCGAGCAGGGCGATCAACAGGAACAACAGCTCACCCGCGTACATGTTGCCGAACAGCCGCATGCCGAGCGAGACGGTCTTTGCAACGTATTCGACGATGTTGAGCGCGAGGTTCGGGATCCACAGCAGCGGGTGGCCGCCGAACGGCGCCGACAGCAGCTCATGCGCAAAGCCGCCCGCGCCCTTGATCTTGATGCTGTAGTAGATCATCAGGACGAACACGCCGAGCGCGATGCCGAGCGTGCCGTTCAGGTCGGCCGTCGGGACGATGCGATGGTGGGAAATGACGTCCGACAGACCGAGCAGGCCGATCACGCGGCCCGGCAGGTCGACCGGGAGGAAGTCGAGGGAGTTCATCAGCGCGACCCATACGAACACGGTCAGTGCGAGCGGAGCGATGAACGCGCGGTTGCCGTGGACGATCGCCTTCGACTGGTCTTCGACCATCTCGACGAGCATCTCGATCGCGCACTGGAAGCGGCCCGGCACGCCGGACGTCGCCTTGCGGGCAGCCAGTCGCAGCACGAGGATGGTGACGACGCCACACACGATCGACCAGAACAGCGTGTCGAGATTCCAGACATGGATGTCGAAAATCGACGTCTGATGCGAGGTGGAGAAATTCTGCAAGTGGTGCGCAATGTACTCGGACGGATCCGGACCGCGCGTGCCTTCGCTAGCTGCCATATCGTTAATGCCACCCAAATTGTCGAAAATCGTTTTGCCCGATTCCGCAATACGCTATTGCGGGAACGGGCCGGCGCGTTTTCGAGTCGAAACCGCGCGCTGCTTGTTCCTTACCGCCAGGCCAGTGCGATCCAGTACGTCTTCAACACGACGAGGTACGTGACGAGGAGCGGCACCCAGTGCACGCCCGGATAGCCGAACGCCACTGCGGCGAACATCCCGATCGTCACGCCGAGCTTGAGGGCTTCGCCTGCCACCCAGCTCATCACGGTGGCCGAGCCACCTGCCTTCAGTCGTGCCACGAACAACGCACTCGGCACCCAGCCGATCGCTCCGCCCAGAAACGCGGATTGCGCAGCGGCGCCCGGCGACTTCGAAAACAGCCACCACGCCAGCGTTGCAACCAGGGACAAGGCCACTTGCGCGACCACCACCTTGTAGGGGGTGATACGCGAGGGCCGACTCACGTTCGGGCCGAACAGCTTCTCGGCTTCTGCCCGCGTGAGCGGAACGATGTTGTCATCTTGCAGCTCGGCGTCCCAGTCGTCGCCGGAGGATTCGCGCCGCTCGCCGGCCGCTGAAGCGGTGCGTTGCGCGCGGTGATCATCGTGCCCATTTTTCGGCGCCTGACCCGCCATCGCAGTCTTCCGCAAAATCCCTGAACCCGGCCCCAAGCTTTCCGAAAGCTTTCAGGGGCGCCTAGCTAACAAATCCGGGCGATTGTAAGCGATAGTTGCAGGTGATTCAAGGCTTTAGACGCGACAAAAACCTGCGTAAAACGTCGCCTCATGATGTGAAAAACGCGTGAATCCACGAGGTACGATGACAGTTGTAAGGACAATTTTTTGAACAGTATTTCGTGTGCGAGGAAGGTCGCGAACCGGATGGGCAGACGATGGCGTATGGCGCGGTTGGTGGGCCACTGCGGATGAATCGCTGTGGATGAATCGCTGTGGATGAGTCGCTGTGGACGCCCTGCTTTCGATGTGTCACAGCATCGAGATCGTGTTGCGCGACTCATCCGTGAACGAGCAGCCATCCGCCGAGCACAGCGCTTGCGATCGCAAACGGAATCGACACGAGGTGAAACGGCAGCCACATGCGCGGCTCCTTCGCGAGCCGCACCGCAATCAGGTTCGCGAGCGAGCCGATCGCGACGCCAAAGCCGCCGACGGATACCCCGAACGCAAGCGCGCGCCAGTCCCGCGTGAACTCCGACAGCAGGATCGCGGCAGGCACGTTGCTGATCCCTTGCGACAACATCGCGCCGGCCGCGAACACGCGCAGCGGTGTGTCGAGACGCGCATGCGCGATCGCGTCGTGTATCGCGGGCAGCTCAGCCGCGGTACGCAGCACGACGAACATCAGCACGAATATCAGCAGCAGCAGCCAGTCGATTCTCAATACCGCGTCGCGCCGCACGACCGCCAGCACGACGGCAACGGCGACCAGGCCATGCAGCGCATGATGCGCATCGGCAAGCAGCACGAACGCGGCGAACAGGGCCGCCGCGACGAGTGCCTGCATGCGCTGCACCGGCAACGCGACGACATCGGCGGACAGGTCGAGCGGCTTCGCACGAAACGCACAAGCAGTCACCGCGAGCAGCAGGATCATCAACGCAATCGCAAGCGGCCCGAGCGTGAGCACGAAGCGGCCGAACGACACACCGCTCAACTGCCACAGGAACAGATTCTGCGGATTGCCGAGCGGCGTCGCGATCGACCCCGCGTTGACGGCCAGCGCGACGATGATCACGAGCCGCCGGAACGGCAGCGGCGTCAATGCGCGCAGCGACACCATCAACGGCACGACGACGAACAGCGCGACGTCGTTGGTGAGCCACATCGCGAGCGCGGCGGAGAACCCGACGAGCAGCATCGCGAGCGCGCGCTCGGAATGCACGTGATGCACGATGCGATGGGCCAGCCACATCAGGCACCCGGACAGCTCGAGCGCCTTCGTCAGCATCAGCAGGCCGGCAAGCGTCGCGACCGTCTGCCAGTCGACGCGATCGAACAGCACTCCGAATGGTTGCGGATGCATCCATTGCAGCAGGATGAAGCCGGCGGCCAGCACGGACAGCACCGGCTCCTGCGCGAGCCAGCCCAGCCACCGGCGCGGCGCCGATGCGCCCCCGTTGTCCATCGGCGACGTTCCGTTACTCGTCCGCCGTCACGTTGCCGCGCAAACGCGCGAGGATGCCCTCGAGCGCATCGAGGTTGCCGAAATCGATCGTCACCTGCCCTCGCCCGCGCCGGCCGAGCTTGATCTTCACCGTCGACGCCAGCAGGTCGGACAACTCCTCTTCGAGACGGCGCGTGTCGCGGCCACCGTCGTCCTTCGCGCGCGCCTTCACGGCAGGCGCTTCCTTCGTCGTCTGCGTGACGAGCTTCTCGGTCTCGCGCACCGACATGCGCTTGTTCACGACCTGGTGCGCGAGCGTGATCTGCGTCGCCGCATCGACCGCCAGCAGCGCGCGCGCATGGCCCATGTCGAGATCGCCGGCGAGCAGCATCGTCTGTACCGGCGCCGCGAGATTCAGCAGGCGCAGCAGGTTCGACACCGCGCTGCGCGAACGGCCGACCGATTCGGCGGCCTGCTCGTGCGTGAAGTGGAATTCGTCGAGCAAGCGCTGGATGCCGTGCGCCTCTTCCAGCGGATTCAGGTCTTCGCGCTGGATGTTCTCGATCAGCGCCATCGCGGCGGCGGCTTGATCGGATACGTCCTTCACGAGCACCGGCACCTCTTCGAGGCCGGCGAGACGCGCGGCACGAAAACGCCGCTCGCCCGCGATGATCTCGTATTTGTCTGACGAAATGGGGCGAACCAGGATCGGCTGCATCACGCCCTGCGCACGGATACTCGCCGCCAGTTCCTGCAGGCTGCCCTCGTCCATTCGCGTCCGCGGCTGGTACTTGCCGGCCTGCAGCTTCGCAAGCGCGAGCGTGTTCGGCGCGCCCTCGATCTTCACCGCTTCGGTGATGTCGGCACTGCCGCCGAGCAGCGCTTCGAGGCCACGACCCAACCCTTTCTTCTTCGGCACCGCGTTCATGTCTTTCTTCCTCGCTTCGCTCATGTCCGGATCACGCATCGAATGCGCGCACGCGCTCGATCATTTCGGCGCCGAACTGGAGATAGGCTTGCGCACCGCGCGAGCCGCGGTCGAACACGACGCCCGGCAACCCGTAACTCGGCGCTTCCGCGAGGCGAACGTTGCGCGGAATCACCACGTCGAACACCTTGTCGCCGAAGTGCGCCTTCAGTTGGTCGGAAACCTGCTGCTGCAATGTGATGCGCGGATCGAACATCACCCGCAGCAAGCCGATGATCTTCAGGTCGCGGTTCATGTTCGCGTGCACCTGCTTGATCGTGTTGACGAGATCCGACAGGCCCTCGAGTGCGAAGTACTCGCACTGCATCGGAATCACGACGCCGTGCGCCGCGCACAGGCCGTTCAGCGTCAGCAGCGACAGCGTCGGCGGGCAATCGATCAGCACGAAATCGTAATCGTCAGCCACGCGCTCGAGCGCCGCCTTCAACCGGCGCTCACGATTGTCGATGCCGATCAGCTCGATTTCAGCGCCGGACAGCTCGCGGTTCGCCGGCAGCACGTCGTACGTCACCGCTTCGGGGCGCACACGCGCATCGGCAACCGTGACGCCGTCGACCAGCACCTCGTACACGGTCGACTCGACGCCCGCCTTGTCGATCCCGCTACCCATCGTCGCGTTGCCTTGCGGGTCGAGATCGATCAGCAGGACACGTTGCTCCTGCGCTGCAAGGCTCGCGGCGAGATTGACCGTTGTCGTCGTCTTGCCGACGCCCCCCTTCTGGTTCGCAACGCAGAAGATCTTTGCCATCGTTCGTGTGTCCTTCTAACTTCAAACAATCGGCGCGCCGACAGCGCGCCGTCAATTCGCCTCGTCGACGGCGACTTCGATCAGATGCCGTTCGGCATCGAGCATCGGCACCGCCAGCCGAATGGTCTGCTTCACGTGGCTGCCGTCGGGCAGCCGTGCAATCTCGTCATCCGGGTGCACGCCCTTCATCGCCCAGATCGATCCGCCAGGCGCGACCAGATGTCGAGCAAGTTTAACGAAGTCGGAGAGATCCGCGAAAGCGCGCGATACGATTACGTCGAATTTTTCCGGCACTTCGACGCCCGGCTGCAGCGTTTCCACGCGCCCGGTCACGACCGACAGGTTCGCAAGTTTCAGCTCGGCCCGGGTTTGCGTCTGGAATGCAGACTTCTTCTGGACGATATCGTTCAGCGTGATCTGCCAGTCCGGCAGCACGATCGCCAGTACGATGCCCGGCAGCCCGCCGCCCGACCCGACGTCGAGCACGCGCGCCGACGCGCGGCCACGCAGATGAGGCACGATCGAAAGCGAATCGAGGATGTGCTGAATCAGCATCTGCCGCGGATCGCGAATCGCGGTCAGGTTATAGACCGCGTTCCACTTCCCGAGCAGCGCGACATAGTCGAGCAGCTGGTTCCGCTGCGCATCCGTCAGCGCGACGCCGAGTGCGTTCGCGCCCTCGACGAGCATCCTCTCCAGGTCATCCCGATTAACCGCCGGCGCGCGACGCGCCGTCATTGTTGCGTCGGGACGCTGCCGTCCCCCTGCTCCACTGCGTCGGCGGCATTGCCGTTGCGGCGACCCAGGCCACGGCGCTTCAGGTGCACCATCAGCAGCGAGATCGCCGCCGGCGTGACGCCCGAAATGCGCGACGCCTGGCCGATCGTTTCCGGTCGGAACTGATTCAGCTTCTGACTCACTTCGAACGACAGGCCGCGTACTTCGCGGTAGTCGATGCCTTCCGGCAGGCGGGTGTTTTCGTTTGCGTCGTTGCGCTCGATCTCGTTCGCCTGACGCTCGATATAGCCCTGATATTTGATGCCGATCTCGACCTGCTCCTTGATCTGCTCGAGCAGCACCGGATCGTCGGTCAACGGCTCCGCCGGGCCGCATTCGCCGCCCTTCAGGCCGCACACGCCGTCGTAACTGACGCCCGGGCGGCGCAGCAGTTCGGCGAGGCTGTATTCGTGGTCGATTGCCTTGCCGAGCAGTGCTGTGGCTTCGTCGGCCGGCAGCGTCTTCGGCGTGACCCATGTCGATTTCAGGCGCTCGGTTTCACGTGAAACAGCGTCGCGCTTCCGGCAGAACGCATCCCAGCGCACGTCGTCCACGAGGCCCAGTTCGCGGCCGATCTCGGTCAGACGCATGTCCGCATTGTCTTCACGCAGGCTCAGACGGTACTCGGCCCGGCTCGTGAACATCCGGTACGGCTCGGCGACACCACGCGTCACCAGATCGTCGACCAGCACGCCCAGATATGCCTGGTCGCGACGCGGGCACCATGCGTCCTTCTCCTGCACGTACAGACCCGCGTTGACGCCGGCCAGCAGCCCTTGAGCCGCCGCTTCCTCGTAACCCGTCGTCCCGTTGATCTGGCCCGCAAAGAACAGCCCGTTGATCGCCTTGGTTTCAAGCGATGCCTTCAGCGCGCGCGGATCGAAGTAGTCGTACTCGATCGCGTAGCCCGGGCGCAGGATGTGGGCCTGTTCGAGGCCGTGCATCGAGTGCACGAGCTCGAGCTGGACGTCGAACGGCAGGCTCGTCGAGATCCCGTTCGGGTAGAACTCGTTGGTCGTCAGCCCTTCCGGCTCCAGGAAGATCTGATGCGATTCCTTGGATGCAAAACGGTGAATCTTGTCCTCGATCGACGGGCAGTAGCGTGGCCCGACGCCTTCGATCACGCCCGTATACATCGGCGAACGATCGAGACCGCCGCGAATGATGTCGTGCGTGCGCTCGTTCGTATGCGTGACCCAGCATGGCATCTGCTGCGGATGCTGCTCCGCGCGGCCCAGGAACGAGAACACCGGAATCGGGTCCAGATCACCCGGCTGCACTTCCAGCTTCGAAAAGTCGATCGTGCGGCCGTCGATGCGTGGCGGCGTACCGGTCTTCAGCCGCCCTTGCGGCAGCTTCAGTTCCTTCAGGCGCGATGACAGCGTCACGGCCGCCGGATCGCCGGCACGGCCGCCCGTGTAGTTGTTCAGGCCGACGTGGATCTTGCCGTCGAGGAAAGTCCCGGCGGTCAGCACCACCGCGCGGGCGCGGAAACGGATGCCGATCTGCGTCACGGCCCCCACCACGCGGTCCCCTTCGACCATCAGGTCATCGACTGCCTGCTGGAACAGCCACAGATTGGGCTGGTTCTCGAGGCGGTGACGAATCGCGGCCTTGTACAGGATGCGGTCGGCCTGTGCACGCGTCGCACGCACAGCCGGCCCCTTCGACGAATTGAGGATCCGGAACTGGATGCCGCTCTCGTCCGTCGCGGCAGCCATGGCGCCGCCCAGCGCGTCGACTTCCTTGACCAGATGCCCCTTGCCAATGCCGCCGATCGACGGATTGCAGCTCATCTGCCCAAGCGTTTCGATGTTGTGCGTCAGCAGCAGCGTCTTCACGCCCATGCGGGCGGACGCAAGCGCGGCTTCCGTGCCGGCATGACCGCCACCGACGACGATGACGTCAAATTCTGTGGGAAAAAGCATGGTGGATTCCGCACGCAGGACTGCGCACGAACCTATCTGAGAAATGTATGGGCCGAATTATAGCGGGTTCGCTTTTCACCCGAAGGCCGTCCGAATGGTAGGGTCCGTTCATTTCGCGGGTTTCCCCCTGGTCGATCGGCGAATCTGTGCCGTCCGGCCGGCCCAGTGGCCCGTCCAAGCGTGTTCTGCACACCGTTGGCACTGTGCGGACATGCGCCCGGGAAGCCGGCTTGCGGAATCAGAGATGATCGACTCTCACCCGTGCGAATACCCGGCAGCGGCACCGCGCCCGCCGCACCCGGCCCATCTCACAGAATTTCGGGCTGTTTGCCTGGCACTTATCCCAACGCTGTGCCGACGAGTCTTGCGTCCCGGCTACGATCACTCCCGGGCGGAACAACTGCATCGACGCACCCACCCCTCAAACAAAAACGGCGTGTTTCACGTGAAACACGCCGTCCCCGCCGTTCGTTTCCCGCCAAACCTATCGTTCAAGCCGTCTTCTTCGCCAACCCGAGGTACGTTTCGATCACCTGCGGATTCTGCGCCAATTCTGCCGCCGGCCCTTCCAGCGCAAACTCGCCGGTCTCGAGCACGTAGCCATAGTCCGAGATCTGCAGCGCCGCCCGCGCGTTCTGCTCGATCAGCAGCGTCGCGACACCGGTGCCGCGCAGCGCGCTGATGATATGAAAAATCTCCTTCACGATCAGCGGCGCGAGGCCGAGGCTCGGTTCGTCGAGCATCAGCAGGTCCGGCTTGCCCATCAGCGCCCGCCCCACTGCGAGCATCTGCCGCTCGCCGCCGGACAGCGTGCCGGCCGCCTGGTTACGCCGCTCCTTCAGCCGAGGAAACAGCGCGAACACGTGATCGAGCTGGTCGAGGAAGCTCGGTTCGCCCGCCTGCTTGCGCCGGTACGCGCCCAGCACGAGGTTGTCCTCGACCGACATCGTGCCGAACAGCTCGCGCTTTTCCGGCACGAGGCACATGCCGCGCGCCACCCGCTGCTCGACCGGCAGCGCGCCGACGTCTGTGCCGCGATAGACGACCGCGCCCGACGCATGGCCGGTGACCGGCAATGCGCCCATGATCGCGTTCAGCAGCGTCGATTTGCCGGCCCCATTGGGCCCGATCACGCTGACGATCTGCCCCGCGCCGACCTTGATCGCCGCGCCGTGCAGCGCCTCCACCTTGCCGTACCGGACCGAGAGCCCGTGCACATCGAGAATCGGCATCGTGTCCGCCATCATTCCACCCCGCCCAGATACGCTTCGAGCACCGCCGGATCCTGCTGCACGTCCTGCGGCAGCCCTTCCGCGATTCGCGTGCCGAACTCCATCACCACCAGCCGATCGGTGAGATTCATCACGAAATCCATGTCGTGTTCGACGAGCAGCACGCTCATCCCTTCCGATTTCAGCCGCCGCAACAGATCCGCCAGCTGCTGCTTCTCCTTGTAGCGCAGCCCGGCGGCCGGCTCGTCGAGCAGCAGCAGCGTCGGGTCGCAGCACAGCGCGCGGGCAATTTCGAGAATCCGCTGCTGGCCGAGCGCGAGGCTCCCCGCTTCGTCGTACATATGGGTTTCGAGCCCGACGCGGCGGATCTGGCGCGCCGCTTCGGCCAGCAACCGCGCCTCCTCGTGGGCATTGAGCCGCGCGACGCTGCGCCAGACGCCGGTCGTGCCGCGCAGATGCGCGCCGAGCGCGACGTTTTCGAGCACCGTCATCCCCGGCAGCAGCTTCACATGCTGGAACGTGCGGCCGATGCCGCGCCGGACGATCTCGCGCGACGTCAGGCCGTCGATCCGCTCGCCGCGGAACGTGATCGCGCCGCTGGTCGGCCGCAGCACGCCCGTCACGAGGTTGAACGTCGTCGACTTGCCGGCGCCGTTCGGGCCGATCAGGCCGATGATCTGCCCCGCGTTGACCTCGAAGCTGACGTCGTTGACGGCGACCAGCCCGCCGAACTGCTTGCGCGCGTTGTCGACGACCAGCAGCGCTTCTCCCGTCGCCGGCCTGGTGCGCTGCGGCAAAGGATCGGCGTCGTGCGGCACGTGCACGCGCGATCCACGTGGAAACAGCCTCGCGACGAACGGCCACACGCCCTGCCGCGCGTACTGCAGCAGCAGCACCATCAGCACGCCGAACACGATGATCTCGAAGTTGCCTTCCGAGCCGAGCAGCTTCGGCAGCAGCGTCTGCAGGTAGTCCTGCAGCACGGTGAGGATCGCCGCGCCGAGCACCGCGCCCCACACATGCGCGACGCCGCCGACCACCGCCATGAACAGGAATTCGATCCCGTGGTTCAGGCCGAACGGCGTCGGGTTCACCGCACGCTGCAGGTGCGCATACAGGAAGCCGGAAACCGCCGCGAGCACCGCCGCGTAGACGAAGATCACGACGCGCATCCACGCGGTGTTCACGCCCATCGCCTCGGCCATCACGCCGCCGCCGCGCAGCGCGCGGATCGCGCGGCCCGGCCGGCTGTTCAGCAGGTTCTGCACCGACACGATCGCCGCGAGCACGACCGCCCAGATCAGGAAATACAGGCTGCGTCCGCTGTCCAGCACGACGCCGAACAGGTTCAGCGCCGGAATGCCGTTGATCCCGTCGTACTTGCCGAGCAGCTCGAGGTTGCCGAACAGGTAGAACAGCGCGAGGCCCCAGGCGATCGTGCCGAGCGGCAGGAAATGCCCGGACAGCCGCATCGTCACCGCACCCAGCACGAGCGCGACGAGCGCCGTCAGTACGACGCCGGCGATCAGCCCGAGCCACGGCGACACGCCGTAGCGCGTCGTCAGGTACGCGGTCGCATACGCGCCGACACCGACGAAGGCCGCCTGCCCGAAGCTCGTCATCCCGCCGACGCCCGTCAGCAGCACGAGCCCGATCGCGACGATCGCGTACAGGCCGATGTAGTTCAGCAGCGTGATCCAGTATTCGGGCACCCGCAGCACGCCGGGCAGCACCGGCAGCGCGAACAGCACCACGAGAAACAGCCAGAACGTCTTGTTGCGCACGATCTTCTTCATCGCGTCACTCCTCGCCCTCTTCCGCGTGCGGCGTCGCGAAGCTGCGCCACAGCAGTACCGGAATGATCAGCGTGAACACGATCACCTCCTTGTACGCGCTCGCCCAGAACGACGAATACGATTCGAGCACGCCGACGAGCAGCGAGCCGGCCGCCGCGAGCGGATAGCTGACGAGGCCGCCGATGATCGCGCCGACGAAGCCCTTCAGGCCGATCAGGAAACCGGAGTCGTAGTAGATCGTCGTCAACGGCCCGACGAGGATCCCCGACAGCACGCCGAGCCCTGCCGCGAGCGTGAATGCGAGCCGCCCCGCTTCCGTCGTGCCGATGCCGACGAGCCGCGCGCCGAGCCGGTTCACCGACGTCGCGCGCAGCGCCTTGCCGGCGATCGTGCGGCCGAAGTACACGTAGAGCGCCGCGATCAGCACGAGCGCCGTGACGACCACCAGCACGCTCTGCAGCGAGATCGTCAGGCTGCCGACCGACAGCGATGCATCGGAGAACGCGTTGGTCCGCGAGCCCTCCGCGCCGAACATCACGAGCCCGAGGCCCACCATCGCGAAATGGAGCGCGACCGATACGATCAGCAGCAGCAGCGTCGTCGCCTCCGCCACCGGCTGGTAGACGAGCCGGTAGACGAACGGCCCCATCGGCACCACGATCGCGAGCGTCAGCGCGATCTGCGCGAGCATCGGCAGCGGCTGCGCGGCGTAGCTGCGCGTGACCGCGAACACCGCTAGCGGCAGCAGCACGTAGCGGCTGCCGAGCGTCGTCAGCGTGCGGCCGAGCTGGTGACGACGCGCGCGATGCCGGATCAGGCCGCCGACTTCGAGCACGAAGCACGCGATGCCCATCACGAACAGCAGCCAGCAGGTGGCGGGAAACTTCTGCGCCTGCAACGCGGCGAGCGTCAGCGCACCGTAGGCGACGAACTCGCCCTGGGGAATGAAGATCACCCGCGTGACGGAAAACACCAGCACGAGCGCCAGCGACAGCAATGCATAGATGGCGCCGGTCGTGATGCCGTCTTGCGCGAGGATCGCCGCAATCGAGAGATCCATACGTTTCGTGTGTCGAAAAGGCTGCGGGGAAACGGCGACCGCCGGCCGGCGCGCATCATGCTGCGGTGTGCGCGCAGGATCGGGCGGATCCCGTTCCGGAAGCGGCAGGATGACCGTCAAAGCACGGTCACCGGCCGACGGCACGCGCGGCGTCCTGCCGCCCGCGCGCGCCTTCGTCATTCACGTGGAACTCAGTCGGCCTGCAGCTTCCACTTGCCGTCGACGATCTGCACCATCACGCGCGCCCGTGCATCGAAGCCGTTGTGATCGACCGGCGTCATGTTGATCACGCCGTGCGACACCGGCAGGTCCTTCACGTTCTCGAGCGCCGCACGCAGCGCTTCGCGGAACGCCTCGGTGCCCGGCTGGCCCTTCTTCAGCGCATCGGGAATCGCCCGCTGCAGCAACAAGCCGGCATCCCATGCATGGCCGCCGAACGTCGACACCGATCCCGCGCCGTACGCCTTCTCGTAAGCCGCCTTGTACCCCTGCGACGGCTTCTTCACCGGGTTCGAGTCGGGCAGCTGGTCGGTGACGAGCACCGGGCCTGCCGGCAGGATCTCGCCTTCGCAGTCCTTGCCGCACACGCGCAGGAAGTCGTTGTTCGCGACACCGTGGGTCTGGTACACCTTGCCCTTGTAGCCGCGCTCCTTCAGCGTCTTCGCGGGCAATGCCGCCGGCGTGCCGGAGCCGGCGATCAGCATCGCGTCGGGATTCGAGCTGGTCAGCTTCAGCACCTGCCCCATCACCGATGCGTCGGTGCGGTTGTAGCGCTCGTTCGACACGATCTTGAGGCCGTTCGCGGCGGCCGCCGCGCTGAACGTGCTGTACCAGCTGTCGCCGTACGCGTCCGCGAAGCCGATGAAGCCGACCGTCTTCACGCCGTGCTTCGCCATGTAGCCCGCGATCGCGTCGGCCATCAGGCGATCGTTCTGCGGCACCTTGAACATCCACGCACGCTTCGCGTCCATCGGCGCGATGATCTGCGCGCTCGCAGCGAGCGAGATCGCCGGGGTCTTGCCCTGCGACACCGGATCGAGCATCGCGAGCGAGTTCGGCGTGACCGACGAGCCGATGATCGCGTCGACGTGGTCCTCGTCGATCAGCTTGCGCACGTTCTGCACCGCGCGACTCGTGTCGGACGCGTCGTCGAGCACGATGTACTGCACGCTCTTGCCCGCGATTTGCTTCGGCAGCAGCGCGATCGTGTTCTTTTCCGGGATGCCGAGCGACGCGGCCGGCCCGGTGGCCGACAGCGTGACGCCGATCTTCACCTGCGCCGACGCCGTCGCCGCCGCGCACACGAGGCCCGCGGCAAGCACGGCCACCATCCATCGATTCATTTTCATCAGGTGTCTCCAAACGCTGCTCGAAAAATCATCGGGGCGCTCGGGCGGCGCCCGGTCTCAAACAAGTTAATAATTTAACTATCTCGCATGGCCGCGCCTACGCTCGTTTTCCCGCGACGCGTCCGGGCCGGCCTGCCGTCGGGATGGTGGGGATAACCGGGTTGAAATCGATCGCGAAACAGACTCTGTCCACTGTGATGTGGGCGCGATGCGCCGCTTGCGCATCGCGCGCGGCGCTGGTCGTCCGGCCGCGCACCGGACGCTCATGCGCGCTGCGCATCGGCCGGTTCGAGCGGCGTCGCGACAAGCCGCTGCAGCCGCGCAAGAACGCGTCTGGCGGCCCCCGCCGCCCGTCCGACTTCGCTCCACCGCGCTGCGCTTTTCATCAAACCGCACTCCGTTTTCTGGATTCTGCTTGTAGGAGAACTGCCGACCGGACTGTATTCCCGACCGCCTGGTCGGCGAAAGGCGAGTGTAACGGACGTGCCCTGCGTGCGCTAACCGGGTAAGCCCGAAGCGCATGCAGCAATCGTATTGCGGGGAAACAGGACAGAAAGACAGCCGCGCCAAACGCATGAAATGACAACATGGACCGCATGCGAAGCCGGCCGCTGCGCGATCGGCAGAAAGAAAGTTGCGCGCTCAAATGAAAAAGCGCTGTTGGATTCCGTCCAACAGCGCTTTGGGTCCGGGCACTTTGTGCCTCGATTGTCTCCTCGTTCTCCACCTGCAAAATTCGTTTCGCGGTGCATCAGAACTGAGACGAAGATTAAAGGACCTTTCACACTGCGGCAACTTAGCATTTACCCCTATGGTGCATCGCCGCACGAAAATGGGGCACCAGTCTGCCGCGCAGCGCCTGCCGGAGCGCGCCTGAGCGCGGTCCGGAACCGGTGCCCGATGGTGCTTCGCATCAACGCGTCACGATGCTTTCAGCGGTTTGAACCGCGCGATCATTTCGCCGACGATGCCGCGCCGGAACGCCAGCACACAGGCGATGAAGATCAGCCCGGTCACGATCGTCGCCGATTCGCCGAGCGAGTGGAACCAGCCGATGCCGGTCAGCGTCGCGAGCCATTCGCCGATGTCGCCGAGCCGATCCTCGAGCGCGACGATCAGCGCGGCGCCGAGCAACGGGCCGAACAACGTGCCCATCCCGCCGACGAGCGTCATCAGCACGACGAGGCCCGACATCGTCCAGTACGCGTCGCTGAGCGTCTCGAAGCCGAGCACGAGCACCTTCAGCGAGCCCGCCAGCCCCGCGAGCCCGGCCGACAGGACGAACGCGAGCAGCTTGAAGCGGTCGGTGTCGTAGCCGAGCGAGACCGCGCGCGCTTCGTTCTCCTTGATGGCGACGAGCACCTGGCCGAACGGCGAATGGACGATCCGCACGATGAACGCGCAGGCCGCGACGATGATCGCGAGCACGACGTAATAGAGCACCAGGTCCGACGACAGGTCGAGCACGCCGAACAGCCGGCCGCGCGGCACGCCCTGCAGGCCGTCCTCGCCGTGCGTGAACGGCGCCTGCAGGTAGATGAAGTAGATCATCTGCGCGAACGCGAGCGTGATCATCGCGAAGTAGATCCCCTGCCGGCGGATCGCGAACAGGCCGACCACGAGGCCGAGCAGCGTCGCGGCCGCGGTGCCCGCGAGCACGCCGAGCTCGGGCGTAAAGCCGAGCGTCTGCAGCGCATAGCCCGTCAGGTAGCCCGACGTCGCGAGGAACATCGCGTGGCCGAACGACAGCAGCCCCGTATAGCCGATCAGCAGGTTGAACGCGGCCGCGAACAGCGCGAACGCGAGCACCTTCATCACGAACACCGGATACGCGCCGGCGAACGGCGCGACGATCAGTGCGGCGAGCAGCACGCCGTAGAGCACTTTTCTCTGCATCATCTTTCCTTGCCGAAGAGGCCCGCCGGACGGATCAGCAGCACGATCGCCATGATCACGAACACGACCGTCGCCGACGCCTCCGGATAGAACACCCGCGTGAAGCCCTCGATCACGCCGAGCATCAGGCCGGTGAGGATCGAGCCGAGGATCGAGCCCATCCCGCCGATCACGACCACCGCGAACACGGTGATGATCATCGGCTGGCCCATCAGCGGCGACACCTGGATCACCGGCGCGGCCAGCACGCCCGCGAACGCGGCGAGCGCGACGCCGAAGCCGTAGGTGAGCGTGATCATCATCGGCACGTTCACGCCGAACGCCTCGACGAGCTTCGGATTCTCGGTGCCCGCGCGCAGGTATGCGCCCAGGCGCGTCTTCTCGATCACGAACCAGGTCGCGAGACACACCGCGAGCGACGCGACGACGACCCACGCGCGATAGTTCGGCAGGAACATGAAGCCGAGATTGGTCGCGCCGGCAAGCTGCGACGGCACGTCGTAAGGCTGTCCGGACGCGCCGTAGATCGAGCGGAACACGCCCTCGACGACAAGCGTCAGGCCGAACGTCAGCAGCAGCCCGTACAGGTGGTCGAGCTTGTACAGCCAGCGCAGCATCGAGCGCTCGACGACGACGCCGAACACGCCGACGATCACCGGCGCGATCACGAGCATCGCCCAGTAGGGCAGCCCGAAATACGACAGCCCCATCCATGCGAGCATCGCGCCCAGCATGAACAGCGCCCCGTGCGCGAAGTTGATCACGTTGAGCAGCCCGAATATCACCGCGAGCCCGAGGCTCAGGATCGCGTAGAACGAGCCGTTGACGAGCCCGAGCAACAACTGGCTCAGCATCGCCGGCAACGGAATGCCAAAGATTTCCATCGCTTCCGCCGTCAGAGTGAGGTTCGTTGCGCGCGCAACCGACGCGCGGTGCGCGCAGGCGGCGGGACGCCGGGCGCGGTCGTGCCGCCCTGCGCTGCCCGCCGCCGCCGCGCGCTTACTTCCACAACGCGCAGCGCGTCTCCTGCCTGGTCGTGAACGCCTGATCGCCCGGAATCGTCGCGAGCACCTTGTAGTAATCCCACGGCTCCTTCGATTCGGACGGCTTCTTCACCTCCATCAGATACATGTCGTGGATCATGCTGCCGTCCGCGCGGATGTAGCCCTTCGCGTAGAAGTCGTTGACCTTCGCCTTCTTGAGCTCGGCCATCACCTTGTCGGAGTCGGTCGTGCCGGCCGCCTGCACCGCCTTCAGGTAGGTCGTCACCGACGAATAGTCGGCCGCCTGCAGGCTCGACGGCATCTTCTTCATCTTGCCGAAGTAGCGCTGCGCCCACTGGCGCGACGCCGCATCGCGGTTCCAGTACCAGCTGTCGGTCAGCACGAGGCCCTGGGTCGTCTCGAGGCCGAGGCTGTGCACGTCGTTGATGAACATCAGCAGCGCGGCGAGCTTCATCGTCTTCGTGATGCCGAATTCCTTCGCCGCCTTGATCGCGTTGATCGTGTCGCCGCCCGCGTTCGCGAGGCCGAGGATCTGCCCCTTCGACGCCTGCGCCTGCAGCAGGAACGACGAGAAATCCGACGCGGACAGCGGATGGCGCACGTAGCCGAGCACCTGCCCGCCGTTCGCCTTCACGACATCCGACGTGTTCTTCTCGAGCGCCTTGCCGAACGCGTAGTCGGCGGTCAGGAAGAACCACGTCTTGCCGCCCTGCTTCACCACCGCCGAGCCCGTGCCCTTCGCGAGCGCCATCGTGTCGTACGCGTAGTGCACCGTGTACGGCGTGCACTGCTCGTTGGTCAGCGTGTCGGCGCCCGCACCGATGTTGATGTAGACCTTCTTCTTCTCCGCCGCGACCTGGTTCATCGCCAGCGCCGTCCCCGAGTTCGTGCCGCCGACGAGCAGGTCGAGCCCGCCGCGATCCATCCACTCGCGCGCCTTCGACGCCGCGATGTCCGCCTTGTTCTGGTGATCCGCGTACACGACCTCGATCGGCTTGCCGAGCACCTTGCCGCCGAAGTCCGCGACCGCCATGCGGATCGCCTCGAGGCCGCCCTGCCCGTCGATGTCCGCATAAAGCCCCGACATGTCGGTGACGAAACCGATCTTCACGGTATCCGCGGCCTGTGCGGCGCCGGCGGTGAACGCGGCGGCCGCGAGCGCAAGACAGGCGCGTGCGAGGGTCTTCATTTTCATTGACGTCTCCTGTTCTTCTGTTGCGTTGTGGTTGTTCGAAGGCCGCCACGGCTAGCGGCGCGGGGGCGTCAGACGCCGAGCAGGTCGTGCAGCACCGGCATCTTGCTTGCGAGTTCGCGCGCGCCGAAATGCTCGACGATCCGGCCGTGCTCCATCACGTAGAACCGGTCGGCAAGCGGCGCGGCAAAGCGGAAATTCTGTTCGACCATCACGATCGTGTAGCCGCGCGCCTTCAGCGCGACGATCATCTTCGCGAGCGTCTGCACGATCACCGGCGCGAGACCCTCGGAAATCTCGTCGAGCAGCAGCAGGTTCGCGCCGGTGCGCAGGATCCGCGCGACCGCGAGCATCTGCTGCTCGCCGCCGGACAGCCGCGTGCCCTGGCTCTGCCGGCGCGATGCGAGGTTCGGGAACATCGCATAGATGTCGTCGAGCGACATCGCGTGCTCGCGCGGCCCGATCGGCGGCGGCAGCATCAGGTTCTCCTCGCACGACAGGCTCGAGAAGATGCCGCGCTCCTCCGGGCAATAGCCGACGCCGTAATGCGCGATCCGGTGCGTCGCGAGGCCGATCGTCTCGTGGCCGGCGACCTTGATCGAGCCGCTGCGGCGGCCCGTCAGGCCCATGATCGCGCGCAGCGTCGTCGTGCGGCCCGCGCCGTTGCGGCCGAGCAGCGTCACGACCTCGCCGCGGTGCACGCTCAGGTCGACGCCGTGCAATATGTGGGATTCCCCGTACCACGCTTCGAGGCCCGAGATCTCCAGCGCGGGCGTGCCGGTTTCGACACCGCTCAATTCGCGTTCCTCCCGTTCGCTGCGCTTCATGCATGCGCCCCCGCGAGCGCCGCATCGGCGCTGCCCATGTACGCCTCGACGACGAGCGGATTCTTCGACACCTCCGCATACGAGCCCTCGGCGAGCACCTCGCCGCGCTGCAGGACGGTGATCGTGTCGGAAATGCCGGCAATCACGTTCATGTTGTGCTCGACCATCAGGATCGTGCGGCCGCTCGCGACCTTCTTGATCAGCGCGGTCACGCGATCGACGTCTTCGTGGCCCATCCCTTGCGTGGGCTCGTCGAGCAGCATCAGCTCCGGCTCCATCGCGAGCGTCGTCGCGATCTCGAGCGCGCGCTTGCGGCCGTAGGCGAGCTCGACGGTCGGCACGTGCGCGAAATCGGTGAGGCCGACCTGCGTGAGCAGGTCCATCGCGCGGTCGTCGAGCACCTTCAGCGAGCGCTCGCTGCGCCAGAAATGGAATTCGGTGCCGAGCGCGCGCTGCAGGCCGAGGCGCACGTTCTGCAGCGCGCTCAGGTGCGGGAACACCGCGGAAATCTGGAACGAACGGATGATGCCGCGCCGCGCGACCTGCGCGGGCCGCTCGTCGGTGATGTCGATGCCGTTGAAGACGATCTGGCCGGCCGTCGGCGTCAGGAATTTGGTCAGGAGGTTGAAGCAGGTGGTCTTGCCCGCGCCGTTCGGTCCGATCAATGCGTGGATCGACCCGCGGCGCACGCGCAGGTTGACCCCGTTCACGGCGGTGAAGCCCTTGAATTCCTTCGTCAGTCCGCGTGTTTCGAGAATCGTGTCGCCGAGAATCATGTTCCCTTCCGTACGAAATCAGGCGAAGCACTGGGAGGGTTCGCGCAAACGGCCGCAAACATGTCAGCGGATGAGAAGGCTGCCCCCGAGCTTTGCGTCACGCCTCGTGGGTGGTCTCCCGCGCCGACGCGTATTCACACTGCGCAACATTGTCGCGCCGTTGGTGCAGTGCATTCATCGGGATTTGCACTTATAGGGCTGGCCGCCATATCGGACGAATCGGAACAGCGTTTTACGGAATATTTTTGGGCCGGCATGCCGATTGCGTCACGCCTGCGCAGCCGCTCGCACACGCGCTGGCGGCGCAAATCGCATTCGATTTGCGCGCGATTACGCAACAAAAGCCCGTCACGCTCACGCACGGCATAACAGCGAATATTTTCCTAACCGAAATAATCGGCCGGCGCCGGCTTGATATGCATGGCGAACTAGCTGGCGCCCGCCTGTCGTTCCATTGTCGTCACGGTCATCCGGCAGATACGACCGCATCGCGCCCCACCAGCGCCGCGTCGCGCGATGCGCGCCGGTCCGCGCGGATCATGTCGCTCGCGCGCTCCGCGATCATCAGCGTCGGCGAGTTGGTGTTGCCCGACGTGATGGACGGCATCACCGACGCGTCGACCACCCGCAGCCCGGCGACGCCGCGCACCCGCAGCCGGCTGTCGACCACCGCGCCGTCGTCGTCCGCGCGCCCCATCCGGCAGGTGCCGACCGGATGAAAGATCGTCGTGCCGACCGCGCCGGCCGCTTCGATCAGCTCCGCTTCGGTCCGGTAGCGCGGGCCCGGCAGGATTTCTTCGGGGCAGTATCGCGCGAGCGCCGGCGCGGACGCGATCCGGCGCGTCAGCCGCAGCGCGTTCGCGGCGACGTGGCGATCGTAGTCGGTCGACAGGTAGTTCGGCGCGATCGCGGGCGCCGCGCCCGGATCGGCGCTCGCGATGTGGATGCTGCCGCGCGACGTCGGCCGCAGGTGGCAGACCGATGCGGTAAACGCATTGAAGCTGTGCAGCGGCTCGCCGAAGCGCTCGAGCGACAGCGGCTGCACGTGGTATTCGAGATCGGGCCGCGTGAGCGTCGGGTCGTCCGGATCGGATTTCGCGAACGCGCCGAGCTGCGACGGCGCCATCGACATCGGCCCGCGCTGCAGCAGCGCGTATTCGACGCCGATCGCGAGCTTGCCCCACCAGTGCGCGGCCAGCGTGTTGAGCGTACGCACGCCCTCGACGCGAAACGCCATCCGCAGCTGCAGGTGATCCTGCAGGTTTTCGCCGACGCCGCGCAGGTCCTGCACGACGTCGATGCCGAGCGCCTGCAGCCGCCGGCCGTCGCCGATGCCGGACAGTTCGAGCAGCTGCGGCGAATTGACGGCACCCGACGTCAGCAGCACTTCGGCGCGCGCGCGCGCGACGAACGCCGTGCCGCCGCCGCGATATTCGACGCCGGTCGCGCGCCGCCCGTCGACGATCACGCGCTGCGCGTGCGCGCCGGTGATCACGGTCAGGTTCGGCCGCGACATCGCCGGGCGCAGGAACGCCTTCGACGCGCTCCAGCGCACGCCGCGCTTCTGGTTCACCTCGAAATAGCCGACGCCGGTGTTGTCGCCGCCGTTGAAATCGTCGGTCGCGGGGATGCCGGTTTCCTGCGCCGCGTGCGCGAACGATTCGAGAATCTCCCAGCGCAGCCGCTGTTTCTCGACGCGCCAGCAGCCGCCCGCGCCATGCACGTCGCTTGCGCCCGCGTGATGATCCTCGCTGCGCCTGAAGATCGGCAGCACGCTGTCCCACGACCAGCCCGCGTCGCCCGTCTCGCGCGCCCAGCCGTCGTAGTCCTCGCGCTGGCCGCGCATGTAGATCATCCCGTTGATCGACGACGAGCCGCCGAGCACGCGGCCGCGCGGATACGACAGCGCGCGGCCGTTCAGCGCCGCTTCCGGCTGCGTCTTGTAGAGCCAGTCGGTGCGCGGATTGCCGATGCAATACAGATAGCCGACCGGGATATGGATCCAGTGATAGTCGTCCTTGCCGCCGGCTTCGAGCAGCAGCACGCTGATGTCCGGATCTTCGGTCAGACGGTTCGCGAGCACGCAGCCCGCGGTGCCCGCGCCGACGATCACGTAATCGAATTCGCCCTCGAGCGTCCGTTCAGTGTTCACAGCCTGCCCCCTGTCCCCTGTCGACCAGCGTTGGTGCTTTGGCACTTACGCGGGTCCCATGCTTCGCGGTCGACCAGCGTTGGCGCTTTGGCGCTTACGCCGGTCCCATGCAAGGCTCGTTTGTTGTCCGCCGCCCGATTCGGCATCGCGCGACAGTTCCAGCATAGTGCTTCGGGCGGTGGCCGCAGGATTCACGCCGGCGGCCGCCGCCCGATCCGTCCCGCCTGCCCGCCGCCTACTTCGCGACCGGCATCGTGAATTCCGCGCCCTTCGCGATGCTGTCCGGCCAGCGCTGCATGATGCTCTTGTAGCGCGTATAGAACCGCACGCCTTCCTCGCCGTACGCGTGGTGGTCGCCGAACAGCGAGCGCTTCCAGCCGCCGAACGAATGCCACGCCATCGGCACCGGAATCGGCACGTTGATGCCGACCATGCCGACCTGGATCTGCCGCGAGAACGCGCGCGCGATGCCGCCGTCGGACGTGAAGCACGACACGCCGTTCGCGAACTCGTGCGCGTTGATCAGCTGCACCGCGCTCGCGAAATCCGGCACGCGCACGATCGCGAGCACCGGCCCGAAGATCTCGTCGCGATAGATCGACATGTCGGTCGTCACGCGGTCGAACAGCGTGCCGCCGAGGAAGAAGCCCTTCTCGTGGCCCGGCACGACGTGATCGCGGCCGTCGACGACGAGCTTCGCGCCGGCGGCCACGCCCGCGTCGATGTAGCCGGCGACCTTCGCGCGATGCGCGGCGGTGACGAGCGGCCCCATTTCCGCGGCGGGGTCCATCCCGTTCGTGATCTTCAGCGCCTTCACGCGCGGCACGAGGCGCTCGACCAGCACGTCGCCGACGTCGCCGACCGCGACCGCCACCGAGATCGCCATGCAGCGCTCGCCGGCCGAGCCGTAGGCGGCGCCGATCAGCGCGTCGACGGCCTGGTCGAGATCGGCGTCCGGCATCACGACGAGGTGGTTCTTCGCGCCGCCGAGCGCCTGCACGCGCTTGCCGCGCTTCGTGCCTTCCGTGTAGATGGTCTCGGCGATCGGCGTCGAGCCGACGAACGACAGCGCGGCGACGTCCGGGTGCGCGATCAGCGCGTCGACGGCGGTCTTGTCGCCGTGCACGACGTTGAACACGCCGTCCGGCAGCCCGGCCTCCTTCAGCAGTTCCGCGAGCCGCAGCGACGCCGACGGATCGCGCTCGGACGGCTTCAGCACGAACGTGTTGCCGCACGCGAGCGCGACCGGAAACATCCAGCACGGCACCATCATCGGGAAGTTGAACGGCGTCACGCCCGCGACGACGCCGAGCGGCTGCCGCAGGTTCCAGTTGTCGATGCCGCCGCCGATCTGGTCGGTGAAATCGGTCTTCAGCAGGTTCGGGATCCCGCACGCGAACTCGACGATCTCGATGCCGCGCATCACCTCGCCCTTCGCGTCGGAGAACACCTTGCCGTGCTCGCGCGTGATCAGCTCGGCCAGCTCGTCGTGATGGCGGTCGAGCAGCGCCTTGAAGCGGAACATCACCCGCGCGCGCTTGATCGGCGCCGTCTCGCTCCAGGCCGGGAACGCGGCCTGCGCGGCCGCGACCGCCGCGCCGACTTCCGCCGCGCTCGCGAGCGGCACGCGTGCGGCAACCTCGCCGAGCGCCGGGTTGAACACGTCGCCGTAGCGATCGCTCGCGCCGTCGACCGCGCGGCCGCCGATGAAGTGGGTCAGCAGGCGGGGGCGCAGCTCGGTCTCGCTCATCTCTCTCTCCAGGTCTCGCTCGTTGGGTGGGATACGTCGGATGACGTGGCCGATGAAGCGTACCGCCGCAGCCGGCCGCCGATCCAATGAGTTATGCTCAATTGCGTCATAAGCCGCGCTTATATCAGGACCGATCACGATGGTGGACCTCACCCTGCTCCGCGCCTTCGCCGCGGTGGCCCGCGAAGGCAACCTGACGCGAGCCGCCGAGCAGCTGCACCTCACGCAGCCGGCCGTCAGCCTGCAGATCAAGCATTTGCAGGAGACGCTCGGCGTCGTGCTGTTCACGCGCACGTCGCGCGGGCTCGCGCTCACGCGCGACGGCCAGACGCTGCTGCCGCACGCGGAACGCGCGCTCGCGGCGGCGGCCGACGTGCAGCGCGCGGCCGCCGCGCTGCGCCACGAGGTGCGCGGCCGGCTGCGGATCGGCACCATCCTCGATCCGGGATTCCTGCGCCTGGGCGGCTTCCTGCGCACGCTCGTCGAGACCCATCCGCAGATCGAGACCGCGCTGCGCCACGGGATGTCGGGCTGGGTGCTCGAGCAGGTGCGCGTGCAGGCGCTCGACGTCGGCTACTACATCGGCCAGCCCGGCGAGGACGACCCGCGCGACGGTGCGCTGTTCCATACCGTCACGCTCACGCATTTCCAGTACCGGGTGCTCGCGCCGGCCGGCTGGAAGGACCGCGTGCAGCGCGCGCAGGACTGGCGCGCGCTCGCCGCGCTGCCGTGGATCTGGACGCCGCCGCAATCCGCGCATCACCGGCTGCTGACGCGCCGGTTCGCGGATGCGCGCGCGCAGCCGGTGAAGGTCGCCGAGGTCGACCAGGAGCAGTCGATGCTGGATCTCGTCAAATCGGGGATCGGGCTCACGCTCTCGCGCGACTCCACCGCGCTGGCCGAAGCGCACGCGCACGCGCTGACGATCGTCGAACGCGTGACGGTGCCGACCGAGCTGACGTTCGTGACGCTCGCCGCGCGGCGCGACGAGCCCGCGATCGCGGCGGCGCTGCGGCTGATCGAGACCCAGTGGGCCGGGTAAGCGCGCGGAGATGGGTACGGCGCGTTATCCACTGCCACCCGCGCATTGCTGCGGTGCGAAATCCGGTCTGCGCGCGCTCACCCTTTCGACGAACGCGCGCCGGTGGACAACTACGCGGCCCCGCACCGCCCTGCTAGTCGCGCACGTCACCCGCCTGATATGAGCACCGCTGATAATCCCGCGACGTTCCGCGTCACGCCGCCTTCATCTGCTTTTTGCTAGATTGTGCGTTCGCATTCGCGAGACCCTTGTCGATCGAAGGAGACCCGCATGGCCCGCAACATCGAAATCAAAGCCCGCGCCCGTGAATTCGACCAGCTGCGCGAACGCGCGGCGGCGCTCGCCACCGAAGCGCCGCTGTTCTACCGCCAGCAGGATTTCTTCTACGACGTGCCGCGCGGCCGGCTGAAGCTGCGCCGCTTCGAGGACGGCACGCCCGCCGAGCTGATCTTCTACCAGCGCGACGACCGCGACGGCCCGAAGGCGTCCTACTACACCCGCAGCCCGGTGACGAATCCGGACGCGATGCATGCGCTGCTCGCGACCGCGCTGACGACGCGCGGCATCGTCACGAAGGAGCGGCACGTGTACCTGGCGGGCCGCACCCGCATTCACCTCGACCGCGTCGACGGCCTCGGCGACTTCATCGAGCTGGAAGTCGTGCTCGCGCCGGACGACGACGAAGCGGGCGGCGAAGCCGAAGCGCACGACGTGTTCGCGAAGCTCGGCGTGTCGCACGACGATCTCGTCGCGGTCGCGTACGTCGACCTGCTGAACGCCGGCGCGCCGGAGACGGCCGCCTGAACCCGCGCCGCCGCCCGCTTCACCCTCCGCGGCCGCGCGCGCTCACGCGGCGCCCGGCTCCAGGTGCGCGAGCGGCAGCGGCCCGTTGCGCTTGAACGTCGTCAGCACGATGTTCGAGCGCACGCTGTCGACGCCCGGCACCCGCATCAGCTTCTTCATCACGAACTGCGACAGCGCGTTCAGGTCCGGTGCGACGATCCGCAGCAGGTAGTCCGCGTCCCCGACCACCGCGTGGCATTCGAGCACCTCGGGCAGCACGTCGATCTGCTGCTGGAACTGCTCGATGATCGAATCGCCGTGATGCTTGAGCTTCAGGCTCGTGAACGCGGTGACGCCGAGCCCGAGCTTCTCCGGGCGCAGCATCACGCGGTAGCCTTCGATCACGCCCGCGGCTTCGAGCCGCTGCAGGCGCCGGCCGATCTGCGACGGCGACAGCGGCACTTCCTCGCCGAGCTGCTGATGCGTGGCCCGCCCGAAGCGCTGCAGCACGTCCAGCAGCGCCAGATCGAAGTGATCGAGTTCCAACATGAAATTTCTCCGCGTGATTTTGCGTTTTGGTGCGCGATTATCGCATCAACGGGCAAATCATCACCAACTTTGCGCCCATCCCGCGCGGATGCCGCTCTACACTTGCATGCATCCCAACCGCAACGTGCAGAGCCGAACATGTCCACCGTCGTCACCGCGAAACTGCAGGAGCAGTTCGACGCGGGCCTCGAAACCCGCGCCGATTTCACCATCGACCAGCCGCTCGAACGCTACGGGCAGGTCGACCACGCGGTGTGGAGCCAGCTCTATGCGCGCCAGACCGTGCTGCTGCAGGGACGCGCGTGCGACGCGTTCGTGTCGGGGCTCGCGAAAATCGACCTGCCGGCCGGCCGCGTGCCGTCGTTCGCCGACGTCAACCGCCAGCTGAAGCCGGCGACCGGCTGGGAGATCGTCGCGGTGCCGGGGCTCGTGCCCGACCGCGTGTTCTTCGAGCATCTGGCGAACCGCCGCTTTCCGGTGACCTGGTGGATGCGCCGCCCCGACCAGCTCGACTACCTGCAGGAGCCGGACTGCTTCCACGACCTGTTCGGCCACGTGCCGCTCTTGATCGACCCGGTGTTTGCCGACTACATGCAGGCGTACGGCCGCGTCGCGCTCGCGGTCGCCGACGATCCGGACGCGCTCGCGCGGCTCGCGCGCCTCTACTGGTACACCGTCGAGTTCGGGCTGATCCGCGACCCGCGCGGCGCCAACGGGCTGTCGATCTACGGCGCGGGGATCGTGTCGAGCAAGGGCGAGAGCCTGTACAGCCTGGAAAGCGCGGCGCCGAACCGGCTCGGCTTCGACCTCGAGCGCGTGATGTGCACGCAATACCGGATCGACGCGTTCCAGCAGACCTACTTCGTGATCGACGACTTCGCGCAGTTGTTCGCGCTCGCGCACGTCGACGGACGCGCGCTCGCCGACCGGCTCGCCAACCTGCCCGAACATCCGGCCGGCGCGGTGCTCGACACCGACCGCGTGCTGCATCGCGGCACCGGCGCCGGCTGGCCGGACGACGCGCACGCATGACGCGATCCGGCGCGCGCGCCGCCTACGCCTGACACACAACTATGGAAGAATGATCGGTGCCGGCAGTGCTCCGGGCGACGGACGTCGCGCGCAGCCCGCCGTTACCGAACGAGGTGCACGATGATCCACAAACTCACATCAGAAGAACGCAAGACCCAACTCGAGCGCCTGCCGCACTGGACGGCCGTGCCGGGCCGCGACGCGATCCAGCGCAGCCTGCGCTTCGCCGATTTCAACGAGGCTTTCGGCTTCATGACGCGCGTCGCGATCAAGGCGCAGGAAATGAACCATCATCCGGAATGGTTCAACGTCTACAACCGCGTCGACGTCACGCTGTCGACCCACGACGCGGACGGCCTGACCGAACGCGACATCGCGCTCGCCCACTTCATCGACCAGGCCGGCGCGCACGCGACGCCCGTCGCCTGACGTCTTTCCGCCGCGCGCAATTCGGGCGCGCGGCGCGTCAACTTTTCATTTCGATGAACGTTTTCTACGATGTAGTGAGCGAAAGCCTTCAGCTTTCCAAGCCATCCTTAAGGCGCATGTAAGCGTCCCACGCTTTCCGTGCCTTAGGGTCCAAACCTTCCAGTTGTATGGCGCTTTGCCGCTGTACAATCAGCAGCGCATACGGCTTGGAGAGCGCGCTAGCCTCTTCGCAGAGTTTGAGTTCGTCGCCGCTCGACGGCGAGCGGGCGCGCCAGAAATTGATCGCGGCTTCGAGGTCGTGGATCGAAATATCGGACATGGTTGTTGGATTGATTCGTTCGCTGGCCGCCTGCTTGACGTCTGGCTCGCGGCGCCCCTGTGGAAACGGCGTCGTGCTGTCCGCGTGCCTGAACCGCCAACCCATTGTACTTGAGCGAACTTCATGCGACTCCTTCTGATCGAAGACGACCGCCCCATCGCACGCGGTATCCAGAGCAGCCTCGAACAGGCTGGCTTCACCGTCGACATGGTGCACGACGGCATCTTTGCCGAGCAGGCGCTCGCGCAGAACCGCCACGAGCTCGTGATCCTCGATCTCGGCTTGCCCGGCATCGACGGGATGACGCTCCTGACCCGTTTCCGCCAGACCAACCGTCACACGCCCGTGATCGTGCTGACCGCGCGCGACGAGCTGAACGACCGGATCCAGGGCCTGAACTCGGGCGCCGACGACTACATGCTGAAACCGTTCGAGCCGGCCGAGCTGGAAGCGCGGATCCGCGCGGTGATGCGCCGCAGCGGCCCGCACAGCGACATGCCGCGTCCGGAAGTGTCGCTCGGCGGCGTCCGCCTGTCGGGCGTCGATCGCCGCATCTTCAACGACGACAAGCCGCTCGAGCTGTCGCCGCGCGAATTCGCGGTGCTCGAAATGCTGCTGCTGCGTCACGGCCGCGTCGTCAGCAAGGCCCAGCTGCAGGACCACCTGACGCACTTCGGCGGCGATCTCGGCGACACCGCGATCGAAGTCTACGTGCACCGCGTGCGCAAGAAACTCGAGCAGTGCCGGGTCGAGATCGTCACGGTGCGCGGCTTCGGCTACCTGCTGCAGGAAATCCGCCAGACGGCGAGCGTTTGAGCGAGGCGACGGCAAGCGCCGGCGGGTTTCCGGTGACGGGCGTCCACCTCCGGACGCCCGGCGGCAACCCGCTTGCACCGCCAGCCCCCTGCCCGTCCCGTCGACCGGCCTGCGCCCGCGCCGCTCCCCGTGAGCGGCGTTCATCCATTTCATTCTCGAAATGTCTTCTGATCCGGCTGTGACCAGCCTGCGCCGCTCATTGCTGCGGCGCCTCGCCGCGCCGCTGTCGATGCTGGCGCTGATGAGCGGCCTGATTGCGTACTGGCTCGCGTGGCAATACACGCAGCACGTGATCGACCGCTCGCTCGCGGATCTCGCGACCGCCATCTCGAAACAGATCCAGATCGCCGGCCCCGACGCGCCATTTACGGTGCCGCCGCTCGCGCAGGCGATGTTCTCCGATCCCGCCGAAGCGCTGATCTACCGGATCAGCGACGGCGAGCAGGAACTCGCCGGCGATCCGAAGCTGCCGCTGCAGGGCACCAACGTGCGGCGCATGCATTACGCGTACGTGTTCGAGGCCGAATACGACAACCGCGCGGTGCGGGTCGCGCAGGTGCGCGTCGAGGAAGTCGACGGCGGCAAGCCGATGGTCGTGGAGGTCGCGCAGCCGGTGCGGCACCGCTACCGGATCGCGGCCGAATTCCTCGTCGCGATCATGATGCCGCTCTTGCTGCTGCTGCTCGCCGGCTGGGGCATCGTGTGGCGGGTCGTCAATCAGCAGCTCGGCCCGCTCACGCATCTCGCCGATTCGCTGAACCGGCAGACCCATACGTCGCTGGAGCCGGTCGACGAAACCGACGTGCCGCTCGAGATCCGGCCGCTGACGAGCGCGATGAACGCGCTGCTCGGGCGCCTGAAGACCGCGCTCGACGCGCAGCGCAAGTTCATCGCCGACGCCGCGCACCAGCTGCGCACGCCGCTCACCGCGGTGAAGCTGCATGCGGAACAGGCGGCCATCGCGCGCGACCCGCAGCAGACCTTCGCGGCGGTGCGCGAGCTGCGCGCGGCCGCCGATCGCGCGGTGCGGCTGTCGAACCAGCTGCTGTCGCTCGCGCGCGCGGAACCGGGCGAACAGGCCGCGCGCTTCGTCGACGTCGACCTCGCCGCGATGGCGTTCGAGACGGGCGCCGAATGGGTGCCGCGCGCGCTCGCCTCGCACGTCGACCTCGGCTTCCAGCGCAGCGACGAGCCGTCTGACGACGACCACGCGCTGCTCGTGCGCGGCAACCCGGTGCTGCTGCGCGAGGTGATCGCGAACCTGCTCGACAATGCGCTGAAGTACGTGCCGCTCGCGCGGCCGCACGGCGCGCGGATCACGGTGAACGTCGGCCGCGCGATGCTCGCCGACGGCGCGCCGGCAGCCGAGATCGTCGTCGAGGACAACGGCCCGGGCGTGCCCGCGAGCCAGCAGGCGGACCTGTTCAAGCGGTTCTTCCGCGGGGATGCGCAAAGCGGCAACGGCGTCGAGACGGGCGCGGGGCTCGGCCTCGCGATCGTGCACGACATCATCGCGATGCACGGCGGCAGCGTGTCGTATGCGGACGCGCCGGAAGGCGGCTCGCGATTCGTGGTGAAGGTGCCGCTCGCCGCGCAGGCGGCGCAGCCGGCGAGCGACGCCGCGCCGGCCACGGCGCCGACGCACTGAGCACCGAGGACGGAGCCGGCAACGCACGTTCGCCGGCCCGTCGGCGCGCATCGCGCGCGCTATCGCTTACTTCTTCCTTTTCTTGTCCTTCGACTTCGCGTCGTCCTTCTTCTTCTTTTTCTTCTTCGCGTCCGCGTCCGTGTCGGACGTCGCGAGCAGCGTGCCGCGGCACGACTGCGCGCCGCAATGGCACGCGTATTCGCGCTTGAGCTTCTTCGTCAGCTTCGCGTCGATCACGAGACCGTAGTCGTAGAACAGCTCCTCTTCCGGCTCGATGTCGCGCAGCGCATGGATGTATACGCGGCCGTCGAGCTCCTCGGCTTCGCAGTTCGGCGCGCAAGAATGATTGATCCAGCGCGCGCTGTTGCCGTCGACCTTGCCGTCGATCACGCCGCCCTCTTCGAGCGCGAAGTAGAACGTGTGATTCGGCTCGTTCGGATCATGCGGATGGCGGCGCAGCGCTTCCTTCCACGAAATTCGCTCGCCCTTGTATTCCACAACGCGCTCGCCGGCCTTGATCGGCGCCACGGCGAACACGCCCCTGCCGTGTACTCCCGAGCGGCGCACCGCGATCCTGCGTGAACTCATCGAACGAATCCTTGTGAAGTCGACTTGAAAAGGAAAGGGCCGCCGCGGGCCCGCCAAATGAAAACGCGGCGCCGATCGGCGCCGCGTCAGGGCATGCGGCGAATCACTCGCATCCTACACGGTCGGGATTGCAACATTCAACCGCGAACGCGGCATTCAACGCTGGCCGAACGCAATGTCGCCGAACAGCGTCTTGTGCTCGCGCGGCTGCGAACGCCAGTACTGCGGCGGCGCCGTCACCTCCGCGCCGAGTTCGGCGGCCGCGTGCCACGGCCAGCGCGGGTCGTACAGCATCGCGCGCGCCATCGCGACGAAGTCGGCGTCGCCCGCGTCGATCAGCCGGTTCGCGTGCGCCGGCTCGTTGATCAGGCCGACCGCGATCGTCGGCATGCCGACCGCGCGCTTCACCGCCTGCGCGAACGGCACCTGGTAGCCCGGCGACAGCGGAATCTTCTGCAGCGGCGACACGCCGCCCGACGACACGTCGATCCAGTCGCAGTCGCGGCGCTTCAGCTCGTGCGCGAACGCGATCGTATCGTCGAGCTCCCAGCCGCCCTCGACCCAGTCGGTCGCGGACACGCGCACGCCGACCGGCCGATCCTCCGGAAACGCCGCGCGCACGATCTCGAAGATCTCGAGCGGAAAGCGCATCCGGTTCTCGCGCGAGCCGCCGTATTCGTCGGTGCGCCGGTTCGCGAGTGGCGACAGGAACTGGTGCAGCAGATAGCCGTGCGCCGCGTGCACTTCGATCGCGTCGATGCCGAGCCGCGCAGCGCGCTTCGCGGCCGCCGCGAACGCGTCGCGGATCCGGTTCAGGCCCGCGGTGTCGAGCGCCAGCGGCGGCGTCTCGCCATCCTTGTGCGGCACGTCCGACGGCGCATGCGGAAGCCAGCCGCCGTCGGCGACCGGAATCAGCTGGCCGCCGTCCCACGGCACCTGGCTCGACGCCTTGCGGCCCGCATGCGACAGCTGCATCGCGACGCGGATCGGCGCATGCTTGCGGATCGCCGCCAGCACCGGTTTCAGCGCGGCTTCGGTCGCGTCGTCCCAGAGGCCGAGGTCCTGGTGCGTGATGCGCCCGTCCGGCTCGACCGCGGTCGCCTCGATGCAGAGCAGCCCCGCGCCCGACAGCGCGAGGTGGCCGAGATGAATCATGTGCCAGTCGGTCGCCTCGCCACGCTCGGCGGAGTACTGGCACATCGGGGAGACGACGATCCGGTTCGGAAGGGTCACGCCGCGCAGCGTGAACGGTGAAAACAGCGCAGTCATGGTGGCGCTCGCTCGGAAAGGGAAACAGCGGCTGAGCGTAGCACGCGCGTCCGTTGCGTGCAGGACGCGGGTTCGACGGTAAGCGATTGGTCAGGTGGGGCCGCCCAGGTAAGGCCGGCGCGGGCTCAAATCCCGACGCTGTCGAGCCATTCCGCGAACATGCGGCGCGCGGCCGTTTCGAGCGCGGGGCCGTGTTGCGCTGTCTCGGCGCGCAGCTGGCGCGCGTCGATGCCCGGCGTCGCAGCGATTTCGCCGGCGTTGCCGATCAGCCAGGGTTCGAAGCGATCGGCGCGGATTTCCGGATGGCATTGCAGCGCGAGCACGTGCTGCCCCCATGCGAACGCCTGGTGGGGGCATGCGGGCGTCGACGCGAGATGGATCGCGCCGCCCGGCAGGTCGAAGGTATCGCCGTGCCAGTGCAGCATCGACGTCGCCGCGCCGTCGAGATGACGCAGCGCGGACGCGCGGCCCGCGTCGGTGAGCGTGAGCGGCGTCCAGCCGAGCTCCTTGTGCGCGGCCGGATAGACGCGCGCGCCGAGCGCGCGCGCGATGAACTGCGCACCGAGGCAGATGCCCAGGATCGGCAGGCCCGCGTCGATGCGCTGCTTGACGAGCGCCGCGAGCGGCGCGTTCGTCGGATACTGCGCGTCGTCGTACACGCTGACCGGTCCGCCGAGCACAACGAAGAGCGATGGCTCGAGCACGTCGAGCACCTCGACCCGGGATGATCCGACGTCGACGTAACGCACCCGCCTCCCCCGTTCGCCGAGCACTTGCTCGAAACTCCCGAGGTCCTCGAAATGCACGTGGCGGATTGCCACGACTTCAGCGTTCATCATCGGCCTCCCGGTCGATCGACGGACGTCAGGCCGCGAAAATCTTCCAGATCTTCTTCTGCGTCGCCGCGTCAGCTTCTTCGTGTACCGAACAATCGAGGCGCAGGTCGCTGTCGGCGAGCGTCAGGTCGAGCGCCGCGCAGTAGTGCGCGGCGGCCGCCTTCTTCGACGCCTTCGACGGCTGGAAGTGCGCGCACGTCACGCACATCCGGTGCGGCGGCGTCGCGCCGGCCACCTGCAGCTCGCGCAGCGTCTTCAGCAGCGCGCGGTACAGCGCGCCCTGCTCGTCCGCGCCGAGCGTGCCGACCGCCTTGGTCAGGAACTCGGGCCACTGCAGCGCCTTCTTCGCCGCGGTGCGGCCGCGGGCGGAGAGCCGCACCGCGAGCGCGCGGCCGTCGTCCAGCGCACGACGCTTTTCGACCAGCCCCTTGGTCTCGAGCGTGCTGACCGCATCGCTCGTCGTCGCCGCGGTGAGCTGCGTCTCGCGCGCGATCTCGCCGAGCCGCATCGGGCCCTTGCGTTGCAGCAGCAGCACGAGGATCTCGCCCTGCGTCGGCGTGAGGCCGGCACCTTCCGCCCAATCCCATGCCTGGCTCCGCATGGCCGTACTCAACCGCAGCAGACTGTGGGTGACACGACCCGCAGCCTGGTTCCCGTAAACGCCTTCGCTCATAGTCTTTTCGCTTTGCCGCCGCCCGTCTTCCCGGGCAGCCGTAGTGTGGAGATCGAATCTCTGTCTCAAAAGAGGCGCGCAAGACCTCACGCACCCGACACGGCCGTCGCGAGGCACACACGGCGGCCGCCATCGCGGCAACCGGTGAGACACACGTCGTTCCGGCGTCCGCAAAGCCGACATTCTAAGCGAGAGCGGAAAATCGCACAGCTAAGTTATCCCCTTCAATCTGTGGATAACGGCTGAATAAGACCGGAAAACGTTGTGCTCGGATTTTCTCCAATCGGCGCCACCGGACCGGCAAGCATTTTCCCGCATCGCCGGGCAAGCCGCCACCAGCTTGCCATCCACCGGGTTATCCGTTCGGCAGGCCGTTGACTTTGCAGAGGAATATCGGGTTATCCACAGATTTGGAAGAAACCTGCAAACGATTTCGCCATTGACCTGCGTCAACCGTCCCTCAGCACTCCGTCAACCTTCGCTCAGCGAATTGCTTTGCGGTCGAGCCTGCAATCCGCAAAACATTTTTTCATTCGCGCCAACGTAAGCACTGCTGGCGGACGGTCTCATTCAGCGATTTTTCCTGTTTGAAGACCGTGCGCAGCCACGACGCGTCGTTCACGCGCGCTTTCGCGAGCGCGCCGATCTCGTCGAGCGCCGCGCGCGAGCCGAGTTCTGCAGCATGCGGAGCAATCCGGTCGAGCGTGTCGAGGACATCCTCGGCGATCGTGCGGCGCTCGCCGGTCTGAGGATTCACGCAGGTGCCTTCGAGCCCGAACCGGCACGCCTCGAAGCGGTTGAACGTGTAGACGAGATAGTCGTCCTCGGACAGCGTCAGCGGCCGGTCGGTCAGCAGGTAGCGCGCGAGCGTCTGGATGTAGCACGCGATCGCCGCCGCGCGGTCGACCGACAGCGGCGTGTCCATCACGCGCACCTCGATCGTGCCGTAGCCGGGCTTCGGCCGGATGTCCCAGTAGAAATCCTTCATCGAATTGACGACGCCGGTGTTCACCATCTTCGTGAAGTACTCCTCGAAGCCGTTCCAGGTCAGCACGAACGGCGCGCGGCCGGACAGCGGGAACGCGAACACCGAATTCAGGCGCGCGGAATGAAAGCCGGTGTCGACGTTCTGCACGAACGGCGACGACGCCGACAGCGCAATGAAATGCGGAATGAAGCGCGACATCGAGTGCAGCAGGAACAGCGCGCTGTCCGGGTCCGGGCAGCCGATGTGCACGTGCTGGCCGAACACGGTGAACTGTTTCGCCAGATAGCCGTACAGCTCGGAGATGTACTGGAAGCGCGGCGCGTCGTAGATCTGCCGCTCGCTCCATTGCTGGAACGCGTGCGTGCCGCCGCCGCACAGCCCGACGTTGAGCTGGTCGGCCGCCTTGACGAGCACGTCGCGGATCGCATGCAGCTCGCCGACCGCCTGCTCGTGCGTATGGCAGATGCCGGTCGACAGCTCGATCATGCTCTCGGTGATTTCCGGCGTGATGTTGCCCGGGAATTTTTCGCCCTGGATCAGCCGCATCAGGTCGGACGCCGCTTTCGTCAGATCGTAGTTGTGCGTGTTGACGACCTGGATTTCCAGTTCGACGCCGAACGTGAACGGTTCGGAATTGACGAAGGTTTCGAGTGCCATGGCAGTTTCCGGAGTCAGTTGCTGTCGCTGCGTTCGCCGACCGCCGACAGGCAGCGGTAGACGAGGAACGGGCCGACCAGCTGCAGCACCACGATCGAGCACATCACGATCGCGCGCAGGTGCGGATCGAAATTCGGGTACAGCTGGTAGGTATCGTCGACGAGCAGGTACGCGAGCGCGGACATCGGCGACAGCGCGATGCCAAGCGCGACGCCCTGCTTCATCCCGATGCCGCTCGGCTTCGCGAACGCGACGACGCCGGCCAGTTTCGCGGCCAGCCGCGTCACGATCAGCGCGATGGCGAACAGCCCGCCTAGCGCGATGTCGCCCCACGTGAACGACGTCAGCGTCAGCACGAACAGGATGACCGTCAGCAGCCAGCCGGCGGTGCCGAAGTGCTCGGGCCAGAGCTGCGGACGCGCCTCGAGGTTCTTCACGATGATGCCGGCGAGCAGCAGCGTGAGCAGCGTCGACAGCTTCAGCGCCTGCGCGACCGCGATCGCGAGCATCACCAGCCCGAACAGCGCGACGAACGAATGCTCGTTGCGCATCGTCGCGGTCATGTGGCGAAACAGGTAGATGCACGCGCGCGCGACGAGGTACGCGACGATGAACGAGCCGACCAGCAGGTAGACCGGCTGCAGGACCGTCGCGAACACGTTGCCGTACGCCTCCTGGTGCAGCCAGCTCGTCACGAGCTTGGTCAGCACGACTGCATAGACGCTGTTGAGCGCGGTCAGCGTGATCAGGCGCTGCGACACCTGCCCTTCCGCGCGCAGCTCGGTCTTCAGCTGGATCACCATCGACGGCGACGTCGCGATCGCGATCGCCGACAGCACGAGCGCGACCATGCCCGACACGCCGAGCGCGAGCAGCATGAACAGCACGAGCACGAACGTGAGCGTGGCTTCGGCGAGGCTCGACGCGATCAGCCACGGATTGCGGCGGATCCAGCGCAAGTCGAGCCGGCTGCCGAGCTCGAACAGCAGCAGGCCGAGCGCGACGTCGATCAGCAGTCGCGACGTTTCGTTCGTGCTGGCGTCGATCACGCCGAAACCAAACGAGCCGGCAATGAGGCCGATCACCGCGTAGCCGGTGATGCGCGGCAGCCGCCACGCGCGATAGCAGAGCTCGCCGCACAGGCCGGCGGCGAACAGCGCGAGCCCGGCCCAGAACACGGCATCCGGCGCGAGCGGCCAATTGGGCAGGAATGAGAACGCCGACTTCATCGTGGTGACTTCTCCTTTGGAAGCAACCGCCAGCGACACGGGGTCAAGCGTCAACGTCGAGATGCGCGCCGGCTGGGTATTGCCCCGAAATGTGATTGTTGTGCACGACGGCAGGACATGGGAACAGCCTGCTCCGCCATCCGGCGGCAATGTCGCTCAGGTATGCCGATCTGGATTGTCGGCCTGGTGTGTGAATGGTCTGCGCGATCTCGAAGATTCAGATTCGAAACTGTGCCGACCGTTCCATTGAAGCATGTCCGGCGCCTGGCCGGACGAACGCGAAGGAAACCGATTGTGCCACAGGTTTTTCGCTCTGGAACCGATTGCCTGGCAGACCGGCCGTCCAGCGGGCGGGCTTGCCTTTCGATTCAAAGGTTTACCTGTATATATACGTAGTAGAAGTTAACAAGAACCGCACAGTTCTGTGGATAACTTCGGTTTACGTAGACGGATCAACACGTTGGCGAAACCATAACCCGCTGCACAGGCTGTGCGCGCACAGCGGTTTGAGTTGAGCAACTTTTGGCCGTTTCACAGCTGTGCCGACTTGCCCAGTTTACGTCCACTGTGATTGCACACGGAGTACGCACGGATTTCGCGCGGTTATCCACAGGTGAGCGTGGATAACATCGCGCGACGAACTGCGATCACTGTGATGCGGAAGTGCGGCGCGTCAGTTGGCCGCGCCCACCTGTCGGGCGCGCAGTGCGCGGATCAGGAAGCGGGCCGGATCGATCGCTTCGGCGAGCTCGCGCTCGAGCGGCCACGGCTCGCCTTCGAGTTGCGACGCGATCAGCTCGGCGCCGAGCGCCGCCCAGACGAGGCCGCGCGAACCGTAGCCGAACGCGCCGTAAAGGCCCTCGGTGCGCGGCAGGTCGCGCGCTTTCGCACCGCTGAGCGCCTTCGCGTGGGCAAGCGCCTGCGCTTCGTCCGCGAGCGGGCCGATCAGCGGCAGCCGGTCGCCGGCGACCCAGCGGAACGCGACACGGCCGGGTAGCTGGTCCACGCCGGGCGCGTCCCCGATCAGGCCGGGAAGCAGGCGCCGGACCCGCTCCAGGTTTTCGGCATGACCCGCCGGACGCAGCGCCGGGTCGACGTCGTCGGGTTCGAACGTCGCGCCGATCAGCAGCGTGCCGTCGTCGAGCGGCACCGCATAGCCGTCGCCGATCGCCGGGCAGTCGAGCGGCGCCGTGCTGCCCGGCGGCAGCAGCGTGAGCTGCCCGCGCACCGGCTGCAGCGCGACGTGCCGAAGGCCGGCAAGCCGCACCGCGTCGCCGGCGTTGGCGAGCACGACGGCCGGTGCTTCGGCGAGCGTCCGGCCGGCGGCGTCGAGCGCGCGCCAGTTGGCGCCATGCCGCTCGAGCCGAGCGACTTCGGTGCGCGTCAGGATCTGCACGCGCTCACCGGCCGCCGCGCACTGCGCGGTGGACAACTCGGCCGGCCGCACCGCGCCGCCATGCGGAAACAGCAGGCCGCCGTGCGCGACCGGCAGCAACAGGCGCGCGCGCGCTTCGTCGACGTTCAGCAGCCGCGCATAGTCCGGCGGCACGCCGAGCGCGTCGAAGGCCGCGCGCATCCGCTCGAAATCGTCGGCTGATTCCGCGAGCTGGATTATTCCGCGCGTGCTGCGCCCGAACCCGTAGCCCGCGCGTTCGAGCGCGCGCCAGCGTGCGAGCGCGTGGAGGAAGCCGCTGCGCGTGAGCCGGCTCGCGACGTTGTCGTCGCGCGTCATCAGCGGATGGAACACGCCGGCGGGATTGCCCGACGCTTCGCTTGCGATGCGTTCGCGCCGCTCGATCAGCGTGACGTCCCAGCCGCGCGCGGCGAGCCGCTCGACCACTGCGCAGCCCGCGAGGCCCGCGCCGATCACGATCGCGCGGCGCGTTTCGACCGGCAGCGCACGCGGCGGCTCGTGGCGGCGCATCTGCCAGCGCGGCGCGAATTCACCGACGAGCATCGCGCGTTTGCCGGTGAAGCCGCCGATCTTGCGATACGCGAAGCTCGCTTCCAGGAGCGCGTGCTTCACGGCGCCCGAGCTCGAATACGTCGCGAACGTCGCGCCGTCGCCGGCGAGGCGCGCGAGCGCGCGAAACACGTCGACCGACCACAGGTCGGGGTTTTTCGACGGCGCGAAGCCATCGAGATAGAACGCGTCGGCGCGCACCGCGAGCTTCGGCAGCATCGCGAGCGCATCGCCGAACACGAGCGTGAGCACGACGCGTCCGCCATCGAATTCGAGCCGGTGCAGGCCCGGCACGAGCATCGGCCACGCGTCGGCGAGCGCGTCGACGTCCGCCGATGTCGTTGCATCTGCAACGACATGCGATGCGGCGCGGCGCAGGTCGTCGCGCGTGAACGGATGCTTCTCGACCGACACGAAATGGAGCCGCTCGCAGCGCGCGGGATCGTCGCGCCATGCGGCCCAGGTCGCGAGGAAGTTGACGCCGGCGCCGAAGCCGGTCTCGACGATCGTGAACGTGCGCCTGCCCTGCCAGCGCGCGGGCAGGCGGTTGCCTGCGACGAACACGTGGTTCGCCTGCGCGAGCGCGCCCGCAGTGCTGTGATAGATGTCGCCGTAAGCGGGCGAGACGAGGGTGCCGTCGTCGCGGAACGCGAGCGTGGCGGGAACGAGTCGGTCTGGCATGCGAAACAAATATCGTGGCGGCCAAGCCTGGCAAGGGATTGCGCGGACCGGCCCGGCACGCCGTTGGCAAAAACCAACGGCGCTGCGCATGGGCCGATCGCGCTGCGTATCCTGTCCGGTTGGCGCAGGTCAAAAAACCCGCAAGCAGTGATTCATTCGGCGAAATACCGATGAAAATCTTTGAAACCCTTGTCGTTATTGGGTTTGCGCTGCGCTATCATAGCAAGCGCCGTTCTGCGGGGCGGCCTTCGGCATGCCGGAGGCCGTCCTGCGGGGCCAGGATTCGGCGGAGTGCCGTCGGAGTCCGACTCTCGACGGCACGGTTCGCGCACGTATAATCGGCGCGTTCGCGCTGTTCGTGTCAACCTAACCTGAAAAAGGAACCTTAATGAACAAACAGGAACTGATCGACGCCGTCGCCGCCCAAACGGGCGCCAGCAAGGCTCAAACCGGCGAAACGCTGGACACGCTGCTCGAAGTCATCAAGAAAGCCGTGTCGAAGGGCGACGCGGTTCAGCTGATCGGCTTCGGCAGCTTCGGTTCGGGCAAGCGCGCGGCACGTACGGGCCGCAACCCGAAGACGGGTGAAACCATCAAGATCCCGGCAGCCAAGACCGTCAAGTTCACGGCTGGCAAGGCGTTCAAGGACGCCGTCAACAAGCGTTAAGTTCAGCGCCTGTCAGGAAAAACCCGCCATTCGGCGGGTTTTTTTCGTGCGGCGCGCGGCTTTTTCGCCACACTTCGCGCCGCATTTGCAAGATTTAACGGTTGTTACGAACGATGCAGGATCTGCGCGTCGCCGTGGTCTTCATCGTCGTGCGAGTCGATGTCCCAGGCCGGGAACGGGTCGTCGAACAGCTCCGTCCATCCTGCGGCGCCGAGCGCGAATTCCTTGTCGGTCAGCAGGCACGCGTCGAGCTTCGCGCGCCATGCGCCCGCGTCCAGATCGATGCCGATCAGCACGAGTTCCTGGCGCCGGTCGCCGACCGAGCGGTCATCGAGGTCGCCCTGCCACTCCGTGCGGATCTCGGCGAGCAGCGCGTCGTCGTCCGGCCATTCCGCGCGATCCTGCGCGGCCCACCACAAGCCTGCCGGCCCGTGCCGGCACACGCCGCCCGCCTGCGACAGCGAGCCGGCGATGTCGTTGCGCGTCGCGAGCCAGAAGAACCCCTTGCTGCGCAGCACGCCCGGCCACTCCTGATGCAGCAGCGCCCACAGGCGCGCCGGATGGAACGGCCGGCGCGCGCGGTACACGAAGTTGCCGATGCCGAATTCGTCCGCCTCGCCATGCACGTGCGGATGCGCATGGTCATGGTCGTCGCAGTGCTCACAATCATGATCGTGGTCATGCGCGTGCTCGAGCGACGCGAGCCAGCCCGGCGCGTTCGCCGCCTCGTCGAAATCGAAGCGGCCGGTGTTCAGCAGCTCGCGGGGCGGCACGTTGCCGAACGTCGACACGACCTGGTGCGCGCGCGGGTTCAGCCGCGCGAGGATGTGCTGCAGTCGCGCCAGTTCGTCCGCGCCGACGAGGTCGGCCTTGTTGATCACGAGCACGTCGCAGAATTCGATCTGCTCGATCAGCAGTTCGACGAGCGTGCGGTCGTCGTCCTCGCTGGCCGCGATGCCGCGTGCGGCGAGCGCGTCGTCCGAACCGTAGTCGCGCAGGAAATTGAAAGCGTCGACGACGGTGACCAGCGTGTCGAGCCGCGCGAGCTCGCCGAGCGACGTGCCGTCGTCGTCGACGAACGTGAAGGTTTCGGCGATCGGCATCGGCTCGGCGATCCCGGTCGACTCGATCAGGATCGCGTCGAAGCGGCCTTCCCCGGCGAGCTTGCGGATCTCGACGAGCAGGTCGTCGCGCAGCGTGCAGCAGATGCAGCCGTTCGACATCTCGACGAGTCGCTCCTCGACGTGCGACAGCGCCTGCGCATCGCGCACGAGCGACGCGTCGATGTTGACCGCCGCGAGATCGTTGACGATCACGGCGACCTTCAGGCCCGCGCGGTTCGCGAGGATATGGTTGAGCAGCGTGGTCTTGCCGGCGCCGAGAAAACCGGACAGCACGGTGACGGGCAACGGCTGGTTCATTGCCGGATTCATAACGATACGCACCAACGGAAAAGAGGAAAAAGCGGCCGCGGCGGCCCGATCGGAGCGCCATCGGCCGGGGCCGGGCGCCGGGGCAAATTCGCGGCGTGAGCCCGCATTGTGCATCAAACGCGCGCCGGCCGGCCGGCATCGCGCCGGGTCACGGCTGCGGCGGCAGCAATTTCCATTGCGTGAGGATGCCGGCGATCTGCTTTGCGTACTTGTCGCGCAGCGACGGCGTTTCCGAGTGATAGGCGCCGACCGCCTGCCACGTGTTGCCGTACCGGTTCATCTTCTGGCGCAGGTGCCACGCCGCGATATAGACGTTCTTGCACGGCTCCATCAGCGTGTCGCGGCCGATCCCGTAGCGCGACAGCACCGGCAGATGGATCGAATTGATCTGCATCAGCCCGTAGTCGGTCGAGCCGTTCGCATTCTTGTTCCTTGCGTCCGGACGGTTGCGCGATTCCTGCCATGCGATCGCGCGCAGGATCAGCGGATTGACCTGCTGGTATTTGGCCGCTTCGTCGAAACAATCGGCGCGAGCGTTGCCGCTGGCGAGCCATGCGCCGGCAGTAATCAACGCAATCGAAACGAGCCGTCTGTTCATTGATCGAAAAAGGCAGAAAACGGGGGCGGGAAAACCCGCAGCCGGAACGGAATTCGCGCGATATGCAATGCGACGCCCGTATCATACCGGCAGCCGGTCGCGTTGCGGCAAGCGTGGCGCCGCATGCCGGGTTATACCGCATTTTCGTTTCAATTCATCCTGAAATGATGACGAAGACCGAACAAGCGGAAGCAAACACGAAATCTTACATCTCGCATACATCCATCAGGAATGCTGTCGTATATGAGACAGTATTCGGATCGATGTGATATTTCGGACATGAAAAACTGCTAATGTCGCTGTTTTCGGAATTGGATCCAGTACCACCGCCGGATGTGGCCTGAGCCGGCATCGACCCATTCATCCATGACAAGAAATCGCTTCGTTATGCGGCGTGTTGCCGCGACGCTGATGGTCGCCGGCATCATCGTCTCGCAGGCCGCCCATGCTCAGGTCACGCTCAACTTCGTGAACGCGGATATCGATCAGGTCGCCAAGGCGATCGGCGCCGCGACCGGCAAGACGATCATCGTCGATCCGCGCGTGAAGGGGCAGCTCAACCTCGTCGCCGAGCGCGCGGTGCCGGAAGACCAGGCGCTGAAGACGCTGCAGTCCGCGCTGCGTATGCAGGGCTTCGCGCTCGTGCAGGATCACGGCGTGCTGAAGGTCGTGCCCGAGGCCGACGCCAAGCTGCAGGGCGTGCCGACCTATATCGGCAACGCGCCGCAGGCGCGCGGCGACCAGGTCGTCACGCAGGTGTTCGAGCTGCGTAACGAATCGGCGAACAACCTGCTGCCGGTGCTGCGGCCGCTGATCTCGCCGAACAACACGGTCACCGCGTATCCGGCCAACAACACGATTGTCGTCACCGACTATGCGGACAACGTGCGCCGGATCGCGCAGATCATCGCGGGCGTCGACAGCGCCGCCGGCGCGCAGGTGCTGGTCGTGCCGCTCAGGAACGCGAACGCGATCGATCTGGCCGCGCAGTTGCAGAAGATGCTCGACCCCGGCGCGATCGGCAACAGCGACGCGACGCTGAAGGTGTCGGTCATCGCCGACCCGCGCACCAATTCACTGATGCTGCGCGCGTCGAGCGCGTCGCGCCTCGCGGCCGCGAAGCGGCTCGTGCAGCAGCTCGACGCGCCGAGCGGCGTGCCGGGCAACATGCACGTGGTGCCGCTGAAGAACGCCGAAGCAGTGAAGCTTGCGAAGACGCTGCGCGGGATGCTCGGCAAGGGCGGCAGCGACAGCGGCGCGTCGGCGACGTCAAACGACGCGAACGCGTTCAACCAGGGCGGCTCGTCGTCGAGCGGCAACTTCTCGACCGGCACCGCGGGCACTCCGCCGCTGCCGTCGGGCGGTCTCGGCGGCTCGTCGTCGTCATCCTATGGCGGTGGCGGCTCGTCGCAAGGCGGCGGCCTCGGCACCGGCGGCCTCCTGGGCGGCGACAAGGACAAGGGTGACGACAACCAGCCGGGCGGGATGATCCAGGCCGACGCGGCGACGAACTCGCTGATCATCACGGCGCCCGATCCGGTGTACCGGAACCTGCGCGCGGTGATCGACCAGCTCGACGCGCGGCGCGCGCAGGTGTACATCGAGGCGCTCGTCGTCGAGCTGCAGGCGACGACGTCCGGCAACCTGGGGATCCAGTGGCAGGTGGCGAACAACGCGCTCTTTGCGGGCACGAACCTGCCGAGCGGAGCATCGATAAGCGGCGCGGGGCTCGGCAACAGCATCGTCGATCTGACCGGCAAGGCCGTGACGTCGCCGCTCACTGCGGTCGGCGCGCTCACGCCGGGCCTGAACATCGGCTGGCTGCGCAATATGTTCGGCGTCCAGGGGCTCGGCGCGCTGTTGCAGTACTTCGCCGGCTCGAGCGACGCGAACGTGCTGTCGACGCCGAACCTCGTCACGCTCGACAACGAAGAAGCGAAGATCGTCGTTGGCCAGAACGTGCCGATCCCGACAGGTTCGTACTCGAACCTGACGAGCAGCACGGGGGGCAATGCGTTCAACACGTACGATCGCCGCGACGTCGGCCTCACGCTGCACGTGAAGCCGCAGATCACCGATGGCGGCATCCTGAAGCTGCAGCTCTACACGGAAGATTCGTCGGTGGTTCAGTCGACCGTTTCGACGACCGCCAATAATCCCGGGCCGACGTTCAACAAGCGCTCGATCCAGTCGACCGTGCTCGCGGACAACGGTGAGATCATCGTGCTCGGCGGTTTGATGCAGGACAACTACAACGTGTCGAACAGCAAGGTGCCGCTGCTGGGCGACATCCCGTGGATCGGCCAGTTGTTCCGATCGGAGTCCAAGTCCCGGCAGAAGACCAATCTGATGGTGTTCCTGCGCCCGGTGATCATCAGCGACCGCGAGACCGCGCAGGCCGTCACGGCGAATCGGTACGACTACATCCAGGGCGTGACGGGCGCGTACAGGTCGGACAACAACATCATCAAGGACAAGGACGACCCGGTCGTGCCGCCGATGCCGCTCGGCCCGAGCAAGGGCGGCTCGCCCGCGATGAACCTGTTCGATCTCGACAAGATGCGCCGCCAGCAGCAGGGCCAGCAGCCCGCGCCGCAACAGCCGGCGCAGCAAGCGCAGCCGCAAGCCGTCCCGCAGCAGCAGATGCAGCAACAGCCGCTGACGGCCCCGTCGGGAGCCTCGCAGTGAGCGACGTGCTCGCCTCCGCCCACGAAGGCGCGCCGGGCGAACGCCCGCCGCCGTCGCCGCTCGCCGCGCGGCTCTTGCCGTACGGCTTCGCGAAGAGCGGCCAGGTGCTGATCGCGCATCAGCACGAGGACACGCTCGAAGTGTGGATCAGCGACCGCACGAGCGACGCGGCGCTCGCGGAGATCGCGCGCAACTTCGGCTCGATCTCGGTGCTGCGCCTGCCCGCCGACGAACTCGCGCACGCGATCAACCAGGCGTACGCGCGCCAGGACGGCAGCGCCGCGCAGGTGGTCGGCGAGGTCGAGGGCGAAGTCGACCTGTCGCGGCTGATGCAGGACATCCCCGAAGTCGAGGATTTGCTCGAATCGGAAGACGACGCGCCGATCATCCGGATGATCAACGCGCTGCTCACGCAAGCGGCGCGCGAACAGGCGTCGGACATCCACATCGAGCCGTTCGAGAACGCGTCGGTCGTGCGCTTTCGCGTCGACGGCACGCTGCGCGACGTCGTGCGGCCGAAGAAGGCGCTGCACGGCGCGCTGATCTCGCGGATCAAGATCATGGCGCAGCTCGACATCGCCGAGAAGCGCCTGCCGCAGGACGGCCGCATCACGCTGCGGGTCGGCGGCCGGCCGGTGGACGTGCGGGTGTCGACGCTGCCGACCGGGCACGGCGAGCGCGCGGTGCTGCGTCTGCTCGAAAAGGACGCGCAGCGGCTGAACCTCGAAGCGCTCGGGATGGGCCGCGACACGCTCACGCAGTTCGACAAGCTGATCGCGCGCCCGCACGGCATCGTGCTCGTCACGGGCCCGACGGGCTCGGGCAAGACGACGACGCTGTACGCGTCGATGTCGCGGCTCGAAACCGCGACGACCAACATCATGACCGTCGAGGACCCGATCGAATACGACCTGTCCGGCATCGGCCAGACGCAGGTGAACGAGCGGATCGGGATGACCTTCGCACGCGCGCTGCGCTCGATCCTGCGGCAGGACCCGGACGTGATCATGATCGGCGAAATCCGCGACCTCGAAACCGCGCAGATCGCGGTGCAGGCGTCGCTGACGGGCCACCTCGTGCTCGCGACGCTGCACACGAACGATGCGGCATCGGCCGTCACGCGCCTGACCGACATGGGCGTCGAGCCGTATCTGCTCGCGTCGTCGCTGCTCGGCGTGCTCGCGCAGCGGCTCGTGCGGCAGCTCTGCCCGGCCTGCAAGGAGGAGCGGCATGAGGAAGGCCGCACGGTGTGGCATCCGGTCGGCTGCGACAAGTGCGGGCATTCGGGCTATGCGGGCCGGCGCGGCGTATACGAACTGCTGATCGTCGACGAGTCGATCCGCACGCTGATCCACCGCAACGCGGCCGACGCGGAGATTCTCGCGACGGGCCGCGCGCAAGGGATGCGCACGCTGCGCGACGACGCCGAGCGCTGGCTCGCGGCGGGCGCGACGTCGCTCGAGGAAGTGTTGCGCGTGACGGGAGGCGCATAGCGCGATGCCGGCATTCCGTTTCGAAGCGATCGATGCGGCGGGTCATGCGCAAAAAGGCGTCGTCGAAGCCGACAGCGCGCGCGCCGCGCGCGGCCAGCTGCGCACGCAGGGGCTGACGCCGCTCGTCGTCGAGCCGGCGGCCAGCGCGACCCGCGGCGCGCGCAGCCAGCGCCTCGCGCTCGGCCGCAAGCTGTCGCAGCGCGAGCAGGCAATCCTCACGCGCCAGCTCGCGAGCCTCCTGATCGCCGGGCTGCCGCTCGACGAATCGCTCGGCGTGCTGACCGAGCAGGCCGAGCGCGACTACATCCGCGAACTGATGGCCGCCATCCGCGCCGAGGTGCTGGGCGGGCATTCGCTCGCGAACGCGCTCGCGCAGCATCCGCGCGATTTTCCGGAAATCTACCGCGCGCTCGTCGCGGCGGGCGAGCACACGGGCAAGCTCGGCATCGTGCTGTCGCGCCTCGCCGACTACATCGAGCAGAGCAACGCGCTGAAGCAGAAGATCCTGCTCGCGTTCACGTATCCGGGGATCGTCACGCTGATCGCGTTCGGCATCGTCACGTTCCTGCTGAGCTACGTGGTGCCGCAGGTCGTCAACGTGTTCGCGAGCACGAAACAGCAGCTGCCGATCCTGACGGTCGTGATGATGGCGCTGTCGGATTTCGTGCGGCACTGGTGGTGGGCGATCGTGATCGCGGTCGTGCTCGTCGTCTGGTTCGTCAGGGCGACGCTGTCGCGCGACGGGCCGCGCCTCGCGTTCGACCGCTGGCTGCTGACCGCGCCGCTCGCCGGCAAGCTGGTGCGCGGCTACAACACGGTGCGCTTCGCGAGCACGCTCGGCATCCTGACCGCGGCCGGCGTGCCGATCCTGCGCGCGCTGCAGGCGGCCGGCGAGACGCTGTCGAACCGCGCGATGCGCGCGAACATCGACGACGCGATCGTGCGCGTGCGCGAAGGCTCGGCGCTGTCGCGCGCGCTGAACAACGTGAAGACGTTTCCGCCGGTGCTGGTGCACCTGATTCGTTCGGGCGAGGCGACGGGCGACGTGACGACGATGCTCGATCGCGCGGCCGAAGGCGAGGCGCGCGAGCTCGAACGCCGCACGATGTTCCTGACGAGCCTGCTCGAGCCGCTGCTGATTCTCGCGATGGGGGGCATCGTGCTCGTGATCGTGCTGGCCGTGATGCTGCCGATCATCGAGCTGAACAACATGGTGCAGTGACGGCCGTGTCGGCCGTCACCGGACGCTCAGCGCATGTAGATCGCCGGAGACGGCGTGTTGGCGGGCAACGCGACTTCGGCACGGGCGCCGTTGCGCTCGACGATGATCGAGCGGTCGCGGACTTCGGCGAGCTTCGCGCCGGGCGCGACCTCGGCGCCGAGCGACACCGCGCGCGGCGGCTCGCCGCCGACGCCGACGATCGCGGCGGCGCCGCGCTGGAGCGCGAGGATGCCGAACAGGTGGATGTCCTGCACGGGATTCTTGTCGAGCTGTCCGCCGAACAGCGCCGCGGCGTCCTCGGTGCGGATCGGGGGCCGCGCGGCGGCGGCGGGCAGCGGCGCTTCGCGGGCCGACAGCGTGACGACCCAGTAGGTGGCCGTCGCGCACAACGCCGCGAAGAGTGCGAGGGAGAGTATCCGGATCGAGATCGCGTTCATGCGCGCTATTGTACGGATGTATGTGAAATTTGCGTTGAGTGAAAGCCCTTTGCTGGCCGCGCCTTACAATGCGTGCTCCGTGCCCGGCGCAATCGGCGCAGAAGTCCCGCAGGGACCTGACCCGGTTGTTTCGGAAACGTCACTCAATCGACGACATTTTTTTGGAAAGAGGAAGTCAGCATGCAAACGTGGATCACTCGACGCAACGGAGCTGTTCGCCGTCAGCGCGGTTTCACGCTGATCGAGATCATGGTGGTGGTCGCGATTCTCGGGATTCTGGCGGCGCTGATCGTGCCGAAGATCATGAGCCGTCCGGACGAGGCGCGCCGCATCGCCGCGAAGCAGGACATCGGCACCATCATGCAGGCGCTCAAGCTGTACCGTCTCGACAACGGCCGCTATCCGTCGCAGGACCAGGGCCTGCAGGCGCTGATCCAGAAGCCGAGCACCGATCCGATTCCGAACAACTGGAAGGACGGCGGCTATCTCGAGCGCCTGCCGAACGATCCGTGGGGCAACGGGTACAAGTACCTGAACCCGGGCGTGCACGGCGAGATCGATGTGTTCAGCTATGGCGCCGACGGCAAGGAAGGCGGCGAATCCAACGATGCCGACATCGGTTCGTGGCAGTAAACGATCGCTGACCGGCCCGACGTCTCTTTTCTGATCCCCATGCTTGCCATCCGCACGACTTCCCGCTTCGGGCGCGGCTGCCGTGTGCGCCGGGCTCCGGCGCGCGCGGATGGCATGCGGGCGTCGCAGCGCGGCTTCACGCTGCTCGAGATGCTCGTCGTGCTCGTGATCGCGGGCCTGCTGGTGTCGCTCGCGTCGCTGTCGCTGACGCGCAATCCGCGCACCGACCTGCGCGAGGAAGCGCAGCGGCTCGCGCTGCTGTTCGAGACGGCCGGTGACGAGGCGCAGGTGCGCGCCCGTCCGATCGCATGGCAGCCGACCGCGAGCGGCTTCCGCTTCGACATGAGGAGCGCCGACGGCTGGCGCACGCTGCGCGACGACCTGCTGCGCCCGCGCGACTGGGACGGCGGCGTGACGGGCGCCGATATCGATTACCCGGGTTCGGATACCCGCGTGAACCGCGTCGTGTTCGGCACCGAGAGCATCGACACGCCGGTGCGCGTGACGCTGCGTTCGACCGTCGGCAGCGTGACGATCGTCGGCACCGGCAACGGCCGCTACGAGGTGCAGTGACGATGCATCGCCGGCCGTTCTTCTCCCCTTCCCCTGCTCCCGCGATGCGTCCCCGCACGGGACGGTCAGCGGCGCATGGTTTCACGATGATCGAGGTGCTGGTCGCGCTTGCGATCATCGCGGTCGCGCTCGCCGCATCGATTCGCGCGGTCGGCACGCTGGCGACCGGCTCGTCGGACCTGCATCGCCGGCTGCTGGCCAGCTGGAGCGCCGACAACGCGCTCGCGCAATTGCGGCTCACGCATGCGTGGCCGGAGATCGGCGAGCAGAGCTTCGATTGCTCGCAGGGCAACGTGCAGCTCGTCTGCACGCAGCGCGTCAGCGCGACGCCGAATCCGGTGTTCCGGCGCGTCCAGGTATCGGTGAGTGCGCCGGACAGCAAAGGCGCGCTCGCGCAGATGGTCACGGTGGTCGCGAATGAAACCAGCCGCTCGCTCTGAATCCGCGCGGCGCGCCCGCACGCGCGGCTTCACGCTGATCGAACTGATGATCGCGATCGCGATTCTCGCGGTCGTCGCCGTGCTCGCATGGCGCGGGCTCGACCAGATCATGCGCGGCCGCGACAAGGTGTCGTCGGCGATGGAAGACGAACGCATCTTCGCGCAGATGTTCGACCAGATGCGCATCGACGCGCGCCGCGCGGCGACCGACGACGAGGCCGGCCAGCCCGCGCTCGGCGTCGCCGGCAACACGCTGCAGATCGTCCGCGAGTTCGATGTGCCGGGCGCCGCGCCGCGGCTGCAGGTGATCCGCTACCGGATCGCGGGCGGCCGCGTGGTGCGCTACGCGTCGCCGCCGCTCGCCGACGCGAACCGGCTGCGCGACACGCTGAAAAGCCCCGACGTCGACGGCTGGAGCTCGGTGGCGCTGATGGGCGGAGTCGGCGCGATCGACGCGAAGCTCTACGTGCCGCGCGTCGGCTGGACCACGAACCTGCAGACGGCCGACGAAGCGCTCGCGCAGAACAACGATGCGATCAAGGTGCCGCAGCTCGGCAACGCGCCGCCGCCGCGCGCGGTGACGGGCCTGCAGGTCAGCATCGGCGCGACGTCGCTGCGCGTGCCGGTGACCCGTATCTTCCTCGTCGGGGAATGACGATGCGCGCGCCTGCCCCGTTTTCGGCCCCCCACCCCGCGCGCGCCCAGGGCGCGCGTCCTTCCGCGCGCCGGCAACGCGGCGCCGCGATCATCACCGCGCTGCTCGTCGTCGCGCTGTCGGCGATCCTCGTATCGGGGATGCTGTGGCGCGAGCAGGTGCAGATCCGCCGCATCGAGAACCAGCGCCTGATCGCGCAGGCGCAGTGGGTCGCGCGCGGCGCGCTCGACTGGACGCGGATGATCCTGCGCTCGGAAGGCGACACGGCGCCGGGCATCACGTATCTCGGCGGCATCTGGGGCGTGCCGATCGCGAAGACGAAGCTGTCGGACTTCATGGGCCGGATCGGCATGGGCGGCGGCGACGGCGGCGAAGACACCTATCTGTCCGGCGCGATCGAGGACGCGCAGGCGAAGTTCAACCTGCGCAACCTCGTGTCGACGCCCGCGCCCGGCGTGCTGCAGCTCAACGCCGCGCAGCTCCAGGCGTTCCAGCGCCTCTTGACGACGCTCGGCTACGACGGCGCGTTCGCGAAGCGGATCGCGCTGCAGGTGCGCGCGGGCCTGAAGCATTCGGCGTCGCGCTTCCAGATGGCGACGCTGCCCGGCGCCGCGGGCGCGCCGTTGCCGGAAGCGGGCACGGGCACGCAGGGCACGACCTTCACCGACGAGCTCGGCCTTGCCGACAGCGATCGCGGGCCGGCGCCGCTCATCATGACGAGCGTCGACAGCCTGCTCGACGTCGACGGCGTCACGCCGGAAATGGTCGAGCGGCTGCGCCCGTTCGTCACCGTGCTGCCGACCACGACGCCCGTGAACATGAACACCGCGCCCGCCGAGGTGATCGCGGCGCTGGTGCCGGGGATGAGCGTGGCGTCGGCGCAGGCGCTCGTGTCGCGCCGCGAGACCGTGTTCTTCCGCAACGTCGGCGACGTGCAGCTCGCGCTGCGCGGCGCCGGCGCGCCGCCGAACGTGACGCCCGACTCGACCCTGATCGACGTCAATTCGAACTATTTCATCGTGCATGGCCGGATCCAGCACGATCGCGCCGAGGTCGACCGCACCTCGCTCGTGTATCGTGATCCGACCACGCACTCGACGCGGGTCGTGCGCATCCGCGACCAGCTATAACGACGCCATTCGGGAGAGGAGCCCTTGAGCACGCTGATTGTTTTACTGCCGCCGCGCGAGCCCGCCGTGCCGTTGCAGGAATGGCAATGGCCCGAGCTGCCGTTCATGCTCGTCGACAAGGCCGGCCAGACGCAGCGGGCCGGCCGCGCCGCGCTCGCGCTGCTGCCGCGCGCGGCCGCGACGGTCCTGGTCGTCGCCGCGCGCGACGTGCTGCTGCTGGCCGCGACGGTGCCGCCGCTCAAGGGGCCGAAGCTGCGCCAGGCGTTGCCCAACATCGTCGAGGACCAGCTGATCCAGGATCCGCAGGGCTGCCATGTCGCGGTCGATCCGGCCGCGCTGCCCGACGGGCGCCGCGTGCTCGCGGTCGTCGATCGCGCGTGGTTCCGCGCGATCTGCGACGCGTTTGCCGCGGCCGGCCACCGGCATCTGCGCGCGGTGCCCGCGACGCGCTGCCTGCCGTCGCCGCTCGCGGCGGTCACGGCTGCGGCCGATCCGGCGCCGGCCGGTGAAGCCGTCGCCGAAGCCGAGACTGACGCCGCCCCGCCGTCGCGCCCGACCGCGGTCGCCGCGGTGCTGGGCGTCGCCGCGTCGGTCGAGCCCGTGCTCGTCGAGGCGGGCGCGCAGCCGGACGCATCCGGCCCGCCGCGGCTCGAGCTGGCGGTCGCGCGCGGCGCGCTGGGCGAAGGCTTCGCGGCGCCCGCGCAGCGCGCGTCCGGCACGCTCGCCGCGCTCGCGGGCGGCGCTCCGGTCGAGCTGTACGAACTCGGCGAGCCGGGCGCGGAACCGCAGCTCGCGTCGGTCAAGCGCACGGATGTCGAGCCGTCATTGCCGGGCGCGGCGCCGCTGCCGTTCGACACGTTCGCGCGCCGCGCGCTGGCCGAGCGCTTCGATCTGTGCCAGTTCGAATTCGAGTCGCAGCCGTGGCGCTTCGACCGCGCGACGCTCAAGCGGCTGCGGATCCCGGTCGCGCTCGTCGCGGCGACGCTCGGCGTCGCGGTGATCGGGATGAACGTGCACTGGTGGAAGCTGTCGCGCGAGCGCGATGCGCTGTCCGCGCAGATCACCGAGACGCTGCTGTCCGCGTTCCCGAAGACCACGACGGTGCTCGATCCGTCCGCGCAGATGCAGCGCCAGCTCGACCAGCTGCGCCTCGCGGCGGGCGAGCTGTCGCCGAACGATTTCCTCGCGCTCGCGAGCGGGCTGTCGCGCTCGATGGGCGCACTGCCGCTGAACGGCATCGCGTCGCTCGATTATCACGACCGGCGGCTCGACGTCGGCTTCAAGCAGGGCGTGACGGTCGATCCCGACTTCACGCAGCGCCTCGCGCGCAACGGGCTGGCCGGCGAAGTCGACAGCAGCACGGGCAAATGGACGATCCGGAGCCGGTCATGAAGGCTGAACTGAACCAGACCCTCACGCAATTCTGGGGTGAGCGCACTCCGCGGGAAAAAAATCTGCTCGGCTGGGGGGGCGCCGTGCTGGCGGTCGCGATCGCCTATTCGGTGCTGTGGTCGCCCGCGCAGGACGGCCGTGCGCGGATCACACGCGCGCTGCCGGCGATGCGCGCGGAGCTCGCGAAGATGACCGCGCAGGCGAACGAGGCGCGCTCGCTCACGGCGGCCGCGCAGGGCGTCGCGCCGACCGGCGCTGCGCTGAAGGATGCGCTGACGGCATCGCTGTCCGACCACGGGATGCCCGGCGGGCAGATCCAGGTGGTCGGCAACGGCGTGCAGATCCAGTTGAAGAACGCGTCGTTCCCGGCGTGGACCCAATGGCTCGACGACGCGCGCAAGCAGTTCAAGGTGCAGGTCGGCGAGGCGCACGTCACCGCGCTGAAGGACGACGGCCAGGTCGACCTGACGGCCGTGATGCAGCCGTCGACGCAGAAATGATGCGGAAATGACGCAATGGACGATGCAAGCGGCGGCCGGCCGATGAAGCCGTGGTCGAGACGGCTCTTGGCCGCGTTGCCGTGGCTCGCGGCGGGCGGGCTCGCGACCGGCGTCACGCTGATCGCGCTCGCGCCGGCCGCGTGGATCGCGCCGCAATTCGCGCGGGCGACGGGCGGCCACGTGAACCTCGTGGATCCGGACGGCTCGCTGTGGCACGGCTCGGGCACGCTGATGCTCGCGCCGGGCGCCGACCGCAGCGCGGCGACGCTGCTGCCGGGGCGAGTCGAGTGGACGACGGGCTTCTGGCCGCTCCTGACCGGGCGCGTGCAGATGCGGATGCGTCAGACCGAGGCGATGCCCGAGCCGGTCACGCTCGACGCGACGTGGCGCGGCGCGGTGCTGTCCGCGGGCGGGATGGCGGTGCCGGCGTCGCTGTTGACCGGGCTCGGCACGCCGTTCAACACGCTCGACCTGCAGGGCGACGTGCGGGTCGGCTGGAGCGACTGGCGGCTGATCGGCAGCAACGCGTTCGGCCAGCTGACGGTGACGATCGATGACATGAGCTCGCGCGTGTCGCGCGTGAAGCCGCTCGGCTCGTATCGCGCGGTGCTGCAGGCGAAGGGTTCGGGCGCGGATCTCGACCTGGCGACGACGAAAGGGCCGCTGTTTCTCGACGGGCACGGCGCCTTTGGCGCGGGCAGCGGGTCGTTCCGCGGCACCGCGCATGCGGCGCCCGAGCAGCTGGCGAACCTCGCGGGCCTGCTGAACCTGCTCGGCCACCCGGTCGGCGACGGCTCGGTGTCGCTGATCTACGGAGACGCGGCGCGCTGACGCGCGCGCCGCGCGCATTTCACTTCTGCGCGACCGGCACAGCCGCCGCGCCGCTTGCCGGCGCAGGCGCGGCCACGCCGCCCGTCTCGCGCGCGATCTGCGACACGTTCCAGCCGCCGCCGAGCGCCTTCACGAGCCCGACCGACGACACCATCCGCTGCCCCGCGATCGTCGCGAGCTTCTGGTGCGCGGTGAACGCGGTCGTCTGCGCGGTCAGCACGTTCAGGTAGCCGACCGTGCCGGCCTTGTACTGGTTCGTCACGATCGCGAGCGCATGTTCGGCGCTGTCCACCGCCTGCCGCTGCACGTCGATTTCCTGCGCGAGGATGCGCTGCGACGCGAGGTTGTCCTCGACGTCCTGGAACGCGGTGAGGACCGAGAGCCGGTACGCGGCGACGTCCTGGTCGTAGGTCGCGCGTGCGGCCTCGGTCTGCGCGGCGCGCAGGCCCGCGTCGAACAGCGTCGCCGCGAGCTGCGGGCCGACCGTCCAGAAGCGCGCCGGCAGCGTGAACAGGTTCGACCACACCGAACTCTGCACGCCGCCCTGCGCCGACAGCGTGAGCGTCGGGAAGAACGCCGAGATCGCGACGCCGATCTGCTCGTTGGCAGCGGCTGCGCGGCGTTCGGCCGCCGCGATGTCGGGCCGCCGCTCGAGCAGCGCCGACGGCACGTCGACCGGCGTGACGGGCGGCTCGGCGGCGAGCGGCAGCGGCGGCAGCGAGAACGTCGACGCCGGTTCGCCGATCAGCGTCGCGATCGCGTGCTCGTACTGCGCGCGCGCGACGCCGTTGTCGATCGCGGCCGCCTGCGCGCTCTGCAGCTGCGTCTGCGCCTGGATCACGTCCGAGCGCGCGGCGACGCCCTGCGCGTACCGGTTCTGCGTGAGCTGCAGCGAGCGCGCGTACGACGCGACGGTGTCGTCGAGCAGATTCTGCAGCGCGTCGGCGGTGCGCAACTGGAAGTAGGTCTGCGCGAGCGTCGCCTGCTGCGACAGCCGCGCGTTCGCCAGATCGGCGGCGGCCGCCGCTTCGCCCGCGTGCTGCGCGCCGACCGTGCGGCTCACCTTGCCCCACAGGTCGGGCTCCCACGACGCGTCGAGGCCGACGCTGTAGCTGTTGCTGATCGATCCGGAACTGCCGCCGCTGAAACTCGATGACGACCCGGACGACAGCGACGCGCGCGGCGTGCGGGCGCGCGAGCCCGACGCGGTGAGCCCGAGGGTCGGGAAATACGCAGCGCGCGCCTCGGCGACGAGCGCGCGCGCCTGCCGGTACGCGGCCGCCGATTGCGCGATGGTCTGGTTCGACGCATTGAGCCTGTCGATCAGCGCGTCGAGCTGCGGATCGCGGTAGACGCGCCACCAAGCGCCGCGATCGGCGCCGTCGGCCGGCTGCGCGATCTTCCAGCCGGCGGGCGCTTCCTTGAACGCGGCGGGCATCGGCGTGTCGGGGCGATGATAGTCGGGCCCGACGGCGCAGCCGGCGAGCAGCACGGCGGTCGCGAAGGCGACGGCAGCGGCGAGCGGGCGGCGGGCGCGCGGGGATGGGACGTACGGCATGCGTGTGATTCCTGTCTGGGCGCGGCCCGGCGCGCGGGCACGCGATGCGGCCGGTAGGCCGCAGGCGGACAAATGGTAACTGACGGCGGGGAAGCTGCGCAGCCGCTAGGGTAAGGCGCGCGGCGGCGGGAATGTGTTACCGGCGCGGCAGGCCGGTTTACCGGGCATTACGGATCGCTTGCGGCGGATGGCACACGCGGGCGCGCCCATCGTCGGCACTTGCCGGCCGGTCAGTCAGTGGCAGCGTGCGGGTTCGATGGCGGCCGCGCGCCATGACGACGGCTCCGCGGCGGCCGCCGCCTTGCGTTCGCCATTGCGTGCCCCCTTCGCGTTGCGCTGCCGGCGATGATCGAACCACGCGAACCCGAGCGCCGCGAGCGAGCCGCCCGGCAACACCAGCATCGCGACGTACAGCGCGAGCTTCCAGCCGCGGTGCGGCCCGGAGAACACATGGTGAGCGGTATCGGTCAGGTTGCGGCGCAGCGCGCCGGCGGCGTTTTTCAGGAACAGCATCGCGAACATCCTCGGGGCGCCCGCAGCGCGGGCAAGGCAGGTCAGAACATCGTCTCCGGCAGTGCAGGTCGCACGTCGTAACTGGTTGCCTGAAATAATATTGACTAAGCAATTAATTTTCAAGATACTGGTCGCGTTTTTCCGACAAGGCACTATTGCTGCGCGCGCAATCGAGAATGAACGGCGGTCTCTACGATCCCGACGGCATCGAGCTGGAATCGAGCCTCGGCTACTACCTGACGAAGGCGCGCCAGGCGCTCATCGAGCGGATGGACCGCGCGCTGGAGCCGCTCGACCTGACCGCGCAGCAGGTCGGCGTGATCCTGCTGCTGTCGCGCGGATACGTGCGCACGCCGTTCGAGCTGTCGCGCAAGATGGCGTATGACAGCGGCTCGATGACGCGGATGCTCGACCGGCTCGAGCGCAAGGGCTTCATCGCGCGGGCGCGCAGCGAGCAGGACCGCCGCGTGATCGAGCTGACGCTGACCGAACGCGGCGCGGATGCCGCCCGCGCACTGCCGTCGTTGATCGCGACCGCGCTGAACGCGCAGCTTGCCGGCTTCTCGGCCGACGAGCTCGCGACGCTCACGGGCCTGTTGCAGCGCTTCATCGCGAACAGCCCCGGCACCCTCGGGTGCGAGGCGTCCGGCGAGCCGGACTGCTGATGCCGCACGACGCGTCAATATTTGGGTTAAGCATTCGCTTATTTATCTGTCTGGGCAGAAGATGACGCGTCACACGCTCCTCTCCACGTACTTCCCCCCGCCCCCGGCCGGGCGCGCGCGACATGCGCTTTGCGCGCGCCGCACCTAGGAGATTCCGATGTCCGCCACCACGGCCTCCGCGGGCTCGCCCGCGTCCCCCGCCGCCGAACCGGCGCCGCTGTCCGGCGGCGCCCTCGCGCTGCTCACCGTCGGGCTCGCGCTCGGCACCTTCATGGAAGTGCTCGACACGTCGATCGCGAACGTCGCGGTGCCGACGATCTCGGGCAGCCTCGGCGTCGCGACGAGCGAAGGCACGTGGGTGATCTCGTCGTACTCGGTCGCGTCCGCGATCGCGGTGCCGCTCACCGGCTGGCTCGCGCGGCGGGTCGGCGAGGTGCGCCTCTTCACGCTGTCGGTGCTCGCGTTCACGATCGCGTCCGCGCTGTGCGGCCTCGCGAACAACTTCGAGACGCTGATCGCGTTCCGGCTGCTGCAGGGGCTCGTGTCGGGGCCGATGGTGCCGCTGTCGCAGACGATCCTGATGCGCAGCTACCCGCCCGCGAAGCGCGGCCTCGCGCTCGGGCTATGGGCGATGACGGTGATCGTCGCGCCGATCTTCGGCCCGCTTCTGGGCGGCTGGATCAGCGACAACTACACGTGGCCGTGGATCTTCTACATCAACCTGCCGATCGGCGTGTTTTCCGCGATCTGCGCGTTCGTGCTGCTGCGCGGCCGCGAGACGAAGACGACCAGGCAGCGGATCGACGCGGTCGGGCTCGCGCTGCTCGTGATCGGCGTGTCGTGCCTGCAGATGATGCTCGACCTCGGCAAGGACCGCGACTGGTTCAACTCGACGTTCATCGTCGCGCTCGCGCTGATCGCGGTCGTGTCGCTCGCGTTCATGCTCGTGTGGGAGGCGACCGAGAAGGAGCCGGTGGTCGACCTGTCGCTGTTCAAGGACCGCAACTTCGCGCTCGGCGCGATGATCATCTCGTTCGGCTTCATGGCGTTCTTCGGCTCGGTCGTGATCTTCCCGCTGTGGCTGCAGACGGTGATGGGCTACACGGCCGGCAAGGCCGGCCTCGCGACCGCGCCGGTCGGGCTGCTCGCGCTCGTGCTGTCGCCGCTGATCGGCCGCAACATGCACCGGCTCGACCTGCGGATGGTCGCGAGCTTCGCGTTCGTGGTGTTCGCCGGCGTGTCGATCTGGAACTCGACGTTCACGCTCGACGTGCCGTTCAACCACGTGATCCTGCCGCGGCTCGTGCAGGGGATCGGCGTCGCGTGCTTCTTCGTGCCGATGACGACGATCACGCTGTCGAGCGTGCCCGACGAGCGGCTCGCGAGCGCGTCGGGGCTGTCGAACTTCCTGCGCACGCTGTCCGGCGCGATCGGCACCGCGGCCAGCTCGACGTTCTGGGAGAACGACGCGATCTACCACCATGCGCGGCTGTCGGAATCGGTGAGCGTCTATGCGCAGAGCACGACCGACTACCAGGGCGCGCTGTCGCAGCTCGGCATCGTCGGGCAGACGGCCAACGCGCAGCTCAACCAGATCGTCACGCAGCAGGGCTTCATGATGGCGACCAACGACTTCTTCCACCTGTCGGCGATCATGTTCATCGCGCTCGCGGCGCTTGTCTGGGTCACCAAGCCAAGGAAGGGCGCGGGGCCGGCGATGGGGCATTGATGTCGGCGTGATCGGCCTTGCCCGCATTTCCAAATTAAACTAAGCCAACTATTTCAATGAACTTAGTTCATTTGAGGGATGTGATGCAGACCTACAACATGCATGACGCGAAGACGAACTTGTCACGGCTGATCGACGAAGCGGTTCACACCGGTGAGCCGTTCGTGATCGCGAAAGCCGGCAAGCCGCTCGTCAAGGTCGTGCCGATCGATGCGCCCGAGCCTGCTCCGCCGAGCCGGATCGGCTTCATGAAGGGGCAGATCCGTGTCCCGGACGATTTCGACTCGATGGGCAGTGACGAAATCCGGAAGCTGTTCGAGGGCGACGCATGAAGTTGCTGCTCGACACACACCTGATCCTCTGGGCGGCTGCAGGCGCGGCCGAACTGCCGGACCGCGCCCGTGCGCTCATCGAGGAGCCCGCCTGCACGCCGCTCTTCAGCGTGGCGAGCATCTGGGAGATCGTCATCAAGCGCGGTCTCGATCGCGAGGACTTCCAGGTCGATCCGAACGTGCTTCGCCGCAATCTGCTTGATGTCGGCTACGTCGAGCTGCCTGTCACGGGCGCGCATATGCTCGCGGTCGAGCAACTGCCGCCGATCCATCGCGACCCGTTCGACCGCCTTCTGGTCGCGCAGGCGATTACCGAAGGGGTCACGCTGGTCACGCACGACCGCACCGTCGCCCGGTATCCGGGGCCCATCCAGCACGTTTGATCGCGCGTCGCACGCAGCTCCCCGTCACCGCGAGCGCAACCCGCCGAACGCGAGATCGTCGCCCGGCGCGCCCGGCAGCGTTGCGCGCGCGACCTCGAGCCACGCGCGCGCCGCGTGCGACAGATAGCCCTTCTTCAGCCAGCCGAGCGCGATCGCCCAGGTGATTTCCGGCTCGACGATCGGCCGGCACGTAAACTGGTCGGGATCGAGCCGCCGGCAGTAAGGCTCAGGCAGGAGCGCGATGCCGACCCCCGCGTGCACGAGCGCGGCCATGAAATCCCAGTGCCCGCTGCGGCTCACGATCGACGGCGTGAAGCCGACCTGCCGGCACGCGTCGAGCACCGCGTCGTGCAGCGCGAGGCTTTCCGCGTAGAACACGAACGATTCGCGCGCGAGGTCGGCGAGCTGCACCGCCGGATGGTCCTCCCAGCGCGACTCGCGCGGCGCGACAAGCCACAGCGGCGCGCGCACCATCGGCAGCCGGTCGAACGTGTCCGGATCGACCGGCTCCAGCAGCCCGCCCAGCTCCAGCTCGCCCGCCACCAGCGCGGCCTCGATCATCCGCGCGCCCTGCTCGAACAGCTTCAGCTCGATGTTCGGGTAGCGCTGCTTGTATGCGGCGATGATCGGCGTGAACAGCGACCCGCCAAGCGGCGGGATGCCGATCGTCAGCTCGCCGCGGCCGAGCGTGCCGAGGTCGTTCAGCTCCGACTGCAGCTGCGCCTGCGCGGCGAGCACGTCCTGCCCGCGCTGGAACACGATCCGCCCGGCATCGGTGAGCACCATCTGCCGGCCGTCGCGCAGCAGCAGCGGCGAGCCGATCTCGTCCTCGAGCGCCTTCACCATCTTGCTGATGGTCGGCTGGGTCACGAACAGCTTGTCGGCGGCCGCGGTGAAGCTCTGCTGGCGAACCACCTCGACGAAATACCGCAGTGCGCGCAACTCCATCGGCACCTCCCCAAATTGGTGCAATTACCGTGAATTCCGAAATGGAATGACAAGAATAGAGACAAGTCATTTTATTTATGGATGAGGGAATTCTATACTTGCGCCATCAATGAATTATCTGTATGGGAGTCCCGCCATGAACAAGTCGATCGCCGTTGCCGCCGTCCGGCCCGTGTCCACGGCCGGTGTCGCGCACACCGGGCGGATCGCGCTGCAGGCGACCGCGCTCGCGGCGCTGTGGATGGCGGTCGACTGGGCGGTGCGCGCGGTCGGGCTGCCGGTCCCGTCCGGCGTGATCGGCCTCGCGGTGCTGCTCGTGCTGCTGTTCTCCGGCGGCGTCGCGCCGGCGTGGGTGAAGGACGGCGCGAACTGGCTGCTGTCCGACATGCTGCTGTTTTTCGTGCCGGCCGCGGTCGCGGCCGTGCAGTACGGCGGCCTGTTCCGCGAGGACGGCTGGCGGCTCGCGCTCGTCGTCGTCGCCGGCACCGCGTTCGTGATGGTCGCGGTGGCCGTCGCGGTCGACCTTGCCGCGAAGCTCGAGCGCAAGCTCGCCGCGCAGCGCGTGCTGGCCGGGCGCCGCCGCGTGCGCGCCTGATTCCGCCCTGATCCCCTGCCGCCGGAGCGCCCGATCATGTTTGCCCCGCTGTCGAACCTGTCCGCCGACCAGGCGAACGCCGCGATCTCCGTCGGCTGCTTCGTGCTGACGGTCGCGCTGTACTTCGCGTCGAAGCGGCTCTATGCGTACAAGAAGACGCTGCTGTTCTCGCCGCTCGTGTTCGTGCCCGGCGTGCTGGTTACGCTCGTCGCGCTGACGGGCATCCCGTATTCGGTCTACTTCCGCGACACGCGCTGGCTGATGTGGCTGCTCGGCCCGGCGACCATCGCGTTCGCGGTGCCGATCTACGACTACCGCGACCTGATCCGCCGGCACTGGCTGTCGCTGTCGGTCGGCGTCGTGGTCGGCATCGCCGCCGGGGTCTGCGGGTCGCTGCTGCTCGCGAAGCTGCTGCACCTGTCGCCGGAGCTGCAGCGCTCGCTGATGACCCGCTCGGTGTCGACGCCGTTCGCGCTGGCCGTCTCCGACAAGATCCATGCGCCGAAGGACCTGACCGCGCTGTTCGTGATCGCGACCGGCATCTGCGGGATGCTGCTCGGCGAGATCGTGCTCGCGCTCGTGCCGATGCGCACGCGGCTCGCGCGCGGCGCGCTGTTCGGCGCGGCCGCGCATGGCGTGGGCACCGCGAAGGCGCGCGAGATCGGCCGCGAGGAAGGCGTCGTGTCGAGCCTGACGATGATGATCGCGGGCGTCGCGATGGTGCTGCTCGCGCCGCTGCTGACGCTGCTGCCGATCTGACGGCGGCGGCCGGGCACGCCGGCGCGGCCGCCCGTCGCACCGGGCCTCACCGCCCCGCCCGCCCGACAATCGCCTGAGATAACCGCAAATCCCCCCTCTTTTCCGCCCATCGGCTTCGGGCCGGATGCCGAACAATGCATGCTACGAGTCACCACGCACGCATTCACATGGCCTCCACGACCGCAAATCCGCCCGCCGACAAGCCGGCTTCGTCCGGCAAGCTCAAGCGCATCGCGCTTTTCGCCGTCATCGCGCTCGGCGCCGCGGCCGCCGCCGCGGGCGGCATGTACGTGTTCCTGAGCAAGCAGGGCGTCGGCCATGCGAGCGGCCCCGTCGAACCGCCGCCGCTCGCCGCGCCGGTGTTCTTCCCGCTCGACCCGCTCACCGTGAACCTCCAGTCGGACGATGGCGTGCAGCACTACCTGCGCGTCGGGCTGTCGCTGAAGATCACCGATGCGAAGGCGCAGGAGCAGCTGACCGCGCGCATGCCGGAGATCCGCAGCCGCATCCTGCTCGCGCTGAGCAACAAGCACCCGGAGGAACTCGCGACGCCCGACGGCAAGCGCGCGCTCTCCGGCGAGCTGAAGAAACTGATCGAGCAGCCGACGCAGCCGGGCAACCAGCACGCGAAGGTCGACGACGTGCTGTTCACCGAGTTCGTCGTCCAGTAACTCGCCGACAAAGGAACGCAGATGGGCCACTCGGAGTTCATGTCCCAGGAGGAGGTCGATGCACTCCTCAAGGGCGTCACGGGCGAAGCCGACTCGGATGACGAAAAGCGCGACGCGTCCGGCATCCGCCCCTACAACATCGCGACGCAGGAGCGGATCGTCCGCGGCCGGATGCCCGGCCTCGAGATCATCAACGACCGCTTCGCGCGTCTGTTGCGCATCGGTATCTTCAACTTCATGCGGCGCACGGCGGAAATCTCCGTCAGCCAGGTGAAGGTGCAGAAGTACAGCGAGTTCACCCGCAACCTGCCGATCCCGACGAACCTGAACCTCGTGCACGTGAAGCCGCTGCGCGGCACGTCGCTGTTCGTGTTCGACCCGAACCTCGTGTTCTTCGTCGTCGACAACCTGTTCGGCGGCGACGGGCGCTTCCACACGCGCGTCGAGGGCCGTGACTTCACCGCGACCGAGCAGCGCATCATCGGCAAGCTGCTGAACCTCGTGTTCGAGCACTACACGACCGCGTGGAAGAGCGTGCGGCCGCTGCAGTTCGAATACGTGCGCTCGGAAATGCACACGCAGTTCGCGAACGTCGCGACGCCGAACGAGATCGTGATCGTCACGCAGTTCTCGATCGAGTTCGGGCCGACGGGCGGCACGCTGCACATCTGCATGCCGTATTCGATGGTCGAGCCGATTCGCGACGTGCTCGCGTCGCCGATCCAGGGCGAGGCGCTCGAAGTCGACCGCCGCTGGGTGCGCGTGCTGTCGCAGCAGGTCCAGACGGCCGAGGTCGAGCTGACCGCGAATCTCGCCGAGATTCCGGTGACCTTCGAGCAGATCCTCAACCTGCGCGCGGGTGACGTGCTGCCGCTCGCGATCGAGGACACGATTACCGCGAAGGTCGACGGCGTGCCGGTCATGGAATGCGGTTACGGGATTTTCAATGGTCAATATGCGTTGCGCGTGCAGAAGATGATCAGCGCGAACGACACGATGAAGGAAGGTGGATATGAGTGAGCTGAATCAGACGGACGAGCTCGACGCGCAGGCACTGGCCGATGCCGCGCTGGCGGAGGCGGCCCCCGCGGCGACCCCCGCGGCTGCCGCCGACGCCGATGACGAGCAGGGGCTGGACGACTGGGCGGCCGCGCTCGCCGAGCAGAACGAGCAGCCGGCGGTCCAGCCGGGCGCGACGGGCGCCGGCGTGTTCCAGCCGCTGTCGAAGGCCGCGGCGACGTCGACGCACAACGACATCGACATGATCCTCGACATCCCGGTCAAGATGACCGTGGAGCTCGGCCGCACGAAGATCGCGATCCGCAACCTGCTGCAGCTCGCGCAGGGCTCGGTCGTCGAGCTCGACGGCCTCGCGGGCGAGCCGATGGACGTGCTGGTCAACGGCTGCCTGATCGCGCAGGGCGAAGTGGTGGTCGTGAACGACAAGTTCGGCATCCGCCTGACCGACATCATCACGCCGTCCGAGCGCATCCGGAAACTGAATCGATGAGATTCGCGCCGTCCGGCCGCCGCGCGGCCGCGTTCGCCGCGGCGGGGGCCGCCAGCGCGCTCGTCGCCGAGGCGGCCGCGGCCGCCGACCTGAACGCGGTGAACCATGCCGGCGCGATCGCGTCGAGCGTGGTGGTCGGCTCGGCCGCGCCGTCGCTCGGCGTCGGCGCGGTGCTGCAGACGCTCGTCGGGCTCGCGGTCGTGATCGGCCTCGTGTTCGGCTGCGCGTGGCTCGCGCGCCGCTTCGGCTTCCAGCCGGCGCGGCGCGGCGGCCCGCTGAAGGTCGTGTCGAGCGTCGCGGTCGGCACGAAAGAAAGCGCGACGATCGTCGAGATCGGCGATACGTGGCTGGTGCTCGGCGTCGCGCCCGGCAACGTCCGGCTGCTGCACACGCTGCCGGCCGGCTCCGCGCCTGCCGGTGCGGCCGTCGCGGCCGATGCGCCGCCGGCCTCCGCGCCCGGCGGCGATTTGCCCGGCACGTTCGGCCAGCGTTTTCGCGATGCGCTCGCGGGCGAGGCCGCGAAACGATTCGGGCGCGGCAAGGACCGCTGAGATGCGCTCGCGCGCCCTTTCACTCACCGCATTCCGATGAAACACGTCTTCCTGCGCCGCGCGGCGCGCATCGCGCCCGCCCTGATCCTCGGCCTTGCCCCCGCGCTCGCGTGCGCGCAGGCGGCGGGCCTGCCCGCCTTCAACGCGGCCCCCGGCCCGAACGGCGGCACGACCTACTCGCTGAGCGTGCAGACGATGCTGCTGCTCACGATGCTGTCGTTCCTGCCGGCGATGCTGCTGATGATGACGAGCTTCACGCGCATCATCATCGTGCTGTCGCTGCTGCGGCAGGCGCTCGGCACGTCGTCGACGCCGCCGAACCAGGTGCTGGTCGGCCTCGCGATGTTCCTCACCTTCTTCGTGATGTCGCCGGTGCTCGACCGCGCGTACACCGACGGCTACAAGCCGTTCTCCGACGGCAGCGTGCCGATGGAGCAGGCGGTGCAGCGCGGCGTCGCGCCGTTCAAGGGCTTCATGCTGAAGCAGACCCGCGAGACCGATCTCGCGCTGTTCGCGAAGATCTCGAAGGCCGCGCCGATGCAGGGGCCGGAGGACGTGCCGCTGTCGCTGCTGGTGCCCGCGTTCGTCACCAGCGAGCTGAAGACGGGCTTCCAGATCGGCTTCACGATCTTTATCCCGTTCCTGATCATCGACATGGTCGTCGCGAGCGTGCTGATGTCGATGGGGATGATGATGGTGTCGCCGTCTACCGTGTCGCTGCCGTTCAAGCTGATGCTGTTCGTCGTCGTCGACGGCTGGCAGCTGCTGCTCGGCTCGCTCGCGCAGAGCTTTACCTGATCACGCCGGAGAGCATGCGATGACGCCCGAACAAGTGATGACGCTCGCGCACCACGCGATGGTGATCGGCCTGCTGGTCTCGGCGCCCCTGCTGCTCGTCGCGCTCGCGGTCGGCCTGATCGTGAGCCTGTTCCAGGCCGCGACGCAGATCAACGAATCGACGCTGTCGTTCATCCCGAAGCTGCTCGCGGTGCTGGCCACGCTCGTGATCGCCGGCCCGTGGATGATGACGACGGTGCTCGACTACCTGCGGCAGACCCTGCTGCACGTCGCGACGCTCGGCGTGGGCTGAGCGGCGCACGCTTCGCGGCTCCGGCGATGTTCTCGGTTACCTACGCGCAGCTCAACGCATGGCTCACGGCGTTCCTGTGGCCGTTCGTGCGGATGCTCGCGCTCGTCGCGGTCGCGCCGGTGACCGGCCACGCGTCGGTGCCGGGGCGCGTGAAGATCGGCATCGCGGCGTTCATGGCGCTGGTCGTCGCGCCGACGCTCGGGCCGTTGCCGGCCGTCACCGTGTTTTCCGCGCAGGGCATCTGGATCGTCGTCACGCAGTTCCTGATCGGCGTGGCGATGGGCTTCACGATGCAGATCGTGTTCGCCGCCGCCCAGGCTGCCGGCGACGCGATCGGCCTGTCGATGGGCCTCGGCTTCGCGACCTTCTTCGATCCGCACTCGAACGGCGCGACGCCGGTGATGGGCCGCTTCCTGAACGCGGTCGCGATCCTCGCGTTCCTCGCGTTCGACGGCCACCTGCAGGTGCTCGCGGCGCTCGCCGCGTCGTTCCAGGCGCTGCCGGTGTCGGCCGAACTGCTGCACGCGCCCGGCTGGCGCACGCTCGCCGCGTTCGGCGCGACGGTGTTCCAGATGGGGCTGCTGCTCGCGCTGCCGGTCGTCGCGGCGCTGTTGATCGCCAACCTCGCGCTCGGCATCCTGAACCGTGCGGCGCCGCAGGTCGGGATCTTCCAGGTTGGCTTCCCGGTCACGATGCTGGTCGGCCTGCTGCTCGTGCAACTGCTGGTGCCGAACATGGTGCCGTTCTTCGGGCGGCTGTTCGACATGGGGATCGATGCGATGGGCCGGGTCGTCACGGGCCTGCGCTGACGCGCTCCCGTTCAGGCCCGCTGCCGGCGATGCGTTCGGCAGCCGGTTCTCGTATGGCTTGAGTCATCGTCGTCGGATAGCACGCGAAGACCTCCGACGGCATCGCGCGTATCGAGCGAATCACACGAGAACATCATTGCTGCGACTGATCGCATATGTCACTTCGGTCAACTCCTTTTTTGGGAAACATAAAAAAAAGTCTCGCTGAATGCGACGCCTATTGCCGTGGTGAATAGCGTCGAGGCCGTCCCTGCCGGCAAGATCGCGAATTTGATATTGATGAAATGGACGGCAATGCACGAGAACATCGCATTGACTATCCTGACAACAAAAACAAGAACGAAACGACTCACGGACTTCTCCGAAATAGACGAACTGCGAGATCGCTGCATCACGCATACCTGAATAATGCACTGCTTCCGGGATGTGACGGAAGTCGCGGCGTGCGTGGCGGGACGGCCGCCTGTCCCGGCCGGCTGCCGGATTGCTGGAAAACCCCTAAAGGAATTGCCGCCCCGCGAAAGGTAGCGGAAGGTTTCGGGTCCCTATACTCGTTGCAACGATGCAAGAAAGCATCGCGCCACACGGACAACGAACGGAGACACCCCCGATGCGACCCATCCTGCGCCCCCTCGCCGTTGCAGCCACCCTGACCTGTGCGCTCGCCGCGCATCCCGCCCTCGCCGCGGACGACGGCGGCAAGATCACGATCATGGTCGGCGGGATCGCGAAGCTGATCTACCTGCCCGCGCGCCTGACCCAGGAACTCGGCTACTTCAAGGACGAAGGGCTCGACGTCGAGCTGCTGTCGCAGCCGGCCGGCGTCGACGCCGAGAACGAACTGCTCGCGGGCGCCGTGCAGGGCGTCGTCGGCTTCTACGACCACACGATCGACCTGCAGAGCAAGGGCAAGGACGTGAAGGCGATCGCCGTGTTCGGCCAGGTGCCGGGCGAGGTCGAGATGGTGTCGACCAAGTCCGCGCCGACCTTCAAGTCGATGGCCGACGCGAAGGGCAAGACGCTCGGCGTGACGGGCCTCGGCTCGTCGACGAGCTTCCTCACGCAATACCTCGCGCTGCAGCACGGCGTGCAGTCGACGCAGTACACGATGCTGCCGGTCGGCGCCGACGCGAGCTTCATCGCCGCGATCAAGCAGGGCCGGATCGACGCCGGGATGACGACCGAGCCGACCGTGTCCGCGCTCGAGAAGATGGGCGACGCGAAGGTGCTGGTCGACCTGCGCACGCTCGAAGGCACGCGCGCGGCGCTCGGCGGCACGTATCCGGCCGCGAGCCTGTACGTGCAGTCCGCGTGGGCGGATGCGCACAAGGCGCAGGCGACGAAGCTCGCGCATGCGTTCGCGAAGACGATGCAGTTCATCCATACGCACAGCGCCGAGGAGATCGCCGCGAAGATGCCGGCCGACTACCAGAAGGACAAGTCGCTGTACGTGTCCGCGCTGAAGGCGTCGCTGCCGATGTACACCGCCGACGCGAAGATGCCGGCCGACGGCCCGGCGACCGTGCTGAAGGTGCTGTCGGCGTTCAACCCGTCGGTGAAGGGCAAGCACATCGACCTGGCGCGCACCTACACCAACGACTACGTGAGCGCGAAGTAAGCGCGGCGGCGGACGATCCCGCGCGCCCCGCTCCCCCGTTCCGGCCCGGCTGACCGGCCCCGGCGCCGCCCGACAGGCGGCGCTCCACCCGCAGGACGAATGCGATGACCCAGGCAGTTTCACCGAGCACACCGGCGATCGAGTTTCGCAACGTGTCGTGCCGCTTCATTTCGCCGGAAGGCAAGGCAACCGTCGCGCTGCGCGACTTCAGCATGAGCGTCGCGCGCGGCGAGTTCATCGCGATCGTCGGGCCGACCGGCTGCGGCAAGTCGACGACGCTGAACCTGATCACCGGGCTGCTCAAGCCCGCCTCCGGCGAGGTGCGCGTGATGGGCCGCCCGGTCGACGGGATCGACCCGCGCATCGGCTTCGTGTTCCAGGCCGACGCGGTGTTCCCGTGGCGCAACGTGATCGACAACGTCGCCGCAGGCCCCTTGTTCCGCGGCCGCTCGAAGGACGTCGCGTATGCGCAGGCCGAGGAGTGGATCCGCAAGGTCGGCCTCGACAAGTTCACGAAGCACTACCCGCACCAGCTGTCCGGCGGGATGAGGAAGCGCGTCGCGCTCGCGCAGACCTTCATCAACCAGCCGGAAATCCTGCTGATGGACGAGCCGTTCTCCGCGCTCGACATGCAGACCCGCACGCTGATGCAGGACGAGCTGCTGCAGCTCTGGTCCGCGAACAAGGGCTCGGTGGTGTTCGTCACGCACGACCTCGAGGAGGCGATCGCGCTCGCGGACCGCGTGTTCGTGCTGACCGCGCGCCCGGCGACGCTGAAGCGCGTGTACCCGATCGACCTGCCGCGCCCGCGCGTCACGTCGGAGATTCGCTATCACCCGCACTTCATCGAGATTTCCAAGGACATCTGGCACGACCTGCGCGAAGAAGTGCAGATCGGCTGACGCAAGCAAGGACAAAGCAAGGACAGGAGCATGACCGACATGACGCTTCCCCCCACCGCCATTCCGGCGACGACGCTCGAGGACGAGTCGCGCGCCGCACAGGCCCGGCTGCGCCGCCGCCGGCAACTGATCATCGGCCTGCGGATCGCCGTGCTCGTCGTCGTGCTGGGCGGCTGGGAACTCGCCGCGCGGCTCAAGTGGATCGATCCGTTCTTCTTCTCGCAGCCGACGCTGATCTTCGCGCAGCTCCAGGACTGGTTCGCCAACGGCACGTCGCAAGGGCCGCTGCTCACGCAGGTCTGGGTGACGCTCGAGGAAACCACGATCGGCTTCCTGATCGGCTCGGTCGCCGGCGTGCTCTGCGGAATCGTGCTCGGCCGCAACAAGCTGATGTCCGACGTGTTCGGCCTCTACATCCAGATCGCGAACTCGATCCCGCGCGTCGTGCTCGGCTCGATCTTCGTGATCGCGCTCGGCCTCGGGATGGCGTCGAAGATCGCGCTCGCCGTCGTGATGGTGTTCTTCGTGGTGTTCGGCAACGCGTTCCAGGGCGTGCGCGAAGCGGACCGCTACCTGATCGCGAACGCGCAGATCCTCGGCGCGTCGCGCCGGCAGATCACCACGTCGGTCGTGATCCCGTCCGCGCTGAGCTGGATTCTCGCGAGCCTGCACGTGAGCTTCGGCTTCGCGCTGGTCGGCGCCGTGGTCGGCGAATTCCTGGGTTCCAAGCAGGGCATCGGCCTGCTAATCTCCACGGCCCAGGGCGCGTTCAACGCGAGCGGCGTGTTCGCGGCGATGATCGTGCTGGCCGTGGTCGCGCTCGCGGCCGACTACCTGCTGACCTGGCTGGAGAAGCGGCTGCTGAAGTGGCGTCCGGCGCAGTTCTGAGCGCCGCCGCAAGACAAGGATGGACCCGACCGCGCCTGAGGCCTTCCCGGCCCCGGCGCGGTTCGGCATTGAGGAGAAGGAGCGGGAACGGATGACGCACAGCCTGCGCGGGCGGCTGCTCTGGTGGCTGCTGCTGCCGCTCGCGGTGTTCGTGCTGATCGCGGGCGCGATGTCGTACGACACCGCGCGCCGCACCGCCGACCTCGTGCAGGACAGCGCGCTCGTCGCGTCCGCGCGCACGATCGGCGAGGACGTCGAGTGGCGCAACGGCTATCTGGCGGCCGACGTGCCGCCCGCCGCGCTGGAGATCTTCGAGTCGCCGTCGCGCGATTCGGTGTTCTACAAGGTGATCGACGGCCATGGCCGGCTGCTCGCGGGCAATCCCGACCTCGAGGTGCCCGCGCGGCACGGCGCCGAGCCGACGCTCTACAACACGGCGCTCGACGGCATCGGGCTGCGCGCGGTCGCGTACGATCGCCAGCTGTACAACGAAGGCCAGGTCGAGACGGTGACGGTCGCGGTCGCGAAGACGCCGCGCTCGCGCGGCGCGATGCTCGACACGATCTGGCGGCCGCAGCTCGCGCGGCTGTCGCTGATGCTGCTGCTCGCGGTCGTGCTCGTGTACCTCGGCCTGACCTTCGAGCTGCGGCCGCTGATGAAGCTGAAGGACGACGTTGCCGACCGCGGCCCGATGGAGCTGGAGCCGATCCGCCCCGAGCGGCTGCAGCACGAGCTGCGGCCGATCGTCGACGCGATCAACCAGTGCATCGCGCGGCTGAACACGCACACCGCGACGCAGCGGCGCTTCATCGCGGACGCCGCGCACCAGCTGCGCACGCCGATCGCGGTGCTCGACACGCAGATCCAGTATGCGCAGCAGCGCGAGCGCGACGATCCGGAGCTGACCGCGATGCTCGACAGCATGCAGCGCAGCAGCCGCAAGATGGCGGACGTGACCGACAAGCTGCTGCTGCTCGCGCACGCGGAAGCGACGCCGTCGACGCTGCTCACGCATCGCGTCGATCTGGCCGCGGTGGTGTCGAGCGTGTTCGAGGAGACGATCGTGCTCGCGCAGCGGCGCAACATCGACCTCGGCGCGGAGCTCGGCGAGCATCTCGACGTGACGGGCAGCGACAGCCTGCTGACCGCGCTCGTGATGAACCTCGTCGACAACGCGGTACGCTATACGCAGCCGGGCGGCTGCGTGACGGTCGCCGCGCGCCGCGACGGCGACACGGTCGTGCTCGACGTGATCGACAACGGCCCCGGCATTCCGGCGGAGGCGCGCCCGCACGTGTTCAAGCGCTTCTACCGCGTGTCGAGCGATACTGAAGGATCGGGGCTCGGCCTCGCGATCGTGCGCGAGATCGCGCAAGCGCACGGCGGCATGGCGTCGCTCGCGCCGGGACCCGGCAACCGCGGGATCGTCGTGACGGTGCGGCTGCCTGCGTATGTTTGAAGAGAACGTCTGATGAAACTCCTGCTGGTCGAAGACAACGCCGAGCTCGCGCACTGGATCGTGAACCTGCTGCGCGGCGAGGATTTCGCGGTGGACAGCGTCGGCGACGGCGAACGCGCGGACGCGGTGCTGAAGACCGAGCGCTACGACGCGGTGCTGCTCGACATGCGGCTGCCGGGCATCAGCGGCAAGGAAGTGCTCGGCCGCCTGCGGCGCCGCAACGACAACGTGCCGGTGCTGATGCTGACCGCGCACGGCTCGGTCGACGACAAGGTCGACTGCTTCGGCGCGGGCGCCGACGACTACGTCGTCAAGCCGTTCGAATCGCGCGAGCTGGTCGCGCGGATTCGCGCGCTGATTCGCCGCCAGGCGGGCGTCGGCGCGACCCAGCTCGTGTGCGGCGATCTCGTCTACGCGTTCGGCACGCGCGAGTTCCGCTGCAACGACGCGCCGCTCGCGCTGCGCCGCCGCGAGCACGCGATCCTCGAGACGCTGATGCTGCAGCAGAACAAGACCGTATCGAAGGCGCGGCTGATGGACAGCGTGTTCGCGCTCGACGACGAGCCGAGCGCGGACGCGATCGACATCTACATCCACCGGCTGCGCAAGCATCTCGCGCTCAGCACGGCGGAGATCATCACGCTGCGCGGGCTCGGCTACATCCTGCGCGCGAAGACCGCGCAGGGCTGACGCCGCGCGTCCGCACGGCCTGCCGCATGAGCGGCAGCGCTTGCGCACGCCCGCGGATCGCGGGCCAACACGGCCCGATCGCAACCCGCTCACTGTTGTATTCACGCACACGCTCCGCGATTGCCTGCGCGGCGCGACGATCCCGCTCTGCCCCGTCCCGCGGACCTCGGCGCCCTTCAGGACTCCGGTGCACCGCTGTCGTTCGGTGTTTTCACTGATCCGATCCACAAGCCCGCGAAAGCGGCGCGAAGGGTTGCCCGACCTACGATGCTAGGCGTCGGTCCTCTCGCTAAGGCCGGCAGGAGACGGCATACATTACGTAGTGCCAAAAACCGAATTTCAATGCGGCAGCTCGGAGGAGACGATCTTGAAACGAAAATACCTGGCCCTTTCCATCGCGGCGGGGCTGTGCGCCGCGACGCAGGCTCATGCGCAATCGAGCGTGCAGCTCTATGGCCTGATGGACCTGAGCTTCCCGACCTACCGCACGCACGCCGACGCCAACGGCAATCACGTGATCGGCATGGGCAACGAAGGCGAGCCGTGGTTCAGCGGCAGCCGCTGGGGCCTGCGCGGCGCCGAGGACATCGGCGGCGGCACCAAGGTGATCTTCCGCCTCGAAAGCGAATTCGTGGTCGCGAACGGCCAGATGGAAGACGAGGGCCAGATCTTCGACCGCGACGCATGGGTCGGCATCCAGGACGACCGCTTCGGCAAGCTGACGGCCGGCTTCCAGAACACGATCGCGCGCGACGCGTCGGCGATCTACGGCGACGCGTACGGCACCGCGCAGCTGACGACCGAGGAAGGCGGCTGGACCAACTCGAACAACTTCAAGCAGATGATCTTCTACGCGGCCGGCCCGACCGGCACGCGCTACAACAACGGCCTCGCGTGGAAGAAGCTGTTCAGCAACGGCATCTTCGCGAGCGCGGGCTACCAGTTCAGCAACTCGACCAGCTTCGCGACCGGCTCCGCGTACCAGGTCGCGCTCGGCTACAACGGCGGGCCGTTCAACGTGTCGGGCTTCTACAGCCACGTGAACCACAACGGCTTCAGGAACCAGACGTTCTCGGCCGGCGGCAACTACACGTTCAGCATCGTGCGCCTGAATGCCGGCTACTTCCGCTACAACGGCGACCAGGGCGCGCTCGGCCAGCGTCACGACGACTCGTGGACCGTCTCGATGAAGATCGCGCCGCAGGGCCCGCTCGACTACGAGCTCGGCTACCAGCAGATGCGCATCAAGAACGCCGCATACAACGCGGACGGCTTCACGCCGAACGCGAACCTCGGCGCGTTCAGCCTGACCAACGGCGTCGGCAACGGCTTCAAGGAGACGATCTACGGCTCGATCTTCTACCACCTGAGCAAACGCACCGAGGTCTACCTGGCCGGCGACTACATGAAGCTGCACGGCGGCTACAAGGTGTCGTCGACGTTCGGCTCGAACAACCAGCTCGAGCTGACGACCGGTATCCGCACCCGCTTCTGACCCCCCTTCCGACCCCGTGCCGGGCGCATCGCGCCTGGCACGCGGCGTCCGTTCCCGAATGCTCCCTCGGGGCACGCCGGCGCTCCGCGCCGTCCGTGCCCCTTTTTTTCGTCCTCCATTCCGGCCTGCCCGCCGCACGATGCGACAACGCGGCCGACGCCCCGCCGCGCCCGTCCGGCGGGCGATCCCGCTCGTCGGGGCGGTTTGCGGCGCACAACGGCGCTTGACCTGCGCCGACCGACTCGCTAGCGTTTCGGGTTCGCCCGCGGCGGCCCCTCTCCCGGCCGCCGGCATCGCGACAGCGCCCGACGTCCGGGCGCGGCGCGGCCGGGCCCAGGATGAAAAAGACGATGCACAAACTCGATGCGGCGAGCCCGCAGGCGAAGTCGACGGATTTCACCGCCGACAACGTCGCGCGCCTGAAGGCGCTGTTCCCCGAACTCGTGACCGAAGGCCCCGGCGGCGCATCGGTCGACGTCGACGCGCTGAAGGCGCTGGTCGGCGATCGCACGGTCGGCGACGCCGAAGAACGATACGGCTTCCACTGGCACGGCAAGCGCCGCGCGCGGCAGGCGGCGCTCACGCCGTCGACCGGCACGCTGCGGCCCTGCCCGGCCGACAGCGTCGCGTGGGACGACACCCGCCACCTCGTGATCGAGGGCGACAACCTCGACGTGATGAAGCTGCTGCACAAGAGCTACGCGGGCAAGGTGAAGCTGGTCTACATCGACCCGCCGTACAACACCGGCAGCGATTTCGTGTACCCGGACGACTTCAGCGACAGCCTGCGCCACTACCTCGCGGTCACGGGCCAGACCGAAGGCGGCGTGAAGCGCAGCACCAACACCGAGGCGAACGGCCGGTTCCACACCGACTGGCTGAACATGATGTACCCGCGCCTGAAGCTCGCGCACGCGCTCCTGTCGGACGCCGGGCTGATCGCCGTGCACATCGACGAGCACGAGGTGCATGCGCTCGTGCTGATGCTGCGCGAGATCTTCGGCGAGGAGAACGAGCTCGGCGTGGCCGTGTGGGACAAGCGCAACCCGAAGGGCGACGCGCGCGGCGTCGCGTACCAGCACGAATCGCTCGTGCTGTTCGCGCGCAACGCGGAGGCGCTGCACGAAGCGACGCCGCTCAAGCGCCCGAAGCGCAACGCGCAGCGCATGCTCGACGCGGCGTACGACCTGGTGCGCCGCAGCGGCACCCATGCGGACGCCGCGCAGGCGTATCGCGCGTGGGTCAAGGCGCAGACCAACCTGTCCGGCGGCGAGGTGATGTACGACCGGCTGTCGGAGGACGGGCGCGTGTACCGCCTCGTGTCGATGGCGTGGCCGAACAAGAAGAAGGCCCCGGACGAGTACTTCGTGCCGCTCGTGCACCCGGTCACGGGCAAGCCGTGCGCGATGCCGGAGCGCGGCTGGCGCAATCCGCCCGTGACGATGCAGGCGCTGCTCGAGCGCGGGCTGATCGAATTCGGCGCGGACGAGACCACGCAGCCGCAGCGGATCTACTACCTCGACGAGAACATGTACGAGAACGTGCCGTCGGTGCTGCCGTTCGGCGGCTCGGACGACGCGCTGCTGAAGGCGCTCGGCGTGCCGTTCGAGCAGCCGAAGCCGGTCGATTTCGCGGCGGCGGTGATCGGCTGGTGCACGCGCGGCGACGACATCGTCGTCGACTGCTTCGCGGGCTCCGGCTCGACCGGCCACGCGGTGATGCAGCTCAACGCGACCGACGGCGGCGCGCGCCGCTACGTGCTCGTGCAGCTGCCCGAGCCGCTCGACGGCCGTGACAAGGCGCAGCAGGCCGCGGCCGAGTTCTGCGCGAAGCTCAAGAAGCCCGCGACGCTCGCCGAGCTGACCAAGGAGCGCCTGCGCCGCGCCGCGCAGCAGGTCGCGCGCGACTATCCGGAAAGCTATGGCGACCTCGGCTTTCGCGTGTACCGGCTCGACACGACCAACGTGATCGAGTGGGACCCGCGCCGCGACGATTTCGACCATGCGCTGTTCGCGTCCGTCGAGCACGTGAAGACCGGCCGCAGCGACGACGACCTGCTCGCCGAGCTGACGCTGAAGCTCGGCCTCGACCTGTGCACGCCGGTCACGCATCACGCGGTCGCCGGCAAGACGGTCCACCTGATCGGCCGGTCGGTGCTCGCCTGCTTCGACGCGCGCGTGTCGCGCGACGACGCCGAGCCGCTCGCCGACGGCATCGTCGCGCTGCTCGACGCGCACGGCGCGCCGCGCGACGTCACGTGCCTGTTCCGCGACAGCGGCTTCGTCGACGACGTCGCGAAGCTCAATCTCGCCGCGCTGCTCGAGCAGCACGGCGTGAAGCGCGTGCGGAGCCTGTGATGCGGCTGCATTTCGAAGCGGACCTCGACTACCAGCGCGACGCGATCGACGCCGTCTGCGACCTGTTTCGCGGGCAGGAGGCGTGCCGCGGCGACTTCAGCGTGCTCGCGAACGCCGCGCCCGGCACCTCGGCGAGCGCGCAGACGGCGCTCGGCTTCGCGCTGTCGGAGCGCGGCGTCGGCAACCACCTGTCGATCACCGCCGATGCGCTCGCGCGCAACCTCGCCGACGTGCAGCTGCGCGGCGGGCTGCCGCCGTCCGGCGACCCGGCGTCGCGCGACTTCACGGTCGAGATGGAGACGGGCACCGGCAAGACCTACGTGTACCTGCGCACGATCTTCGAGCTGAACCGCCGCTACGGCTTCACGAAGTTCGTGATCGTCGTGCCGTCGGTCGCGATCAAGGAAGGCGTGCACAAGACGCTGCTGATCACCGAGGATCACTTCCGCGGCCTGTACGCGGGCATGCCGTACGACTACTTCCTGTACGACTCCGCGAAGCTCGGCCAGGTGCGTCACTTCGCGGCGAGCGCGACGATCCAGATCATGGTGATGACGGTCGCCGCGATCAACAAGAAGGACGTCAACAACCTCTACAAGGACAGCGAGAAGACCGGCGGCGAGAAGCCGATCGACCTGATCCGCGCGACCCGGCCGATCGTGATCGTCGACGAGCCGCAAAGCGTCGACGGCGGCCTCGAAGGCCGCGGCCGCGAGGCGCTCGCCGCGATGGACCCGCTGTGCACGCTGCGCTACTCGGCGACCCACGTCGACCGGCACCACATGGTGTACCGGCTCGACGCGGTCGACGCGTACGAGCGCAAGCTCGTCAAGCAGATCGAGATCGCGTCGGCGATCGTCGAGGATGCGCACAACAAGCCGTACCTGCGGCTCGTCGGCGTGTCGAACCGGCGCGGCGCGATCGCCGCGCGCGTCGAGCTCGACGTCGCGACCGCGGCCGGCGTGAAGCGCCAGATCGCATCCGTGACCGACGGCGACGATCTCGAGCGCGTGACGAAGCGCGCGCTGTACGCGGGCCTGCGGATCGGCGAGGTGCATGCGGCGAAGGGCGCGGAATACATCGAGCTGCGCCATCCGGCGGGCGAGGCGTTCCTGTCGCTCGGCGAGGCGTACGGCGACATCGACACGCTCGCCGTGCAGCGCGAGATGATCCGCCGCACGATCCGCGAGCATCTGGACAAGGAGCTGCGGCTCGCCGAGCGCGGCGTGAAGGTGCTGTCGCTGTTCTTCGTCGATTCGGTCGAGCGCTACCGCCGGTACGACGAGAGCGGGATGCCCGTGAAGGGCGACTACGCGCTGATCTTCGAAGAGGAATACGCACGTGCGGCGCGCGTACCCGCGTATCGCGCGCTGTTCGACGGCGTCGACGTCGCGCGCGAGGTCGAGGCGGCCCACAACGGCTACTTCTCGATCGACCGCAAGGGCGGCTGGACCGACACGAGCGAGAGCAGCGCCGCGAGCCGCGAGAACGCCGAGCGCGCGTACGGGCTCATCATGCGCGAGAAGGAAGCGCTGCTGTCGTTCGACACGCCGCTCAAGTTCATCTTCTCGCACTCGGCGCTGAAGGAGGGCTGGGACAACCCGAACGTGTTCCAGATCTGCACGCTGCGCGACATCCAGACCGAACGCGAGCGCCGCCAGACGCTCGGCCGCGGGCTGCGGCTCGCGGTCGACCAGGACGGCGAACGGGTGCGCGACCCGGGCGTGAACACGCTCACCGTGATCGCGACCGAGCGCTACGAGAGCTTCGCGGAGAACCTGCAGAAGGAGATCGAGGCCGATACGGGCATCCGCTTCGGGATCGTCGAGGAGCACCAGTTCGCGGCGCTCGCGGTGCAGGAAGGCGACGGCCCCGCGCATGCGCTCGGCATCGAGCTGTCGGGCGTGCTGTGGACGCACCTGCGCGAGCACGGCTACGTCGACGCGCAGGGCAAGGTGCTCGACCGGCTGAAGGACGCGCTGCGGCAGAGCGCGCTCGTGCTGCCGCCGGCGTTCGAGACGCTGCGGGCGGCGATCGTCGCGACGCTGCGCAAGGTGTCCGGCCGCTTCGCGGTGCGCAACGCGGACGAGCGCCGCGAGATCGCGCTGCGCCGCGACCCGTCGGGCAAGGCGGTGGTGCTCGGCCGCGACTTCCGCGCGCTGTGGGAGCGCATCAAGCATCGCACCGTGTACCGCGTGCAGTTCGACAACGCGAAGCTCGTGAGCGATTGCGCGGCCGCGCTGCGCGACGCGCCCGAGGTGGCGCGCGCGCGGCTGCAGTGGCGCAAGGCCGAGATCGACATCGGCAAGGCCGGCGTCGAGGCGATCGAGGTGACGGGCGCCGGCACGGTGCTGATCGACGAAGGTGAACTGCTGCTGCCCGACCTGCTCACCGAGCTGCAGGACCGCACGCAGCTCACGCGCCGCTCGCTCGCGACGATCCTCGCGGACAGCGGCCGGCTCGACGATTTCCGGCTCAACCCGCAGCAGTTCATCGCGCTCGCGGCCGACGCGATCAACCGCTGCAAGCGGCTCGCGCTCGTCGACGGCATCACGTACCGCAAGCTCGGCGAGCGGCACGTGCACGCGCTCGAATCGTTCGAGAGCGAAGCGCTGACCGGCTACCTGCGCAACCTGCGCACCGACGCGCGCAAGTCGATTCACGAGGCGGTGGTGTGCGAGACCGACGCCGAGCGCGCGTTCGCCGACGCGCTCGAGGCGCGCGACGACGTGCAGCTGTACGCGAAGCTGCCGCGCTGGTTCGACGTGCAGACGCCGCTCGGCAGCTATCACCCCGACTGGGCGGTGCTCGCGGGCGGTGGCGGCGACGCGCGCCTGTACTTCGTCGTCGATACGCCGCGCAGCGCCGACGACGACGCGCCGCGCGAGCACGAACGCGCGAAGCTCTCGTGCGGCGAAGCGCATTTCCGGGCGCTCGCCAACGGCGACGATGCGGCGCGCTTCGTGCGGGCGCGCGACGTCGGCGCGCTGTTCGGGCGCGAGCCGCTCGCGAGCGGCGGACGGTAACGCGACGGGGCGGCCGTTCCTGCGGCCGCCCCGCTCTTTTCCCCTCCTTTTTCCCTTGCGCAGCCGGCCCGCGGCCCGGATATTGCGCCGCCGCAAAACCGGGTTCCCGTCGGTCGGCCGGCGTGCCGTTGCCTGTCTGAAAGCTTGCCGCGCCACGCGTTTTCATCAGCCGGTTACGCCTCGTTGCAAATTTAAAGGGATGCAACGAATGGCCGGCACTATGCTCCGGGCACCCACACAAGAAATGAAGGAAGGGAGTTCGTCATGAACAACTTACTTAAGACGATTGGCTGCGCATCCGTCCTCTCGCTCGCGCTCGCCGCCTGCGGCGGCGGCGATGGCGGCGGCAGCCCCAGCACGCAGACCGGCACGCTGCACGTCGCGATGACCGACGCGCCGTCGTGCGGCTTCGATCACGTGTTCGTCACCGTGTCGCAGGTGCGCGTCAACGCGAACGCGAACGCCGGCGACAACGACGCCGGCTGGTCGACGGTCGCGCTGCCGACGCCGCAGAGGATCGACCTGCTGTCGCTCACCAACGGCGTGCTCGCCGACCTCGGCCAGACCGCGCTGCCGGCCGGCCAGTACCAGCAGGTCCGCCTCGTGCTCGCGCAGAACCAGGGCAACACGCTCGCGAACTCGATCGTGCCGACGGGCGGCGCCGAGCAGCCGCTCGCGACGCCGAGCGCGACGCAAAGCGGCTACAAGATCATCAGCCCGTTCACGGTCCAGCCGAACACGCTCGTCGATCTCGTGCTCGACTTCAACGCGTGCAAGTCGATCGTGCAGCGCGGCAACGGCTCCTATGCGCTGAAGCCGGTCGTGACCGCGACGCCGACCGTCGTGAGCGGCGCGATCTCGGGCTACGTCGCGCAGGCCGAAGCGGGCGCGACGGTGTATGCGGAACAGGGCGGCCAGGTCGTGCGCGGCACGGTGGCCGACAGCACCGGCAAGTTCGTGCTGTCGCCGCTGATCCAGAGCACGACGCAGGGCAACTACGACGTCGTGATCGTGCAGCACAACGTCGCGTCGGGCGTCGTCCGATCGGTGCCGGTGGTCGTGAACACGACCACCGCCGTGTCGACGTCGAACGTGCCGATCGCGCTGCCGGCCTCGACGATGAGCACGGTCAGCGGCACCGTGACGCCGAGCGCGAACGCGCTGGTGCGCGCGCTGCAGTCGATCAATGCGGCTTCGTACGAGATCACGTCGGCCAACGCGAACATGGACACGGGCATCTACGCGCTGTCGGTGCCGACCGCCGCGCCGATCGTCGGCACGTACACGGGTTCGCTGCCGGTCGCGCTGGCTGCCGTGCCGGCCGCCGCGGGCCAGTACACGATCGAGGCGGACGCGGCGTCGGGCGCGACGCAATCGACGGCCGTCAACGCGACGACCAGCCAGACGAACGTCAACTTCGCGTTCTGATGGTCTGACCGGAGGGGGCCGCTGGCGGCCCTCTCCTTTTCGCATGGAGAGAACGAAGTGAAGAAAGGGATGATCGCGCTGCTGACGGCAGCCGGATTGGCGAGCGTACTGAGCGGATGCGCGGTGTATGTGCCGGACGCACCGGTCGTGGTCGCGCCGCAGGGCGGCCCGGGCAACGGCTTCTGTCCGCCGGGGCAGGCCAAGAAAGGCCGCTGCTGAGCGTTTCGCTCAGCCATGCGAAATGGGCGCCCGAGGGCGCCCATTTCTTTGGTGCGTGCCGGACGACGCTTACAGCGTGCGGCCGAACGCGTTGTGCTTCGAGTGATGCGTATGCGAGGTCGCGTGCGCGGTGTGGCCGTGCACATGGCCCGGCTGCGCGCCCGCGCGATCGGAGATCGTGTCGGAGCGGTCGGCCGCACGCGCGAGGCCCTTGTCGCGGTCGCCGGACTTGAAGCCGTTCGAATTGGACATGGCGTCGCCGCTCATGTGGCCATCCGACATGCCGCCCGCGTGGCCGCCGGAGCCGCCCGCGCCCCCGCCGTGACCGCCGCCACCGTTACCGCCTGCCGCCGCGTGTGCCGAAACCGCGCCGAGCGCGAGGAGTGCCGCTGCGAGCGCGGGCAGGAAGCGTCGTTGTTTCATTTTTTGCTCCTTGGAGCGCATTGAGGTGATTGCATTGTACGAACGCGCCGATTCGCGACATGCTCACGTTGTAAATAATCGTAACGCGGGATACGGCGCACATTCATCAGAGCAATTCGCGCGTGCCGGCAGTTGAAACGCCGTCCGCCCGGCGCGACACTCATCTGACCGCGCCCGCCCGGCGCATTCCGGAGATCCGATGGAATCGCCCACCACCGTATCGTCCCGTCCCGCGATCCCCCGCACCGTGTGGGCGCTGGGGTTCGTCAGCCTGCTGATGGACCTGTCGTCGGAACTCGTGCACGCGTTGCTGCCGGTGTATCTGGTGACGACGATGGGCATGAGCGTCGTCGCGCTCGGCGTGCTCGAAGGTGCGGCCGAAGCGACCGCGCTGATCGTGCGGATCTTTTCGGGCGCGATCAGCGACTGGCTCGGCCGCCGCAAGGCGCTGCTGCTCGCCGGGTACGGGCTCGCCGCGCTGACGAAGCCGCTGTTCCCGCTCGCGCACGGGCCGGGCCTCGTGATCGCCGCGCGCCTCGTCGACCGCTTCGGCAAGGGCATTCGCGGCGCGCCGCGCGATGCGCTCGTCGCCGACGTCGCCCCGCCCGAGATTCGCGGCGCGTGCTTCGGGCTGCGGCAGTCGATGGATACCGTCGGCGCGGTCGGCGGCCCGCTGCTCGCGATCGCGCTGATGTTCGCGTTCGCGGATCACATCCGCGCGGTGCTGTGGTTCGCGTCGATCCCCGCGTTCGCGACGCTCGCCGTGCTGATGTTCGGCGTGCGCGAGCCCGCTGCCGCGCGGGCGGACCGCCCTCGCCCGTTCCGCTCGCCGCTCGACCGGCGCGCACTGAGCATGTTTTCGGCACGCTACTGGTACGTCGTCGCGATCGGCGCGACGTTCACGCTCGCGCGCTTCAGCGAGGCGTTCCTGGTGCTGCGCGCGCAGCAGACCGGGATGGACGTCGCGTGGGTGCCGTCGGTGATGGTCGTGATGAGCGTCGCGTATACGTTGTCCGCGTATCCGGTCGGCGTCGTGTCGGACCGGCTCGACCGGCGCGCGCTGCTCGCGATCGGCATGGCGCTGCTGATCGCCGCCGACCTGCTGCTCGGCGCGCGCGCCGATGCCGCGACGGTGCTGACCGGCGTCGCGGTATGGGGGCTGCACATGGGGTTCACGCAGGGGATACTCGCGGCGATGGTCGCCGATACCGCGCCGGCCGAATGGCGCGGCACCGCGTTCGGGCTGTTCAATCTCGCGAGCGGGGTCGCGATGCTGCTCGCCAGCGCGATCGCCGGATGGATCTGGCAGCGCTTCGGCGCCACGGCGATGTTCTTCACCGGCGCGGCGATCGTGGTCGTGCCGCTGGTCATGTGCGCGTTCGCGCCGGGTCGGCCGGAACGCTGACGCGCACGGCGCGATGCCGTGCGCGGTTGCCGTACTTATTGCGCCGGTTGCATGCCCTGCGCGGCGGCCTTGCGTTGCGCGGCCTGCTCCTGCGCGTGCTGCTTGGCCAGGTGATGGCCGACGATGCAGCCGCCGACCGCGCCCACCACCGCATGGTGGCCCGCGTAATGACCGGCGACCCCGCCCACGACCGCGCCCTTCATGCAGCCCGCCGCATGTGCGCTGCCGATCGTCGCGAGCGCGACGCCGGCGGCGAGCGCCAGTTTCCCGATGTGTCGAATGGTGGTCATGCGATTCCCGTCCTTGTCGTTGTGAACCGGCACCGAGGCCGGCTATTGGTGGTTATTGACATCAGTCCCAGCGGCCGCGATCGCGCCATTCGCGTTCACGCCACTCGTGCTCGCGCCATTCATGGCGGCGCCACTCGCGTTCCCGCCATTCGCGGGCGCGCCAGTCGTCGTAGCGATAGCCGACCGGCGCATACGTGACGGGCGGCGCGACGTACACCGGCGGCGGAGGCGCATAGACGCCCGGCACGCCGATGCCGACCGCGACGTCGACGTGGGCCGATGCAACGCCGGACGCCGCGAGCGCTGCTGCAGCGAGAACGGCACCGAGGAGAGGTTTCGTGTTCATCCCGCGACTCCCTGCACTTGACGTGCTTCCAGTGAATACGGTTCGGAGTGTAGGCGGGCGGCAGCGATACAGGTGCTACGGGCCTGCGAGACTGGTAACGGGGGTTTACGGTCGCCGCGAAGCGTTGCGCAACGTGCTGCGCGGCCGGCCGCGCAGCCCATCGTCACGCGCGAATGTCGCCCGGGCTGCGCAGCCAGTGCACGCTGAACAGGCGCGCGTCGTCGATCCACACCGCATCGGGCTCGAAGCCCGCGCGCCGCGCGATCGCGTGAAAACCGTCGATGGTGAACTTGTACGAGTTCTCCGTGTGGATCCGCTCGCCGGCGTCGAAGCGGAACGTGCGGCCGCACACGCGCACGGTCTGCGCGCGCACGCTGACGAGATGCATCTCGATGCGCTGCCGTTGCGAATCGTAGAACGCGTGATGCGCGAAGCCGTCGAGATCGAAATCCGCGCCGAGCTCGGCGTTCGCGCGCGCGAGCAGGTTCAGGTTGAATTCCGCCGTCACGCCCTGCGCGTCGTTGTACGCGCGGTGCAGCGTGTCGTCGTCCTTCACGAGATCGGCGCCGACCAGCAAGGCGCCGCCGCGCAGCAGCCGCGCCGCGTCGCGCAGGAACGCGTCGGCTTCGTCCGGCGAGAAATTGCCGATCGTCGAGCCGGGAAAGAAGCCGATGCGGCGACGCGGCTCGGCCGCCAGCGCGGCGAGCTGCTCGGCCTTCGTGTAGTCGGCGGCGATCGGCGCGACGTCGAGCCACGGATACGCGGCGCGCAGGCGCGCGGCCGCCTCGTGCAGGTAGTCCGCGGAAATGTCGACCGGCACGTAGCGCGCGGGCGCGCGCTCCGCGGAGAACGCGTCGAGCAGGATGCGGATCTTCGCGAGCGAGCCCGCGCCGAACTCGACGATGTCTGCATGCCGGCCGACGCGCCGCACGATCTCCGTCGCGTGCGCGCGCAGGATGCCGAGCTCGGTGCGCGTCGGGTAGTACTCCGGCAGCGCGCAGATGCGGTCGAACAGCACGGAGCCCGCCGCGTCGTAGAAATACTTCGGCGGGATGCTGCGCGGCCGGCGCGACAGCCCGTCGATCAGGTCGCGCTCGAATGCGACGGGCCGCGGATCGCGGGCGGATTGCAGGCCACCGCTCGTGGCCGTCAGGTCAGACGTCTCGCGCAAGTCGGACTCCCGTGAATTGCCAGCGCGCGGCCGGCGGAAAGAAGTTGCGGTACGTCGGCCGCGCGTGGCCCGGCGGCGTCGCGATGCTGCTGCCGCGCAGGACCAGCTGGCCGACCATGAACTTGCCGTTGTATTCGGCCGCGATGCCCGCGAGCGGCCGGAAACCCGGATACGGGTCGTAGGACGAGCGCGTCCATTGCCACACGTGTCCCGTCATCTGCCGGACGCCGTCCGCGCCGTACGCGGCTTCCCATTCGAATTCGGTCGGCAGCCGCGCGCCCGCCCATTCCGCATACGCGGCCGCTTCGTAAAAGCTCAGGTGGCACACCGGCGCGGCGGGCGCGAGCGGCTCGACGCCATGCAGCCCGAACGCGCGCCATGCGCGATGCGGCGCGTCGCGCGGCGCCGCTTCGGCGTCGTCGTCGAGCCAGTACGCGGGCGCGCGCCAGCCGTCGCGCTGGACCGTCGCCCAGCCGTCCGACAGCCAGAGCTCGGGGCGCGCGTACCCGCCGTCGGCGACGAACGCGGCGAACTCCGCATTGGTCACGACGCGATCCGCGATCTCGTACGGCTGCACGAGCGCCGCGTGCCGCGGCCGCTCGTTGTCGAACGAGAAGCCGTTGCCGTCATGGCCGATCTCGACGAGCCCGCCCGGCTGGCGCAGCCACCGCAACTCGCCGGCCACCGCGTGCAGATCGACGTCGCTCGCGCCGTCGCGCGGCCGGAACGCCGGCCGCAGCGGATTGCACGAGAACGCATGCAGCATGTCCGTGACGATCAGCTCCTGGTGCTGCTGCTCGTGCTGCAGCCCGAGCTCGATCTCCGGCGCGATCGCTTCCAGCATCGCCGCGTCCGCGTTCGCGATCGCCTTCAACAGCGCTTCGTCGACGTAATGGCGGTACGCGCGCACCTCGTCGAGCGACGGACGCGTCAGCAGCCCGCGCTGCGGCCGCGGATGGCGCGGGCCGAGCGATTCGTAGTAGGAATTGAAGAGAAAGCGATACGCGTCGTCGAACGGCGCATAGCCCGCGACGCGGCGCGACAGCACGACCGTCTCGAAGAACCACGTCGTGTGCGCGAGATGCCACTTGGCCGGGCTCGCGTCGGGCATCGACTGCACGGCCTGGTCTTCGGCGGACAGCGTCGCCGTCAGCTCGACGCTGTGCGCGCGAACGTCGCGGTAGCGGCGCTGTAGCTGGGATGCAAGGAGGCTCATCGGTTTACCGTCCACGTCGCGAATAGCTGCGTTGCCGGAAAAGGAAGCCCCGCGCTCGGTGCGCGCGACTGACGTGCGACCTTCGATGCTGCGACGGGCAGGATCACTGATGCGGCGTCGATTCGTCCGCCCGTGCAGACCAGTATGGCCCAGAAATGTGAATGTCGCGACCCGCGATTCGAATGAAACGGCGACGCAAGAGGAATGAAAGCCTTCATCGTTGCGACGCTTGCGTGCGCATCCGGCCGCCCGCGGCCCGATCGTGACGGCCGTGTGATGGCCGTGTGATGCCCGTATGACGGCGCAATCGTCGGAAGATCGGCAGCCGCACGCACGCCGCAAAAATATTTATTGCGCGCATGTCACACACGCGGGGGGCTCGCTCGTCATGTCATCGAAACCCAACCCAAGGAGATGACACCATGACTGCCAAACTCGACCCGTTCGCCGCCGCCCCGTCGCTGATGAAGAACTGGATGAGCACGTCGCTGGCCGCCGAGGCGAGCCTCGAGTCGACGCTGATCGAGCTGGTCAAGGTCCGCGCGTCGCAGATCAACGCGTGCGCGAACTGCATTAACATGCATACCGCCGAAGCGCGCGCGAAAGGCGAGACCGAGCAACGCCTGTACCTGCTGTCCGCGTGGCGCGAAGCGCCCTGCTACACCGACCGCGAACGCGCGGCGCTCGGCTGGACCGACGCGCTCACGCGGCTCTCCGAAGGCCACACGCACGAGCAGGCGTACGCGGCGCTCAACGACCACTTTACGCAGGAGGAACAGGTGAAGCTCACGCTGATGATCAACGTGATCAACGGCTGGAACCGGATCGCCATCGGCTTCGGCCTGTGGGTCGAGCCGGCCGCCGCGAAGGCTGCGCGGGCCACCGCATGACGCCGAAGCGCGATCCCGCCGCGGCAACGAACGCAACGGACGCGGCGGCGAGCTTCGACCCGCTGCGCCGCCTGCTCGTGCGCGTCGCCTACCGGATGCTCGGCTCGGTCGCCGATGCCGAGGACATCGTGCAGGAGGCGTTCATCCGCTGGATGGACGTCGATCGCGGCGAGGTGCGCGTGCCCGAGGCGTTCCTGCGGCGGATGGTGATGCGGCTGTGCCTCGACCAGCTGAAATCCGCGCGGCACCAGCGCGAGACCTACGTCGGCCCGTGGCTGCCCGAGCCTGTCGTCGAAGAGGACGAACAGGAGGACGTCACGCTGCCGCTGATGCTCGCGCTCGAGCGCCTGTCGCCGCTGGAGCGCGCGGCGTTCCTGCTGCACGACGTGTTCGGCCTCGAGTTCGACGAAGTGGCGGCGACCATCCGGCGCGAGCCGGCCGCGTGCCGGCAGCTCGCCGCGCGGGCGCGCACGCACGTGCGCGAAGCGCGGCCGCGCTTTCACGTGGAGAAGCAGCGCGGCGTCGAGATCGCCGAGGCGTTCTTCGCGGCGTCGCGCAGCGGCGACATGCGCGCGCTCGGCGCGCTGCTCGCCGAGGACGTGAGCCTGCATGCGGACGGCGGCGGCAAGCGGTCGGCGGCCGGCAAGCCGGTGTTCGGCTTCGAGCGCGTGATGAAGGTCCACGAATACCTCGCGGAGCTGTTCCGCAACAACGCGTCGACGCTCGTGCGTGCGGGCTTCATCAACGGGCTGCCCGGCTTCGTCACGCTGGAAGCCGACGGCGAGCTGCAGACGACCGCGCTCGAGATCGAGGACGGCAAGGTCTCGGCGATCTACGTGGTCCGCAATCCGGACAAGCTGCGGCATCTGCATTGAGGCCGCAGCGGCGCATCACCAGTAGTACTGCAGCGACTGCGCCCACTTGCTGCGCGGATACGCGGTCTTCAGCGTGTTGAACCACTGCTTGCGCGTGCGGGTCGGAAGATCGTTGCCGCCGCATTCGCTGTAGCCCGCCGGCGCGAAGCAGCGGACCGCGCGATACAGCGCATACGCGCGATCGTCGGCCGGCGCCTGCGCGTTGCCGATCACCTTGCGGTAACTGTCGATCCGCGCGTAGGTGCCGCCCTGGAACTGCGACGGTGCGCTGCCGAGCGACGGCGGCGCCTTCTTCGACTCCCACGTGCGCGGGTCCGCGGGCGAACGCCCGAACGACGGGTCGTCGCCGCCATACACGGGCGGATAGCGCCGCACGAATTCGGCGATGCAATTGAGCCCCTTCGAATCGTTGGGCGTCTGCTTCAGCGTCACGGCGACGTCACGGATCGACGGACACGCATAGCCGCCGTCGCTGACGCCGCCCTTCTGCACGTAGGACTTCAGCGCGTCCGATGGCTTGGCCGGCACGAGCGCCAGGTCGTCGAGGAACGCCGCGTAGTGGCCGCGCGTCAGCTCCTTGTACAGCAGCGTCGCCAGCGCGATCTCGCGCAGCACCGCGTCGCCCGAGCGGTTTTGCGCCTCGCGGCGCAGCAGGTCCGCGTCGGCGTCGTGCTGCAGCAGGATCGAACGGATCGCCGGGCTGCGGATCAGCGAGCCTTCCGCGAACATCGGCGCGATCTGCCCTGCCCGCTCCAGGTTGATCGCGAGCGCGAGCTCCAGCGCCTCGCGCTGCAGCGGATATTTCGCGAGCGGAATCAGCCGTTCCCACAGCTGCCGCGCCTGCGCGGGCTGGCCGCTGTCCTCGAGCGCGAAGCCGCGCAGCGTCTGCTGGCTGAGGGCGAGGTAATCGAGCGACGCGCCCGGCGACGACGGCAGCAGCGCGAGCGCCTGCTGCGGCTTCCTGTCGACGTAGACGTGATACGCCGCCAGCAGATAGTCGTGCAGCGCCGGCGCGGCGGCGAAGCGCGGCTTCTGCGCGCGCAGCTCGTCCAGCGTCAGCGGCTTGGGCTTGCGCTCGCTCCAGTACACCGTGTCCGCGGACCGCATGCGCATCAGGTCGACGAGCGCGAGCACGGCGGGCGACTGAATGCGGCTCGTATCGTCGCCGAGCGACATCAGCATCTTGCTGTCGAGCTCGTTCGCGAGCTGGCCGAGCGGGACGTTCGACGCTGCCGGCGACCACGCCGAGAATGCCTTGTCGTACATCGCGGCCAGTTGCTGCGTGTCGCCGCCGAGCCACGCGATGCGCCGCTGCAGGCCAAGCGCGGACGCCGCATAGCGGCCGTGCGGATACGCGTGCAGGTAGTCGCGAAACGCCGCGTCGGCCGCGTTGAGCGCGGCCTTGTCGGCGCGGTCCGGGCTCATCGCGTCACTGCCGGAACTGAATGCTCCGGCCTGCGCAAAGTTGAGCCGCGCGCGGCCGACCATGTACAGCGCGGTTTCCTTCAGCCACGGATCGGCGCTGTCGCGCAGGCCGCCGAAGGTGGTGGCCGCGACGGCGAAGTCGTTCATGTAGAACGCGTGCGCGCCGTCGAGGTACGCGGCGAACTGCTGGCCGAGCGGCGACTGGAGACCGGCCGGCTTCGTCCAGCCTGCCCCTGCCCCGTTCGCGCCCGGCGCGCAGGCTTTGACCATGTCGGCGCGGGCCGCGCGCAAACGCGTACCGTCATCACCCGGCAGCCCGTTCGCCGCGTCCAGTGCGTCGTTGAACGCCCTCGTACCCGACGACGCGCTGCGGCAGATGCCGCCCTCGCCGTCCGCGTAGGTGTCGGATTGCGCGCCGTCCGCGACCTGTATCGTCGTCACCTTCTGGCCGATGTCGATCCATCCCGAGAAGTCATACCAGAACGGCACGCTGAGCCGTGCCGCGCGGTCCGCCGGCGGGACGGCGGCCGGGTTCGGGAACGCGTGTGCGAGCTTGCCGCTGCCGGCCATCAGCAGCATCGCGTTGATCCGCGTGTCGTTGGCCGGGCTCAGGAACGGCACGCCTGCGCAGGTGTACCCGTCATAGCGCAGCGTCGCGCCCGGAAAGCAGTCGATGTCGCCGCTCGCGTGGGCGGCTGCGGCGGGCAGCAGGCCGGCGATCAGCGTGGCGACGACACGCTTCGGCCGCCATGCGGCGGTTCGGCTGGAAGTCTTGGGATGCGAGCCGGCGGCGGTGTCGTCGGCGCTTGCGGCAGTCTTGGTGTCGGCCATGCTTGGCGTGCTCTCAGTCGGGCGCGATGCGCGTTGTTGTTCTGTTGCACCCGCAATCGAGCGGCAGGCGGCGCGGCCGCTGCGTCGGGCGCCTGATTCTAGCAGCCCGCCATTGAAGCGAAACGGTTGACGGCGCGTGTCGGACGCCTCAAGAATGGCCGCGACGACGACTTTCGAAAGGACAAGGCACGCAGCATGACGACCGCAATCGACCTCCGCGAACGGCACGACTGCTGGGTCGTGATGTCCGACCTTTTCGTCGACAACGAAGTCGATTACGCGTATATCGCCGCGTCGCTGCGCAAGCGCTGCCCGAGCCTGTCGCACGCCGCGCTGGAGGCGGCGTTCTTCGACGAAGTCGCACCGGTGCTGGGCAGCAACCTGCTGACGCCCATCCCGCCCGTGTGGCTCACGTTCGTCGACGAAGACGTGATCCGCGAGATCTCCGTCTGGCTCGACCAGCAGCAGGCGTTCGCCTTCAGCCGCTTCCAGGCCCGCTGCCGGCGCGCGATCTGTCGCCGCCGATCCATCTTCCGCAGCGTCTGGCGGCAACTCGATCGCGAACTGACGGCGTTGCGCGCGCCGTGACGCCGGCCGCGCGACGCCCCTCCCCTTACTCGACCGTCACCGACTTCGCCAGATTCCTCGGCTTGTCGATATCCGCGCCGCGCACGCACGCCGCGTGATACGCGAGCAGCTGCAGCGGCACGACGTGCAGGATCGGCGACAGCAGCCCGTAGTAATCCGGCATCCGCAGCACCGATACGCCGTCGCCGTTGTCGATCCGCGTATCGGCATCCGCGAACACGTACAACTGCCCGCCGCGCGCCCTCACCTCCTGCATATTCGATTTCAGCTTCTCGAGCAGCGTGTCGTTCGGCGCGATCGTCGCGACCGGCATCGTATGCGTGACGAGCGCGAGCGGCCCGTGCTTCAGCTCGCCCGCCGGATACGCCTCGGCATGGATGTACGAAATCTCCTTCAGCTTCAGCGCGCCTTCGAGCGCGATCGGATAATGCAGCCCGCGCCCGAGGAACAGCGCGTTCTCGTGGCGCGCGAATTCCTCCGCCCAGCGTTCGATCCGCGGCTCGAGCGCGAGCACGTCGGCGAGCGCGTCGGGCAGCCGCCGCAGTTGCGTCGCATAGCGCGCGAGCTGCGCGTCGTCGACGCAGCCGCGCAGCCGCCCGAGCGTGACCGACAGGATGAACAGCGCGACGAGCTGCGTCGTGAACGCCTTCGTCGACGCGACGCCGATCTCCGGACCCGCGCGCGTGAGGAACCGCAGGCTGGTCTGCCGCATCATCGCGCTGGTCGGCACGTTGCAGATCGCGAGCGTGTCCGGATGGCCGAGCGATTGCGCGTACTTGAGCGCCGCGAGCGTGTCCGCCGTCTCGCCCGATTGCGACACGACCACCACCAGCGTGTTCGGCAGCGCGAGCGCGTCGCTGTAGCGGTATTCGCTCGCGATCTCGACCTGCGCGGGCAGCCGCGCGATCGTCTCCAGCCAGCGGCGCGCGGTGAGCCCCGAGTAATGGCTCGTGCCGCACGCGAGGATCAGCACGTTGTCGATCTGCTCGAAGATGCGCCGCGCGTCCGGCCCGAACACCGCGGGATCGAACAGGCCCGCATCGGGAATCGTCGCCGCGACCGCGTGCGGCTGCTCGAAGATCTCCTTCTGCATGAAGTGACGATACGAGCCGAGCTCGACCACGCCGTCGCCCGACGTCACCGTCTGCACCGGGCGTTCGACCTGCACGCCGTTGCGATCGAAAATCCGCGCGTGGCCGGCCGTCAGCTCGACGATGTCGCCTTCCTCGAGGAAGATGAAGCGGTCGGTGATGCCGGCGAGCGCGAGCGCGTCCGACGCGACGAAGCACTCGCCGTCCTTCAGCCCGACGACGAGCGGCGAGCCGACCCGCGCGCCGACGAGCCGCTGCGGCTCGGACTTGCTGAACACCGCGATCGCATATGCGCCATGCAGTTGCGAGGTCGCATCGCGCACGGCCGCGAGCAGGTCGCCGCGATACATGCTGTGGATCAGGTGCGCGACGACCTCGGTGTCGGTCTGGCCGTCGAATTCGTAATGCTCGTCATACAGTTGCGAGCGCAACGATTCGTGATTCTCGATGATGCCGTTGTGAACGAGCGCGATTTCGTCACGCGAGAAGATCGGGTGCGCGTTGCAGGTCGCCGGCGCGCCGTGCGTCGCCCAGCGCGTGTGCGCGATGCCCGTGCTGCCGGAAAGCCCGGCGCTCAGCACGTGCGCTTCGAGATCCGCGACGCGCGACACGCTGCGTTCGCGGCGCGCCGCGCCGTCGACGACGGTCGCGACGCCGCACGAGTCGTAGCCCCGGTATTCGAGGCGGCGTAAGCCTTCGATCAGAATCGGAACGATGTTCCGTTGCGCGACCGCGCCGACGATCCCACACATGACGCGTTACCTCCAGTGAAGTGAGCGGTGCCGCGCGCACGAACGCTCGGCGCGCAGGCGAATCGATTCGGAATGACGGCCGCGGCCGTCGTGATGCTGGCGTGCAGTGGCGCGATGCACGCATGCGGCGCGCGTCAGCGAGCCGGCCGGCGTCCGGTGGCCGGCGCAGGGTGACGGCGGCGGTGCGGTCGAGGCCAGCGGCAGCAGGCGCAGCAGCACGCGGCACGGCAACGGTCGACCGGGTGTGCGGCACGCGTGTGCGCCGTGCGCACGACCGCTCGCATGCGAGGTCGCGCGCCGGCCGGGCGGGGCGCGCGTCACGACGCGATGGGCGCCGACGCCGTGCTGGCTCGCGTTGCGGCGCGGTGGAGCAGGTTCGCGAAGGCGGCCGTCGCCGTCGACGGGCGGTGCAGACGGATCGACGGAAGCGGCGAGGGCGCGTGGCGCGCTTGACGCACACGCACACGAAAACCGGTCGCAGCAGATCGCGCCCAAGACGTTGTGCCAGGCAGGCAGCGGGCAGGGTGATGCACGAAGGAAGCGGTTAGGGCACCGCGGCAGCGCACGCACGTTGCGCGCGCAGACGAGCAGCGCCGCGAGCCACAGCCACGCGGCCGAATACGGCGGCGGGAAGACGAAATCGCGGCAGGCCGAACACGGCAGCGCCGCACCGTATGCGGCGAGCGCGCAGGCAAGCGCGACCAGCAACACGTCGTCGACGCAGAGCGAACCCGCCCGACAGTCCTTCATCGTTCGTCCCCGTATCCGCGCCGGGATCGCCGTCGCGGACGTACAGGATTCAACGGGAGCCGGCGGAGCGCGCATCGATCCGCGACGCCGCTACGAACACGCGGCGCCGCCGATGCCGACCGCTCACACCGCCCCCCGGCCTCGTGTCAGTCGCATTCAACCGTCCCGGTATTTGCAGCGAGTCGTTCAAGCGTCGGGACGGGGCACACCCCATTGGAAGCAAAGGTCGAGCCATCGCGCGGCGCGCCCTGTCCGGCAAGGCGGAATCGCGTGTCGGCCGAGGCCCGGATTACACAGTCGACAGGTTTTTGATTCATCGGCGTATCAGCCGTCTGCGCGGCCCGACGAACGTCCGTCGCGGGCGCCATCACCGGCATCACGCCTTCGCCGCGCGTTGCGCGCGGGTGCGCAGCGGTTCGGCGCACGCCTGCACGCGGCTCACCGATTGCCGTCGCGAGACGGCCGCGGGAAGGGCGCCGGATGCCCGTTTCATGAACGCAACGTTTCGCTTCGGCCGCGCGTCACCCGTGCCGGCATGGGGAAAATCCCCATGTGCGCGCAGCGGTCGCCGATGCCTGCGGTGCCGTGTCTCGCGCATTGCCGAAGCAGCAGTCGTGCCGACTCTCGATCATGCGGCATGCGTCAGCGGACCCGCGCCGCTTGCCGCGTCGCGCGTCGTATCACGTGTGTAACGTTCCGTTCCGCCGGAGCGACGGCCGAACACGCCGTACGACGCAGCCGCCGGATGCGGCGCGGCTGGTTCGAAACTTGCAACATGCCACATGCCGCCACACGCGCTCGCATTCGCTGCGCGGCGAATCATTCAGCCGGCAGGACGCCCGGCGTGACGAGGTACCACACATGACATGACTTGCCACTCGCCACGAGATGGCGGGTACGAGGACGCTTCGTCAGCGCATGCCCCCACGACGAAACGATCCCCGGCCATGACGCAGCGCGGCTGCGTTGCGCCGCCGATTCACGCGCGGGACAGTCTCCCGCGCCAGGACGAATCAGGGAGCGATTCGAGGTTCGACATGCGGAAATTCCTGTTTGTGCTCGGCTCGCGCCAGGAGGCGGCCGGGATGGCGCCGCTCGTGCGCGCGCTGAAGGCTCACGGCAACATCGACGCGAAGGTCTGCGTCACGGTGCGACGGCGCGAGACGTTCGATCCGCTGCTCGCGCTGTTCGACATCACGCCCGACTACGCGCTCAACCTGACGGACGCGGGCCACGCGCAGGCCGACGCGACGTCCGGCCTGCTGCACGCGGTCGGCGACGTATTCGACCGGCTGCATCCGGACACCGTGGTGGTCTACGGCGACACGATCACGACGCTGATGGTCAGCCTCGCGGCGTTCTACCGTTACCTGCCGGTCGCGCACGTCGAGGCGGGCCTGCGCAGCGGCGACATCTGGTCGCCGTGGCCCGAGGAGCTGAACCGCCGCATCACCGATGCGGTGTCGACCTGGCATTTCGCGCCGACCGAGCGTGCGCGCCGCAACCTGTTCAGCGAGGGCGTGCCGGCCGACAGCGTCGTGCTCAGCGGCGACACGCTGATCGACGCGCTGCAGGGCGTGCGGCGCATCCTCGAGCGCGACGAGGCGTTCGCGCGCACGATCGTCGCGCGCTATCCGTTCGTCGCCGGCGACAGCCGCATCGTGCTGGTGTCCGGCCACCGCTTCTACAGCGGCGACGTGCGCGCGTGCTTCGGGCATGCGCTGCGCGTCCTCGCGAGCCGTCATCGCGACGTGCAGTTCGTCTATGCGCTGCACGGCGAATCGGGCGTCGACGAGCCGATGTGCGCGCTGCTCGAGGGCATCGCGAACCTGCACGTGATCGAGCCGCCCGCGTACCTGTCGTTCGTGTTCCTGATGTCGCGCGCGCACTTCATCATCACCGACTCGTGCGGCATCCAGGAGGAGGCGCCGGCGCTCGGCAAGCCGGTGCTCGTCACGCGCGACACGTGCGAGCGCCCGGAGGCGGTCCAGGCCGGCAACGCGCGGCTCGTCGGCACGGACGCCGAGCGCCTCGTGGACGAAGCGTCGCGCCTGATCGGCAGCGACAGCGCATACGACGAGATGGCGCACGCGAGCAACCCGTACGGCGACGGCCATGCGTGCGAGCGGATCGTGCCTGCGTTGCTGAGCCGGCCGCATGCGGCGCCGAACATCGTGAACTACGGAATGGGATCGGGAGAGATGCCGTTCAACGCGCTGGCGCTGGGACTGCATGCGCTGCGCTCGGCGTAAAAGAAAAACGCCGCGCGGACTTGCCGCGCGGCGTCTGATCGTTTGGCGAGCCGCGTTGCCTGTGGGCAATGCACGCTGCCGGACCCCTTCTATTGTGCGTTGGTAGGCTCGATTGGACTCGAACCAACGACCCCCACCATGTCAAGGTGGTGCTCTAACCAGCTGAGCTACGAGCCTACTGAAGCGGCGAATTATAGAGAGGGTTGTTGCAGAGCACAAGCGTTTTGACGCAATTTTTTTGATTCGGTGTGTGCGGCGTGGTCGAGAGCCTTGTCGATCGCGCGTCGCGGGCCGTGCGGCGCGGGCAGGCCGCATTGCGCCGCGTCGCACAGGCAAACGCGTCGGGACCGGCAGGTTATCCACATTTCCCTCTGGATAACCGCTTCGGAAGCCTCTGGACTCACAGTGGAACGATTGAGGATATCTGTGCGGCCTGTGCAACGCTCCAAAAGTTGTTCTGTGCTCCACAGAGCTGTGCAGGCGAATTTCGTGCGGTTATGAATTCGGCATCGCGTTGATTTTTCAGTGCGTTTGGGGAGTTATCCACAGGACGGCGCAGGGCTTGTTAACTACTACTACGTTTATATACACATCCAGTCAAAACCATTGGAGAACCACAGAGCGGTGACTGTGATCGGTGCACAAATGACGTGAAATGCTGTGGCCAGCACCCGCGAGCGGTGCGAATTCCTCTGTAGAATCGCGCACATCGACGCAGCGGACGCTTTTCCCATGACGCCGGCAAACAGCGCGGCACAGCATCGGATCACAGAAAAGATCATCCGCTCGATCACGAATCTCCTGGACATGACCGATCCGCTGACCGTTTTGCAACGCTGGTCCGCGTCCCGCTGCGATGGCGTCTGGGAACATGCGCACGGTATCGAGATCGCCAATATCGACAACCCGGGCTGGCGCGTGAAGATAGATGGCGCATCGGCCGGCAAGTCGCTCGACCTGCAGGTCGAGCACGACGAGATGGACTGGATCTCGGTCCGCGCGACCAACACGGCATTTGCCGGGTACGGTGGCCCCGGCAACCTGCCGGAGCTGCTGGCGCTTGCGGCTGACTGGATCAAGGAGGCGTGATGCGCTGCCGATCGTTCTGGATGACGGGCGCTCGCCGATGAAGATGCGCGATCTGGCGATCCATGTCGATTTCGAGGCTGTGGTCGCGCGAGACGACTTCAGCCGAGCGGCACGCGACGTACTCGCCCAGGCCATCGCGCGGGGCGGGCTGGACGAGCGGCTGAGACGCGACTGGAGTCTCGACGAATACACCCAGGTCCGCATCAGCGGGTTGCTGGCACTGAGGATCGCCCTGTTCGACGAACAGGGCCGCGAACATCATGGCTTCATCGAAGCGAAAGCGGCGGTCGACCGGCTCGACGACGACGAGCGGATCGTCTGGTTCGTCGTCGATACGGTGACGCATCTCGTCGTGTCGTTGATCACCGTTGCCGACTACGTCGTGATTGGCTGCATGTCGTTGCGACGGGTGAAGCCGAACGAATCGGGCATTGCACCGCACGCGGACGGATTGCCGCTCGCGCGGACGACGAACGGGGAGCGGCGATGACGACCCAGGCCAGGCAACCGGATGCGCTCGATATCGACGTCGTGGCGCGGCGCCTGCAGCAGCATCCCGGCGACATCGTCCTCGAACAGCGCGTATTGATCCCCGAAGCCGACGTCTTGTGCTGTCGCTACAAAGGCGAGCGGTTCAACGTGAAATTCGATCTCGATTACGGGGTGTTCGTCGACCGGATCGGCGCGTTGTCGGACAGCGATATGGCCGACATTGTCCGGTTGCTTGTCGCGTGAACGACGGAACATGGATGGTGAAGCGTTCGTAACGCGAAGATGCGCCGATGATTCGTGCGGCTCGGGCCGGGTGGATGTGGATAAGCGCGAGCGAACCAGTCGCAAACGCTGTGTTGCATACGGCGCGAATCGCGTCTGGATACTGTCTATCTTCAATGAAATATCTTTCCTCGCTTTTTCTTCTTGCGTTTCCGCTACTTGCCATGAGTGAGTCAATTTTCGGCACGATGGACAACCACCACGTCACGCTCAACACGGCCACGATCGTCGGGCTGCGCTCGGCTTACGAGGATTTCGAAAAGAGCGGACAGGACATCAACAACTTCGAGATCGCGATATCCGAGAGAAAGGCATCGAATGGCGAGGGTGTCGACGGGAAGGACGTCATTGGCGTGACGTTCCTCGCAAAGCTGATTCCCGGTAAGCGCGGGCTCGGCAACGCGAACCGTCTCGGGAAATCGATCAACTACGTCATCTCTCCGGAAAGCGGGAAGATTCTCGGGATTTACGGGACCAAATGATCGTGTGATGAGGTGATTCAGAAATGACGAAAGACCGATCGGCCAGTGGATTCCCGATAACCGGGCGGGAACCGTACACGCTGTCTCCCGAACGTCTCGACGAAGCGACGATTGCGGCCGAGTCCGGCGATCTGGCTTCAGCCGAGTCGCTGTATCTTCACTATTCCTTTGGCGAATACGATCGTTTCCTGTCGGAGCGTTGGCGCCTGACCGCAGCCACGCTGGGTTCCATGCGCGCGCAGCGCGATCTGGCTGTTACGTCGATGGATGCTCGATCGCCTGACCTGATCCAGGGCGACGCGCACGATGCAGACGACGGGAGCCGGTGATGGGACCGATCGTCTGCCACCGTCACGGGACCGGCCGCGTCAGGACGACGTCGAAAGGCATCGCCGCACGCCTGCGCACACGCGGGCAATTCGCGCCCGGCGAGCTCGTCAAGGTCTCGCTCGACCGGCCCAAGTACAGCCGGGACATGTGGATGCTGCGTGCCGAACTCGACGAACACGACGTCGAAGCGACCTTCATCGACAACGTCGCGCACGTGACGGCCTTTCCGAAGATCGCGGCGCTCGAGCGCCTGCGCGCGTACACCTGTTCGGCCTGCATGGACGAGCTGCTCGTGCGATCCGGTGAAGCGCCTTATGAACCGACGTCGACGGAGCAGGCGTTCGACACGTCGGTCGTCGCGGCCAACGCGAAATGGCCAGGCAATCACGCGCGATGCGAGCTCCACGGGCTCATCCTTCCGACGCGAACGTCGCCGGACATCGAGGAGGTGATCCTGTCGATCGACGTCGTGCGCGATCGTCATGTGGTGCGGGTGATCAAGGCATCGGTGAACCACGAGCACGGGTACTGGTTCGACGAAGCGTTTCTGCGCCGCGTCTGCGGGCCCGATATCGATATCGTCGGGTCGACGTTTCGAATCGACAGCAAAGCGGCATTCGTGAAGCTGTGGGATGCCGGGGAGCGGGTCTGTCCGGTTTGTCTGCGGGAGGTTTTGCAGCGCAGCGGCGTGATCGATGCCGGTACCGGGGGGTAAATGAGCGCGGCCACGATGTCATTCATGCAACCGGCGCCGTTGTGTGCGGATCTCGACGCGATCGTCCGGGAGGAATTGCGGCTCGGCAATGTGTTGGCGGACGGGCCCATCTCATGAACCCTCGGGATCGCGTCGCGGAATTCACGATCATCGAACGTTGCCCCGGTTACGACGTGGCAAACAATCCGCTGCGGCGGACGATTGCGGAGTTGATGCCTGTCGGGATCACGTGGCGCGCGGGCGGTGCGCAGCAGGTCGTTCGCAATGATGCGGGCATCGCAGGCAGGGTGCTGGGCGATGCGAGCGGCGTCGCGATCGTCGAAGCGCCTTATGACTCGACGGCCAATCGCGCCTCCATCGTCAACGTGGATGGTTCGCTACGGGCGCGGCTGCCTGCGGCGATCGGTGTCGAGCGCATGGCGTACTACGACGTGATCGAGTTGAATGGTTCGATTGCGTTTCTGGCTGACGCGTGTGGACGGGATGTTCGCATCGAAGTGCGGGAAGCCGATGGCGCCGTGGTTCGTGTTGTGGATAACCGGTAGCGCGGAGGTGTGAAAACGCTGTGCTCGTTTCCAGTGAGGTTACATGCCGACGCGGAACACCGCGACGGTGAACGATCGAGACATCCAATCGGATGTGGAAAAGTATCGCCCAACAGGGCGAAAATGCTGTGGCGCGCCGGGCGTGCGCTCGAGTGAATGGATGCGCCGGAGCATGTCAGTCAGGCGTTTTCTGCGACGAACGGCTCTTCGACATTTCTGTCGTCGGAGCCGGTTTGCGCCGTGATCTGGGATGTGAATAACCGGCTGGAATAGGACGCTAAATCCTGTGTGCTGGCTTAGCGCAGTCACACAACGGTATCAGGTGATTCGCATCACTGGAGGGATGCGTCTCATTGCGGTTTTAGTGGGGCGTGCCACCCTTGGCTGTGTCGATGAGGGTCTGCACATTGCCGTCCCATGCCGGTAGCGGAGCGGGCGGAAGCGGCAGGACCTTGTCGAGGTTCGGCAACTTGAGGCGGCCTTGATAGAAAGCGAGGGCGCGACCAAGTTTGCTGTAACGTTGCGCGCGGGCTTCGTCGATGTAGCCGACGAGGTTGGAACCATCGGTAAGATCAACTCCGTCGAATTCGGTAAATAGCTTGTTTGCGCACTTGGCGCTTCCCAGCTTCACGCCTTCGTGAAGGATGTTGACGGCACGGAGTTTTGCTTGAGCGGTTTTTGGTCTCGCGTAGATGTAGCCTAACTCCTTTGCGGCATCCCCATATCCCTGCGCGACAGCACATTCGAGCATCTGCGTCGCAACGGGCACATTGCCCCAGAACCCTTCTGCAGGATCGTCATATCCCCCATCCATCTTGTCGCCAAGAAAGGCCATGGCTACGGGGCTGCCCATGTCGGCCGCACGCTGGAAGAAAGCGTAGGCACTGGTAGCGCTTCCGCCGTTGACCAATCCGTTCTGGTGATACGTACCCATCCTGTCGTAGGCATCGGGCACGCCCAGCTTCATGGCCTTTTCCACCCAGCGGATGGCGGCTTCCGGATCATGCTCCGGCACGCCAGGGTAGTGGCTCAGAATAAGCGACGCGAGATTGAGCATGGCCTTCCAGTGATTGCGTTCGGCGGCCTGCGTATAGAGCTGATAGATCTTCGGATAGTCGCGCTTCTTGTAGAAGATGTTCGGGTCATCAAGTGCGAGGGCCTGCTGGAACCACAGCTCGGCCTGCGGATCGATCGGCGGCACTTGCTGGTCTTGGTAGACGCAGGTGAAGGTCTTACGGTGCGGATTGAACAGCGGGAGTTTCTCGTAACGCGGCAGATCGGACGTGGCGGCGCTCAGCTTGTCCATCGCGGCCGTCAAGGGATTGGCCTGCGAGCTGGTGGCGAGCAAGGCGAGGCTGACGATCAGCAGTCTCAGGCAGAAGGTGGCAAGTGTCGTGCTGAATCGATGCATATCAGGCGGTGTTTCCGGGTGACTTGGTACACCTGTGGATCAGGTAGAAATACAGAGGCTGCACGGCATAGACTGGCGCGATGAATTCGCCTCCCTAGAGGGCCGCACCATTTTGCGGTTTCAGTGGTGGCGTGACGGCCTTTGCTGCATCAATGAGGGTCTGCACGTTGCCGTCCCACTTCGGCAATGGAGCAGGCGGAAGCGGCAGGACCTTGTCGAGGTTCGGCAACTTGAGGCGGCCTTGATAGAACTCGAAGGCGTTGCCGAGGTTGCTGTAACGTTGCGCACGGGCTTTGTCGATCTGGCCAGCCAGGTTGGAGCCTCTGGTGAGATTAAGTCCGTTGAATTCGGCAGACAGTTTGTTTGCGCACTTCGCGCTTCCCAGCTTTACGCCTTCGTGAAGGATGTCGAGGGCACGGAGTTTTGCTTGAGCGGTTTTAGGTCTCGCGTAGATGAAGCCTAGCTCCTTTGCGGCATCCCCATATCCCTGCGCGACAGCACATTCGAGCATCTGCGTCGCAACGGGCTCATTGCCCCAGAACTCGCCTTCCGGATCGTCATATTTGCCATCCATCTTTGTGCCAAGAAAGGTCATGGCTGCCGGGCTGCCCATGTCGGCGGCACGCTGGAAGAAAGCGTAGGCGCTGGTAATGCTTCCGCCGTCGACCAACCCGTTTTGGTGATACGTACCCATCCTGTCGTAGGCATCGGGCACGCCCAGCTTCATGGCCTTTTCTACCCAGCGGATGGCGGCTTCCGGATCATGCTCCGGCACGCCAGGGTAGTGGCTCAGAATAAGCGAGGCGAGATTGAGCATGGCCTTCCAGTGATTGCGTTCGGCGGCCTGCGTATAGAGCTGATAGATCTTCGGATAGTCGCGATTCGCGTAGAAGATGTTTGGGTCATCAAGTGCGAGGGCCTGCTGGAACCACAGCTCGGCCTGCGGGTCGATCGGCGGCACTTGCTGGTCTTGGTAGACGCAGGTGAAGGTCTTGCGGTGCGGATTGAACAGCGGGAGTTTCTCGTAACGCGGCAGGTCGGACGTGGCGGTGCTCAGCTTGTCCATCGCGGTCGTCAAGGGATTGGCCTGCGAGCTGACGGCGAACAAGGCGAGGCCGGCGACCAGCAATTTCAGACAGAAGGTGGCAAGCGTCGTGCTGAATCGATGCATATCAGGCGGTGTTTCCGGGTGACTTGGTGAGCCTGTGAATCAGGTAGAAATACAGAGGCTGCATGGCATAGCCTGGCGCGATGAATTCGCGTCCCTAGAGGGCCGCACCATTTTGAGGTTTCAGTGGTGGCGTGCCGCCCTTTGCTGCGTCGATGAGGGTCTGCACCTTGCCGTCCCATGCTGGTAGCGGAGCAGGCGGGAGCGGCAGGACCTTGTCGAGGTTCGGCAACTTGAGGCGGCCCTCCTGATAGAACTCGAGGACGTCGCCGAGTTTGCTGTAGCGCTGCACACGAGCTTCGTCGATATGACCGACGAGATTGCTGCCATCGGTGAGGCCAAGGCCGTCGAATTCAGGTGCCAAGCTATTTGCGCATTTGGCGCTTCCGAGTTTGACGCCCTCATGGAGAATTTTAAGTGCGCGCAGCTTCGCATCGGCGGTCTTGGGGCGAGCGTAAATCAAGCTCAGCTTTTCTGCGGCATCTCCATAGCCTTGTGCAAATGCACATTCAAGCATCTGGGTTGCTATCGGCAAGTTGCCCCAGAATCCCTCACCTGGATCGTCGTAGGTGCCCGCCATCTTATAACCCAGGAATGTCTGTGCTGACGGACTACCCATGTCGGCGGCACGCTGGAAGAAAGCGTAGGCGCTGGTAATGCTTCCGCCGTCGACCAACCCGTTTTGGTGATACGTACCCATCCTGTCGTAGGCATCGGGCACGCCCAGCTTCATGGCCTTTTCTACCCAGCGGATGGCGGCTTCCGGATCATGCTCCGGCACGCCAGGGTAGTGGCTCAGAATAAGCGAAGCGAGATTGAGCATGGCCTTCCAGTGATTGCGCTCGGCGGCCTGTGTATAGAGCTGATAGATCTTCGGATAGTCGCGCTTCTTGTAGAAGATGTTCGGATCATCGAGTGTGAGGGCCTGCTGGAACCACTGCTCAGCCTGCGGGTCGATCGGCGGCACTTGCTGGTCGTGGTAAACGCAGGTGAAGGTCTTGCGGTGCGGATTGAACAGCGGGAGTTTCTCGTAACGCGGCAGATCGGACATAGCGGCGCTCAGCTTGTCCATCGCGGCCGTCAACGAATTGGCCTGCGAACTGGCGGCGAACAAGGCGAGGCCGGCGACCAGCAATCTCAGACAGAAGGCGGCAAAGGTTCGGTTCAATCGGAACATGTGAGGCGTCGACGACGTCTTCGGATCAAGTGATGTTCACGGGGGCTTGCGCGAAAGGATTCGCCGTTGCCGATGCTTACCCCCGTGTTCATCCGGTGAATTTACAAACTGATCGTGCGTATGCCGGCGACACCTGTATCCGAGTTCGGACAGCCGAGATACGTCCAGCGCAAGTCTTCTACGGCAATGTCAATGAAGCGCTCTGCCGGGCGTGGAAAAGCCTGACCGTGCTCAACGAAGGCCTGCTGGTTCCATCGGTTATAGAGCGCAGACATCGGGTGATCATTGGCAACGCGTCCTTCCCAGATGCCGGTTTGCGGGCACATCTTATGGCCATTGCATTGGAGCGTCGCCGAGGGTTCCGGAACCTGCCGCAGCCAGCCGGAATCGAGCGCCATCTGAAGGAAATCGTTGCGGCCGGGGGGGAGACGGTAAGGCTCTCCGAGGTAGTGCCATTGCACCTGATCGGCAGTCAACCAACCGAACGAGGAGACCTCGAAGCGCTCGCCGGCCTCGTAACGTTCAGGCTGATTCCGGCGTGCCGGGATCAACTGGGTTTTCGGTGCCGACGCCGGGCCGTAGAGTGCCAGCCAGTAACCAGCACGGGGTACTACCTGGTCTCCGGTGATCGCAAACTGGCTTTGCTCCAGGGGCTGCACGGCGTAGCCCGGAGCAATGAATTCGCGTCCCTGCAGGGCCGCACCATTTTGCGGCTTCAGTGGTGGCGTGACGGCCTTGGCTGCGTCGATGAGGGTCTGTATTTTGCCGTCCCACTTCGGTAGCGGAGCGGGCGGGAGTGGCAGCACCTTGTCGAGGTTCGGCAACTTGAGGCGGCCTTGATAGAACTCGAGGGCACGACCAAGTTTGCCGTAACGATCCGCACGAGCGTCGTCGATGTGGCCGACAAGGTTCAAACCTCTCGTGAGATTAAGCCCGTTGAATTCGGCAAACAGCTTGCTTGCGCACTTCGCGCTCCCCAGCTTCACGCCCTCGTGAAGGATATTGAGGGCACGAAGTTTTGCTTGAGCAGTTTCTGGCCGTGCATAGATGAAGCTCAATTCCTTTGCGGCATCCCCATATCCCTGCGCGACAGCACATTCGAGCATCTGCGTCGCAACGGGCACATTGCCCCAGAACCCGCCTTCGGGATCGTCATATTCCCCGTCCATCTTGTCGCCAAGAAAGGTCATGGCTGCGGGGCTGCCCATGTCTGCCGCACGTTGGAAGAATGCATAGGCGCTGGTGGCACTTCCGCCGTTGACCAACCCGTTCTGGTGATACGTACCCATCATGTCGTAGGCATCGGGCACGCCCAGCTTCATGGCCTTTTCCACCCAGCGGATAGCGGCCTCCGGATCGTGCTCCGGCACGCCGGGGGAGTTGCTCAGAATAAGCGAGGCGAGATTGAGCATGGCTTTCCAGTGATTGCGCTCGGCGGCCTGCGAGTAGAGCTGATAGATCTTCGGATAGTCGATCTTCTCGTAGAAGATGTTCGGGTCGTCGAGCGCGAGCGCCTGCTGGAACCACTGCTCGGCCTGCGGGTCGATCGGCGGCACTTGCTGGTCTTGGTAGACGCAGGTGAAGGTCTTGCGGTGCGGATTAAACAGCGGGAGTTTCTCGTAACGCGGCAGATCGGACATGGCAGTGCTCAAATTACCGTTCATGGCAGTCAAAGGATTCGCCTGTGAGGCAGTCGTCAGTAGCCAAAGCCCTGCGATTAGCAATCGCAGGCAAAAGGTCAAAAACGTTGTACTGGGTCGATACATATCAGGCCAGGGCGGTGTTACCGGTTGACGGGATATCCACGGACGCATGCATCGTCGTCGTAGATCGGTGATCTTCAAAAGGGAGCAAAAATCCGCTAAGTGGTTGCTTGCCTACTTTCCAGAGCGCGCGATTGGTATCCATGAGTGCCTGCCACTGGTCGAATATGTTTGGCACTTTTGAGGGGTCTCCACTTCCAGGAATTTGACCTTCCGTAAGAAGCTTGAAAATATCCTCGCGCAACTTCGCGGCATGTTGCGTCCCGGTCGCGGCAATATTGATCTCGCTGTCCGTTGCCATGCTGCGCTGATTCAGGTTGGCGCTTCCCACGGTGACGAATACATCATCGATGATCATCAGCTTGGAGTGGATATAGATCTCCCGATAGGCCATGCGATCACCGACCATCCCGCTCGCGCGCAAGCGGGAAATGCTGACTTTCAGCCCATACGTCTTCATGAGTTCCTGCACGCCAGGCGTGTCCAGAACCTTGCGCTGCTGGGTCGCTATCGTTCCGCCCGATTCCCTGATGGTATACGTGATGACCCGCGAATCCTCGTAGTCCTGGCTGGCGTGAACCTGGTCGAGGTGTTGTTGCTGATCCGACATTGCATTCCCGTTGTATCCGCCTCCCAGCATGCTGACCATGTCATACGTGCGCGGAATCATCCCGTCGTCCTCCGGATGCGGAATGACGATGAACAGATGCAACATCGGCATCTCCATCGGGGGCAGTCCTGATTTCTGCACCCATTTCTTCCAATGGTCCCTTCGCGTCTCTTTCAACTGACGGGCGAAGTCGGGATAGAAGAAATACTGGTTCTCGATATAGATGTAGTTGCGCGCATAGCTGCTTGCCTGGTAGTAGAGCTCCTTGATTGTTTTTTCCTTCTCCCGCGGATGGGTTCGAACGATCTGGACCGCCAGGGCCGGATCGCGTGTCTCTCGGGGAATGTTGGGCGGAACATCAGTCAGCTCTGGAACCTGATGATCGGGCGCAAAAATATTCCAGTCGCGCACGAAGTTCTCGTGCAGGCGTTTGAGCGCCGGGCCGACCACGCGGCAAGCATAGTCCTGATAGGGCTTGCCGTGCTTGTAACCCTTGGTGGCGGGCTTGCCCTGTGTCGCTTTCTCGTGCGCCTGCTCGTCCTCGAGTTTCTTGTCGGTAAGGACCTCTCTCAAAGGGTCGTCGATTTTGTGGTCGGTTCGATCCCAGTAATCGGTCACCGAGTTCAGACCCATCACATAACCCACCGCGTACTTGCCGCCTTCGTGCGCGTAGTCGATCAGAATTGGCTTCTGGTGGTGGGTCGGATAATCCATCATCAAGTTGGATTCGTTGAGCGGATTCGGGCCACTGACAGGTTTGTCTTTCTCATCAGAGAGCGCATGCTCGACATCTGCTTTCTCGATGTCGCGAAACACAACCTGCAGACGTGGATTCTGGCCGCTGACGTTGCCTTTCGGCCGGTTGCGCTTCCACCAATCCACACAGAATTGATGGCGTTCCGGGCTCGCATAGGGGGACGAGCCACTCACGACCCAAGCGAGCGGATTCGTGTAGTAGCCGCCATTGTCGGAATATCCGGGCACGTTGTTCTGTTTGGCAGACGCAACTTTGTCGTACCACACCATCAGCCGGACAGTGACCGGATTTTCCTTTCGCGTCGTGATCTCTTCAAGCAGTTTGCCGTATGTCGTCCCACGCGGCCACTTGTCGCCATTGCGCTCGAGTTCCATGCCCGGATCGAAACCCCAGCAGACGAGATCCACCGTGGATTTCGCAGCGCGCAGGTTCTCGGCAATGGCGCGAAAGCCGTTCTCGCCGCAGATGATGAATTCGAGCTTGTTCTCATAGGTAACGGGTGCGAATTCCCCCTTTGTTTCCAAAAGCAGCTGCACTGCTGCCACTCCGGTGCGCGCTTGTTCGTCGATCGCGAAGGTTGCCGGATTCTGCGATTCGAGCGTTTGATCAGCCATGTCCTGTTTTCCTGGTGACTTTGATGTATATCGACATCCGGTTCAGACCAGCCGCTCGCCGCGGTTGGTTCGACGATCAGGGTGCTCGGGATCGTCGTGCAGTGCTTCGTGCACCTTCAGATCAAACTGGCCGCCATTGGCAAGTTTGACCTGATATGCCGGTGTACCCGGCTGATGGTCCTTGATCACGATTCGCCCGAATTCGTCCGTGACGCCCTCGCCGATTTTCTCGCCACCCTTGTACAGATCGTAGGGCTCGCTCACATAGAAATGCGCTTCGCCAGGCAATGCCCGCAACGCGAAGTGCAGCTCATCCTTCTGCGGCGGCAGCGCCTGAATGGTTGGTGTGCCCACGCTGTCCGGCCCCGTAAACGTCTGGCTCGCGGAATGCACTTCAAAGCCGCCGGACGTACCGCTCTTGATTTGTCCGGCCGTCCAGCGCGTATAGCTGCCACCTCCGTTGATCTCGACTTCCTGCTGCGCACTCAGGGTGATCTTGGTGGCCGTCACCGTCACGTTGAGCTTGGCCAGCACGTTGATGCTGTCCTTCAGGGCCTTCAGGTCGATGTCGCCGCCGGCCGCGACGAGTCTCATGCCGGCCTCATAGACGAACAGGCGCAATGCCTTGCGCATGCTCGCGAAAAGGCCGCCGCCGGTGCTGACCGACACGTGCGCACCCGTCGTGATTGACGTGGTCCGGTCGCTGCTGACGTGAATCTGTTCCGGTGTGCTGATCGCGACCCCCGCCGGACTTGCCAACACCAGGTGCGGTTGCGTGAATTGCTTCAGCGCACCGGCGCCCTGAATGGCTTTTGCCTGGGCCTTGAGCGCGGCGGCCACGCTCTTCTGCTCGCCGTCCTGCGCGCCCGCCGACAGCGCCGACTGAGCGAGACTGGACGCAGTGTCGTTTGCGTTGGTGAGCTGGAGGTTCACCTCGTCGACGCTGAATGCATCACCGGAGGCGCCACTACGCGGATGAGTCGTCAGCAGCAGGCCGCGCGCGCCACGCACCGCGGCATGCCCGTCCGTGCGCAGCTCGACCCCTTCGCCTCGCTTGTCGCCGCGGCCGGAGGGCTCGCTCACGCGCGTGAGATAGCCGAGGTGCAGGCCGCTTTCAAGATGATCGCTGCGGATCTGCGTCTGCACTTGCCCCTTGGTATCGTCCTTCAGCCAGACGTTGTTCTGCTGACCGCCGATTTCCTTGCTGACGAAGCCCGACAACGCATGCTGGTCGGGCAGATTCCATTGCGGCCGGTTCGCGCCATTGCCCACGCGTGCGGTGATGATCGGGCGGTCCGGATCTCCGTCGAGAAACGGCACGACCACTTCGTCGCCGATTCTCGGCAGCTGGATGCCGCCGAATCCGCCGCTCGCCCACGGCTGCGCAACCCGAACCCAGCATGAACTGCGCTGATCGCGCTGGCCGATCCGATCCCAGTGAAACTGGATCTTCACGCGGCCAAGATCGTCGGTGTGGATTTCTTCGCCCTTGGGGCCGACCACCGTCGCCGTCTGCATCCGCATATCGGGCTTGTGGTGCTCGAATGGGCTGCGAAACGGAATGGACTTGCGCTGCGCTTCGATCCTGACGAGGAAAAAGCCGGCGGATCCATCGGCATGCGGCACGTCGAATCTCGCATGACCTTCCTGGCCCGCTCGTGCGTCGGCAATGTGCTGGTACAGGCTGCCCGGAAAATTCGCATGGTGGCTCGATACCGGAATGTTGTTCTCGATCGTCCATGCCGTTTCGATGACGGAGAATTGCCGCTTCTCGTCCACATCGCGATCATGTTCAGGATGCCCGACGATCTCGAACCATCGCCCGGCATCCATGCCACGCACTCCGCCGGCGCCATGAAACCGCTTGGCGCGAGATTCCCATTCCTCCATGCGAATCCTGGACAAGTGATCGCCACGACCCTGCTTCAGATAGGTATAGGGCCCGGTGTACCGATACTCTTCCAGGTGTTCGGGCAACTCCTGTTGCGACATCGTGGGAACGTTGGTTCCCTTAGGAAGGCCGGACGTCGGGCTTTTGTAGTCGAAGGTGCTGGTGGTCAGGATCGCGCTATGCAGCGATCGCTCGCTCGACCAGTGGACCAGCGCGTCGGCTTCGCTGTTCGTGCCGGATCGGTAGAACTTGATCGCTTGCGTCGCGAGCGGCTCGAAGGTGTGCAGGCTGTCGGTGATCACCAGGGTATGCGATGTGCCGTCATCGTCCTGTTGCCAGATGCCGAACAGCCCCTCGTCCTCCATCAGCCGATGAGCGAAATTCCAGTCGTCTTCGTACTGGGTGCAATAGGATCTCGCCGGCAGCGGGTTCGACAGCGCGAACTTGAAGCGGCCACGGGCCTGCGGATGCGCATCGAAGACTTCGGTGAGGATTTCATCCGCCGCCTTGTCTTGCCAGATGCGCTGGTCGCGCCGGTATTTCAGGAAGTGCATCCACGACGCGAACGAGAGCTGGTAGCTCGTCAACGCGCCATCGGAACCGAGGCGCCGCACCGCATGGACGTAGCCGTGGTAGGGCGCGTAGGATCGGTTCGCCAGTTGAATCCACAAGGTCACCGGCTGACCGATCAACTTCGTTTGCTTGATGTTGCCCTGGGTGGACAACGCGTCGATCGTAAACTCGAAATGTCGACCGATTCGCGACCAACCTGCGGCCCGTTGGGGCAACAGCACGTTGGTTCCCAGCGGCGTGTCCAGTTTCAGCAGGCGATCCTGCTGAATCAGTCCGCCCTGAATGGCCCTCACGATGTCCTGCGCACTCATTTTCATCCCTTTTCTTACATTTTTATTACTTGTGTCACTGGTGTGACAGGGCTCTCTGGCACGATTTTACAGGGTGTTGGGCGGCTTAAAGTCATGCGGAGATGTGAGGGCGTGCATGGGGTGATGCATGCCGCACGTTGCTTGTCACTTTCGCGAGCGCGCCTGTTTCGGATTGGGCGCCATGAGGCGTTCGGCCTTACCGCCGGGGTGTGGACAATCGATCTCGAAAGCAGTCGGAAACGCTGTGTGGTATGGTGCGCGGCCGCGCATCCGCCAGGCAGACGCGCGTTCTGCGACGCGATCGGATGGGAGCATGTGTCGGCGCGATGGACGCTGCGCCGCCGGCTATTTCTCGAAGAGGCCGCGCCGGATCGAGGGCAAGAGGCCGATCATGTGGTCCCGTTCGTTGTGGATAACCGGCCTTCGAAGCAACTCGAAATGCTGTGAGCTGGAAAGGTGAGGGTCGATGCCTGCGGTTGACCGCATTGCGTCAATCGGCATGGCCATCGTATTCGTTGTGGATATCAGGCTACCGAAACCAATCGAAATGCTGTGCATTTCGAAGGTGAGGGTGAATGCTCCCGGATGAAAGCGTCGAGTCGCCGCGCTCGTTGTGGATATCCGTCATCCAAAAGGACTCGAAACGCTGTGCAATCGAACGGTGAGCGTGTGTGGCTCCGGTCGGGTACACCGCGTCATCCGGTGCGTGAGGGGGCGCGTCGAGCCGCAGACGGCGACCGCATCGCGCCGATCACGTCTGCTCGTCGAGCGCGCGCGCGACGGCTTTCTCGCCGAGACTGTCCACCTTTCCGACCACGGCGTAGTTGAGCCCGTGCAGTGAGCCATAGCGCGCGAGCAATTCACCATCCACGCGCTCGCCGGCCGCGAGCAGCCTATGCGCAGATTCAGGCGGCCGCACGTAGAAGCTCAGCGTGCGGCCCGCATCGTCTTCATACAGCACCATCGCCGCCGCACCGCGCTCGGTTGCGAACAGACGGCCGCCGACCGGCCGGAAGCCCGCCGCGTTCAAATCCGGCAGCTTCGCGCCCGAACCGACGCGACGGGTGAGCCAAGTCTGCAACTCGCCCGCACTCGTCGGCGTGACATCTACCCGCGCGCTGCGATCGACCACCATCAGCTTGTACGCCTCGACCGCGTCGCTCATCGGCGCGACGGCCGGCGGCGCGTTCCACCCGCGCGCCTGCCAGCCGCCGAACGTGCCGAGGCCAACGCAGAGAACAAAGGATGCGGCCATCGCGAAACGCATCCGCGTGCGTTCGGCTTGTCGCGCGCGGATCGCCGCTGGATCGAGCCCCGGGTTCTCGGCCGGCAGCGGCACGCTCGCGAGCGCGGCCCGCAGCCGCTGCGCGTCCTGCCGCCAGCGCTGCACCTGTTCCGCGCGGTCCGGATGATGCGCGAGATAGCGTTCGACCGCGGTACGCGCGTCGTCGTCGAGCTGGCCGTCGACGTAGGCGTGGAGGTCGTGTTCGTCGGGTGGGATGTTCATTTCTTCATCAACCGCAGTGAAGGGGCGGGGATTTCGCCGTCGCTGAGCTGGCGCAGCGCCTGGCGCGCGCGGGAGAGCCGCGACATCACGGTGCCGATCGGCACGTCGAGCAGATCGGCGGCTTCCTGGTAGCTGAAGCCCTCGACAGCGACGAGCAGCAGCAGGCTGCGCTGCTCGTCGGAGAGGCGGCCGAACGCTTCGAGCGTCGCGCGCGCGGCGAACTCGCGTTCGGCGGACGGCCAGTGCGGCTCGTCGGGCTCCTGAAGGCGGCCGAGCAGCCACGCGTAGCGCTTCGCGCTGCGTTTCCCGTCGAGGAAGCGCCGGTACAGGATCGTGAAGAGCCAGTTGCGCAGCGACGCGTCGTCGCGGCGGCTCGACCAGCGCGACAGCGCGCGCTCGAGCGCCGACTGGACGAGATCGTCGGCCGCGTGGACGTCGCGGGTCAGCCAGAGCGCGAAGCGGCGCAGCCGCGGGATCAGTTCGCGCAATTGATCGTCTTGGTCGGTCGAGGACATGGCGGGCCAGGTGCCGGGAGCGGCGTGGATTCGTCGCGTAGGACGCCTGCCGCGCGGGGTTATTCCATCAGCATACGAAAAATTTTTCGATGGAATAAGGCGGGCCGGGCGGCGTCCTACGGCGGTTCGACACAAGACCGTGTGGTCGGGAGTGAATTTCATGGAGCGATCTTCTTCTTCGCAACGCGAGCCGGGGCGCGGGTTATGGCGCTGGGCGGCGATCGGCGGGGCCGTGGTGGGCGTGGCGGCGGCGTTCGGGTATGTCGGTGGCTGGCTGGCGCCGGGGCGATTGACGCCGCAAAAGCTCGTCGATGGGCTGCAGGCGAATGGCGGTGTGCATCCGGGGTATCGAAGGAATCACGCGAAAGGCGTCTGTGTGAGCGGTTACTTCGAAGGGAATGGCGCGGCGGCTGCGTATTCGACAGCGCCCTTTTTCAGGGCAGTCAGGACGCCGGTGGTCGGGCGGTTCGCGTTGCCGGGCGGGAATCCGTATGCGCCGGACAGCAGCGTGCCGATCCGGAGCATGGCGCTGCGGCTCACCGCGCCGGATGGGGAGCAATGGCGGACCGGGATGAACAGCATGCCGGTTTTCCCGGTGGCGACGCCGGAAGCGTTTTATGCGCAGGTGGTGGCGGGGCAGCCCGATCCGAAAACCGGGAAGCCGGATCCGGCGAAGCTCAAGGCGTTTTTCGCGGCGCATCCGGAGACGGCGGCGTTTCGGGAATGGGTGAAAGGGGCGAAGCCGAGTGCGAGTTTTGTCACCGAGACTTACTACGCGTTGAATGCGTTTTATCTCGTCGATGCGGCGGGGAAGAAGCAGGCGGTGAGGTGGAGGGTGGTGCCGGAGCGGACGACCGGAGCGGGGGACGTCGCGACGGCCGGGGATCCGGATGTGTTGCAGCAGGATCTGACGCGGCGGATCGCCGACGGTGCGCAAAGGTGGAAGTTGGTGCTCACGCTCGCGGAACCGGGGGATCCGGTGGACGACGCGACGAAGGTCTGGCCTGCGCGACGGACGACGATCGATGCGGGGACGCTGGTGCTCGATCGCGTGGCGGCGCAGGACAGCGGGCCGTGCCGGGATGTGAATTACGACCCGACAGTGCTGCCTGACGGGATTCAGGCTTCGGGGGATCCGTTGCTGGCGGCGAGGTCGGCGGCTTATGCGGATTCGTATCTGCGAAGGACGAGTGAAGAGGCCGGGGTGGCGGGGGCTGCGCGGTCGGGATCGGAGGGGCGGTGATGAAGACGACTTTGGTTTGCCGGCGAGGGTGCTGCATTGGGTGATGGCGGCGATGATCGTCGCGATGCTGTTTATCGGGGTGGGGATGGTTTCGTCCGTCTCGGAGCGGCATGCGGTGCTCGTCGCGATTCATAAGCCTTTGGGCGTCGCCGTGTTGGTGCTGGTTTGTGTGCGGATCGTCGTGCGGCTGGGGTCGAAGCCGCCGGCGTTGCCTGAAGACCTGCCCTGGTGGCAGAAGGTCGCCGCGCATGGGTCGCATGTCGTACTCTATGCGCTGATGGTCGCGATGCCGCTGATCGGGTGGGCGATGCTTTCGGCTGGAGGGTATCCGGTGACGCTCGGGGGCGGGGTGCAATTGCCTGCGATTGCTTCGGCTGATCCTGTTGCATTTGCGTGGCTCAGGATCGCGCATCGGTGGGTCGCTTATCTGTTCTTTGCTACGTTTCTTGCGCACTTTGCTGCGGCGCTTTATCACGGGGTGATTCGGAGGGATGGGGTGGTGAGGGCGATGGTGGGGAGGTGAAAGACAGGCGTCTTCGTCACTTTTCAAAGTGGCGGAGACGGCCGACGTTGGAAGCTGCACGGGCAGAGGTCTCGGGTCGTGAGCCTTTGACCACTCTATCCGAAATTGAGGAGATGCTACTCACTCGCTAGGAATTCTTGTTGGCTGGCGATCAGTGACGCGCCACATGCCGTCTTCATTCCGTCCAGCGCTACCGCGCAGCCTTCTATCGTGTACTGGCTTGAGCCTTGGACGATCGGAAAGGTGCCGTTGCACTTTGGACACGAAACCATGTGACCGATGCCAGATGCGGGCTTGCCGTTCAAGTTCGAAAGCCCAAAGCCGTCGAGGACTGTACCGCCGTGATCCGTTGAGTCGCCCTTGCGGATGATGGCCTTCATAGTGATGGATGCCTCCGTTCAGAAATGAAATCGGACAATATCGTTCGATTACCTGGCAGGAGCGTCGAGGTCGGTGCTCGGTGCCATGTAATCGGTATCGAAGCTATGAAGCAGATTTATTTTCCCGTTTTGAGTAGGCGAATTATTTCGGCGTTTTTGCTGATCTCGGCGACATCAAGAGGCGTCTGGTCGAATTCATTCTTCAGTTGCTTCTTGGCGCCGCACTTCAAAAGGAATTTCACCGATTCTACTTGCTTCATCATTGCCGCCTGATGAAGCGGTGTATTGCCCAGATCGCCCACAATATTCACGTCGGCACCGGATTCAATCAGCACTTTCATATCGTCAACGGCACCCTTACGCGCGGCAAGATGCAGGAGAGTGTCATCTACTGCCCCTCGTTGGTTTGGATCCGTCAGTTCAAGACCCAAGAATTCAGGGTGGGTCTTGTACTTCTCAAATACGGATTTCAGCTGCTCTTTTGAGGACATTTTTGAGTGCATTTCCTATTGTGATCATCCTTCAGATTTTGAAGGCGATTTTTCCAACCGGCAAGCTTTTGGTCATGCCGCCCTGGTAGCCATTTCTGATCCCATGCCTCGTACAATTTAATGCACTTCTCGGCGTGGTCGATTTGTCGAGAAAGCGTCGAACATTCGTTGCTGCCCGGAGGAGGTGGTGTATCACAGAAACCTTTAGCATATTCGTACTCTGACTGGCGTGCATCTGTTGGGCTCTGTGCCCCGGAGTTGGAGATCGCATTCGTTGCCCAGATCATCGCCCCGGCACCGACAGCGGCTCCCAGCAGGCCACCTATAATTGTGCCGATTCCCGGGAACACGGCGGTTCCGCCGGCAGCACCTAACTCAGCGCCTGCCGCTACGGTAAGTAGCCCTGTCGGATCAATGGCGTCTACAGGCCGATTATCCGCGTATGCGTAGTTGTTCCCACCACCCAGCAGTCCAATCGGGTCCTGATTGATATATCGTCCGACTTCTGGATCGTAGTACCGATGCCGGTTGTAGTACAACCCGGATTCAATATCGCGATACTGCCCGGGATACCGAATGGGGTTGTCAATCTCGGCGACAATCTGATGTTGCGTTTGCCCGTAACCATCGAAATCCACAGCCCACACGACCTTGCGGTCGTCGTCGACCAGTTCTTGCGGCGTACCTAAGTGGTCGTTCAGATAGTGATAGCGCTTGCCGTCTGCCAAGCGTGCGAGCGGCCCTTGATGATCAGGATGTGGAATATAGGTCACGATGGCGTCGTCGTGCGTAGTCGCGCCTGCATGTACTTCTTGCAGCATCCAGTCGCCGTCCCACACAAACAAGGTCATGCGCGACGACTGACCGGCTGGCATATGAAGCTTTGCAATTCGCCGTCCCATCGCGTCATAGCGATATTCAGTGCGTCCGCCATCGACATACTCGATGCCGACGAGCTGATGTCCACCATCGTAGCGATAGCGCGTCACGCGCGGGGGCGACGCTGTCGTGTTCGATTCGGGTGTGTCCTGGCGTGACAGCAGCCTGTCAAGCAAGCTCGGCGTCGACTTGACGGATGGCATCTCCGTCATGAGCTGGGCCGTTCGTCCTGTCCGGTTGCCGTGACCGTCGTAAGAGAACTCGAGCAGGGTTCGTGTCGCCGTATCGGTCGAAATAAAGCGCGTTAGCCGGTCGCCGATTACGGGTTGTTCGTTGTCCGTGAGTACGGCTTCCGGCACGTCGCCAGTCATCCTGGCCAGCAGGTTTCCAGTTGGGTCGTATCGGAACGTCTCGCTCGTCACGTCGGAAATCGCTTCCCCACCTTGTCGAGCGACATTGATTAGCCGCGCGAGTGGATCGTAGCTGTAATGCTTGGTACCGCGCCACTCATCACGCAGCGCCTTAAGCTGTCCCGCCGTATCGTAGTCCCACGTCCGCCACTGGCGCGGTTCTGTGCGTGGCTGTCCTCGTTCGTCAAGATCCTGTAGCCGCTGTGATGCGAGTTGGCCTGCGTCTGTGTACGCGAATAGTTGGGCGATTGAACCCTGTGTGTTGACGACAGTGCGATGCAGCGCGTCTCGCTCGAAGCTTGCGAGCGGAACACCATCGAGCAGCATGCCGTGGATATGGCCGCTTCCATAGCGCTGCCATGCCAACGTACCGGTCCCTGGGATCTGCGTCTCGCTACGGTTCCCCTTTGCGTCGAGTCGGTGCTGCATCCGCCAGACACGACCGTGATGCGATTGAGTTTCGGCCGTGCGTCGCCCAGTAGCGTCGTACTCGTAGGTGATTTGCGACGCGTCGCCGGCGGCTGGCTGATGGCGCGCCTGCTTGAGCAGACCTCGCTCGTCGTAGGCGAAGATGGTCTGCGTGCCGTCGCCAAGCCGGCGCTCGATCGCATTACCGAGGTTGTCGTACAGCAGCGTCGTACGAAGTTGTCCGTCTTGTCCGTGATTGATTTGTTCGATCACTTCGCCCGCAGCACTGTAACGAACCTGCTGGCGCCGGCCGTCAAATCCGCTTTGCTCGACTACGCGGCCTCGTGCGTCATACACGAAAGTGCTGCGTTCACCTTTCGCATTTGTCAGCGTCGTCAACTTGCCACGGTGATCGTATCCAAATTCGTGGGCTTCGCCTGCAGCGTCGGTCACTTTGAGAGGCCGGTTGTACGCGTCCCACGCCATGTGCGTGACGCGCCCGAGCGGATCGGTATAGGCGATCGCCCGTCCAGCTTGATCGTATGACGTTCGCCAGCAACCCAAGCCGGCTGGCTTGATCGCGGTCACATTTCCCGCCGCGTTTCCGTATGTTTTGCTCGCTTGTCCGAGCGCATTCGTCTGGCTGATTTCCCGGCCGAAGGCGTCGTATGCGTATTGAGTCGTGAACCCCGAGCAGTCAGTGCGCGCAATGAGCTGCCCCGCATCGTTCCATTGCATGCGCGTTACGTTGCCGAGTTCATCGGTGCGCGCGACTGGTCGCCCATGTTCGAAAACGGTCGACGTTGAATTTCCCAATGGGTTGATTGTTTTGACGAGGTGCCCGGCAGCATCGTATTCGCGTTGCCAAATCTGGCCAGCTGGATCGGTAATCCGCGTCGGCAGGTTGTACGCGTTGTACTCGATTCGTGTCAGATGGCCCGCGGCGTCGCGAATTGCGATGGGATTGCCTTGTTGGTCACTGACGATTTGTGTCTTGCGTCCGAGCGCGTCGACTCGCCCAGAGACATTCCCCATCTCATCGAATTCCGTGAGTTCGGTGCTACCGTCCGGATGGGTGATTTGGTCGACTGCCCACAGGCCGTTGTAACGGTACGTCGTAGTGTTCCCAGCTGCGTCAGATACGCGCGTCATCTGGGCGGCTGGCAAATAGTTAAATCGCGTATCGAGAGTAATGGTTTGTTTGCCATCTTCGCCGAGGGTGTAGGCATATGTGCGCACGCAGCGAGCGGACGGCACGTCACCGTCCCATTCAGCGACAAACGTCGCGCCGGCCGGGGTTTCGTAGCTTGTGAGCAAGTGGTTCACATAGCGATACCGCCAGACTTGTCCGCTGCGGTCGACCGCCTTCACCATGTCGTCCTGTTCGTTGTACTGGTAAGCGGCTAGCTTCTGTTTCGAATCGCCGTGTTCGTCCAGCAGGTGTACCTCGGTAATCCGCCCGTGATCATCGTGCCGGCACGCGACCGCGTAGACGTTGTTGCGAACTTCTTGCAAGGTGCCGGTTGATGTGTACGCGAACGTCAGTGCTTGTCCGTCGCGCGTTTCATATCGCTGCAACAGTTGCCGATTCGGATCCTGCGGGTGCGGCCCGTAAGTTTCGACGAGTCCATTCGGAAAGCGCACCGCGTAGGCGGGTTGATTTGCTCGATCCTCAAGTCGGGCGAGTGTGTACTTCTCGAGCGGATGGAAGTGTTCCTGACCGATCTCGAGAGATGGGAAGTGCAGTTGCCGGCCGTCGAAATCGACATAGATCAGCTTTCGTGTGCCATCCGGTGCGGTATGTACAAGGACTTCCGTCGCATATTGCAACTTCCACGCGACGCCAAAGCCGCCATTTCTCTGGTCTGCGCTTCGGTATCTCCGGTTCCATTGGATCGGCACTCGACCCGGCAAAGTGAAGTCGTCGTGCGTAAGCAGCTTCTGACCTGTAGCAACATCCACCGGGTGTGCACTGGTCGTTTTTTTCGCGCATTCTGCGCAGTCAGCCTCGATCACAGGCGCCAGGGCTTTTGCGTTGCCACCGCTTTGCGTAACGGGGCCGTCGAGATAAATGCCTTTGCCTTTGAGATGGATACCCGCTGCATCGATCGTGATCGTCCCGCCCGGGCCGATCAGTTGCGCAGTTGACGAGCCCGACAGGCTCGCCTGACCTTTGTCGGTTATTCGGATCTGGTTGCTGTCGGCGCTCTCAACGTGATCCGGGATCTGCGGGCTGAAGTCCGGTGAGATATCGAGCGGATTTTCCTGATCGCGCTTGACGGCATCTCCAACCGCTTTGCCGCGCACCGTCACTGCGTACGTATGGCCGACGTGCGCGGTCCAGTCCTGCACTACCCGGTCGACGCGGCTCAGCCCGACCGTGCTGGCCATCTGCAGTACGACATTGCGCAGGTATAGCCCACCCACGTTGACGTTGTAGGCAAGCCCGACGTTGAGCATCTTGCCGAGCCCCACGCTTTGCACGGATGCAAGGCCGACCGTCTCGAACTTGACGCCGCCGGTGGAGAGCGTCCAGTTTCGGCCGATCTTGGCCTTCTCGTCGTTGCCGATCGATTTATCGCGATCGTTGCCGACCGAGTGCGATTCGTCATTCTCGACTTCAATGCGTTGATCCTTCTCGGCGTGCAACCAGACTTCTTCTTGTCCCCTTTTGTCCTCGAAGCGCAACGCGTTCGCGGTGTTGGCATTTCCGCCGGTGGTCGACCGCGTCAGAATCCCACTTTGCGTCGCGTTCGCAGGAAGTTGCCACGGCGGCATGTTCTGCGCGTTATAGACGGACGAGATGATCAAGGGGCGATCGGGATTGCCGTCCCCGAATACGATGACCACCTCGTTGCCGATTCTAGGCAACTGGATCATCCCGAAGCCGCCGCTCGCCCACGGCTGCGCGACACGAACCCAGCACGAGCTCGCCTGATTTCTCTTACCCAGCCGGTCCCAATGGAATTGGACCTTCACCCGGCCGAGTTCGTCCGTAAAGATTTCCTCCCCTTGAGGGCCAACCACGATCGCAGTCTGGATTCCGTGGATGACCGGGTGCGGAATCGTCCGTAGCGGTCGGTACGGAATCTTCTTGCGAATGCACTTGAATTCGGTCACATAGGTCGCGACTCCCTGTCGTGCCTGGTAGTTGTTCGTTCCATGGTGACGAATCGAGGTCAGCAGGAATTGCCGCTCTTCGGGCTGCGCATGTTCGTGATCGTAGTGATCCTCGATTTGCATGTAATGAGCGAGAGCGAGACGTCGACAGTTACTCCCTCCGACGAAAATCTTGCTGTGGGCGGCAAGTGCCTCGGTGCGAAACCGAGCGAGCTGTTCGCCGCGGTCGCTATCCTGGAAGCCATGCGCGCCCAGGTAATCGTAGACCTCGTAGTTGTCGACTTCGCCCTGATTGATGCCGGTGTCGTCCTCGGCCTGCCGTCTTGCTCCGGGGGCCTTGTAGTCCACGGTCTTGAGCGTCGTGCTCCCGGAGGTCAATTGCCGACGTGCCGCGAACGATGTGATCACTTGTTCGTCGTCGAGAATCTCGTCGGCCGAGTAGCGTAAGGACGGCGTGCGGCCGGGGATCGGCTTCGCGCTGACCGAGGTATCGCTAATGATCAGCTTGTGGCCATCCTTTGCATGCTCGAAATAGAAGAACAGCCCTTCCTCCTGCATCAGCCGTAGCGCGAACGCCAAGTCCGTTTCCTTGTACTGCGTGCAGTAGCTGCGATTCGCGATCGGTTTCTGCAGGCGGAACGCGACGTCGCCGAATTTCCGATACCGATGAAACACGGCGTCCAGGATTTCCTCGACCGTCTGTTCCTGGAAGATGCGGATGTCCTGGCGACGGTCCATGAAGGCGATCCAGGGCCGCGCGATTGCCTCGTAGGTTGCGAGACCGCCATCCGTGCCGGTGTGCTCGAAGTCCGTCACGTAGCCGTGAAAGTAGCGTTCCTCCGAACTGGCCGTCGCGTCAGTCAATTGCAGCGTGACTGTGACCGGTTTGCCGATCAGCTTCTTGAGCTCGATGTTGGGATCTTGAGACGCGAATTTGAGTTTGAGCTCGAACAGCTGTCCAAGCCCCTCTTCACAGTCGAACTCGGTTAGTACGAGCTCTGAACGCCCGGACAGCGGCGTGGTAATCGTGAACAATCGGTTGTTTTGTAATGTGAGAAACTGCTTAGCAATCTCGGCTAAGGAAAACGGATACATCTGCGGCCCCGGATTAATTGTTTGCGCAGATCGTACCGCAAGGTTATCGAAAGGGGGAAGCAATATTGGGCCGATATTTTAAATCTGCCGTGATATTGGAGGTTGTTAGCCAAGATTGCCGCGCGTGTATGAGGCATTGGCTGCGATATCGGGAGATTGGTGACGATCCGTCGAGGAAATTTTCTGGGTCTTGGGGTGAGTCGGGATTTTGGCTCTTGGGTGATTGGCTTTGAGTTATGCGGTGAGACGGACGCTTGCTGGCCTCGGTGGCGAAGCCAGCTACAGCTGCAAGGCTACTTTTGTTTGTGACGGTTGCTAAAGGTGACTGTTGAATAATCACCGCGGCAGCCCAGCGAGGAACGGGGAGCTGAAGTCACGCTAACGGAGGGTATTTCGCGCTGGAACCAACGACCAAACAGCAAGGGCCGCACAAAGCGGCCCTTGCTGTTACGCCGCTTGCTCTCGCGGGACAAGCTCGCTGTAGTCGGGCGTGATGGTGATTTGCCGGGTCTTGTGATTGATGTCGAGAAAGACGCGGTCACCAGGTTCGAATCCGAACAGCTTGAAGTGAGCATCGATGACGCTCATCCATGGCATGTACGGCCAGCCTCTCTTGGGACGGTCTGGCGAGCTGCGGAGGATCATCGCAAGCCTGGTATTCAGATTGCGTTTCTTTGGACGTGACTTATGATTGGCGTTAGCCATGGTCAACTCCCGAGATGAGTTGGTTGTGGTCAGCGGGTCGTATGGGTGGCAGCCCATGCGGCCCGCGCTTTTTGCGGTGCTGCTGTTTGAGTTTACGGGAATAGAGACGCCTGATGAATCAATGGCATGCAGATTAGCCAAACGGTATAGGGACACCAGCGGTATCATGTTCGGCTTCCTCGAGTGAGGAGGTGATGCCAGTGCTCGCGGCCAATTGCCTCACGCTTATCGAGAAGTCACGTGCCGTCAGTACCCGATAGGATTTCGCTCCATGAGACGCGGGTAGGTTCGCCGTACTCCAGCCCTAGATTTCTGACATACGTATCGATCGAGTTAGGCGAAAGTCCCTGAAGCCATTGATTATGCGTAAGCCACTGGATCTGCACGCACCAATAGTTCCCACGTGGGGTGGGATAACCTGCTGCAATCATCCCGGCTTCCGAAACTTCCTCTGCATCGGAAACGATGCGAGCCAGTGCGACCTCTTGTATGGAGGGGCAATAGAGAAGCAGAAGTTGGCTACTCAAGAGGGTTGCGCCAGCATGAACGCCACCGCGCCGGCCTTCCGTCCGCACGTTGTACGATTTACGTTCTCGAATCCATCGCCAATGTTCGAGACTCTTCACGAACCCTAGAAGCACGCTCGCATCGGGTGGCGGCACGAGCAATTGAGTTGATCGCCCAAGAAGTGACGAGTCGTACGCTTCCCGCAGCCAGTACCGACCGCGCTCATGTTTTGTTAGGCGTGTTGCGACGTGATCCAGTACGTCGTTGATAAATCGTCGTAGCGCCGGTGCGCCGCTCGCAATACCCGTGTCGGTCGGCCGCAATACGAACGCACCCAACCCTGGTAGGAGCTCGTGATATTCCGGATATCGGAGACCATCTCCTTCGTCGTCCCCTCCTGGATACAGCACATACGCACCTGCTGTCCGATGAATAGCGTCGCGGTACGCATGCATCTTTAATAGGTCTGCACGGAGAGGGCCGCCGCGCTCAAAATGAGTCGACAATTCTGAGGTGTCGGTGCCTTCCTCTCCATTGTCGGCACCAAAAATCTCTCGAACGAAATCGACCCGATACTTCGCATCGAAATGGAGCGCAATTGGCTCAAAAGACGATGGTTCGTCGTCGGCCGGGCTGATCAACAAGGAATAGTCCGGGCGCATTGGTCTTGTCCAGGACGCAATACCTGCGGTACCTCGCCGATAGGTTCGATTGAAGCAGAGCTCTACCCGCATACGCCGGTCAAAGCGGTTGACCACTCCTGACAGAATAGTCTCTACGCCGGTACGGATGCCAACAGTCAAACCGCTCAAGCGAGATTGCACTAGCGGACTCAAATCAAATGTGTGACCAACAAGGTCTGCGATCACCTGTGATAGCTGAATAAACGCCCAATACTCGTAGAGCGTTGCGACATCACGCTGTCCGGCACCATAGACTTCAGGTGATGATTGCCAAGAGAGACGAGCCGCAAACTCGGTCTCCACGTAGGCCTTGAAGATGTCCCGATAGCCTTCGCGCTTCTGGAGTACCTGATCGTCGGCAGGAAATCTCGTAAGTCGCCCCACATCAGTAAACACGTCGTGATGAAGCACTTCTTCCAACTGCGACATCACGACTGAAATTTCCCGTCGCCCACGCGTTGTTGCGGGCGTCGCCTGAGCCTTGGAAAGGCTACGATCGATGTCGCCGAGTATCTGAAGCCAATGTTCTAGGGCAAACCTAACGAACCGATTGGGGGTGGTGTCGTGTGTTGCCTCGGTTTGTGTCTGTTCCAGATAGGACGGGACAGATTTGAGAGACCCGTCAGGCCAAGCCGATCGCGGGCCGCTTTTGGCGAATTGCCGGAGGACGCGCGAGTCAGCTCGTATTCCCGCACCGGCACGAACCATCTCTCTCGAGGTTTCCCAAGCAGTGTGAGGGCGTCGGATGATCTCGCGGAGCGCTCCCTGGAAGTTTTCACTTTCAAATAGCGCACGCAAAAACGTGAAGCGTTGATAGAGCGTAACGGCGTCACGCGTTTCGTCGAGCTCAAAGCGTGCATCACTCACTGCGAAGCGATCCATTACCAGCTCGGTCATTCGCTCCGCGATGTCACGTAGCATCCAGCGATACTCAGATAGGTACGAGAGTTTGCGGGATCGGACCTCGAGTTCCATCTGACCTAGTGTGCCGACGTCGGTGCGGAGTACGACACGTATCGTGCCGGTCGCAAGTCCGGGCCGTAGGCGGCCGGACGTTCCGTCGAAGGAATCGGGCTGAAAAACTTCTTCGGGATCTGCAATCAGACAGCCGACATCTGATCCGAAATTCTCCCAAGAATACCGGTACTCCATCCCCTCCAAGAGTTCGACTGTACCTACCGGCTCAATAGCCGTTTCGGCACTTTCTGGAGCCCAAAGTGTCGCACACGGAGCAGTAGAGCGACGGGGTAAAACCGCAATGTGTAACCTCGCGGTGATGTTCCCCGCCGAATCTCGAAGATGAGCGAAAGCTTCTGAAACAGCGCGCACGGATTATTCCGTAAAGCTAGCAAATTGATTGGCACGCAGGCTGCGAAGCATGCGGATGGCTTTGGCATAAGCAAGCGGAAGCACCGCGCCCTGCTCAGGGACTTCCTCGATTGCTATTGTCGGTAACTTGTCATCGGTCGCGACCGTATCCGGCAGATCACGGCAGAACTGCGCGAGTGCCAGCAGAGGCAATTCTAGGCGTCGACGTGATCCATGCAGTCTAGGCAGTATCTTCTGCATGACAATCCGATCCACGACCGGTGCTAGGCCGCCGATTCCCGCTTCTTGTGCCAAGGCAGCGAATCGTATCGTTTCATAGAACACGCGATGACCGAACTCGAGGCTGTACCGGCTCAACAGTTCGTGCAGTTGCCGTAAGCGCTGGGTTAGCTCGCTGGTCGTGTCGTTGGGGCGATCTCGATGCCAACCGTCGTCTTGTGCAATGCTCAGCAACCCCCTCACCAATTCTTGGTCACCCGGTACACATGGTTGTGGCTTGATAGCTTCGATCGACAGGTCGCTTGAGTGCACGCGAAATTCGAAAGTGTTGGCACGATCGAGTACCTTCGGCGAAAACATGTAGGTCGTTTCGTCGATGTTGACGGTGCCGACGATCCACAGATTTCTCGGAAGAGGTACCTGCTTATTCGCATTGGCTCGTAGTCGCCAACATTCGTCCGTTCCCTTATGGAGGTTCGGGATGCAAGGTTGCCCAGACTCCATGCCCGATAGCACGTCCGCGAAGTAGCGCTCGACGTGTGCGAGGTTCATTTCATCCAAGAGCAGTAAATAGGGATGCTGTGGATCAGCTGCGGCTTTGAGGATGAATTCCAACGGCGCTGGAACCGTCCAGGCGCGGCGTCCGTCGAGCTCTCGCTTGAGTGCGTCTTCGTAGCCGAACAATGCTTCGGCACCAGTCCAGTCAGGGCGCACTGCGGCAACGTGAAGCCGATCTTTACCGAGCCACTCACCGAAGCGAATGGCGATTTGCGTCTTACCCGAACCGGAAAGGCCGGTCAGGATAACCAGTGGTTTGGTGACCAGACTTGAAACGAAGGAGGCGACGAGCCCATCGTGATAGTCACCAAACTTTACGCCACTAGCACGTAAAGCATTGCCGAATGCCTCGATTGATTCACGAAGGTCCACTCTTACAGGGAGTGGTTCGTCAGATTGCTCTGGCTCGACTACTTCTGGCAATTCTTCCTCATTGTTGGCGGCAAGCACCTGGCTATAGATGTCGATGACATCGTCCAAATCTTGTTGCAGCTCAGCCATCGGCAGCGGTTGCGTGAGGTCATAGGCTGCGCGAATGAAGGACGTGCCGTAGCGACCGGGCGGTCGACTATAACGTTCTACGAACCATCCTTTTACGGTTTGTGCACCTTCTAGTTCGCCCCAATCCAGAGTGGGCAGACTTTCCTCACTTACCCCGTAACACAGCAGTAATCGCTGCTGCTCCGGGTAGAGAAGTAGAACAGGGTAAATCCCATTCTTGACTGATTGTCCGTTGCCGAGAAAGGCGATCCATGGGATTTGGGCAAAATTGCCTTTGCCAAAGCTCACCCGAATTTTGAGGTTGCGATACTCGCTGAGGTAGCCTTTTGTACCGAGCTCTTTTGCATCGCTCGCCTGTTTGAGAAAGCGGTTCACGAGCTCCGGAATGCCATCTGCGGGTTCGTCCTTCGCTTCGATCTCGAAGTCGAGGCGCCGCAGCAAGCGAAATGCCGATGAGGCTTCCCCTCCTGAGAAGACAGCACGATCAAGTGGTTCCCCCGTAGCGTGCTTAACTGCCAGCGACAGAACCAATTTGGGCGGATAGCGCTTGCCGTTGTATAGCAAATCGTAGCCAGTGGATTCGGCGTCCTTCGGCACACCTTCCTGATCGATTTCCTGCAATGCCAGTCGGATGTGCTCTGCCGTTACGCTCTCCGTTGCTGTTGCGAATGTTTCACTACGCCATTCTCCCTTCAATGGAGGCACGTAATAGTCCAGCTGCGTTGTTCCGCGCTCTGCCTCAAGGCGTTTCCGAATCGCTTGCAGTTCTCGATCTAGCTGAACCGGATCCATGCGATTAACGGCGCGCTGCTCGCGCTTCGAATAATGACGAACGATGGTCTTCCGATCGTTCTGCCCGAAGATGCGCTCGAAGTCGTCAGGAAACAGCAGGAAGAGCAGCATGTGACGAAATTGTCTTGCTTCCCAATCTGGAACTTGGCGGAGCCATTCGTCAAACGCCCAACCGTCTTCCGTCAATGCCTGTTGATCATCACCGCTCAGCTCGCGGAAGCGGCGGAGGAAGTTGATCACGAAGACGAGCTCGCGCCATTGGTTTTGATTGAAGCCGGGGCCAGCGCTACCTACGCCCGCAAGAACATCCTCATCCAGCCAACGCGAGTCCGTCGGAGATGGCTCACCTGACCACGCCCAAATGGTCTGGACAGTCTTTCGCTTGTGAGCTGCGGTTAGGCTACTTGGGCAGAGATATAGCAGCCACATCATTTCAGCTACCAACTGCTTTGCAGAGCTCTCAACTGGTGCGAGCTGATGTTCCAGTTTCTCAAGAAACTTACCGTCCCCGAGGTCGGGATTCTTCACGAAGTGTTCGTCGAGCAGCTCCAGGGCAGATGTTGTCCAAAGCTCCTGACTTGTCAGGACGGAGCCATTACCTAGCAGAGCAGCGTCACGCCAATGGATGGCTGCTTCCAAGATGGATTTTGGATCGTCGTCCCCGCAGTACTTGCTCATATTTTTCCCCGTGAATCAATAGATGTGCCGGCGTCGTTGATGATTGTAGTGCCGTTCGCCGTATATGACGTAAGAGTACTTTAAAAGCGGCGCACTTGACTCCGTATTTAAGCTTGGAATTTTTGTGTCGTCGGGAGCCTGTCATCTCTGCAAATCTTTCTGCAAGTTATGAGCATGTGGCAGTGTCACGACCTGGTCGTGACAATCTGGAGCAGCCCCCTGAAACGCCGGACATAGCCTCTCACTTAAACTAGCGGGTGCTGGACTTCGTCGAATGCATCTCGCTCGATAACCACCGACTTCGCGTTTTCGCACAGCACCTGCTCGGGCGTGCCACCGAAGTAGACGAACGCTTCACGCAGGCACTCGCAAAAGGTGATGGCGTCTTTGTCCAACCCCACGCTGCTGCATTCCAACGACATCGCTGACGGTGAACTCCCGACCGTCACATTGCGAAATCCAATGCCAGTGGATAGTCGCCGTTAGCCAAAGGAGATGATTGGGTCAATCGACAATATGACGTACGCAATCCAAATGAGAAAAAGGCTCCAAGAGGAGCCTTTTTCACTTTCAGCGTCACGTGACTGCGTCAAACGTCAATATTCCCCGCCCTCAACGCATTCGACTCGATAAACGCTCTCCGCGGCTCGACCTCATCCCCCATGAGGGTAGTAAAGATCCCATCCGCCGCAATCGCGTCTTCGATCTGCACGCGCAGCAGTCGCCGCACCGTCGGATCCATCGTCGTTTCCCAAAGCTGCTCGGGGTTCATCTCCCCCAGCCCCTTATACCGCTGCTTCGACACGTTCCGCTCGGCATCCGCAAGCAGCCACTTCATCGCGCTCTTGAAGTCCGCAACAGCCATGCTGCGTTCCCCACGCTTGATGACCGCGCCTGCCCCAATAAGCCCCTTGAACGTATTCGCGGTGGTCACGAGTTGCTGATAATCCGCCGTATGCTGGAATTCCTCATCGATGACGGAAACCCGCACATTCCCGTGATGCGCGCGCTCGACGCGCAGCGACCGCAGCTCGCGCACCGCATCATACGAAGGCACAACCCGCACTTCATTCTTGAGCGCTTCATCATGCAGCGCGGCGTGAAGCGCCTTCGCCGAAGCCTCCGTAGAAGCCTCGCTGGAGAGATCGATCACAACCCCATCCATGATGGCTTCGAGCGCGGCCGGGTCATACAGGCGGCTGAGTCGCTCGATCACGCTTTGCGACATCAGATACGACCGCGCGAGCTCCCCAAGCGCATCGCCCGAAATCGCTGTCGCATTCTCGCCGGGCACCAGCTCCGACCCTTGCAGCGCCAACCGCAGCATGTGCGCGTTGAGCTCCACATCATCCTTCAGATACCGCTCATCCTTGCCCGCCTTGATCTTGTAAAGCGGCGGCTGCGCGATATACACATACCCGCGCTCGATCATGTCCGGCATTTGTCGATAGAGGAACGTGAGCAGCAGCGTCCGGATGTGCGCACCGTCGACGTCCGCGTCGGTCATGATGATGATGCGGTGATAGCGGAGCTTGTCGAGGTTGTAATCGTCCTTGCCGATCCCGCACCCAAGCGCGGTCACGAGCGTCACGATCTGTTCCGACGACAGCAGCTTGTCGTACCGAGCCTTCTCGACGTTCAGCACCTTGCCGCGCAGCGGCAGGATCGCCTGGAACTTCCGATCACGCCCTTGCTTGGCCGACCCACCCGCCGAGTCACCCTCGACGATGTAGATTTCGCACTTCGCCGGGTCTTTCTCCTGGCAGTCCGCGAGCTTGCCCGGCAGGCCGACGCCGTCGAGCACGCCCTTGCGACGCGTCATTTCCCGCGCCTTCCGCGCGGCATCGCGCGCACGCGCGGCTTCGACGATCTTCCCGCAGATGATCTTCGCGTCGTTCGGCGTTTCGAGCAGGAACTCTTCCAGCGCCTTGGCGACGACTTCCTCAACCGGCGCACGCACTTCGGAAGAAACCAGCTTGTCCTTGGTCTGCGAGCTGAACTTCGGCTCCGGCACCTTCACGGACAGCACGCACGAAAGCCCTTCGCGCATGTCGTCACCGGAAGTCTCGACCTTGGCCTTCTTCGCGATTTCGTTGTCGGCGATGTACTTGTTGATGACGCGCGTCATCGCGGCCCGCAGGCCGGTCAGGTGCGTGCCGCCATCCCGCTGCGGAATGTTGTTCGTGAAGCACAGCACGTTTTCGTTGTAGCTGTCGTTCCACTGCATCGCGACTTCGACGCCCACGCCGTCCTTCTCGCCGTTCACGTGGAAGATGGTCGGATGCAGATTGGTCTTCGTCTTGTTGATGTACTCGACGAAGCCCTTCACACCGCCGGCGAACGCGAAATCGTCTTCCTTGCCCGAGCGCAGGTCCGTCAAGCGAATCCGCACGCCGTTGTTCAGGAACGAAAGCTCGCGCATCCGCTTGGCAAGAATGTCGTAGTGATACTCGACGGTCCCGAAGATCGTCGGATCGGCCATGAAGTGCACTTCGGTGCCGCGGTTCTCGGTATCGCCGGTCACCAGCATCGGCGACACTTCCACGCCGTCGACGGTTTCGATCACGCGGTCCTGCGCAACGCCGCGATGGAACTCCATGAAACGCTTCTTGCCGTCGCGGCGCACGGTGAGGCGCAGCCAGCTCGACAGCGCGTTCACGCACGACACGCCCACGCCGTGCAGGCCACCGGACACCTTGTAGCTGTTCTGGTCGAACTTGCCGCCGGCATGCAGCTCGGTCATCACGATCTCGGCGGCGCTGCGCTTCGGCTCGTGCTTGTCGTTCATCTTCACGTCGGTCGGAATTCCGCGGCCGTTGTCGGTCACGGAAATCGAGTTGTCGGCATGAATCGTCACGTGGATGTCGTTGCAGTACCCGGCGAGCGCTTCGTCGATCGAGTTGTCGAGCACCTCGAACACGAGGTGATGCAGACCGGTGCCGTCCGACGTGTCGCCGATGTACATCCCGGGGCGCTTGCGCACCGCCTCCAGACCCTCGAGGATCTGGATCGACGAGGCGCCGTAGCTGCTGTTATCGGGCTGCGTATTGTGCTGTTCACTCATGGATATCTTCCGGTTCTGCGAGGCCACTCAAGCGGCGGCGCGGTGCGTTTCTTCACGAAAACGCCGGGCCGCTCCAGTTTTCCTGACCCGTCCAAGGCGCCGGCCCGGTGCCAAAAGGATGGGTTTTAGATTCGCCATAAAAACGCCAAAGGGGCTTGCCGCCCCCTGGTGTGTGTCGTGATGTCGCGCGCGTCAGATGCGCATCGGCATCACGACATACTTGAACTCGTCGTTCTCGGGCACCGTGATCAGGGCGCTCGAGCTGGCGTCGCCGAGGCTTACCTGCACGGTGTCGACCTTCAGGTTCGCGAGCACGTCGAGGAGGTACGTGACGTTGAAGCCGATGTCGACGGTGTCGCCCTGGTAGGCGATTTCCAGCTCTTCCTGCGCCTCTTCCTGGTCGGCGTTGGTCGACATGATCTTCAACTGGCCCGGCGCGATGATGCAGCGCACGCCCTTGAACTTGTCCGACGTCAGGATCGCTGCGCGCTGCAGCGAACGCTGCAGTTCCTCACGGCCGATCTCGAACGTGTTCTTGTGCGCCTTCGGGATCACGCGCTGGAAGTCGGGGAACTTGCCCTCGACCAGCTTCGACACGAGCTCGACCTGGCCGAACGTGAACTTCGCCTGGGTCTGCGCGATGTCGATCGTGACGGTGTCGTCGATGTCCTCGAGCAGACGCTGCAGTTCGAGGATGGTCTTGCGGGGCACGATCACTTCCTGGCGGCCGAATGCGCCGCCCTCGATCTTCATCGACGAGAACGCGAGGCGGTGGCCGTCGGTCGCAACGGCCATCAGCTGGTCGCCGTCGACGACGAGCAGCATGCCGTTCAGGTAGTAGCGGATGTCCTGCTGCGCCATCGCGAAGTGCACCATGCCGAGCAGCTGGCGGAACGACTTCTGCGGGACGCTGAGGCTCGCGCCGAAATCCTTCGCCTGCGCGACGGTCGGGAACTCGTCGGCCGCGAGCGTCTGCAGTGCGAAGCGGCTCTTGCCCGATTGAACCGTCAGGCGCTTGTCGGCGAGCGACAGCGTCACTTGGCCGTCAGGCATCGCGCGCAGGATGTCGAGCAGCTTGCGGGCGGCAACGGTGGTCGCAACCTGGTCGTTGCCGACGCCGAAATCGGCGCGCGTCGTGATTTGCAGCTCGAGGTCGGTCGACAGGAACGAAACGTCCGCGCCGTTCTTGGTGATCAGCAGGTTGGCGAGGATCGGCAACGTATGGCGGCGTTCGACGATGCCGCTGACCGTTTGCAGCGGCCTGAGGAGGGTGTCTCGTTCGGTCTTGACCAGTTGCATAGAGTTCCTTCGTTGAGATAACGGCCTGCAGCAGCCTCGCAACGCCCTGCCGGCCGGGCTCTTGGCCCTTCGCCGCCGGAGCGGTCAAACCTATATTGTGCCTCAAAACCGAACCGCCCCCCTTAAATTGGGGCGGACGCCGAATTCTCAACCCGGCGTTCCGGTCAACCCTTCAGCGTCTGTTCGAGCACGTGCAGCTCGTGGTTGAGCTGCGCATCCTTGCTGCGTTCGTCGGCGATCTTGCGCACCGCGTGCAGCACGGTGGTGTGATCGCGCCCGCCGAACAGCTCGCCGATTTCCGGCAGGCTCTTCTGCGTCAGCTCCTTCGCGAGGTACATCGCGATCTGCCGCGGCCGCGCGATGTTCGCCGGACGCTTCTTCGAATACATGTCGGCGACCTTGATGTTGTAGAAGTCGGCGACGGTCTTCTGGATGTTCTCGACCGAGATCTGCCGGTTCTGCACGGTCAGCAGGTCCTTCAGCGCTTCCTTGGTCAGCTCGATCGAGATCTCGCGGCCGTGGAACTTCGAGTACGCGAGGATCTTGCGCAGCGCGCCTTCGAGCTCGCGCACGTTCGAGCGCAGGTGCTTCGCGACGAAGAACGCGACGTCCTCCGACAGGTTCACGCCTTCCGACTGGGCCTTGCGCATCAGGATCGCGACGCGCATTTCCAGCTCGGGCGGCTCGATCGCGACGGTGAGGCCCGAATCGAAGCGCGAGATCAGGCGATCGTCGATCCCCGAAATCTCCTTCGGGTACGTATCGCTGGTGATGATCACCTGCGCCTTGTTCGCGACCAGCGCCTCGAACGCGTAGAAGAATTCTTCCTGCGTGCGCGACTTGCCGGAGAAGAACTGGATATCGTCGATCAGCAGCAGGTCGAGCGAATGATAGTAGCGCTTGAAATCGTCGAACGCCTTGCGCTGGTACGCCTTCACGACGTCGGACACGTACTGTTCGGCGTGGATGTAGCGGATCCGCGCGCCCGGCTTGTCGAGCAGCAGCTGGTTGCCGATCGCGTGGATCAGGTGGGTCTTGCCGAGGCCGACGCCGCCGTACAGGAAGAGCGGGTTATACGAAATGCCGGGGTTGTCCGCGAC